>NZ_FOTR01000022.1 GCF_900114645.1 Gracilibacillus orientalis | reverse complement strand
AGGTAACGCGGATGAGAATACATCAGAAGAAGGTAATCAAGAACCTGACGGAGATACAGGAGAAGAACCGAATCAACAAAATCCTGATCAGCCAAATAATCAAGAGCAGATTGAAAATGCACTAAATCAACTCACATCAATGAAAGCAACATTACAAGACTTACAAGAACAATTGAATCAAGCGGATGAGATGATCACGGAAAATAATGAAGCATTAGAAGAAACGATGGCTAACTTAAAAGAAACTGCTCAATTTACAAATGAGCGACTTGATGCATTTATTACAGAGTATAAGGAAACGATTGAACCACGAATCAAAGAAGAAATTCAGCATGCGAAAAGTTCGTTAGAATCGGCAAAAAACATTTTAACGGAGATTCAACAGACCATACCGGAAGCGCAAGAAATATTAAATAGAACAGCAACAAATTTAACAGATGGAGAAGACTTACTGGAAAGTGTTTTAGCAGAATATCCATATATTAATACAAAAATTAATGAACTTGCTGATAAAATCCGTAGTGTTGAAGGGAAAACGGATTTATCAGAGATGATTGAATTGTTACAAAATGATCCTGATGCGGAACGAAACTTTTTTGAAGAACCAGTCATGTTAAATCAAAATAAGTTATTCCCTATTGAAAATTATGGGACGGGAATGACGCCGTTTTATACGATTTTAGCGATATGGGTTGGTGGATTGCTGTTAATTTCTTTATTAGCAACAGATCCTCATCATGGAGAATCATATACAGGAAGGCAGATTTATTTTGGTAGATTATTTACCTTTATCACGATTGGATTTGTTCAAACCTTAATTGTGACAGTAGGTGATATGTATCTTCTTGGTGTAGAAATTAAGGAGCCTATTTGGTTTATATTATTCGGCTTGTTATCAAGCGTTGTATTTATTTTGATTGTATACACCTTAGTGTCGGTGTTTGGTGACATTGGAAAAGCTTTAGCGATTGTTTTTCTAGTATTACAAATCGCTGGTGCTGGAGGTACCTATCCAGTCGACTTGTTGCCAGAGTTTTTTCAAGCAATCAATCCTTTTCTTCCTTTCACCTATGCGATTAGTTTGATGCGAGAGGCTGTAGGAGGAATTGTTTGGAGTAGAGTACAACATGATGCCATTGTGCTCTCGATGTTTGGACTTGTAGCCTTACTGGTGGGAGCGCTATTCAAAGCGCGATTGAACAAGTACACACATAAATTAATGAAAAAATCGAGAGAAACTGGCTTGTTCCATTAATTAAGCAACCCTCCATTTATTTTAGAGGGTTAACTTTTAGGGGAGGGCATGTAATGAGAAAAAAAGGATGGATTATTTTTAATGGTAATCTATATACAAAGAAATTTTCTGAACAAATCGAGTGGCTACAAAACACTGCGAGGACGTTTGATTTTGACATAGATGTGATCGCTAATAATCAACTCCTTGTTGCAATAGAAGAAGGTCAGGCACGAATACTTACTGAAAAACAAGAGCCAGACTTTGTGTTTTTTTGGGATAAGGATTTATTTTTGGCAAGGCAACTGGAAGATCAGGGATTGCGCTTATTTAACCCAGCAAAAGCGATTGAGATTTGTGATGATAAAGCATTAACCTATCAGCAGTTAGCGAATCAAGGTATTCGCATGCCGAAGACGATAATTGCCCCAAAGGTCTTTGTTTCGTTAGAAGAGGACAGCCATCTTACACAAGTAATCGAAATACTTGGCTTTCCCATGGTCATTAAGGAAACATTCGGATCCTTTGGTGAACAAGTATATTTGATTGATAATGAGCAGCAATTACGGCAAAAAGTAAAGGAATTACAACATAAACCACACCTTTTTCAAGAGTATATTGCATCAAGCTACGGCCGAGATGTGCGCTTAAATGTTATAGGAGATCGTGTAGTGGCCGCGATGTTAAGAAAATCAGATCAAGACTTCCGCGCAAATGTAACAACAGGCGGCAAAATGTATCGTTATCAGCCAACAGAAGAAGAACAGGCAATGGCGGTTCGCTGTAGTCAATTAGTTGGAGCAGACTTTGCAGGTGTTGACCTCCTTTTTGGAGAAAATGATGAACCGATTTTATGTGAAATTAATTCCAATGCTCATTTTAAAAACATTTATGATTGTACAGGTATTGATATTACACAGAATATGATGTCTTATATTAAGGAAACTATCTCATGAATGGCGGTATTTCCGCTCACTGAATAAAATAAGAAGCAACCTATTTTAACTGGGCAAATTTTTGTCCAGTTTTTTTGTATCTATTCTACCTTTTTACAAATAATAGAACTATAAAATGTCAATAAAGGATGAGAGTAGAAAAATGAGGAGACTTCGGAAAAGTAGTGAAAATAAAGGATCCCAACAATCTCAGCAATCTAAACAAATGGCTAGAAGGGTAAGCATACAGTTAAAAGATAATCGATCCACATTAAAGCAAAACTTTAACAACAGTATTGATATCCAGTTCAGAGACCTGCAGTTACAAGATAAAAATAATACTCGTGGATTTATATGTTATACAGAAGGACTAGTTAGAGAAGAGTATATTCACCAAAATGTCATGGACCCGTTATTGGGAATTAATTTTAATAAGGTAAAGGTGAACGCTAATTCACTTATTTCCTATATGGACTCCCACATTATCAAGGCTTCGTCTGTAAATAAGACGTCTAGTTTAGACGAAGCAATCGAAAAAATACTTCGGGGACAAACAGCGATATTTATCGATGGGTTTGACAGTGCCTTACTGGTTAATACAGAACATTATCACTCAAGAGGGGTAGAAGAGCCCGAAACGGAGGCAACGATTAGGGGATCAAGAGAAGGCTTTAACGAAGTCATTCGTACAAATACATCCTTGCTCCGCCGTAAAATTAATAATCCTGATTTAGTTTTTGAGGAATTCATCATCGGAGAAAACACCAAAACGAAAGTACGGGTTGGCTACATCGATGGTATTGCAAAAGAAGAGATAGTAGAGGAAGTAAGAAAGCGTCTTAACTCGATCGAGACGGATGTTGTACTGGAGACAGGTTATATAGAGCAATATATAGAAGATCATCCTAAGTCAATCTTTCAGACGATCGGTAATAGTGAAAAATCAGACAAAGTAGCTGCTAAATTATTGGAAGGCCGAGTAGCTATATTGTGTGATGGTACGCCATTTGTATTAACAGTTCCTTATTTATTTATTGAAAATCTGCAAGTTCCGGAAGACTATTACTCAAGGACTTTTCGATCTTCAATAGTTCGTTTGATTCGTTTGCTTGCATTATTTCTAACTGTTTTTACTCCAGCAGTTTTTGTGGCGGCTTCTACTTTTCATCATGAAATGGTACCAGCCTTATTATTAACAACGATGGCAGCTGCTGAGGAAAGAGTACCTTTTCCGATATTGTTAGAAGCCTTAATTATGATTGTTATCTTTGAGTTACTTCGTGAGGCTGGGGTGCGAATGCCTCGACCTATCGGTTCAGCTGTAAGTATTGTTGGTGCACTAGTAATTGGAGAATCCGCAGTGCAGGCCGGGCTGGTAGGGGCACCAATGGTTATTGTTGTGGCATTGACAGCTATCAGCGGCTTTGTCGTTACAGCGGTTAATAATACCGTCATTTTGATTCGATTTATTTTGTTGTTTTTAGCAGGAACTTTTGGATTCTATGGTTTATTATTGGGGACGCTATTCTTAGTTGGACATGTATGTTCATTGAGATCCTTTAGCATTCCTTATCTAACACCACTTGCGCCAGTGGTTGCGAAAGAATGGAGAGATACATTTGTTCGATCGCCAATGAAAGATTTACAAGGACAGCCAGGTTCCATTGTTCGAAAGAAATTTTAAATACATCCTAGGAGTGTAAACATATGAAGAAATTAATACCTTTCATGATGGTAATTTTATTAACAGGTTGCTGGGATGTGCAAGAATTGACAGAGATTGGAATCGTAGCTGCGATGGCCATTGATATGGATGAAGAAACGGGAGAATACCAATTGACTGCACAATATTTAAGACCATCTGCTGAGAGTACATTTGTTGCTTCGCAAGACGATCCTTTTTTAATGATTACAGTAACGGGAAGATCGATATCTGAAATGCTTAGGAAAACAAATCACAAAATAGATCGAAAAGGCTTTTATGCCCATAACAAAGTGGTGATTGTTAGCGAAGAAGTAGCCAAAGAAGGTTTGCTGTCAATTTTCGAAACGTTCCAACGAGAGCAGGTAGTGCGAAGTTATGTCTGGTTGGGAGTGACTAGAGATACAAGTGCTGCTTCTGTCCTTGAAAAGCAAAAAAATAGTATCTCAAAGGTTTCCGCCAATTTTCTGAGTAGCCTATTTGACAATGCCGAGTATGAAGCTGTTGCTTTTAATTTATTGAAATTTTATAAGCAAGCCTTGCGGCAAGGAATGAGTCCCGTATTAGGTGTCTTAAGCTTTGATCAAAGTAATCAGAATACAGAAGCTGATGTACAATTGTCTGGCGGGGCAGCATTTAATAAAGACAAACTTATTGGGTTTATGAATAACAAAGAAACGATGGCGTATAATTGGATTACCAATCATGGCGGAAGTAGTGCGCAAGGGGGACTAACTTTTCCTTATAAAGAAGATAAATACGCTACACTTAAATTAATTGATATTAACTCAAGTATTAAGCCAAAGGTAACGAATGAAAAAGATATCTCCTATACTATTGAAATAAAAAAGCAAGTGGAAATTACGGAACAGCAGGAATTAAAGAAAACAGAAACAAGAAAAGAGCTTCCTAAATTAGTTGCTGAACTAGAGAAGCAAGCAGAAAAAGAAATAGAAAATAGGGTAGCAGAAGTCATCAAAAAAGCACAGGAAGAGTTCCAAGCAGATATTTTCGGTTTTGGATCGTCGTTACGAAATAAGTATCCCAAAGTATGGAAAAAAGTAAAAGATAATTGGGGACAAGAATTTGCCAATGTTCCTTATGAAATAAAGGTTGAGGTTGAAATTTTAAATGCAGGGTTATTACAGGGATCTTTACATCCTCAAGAATAACTTAGCGCAAGAAACCCTTGAAAATATAATAAATAAGCACAAGAATTAAGACCACAGCATAGGCAAGTCCGCCAAATATTAAGAAGCCTAAGAAAGGGTCTGCTTTTAGTACTTCCATCTCTATGAGCATGAGAATCCTCCTTTTGATTTCCATCAGGTTTGGTAAAAACCAACTGATGGAAATTACTGTTTATTTATTATGTTTCTTCTTCACTTTGATAATCAGCAGAATTAACAACGGGAGGAGTGCATACAACAGGATACTGTAAACCCCCCCTTCCATTCCTTTCCATCTCTGATCGTCTAAATTTTCAAAACGCAGTATCGAAAGAAACGGAAGTGCTATACCAAAAATAATAATGATCCATTTAGGATTTGATTTATTTAGTAACCAAGTAAACACTAAGGAAAAACCAAAAAAATGTATAGCTGTTTTATAGAATCCTCCGATAAATATGATAAACACACCGATAATATCGAGATTGGTAAAAATCATAGCAATATGAACCGAGAGCATTGCCTCCAGTAAGGGTATTTCTGAGCTTGCTGTCAGTTCTGAACCCAGAACAGCAATAAAAACAATCTGAGCGATTAATAATAAAAACGTTGAAACTGAAACAGCAATATATGTTGTTTTACGGATATATCCTTGTTCTTTGACATAGTGCCAAATGGTGAGAAAGACTACCATTTCACCGAAAGGAAAGGCTACTACTTTCAGAGTTTCTGTAAGGACTGGCTGGAATCCTTCGCCTAAAATGGGTAATAAATTGGTTAACTCAAACTCACCGGAAATCATATTTAGAAAATAAGCGGCAAGTAAGAAAAAGAAAAGGTATGGTATAAATATTTCAATCGACCTAGCAATGACTTCGATTCCTTTATCCAAAATATAAACCATAACTACAATAAATAAATAAAGAGTAACGAGAAGCGGTGTATTAGGCAGTGCAGTCATTTTGATCAAAGCACCAAATTCATAGAAATTATGTGTCGCTTGACTTAGAAAATACATGCTGTAAAGAAATAATAGGGGTTTAGCTAGAATGACACCCAGACTGTCATGTAAAATTTCCGCAAAGTTCTGCTTTGGGTAATATTTAGGTATTTGGGTATATACCCATAATAAAATAAAGCTGAGAACAAAAGACACTAACACTACGATCCATGCATCCTTTTTAGCTCCAACACCTAAGGCAAACAATGTCGTACTTCCAATCTCAAATGTTACTATGAGGGCAAAAAGCTGAATAGTTGATATTTGTTTCATGTCTCATAACTCCCATGTATAGATTGCGACTATCTTTATTAAGAACGGGTATAGTTTTACCATTTTTGCCATAAAAACAGGATAATATAACGAAAGGTTACAAGTGTGCCTGTATTTAAAAGAACATGCTATACTAGAGGATAAAGATAAAAAAGGAGAACGAACAATGGAGTATAAGGGCTGGCTGATTTATCGTAAAGAGGACGCAGAAAAGAATAGTGCATTTATTGATTGGTTGCAAACAGAAGCAGAACTGCTTGGAATGAAGATCGAGCTTGTCATCTATCATGAGCTAACATATGGCATTCGAGATGGACACCTTTTTATTGATTGGAAAGATAAAGATAAACCTGATTTTGTCATCATGAGGGCAATTGATCCACTCTTGTCTCAGCAATTCGAATTACAAGGTATTCGAGTCTTTAATGACTCAAGAGTTGCGGCAATTGCCAATGATAAAGCACAAACACACCAACTATTTGCCACTCGTGGAATTCCAATGGTAGATACACAATTTATAAACAAAAATGAATTAGAAAAGCATACCTTCCGTTTTCCTATTATAATAAAGGCAGTTAACGGAAGAAGTGGTAACCAGGTACATATGCTTTATTCGTTAGAAGATTTGCCGTCATTAACGAGTGAGAGGTACATTGTACAATCATTGGCAACTCCAGGAAAGGATCTGCGCGTCTTTGTCATGGGAGGTAAAGTGATTGGCAGTGTGCTTCGAGAATCGAACATCGATTTTCGTGCGAATTATACGCTTGGTGGCAAGGCAGAATGGTATCGATTATCTCCGTCAGAGCATGAACTGGTACATAAAATCCTCACTATTTTACCTGCCGATTTTGCAGGTATTGATTTTGTCTTTAACGAAAAAGGGGGACTCCTGTTAAATGAAATAGAAGATATTGTTGGAAGCAGGACACTCACGAGACTAACAGATATAAATGTTGCTAAACTGTATCTGGAACATATTTTGAAAAGTTATTGATGATGCTTCTTTTTCACTTTGATAATAAGAAGGAGTAATAAAGGCAGGAGTGCATACAACAGAATATTGTAAACAGAACCTTCCATTCCTTTCCATCTCTGATCGTCTAAATTTTCAAAACGCAGTATAGATAGAAAAGGAAGTGCTAAACCAAAAATTGTAATAACCCATTTAGAATTTGATTTATTTAGTAACCAAGTAAACATCAAGGAAAAACCAAAAAAATGCATAGCTGTTTTATAAAATCCTCCGATAAACATGATAAACACACCGATAATATCGAGATTGGTAAAAATCATGGCAACATGAACTGAGAGCATTGCCTCCAGTAAGGGTATCTCTGAACTCGCTGTCAGTTCTACACCGAGGACAGCAATAAAGACAATCTGAGCGATTAATAATAAAAACGTTGAAACTGAAACAGCAATAAATGTTGTTTTGCGGATATACCCCTGCTCTTTGACATAGTGCCAAATAGTGAGAAAGACTACCATTTCACCGAAAGGAAAGGCTACAACTTTTGGGACTTCTGCAAGGATTGGTTGAAATCCCTCTCCAAAAATGGGTAATAAATTGGTTAACTCAAACTCACCGGAAATCATATTTAGAAAATAAGCGGCAAGTAAGAAAAAGAAAAGGTATGGTATAAATATTTCAATCGACCTAGCTATGACTTCGATTCCTTTATGCAAAATATATATCATCACCACAATGAATAAATAAAGAATAACGAGAAGTGGTGTATTAGGCAGGGCAGTTATTTTGATCAAGACACCAAATTCATAGAAATTATGTGTCGCTTGACCTAGAAAATACATGCTGTAAAGAAATAATAGGGGTTTAGCTAGAATGACACCCAGACAGTCATGTAAAATCTCCGCAAAGTTCTGTTGGGGGTAATATTTAGGTATTTGAGTATACACCCATAATAAAATAAAGCTGAGAATAAAAGATACTAACACTACGATCCATGCATCCTGTTTAGCTCCAACGCCTAAGGCAAACAATGTCGTACTACCAATCTCAAATGTTACTATGAGGGCGAAAAGTTGAATAGTTGATATTTGTCTCATGTCTATAGCTCCCATGAATAGAATATGGAATTCTTGTTTTGCTTACGGGTAGTTTCAACATTTTTGCCATAAAAACAGGATAATATAACGACAGGCTGCAAGTACCTGTTGCTAAACTGTATTTGGAGCCTATTTTGAAAAGTGACCGAAACCCAAGCAGACAGGTATCAAAAAGTGTCTGCTTTGTGGGAACTTATTTTCTTATGCTATAATAATGTTAACTACGTTTTTCCCCAATATTTATTTCCGTTCTATCATTTAATTACTAACAATAGAGACAAAAATAAACATCTAAAGAAGAGAGGAATGTATCTGATTTGAATATTTTAATGTCAAAACTCCTGGAAGTTGTACTAGCTGTTCTTCCCATAACTATTATTGTTGTGATATTAAATTTTACTTTGACTTCACTTGATGCCACTTTAATTATCCGCTTTTTAATAGGAGCAGTTTTTATAATTATTGGCTTATCGATATTTTTATTAGGTGTTGATCTAGGAATCACTCCCATTGGTAAACAACTTGGGAAAGCTATTGCGAAGTCAAATCGCTTATGGATTGTTATCGTAGCCGGATTATTGTTAGGATTTATCATATCCATTGCCGAACCAGATCTGCATATTTTGGCAGGACAGGTGGAGATGGTGACAGCAGGAGCGATTGGAAAGTTTATATTAGTGGTAGTTGTATCACTTGGTATTGCAGTCTTACTTTCGCTGGGGCTCGTACGAATTGTGCACAACATTCCGTTATTTAAAATACTTACCGTACTGTATGGGATTATATTTGTGATTGCTATCTTCACCTCGCCCCAGTTTTTAGCGATTTCCTTTGATGCATCTGGTGCCACAACAGGTGCGATGACGGTACCTTTTATCCTAGCATTATCGATTGGTATTTCTGTATTGAAAAAAGACAGTAAAGCATCGGAAAAAGATAGTTTCGGACTTGTAGCGATTGCATCAGTCGGTGCGATTATTGCGGTGATGTTAATGAGTATCATCACGAATCAAGAGGAACTGGCAGGAACGATGGAGCAAGACCATAGTGTTTCGGGATCTATATTTGGGCCGTTTCTTCATGAATTTGGACATATTGCACAAGAAGTAATCCTCGCTCTATTACCAATCATTGTGATATTTTTAATTTTCCAAAAGCTGTTGTTTAAACTGTCGAAAACAACTTTTCGCAAAATAATAACAGGCCTTGTCTTTACTTTTGTTGGATTAGTGCTGTTTTTAGTTGGGGTAAATGCAGGATTTATGGAATTAGGAACAGAACTGGGACATAGTATTGCCTCCTTGGACAATAAAGCGTATATTGTTATTATCGGTTTAATCTTAGGGATTGTCACAATATTGGCTGAGCCTGCCGTATATATATTAACGAATCAAATTGAGGATGTAACAAGTGGTTATGTAAAACGTAAAGTGGTACTATTTACACTGGCAATCGGAGTCGGAATTGCCGTTGCCTTATCGATGTTGCGCATTTTAATTCCAGAATTGCAATTGTGGCATTATCTATTACCAGGTTATCTAATAGCTGTTGCGTTGATGTATGTGACACCGAAATTGTTTGTAGGTATCGGATTTGACTCTGGTGGTGTGGCATCAGGACCGATGACCGCAACCTTTATCCTGGCATTCACCCATGGAGCGGCGGATGCGATTGAAGGTGCAGACATAATCGTGGACGGATTTGGTATGATAGCAATGGTAGCACTAACACCACTTATTACACTGCAATTATTAGGGCTGATCTTTAAGATGAAGTCGAGAAAAGGAGGCATGGAATAATGTTGCCTAATGATAAAACACCTCATTTTGAAATTATATATGTAATTGTTAAATTTGGTATGGGTAGTAAAATTTTAAAAGAAGCCAAAAAATGTGGTGTGAAAGGCGGAACTCTTTTTATTGGAAAAGGAACGATCAGTAATAAATTATTGAATTTATTGTCGATCACAGATATGCGAAAAGAAATTGTTATGATGATCTCCAATCGTAAAACAACTAAAAAAGCATTAGAACATTTAAACAGAGTGTTTCGTATTGATAAGCCGAACCATGGGATCATTTTTACCACATCTTTAAGGAGTCTGATGGGAACAAGAAGTTGTCAAATTGACGATGATGATGAGAGAGGTGACGAAGAGATCATGTATCAAAATATTATGGTGGTTGTCGACAAAGGGAATGCCGAAGAGGTTATTGAAGCAGCGCAAAAAGGTGGCTCTAAAGGTGGAACGATAATTAATGCACGTGGATCAGGCGTTCATGAGACGAGTAAGTTGTTCTCGATGGATATTGAACCTGAAAAAGAAGTCGTTATGATACTTTCAGACGAAAATTATACTGATGCCATTTGTGAAAAAATAAGTGAAGACTTGAAAATAAACGAACCCGGAAACGGCATCATCTTCGTACAAGATGTGAATCGAACATATGGAATTTACGAATAATTGAAAGGATAAATATGACTGAATGGTTGTGTTTATCCTTTTTATAAAAGGTGGACTATTTGTCTAGTTCGAATCATGTCTGGTGAAAAGTTGTGTCGATTGGGCATTCTGTTATTAATTTTCTTGAAAGGGGGAGTAATAGATGCGTAGCGAGAAAGAAATGATGGATTTAGTTATTGATTTTGCCAAAGCAGAGGATAGAGTCCGTGTGGTGGGAATGAATGGCTCGCGAACGAATACTAATGTCAAAAAAGATCACTTCCAAGATTATGACATCGTTTACATAGTAACAGAAATGGATTCCTTGCTCCAAAACAGGGAGTGGCTTGATTATTTCGGTGAGCGAATGATAATGCAGACACCTGAGGAATCAAGTTTATCTCCTGCCACGTTAGGTAACTGGTTTACCTTTTTAATGCAATTTACAGATGGCAACAGAATAGATTTGATGCTAATACCGTTGGAAGAATTGGATTCCTACATGCAAAATGACAGTTTAACCAGAATAGTAGTAGATAAGGATAACTTAATAGCAACCCCGCCAATACCAGATGAAAGCAGTCATTATGTAAAACGGCCGACCGCACAACAATTCACGGATTCCTGTAATGAATTTTGGTGGGTATCTCCTTATATCGCTAAAGGATTGTGCCGAGGGGAATTTTTATATGCGACCAATCATCTGGACAGAGTATTAAGGGAGGAATTGTTACGGATGATAGCATGGAATGTTGGGGCAGAGTATTATTTCAAAGTAAATCTTGGTGCTGCTTATAAATTTCTGCATCATTATATGGATGCCAATATGTTGGAATCATTACAGGAAACCTATCAATTAAATTCCATGGACAAATGCTGGAATGGCTTATTTCTGATGCAAAAACTATTTCAACAACAAGCAAAGAAACTAGCAGACAGACTAGAATTCAATTATCCTGACCATTTTGAGAAAGTAATACCATACATACAAAAGCTCCATCAGGAATTTCATCAGGGTTCATAACTTCCATGTGAATGTCTTCTAATTAGCATAAAAAGGATACAGGCAATCATGTACATGATGCAGCGAAGATCAATGAAACCTCAGAAAAAGCGAGTATAGTCCAGTTGCATTAAGAAAAACTGGGAAAACCCGCCCGGTCCTTATAACAGACAAAAATAAGAATGTTGACCTTGCAAAAAGGGTGGATATCTTATCGTTTACTTTGCTCACATACGGTTGAAATGAATAGTATAGATAACACCCGCTTCGGCTTGTCCATTTCGCTTTCCGGGTGGCATGCTCGTCAGCTAACTTTGCAAAGAAAAGCCCTTTGCAAAGTGGATCTTCCGATCACGCTGATCACCCTGGAGTCGAATTGGCCGCCTACGCTACATAATGCTCGACAATGCGTGTAAGTAGGCCATTCTATGTTTTAAGAAAATTCGACATGTTCCGTGTACCTAACCTTGTAGCATCACTATCTAGCGAAGGCCGGACGCTTCCACTCCAGTGGGAACTGTTTTCCTCTCAGCTAACTTTTCCAAGCGTTTTTGCTTGGAAAAGTTAGCTGAGAGGAAAACCCCACGGAAAGGGAAGTGGCCAGCCGTAGCGATTGCCTAGCACTCTATACCTTTCAAAACACTCTTTATTTATGTCGCTGCTATAAGACAAAACGCTGTTATACCAAGGATTTTATACTTTCTTGTGTTAGAACATATAAAATCTTCTTCTTCAATGCGTAACGCCTCTCCTCAAATGCTTGAGCCCCCAAAGGTCTACGGAAATAACATCCCTGCAGCACATAGCATTAGTCTCTTTTACCCATCATACCATAGAAGAACAGTTTTATAATGTCTTCTGTTAAAGGTAAAATATAGTCGCTGACATCCTCGTTCTTCATGTAGTCTTTGAACATATGAATGTAGATCATCATTGCTTCTGTTGAAATATCACGATGAATATAGCCTGTACTTTTGCCTTCCGCTATCAACTGTTCGAATAATGGGACTGATTTTTCTTGATATACCTTATCTATATAAGATCCTTTATTTGAAAAATCATTCATCAGATAGTGATATAGTTCCTCACTGATTTTTGCTGCGTCGTCCTTTTTGTTGAAAATGATCTGCTCGATTTTTTCAGGGAAACTGACATCACTGTCTATGATGTTTTGAAATTTTCGATATTCCTTTTCGACAAAATATATCATTGTTTCATAAATCAAGTTTTCTTTACTTTCAAAATAATTATATATCGTAACCTGGGACACATTTGCTTCACTTGCTATTTTTGCTATAGGAACATTTTTCATTCCATAAGTAGAAAAAAGATGAAGAGATGCTTCCAAGATTCTATTCATTTTTTGATGTGTTCGTTTTTTAAATCCGTCCATTGTTGTCACCTCTTGTAATATTATTTTAAGGTAATTTATGAAATATAACAACAAATTGATTTCAAAAAATACTTGATATCAATCATATACTTATATATTATGAAATATATAAGTTAGTATATTTCAAAACTTAGGAGGTTTTGATATGAACATGATTGAAGTAAAAGGAGTAACAAAGAAGTTTGGTAAGTTTACTGCTCTTAATGGTATTGATCTGGAAGTAAAGAAAGGGGAAGTATATGGTTTTATTGGACCGAATGGCGCCGGTAAATCGACAACCATTCGAGTCTTATTAGGAATCATTCAAGCAACATCAGGTACTGCGACGATATTTGGCAGGGATGCCTGGAAAGATGCGGTAGAGATTCATCGCAAGGTGGCATATGTCCCAGGGGATGTGAATCTTTGGGAGAATTTAACCGGTGGAGAAATTATTGATACTTTTTTAAAGTTGCGTGGCGGAATTAATAAGAAGAAGCGTGATACGTTAATAGAGAAATTTCAGTTAGATCCACGTAAAAAAGCAGGTACGTATTCGAAAGGGAATCGACAAAAGATTGCATTAATTGCCGCTTTTGCATCTGATGCTGATTTATTTATATTAGATGAGCCGACGTCCGGACTGGATCCTTTAATGGAAAATATGTTTCAGCAATGTGTGGAAGAAGTGAAATATGAAGGGAAATGCGTCCTGTTATCCAGTCATATATTATCCGAGGTGGAACAGCTTTGTGACCGAGTTGGCATTATCAGAAAAGGTGAGATGATTGAAAGTGGTACGTTGGATGAATTGCGTCATCTAACGAGAACGAACATATTAATTGAAACCGAAAAGTCAGCTGCAGTATTAAGTGATCAGCCAGGGATTCACCAATTTACAGAGGAAGACGGAATATATTCATTCCAGGTTGATCCAGAAAAGCTATCAGATGTCATGCAGAAGGTTAGTGAATTTGGTGTGAAACGGATTGAAAGCACACCACCAACTTTAGAGGATTTATTTATGCGTCATTACCAGACTGATAGTGCTGCAGAAAAGGGGTGATGGAATGCTTTTTCATCAATTGAAATCTTTGCTCAGCTTTAACGCTAGGCAAAATTGGCTTGCTAGTATTATTTGGACGTTGTCAGTTGTTGGGATTACGGTTGTGGTAGCAGGAGCTTTTTCGAATCTTTACGGATCTGCAGAAGAGCGCGATGCAATGGCCCAAACCCTTGTAAATCCTGCGATGGTCGCGATGGTTGGACCTGCGTATGGAATTGACAACTATACGATTGGGGCGATGATGGCGAACCAAATGCTCCTGTTTACCGCTATAGTCCTTGGAATTATGAGTATTTTAATGATTACAAAATTAACACGGAAACAAGAAGAAGAAGGAAAATTTGAATTAATTCGCTCTATGCCAGTTGGTCGGTTATCGAGCTTGAGCAGTGCGTTAATTTTAGTAGCATTGGTTAATTTACTTATCGGATTGGCAACAGCTATCAGTTTAATTGTAATAAATGTTGAAGGAATCGGTGTAGAAGGTTCGATAATGTATGGGACGATTTTAACCGTTACAGGTTTAATATTCACCGGAATTACTGCGGTGATTACCCAGTTAACGGAAACATCACGAGGTGCGTTGGGATTATCGATGGCTGTGCTGCTTGTGGCATATTTTGCAAGAGCAATTGGAGATGTCAGCAGTGAAGCATTGAGTCTTGCGTCACCTTTAGGTTTAATTTTACGAACGGAAGTATATGTGGAAAATGACTGGTGGCCGATCATAGTAGCTGTTGTGATAACACTGGTGTTTACTGTGCTTGCCTTTTACTTGCATAACAGAAGAGACTTAGGTGCTGGTTTATTGCCATCAAAGCCTGGTAAAAAAGAAGCTTCGAAACTGTTATTATCACCACTAGGTTTAGTTTTACGATTACAGCGCACACAAATTATAGCATGGCTAATGGCGATGATTTTTTTAGGTGCTTCTTATGGTTCAGTATTAGGTGATCTGGAATCGTTTTTTGCAGATAATGAGATGATGCAACAAATGCTAGGCAATAACCCAGACTATACACTGACAGAACAATTTATCACGATGTTAATGGTGATTTTATCGATATTTGCGACAATTCCCATGGTTATCTTGTTTTTGAAAATACGTGGGGAAGAGAAGAAAGAACGAAATGATCATCTGTTAACAACAGGTGTTTCGAGATATAGATTGTTAAGTCACTATCTTGGCATATCGATAGTAATGGGAGTTGTCTCGCTATTTATTGCACTTTATGGATTATGGGCAGCTGGAGCAGCAGTAATGGATGACCCGGTTCCATTTGAAAATATTTTGAAAGCAGGAATGTCTTATGTACCTGCTATGTTAGGCATCTTAGCAATTGCAAATTTGTTGTTTGCATTTTTACCAAAGTGGACACCACTAGTATGGGCATACCTGGTATTTTCGTTTTTTACCGTATACTTAGGTGGAATGATAGACATACCAGAATGGATAGCAAATATCTCAAGTTTCAACCATATCCCGCAAATCCCGGTTGAAGAATTCTCGTGGACACCACTATTCGTACTATTAGCAATAGGAATAATCGTCCTAATTCTCAGCCAATTCGGCTACCGAAACCGAGATGGGATAGAGGGGCAGGGCTAGCGTCCTATTTTCAATGAAATAGAGACATTACTGTTGTTCTCATGACCCATTTTAGGAAAAATGAAGGTCCAGGGCATGGTTGTTTTTGCTGGCAAATGTAGTCTTGTTTCCTCGATTTGTTGGCTTGTTATTTGTTTGTTTTCTTGAAAGAGTTGGATGTTGATGTTGGTCAGGTCTGCGGCTTCTGATTGGAAGTTATGAATTAACGTTGTAACAAGTAAATCATTTCGGTGATTTACTGCGCTTCTAATCGGAACAAACGAGACACCATCGTCAGCATCCTTTTTTGTTTGCTCAAAAGTCTTTTCTATATCTAAACGATCCTCATCATTAATTGTCCTATTCCACGCATCCTCAAAAAATAATCTTTGCATCAATAGCACCTCCAATCACCATTGTATCAACAAATTGGACAGAACGACAGAAACTGATCTGCATTAGAAATCCCTACATAAAACTGTGACCGCCGTTAGTGTAGTTTCCGTCTTATTGTAAAGGAAAGAAGAAAACAAAAAAAGCACCTGGCTCAATAGCCAAGTGCTTAGGTGATTACTCAGATATAGTTACTACTGTAGCTTCCAATTCTTCCATGAATGTTTGGATGTAATACTCTATTCTTTTGCAGGTACTACTGCACCTTTATATTCTTCTTCCATGAAAGATTTGATTTCGTCAGATTGAAGTACATTAACCAAAGCTTTTAATGCTTCATTATCTTCGTCTTCGCTACGAGCTGCAATGATATTGGTATAAGTGTAGTCGGGTTCTTCTAAAATTATCGCATCTTCAAAATTTACGCCACCTTCAATAGCATAATTTGCGTTAATTGAAACTAGTGCATCTGTTTCGCGGTTATAATATTCTGGTAGTAGCCCAGCGTCAATGCTTGCATCAAATTCTAGATTAAGTGGGTTTTCAACGACATCATCAATGGTTGCATCTGCAGGTGTTACATTTTCATCGATCTTAATTAATCCTTCATCTTGTAGAAGTGATAACACACGGCCGTGATCAGCAACAGAACGACTCAAGATAACTACAGTACCTTCAGGAACTTCATCTACACTGCTGATATCCTTTGAATATATTCCTAATTGCTCAGTGTGAATCCCGCCAAGATTAACGAAGTCATATCCTATTTCTTCCTTTTGACCTTCAAAATATGGAATGTGTTGGAAATAATTAGCGTCTAATATTCCGTCCTCTAGGTCTTGGTTAGGTAGTACGTAGTCTTGGTAAATCTCAACTTCAAGTTCAATATCTTGTTCTTCAAGTAATGGAACTGCTTGTTCTAACACTTCTGCATGTGGAACACTAGTTGCACCAACTACGATTTTCTTAGGACCTTGATCAGCTTCTCCGTTGTTCTCTTCCTCATTGTCTGTTCCGCAAGCAGCTAATGCAACTAATAAAAGAGTTGTTAGTGCTAATGTAAATAATTTTTTCATAATAAATCATCCCTTCATATTTTATATTTATCTTTTATCTATCAGTTTAGATAGTGTATCTCCTATATATTGGAATATAAACACAATCACTATAATAAGTATCGTACATGCTAATACTACGTCAAAATCACGACGTTGAAATCCTTTCATATATGCCAAATCTCCAAGTCCACCTGCACCAATAATACCAGCAATTGCCGTATAACCAATTAATGCAATGCCAGTAACAGTTAAACCGGATATGAGAGCGGGCATCGATTCTGGTAACAACACTTTAAAAATAATAGTATGTGTTTTAGCCCCCATTGTTTTAGCTGCTTCTATTACCCCTTTATCAATTTCTTTCAAGCCAATTTCTACTAGACGGGCATAGAATGGTGCAGCCCCAAAAATTAATGCAGGCAATGCTGCTTTCCATCCTCTGATCGTTCCAATTAAGAAATCGGTAAAAGGGAAGAGTAATAGAATCAATATGATAAAAGGAATGGCACGAAATACGTTTACAATGGTTGCTGTAATGAAATTAATAAAACGATTTTGCCATAAGTTCCCTGAATCTGTTAGAAATAATAATAGCCCGAGTAAAATACCAAAAATTAAAGTACCGAGTATCGCAATGCTCGTCATGTAAAATGTTTCTAATGTGGCTTCCCATAAATCCTCTGGTATTACATTAGGAAATAGCTCCTCAAGCATGCTTTAACACCTCAACTTCCACACCGGTGTCTTCCATAAATTCGATTGTTTTCTTTAGAATCTCTTTTTCACCGTTTATTTCGATAAATAAAGTCCCGTAAGCACCTTCCTGAGTTGGTGCAATGGAACCTTGCAGTATATTGATCTCTACATCAAAAGTTTTGGCTACCTCACTGATAAGAGCACGCTTTGCACTTTTTCCAATAAAATGAAGTTTTACTACTTCACTGTCCTCGCGATCATTGATAAACTCAGCTAATTTATCTTTTTCATGTTCTAACGGATTAAGTTGCTGAACAAATCGCTTCGTTGTTTTGGATTGTGGTTTAACAAAAACATCCAGTACGTCGCCTGTCTCTACCACTTTTCCATTTTCCATGACGGCAACGCGGTGGCAGATTTTTTGGATGACATGCATTTCGTGTGTAATCAAAATAATGGTCAATCCTAATTTTTTGTTAATGGAAACTAATAAATCTAAAATATCATCTGTTGTTTCCGGATCAAGTGCTGAAGTAGCTTCATCACACAATAATACTTCTGGGTCATTGGCCAGGGATCTCGCTATACCAACACGCTGCTTTTGACCACCACTTAACTGTGATGGATAGGCATTTTCTTTTCCGGAAAGGCCAACAAGATTAATTAATTCCAGCACTTTTTCTTGTTGTTTTGTCTTTGGTACACCAGCAATTTCTAATGGAAAAGCGATGTTTTCATAAACGGTCCTAGACCATAATAAGTTAAAGTGTTGAAAGATCATGCCAATTTTTTGACGTTTTTTCCGCAACTGATTCTTCGGCATATTCGTAATATCCTTATCATGGATCACTACAGAGCCGTCTGTTGGTTCTTCTAATCGGTTGATCAAACGGACAAAGGTACTTTTACCAGCACCACTATATCCAATCACACCAAAAATTTCGCCTTGTTCTATATTAAGTGAGACATTATCGACAGCTTGAATTTCTTGCTTGTTTGTTTTATACACTTTCGATAAGTTTTGAATTCGAATCATTCTTCCACACTCCTTCGTCTATTGTGCCGTAAACACAATAAAAAAATCCTTTCTGCACTAAGAGGACAGAAAGGATGTTTATTCATTGTCCTCTTATCTTTCAAAGCACAAACGCTTTGATGGATTTAGCACCTATCAGCCTTAACTGACGGTTGCCGGGTTTCTCAGGGCCATTCCCTCCACCACTCTTGATAAGAGCTACCGTATTCAATTCAATAAGGTTTATAGTATCATCACACGAGGGGAATCGTCAATTCCTTTTTAAATAATAAAACTATTCAGAAAATAAAGAAAAAACACTTTAGTACACTAGCGTAATAAAACTAATTCCTCTATAATGAAAAAATGTTATGTCATTTTATCTTGGGGGAAACTGATATGAAGAAGATTGCAATTATTGGTAGTAGTGGAGGAAACTTGTTTAATTTAGGAGGGAAAAATCCAGAGAAACTACTAGAGGAAATTCGAAAACAAACGGATAGTGCTAGTATTAAAATTGAAATTGTCCAATTTATTGGAGCGGAAATATCAATGGATAGCGCGAAAGATACAACGAAAGCTTCTTTATGGACAATAGATAATAATAGTGTTTTTGTTGAAGGAAAGAAAGAGAAATTGAAAGATATTAATCAACAAGCACAACAAGTTGATCTTGAAATAGCTGACAAAATTAACAATGGAGAGATCGATGGTTTGATTGTAATGAGCGGTGATCCAGCTCACACAAATAAAAACACAATAGAAGCTGCTTCGAGAAAGAGTGTACCGATCGTAGGAACGGGTGGTACTTCTATGGCTACTATAGCTTCTAAAGGTGCGAATGTCATTTCGACGTCCGGTACGACAGGGACTACAAATCGTACTCGGGCAGTTTCTTTCATTACATCATTAAGCAAGGAACTGAAGTTGAATTATCGACCTATTCTTGGGAGCAGTAATAATCAGGTTACTAATGGAATTGGTCTTAGGAATATTAATATTCGTGGCATTATGATGTCAGCTTTACCTGGTTTTATTGCAATGGCATTAATCTTAGCTTTAAGTAAAATACCAGGTCTTGAGGGTTTAGGTGATGTATTTGATTTGTTGATTGGCGCACTTCCTGTTGTTATTGCCGTTATAGCAGCCAAACAGGTTTCAGAATTAGATGAAGTTTCAATTGTTGCTGGTGTCATTGCCGGTGTGCTTTCAGTAGATGGTGGTATTATCGGTGGAATTATTGCAGGTATTTTAGCAGGTTTATTTGTACGCTTTTTATTTAAAATATTTGTGGAGTGGCGTTTTCCAATGACAACGGTCAATATCGCATCAGGTGGTTTTGCTGGTCTTGGTGCCGGTTTATTAGTATTTTATTTGATTGCGCCGGTTGCTTTGTTTATCGGTGATGGTATTAAAGAATTAATTGAAACTGCAGTTGAATTCAACCCGATATTAGCTGGAGCAATTGCCGGGGTACTAATCTGGCCAGCGATTATTGGCGGTGTATATCATGCAGCTATTTTACCAATTGTATTATTAGAAATGGAGAGAACAGGTAATAGTTTCTTAGGTGCGATCGACATGGTTGGTTTAGTAATGGTTGCTGCAGGGATTAACCTTGCTAACATAATTCGCCCGCGCGATAAAGGCGAGGCTGCAGTGGCTGTACCAGGATTTGCGATTAATATGGGATTTGGAACCTTTGTTGAATCGGCTTATCCATTTATGTTCTCTAGTAAATGGATCTTCGCAGGTGCACTGCTATCTGGTGGGGTTGGAGGAGTATTGGTTGGCTTATTTGAAGTGAAAGGGACTGCTTATGTTCCCACTTTTACGGCACCTCTATTAGCGAACAATACAATTGGATTTGTAATCGCCATGATTGTGCCATGTTTGCTGGCATTTATCATTACTTTAGTTGTGAATTCATTAAGTAAAAAAAAGTATTAAGGAAAATACAAGTAGAATAAAAAAAGAGAGAACCGGGCAGAAACCCGGTTCTCAAAAGTATCAGTCGTCTTTATTGGGAATAATTTTTCCTCATTAAAAAAGTGCCACACAGTACACTTTAATTAATCAATGATTGTAATGGAGCAGGAATCCTACCACCGCGCTTGATTAATTTATCTGAAGAAAACTGGTTCACACCAATAATTGGTGCACGTCCCAGTAGGCCGCCAAATTCCACAGTTTCTCCTTCTTCTTTACCAATCACAGGAATCACTCGTACCGCGGTAGTTTTTTTATTAATCATCCCAATGGCAGCCTCATCCGCAATAATAGCGGACAATGTCTCGGGACTAGCTTTTCCTTCTAATGCGATCATGTCTAATCCAACTGAGCAGACACAGGTCATCGCTTCTAATTTTGAAAGGTTTAAAGCTCCTTCTTCAATACCACGGATCATACCGTTATCCTCACTAACTGGAATAAACGCACCACTTAATCCACCAACATATGAACTTGCCATCGCCCCACCTTTTTTAACTGCATCATTCATTAATGCTAAGGCTGCGATTGTACCATGTGTACCTACACGTTCCAGGCCGATTTCTTCTAAAATTTTAGCCACACTATCATTCATGGCGTTCGTAGGTGCAAGGGAAAGGTCCATAATTCCAAAAGGTACATTTAAGCGTTCAGCAACGACACGACCAATTAACTCACCAGCTCTTGTTATTTTAAAAGCTGTATTCTTAATTACATCAGAAACTTCGCCTAAATCTGCATCTGGGTACCGTTTCAAGGCATTAAGCACAACTCCAGGACCACTTACCCCAACGCTTAATACTGCTTCACCTTCTCCAGCACCATGAAAAGCTCCTGCCATAAATGGGTTATCCTCAACGGGATTACAGAAGACAACTAACTTGGCACAGCCGATACTGTTGTCGTCCTTCGTTAATGTGGCTGTTTGGTGAATAATCTGTCCCATTTGACGGGTAGCATCCATGTTAATGCCTGTTCTTGTTGTTGCTACAGAGATGGACGAACAAACACGCTCTGTTTTACTTAATGCCTCAGGCAAAGCATCGAGTAATACTTGATCCCCTTTAGAAATCCCTTTATGTACTAAAGCCGAAAAGCCGCCGATAAAGTCTACTTCTAATGTTTGTGCTGCCTTGTCTAATGTTTCAGCAAGTTCGATTGCTTGTTCTTTCGTTGCGTTACCTAACAATTCTGCAGCAGGAGAAATCGCAATTCGTTTATTAATAATCGGAACGCCATATTCTTTTGCCACTTGATTAGCAGTTGTTTGTAAGTCTTTCGCATAACTGGTGATCTTTTCATATACTTTCTGTTTTACTGTTTCAAAATCTTGATCAGCGCAATCACGTAAGCTGATTCCCATTGTCACCGTACGAATATCGAGGTGTTCCATTTCTACCATACGTATCGTTTCTTGAATTTCGGTAAAAGCTATTGGCATCAGTTTCCCTCCTTAGACACGATGCATTGCTTGAAAAACATCTTCTAATTGAATATTGATTTTTAAACCTAATTCTTGTTCAACAGGCTTGAATTTTTCTTGTAAGGTCTCAAGATTACTAGGATCATTAATTTCAATCAACATAATCATCGTAAAAAAGCCTTGTAAAATGGTCTGGCTAATATCTAAAATATTGACATTATTTTCTGATATGACAGTGGTTACTTTGGCAATGATACCTGCCTGGTCTTTGCCAACCACACTGACTACAGCTCGTTTTTGCATTTATGTCACCTCATTTTTTATTGATATACTTTATTATACCCAAAGTATCCTTTTTTGCTAAATCATACTGCATCGCATAAAATAAAAGGGAAGGCAAGATGAAAGGAGCTAATATATGAAAAAGGATATACAACTCATTGCTCTAGACATGGATGGAACCTTGTTAGGTAATGATCATCGAGTTTCAGAAACGAACAAAGAAGCAATTATAAAGGCCCGGGAAAAAGGTGTAGAAGTGATTATTTCTACAGGAAGACATTATCAAACCAGCTCTGATATTGCAAAAGAATTGGATATACATTATCTGATAACGGTAAATGGCAGTGAAATCTGGACAATGACTGGTGATTTAATTGCCCGTCAAACGCTTGATGCACGAGTCATTGAAAAACTTGTTGCTTTAAAAGAAGAGCACCAAACATGGGCATGGTTATCTTCAACTGATCAAATTTGGCGTGGAGAAGTGCCTGAAGATATTTTAGCACATCAGTGGTTAAAATTCGGATTTGACACGAAAGATCCGGAGACAAAAGGAAAGATTATGGAAACTATTGAAAGCTGGGAAGAAATTGAGTTAAGTAACTCCAGCCCAACCAATATCGAAGTCAATGCTGTTGGTGTTAACAAAGCAGCAGCGATCGAAATCGTTTGTGAACGTTTAGGAATTAATATGTCCCAGGTACTGGCGATGGGCGATAGCTTAAATGATATTAAAATGGTCCAAGAAGCGGGATTAGGAATCGCTATGGGGAATGCTCAGGAAGAAGTTAAAAACGTAGCTGACTCTGAGACAGCAACAAACGACCAAGACGGTGTAGCAAGAGCTATTGAAAAATGGGTGTTGTAAGATAGTAATAGATAAATTTTCAGAAAATTAATAGCTATGACTTGCAGTGCACATTCCATTATAATAACTTAGTATATGGAGTGAATTTTTCAGATCACTACAGTAATATTCGATTTCATGGTAAAATAGACAATGGAATCATACATAGTGATAACAGAAAAGGAGCGAATAAAAACAATGGCACAACAACAACAATTTGGTGTGATAGGTCTTGCTGTTATGGGTAAAAACCTTGCGCTTAACGTCGAAAGCAGAGGATACTCTCTATCAGTATTTAACAGAACTTATCAAAAAACAGAAGAATTTTTAAATAATGAAGCAAAAGGTAAAAACTTTGTTGGTGCAGAAACAATTGAAGAATTTGTGGAGTCTCTTGAAAAACCTCGTAAGATCATGTTGATGGTTAAAGCAGGCCCGGCAACAGATGCAACCATTGCTTCACTAAAACCACTTCTTGATAAAGGAGATATTTTAATCGATGGTGGTAACACATTCTTCAAAGATACAAATCGTCGTAATGCAGAATTAGACGAATCTGGTATCCACTTTATTGGAACTGGTGTATCTGGTGGGGAAGAAGGGGCACTTAAGGGACCTTCTATCATGCCAGGTGGACAAAAAGAAGCATATGATAAAGTAGCACCAATTTTCGAAGCAATTTCTGCAAAAGTAGAAGGTGATCCATGTGTAACATATATCGGACCAAATGGTGCAGGTCACTATGTGAAAATGGTGCACAATGGTATTGAATATGGTGATATGCAATTAATCTGTGAAGCATACTTCATTTTGAAGAATGTACTTGGTTTAGATGCAGAAGAATTACATGAAGTATTTGGTGAATGGAACAAAGGTGAATTAGATAGTTACTTAATCGAAATCACTACAGACATTTTCAAGAAAAAAGATAAAGAAACAGGCAAACCAATGGTAGATGTAATCCTTGATACAGCAGGTCAAAAGGGTACAGGTAAATGGACAAGTCAAAGCTCACTAGACTTAGGTGTACCATTACCAGTTATCACTGAATCTGTTTTTGCGCGTTTCATCTCTGCAATGAAAGAAGAGCGTGTAGCAGCAAGTAAAGTACTACAAGGACCATCAGCTGGGGACAAGCCATATGAAGGCGACAAAGATGAGCTTATCGAAGCAATCCGTAAAGCACTTTATATGAGTAAAATTGTTTCTTATGCACAAGGTTTTGCACAAATGCGTGCAGCATCTGAAGAAAATGATTGGAACCTGCGTTATGGTGACATTTCTATGATTTTCCGTGGTGGATGTATCATTCGTGCCCAATTCTTACAAAAAATTAAAGAAGCATATGATCGCGATCCAGCACTTGCGAACCTATTGCTTGATCCGTACTTTAAAGAAATCGTGGAAAGCTACCAAACATCACTACGTAAAGTGCTTTCTATTGCAATGGAACGCGGTATCCCAGTACCAGGTTTTGCTAGTGCATTAGCTTACTATGACAGCTATCGTACAGAAACGTTACCTGCTAACCTCTTGCAAGCTCAACGTGACTACTTCGGTGCCCACACTTATCAACGTGTAGACAAAGAAGGCGTGTTCCATACAGAATGGTTAGAAGATTAATAATAAAAGATACCCTCTTGCTTTTTGGCAAGAGGGTTTTTTAACGTATAAATCAGAGATAGAGTCTCATAGTAAGTTCTCGAAGACAAAAGATCAAAAAAATGGTGGAAAGTGTCTTCGAGAGGAATACCAAATAACACAAATTATCTGGGAGAATTCAAGATAATGAGTCACGCATTTGGAGCTTCATCAAACAACAATATTCTCGCTGGTGCTGCTTCTGTTCCAACTAATTTCAAAGGTGCCGCAACCATAAAATATTCTCCAGGTTCAATAGCCTTTAATCGTAAACCCTCAACAATGATGATGTCATCACGAAACAGCTTCCGATGGGTGGGATGACCCTCCTGGCTTCGTTCTATACCTAATGTATCAATACCGATACCTTCAATTCCTTTTTCTACTAAGTATGCAGCACCATCTTCTTTTAAATAAATAAATTCATAGTCAAAAGACTTACTATCATAGTAAGAATTTTTTGTTTTACATAAAAGAAAATCATTTTTCTCAATCGAATGCGCTTTCAAATAAGATCGGGTGATACCATCTTCTGCATTTTCGAGATCGATCACTTTCACTTTTCGTACAAGTTGTTCTAATTGTATGGTTTCAAAGGTGTCTGCGCCATTGATCATATGTAATGGTGCATCGATATGGGTACCAGTGTGAACTCCTAGTGTAGCCGTAGTATCTGTGACATGTCCATGCGTTTGTGTATCAAAAACAGGTTTCTTACTGACTATGTCTTCCCACACTTGCATGGCAGGATAGACATTCATCGAAATATCATAAAATTTCATCGCCATTTCTCCTCCTTTGATTTGAAAAAAGCAATCAATCAAGGTTAGATTGATTGATTGCTTCTGTATCTTTATTCTGGCGTAACGTCCCACCATTCGAAACCATCTTTGTTTAATAAAAGATCTGCTTCTTCTGGACCGTTTGATCCTGATGTGTAGTTAGGGAAGTCAGCTTTTTTCTGTGACCAAGCATTTGCTATCACATCGACATACTTCCAGGATAAGGCTACTTCGTCCCAGTGGGTAAAGTTAGTAGAATCACCGCGCATACAGTCATGTAATAAAATTTCGTATGCTTCAGGTGTATTCATTTTATCTTCTGAGTTATTGTCATAGCTCAATGTGATTGGTGTAGACGACGCATTGTAGTCGCCTTTCTTTGCATTAACATGTAACGTAATACCTTCATGTGGCTGTACGTGAATCACTAGTAGATTTGATTTCGTTTCATGTTCTTTATCATAGTAAAGATTCATTGGTAAGTCTTTGAATTCTACCACGATTTCCGTTGATTTACGTTTCATACGTTTTCCAGTACGGATGTAGAATGGAACACCAGCCCAACGGAAGTTATCAATCATTAATTTCCCGGCAACAAATGTATCTGTATTAGACTCAGGGTCTACGCCGTTACCTTTACGATAAGCAGGTAGCTCTTCGCCATTTACATTACCTTTGTCATATTGACCGCGAACGAAGTAATCATCGACTTCTTTTTCGTCCAGATCACGTAATGCACGTAATACTTTTACTTTTTCACTGCGAATTTCTTCTGGTGTTAATTTGATTGGTGGATCCATCGCAATCAGTGCCAGCATTTGCAGTATGTGGTTTTGCACCATATCTTTTAATGAACCTGCACTATCATAATAGCGTCCACGCTCTTCCACACCAAGAATCTCACTTGATGTAATTTGGATGTTAGAAATATATTGGTTATTCCATAATGGCTCAAATAAGGCATTGGCAAAACGGATAACTTCAATATTTTGCACCATCTCTTTACCGAGATAATGGTCGATACGATAAATCTGATCTTCCGTAAATGCTTCACGAATTTGGTCATTCAGTTCTTTTGCTGACTGATAATCATGACCGAATGGCTTCTCGATAACTAAACGAGTCCAACCTTCTGTCGTAGTTAAACCTTCAGATTTAAGGTTTGCTGCCAATGTTCCAAAGAAGTTTGGTGCCATTGAGAAGTAGAATAGTCTATTTCCTTCTGTTTCATGCTTGCCATCTAATTCTTTAATTAATGTCTCCAATTCTTGATAGTGTTCAAGGTCTTGGATATCAAATGGATTGTAGTGGAAGTGACTTGCAAATTCATCTTTGTCAATATGTGGATCATCAAAATTATCGATTGATTCTTTTACTTTGTCACGAAATACGTCATTTGTCCATGGTCTTCTTGCCACACCAATTACGGCAAAATTATCGGATAACTTTCCATTTCGATAAAGTCTGTAAATGGAAGGATAAAGTTTTCTGTTAGCTAAATCCCCTGTTGCACCAAAAATCACAATTACTGCCTTTGGATTATTTGTTGTCATTAACTTTAACTACCTTTCTACTTGTTTATTTACGAGTTAAGCGCATATGTGTCACGATATGCTTATAACTATGTAATTCACTAAATTAATAGCATACTTTAATATTTTATCATGTAAAACACTTCTGTAAAATTATTTAACATGATACCATACAAATAACTGCTAAGTCTTAATTGTCATAAATATATACTATCATTTATTAGGAAAATGACAAATGAAATACATGGAATTTTCAAAAAATTCAGGAGGATATCATGGAAAACTATAAAGGATTTTTAATTGATTTAGACGGAACTGTCTATAAAGGAACAGAAAAAATAATCGAAGCAATTGATTTTGTTAAAGAGCTGGACCGTAGAGGATTACCATATCTCTTTTTAACCAATAATTCTACCAAACATCCGAGTGAGGTATCGAAAAAGCTAGTCGACATGGGAGTACCGAGTACAACCGAGCATGTATTTACCACCAGTATGGCAACAGCAAGCTACATACAGGAACAAAAGGCAGGTGCAAAGGTCTATCCAATCGGGGAAGAAGGATTGCATATGGCTTTGGAGGAATGTGGGCTGGAAATTGTTGATGAAGGTGCAGACTTTGTTGTAATGGGATTGGATCGAACCATTAACTATGAAAAATTAGCAAAAGGGGCACTGAATATTCGTGCGGGAGCAAAGTTTGTTGCGACCAATGGTGATGTGGCACTACCGACCGAGCGTGGATTTTTGCCTGGTGCTGGTTCCTTAATTTCTGTCTTATCAGTAACAACAGGTATCGAGCCTAAATTTATTGGAAAGCCGGAATCAATTATTGTTGAGCAGGCGATTGAAGTATTAGGTACTGCAAAAGAGGAGACCTTAATGGTTGGTGATAATTATGCGACAGATATTTTGGCAGGGATAAATGCTGGTATTGATTCGCTATTAGTACATACAGGTGTAACAACAAAAGAGGATCTCAAAGAAATTGAAAAACAGCCGACGTTTACGTTAGATAGCTTAGCTGAATGGATTTTTGATCAGTAAGAAACAATGAAGGTGGGACAATAATCTTACTCATTTGAACAGACCAATGCTCTACCTTCTGTGCTTGTTGATTAAGTCCATATAATTGTGTAAAAAGAAAAGTCATTATTAATTCCTCATGATACAATGTTTTCAACCACGATAAACAAAGAGGAGGAATTAA
>NZ_FOTR01000021.1 GCF_900114645.1 Gracilibacillus orientalis | reverse complement strand
GACCCGACTGATTTTAACAATGATAAAGATAAATAATCAATTATTTTGACGTTTGTTATTCATTATATCAGGTCATTTGTTAGGGCCGGTTGTTCTACACCGGTCCATTTTTATTTCAAAGAAAAACCCACCACTTATTAGTGATGGGCGTGGAGCAATGGCGGTGTTTGGATGTGAGGCACTGTTTTTTTAGTATCGAAATTTAAAAACTATAACCCTTATTTATCTGATAGCCTGAAACAGATGTTTCAGGCTAAGTTTGGTCTTTCTCTACCTCTGGAAAAACACAATGCATTATCATTATAGACAGAACTTAAAACTTTTATACAATTTTACCACAGTATAATTTAATCAATGTTATCACTGTAAAAATGACATATAGAGATACCTAATTTACGGAAAGCAAGACTTAGATCCATACCAAAGTACAATTCCTACATAGATTATTATTGTCAACAAAATATTGTTCTGAAAAGGAGTGTAATGCAATGGGAAAAAAGAGAGAAAACAATGATAATGTCGGCGGTGTAATCAGTAATGGAGATGGCTGTGTCTGCGATGTTGTTCGCGCGATTGCTGATGCACAAGATAACGCTGTAGGCCAACAATGTGATGTAAGCTGTTTACGTTCTATTCAAGATTTAGTATCACCTGTGGGAGGTAACGGCTTAGATACAGTACCATTTATTTTATATGATAAAAAAGGTAAGCCGTTCAAAGGATTTGGAGCTGAAGTTGATGCAAACGGTGGACCTGCTCGATTCGATTGCTTCAGCAGTTTTATTTTCCGCGTAACAGAAGTGGATGATGATGAGTGCTGTGCAGTATTGGAACTATTAGTGTTTGACAACGATGAGAAAACTTGCGGCGATCCTTGTGAGCAATTGGATAATGAGAAAGTTGATGAATTAGAGCGTACTGGTATTTGTATTACAGTAGACTTAAATTGCTTCTGTGCTATTACTTGCTTACCTGCTGTTTCTGTACTCTAATGATCCATTTTACTCTCCCGTCGATAACAAGCTGGGAGAGTCTTTTTTTTACTTAATATTTTACTTTTGCACACAGAAATAGACAAAGATTGAATTAACTGGCGCTTTAGTTGAATTGTACAATAAAGATGTAAATGTTCTAAAATTAGTTCTGCTATTTCATCCACAGATGTTCAATCACATCACCTCCTATTAATTGTAATGGGCGTGGAGTAATGCAGTGATCACATATGGAGCCCTGCTTTTTTAGTATGTTAGTATGGTAGAATTATAAAATTTATAATGTTTTTTGCAGGAAGTTTGTTGGGTAATGTAGAAATATAAAGAGTAAAGAAGGATATAGAATAATTGACTCTTATTTTTGTTGTGACTAAAAAACGATAGTAATGGAGGCTTTATAAAAATGGAATATGTTATACCTAAGGAGAAAAAACACAGAGTAATTATCAATACTGATGCTAAGAATGAAGTAGATGATCAGTTCGCGATTGTACATACGATCCTATCTCCTTCCTTTGAACTCCATGGAATAATACCTGCCCACTTTGGTGATCAAAAATCAAAAACAAGCTTACAAGACAGTTATGACGAAACAATGTTACTTCTAAGTCTAATGGGAATGGAAAATAAATTTCGTGTCGAGAATGGTGCAGAATCCGCTATGCCGGATGAAGAAACACCTATTGACTCATCTGGGGCTAGGTTGATTATCGAAGAAGCAATGAAAGAGGATAGTAGACCTCTATGTATAGCATTTTTGGGTCCACTAACTGATATGGCATCTGCATTATTAATAGAACCTAGAATTGCAGAAAAAGACATTAAGGTAATCTGGATCGGAGGAAGAGATTGGCCTTCTGGGGGACGCGAGTATAATTTATCAAACGATATCTATGCAGCAAATGTTATATTTAAATCTAATTTGGAAGTATGGCAGATTCCCAGAAATGTTTATCGTATGATGCCTGTTGGCTATGCAGAACTTATTGAAAAAGTATATCCACATGGAAAAATTGGAAAATATCTAATAGAGCAAGTTATTAGTTTTAACAACCAAAGCGTATCAAGACCGTCGGAATACCGTATACTAGGTGATTCACCCGCTATTGGTGTAATATTATTTGCTGATTGTGGAAAATGGAGATGGAAGCCTGCTCCAGTCTTTGATCAAAATATGAATTATGTCCATTCCGGTAAATACCGTCCGATCAAAGTGTATGAATCAATTGACTCTCGTTTTATTCTTGAGGATTTCTTTGCAAAGTTAAGACAATATTGTAGAAAATATGTTAGTCATGAATAAATAAGCAAAACAGTACACGGAAAGCCATCACATGCTACTCTTTTAATTAGTCAGCGAATCCCAGTATAAGTAATAGCTGAAAAATTAGGAAATACACCACTAATGATTTATGATATTTATGGTGACACATTTAAAAAATTAGAAGCAGTCACCTCATCGAAAGATAGTTTAAAACAAAATGAGAAAACTTCTAGGAGTACTTTTTAAAATGGAACCTCCAAACACTGGTAATACTGCGGTTTCTGAACCGTTCATATATTTAACTAAGCTAAATAATAGGAGGTTAACATAGATGATATATGATTATAAAGGAAAAACCCCTTCCATTGATCAAACAGCTTTCATCGCACCAGATTGTGTTATTACCGGAGAGGTTGAAATTGGAGCTTATTCAAGCGTTTGGTTTAAAACGGTGATTCGAGGTGATGTAGCACCGGTTAAAATCGGAGCCTATTCCAATATTCAGGACTTATCTTTACTACATCAAAGTCCTGACTTACCCTTGATTGTGGAGGATCATGTCACAGTCGGGCATCAGGTCACCTTACACTCAGCTGTCATTCGCAAAAAGGCATTGGTCGGCATGGGATCGATTATTTTAGATGGGGCAGAAGTTGGCGAAGGGGCATTTGTTGGTGCAGGCAGTTTAGTACCTCCCGGCAAAAAAATCCCACCTCACACTCTTGCTTTTGGAAGTCCTGCTAAAGTCGTCCGTGAATTAACGAAAGAAGATATCAAAGAAATGGAACGCATTCAACAAGATTATGTAAAAAAAGGCCAAACCTATAAACAAGGTTAAAATGAAAAAGCAAGCTTGCTCATTAATTATGAACAAGCTTGCTTTCTGTTTTATCTTCTTGTAATTCTGATATATCATATTTTTTCTCGATGTAAATTTGGTGCCATAACATAAACATTAACACAGTCCAAAGTTTCCTGCTATTATCTTTTTTACCTTTGCAATGTTCATCGAGAAGATTGAAAATGACATTCTTTTCTAAGAGATGATCTGTTACACTCTCCTGAATAAGGTTCTTCGCCCATTCATACAATTCATTTTTTAACCAATGACGAATTGGAACTGGGAAACCTAGCTTCTTACGATTCAAAACATGATCCGGTACGATTCCGCTAGCAGCTTCTCGCAAAATATGTTTCGTTGTACCATTCGCTATTTTCTTTGATACGGGTATCTCACTGGCTACTTTAAATACTTCTTTATCTAAAAATGGAACCCGTAATTCCAATGAATGTGCCATCGTCATTTTATCAGCTTTAAGTAAAATATCTCCACGCAACCATGTTTGCATATCAATATATTGCATTTGATGTACAGGATGATCATGTTCAATTTGATCATAAAATGGTGCTGTCACTTTTTGATAATAGTTCTCTTCCAGATAATTTCTTAATAACTTCTGTTTTTCTGCTTCCTCAAACATCTTGGCATTTCCGATATATCGTTTCCTTAGCGGGGTTGTACCTCTCTCTAAAAAGCTCTTCCCTTTCACACCCTCTGGTAGAACATTAGCAACTCGTGCTAATAAACCTTTGACTGGTGCTGGAATCGATTCAAAAATACGCAGTGATTCAGATTCACGGTATATATTGTAACCACCAAACAATTCGTCCGCTCCTTCACCTGATAACACTACCTTCACATGTGTTTTTGCTTCTCTTGCCACAAAATATAAAGGTACGCACGCTGGGTCTGCTAAAGGATCATCCAAATGCCAAATAATCTTAGGAAGTTTCGCTACATATTCCTCTGGTGAAATAATATACGAATAGTTTTCAACTCCTAACCGATCCGCGGTTTCTTTTGCGATATCCACTTCAGAATAACCATTTTGCTCAAACCCAACAGAAAACGTCTTGATGTTCGGATGATATCTTTTGGCTAATGCGACGATAATCGAAGAGTCTATACCACCAGATAAGAAGGACCCTACCGGAACATCACTCCGCATATGCATAGCAACAGATTGATCTAATGTAGATTGAATACGTTCTATCCAATCTTTATTTTCATAATGTTGCACATTAAATCCCGGTTGGAAATAATGATAGCTTGCTAATGGTCTATCTTTTTCTTTGATAAAATAACTGCCTGGCTCTAACTTACTAATATTTTTGTTCATTGACATCGGCTCAGGTACATATTGATAGGTGAAATAATGTTGCATTGCTTCCTGGTCCATTTGCTCTGTTTCAGCAAGTAAACTTTTCTTCTCAGAAGCAAAATATAACCCCTCATCCGAATCTTTATAAAAAAACGGCTTGATTCCGAACATATCTCTTGCTCCATATAAACATTGCTCTTCTTTATCCCAAATTAATAATGAAAACATCCCCCGAAGTTCACTAAACGTGTCCACACCTTTTTTAGCAAACATGGCAATAATGACCTCGGTATCAGAATCTGTCGAAAAGGTCATTCCTTGTTCTTTTAGGGATTCTTTCAATTCCAGGTAATTATATATTTCGCCATTGAATACCATCCAATATCGATCGTCATCATATGTAATTGGTTGATGTCCGCATTCAACATCGATAATACTTAATCTTCTAAAACCTAATATAATATGCTCATCTTCATAATATCCATCATCATCAGGTCCTCTATGCTGGATGATATTATTACGTTTTTCAAATTCTTCGCGTTCTGTAGTGTCTAACCACTTTGGTTCTGCTTTTAATAGGCCAATAAAACCACACATCTTGTTTCCCTCTTTCTAACAATTTTCACCTCATTTATTTGACGATGAATTGTTCCTTGATGTTACACAAACAATTAAAAAGGCCAAGTATTGATACCTTGACCATTTGTTCATTATATTATCTCTATTTTTTACACTTTTGACAAGTATAATTTTAATTCGTCCACTTTGTCTATGTTTTCCCATGGAAAATCCCCATCTGTCCGTCCAAAGTGACCATACGCAGCAGTATTACGGTAAATCGGTCTTCTTAAGTCTAACATTTTAATAATGCCAGCAGGTCGAAGATCGAAGTTTTCACGTACCGCTGCAACCAATTCTTCTTCTGTATATTTTCCAGTACCAAATGTATTGATCGAAATAGATACAGGCTGTGCTACTCCGATCGCGTAGGCTAATTGTACTTCACAATTTTCTGCTAACCCTGCAGCTACAATATTTTTCGCTACATAACGAGCAGCATATGCAGCAGAACGGTCAACTTTTGTCGCATCCTTACCACTGAAAGCACCGCCACCGTGACGAGCGTAACCACCATACGTATCAACGATGATTTTACGTCCTGTTAAACCAGCATCACCTTGAGGACCTCCGATAACAAAACGCCCAGTTGGATTGATAAAGTATTGTGTATCTTCATCTAATAATTCAGCAGGTACAACTGGTTTAATGACATGTTCTTTTACATCTTGTTGAATTTGTTCTAAGGTAATGTCCTGATGATGTTGTGTTGAAATAACAATGGTATCGACACGTTGAGGTTTGTCATTTTCATCATATTCTACTGTTACTTGTGTTTTTCCATCAGGTCGCAGATAGTCTAATGTCTTATTTTTTCGAACTTCCGACAATTGTTTCGCTAACCGGTGCGCCAAACCGATTGGCAATGGCATTAATTCTGGTGTTTCATTATTTGCATAACCAAACATAAGCCCTTGGTCACCAGCACCAATTGCTTCAATTTCATTATCTGTCATCTGACCTTCTCTTGCTTCAAGTGCCTTATCAACACCACCAGCAATATCAGCGGATTGTTCATCGATGGCTGTTAATACACCACATGTTTCTGCATCAAAGCCATACTTCGCTCTTGTATAACCTATTTCTTTAATTGTATTACGAACAATTTTTGGGATATCTACATACGTGGACGTAGTAATCTCGCCTGAGACTAATATCAATCCAGTGGTCACCGTTGTTTCGCAAGCTACCCTTGCATTTGGATCCTTTGATAAAATTTCATCTAAGATTGCATCAGAAATCTGATCACAAATTTTATCCGGATGACCTTCTGTAACTGATTCTGATGTGAATAAGCGTCTATTTTTCACCATATCTCTTGTTTCCTCCCCCTTAGTTTCCACCAAGACTTTCATCATTTACTTTTATATAAAAGTCTATTTAAAGAGTGCATGTTATTTTTAAAAAATCTACATCTTCAACTATACAACTTTTCCTTTAAAAATGCACGAGCCAAATTAATTATATCATTCCGATAAAAATACTTGGTTATAAAAACAATATATGACTCCAGACATTGGTTTATTTGAGTCTAGAGTTTATCTATCCTTAATAATCATAGCATATATCGTATCGGATTCCTGTGATAAAGTCAACCTATGGCCATTTACATGACTTACCAAAAGACGTATAGCTATCAGTTAGCTATACGTCGGTTCAATTATTTTTTCGATATAGTCCAAACTATGTGATAACACATCATCTTTCATAATAAAACTATATCTTTCATTCGATTTAATATTATCAGGAAGCTTTTCTAATAAAACTGGTCCTTCTGTTTCATAGTAAGAATCTTGTTCTTTCAATTTCTTCACTATTGCAAAGTAGATATTCTTCGCCAATTTTTCTCTTTTTCCAGACACGAAATATTGTCCAATATACTTAATTTGGTCTACTTCGCCTCCCGTCTCCTCCAATACTTCTCTTACTGCTGCTTGCTTTGGCTGTTCATTTTGCTCTACTTTGCCACCTGGGAATTCCAGTCCGCGATTTTTATGTTTCGTTAACAGCCACTTCTTTTCGAAACGGCAAATCACCCAGACATGCTTCGGATCTAAATCAAACGGCTGATCTTCGAATGATAATTGTATTTTGTTATTATAGTAATCATAAAAAGTTTTCATAACTCTATACTACCTTTAATTTTTACTTATGGCTAATGTTTGCTATTTTCCATGTACCATCCATTTTTTTAAATACAATTTCAATCGTATACATGCCATATAACGCACTTTCATTGGATTGTGTAATGGTTACCTTGTTACCTTCTGATTTTTTCTCGTAATCTTCGTCCTTTTCGAACCATGGTGGGGTTTCTGTTGGCACTATATATAACCCGTCTTCTTTTTCTTTATAGTAGTAATCAATATAAGGTTGCACGGCTTCTTTTACAATATACGGCTCAAAAGCATTGATAAGTTCCTCTTTTGTATCGAATCGTACCACTTTATAATGATCATCAATTTCCTGTACTAGCAGATCCATAAATGTATCTGTTAGTTTTACTATTTCTTCATGTGTAATATCATTCGTCTCTGCTTCACGCTTGATATTTTCAACTTGGATTTGCTTGAGTCCAGTGTTTTTCTCTACATGGATTTGATTCTGTTTTGCATACGCTTGCCCACTATCTGGTTGGTTGACCATGACAATTGCAAATGCAAAAAGGACTACAATTGTTAAGATCGTGCTGATTTTTTTCATGGTTTCTCCCTCCTAGTGTCCTTATATATATCTATTCCTCTTATTATCTATTGTAAACATCTATTTATATAATTAGACGTACGCAATTACTGATCTGTTTCAATTATTTTCATTTTTGGGACTTATTCCGGATTCGTCCATTGCTTGCTTTGTTTCGGGTGTTGCTAATTGATAGATCTTTTGCATGACGTCCTGTAAATCAGTATCATATTCATCATTTTCAGGATCCTGGTGATACTGAACAAACGGGATATGTGCACGGACAAAGGTACCAATATCATCTTCGTGTATTTCATTAAACTTTTCTCTGAGTAGAAATACTTCTTCATCTGTTGCTTGAATGATGTATTCTGCATTGTTGCCATATGGGATTTGGGAGATTTCCTGTGAAGCAATATTGACGTAGTATGTTTTCTTTTCCATGTTTTATCACCTCTTCACAGATATTGTATGTAAATTAATGAGAAACATGCATATACAAAAAGCCCTGTATTCTCAAGAGAATACAGGGCTTTTCTTAATTACCGACAGATTGCATTTGTTCTTTAGATTCTTCGACAGCTTCTTTAATAAGACAACGACCACGACCATGTGGAATACACATTGGTGTACCAAACATCGGGTCATACATTACATCAGCTTTCATTTGAAATACATCGTGAACCAGACCACAATTAATAATTTCTTCTGGTTTTCCTTGCGCATATACTTGCTTATCTTTAATAGCAATAATGTGATGCGCATAACGACAAGCTAAGTTCAAATCATGTAATACCATGACAATCGTGCTTCCGCGACGCTCATTTAATTCAAAGAGCAAATCTAGAATTTCGATTTGATGTGTCATGTCTAAATAAGTAGTGGGCTCATCTAATAATATGGTATCAGTACCTTGAGCAAGTGTCATCGCAATCCATGCACGCTGACGCTGACCACCTGATAAGGAATCAACAGCACGGTGTTTCAAGTCCCTCATATTTGTCGCATCTAGCGCTTCAACGACAGCCTTTTCGTCTTCTTCAGACCAACGCTTAAACATCGTTTTATATGGATGTCTCCCTTGTTTCACTAGATCTTCTACCGTTAAACCTTCCGGACTGATAGGACTCTGTGGCAAAATAGCTATTTGTTTTGCAACTTCCTTTGTTGGAACTTTCGCAATGTCTTCCCCATTTAAAACAACATCACCTTGTTTTGGCTTCAATAGTCGAGCTAATGAACGTAATAATGTTGATTTGCCACAGCCATTTCCACCAATAAAGACTGATATTTCTCCTTTAGGGATGGTAATATCTAATTCATCTATAATAATTTCATCGCCATAACCAAGCGTCAAATCCTTCGTTACTAGTGATTCCATGCAGAACATCTCCCTTATTCACACTGTTCGGGCCTTTTTAATATCTTCGATTCAAACTTTTATTCTGTGTCTAGTTTATTAGCTTTTGATAAGGAAGTCAATGAGTTTGAGAATCGTTTTCAATAAAAATTCTGATTTTTTACAATTTCATGGCGGATTTATAAGCACAGCTAGCTTTTCACTCTACATTGATTAGTCATAAAAGCTAAAATTTTATGCTTTCTAACCGTGTGAAAAAGAACCATTTTTGAAATGTTCCTTTTATTTTACTGAATTGGTGATAGCTCACTTTCTACTACCCATTTGTGATTTTTTACTTCTTCCCCATTTTCAGTAGTGAAATCAACCATGTACACCGTTGTTTGCTCTACAGACTCAATTTCAGCAGTAGCACCTTCCATTCCTTCCATATGTGAGGCGTTTAATGTCACTTCATCTCCAGGTTGAAAAGGTTCATCTCCTGCTTCGTCGATTTCCTCATGTATCACCCATTTATGATCTTCTACTCTTTCGCCACCATCTGTAGGTGTATAAGAAACAATATATACAACTGTGTTATATGCTCCAACAACAGTAGTTTCTGCATCTTTCATCCCTGGCATGTGAGCCTCTGTGATAATTGCCTTGCTTCCTACTTCATAAACAGGACTTTCAGCTTCTTCTAATCCTTCCGGTACTTCTCCTGAACTGGAATGATCCATGCCAGTATGGTCCATCTCGTTATCCTCATTTTGATTGGATTCTTCAACTGGATCTTCATCTGGTGTTTCTTCTTGAACACCACAAGCCGATAAAAGGACAGCTACGGCTAATGATAAATTAAATAATATTTTTTTCATTTTACTCACCTCATTGTATTTTTTAGTAAAGGTAGCATATCAGTTAATAAGTGTCCAACGATTAATGTAGGATCATGCTTCCTTGCACCTGAGATTCCTATCGCTATAGTGGCAGATTTAGTTCTAACTGAATTCCTTGAATAGTCTTAGCTTAATTACTATATTTTAACACTATATTTTTTAAAATACATAGGCTATACTAATATAATTAGAACAAACGTTCGTTAGAGGTGTTGGATAATGGATTATAGCTCTTTTCCTAAACATAATGTACTTTGTATCGATATGCGATCCTTTTATGCAAGTATTGAATGTGTCAAACACGGACTAGATCCAATGACAACCATGCTTGCTGTTGTTGGCGATATAAGGCGTTCTGGCAGTATTATTCTTGCTGCTTCCCCTGCCCTAAAACAACGACATGGAGTCAAAAATGTGAGTCGGTACTTTGAGTTACCTAAAGACCCTGATATCTATGTCGTCGAGGCAAAAATGGGGGATTACGTTAATATGTCTATGGCAATCACCAAACTGCTACACCAATATGTTCCCAAAGAAGCGATCCATCCCTATTCCGTTGATGAAATGTGGATTACCGTCGATGGATTAGAACATTTATACGGAAATGCACACCATGTTGCCCAAATGATTAAAGACGAAATATATGAAACAATGGGACTAACATGTGCAATTGGAATTGGCGATAATAAATTTTTAGCAAAAGTAGTCATGGATTTATATGCAAAAAAAACCGGTATTGCTACATGCCATTATCAAGATGTCGAACGTTTACTATGGCCAGTTCCAATTGAAAAAATATGGGGAATCGGCAGACGGCTAACCGTACACCTGAATCGCATGGGAATTGTCTATTTAGGACAACTGGCTAAGTATCGCTTGGACAGATTACAAAAACGGTTCGGTGTGATCGGTGAACAATTATACTGGCACGCGTGGGGAGTCGATTTAAGTCCTGTTTATGATTCTTTCAGTAAAAAAGAAGAACAAAAAGGTTTCGGACATGGCATTACCTTATTACGAGATTATACTGCGGAAGAGACATTAACGTGTATTCTCGATTTATGTGAGGAAGTATCTAGACGTGCCCGCACACATCAAAGAGCAGGCAGAACCATTCATTTAGGGGTAGGTTATGCCGATAACAGTGGTGGGTTTCATCGCTCACGTTCCATTCACATTCCTACTAATGTAACCATGGATATTTATCATATATGCTTGCAACTATTCCATGAATTTCATAATCAACATAGTAGCATCCGTCGCGTCACCGTATCATTAAACAACCTGTATGATGATATGGAAACACAGCTGAATTTATTTGAAGATCAACCGAAAAAAAAGGATATCGGTTATGTGATGGATGCAATTCGAGCCAAATATGGATCCACTGCTATTTTACGTGCCACAAGCTATACTGAAGCTGGTATTACACGGGAAAGAAGCAAAAAAATCGGTGGACATTATGCATAGAAAAGACAGCGATTGGAGCAATGCTGTCTTTTTCATTTTCCTATCAAATCCTATCCACTTTGCTATTAACTTCTCAATCGATGCCTTTGCAATTTATTAGTGGCGTTACGTGGCAGCTGATCACGAAAATAAAGCTGCTTTGGTACCTTAAATGAAGCAAGTTTCTCTCGACAATGTGCCAGCAATTGATTAGCAGTCACCATTTCATTCACTGTTACTACATAGGCAACAGGGACTTGGCCCCACTTACTATCTTCTACTGCTGTCACTCCTGCTTCTTGTACACCTTCAAATGATAAGAGCACCTCTTCGACTTCAGCAGGATAGATATTTTCACCACCAGAAATGATTAAGTCACTTCGGCGATCAACCACAAACAGGAATCCTTCTTCATCCAGATAACCTAAGTCACCAGTATGAAACCATCCATTTTGAAAAGATTCTTTATTGGCTTGTTCCCGACGATAGTAGCCTGTTGTTACCATTGGCCCCTTTACAACAATTTCACCAACTTGGTTAGGCTTAGCTCTCGTATTATTAACTTGAATTTGTAAGGATGCCGAGAAAAGTGGTTTTCCGGCAGAACCTAATTTACGTAAAGCATCTGCCTCATTTAGTGTCGCAATTTGTGAACAAGTCTCGGTCATACCATAAGTTTGCACTATTGGTACATGTTTTTCTTTTGCCTTCTCTAATAATGGCTTAGGTGCTGGCCCACCACCTAACAACATACAACGAAACGAACTAGGATAATAACCATCAGCTAACCGTTCCAACAATCGAGAACAAGTCACCGCTACAACCGAGACAATGGTAACATTCCGATCCATCAGCGCATTGTGTACCTTTTCTTCATCAAATCGCTCTAATAAATAAACCGGCATACCATATATCACACTTTTGAATAAAATTGATAAGCCACCAATATGGAATAACGGAAGACATGCGAGCCATTTATCATTTGACATCAGTCCCAGGTTTAATGCAGACGCTATTGCACTTGACCAATGGTTGTTATAGGTCTGAATCACAGGCTTTGCCCGACCTGTTGTCCCCGAAGTAAACATCATCGAACAAACCAGATCAAGATCCATGTCTGTAATGAGCGTACACTCAGTAGGACGGAAGGAATGAATTTCTGAAAAAGCATAAGCCTTTAAAGTTAGCTGCTGTGTATCCTCCTTATACTGATCAGAACAAATAACCGTCTTCACGTCTGCATCTTCACATTGTGTCTGCCATTCTACAGCAGTTAATCGTGTATTGAGAAAAACTACTGGAACATTCAAATATGTACAAGCCCAAAATGCAACCGCCATATCGATTGAATTATTCGATAACATCGCAACATGGCCGTCTTGATGAACCGTATATATTTTTGAAGCAAATTCACATGCTTTCTCATATAATTTAGCGAACGTCACCGTCTCACCATTACTTAACTCGATCGCAATGTTGTCTGGTGTTAAATAAGCTCGTTTCGTCAGCCAATGTTCCATCCTTCTCACACCTTTTTTGAATTCTAACCCCATCCATGCTCTCTATTCTGACTCGTATTAGATAAAAACTACGAAGTAATGAAAAATTGTCTTAGTATTACTTCCTCTCATCTGATTATGATGAGTGCTTGGAAAACGCTTCGGCAGAATACTTCACTTTCCATGGACAAGGCCTCAGCCTTCTCAGAAAACCAAGCACCTTTTCTTGCGGGGTCTTCCCATAGGAGTCTCCGTATTCTGCCTCAGCTCATTTTAGTGTCCTGATTATGGAAAATATAGAACTCACGGAACTTTTAATTTTGGATTTCCTGTCTTTTTAACAGAACACTATTCTAAGCTGCGGAAAAATGCGACACTCCTGAGGGAACAGCGCGTGCTTCAGCTAACTTGGTAAAGTGATTTTCTTTACCAAGTTAGCTGAAGCCGTGCCCTCGGAAAGGGAGTATTTTTCCGCAGCGACGACCTAGCATTCCCTATAGAAAGAATGAAAGAAGGCAAATCTAAAAAGTATAACTTCGCAGTTTATGTTTTAAGTGTTCATGCTTTACATTTGTTACTTTATGTAAAAGAACAGACCAACACCTAACGTATTGGTCTGTCTCATTCTTATGGGAATCGCGGGAATTGTTTAAAGTCCGGCTTGCGTTTTTCTTTAAACGCATCTCGTCCTTCTTTTGCTTCATCCGTTGTATAATAAAGCAATGTTGCATCTCCACCCATTTGCTGCAGACCAGCTAGTCCATCTGTATCTGCGTTAAATGATGCTTTCAAGAAACGAAGAGCAGTTGGTGACTTCTCCAGCATTTCTTCACACCATTGAATCATTTCTTCCTCTAATTGTTCAATCGGTACTACAGTATTAACCAATCCCATATCCTTTGCTTCTTGTGCATTATATTGACGACATAAAAACCAGATTTCTCGTGCTTTCTTGTGACCAACAATACGTGCTAATAAACCAGCACCATACCCTGCATCAAAGCTTCCAACTTTCGGTCCGGTTTGTCCAAAAATTGCATTATCTGCCGCAATTGTTAAGTCACATACAATATGCAGTACGTGACCGCCTCCGATTGCATAACCGGAAACCATTGCAACAACTGGTTTTGGAATCACACGGATTAAACGTTGTAAATCTAACACATTCAGACGAGGAACTTCATCTTCACCTACGTAACCGCCGTGACCACGAACTTTTTGGTCTCCTCCGGAACAGAATGCTTTATCTCCTGCACCTGCAAGTACGATTACACCAATATTAGAATCATCACGTGCATATGTAAAAGCCTCAATTAATTCATTGACCGTTTGAGGACGAAATGCATTACGTACCTCCGGGCGATTAATCGTTATTTTGGCTATTCCATTATATGTTTCATATAAAATATCTTCATAAGTGCGTTCATTTACCCACTCAACTGTCATTTTAATGACCTCCTCTAAGAAATAAATTTCTCTACTATTGTACCAAAAATTTGCGTTTGTTCCACATGAATTGCATGTCCAGCTTGATCAATTATTTCTAGTTGGCAATTTGATATCGATTTTTCCATTTGTTCGTTGATCTTGACAAACTTCCCGTCCCATTCACCAACAACTAGTAAAACAGGCATTTTTAACTGGTCAAGCTGATTCCAGCATGACGGCATCATACCTGTCCCCATCGTTAATAACGAATGTGACAATCCTTCTTTAGATTGTGATAATCGCTCTTGACGAACTTTTTCTTGTATTTCCAGTGATAATTGTTTTTGCGAAGCGAATAATGGTATGTTCTCCCATTTTTCAACAAATGCTTCAAGCGAATGACCACATATATAATCGGCAAGTTCCTGATCTTTTTGTTTTCTAGCTTTCCGATCTGCCTCACTTACTAAGCCAGGAGACGCACTTTCCAGCGTTAATGTTCTCACCACTGCAGGATAATGGCAAGCAAATGATAAAGCGGTCCTTCCTCCCATCGAGTATCCAACAAGATCAACCTGTCGCAAAGCCAATTGGCTAAAAATCTTATATAAATCGTTGCAGCAGTCAGCCATCGACTTCACTTTAGTGCTTGTATGGCCATGCCCCGGCAAATCAATCACGATCAATTGATGATCAGGAAAAAAAGGACGCATTGATTGCCAAGTTTGTACAGAACCAGTGAAACCATGCAAGAGCACAACAGGCTTGCCTTCACCATAAATCTCTACCCAATAGTTATCAACGTACATCCCTATTCTCCTCTAAAATAGCCAATGTATGTTTTTCAATCTCCTGCCATTTCGTTTGATGCCATGTTACATTTTCACTTCGATCGGTTTTTACTTCTATTAATGAGACACCTTGCTGTTGATAGCTAGCTTCTAGTGCATTTAGATAGTCTGACCATTCATCAACAGAACGGAAATCAAAGTCATAAAGCGCTGCTACCTTTTCGAATGCAACTGACTGTGGTGTACCGAACAACATTTCATAATGAGGACTTCCTTCTTTCGCTTGCGGTAAAAAGGAAAAGATCCCCCCTCCTTGATTGTTAATCAACACAATTGTCAGATGGAGCTGATAATTTTTTGTCAATAATAATCCATTCATGCTATGCAAAAACGAAATATCACCGATCAATAAAGTCACACGTTTTCCACTGCTTGCCATGCCAAGTGCGGTTGAAATGATACCATCAATACCATTGGCACCACGATTCGCGTGAATACTTATCGTTTTATCCGTCGCCAACCAGAAGGCATCAACATCTCGAATTGGCATGCTATTACCAACAAACAAAGTGCTTTCATCAGGGATTACTGTTTGAATACCACGAACAGCCAAACCTTCTGTTAAAATACGTTGCTCTTGGGTCAATACTTTTTTAGCAGACTCATTTAGTTTTTGCCACATTAGAAACCAATTACGGTCAAACGAAAGGGATAGAGTTGCTAACTGATTCGCTACATCAGCTGGATTCCCGTACAAATAATGTGCACTCTTTATAGAAGGATTCCGGAATGTAACATCTTCATCGATAATAAATTGTTCCATGTCATTTTGCTGTAAAAGTTGCAGTACAGGCTTTGAAACAGGCATTGCACCAAAGCGAACGATAAAATCTACACGAAGGAGTTCTCTTATTTTTTTCGATTTTAAGATACTATCATAGCTTTCCACTACAACTTGTTCTCCATTCAAATGCCTTAAAGCGGAAAGTGGATCTGCAAATACCGGCAATTGCCATTTTTCCGCTAAATCTAGAACAGCACTAGCTAAATCATGATAGTCATGTGGTCCACAAATAATAATACCACGTTTGTTTTTCTTCAATTGCTGTTGGATATCCGCTAATACCTGTGAAGAAACCTGCGTATTTTCAAATTTAAAATGGTGTGTAATTAATGCTTCTTCTCCCCATACATCATCTAAGCTGAAATCCGGAATAAGTGGTTCACGAAAAGGAAAATTTAGATGTACCGGTCCTTTCACTTGAAATAACGAAGTATGGACAGACCTATCAGCATGATTTCGTGCATACTGCAACATGTTCGGTGTTGCATCTGGCAAAGCCATTTCATGAAACCATTTAACATAGTCTCCATAAATCTTCATTTGATCAATGGCTTGTGGTGCACCAACATCACGTAATTCATGTGGACGATCTGCTGTTAATACAATTAAAGGAATACGACCATATGACGCTTCAATAATTGCTGGATAATAATTAGCAGAAGCCGTACCAGAAGAACAAACCAGTACGACTGCTTTTTTTGTTTGCTTTGCGATGCCTGTTGCAAAGAATCCTGCAGAACGTTCATCTATATCAACCCAAATATTAAATTGATTGTATTCTGCAAAGGCGAGAGATAATGGTGTTGACCGTGAACCTGGAGAAATGACAATATCACGCACACCACTTTTATAAAGCTGATCAGTAAAATGACCAACATATTTTGTTAAAGACTCAACATGATTCATAATTATCCTCCCAGAGCTTGTAACATTGGGGTGAATTTAATATTTGTTTCCTGATACTCTATTTCAGGATCTGAATCCTCGACAACTCCACAACCAGCAAATAATGTTGCTTTGTCTCCAGAAACGAGCGCAGATCGAATCGCTACAGCAAATTCCCCATCAAAATACTGATCAAACCAGCCGATTGGAGCTCCGTACCAGCCACGCTCCAACTGTTCAAATTCACGAATAAAGTCCAACGAACTTTCTCGTGGAAAACCACATAACGCTGGTGTTGGATGTAGTTTTTCGACAACATCCAACAATGTATAACCTTGATCTAATTCCGCTTGTACAGGCGTAAATAAATGCTGCAGGTTTTTTAATGGATATAAAGTGGGTTGTTCCGGTATTTCGACATACTTAGCAAAGGAACAAACCGCTTCTTTGATCATATCTACCACAATTTTATGTTCATTACGGTTTTTCTGATCATGCAGTAATTGCTGTCCAAAGTCGTTGTCTTCTTCCTTTGTCTTACCCCTGGGAGCTGTTCCAGCAAGACAGGCAGAAAATAACTGTTGATTATCTACTTTCACCAGTCGCTCAGGAGTTGCTCCTACGAAACAAACATCATCCTTTTCCCAAGCAAAAATAAAACTATTCTTCTGAGTTTTCTGTAAGCGGTCGAGAACTTGTCCAATATCACAAATCTCATCAAATTCAATTTGTAATTCCCGCGCCAACACAATTTTATCTACATTTTTTGAATAGATGGTAGTTGTCGCCTTATTCACAAGTTTTTTCCACTCAACAGGATCTACTTCATGCTTTAACACAGTATGATTTTCCTGGTACTCAGGTTTTGGTGCATGTAATAGTTGGTTCTTTCTTGTTATAAGTTCTGCCGCTAATTGATCGACATTACTTCCCTGCTCTACATAAACAGTCATAGTCAGGAATGATTTATCATTTTCACTTGTTAATAGAAAAGTCGGAACCCGAAATTGACTGCCACTAAATCCTTCCCATAATTCTTCAACTTTCTCTTTTGCATCAAATGGAAAACCGCCAAAAGCAATTGGGCCTGTCTTATATTGACTAAATGGATTAGCAATCCAACTATTTTCCAACGTCTGTTTCCATTTCTCCTTTAAATCTTGGTAAGAAGCATCCTCATCATGAAAAAGCAATGCATCTCCAATACCGACAAATTGTGTTTTTTGATCTGCACTAGACCAATAAAGACGATTTTCTTCTATTGCTTTCCCAGCCTGAAAGAAATCAATCGGGTCGATCCATTCTATTTGTTCCGTAACACTAACAAAGGTTGGTGCCGATTTGTCTATAGATTGTTTTTGAGCTGATTGTAAAACACCGTCTATCTTTATTTCCTTTGTTTCAATCATTGATAAACCCTCCAGTATAATAGGGCATTTTTCATAAACGCTATTCATTATAGTATAATTTGCACTATTTTTAAAGATAATAATATATTCTTTATAATATACCCTTTATCAGTATAACAAAAAACTTATCTTTGGTGATGAATATTGTTTATAACAATAGTTTGACACATATATAAGTATTCACTAAACTTATAATGTTACTTAAATTTTATCAAGGAGATTTCTTACAATGGAAACAAAATTAAACCATTTAAACGAGAAGCCTGGATTCCATATATGGTGGAGATTACTAAGACCACACACATTGACCGCCTCCTTTATCCCTGTTTTTGTTGGCACAATGTTAGCGGTATTGGATGGTAGCTTTCGACCATTATTATTTGTTGCAATGTTAATTGCAGCGATGTTGATCCAGGCAGCAACCAATATGTTTAACGAATATTATGATTATGTAAGAGGACTGGACAACGAAAAGTCTGTTGGCATCGGTGGAACCATTGTCAGAGATGGTATAAAACCGCTTGTCATAAAAAGATTAGCATTTATCTTTTTTGGAGTGGCAATCTTACTAGGTGTATATATTTGTATGGTATCCAGCTGGTGGATAGCCGTTATAGGTAGCCTATGCATGTTGATCGGCTATTTATATACGGGCGGACCAATTCCAATTGCCTATACACCATTTGGAGAAAGTTTTTCAGGACTGTTAATGGGAACTGTTATTATTGGCATCAGTTATTATATCCAAACATTAACGATCACATGGCAGGCAATTGTTATTTCTATTCCGATCGCTATTTTAATTGGTTGTATTCTGTTATCCAACAATATTCGTGATTTGGATGGTGACAAAGAAAACGGCCGAAAAACAATCGCTATTTTAATTGGTAGAGATCGAGCTATCTTTCTTTTATCCAGCTTAATGTTACTTAGTTATGCATTAACTGCCGCTTTTATTATTGCCGGGCTATTACCAATTTATAGTGTCATTAGTTTTTTAAGTATACCGAAAGCTCGACAGGCTGTTCGTACATTCCAGACCAATACGACAAATGTTGGTATGATTCCCGCCATGGTTGCTACTGCTAAAACCAATACTATCTATGGTGCACTGATCGGATTATCATTATTATTACAAATTTTCATTCCACTACCATTGTAAATAGGAGGTAGATCTATGCATAACACCTTAATGGAAGCACTGCAAATGGAAGTAAAGGAAAAATCAAAAGATCTTGTCACAATCGCCATGCCGGTTACCGGCAATGTCAAACAGCCTGTCGGTTTTCTGCATGGAGGTGCAACGGTAGCTCTTGCGGAAACGGCAGCAAGCATCGGTGGTATGGAACATGTAGATACTCGCTCTCAGGCGATTGTTGGTATGGAAATTAATTGTAATCACTTAAAGGCAAAGAAAGATGGAGTTATTGTTGCCAAGGCAACTCCTGTTCATATTGGAAAAAGGACAATGGTGTGGAATATTCATGTCGAGGATGAGCACGGAGAACTAGTTGCAATTTCTCGTTGCACGTTAGGAGTTATAAATCAATAAGTTATAGTAAAAAAATCGAGCTTGATGGCTCGATTTTTTTATTTTTTTTGTATCCAGTTTTTAAGTTTGGTGAAGATTAGTGCAAAAATGATACCTACTATTATCCCTTTTATCAAGTTAAACGGAAGGATACCAACTAGTACAGTGGTTCGCTTGACACTTTCAGACATTTCTTCCCAGCCCATAAACAAACTGTATGCTGGGATAAATAAGAAATAGTTTAAGACAGTTAAGCCAATGGTCATGAGTAGTGTTCCGATTCCTAAACCGATTAGCACGCTTTTCATCGATCGGTATTTCATATACATGAAGCTGACTGGTACGACATAGAACATCCCGGCAAAGAAATTGGCTAGTGCACCGATCGGATCAGAAATGGCTGTTATCAGAACATATAAAATATTTTTAATGGCTACAACAACTACTCCGGCAACTGGTGAGAAAATAATTCCAGCAATCAAAGCTGGAATATCACTTACATCTATTCTTAAATAGGCTGGAATAAATGGAAATGGTAAAGGAAAATTTAAAAACATTAATAATACCGATATCGTTCCCATAATCGAAATAACGATTAAACGATAGAGATTACTTGTTTGGACAGATGATGAATTCAAAATGTTCGCCTCCCCATCGAGGTAATAATTTAATCGTATGTTTTTTAACATATTATGTCAATGTTTTTTAATCATCTAATGGGTTTAAACTTTCTTTTCCGGTCATATTTGTGATCATTTCTATTAATAAAGAAATTTCCTCTTCGATATCTTGAATACTGGCCGTTTCTACCGGTGAATGCATGTATCGTAATGGAAGTGATACTAAACTAATTGGTACACCTTTACCGGTTAAACGCATCCTATCAGCATCTGTGCCTGTAAGTCTTGACGTTAATTCATATTGTACATCAATAGCTAATTTTTTGGCGCTCTTTTCTAATAGTTGATTTAATTTGCGATTAATCGGCGCGCCTTTTGCCAGTACAGGACCGCCGTCTAAGCGAATATCCCCATGTTTCCGTTTATCAACAGATGGGTAATCTGTAGCGAATGTCACATCTAATGCTAAGGCTGCATCTGGTTGAAGACCTGCCGCTGCAAAATAGGCACCGCCCATGTTCGTTTCTTCGTTTACAGTACTCACACCATAAACTCCGATACGAATATCTTTGTCAGCTAGTCTTCTCATCACTTCTGCAACAATAAAAGCACCTGTACGATTATCAAGACCTCTGCCCGAAACATAGCGATTTTTTAAGATTTCTGATTGTCGGCGGTATACGACTAAATCCCCGATTTGTATGTCAGCTTCTATTTCTGACTGGTCTTTTGCCCCACAATCTATAAAAAGATCTTCCACACCAAAGTCACCTTTCATTCCTCCATGATGCTGGGCATTAACACCGATCACACCAGGTACTTGTTTCTCTTGACCTAATATTTCAACTTTCATGCCAATTGCTGACGTCGGATTAATCCCACCCATTTTATCCACAAAAACAAAACCATTGTCATCAATACGATTTACTACAAAGGCAACCTCATCACTATGTCCAGCCAATAGCAAATGAAAATCTGCATCTTCATTTTTTACCGCAATTACATTACCAGCATGATCGGTACGTATTTCATCGACAAACGGCTCCACATATTTCATCCACTTTTTCTGGATCTTCATTTCCATACTTGATGGTGAGGGTGTATGTAATAATTCTTGTAAAAACATCGTTCTTTCCTTTTCCATAATAAACATTCCTCCTATGAGTAAGAATAAGGTGATATAACTTGTATAACACTATGAGTAAAAAAAGGTGATCATATGCTTTGGAATAGATGGGTACAGTTTTACTTCCACCTTCCAATTATTATACGGCTATTATTAAGTGTTACGTTCCTAATGTTATCCTTCGGGTATCTTATCCATTTAATCGAACCAGATCATTTCCCTTCCACTTTTGATGGGATTTGGTGGGCTTTTGTCACCGGATCGACAGTTGGGTATGGTGATTATGTTCCACTTAGTTCTCTCGGAAAGATAATAGCTATCCTTCTAATTTTAGCAGGAGGTGGTTTCGTTACATTTTACATGGCTACCTTATCTGCAGGGACAATTAAACTCGAACAAGATTTATCAAAAGGAAAAATTACTTATAAAGGAACGAATCACACTATTATTATTGGTTGGAATGAGCGAACTAAACAATTAATTGAAATGTTTAAAGACCATAACCTCGATACAGACACTGTATTGATTGATCATACATTAAATAAGCTATCCTATCAGGATCATCAGATACATTTTATCAATGGGGAACCTACCTCAGATAAAACATTAAAAAAAGCCAATATTGAACAAGCAAAGAATGTGGTCATTACTTCGGATCCAACCTTAACAGAAGAAGAAGCGGACCGGCAAACGATATTGAACATTATTGCAGCACGCGGAAATAATCCTTCCATACATATCATTTCAGAAATTTTAACGGAAATGCAGAAAAAAAACGCAACTCGAGCTGGTACCGATGTCGTTCTTCGTTCCAATAATTTTATGAGTTCCTTATTTTATCAATCACTGTTTCAAAAAGACCCCCAAGCTACTGATATTATAGCAGAGACACTGGAGGAACAACAATATTGCTCCGAATTAATCGGTGAAGATTTAATTCACAAAGATTTTTATTTTTGTGCTCAACAGTTTTTAGTGGAGAGAAAATGGTTAATAGGATTAGTTCGAGAAAATGAGATAATCTTACATCCTGATTTCACATCACCTATGAAAAAGGGGGATTCACTAATATTCTTAAGGCCATTGGACCATGCTCAAAACAGGGTTAAATAGGTAATAAAACTTAAAAACCCATTTCCTCTGTAATCGAAATGGGTTAAATAATTTCATTATACTATTTTTTAATTCGAAATTTGTGCAAGTAATACTTCTAAGTTTTGCAATACGACTTTCCCTTTTTCAATATAATTAGATGGGATATCAGCGTCTTTTTCTACCGGATTTTGAAATTGATTGAAAGCAGCTTGTATTACACTACTTTCTGCATAGGCATCGACCTCATTTTGATAGCGATGGGTCAATATATATGGCTTATCTATTCTAATTACTGCCGCATCTTGTTCTATCTCCCCTCTTACAGAATGAAAAGGGATACGAAGAAAATGATAGCCACCATCATTTGCTAATTTATAATCAAAATAACCATGATCATAATCCCACGCTCCACCCAGCGCATAGCCTTCTTGTTCTAGTACTTCTTTCACTTGCTGATAGGAATATACACTATTCTCAATTTTCGAATCTAATTCGTACAACGCATTCACCCCTTTTTTACATAGAATGCCCTCCCACGAAGAAAATATGTAAAAAAACCTCCACCCTTGATTATTAGACTCAAAATAAATAAAAATTACGCACTAATTAAAAATTTTCTATATAGTGAGGCTTCTGTGGAAACTCACGCGATGAAGATCCAGAATGAAAGAAAGTAAATCACTTCGCAGCAGTTTATGTTTTTTGTACACAAATTTGCTTTGGTCCGTGCCATTACATACTAAAAAGGACTGTCCTAAAGTGTGTAAACTTTAAGGACAGCCCTTTTGTTTATTACAGACGTTTTTCTAATTTTTCTTTTTCTTCTTCAAAACCTGGTTTACCAAGTAAAGCAAACATATTTTTCTTGTACGCTTCAACACCTGGCTGATCAAATGGATTGACTCCTAATAAGTATCCACTGATTGCACAAGCTTTTTCGAAGAAGTAAACTACATACCCAAATGTGTACGCATCTAATTTAGGAAGGTGTACAAGCAAGTTAGGTACTTCCCCATCAGTATGTGCTAGTAATGTCCCTTGGAATGCTTTTTTATTAACAAAGTCCAGTGTTTCACCAGCTAAATAATTTAATCCATCTAAATCCTGATCTTCTTTTTCAATCGTGATATTTGATTTTGGTTCGTCAACTTGAAGTACTGTTTCGAAAATATCACGGCGTCCTTCTTGTACATACTGACCTAATGAGTGAAGATCAGTTGAGAAGTTAGCAGAAGATGGATAAATACCTTTGAAATCTTTCCCTTCACTTTCACCGAAAAGCTGCTTCCACCATTCAGAAAAATATTGAAGTGCTGGTTCATAATTAATAAGCATTTCAATAGTTTTTCCTTTATTGTAAAGGACATTACGTACCGCTGCATATTGGTAAGCAGGATTCTTCGCAAGATCTGCTTCACTTAATTCTTCTTGTGCTTTTTGTGCACCTTGCATCATTTCATCAATATCTACTCCACTCACTGCAATTGGTAATAAACCTACCGCTGTTAGAACAGAATATCGTCCACCAACATCATCTGGAATAACGAAGCTTTCGTAACCCTCTTCTTTCGCTAATGTTTTTAGTGCACCTTTTGCTTTGTCAGTTGTAGCGTAAATGCGGTTTTTCGCTTCTTCCACACCATATTTCTCTTCAAGAAACTTACGGAAAATACGGAAAGCAATTGCCGGTTCTGTTGTTGTACCACTTTTAGAAATAACATTTACGGATACATCTTTATCCTTTAATACATCAAATAGATCATTGATATAAGGAGCACTAATGCTATTACCAACAAAGAAAACTTGTGGTGTGTCGCGTTGTTCATTTGCTAATTCATTATAAAAAGAATGATTAAGCATTTCGATTGCTGCGCGTGCCCCTAAGTAAGAACCACCAATACCTACAACTAAAAGTACCTCAGAATCTGATTTGATTTTTTCGGCTGCTTTCTTAATCCGAGCAAATTCTTCTTTGTCATAGTCAGTTGGAAGGTCTACCCAACCTAAAAAGTCACTTCCTGCACCTGTCTTGTTATGTACCATTTCATGTGCTAATTTTACCGGTTCTTTCAGGTACTCTAATTCATGTTCCCCAAAAAAGGCTAATGCTTTCTTGTAATCAAAGCGTACATGTGTCATGTTTTTGTAACCTCCAATAATTATTCTCACTATTTAAATGTACCGAATCCTGCGTCTTAAATCAAGCAACTCAATTAATAGATTCTTAAAAGTCTTCTGAATTTAGAGAAGCTTCAACTATAAAATTTGTGTCTTTTCACTACAGACTGAAGAAGAAAAGAAGCTTTGCTTTAATGTCGATTATTATAAAGGCAATCAATCGGGAATTATTGGATTTTTTCAATATGATTTAGTGGTAGATAAGAAAGAGCATAGATTAATTTCTTAGTTGATTTGCGAGAATTGAAATTCCATATAAATAAAACCAACAACACCTCAGGTTGTTGGTTTTATTTCGTTTACTCAGATTGTTTAATCCATTCGTTAAGCTTGTCCTTGAGTGTGTTAAATCCGTGTTCTCCTTCTTTTTCTGAAATTGGATTTGTATTGCGATCTGCTTGTCTTTCAGGCTGTAATGCACGAATTGATAATGCATACTTGTTTTCATTTTCATCAACTTCAATTATTTTAACGGCTACTTTGTCTCCCTCTTTGACATGATCTGCAATATCTTTGACAAAGCCATTTGTAACTTCAGATATATGAACTAAACCTTGTACATCCTCGCCGAGTGACACGAAAGCCCCATAAGGTTGAACCCCTGTGATTACTCCTTCCACCACGTCTCCTATTTGATATTTATATGACATACTTCCAACTCCTCTAAACAATTTCTACCAATTAATTACTCTTTAAACATTAGATAATGTTAGCATACATAGGATAAGAATAGCAAAAAAAGTTGAATTCTCCCAATTTTCATACTGCTTTTAAAAAAAATATCAAAATTTATCAAAAAAAGGTTTAAAGATTATATAAACGGGCAATTTATAATTATGTAAGACTTTCTCGTATTCCCCCTGGAAGCAAAGCGATTCGTCGCTTTGCTTATTTTTTTATATTAATGAAAATATAACTTTTTGCACACAATAAAATAAATTGCGACGTAATTTTCACGGATTTGCTTCCTCTCATTCTGAATTTATGTTAAGTGCTAAATTGTCACTGTAGAAAAATACTCGTTTTCACCCAGGAGTCTCGCATTTTTTCCGCTACTTAGTATAGTTGTTTAATTAAATAAGGAAGCAAACCGTGAAATGAAAATTATCAGTAGATGCTTACAAACGAACTATTCTGCCGTAGCGTATCCATAGCACTCATTACTAAGCTTGAATTGAGCAGAATCGCGGGTTTTGTCCGTTTTTTCTTACCATATCTAAGTGAGGTTACATCATATGAAAAGGACAATAACATATAAAGGACACATTATCAGCTTCACTTTTTATAAAAATTCACTAAAGCCGACTATTATCATGCTGCATGGTTTTTTAGCTTCAACATACTGCTTTCGAAAGTTAATTCCATTATTACAAAAAAATTTCCAAATTGTTTCCATCGATATCCCACCATTCGGTGAAAGTGAAAAATCCAACACTTGTTTATTTTCCTATGATCACATGGCTGATGCCACCAAATATATAATGGACGATCAATCCATCGATAAAGCCATTTTTCTCGGTCATTCAATGGGTGGTCAAATATCCTTGAGATTTGCCTACAAATATCCTGATTATATCGATCTGTTATATTTAATAGCACCATGTAGCTTTATGAGACATTCACCAATGTTTGCTAAGGCAATCTGTCATAATCCACTATCTCCTTTTATTGCAAGAAAGTTGTTAAAGCGAAAGGGTGTTTATGAAATGCTCAGACATTCCATTTATCACGATAACATCATCACGGATGAAATGCTGGAACACTATAAAAAACCTTTTTTAGACAAAAAAATATACCCATGTATCATAAAAATATTAAATGACCACCAAGGCGACTTGTCTGAAAAAGCACTTACAACCATTAACATCCCAGTTCATATTATCTGGGGGAAAAACGACGAAATTATCCCATACGAAATCGGATACGAAATTATTAAATACCTGCCAAAAGCAACACTAACAACTCTAGACCAAGCTGGCCATCTCCTCATGGAAGAAGCCCCGCACCAAATTGCCAAAGTTGTTTATCAATGGAACAAGGGCAATGTCACACTTTCATAAATCGAGTATTAGACTTTTTTGCAAGTGGGCGGTATGATTGAATAGAACTTACAAGAAATGTTATTAAGGGGTGCAAAAACATATGACTTTTTCTTTTGATAAACAAATTGAGCGACGAAATACGAGAGCCGTTAAATGGGATCTAGTCAAAGCGCTTTACGGATCGGAAGATGTCTTACCAATGTGGGTAGCAGATATGGACTTTGAAGTACCACCTGCTGTAAAAGATGCGTTAACAGAACGTGCTAAACACGGTGTATTTGGCTATACCTTTACCGATAATGCGCTTCAAGATACGATTACCGACTGGTTGGAATATAAACATGATTGGAAAGTGAAAAGTGCTTCCATTCAGTACAGCCCAGGTGTGATCGCTACTTTACATATGGCTATCCAAACCTTCACAGAAAAAGGGGATAAAGTATTGATTCAGACACCTGTATACCCTCCTTTTTATGAGATCGTAAAAAGTCATGACCGGGAACTAGTGAAAAGTCAACTTATTGTGAAAGAAAACAAATATGAGATTGATTTTGAGGATTTTGAATCTAAATTACAACAAGGAGTTCGGGCATTTATTCTCTGTAACCCGCATAATCCGGTTGGCCGGGTGTGGACCCAAGCAGAATTAGAGAAAATCGTAGCACTTTGCAAAAAATATCATGTCTTGATTCTTGCGGATGAAATTCATGCTGATCTTGTATATCAACCAAACAAACATATACCAATCGCTAAAATCGACGAAGATATGGAAGATCAGATTATTACTTGCATGTCACCAACAAAAACATTTAATTTGGCAGGACTACAAGTTTCCTATGCTATCGTACCAGATAAACAAAAAAGAGACGCATTGGAAAAGACCTTCCATAAACAAGGAATGCACATTTTAAATACAATGGGAATTACTGCATTGGATGCTGCCTATAATAGTGGTCGAGAATGGCTCGAACATTTAATTGGCCAATTACAAACAAATATCGATTATGTTGATAACGCATTTGCTAATCATCCAAAAGTTAACGTATTCCGTCCGGAAGGTACCTATTTAATATGGCTTGATTTCCGTGAACTTGAGCTTTCACAAGATGAACTTAAAGAGTTTTTACAAAAAGAAGCCAAAGTTGGATTAAATGATGGCGCCTCATTTGGCGAAGAAGGCTCCGGTTTTATGCGGATGAATATTGCATGTCCTTTAGAAATAGTAAAAGAAGGCACTACCCGTATTATAGATGCGTTGAAAAAGTAAGTATCCCACACAGATAATAAATTTTATACTTGCTAAAAAACAAAAAGAGTAAGCGAATTAATGCTTACTCTTCCTCTTTATTAGATTCAGTTGGATCAGTTGGTTTTTCATCCTCTGTTGCTTCTTTTAATGATATAACACCACATACGACACGGTCACCTGCATCCCCTGCTGGTTGTGAAACGCCATCATCCTGGCCTCCATGAATAACGATCGAAGTACCATCTTCTCTTAATAATGACTTATTCCCATCCGTTAATGTCGCACCTGGAAGCTCAAGCTCTACATCTGCCGTTCCATCCGCCTCAATTTCTAAATTGGGCATATCGCCTAGGTGAGAACCATCCGGATGCATGAGACCATGCTCATTTCCTTCTGGATTAAAGTGATTGCCGGCAGATTGAAAATCCGGTCCTTCACATTTAGCATATTCGTGAATATGTACGCCATGCATTCCTGGCTCCAGAGCTTCCACCTTAATTTGAACTGTTACCTTATCTTTCTGTTCCTTGAATGTAGCAGTTCCCACAGCATCTTGATCTATATTATACAAACGGACTTCTAATGGAGAGCGCTCCTCTGCCTGACAGCTAGTAAGGACCATAAGTATGGCTAAACAGAAAAAAAGTACATACCTTTTCATATCATCTACTCCTCTACAATTATCCATTAACTATTATGGACAAGGAGAAGTAAACTTAATCAATCTTTTAAATTGTCGTATTTTTGATTCCATTTCTCTTCTTCTTTTTTGGATGCTTTCTTAATAAAATGCATGGCAACAAAAGCACCTATTACAAATATCAGCAAACTAATTACAGCTGGTATATATAATGTTTTATCTTCTGGGAAATAAAGAAATTCCATCATCTTGCATCACTTCCCTTTTTACAAATAATTAATAATAGGGTCTTATTATAACATAAAAAAAGCTAGTTATTAACAACTAGCTTTTTTTACTTTATTTTCCTAAATGTTCTTCAATAGTTTCTGCGATTCCTTCTAGAGCTTGATCTTCATCGTTACCATCAACTGTGATACGAATTTCTGCTCCTTTTGGAACACCTAGTGACATAACACCCATGATGGATTTTAAATTTACTGTCTTACCATTATAATGTAATTCCACATGTGATTCATATTGCCCAGCTTTATTTACTAATAAAGTAGCTGGCCGTGCGTGAATACCCGTGTCACTTTGAATAGTAAAAGATTGTTCTTTCATAACCATAACCCTCCTCATCACTCGGTCATCTTTCATGAGTCAACTTATTGCCTAAACTTGTGAAATGACTAACTAAACCTATTATATACGATAAAAGCTAATTAAGAAACTAAAAAAAGAAAAAATTCCGCAATCCATGAAAAGGATACCATTTTATCTCGAATGGGTTCCATTTGTATTTCGATTTTCATTATGATATTTTCTAATTATACCATCTTGCCTAAAAGGAGGGCTTATACATGAGTGTACATATAGGAGCAAAAAAAGGTGATATTGCAGATACCGTCTTACTGCCAGGAGATCCATTACGCGCTAAATATATAGCAGAAAATTTCTTAGAAAATGTGACTTGCTATAATGAAGTTCGCGGAATGTTTGGCTATACTGGTACATATAAAGGAAAAGACATCTCTGTTCAAGGTACAGGAATGGGCGTACCATCTATTTCAATCTATGTGAACGAGTTAATTCAAAGCTATGATGTGCAGAATTTAATACGCGTCGGAACATGCGGGGCAATTCAAAAAGACGTGAAGGTAAGAGATGTCATACTTGCTAGCACATCTTCAACAGATTCACAAATGAACAGAATGGTATTTGGTGGTATTGATTACGCACCAACAGCTAATTTTGAATTACTGAAACAAGCATATGATACAGGTGTAGAAAAAGGACTTTCTCTAAGAGTCGGAAACGTATTCACTAGTGATAGTTTTTACCGTGATAATATGAAAGAATTGTTAGAATTGCTTGACCAATATAATGTGTTAGCAATTGAAATGGAGTCTACTGCATTATATACATTGGCAGCTAAATTCAACCGTAATGCATTATCCGTTCTGACTGTTTCCGATCATATTATTACCGGCGAAGAAACTACTGCAGAGGAACGTCAAACGACATTTAACGACATGATTGAAGTATCACTGGATGCGGCAATAAAATAAGAACAAAAAGATGAGATGAGATCATATGTTCGTTCTCATCTTTTTATTATTAAAAGCATGTTAATTGATGGTTAATCAATACTAAAGACGTAAATGCTATGCTATAATGGTAAAGAAAATGGACGGTAGATACATATAAAAGTCGTATACTACTCATTTATCATGGCATCATGGGATACCAAGTTATCCACCTAAGAAACAGAGAGGATGTTCTACTTGGAGCTTTTCGAGAATTTTCCACTTTGGGCAGCTTTAATTGCGATTACTTTTGCCCAAACCATTAAAGTTCCCTTACATTTTATCGCTACAAAAGAATTCAGACCTGGCTTAACATTTAGTACAGGCGGGATGCCGAGTAGTCATTCTGCTGCTGTTACAGCTGTTACCACTGGAATTGGAATGGAACACGGCGTATCATCAGGTCTATTTGCTGTATCTTGTGTGCTAGCCATTATTATTATGTTTGATGCAACTGGCATTCGCAGACAAGCAGGAGAACAAGCGATTTTGTTAAACATGCTAGTAAAAGATTTTCATCGTTTTGTCTCCGAAGCAAAAGGCTGGTCTAAAAAAGGGGAATATGAGAAACAAAAAGAATTAAAAGAACTTCTTGGACATCAGCCGATTGAAGTCTTCTTCGGTGGATTAACTGGAGTCCTTTTAGCTGTATTACTATATCCGCTATTTTAAAAATCGCTTTATGCTAAATAGCTCGTATAACAATCAAAAAACAGTTCCAATGACTGTTCTTATTATACTCTTTTCGATAAAGAACCAAATTCCCAAAAAAAGATATATAAACAAAAGGGTGAGCTAATTAGCTCACCCTTCAATTTTTATTCTGCTTTGTATTGATGTCTGAATACTTGTAATGATTCTGTATTATTTAAAGAGGCCACTACGTCTTCTGTTAATTGTCCAGTTCCATATTCAATCACATATACATCTACTTCTTTTTTTCCCCATTTTTCATAGACATCATTCACCGTCGGATAGTATAAGTCAATCTTATTTCCTTTAATTGCACCACCCTTATCAGCTACAATACCATACCCATAATCAGGAATATATAATATCGTACCAATAGGATAAACATTTAAATCTGCGGCAATGGTGGAATACAAATCTCTGGTAACTTTCACCCCTGAATATGTCACACCATAAGCAGGATGATCTGGTGTTTTGCCAGTAGATTCCACACCTGCTGTATAACCTGTAGCTACGACATTATGTTCCTCATATTGACTTAAATCTAACGTTTCTTCCAAAGTGGATGGCGCTGTTATTTCTTCACTTGAAATGTATGTGACACGACTATCACGATGCTTGACAAACTTCTTTTTGGATAGAATTTCCCGATCTGGCTGATTACCTATATCAAGTGAATCATCTGTTTCATCTGCTAAGCTATTAAACACTTCTTGTGCTGATACATTAGATACCATGGTAAAACTAGACAAAAGTGCCCCCAACAACAGAGTAATCATTAATAGAGTTTTTGAAATTTTCCATATAAACATAAAAGATCACACCTCTCTAGGTGTAATCTTTTCCACTAACAACAGGAAATATACATTTACTTCGTATTAGAACATTTGATAGCCATTTTTTCTAAGAAACTTAATTACGATTCCAGAAACTATAGTGCCGATAAATCCAGATGATAAAATAATCGTATCTTGTACACTTAATGCGATTAATTCATTCCACAGTGTCAAGAATGCATAACCTGGGTCAGTGAAGTACGTGGTAAAAGGAAAAGTATCGACAATAAACATAACAATAATCGGAAAAACAAATGCCATTAACCATGTTTGACGTAAGATCATGTTAAGAATAAAGCTAATTCCAAAAAATAATACAAAAAATAAAAGAACAGAGATAAAAAGTTGAATCATTCAAATACTCCTCTTCGATCATATCAAAATCAATAACTCTCCTTATTCTATACTGCAAAGGAAACTTGTGCAATAAAGTTCATTTTTTTGTAATAAAAATAAATCACATTCGCAAACTTTATTGCAACAACAACCACCCCAGTACACATAAACTGCGCAGTAACTCTATAAAGGATTTGTTTCCTTCCATTTTTTCTTGTAGAGATTGTTATATCACCACTTCCTTCAAGGAAGAATGGAAGAATATCTTAATCAAAATGAATTTTCAATATTTCGCAGTTTGTATCTATTGCTATATAGGATTAGGATTTAAAAAGCAGAGGATTAAAGATTAATCCTCTGCTTTTACTAATGATTATGAAAAGATGTTAAATTTCCCTTTTTTCAATACTAATCCTACTCCACCGATTTTGAGTAGTGCGCGGTTATCGATGACTTTCTTCATGAAAGAAGCAGTCCATCCAAAGATTTTCTTACCTCCAAAGATAGATCCCATTGCATCTTTATCACCAAGTGAACATACCGTTCCTCGATTGATAAATTCGAAATGCTCTAATTCGCCACCTTTTATAAGTGCGATTAAATTATGGGCACAAATCTCTGCTTCTTGCATGGCAATTTGTGCAGTTGGTGGATATGGACGATCAATTTCTTTATTCCAAACTAATGCACAATCACCAACTACAAACACATCTTCATGTGATGATGCACGTAATTCTGGTGTTACTTCCACTTTACCACGATTATCTTCTAACGTAGATTCTTCTACTAAGTGGTTAGCACGTACACCTGCAGCCCATACTGTAGTCATGGTTGGAATATCTTCTTTTTCACCATTTTGTTCTACAGTAATTCCGTCAGCACGTACTTCTTTTAAGAATGCACCAAGTTTGAATTCCACTCCACGTGCTTCTAGTGAGTTCATTGCATATTCAATTAACTCTGGATCAAATCCTGGCATGATCGAATTCATTGCCTCAACTACGATAACACGTACTTTACTGCGATCAACATCATACTCTTCACACAGTTCCGGAATACGGTTTGCTAGTTCACCGACAAATTCAATGCCTGTGAAGCCACCACCGCCAACAACAATATTTAATCGTTCTTGCTTAGCTTCAGCTTCATTATTATACACAGCAAATTGATAATCAATGTGTTCACGAATCTGACGCGCTTTATTAATACTTCCAATCGTAAGTGCATTCTCTAATAAACCAGGAATTCCAAATGTTGCAGCTTCAAAACCTAAAGCAACTACTAGATGGTCATATTCAAGAACGTCACTATCTTGTAATTCAACTTTTTTCTCATCAGGTTTAATCGCTGTTACCGTATCTTGCACAAAATTAACCTTCGCTGAATTAATAAGGTCAGATATTCTGACACGGCTACGGTCATGATGTAATGTACCCGCTGCTGCTTCGTGTAACCAAGTTGATTCATAGTGATAATCATTTTTGTTTACAAGTGTAATGTGTGCATCATTGACACCTAATTTTTTTTGTAGCTTGGCTACTGTCGTAAGCCCACCATAGCCCGCTCCCAAAACAACAATTTTTGGTTTATGCATCTTTCTCACATCCATTTAAGTATTTTTTTGTGTAACAATTCGTGATATATTTCACGTACAATCACGTCATGATACATAAGTCTAAATAATTAGTCCCTAGTTTATGTTAGACCTTTTTACGACATTTTTCAACCCTTGATTTTATTTTTGTGAATTTTTTTAAACTCTCTTTCTATACTTGGTGAAATTTACAAATATTCAATTACAGGCTTGTAAAAATGACATAATTGATGCTGTTATGTTAAAATATAAGGCATTGATGTAAGTATTAGGGGGAATCTAATATGTCACAGGAAGTTTATGATATAACTATAATAGGGGCGGGGCCTGTTGGATTGTTTACAGCGTTTTATGGTGGCTTAAGACAATCTTCTGTAAAAATCATCGAGAGTTTACCTCAAATCGGGGGACAGCTCAGCGCATTATATCCAGAAAAATATATTTATGATATTGCTGGCTTTCCAAAGGTTCGTGCACAAGAACTCGTCGATAACTTGAAAGAGCAAACGGATTTATTTAAACCCGAAATAGTCTTAGATCAATCCGTTGAACGTGTAGAGCGTTTAGATGATGAAACACTCAGAATTACAACACCAACAGAAGAACATTACTCTAAAGTAATCATTATTACTGGTGGAAATGGTGCTTTTCAACCCAGAAAATTAGCGATAAATAATGCAGAACAGTTTGAAGATAAAAATCTTCACTATTTCGTGGATAATATGGATAAATTTCGTGATCAACGTGTCGTGTTATTCGGTGGTGGTGATTCTGCCGTTGATTGGGCTTTAATGTTAGAACCAATTGCAAAAGAAGTAACATTAGTCCACCGCAGAGATAATTTCCGGGCACATGAGGCTAGTGTTGAGAACTTAATGAATTCTAATGTGAATATTTTAACACCGTATGTACCTGAAAGTCTGATTGGACAAGACCAAATTGATCAAGTCCGATTAAAAGAAGTGAAAGGCGACAAGGAAGTCGTATTAGATGTAGACCATGTCCTAGTGAATTATGGGTTTATTTCATCTTTAGGTCCCATTAAAAATTGGGGGTTAGAAATTGACAAGAATAGCATTGTAGTAAATTCAAAAATGGAAACAAATGTCCCTGGTATCTATGCTTCAGGTGATATTTGTACATATCCGGGTAAAGTTAATTTGATTGCTGCCGGATTTGGAGAAGGACCAACTGCAGTTAACAATGCTAAAGCATATATGGATCCAAAAGCGAGAATTCAACCAAAACATTCAACTAGTATGTTTTAGTAGTAAAAATATGTTTTTTAAAATACAACAAAACACTTACACAATAGCATCCTTGCATTTACATGCGGAGTATAATAATACAATATTTTGATTAAAAGTGTATCATTTATAGTATCACGAAAAAGCACCTACTTATTTGGTAGGTGCTTTAATTATGTACTTCAATGAGTTTAGTCACAACTAGGTAAGATTATCATCACACTTATATTTTTGGTTTCAGATGCTTAATCACTGACATGATAAGTATTATCATACCAACGCCAAAGCCTGACATGGATAAGGGAGCAAGTAAAAATCGTATTAACTCACCTTGTACAAAAAAACTTGTAAGCATGACAACCATACATATCACAGTAAATATACTGACTGTTAAAATTCCTATTAAATCATTTAACTGATGATCCTTCTCATGAACTATCGTAATCTTATCATCTTTAAGAATAGGTAACTCTAATAATTTCGGGATGTAGTCCTCTAGTTGTCCCTGGATTTTACTTATACGCTTTTCGGCTAACTGTCCTTTATCAATATGGCTTGCATATGATTCACTCGCTGTTGTTAATGAGTATTCTTCATCTACAGATGACAATGTCCCATCTAAAGTAACGATTGCTCTAAAAGCACCAGCAACAGTTGGTTTTAATGATAGTCCCATCTCGGTTATCATCGACATCAGTCGTTTCATCATCACACTAGTTGGATCATGTGAAAAAGATGCTTCTGATAAAAGTCTATTGAGACGTCGTTCTACCATAACTTCATCGAGTAAACCTCCTCCTTCACAAACCTTCCTCAAACCATGCACCATCTCTTTCGTATCATTATTGCTATAACCAACTAGGAAACTTAACATACCATCTCGTTCATCATCAGTTAAATAACCAACTGAGCCGAAATCAATTAGCGCAATTTCTCCACCTTTTGTTAACATGATGTTCCCAGGATGTGGATCAGCATGAAAGATACCAATCATCAGTATTTGCTCTAAAAATGCGTGCATGATCATTTCTGAAACGTCGGCAGTCACTTCTTTTGTAAAACTATCTCCTTCCATATATTCCATCGTTAATACATGCTTATTCGAATACTCAGAATAGATTTTAGGCACTCTTATATTAATATCGTGTTCCTTAAATGCCTTTTTTAACAAGTTTGTATTAAGTGCTTCGATATCAAAGTCAGTTTCTTCCACAAGATTCTTTTTAAATCCTTTTGCAAGTTCTATTAAACCGAGTCTTTTAATTTTAGACGAGCGTTCTGATAGCCATGACACAAATTGAATTAATAAATCTAAATCTACTGTCATCTTCTGTTTGACATTAGGTCTTAAAATCTTAACTACCACTTTCTCTCCAGTCAACTTAAGTGTCGCTAGATGAACTTGTCCAATAGAAGCTGCTGCGATCGGTCGCATATCAAATGATTTATAGATATCATCAATGTTACCAATTTTGTTATCAATGATTGTTTTAAGTTCATTTGTTCTGAGAGGTTGTACTTGGTCATGTAAACTGGAAAACGCATCGATGTAATTACTAGGTAAAATATCTTTTTTTGTCGATAACACTTGCGCAAACTTAACAAAAATTCCACCCATGTCATCAAGAATTTCAGCAATTACATTTGGCAGTTTCGCATGATCTTGTTGAATCAAATGATTTAAACCTTTTCGTGAAGCAATCCACAAGAGTTGAACCATACGCATGAAACCACGAATTTTATTAACGATATATAGGAGTGGGTTAGGTGTTTGTAATACTTTAAAATTGAAGAGACAAAGAAGCATATATGTATAGCAAGCGATAAATATAATGGACAGCGGGTAATAGATAAACATAACTCTCAAGATCTCATCACGATCAGATATATTAGAAATTTGATTGAAGTATGTAAAAGTTAGCACGAGCGTCACGGTGGACGTACTAAATAGCACAGCAACCATTAGTTTAAGCTGTTCATTTTTAAATACCTTGATATTCGCTATAATAAAATAAAAAATGAAAGCAGCGATAATGATACTGCTCAAGTAAAATTGCTCTAGAACTTGAACCAGTACACTAACAACTAGTGCACCGACTAACGATACGATTACTTTATGATTCGAGTTAAATAAAGAAGCAAGCAATATGAATATTATGAAACACACAATTAATACACTTAAAAAGAACATATCTCATTCCACCTAGCCACTTTGGTTGATTATAGTCTAAGTTATAAAGTGTGTTTTGTAAACGGGGAGTTTTCCACTTAAAACAAAACGACACAGGCCTCATCACATTGTTACTATGTTAGGGTTATAGGAAGAAAAATTTCCAAGACAAATTTTCAAGGAACATGGATTCGATATAGATATGATCGGAAAAAAGCGTATAGAATCTTCAGGCAAAAGATGGCGTGAACGATGGGACTCTGTTTTGTCATCCTTTATAATATTCTCTTGAATTCATCAGTGTAAGTGATTCCTTTATCACTAACAGATTTCACATTAGGATTTTTTGATAATATTTTTATTTCCTTTTCGGTAAACAATTTCTTACTCATTTTTCTTTCCCTCTTTACTATTTTTTAAATTATAACCAAAGTACCCTATAGGTAGACTTTTTGTAAAGTGTCTACTCTATAGGATTCATTTTATAAATGGAAATCAGAAGTTTTTATTTATATAATGAAAGAACGATAAACAAAGAATTCATCAGGATAATTGGAGGCTTATATGGCACTTGATCTAGTAACACTTCTACTAGTTGTTGGTATCATTAATTTTATGGGATTAATATTAATGATTGTTTTATGGAGAATTAACCCTATGGTAAAGGGGCCTGCTTTCTGGACTTGGTCCTCTGTTAGTTGGATTGTGAGCTTTATTAGTATATATTTTTTTGATGGAAGTTTGATCACGTTCTTAAATAATTGCTGTACATTGATCGGTGCAATTCTATTAATGGAAGGAATCCTTAGATTTCGCGATTTTGGTAATGATAGAAAAAGACAAAAACTAATAATAGCCTTCATTCTGTTATCCGTTATCATGTCGTTTATAAACCAAACAAATCCTACTGCGAGATATCTTTACCATGATTTTATGGTCGTATTGGTTGCTGTGATTTCGATAGTGGCTATGCTTTATAAAACAAATAAAGTTCAATTTTGGGTGCATTTATATGTAGCTGTTTCAGCTGCTTTGATCATCCCAGTTTTTTCTTATAGATGGTATTTAGCATTTAGCGGTCAAATCGAAGGTCAGCTAATTGGACCGACACAACATTCATTCCAAATTTTTTTAGTTCTATTTATTATCCCTTTTTTCATTGGATGGCCTTTAGGGTTAGGACTTGCTTTATCCTATCAAATGAGACAGGAATTAAAATCCGCAATGGAAGCAAAATGGTTACAAGCACAAATACAACCGCATTTTATTTTTAATACTTTAAACTCCATCAGTGCACTAAGCATTGTAGACATTAAAAAAATGCGTCGATTGGTAGAAGAATTTAGCGAATTTCTACGGAGTAAATTTGACTCAAACTCCTTTAATAAATGGACACTTGTTGAAGAGGAAATTTCCGTCGTAGAATCCTATCTGTATATAGAGAAAATAAGGTTTGGCGACAAATTAAAAGTTCATTGGAATGTAGAAGATGTAGAAGGATTTTATCTACCAACGCTGACCATTCAACCAATTGTTGAAAATGCAATAAAACATGGGATTATGCAACAGGCTTCTGGTGGAACAATTGAAATTAAAACTATTAAGAAATATGATTATTTACGAGTCATCATTAAAGATGATGGAGTTGGAATGAGCAATGACATCATTCGCTCTATTAAACGCATGGATACAGGGATAGGGCTCAAAAATACAGATAGAAGACTAATCGAAGGCTTTGGAACAGGAATACAAATTAAAAGTAGAATAAAAGTGGGTACTGTGATTGCCTTTAATATTACCAAAAACTCTTCGCAATAGGAAAAACCGGATCGCAAAGATTTCTCATGACGGTTCCTTCATTTCATTTCTTCAAAAATCATAGACGGACAACTGAGGACTATCATAAGGTGTACCTAAATACTTTTGTAAATCCCAAATTTCACTAATAAAAAAGCATAAGTTTTCAACAATCAGATAAACCGAGTTTCTTACTTATAATATAATGCATCTAATACGTTTGTTTAAGCCATCGCTCTATAAATTATGATTTGTGTAAACTCAGCTATGCAATCAAAGAATTCTTTTCTAGCTTCCTTTACCATCTAGGTTAATTATCTATTTCTAAGGTAGAAGCATACAATGATAAAAAATGCTAAAGGTGATGAAATTTATGGGAGTATTTATTAATAAATCCGAACATCCAGGTGTATTCCAACATAAAGGAGGAATTGAAGGATATCCCAAATCAAAGTTATTTTAAAACGGATTATTTTGCTGAAATAATTCAAGCGCAGAAAAATTTCAATGAATCCTTAACTAAAGAAGTGAAAGACATTAAAAAAAGGCATCAGCAAAATGAATATACAGGAGTGAGAAAATGGAATGAACTGAGTAGTAGATTAGAACATTTATATGGAAAAACTGCAAAATATGAGAAATTTGAACAAGAAATAAGGAAGTGGTTACAAATGCTAGATGATAAAAATCAGGAACTTAAACGTTTAATGGAAGATGAAAATGATATAAAGCAGGAATATATAGAAAACAAATTAAATCAAGTTAGCCAGTCAAATCAAGAAATCATAAGTCAGCTTTCAGACTATCAGTCATTTTCGGAGCAGCTCACTTCTCAGATGAATGAAATGTATATGTTACATCAACAAATGGCAGAGCAAATGTCTAAACAAGATGAAAAACATGATAAAGTTCTAGACAGTTTTGAAAATCAAGAAGCATTGATGGAAAAAACAGTAAGAAAGCTAGATAATCTTCGTTCGATTTTATATGAGCGAACTTATCATATTGTAGAAAAAATAGAAAACAGTTGGAAACCACTATCTTTTATGATGCCCGGGAAAAATAAGGAGGAAAAAGAAAAAGCCAATAAATAATGTGGCTAAGACACGTGAAAGTCATTTAAAATAACTCTTTACATTAGCAACACGTTTTTGACGCTTTTTTAAGGACAAAAAAACCTCTCTCAGTGAATTTTAATAACCATTCACTAAGAGAGGCGTCATTATCAACCCTTATTTTCTTGATTTAGGATTGTTTATGTTTAATTTACAAGTGGTATAACACTCAATTAATGCTATTTAAAATTAGCAATTTCCAGGTGTTCCTTCTCTTTCCTTCGCTTTAAAGGAAGAGCCACAGCCACATGATACAACGGCATTCGGATTATCAATCGTGAATCCCCCACCCATCATGTTTTGTTTGAAATCGACGGTTGTTCCTTCGATGATCAGCGTTTCGCAGCACCGCTCATGATTATGAATTACAATCAAGGTTGTTAATCACTTACCTATATGATTGTAAATGTTGTTATTTTAATACTACCCTAATTTCATTATATTTACAATTAAATGATATTATTCGATTTCAATATATGTGAGTTTTTCATTTAATTCTTTCCAAACTTAGCTTTGTTTTTTTGCTAGAACGGCTATTAATACCTCCCCCCATTACTTTACCTAAGAATCTTTTGTGTTTGACACTTCATTAAAAAAAGGATTGAAGCCCGTCTTAGTTTCATCCACAAGATTTTCACTATGATTAGGGGTGACAAATAAGTCTTTATAATCTTTTTCATCAAAGATAAAAATTTGCAAATCTTTTTCATCCATATATTGATAGAACTTTTTTAAAATTTCTCCTATCGCTCTTCTATTATCAATATCAAATGGTTTTGATATATGATCAATTACTAATATAGGTACCAATGGATATTTATTTTCTTTAATCAACATACGCAAAAAACCTAGATAGCCACAAAATTGCATTAGTGTGTGCCTCGCCATACTACCTACATAATAATTTTCAATTTTATTTGACTTAGAGCTCACAATTTTCGGCTGTAATATATTTCCTTTTTTATGATATTGTATATAGAATCCCTCTAAATCTTCATCATTTCTAACTATATCTGAAACATTGATTGCAGATTTATATAATTCAGTTATAAAATCAGATAAATGGTTAATTTTCTCATTGTCATCGTTATTCTGTAATATTTTAATTTCTTCTTTTAACTTTTTGATCTGCTTTTGCTTAGTTTCAAGTTCGATTGCATCATAAGACACATCAATACTTAGATATTCTTCAACTAAAGCAATAGAACGAGATTTTTCTGAGATATTAAAGGAGGAAAAACGAGATTCATTTGCAAAAATCTCTTCTTTAATTTCTTTTCTCTGTTTCTTTAGATCATTTATTGAATGATTTGTTATAACATATTTATTAAATGAGATTCTTTTATCCAAATCGTCTGCCATAGTAATGATTGGTTCAGCCAAATATTTATATTCACTCTTATCTGATATGAGTGACGATAAGTTATCTACAAGTTTCTTTCTATTTAGATTTTCAATTTCGAAGTTTTTGTTATCTTCAATAGTATTTTCATATATTTTAATTTGTTCGTTTAGATTATTATGTATTGATTCGAGTTCAGAAATTGTTTTTGGTTTCTTATAGCTTTTTTTTGATTCCTCCAAAGATTTAACTTTATATATTTCATTGAAAATTTCTTTATTATTTTTACCATTATAAATCATTGGTATATTAAGCTTTTTCAAATTAACATTAATATTATTTTTCACAAAATCAAATCGTTGTATTGAACGTTTAAGTAAGTTTACATCTTGTTGGAGTTCGTGTAAATTTTTTTTAAGTTCAAATATCTTTTCCAAATTATTATTAAAAACATAATTTAATAATGCTGGTAATTTTGTAGAATATTTTATATTTTTACTCTTCGTAAAAAAGTCAGTAATATTTCCAAATGATTTTTCACCCAAAAAGTTAAATATTGTAAAAGTTCTGTATGTTAAATTTTCTTCTGTAAAATCTCTAATTCGATTTAAAGTTGTGTGATCAATGGTAAAAATGGAATGCAATTTATCTTTATATTCGGCTAAACTAATTGGCTCTCCCCACTCTTCACCTTTATACTTAAAATAATTTATATCTTTCTCAAGTGTTCGTTTAAATAAGTATGTTATTTTATTATACTCAAATTCTATTATGGCATAATTTAGCGAATCCCTATACCATACCTTATTTTTAATGTTTTGGGAATCTCCAAACATAAAATCAATAAAATTATAAAACTCTGTTTTACCAGAGCTATTCTTTCCTTTAAAATAATTTATTCCATAATCAAATTTATAATCATATATAACTTCCCCATTATCTACCATACTTATTTTTTTGATTTTATACATTTCTTACCACCTCTTTCAAAAATTGTATGTCAGAATAATTCTTACTTTCTTTTATAGCGAGGTTAATAAATGATTTCTGTTCCGCTACAATATGATTTTCCTCTGAAATCATCACTTCTCCTGAATGCTCTAATATTTTTCTGTTTTCAATTAATAAGTGAATAGCACTAATTATATATTTTATATTCTCGCAGTAATCGTCAAATAACCCAGTTAACTGTGATAAGCATTTAAGCACCAAATCATTTTTATTTGATGCATTATATATATTTGACTTCATGAACTTTTTCTTTTTTAATAAATAGGAAAATGTAATTAACTTTATAACACTTAGATTCTTGTGTTCTTCTAAAATGTCTAAAACTATATCACAATAAGTACTAAGTAATATAATTTCCAATTCATAATGATTTTTTTTCACTTCTCATCCTCCCAAGAAATTTTAATATCTTCTTCTACATTTTTTTTTGTTAGGCTTATACATGAACCGAATCTTGTTTGGTCTAATTGAGTATAATTATTATTCATTTTCTTGGTTTCGTTTAATCTTTTTAATGGTGTATCTTTATTCTCTTCTTCCAAATCTTCTTTTACACTACAAAAGTTATCATAGGTAGTTCGCTCAATATTATCAACAAAATTTAATTTGTTATCTTCTAGGAATCTATCTTTTATACTTTCATAATATTGTTGATAAATTAGATGCTCTTCAATTCTTTGTTGAGAAAGTTTACATTTTGCCAATTGCAAGTATTCACGTGATTGTAGTATGGCTTGATCAGTTAAATTTATTTGTCTACTCTTTCTAAAAGCAATATAATCTGGATCATAATGACTGTCCTTTACCCTTCCACTTATTTCCTCAACCTTCTTCATCATATCCTCAAAGGTGCATTTATACGAATCTCCATTATAAACAGCAGAGATGATTTCACCGTTAATATATTGAATAAGTTCCTTAACTCTCAAACTGTATATTAAGTGACTTACACCACTTCTTGTAAAATGAAATGCAAATCCATCTAATATTCTATCATCAAGTTTTCCATCCGAAATGAACTCATAATCGGTACTTAATTTATCATAAGCTTTCTTAAATTTTCCATAATTATTCTTATATTGTAATTTTACCTTACTAATTAAAGCATTTGATTTACTGTTAGATTTCATGACAAATTCAAACAGTTTTTCACACGAAATATCGAATAACTTACCAGTATTACCATATTTATCTTCTGTGAACAAAATGTACTTACTAATTTTTGTTGTGGAGGATTCAAGTAAAAGCCAATTATATAATATTTTCAGTTTACTTGTATTATCTATTTTTGTTCGTTTTACTTGAATAGCAAAATAATACCCATTTCTATCTTTATCTTCAACTAAATTTCTAAATGAATCAGATTTTTTATCCAAAGAATCGGCGTCTATTTTTTTATCTCTTACAGCAACATCCTCTATTGTCTCAAATTCTATTTGTCCATTTTCACTCATCTTAGACATATAATACACAAAAACACGAATTTGATAGGCAAAGCCACTTAAACTTCTGATCCCACTACCATTATCTGTTAAATCTTGATCCGCCAAAATATCGCCTCCTTACAAAAATTTAAGAATACTAATATAAAACAAGAATGCACTTTAAGATAGATTATCTATTAAATGTATTATTTTGGTCATCTAATAGTCTATTGTGCATTACCTTATTTTTATATAATATGCCTACGTCATAAAATTTAAGTATATTTACTCATTTATGTAAGATTATATATTATTTTGTTCGTTATTGTAACCCAAGCTGGAAAACTTTAGATATTTGTTTAAAATTCTAGCAAGTTAATTAAACACTCTTTTTTAGTGGGGAATTAATTTCCTGGAAATTTTTATTGTTAAAAAGACAACCGATTTCTGCACGGTTGTCTATAATTTAGTCATTTAATTTTCTTTTTGCTCTTATTAATGTACTCTTACTTATTCCTGTTCTTTCTTCTACTTCTTTATATGAATTAGTTCTAAGCAAGCCTAAAGCATGATCAATTTGTTTCTTACTATACTTATTTGGTCTGCCTTCTCTAAAGTCTTCACACTGCTTAGCTATTGCCTTACCTTCTTGTGTACGTTCAACAATCATATCCCTTTCAAATTCAGCAAAGGAACTAAGTATGTTGAATATTAGTCTTCCTGTTGGTGTATCTTCAACTATACCCATATTAAGTATATGAACTCTTACACCATTCTTAAATAACTCTTTAATTGTTCTGATAGCATTGTCAGCAGACCTAGCAAAACGATCCAACTTAGTTATTACTAAAGTGTCTCCTTCTTGTAATATCTGTAACAACTCATTGAATTGTGATCTATCTGATTTAGTACCAGTAAACTTTTCTGAATAAATCTTATCGCACCCTTCACCATTCAATTGTTGTAATTGCGACTCTAAATCTTGGTGTACTGTACTAACCCTTGCATACCCATATTTCATAATATAGCAACTCCGATCAGTATATATTTATGACACTAAGTTGTGACACCTTCCTGTATACTGATAATAGTACATCATAAAAACTGTGTCAATACTTAAGAGTTATGACACTGTACCTTTTTACGAAACCAAAAAAGTCGACATATTAGATCGACTTTTATCTTTTCCTTATTCAACTAATGTGGCTTTGAAATAAAGTTTGATAATTTATAATAAAGATTGATCATTTAAATAAAGTCCGATAATTTATAAAAAAGTTTGATACAATTATATTGATAGTTGGATTGTGACAATTCAACAAACGGGCCATTTAGTTGAAGATCTCATCAGATAAGTAATAATATTTAAAGGAATAATTCATTCTGATAAAGAATATTAAAAAATGTGATGATAAGGAGGCGATTGTATGGTTAATCATGTAGAAAATCTATATAACTATCATGTATGGGCAAATCAAAGAGTTTTTGAGCACTTAAAAGAACTGCCACAGGACATTTATCGCAAGGAGATTCAAAGTGTTTTCTCTTCCATTTCAGAGGTATTTGTGCATATTTACATTGCCGATACTATATGGTTGAATGTCATGTCAGGCAACAGTTTTGATAAAGCAGAAATGAGAGCACAACTGCGAGAGAAAACAAAAGGAAAAAGTGTTGAAGAGATGGAAACGATGTTTTTTAACTTATCTGAGCAATTTGAGGAATTTTTCGATCACCAAGGGAATCTTAATCAAGCAATTTTTCCAGAACATCCTCATTTTGGTCGGTTGGAAACCAATCTTTTCGAATTGGTACAGCATGTTGTCAACCATGGAACGTATCATCGTGGGAACATAACAGCTATGTTGCGACAGTTAGGGTATCCTGGGGTTATGACTGATTATGTTGTTTATTTGTATGCAACGAATACGAAAAAATAGCTTTTTTCCTAACTGCCGATAATCCTTACTTATGTTAAATATACAGAAATAGAAATATGCTTTTCTTATTTCTCAAAACCAGCTAATAGAAGCTACTCAGTTATTCCATAATAGGGCGCGATTGTTGAGCAACACAGGTAGAAAATGATCAAATTTTTTTATAAAAATTTCACACCCGTTTACAAGAAAAGAATCCGTTTTGATCAATCTTTTTTCAAAACGGATTCTTTTTATTTGCCCAAAAATGTGGCTTTGCGAGGTACTTTTGATCAAACTTTATTCTAAAGCTACCCGTTAACACAATAAGCTAATACTTCCTCAAAAAAGGACAATATAAAATATAAACCAAATTTAAGAAGGTTTAATTATCGTCCCCTGATGAAAGAACATTTGCCACCTACCATCTATAAATTTCCAAATTGTACTTCGTAATGGATCTTGTTTGCGTGTTTTATCTTTAACACGGTATGTAGCTAAAACGCAATCAGAAGATAGGGGATGAATATCAAAGTCATAAAGGGACATTTCTCGAACTCCAACATAGGAAAACCCTCAGAACATCCGAATTCAAAGAAATCATCTGCTAACAACTTCTCAAAAAAATCACTAGATACTCGGTTATCTGGTTTCAAATGACTTTTCTCCAATTCTTTCAGAAGTTCTTTAAGAGTCGCTTTATCAATTGACAATTTTTCAACACCTACTTTCTGAGACTAATATTTATAACATTTCAAAAAATTTCTCGATAAAAATCATATACCCTTCTTGTAGAAACCTGCTTCTTTAGCAAAATAGGTCCTGCCGTATCGACAACTCTTTGTTCAGGGTACCCTTTAGTAAAAAACAGAAGTTTTTTTGTTAGCTCCTGTTTGCAATACATAATATGGCGCTTAATTATTAACTAGGTCTTGAATTTTTAATAGCTCATTTAAATTTTTGATTTCATAATCTGGTTTAATGTTGCTCTTTATTTCTATATTATTTCTATTTATCCATGCACTTTTAATCCCATTTTATTTGCACCAGCAATGTCGCTGGATAGTGAGTCACCAACGTGAATGACCTCATTTGAAGCCAACCCACTAATCTTTAAAGCGTGTTCAAACATCTCTGGACGAGGCTTATATGATTTCACGTCCTCACTTGTAATTATATCCTTAACCGATAACTGATGTAGTTTAATAGCTTCCAAAATATCTGCACGGTCAATATTAGAGAGTATGTAAACGGGAATTGTACTCTGGTTTAAAAATTCGACTGAATCTTGAAATATAGCTGGATTCATCCAATGATTAAACATCAGCTCTACCAGTTTTGTTTCATCTAAGTTTGATTGAAAATACGCAAGTGTACTTTTTAATGAAATTTCTTCTAAGGTCCTTTGATGTGTGAAATTTGCACCATGACTTTCAATAAATAGAGCTGAAAGTTCTTTCCACCAAACTCCCCCAATTTCTGATAATGTTGCATCTGTTTGAGAGTTTTCCTTTATCTGTTCACATATATTGGTTATAACTTCTTCATCTTCATTTACAACAGTTCCATAAAAATCTAAAAATATAGCTTTAATAGAGATAGTGTTCCCTCCCGCCTTTATCTTGGTAATAATAATTTCGACTTTTCAACCTAAATCACCTTTTTTATGTAACTCCTTCTGTCAACTAAACTGCTTCATTAATATAATAAGTTCTACAAAAATAGCGTTAATCCTTCTTGAATTAATGCCCCCGTTACTTTAAGTACATTTCTTCACATATCATAAAAAAATATCTTATGGTGACTTTAATAATACCCTTATAACTTTCTAAAACGAAAAATGATAACAGGAGGAATCTCATACCAATCAAATTTATTGTCATCTTTTTCTTTTTTGAAACTAGGTTCTTCTACACCATCAAGTACAAAACCTGATTCAAAAAATAAGTTCATATAATACGACAATGACCTATGGAACATAAAATGTGGAATTGTTTGACCTTTTATACCAATAGCTTTATATGATTCAGAGGTTAGGTACTTTGATATTTGAATGCTGTTTTTAAAAATCAAATTTCCGTTATCATCCTCTGATTCATTTATTTTCCTGACACCAGGAGTTTGAAAGCAAGGATGTGTAATAGAGTAAACAAATGTGCCATTTGGTTTTAATATCTTATGTAGTGAATTTATTAATGGGGTTATATCAGCAATATCCATTAACCCCATATTAGATACTGCATTATCATATTTTTCATTTCCAAGTTCAAGCAAATCATAATTATTAGTAGCATCAATAACTTTATATTCAATTTGATTTAGGTAGTCCTTAGACCGTTTTATTGCTCGTTCGACCATCTTAGAACTATAATCAAAAGCAACAACATTTGCTCCTAACTCTGCCAGTCTTCTTGAAAAATTCCCATTACCACAAGCAATATCTAGTATAGTTTGTCCCTCCTTAATACTTAATAATTTTTCAGTATATGGTCTTATCAATTCTCGGTGAAACCGATTACTTTCTTCACCCATATAATCATCCCAATATTCAGCATTCTGTTCCCATCTAGATTTCGAATCCTGTATAAGTTCCTTCCATTGACTCAATTTACGTTCCCCTTTCATATCTAAAAATGTTGTAGCCATTAAAAATTCTATGTACTTAAATGATAATTTCTTTTGTTCAATAAAAAGATTATATTTGAAAATGTTCTTCTTCCAGTTTAAATGCTTAGTTAGTTGAAGAGTTAATGATCACACATATATGAGCGATTTAACATAAATCCCCATACAACCTTCTTAAAATATCGTAATTTTTTGATAGTTGGATCAAAAGAAAAAATCGCCTTGGATTGGACCCTCTTGTTAAAGTTTTGCATCCGTTAGCTTAATAAGAATTGTATTTTTTCAGCAACTTCTTTTGGTCTTATATCTATTATAGATAACTTGTCTATTTCCACCCACATTGGTTCATAAGTGCCTCTATTTCTATTTGTGTCGGTAAATTCTTCGCCCATACCAGTGCCTATTTCACCTTCAACAATATCAGCTAAGAAGAAATATTGTGTACCGTTATATTCAACTTTTCCAAAGCACTCATTAACATTAATATTCACACCTAACTCTTCAAACGCTTCTCTTTTAGCTGCCAGATCAGGAGTCTCACCTTTTTCAATTCCGCCCCCAGGAAATACATAATAAATCTGACCATCTCTGTTTCTTTTAATCAAAACAACTTTGTTATTTTCTAAAAGAATAGCTGACCCTCTCTTTCTCAAAACGCACCTCCTAAGTTTTTCCGATAAAATATACTTTTATTTTTAAATTATTATTCAACAAAACTGCTTCGTAGCACAATAACAACAATTTATTTTAAGACTATCCAATCTTCGTATGTCTTAGCATCAATACCTAAATTATTTGTTCTTACCCATTCAAAAGCTTCAAGAACCAATGGAGAAGCATTTTCCAAGGATACATCTTTCTCCGAGACCCATAATGCCCCCAGTGAATCTTGTCCATCAAATTGTTCTGAAACATTTAGCTCTCCACCAATTGCTTTAATAGAATAATAAACTGCTATATGATGTACATCTGTAAACTCTCTCCACAACCAAGGAAGCTTGAAATCGATGACTCCAATATTTTCTTCAATTTCGATTTCAAGCCCCGTTTCTTCAAGAAATTCTCTTTTCATTGCTTGGAACAAAGCTTCTCCTTCTTCTAAACTTCCTCCAGGAAGGTCATAACGATTAATCTATGGGCCTCCACTTTTATTTATCACTAAAAGTTTGCCATCTTCTACACAAATACCATATACTCCAAAAGCTCTATGATATTTTTTATCAGACATTATTAACTTCCCCCATTCCTTCTTTTAGCTACTTCAAGTAACCTGCTTCTTTAATATAATAAATTCTACAAAAATAGCGTTAATCCTTCCTGAATTAACGCCACGTTTGTTAAAGGCTATATTTGGATTAATGACTTACTAGTTAGTTAACCTTTTCATCCCAACGGATTATCTCAGCATTTGAAATATTTACTTTACCTCAACTAAAAACGTGAGGTATAAATTGAAATATTCCAAATCTTTCTCCTTTTTTATGCTTTTCCTTAAAATATGAAATAGTATCTAATGGTATCTCAGATAGTTCCTCATAATTATTCATATCTAGTAATTGAATAGTTTGTTCATTCATCTCAGCATCTGGACCAAGATAATCATCTTTTCCGTATATATAGATTGCATTCTTATTATTTATTAGATTAGTAATAGGTATCTTATAGAACTTTGTATCTTGGTTAATGTTACCTTTAACTTCATTTAAAGCTCTGTAAACTAATGTTGGGTGCAATGGTAAAAAATGAATCACATCATTCCATAAACAATTAAGCTTAGGTATCTTTCTTTCAAGTAGCTTTACTCTTGATGGATGGTCATTATACTTTTTTACATATTCTAAATATAAATTTTTTTAATAAATTTCATTTGATTTAATGGATAAAGCTCATTACCTATCATGTTTTTCGGAACCATATGATAAACGTAGTTAATATGATTTCACTCCTTTAAAAAATCTTTTTACTGTTGCACACTTTTTTCTAATTATAATAGTTCTATATTTATATTAAAATTCCTTCTTCAACTATACTGCTTCGTTAGTACAAGAAAGCGACTGCTTTATTAAACAATCGCTACCCGTTAGCGCAATAAGCACTGAGCATCTATTAGCTGATCTGGTTCAAGAAGGGAAATATTCCATAGGTTCTGTACAATGTACGTAACCATTTTTCTTATAATAATTAATAGACTCATCACTCGGCCATACAATAACAAATTCATAATGGTTTTCTTTAATCCATTTATTTATTGTTTTAAGTATTTTACTTCCGACGCCCATATTTCGGTATTCTGGAACTGTATATACATTAGTCATATAAGCAAATGGATATGTTACTTTACCAGGTCGTGGTACTTTTTGTATTAATTCTATGTATATGTGTGATACAACTTTTCCATTTTCCTCAGCAATCCAAATAAACCATTGATCACTTTCAATTGCATTCTCTAAAAAAGATTGACATTCCTTTTCAAAATCAGCAAATGATTGAATCCTCTTACTTTCATCATATTCAATAGTAAAATCCCATCTCATTCTTATTAATTGCTTAATGTCTTTTGTTTCGGCAAGTCTTAAATTCACTCTTATTTCCTCTCCTTAACCATTTATTTCTTCTACTGTTAAACCACCAGTTAACACAATAAGCATTATCCTTATTGAAGAATCGCACCCGTTAATTTAAGTGTACCATTTCACAAATATTGTATGATTTTACAAAGGTTTTGGAATTACCACCGCATTGCAAGCTTTTTCATAAAATTCAATTGGTCCTGCTTCTCCAATAACAGCATATTCATAACCTATTTCATTCATTTCACTTAAACACAAATGAAGCAAAGTATACCCTATACCTTGTACCCGTTTTGAATAAGTTGTTCCCATCGGACCAAATAACCCTTTTTTATTTCGCACAACATCAAAGCAAGCAAAACCAATAATTTCCTCATCATCTAAAGCAATAAAAAGAGGAATATTTTCTTTTGAAAATCCGTTTTCAATAGAGTCTAACCATCCATTTCCAAATTCCTTTTCTACAAATTTTTTTAACGATGTAGCATCAATTTGCTCTGCTTTTCTAAAAGTCATATTGGATGTCGGTATATTTGGGAATGAATAATCCTTTAAAGAAACAATCATATCTCTCGGATGTGACACTATTTCAAGGATACGTGAAACATCCAATCCATCAAATATTGCACTTGTTGAATAGTCATTGTTTCTAAAAATTGCATCCACTAGATGTCCTTCATTTAAATAAATCTGTTTGAATCGTT
>NZ_FOTR01000004.1 GCF_900114645.1 Gracilibacillus orientalis | reverse complement strand
TTCTTCCTGCATGATAAGAAATACATACTAAGCTGCGGAAAAAACACTCGCTTTCACCCAAGGGCACAAGTGCAACATCTACTCAAGCAAAGATCGCTTTCGTAGTGTTTTCTATGCCGTCGGGGAAGGCTTCAGCCTCCTCGGAAGCCAAAAATCGCTTCCTTTGGGGTCTTCAGACTGTTCCTTTCCCACAGGAGTCTCGCATTTTTCCGCAGCCTAGAGTAGTTTTTAATGAAGTGAGAAGAAGTCCTAAAGGTGTATATTCTATGGATGTTATCCTTTCAACCATCAGTGAATCCTTACTAGCGTAGGCAGAATACGTAGACTCCTGTGGGAACTCACGCGGGGCTGAAGATCCACTTGGTAAAGTGATTTTCTTTACCAAGTTAGCTGAAGCCGTGCCCACTGCATAGAAGACACTGTGAAAGCTTGCTTGAGCAGATGTCGCACTTGTGCCCTTGGGTAAAAGCGATGTATTCTGCCGCAGCGGTAACATAGCAATCTCTACAAGAAAGAAGGGAAGGAAGCAAATCCTTTATAGAGTTACTGCGCAGTATATGTGTACTACGACAGTTAAATCTGCTGTTTAAGTAACTATTTGGGCTTATTTTACACAGCTGTAAAATCCTTTGTAACTTGTTAGACAATGTATGAATAGTTTAGTTGTATTACGTATGCTTGAGTAGTGGAAAGTTATATGTTTTTAGTCGAATTAGGTCCCAAGAGGAAATGATTCCTTTTGGTAGTTCTGCTGCTGTACCATTTTCGGTGATAATAATTGCTTCTATTTTTTGATTTTTTTCTAAGTACTCTTTAAATATAGCTTCAATATCCATTACGCTGACATCTTTGCCAACAATCTTTGTATGTTCTTTTTTCTCGATTCGAAATATTTCGCCAATAGGTTGTTTCATTTCAATTGTTAGCTGACCGATATTAGCTGCAAACCAATTTGCGATATCACCATCTGTCAATAATCCGATAAATTTATCTTCTTGATAAATAGGGTATTGGGAATATTCCTTTTCTTGCATACAGGTAATTAATTTCTTTATTGGTGAGTCTAAGTAAAAAAATTCAACAGGTTTTGATGCTATAGATAAGGCAGTTGGAGGTTCAGATAAAAGAACTGCCAATTGCTCCAATTCAGTGACTACATCTTGATGAGGTTCTGCGATATAGAAGTCTTCCTTAATTTTACGATGTACCATTGCATTTCGCAGTTTACTGCTCTGTTTTAACAAATCAAAATAGTGATCTATTACATGATGCTGAACCCTCGCTTTTGTCAACACTTCGGTAAAAGATGCATGATTATTATGTTCATTCGCAAAATCACATAATGTATCATGTATTTGGTTAAAAGCTGCTTCAAATCGTTCGGAAAGTTCATAACTCATGATAATGCTCCTTTAATTGTTTGAAAATTTTCAAAGTAAATGGTTGTCATAACTAGTTGTTTAGTAATAAAATAAAGTTTATAGGTTATTTTGCCGAAACATTATAGAATTCATTCAAATAAGGGAGTCTTTTTTATGTCAGAGTATACAATCACTTATATTAAGAACGAAAATCCAAAAGAAAAACCAAAATCAGATGAACTATCTTTCGGAAAGTATTTTACCGATCACATGTTCATTCAAGACTATAACCAAGAACGAGGATGGCATAACCCGCGAATCGTCCCATATAAACCAATTGAGTTGGATCCGGCTGCTATTGTGCTTCATTATGGTCAAATGGTATTTGAAGGTTTGAAAGCATACCGTACAGAAAGGGATAAAATTCAGTTGTTTCGTCCAGACAAGAATATGGAACGCCTCAATCGCTCAAATGATAGAATGTGTATTCCAAAAATTGATGAGGAATTTGCTATTGATGCAATAAAACATTTGGTTCATATTGATCAAGAATGGGTACCAGATGCATTAGGAACTTCTCTTTACATAAGACCGTTCATTATTTCAACGGAACCGTATTTAGGTGTTTCGCCGTCTGCAACGTACCAATTTATGGTGATATTATCTCCAGTTGGTACATATTACGAAGAAGGAATCAATCCTGTAAAAATCGCAGTGGAAAATCAATATGTCCGTGCGGTAAAAGGTGGTACAGGCGAAGCTAAAACTGCCGGCAACTATGCATCTAGCTTGAAGGCCCAGGAACAAGTAGCTGATGAAGGATATGCGCAAGTGTTATGGATGGATGGTGTTGAGAAAAAGTATATCGAGGAAGTTGGCAGTATGAATGTCTTTTTCAAGATAAATGGTGAAATCGTAACACCAGCTCTTAATGGTAGTATTTTAGAAGGTGTTACGAGGAATTCTGTTATCCAATTATTGAAACATTGGGACATTCCAGTTATTGAGCGACGTATCACAATGGAAGAACTTTATGAACATCATCAAAAAGGTGAATTGCAAGAAGCGTTTGGTTCTGGTACAGCCGCTGTTATCTCTCCAGTAGGTGAGCTTGCTTGGGAAGGTACGAAAATGGAAATTAATGATGGAAAAACAGGTGAAATTGCTAAGCGATTATATGATACATTGACAGGTATTCAATATGGTTCGGAAAAAGATCCATTTAATTGGACTGCAAAAGTGAAATATTAATACTTGAGAATTGTGTGACTATTTCTTATAATGGTAGTAGAATAAATAAAAGTAATGATTAGAGTCAGTAGTTAGAGTATGGTGACAAGAGAGTGGAATTCACAGGCTGAAAAATTCCATCACCCGCTATACTAATGAACCTACTCTATGAACTATTAAGAATAAACTTAATCGTCACTCTGCGTTAAAGAGTTAAGGGGATCATACAAAAAGTATGGTCAACCAAAGGTGGTACCGCGGAATGGCTCTTTTCGTCCTTTACTTTAAGGATGAAAGAGCCTTTTTTAGTGCCATACTTAGACTAATATTATAAAGTGTTAGGAATAAAGTCGCTATCCAGCACGATTGCATTTACTGATATGGGACTAACAATTTAATAAATGAAGGCGTGAAAACTATGGCGAAGCAGCGTATTGTAGTTAAGATCGGGAGCAGTTCTCTAACGAACAAAAATGGCGGACTTGACCTGATTAAACTAAAAGAGCATACAACAGCAATTGCAGCATTAAAAAATGCGAATTATGAAGTGATTTTGATTTCATCTGGTGCCGTATCTGCTGGGTTCTTTGATTTAGGTTATCCAACAAGACCTGTCACTATCGCAGGAAATCAAGCAGCAGCAGCCGTTGGTCAAGGCTTACTGGTTCAAGCCTATACTGATGAGTTTAGAAAGTATAATTTGGTTACCGCTCAACTTTTACTAACAAAAGATGTATTCAGTAATGAGAAGCAGTACAGTAATGTGTATGCCACATTGACGGAATTATTAAAGCGTGACGTAATTCCCATTATTAATGAAAATGATACGGTAGCAATAGACGAGTTAACATTTGGTGATAATGACATGTTATCAGCATTGGTAAGCGGTCTTGTTCATGCAGACTTTTTAGTAATGTTAACAGATATTAATGGACTATATAACAAAAATCCAAAAACAGATCCATCAGCTCAAAAATATCAACGCCTCCAAAAATTGTCGGCAGAAATTTTGCAACAAACGAAGCATGAATCCGGATCCAAATTCGGTACTGGAGGAATGAAATCAAAGCTTTTAGCAGCAAAAACAGCACTTTCACTTGGTGTCAAAGTATTTGTCGGGACTGGTGAAGGTGAGGATAAATTAATTCGCATTATGCAAAATCAAGGTGACGGTACTTATATAGGCGAAGACTTAACCAATAGTTACCGAAAACAAAAACAATGGATTGCTTTTCATTCCGACGTATCAGGGACACTATACGTTGACAAAGGGGCAAGTGAAGCAATTCTTTATCATGGAAAAAGTTTATTGCCTGCCGGAATTAAATGGGTAGACGGAGATTTCCTGGTGGGGGCTGTTGTCGATATTGTCTTTGAAGATAATGTGATAGCAAAAGGACAAGTGAATTATTCTTCTGAAGACTTAATTAAATCCAAAGGGGAACCGAGTAAAATTGCGATGGAACAATCCACCAGTAATCGACCAGAAGCTATTCATCGTGATCGACTCGTATTATCGATAGAGGAGGCTTATAATTATGAGTGATTTAATCCAAAAAGGGAAGCTAGTCAACGCTACAACAACTGTCCTAGCAACTAATTCTACCGAGCAAAAAAATCAGGCTTTAAAATTGTTATCTGATGAATTGCGAAAACAAAAGGATTATATCATGGTAGAAAATAACCGTGATATAGTAAATGGCCGTAAAAACGGCCTACATGAGTCATTGATTGATCGTCTAATCTTAAATGAACAACGGATTGATGAAATGGCAGATGCATTAATCCAACTAACAGATTTAAAAGATCCAATTGGTGAGATTATGGAAGAATGGACACGACCAAATGATCTAAAAATCCAAAAGGCACGTGTGCCAATCGGTGTCGTAGGAATGATTTATGAAGCAAGACCAAATGTAACGATTGATGCTGCAAGTCTTTGTCTCAAAACAGGAAATGCTGTATTGCTTAGAGGAAGTTCTTCAGCTATCCATTCCAACACAGCATTAGTAAAAGTCATTCAAGATGCATTGAAACAATCCGATTTACCTGATGATGCAGTACAACTTATTGAGGATACAAGTCGTGAAACAGCATCACAAATGTTTAAATTGAATGAATATTTAGATGTATTAATTCCTCGTGGAGGCAAAAAATTAATTGATACAGTAGTCGCAAATGCTTCAGTTCCTGTATTGGAAACAGGGGCAGGTAATTGTCATTTGTTTATCGATGAAACAGCAAACAAAGACATGGCTATTGAGGTAGCAATCAATGCAAAAACACAACGCCCTTCTGTATGTAATGCAATTGAAACTATTTTAGTGGAACAAAATTGGGCTAATAACCATTTAATTGAATTAATTCAGGCATTGCAAGTTGCAGATGTAGAAGTACATGGGGACAGTATCACAGTGTCAAAAGGCGACAATATCATTAAGGCAACAGAAGAAGACTATCAAACAGAATATTTAGATCATATAGTCGCAATCAAGGTAGTAGATTCTGTTCAGGAAGCGATTGTTCATATCAATAAATACGGAACTAGTCATTCAGAATCGATTATATCTGAAAATGATAAGCATGTTGTAAGCTTTATGAATGAGGTAGATGCAGCAGCTGTTTATCATAACGCATCAACCAGATTTACCGATGGATTTGAGTTTGGGTTTGGTGCAGAAATTGGTATTAGTACACAGAAGTTACATGCGCGTGGACCTATGGGCTTAGAAGCATTAACATCGACGAAGTATTTATTACATGGTAATGGTCAAATTAAGTAAACTATTTTTCTTTCGTCCTAATTCCTGTATAATAGAGTTGGGAATAATCATTTGGTAAAAAAAGGAGTATGAATCATGGTAAACACATTAATATTTGGACACAAAAATCCGGATACAGACACAATCTGTTCAGCTATTGCATATGCGGAGCTTAAACAAGCGCTTGGAGAAGATGTAGAAGCGATTCGTTTAGGTGAAGTGAACAATGAAACACAATATGCACTAGATCATTTTAATCAATCGGCACCACGCATGGTTGAAAATGTCTCAGATGAAGTCGATCAGGTTATTTTAGTGGATCACAATGAACGTCAACAAAGTGCGGATGATATCGATCGCGTACAAGTATTGGAAGTAATTGATCACCACCGTATTGCAAACTTTGAAACAAAAGATCCATTATACTACCGTGCAGAACCAGTTGGTTGTACTGCTACTATACTTAATAAATTATATAAAGAGCACGGAGTTGACATTAAAAAGGAAACTGCAGGATTAATGCTTTCGGCAATTATATCAGACTCCCTTTTATTTAAATCGCCAACATGTACAGATCAAGATATTGCTGCAGCAAAAGAATTAGCTGAAATCGCTGGTATAGACGCTGATAAATATGGTCTTGACATGCTGAAAGCTGGTGCTGACCTAAGTGACAAAACTGCAGAAGAACTAATTTCTATGGATGCAAAAGAATTTGACATGAACGGAAACAAAGTGGAAATTGCACAAGTAAACACAGTGGAAGTGAATGATGTACTAGCGCTACGTGACAAAATAGAACCAGCTATTGAAAAAACAATAGCAGACAAAGATTTAAAACTATTTGTTTTTGTCATCACAGACATCCTTAATAATGATTCTGTAGTACTTTCAGTAGGTGAGGCTGAAGAAAAAGTAGCTGAAGCGTTTGATGTGAAACTTGAAAACAAAACAGCCACATTAAAAGGTGTTGTATCACGTAAGAAACAGGTAGTTCCAAACATACAAAATGCATTTTAAGAGAATATATAGAGGTGTCAGACATTTTAAAATGACTGACACCTCTTTAATTATGTTTACAAAATAGTTATAGTATAATAAAAATAACCCAAATAGAACAGGAAGAATCTTATGATCATAACTACAGCGGGTCGTGTAACACCTCAACTTATTCAATACGCACAAAGATTATCTGCAAATTACCAAATCCAGTATATAAAACGTAATGGATATTCAATTCAACAATTAAAGGACTACCATCAAACAGATATATTTGTTGCAGGAAAAGATCGATTATTTGTTTCTTCTTTAAACGACAAAAATAACCTTTTTTTTCATCCTAATCTAGCAATGGTTCGAGCAAAACGATTACTCCGTAAAGAAGAAGACCCATTTGTTGCAACAGCAAAACTAGAAAAAGGAATGTCTGTATTAGATTGTACAGTTGGACTTGCTTCAGATAGTATCATAGCTAGTTTGGCAGTTGGCTCTAATGGATTCGTAACGGGATTAGAAGGGAGTAAAGTCATTTATATAATCACTAATGAAGGCTTGAAGACTTGTAACAGTACTAATGAAATATTTAATAAAGCAATGAGAAGAATTAAGATCGAACATGTTCCACATCTAGAATATTTAAAACAGCAAGAAACAAATGCTTATGATGTCGTATATTTTGACCCAATGTTTCATGAAGCAATTGATACATCGGAAGGGTTGAATTCTATGAGAGTACATGCTCTTGCAGACGAACCTACGATTGAAGCATTAGAAGAAGCAAAAAGAATAGCTAGAAAACGCGTGGTTCTCAAGGATCATTGGAAAAGTGACCGTTTTAGTCGATATGGCTTTACACAAATTAAAAGAAAATCCTCTTTATTTCATTACGGAGTTATTGAATTGCACTAACTTAGCAATCAAGAAGAAATCCAACGGACCATTCTGTGATATAAATATATGGAAGTATCCTATTATGAGAAAGGGTGTTTTCTATGATTAATAGCACTTGTCAAATGATTCTTTTTGTTACAGACAGAGAAGAAGCGAAAGTATTTTACACAGAAAAATTAGGTTTTATTATACGAGATGAAGAAGAATTTGATGAAGATTGGAGTTATTTAACAGTTGCACCGCACTTGAATAATGAGGTCGTTATTGAGTTGGTAGAAGCTGTTACTACTGAAGAAAGACAACTTGTTGGCAGACAAGCCGCAGAACAAGTTTATCTTATGTTTACGGTGGACGATATTAATAAGACATATCAAGACTTAAAGTCAAAAGGGGTAAACTTTCTTGGTGAGCCTACGGAAGTGCCAGGAGGAAAGGGCGTTTGTTTTGAAGATCTGTACGGAAACAAACTTGATCTTTTTGAGTCGTTTCAATCATGAAAATAGAATTCAATTCAATAGTTAGGCAGTATGAATTATGCACAACAAGGTATCTGGTTAGAACTAAATACAAAGCTACTTGAGACAATTCTCAGGATAGATACCAAATAAATTATGGAATATTTTCAGAAATAGCAGTCATTATTGCCCCTGCGGCTTGAATCCAATTTCCTATAGTATTTAATTCTGTTTCATGAGTTGTACTTTGAGTAGAAAGAGCTTGCAAACTGTTGCCAATTACTTGGAGTAGATTGCCAAATCCATTATATACTACTTCGAATGTAAGCTCTTTTTGCCATTCTTCAGTAAAATTTATACTGCCTCCTAGTGCCTGCAATAAATCCCCTTGCATATTTAACAAGCTTTTGACTTGATCAGTTACAGGCAATTGTAATGAAGCAACCTCTGTTATATTTCCGATCGCTTGTATCTCGTTACCTAAGCTGTTTAACTCCTGTAAAGAAATACCTTCAACTTGTAACGCATTACCTGTTGCTTGCATGCCATTGCCGATCAGCTTAAGATCAGCTTTGATATCAGATCCAAGGGCAACATGAGGGGTATTCCCTAAAGCAGACAATACGGTCCCTATCGCTTGTACCCAACCACCAATTAACTTTTTTTCTTCTTTTTCCACTTTATTCACCAATTCCTTCTTATGATGTAATTAGTTTATGAAAAACTCCTCTAATTGTTTTGGCTATTGGCTATATTGGCAATTATTAATAGTTGATAATGACAACGTTTTCTTATAATATGTACATATTGATTAATACATAGTTAGAAGAAGTAAGGGAGTGTATAAAATGGTTAAACGAATAGATGAAGTAATGCCTGTTATCGCATTTGGTGGCGATTACAATCCTGAGCAGTGGGATGAAAGTGTTTGGTTGGAAGATGCTAAGTTAATGGAGGAAGCAGGAGTGAACCTTGTTTCTGTAGCAATTTTTAGTTGGTCTGTGCTGGAACCAGAAGAAGGTAAGTTTGATTTCAGTTGGTTAGATAGAGTACTAGAGATTTTACATGAACACGGAGTAGGTGTGTCTTTAGCGACAGCGACAGCATCTCCACCAGCTTGGTTGTCTAAAGAATATCCCGAGGTATTGGCTGTACAAGAAAATGGAGTAGCTTTTCAGGTCGGTTCACGTCAGCATTATTCACCTAACAGTAAACGTTTTCGATATGCTGTGAAACAACTGGTGACGGAAATAGCAAAAAGATATAAAGATCATCCTGCATTAAAAATGTGGCATATTAATAATGAATACGGTTGTCATCTGGCAGAGTGTTATAGTAATGAAAGCTTACAAGCGTTTCGCGATTGGCTCAAGAAGCGTTATGAAACGATAGATAATTTAAATCAAAAATGGGGTACAAACTTCTGGAGTCAGCGTTATGGTAACTGGGATGAGATTCAATTTCCAGTTAATTTACCTACATTTTATAACCCTAGTCAAAAATTAGATTATAAACGATTTATGAATGATGCGATTTTTGATTTGTATAAGGTAGAGAAAGAGGTATTACGTGATATCAGCCCAGATGTCCCAGTATTCACTAATTTTATGTATGAATTTAAGCCACTTAATTATTTTGAATGGGCCAAAGATATGGATTTAGTGACATGGGATTCTTATCCAGACCCAAGAGAGGGTAAACCTTATCGACATGCGATGCACCATGATTTAATGCGCAGTTTAAAAAATGGGCAACCCTTTTATTTAATGGAACAGGTAACGTCACATGTCAATTGGCGTGATATTAATGTAACGAAAAAACCAGGTGAAATGAGGTTATGGAGTTATTCTACTGTTGCACGTGGTGGAGACGGTATAATGTATTTCCAATGGCGTCAGGGAAGAGCTGGGGCAGAGAAGTTCCATGGTGCTATGGTTCCACACTCAAATGATCCGAATAGCCGTGTCTTTCAAGAGGTAAAACAACTAGGAAATGAATTAAAACAATTGGATGGACTAGCAGGAGCGCATGGTACCGCACAAGTTGCGATCGTTTTTGATTGGGAAAATTGGTGGGCAGTGGAGCATGAAGGAAAACCACATAATAAATTATCATACTTAGACCAAGTCTATCAATATTACCGTGTATTCTATGAAAATAACATTGCTGTTGATTTTGTAGAACCTAATGGTAATCTATCAAATTATGAATTAGTAGTAGCCCCAATGTTATATATGATTCGCGATGGGGAGGAAAAGATACTTGAACAATTTGTAGCAAAAGGTGGAACATTAGTGGTGAGTTTTTTCAGTGGTATTGCAGACGCACAAGACCATATCCATTTAGGAGGTTATCCTGCACCGTTACGATCACTTTTAGGATTAACAGTGGAAGAGTTTGCGCCTATGGCAGATAACGAAGCAAATACGATTGTTTCGAACGGAGAGAAATCTACCGTCAACACATGGGCGGATATTATTAAACTGGAAGGTGCCAAAGCAATCGCAACATACAAAGAAAATTGGTATCAGGGATCTCCTGCCTTAACAATTCATCGATATGGTCAGGGTAAATCGATCTACATTGGTACAAATCCGACCGATGATTATCTGGATCAATTAATGAATGGACTCTTACAACAATTAGATATCAGCGCCCCATTAGATGCTCCAAAAAACGTGGAAATCGTGGAACGGGTAGCAAACGATAAGACATACTTATTTATTCTTAACCATAATACAGACGCAGTAACAGTATCTTTAGAGGATGGCGTTATCTATCACGATTGTTTACAAGGTAAGCAAGTATCTCAAGCAATTACAGTCCAAAATACCGATGTAGCCATTTTGATCTACTAAAAATGGTGAATTTAACGAGTGAAAATATTTTCTATTGCGCTTCTTTATGTTAGTATAAATCTAACAATGAAGTAGGAAGGGTTCGTATAAATGAGTACAAAAGTCAATCCAATTCAAGTGAGAGATATCATTATTGCAAATCAAGTATTAAAAGATGTAGTGGTGAAAACACCATTGCAGCGAGATACCATATTATCTGATAAATATGAATGTAATGTCTATCTTAAAAGAGAAGATTTACAAGTTGTCCGCTCATTTAAGATTCGTGGAGCATACAATTTGATGCAAGGTTTGACACAAGAAGAATTAGCAAATGGCGTGGTTTGTGCTAGTGCTGGAAATCATGCGCAAGGTGTTGCTTATTCTTGTAAAGCGTTGGGAGTGAAAGGTGTGATTTTTATGCCTAGCACAACTCCGCGTCAAAAAGTTAATCGTGTTGAATTTTTCGGTGGTCCGTTTGTGGAAATCCGATTGATCGGGGATACTTTTGATGATTCTTTTGAAAAAGCAATGGAGTATTGTAATGAACATCATGCATCATTTATCCATCCTTTCAATGATACGAGAACCATCACTGGGCAAGGTACGATTGGATTAGAAATTCTGGATAGCATGGAAGAGCCGATATCCCACGTCTTTATGGCAGTTGGTGGTGGCGGATTAATCTCTGGCGTCGGGTCCTACATAAACAGTATTAGTCCAGATACGAAAATCATCGGTGCTGAACCAGAAGGTGCAGCTTCTATGAAAGCAGCGCTTCAAAAAGATGAAGTGGTCAAATTAGATAAAATTGATAAATTTGTTGATGGTGCCAGTGTTAAACGTGTTGGAGATATTTCGTTTGATATTGCCAAAGAATTTATCGATGATATTGTAGCTGTACCAGAAGGTAAGCTATGTACGACTTTATTAGATTTATATAATGAAAATGCGATTGTAGCAGAACCAGCAGGAGCGCTACCTATATCTGCGCTTGACTACTATCGTGATGAGATAAAAGGAAAAAATGTTGTTTGTATCGTAAGTGGCGGAAATAATGATATCGATCGTATGCAAGAATTCAAAGAACGTTCCTTAGTGTACGAAGGTTTCAAGCATTATTTCATTGTAAACTTTCCACAACGTGCAGGAGCATTACGTGAATTTATGGATGAAGTCTTGGGCAAGAACGATGACATCACCCGCTTTGAATACACAAAGAAGAATGACCGAGACAAAGGACCAGTCCTAGTTGGAATCGAACTGCAGCAAGCTGAAGACTATCACCAAATTATCTCTCGCATGGAGAGAAAAGGCTTCACTTACATCGAAATTAACAAAGACGAACAACTATTCCATTTACTAATTTGACGAAGGAAGCGCCTAGCCGCTTCCTTTTTCTTAAAAGGCAGGAAAATTTAAAATTATGCACAAAAAACATAAACTGCCCAGCAACTTATTGCGTGGATTTACTTCCTTCCACCTTTTTGATGGTGAGTGCTGGTAAACGCTTCAGCAGAATACTTCGCTTTCACCCGAGGGCACAAGTGCGACATTTATTCAAGCAAAGATTACTTTTATAGTGTTTTCTATGCCGCTGGACTCAGGCTTCAGCTAACTTGGTAAAGAAAATCAATTTTCCGCAGCTTAGAATAGTTTTCTGATAAAGTGACAGGAAATACAAAGAGTATAGATCCATGGGGTTCTGTTCTTTCAATAATCAGAAGACGATAATTAGTGGAGGCAGAATACGGAGACTCCTATGGGAACAGCGCGAGCTGAAGATCCCGCAGGCAAGCGACCTTTGCTTTCCGAGGAAGCTGAAGCCGTGCCCATGGAAAGCGCAGTATTCTGCCGGAGCGATGTTCCAGCACTCTCCACGGAAAGATTGGAAGAAAGTCTCACTCCGATACTGCGCAGTTCTATCTAATGCGAATTAGAGTGGGGTGAGAAATGTCCGGTTTTTTCTTGAATTTACTCATTTGAGATATGGGGACTGGGAAATGTCCCACTTTTGTAAAAAGGGGGCAGCATCATTTGGATACTTTTTTATATCAGGAATTAATGAAGGCAACGGAGGAAGAGCTTGCGATATTAGAGGGCAATCAAGCAGTCAACAAAAAAATATATACAGACCTCACATCTGATTTCGTTATTCAAAGTGAGAAGTTTCTAAAAGACGATCTTATCATGATCCGTAAACACCCAAGATATATTGATTTTCCAAGGCATTCCCATGACTACATCGAAATGAATTATGTCTTTCATGGCAATTTTCATCAAAAAGTTGCCGATAAGTCGATTACCTTAAAACAAGGTGATATCTTGTTACTAAACCAATATATCGAACATGAGTTAGCTGCATGTGAAGAAAATGATATTGTCATCAACTTCATCATTCACCCAGCCTTTTTTGATTACATTCTGTCTAATCTATCCACTGGATTTATTCAAAGTCAAATGCTCTACTTTCTAATGAACAGTATCTTCGACTATTCCCAAAAAGGAGAATATTTATATTATCCGGTTTCCAATTCCGATCGTATTCAAGACATTATGCAGCAGTTATTGAAAGAAATGATGGAAGAATCGCTCTTATCGAAATCGAAAATAAAATTTTTAATGGGATTACTGATCCTTGAACTTATCGAACAACAAAATCAAACAAATAGAAGCACCCAAAAATCCGAACAGAATGCCTTTTTAACGGAGGTATTTCGTTACATAGAAGAACACTATCAGGAGGCTAATTTGCAAGCATTAGCTAAATGTTTTAATCAAACGGTTTACTGGATAAGCAAACAAATTAAGTCATTAACCAATCAAAATTTCAAGGATTTAGTGCAAGAAAAAAGACTGCAAGTGGCAAAGAACTTGTTAGTATATAGTGACTTACCGATGCAAGCCATTGCCGAAGAAGTGGGTTATGAGAATATTAGTTATTTTTACCGGCTTTTTAAAAAGAAATATGGGATGACGCCTAAAGCCTATAAAATGCAGTTAATCAAACAAGATTAACTGCATTTTTTTCATCCATTATAGTATTACTAAGTTGATGTAAATATGATCGGGATTCTATGGAACAATAGAATGAAGTCAATAATTATTCAAGGAGGATAAAGAATGGATAAGGATATGAATTATGGCAGTGATTATCATTACATTCCTGCAACGTCAATAGGAAGTGGTGTGAGTACTCAAGTATTACCTGATTTACTTTGTCACACGATTCAAATTGTCAATATTATGTTGGTTGGAAATCCAAACTCAAATGATTTTGTTTTAGTAGATGCGGGTATGCCAGATTCAGCAAATGAAATCATTTCGGTTACCGAAGAAAGATTTGGTTCAAACAGCAGCCCAAAAGCAATCATTCTTACACATGGCCACTTTGATCATGTGGGAACTGTTGTGGATTTAGTAAAGCATTGGGATGTCCCTGTATATGCACATGAACAAGAACTACCCTTTTTAACAGGGAATATGGCTTATCCAGAACCAGACTCTACTGTTGAAGGTGGGATGATAGCAAAAATGTCACCAATGTTTCCTAATGAGCCCATTGATTTAAGTAAACATATTGAAATACTGCCAGCTGATGGATCAATTCCACATATGCCTGGTTTCGAGTGGATCCATACTCCAGGGCATACCCCAGGACATGTTTCCCTTTTTAGAGAAGAAGATCGATCGTTACTGGCAGGAGATGCATTTGTAACTGTAAAACAAGAAGATCTTTATAAAGTACTCACACAACAACAAGACATAAGTGGGCCTCCACGGTATTTTACCACCGATTGGAAAGCTGCCAAACATTCAGTAGAAAAATTGGAAAAAATGAATCCCCATATTGCCATAACCGGACATGGATTACCGATCACTGGTGAGTTTTTAACAAATGGCTTAAGAAAATTAGCAAAAGAATTTGATCAAATGGCAATCCCGGATTATGGAAAGTTCGTAGACAAAAACATCCATTAAAATTATTTTCATGATTATGGAGCACACCCTATGAATGAGAAATATGATTAGTTTTAATTCATAGGGTTATTAAAGTGAAGTAAGCATGTGTTAGCTCCATTACATCTAAATGCAAAAATGGACAATAAATATATAATTTTCGATATATAATAATTTGAATCACTCCTTTATGATAAGAATATAAATCGCTTACAATAAAGGAGTGATTCACTTGCAAAAATGTAATTTAGCCGTCGATATTGGTGCTTCGAGTGGACGGGTCATTGCAGGCTATGTTCAAAACAATCAGCTAATTTTAGATGAAATCCATCGATTTGACAATAAGATGAGGGAAATGAATGGCCATTTGTGTTGGGATATTGATGATCTTTTTCTAGAAATTAAAGTCGGGATGAAAAAAAGTGTAGAAAAGCAGTTTCAACCTTTAACTATTGGAGTAGATACATGGGCAGTTGATTTTGTATTGTTAGATAAAGACAAAAACAGAATCACAGATGCAGTTGCCTATCGGGACCACCGTACAGACGGGGTAATGGATGAAGTTTTTCAACTTATCGATCAAAAAGCGATTTACCAGGAAACAGGGATACAATTTCAACCATTTAACACGATTTATCAATTATTTGCCTTACAAAAAGAAAAACCGGAAACGTTAAAAAATGCAAGATACTTTTTGATGATTCCCGATTACCTCCATTATTTACTAACTGGAAAAATAACGAATGAATATACCAATGCTACAACCACTCAATTGTTAAAAGCCACAAATCAAAAATGGCATCAAGATTTTCTAGAAAAATTGAATATACCTGAACATATATTTTCAGAACCTATTCAACCAATGCAATCAATTGGCTCTCTAACGAAGGAATTACAACATGAGCTTGAGTTTGATCTGGAAGTAGTCTTACCCGGCACCCATGATACAGCCTCAGCCGTGATGGCTGTACCAGCTCAGGATACAATTTACATTAGTTCAGGTACATGGTCATTGATGGGTGTAGAGCATCATGAACCGATCAGTACATCACAAGCATTTGATTATAACTTCACCAATGAGGGTGGTGCTAATGATCATATCCGTTTCTTGAAAAATATCATGGGTCTTTGGATGATACAGGAAGTGAAACGTGAATGGCATGATCAGTATAGCTTTGCTGAATTTGTAGATCTTGCTTATCAGGAATCAGCATTCGCATCAATCGTTAATGTCAATGATCAGCGATTTTTAAGTCCAGAAAGTATGAAACAAGCGATTCAAACATATTGTCAGGAGACAAACCAACAAGAACCGATAACAGCCAGCGAATTCGCAAAATGTATTTTTGATAGTTTAGTAGAAAGCTATCATCAAACAGCAAAAGAGATTGAAGAATTAACAGGGAAAACGTATAGTACGATTCATATTATTGGTGGTGGAAGTAAGAATTATTATATGAATGAAAAATTAGCAACCGTCAGTAAAAAAACAATTTACACAGGTCCAGGTGAGGCTACAGCGATTGGAAATCTAGTAGCGCAAATGATGGCGACAGGTCAATTAAATTCGATTGAACAATCAAAACAAATGATTAATCAATCCTTTGATATTCAAAAATTTTAAACAAGAGGTGAAAAGGCATGAGTGTAAAAGAAAATTTTGAAGTAGCAAAAAAGCAATATGAAAAATGGGGGATTTCGGTAGAGGAAGCTTTTGAAAAATTGAAAAATGTGCCAATCTCAATTCATTGCTGGCAAGGGGATGACATTGGCGGATTTGAAGTAGACCAACAAGAATTGTCAGGCGGAATTGATGTAACGGGTGATTATCCTGGTAAAGCCACAACACCAGAAGAATTAAGAAGTGACTTAGAGAAAGCGTTATCGCTAATTCCGGGAAAACATAAAATCAACTTACATGCGATATATGCTGAAACAGATGGGAAACTAGTTGATCGTAACGAATTGGAACCAACACATTTTGAAAATTGGGTGCAATGGGCAAAAGAGCATGACTTAGGTCTTGATTTTAACCCTACTTTGTTTTCTCATCCAAAAGCAGCCGATGGACTGACATTGGCACATCCCGACAAAGAAATTCGTGATTTCTGGATCGAGCATTGTATCAAGTCACGTAAAATAGGTGAATATTTTGGTAAAGAATTAGGTCAACCAGCATTAACGAACATTTGGATTCCAGATGGTTATAAAGATATTCCTAGCGATAGACTTACACCACGTAAACGTCTAAAAGAATCCTTAGATGAAATTTTTGCGGCAGATGTTGATGAGTCGTTAAACATTGATGCTGTAGAAAGTAAACTGTTCGGTATCGGGTCAGAAGCATATGTGGTAGGTTCTCACGAGTTTTATATGGGCTATGCCCTTAAAAACAACAAACTATGCCTATTAGATAGCGGTCACTACCACCCAACAGAAGTGGTTTCCAATAAAATTTCTGCCATGCTTTTATTTAGTGACAGGTTAGCCCTTCACGTCTCAAGGCCAGTTCGTTGGGATAGTGACCATGTAATTATATTAGATGATGAACTTCGCGAAATCGGGTTGGAAATCGTCCGTAATGATGCACTAGATAAAGTGATGATTGGATTGGATTTCTTTGATGCCAGTATTAATCGAGTGGCGGCCTGGACAATTGGTACAAGAAATATGATTAAATCATTATTATATGCATTACTATTACCAAATGATCATTTAAAACAATTACAGGAAACGGGTAATTTCACAGATCGATTAGCGTTATTTGAAGAATTCAAAACCTATCCATTCGGTGCCATTTGGGATTATTATTGTGAACAAATGGGTGTTCCAGCTCAAGAAAAATGGTTAGAGGAAGTAAAAGATTACGAGAAAAAGGTATTATCAAAACGTAATAGTTAATATAAAGAGGAATTTCAACAGTGATAAAAATATTAATCTGTGTTTGTGTTGATTTATTTTTGTTTTGTAGTATAATCAAAGAGTAACCAAACAAATAAAACAAAACAAAAATACTGAGGAGGAAATGCATTGGTACAAAACAATTGGGATGACAGTCAAATTGCTCAAGGTGAGGGTTTAGAATCACTAGTTTATCGTTCAAATCTATTAGGTTTAGATCGTTCGGTCGTAAACATAGGTGGGGGGAACACATCATCTAAAACGATAGAAAAGGATTTTAAAGGCGATGATATTGAAGTAATGTGGGTAAAAGGTAGTGGTTCTGACCTAGCTACTATGAAAGCACATAACTTTACCGGACTCAAATTGGATGATATCCGCCCGCTACTTGAACGTGACGATATGTCTGATGAGGACATGGTAGCATATTTATCACACTGTATGATTAACGCAAAGCATCCACGTTCATCTATTGAAACATTATTACATGCTTTTCTACCATATAAACAAGTTGATCACACTCACCCAGATGCTATCATTAGTATTGCTTGTGCAGATAATGGTAAAGAAATAGCAAAGGAGATTTATGGAGATCGCTTTGTGTGGGTTCCATATATTCGTCCAGGTTTCAAGCTTTCCAAAATGATTGCAGAAGGAGTAAAAAATAATCCTAATGCAGAATTAGTAATTATGGAAAAACATGGCCTTGTAACATGGGGTGAAACATCAAAAGAAAGCTACAATAAAACAATTGATATTATTAATGAAGCGGAAGACTATATTAATAACAAATCGGAAGGTAATTCGTTATTCGGTGGTGCGAAATACCAATCCTTATCTGACGATGAAAGACAAAAAGTTTTTGCGGAAGTAATGCCAATCATTCGTGGTCAGGTTAGCCAAGACAAAAAGATGCTGACAACATATAATGATGATGATACAGTCTTGGAATTTGTAAACAGTAATGAAGCGAAAGAATTATCAAAAGTAGGTGCTGCTTGTCCAGATCACCTTGTCCATACGAAACGTGTACCGCTATTTATTGACTGGGATCCGCAGTCGGGAGATGTAGAAGATTTGACATCGAAAATTAAAGAAGGTCTCGCAGCTTACAAAGATGAATATGTTGCTTACTTTGACAGAAATAAAAATGAAGGTGACGAAATCGTAGAAACTGCTCCTCGGATTATTTTGATTCCGGGACTAGGCATGGTAAATACCGGAAAAAGCTGGACAGCAGCAAATATTAGTGAACAGCTTTATCATCGTGCGATTGCGGTCATGTCAGGAGCTACCGTATTAGGTAACTTTGTATCATTAGATGAAGCAGAATCATATGGTGTTGAATATTGGCCGTTAGAACTTTACAAGTTAAGTTTAGCTCCGCCAGAGGTAGAATTTTCTCGTCAAGTAGCATTTGTGACAGGCGGTGCTGGTGGTATTGGTACTGCAACAACCTATCGTCTATTAGATCAAGGAGCACATGTGGTTATTGCTGATATTAACTTGGAAGGTGCAGAAAATCTAGCGAATGAAGTAAACGAAAAGTACGGAGAAAATCGTGCATTTGCCATAAAAATGGACGTAACAAAAGAAGAGGAAGTACAAGCGGCTATTCATGCTTCCGCAAGAAAATACGGTGGTATTGATATTTTAGTGAATAACGCCGGTCTAGCTAGCTCAAGTCCATTTGAAGAAACAACGATGGATCAATGGAACTTAAATATTAATGTACTTGTCACAGGTTATTTCTTAGTTGCTCGTGAGATCTTTAAATTAATGAAAGAACAAGAAATTGGTGGCAACATGGTATTTATCGGTTCGAAAAACTCGATCTACGCAGGTAAAAATGCAGCAGCTTACAGTACAGCGAAAGCAGCAGAAGTTCACTTAGCACGAACTATTGCAGCAGACGGAGGTTCTTTAGGAATCCGTGTTAACTCTGTATTACCAGATGCTGTTATCCGTGGATCAAAGATTTGGGACTCTTCTTGGAAAAAAGAACGTGCTTCCTCCTATGGTATCGGTACCGATGATTTAGAAGAACATTATCGTAAACGTACGATCTTAAATGTTAATATCTTGCCAGAGGATATTGCTGAATCTGTTGCTTTCCTTGCTTCTTCCAAAGCAGCAAAAACAACTGGGTGTATGGTAACAGTAGATGGTGGCGTTGCAGCAGCATTTACTCGATAATTATAGAAAATGGATAAACTTTCGTTACGAGAGTTTATCCATTCTACTATGAGTAGAAAACATGATAGAATGAGAGAAAGAACAATGTCGATGTTCCTAAAGGGGAGTAAAAACATGAAAGTATCATTTTTTGTTACATGTTTAGGAGATATGTTTTATGTCAATGCCAGTAAAGCTGCAGTGGAGTTATTGGAACATCTCGGCTGTGAGATCGATTTTCCGAAAGCGCAAACATGTTGTGGTCAACCTGCTTATAATAGTGGGTATCATAAGGAAACATTAGAGGTAGCTAAACATTTAGTAGAAACTTTTGAACATGCAGAGTATGTCGTAGGCATTTCAGGCTCTTGTGTCTTTATGATTCATGAATATGTTCACTTATTCGAAGAAGGTTCTGAGTGGCAAAAAAGAGCTATAGAATTGAAAGAGAAAACATATGAATTAACACAATTTATCGTCGATATTCTTGGTGTAGAAGATGTAGGAGCAAGTTATGACGGAGTAGCTACGTATCATACATCATGTCATATGACTCGACTATTAGGTGTAAAAGAAGCACCATTTCGATTGCTTGAGAATGTGAACGGATTGCAAATGATTGATTTGCCAAATCGTCATGATTGCTGTGGATTTGGTGGTACATTTTCAGTTAAGATGAGTGACATTTCAGAACAAATGGTTGATGAAAAAGTAGAACATATTGAAGAAACCTCGGCGAATCTTTTATTAGGAGCGGATGGTAGTTGTCTGATGAATATTGGAGGACGTTTGTCACGAAATGAAAGTCCGGTAGAGGTTAAGCATATCGCCGAAATTTTGAATAGCAGAGGTGACGTATAATGCCGATGCATATTGGAGAGAAAGACTTTAAAAAAAGAGTAACAAAAGGATTAGATGATGACTTTATGCGAGGAGCCGTTCGCTCTGCGCAAGAAAGATTGCAGGACAAACGTGCAACGGCAGCTGACGAATTAGGTGATTGGGAAGATTGGCGTACACTAGGATCAGAAATACGTGGTCATACGATTGAACATTTAGACTATTATTTACACCAGTTAAGCGAAAAAGTGGCCGAATTAGGCGGGCATGTCTTTTTTGCAGAAACTGGTGAAGAAGCAAATGAATATATTCAGAAAGTAGCCAAAGAAAAAGATGCAAAAAAAATCGCCAAATCGAAATCCATGGTAACAGAAGAGATCTCAATGAATGAAGCTTTAGAAGATATTGGCTGTGAAGTAATTGAAACGGATTTAGGCGAATATATTTTGCAACTCGATGAACATGATCCACCATCCCATATTGTGGCACCAGCCCTTCATAAAAATAAAGAGCAAATCCGTGAAGTATTCCATGAGAAATTGGATTATTTAAAATCAGAAAAACCGGAAGAATTAGCGTTATTTGCTCGTGAAAAATTACGTGAAGAATTTACTGAAGCAGACCTAGGTATTACAGGATGTAACTTTGCTGTCGCAGAATCTGGGTCATTTGCCTTGGTCACCAATGAAGGTAATGCACGTATGGTTTCAGCACTACCGAAAACGCAGATCACCGTAATGGGAATGGAAAGAATTGTACCAGGATGGGAAGAACTGGACGTCGTTGTTAGTTTGTTAACAAGAGCTGCAGTTGGTCAAAAATTAACAAGTTATATTACAGCCTTAACTGGCCCAAAACAGCTAGAAGAAGCTGATGGACCAGAAGAATTTCATCTAGTCATTGTTGATAATGGAAGATCAAAAATTTTAGGGACAGAATTCCAAGAAGCTTTGCATTGTATTCGTTGTGCGGCATGTATTAATGTATGTCCAGTCTATCGTCATGTTGGTGGGCATGCATATGGCTCCATTTATCCAGGTCCGATCGGTGCGGTACTATCCCCCTTGTTATCGGACTATGAAGAATACCAAGAATTACCTTATGCCTCTTCATTATGTGGAGCCTGTACGGAGGTTTGTCCAGTAAAAATACCACTTCATGAACAATTGATTATGCACAGAAGGAAAATTGTCGAAGATGAGAAAAAATCACCATTGTCAGAGCGTGTGGTGATGCGAGGATTTGAACAGCTAGTAAATTCGGCTAATCTCTATCGAACCGCAACGAAAATGGCCCCCTTTTTAACGACGCCATTTGCAAAAAATAAGCTGATTTCCAAAGGTCCTGGCCCATTAAAACATTGGACACATGCTAGGGATTTTCCTCAGCCTGCAAATGAACGTTTTCGTGATTGGTTTAACAGTCGCGAGAAACGAGGTGAAAAAAATGCCAAAAGGTAATATTATAAATCGTGAAGCCTTTTTAGCCAATATTAGAGCAAAAATTGGAGGTATTTCTTCTGACAAACCAGTTGAAAAACCAGCATGGACGACTGAACCACAGAAAAAGGTGTTAGAAGGATATGACCGGGATCAATTAATCACTGTTTTGCGAGAACAGTGTAAAGAAATTCATACTGATTTTTACCAAACAACATTGCAAGATTTATCTGAAACGATAACAAGTGTGATGAAGGAATATGAATCAGAGACAGTTGTTTATTCAGATGATCCCAGATTTGAAAACGCGAAAATAGAAGATTATATAACAAGTTTAAATGCCTTTAAGTGGGACCGCACTGACCGAGAAGGATCAATCAAAATAGCAGAAAAAGCAGATGTGGGGATTACATTTAGTGATATCACGTTAGCAGAATCAGGAACCGTTGTTTTATTAAATGATAAAGGGCAAGGACGTTCTGTCAGTCTTTTACCTGCCAATTATATAGCAATTATTCCGAAGTCAACGATCGTAAAAAGAATGACCCAGGCAACCGATTATATACATGCGCAAGTGGAAAAAGGTGAAGATATTGCATCTTGTATCAACTTTATTACGGGGCCAAGTAATAGTGCCGATATCGAAATGAACCTTGTAGTCGGTGTACACGGTCCAATCCATGCTGCCTATATTGTTGTAGACGACCTATAAAAGCTTAAGAAATTTTCTTTAGCTTTTTTTGATAATGCAAGAAAGTATAAACGGAGATGTCTAGCTCCAAGCGCCAAAAACTAGGCGACTTCACGAATCACCCTACGATAAGTCATCATCGGTTCGTAAACTCACCGTGATTCCTTTATCTCAGTTGATTCGCTCCAGTCACTACGTTTCTAAACGGGCGCTTTGCGCTTTTCTTACGAGTTGCGTTTCTTCGCAAGAGATAACGATATCTTATCCCTTTACCCCCAACTGATTTAGGTTGATAGTTGTGTTTATAGGGGGTTGCTATGATATGATAGAGAGAGATGTTGCAGGAAGGGGTAGGCAGATGAGAGTTTATCAGAATATGACGGAGTTAATTGGAAATACTCCTTTAGTTAAATTAAATCGTATTGTACCTGAGGGTGCTGCAGATATTTATGTGAAGTTAGAAATGTTTAATCCTTCAAAGAGTGTGAAAGACCGTGCCGCATTTAATATGATTGTAGAAGCGGAGAAGGCAGGTTTGTTGAAAGAAGATTCCACTATTATTGAGCCAACAAGTGGAAATACCGGTATCGGACTTGCGCAGATTTGTGCCGCCAAAGGTTATCAAGCAATTTTGGTGATGCCGGATAACATGACACAGGAACGTATTAATATTTTGAAAGCATATGGTGCAAAAGTGGTTCTGACGCCAAGTGCAGAAAAAATGCCTGGAGCAATTAGAAAAGCAGAAGAATTAGTCAAAGAATTACCAAATAGCTTTATGCCGCAACAATTTGAAAATAACGCCAATGCAGATATTCATCGGAAAACAACAGCTCTTGAAATATTAGAGCAAATGAATCATGATTTGGATGGCTTTGTCGCAACTGCCGGAACTGGGGGGACTATTACAGGTACTGGTGAAGTACTAAGACAACAACTTCCGGATCTACATATAGCTGTAGTGGAGCCAAAAGGTTCACCTGTATTATCTGGTGGTAAACCGGGTAAACACAAGCTAGTTGGCACAAGCCCTGGTTTTGTTCCAGATATTTTAAATACTTCTATTTACGATGAAATTATCCAAATCGCTGATGATGACGCGATTAACACATTTAAACGTCTAGCAGTAGAAGAAGGACTTTTTGTTGGTCCATCTGCAGGAGCGGCCGTTTTTGCTACCATCCAAGTAGCAAAAAAATTAGGTGCAGGTAAAAAGATAGTCTGTATTGCTCCTGATACAGGAGAAAGATATTTAAGTATGCACTTATTCTAATGCACGAGGATTTATTTAATTCTCCAAAGTATGAAGGGTGTTCAATTCATTCAAAAAGCTTAAAAAACGTTTAATCACTAAATACTAAAAGAGATCAGTAGAAACTGATCTCTTTGTTATAAGCTGGCATTTTATACTATTGCCAAGTTTTAAGCATAAACCATATCAATGAAAAGTACCTAGCTGGTCTAGTTTACTGTAAACACTTAGAATGGTCCATAATACGGCCCTGGTCCATATGGTCCTGGTGGAAACGGTGGACCGTACGGTGGATGATCGTAATATGGTGGGTAGGGTGGATATGGGTATGGCCCTGGAGGACCACCTGCGATTTCGCTTCCTAAATAACCAAGCCCAAAACCTAATAAACCTGCCCCTAATGGCCCTATAGGTCCGAAAAACCTTTCTTGTGGATGTGGTAGTTGTGTATGGCGCAACTGTTGAGGTGCCATCTGATAGCGGTGATGATGCATAAAGCATTCCCCTTCCTTCTGTAAACTTTCATCACTTGATAGTAGCCTATGCACCAATTACAAATGGGGATAGGATATTCACCTATTTTTGGTAAAATAATTTATAAAAGGTGGTTAGTTCATTGAAAATAATCGAAGAAAATTACGTGAATTGGGAAGATCAGTCTTTACATCAAGACGTGCCAAGTATTACACCGTATTTAATACCAGATAAGCAGGTAGCACCAATCATATTAGTTATACCAGGAGGTGGGTATGGTCACCGTGCTTATCATGAGGGGGAACCTGTAGCAAAATGGCTCAATCAGAATGGCATTCATGCCTGTGTTTTAAGGTACCAGGTTGCACCGATATCAAAACAAGAAACCATTGCACAAGCACAACAGGCAATCCAATTAATTAAAAAGAAGAAAAAGGATTGGAGTATGAACGATCAAAATAAAGTAGGCGTGTTAGGATTTTCGGCAGGTGGGCACCTTGCTGCTGTGGTGAGTAATCATTACACCGAATCAGGTGGTTACTCCTCAAGACCAGATTTTCAAATTCTTTGTTATCCAGTGATTACAATGGGAGAATTTACACATGAAGGAAGCAAAGCAAATTTACTTGGTAAAAATCCAAACCAGCAATTGATTGACCAATATTCATGTGAGAAAATTGTACATGAAGATACACCACCAACGTTTATCTGGTCTACCGCAAATGATCAATCAGTATTATCGCTTAATAGTTTAAAATATACAGAAGCATTGCAAAGGTGTCATATTCCTTATGAATTACATATTTATCAAGATGGCAGACATGGTCTAGGTCTAGCTGAGGAGCATCCTAATACAATGGATTGGAAAAATGCTTGCATACGCTGGTTAACGGCATTTATAACAGAAAGTGAGGAAGACTAATGGCAAAAATAAAAATGCTCGTACAATCCACCTATAACAAAGAATTATTGCGAGCTGGTAAAATTTATGAAATCAATGATGAAACAGCAAAACGCTGGCAAATTAGCAAAATTGCTGAAATCATTGAAGATGAGGAAAAAGCAAATTAATATTATTCCAATAGCTTTCGTAGTTTCAAACGGAAGCTATTTTTTTGGTCTTCTGTAAATTTTTTCGGTCCTTTTGTTCGTACGCCTGCTTTTCTGGCCTTAGCATTCACATGCCGTTCCTGTAACATTTGGTTAATTTTTTCTTTTGAATAAATAAAACCAACATGATGCATAACATGGCAATCTTTCTCTAAACAAATTGCTGCAAGCCCGTAATCCTGGGTGATCACGAGATCATTAGGCATTACCATTTCCACGATCCGATAGTCAACTGCATCAGCACCGTCATCTACATATTTTACTGTTACATGTTCAGGTGTTTCTTTTATCGAAAAATGACTGTAGCTTTTTACTACTATCACATCGATTTGATAGGTTTTGGCTTCTTCGATAATAATATCTGTTACAGGACAAGCATCAGCATCTACATATATTTTCATGATATACGCTCCATTCTCAAATAATAGTAGGTAGGAATAGTATAGCAAAATCGATAAAGTTATAGTATGACTTTCTTATAGAAATATTACTCATGAGTGATGATGAATCATTCACTGAATTTGTACAGAAACAAAAACCGCAGCTCGCTTTAGCAGTGAACTGCGGTTTTATATTATCCAGCATAATAATTTTCTTGTAGGAAATATAACTGGTGTCTTAACCATTGCATTTCTTCATCATTTAATGGTATTAACGGTAAACGAACTCCTCCGACATCAATACCGTTTATGCCTAAAGCAGTTTTCACTGGAGTTGGACTTGGTGCCATAAACATAGCATGCATAATGGGTAGCAAGAAATGATGTAATTCTTGTGCTCGCAACATATCACCGTGTTGACAAGCAGCAATCATTTCGTTCATTTCGTTTCCGATAATATGAGAAGAAACAGAGACAATTCCATTTGCTCCAATCGCAACAGCCGGCAGTGTTAAATTATCATCGCCGCTATATAAAGAAAAGTCCTGATCAGTTTCTCGGATAATTTTAGTCATCGCATCGAGATTACCACTAGCTTCTTTCACAGACACAATATTATCAATTTTAGAAAGTTGAATAATCGTGTCAGGATTAACATTAATACTCGTTCTTCCTGGAATATTATATAACATCACAGGTAGAGTAGTAGAAGCCGCAATGACTTCAAAGTGTTGATATAAGCCTTCCTGTGAAGGTTTGTTATAATAAGGCGCCACAAGCATAATGGCATCTACACCAATTGTTTCCGCTTTTTTCGTCAACTCGATAGATTCACGAGTGTTGTTTGACCCGGTTCCAGCAATAACTGGTACTCGACCATTAACTACTTTAACGGTGAATTTTATCAGGGATATTTTTTCTTCTTTTGATAATGTCGGAGATTCACCAGTTGTCCCTGTTATAACTAATGCATCTGTTCCATTTTGCAGTAAGTAGCTTATTAATCGTTCTGTTTTTCCATAATCAATATCTCCATTTTGATTGAAAGGAGTTACCATTGCTGTTAATACACGTCCAAAGTTCATGATACATCCACCTCTATTCAAAGATTTAAAACAATTTAGCTATTTTCCATTGAATAGAGGGTATCTCCATCACCAATAAAAAAAGATGCAACAATGAGGGTTCACTGTTGCATCTTGGATTTACATTGGATTCGATGCGTGAGATAGCCCTCCATATAGTTCGTCACTATATGACAGCCCTGCATTTATTCAATGAAGGACCAGTAATATAAGTTGATGTTATCCTTAGATTACTTCGGCAAATTCCCCTTTCCATTGTCTTCACTGGCTACATCAGCCTTCGACTATGTACTAATGGTCTTTGCACCTCTATTCTCACTTCAATAAAAATTGAAGTAAAATATTTAATTGTTTTTCATTGTAATTAACTATAACAAAAAATATCAATTAGCGCAATCAGATTTGTTAAAATAATTTCTTGACAATATCGATAACTTTGATATGATGAAGTCAAATTAAATATTATAAACACATTCCACTAGGGGTGTCTTTTAAAGACTGAGATTAAAGTAAGACTTTAAGACCCTTAGAACCTGATCTGGATAATACCAGCGTAGGGAAGTGGCTAGTATCTAATATAGCAATACTTTTATATGGATAAGTATAGCCACTATCTCTACGTATGTATGGATAGTGGCTTTTTGTGTTCAAAGGGAGGTTCGTCATAACGCAGATGGCTGCGTAGAATATGTAATCCTAGATCAGTACTTATTCATAATTTAAAAGGAGATGTATGTACATGAAGAAATCATTAACATTAACTGATATTTTAATTACTATTGTTATTGCCTTTATTTTTAGTGTGATTTATAAACTTTGGGGTCCATTATCCAGCATTGTAGGAGTGTTTGGCTTACATGTGGATCAATTAATTTATGGAATGTGGTTCATGGCTGCGACGGTTGCTTTTCTTATTATTCGAAAGCCAGGTGTAGCTATATTGGCAGAACTTGCCGCTGCTCAGGGGGAATTTTTATTTGGTGGTCAATGGGGCATATCTCTACTGTTATATGGCCTTGTACAAGGGTTAGGTTGTGAACTGATTTTTGCCATGTATCGGTACAAAAGTTATCGTCTGTATGTTACCTGTTTGGCAGCAGTAGGAGCAGCAGTAGGATCTCTTATATTAGATGTTTTTTATGGATATATCGATTCATTAGCCGTTTGGAATCTCACATTATTGATAACTGCCAGATTAATAGGATCGATATTGATTACAGGTGTGTTTGCTTATTATTTAGTAGAAGCATTGGACAAAACAGGGGTAACGAAGGCAATTCGGCCAATTACTGAAGATGATTATAAAATGTTGGACGATGAGATGGGGTAAAATGATATGTTAGAAATTAAAAATCTGCGAGCGAAATATCCAAGTGCAACATCATTATTATTTAAAGATTTTTCATTATCCATTAATAAAGGTGAGAAAGTATTACTTGTCGGTCCATCAGGTTCGGGGAAGTCTACGTTACTCCAAATAATGGCCGGCTTAATACCAGACGTAATAGAAATGCCTATAAAAGTAGATAAACAACAAATATCAGAATCGTACGGGATGGTTTTTCAAGACCCAGATGCTCAATTTTGTATGTCTTATGTTGATGAAGAGATTGCTTTTGTATTAGAAAATCGAAAAACTCCTCAGCAAGACATGGATGATTTTATTGACCAATACCTAGATCAGGTCGGATTACAATTGGATGATAATCACGTTTCGATCCAACAATTATCAGGTGGAATGAAACAACGTCTAGCAATAGCATCTGTCTTAGCTTTAGAACCTGAAGTGCTTTTCTTAGATGAACCGACCGCTATGCTAGATCAGGTTGGCACCAAACAAGTTTGGGACACTTTGAAGGAAGTTTCAGAGGATAAGACAGTGGTGATTGTAGAACACAAAATTGATCACGTATTACCATTAGTTGATCGAGTTATTATTCTGAATGAAACTGGTTCTATAGTTGCCAACGGGGAGCCCAACCATATCTTCAGCCAATTCCGTAGCAAACTTTATCAATACGGCATATGGTATCCGAATATTTGGGATGACTATGCAAGTCAATTACCAAATCATTCACATGGTGATAAAAGTCACCAACCGATTATAACCATGCATTCTTTTTACGGTTATTATCTGAAACAAATAAAAATGCACGTTGAGGATGCGGAGATAAATCGAGGAGACTGGATTGCGATAACTGGTGAAAATGGTTCTGGTAAAAGCACGCTTATGCTTGCAATGATGCAGTTAATTAAAACATCAGGAGAGATTAGCTATTTTTTATCGGAGAGTAGTAGAAGATGTGATTACCGAAAGATGGGTTATGTATTTCAAAACCCAGAACTGCAATTTGTAACAAATAGTGTCTATGTAGAACTTGAGCATTCTTTAAAGCATAGCAATGTTCCGCAATACCAGTTTGTGAACAGAATAGAAGAACATCTGACAAAATATAATTTGTATCATGTAAAAGCTCATCATCCCTATCAATTATCTGTTGGTCAGAAGAAACGTCTAAGTGTAGCAACTGCAACTATTGCAGATGTTGATATTCTGTTATTAGATGAACCGACTTTTGGCCAGGATGCCAAAAACACCTTTCAAATGCTCGAACTTTTTGAAGAATGCAGAAAAAACGGTGTCACCATTGTTATGGTCACTCATCAGCCTGAAATAGTAGAACTATACGCTACCAAGGAATGGAAAATAAAAGGTGGAGAAATCACAGATATCTTTGATCTTTCCAAACAGACAGAAAATATGTTGAAGGATGATATCTATGTCTATCAGTATTAATTACCAACCTACATGGTTGCATCGAATAAATCCCAGTTTTAAATTATTGGTATTAACTGCTTTGTTTATTGGAATGCTGTTTGTGCACAATCCCAACTTTTTGTTATACATGATTATTGGTGCTCTTCTACTATATCTTTTTTGTACCGGTCATTCATGGAAAGTAGTCGGATTGTTAGCTGTTCCATTATTGATCATTTTTCTCTCCTCTTCGACAACTATGATTTTTTTTGGTGAAGGTGAAACTACCTGGTTTAAATTTGGTTTAATACATATAACAGAGGAGAGCTTTTATCGTGGCATTCACTTAGGGCTCAGGAGTTCTGTCTTTGGTATATTGAGTTTAATATTTGCTTTAACGACTAGACCTGTTTATTTATTTTACTCAACAATGCAACAATTAAAATTGAAACCTAAGTATGCATACAGCTTTATGGCAGCAATAAGGATGCTTCCGATCATTGTAGAAGAATTTCAAACACTGCGACAAGCATTAAAAGTGAGAGGTGTCCAATATTCCAAAGGGGTAAAAGGGATGTACGAAAAAATAAAGTTATATGCCATTCCATTATTAGCTCAAAGTATTCGACGAGCACACCGGATCGCTGTAGCTATGGAAGCGAAAAAATTTTCAAAGGATAGTCAAAGAACCTATTATTATCATTTAAGATACACGAATAAAGATGTCCTATTTTCTATCTTCTTAGTAGTTTGGTTATTTCTTGCATTTATTTGTAGCGAACACTTTATAGTATTTCCGGTTGAATATGTACGGTAACATTATTTAAGTAGTGTTATCCACTCTGATTTTTCGTATAAGTGAGGGAAAGTCTGCCATACTAAGGGAAAAAGGAGTGGGATAACATATGAGCTTACGAAAACTATTTATGTCCTGTTTATTAACAATCTCAATAGGAGGACTGTTCCTGTCATCTGTGCATGCAGAAACAGAGGAAGTGGAACTATCTGACGAGCAAATAGATGAAATCAGAACTTTGAAACAGGAAGTAATGGAAAAAGAAAAGCAAATTATCGAGAAGTATATAGAATACGGTGTGTTTACGGAAGAAAAAGGTCAGAAAATACTCGAACACATGGAGAAAAAATATGAAAAGCTAGAAGAAAATAATTTTATTCCAAAATGGGATCATAAACATCATAGGAAACGGGATAAAGAAGCAGAATAATTAAAGATAATGCTTACCTCATAAAGGTAAGCATTATTTCGTTAAATAGGCTTCCGTATAGAATGGTTGCCCGTCCTCTTGGAAAGCAACGCCTACAGACATTAACCTGAAATCAGATTTTAAAATATTATCCCGATGACCTTTTGAATTCATAAGTCCTTGGTGAGCATAAATACTGTTAGGTTGTCCTGCTGCTAGATTTTCTCCTGCCATACGGAACGTGATATCATCATCTTCTAATCGATCAAAAGGAGATTGGCCATCTAAATTAGTATGCCCAAAATAGTTATTTTCTGCCATATCTTCACTATGATTTTGTGCGGTAGCCTTGGAGGGCTCATGCCATTCCAAGATCGGTTCATTGAATTTAACTCTAGCTGCATTAGTAAGGTCAAAGAGTTGATATTCTAAACCTTCAGCTAATGCATTATCAGGAGAAGCAAAATAGTCATCTTTCTCATTTTCAAGACTTTCTGTAATGATTTGTATAGCGGCTATCGTATCCTCTTGATGAATATCATAAAAAAAGGTGACATAGTTATCATCGATTAAGTAGGTATCCTGGTCATCATTATCATCAATACGATATTTAACATATCCTTTCGTGATCGAATCAAGCGGTTCTCCCAATGCATCTCTAACATCATTCTTATCATTTTCTAGAGCTAAATCGACACTAGAACTAATAAGGTCTTGATTGGTGTATAATGCAGTTACCTCATTATCTTCGTTATAAGCAACCATTACGAAATTCTGATAATGATCATGGTACGTGTGCCAATTAACTCCATATTCATTTAATGAGCTTCGTTTCGAGTCATTAAGGATATTTTCAACCTCTGACTTCGAATCGTTAATTTCAATATTATGAATCGAAAAAGTTTGCTCAGAAGGTTTTGTTAGATCTGGTGATTCTATATTAGGAGAAGGGGAAACTTCAGATTCTTTGTCTGTTACGGAGTCAAATAAATTTTCTAACCCCAAACGAAGATTAGTGATCGTGTTGCGTATCTGGCTATTGTTTTTCAAATTATTAAAATCATCTTTCATCTCGTACCAGACATCAGACAATCCACCTTCTTTATAATCATCTTCATAAAAAAACCATATTAATACTCCTATTAATAAGAAAAAAACAATCGTTCTTATCTTGGGCAAATCCTCACTCCTGACTTCTTCGGTATTCTACTCTTTCATTATATCATGATTGCTGGTATTTATAAGTAATAAAAAAATTTGATGTTTTTGTAGTCATTTACTTTTTTTATGCGTCAATTAGAATGGGGTATAAAAAGGGAGGGGGGAGCATCATTCAAGACGAACAACTGATCAGAAAAATAAAAGTCGGTAATCAACATGCGATCCGCTTATTGATAGAACGATACAAACATCATGTATTTAAAGTAATATATAGCGTCGTCCATGATGAAAAAATCGCAGAAGATTTAGCACAAGAAACATTTATTAAAATGATTGATGCTCTTACTTCTTATCAGTATAAAGGCTTCAAAACATGGATTAGTCGTATTGCCCTTCATAAAGCGATCGATTATAAACGAAAAATAACAAGACATAAAGAAGACTTAGAAACATTTGAAGAATTTGAGCCAGCGAGTACGGAAATACATCCGGACGAACAAATTATTAGTAAAGATAAATCAAATAAGATTCAACAACAAATTAATTTGATGCCAGAGAAGTTTCGAATAGTAGTGAAAGCTTATTATTTTCAGGAATTATCGTATAAGCAGATTGCACAAGAGTTGAATATCGAAGAAACCACGGTCAAAATGAGGTTATATCGAGCAAGAAAATGGATGAAAGAAAATTGGAAGGAGGAGGATTTTAATTGACTCACATTGGTAAAGACGCTCTGCTCTCCTATATGAATTCTGACTCTGATCAAGAGAACATGATTGAGGATCATTTATTGGAATGTGAAACATGTACAAATATGTATGTCACTCTAATAGAGGATATCGAGGTTAATGGTGAACTTTCAGATGATTTCACAGACATTACACTTCAACAAATGGAGAAGATCTTACCTTCTCCTCCAAAAGCAAATCAAAATAAAGTAGTCACCCATTATCTAGTTGCAGCTGGATTAACGATTTTTTTGACTTTAACAGGTGTGTTTCAAGGTGCATTAAATGTGACAGAAATCCAGCAAAAGCAAAACACAGGATTGATAACCGAGCATTTAATGACTAAAACGAATGATGTATTAGAAGGAATGAAGGGGGTTCATCATAATGAATAAATCAGCATTAGCAGCATTTTTTCTGGGACTAATTCCTGGAATTGGTCATATTTATTGGGGGCATAAAGTTCGTGGAGTTCTTTATACACTAGCCTTTATAGGAGCTCTTGCACTAGGTTTTTTTACAGTGATTGTTGGTTTCAATCACTCTATTTTGTTAGTAGCATTTGCAGCACTTATCTGGGGCATTAATATGCTGGATATTACGATAACTTTACTACTATCAAAAACTGATCCAAATACGAAAAAAGTAAGCAAGGATGAAGATGCATCTATGGAAGTATCTAACGAGCGAGTAACCACAATGCTGTTGTCCATTATACCTGGTATGGGACATTTTTATTTAGGACTATCCTATCGTGGCCTAACGTTGCTTGCTGCCTTTTTTGGGATTATTATTATGGTATTCTTTGTTAGTTTTTTGACAAGTGCTGTGTTTTTAATATTCTTATTAGCACTTCCGATCATTTGGATATATTGCATGTTTGATATTATCCAGCTATTAAATCAAAAGCAATCAGGAAAAGAGTTAGAGGATAAAACGATAATGGACGATTTCAACCGGGCACGCGATAATGAAAGAAAAAGTAAGATGACCGCTACTATATTATCCATTTTTCCTGGAGCAGGCCATTTATATTTAGGCTTGCAAAAAAGAGGTATTCAGTTAATGGCATCCTTTCTATTTTCGATCTATATTTTAGATGTTTTAAACTTATCTCTTTTCTTATTTTTAATTCCATTGATTTGGTTCTTTAGTTTCTTTGATGCACTTCAGTTAGCAAATCGCTTTGAATATGAGGTGCTGGAAGATGTTCCAATTATAAAGTATCTGGCCAATTATCAAAAATGGATAGGCTTCGGATTAATTTTACTCGGTTTATTCTATTTATTCGATTCGGTCTTAATGCCAGTCTTTGCAGGCCAATTTGAAACCTATTTTAATATCAACATTTGGCAGTTCTATCACCAATATTTCCAAGTATCAATTATCTGCTTGTTACTGATTGGCGGTGGCATCGGACTGGCAGTTAATCATAAAAAAACAAAGAATGCTACTGAAGATTAAAATTTTAATATCTGAACTGATCATCAGTAAATTGAAGATAAAACTTATTCTTAAATCGGAATAAGTTTTATCTTTTTTTATGAGATAGGAAAGTATAAAATTAGGTGTATTGTCTAATCCCAAGCGGCTACATCCGAATCGCCTTAAGGATAACCAGGGGCACAATCGCTACGTTTTTAAGCAGTCCCTCTGCAATTATCTTATTTTATTTAATTTTTTTTATTTATTAATGAACTTATTGTATTCGTAATTACTCTTATATGTAGGGGAGGGGGAAAGCAGTAATGAATGTAAGACTAGTAAAGAAAGCAAAAAAGGGTGACAAAGAAGCACTACTAAGTCTAATATTGCGTAGGAAAGATGATTATTATAGATTAGCATTTTCCTATATGAAAAAGGAAGAGGATGCTTTAGATGTCATGGAAGATATGATTGTAAAACTTTATGAGAATATTCATTTATTACAAAACAATACATCCTTTTACAGTTGGAGTAATAAAATTTTGGTTAACTGTTGCCATACAGCTTATCGTAATAAAAATAGAACTGTTTTATTAGATCAACAGGTTATAGAAGACAAGTTGAAAGGTGAGCATAATGTATTTGACCAAATAGAAAGTGAGATAGATATTAATATTTTGCTTTCACATCTTAATGAAAAGCAAGCTGAAGCGATTAGACTGAGGTATTTTAACGATCTTGAATTTCAGACCATTGCTAAGATTACTGATACTTCTGTAGGAACGATCAAATCACGAGTATTTTATGGTCTGAAAAGGTTACATACTTTGTATCGAGGTGATCGAAATGAGTAACTTAAAGAAACAGATGCTAAAGGAAAAGCAGCAGTTGGAATCTCTCCAAGCCCCAGATCAACTAGAATATCGTTTGCATAATGCTTTAAAAAGTCAACAAACAAGAAATTCTTCCAGAAAATACTTTGTATGGAAATTAGTTGCAGCTTTTTTATTGTGCTCGATATTAATTGGTTATAACTATCAAGGATTAGCTTATTATGGTAAAAAGATCATTGGATTTGAAGACGTGGATGTTATTTCAGATACATTACAAAACTTAAATGAAATGGGAAATGGTCAAAGCCTTAACGAAAGTATAACATTTGAAAATGGCGTAACGTTTACTGTTAATGGAGTGATGGTTGACGATAATCAGTTGATTATTTACTATACCGCAACTAGTGAAACGAATAACATAGATAACCCTGAGTTAGATTTCACGCCGATGAGAATTACCGGTTTTCTTACCAAATCACATATGAACAGTGGGGCAGGGAATGTAAGTGAAGATGAAAGCACAATAAAGGGTACGTATTCTTTTGAACCACCAAATGGATTTGCTAAGGAATTAACATTACATTTTCAACAATCAGTCAAGACACTTACATTCGAATATGATCCAAACAAAGCCATGGGATCTAGTTTAAGACAAAAAGTCGATAAAAGGATGCCAATGGATACTGGATATCTGCATTTTAAGACGATTACAGCGTCACCAACCGCAACAGTAATAAAGGGTACATCAAATAAAGAAACGGTGGACCAACTTTCGTTCAATCAGATTGTACTTGTAGCAGATGGAAAAAAGATTCAACAACTTGGTAGTAGCTATAGCAGTAAGTGGAGAGGTGACTATGAATTTGAAATTCGATTTGATGCATTACCAACAGACGTAACAAATCTACAAATTCGATCGGATTTAGCAGAAGGGGAAGAGATAGAAATCATCAACGACTAGTATAATCAGGAGCTTTAGATTAATATTTATTCAAATAGGGGTACCGTCAGGAAAATGTGGATTTACAACGTTAAGGAATTTTCAATACTAAAAAGCCCAACTTCACCGTTAATTAATAGAGAAATCGGGCTTTTTCATTACTCCATAAGCATTTTTAAGTTATATTCAAAAACCATGCTTTGACATTCTCTAAAGCATGGTAATTATTTAATAATATGAATCTGCTAAATTGCTTTTTTTAGCTCATCTATTTATTGAATCCATTAGATGGAAGAAGTATTCAGGTTTATGAGTCTTATTTAGGTTATACCATGAATGTAATGCATCTGGTGTAAATACATCTATTTTTTTCAGTACCTCCATTGCAAATTCCAGAGGAGCTATTCCTGATGCAGTAACTAAATTCGCATCAGATACGGCAGATCCCAACTCATAGAACTTTTCTCCTTTATAGTTAGGACATACCATTTTAGTATATTCTAAGTTATTACTTGTATGCTTTCTAGTATCTAAGTATCCCATATTCGCGAGGCCCTCAGTTGCACCACAAATTGCAGCAACAATAGTGCCAAGCTTTAAAGCTTGGCCAATTCTTTCCAAGATAGGTTGATGAATTTCTTCACTCCAAGTAGTCCCTCCTGGTAAAATTAAAAGATCTTTACTTTCAAGAGTACATTCATCAAGGGAAATATCTGGTTTTATGCTCAGTCCTCCCATAGTAGTAATAATTTCTTTATTAGCTCCTACTGTAATTACTTTTAAAGGTGCTAAATCTTTTTTGAAATATCTTCCTGAGTTTAGTTCAGCAATTAAATATCCATATTCCCAGTCCGACATTGTATTAAATACATATAGAAGAACTTTTTTTGTTTGCATCCAATAACACTCCAATCACAATTGATATATCCAACTATAACATTAATTCCCTGACACCTAGCGTCAGGGAATTAATCAAATTTGATGAAATTTTATTAATTCCGACAAAACTTCAATCATTCTTTTCTTAAGGCTGATTGGCTCAATAACTCGAATAGATTTACCGTACATTAAAAGTAAATAAGGTACATATGTATGTATCATATCTTTCTCAAGAAGAAATACTGCTTGATTTGAAGTCCGCTCTTGTAAATAATGTCCTAAAAACCAATGTTGGCAAATATCAGCCAATACACTTTTATCCCCATTAATAACCAAAGAAATAATCCCTTCCTTATCTTCTATAGTTGGAAGGAGGTTTTTCATAAAAAAGTCACGTGCTGAAAAATTTTCTGGTCGGTTAAACTTATTTTCGGTTAGCGTTAGACTTTCCATTCGATCTACTCTAAAACTACGGATATCATTCCTAAGATGACAAAATCCAATCACATACCACTTATTATTCCAATAAATAATTCTGTACGGATCCACCACTCTATACTTTGATTGCTCTTCGCCACTTTTATGGTATAGAATTTTTACAGAGTATCCGTCAGCTACGCCCTGCTCCAACTCCTTCAAAAAAGGTTCCATAGCGAGGGAACTTAATCGACTTATTACTTCAAGACTGGTTAAATGTTGATCTATCTTTGTTTCCTGCTCTTGATTCGAATATTTTCTTAGCTTTGAAATAGCCCTATTTAGTGCTTCACCTCCATAATACCCGGCTTCTTCTGCAAAAACAGCAGCGTGAAATAGCGAGGTTTGCTCCTCAAAATCAAAAAAAAGAGGAGCTTCAATAAAATTGTTCAATAAAGTGTATCCACCGTTATGTCCTGCGTCTGAAATTATTGGTACACCACTTATTGAAAGTGTATCAATATAACGATACACAGTCCTTATATTCATCTCTAGCTTTTCTGAAATTTGTTTTGCAGTAATTTTTTCTCCTGAACGAAGCATCCATAGAATTGCTAACATATTGTCAATTTTAGGCATACACTTCCACCTCTATATGAAATTTATTTTCTATTATACATTTCCGATTTTTGGTATAACTCATCAACTGTTCCTTTCCGATAGCTTTCTATATAGTTCCTTCTTTCTTAGCCAATTCAATCTCTTCACGCTGCCGCATACGGATAAGATCACGTTCTAATTGGTTTACACCCGCCATAACCGTAATTAAGCATTGGCTGTAGGGATTATCTTCTGACAAATCTAGCCATGTATATTTTAAGGATTTTAAATTTGCCTTTTTACTCCGTATGTTATCGATTAATTCAAATAAATCTTGTGTACTACGAGTAATCTGAGTTAAGTTCGTAACATAAATGATATCACGTTCATGTATATCCTCTAACATTTTTTGAAGTTGCTCACGATCTTTTGTTGCTCCGGAAACTTTTTCTTCAAAAATAATATCCATTCCTTATTGAATCCGAACAGCACATTGCTTAAGCCCATAGGGCACAGGAATTTGCATAAGGGCCTGCCGCTGTTCTGGTGTAAGCAATTCCCTACCTCTCGCAATTTTCATACAGTATCATCTCATTTCTGTAATTATTCAGTTAATTAGTTTAATTATATATCAAAAGAGTGTACTCTATCGATATAAGTGTAGGAGACTGATAAAATCATAGTTAAGAGCGTCTCATATTTTACTGCGCTGGCGTGACTATTGATCTCATCCCCAGTTGGCATGGCTGGATAGGATACTTAAGCGCCGCATTGCTATTTCTTTCCTCGTCGGCTAGCCCTACAACGTGAATGGTATTAATCGGATCGCGCTGGTTGGCCTGATCGGATGGATTGGATGGATCATTTGGATCATCGCCTACAGCATCACTCTGTTAAAACTCTAGTCCGAGTCTGGAACCAGATTAAAGCAGGAGTTTAATTTACAAAGTAGTGAAAATGTAGAATCTACAAAGTATAGTAAAACGGAGGCTTATAGTCATTACTAGGTGATAAGTCTCCATTTTTTTATTGTTTACACATAACCCAATTAGGTTATATATATAACAAAGCATAATTTATATACCGGACTTTGTATGTCGATATAGATAAACTTCCAATGCAAACATAAAATGTCAAATATTACAAAAATATTAAATATAGTAAAACTAGTAAACTTTTGCACGTCAATTACATATACTATAGAGATAGAGGAAATATTTTTGAGGAGGATAAACTATGGCACAAGTTAATTTGATACCTTATACTATTCAGTCGATTGAAGATTCAAAAAATGAGACCCCAGAAGGTGTTCAACTGGTACAGGCTCCTGCCGTATGGGAAAAAGGCTACGAAGGAGAAGAAATCGTCATTGCGGTTATAGACACTGGTATTGAGTCAAATCATCCAGATCTTGAGGAACAAATAATTGGTGGAAGAAATTTTACATCAGATTACAATGGAGATCAAGGCAACTTTGAAGACAATAACGGTCACGGAACACACGTATCGGGGACCATTGCAGCAAGCTTTAATGATGATGGTGTTGTAGGAATTGCCCCAAAAGCTAAAATATTAAGCCTTAAAGCGTTAACAGGTGGAGGTTCTGGTGAGTATGACTGGATCATAGATGCGATAAACTATGCAGTTGAATGGAGTGGTCCTAACAATGAACGAGCTCGAGTGATTTGCATGTCACTTGGTGGTCCTAATGATGTACCGGAAATGCATGAAGCGATTCAACATGCGGTTAATCAAGGTGTATCCGTAGTAGTTGCTGCTGGAAATGAAGGAGATGGGCAAGAGGATACCATTGAGCATGCCTATCCTGGAGCTTATAACGAAGTCATTTCTGTTGGTGCTGTAGATATGGACTTACAGCTTGCTCCATTTTCGAACACCCATAATGAAGTGGATCTTGTAGCTCCGGGTGTAGATGTCCTATCAACCTATATAGATAATAAATTTGCTAGACTATCAGGAACCTCTATGGCCGCTCCACATGTAGCAGGTGCTTTAGCCTTAATCATCAAATTAAGTGAAAAAGAGTTTGATAGATCTCTCATTGAATCAGAGATTTATGCCCAACTTATCAGACGAACACTACCACTAGATTACCAAAAAACCGCTGAAGGGAATGGTTTTCTACTACTTAATCTTGTTGAACAATTAGATAGAATCAATACTCCAAGTTTAAGTAAGAATGATAGACAACCATAATAACTAGATATATTATATAAGAATTTTTAACTAACATAATTTCGTCAACTAAAAATGGGCAGGTAAGCTGTTTAATCTCTTATCCCTGTCCGTTTTCTTGTAACAAACATGAAAGGGGAGAGGAACCTATGCAAGAAAAAAATGGAACGGAACATAATAACGCTTTGTTGACACTAAAGAATTACCAAAAGATGATTCAAAATGAAAAAGAATATTATGACGAAGAAGAGGATGCCAAGTTCATCCAAGATTATTATCAGAACATAGATTTTAATGAAGGGGACAAAACAAATATATTTAAGCAATTAAATCAATTAATTACGAATACACATGAAAATCAGCTTCCTTATAACTCAGAAACCCGTGATTACCTTTATTCAGCAGTTGACCTCCGTATGGATGGGAACCTGAAAAGCATTTATTCTGGAAAACAAAAGGATCCTGAACAAGTCATAAGAGAAGATCATGACGCAGAAATAAAAAGGAAAGAAGAGTATGACAAGTTGTTTAAAAGTAACTCAAAAAATAACGATGAGTTGAGAAAAGCTACAGCAATCATTGAAAGTGAAAATATGTATAACTGTGAACACGTCGTACCTCAATCATGGTTTGATGAGGATAATCCAATGAGGGGTGATTTACATCATCTTTTCACATGTGAAAAAGATTGTAATTCCACAAGGTCCAATTATCCCTATTTTGACTTCGATAATTACACTCCTGAGATGGAGATAAAAACAATTAGAACGTATTGTGGAAAATACGAAGAAGAAAAATTTGAACCTGAAAGCGGAAAAGGTGAGGTTGCTAGAGCAACATTGTATTTTTTGATAAGATATCCAGAAGAAGTTAGCCAGTACAATGATCATGATATTGAAATATTACTAGATTGGCATCGAACTTTTCAAGTCTCTCTTTATGAAAAACATCGAAACAAAGAAATCTATATCATTCAAAAGAATAGAAATCCCCTAATCGATTTTCCGCAATACGCTGACAAAATAGATTTCATGATCGGTTTATCATAATGTAGGAGCATGTAACCTTAGACGAAACCATCATTCCAACTGCTATTGAGCTTATAGTTCCCAAGAGAAGAATGCTAACAATTCAATTTAAATTCCAAATAGAATAGAGAGGAAGGAAAAAAATGGATAAAATACAAGTTGGATGGAATAGAATCGAGGAAATTGCTGGTGAGCAAGGTGTAAAAACGATGGAAGAAGTACAAGATTTTTCTCCAAGACTAGCAAAAATGGCAGTGGAATTTGGGTATGGAGACATTTATTCTGATGATACGCTGGATTTGAAACAACGGGCTATGATCACTTTATCTTCTCTTATCTCACAAGGTGATCAAGGAACTGCATTAACTTTCCATTTTAAAATAGCACTTAAAGTAGGATTATCAAAGGAAGAAATTCTAGAAGTGATAAATCATTGTAGTGGTTATGTAGGGTTTCCAAAAGCAATATCTTCTTTGTCTCATTTCAAAAAAGCATATAGTGAATTTGAGAATGAAAACAAATGACTGTAGTTTTGTAATTAAATTAGTTCTGCACCTATAGTAAAAGTATAACAGGTGCAGAACTACAGCTTGCATCCAGCTAAACGTTTAAACTCTATTTAAGATAGGCGGAATTTCTTCTGGATCAACCATTATCTCAATTACAGTGGGACCAGTGTAGTTTTTTAATGCTTGTCCAATTGCGTTTTCAATATCTTCGGTTTTACGACATCTATAAGAAGCAGCACCCAATGATGATGCGAACAGTTTAACATCTAACGCGTGTTGGTAGGTAGCACCGATTGAGTGTCCCAACATCTTTTTCATCCCTTTATCAACCATATCAAGAGCGACGTTATTAAATACTATAAATATGACAGGAAGATTTTGATCTACAGCTGTTGCAATCTCAGTACCGTGCATAAATGTACAACCATCACCAGTTAAGCACACAACAGTTTTATCTGGTGACGCCACTTTTGCACCAATGGAATATCCAATTGCATGCCCCATTGTTCCAAATACATCATCAAAATAAAACGTTCCAGGTTCATAAATGTCATAGTATTTAATTGCATAAAAGGTATGACTTCCATCATCCCCGAACAGTACTGCATCATTTGGTAAATACTTTCGCAGTTCTTTTATAGCTACTTTGGCTGATAGATATGTTTCGCTTTCTTGAATATCATCTAAATTTTCATTTTCTTCGCTAAAAAGAGAAACTCTTTTTATATCTATTCTATCTAATTTAGTTTTACGCTGTATTTCAACTAGATTAGCTTTAATATCCCCTTGAATATACAAAGTAGGAATCGGAATAGATTTTTGTATAAACGTAGGATCTAAATCAAAATGAATGAGGTGTTTCGGATAAACTGCTTCCGAAAATCCTGCTAAGGACATATCACTCAGCTTACTACCAATTACAATCATTTGATCTACTCTTTTTTTCAGATATTTTGTTGCTTTTTCGTTACCTCCCAAGCCATACGCACCTAAAGATAGAGGGTGATTAGTAGGAAAAGTCCCTTTACCACCTGGAGTAGTCATTACTGGAACTTGCCATTGTTCTACCAACCACCTTACTTCTTTATAAGCTTTTGATAGATGAACTCCTTTTCCCAATAATAAAACAGGTTTTCCTGCCTCATTAAGCTTTGATATAACAGTCTCAATTTGATTGGAAATTACAGAAGACTTTAAAGTAGGAATTTCAACTATAAAATCTGAAATTTCTTCTTGTAAAACGTCCATAGGTATAGAAAGATGCACCGGTCCTTTTACACCATTTGTTGCCTTTTCAATAGCATGCTTAAGGAACACCTCCAGTTGATCACCTCTATCTACACGTGCACTAAACAATGTTACAGACTCAAACATTCTGACAAGATCCGTACCAAAGATAGATGAGTCTTGTCCTTGTGCTTTACCAGTATCTTTCGCAGATGGTTGTCCAGTTATAAACAAAGTAGGGGAGTGATAAGCTTTCGCTTGGCCAGCAGATGTTAATAGATTAGTTCCACCGGGACCTGATGTACCTAAAGCTACCCCTAAACCTTTTGTTTGAGCATAGCCTGCAGCTGCAAAACCTGATCCTGATTCATGTCTTGAGAGAACAAATTGTAAATCCTGAATCTCACACTCAACTAATAATGGAACGATAGCTTTACCTGGTATTCCAAATACATGAGAAATTCCTAATCGTTTAAGATTTTCGACCAATACTGTAGAAACTTTTTTCATTATACATTTCTCCCTTTTTGATTATTTTAATTAAGAGGTAGAATGATATGTACTTCAGTTCCTTTTCCTTTTTCAGAATGAAAGTTTATCTTCCCTTCATGAGCTTGTATGATATCAAAACAAATAGGTAATCCCATACCAAGCCCGTTCTCTTTTGTGGTAAAAAAAGGTGTACCTAGATTGTTCACTTGCTCCTTCGTCATACCTAGTCCTTCGTCCTTGATAGAGATGTGGACTTCTTCCTTTTTATAGTCTGATTCTAATTGAATACAAACATCACCTCCTTTGGGCATAGCCTCAAAGGCATTTTTTATAAAATTAATTAGAATTTGTTTGATTTTAGATTCATCAATATAGATTTTGGCATTTATATTAGTAGGTTCAATGTAAATATCAACATTATGAAGGCTGGCATTACTGTTCATTAATTCAACTGTATCAGCAATTAGATCGTTCAAATTACAATGTACTCGTTCTATGGAGGATGGTTTTCCGTATGAAACAAACTGATTCACTAAATTTTCCATTCTTTCTAATTCAGCTATGATGATATCAAGATATTCCTTTTTATGGTTATTTTCTTTCATTAAGTGGGTGAGGCCGATAATGGATGTGAGCGGATTTCTTATTTCATGTGCTAACCCGGCTCCTAACTTTCCTATTGCAGATAATTTTTCTGATTCTATGAGCTTCTGTTGTAATTCATGGTAATTGGTCATGTCTCTAAACTGAGCAAAGGCCCCAATCAAATGATCCTCATCAAAAAGAGGTAACACATCCAAAAGGAGGTTTTTAGACTGATCGTTTTCTATAAGCGAAAACGAAAATTCAGCATTTTCTACCTTTTTTCCAGTCTCAAGAACATAATTAATATATTCTCCTATTTTACCTATATGTGCTATACCGTTATCTATAATTTTTTCTCTTTGCATACAAATTATTTCTTCAGCACTAGAATTGAATTCTAGTGGTTTGCCTTTTTTGTCGGTCATCACTATTCCCAGAGGAGTCGAATCTGTTAACACTTGATTTAATAAATGAAGAGTGTGATTTTGCTCTTGAAGTTGAATTTCTCTTTCAATTGTATCAACGGCAGACGATAAAAGTCCGAGATGAAAATTACTAGCGTAGTTAACCGTTGTCATCATGGAGACAGTACCAACTAAACTACCATTAGATGAAAAACAAAAAGGAGCAGAATAACATGCTGTTTCAGATAAGCAATCATGAAAATGGTCCTTACCAATTAATGCAATGGGCTTTTGATGTTTTAGTGCTAGTGAAACTGAATTTGTGCCAACATCCTTTTCTTTAAATCTAGTGCCTAGTTTTATGCCTAGGGAATCTACCATTTCTTTAATACTTTGATCTCCATATATATCTAATATATAGCCCTGATTGTCTGTTGTAATAATTAAAGTTGGGATTCCTTCCATATTCTGAATCAGTTTTTTCATAAAGTGGTGCACGACACTCAGTTCCTTAGCAAACCTGTGTTTTCTATATTGTAACTCCTTCTTAGTAAGTCCAAATTTCAAAAAAGGGACTTCATCAGGCTTCAAGTTATAGACCATTTCACAATTTATTTTAGAATCTCGTATGTATGTATCGAAGTCTTTCATTAAATGCCTCCTATATACTAGTGAAGAAAATATAATTGAATTTTAACAATTATTCAATATCGCTACAATCAGATTTGTTTTTATTATTTAATTTCAACTTTTGATAAAGTATAATTTTTTCATCTAATAATTCACTTAATCTTAGAATCTCCCCGATGGAATACTGGTTTGTATCTTTCCCTAATTCGTATAATTGGCTTTGTAATAAACGGATTTCAGCTTCTAATTTTCTTATATACAATAACAACATCCTTACAATTGACATTTTCTTTTAGAATACCATAAGTAATCTTTGACTTCCTTATTTTAACTCTATAATAGTATATTTTATCTATATTAGTGTTAAAAAATGGATACGTATGTAGGTTATCATGAAATAAAGAATTACATTGTTGCCAACGAATGATCGGAAGTATGAGGGAGCTAATATGGGAAAATATAATTCACTACTTGGTATAAGAGTATCAATTTATTCTAATATTAACATAAATAATCATAAACTGAATTTGTTTCCATATGAGACTTGGAATAGAATACGGAACGATTTAGGCTTGATATAAATCAGAAGCATTTCTTAATACACTATGAAGATTGGAGATATTTCTTTAACATTTGAAGAATTGAGGAGGGGAGCATGACATGGATTCCATGTTCAGAAGAGATTTCATTCCATGTTTTCTCTTCTTTCAAGACTTCTAAGAAAAAGTGTGTTCATGAAAGGGACTTGTTACCCGGTTCCAATGGATATTGACAATCCTCTGAGTTTTTTAATTCCTTTATCAAGGCGATTCCTATACAGGAATAGAGGAGGAAATTCACGAAAATAATAAGGCAGCATGCTTCTTTATCATTAGAATGATAAGAAATTGAAAATCATATTTTTTAACTTGACGCGTGCATGTTTATGCATGTATCCTGTGTACAGGAGGTGAGACAAATATGAGTCGAGATGAAGAGATTAAATGTTCAATAGAAATTAATAACGCTATAGATTTTGACTTTTATAAAGCATTATTTGATCCTAGCAGAATTGAAATAATTAGATATTTAGCTGTTTTTGGAGCCAAAAATATAACTGAAATTGCTGAAAATCTCCCACAGGATAGATCGGTTATTTCAAGGCATTTAGATTTAATGCATAAGTTCGAAATCGTATCAAAAACAAAAATAGGCAGAAATATTTTCTACGAAGTAAATAGCCAAATGATATTTGATAAGTTTAAATTAACTACTGATCAATTAGAAAAACTTTTAAACAGTTGCTAACCTTGATTTTTTTACTCTATAAATGCAAATGTACGCACTAATGCACTTATTTGAACCCCGTAAAAACTAAGGGAGGGAAAAGTATGAAAACGATTGTATATAATCACCCGTGGAATGGTAGTTATAATCATGCCATTTTAACTAAAGTAGTAGAAACATTTAAAGAAAGAAATCAGAAATATCAAATTATTGATTTGTACCAAGATGAATTTGATCCAACTTATCACGCAAGTGAATTAAAATTATATTCAAGGGGGAAGTATGAGAATAAATTAGTAGGTAAGTATCAATCAATGTTAAATTCTAGTAATGAGTTGATTTTTATATTCCCGGTCTGGTGGTATAATGTTCCAGCTATTTTAAAGGGATTTCTAGATAAAGTCCTACTGAAAGATTTTGCATATATAGAAAATAAGAATGGTACGATGAAAGGGCTGCTCACGAATATCCAATCCGTAAAAGTTATTACAACTGGTCAAGCTCCTAAATGGTATATTCAATTTTTAGCGGGAAACGGGATCAAAAAAACATTTATTAAGTCTACATTGAAAGCAGTGGGAATGAAAAACATTCAATGGATACACTGTGGATATGTATCCCTAGCCAAGAACGAAAATCGAGTGAAATTTTTATATTCATTACCTTCTAAGTTATAAAATTATTTTTCCATAGGAAATATTTCTTTAAATTTGAAAGGAGAAATTTACTATGTTATATAAGAATATAATGGTTGCTGGTATTGGCGTTTTGGGGAGTCAAATTGCTTTTCAAATTGCTTTCAAAGGATTTCAAGTTTCGGTTTATGACATAAATGATGAAGCGTTAGACAGTGGAAAAAATAAAATCGTGGTTTTGATGGAGCGTTATCAAGAAGACTTAGGGGCTACAAGAAAAGAGGTAAATGCTGCTTTTCAGCGTATATCTTTCTCTTGCAGTTTATTAAAAGCTGTATCAGAAGCTGACTTGGTGATTGAAGCTATACCTGAAGTGGTAAATATTAAGACTAAATTTTACACAGAATTAAGTAAAGTAGCTCCAGAGAAGACCATTTTCTTAACAAACTCTTCTGTGTTATTACCTAGTCAATTTGCTGAAGTGACAGGTAGACCAGAAAAGTTTTTAGCTTTGCATTTCGCAAATGAAATTTGGATCAATAATACCGCAGAAATTATGAAACATCCTGGAACAAATATGAAAGTATTTGATGATGTTATTACATTTGCAAAAGACATTGGAATGATTGCTTTACCTCTATATAAAGAACAACCGGGTTATATATTGAATTCTTTGCTGGGCCCTTTTTTAGAAGCTGCTATGTTGCTTTGGTTAAATAAAGTGGCGGATCCACAAACTATTGATAAAGCATGGATGAAAGCAACTAGTTCTCCGTTAGGTCCATTTGCCATTTTGGACATCATAGGTATCACAACCTCATACAATATTGAACTAGCAAAAGCGTCTGAAACAGGGGATCAACAATTAAAGAAAATGGCAAATCTGTTAAAAACAGAGTTAATTGATAAAGGAAAACTCGGAAAATTAACTGGGGAAGGGTTCTACAAATATCCCAATCCGAAATATATGAATTCTAGTTTTTTAAAGGGTTAATAGTGACTTTTAAAACATGTATTTTCATAAAAATGCAATAAATAGCAATATTTTGAAACCATTATAGAATTTCATCGTCTAATTCGGTGAAGGAGGTATTGATATGCTTAGAAAAGTGATTCTATGTTTACTAATATCTATTTTACTGTTAGGTGTGTTGTCTGGTTGATATTGGAAGGTCAGAAGATTCATATAGTGGCTATTTGATAAATGACGAAAACAGTACACATGCACATGACAAGGTGATATTGAAGATAATGAATTCACAACTGCAGATAAAATTGGAGAAGTTAATAAAAAGTAGATAAAGAAGTAATACCAAAAGAAAATCATATATTAGAAGTTGGCGCAGAAATATACACTTCAATGGAAATTATGATAAATTTACAGAAATTGATTAAAATAAAGTCCAATGACGTAAAGCTCTATAAGCAGGGGAAGTTTGTGTCGTCGGACAGACAGACAGCTGGACTTAAGATAGGATGGTTTAGTTTCTTTTTAAATTCTAGTTAACATAATATATATTATAGGAAGTTATTCATGAAGGGAGTCTCAACATCTCAAACACAAAGTATACTTGAGACACTGAGACAAAATTTAATTTTCGAGATCAAATTTCTTTAAGTGTTTTGTTGCTGGACCTTCAATAATTGTACCATCATAGGAAAACCTTGATCCGTGACATGGACAATCCCAACTCTTATCAGCATGATTCCAGTTACATTCGCATCCTAAATGTGTACATGTTGTATCGACTGCATGTAATTGATGACGTTCATCTTTGTAAATTCCAATAGTTTGTCCATTATGATTTGTTTTTGTCGCTGTTTTGGGCTCTAAATGTTCATGTTTATTATTGACACTTAGTTTTCCTTTTACTAATTCCTTCGTTACATTTGAATTGTAGCTGATAAACTTCTTAACATCTGGATCAGCATGAAAACGCTGTGGCTTATACAGCTCTTTGTATGGATTATCACGATTCATTATGAGATCCGTTAGCAAATGTGCTGCCACAACACTATTGGTCATTCCCCATTTACGGAAACCTGTCGCAACATATACATTGGGATGGCGCTTGTTTAAGGACCCGATATATGGAAGTTTATCTAACGTAGTATAGTCTTGTGTCGACCATTTATAGTGCCAATCCTTTACATCCAGGTATTGTGAACCAAAGCTTTGCAGATCACGATATGGGTTTGTATTCTCTTTCTTATACTGACCTGTTTTATGTGATTCTCCACCTAATAACCAAATTGTTTCATCCTTTTGCTTCACATAACGAATTGAACGTTTTGGTTGATCAACATCCAAATACATGCCACCAGGATAATCACGGTTGGAAGTTAAACCAATGACATACGATCTAGAAGGATACATTCTGGTGCTGTAAAAAGCTTGCCCTTCATAGAACGGAAACTGAGTTGCAACGATAACATTATCGGATAAGACATTATGATTACGAGCTGTTCTTAACGTAACTTTATTTTGATAGTCAATGTCCACAGCAGTTGTGTTTTCATATATCTTACCACCGTTTTCTATAATCTTATCGATGATAACTTTTAAAAAATCAGTCGGATGAAATTGTGCTTGCTGACGCATTGTTAATGCTGCCTTATGAGGGATTTCAAATGGTATCTCCTTCATTAAATCCGCAGAAATATTTAATTTTTGATATGCATTTGCCTCGTCTTCTAATTTTTTATAGTTTTGATCAGAATTTGTATATAAAATGGCATCTTGTTGATCAAATTGACAAGCTATTTGATATTGTTCGGTCATTCTTTTAATAAATTGAATTGCTTCAACTTGACTTTGATAATATTTTTGAGTATTTTCTAGACCAAAATGTTCCATTAATTCATTATATATTAAACCATGTTGTGCCGTTACTTTAGCTGTTGTGTGACCAGTTGTACCATGAAGTAATCTTCCTCTTTCTAATAATACAACTTGAACACCATTTTCAGACAAAAGGTATGCAGATAGAATTCCGGTAATACCACCACCGACAATGGTTACATCTGTTTCAAGGCTTTCATTTAATGAATCAAAGGATTTTATATTGTTTGTTAACCAAATTGATTGTGCCATGGCAAAAATCCCTTCCTTTTATAAACTGTTTCTAGCTTTTCCAAAAAGCAAGGGAATATCACAGTTTTATCATTTCTCTGTCTCAAATTAATATATATTTCTTTTCACCTATTTCCCTTTCGTTTATCTGCCATATATACCCACCCATAATAAATAATCCAAAAAATAAGAGCTGCTATAATTGTATTATGATTTTGACTTCGAGGCAGAAAATAGATAAGTGCTAATCCTAAGACGACAAAGGGTATTAATAACACAATGTATTTTTTCCAATGCATAAGCAACACTCCAGTTGGTTTTTTACGATATATCACAGACTTTGCTATTGCCACTTTTACAACTTTGCAACAAGCATCCTGACAATACAAATCTTGTATCCCCATCCATAAGTTCATGCGAAGGATTTATCGTTTTTGACAAGTCCATCTTGTGCAATGGAAACTATTTTTTTCATTTGTGATGATTGTCCTGCTTGTGATAATACTATGTCTGAGTTAGATATTTATTGATATTTTTTTCTGTCGAAGATTCCTGCAGTTTGAAAAAGTACCATTTCATAACTGGGCATAACCGATATCTGCTTTCATAACCAAATTAAGGTTATTATTAAGCGTTTTCATTTATGTCTACTTTCTTAACTTTTGAATTGTGAAATATTCAGTGATACTATCATATGAAAGAGGTGATAATATTGAGACAAGTTCATGTAATCGTTTCAGGTCGTGTACAAGGTGTTGGTTTTCGTTCCTTTACGCAACAAGTTGCTATGGAGAATGATGTTGTAGGATGGGTGAAGAATCTTGATGATGGGTCTGTTGAAATAGAAGCACAGGGTAAAGATGATAAGGTTGAAAAATTTTTTAATCAAGTTAAAAAAGGTCCTTCTTTCTTTGCTAAAGTAAAAAATATCGAAATTACAGAAAAGGAAATAGAAAATACATTTAAAAATTTTGAAATTAAGTATTAAAAAACCGCTATTACAAATAGCGGTTTTAAATTTGAATGTTCTTAACTTTCTTCAAAGAACTTGCGATTTAATGAGATATATTCATTTTCTTTATCTGGTACTTCATCTTCCATATAAATTGCTTCTACAGGGCATACAGCCTCACAAGCACCGCAATCGATACAAATATCAGGATCGATATAGAACATATCTTTTCCTTCCTCTATACAATCTACAGGGCAAACTTCTACGCATTCGCCTGCTTTTTCTTCTTCACAAGGCGAAGTAATTACAAAAGCCAAGACGGTCCCCTCCTTTAACGATTAATCGTTATGTATCTCTATACATACATATTCTATCATATTTTTCAAAGTTCGAATACCATTATAGCGTATTTCATAGAGTTTTCAAATCATGTTAATAAAAATGAGATTCATTTTCTTCCCAAATTCTCTCAGTTATATATTCGCCGCCAATACGTTGAATTAAAAAGGCGTCAGGATTTGTTAGTGTTTTCCATTCATGAAAGCCAAAATCTACATGAAATTTTTTCAACATAAGAGCAAGTAAGTTTCCATGTGTTACAATTATAATGTTCTCATTTAACTCCTCTTTCATACACTCATCCAAGACTTCTTCTGCACGTTTATAGGCTTCGTTCGACGATTCCCCACCTGGTAGCTTAAAATGGAAATTTTGAAAAGATTCTTCTAAAATATCGATCCAATCATCTACAGGCTGTTCGCTTAGTAAGCGTTCCTTTAATCTCTCGTCTGTTTCAACTGGTATACCTTGACGAGATGCAAATGGTTTGATGCTTTCCTCTGCACGCATATAAGGGCTTGTAATGATACGATCTATTTGAAAGGTTAGTCTTTCGAGTTGTCTTGCTAATTCATACGCTTTTTGTATGCCTTTCTTTGACAAAGGAGAATCACTGTGTTGTCCTAAAGCCTGGCAATGACGGATTAAAAGTATTCTTTTCATTTTATCAGCTCCTATGGAGAATCTTTGAAAAGTCTAATATTAAACATAAAAACCCTTATTGTTTATGTTTTCCCAATAAATGCTATTAATAAACATGGTTAAACAAGTTCGAAGTAATCCTTTTTAAAACCAGCTATTCGATTGGTATTGTCAATAACAAAATAAAATTCATCTGTTTCGTTTTTTACGTCATATATTTTTCCTTCTGTTAAAACAGAATTTACTTTATATTTTTTTGCATTAGTATGGACACATTTAATATTTTTAATTGTACGATTGTTTTCCCAATTTTGGTGAATCATTTATGTCCCTCCTTCCTTCTATCATAACATTTATTGACTTTTACACAAGGGATTTTGCGAAGTTGACATAATACTATTATGGTTTATTAAAAGAAATTGTCATCTTTTTAAGAATAAACGGCAATACGATGATAATAAATAACAGTCGTATCAATTGCAGTGATCCCACAATTGATGGATCTGCCCCTACCTCACCAGCAGTAATCGCCATTTCCACCAATCCACCTGGTGCAAGGCTAAGCATTGCCGTAGCGAAACTGAGATCGGACAGTTTGGCAAATATGTATCCCAAGACGGTTGATATCATTATAATAACGCAGGTGAATAAAAGGAAGATCCAGGAGAAATTACCTACTTTCTTCAAATCTGTTATCGTTATCGATAAGCCTAGATGAATACCAATTGACAGCTGAGCTATGTGATATAAGCTAACTGGCACATCACTTACTGGTATAGATAGTAGTTTGAGACTTGCAATTACTAGCATGGGGATCAATACATAAGGGGCCGGTATTTTATAGCGTAACAGATAAGCAAATCCGAATAACAGTAAATACAACAGTACTGTCCAAACGTTTAATTCGATAGCTGTATTACTGAGCATTTGCTGTGTATCCGTCTGAGCAAACATAAAGGATGCCATAAGTGGTACAAGAAACAAGACGGCCATTAGTCTGATAGTGTGAAAAATTGCTACTAATCCAGTGTTAGCATTCATTGAATCGCTCATTGCTACCATAACGGATAACCCACCAGGGATACTTCCCAACACACCAGTTGATGATTCTATTTTTGCATATTTAGCTAATAATTCGCCGCTTTTCATACATACATATATCAATAATAAAGTAATAACTAAAAACGGAATAAAATATGGAATTACTTTACTTAGCGTGCTAGCTGTAAATGTTGAGCCTATTTGCGCTCCCGTAAGCAAAAAGCTGATTTGCAATATCGTATTGTTTTGTGCAAGTGGTTGGCTTATTAACCAATTCAGAATAAATACAGCTACCAGTGGTCCTAATATCCATGGAAGTGGGAAATGTAAAAGAAGGAATAATCCGGTTATTATTAATGAAACGGTATACATTAACAAAAGATAACTTATATTTCTGACCATAATACACGCCCTCTTATATGTAAAAACTCCCGGCACAATAACGGGAAGTTAATCGAATAGTGCCAGGTACTCCTCAAGACCTTCGTCTTTTAACTTATGCTTTGGAATAAATCTTAAGGCAGCGGAATTAATACAATATCTCATGCCACCATTTTCAACCGGCCCATCATCAAATACATGACCGAGATGAGAATCAGCTTCGTTACTTCTTACTTCAATTCTTCTCATACCATGTGAAGTATCCAGTTTGTCTTCAACCCGGCTACGGTTTACAGGTTTAGTAAAACTTGGCCATCCGCATCCTGCATCATATTGGTCTGCAGTTGAAAACAGTGGTTCACCACTGATAATGTCTACATATAAACCTTCTCCCTGGTTATTCCAATATTCATTATCAAATGGTCTTTCTGTGCCATTTTCTTGTGTTACATGATATTGAATTGGAGTTAAGCGCTCTTTCAACTCTTCTTTTGAATAATTTTTACCCCAAGTTCTTTTAATAAAATCCGCTCTACCTGAACCTTTTTTATACATTTGATAATGGAAGCTTTGTTTTTTGTAGTAATCTTGATGTTGTTCTTCTGCTGGATAAAAAGGTTTTGCTGGTAATATGTCTGTTGCGATAGGTTCATTAAACTTACCACTATCTTCTAATGTCTGTTTAGATTGCTCAGCTAATTTTTTTTGTTGATCATTAGTATAAAAAATACCGGTTTTATAGGACTCACCACGATCGTGGAATTGGCCACCGGGATCAGTGGGATCGATTTGTTGCCAAAATATCTCTAATAATCTTTGATATGAAAATATTTCTGGGTTGAACGTAATTTCAACTGCTTCGCGATGTCCTGTTGTATTGGTACACACTTCTTCATATGTTGGATTAGGCATGTTTCCACCTGTGTAACCAGAAACAACCTTTTCAATGCCAGGTTGTTCATCAAATGGTTCTACCATGCACCAAAAACAGCCACCTGCAAAAATTGCTTTCTCGAGAGATTGCTTTGTCATGAAAAAGCCTCCTACTAAACGTGATTACTTTTATTGTGCTCTTAGTGTCTAAAAAATGCAAGTGGACTGTTTTTAAAGAAATTTAAATAAACAACTTTGGCTGAGATTCACTCGTACGAATTGGAGCAGAATTTGTACTCACTTGTTTTTTTGACGTCGGTGTACTTTCCGTTATATCCAATTCTTCCGCTTCCTCTTCCCCTTGTACTTCCTCGTCATCATCATTTATCTCGTTTAAAGCCTTCATCATATTGATTAATTTCGGAGCGTTTTTAATCATTGGACCGTATTCTTTAATTAATGGCGTGGCCTGTTGTGCGACTTTTAAAACTTGTTGTACATTATTAATCGTTCCCATTAAATTTGAGCCTCCACCTGTTGCCACATTTGTTGCCTGGGTGGTCATATTAGAAGCTTGTGATGGTAAGAAACGTTGCAATAATCCTTGTAGTCCGGTCGGATTCGTCATTTGATTTGGAACAGGACCACGGGGAAATAACCCCTGTGTTGGTATATTCTGTTGCGAGAACATCGGTGGTTGGTTTGGCGGTCGAAACATATACATTCTCCTTCCGTATAGCATGTTGAGATAGTATATGTTCGTTTGTCTAGAATGGTATAGGCTTTGAAAAGGAGCAGGCCAAAAATATTTCCTTTTTTCTTTTGCCTAGTAATACAAATATCACAGATGACATCTAAGGAAATGAACAGTTGATGACAAATAATATTTCCTGGGCAAGCGCATGTTTTGACAGGATATATTTAGTTGGTGTTGATTTTTGTACCTTTTTGATTATTTTTATCCTATTTTGAACTTTGCCGTAGAACCGGTATGCGATGCTTCTATTACTAATTTTGCTTTAATTTCTTCTTTTAATTGTGCTACATGGGAAATAACACCAATCATACGATGATCTTGCTGTAATTCTTTTAAACATTTAATTGCTTGTTCCAGTGATACTTCGTCAAGGGTACCAAATCCTTCATCAATAAATAGGGTGTCTAATTGTACACCACCTGCATGAGCTTGGACAATATCAGCCATTCCTAACGCCAAGCTAAGAGCTGCTTTGAAGCCTTCACCACCAGAAAGTGTATTTACTGATCTTTTCCTACCAGTGTAATGGTCAAGTACTTCAAGATCGAGACCACTTTGCGCACCACGCTTTGCTAACTCTTCACTTCGAATTAATTGATAACGATGGTCTGTCATTTGGTCAAGGCGTATATTTGCCTGTAACAATATCTCATCTAAAAAGGTCGATAATACAAACCGCTCAAAGGAGAGTCTTGCAGTGTTGTCACCTCTGGCTAGATCAGCCAATTCCCCAATATGGAAATAATCATCGTTTATTTCCTTCATTTGTTTTTCTAATTCATTCGTTTTCCGAATCGTAGCAATGAATAAATCGATATGAAATGCAATAGATTGCATCTGTTTATTTTTTTCATCTTTGTCTTTTTCAACATCGGCTATTTTTTCTTCCAGTTTTGTTAAATCTGGTTTTTCAACATCTTTTATCCATTCTGCTAGATTAATTAAACGATTTTTCACTACATTTTTTTGTTCGTCATGTTTTGATATGTCATTTGCTATTTCCTGCTGTTTTTTAAGAGGTAGAAGTGCTTGTTTATATTCTGTAATCGAGACAAATTGATAATCAACAAGTGCTTGATTAAATTTCTTTTCTTGCTCGTTGGATTTTTGCTTTAATTGATTAGTAAACTGATTTGCTTCCTGATATTTAGTTTCTGCCTTGTTCTTATCTTCAATCGCTTTTTCATAATGTGCTTGTACGTCTTTCCACTGCTGCATTTTTTTATTCAGTTCTTGTTCTAACATAATAACTTGTTGTTTAAAGGCTGTAGGTGATTCCACACCATCAGGAAGTTGCGCTTTAAGTTGTGAATATTGAGCATGTACTTTATGATAATCTTTACTTATTTCCTGCTGCTTTTCTTGTATTCGTGCTAATTCTTGCTTTAACCGATCATAATCCTGCATGGCCGTTTGAATTTGTTTAAATTGACTTTGTAATTCTTGAACCGTATGTTGATGCTTTTGTGATTCTTTTTTATTATGCTGGATGCTTTCGAGTAAGGATGTATCGATTTGTTGCAGTTGTTCATGTGTGATTTGTTCCTTATCCATTTCTAATGATTGGATTAATCGCGTAACGAGTTGTTTTTTCCCTTCTCCTTGTTCTTTAATTTGCAGGAGTGTCATTTGCATGTTTTGAGTTTCTTCTTGTAATGAAGTTAGAGATTTGGTCTCTTTATCCATCAATTCATCGGAAATACTTGAATCTTTTATCTTGGCGAGATCAGGATGATGAATGGAGCCACATACAGGGCATGCATTTCCATCGTCTAATGATGCTGCCAAATGACTTGCAAAATGTTTTTTTCTTTCCTGTTCTAGCTGTTCACATCTCTTTGCTTGTGCATCAGCTGCTGTTTGTAGCTTATCAGCGACATTTTTATATTGCTGATAATCTTTTCTTAACACTAATAGTTCTTGATATTCTTTCTTTAAATCCTGCATATTTGTCGCTTTTCGCCGCAGCTGCTCTATTTCATGTTTTAGTTTTTGCAAAGTGCTGTCTGATTCATGGATCTTATCTCTGATCTCGTAACTCGTTTCTTTCTTTTTGTCTAGTTCTTTGATTTTGTTCTCCAATAAGGTTTGTTTTTCCTGTGTGCTCTTAAATGTTTCGTCCAATTTATTTAATTCATTTCCTGTAGTTTCAAATTCATCCATTTTCGCTAGTAATTGTTGGTGTTCCTTCAATTGGAATTGTAAGGATTCACGTTCTTTTTCTTTCTTTTGTTCTTCTTCATATTTAACTTTAGATTGTTCAAATAGAATCTGTATGTCTTTTTGTTGTTTGGCTATATCTTCAAATTTCTGATGTTGAAACTGCCATTCCTGTTTTCTTGTTTGCATTAATTCTTCTATCGGTTTTATTTTCTCAGCTGTTTTTGCGAGTTCGAGTTTTTCATGTAATGTATCTATTTCTTTTTGGTTCAGCTGCAATTGATTTTGTTTATCTAGCAACTGTTCATACTCATGAAAATGATCTACTAGCTTTTTTTGCTGATAATATTGCTCTTGAAACACAGATAATTGTTTGCTTACTTGATCTAATTCTTTATTTAGTGAAGCCTTTTTTTCTTCTAGATTGAGGTAACGGTCTTCTAGCTGTTCTTTCACCTTTTTATGAGAGTCAGGATCGATAGTCTCATCAGGAAGCTTTTCTAATTCTTGTTGATATTGCCAATCTCGCTTTTCCCATTGTTCCTTTAAAGATTTTGCTTCTTCTTTTAATTTTTCAGTCATATTTTTATAGAAATAAGTCCGGAATATTTTTTGTAAGACTTCTTCACGTTCTTTACTATTTTCAGAGATTAATTTTCTAAACTCACCTTGGGGAATCATAATCATTTTCTTGAATTGTTCATAATCAAGTCCAATCATTTCTTCGATAGTTTCATTCACATCTTTAATCTTGGAAACTATTAATTCCCATTGTTGTTCGTGATTGTAAACATAAAGACTAGCGCTAGCCGCTTCCTCTGTATACCCTTCTCCTCGCGCTTTAGGCTTTTGTTGTTTTGGGCTACGCATGACACAATATGTTTTTTGATGCAATACAAAGGTAAAACTGACTGAAGTTAGTTCAGATACATTGGCAAAATGACTACGAAAACCATCTTGATCACGGTCAGTACCATTGGCTTTCCCATATAAACTGAAACAAATTGCATCAAAAATAGTTGTTTTTCCAGCACCAGTTGGACCGGTAATCAAAAATATCGGTTCATCTCCTAAATCGGTAAAATTTATCCGTTGCTTCTCTCGATAGGGTCCAAATGCAGTTAGTTCGAGGCTTAATGCACGCATATTACTTCTCCCTCTCTTCTACCATAACTTTTTGTATGACATCTTGTACATATTTCGCCCGTTCTTCAGAAAGTTCCGATCCTTTTATCTCTTTATAAAAAGATGCAAATAGTTGTTCATGGGTCATTTTCTGTTTTTTCTTTATCGATTGGATCTCTTTAAGTGAATGATGTACTAAATGATGTTTACGTTCTAAGCGTAAAATATTTGGAAAAAGCTTGCGCAACTTTGTGACAGGATCAATGATTTGTCCATCATCTAGCAATCGAATTTGCAAGTAGTCAATTGTTGCTTCCATTACTTTCCCCTCTAATAATTCTTCAAAGTAACCCTCTGCAATACGTAAGTCCTTTGGAGCTTTTAAGGGGATAGTAGTTACAGTTTTCTCATTCTCATCTAGTTCTAAGATAGTTACAGATTTTTTATGGTTTGCTTCGGAAAAGGAATATTTCATGATAGAGCCGCAATAACGGATAAAATCACTATTAATTTTTTGAGGTTGATGTAGATGTCCTAAGGCAATGTAATCAAAAGATTTAAATATAGAAGCATCGATATAAGGAGTACCGCCAATCATCGTAAGTCTTTCTTCAGACTCCGATTCCATACCGCCAGCAATAAAGGCGTGCCCTACTAAAATATGCTGAGCATGATTTATCATTTCTTCTTCAATTTGTCTCACGATCCGCTCCATTGCATCTTGGTGTGTTTGGATTGCTTCCTCTTGAAAATAGTGTCTTACTTGTTCTGGTTCCAAATAAGGAACTAAATGAAAATAAACATCTTTATCCCCATCATTAAAATGTATTGGTTTAAACACATCCTCCATAGCTGTTGCTAAATATAAATGCTTGGATTGAAACAAACTTGCTCCGAATCCGAGTCGATCAGGGCTATCATGATTACCAGAAATAGCAACAATTGGAATCTCCATTTCAACGGATACAGTAGTAAAAAATGAGTTTAATAATTCAACGGCTTCCCTTGGTGGAACCGCTCGATCATAAAGGTCGCCTGCAATGATGATAACATCTGGTTGTTCTGCTTGAATAATATCAATAAGACGCTGCAGGACCATACCTTGATCTTCTGTCATATGCAATCCGTGAACGATTTTTCCTAAGTGCCAATCTGCTGTATGTAAAATTTTCATATAGTATTCACCATCCCTTCCATATTTTCACTATTATTATACACGAACAAGTGATCGAAGTCTATTGTTAAAGAACGAATGTTCGTGTACAATATTATTGAGGTGATTTGTTTGGTACATGATCGAGGTAAAATAAAATGGGCTTCTTTAATGTTGCCAGAGCATGTTGAAATGCTCCAAGATTTCTTTTCCGAAGAACCCCCTAAGGAAAAGCCGGTTTTAAGTGAAGATTATGTCAATGAAATGGAATCAACCGTACAACAGGTGATACACACTAAGCAAAAGGTGAGATTAGATTATTATCAATATGGTTCATTTAATCCGATTATTGGCCATATTATTAAGATGCATCCCAACGAAAGAAAGATAACCGTTCAAGAAGCATCTATGATTAGCAAGGTGCCATTCGACAATATTGTAGCTATAGAGCTATTGAATGAGTAGGTAAAAGCCATGAGTGTCCCAGGCACTCATGGCTTTACTTCATCTATATACTCCTCCCATAAGTCATCATAAGTTGCAACTGCTTCTGGAAAAGGAGTTTGCCATTCAAGATAACTACTAATTTCATAATAATCATGAGAATGCTTTGGAAAGCCATGGTCATAAAACATCCAATCAGCTAACCTTCGAGCATCATCTAGTTGTTTATTTCCACGGTAACGCATCATAAATTGATAAAATGACTTCATACTTCCCCTCAATCCTTTGTATTAATTTCCCATAAATTTACGATGTTTCTCTTGTTTTTTGCGATAAACAATTCGCGATAGCAAGATACTGATTTCATATAGTACGATTAATGGAATAGCAACTACTATTTGCAATATAAAATCTGGCGGTGAAATCATAGTTCCGATAATAACAAGGATAAAATAACCGTACTTCCTCGTTTTACTTAAAAATTGTGGTGTAACCATACCTAAACTAGTTAAAAACATGGTAATAACCGGGACTTCAAAAAATACAGCAAACGGTAATGTCACTCTAAATATAAAGCGGAAATAGTTTTCAACTGTGAACATCGTATCAAACAATCCATCATTCAATGATAATACAAATGGCAGAATGAGCTGTATAAAAATGAAGTATCCAAAGGCAAGTCCAGATACGAACAAAATGAAAATAACTGGAATATAAGCCAATGAAATTCGTTGCTCACGTTTCGTTAGGCCTGGTTTAACAAATAACCATAATTGTATACAAAGAAATGGTAATGTTGCAGCAAGTGCAACTACAAAGGCAATCATGAAGATGATCCAAATAATTTCTTCTGGAGAAATCAGATTTAATGTGATATCTATATCATTTAAAAAGAAATCTCTAATATTTTCCACAAAATAAAGACCGCCGATAAAAAATACTACAAATACTAGTGCGGTCCATAACAAGCGATTACGTAATTCAGCGAAATGGTCTAAATACCCCATTTCCTTCTCATTTGGTAATGATTTGTCTTGCTTCATTTTAAACGTCCCTTCATCATAAGCCAATGTTACATGAGAACAAAAGCGCAAGCTCCCGATTAGCAATGTACAAAACTGCGCTCGTGCAACAAGAATGGATCGATGTTGACTTATCGGTGAGGGAAGTTTGCTAGTTGCTGGACGTAGCTTCTTGCGCTTAACTTTATCCACATGGTCAAATTTTAAAATTTTCTTTCCTTATTTGCCTGATTTATCTTTATCTTCATCCATAATATCATTGGTTGCTTTTTTAAACTCGCGTAAAGAGTTGCCAACAGCTTTACCTATTTCTGGTAATTTAGAAGGACCAAAAATAACCAACGCAATAACTAAAATTAAAAATAATCCTGGAAAGCCAATATTAGATAACATGACGTTCACCTCGTTTATTGATCAATAAAAAATTACGATTTATTTTCCTTTTGTTCATTTTCTTCATCTGTCAAATCACGTGCAGAGTTTTTAAATTCACGTAACGTTTCCCCTGTTGCCTTACCAATTTCAGGCAATTTTTTCGGCCCAAAAACCACTAATGCAATAACTAATATTAAGATTAGCCCGGGAATACCAATAGAAGATAACATATTTTATGCGCCCCTTTATGTATAATCAGATTATCATTACCTTTTATCTTATCATGATTTCACATGCTTGTCTTTATTAACGATAAAAATATTATGACTTTTTCCGATCATATTGAATAAAGTAATAATCATATATATTTTTCTCGTCCTTTTTCCCTTTTTCTTTCTTAGTTACATTCCACTCTGTTCCATCAAAAACAGGGAAAAATGTGTCACCTTCAAACACTTCATCAATATAAGTCATATAGATTCGATCTGCAAAATCGAGCACTTGTTTAAAGATTTCTTCACCACCGATGACAAACCATTCTTTCTCGGGATTCACCTGGTCCATTTCTTTAATCTCATCTATTGAATGAATCACTTTACAATTATCATGAGCAAACTCTTGCCTGGTGGTTAATACAATATTTTCACGCTTTGGCAAAGGGCCATTCATCGACTCAAATGTTTTTCGTCCCATAATAATGGATTCAGACGTGGTTAATTCTTTGAAAAATGTAAGATCTTTAGGTAAATGCCACGGTAACGTATTATCTTTTCCGATCACTCTGTTTTTTCCCATTGCAAATAATAGTGAAATCATTTTGTTCCTCCTTTTATACTGCTACTGGTGCTTTAATAGCTGGATGTGGTTGATAATTTTCCAGTTTAATGTCTTCTATTTCAATATCAAAAATAGATAAACCTTCCTTGATAGAAACAGTTGGTAACGTTCTTGGTTCACGTTTCAGTTGTGTTTCCACCTGTTCAAGATGATTGGCATAGATATGTGCATCACCAAACGTGTGGATAAATTCACCTGGTTCTAATCCACATTCGTTAGCAATCAACAGTGTTAGCAATCCATAACTGGCAATATTAAAAGGTACACCTAAAAAGATATCACCACTCCGCTGATACAACTGACAACTTAATTTTCCATCCGCTACATAAAATTGAAAGATCGTATGACATGGGGGTAGCGCCATACTTGGAACATCTTCCGGATTCCACGCAGAAACAATATGCCTTCTTGAATATGGATTATGTTTAATCGCTTCGATCACATCTTTGAATTGATCAATCGTTTCTCCATGTGACGTTTTCCAGGCACGCCATTGTTTACCATAAACCGAACCTAAATCACCAAACTTGGCTGCAAAAGCGTCATCTTCTAGAATGTTAGTTTTGAAAATATCCATTTGCTGATCATATTCTTTCTTAAAGTCAGGATCCTGTATTGAACGATGGCCAAAATCCGTCATATCCGGTCCTTTGTACTCATCGCTCTCCACCCAATTTTTAAATGCCCATTCATTCCAAATATTGTTATTATGTTTTAAAAGGTAACGAATATTCGTATCACCTTTGATAAACCACAATAATTCACTAACAATTAAACGAAAGGGTACTTTTTTAGTTGTTAGTAACGGGAATCCTTCCTGTAAATCAAAGCGCATTTGATGGCCGAATATCGATAAAGTACCTGTATTTGTGCGATCATCTTTTTTTGTTCCTTCTGCAAGTACTTTTTTACATAAATTCAAATAGTTTTGTTCACTCATTGACATCTTTAATCTTCCTCCCTGACCAGCGTTTATTACAAATACATAACAAATGTAACTAAAAATCATATTTCCCCTATTTTAACATAAATTTTTCTGTAAGTAATAATTTCGTAAGGGGTGGTTTTATGATGTTGCAAGATCAAATATCACGAGTAGTAAAACACTCCGTCGCTTACAGCTTTGCATTTAGCCAGCCATTTGCTTTTTATGTCGATGCCTATCCATTGATGCAAAACGAGGTATTAGAACAATCAAACATGCTGCAATTCGGTATGCAGCATGAATCGGTTCGAATGCTGCAACACAAATTACAAAAATTATCATACTATGATTCATCTATTGACGGAGAGTTTGGCGTTTTGACAGAATATGCGTTAACGAAATTTCAACAAGAGCATTTGTTAGAGCAAAATGGAAAAGCAAATGAAAAAACAGTAAAAGCCATTATAAATGAAGAAGAAGAATATTATGAAAACTTATTACAACAACATGAACTAACATTTTCAATGGGTGATCGCGGGGAAGATGTCAAAGAGGTACAGGAAGCTTTATTCTATTTTGGTTACTACCGTGCGAATATCGACGGTATATATGGTGAAAAATCAAATGAAGCAATAGAAGCATATAAACAGGATACAGGTGAGGAAATTCACCATATTGAAGCAGAAATACATGAAAAGACAGTTGAAGCACCTCAAGTAGCATCAGTAGAAGTAACCGAGCAGGAATCCAACGAAAAATCAGATGAAACGAATCAAGAAGAAGCCGAAGCGAATAAAGAAACACCTGTAAAGAAAGAAAATACCTCAACTTCTAAATCATCGGTAAGTGCCAGTCAAATCATCTCTAGCGCTAAAGAACATATTGGCACACCATACCGATGGGGTGGAACATCCACTTCAGGATTTGATTGTAGTGGTTATTTACAGTATGTATATAATCAACTAGATGTAAACCTACCACGAACAGTGAGTGAAATATGGAATGCAACCAAGCATATTGACCAGCCATCTGTGGGAGATTTAGTATTTTTTGAAACATACAAACCAGGTCCATCCCATGCCGGTATTTACTTAGGGGATGGCAAGTTTATTCATGCTGGTGAATCCAATGGTGTAGAAATAAGTGAATTAAACGTAAGCTATTGGTCAGAAAGATACTTAGGTGCCAAACGAGTATCACTACATTAAGTCAAAAAAATCAATTTGTTTGGGATGTAATCCTTGATATGTAATATCCAGTAATTCTAATAATTGTTTAGCATTATCAGCTGCATCCCCTCCAGAGTTATTATTAAATAATATAGTTATTTCTTTTGCTTGTTTTTGAAGTGTATGTATACGCTTCACCCATTCCTGTAATTCGGTTTGATTATAACGGTATAAAAAACGAACCTCTCTCCAATTTTCTTGACCGTGATTATTCCAGCCATGAATGTTTCTTCCATGGAATCGGATTAATACACGGTCACTTGTTGTTTCTAAAACGGTTGGAACAGATCCTTTCCCAGCCTGTGGTTCATCACAAATGACGTGTGTTATTCCTAGGTCTTTTAGAAATGCCAATGTTTCTTGTTGATGACCTTCAAACCAAGTTCGATTTCTGAATTCAATAGCTATTGGTATATCGCCCATCCACTGTTTAATTTTTTTGATTTTATTTATATTCCGTTGCTTGATATCAAACCACGGCGGAAACTGAAATAATACAGTATTTAATTTGTTGGCCTGAATCACTGGTTGAATGGAGCTGATAAAAGCATCCACTAATTCTTTTGCCTCTCGGTTGGTTAAATATTTACGGTCATGACCTGTTAAGCTTTGATATGCTTTAATAACAAAAGAGAACGCATCTGGTGTTTCGCTCACCCATTTTTGATAATTTTCTGTAGATTGGATAGCATAAAAAGAGCTGTCTACTTCAACAACTGGAAAATGTGAACTGTAGGCAGTTAATTTGTATTGTCTATCCTTTGCATTATCGTAAAGTGAGTGATGATCACCCCAACCTGTTAACCCAATTAGTATTGTCAATCGTAACACCTCAAAATGAAAATTCTGTTATTACAATATCATGTTCACGTGATGATGAAAAGGTTTTAGTCCTTATAAACAAAGGATTTCTATGCCATGAATATCTTGACGGAATTGGTAAAATAAGCTATAGTTGGTACAAGCAAAGAAGATGTTTTGGGTTCATTATTATCAGGTAGCTTCTATAGAAGTAAATGGAATGGTGATCCTATACTTCTGTAGTTGCTACCTTTTTCATTATCCACCATCTTTTTTGTATTAACACGTTTTTGCGTGAAAGGTTTTAGGAGGAAAGATAACATGGAAAACGGTGTAGTAAAATGGTTTAACGCAGAAAAAGGGTATGGATTTATTCAATTGGAAGAAGGAAATGATGTATTTGTACATTACTCCGCTATCCAACAAGAAGGTTTCAAAACACTAGAAGAAGGTCAAGACGTATCTTTTGAAATCGTTGAAGGCGAAAGAGGCCCACAAGCTGCTAATGTTGAAAAAAAATAAATGAAAATGAACAAGGCGATGATCCAATCATCGCCTTTTATATTGCTCTAATATATTTTTATATTTACATAAATCCTGAAACTATGGTAATTTTATTTATTGACTACAAAATATATTACGAAGAAAGGTAGGAACAAATATTGCCAAACGAACTATTGTGGATTATATTTGCTATTATTAATTTTGCGTTATTATTAATTATGTATCGTCTGTTTGGAAAAGCCGGCTTATTTGTGTGGATAGGAATGTCTACTGTAATCGCAAATATCCAGGTGTTAAAAACAGTTGAAATGCTCGGATTAGTAGCTACACTGGGTAATATTACGTATGGAACAGTATTTTTAGCTACGGATATATTAAATGAAAATCACGGTAAAAAAGAAGCGAAAAAAGCTGTATGGATGGGGTTCTCTTCCCTGCTCATTATGACCATTGTGATGCAATTTGTGTTACGATTCACTCCGCATTCAGATGACTTTGCGCAAGGGGCACTTGAAACCATTTTTGAATTGATTCCAAATATCGCCATCGGAAGTATGTTGGCATATGTTGTCAGTCAATATATTGATGTCTGGATTTATGGTAAGTTAAAACAGTTGTTACCTTCCAATAAGTATTTATGGATCCGGAATAACGGTAGCACGATGATCAGTCAGTTTATTGATACACTTATCTTCTGTTCTATTGCATTTTATGATGTGCATGAATGGGATGCATGGCTCAGCATTTTATTTACAACTTATATTATAAAATTTGTTGTATCTGCTTTAGACACACCATTCTTATATATCGCAAAGAAAATGAAACCTAAGATCGAATATAAATAAGTAAATGTTAGGGGTATTATAATGATTGAAGTCTATACAGATGCAGCCAGTCAAGGAAATCCAGGTCCAAGTGGCATTGGCATATATATAAAAACTGGACAACAGCAAATGGAAGAATATTTATTTATCGGTGAATATTCCAATCACGAAGCGGAATTTATAGCAGTTATTAAAGCATTGGAGTTATGCAAGGAGCGCTTTCCAGATGAGATTATTTCCTTTAGATCCGATGCAAAAGTTGTGGTAGATGCAATTGAAAACGAGTATGTAAAAAATGATATATTTCAGTCATATTTAAATCAGATTAATCAATTATCAAGTTCTTTTCCCTATTTTTTTATAAAATGGATTCCTGAGAAACAAAATAAACATGCGGATGAATTAGCGCGAAAAGCTCTAAAATTGAATTAACTAATTCATTAAGCCATTTTGTTTTAAAAGCAAGATGGCTTCTTTTTTATTTTGAATATTATGCCGACTAAATAACTCCAATAAACTGATATAAAAACTTCTGTCAAATGACATTTGCAGTTGTAAAGTAAATGATAACGCTAACTTGACATGTTCTATTGAAGTATCCGTAAATTTTTGCCCAAAATATATAAAGTTTACTTCTTCGTCTGCTAATTTAAACCCTTTTGTCCATAAATTTTCTAAGAAATAAGCCAATATTTCACTGTCTTTCACTAGAAATCCCTCACTCTTGTACAAACTTTTTATTTTTATCTTGAATACGAAATTATTTCTATCGCTAGTATAGATTTTTTTAGATTATAAGTCTAGTATTCTATTAATTCATTCAGAAAGTAAATAAAGGAAGTAATCCCAACCTCATTTTTGGATATATCATAACTTATTATCTAAACCCTCATTGTTAACAGGAAAAAACCCGTTTCATTTTATATTATATGAAACGGGTTTTTTGTTAAATTAGCAACTAAGTTGTTAACCGAACTATTCTAATCAACCATAATTATAATAATCATCAGGTCTATTGTAAAGTATTTCAATGAATTTTGATTAATAACTATTCAATATGCAGCCATTTTAAAAATACTAATAAAACAAATAATTACTATCAAGATGATTCATAGATATATGGTATTAGCTTATAATGTGCCTTTATTAAGACGACGTTGTAACTCCTTCACTACAAGAGATGGTTTACTTAATACACCATCTTGTGGAGTACCAAGATAAGCTTGTAATTTCCTAATTGTCTGTGGTCCTAAATAACCGTCAGTTTTGGCGCCAATCTTACGCTGCAAAGCTTTAATAACTAAGCTGCCACCCGTTCCAAATGTGATACCAGAAACTATTCTATTAGTTACCTTATTTCTAGATTGATTACTAATCACACCATCAACGATCGTTCCAAGTGCTTGTTGTAATTCTTTTGTCGTCTTGCTACCCCAATAGCCATCTACTTTTAAATTAGCCGTCTTTTCCCTTCCAATAACCGCATCTGGATTTGTTGCCTTTACTTTTTTCTTTAAGTTAAAAATCTTTATCAATCCACTCACATGGCCTTGAGCGATGTCATCTAAGAAAGAACCTTTTGATAATCGAGCTGCATCATCGACTGTATCAATAAATCCATTTTCCGTTAAAATTGCTGGCATCTTGGATTCTCTTACCATGTGGAAATTTTCTTTCTTCTTTCCTCTGTTTGGCATGTTAATTTTAGTAATTATTTCAGTGTGCATAGTGTCTCGTTTTTTAGCAGCGCTTGAACTTGAAGATAAGCCATTATAGATATAATCTTCATATCCGGTACCTCCACCAGCATTAACATGTACACTAATAAGGTAATCTGCTCCCCATCTATTAGCGTCATTAGTACGCTGGCTTAAAGATAAAGTTTTATCATTGGTACGACTTAGACGAACAGAAACACCTTGATATTTTGCAAGTTTTTCTCTCATTTTAAGCGAAATGGCCAAGGTTAAATCTTTTTCTTTTAATCCATTGCCGGTTGCTCCTGGATCATTGCCACCATGACCTGGATCAATATAAATTTTAACCATCATCTTTCCTCCTCTTTATCGTTAAACTCCCTTATATTCCTTCCGTGCCCCTTTTACTACTTTCTTTATTTATATGCTTTAGTTTGATTGCTAGATTGGACGGCACCAACACGCCAACCTCAGCTAAGTTCTCGGCAATACACAAAAAGTACAGTCGCATAAGTAACTGTACCATTTAACCCTAGTATTTGATCTACCACATTAGTCAAGTCAAGATAAACGAGGAGATTCACGGCTATCATAAATTTCTTCATTGGGCATGTAATTGAAAATAATCGAATGTTCTTCATTTACTGTTTAACATACTTGTCTTATTTCCATTATCCTTGCATTCCATTAAATTCGATCATCTAAAATCTTTAATATCGAATTTCAGCAACAAAAAAACCGCACCTTTCCAATTTTGGATTAGTGCGGTAACAAATAATATATTTTGTTTTTCTTACAACTACATAGAAAAAAGCTTCAAACCCTTGATAATATTGGGTTTTACTTAGACTTTTTTCCGAAATACTGATAATAATCCGTTTTTATAAACGCATTAAACAGCTTTCGCTTCTTGGAGGCTTTTTGACCGAATAATGCTTCAAAATTTTCATTTGCAGTGAGAATATATTTACTCCATGCTGGATAATCTTTTAGCACTGCACCAAGCTTTTGATATATCGCCTCTACTTCCTTCTTGTCACCAATCCTCTCCCCATACGGAGGATTGCTAACAATGTAACCCACGTCTTCTTTCGAATGAAAGTCTGCAGCATTCATTTGTTTCCATTGCACTAAATCAGCAAGTCCTGCTTCCATCGCATTATCTCGAGCAATGTTGATCATCTTAGGATCCAGATCAGATCCGTAAATCGCAAGCGGTTGATCATAATTAGCTAAATCCTCTGCTTCTTCCAAAGCCTTGTCCCAAATAGACGAGTTAATAAATGTCCACTCTTCCGCGGAAAAGGATCGGTTAAAACCAGGTGCAATATTTTGCCCAATTAATGCTGCTTCAATAGGAATCGTTCCTGAACCACAAAATAAATCAAAAAACGGCTCATCTACACGCCAGTTGGTTAATTGGACTAATGCTGCAGCAAGTGTTTCTTTCAATGGTGCATCACCCTGTCCTACACGGTATCCTCTTTTATGTAAGCCGGCACCAGATGTGTCTAATGTTATCGTTACTTTATCCTTTAGTAGTGCAGCTTCTATTTTATGTTCTGAACCTGATTCCTCTAACCAGTTAGCAATTCCATATTTTTGTTTTAATTTTTCAACGATAGCTTTTTTAACGATCGATTGGCAATCTGGAACACTGTATAATGTAGATTTATGTGATTTTCCAGTCACCGGGAACTTTCCATCTTCCGGAATATACTGTTCCCACGGTAAAGCTTTAGTTCCTTCAAACAATTCATCATAAGTTCTTGCTTCAAATTCCCCTATCAGTAATTTCACACGATCCGCTGTTCGTAACCAAAGATTACAACGTGCAATGGCATCATGATCTGCTTCAAAGATTACTTTGCCATTTTCAACAGTAGCGTCTTTATACCCTAATTGGCGTACTTCATTTGCCACAACTGCCTCTAGTCCCATCGCTGCTGTCGCAATTAAGGTAACTGTATTTTTCATTTATAAAATCCTTTCTTTTTGCTCCCTTACTTGAAGAGATATAAGTGGTTTCTCACATAGTTTTAAGATATAAGCTGCTGAATGAATTCTCGTTCATATATCATTATGTACAACAAAACCCCTTTTATGAAGAAAGGGGTTTAGAATCCTATTTACGACCAGAATGAATGTCAGTAAGCCATGTTCTGTCCTTTTCGTACTGCCAGCGGTGGTCAGCCTCGTACCAAAGGAGTAATCATCTGTCTACAAGCCAAAAGCTTGTCCTTCGTTCGGTTGAATTCCCTAATGGAAGATGCCCCTACCAATATTTGGGTTGCTCACTCGAGGGGTTTACCGCGTTCCACCTAAATAGTTTCCTATTTAGCTACGTCACTGTGGCACTTTCAAGGTATTCACACCATATCCAAAGACGTAGGTGTTTTCCCTGCCGTTAACCTAAAAAGGTTACCCTGACTTATGATTTCGTCAAGCACGAACACTACAGGCATCACAGCCTGTGTGAGCATGGACTTTCCTCTACACATATAGTATGTGCAGCGATTACTTCAACATTCATTCCTCTTATTTAAGCCTTCATTATTGTAACACGAATGAAGCAATAGTCAATGGAAATCTAAAGATAGAATGGTAGATTATTCTTCATATTTCTTTCCAAAGACTGCTTTTTCCAGATTAGAAAGTCGTTTCAAAATGTCATAATTAACTTGATGATTAGACGTACTTGGACGAATACGTGTATGATCAGACTGTTTTCTTAATCGTTCATTTTCTTGTTGCAGTCGATTCATTTCTTCTTGAAAATATTCATAGTCCTGAATAATAACATCTAAATACTCGTCCACTTCTTCTTGATTATAACCTCTCATTCCAGTTTTGAAATTTTTCTCTAAAATATCTTTTCCACTCAGTTGATTTGCCATTATTTCCACCTCATTTAATCATTACTTATCATTTTTTCAAAAAAGATATAAGTTGTCAATTTTTAATCTGAATGACTTTCATTATATTCATGCTGATCCCTGACAATGTCTTCTAGATCATTCGGTGTAATATACCAAATTGAATAGTTTGAAAATTCTACAGCTTTTTTCATCTTTTCCAATATATAACCGGCACTGCCTGGATACTCCTCATCGACCAGCGCTAAACACCCATCTGTTTTATCGATTAACCAAAAATCTTTATTAATAAACTGATATGGCGCTTTATAAGGTTCATTGTACAGCGGTTGGTAAAAATCAGCTTGTTCCATGATTTGAAGAAATGCTTCTTGATAAACTTCCGGCCATCTAGATTCATATTCTACAAATGGTGGGAATATACCTAGTTTTATTGAATAGTCCTCTTTTAGTTCTACTACCACTTGTGCTGCCCATAGTTCAATTCCCATTTGACCAGACATAATAACCCATTCTAATCCTTCATCGATTAATGAAATCAATCTTTGTTTCAGAGCGATCTTTATAAAAGAAATCCGTGAATCATTTTCATTTTGTATATTTAATTCCGTCGGTTTGTTTCCAGTAACTGTGATAACTTTCATCTTTAACACTACCTTTTTTGCACTATTCTTTTGATTAATAGTATAAGCAGCAAAACTAAAGGACTTGGAGATAAGTCGATTTTTCTAATTACGACACTGTATGTACTAGTATAAAGGAAATGACCATTATATTCTAGTGATGTCAATATTCTATATTATAACCAGCTTTGTTTAGTCTACGATAAGGAAATTTCCGGAATCAAAAAGACTAATTCTCCTTACTTATGGAGAATTAGTCTTTTCACTAGTTGTTGCAGCAAGTACCTGAAGTAGTACTTTCTGTAGATGCTGTGCTGGAGTGAACTTCGGCGTCTGCCTTAGTATAGAAAAACTCCCACTCATTGCCGTCAGGATCTGTTACCCAAAATTTATCTTGAACCGCATAACAACACGTTGTATCCATTTCATCTCTCGCAAAGAAACCTTCTTTTTCAAGTCTTTCTTTTTGCGATAATACTTCTTCAGCTGACTCTATTTGAAAACCAAAATGTCCAACTTGATTTCCTTCGACTTTATTGCTTTGGTTTAAGGTAAAGTTTAACCCGGGTTGTTTGAGTAAAAACTTTGCATAACCTTCTTTCACTTTCACAGGATCAAGTCCAAATACCTTTGTATAAAATTCAATGCTATTCTCCAAATTTGTTACGTTCAACCCAACATGTGCATTTAACATTTAAAATCCTCCTAGAGTTATTTATTTTATAAGAAAATTTGACACGCTTAGATTAAAGAGTTGATAAACTAGGAACTTAGGCCTTGTTACTAATACGGATTAGTGGTTTAACCCTTCATGGTAATATACTTCACATAAGCTTCAGATGTCTGCCTCTTTGACAGTGACAGTACCGTGTTGTAAAAATGAGATAGGAAATACATTCCTGTTAAATTCGCCGTCGCCTGTATAGGCTTAGTTAGTTCGCTGATTGTGTATTGATTCAAACCCCGGCTCGATACGAATGTTCTGAGCCCTCCAATCGCTATGGCTAACACCAATTCTTTCCCGTGTAATCCTTTACCTCCGTTGATTTGTAACGACAAGCAAAAAATTGTTTCATGTAATCCTCCAAGTAACGAATCACCTCATATCGTATGGAATCAAAAACTCTATTCTTCCTAAGCCCACCTTTTGATTTCATTTGTATTTTGCAAGTATAAAAGAAATCACCCCATTGGGGATGTGCAGCATACGCTCGATTTCGCCATCGCATCATTTAATAGCTTGATGGAACGAATAACGGTGTCTTTTTCGAATTCATTCATCTGAGAGAAAATTTCGTTTAAATAAGCATTGATTTGCTGATCAATCGATGCCGCAACAAAGGCACCTTCCGTCGTTAAGGAGAGAACATAGACTCTCCGGTCATCCGGGTCGGGTGTCTTTTTCACTAAATTCATTTTGATTAACGATTGGATTTGTCGACTAAAGGTCGTGATATCTGTATCTAAAGCCTCCGCAACTTTCTGGACTGAAGGTTTATGCTGATGGTCAATTTCATAAAGGATATGACTTTGAATTAATGAAATATCAATGCCACCGGCAGAGCAGCAACTTTTATTAAGAAGACCAAAGCGACGAGTCATGATTTGAAAAATTTCACGTGTATTTTCCATGGAATTTCACCTCATAAGAAAGTTTAACTTAAATATTTGCATTTTGCAATTATTTGAATAAAAATTGATTTTTTATAGAGTAACCTACTCCTTTTGGGATGGTATTTGTCAGCCACCTTCTATACAAGTAACTGTTGAACTACCAACAATAGCATTGAGTTCTTGAAGTAACGGAATCAATAAATCAGATTCAACCAGCGTTACTAAAGTTTTTTAGTCATTACCTTACTCTGTTTGGACTAATAAAATACCCTAGCATATTTGTGTGAATATACTAGGGTATTTCCTTTTAGCAAGTATACATTAATAATATGGGCTTTAGGAATGCCTTAAAAGAATTTTATTCTGGAACATTATGATTGGCGATTGATAATCGGTTCCAGCAGTTGATTGTAATAATAAGCCCCACTAAATCGATATATTGCTTTTCATCAAATTGCTTGCAAGCTTTTTGATACACTTTATCAGGCACACCTTGCTCAGAAATTTTAGTTATTGCTTCCGTCAATTCAAGTGCAGCTTTTTCACTTTCTGTATAGAAGTCTGTTTCTCTCCAAGCACTCAGGCAATAAATTCTTTGTTCTGTTTCTCCTAATGCTCTGGCATCCTTCGTGTGCATATTAATACAATACGCACAATTATTGAGCTGGGATGCACGAATCTTTACCAATTCAATCAGTTTCTCATCAAATTCCGTCTGCTTTTTGTACATTTCCAATTGTCCAATGAGTTTAACTAAATCAGGTGCTACCTCCATATAATTGATTCTTTGTTCCATATTTTATTCCTCCTTTTTTTGGCTTTCACATATAAGACAAATTAAAAGGAGAAATTGTGACCTATTTCTTTTAATTTATTTGGGTTCATCACAATATAAATATTTTGAACACCAGCCTCCGTGTAATCAAACGTTAGCAACTTTGCAGGCTTGTCATGTTGTTGCTGGAGAATTCCGATCTCTTCATTGACTTTTACTATACTAAGCTGCCCTTGAAAAGTCCCTCTCTTATGAATTCCCTGTAGAAATGCAACAACCCGCTTTTTGCTAATAATCGGATACATAGCAGACAATACTTTTCCGCCACCATCGGATACAAGCACCACATCTTTTGATAAGTAATCAATGAAAGGATCAAACTGACCACTTTCCACCGCGCGTAGGAATATCTTGGCCAGTTCGTTTGCTTCCTCTTTAGTTGCTTTATTGAATGATTTATTTTGCTGTAATTTTTGCTTTGCTCTACTATATACTTTTCTACAACTTTGCTCTGATCGATTTAAAATCGATGAAATGAAGGCATAGTCAAATGTGAGCACTACCCTCAATATATAAATACACCGTTCAAGTTCTGTAAGTTGATGTAAGAGAACAACAAAAGCATAAGAAATAGATTCTTCTTTTAAAAGATTTTCTAGAGGAGCATTTGCATCAGGATTAACAATAGGCTCTGGCAGCCATGGACCTGGGTAAACTTCGCGTTTTTTTGTAGAAGATTGAAGATAATTCAAGCTTTTATTTGTCGTCATTTTTGCCAAATATGCCTTTGGATCATCAATAGTAGATAGATCTAGCTTTTCTAAATGCATGAAAACATCATGGACAATATCCTCTGCATCCTTGATAGAACCTAACATTCGATAAGCAACCGTGAAAAGCAGCGGTTTATACATAGCATATAAATGACTGTAATCCATTTTTATTACCAGCTTCCTTTGTTATATTCAAAAAATATGGCGATCACCATTGTATACTTATACTATAATAAAACGATGATGAAATCGACCATAAGGTAAGCATGGATTAATAAAACTATCTCACAATATTTGCTGGATCAGTTCAGATATTCTTTTATCCACTAGTTGACGGTGGTAACTCTCTAGACTTGAATTCATTTCTACAAGGTGTTCATTATTGTCAAAAAAGGTGAATAGTTGACTCTCGATATCCCTCCAATCGCTTAGGTAAAAAACCACTCCCAATTGTTGTAATTGATCAAGGTTTATAACCTCTTGTCCTGGCAGTGCATGATATATAAAAGTTGGTTTTCTTTTTCTTAAACATTCACTTATCGTTACTCCACCTGGTTTGGTTAGAATACCGTCTATCGAATCATATAGTTCATTCATTTCCTTCCTACATGTAATATATTTTAAAGGGATAATGTTAGTGTTATTTAATCTCTGCAATTTTCGATATAGCAGGTTGTTTTTTCCACATAACACATAAAATTTTATTTTACCACTTGTTTTTATATTGTTTAATAAATCTTCCATCGCACCAACCCCTAAATTTCCACCTGTCACCATAATGGATAAACATGAGGAATGATGTTTCATAACTGGCTTCCTGTCTGGCTTAATCTCATGATGAACGGGAATGCCCGTAAACCATATTCGCTCCTCTGGTATTCCTTTTTTCTCTAAGAGTTCTTTCATATTAGGAGATGAAACAAAATGAAAGTCGATATGATTAGTGCCCCAAAAGCGATGTATGAAAAAGTCAGTGTAAACATTAATCACCGGAATATTGATGATACCTTTTTCTTTCATCACATTTAACATATAGGAAGGTAACGCATGCGTACAGATCACACAATCTGGTTGTTTCTCATTTATTAGTTGTTTCATTTGAGCTAAAAAAAGTAATTCGTACAATCTGAATTTTTTATGTTGTTCTATGTTTTTATATACACTTTGTTGATAAATCCAATTATATAAATGAGGAAATAAATGAATCCATTTAAGATAAATTCCTGATACTAAAGCTTCTAATTTTCCATAGCTATAAGAAAGTATTTCTGCTTTTTCACATTTTATTCGTGGTTCATTTAATTCGATCTCATACATAAGCGAATCTGCAACTTGATGATGACCAGAAGGTATGTTTAAAAATGGAAGAAATAAGATCTTGGTTGATTTGATTGTCATGATGCACCTCATAAATGTCAGATTTTAAACAAATTATATTGGAAATACATCCATGAATTGCCGTAACAATTAAGGATAAAAACCTGTATAATTAGGATCAGAGGAGTGATGAATATGTTCATGTTATTATTAATTAGTTTTATTATCCTAGTGACTATTGTTATCTTCAAAGCGTATAAAAACACACAAAATATTGTCGTTAGAAAAATAAAGATAGATAACAGCCAAACAGAATCAGTTTCAGCCTTAAATATTTTGCATCTTTCTGATTTACATCTAGAAAATATCTCTATATCCCCTGAAATGCTTTATGACAAGGTAAAAGATGAAGCAATTGATTTAATTGCTTTAACTGGTGATTTTGTTGATCGAAAGCAGACGATTCCAAAGCTTATTCCTTATTTAAAGGTTTTTAATAAATTGCAGCCTAAGCTTGGCATATACACGGTTTTAGGTAATCATGATTATGTGTTAAAAGGTGCTCATTTACAAACATTAATAGACACGCTTAATGAGTATAATTGTCATGTAATGCAAAATAGCAGTGAAACCATTTATATTAAAAATCAGCCATTAAACATTATTGGCGTTGATGATTACAGCACGAACCGTAGTGACTTGGCCAGCTCTTATCAATCGATCAAAAAAGGGACAAATCTAGTATTGACACATGATCCTAATATTGTACTTGATATGAAAAGGTACCATTTTGATTATTTGTTAGCGGGTCATTTTCATGGAGGTCAAATTTGTTATCCTAAAGCATATCATCTTGCCAAAATGGGCAAACTTGCTAAAATGGACATTATCAAAGGGCTTCATTCACAAGACGGTCGACCTTTCTATATCAGTGAAGGAATGGGTCAAACTGGTGTAAACATCAGGGTTGGAAGTCTACCTGAAATAACGCTTCATCAATTACCTATGGCAAAGGAAAATTCCGATTTATATCCAGCTATTTAATTTCGCTCTAGGTTCCATACGTTTATTATTCATTGGATGACATAGACTATACATTCCTATATTTGGTTTTGACCTAACAAAAGAACTCCTATCGCGATAGGAGTTCTTTTTTAAAGTAAGGAATGGTTGAAATTTTGTACATAAAACATAAACTACGCAGTAAAACTTTCGCTTAGATTTGCTTCCTTCCCTCTTCTTAGCAATGAGTGTTAGGGATACGCTGCGGCAACATACTTCGCTTTCCGCGGGTGACCCGGTGAGCCTCCTCACTCAAGAAAGGAGCTTACCAAAGAAAATTTCCATTAGTGCGCAGTTTGTATCTATTTCGAATTAGATAAAACGGTCAGGCCTAGATGGGTTTTGTCTGTTTTTTTCTTATGTGACCCTACATTTGCTGGAAATATTTTTGTAACAACTTCCCTTTGGACATGAATAAATAACATGGATGATGTTTTTTGAAACTGTTTGAGGAAAGTGAAGTAACCGATAGCCAGTAGATCGGAAGTAAAGCCATACATTTAAAGTATTTATAAAAGGGGCTACTAATCTCTACAGTGTCAAAACCTAATTTGGAACTGCCTCGATTCAGCATGGTTATACCTATTATTCCTTTTATATCAGTGGCGTTGGAATGATTATTCACATACTCAGCAAGTTGAGGTAACGATCTTTCCACATTTTGATGAATAACCATAGCCTTTCTAACATCGCCTTTGATATTTTTGATGCTTTTCATCAACTGTGCATTATGCAAATGAATTTTTATTAATAGATCATTTTTTTGGATAACAGTACCATCAGTTAGTATCGATTCTCTCCCCTTATAGCGAGTTAAACGAACCCTGAAAACATTTTGATCACTTCCCTTTGAATCATCAATGTAGGTAAGGCGAGTAAACATATAATAAATAGGATCAATGACTAACCACAATGTAAGGACATATAATTTGATATTCATTAGCTTTTTTCCTCTCATAAAGTAATACCAATATTATTTTGTCAAGAGTACAAATGATTATTCTGTAAGATGTTACCTTTTCAGGATATTCAGAGAGGAAGAGACCGTTATATGGATAAAGTAGATACTAAAGGCAAATGATCTGAAGCTGTTGGCATAAAATCATTAACCTGTACATCCAGAATTTTAATATCGTTACTAACAAACATATAATCCAGTCTTTTTCGAGGATTTTGGGATGGATAAGTAAGCCCAGCTGGATTTTCAACCGAGTCCCATACATCTCTATAAACTTCTACAACCCTTCTCCATCTCTTGGATTGCATTTTCATATTCCAATCACCTATAATAACTGCTGGTCTCTTTGCTTTATTTATAATAAACTCACTTTGTTTGTTATGAATACATGGGTTTAAGCTTAAATGTGTAACATAAAAATGCACTAATTTATCATTTAATGGAATTATTGCCTCAAGTATAGATCTGTCTTCAGTAAAACAAAGACGATTGCTAAAGACATAACTATTTGACGCATGTATAGGAAAACGAGATAGAATTGCATTCCCATATTGCCTAGTTACACAATTCTTTCTTGGTTTTAATGATAGTGAAGGACTGAAAAAACCATAGTAATTTAATTCATTTGTTAGATACTCTGTTTGATCAAGAAAATGACTTCGTTTTGAAAAATATCTATCTACTTCATTTAGACCGATAATATCTGCATTACTGTTAGCTATAACATCACAAATTCGGTGAAGATTCACTTTCTTATCTAACCCTTTACCATGATGAATATTATAAGTCATCACTTTGATATGCATGAAGTAGTCCTCCGTTATATTTTTTCATTTTATAACGCCTAAGTTCTTTTAGTTTTCGTCGTTTAATATTCTTAAAATCCATTCTTTTAAATCAACCATTCGCTTATGTTCTGGTTCCATTTCAGTTCCAGTAACAATCATGGGAAAATAGGAATCATGCTTATAAAGCGAACCGTGGCTAGCGCCATTGACATGAGTCGGTGACCCTTCTCCAACAAATTCAAAACCAGGTTTTGCGTCTGCAATTAAATATCTTCCTGTTTGCGAATAAAAAGAACTATTCAACCGTGCAAGTCCATCCGGAAAGTCTCGATAAGATATCTTATTATCCTTAGTTATCGAGAGATCTAATATTTTTTCGTTTCCTTCCAACTCCCATTTCTGTCCATATGAATCAGTGTATGTACCGTTAGGTTTAAACGAAAGCGTACCCTCCTCATCTCCTGAAATGACTTGGATCATATCACCATGTTTCCAAGCTATGAAATTAATGCGATCATCGTTTTTTAATTGTCTGGCAATATGCTTCTGCTCTAACTTATTGTCTAATAAGTAAATAAATGACATTCGCTCATTTAATCCAAGAACAATTTCATCTTGTTCTTGAATAGGATCGCTAATTTGATGTACGTTATACTCTTTTAGCAATTTTCTTAAATCAATCAGTGCCTGTTCCTTATCCTCCCCAATATCACTTTGTCCGCTATCCCCCATGACGATCCATATATTATCCTGTATCGCTTCTTCCCATGACGGATAAGTATTAAGTATTTCTTGCAATTGTTTATCTGATTCTTCAATTCCCTTCCTTTCTTTCACTCCGTTTTTATGTACTAATTTATCATTATCAGAGAAATAAACGAGTGAAAAAGAAGGTAAATAATCTTCTTCTATTAAAAATTTAAGTTCCTTTGTTGAAAACTCATTATTAAAACCAAAGGCTTGCCAAAAATGAGTCTTGTTATTATTTGGGTTAAGTCTTGATAATAGTCCATAGGAAAAATATCTTGGTCCATTTATCGAATCCCCCTTTTCTAAAAAGCCATTCATATTCAAAATTCTAGGTACGTTTAATAATTGTTCATGGTTTCCTCGGAATACAAGTGTGTTGATGGAAGCTGACTGTCCATCTAATTCTTCATGAATAGTTGTTACATCTTTACTTAAGTGATTCTGATTGAGTCTAAACAAGCTATTGTGAAAAACATGTTTCATTCCTATTTTCATTATTTCCTGTCTGGCACTACCATAACTAATAAACTGTTTATTTTGTGCATCGTACCAAACAAGTCCAGGAATTTTATGTTCATTTGGATATGTTCCAGTTAACAATGTACTATCAATGGTAACCGACATGGTAGGATAACTACTGACCATATCTGGATAATAGTTACCATTATTCATTAAAAATTCTAATGCAGGTGCTTTTCCTTCTTTTATTGTATTTTGTAATGGTTCATCCATTATTGAATCAATAATAATCATAACAACAGGCTTAGATGTATAATCTGAAGGCTGGGTTAATTTATTTGTTTTCACGATTGGCTGAATTAAATATAAATAAATAAGCGAAAGTATTAATAAAATGACGAGAATAGAAATAGTTAGTTTTAACACTTTATTCAATCTCCTTTTCTTCATAGAATGAATCCCTCTTCCATTTAATCTTCTTAAATTCGAATTTAACAAGTCCTCCACCGGCGATAAAGGGGAATAACGATAATTAGAAAACCTAAATAGATACAGATTCCCATTAATAAATGAGAAAAAGATTCAAATAATTGATTACCTATGAATGCATAAACAATCATTCCGGGAATTTGGCCAATTGCGGTTGCTAGAATATAGGTTTTAAATAGTATAGAGCTTAGGCCAGAATAAATATTAATTACAGGTGGGGGGATAATCGGAATCATTCGACTAAATAACACAGCGATAAACGCATTATGATTAATAAGATCATCAAACTTTTTAATCTTTTTAAATCTTGTAATAAGCTTTTGGAATTCCTTCACAAAAACAAAACGAGCAAAAAGAAATAAGATAGCAGATGCTCCTATTGATCCTGTCCAATTAATTACTGCACCAATTAAAATCCCGTATTTAGCACCCATTAATGCGCCGAAGACTGAAAATGGAACAACAGGAATAATTCCAAATAAAACAGCAAGCAAAAACATCAAGGGAAGCTGTGACGGTTCACTTCGATTTAACCAATTTATTAACGGTTCATGGAAAAAGTATGCTATGAACAAAATAATTCCATATAAAATGACAATAATTATCCCTTTCTTCATGCATGAACTCCCTTAAAACTATATTAGAAGTGAAACCTACAAATGTTAATTAAAGCTTGCAACATGTTGGAGCTACTACAATTGCCTTCAAATAACGCTTGAGGACAAGTAGCACATAAATTATTGTTCACTGAACCATTTCGTCACTTTTGTTCCTACACCAACAAATGTTTCGATGATGGCCTGTGCACCAGCTATTGATAAAATAAAGATAATCGGCCAAGCGATGGCTGGAATAAACATATAAGAGACCGCGATTATAATAGCACTCCAAATGCCTGCACACCAATAACAGTTAAGTAGGTATCCAAATTTTGATGTGGGGACATTTTTTATATGCTCGCTTCCTTTATCATCTATAACTTTTTCCTTCTTTAAAAAAGGTTTTCTAATAAATTCAGTTATTTTATCAAATACAATTAAATGTGTTAGACGATAACTTGCTAAAATAATAATGAAATACGTTAACCAATCTAAATTATTCAACGGTTTCCTCCTGTTGATCCAATATTCTCAGCTTTTGTTTACATAATAAAATTATCGTTATCTATTCTAACTTTTAACCAAAAAAGTCAACAAAAGACTTGAAAGTTGCTTCGCGATTGATTTTTGCAATCGAGGTAGTTAACGGCACACCTTTCGGACAGACTTGTACACAGTTTTGTGAATTTCCACATGATTCTAATCCACCATCGCCCATGAACGCTTCCAGCCGCTCCTGTTTATGCATTGCCCCGGTTGGATGTATATTTTTTAAATCGATTTGAGCGAATACAAAAGGCCCTAAAAACTCGGAGTTATCATTTACATTAGGGCATGCTTCTAAGCAAATACCACAGGTGAAACATTTCGACAGCTCATATCCCCATTGACGTGTTGATTCATCCATACGTGGCCCAGAACCGATATCATATGTACCATCTATCGGAATCCATGCCTGTACCCTTTGTAATGCCTGAAACATTCTCTCCCTCTCAATGACTAAATCACGAATAACTGGAAAAGTTTCCATCGGCTTTAATCTAATGGGTTGTTCTAATCGATCTACTAAAGTTGAACAAGCTTGTCGTGGTGTACCGTTTATAATCATAGAGCAAGCTCCACAAACTTCTTCCAAACAGTTCATGTCCCATTGCACCGGAGCGATATGTTTTCCTTGTTTATTAACTGGATAACTTCTAATCGACATTAAGACGGAGATAATATTCATATTGGAACGATAGGGAATGAGAAATTCTTCTTCATATGGATTGGAGTGTGGATCATCTTGTCTTTGAACAATTACTCGAATATTTTCCATTGTATTTCTCCCCATTCATTTTATAAATTAACCAATATCCCAATTTAATGAAATAACCTCTGCAGCGTTTAAAGAAGCTGACCGTGCTTTCACCATATTCTCGTCAGAAAGTTTAATATTTAACACACCTAACACTTTTAAATCAGATTCTTGTTCATACCAGTCACCAAATACTTAAATAAGATTATATAACTTATAAACAGCTATTCTATCGGCATTAAACTTCCACAATTGATTATTTTTACAGTCTCTTTCAAACATAATCATGTTTTGTTTATGCAAAATTTCTAATAGTTGAGATGTTCTTTTGGCTTAATATGCTCCCTCCCTACTCCTTGCCTTCTATATAGTATGAAACAATAAATTCAGGAATATTCATCAGCATGTGATCAAAATCCCGAAGATCTTCTCGTTTACTCTATATAAGAAAACCGCATAGCTAGACAAATACGCAAATGTTATATTTTTTATAATCTTGCAAAGAAAAAACTGCCATGAATTATCTTCATGACAGTTTGTTTCGCGTAAATTTTCACGGCTATTAACTTTTAATTTAGTCTAGTCATCTAACATTGTTTATTAGTACATTAAATTGAATGTCTCTCATCTTTTGCTTATCTTGGCATCATGTTTTGTGGATTCCATTGTCCTGGTCTTGGACCTGGACCTGGTTGATTGCCTGGTGGTGTATTAAATGGTCCTTGCATTGGTCCACCATATACATTGACTTGATCAACTGTGTTCTGATTAGAGGTTGTATGCGGATAATAATGAGTATTTTTCACTAAATGGTGGTTAACACAAGTAGTATGAGAAGGATGGATGTGCTTTACTTCACTTTCACTACAAGTGTGCACCTCATTAGACTTTGTTGGATATACTACTGTCGGTGTTGGCATTCCACAGCCAAAAGGTCTTCGATGTCTCATTTATAGTCACCTCACTAATTATTATTCTATACTAGCGTATGTCACGATAGTGAGGATTGTCTAAGACATCAACCTACGATATTGATGTTTTTTTAAAGATTATGGAAATCATTTTTTAATGAATCGAAAACATACAGTACTGATTGATATAATTCCATGTATCTTTTTCTTTTCACATCTACATAATAACTGTGGAGTAACAATAATTTTATGTTTTCCTCTGTTGATTCAACCTGTTGAGGGTGTACTTTAACATTCCTGTTCTTCACAAAATTTAATGCTTCTTCATTCCAATGGTCAACCTTCTCAAAAATCGGTTCCGTATTTTCCTTAACAAACGCAAAAAATTCCGGATCCCTCTTATTTTCTGGACGTTCATGAGCGAGATAATATTCTTTTAACCTTAGTAACTCTTTTTCTAATTCTTCTATATATGTTAACAGTAACAACTATTAAAACCGCCTTTCTGTAACTGTAATAGCCATCATTACTGTAACATGATTTTTAAAATAATTCTATTATGCCCCCTCTTTCTTGTATATGTCGTTAAGTACCCAATACTGATCCGGAATCCCTTTTGTTGTTTTTAATTCCCATTGTTGTTCGATATCTTCAACAAGCTCCATTAATTCACCTAATTTTTTTTCACAGTCCTCTTTCGTAAAAATTTCATGATTGGTACTCATACGTATCCCTCCTGAATTTATTTATTATTAACTGTATTCGATGATGAGGTTTGAAATTCCTTGCCCTTGACAAAACTAGAAATAAGCTGACATTAATTTCTCAATATACGTATGATATATACAAAAATAGTCAAACTATAAGCAAAGGAGGGATTGTGATGCGTGTAAATAAAAAAAGAAAGATGAATAACGGGCGGGAAAAGCAGCATAACAAAGAGATACCGACACAAAATGACAAAAAATTAAATGGACCTAATCGTCCATCAACTTAGCACAAAAGTCGACATTGCTTCTCGTAATGTCGACTTTTTATGAATAAATGATATAGATTATTTATCAGCCCCCCATATAAATGTTACAATTTTCGAAATTTTAAGTTAGGAATTTGCTGTTGTATCAGCTTTTATTGTACTTTTTGATTGAAGATTTCAATAGCTTAGCGTATGATATATTTATCCATGATATGATGGATGTGTTGATGATATAGGAGGGAGTCTATGCAATATCCAAACGGGAGAAAATCATCAGCTTTCACAAAACTTAATCATACTGGACAAACTGTGTACAGTAACCGAGGAATGTCACTGGAAGATGATATAAATGATACAAATCAATATTATTTAACTCACGATATCGCGATTATTCATAAGAAACCAACGCCTGTTCAAATTGTACATGTAGATTATCCGAAAAGAAGTGCAGCAGTAATCAAAGAAGCATACTTTAAACAGGCATCGACAACGGATTATAATGGACTATATAAAGGAGAGCATATTGATTTTGAAGCGAAGGAAACAAAAAACAAACAATCTTTTCCGCTCAGTAACATTCATCAACATCAGATAGACCATATGAAACAGATTGTGCATCATGGTGGAATCTGCTTTCTATTAATTCGGTTTAGTCTAAGTCAAGAAACATTCCTATTCCCTGCTGAAATGTTATTTTCTTACTGGGAACAGCAGAATAATGGTGGTAGGAAATCTATTCGTTATGAAACTGTGAAAAAGCGTGGTTATATAATACCCATTCGATACCAAGCAAAAGTAGATTACTTGGCTGTTATTGACCAGTATTATATGGAGAACGGAGGAACAAAAAATGGCAGATAAAAGCCAATCAAGAATGGAAAGAAGAAAACAGTTAAAACAAAACAATTCAAAGAAAACACCAATATGGAAAAAAATAATGAAATATGCTCTAATTGCCGTATTATTAATCGGTTTAGGCATTGGTGTATTATTCACGTATTATCTTGCTACAGCTCCAGACTTGGAAGCCGACTTATTGTCTGATCCAGCATCAACCAATCTTTATGACATTAATGGTGATGTCTTTGCAAAACTAGGAGCAGAGAAGCGAACAAAAATAGAATATGATGATATGCCTCCTGAGTTATTGAATGCTATATTAGCTACAGAAGATGTCCGTTTCCAAGATCATATCGGAATTGACTTCAGGCGTATTGGTGGAGCTATTATTGCCAACTTCCGAGATGGATTTGGAGCTCAAGGTGCGAGTACGATTACCCAACAGGTTGTGAAGGGGTCATTTCTGTCAAATGACAAGAAATTGAAAAGAAAAGTTCAGGAACAATGGCTTGCATTAAAATTAGATCGAGAATATACAAAAGAACAGATTATGGAAATGTATGTCAACAAGATTTACTATGGGGCTGGAGCCTACGGTGTGGCAATGGCAGCAGAAGTGTATTTTGGAAAAACAGACCTAAGTGAATTAACTCTCGCAGAGGCAGCAATTTTAGCTGGTTTACCACAACGACCTACTGCGTATGATCCATTTGCAAACCCTGATTTAACAAAAGAAAGAATGAATACTGTGCTAAACTTAATGGTGCAGCACAACAAAATTAGTGAAGAAGAAGCGAATGAAGCTAGAGAGGTTAATATTGAAGATTTATTGACAGATAAGAAACCAGACTTTGTGAAATATGAAGGCTTTATACAACAAGTCCGTAAAGAAGTCGAAGAAAAAACCGGCGCGGATATTTATAAAGATAGTTTAGATGTCCACACCACATTAGATCCAGACGCACAAGAACAGGTTGAGTTTTTATTAAGTGATGCAGACGATAATCCGATTGATTATAGTGATGACGAAGATATGCAGGTTGGTCTAACAGTGCTTGATACAAAAACAGGTGCTATCAGAGCAATTGGACCAGGTAGAAATCGTGAAAATGATGGTTGGAACTATGCAATAGATGGTAACGGTCGTCAAGGTGGTTCTGTTATGAAACCCCTATTGGCTTATGGACCAGCTATAGAATATTTAGAATGGTCTACTTATCATCAACTAAACGATGATAAACCATATCCAATCGCAGGAACAGACAGCGTGATCACAAATTGGAATGGAAGTTATCAAGGCTGGATGACTGCAAGGTATGCCCTACAACAATCATTAAACGTACCTGCAGTAAAAACATTTGATGAAGTTGGTATGAGTGATGCTAGATCATTTGCAGAAGGTTTAGGCATCGACTTTGAAGAAGATTTAACAATAGGCGATACTATCGGAGGAACAGGTAATGGTGTTACTCCTTTAGAAATGGCTGGTGCCTATACTGCCTTTGGTAATGAAGGTATTTATCATGAACCATTTTCCGTTATTCGTGTTGATTATCCTGATCGCCGTTCAGATGAGTTAGAATCAGAGTCCGAAGTGGCTATGGCAGACAGCACTGCTTACATGATTACTGATATGTTAAAATCTGTAGTGACAGAAGGAACAGGTACAAGAGCTAATGTTTCAGGATTACAACTTGCTGGTAAAACAGGTACAACCAACCTTACTGAAGAAGAAGGTGACGGAAGTCCAGATTCATGGTTTGCAGGATATACTACCAATTATACAGTGGCCGTTTGGACCGGCAATGATAAAGAGCGTAAAGCACTTAACAATACCAAGATAGCACATGATTTATTCAGGGAAACGATGAGTTTTATTTCGCAAGATATGGAGACACAAAATTTTGTGAAACCAGATTCTGTTGTGGAAGTACAAGTCGAAAAAGGTTCTAACCCTGCGAAGAGACCTAGTGAATATACACCAGATTCTGAAATTGTCTCTGAGCTATTCGTTAAAGGAACAGAACCTAGTGCGGTCTCTGAAAAATTTGATGAACTTGAAACAGTGAGTAATCTAAGTGCTTCATATGATGGAGAAAATAACAGGATTACAGCAGAATGGGATCATGAAGAAGATGATGTACAATTCAAGGTTTCAGCTGGTACAGATGGTTCATTAAATGATTTAACCACAACTGATAACAAAGAAGTAGAAATTTCTAATGTAGATAAAGGAACAACTTATACTATTGAAGTTATTGCCGTTACTGATGATATGGAAAGTGATCCAGCGACAGTAACAGTTGAAGTTCCAGAAGAAGAAACGGAAGAACTTCCACAGGTCAGCCAATTAAGTCAAACTTTTGATCCGGCAAACCGAGCAGCATTAATTAGCTGGGAATACGAGCAAAATGGACCGATTGAGTTTGAAATTGTCGTTCAAGATGGTGGTCAGACGATTGATGAGTTTAATACAAATAAAAACTCTGTTAATATAACTCAGCTTGAATCTAATAAGAACTACACGATTCATGTTACTCCATTCCTAAAAAATAATGATGTACGAGGTCCTTCTGCAAGTGTCCAAGTATCTACACAAGGAATCGAAAATGAAGAACAAGAGTCTGATCAAAATGAGCAAGAAGATGAAGAACAAGAAGAACAAGAAGAACAAGAAGAACAACCAAATGAAGATGAGCAACAATCTGAAGAAGAAGATCAGCAGGAAGAGAATGAGCAAAATGATCAACAAGAAGAACAAAACGAAGAATAAAATTAAAAAAAGCAGCAAGGTATTTCTTATACCTTGCTGCTTTTTCGCATTCTCTTTTGCCCTTCTCGACAAAGGTCAAGAAGAGGACAAATTTCACACTGTGGGCTTTTCGCCTTACAATGATAACGTCCAAAAAAAATTAACCGATGATGTGTGTTACTCCATTCTTCTTTGGGAATTTTCCTCATTAGTGTTTTTTCAACTTCTAAAACACTATCCTTCCAGCGGCATATACCTAATCGTTTTGAAACTCTTTCAACGTGGGTATCCACTGCAATGGCAGGCTCACCAAATGCAACTGAAGCGACCACATTTGCAGTTTTACGACCTACACCTGCAAGGTTTTCTAATTCTTGCTTCGTATCAGGAACTACCCCATCATATTCTTCAATTAAAGTTGCACAAAGTTTTCGGATATTCTTTGATTTATTACGATATAGACCGATCGAACGAATATCTTGCTGCAATTCCTCTAAAGGTACATTTAAATAATCTTCAGGTGACTTATATTTTTTAAAAAGATCTTTTGTCACTTTATTCACTAATGCATCAGTACATTGTGCAGATAAAACAACAGCTATTAATAACTCAAAAGGATTATCATGAATTAATTCACATTCTGCATCTGGAAACATTTCTTCGATCTTATCCAAAACAACATTTATTTCTTTTTTTGTTAACATTGCTCTCCCCTACTCTTCTAACCAATTATAATATAAAGATTTATCATAAGGATGTTCTTTCTTAGCTGATGTGCTTTGCTGATTAGTATGAAATGATTTACTTGATTGTTGTGCTTGTTGGGAAGATTTTATCCCCTTTTTTTGCCATTCTATTAAGATACGGTCAATATATTTAAAATTAATTTTCCCCATCAATACTGCTTCTCTTAAAGCAGTATATATAAGACTAATATCATGGTTATCTTCGTCTAACCAATTATTGATCATTTCGATTTCGAAAGGTGATAATGGTCTGCCAAATTCACGTTCGAATTTCTGAAAAACTTCTCCGACTTTATTATCAACTTTTTCGACCTTTTGATCAACCGTATAAAGTTTTTTCCATAATGGATCTAATGAATAGGCTTCTTTTATCATTTGATTGTCTTCCTTATCTTCTTCAATCGACAAATAATCCTTTTGAATAAGCTGTCGCAATAAATTGGTACAGACTTCATTTGAGATTGTTAAATGTTGCGAGATTTCTTCAGGTGTAGGAAAGTTGTTCCCTTTTCTTTGCGCAGTATAAATTTGCATAATAATGGCTAATTGCGTCTCATTCAGACCCAAAGCAGCAAATTTTTCTATTAATAAAGCAGGAAAATTTATTTGATCATGTAAAATGAATTGTATATTTTGTTTCATCGTTTAAAACCACCTTCAATCAATATGATAACATTAAATTAGAAAAAAGACCCTATCCTGTATACCATTTAATTCGCAGTAGATACATACTGCGCAATAACTTATTGCGTAGATTTGCTCTTCCACCTTGTTGATGGTGAGTGCTGGGAAACGCTTCGGCAGAATACTTCGCTTTCCACGGGCACGGCCTTAGCCTCCTCAGAAAACCAAGTACGTTTTCTTGCGGGGTCTTCGGCTCGCGCTGTTCCCGTAGGAGTCTGCGTATTCTGCCTCCGCTTTGCGTAGTGTTCTGTTTATCGAAAGAAGAGAACTTATGGAATGATATTCTATGAATTTCTTCCTGCATGATAAGAAATACATACTAAACTGCGGAAAAAACACTCGCTTTCACCAAGGGCACAAGTGCAACATCTACTCAAGCAAAGATCACTTTCGTAGTGTTTTCTATGCCGTCGGGGAAGGCTTCAGCGCCAGGGGACTACTTGAATAACTTCTTTGTTCCCTTGCGCCGAGGAAGCATACTACGAAGCGTTACTAGGAGACACAGGCGCATCACGGGGTCTTCAGACTGTTCCTTTCCCACAGGAGTCTCGCATTTTTCCGCAGCTTAGAGTAGTTTTTTTATGAAGTGAGAAGAAATACCTAAAAATGTATATTCCATGGATGTTATCCTTTCAATCATCAGTAAATCCTTACCAGCGTAGGCAGAATACGCAGACTCCTGTGGGAACAGCACGGGCTGAAGATCCACTTGGTAAAGTGATTTTCTTTACCAAGTTAGCTGAAGCCGTGCCCACGGAAAGCGAAGTATTCTGCCGTAGCGGTGACATAACAATCTCTACAAGAAAGAATGGTAAGAAGCAAGTCCTTTATAGAGTTACTGCGTAGTATTTGGTTTTTGTGTTGATTTTAATATATCTTTCTTTCATTTTAAAATAGATAATCCTTTGCATGCTTTGCAAAGGATTATCATTACTTATGGGTATAAGCGGTTTAATAGTCTTGGGAACGGTATGGTTTCTCTAACGTGTTCAACACCGCTAATCCAGGCAACAGTTCGTTCTAATCCTAAACCGAATCCTGCATGTGGTACACTACCGTACTTGCGCAAATCTAGATACCACTGATAAGCGTCACCTGATAAGTTATGCTCCTCATATCGCTGTTCCATTAACGATAAATCATCAATTCTAGCAGAGCCACCAATGATTTCACCATAACCTTCTGGTGCAATTAAGTCAGCACATAACACAACATCGTCACGATCAGGATCAGGTTTCATATAAAAGGCTTTAATATCTTTTGGATAATGTGTAATAAACACCGGCTGATCAAAGCTTTCAGCAATTGCTGTTTCGTGAGGAGCACCAAAATCTTCTCCCCATTCAACATCTGAAAATCCTTTTTCCTTTAACATATCAATAGCTTTATCATATGTGATCCGTGGAAACGGTGCTTTGATTTTTTCTAAAGTTTCCACATTTCTTTCCAGTATTTTAAGTTCTAATGTACAATGTTCTAACACGGATTCCATAATAAATTGCACATAATTTTCCTGTATTTCTAAGCTCTCTTCATGTGTAACAAAAGCCATTTCCGGTTCAATCATCCAAAATTCGATTAAGTGTCTTCTCGTTTTAGATTTCTCGGCTCTAAATGTTGGACCGAATGAAAATACACGTCCGAGTGCCATAGCAGCTGCTTCCATATGTAATTGACCACTTTGTGATAAATAGGCTTCTTCATCAAAGTACTTGGTATGGAATAGCTCAGTAGTACCTTCGGCAGCAGAACCAGTTAAAATTGGTGGATCTACTTTAACAAATCCTTCTTTTTGAAAAAACTGATACGTAGCTTGAATTATTTGATTTCTTATTTGCATAATGGCATGTTGCTTTTTGGATCGTAACCATAAGTGCCGGTGATCCATTAAAAATTCCGTACCATGTTCTTTCGGTGTAATCGGATAATCCGTTGCTTCATGGATTACTTCGATTTCTTTCAATTGCATTTCATAGCCAAACGGTGATCGAGTATCCTCGACAATCGTTCCAGTTACGTACAAAGATGACTCCTGTGTGAGCGACTTCGCCATTTGAAATGTTTCTTCTGATACTTCTGCTTTTACTACGACACCCTGGATGAAGCCTGTTCCATCACGTAGTTGCAAAAAGGCAATTTTACCACTGGACCGTTTGTTGGCAAGCCATACACCTATTGTTACCTCTTGATTGAGATATTTTGCTACCTGATTAATTGTTGTTTTCATAATATTTCCTCCACTATCGTTCGTACTTATTGATGATTTTCAATAAATCGTTTAATTCGTCTTGCTGCTTCTTCTAGTTGCTCTAATGAAATAGCATAGGAAAGACGAACATTATTTGGTGCACCAAATCCGGAACCTGGAACTAACGCTACTTTTTCTTCTTCTAATAAAGCAGTAACCCATTCGTCTACTGTATCAAATCCATTCATTTCAACAGCTTTTTTCACATTTGGGAAGAGATAAAAAGCACCTTTTGGTTTTACACATTCAATTCCTGGAATAGCGACTAACCATTCATATAATTTTTCTAATCGTTCACTAAACGCTTCTCTCATGTCACTTACCGGTTGTTGTGAGCCATTATAAGCTGCTTGTGCTGCTACTTGCGCAATGGAAGTAGGATTGGAAGTTGAATGTGACGCTAAATTCGACATCGCTTTAATAATTGCTTTATTACCCACCGCATATCCAATTCTCCATCCAGTCATGGAATGTGACTTTGAAACGCCATTGATAATAACAGTTTGTTCTTTAAATGCTGAAGAAAGCTCTGCGAGAGAAATATGTTCTGTTGATGTATACGTCAACTTTTCATAAATTTCATCTGAAACGATTAAAATATTATGTTTGAGACATACTTTTCCCAAAGCTTCTAATTCTTCTTTTTCATACATAACACCTGTAGGATTGCTAGGTGAATTGATAATAACAGCTCTCGTTTTTTCTGTGATGGCATTTTCTAATTGTTCTGGTGTTAATTTAAATTCATTTTTTTCTTGTGCATCAACAAATACTGGTTTACCTTCAGCTAATTTAATCTGTTCAGGATAGCTTACCCAGTAAGGAGCTGGAACAATCACTTCATCCTCTTTATTCAGCAGCACTTGAAACAAAGTGTAGAGTGCATGTTTTGCGCCAATTGTTACAATGATTTGGTCAAGATCATAATCTAATCCTTGATCTTGTTTCATTTTTGACTGAATTGCCTGCTTTAATTCAACAGTTCCTCCAGCAGGTGTATATTTAGTAAAACCATCATACATTGCTTTAGATGCTGCTTCTAAAATATGTTTAGGTGTATTATAATCAGGTTCTCCTGCACCTAAACCAATAACATCATGGCCAGCTTGTCTTAACTCTTTAGCTTTTGCTGTAATCGCAAGCGTTGATGATGGGGTTAATGTTTGTACTCTGTTTGCTAATTCCATACTTTTTAATCACCTTTCTATTATTGAAATGATGGGTTTAAAGTTAATTGATAATGTGATTTATCCTCTAGTAATACATGTTCATACACCAGTCTATCTGACGTATCAACGTATTTAATCTCGAGAATTGGATCACCATTAGCTAATCCAACTGTAGAACCTAAAAATTCACAAGATGTACATCGGTCATGCCATTCTGATAACAGAATATCTTCAGAGTAAAGTGGTTCTTTATCATAAGTGTCGAATTCCCATTCCTCTTCCGATTGATACATATATACTAAAGATGGTTGGTTATTGTTCGTTTCACCATCTAACACATAGTATAATTTATCGGCATGATATCGTTCAATGCTATGTATCACATCAAGTGAAGTGTTTTCCATTGCTAAAGTTTGCATTTCGTCAAAGTTATCTGTTTTATTACTCATAACGTCTTGGTAAAGCGAAAAGAAATAGTACAAAACAATCAATAAGACGATAATGCTTAATGACACGAAAATCCATATTTTATTGAGTCCGGTATATAGTAAAAATTGCTTTTTCATCATTATCCTCACTTAATGTTAATCCAAACATAAGATCATCTTCTTTCAATGTTCGATTTAAACTGTCGACAATTTTGTACAAATCTTCCGTATACGTTAGTTGAACAGTAGACAGTGTAGTAATTTTTGAATGGTTTATTTAAGACACCTCCATCAAATATAACATAGTGAAAGCAATAATTTCTTTCTATGCTGTTAAAAAGACATTTCTCTATTTATTTTGATAGACTTTGATTAATTTTTCAACTGAAAACATGGTCGATTTTAAAATATATATGGTCATTTAAGAATATAAAAGGCTGATTGAACTATTTTCCGTGAGAATTTCGTAATCATCCTTATTTAAACGTACAAATACGGTACCAGACTGCTTCAAAAAGTAGACATCAATCCAAGTTGCGTTTAATCGCTCAATTAATGATTCATTGATCTTATGAGTTTGACTCGGAAAAATAATACTCATATAAGGATCAATATGTTCCAGAAAGCTTTGCGATGGTGAGTGTCCACTACCGAAAGCTGCTACCTTTAATATATCTACATCCCCTGTCTGCTGAATTAATTTTTCTTCAATTGCCGTTTCTTTGTCATTTAAAAATAATATGGATTCTTTGCCATATTGCATTAAAAAGGAAATATCTCCATCTTTTGTTTCATCCAACGTTCGGATATTTACATCTTCCCAAAGAACAAAATCCTCATTAAGCTTCCATGTTTCTACGTCAACATCCTCTAAAAATTCAACATTCATGTTCGAAGGAATGATTAACTTTTCGACTTGATAATGTTCTAAAAAATATAATAAGTTACCTGTATATTCTTCTGATTGGTTTGTTATAACAATGGTTTCTATTTTGTCCACCTGCAATTTACTTAATTGCTGGTATAACGTTTTTTGACTCCTTTTTGAAGCTGTATTAACTAAAATATGTTGACCTTGTTGGTTAGTTAATAAACTTGCTTCACCATGAGGCACATTAAAAAATATCATGTCTAATTCATCATTATTTAATTTCGGTATATCAGGTATAGCTAGTAACGGAGAGCTAATAAGCATCGACAATAATAAGCAACAGATCAAACGTATTTTCATTAGGAAACCTACCTCTTTGTTTGTTATTTTTCATATATGTAGGTTTTCACAAAATACGGAAGTTTATCATAGCCATTTACTTACACGATTTAGTAAGTTTTGCATGTTTTCATAGTGAATAGGAATTTCTGGTATGGATTGAGTAAATGTCTTACCATAACGTTTTGTCATGATTCTTTCATCAAAAACAAATATCATGCCATGATCTGTATCTTTCCGTATTAATCTGCCAAATCCTTGTTTGAATTGCAATACCGCTTGTGGTAATGCTAATTCCATAAACGGATTCATCCCTTTGGATTTAAAATAATCTGCCTTTTTAATATACACAGGATCTTGTGGTGACTGAAAAGGCAACTTCACAATGATTAAACATGACAAATCGTTGCCGGGTATATCAATGCCCTGCCAATAAGCATTCGTTCCTAAAAGGATTGATTTCTCAAATGCTTGAAATTGTTTAATTAACCGATTCCTGCTACCTGTTGAAACACCTTGCCCAATAATCATATAATCCATTAACAAATCTGTTTCTTTCAAAATATAGTAGCTTTTTCGCAACATATCATATGAAGTAAACAGTACTAACATTCTTCCATTCGTTTTTTCAGCAATCGAAATGATTGCTTCGTTAATAGCAAATATAAAATCGTCATTATTAGGATATTGAATGGCAGGGAGATCATTAGGTATCATCAACTGTACATTATTTCGATAATCAAAATAATGTTCTACGATATATTCTCTAGTTCGCTCTGTATCAAGCCCTAATCTTTCTTTTATATAATGGAATGATTGGTTCATGGTTAATGTAGCACTGATTAATATAATGGATTCCTTTTTTCGAAATAAATAATCATTTAATGTATGCTTAACTGAAAATGGTTCATGCTGAATAAATACAGCATTCTCTGCACCTTGTTGATCAATCTCCAACCATGTTATAGCCGCCTGTTTATCTTCAATTAATAGTTGTCGAAGCAGTTCTTGTGTACGTAAGATTTGATCCTTTTCATCTGTTGTATCATCTTGGAACAACTGCGCTAATTCTTTTATCACCATCATGGTTCGATAAATGCTGTCGACAAGTTCTATTGGTTTATCATGATTCCAGACAGTTTTTAAGCGTCCAACATCAGTCACGGCTTTCTGTTTTTTATTCTGCCCTTTGACATATTGATATAATTGACGGAATAATATATCTGTTTCATACTTAACCGAATCTAAATATTGTTGAAAGGTTATACTTTTGGAATAACTCTTTTCTAATTGTTGATAAAAGTGAGTTAATTCAAAATAGCTTAAAGAATCTCCAAGATAATTCGTTGCCCTTTGTTCTAGTTGGTGGGCTTCATCAATAATCAACCTTTGATACTCAGGAAGAACGGGCTTTTCTGCTAACATGTCTATCGCTAACAAAGAATGATTAGTAACAATTATCGAAGCATCAGATACTTTATTTATCATTCTTTGATAAAAACAATGGTTCTTCCAAATCTCATTTGTTTTTCCATTATTCACTACAATTTGATAAAAAACAGGGTGTTTCTCAACTGGAAACTGTATTTCATCTAAATCGCCTGTTGTTGTCTCCGTTAACCAGACTATAATCATAGCCTTTAATAATGTATCTTGATAAGATTGATAATTTACATCGTGAAAAAATTGTTCGAAATTTTGCAGACTTAAATAATGTGTTTTACCTTTAATAATCGCTGTTCGCACTGGCAAATCGAGTTTGGCTAAATCCTGATCAATTAATTGTGATTGTAAGTTCGTATTAGTAGTGCTTATCACTATTTTATGATGCTGATTTAGTGCTTCATAAACAGCTGGAACTAAATATCCAATCGTTTTCCCCAGTCCTGTTTCCGCTTCGATTAGGGCATGTTCATTCATCCTAAAATGATCATAGATTTTCTCGCTAATGAAGACTTGTGCGCTTCGTTTTTCGTAGCGGGGATAGACTTGTGCTAGTTTGCCAATCTCACCGTACATTTCATCTAGATATTCAGCGAAATCATATGGAATTCTTGTTTCTACATCCTTGGTTTCTTCTTGTTTCTTAAAAGAAAAACCTCTAAATTTTTCTATATCTTTCCGAATAGCTTTATGGTCTAATGATTCACACAATTTAGCAAAGTCTGTACGTAATGGTTCAGATATTGATAATACTTGATGTATGACATTCTTCGGTAGGTACTGTAATTTGTTAATCATTATTATTAGCAAATCAGCTGTTACCAATGCGTCAGATATTGCTCTATGTGGATTTTTATGACTAATCATTAAATATTCAGCTAATTCATTTAGTTTGTAACTGGGTGCTTTTGGTAATAATATCCTTGCTAGTTCAACTGTATCGACAACATAAGGTTGAATTTTGGTTTCTCCTACGCGCTCAAGCTCTTCATTTAAAAAAGTTAAATCAAAGGGTACATTGTGTGCAACTAAAATAGCATTATCCAGTAAATCTTTAAACTCGACTACGACTTCATCGAAAGCGGGTTTTGCTTCCACATCGTTATCAGTTATAGATGTTAATTGTGAAATAAAGGATGGGATGGGTCGCTTTGGATTGATTAATTGATTATACTGTTTTGTTATTTGGTTGTTTTCGATTACTACTAAGGCTATTTCAATAATTCGGTCACCTTTTGATGCTGACTGCCCAGTAGTTTCCACATCTATTACAACAAATTTTTGCAAAGGATCATCCCCGATTCTTGATATTACATTCGAATTTATAGTTTGCAACTTAAGGCACATACAGTTTATATGCAACAAACAGATACCCGCTCAGATTACTACTAAGTACTGAAAATTTCTATAGAGTGACTTTCTTCCACTTTTTTGAAGGGAGTGGTATGTCACCGCTTCGGCAGAATAATGCGCTTTTGCCCTTGGGTGAAAGGGAGTGTTTTTCCGCAGCGAAAGAACTAGCACTCATCTCCAACAAAATGGGAGGAAAAACACAAAAGTTGCTTCGTAGTTTATATTTCTGGTGCATCCTTATTTATATTCTTCACAAAACAAACTCTTATCTTTGTGGATAAGAGTTTGTTTTCATTCAAGGCTTGATAATGGTGGTTCTTGCGCTAATATTTCTTTAATATTGTTGTGCTCATCCATCACAGCCACTTTGGGTTTGAATTCTACTAGTTCTTCGTCTGATATTATGCCGTATGAAACGACTATAATAATATCATCAGGCTGAACAAGGCGAGCGGCTGCACCATTTAAACAAAATACCTTACTACCTCTTTCTCCAGCAATCACATAAGTTTCCAGGCGTGCTCCATTATTGTTGTTTACAATTTGTACTTTTTCATGCGGTAAAATATTTACTTTATCCATAATATCTTTATCAATAGTAATACTACCTACATAATTTAAGTTTGCCTCTGTTACACGTGCGCGATGAATTTTCGATTTCATCATGGTACGTAACATAATCGTTCCCCCTAAACAATTGCTTTAGGTACAATTCCATTCTCACTTATAATAATATTATCGATTAGTCTTGCTTTCGTAAATTGAACAGCTACGGCTATGATGACTTGTTGATTAACAGTATCGATTTTATCTAAAGATGGAAAGGATAGCAGATCAACATAATCAATTTGACCATTTGTATGTGTCTCTATATATTTTTTTACTTTCTCTATAATCATAACAGGATTTTTTGCACCGTCAATAATTAATTGCTGACCTGTACGTAATGCTTTATGTAAGTGAACTGCCTCATCTCTTTCCTGATCAGATAAATATACATTTCGACTGCTCCTAGCTAAACCATCTGACTCTCTTATAGTTTGCACAGCAATAAGCTTGGTAGAAAAATTAAAATCATCAATAAGACCTTTAACAACAGCAACTTGTTGTGCGTCTTTAAGACCAAAAAAAGCAAAATCTGCTTTTGTTATATGAAAAAGCTTTGTTAATACGGTAGCAACGCCATTGAAATGCCCTGGCCTACTTTTACCACATAAAACATCAGTACGTCTCTTTACATCAACGTTAACAGTGGACTCTTGAGGATACATATCATCAACAGTAGGCATAAATAAAATATCAACACTATGTTGTTTTGCAATCTTTTGATCACGTTCTTCATCTCTAGGATAACGCTCAAAATCTTCACCAGGTCCGAATTGCAGGGGGTTTACAAATATGCTTGCAATTAATATATCTGCATAGCTTTTACTCTCATCCATTAGTGTTGTATGGCCCTCATGTAAATAGCCCATTGTAGGTACAAAACCTATTGTCCTATTGTCCTTTTTCAAAGTGTCAGTAATGGATGCCAGTTCATTTACAGTCCGTACTATTTTCACTTCTATTCCTCCAACTTCAGATCATTAGCCAGTTGTTCATCCATAATAAACGTATGTTTCTCATCTGGAAAGTGCCCACTTTTTACTTGCTTATGATACTGCATAATTGCTGACTTAATATCTGACCCGACTTCATGATAGGCTTTCACGAATGAAGGCTTGAAATCTACTCCGTATTGTAAAATATCATGGTAGACGAGGACTTGACCATCGCAATCTTTGCCAGCACCAATACCAATAGTTGGAATCGATAAATGTTTACTTATATGTTTTGCTAAACGATCTGGCACACATTCTAATACAACACTGAATGCCCCACTTTTTTCTAGCTTCTCTGCATCTGAAATTAATTGTTTGGCAGTTTCTTCATCTTTTCCTTGGATTCGATAACCGCCCAACACGTTTACCGATTGTGGTGTCAAACCGATATGGCCTACTACCGGAACACCTGCTTCTGTCAATTTCCGGATAAGCTTTAATGTATCTTCAGAAGCTCCTTCGACTTTGAGCGCCTGGGCATTTGTCTGTTGCATGATTTTTTGTGCATTCTCCATTGCACTTTCTAATGATAAATGATAAGACATAAAAGGCATATCAATGACAGTAAATGTATCGGTCGAAGCTCGTGTAACAGCTTTTCCATGATGGATCATGTCTTCTACAGTGACTTCAATCGTAGAATTATAACCTAATACTACCATTCCGAGAGAATCACCAACTAAAATCATATCAACTTCCGCTGATTCTGCTAGTTTTGCAGATGGATGGTCATATGCTGTAACCATTGAGATTTTTTCACCGTTCTTTTTCATCTTTTGAAATTGAATCGTATTTTTCACCTTGATAACCCCTTACCATATAATTTCTGCACTATAAATAACCTTTTCTTCATTCTTGTCATTTAAAACAATCAATGCTCCATCATCTGTTATCCCTTTGACTATGGCAGCATACTCTTCCTGAGCTGTTTTCACATGAATTTTTTCATTCAATTTATATGCGTGCTCTAACCATTTTTCTTTGATTGGTCCAAAACCGGTTTTCAAATAAAGTTGATAAGCTATTTCAAAATCTTGTAATATATTCTGAATGATTGCTTGCCTGTCCCATTCCTGCCCAGATTCTATCCCAAGAGAAGTAGATTTTGCTTCAAGATCTTCCGGAAAATCTTCAGATGACTGATTTACATTAATACCGAAACCGATAATTAGATATTGAATAGCTTCCAATTCTGCTGACATTTCTGTTAAAATTCCAGATATTTTTTTACCATCAATAAATAAATCATTTGGCCATTTAATTTGGATCCTTTGCCCCGTGACACGCTCCAGCGTGTCTACTAAGGTTACTGCTACAAATAAAGTCATATGTGATGCCTGATGTGGTGGAATGTTAGGCCTTAGGATGAGACTCATCCATATTCCTCCATCATGATCAGATACCCAACGCCGATCCATTCGTCCACGGCCAGATAATTGTTTATTGGTAGTAACAACAGTGCCATGTTCTGCACCTTTTCTTGCTAATGCATGTGCTAAATCCTGGGTAGACGCCACCTCATGTCTGAACTCGATACGTTTCCCCAACCAGTCTGTATCTAATCCCCATTTTATTGTGCTTTCATTGAGTTTATCGGGTTTAGCTATCAGACGATATCCTTTCTTAGGAACAGATTCAAACTGATAACCATCTTTTTTTAATTCATTCATATGTTTCCATATAGCAGTACGGGAAACTTCTAATTTCTCGGATAAAGCTTGTCCTGAGATATAATGATCATCCTGTCCCGCCAGTAGGGAAATTAACTCGTGGCGTTTATTTGTTGTCATATTGTAACCACTCTCTTATATCATTTTTATCATTTTTAATTACCTCTGAAATGACTGCTTTCTCTGTTTCAAGAAGCATATGTTGAATCCATGATCCTGCCTCACGATCCGGAAAAAAGGAAATAATATCTTGTCCATTAATTACTAAGTCTCTTCTGTTTTTGATAGTCAGGCCATTTTTAATCGCAATAATATCTTCCTTGTTTATTGCTTCATTTTGTAATAATAAACATAATCTTGAAAAATCCTCTATTAAATCTTCAGGTAATCGATATAGCACCCAGCTTAGCGGCTCTTTCGGATAATCTTGAACAAGTTGGACTAACAGATGGCTATCTTTTTTAATCTGATTAGATAGTTTCCACCTGTTTGTCCAATCAGATATCGCTATATCAGCTATGTTTAGATTCATATAAGCGATAAAAGCAGCAAAACTTGGCAGTGAACAATTTAACCTTTGAAACTCTAATTGTATGTTAATATGTTCAGACAGAATGGGTAAATGGTCAACTAAACCTGTATGAAATAGCGATTGTTTTGCTTCATTGAAATATGTACCTGTTAACGTTTTTTCCCACTCTACTGCAATTCTTTCCACCGCAATTTTTTCTAGCCATTTTTTGTTATCATGAATGGCATCTAAAGGTTCATTGTCTAATTTGAATCCTAATTGACTCTGAAAACGGATAGCCCGCATCATTCTTAATGGATCTTCTAAAAAACGTTCCTGTGCTCTTCCTACTGTCCGAATTACTTTATTCTTGATATCAGATTGGCCATGGTATGGATCAATCAGCTGTAATGATTGATCCATTGCTATTGCGTTCATGGTAAAATCTCTTCTTGCAAGATCTTCCTTTAAATTCGTAACAAAGTTCACTGTATCTGGTCTTCTAAAATCACTGTAACCTGTTTCGGTTCGAAATGTTGTTACCTCAAAGGATGTGCCATGATATCGTACTAATACTGTACCATGCTCTATCCCGGTCGGTATCACTTTTGTGAACATTTTCTGTACTTGTTCAGGATAAGCAGATGTTGCGATATCTATGTCGTCAATATCTCTTCCAAGTATGGAATCTCTTACAGCGCCACCAACAATATACGCCTGAAATCCATGGTTTTGAATCTCTTGTACAACTTGTTGAGCTAACTTAAATAGATCTGCTATCATCGGTTTCACCTAACACTTCAGTATACAAATTTTCATATTGCTGTTTAATCTTATCTGATGAAAAATGTTGTAAAACTCTTTCTTTGGCCTTGTCTGAAAAGATTTGCCATTTATTCGTATCATTAATTAACTCTAGTGTTCTCGCAGCGAAAGCATCAATATCTCCCAGTTCTTCAATATAACCTGTTGCTCCATCTTCAATAACTTCGGGAATGCCACCGACATTTGAACCAATACACGGAACACCGCAAGCCATTGCTTCTAATAAAACTAGCCCAAAACTTTCCTTCTCAGATAATAGTAATTTAATATCTGCAATCGAAAGTAAAGAAGGAATATTTTTTTGTTTTCCAAGAAAGTGGACTACTTGCTCCAATTGTAACTCTCGTACCAAATCATAAATTGGGCCGTATTCAGGACCATCTCCAATTAACAGAAGTCGGGCAGGCGTCTCTTTATATACAGCTGCAAAAGTACGAATCACATCTTCTAACCTCTTTACTTTACGAAAGTTAGAAATATGAATCAAAACTTTTTCATCTTTTTCAATGCCGAATTTTTGCTTTAATTCTTCCTTATCGTCTGGTTGATATTCCTGTTCATTCACAAAATTATACACCACATGAATGGGGCGTTCTATTCTTAGCATTTCTTTCGTTTGCTTTACCAGACTTTCTGATACAGCTGTAACGGCATCCGACTGTTCGATTCCAAATTGGATCATCTTCTTTAAGCTATGGTCAATTCCCAGAACAGTAATATCAGTACCATGTAATGTGGTAACAATTTTCACTGGATGCTTTGCCATTTGTTTGGCTAAAATAGCACAAATAGCATGTGGCACCGCATAGTGTGCATGAATGATATCTAATTGTTCCGTATCTATTACTTCCGCTACTTTCGTTGCCAAAGCTAAATCGTAAGGTGGATATTGAAAAACAGGATAATGATTTAATTCTACTTCGTGAAAATATATATTAGGATTAAATGAATTCAAACGAAATGGAACACTGGATGTAATAAAATGAATCTCATGGCCTTGCTTTGCTAGCATTTTACCTAATTCGGTTGCAATTATTCCAGAACCACCTACTGATGGATAACAAATAATTCCTATTTTTAGCATGTGGCAACCCACCTATTATTTTGGATTTATGACTGTAAATTACGCCATTCAAAAAAACCTGCGTCAAGCGCTCTTATCATTACTTCTGCTCCACCTAAATTGGTTACTAAAGGAATTTGATAAACGTCGCATAAACGCATCAATGCACTTATGTCTGGTTCATGAGGTTGAGCTGTTAATGGATCACGGAAAAAAATAACGAGGTCTATTTCATTGGTTGCAATTTTTGCACCTATTTGTTGATCCCCACCTAATGGCCCGGATTCAAAGCGTTGAATAGGCAAACCTGTTGCTTCGTTAATTTTTTCACCAGTCGTTCCAGTTGCATAAAGCGTATGATTTTTCAAAATGGTTGAGTAAGCTAACGTAAAATTAACCATATCTGTTTTCTTTTTATCATGTGCAATTAAAGCTATATTCATCTGGCTCTCTCCTTATTCAAGTATATTTTCTAATCCATAAACTAAAATATCCAGTTTCATTACATTATCAATTGCCAATTTAACTCCTGTCATAAAGGATTGACGATGAAACGAATCATGCTTGATTGTTAGATTCTCTCCAGACGAACCGAATACCACTTCTTGATGTGCAACTAGACCTGGTAATCGCATGCTGTGGATCTTCATGCCGTCAACATCAGCACCTCTTGCACCAGGAAGGGTTTCTTTTTCTTCAGGATGCCCTTGCTTTTTCGTTTCTCGTTCTTCCTTGATCAATGAAGCGGTTTTCACTGCAGTTCCAGATGGCGCGTCCAGTTTATTATCATGATGTTTTTCAATAATCTCGACATCCGGAAAGTATTTAGCTGCCCATTTCGCAAATTGCATCATAAGTACCGCACCTAAGGCAAAATTTGGTGCAATAATAACGCCAACTTCCTTTTCTTCTGCCAAATCAGTTAGCTCTTGTAATTGCTCTTCTGTAAAACCTGTTGTGCCAACTACTGGTCTTATTCCATAGTTGATCGCTGTCTTTGTATGTATATAACCAAATTCAGGTGTCGTCAAATCAACTAATACATCTGCTTCTACTGATTGAAAACATGTTTCCATATCCGTATAGATCATAGCATCAAAATTGGGTAGTTCCTCCAACTCGTTTATTTGTTTACCTTCAAATTTATGATCTAAACAAGCGACTAATTCCAAGTCTTCTTTTTTTTCAATCATTCTTAGCGCTTCACTACCCATTTTTCCTCTGGGTCCCGCTACAATTACTTTAATTTTACTCATTGTTATCCTCCTGACTCGCTATCCTTGTCCAACGATCTTTGTCTCTTGTTTCGATCTTGTTTATCGTTTTTGCAAATGCTTCACTTAAGCTAATATTTTGTGAATTAGCAAAACAAATCATTACAAAAAGAAGATCACCTAATTCTGCTTCCATCGTATTATCATTTTCAGAACTCTTTTTTGGCTTTTCACCATATTGATGGTTAACTTCACGTGCTAACTCACCAATTTCCTCCGTAAAACGGGCGAGCATACTTAATGGTGAGAAATAACCTTCTTCAAATTGAGAAATATACTGATCTACTCTCTTTTGCATATCTTGCATACTTTCTTTATTATACATTTAAAACCCTCCAGAGATAAAGTAAAAAGACAGATGTATACACATCTGCCTTTCATCATATTTAATATTATTCATTATTTGCAAGTAAAAACATCGAAGCAAACCGAATTAACTCTGCTACTGCTACTAGTGCTGCTGCAACATAAGTTAATGCAGCTGCGTTTAACACTTTTTTCGTTTGTCGTTCTTCGTTGTTGCGGATAATACCGGAAGAAACGAGTTGACTCATTGCACGGTTGGAAGCGTTGAATTCTACTGGTAAAGTCACAAGCTGGAACAGAACTGCAAATGACATGAAAACAACCCCAATAAGTACTAGGTTCATTGCGCTTAGTAGAATACCGGCAATGATGAAAATAAACGACATTTTATCCGCCAGTCCCGCGACTGGCACAAGAGTGTGACGAAAACGCAAGAATGCATATGATTCTGCATCTTGAATAGCGTGACCTACTTCATGCGCAGCAATTGCTGTTGCAGCTGCAGAATAACCATGATAGTTATCACTGGATAAACGAACGATCTTTTTACGTGGATCATAATGATCCGACAGCTTACCTTTCGTCTCTTCTATTGATACATGGTACAAGCCATTATTATCTAAGATCTTTCTTGCGACTTGTGCACCTGTTATCATGTTAGAATTCATTACTTGTGCATATTTTTTATAGGTTTTTTTTACTTTTGATTGTGCTAACATTGGGACTAGAATTAATAAAGCGAGATAAACTATATATCCTAACATCTTCATTCCTCCATCATAAATACATCTCACTAACGTCAATTTTAGTCAAAAAACGACAAAGTGTCAATTAAAATGATTACGTAGTTTCTCCCCTGTATTTTGCCCAGGCAACATAAGATAAACTCAGGAAAATAAAACCGAATACAATAAATATAAGCCACTTCGTATAATGGGCATTTGCATTATTCAGTGTGTCAATATTAAGCTTAGATATTTGTGCAAAGGTTTCTTCTAATTCGATTTCATTATACGACTGATGATTATTCGCCAGGACACTTACTGACTGCTGATAATCTTGGAATTGTTCATCATTTAAATGTAATTTAACAACTGGGGATATTGCTTTCACATAGTAAACAATTTCATCCATTTCATGTTGACTTACTTTTTTCTGATCTAATAATTTGTTCATCTTATTATCTAATTCATACTTCCAGGATGTCCATAGTGGAGCATTATCAGAGGTCATAGCATCCCATAAAATCATGGTTTGTTGGGCTGCTAATGATTTTTCAGAATCTGTTGTTTGCTCATCTCGAAGTACACTTAGACATTTATCAAGGTATTCTCTCATTATCGGTTCGTATGTACCCTTTTCTTCTGCAACTCTCTGTATAATGGCCATTTGATTATTTTCGATGATTTGGACGGCTACATCATAACGTTGTTCTTGTACTAGTCGTTCAAAGGTATACATATAATGATCATTACTTTGAGCAGAGAGGTCGGATGGATAAAAAGCTTGTATTATTATTAAGATGAAAAAAAATGAAAACATATATATAATTCGCACAACTACCCCTTCTTCCATCTTTCTTTTTAAAAATGTATGAAAGATCGGTCGCAGTTATGCATTCGATTATAACCTGTTGGAAATTTAGGTAATAGTATATTTCAAGTTCTTCTTGACAGATATATGATAGACAATAAAAATAGTAATGATCGATAGCCAAAAAGTAAAATAGCCAATATGTTGCTGATAATCAGATAAACTGCCATAAACAGGCATCATATCATAGACATAATCGATCAGTTCATTATGTAACAACCAAATGGCTGCGATTGCTAAATGACTCAATTTAAATTTATAAAGTGGGGCATACAGAAATGCTTGAACCGCCATTGCACCATGAGAAGCGATTAGCATATAGCCTTGCCAACTTAAATCTCCACTAATGTAAAGCGTTAAAAGATTCATCACGACAGCCCATATCCCATATTTTACAAGCGTAGTAAATGCTAAGGCCTCGATTATTGGGACATGTTTTCCCCTTAAGATAAAAAATAAAAATAATGTGAAGAACAGACTAGCTGTTGGACTATCAGGTACAAAAGGGAGAAAATAAACAGGTGCATCTACTAATTGGTTGCCATACCAAAAGTAGCCGTAAATAGTACCAACTAAATTCACAATAAATAAAAGCGCAATAAAATACGGGTGGAACAATAACTTTTGTAACATTATACATTTCCCCTTGCTATCACCATTTAAAGTGCAAAATGACCTGTTGGATCTGCTAGTAGTAAATTCATCGTTCCAACAACTCTATTAGCACCCTATTAAAAACCCCCCGCCCATGTAGTACGAGCGAGGGTAATGGTTTATTCTTCTTCTGCAGCTTGTTCATTTACTGAAACAATAAAGTCAGCAAGCTGTTGTAATTCTTCTTCTGTTCCTTGGAATTGATCTGCAGGCATCTGACCGACACCATTAACTGCAATATCTTTAATTTCATCAACACCATGTTCCATTCCAATCAAACCTGGAGCTGCTCCTCCACCAGTCAAATCTCCACCGTGGCAATTAATACAGCTGTTCTCTTCATACAGAGCATAACCGGGATCAGACTCATCTATTTCAACAGTTGGTTGATCATCCGGCAACTCTGGTTTGTTGTTTTCTGCTTTTTCTTCCCAGTCAACGTGGGCTGATGCTTCATAAGTTAACCAGAATACAGCAATAAAACTAAGAATCATTAAACCAGTAGCAATTGGACGTTTATGTGGACGACGCTCTTTTCCTCTGTCTAGAAACGGCGCTAAGAGAAGTCCACCAAATGCTAGTCCAGGAATAACAATTGCACCTAATACAAAGAACTGCGCACTTGCAAATTTATACTTTAATAATTGATATAGAAATAAGAAATACCAGTCTGGTAATGGTAAATAACTAGTATCAGTTGGATCGGCCATTTTCTCTAATGGTGCAGGGTGTGCAATGGTTAAACATAAAAAACCTATTATAAATACTGCCCCTACTAACCACTCTTTTAACAAGTAATTTGGCCAAAATGCTTCTGTTCTACCAGGAAATTCTGAATAATCTTTCGGAATAAACTTTTTCTTGTCAGCCGTAACTCGTGAGTCGCCGACAAACTTCATCCCTTTTCCTCGTTTCACTGCTATCCCTCCTTTGTTAGCTCTAGTTTATAGCGGACCGGAAATCCCTTGCTTACGGATCATGATAAAGTGAATACCCATCAACACGAATAGTGCTGCTGGTAAGAAGAACACGTGAATCGCAAAGAATCTAGCTAATGTTTGGGCGCCTACAATAGATGGATCTCCATTAAGTAATGTTTTAGTCATTTCCCCAATAACAGGTACACCTTCTGCAATTTCAAGTGTTACTACTGTAGCAAAATATGCTTTATTGTCCCATGGTAATAAGTAACCCGTTAATCCTAGTGCAAGCATAACAAAGAATAGAAGGACACCTACCATCCAGTTAAGCTCACGTGGTTTCTTATAAGCACCTTGAAAGAAAACACGTAAAGTATGTAAAAATAACATCACAATAACTACACTTGCACCCCAGTGGTGCATACCTCTTACAATTTGCCCATGTGCTACTTCTGTTTGTAGATAATAAACAGACCGCCATGCATTTTCAATATCAGGTACGTAATACATCGTTAAAAACATCCCTGATAAAATTTGAATGACTGTTACAAAGAATGTTAAGCCACCAAAACAATATACAAACGCAGAAAAATGATGTGCAGGGTTAACATGCTCTGGCACTTCGTGATCTGCAATGTCTCGCCAGAGTGGAGTTATGTCCACACGATCATCAATCCAGTCATAGATCTTCTGTAGCATCTATTAAGCGCCTCCTTCCTGAACTGTATTTTCAACAATATTTCCTAGATGTAATGTTCCGTCTTTCACTTCGTATTCAAATAAGTCTAATGCCGCATTTGGTGGTGTGTCCGGGACATTTAAACCACTTTTGTAATAACGACCTTCGTGACATGGACAGAAGAATTCTTCAGGATAATCAGGGTTTGAAGCCCAACTCACCGCACAGCCTAAGTGTTTACATGTCGGTGATAACGCTACAATCTCATCATTTTCATCTTTATAAACCCAAGCACTTTTTGTGACGTCTGATGTGTACCAAGCATCGACTTGATTTACAGTCCAGTCAAATCGTTGAGGCTCCGTTGTGATTTCTGATACATCAACAACAGCATGCATTTCACTTCCACTAGTAGCTTCTAAAACTGGATCAATAGCAAAACGTACCATTGGTGCAAGCATACTAGCAGCCATAAAACCGCCAACCCCTGTTAATGAATAATTTAGAAACTGACGACGGGACACTGGTTGTTTTTTCTCTGACATTATTTACCCCCCTCTACACATATTCCGACTTCATGGATTATAAACTCTTATATATTACTAGGACATTACTATGATAGCGCAAACTATGGCTATGGTCAATAAAATCTAATTTATAATATCTATTTTCTATTAAGAACAACTCTTACCAATAGCTTCTGATTAGCTCGCTAATTTGAAGTACTTGTTCGTTTACCCATTTCTTAGCATGGTCCGATTGATAATCTTCAATAGTAGTTGCAGTCAGCCATATCAAATTACTATCGAGGAGACGTTCGTGTTTTTTCCAGTTCACATCATAAGTAAGTAAAAATATATGTTTAAAATGATTGTTGGAAAACATGCTTGTCCACTGTTTTAGAATGGCACTCTCGCTCTCATAATCTGTGCTACGTATGTATGTATAAGCTGGACTTAGCATTATTCTACCCGTATAATTTCTTTCTAATTCATCTAATATGATCTGCAAAGAAGTATTTTGATCAGCTAATTTTGTTGCCTCTGATTCTGTTTGTAAATCAAGGGGTACTAGTGGTATACACAGCGTATCAACATATTCTTTTGATTGAAAAAATAATTCCAGATCTTTCTTTTTCCACCGCATCTATTATCCTCCCTATTACATTTACTAGAACATGAAAAACTTGACGAGATGTCAAGTTGACAATAATTCACAAAAAGAAACGGAATATCCCCTTCGTAATGGGTCTCCCGTTCTACAATCTATTCACTTCTTAATAATATAGGATGCTTCCAGTTTTTTCAATTGATCAGAGTAATGTTCAAACAATTGTTGATTTTTTTGATCTAATGCCTCATTTATGTTTTGGAGTAACATGTCTTTTTTATATTCATATAACGAATATGCTAACCATTCTTCTGCCATTTTTTTATCACTTTTGGTCAAAAAGTAATCATCAGGAATAAACGGATTATCCTCCAATACTTTTATATAAGGGATACATTGTCTGGAATCTTTAAAATTAAGCTGTATATATATAGGTTCTTTAGCATGTAACCGGATATCATGAAACGATTTATCTGCATCCGTTGTTACAATATGCTTTTTATAAAACCGAAAAGCTATTTCTTTTGAACAATGCGTAGAAATAATCATCGCTCTAGGACAGAATCGTGCTTCTAACACAAAGTGAACATGTTCTAATAGTTGTTCATGGTTTAATAAATAGTTAAGAATCCAAACACTTTCCCTTTTTTTTAGTTGATAATTTCCTAAAAACCACTGAATAAATGATTTTTTATCCTCCACACGAATTGAAGTTTCCAATTTTACTTCCCCCTCCAATTAAAAGAGAGTATCATTATTTTGATCTTTCAACCTTTCGGCATATTGTTGAATATCGAAATCTGATGGTTCTAAAGCCATGAACTCTTCAAATACTTCTAAAGCTTTGCTGATCCTCCCTTCTTCTACTAGAAAATAACCATAATCTTTTAAGAAGTCGGTATCTTGCTTTATCTTATTGTATGCATTTTGGTAAGCATTTAATGCCTGTTTAAACTCTTCTTCCTCATAATAAGCTTTGGCAAGCTCCCAGTAAAAAATTCCATCTAGCGGTTCGATATCAACTTGTTCCGTTAATAGGTGTATAATTTCGGAATCATTTTCTTGTTTTTTATATGCTTCCACTAAGAATAAGAGTGCTTCTTGATATTCATTATCTAACGATATCGCTTTTATTACAAAATCAAATGCTAGTTCAGTGTTACCTATTTTTAATGCGATTCTGCCTGCTGTAAACCACATTTCTTTATTAAATGGGTCCATTTCTACCCCTTGATTGGCCGTTTTATAAGCCTCTTCAATCATACCTTCTTCTTCATATGCTTTCGCTAGATATAAATAAACAGAAGGATACTCTAACTCTTCTTCTAATAATTTTTCCCACGCTTGAATTGCTATTTCATACCGTTCGGACTTATAAGCTAAAAAACCATAACGAAAGAGCGTCTCAGGATCTTCTGTATCTAATGTTTGGTAGTGATCGAGGGATGCTTCAAAATCACCATTGAGAGCATATGCTTCTGCTAAGCGACTGGTGATGTTAACACCGGCAAATTCTTCAGTTGTTTGTCTTAGTTTTTCATAATAAATAATCGATTTATGGTATTCTCCAGAAGTAAATAATAATTCGCCTAACGCAAAATCAATTATCGCTTCTTCCGGGGCTATATTTTTTGCTGTTATTAGTTTTCTCTCTGCTACTTCGAATAATCCTTGTGCCTGGTAAAGATCTGCAAGCTGTACTAATGCTTGAAGGTAATTCTCATCACCAAGTTCTATTTCATTTAACAGTTCAATTGCTCGCTCGTCTTTATTATCATCAATCATGATATCCGATAATAATAATTTCGTTTCACTGTTATGTGGTTCTATAACTAGAATATCTTCTAATAGTTCTTCCGCCAAATCATGATTCCCTAATTCTATAAATATATGCGAAATCTCTAGTTTGGTATCTATGTCAGCTGAAATTGCCGTTTCATTAAGCAATGTTAAGGCTTCTTTAACTTCTCCAGCATGGATCATTTCAATTGCTTGTTCAATTGTATTCAATAATTTCAACCTTTCTTTATATCGTATCCTTCTAACTATTCATCTTATCGGATAACAACCAATCGAGCAACCAAGACAATTTATAAGAACAAAAATTCATATAAATAACCTGTTCACATCAACCTTCTTTCTAAACTGCTCTGGCTAACTGATTCCAAATAGATAAAACTGACACTGCGGATAAATACTCCCTATAGAAAAAATGAAATTTCCTAGCAGTTTATGTTTTTGTGTATTCATTACTTGTAACGAAAAGATCCATGTTCATTATACTCAACATGGATCTTTTCGTTAGTTGGATATTAAGTAATGTAAATCTTCGAAAAAGGTTGGATAAGAAATGGCGATGCATTCATCATCATGTAACTCTACTTTTTCATCCGTTAGAAGAGATGCCACTGCGATCATCATTCCAATCCTGTGATCACCATATGATTCCGTTACCCCACCATGAAGCTGGGTATTTCCCTCAATAATCATACCATCCTTGGTACCAGTAATAGTCGCACCTAATTTTGATAATGTATTGACCACTGATTCTATGCGGTCGGTTTCTTTAAATCGCAATTCCTCAGCATCCTTTATCACGGTTTGACCGGTTGCTTGTGTTGCTAATAAAGCAATAACCGGTATTTCATCAATGATTCGAGGAATAATATCTCCTTCTATTACCGTGGCTTTGGGCTGAGAAGCTTGCACAGTAATATCCCCTATGGACTCCCCACCAATCGTTCTTTTTGCAACGACTTTAATGGAAACATTCATCATTTTTAATACATCAATGATACCTGTTCGTGTCGGATTAAGACCTACATTTTCAATGGTGATATGACTTCCTTTGGTAATGGCAGCAGCTACCAGGAAAAATGCTGCTGACGAAATATCACCTGGCACTTCAATATCACATCCGGTTAATTTTTTATTACCTGTTATTTTTACTGTAGTACCTTCCACATCAATATCAGCACCAAACGCTTGTAGCATATTCTCCGTGTGATCTCGCGTTTTAGTCTTTTCTTCAACAGTTGTGACCCCATCTGTTAAGAGACCTGCCAATAAAACACCTGATTTAATCTGAGCACTCTTAATAGGTGGTTTGAAATCAATTGGTGATAAATGGCCGCCTCTTACAGCAATCGGAAGTAACCGACCATTTTCTCGGCCATCAATCTTTGCACCCATTTCGCGTAAAGGATTAGCAATACGATCCATTGGTCGTTTCGATAACGAATCATCACCATATAACGTAAAGTGATATGGCAAGCCTGCTAAGATACCAATTAATAGTCGTGCGGTTGTTCCGGAGTTACCCAAATCAATCGGCTGAACCGGTTCTTCTAGTCCGTTAACCCCTTCAGATTCGATTAAGACAGTATTTTCCTCACGTTGGATAAAAACTCCCATTGATTGAAAAGCCTCGATGGTAGATAAACAATCCTCACCAGCTAAAAAGTTAGTAATCTTGGTTGTTCCTTCTGCTAAAGAACCAAACATTACTGCGCGATGAGAAATGGATTTATCTCCAGGGACAGTAATGTTACCAGTTAGCGTCTTTTTTTCAAATGCTAATACTTTTTGCGACAAGATATACCTCTCCTATTCTTCAATCACTGTATCATAGTGATTTTTCTTCAAAATAGCTTGACTTAATTCCTGATCATTTTTGTTTTGGAAACTTAACCGTAAAACACCAGTAATACCTTCTCTAATCTCCAGTATTTCAATATTGTTAATACTAATATCATGTTTAGCTAATAATTCGATAACTTTCAACATGGCACCAGGTTGGTCAAAAATATCCACATATATGTCGTAATAGGATGGAAGAGCTCCTTGTTTTCTACTATCCAAACCATCACGATATTCACGTGCTTGCTCTAAATATTGCTGGATTTGCGATTTTTCACCACTGTCAATCAATTTTTTTAATTGCTTCATTTCTTCTATCCAATCAGCCAATAATCGACTCATTTTAGATCGGTTCTGAAAGAATATATCTCTCCACATTAATGGATTACTAGAAGCGATTCTTGTTATGTCACGAAAGCCACCTGCTGCAAGCTTAGGTATGTATGGATGCTTTTTTTGCCAGTTTCTTGCCTGGTGAACAAGAGATGAAGCGATTAAGTGGGGAAAATGCGAAATGACACTTGTCATCTCATCATGTTCATCCGGTTCTAAGATTAAGAATTTACTATTAGTTGGAGTTAATAGTGCTTGTAATCGTTCTACATCCTCTTCCGTACTACTATCTGTTGGAGACAGGACATAGATTGCATTTTCAAATAAATGCTTTTTTGCAGCTTGAATGCCTTTCTTATGTGACCCTGCCATTGGGTGACCACCTATAAAAGCAATGTAAGGTGAATCAATTTCACTTGCTGCTTCCATTATTGGTCCTTTAACAGATCCTACATCTGTCACAATGATCGATTTTTCGAATATCATTTCATTTAAAATATTGATCAATTCTACCGTCACAGAAACCGGTGCAGCTAAGATACATATATCTGCCTGAGCTGCTGCCTCAGTAAAATCACTATAAACTTCGTCCACGATTTTATTCATTTTGGCATATTCAAGTGTGCTGTAATTGGAATCATATCCTATTAATCTTACTTGTTTCGTTTCTCGTATACTTAAAGCAAGCGAGCCTCCTATTAGTCCGAGACCCGCTATTAAAACCGTTTGTTTCACGATTTATTCTCCTTTTATATTGATGCTAGAAATTCTTTCATATTTGCTACTAACTCACCCATATGTTCTGTAGAACCGATGGTAATTCGTACTCCGTTTGGATGCCCCAACGCTTCACCAGAACGAACAATGAAACCTTTTTTCAATAGATACTCAAACATTGCATCACCCGAAGTCGGCAATTTCACAAAAAGGAAATTTGCTTCTGAATCATAGTAGCTTAAATTCATTTCATCACAGGCCTGCATAAATGCTTTCTTATTCTTAATGTTCTCTTGATACGTCTGTTGTAAAAAGCCTTCATCTTCAAGCGCTGTTAGAGCGGATATTTGGGAAATAGACGACGTGTTAAATGGTCCACGTGTGATATTTAAATGAGTAGTAATTTCTTCTGACGCAACACCATAACCTACACGTAAATTGGCTAGACCATATGCTTTGGAGAATGTGCGTAAAATGACTAAATTAGGATAGTCATTTAATAGTCCAATACTATCCGGGTTGTGACTGTCTTCAATATATTCATAGTACGCTTCGTCTAATACAACCATAACATCTGTTGAACATTCATTTAAAAAATTCACTAACTTATCTCGACTAATCAACGTGCCAGTAGGATTGTTAGGCGAACATAGCCATACCACTCTTGTTTGAGCATTGATAGTTTTAAGCATAGCTTCTAAGTCATGATAACCGTTGATTAAAGGTACTTCTGCAATTTCTGCACCTTGAATTACTGCGTTATGTTTATATTGAGGGAACGTTGGAGTTGCCATTACAGTATTCGTTCCTTCTTCTAGATATGTTCGACATATGATATCCACGACTTCATCAGATCCACAACCAAAAGTTAATTGTTTCTCTCCTACATGTAACGTATTGGCTAATGTTTCACGCAAAGCCGTCGCATATCCATCTGGATAAATTTCTAGATGATCGATCATCCGTGGAATAGCATCTTTTACTTTATCAGAATAGCCAAATGGATTCTCATTTGAGGCTAACTTAACTATCTTAGATAAACCATATTCTTTTTTTACTTCTTCAATTTGTTTTCCTGGTGTATATGGCGACATATTTTGAAATACTTGTTTTGCTTGCAATGACATAGCTCCTTTCAATTTACTTACTTCTTTTCTTTTAGCAAGTCAGGTCTTAGTTTAATTGCATCATTTAAATAAATATGTTCGATTTCTTTTTGAGATTTTGATGTATTTACAGTCATCATCACTCGAATGCATTTTAGTAAGCTGTCAGGAACATTAATTTCTGGCATACACATTACCGGAACGTATTTCCATCCATCGATTAAGCGTAAGGCTTTTGCCGGAAAAGTAGCTGTCAGATCAGGAGTTACTGAAATCATCACAGAAGCAATTGTTTCAGGATCCACATCATTCTTTCTAGCCATCGTTTCAATCAGCTCTTTTGTTGTTTGGACTATTTCATCTGCATCATTGTGTTTTACAGTAGTTGCTCCTCGTATTCCTCTTATCATTACGAACCCAACTCTCTCATAAAGTTTTCTAGAAGATTGGTGAGGTCTTGATCTAATATATTCTCTGTTACAGGCTCACCTATTTCTTGTAACAATACCATTTGAACAGTTGCATTCTCTGATTTTTTATCTTTTTTCATGCGTTCAACAAGTTGAGTAGTAGGTATCGATGGTAAATTTAAAGGATAATGATTATCTAACAACCAATTATACAATGCTTTGTATGGTAATTTACTACCTAACTTTTGTTCGCTTACTCTGATAGCAAATAACATGCCAATTGCAACAGCTTCACCATGAGTGATCTTCCCATAGCCAAGCTCCGATTCAATAGCATGACCTAAAGTGTGTCCAAAATTCAAATATTTCCGAATATTGGTTTCCATCTCATCTTGTTCTACAACCTTTGCTTTGACAGCGATCCCTTTCTGCAAATGGTCGGTCATCACATTTGAGTCTATCGCTTTAGTAAGGTCCACTTTCAATACATCTTCCAAATAGGCATGGTCACTTATAAAACCATGTTTGACTACTTCTGCATATCCTGATCTTTTCTCTTTATCAGGCAATGAGTGCAACGTGTCGATGTCATAAAGAACGGCTTGCGGTGGATAAAAATTACCGATTAAATTCTTACCCTCTGGATGATTTATTGCTACTTTTCCACCAACACTGCTATCGTGAGCTAAAATGGTGGTAGGAACTTGTACAAAGTCAATTCCTCTCATATAGGTAGCAGCAACAAATCCCGCTAAATCTCCAATCATTCCTCCACCAAGTGCAATAATAAGGGATTTTCGATCTAATTGATGATGAATGACATCTGTCAATAATTGATAATATTGCTCCATACTTTTGGAAGATTCTCCAGTTGGGACTACACTAACAGATACCTTTGCTTCTTCTGGTAGATTAGCTACAACTTTTGCCGTATAAAGATCGTTGACGATTGAATCCGTAATAACTAATATATTACGGTACGCTTTTGGTAAGTAATCTTTTATGTTTTCCATCATGCCTTTGCCAACAAATACATCATATTGATTTGTACTAGTTGTGATTGTCTGCTTGTGCATTAGAAACACCTTATTTCCTCACGGTACCCATCAATTGTTTCTTTTAATTTCGGAAATTGATCATTCGGGAATTGTTCTAAGATTGCTTTGGCAATTTCAAATGCAACGACATGCTCCATTACCACTGCAGCAGCCGGAACTGCACAGGAATCAGATCTTTCAATACTTGCATTAAAAGGCTCTTTCGTTTCAATATCTACACTTTGAAGTGGTTTGTATAATGTAGGAATTGGTTTCATAACCCCTTTGACGATAACAGGCATACCTGTCGTCATTCCACCCTCAAAGCCGCCTAAACGATTCGTTCTACGGTAATAACCACGCTCTTCTGACCAGAGGATTTCATCGTGTACTTCACTGCCATTTTTACGAGCTGCTTCAAATCCAATACCAAATTCAACACCTTTAAAAGCGTTAATACTTTGTACAGCCCCAGCAATACGACCATCTAATTTTCGGTCATATTGTACATACGATCCAATTCCTGCTGGCAGTCCTTCAATAGCAACTTCACAAACACCACCAATGGAATCTCCATCTTTTTTCGCTTGATCGATTGCATCCATCATTTGTTGTCCAACCGCCTCATCTAAACAGCGAACTGTAGACTCTTCGGAAATCCGGATCTTATCATCGATTGATAATTCTGGCTTTTCTTCAGCTTTAATTCCAGCAATTTCCTTTACATAACCAACAATGTTAATATCCAAATGTTTTAATAAAGTTTTAGCTACTGCTCCAGCTGCAACACGAGCAGTTGTTTCTCTCGCTGATGAACGCTCCAAAATATTACGCATATCTCGATGACCGTATTTCAGGGCCCCATTTAAATCAGCATGACCTGGACGTGGTCGAGTCACTACTCGGCGAATATTTTGGTCTTCAGATACAGGATCTTCTCCCATTACATCAATCCAGTGTTTAAAATCATCATTATGTACAACCAAAGCAATTGGAGATCCTAAGGTATAACCATGACGTACACCACCGACTACATCTACTAAATCTTTCTCTATTTGCATTCGTTTCCCTCTACCGTGACCTTTCTGACGGCGTAAAAGCGAATCATTAATGTCGTTTGGAGTAATTGGCATTCTCGCTGGTAACCCCTCGATAATTGTCGTTTGTTGTTTACCATGCGATTCACCTGCTGTTAAATATCGCATTGTTATCCCCCTCAATAATACATTTTTGTATTACTATAACACAGCATTCAAAAAATGTGTGTAGAAATTTTCTGATTTTTTATGCAATTTATTTTTTTCTATAAAAAAAAGTATCCAAAACTTCCAAATCGTATTTGTCTGGTGAAAATATCTGTTCTGTGCTTCCAACAAAAAAAACACCATCATTTGCTAATGCATCACTAAATTTATGATAAATCGTGCTTTTAGCTTCTTCCGTAAAATAGATAAGCACATTTCGACAAATAATCAAATCTACATTGGATGGATATGGATCTGCTAGTAGATTATGTTCTTTAAAGGTGATGGCTTGTTTTAGTTGTTCATCTACTTTATAGGTGTCACCTTCTTGGTGAAAATATTTCTTTTTAATATTTACTGGGACTTCTTGCAGTGCTCTGTCATTATAAATTCCTTGCTTAGCTCTAGCTAACACATTAGGATCTATATCTGTTGCCAAAATTTCGATATCTTTTAAACTCCAGAATTGATTGGCAATAATCGCTAATGTGTATGGTTCTTCACCGGTAGAACAAGCTGCACTCCAAATTTTTATTTTTCTCTTGTTTTTTTTAAACGTCGGAACTATTTTATCCTCCAGTACTCTCCATCTTACTGGATTGCGATAAAATTCAGATACATTGATCGTTACCTTATCTAAAAATTCTTGAAGTAACTGCTGATCCTTATTAATTGCTTTAAAGTAGCTATCAAATGATTCATAGCCCCGTTTATTTCGTAAAGAGGTTAAACGCCTTTTCATTTGTACTTCTTTGTACAAAGATAAGTCAAGACCGGTCTTCTTGTATATCTGATCTATAAAAGTTTGATATTCCGTCATGTCTCTTCTCCCTTAACCTAGCTGTTGAGTTGCAATTATGATAACCAGTAATCAACATTTTTTTCATAATTCTGTATTTCTTCTTTGCTAAAGTATAGATTGATTTCTCTATCCGCGCTTTCAGTTGAATCAGAACCATGAATAATATTACGATGAGTTACAATCCCGTGGTCACCTCTGATTGTACCTGCTTCAGCTTCTTGTGGGTTTGTTTTTCCTATCATTTTTCTTGAAGATTCAATGATATTTTCGCCTTGCCACACCATGGCGAATACAGGTCCGGAAGTAATAAAAGATACTAAATTATTAAAGAAAGGTTTCCCTTCATGTTCAGCATAATGTTGTTTTGCTAGAGGCTCCGAAATTGTCATAAGTTTCGCTGCAACTAATTTGAATCCTTTTCTTTCAAATCTAGTAACAATTTCACCAATCAAATTACGTTGTACTGCATCTGGTTTTATCATCAAGAATGTCTTTTCCACCATATTCACCTCATTATATTTTTCTGTTTCCTATGTAATTAGCAATATTAGCTAGTGCTTCCTTTGCTTGAATGTCCGGCAATAAACTAAGCGAATCGTATGCTTTCTGAAGGTATTGGTCACTGACTTCCCTAGCTTTTGTAATGGCATCCGATTTTGATATTTTTGAGATAATAGGTCTTAATAGATTGGGACTTACATTACTACTATCTGCAAAGGCGTTCTTCAACTCTTGTCGAATAGTCCGATTTTCCATGGCATATAATACGGGTAATGTAATATTTCCTTGAATCAAGTCACTTCCAGCTGGTTTTCCCAATTCTTTTTCAGAAGCAGTAAAATCTAATATATCGTCGATGATTTGATAGGACATTCCCATAAAGTAACCATAACGATATAAAGCTTTTTCTGTCTCCCTATCAGTATTTGCTACAATAGCCCCCAACTGACAACTGGAAGATATTAATAACGCTGTCTTTCTTTTTATCCTTCGTAAATAGACTCTTAAGTTTTGATCTAGATTATATTTATCTTTAATTTGCTCAATTTCGCCAATTGTTAATTCCATCATCGTCTTAGCAAGTATTTGATGGGCTCGGGGTTGGTCAATATCGGTGAATTGTTGTAATGCTTTAGCAAACATAAAATCACCTGTGAGCATAGCTACCTGGTTATCCCAATTTGCTTTTACGGTTGGTTTACCCCGCCTTATATCAGAGTCATCTATGACATCATCATGTACAAGGGATGCCATATGAATTAACTCTAATGAACTAGCGACATTTTTGATTCTATTTATGTTATAATCACCAAATTTAGATGCCAACAATACAAAAATCGGTCGCAGTCTCTTGCCTCCAGCTTTTAATAATTGGGTAGACGCTTCGTGCAAGACGGGTTGGTCAGCATACACCGTTTCTTCCAATGCATCTTCAATTAATGATAAATCTTTTTTTAAAAAAGAATATGTTTTTGCAAGCTTCATTTGACTTCACCTTTATTTCTCCACTTGTTTTTCACCAAGATGCATGGCTGCTACTCCACCTGTATAGCTTTTATATTGGACATTTACAAGTCCAGCATCTACAAATAAACTCTTTAATGCCTCTTTACCAGGAAAGTCTTTCGCAGACTCGTGCAACCACACATATTCTTGATAACTCTTAGCGAAAACTTTACCGAATAAAGGCATGATATTTTTGAAATAAAAATAGTATAATTTCCGAAAGACCTTTCCGCTTGGTTGCGAAGTTTCAAGACATACAACCATGCCGCCTGGTTTAACAACACGATGCATTTCCTTTAATGTTTGCAAATAATCCGGCACATTTCGCAAACCAAATCCAATCGTTACATAATCAAAATAATTATCTTCGAACGGTAACTCCATTGCATTACCGTGAATAAATTGTACATTGTTCAATGCTTGTTCAGCTTGTCTTTCTCTTGCCACAGATAGCATGTTTTGACTGAAGTCCAAGCCAATTACTTCTCCATTCGCTCCTACAGCTTCAGATAAAGAAAAACTCCAATCTCCCGTCCCACAACATACATCTAAGGCTTTAGAACCTAGTTGTACTTTCATTCTTTTCATTACATCATTTCGCCATTTTTTATGTTTTTGAAATGAAATGATCGAATTCATAAAATCATAATTATTATAGATTTTTTCAAATACTTGATGTACTTTTTCTTCTTTTGACTGCTTTGTCATTGTGATAATCCTTCTTCCAACACCATATTCCATTTTTTCTGTAACGCATAATAATTAAATAAATCTAAATTTTTGGGAATTACTAAGTTCTTCTTGTTATCAGCTATTATTTCGGCTAAATCTTGATTGATTTTTATTAAATGCTGTCGCAATTTTTTCTCCAGCTGTTCGTTATTTTGTATGCTTTGCACATTTTCCATTACTAATTTGTGGAAAAAAGTACCTTTACCGTTGCTTAACTGTATTAATTCATATTCAAGACGTTTGGCCAAGAGCCATGTAGTTATATACGGTATCTGATCTGATTTATTAACAAAAAAAGCTACTTTCTCTATAAGTTTACTTTCAATTTCTTTATAGTCGATAAGGAAGCTATCCAAATCTTTAAAGTCGGAATAATAAAAAGCCATTTTAGCTTGTGTCATTTCATTAATTCCATCTGCAAGCAAACGAATGAAGGTTAAGTTGTTATGGTTTGCTAATAAATGATAATAGATACCTGAATAGTAATCTCCTGCCAACACAGTAAGTTGCTGTTTCCTGATATTTTCTTCTTCAAAATTAATGCTGACTTTATCATGTGTATTAAGAGCGATTTGAACTAACATAGTTGTCTGAACTAATTCTTCATAGTTTGGTTTATCCTGTACTAATTCATGAAGAGTAATCATTTTATGTATTTCTAGCTCTGGTTCATCTAAATATTTATTCAGGAAACTTTGTTTTATGGTTTGCGTTATTAAATTTGTATAATAATTAATCGTGTCTATGTATTTCATCAAATTCACCGCAATTCTTCAAAATCCAATTCTATATTAACATAGTATAGCATAAGTTTACATCTTACAGGATAGATAAAACTTTGTTTTGCGAAGGAAAAATTTCAGAGGAGAAATTAGAATAGGTGATATGAAAAAAGGGTGCAATCTGCACCCTTTTTTGCCCATATGTAATACCATATTATTTTACGATATCTTTAAGGGCTTTACCTGGTTTAAAAGCAGGTACTTTGCTTGCTGGAATTTCGATTTCATCCCCAGTTTGCGGATTACGCCCTTTACGTGCAGCACGCTCGCGTACCTCAAAATTACCAAAACCAATTAATTGTACTTTTTCACCATCTTTAAGTGAATCCATGATAGATTCAAAAACTGCATCTACAGCTTTTGTTGCATCTTTCTTAGAAAGTTCACTTTTTTCTGCAACTGCATTAATTAGATCTGTCTTGTTCATGATATTCACCTCCTCCCAATAATAGCTATACGTTTCTTTCAAAGAAATACTGATAGCCAATTGTCATCCATCAAATGATGACAAAGCTTATAATAACTGAGAATGAAAGATAATTCAACAATTATTCGCATTTCATGGAGAAAAAAATATTATTTTCTCCAATTACTGCTAAGTTATCATGAATGTTATCATATGTTTTTTATGGATGCAAGTGTTTTCAAACGTTGATATCATAATATTTTAAGTGATTAGGACATAAGTTTTATTGATATTACCTATTATTGCCAAAAAATATGAATTTATGCAAAATAAAAAAGCGTAATGTTGATACATTAACGCTTTTTCAATCTTTTTTATAAAATTATTGCGATCAAGCCACCTGAACCTTCGTTGATAATTCGCTCTAAAGTTTCTTTTAATTTAAATCTAGCGTTTTCAGGCATAAGTGATAGCTTTGCTTGAATCCCTTCCCTAACGATAGAACTTAATGATCTTCCAAAAATGTCAGATTGCCAAATGGATAGAGGATCCTCCTCAAAATCTTGCATTAAGTATCTGACTAATTCTTCACTTTGTTTTTCTGTACCAATAATCGGTGCAAATTCAGATGCCACATCTACTTTTATCATGTGGATAGATGGGGCAACAGCTTTCAATCGGACTCCAAACCTTGAGCCTTGTCTGATAATTTCTGGCTCTTCCAAGGCCATGTCAGTTAAAGCGGGAGATGCCACACCATAACCAGTTTGTTTTACCATTTTTAACGCCTCGGCAATTTGGTCATATTCTTTTTTAGCACTTGTAAACTCTTGCATCAATTGAAGTAAATGATCTTTACCTCTAATTTCTTCGCCTACGATTTCTTTTAATACTTGATCATATAATTCATCTGGAGCGTGAAGGTCGATATCTGCAATACCCTCTCCCATTTCAATTCCTGCCAGCGATGCTTGTTGAATATGATCAAATTGATCAAATTGACCTATAACATGATCCACATCTCTTAATCTTCTTATATCTTTAACCGTCTCTTCGATGGCAATTTGGTAATTTTGTCTTAACCAATGCGACTCATCTAAAACTAACACCCAACTTGGTAGGTTAACATTAACTTCGAGCACCGGAAACTCATATAGTACTTCTCTTAGCACATTATTAATATCATGCTCAGTCATACTTTCCACACTCATCGACAGAACTGGAATATCATATTTTTCTGATAGATCTTGCCTTAACAATTCCGTTTCTTGATTGTAAGGTTGTACGGAATTAATAATCATAATAAACGGTTTACCAACTTCTTTTAATTCATCTACAATACGTGATTCTGCGTCTTCGTAGTCGCCTCTAGGTATTTCTCCGATACTTCCATCTGTTGTAACTACAAGACCCATTGTAGAATGTTCTTGAATAACCTTCCTTGTTCCAATTTCGGCTGCATCATGAAAAGGTATAGGTTCTTCATACCAAGGTGTATGAATCATACGTGGTCCATTTTCATCTTCAAAGCCTTGTGCACCATTAACGGTATATCCGACACAATCAACTAATCGGACATTTACATCTAAACCTTCTTCAACTGTTAACGATACAGCCTGATTAGGAACAAATTTGGGCTCAGTTGTCATAATTGTTTTTCCTGCTGCACTTTGTGGTAATTCATCCTGTGCTCTCATTCGATCACTTTCATTCGCCATGTTTGGTAAGACAGTCTTTTCCATAAATTTTTTAATAAATGTTGACTTACCGGTCCGAACTGCTCCAACCACACCTAAATAAATATCACCATTCGTCCGTTTTGAAATATCCTTGAAGATATCTACCCTTTCCAAATGATCCCCTCCCGATCTATTCGACCTCATCATTACTTCGAATCTTTGACAATTCTATTCTATGATGTTGTCCTATTAATTTATGCTAAATATTCGCATAATAAATAAACTTTTCTGGTAAACACGCCATATGGATTATCCAGTTCTAACTCCAACATATGATGCGAACAACTTGTTTATTCACAAAAATTAGAAAAGCCTTCAAGGAAATATATTTTTTAGAATTCAGTATTATCAATAGAATGAAATATACTTGCCTTTCAATGGCCTCTTTTCAGCTTGAGTATTATGGTTTAAGAGGAAAGTCATCATGTGGTGGATTCTATCACGGGTATATGCTCCAAAGTTTTCTATACATCTCATTCTTGTCACATAAAAACAAGCAAAAATCGCTCTGGTAATGTGCAGTTTATGTTTTATGCGTATGCGATATTTTTCTCTAAACACAAAAAACTTACCGATATTCGATAAGTTTTTTGTGTGTATATTAGTTACCATCCCTCTTCTATTTTTGGAGCAAAAACTGGCTCATTGTCTGATACAGTATAGGGAATACTGTATGCTGGAACGACTGGATGGTCTTCTATTAGAATAGGTCTAATATCATCGCCATTTGAATAAGAGTGATCTTTTCCCTCTAAAGCTTGGTAAAGCTCGATTCGATAATCAATTAATAGTTCTCCATCACTACTGATATAAACAGGTAATTTGTTATCGGAATAAGGACTGTTTACACTTGGATCTGCATCTAAATTAAGTTCTTCATAGTCTAGTTCGTATACATCTTCTTCTACTTTGTCACCAAATGGTGGGTATGTATGTTCATCCCGATATATCGTTAATCGTTGTTGTATCGTTCTTATTTCATCTGCTAAATGCAAATCAATTACTTTAACAGTTGGTTTCTCTTCCACATCAACTAAAACATATTGATAACTCCCACCATTTTCAAAAGCTGTTCCAGGGATAGATTGAATAAGTCCTTGCTGCTTTAACAAACTAAAATCAATAATATATTTTTGATATAAGGGTGTATCGCTTTCTTTCGTTATAATCGGTAGAATACCATCATTTTGTTCTGCATACAGATCAATAGCATTTTGTACTAACTGTAGTTGTGAATCATTTGAAATTTGATTTTGGCTGAGGTTTTCTGATGGATACATGCAACCGGTCAGCAAAATCGTACTAAAGACAAATACCATAAATTTATGTACCATTATTTTTCAGCTTTCCTCCTTATCAGGCATCGGATGGCCCACCAATAACCACTAAAGTGATTATAATACCACCTATAATTAAACAGATATAAGCAATAAATGCCACAATACCTGATAGAATTCCTTTCAATTTATACCTGCTAAGTACAATTAAAACCATGGATAAAATAAGTGCACCCATGCCTCCAAACGATATCCACATTTTCATTAATGGATCTGACAACTGACATTCATCCTCTCTTACGATTTCTACAATATTATATACATCGATACATATTATAACATACATTTTTTTAAAAAAGGAAAGCGTGTGGGTGTTTCATTTTAATAGTATATGTAACAAAAAAACCGAAGTAGTAGGGGCAAAATCTACTCCGGTTATGACTAAATAATACCCATCATCACCCTAAAAGTGAATGCTTGTGCGATTTATTGTATGCGAAGCAATAAGACCTTGCATCCTCATGTGCCTATAATGTTAGTTTTTAAACAATTTACTTAATGAATTCATATCTTTAGGCATATTATTGTTCGTAATTGCTTTAACAATTTTATCTTCTTTTTGTTTGGATACAGGTTTATCAGAAAGCTGGGCTAATTGTTTTACTAATTTTCTTACTGTCTTTTCATCTGAAAAGTCAGCGTTTTGTACTGCTTGTGCTACTTTCATAATTTGATCAGGTTGGATATTTGAATTATTTTGAATCTGATCAAACATATTTTGTTTAAAATCACTCAAATTAACTCCTCCTAACTACTATAGTCATTCTTATAATATGCACGGAGGAGTTAAACAGTTAATCCGTATTCCTATTTAGAAGTATCGATGCAATATCATCCACTTCATTTGTCCGGTCTCTGGTCATGAGATCATCGACTACCTCTTTTGGTGATCTGATTTCATAAATCACATCATAAATTCCAGTTGTTATCGGCATTTCTATATTCTCTTTTTTTGCTAATTGGTAAACTGCTTCTGTTGTACGAATCCCTTCCACTATCATGCCCATTTCACTTAATATATCATGTAACTGTAGTCCTTTACCTAACATGTTACCCGCTCGCCAATTACGACTGTGAGCACTGGTACAGGTAACGATAAGATCACCAACACCAGATAAACCAATAAACGTCAATGGATTCGCTCCTTTGATCGTCGCGAATCGGGAAATTTCAGCTAATCCTCTGGTAATAAGTGCTGCTTTTGCATTGTCACCATAACCTAATCCATCAGATATCCCGGCACCTAAAGCAATAATATTTTTTAGTGCGCCACCTAATTCAACCCCAATGATATCTTTACTTGTATAAACTCGAAAATACTGATTGATAAATAGATCCTGAGTAAAAGCAACCAATTCACCATTTTCTGAAGCTGCTGTCACAGTAGTTGGATGTTTCACACTTACCTCTTCAGCATGACTAGGTCCCGACAATGCAACAACATCATCATAGATACTTGAGGATAACTCCGCTTTTATCATTTCCGAAATACGATAATGACTCTCGGGTTCAATTCCCTTGCTACCGTGAATGATGACTACTTTATCATCTAAAACATCATTCAATTTTTGACAAATTTCTCTTATTGCTTTGGTTGGCACAACTAATACAATAGCTTCCACTTGCTCTATAGCCTGACTGAGATCATCATAAATTGCTAATGATTCTGGAAGTGAAATATCTGGTAAATATTTTTGATTTTTTTTCTCCAGTTCCATCGCTTTTTTTTGATTTGGGTTATGTGTCCAGAGCCTTACATCATGATGGTTATCACATAAAACCATTGCAAGTGCTGTACCCCAACTACCTGCTCCTAGAACAGCTACTTTTGACATTTCATTCACCCCTAACTTCGCTTACGAGCATAAATTTTTATCGGAGTACCTTCAAAGCCAAATGCTTCACGTATTTGATTTTCAAGGAATCGTTGATAAGAAAAGTGCATTAGGTCCGGATCATTGACAAAAACAACAAATGTAGGTGGTTTAACTGCCACTTGTGTAGCATATAATACTTTCAGTTTCTTACCATGCTTTGATGGTGCAGGATTGATTGCCAACGCATCCATAATCACGTCATTCAGTACATTCGTTTCGACCCGCTTCGTATGATTTTCACTTGCTTGAACGACTTTCGGTAAAAGTGTGTGTACTCTTTTTTTCGTCTCCGCTGATAAATATACAATTGGTGCGTAATCTAAGAATTGAAAGTGAGCTCTCACATTGTCCTCAAATTCTTTAATTGCTTTATCATGCTGTTTAATGGTATCCCACTTATTAACTACAATAACTACTGCTCTTCCTGCTTCATGAGCATATCCTGCTATTTTTTTATCTTGTTCAATAATACCTGTTTCGGCATCAATTAATGTTAAGACAACATCCGATCGTTCAATTGCTTTTAACGCCCTTAATATACTGTATTTTTCGGTAGTTTCATAGATTTTCCCTCGTTTTCTCATACCAGCTGTATCAATAATGACAAAATCACGGTCGTCTTTACTGAAGCTGGTATCAATCGCATCACGCGTTGTCCCTGCAATATCGCTGACAATGACACGATCTTCATTTACAATTGTATTAACTAAAGAGGATTTTCCGACATTCGGTCGACCAATTACACTAAAATGAATAACATCTTCGTCTACTGGCACATTTTCTCTTTCAGGAAATTGGTTAACAACACTGTCCAATAAATCTCCTAATCCTAGTCCATGCGTTCCTGAAATAGGATGAGGTTCACCAAATCCTAATGCATAAAATTCGTAAATCTGTTCACGCATTTCCGGGTTATCGACTTTGTTTATTGCTAAAACGATAGGTTTATTCGATTTATACAAAATCTTAGCAACCTCTTCATCAGCCGCTGTAATCCCTTCTCTTCCATTTGCGAGGAATATTATAACGTCTGCCTCTCTAATAGCAACTTCTGCTTGTTCACGCATTTGAATTAATAACGGTTCATCACCAATTTCGATCCCGCCAGTATCTATTAAACGAAAAGTGGTGTTTAACCACTCTGCTTTTGCGTAAATACGATCTCGTGTGACTCCAGGAATATCTTCCACAATTGATATTCTTTCCCCAACTAAACGATTGAAAATAGTTGATTTTCCTACATTTGGCCTTCCAACTATTGCTACAACTGAACTTCTCATGAAGGCACTTCCTTCCTAAAATTGATTTTCTACTATGTTCCTCTACGTTTCACTTTACTAAATTACCACATTTAAGATAAATAAAACAAGTTAATTTGTATTTGTTTACATAATAAAATTATCATTCACTTCTAATGTTTCACAATAATATATAATTCATCACTAAGTGCATGACCAATCCCATCTAATATTGCTTCTAAGTTTGCAGCAACCTTGTCCATTTCTTCTTTACTGTCACAGATAAAAATTGAAGCACCGGCTGTTACCTTATTAGCATTTGTAGTGATCGTAGCTAAAATGGCTTTTTCTAATACCATCAATCTCACTCCTTACTTTGTGCTTTAGATTCTGAAGGCATTCTAATGGCATTTTCTAACACTGGCACTGATTGGAGTACTTTCACAGCTTTGTTTAAATCCTTATCTTGGGGTAATATAAATACACCGATGCGACCGTCATCTAAATCACGTTTGATTAGCGGAACCAGAGCAGGAGTTCCAGAATCTCTAAAAACTCCTAATGAAATGGAGATATCATGTAAAATTGCCTGACGTTGACCTAAATTAGCAATCGTAGAACGTACATCAAAATTTTTGGGTGTTAATATAAATCCCATTCCATACTTTAAAATTTCTTCTTGTCTTTCTGGTATACCAATATTCATAATATAAATGTTATCAACGTACAAGCCAGCTCCATCAAATGAGACAGAAGCCTGTTCAATATCCACAATATTTCCGAGTGTTGATCCACTCATATACTTCCGAATGATAATATAACAGAAGAAGGCGACAATACAAGCTGCGTAAATGTTCCACGCTAAATAAGTCATTGTTCCCAATAATGAAGTAAAAATCACTAAATAATTTCTACTTTCAAAAGCAACCGCTATACCCTCTATATATGTGTTACCTCTTGGGACTAATTCGTAACTGTCCATTTCTGCAAGCGTATTTCTTTCCATATTTCGGACTTCTCTAAATTGGGAAGCAGCAATCGTTAAAAATGTCACAGCAGTAAATTCCTTTTCCATTATTGCTGGTACGGCAACTGCACCAAGACTTGCCGCGATAAAGCCTAGTGCCAAGTGAATAATTTTCCCATGCAAATAAGTTGGGTATTGTCGGTAGTCCGTTTTTAACATAAGAAACCGAGCAATAGTACCTATTGTAATTCCAAATAACATGGGATATGTATATTCATTCACGAATTCCACCTCTTTTTAAATTCCACTATTCTTACAACGTTTTCTACTTTTGCAATTAAAAACTCCCAGCTGTGTTGGATAGTTACGAGCAACAGGATAGAAAATAAGATACTGAAAAAATATATTTCATTAATAGTATATTGCAAGTAATAGCTTCGGCATATAATACTGTATAAAAACTGACCAAAGCTAATGCCTGCAACTAACATGGTTATTTGTTGATGTATGTTTCTCGATGCAATTTGTAGCAATAGAAATCCACTTATAACTGCAATGGTAATAAACGAAAAATCATTCAGAATAGGGCTTGTGATCCGCCAAATAAAGTAAATGGCATACAAATAACTCATAAAAAGTAAGGAAAGATACTTTTTAACTGACATTTTGCTTTGGATAGTAACAACAACACTAAACATTAATAGAAACAGGAAAGCTACATTCATAGGCAAATCAATTATAATGATTTCGTAAGGTAGTAATATTAAAAATAACAGTAATACAATCGAATAGGTATTTCTCTTTCCTTGTTTTGACATAAAAAAAGTAACAAAACACCACAATACCCAGCATAAATAGATCGTTAAATATTGATACATAGACATCACCTTTAACAGTATGTACCGTTTTCCTGTTTTTTAATCTTTTTTAAAGTACATAGTAGTAAAGAAACAAAAAACATGCTACATTTTGTAGCATGTTTTTTGACTTACTCGTCTTTATACTTATTTAATTTGTCTCCGATCATATCTCCTAATTGGAATCCTGATTGATCGTCGTCACTTTCATACTGTTTCATTTCTTGCTGATTTTTCTCTTCTTCAATTTCTCTGATACTTAGTGAAATACGCTTATCCCTTTCACTCACATCAAGTACTTTGACATCGACAGTCTGATCAACCTCCAGCACTTCACCTGGTGTCCCAATATGCTCTGTAGAAATTTGCGAGATATGAACAAGACCTTCCACACCAGGAAGAACCTCCACAAAGGCACCAAAGTTAACTAAACGTTTTACCGTACCTTCTACTACATCATTAATCGCAATTTTCTCTTCAATATTGTCCCAAGGACCTGGTTGTGTTGCTTTATGCGATAAAGACACTCTTTCATTTTCTTTATCGACAGACAAAACCTTCACTTTAAGCATGTCCCCTTCAGAAACCACATCTGAAGCTTTGTCTACATGAGTATGTGCTAGTTGTGAGATATGTACCAAACCATCTAATCCACCAATATCTACAAATACACCAAAGTCTGTAATACGTTGAACAGTACCTTCGATTTCTTGACCTTCTTCAACTGTATTAAGTAATTCACCTTTTTTCTTTTGTTCTTCTTCTTCAATAACAGCACGATGCGATAAAATAATTCTATTTTGTTCCTTATCTAATTCTACAATTTTTAATGTTAGCGATTTATCTTGATAATCAGCAAAATCCTCTACATAGTGTGTTTCCACTAATGAAGCTGGAATAAAACCTCTGACACCTACGTCTACTACGAGGCCGCCTTTGACAACATCACGGACTGTAGCTTCAATAATTTCATCATTTTCAAACTTTTCTTGCAAGTCTTCCCAAGCTTTTTCCGCAATTACAGCTTTTTTAGATAAGACAATTTCTTCGTCTTCTAATTTTTTCACTTGTAATTCCAGTTGGTCACCTTCACTAACTGCATCACTAGCTGTTTCTATGCGAAGTGCAGAAAGCTCACTAATCGGAACAATCCCTTCCACTTTATATCCGATATCAACAAGTACGTGTTTATCTTCTACTTTAACCACTTTACCTTGTACAATATCTCCTACTGAAAGTTCCTTAATCTCAGAAATTTCTTGATTCATTTCATCCATGACAAAGACCTCCTTCGATTTCCAACACAAAAAACATAAATGTGCTTTTTTCTAACTTCTAACATTTAGCGTGATTTGTCAAGTTATATATATAAAACTTAATGATTTTCTTTAATTTTTTTAATCTCATTCATTATTGTATCTGTTACTTCCTGTGCAGACGATTTATTATCTCTTAATGGCTCTAAATCAACCGGCTTACCATAGATAACCATCAGAGGCTCTTTACTCTTATAACTCCCGACGATAGCACAAGGGATCACTGTTGCTTTAGATTTAAGCGCAAAGAAACCAGCTCCTGCCAGCCCTTTTTTTATCTCTCCATTTTTACTTCTTGTCCCTTCTGGGAAGAGCCCTAGCACATTACCCTCTTTTAATACTTCCAGACCTTTTCTTAACGCGTTACGATCTTTCATCCCGCGTTTTATTGGAAAGGCGTTTACGTTATTTAGAATAAATGCAAAAATTTTATTTTTAAACAATTCTTCTTTTGCCATAAACTGGATAGGTCGTGGGCAAGTAATGCCTACAATCGGTGGATCATAGTTTGAAATATGATTAGAACAAATGATGACAGGACCTTCTGTCGGAATATTTTCAGTACCTAGTGCTTTTACTTTATACTTTGGTTTTAAAACGATCTTCACCACTGTTCTTGCAAAATGATAAAAACTCATGCTTCTAACTCCTCATCTTTGTATTAACTAAAGATAATATGTTTTCTGCAACTTCATCAATCGATAATGAAGTCGTATCAATTTCTGTCGCATCTGCCGCTTTTTTAAGTGGAGACACTTCTCGTTCTGAATCCATTTTATCTCGTTTTTTAATATCACGTTTGATTTGATCTAAGTCTGAAGGAAATCCTTTTTGCAGGTTTTCTGTATGTCTTCTTTCTGCTCGTTCTTCCACACCGGCAACCAAAAAAACTTTAACTTCTGCATCAGGAATGACTTGTGTACCGATATCCCTTCCATCCATTACTACCGCTCGTTTTTCAGCAAGCTTTTGTTGTCTTTTCACCATCTCCTGTCTTACTTCCGGAATCGATGCTATAGCAGAAACGTTCTTTGAAACTTCTTCTGTTCTAATAGCATCTGCTACATTTTCATCATTAATAAACACTTGTTGATTGGCATTAATATCGATACTGATGTCATGGAGATGATTTATAACCTTGTCAGAATTGTTAATGTCAATCTGATTGTTTAACACAGAAAAAGTTAACGATCTATACATTGCACCTGTATCAATATATATATATCCTAATTTTTTTGCGACTATTTTTGCTACAGTGCTTTTTCCTGCAGCTGCCGGGCCATCAATCGCAATGGCTATTTCTTTCTCACTCATCATAATCCTACCCCTTCTATCTATGAAAGACCTTTTCTGCGATCTTCTAATTGTCTAATAAAGCAATACTGTACAATAGATTGTTGATCATATTTATCCATTTCATTAAATTTTATAGATAAAATATTTTTATCTTCTTTTCTCTCTTGTATTCGTATTGCTTCTCCAATGATATGTACATATTCTATTTTTTTATCTAAAGGTAATACTAACATAATATCCAGTATTTCGCCTTGTTTTACCTCAAAGTTTTTATCCACTAAAATAGCCATTCCACCACCACTGATATCATGAGTTACAGTAGTAAAAGAATCAAACTTTTGGTCAATACTTTGCACGGAAACATCCATCAATGCTTCTACTCGCACAAAGTCTCGTCGTTGAATTTTCTCTAAATTATTTACTTCAACAGAAAGAATAAGGGTTGGAATATTTTTCACTTTCGCCTTACCGACGATTTCACTTGGAAAACTATACATTGAATTGTTTTCAATAAAATGAACATGTAAATGTGTTCCGACAGGGAAGATATCGGTGCGATTTGTTTGCTCATCAATTGGGTAATCAATGTATAACTTATCTTTTTTTGTTTCGATTACCCTGCATTTATAGGTGGTCTTCTCTTCTTTTATTTGCTCAAGCTGCAAAAATGTGCCTATTTTAATCAATGTGCATCCTCTTTCTCTGTTAATTTTTTTATAAATGATATAAAGTGAGACCTCTTATCAGTGAGGGCTAGCATCAACCCTCACTTATGGTTAGCGTAAGTTATCGACCCACTTATACTTCTTTATGCTTCTAAGTATGGAAGAGGAAGTCTTATGGACGATTTGTTAGCCATGATAAATGGAGACTAGTTCAATACTTATTATCGCAAAAAAAAGAAAGAAGGAAAAGTCCTTCTTTCTCACTTTTTAATATTTCATCTCTGCTTGTTTCAATTTATCTACTCTCACTTCACTTCCATCAGATGCATTGATGAAAATTTTGTATGTGTCTTGATTTAATGTTCCTAAAAAGACATAGGTTAATACTTCTTCCCCCATATCATCTTCAATAACAGCTAGATGGTGTTCCTGAATTTTTAAGTTAGGATTTACTTTATCTCGTGCTTCTTCTTCTGATAATTCTGCTTCAGATATTTCTCTTTCATGATAATTCTCCAAGTAATCTTTCGCAACAAAACCCAGTACTTCTCCATTATCTAAAGCAACTTTGATTTGGATCGCATCTGGATAAATCCAGACATCTTCATATTGAGGCACAAATTGAAATACACCTACATTGTCATATTGATTGCTTTCAACTAAAGCAAGATCTGTAGTGAAATCCAATTTAGATAAGTAATCTTTACCGTTTTGCATCGCCTCATGTAGACTTTTGTTTGATTCCTTTACTTCTCGATTAATCATTAAAGTTATTGGGTATCCACCATTTTGAGTAACATCGATATATCCACTAGTTTCGTCCTGTTTGTAAGATCCACTGAATAATGGAACATTAGCTCCTTTACCTGTTGGAGCTACCGTTAATTCGGTTTCCTCATCAATACGCAAAAGTGATCGCATTTTTTTCTTCGCTTCTTCTTCTGATATCTTTTTATCTCCAAGTATTGAGAAACCATCTTTTTTGCTTGATGTTCCCATCATACTTGCATTCAACTTTCCTTCTGAATATCCTTCTACCGTTTTTTCTACCGTTTCAAAACCATCTATAATCGTATTATCAGCTTGTTCATCGTTATTCACTAATGCAAGTTGTACATCCATCCATCTCAGATTATCATTTAACACCATACTTTGTACTTTACGTAATTCTTGTTCTATATCTCCTGACGCCTCGTAAAGAGATTCTAAAGCATCCAATTCATCGTCAGAAAGCGGCTCTTTATCTAAATCTCGTACTGCTGTTCGATAACTAAAATCACCCATCAGTTGTAAAAACTCTTCGGTCTTATTAAATGGCAATAATGTTAGTGGTAATTGACCGACATCATTATGGGCCATAGATGTTAACCTCCATATTTCCGCTAATTGCGGGGATAATTGTTCTCTAGTATTCATCGCTAAAGTGGAGCCAATTTTGTCATGTAAAAGATCTAAATTATAGGTTAAATCATGAAAAGATCTTTGATAACTATTTTCAGCTTGAATAAGAATTGCATTTTTTTCTTGATGTTCTTGATATCCCCATACGGAAACTCCAATCACAGCAATACTTAAAAGTGTAATAAGCGTCCAACGAAACATTTTTTCACCTCCGAAAAATTAAATACAGAATATATGTTTTCCTATTCGTTTAATTTGCTGTCGTGACCAAATCCAGTCAGAAGTAGCAGTGTCAGGATTAAAGTAATATAGTGCTTCTCCTGTTGGATCCCACCCATTAATAGCATCTAGCACGGCTCTTTTGGCATTATCATTAGGTGTTAACCAAATCTGACCATCACTAACTGCTGTAAAGGCTCGAGGTTCGAAAATCACCCCTGACACAGTATTTGGGAAAGTGGAACTTTCGACACGATTTAAAATAACAGATGCAACTGCTACTTGACCTTCAAACGGTTCACCTCTTGCTTCACCATAAACAGCATTTGCCATAATTTGTATATCATTTTGTGAAAATCCTTGTGGCATATTGACAGCGGTTGGCTCTAGATCTTCCTCTGTTGCTTCTGATTGATTTTGATCCTGTTGATTGTTACCTTGTTGTTTACTCTGTTGGCCAGCATCACCATCTTGTGAATCTTGTTGATTCGTTGTATTAGGAGATGGTTCTGTTTGTTTTTCTTTGTCCATACCACCATAATGGGTGAATTTTTTACCTTTTTGAATTTGCTCGTGCACATAAGTTTTATCAAATTCACTTGCCTTTTCCAGTTTTTGCTTGACTTCCTGTCCTGCTAAACCATCTATTTCCATACCAAATTCGTATTGAAAATTACGTAACGCCCAGTACGTCCCCCAACCAAAAACTCCATCAATATCGCCATTATAAAAACCTAAATATTGAAGTCTCGCTTGGAGTTCAATAACATCATCACCTGTAGCACCATGTTGCACTACTTGATTTGAAAAACCATGAACCTGATTGTCTTTTCCATCAATAAAGAAAAAAGAACTTATGGTAAAAATGATAAGACAAATCGTTATCTTTTTTTTCATTAAAGCTACCTCCAAATTAATATCTAAGTGACATATTGTTATGGATAGCTTTTAATAAAAATTGAAATTTATTCATTCAAAAACAATACATCCCTTAAAAATTTATAACATTATGTTCAATGAAAGATTGGTCACACACCAAAAATGCTCATAAAAAAATATCCGTTTCATTACATAAATAATGAAACGGATATTTACAAATTACGTATGGCATATAAGACCCAATTAGCTATTTAAATTTGTTGCTGGCTGATTTCATTAGCCACTTTTACTTTTCTAAGACTAAGCAACCATAATATAACCATAAAAGGGATCAGTCCGTATACCCATTGAGTCTGAATAGCTTCGATTATAAAATCATAAGTACCATGTAAAAAAGTAGGTAATAATAATGCTAATAATAGCGAAAATACTGCTTTATTAGCCGAAAATTTTGCTCTTCCCAAATAATAACCCATTATTACACCGAATAATGCATGAGATGATACAGGAAAAATGGCTCTGCTAAATGCAAATTCAATACCATGAGCAAATAAATAAAGGATATTTTCAACAGTTGCAAACCCCAAGCTTATTGAAACTCCATACACAATCCCATCATAAACCGTATTAAATTTCGAATACTTGTATGCGGTAAAAATAAAAATGAACCATTTAAAAAATTCTTCAAATAACCCATAGATTAAATAGGATTGTAAAAAAGGGGTTTGCGCGATACCCTCTTCTTGAAATGCATATTGAATAAACATTATTGGAAATACTAGTAACGCTCCATATATAAACGTACGAAAAATAGCATAAAGTGGCTCTAATTCATATTCATCTTTTAAATAAAAAAACGATAATAATGCAAATGCTGGAGCAATGGAAACTGATATGAGAGCAAACAACTGATTTCACCTACTTTCTATATCCCAATAATTATGTCATAATATCAACAGAATTTGTTTAAATAAAAAACACGTATATAAATAATGAGAGTTGGGTACATAGTGAAGAAAACGTTAATCATTCATACAGGTGGTACAATATCTATGGAAGAGAATCAAGATGGGAGCGTAGTGGAAACAGAAACACATCCCTTATCAAAAATGGAACCATTACATTCTTTTCCCATAGAAGAAGTGAATTTATTTCACCTGCCATCACCACACATCACACCAGAACACATGCTTGAATTATCAACATTTATTCAGAAAGAAATAGCTACAGATCTTTATAATGGGATTGTTGTCACACATGGTACAGATACGTTAGAAGAAACCTCGTATTTTATTGATCTGTGTGTTAAAACAAGTATCCCTATTGTGTTTACAGGTGCGATGAGATCAAGTAATGAAATTGGATCAGATGGATTATATAATCTCTTATGTGCACTTCGTGTAGCATCAAATCCAAAGTCTTGTAATCGTGGTGTGTTAGTTGTCATGAATGATGAAGTGCACACGGCACAATATGTCACCAAAACTTCTACTAGTAATGTGGCAACCTTTCAAAGTCCACAATTTGGCCCTGTCGGTATTGTAACGAAACAAGATGTTTATTTTTATCAAAAAAGGTATCATCATGAAACCATTCATATTCAAGAGATAACGAAAAACGTATTACTTTTGAAAGCATATGCTGGCATGTCAAATGACTTATTAGATTCTATTCAACCTTCACACATCGATGGACTTATTATTGAGGCACTGGGTCAAGGAAATGTCCCTCCTGTAATCGTCCCGGCAATAAAAAACTTTATTAAACATGATGTAACGGTATTATTGGTATCTCGCTGTTATAAAGGCATTGTACAGCCTACTTATCAATACGAAGGTGGTGGACGGACATTACTTGAGGATGGTGTCATCTTTGCTAATCACTTAAATGGTCCGAAAGCGCGCTTAAAACTCATGCTATTATTGGAAAATAACGTGTCTCATCATGATTTAATGAAAGCTTTTAGAGATTAATACATTCACTTTCACCCTCCACCATAATCATGTGGAGGGTATCATTTTTATAATTCCTCTTTACTTTTGATAGAAGAGGCAATTAATCCTCCGTGGAAACGACCATTTTCAATAAATATTCCGTTATTATCAAATCCAGCAGCAATAACACCAGCGATATAAATATCCTTTATATTTGTCTCCATTGTCTTTAAGTCAAGCGTTGGCTTACCTGTTTCTTGATCAATAGTAATTCCAGTCTGTTTAAGAAAACTCTGATTCGGTTGATATCCTGTCATGGCAAATACGTAATCATTGGCGACAGATTTCCTCTTATCATTCACTCGATAAATAACCTCGTCCTTCGTTATTTCCTCAACCGTTGCATTAAATTCCATCTTTACTTTACCATGTTTTACAAGTGAAGCGAATTCCGGTAAAATCCATGGTTTCACACTTGGAGAATACTCACTTCCCCGATAAAGTACTGTTACATTTGCCCCAGCTTTATGTAATTCGATTGTAGCGTCTACTGCAGAGTTTTTACCACCAATTACTGTAACATTTTGTTGATAGTATGGATGTGCTTCTTTGAAATAATGGTGAACTTTATCCAATTCTTCGCCTTTGACACCCATATAATTCGGTTGGCCGTAGTAACCTGTTGCAATAATACAATATTTTGTTTGATACGAATTTGTTTCATTGTTTTGATTTTTAGTTTCTAATTGGAAACCATTATCTGTTTTTACCATTTTTATTACTTCTTCAAAGCTATTAATTCTTAACTTCTTCCGAATTGCCACTGTACGGTAATAAGCCAATGCTTGATTTCTAACAGGTTTATTTTTTTCCGTTACAAACGCAACATCACCTATTTCTAATTTATCACTAGAACTAAAAAATGTTTGATGAGTAGGATATTGATAAATCGAATCAACAATATTCCCTCTTTCAATAATCAAGGGATCTATACCAATATTTTGCAATTCAATTGCGGTAGACATACCACATGGTCCTGCTCCAATCACAATTACTCTTTCTTGCTGCATAAAACGATACACTCCTTCAACACTTCACAAATATATGTATATTCCAAATCCAGCCATTGAAACCTTCAGCTTGAATTTTTAAGCCAATCATATAACCGACCATATATATATTAACATTTTTATTTTCAGAAACATAGCAAACTTGTTTGATTGAACCAGTAAATATTCTCACCGAATCATCATCCATTCTAACCGGAATTCTTCCTTTTTTTAGTATAGCCTGAATGTTCTCCATTTTTTATCAAAAGCTATGTCCCTTCATCATTCTGTCACTTCTCTATTTATCACGGATTAATCGTCCGTAAAACCCCCCTCTCACTTTATAATGTGACGTTACAAATAGATCGCCGTTGATATGTAATAGGACATGACCACAACACCATACAATGAAAAGGAAGGGAAATTTACTTATTTTTGAGAAAGGAGAAACTCATGACTTTTACACTAACCAAATGTTACTCGCCGTTCGTAAGCAAGTTTGATCCATGTAAACCAGTCTTAACGAAGTGTTATTCTACTCCACCTAATTTATATATAGAGTTTCAGCCGAATAATACAGAACAATTTCCGACTGCCAAAGAAGCGCTTTATGCAGGCACATTATGGCCTTGTTTGTATGACCCATATTATTCGAAAAGGGGTGAATCAAGCGGATGACACAGCAAAAACCCTTACCAGACAGTTATTATCAGTTAATGGAACAAATACAAGCGGTAGATTTTGTCTTAGTTGAGTTAACATTATACCTAGATACGCATCCCCATGACTTAGAGGCGATTAAACAATTTAATCAAGCGGCTTATGAGAGCAGACAATTAAAAAATCAATTTGAAGAACAGTTTGGTCCTCTTATGCAATATGGCCAAAGTTATTCTAGCTACCCATGGAATTGGAAAGAAGCTCCATGGCCTTGGCAAGTATAAGAAGGGAGGAATACGAGAGATGTGGTATTACGAGAAGAAATTGCAATATCCTGTTAAAGTGAGCCAATGCAATCCAATGTTAGCTAAATATTTAACCGAACAATATGGTGGCGCGGACGGAGAACTATCTGCTGCTTTACGCTACTTAAATCAACGCTATACCATACCAGACAAAGTTGTTGGTTTATTAAATGATATTGGTACTGAAGAATTTGCTCATTTGGAAATGATTGCTACGATGATTTATAAATTAACAAAGGATGCTACACCAGAGCAATTAGTGGATGCTGGATTAGGGGCTCATTTCGTCAATCATGACCATGCGTTATTCTACCAGAACGCTGCTGGGTCGCCATGGACAGCCACATACATCCAAGCTAAAGGAGATCCGATTGCTGATTTATATGAAGACATTGCAGCAGAAGAAAAAGCTCGGGCAACATATCAATGGATTATTGATATATCTGATGACCCATTTATTAATGATTCATTAAAATTTTTACGAGAGCGAGAAATTGTCCACTCACAACGATTCCATGAAGCTGTCGAATTATTAAAAGAAGAACGTGATCGCAAAAAAGTTTTTTAATAAAGTGAGACTTCCACCAAAGAAGGTTTTACGGACGATTAAGCATTGGGATAAACATAATAAATATCAGTCCCGTCATATGCAAATGTGACGGGACTGATATTATTTTCGCTGATCAATCAATTATAGTTTCAACATCAATTGGATTATCCTCTACAATATGATATGCAAAATTCGTATTCCCGTAATGTAGATCAGAAATGGAAAATAAATTATCCGTTCGTTCTGCTTGATGTTCACCCCAAAGTTTAACTGTTAACAATAAGAGGATGATCACAATTAACAATATTAAAATAAACCGAATAAAAGGAAAAGAAATCTTCCATTTAACCTTCGTTTTGCTATTTTGATGTACTTCATTCCTAGGTGGTAAAGAATCTGTATCATCTTGTGTCGTTTGTTGCTGCTCAACTTGATTTCTTAAAGATGCTGCCTGGTCATCTCTTTGATTAAGATGCATGACGAAACCTCCCCGTCCTAATTAACAAAGCCAATATAACATCCACTAAAAAATGTAGCGTGATTACCACGAACAGATTGCTTGTCCAATGAAACACAAAACCTATCCAAAAACTCAATCCTGTAATCGCAATAAACAGGACCATTTTTGATAAATATCTAATATGAATAACTGCAAAAAGAATACTCGCAATCAGTATACCAAAATTGCTTTGGATCACACCCCTAAATAACAATTCTTCAACAGAAGCAATGGCGAAACATAATAAAATAATTTCAGTATAAGAGCCTTCTTGAAAAATTTTCTGATTTATACCGCCATCATCCCACCATTTTTTCGGAAAGACTTTCATTAATATTACATCCAGTAAAACTATTACAAAAGCAGAAAAAACACCAAAAACGGCCCAATCATAAAAGTCCCAAAAAAAGAATGAAGATATGATTTGCAAATCGTCTAATAAAAAATAAGCTAAAATAACTGCGATCAGCCCAAGAATCGTCTGAGATATCCACACTTGTTTTTTCAATTGTTTGCTTGATAGTAATTTGATAAGTTCTGCTTGACTTTTTTGCATTTTATTCTCCTTGATATAATATCTCTTTCAAACTGATTTGCCAGCTTTGACTAGTATCATTACTTTGTTCAAAAACTGGTTGCCAGTTCTCCCATTGAAAATCACAATAATCACAACACATATTCGTTGGTTCTTGAATATGCTCCTGGAAATGTGTAAACAGCTCTTTTCTTCTGCACCCTTTCGTATGAAGCCATTGTAACATTTCATTTAATTTATTATATTTGTATTGATAGCGTTTTTCTATTGTTTTTTGTAATGCAATAACCGCATCCTGATACGAAATTTTTGTTATATTAAATTGTTCATGTTCTATTATCTTAAGTTTTTCTAATTGATACCGGAAAAATCGCCAATGAGGTTCCATACCATTTACTTTCAAGATAAATTCGTCTTTTACATCTTCATAAGATACATCACTGTTGTAAATCTGTCGTAACATTTGCTTAACAACTACAATGTCAGGTAATTCTGTATCAAGTAAACGTTGCGGAATGATACGATCATACTCATGATAAAGTGTTACACTAACGGATTCCTGGCCATTTCTCCCTGCTCTACCTATTTCCTGTATAAATGATTCGATTTGAGATGGAAAATGATAATGAATCACTAATTGGATATCTTTTTTATTAATGCCCATCCCAAAAGCATTTGTACAACAAATTACATCTAATTGGTGGTTCATAAATTGTTGTTGAATCAACAATCGATCTTGATTATCTAAGCCACCGTGATAATAAGCGATATTTCGGTCAAGTACTTTCGCTTGTAATAATGATGCTACTCTAGCCGCTTCATCTCTACTAGAAAAATAAATTAAAGTAGGAACAGGATAATGCTGGATTATCTCTACAAGTTTATCTTCTTTTTCTTTCACATGATTTACCTGTTCCACTACCAAGGAGATATTAGGCTTATCCATTGGGTAGATGAATTTGTCTACATCAGGTACTTGTAATGCTTGTATAATATCTTGTTGGACATCAGGTGTTGCTGTTGCCGTCAGTGCTAATAACGGTGGTTTATGTAATAATTGATGAGTTTGCTTTATTCTTAGATAGTCTGGTCGAAACTCATGGCCCCATTGAGATATACAATGCGCTTCATCGACTACAAATAAGCTAATCTTAAGGGGTTTAATTCTCGATATAATTCGCTTACTCTGAAGCATTTCCGGTGACAAATATAGTAATTTATAGGAGTCAATTTGTTGTAATAGCATTTCTCTTTCTTGATATGACAGCATGCTATTTAGTGCAGCTACCTTTTTAAATCCGGTGGCCTTTAGCTGTTTAACCTGATCAGTCATTAATGATAGTAAAGGAGATACAACAATTACAGTTCCGGATAACATCATAGCTGGTAACTGATAGCAAAGAGATTTCCCTGTTCCGGTTGGCAGGACTGCAAAGACATTCCGTTTATTTAGAACTGCCTCTATGATATCTTTCTGTCCTGGTCGGAAAGTCGAAAAACCAAAATTGGCTTGTAAATTCTGTTCTAATTGTGATTCAGACATAGTGATTTTCCCCCAAATTCTCTCGCCCGCCTAAGGCTATCACCAGTTTAATTTGAAAATAACTAATTGATTCTGGCAACTCGCTCTTAATATCCTTTAATTTTTTTGATTGCAATTTTGCTAGTGTATCTTTAACCAATAGATACTGTTGTTCTGTCATATATCCTGTCCAATTCAGTGTCTTGTAAATATATGCGAGTTCGACAATGTGATCTTTTATGGTGTTTACTCGTAAGGTGCGGACATTGGCAATTTCGTCAATCGATAGTCCTTGTTGTAAATAATAGAACGTCTGATTTGCCGAATCACTTAATAACATCTGATTTTTATGAACAGGATATAATTGTGGAAGAAATGTTAGACTTTGGTTCGTCTCGATTGCTTTACATATAGCGTGAATAATGTTCATGAAAGAAAAATATACATTGTGACTTGTAATATTATATTTCTTAGCAATCTGATATCTACTAAGTCCTACTTTTTTTACTGAGGTTAAACTATCAACAAAAGCTCCTGCATGAGAGTCTGGGAAAGTCTCTAATATAATGGTTAAATCTTGATAAATAGATTTCAATATTTTTTCGGTACCCAGTTGTTGTTGTTTGTTCCATACTTTTTTAACAAACTGTTGGGTTTCAATATCCTCGATAATCGGTATAAATCGTTGGTTTTTCTGATGTAAATGAGTCAAGGTTTGAATAAATAGTAGCAAATGTTTTGAAAATTGATCTGCCGTTTGATGAAATTCTGCACCGTTCAGGTGAAAAAAATGCTTATGTTCTTCTTTGATCTGATTAAAATAATTATGCCCTTTATCAGTAATATGTACGGTTTGTTGATCAATATTCAACGTAATAAATTGATTATGATTTAATCGTCGGATTTCCTTATTAAATGCTTGTCTCGATAATGGTTTATATACCCCAAAATAGTTGGTTAAACCAAATAAATTACTGTCTTGTATCGTTTGAGTAGATTTCTTCGCCGATAACAAGTGAAATATATTATATACTGTTCGTTCACCATTTATCTTCATGATACTATCTAATAAAATACATTCAAACATGTGAACACCTCAATTTAAGCTATATATATTTTAACAATTATTGTGAGATTTGAATACAACATCATTGTAACTTACTAAAGTATTTGATAATCTAATAGCTAGAATATAAGAAAGAAAAGGAAGTGGCGATTAATGCCATATTATACGTGGATAGATAAAGAAACATGTATTGCATGCGGGGTATGTGGTGCAATCGCTCCTGATTTATTCGATTATGACGACGAAGGAGTAGCATACAGCCATCTCGATAATAATAAAGGAGAGACAATAGTACCATCTGATGTAGAAGAAGATCTTTTAGATGCACACGAAAGCTGTCCCACAGAATCAGTAAAAATATATCAGAAAGAATAGGGAGTGTTACTACCCTATTCTTTATTTTTTCTAAAAGGACAAAACGTTCACAAAAAACATAAACTGCGAAGTAATACTTTTATAGATTTGCTAGAGGTGAGTGATATCCATTCGCTCCGGCAGAACACTGCGCTTTCCATGGGCACGGCCTTAGCCTCCTCGGAAAGCAAAAGTCGCTTTCCTGCGGGGTCTTCGGCTCGTGCTGTTCCCATAGGAGTCTCCGTATTCTGCCTGCGCTATTTTTGTTCTCTGATTATAGAAAGAAATGAACTCATGGAACTAAACTTTTCTGTTTTATTACAGTGCTAATCGGTTGTGAATGCCTCTTAGCATAGCCGTACCCTCTTATGCTACAAATGTGGGAGAAATCGACTGATTGATTTCGGATTAGTGTTGTGGAGCATATCTTAACGAAGGCCGCCCACTTCCACTCCTGTGGGACCTGTTTGACCTGAAGATCCACTTTTACGAGCGGTTTTTACTCGAAAAAGTTAGCTGAAGGGAAAACCCCACGGAAAGGGAAGCGGGCAGCCGGAGTGGTAGTTATCATCACGATATATTTCAAAATTATGTCTTAGATTACCGCACATCTAATTACTGCACTACTTAGAACAAACAAAACTTTCATTACTTCACAGTTTATATCTAGTGCGAATAAGGGGTCAGATCGGTTATTTTCGGTAGCTTTTTACAGTCTTTAATAGGCGCTCGGTTCTGGAAAGTATCCTTTATTACTTCATTGAATAACATTAATTTGATCGGTTGTTTGAATTGGTTGAGATAAATCATATTTACCAATTTGATCCATACCGATACTAAAAAGCACTTCCTGATATCCATAAGTAGATGCAGTAGCTAATATCGCTTCAATCATTTGAACGGTACTTTGATTTTCTCCAATTTGGTCAGATGACAGTGAAACAAATACTTGGTCAGCAGTCTGATCCTTTGTATCAATCACCGTATCTTCAGGTATAGAAGGCCTCACATTGAATTCAGGTTCAGCTATTTTCATTTCTTCTAAGGCAACAGTTAATGTCTTAAATGTACCATCGTTTTTTGCAGCAAACCAATCTAAACCAGTATTATATTGATATATTTTATAAGGTACTTGTTCTATTGGGCTTAGTGGATAAAGATTATTGCTCATATCTACTTCATTTAAAATTGGATCGCGATTCTCAAACTGAATCTCCTCAACCCCTAATGGTTGAAACATAAACGTTATTATCTTATCAAAATTGCTACTATTACTTCCGCTTTGCTGCAATTCAAAGGAATCTGTGAATGTTGCACGTACCTGTTTATCATCTCTTTCAAAATGCATATCACTAATACCGATATCGTACAAGCCATTTTCTTCTAAATTGATATACTCGCTAATATGACTATAAGAAAAATTATTGTTCAAAATGGTAACAGGAACAATGTGTTGTGCTTGTTCTGTCAAAAATGCCATATAACTGGCGGATTGCGTATCATCCGTATCAAGTAGATAACGATATGCAGTGTCATGCATTTCGTTTTCATTAAAACTTTCTGCTTCTTCCATTACATCAGCTTCTTCTGAAGTAGCTATTTCATCATTACTATTATCAAATTTTTCTGAAGAATCCATACTTGATTCATCTGCCAGTTCGGAAGTTGATTGATCATAATTCTTCGAAAAATCTTGCCCCTGTATAATTACGAAAATTAACAATGCTGCACAAACAGTAGCAATCATCGGAATCCAAACAAAGGACCGTTTCTTCCGAGTAGCTTCCTCATCTGGATATATTTTTAATTCAATTTGTTTATAAATCTCTTCTTTAGAACGTTTATCTTCCATTTTAGGTAATTTTCGTAGTTGTTCTTTTAGCTGTTCTTCATTTGGTTTATGATTCTTCATGATAGCCTTCCTCCTCTCTATACGAGGTCATCATACATTGTTGCAGGGCTTTTAGCGCACGATGCTGAGTAGTTTTTACTTTGCTGGTCGACCAATCTAAGATTTCTGCCGTATCATTTATATTAAAGTCTTGCATAAAACGTAAAATAATGACTTGTTTTTGATCATTGGTGCAATACTCCATACATTGATATATCTGTTTCATTTGGTCATCTAACATAACATATTCTTCTGGCTCTTGATAATCAGATTTAAGTTGCTCTCCTTCTTCACCCCAATTAAAAAATTCTAAGAATTTAGTTCTTTTTCTTTTTAATTTCCGAAAATAATCAAACGTTACATGTCTTGCGATCGAAAAAAGCCACGTCTTTTCCGAACTTTCACCTTTAAAATTCTGATACGAACTTAATACCTTTATATAGACTTCTTGAACGATATCTTCTGTTTGTTGTTTATCCTTTATCATATAAAATATAAATTGAAATAAATCCTGATGATATTTGTAATATAGTTCCTCAAAAGTGGTCTTCATCTCAAGACCCCCTCACCTTATACTATTTGTCGAAATTTTTATCAAAACGTTACAAATCAGTTTGAAATTATGTATACAAAACTAAAATACCACAGTAATCAATACTGTGGTAGTAATTTATCAAAATAATCGTTGAGTATGCCGGAATACTCTAACTAATACTGGATATAAAAGGATCATAAAAACAACATTCCCTATGGCATGCGCAATATCAAATGTGATGCCGGCTAGATAATACACGACGAAATTTCCAGAAAATGTAAATGTACCCAGATTAACAATCAACCCATAAATAAATGCTGCAAAAAATGAAAAAATAGTTAATAGTAACATTTGCTTTTGTCTAGTATATTTGCCTATAATTCCAGCAGTAAGTCCTATTACTGCCCATCCCGTCATTTGCCAAATAGTCCAAATTCCCATACCTAAAAAGAGATTTGTAATGTATGTCGTGATGACGGCAATACATATAGCTGGTAAAACACCTAGCATAGCACCGGTAATAATGATAATTGCAGTTACAGGTTGTATATTTGGTATAAATTGAAAAGTGATTCTTCCTATAACACAAACAGCTGCTAATAATGATATAAGTGTTAGTTTATAGGTGTTCAACGTATCACTCTACTTCGTGAAGATCAAATGTAATATGATCTTCATCCTCTACTTGATAATCTGCAATTCCCTCATTTACTATTTCACCATTTGCTTCATATGTCCAGAAGATGTTCTCTTCAGTGTCCTGTTGATAATCTTCTATGGCAGTAAGAAAGCCATCATCAGATACTTCCACTTCATAATTGTCTTCTAAGATAGTTTGTAAAGTTGTTCCCGATTGTACAGTAAAATCTTCATCGCTGATCGTTGTATCGGATGTTTGATCCGTAATAGTTAATGAGATGGATACTTCCTCATCCGATGTAGTTGAATTTCCACAAGCAGTCATTACTATCGCTAAAATAGTAATAATAATTAATTGTTTCATATGTTTCATATTTTCATTCTCCTCAATTTTATAATCGTTGAGGATAAAAGCTATGTTAAAGTATGTATATGATACTACACTCCACATGCTTAATTCCTCGAAGCATGAATAGATGTTTAATGGCAGGTCTCCTGACTATGTGTATTGTTCTACTCTAGCGTCTTCCCATACATAAATTTACCGTACAGTGACATATTAGCTATTTCGTTACACTTACAGTTGCGAGGACAGTTCTGGATTTACACCAAATTCCCTATTAAGCATTACACCACTAAACAATCAATATTCTATTAGTTTTGTGTTACTTCAAATTTATATCCGACACCCCATACCGTTACGATCATTTTCGCCGCATCTGTTGAAACCTTACTTAGTTTTTCTCTTAACCGTTTCACATGCGTATCCACTGTTCGTAAATCACCAAAAAACTCATATTTCCATACCTCTTTAAGTAATTCTTCCCTTTCAAAAACTTTATCAGGTGTTTTAGTTAGAAATAAAAGCAGCTCGTATTCTTTTGGTGTTAAATTAACTTCCTTATTATCTGCTAGAACACGATGTGCATCATTATCAATTAAGAGGTGTGGAAATTCAATCAAATCTTTCGACCGGTTTGATGTATTTATAGCATTAGAACTAGTGGATCTTCTCAATAATGCTTTGACCCTTAACACCACTTCACGTGGACTAAATGGTTTCACAATGTAATCATCAGTCCCGGCTTCAAAGCCATGAATTCGACTTAACTCTTCACCTTTAGCTGTGAGCATAATAACGGGTGTCGTCTTTTTGGTTCTCAGTTCTTTACATACCTCTAAGCCATCTTTCCCAGGCATCATAAGATCCAGTAAAATCACTTCGTAATCTTCAGTCAAAGCTAACTTTAGGGCTTGTTCTCCGTCTTCCGCTTCATCGATCTCAAAACCTTCACGTTCAAGATACATTTTTAATAGACGGCGAATTCTATCTTCATCATCCACAACAAGAATTTTCTTCGTTTCCTGTTCCATCATTCTCCCCCCTATCTCTTCATAGTATATAGGCAAAAAGCACAAGAGACAAATATCACTTGTACTTTCAGCAAATACTTTTATGCATACGAATGTAAACCGGCTAATACTAGGTTAACAACTATCAGATTAAACATAATGATAGCAAATCCAATCGCAGCTAACCATGCTGATTTCTCACCATGCCACCCTCGTGATAAACGAAGGTGTAAGAAAATAGCATAGAAAAAGAAAGTAATAAGTGCCCATACTTCTTTTGGATCCCAACCCCAGTATCTGTTCCATGCTTCTTGTGCCCAAATCGCTGCAAAAATTAATCCGCCTAAGGTGAATACTGGAAATCCAATGGCAACTGCTCGGTAACAAGCTTCATCCAATAATTCGGGGTTTGCTTTTTTAAGTAAAGGTTGGATGGCCGCAGCTATTCTTTTTCTTAAACTGATTCTCAAGATCAAATATAATAATAAACCAGCAGTTAAAGACCATACTAGTGTATTCAATTTACGAGGCGCTTCTGCACCATGCATCCATCCTGGTGTAGTAAAAACAGCATCCATCTTATCGTCTGTTACCAGTTCCCCGTTCTCTGGCCCAAACCATGCTGGCAACTGATATTCCAACGTCATTTCTTCTTCATCAACGGCATAAGAAAATGTTGCATTATAATCCATTGATGAAAAAATCGTCGTAATAATCACAAATCCTAATGTTGCACAAATAGCATACATAATGATTTCCAGCCAAGTAGTTTTCACAGTAGTCTTGGATTGGTTAATTTGATGGATTAAATAGATAATACCAGCAACAAAACTAACTGCTAGAATCGCCTCACCTAACGCAACCGTTGTAACATGAATGTACAACCAATGACTTTTCAATGAAGGGACCAGTGGTGAGACTTCCTTTGGATACATACTTGCATAACCAATAATTAATAATGCTACAGGTAAGGCGAATAAACCCAATAATTCAATACGATATATAAAATATAGAATAGTAAACGCCAATACAAGCATCATGCCGAAAAATGTAACAAACTCAAACATGTTACTAACTGGTGCATGTCCACTTGCCATCCATCTAGTAATAAAGTAACCGACTTGTGCAATAAAACCTAATATAGTGGTGGAAATTGCTATTTTGTTCATCAATGTGAACTGCTTCTCTTGCTGTTTGTCTTTAATTGTAGCAGCAAAAAAGACAAATGCGATTAAGTAAATCACAAAAGCAGTATACAACAAGCCACTACTTAAAGATAATAAATCCATATACTTTCTCCTCCTTGCATCACCACAAACGGTAACGAGTTACGTATCATTATTCTTTTCCTGATCTTGCACCATGGTAAAAGATGTCCCATCTATAACTTTCTCCAATTCTTTTGTTAAACCATACCAATTTTTGTTCGTATGACAAGCTATATATATTCTATCTTCCCCTTGATGAATCCAAACCCTTCGATGCTGCCAATACATCCCTTGTATGACTCCTATCATGAAAATAAATGCACCTAATCCGATAATAGGAAGAGTCAGATCTTTCCTAACTGTTAACCCGCTGACATCACGAACACCAAAGTCAGTTAAGCTAAGCTTGTACTGATTATCACCTGAAGGTATATTTTGACCAATTGCCAAAAAGCTTGCTTCACGTTCTTCGATATCAGGACCATGTACAAAAAAGACAAACCCTGGATTTCGGGGATAATTAGATATCGACCTTGGTTGGCCATTATCTAACTCATATTCCGGATAAAATCTATTTAGTTCAACACGGTAGCCATTATCAAATTCATATTCACTCTCTGGATCAGTTAAATCGACTGTAAACTCCGCAATAGCTGCTTCCTCTTCATCATCTGCCTCATGTAATTTAAAGGACATCGTCTGAAACTCATTTAATTGATAACTATCTTGGTAAAGTGCTAAATCATTTATTTTTAATGCTTCGTTTACAATGATTTCTCCACTATTGATTTCTTTTAATTCTGGCTCAGATCCTATCACATCTTTTGATACATCCTCATAAATAATGGCGCTAGTTTCAAAATGCTTCGGCACAGGTCCACTTGTATTTTGTAAAGCTGCTTCAAAGATAGCATCTTCATCATCATTACCATATGTCTCAAAAATAAATTCTTCGTTTTTTATGTAATACTGTTGATTAGTACTTGGTATAACTGCTGTCTCGCCTTCTCTTACCCACACAAAGTCATCAACATACATAAAAGGTATGAAGCGAAACAATGTTCCTAATAAAAAGATAATAAGTCCTAAATGATTCACATATGGACCCCAGCGAGAAAATCTACCTTTTTCCGCAAGAAAGTGTCCGTCGTTTTCTGTTATCTTATATCGATGCTTTTTTAATTTGTTTATAAAATCAGTTTTATCTTCTTCATTATAGTCCTTATATTCTCCAAACAATTTCTGCCTTTTTAGAAAATTAGGATGTCGTTTAATTGCTTGATTTTTTAATGCTTTATATAATGGCACTCCTCTGTCGATACTTACGATAAAAATAGAAATACCGATCAAGGCTATCAATACCATATACCACCAGGAGTTGTATAAGTTATGAAAACCTAATTGATAAAAAATTTGACCTGATAATCCATATTGATCCCGATAATGTAAAGCAGGATCAATATTTTGCGGAATATACATTTTCTGAGGATATATCGTTCCTAGAGCAGAGGCAATCAAAGCAATGGCAATTAATGATACGCCTACTTTAATTGACGAAAAGAAATTCCATATTTTATCTACTATCGAACGATTTTTCGTTTTCGACCGAATCGCACTTCCATCATATCGCATATTTAATAATGTACCTTGTTGGTCATAATCTAACGGCTTTCCACATTTTTCGCAAATGGTAGTTCCTTCTTTATTCTGATGACCGCATGTACTACATTTTATTATGCTCATTGAAACCCCTCACGTTTCCTTTGGTACAATCTGTTGTAAATAACCTTCTAATCGTTCAAGTGAAAGTTCACCTAATACTCGTTCTACCACTACACCATTCTCGTCAATGAAGTAAGTAGTAGGTAATGGTCGTATACCATAAGCATCCAACACTTGACTATCTTTATCATGAAGTACTGGGAATGACAAGTCATAATGGTCTACAAACTTATCGATTACTAATTCTGTAGCATCCACACTGACAGCGACAATTTCTACTCCTTGCTCTTGATATTTCGGATATAATTTCTCCATATAAGGCATTTCTCTTTCACAAGGTTCACAATAGGTAGCCCAGAAATTTAACATAACACCTTTACCCTCAAGATCAGAAAGCTGTAATGTTGATTTTTTCGCATCTTCATTGTTTGCAACGCGTTTTAGTTGAAAATCTTTTGCTTTATCGCCTATATCAAGCGTTGCTTCTTCTTCAGCGATTAGATTCGAAACAACTGCAAACAATAAAGCTCCGAAAAGTACTACTAATATGGAAGATCGAAAAATAAAGCGATTTCTCTTCTTTATTTGTTTTTTTTGTTTCGCTTGTTCAATCTTTTTCATTGATCCCACTCCCTTCGATCATTGTACCATTTACGATGATCAAAAATTGTGACAGTTATTTAACAATTACTTAGCCAATTTCTTTAACTCGGCAACTTCTTGTGGTGTGAGTTCTCGATGTTCACCAGCATTTAAACTGTCTAATGTTAAGAAACCAAACTGTTCTCGTTTTAGTTTCCGAACCGGAGTTCCGATCGCTTCAAACATTCTTCTTATTTGTCGGTTTTTACCTTGATGTAAAACGATTTTAATGATCGCCGTATTTTTCTTGTGCTCAGTTGACATTACCTTTACTTGTTTTGCTTTTAGTATATCTCCTTCAGAACGAATTCCCTTCTTAAATAATTGTAATTTTTCTTTAGAAGGTATACCATCTGTTTTTACGATATATTCTTTATTAATCTGATGACTCGGGTGTAATAATAAATTTGTAAAATCGCCATCATTGGTCATAATTAATATGCCTGACGTATCATAATCCAGTCTACCCACAGGATAAAGCCTTTCTTCATATTCTTCAAAATAATCAGTCACCGTCTTCCGATGTTTATCGTCGGATACACTAGTAATCACACCACGTGGTTTATAGAAAAGAAAATATAATAATTTCTCCTTTTCAATTGGGACTCCCTCTACTTTCACTTCATCTTGATCCGTTACTTTTGATCCTAATTCTGTTACTACTTTGCCGTTTACTTCTATAAGGCCATCAACAATCATTTTCTCTGCTTTTCTTCTAGAAGTGATGCCACTTTTGGCAATTACTTTCTGCAATCGTTCCATATTATGCTCACACTTTCTTTCAGGATTTATGTTACCATTGTTAACCGTGTCACTTATTTCGTATACAAGAAAAGCGCAAAGCGCTTGATTAAAACAAGAGCGACTGGAGCGAATCAACTGAGATAAAGGAATCACGGTGAGTTTACGAACCGATGATGACTTTCACCTAAAGGCATAAGGGCGACTAAGCCTCTAGTTTCACCAATCGGCAAGTCTTCTTTATCGTAGGCTGATTCGTGAAGTCGCCTAGTTTTTGGCGCTTGGAGCTAGACATCTCTGTTTATACTTTCTTACATTACATGAAAAACAGTAGCGCTTTAAACCGAGCGCTACTACAAGAACAACCACGAAACAATTATTACTGAAACTATTATACCAATAAAATCCGCAATCAGTCCAACTTTTAAAGCATTTCCCATTTTTTTAATACCAACTGCACCAAAATAGACCGTTAATATATAGAGAGTAGTATCCGTACTTCCTTGCATAGTAGATGCCAGTCTACCTAAAAATGAATCAGGTCCATAGGTTTTGATAATTTCAGTTGTTACACTTAAAGCGGCTGTTCCAGAAATGGGACGTAATATTGCTAATGGTGCAATTTCCGCCGGTATCCCAACCTTTGATAAGATAGGTTGTAATAAGCTGATAAAAGCATCTAATGCTCCTGAACTTCTAAGTATAGCAATTGCAACTAACATTCCTAATAAAAAAGGAAGAAGAGAAATCGACATTTTCAAGCCTTCTTTCCCACCTTCCACAAACACCTCGTATGCTGGAACTTTTTTAATAATGGCCACAATTAAAATCATCATTATAGTCACTGGAACTAACCAGATACTTATGACCGTCATCCATTCGACCATGTTTAGACTCCCTTCCTTAAAACCGCAACCGTGACGTTCAATTTTGTCGCGATTTTTGCATAATACGATCTATCGTTATCGCTGAAACACTTGTAATAAAAGTTGCCAAAATCGTACTCGCTACTATTTCAGTCGGCGCAGCTGAACTATACTCCATACGAATGGCAATTACTGTTGTTGGTACCAGTGTAAGACTGGAAGTATTAATGACTAGAAATGTAATCATGGAATTGCTTGCATGATCAGATTTACTGATTTTTTTCATCTCTTCCATTGCTTTAATGCCCATTGGAGTAGCTGCATTTCCTAATCCGAATAAATTAGCAGAAAAGTTGGCGAGGATATATCCCATTGCAGGATGGCCATCTGGAATTCCGGGAAATAATCGTCTCACAACCGGTCTGCATAGTTTCGCAAATCCTCTCAGTATACCTGCCTGCTCAGCAACTCTCATCATACCCAGCCAAAAAACTAATACACTTGCTAAGCTGATCACCAACGTAACAGCATCACTTGCTCCTTCAAACAAAGCCTCATTTACTTGTTCCATCGTTCCATTAAACATCGCATAAATAATACCAATGATCGCCATTAATGCCCATATCACATTAATCACTATTATCACCAAACCATCGTTTCAATTGTTCTCGAAATGAAGCCCAGAACGTATTATCTTCCTCTTCTTCGGGAGAGGAGAGGTAAAGTGATGTAGCCGTAATTGCCTCATCATTTAGATAGAAAACTCTCTTTCCAATCTTGTCAAAATCTGAAGGCGTGCGACTAACATAATTTTTATAGCTAATATTGCTCTTTTCGTTTTCTGCTAAAGGGTAATAGATAGGTTCTTGTATTTCTGCTGTAATTGTATCTTTCTTATTTGTTTGTAATGTCATGGTGGATCTATCTTGTAATTTTCGTAAGGGAAACTTTTCAAATCCCCATTCAAATAAATGCATATGATCTTGCCAATCACTTGGAGCGTTTAACGTCACCACTATTAAAGTTTGTCCATTTTTTTCAGCTGTAGATACAAGTGTTCTTCCAGCAGCTCTTGTATAACCGGTTTTTCCACCATTACTGTACTCATATAATTGAGTGAGCAATTTATTTTTATTTATCCAGGCATAATCTCGGGCAGAAGATTGATAAGATGAAGTACCTGAAATATCTCTAAAAATAGAATTATCCATAGCGTATTTAGTTAAAAGTGCCATGTCATATGCTGTTGAGTAATGGTTTTCAGAGTCAAGTCCATGAGGGTTATCAAAATGGCTATTGGTCATACCGATCCACCTGGCTTTTTCATTCATTAAGTATGCAAAGCCTTCTTGACTGCCACCAACATGCTCACTAATAGCTACTGCTGCGTCATTACCTGACCTTAACATGAGACCATAGACAAGGTCCTCTAATCTGATTTTATCATCCTTTTTTAAATAAATAGATGAACCTTCTGTTGATACTGCATTATCAGAAATAGTGACATTTTCGTCTAATTTATCCGACTCAATCGCTATAATCGCTGTCATTATTTTGGTTATACTTGCAATGAGCGTTGGATTATCCGCATTTTTTTCATATAGCACTCTTCCAGTCTCTTGATCCATCAAAATAGCACTTTCTGCTGAAACCTCTACCGTTGCTTTTACATTCGGTTGCGGTAATAATACAAATATTAATATAAAAGCAATACTATAAATAATCGGTCGCATGACACACCTCATCTCACTTTGCAAATACGTTTGTACCATTCTATGCAGACAAGCAGTGCATATGACTAGAAAACAAACAAAACCCTGTAACTTTGGTAAGCACAGGGTTAGTCGTTCATATTTTGCAGCCGATCGAAGAATAGGTCTGCTTCTTGTTCTATATCTATTTCATTAATATCTTCAGGTAATGGTGGTAAATCGTCAATAGAACTTAATCCGAAATAAGTTAAAAATCCGATAGTCGATCCAAACAATATCGGCCTCCCTATTCCTTCTTTACGACCGACTTCCTCAATTAACGCTCTGGAGATAAGGGTTTGTAATGGACGTTCACTTTTAACTCCCCGGATCTGCTCAATTTCCGTTCTAGTGATCGGTTGCAAATAGGCAATAATCGCTAGTGTTTCTAATGCTGCTTGTGATAACTTAGCTTGAACTTTAGTTTCTTTCAATTTTGTAAAATATTCACTATGCTCTGGCTTTGTAGTCAGAAAAAGTACTTGTTGTGATTCCATCAACATAATACCTCGTTTAGCATGTTCATATTCAAACTTTAACTCATTGATTAAGTGGTCAGCCATGTCTTTATCTAAGTCTAACACTTTTCGCATTTCTTTCTTATGTATGCCTTCGTCTCCTGCAGCGAATATTAAACCTTCCATAATCGCCTTAATATCATTTATATCCAACTTGGTAACCTCCATCAATCATTAAGACTGGTAACGATATACGATCAATTCATCCAACTGTTTTTCCTGTTTGCAATTTATCTTTTTTTGTTTCATTAATTCCAATATCGCAATAAAAGTTGAAACAATATACGTTCTTGTTTTGCTTGGGAAAAGTTGATAAAAAGAAATGGGATGTTCGAATTGATTTACTTTTTCCATGATTTCATCCATCCGTTGATCAATCGGGATTTCTTGACGTTGAACCGAAGTCTCCATTGGTCGATTCCATTTTTGCCTTTCTAGCACTTTCCCAATTGCTTCCATCATGTCATATATATTAGCAGCACCTTCTGGTAATTGATATGATTCTTCTTTCCCCAGTTGAAGTGGTGGTCTTGTATGCACTTGGCTTTGTTCCACTTCTCTTTCTTTAAGATGTTCCGCAGCTTCTTTATACTTTCGATATTCAACAAGACGGCGCATTAACTCTTCACGCGGATCCTCTTCATATTCTTCTTCAATTTCAACAGTGGGGTTTGGTAATAATAGCTTACTTTTGATTTCCAGTAATGTTGCTGCCATCACTAAGTACTCACTTGCAATATTAAGTTCCAATTGTTGCATCGTATGAATATAAGCCATATATTGTACAGTTATCTCTTTGACCGGAATATCATAAATATCAATTTCGTATTTATTGATTAGGTGTAATAATAAATCTAAAGGACCTTCAAACGTCTCTAATTTAACGTGATAATGGTCGGGCATATGAATACCTCCAACACTAAAATAACAAATTTATAGGCTATTTATTATAAACGCCTATACCATATAAATAAAAATGCATACATTAATCTCGAGAGATCAATTTTATAATTGATTAATTAAATCTTTAGGAGGTTTGAAAATGGGATACTCTTACGGCGGCGGTTTTGCTTTAATCGTTGTGTTGTTCATTCTTTTAATCATTGTTGGTGCAGCTTGGTGCTAATATAAAGTTTACCATAGCTTATCGTCATTTTCGGCGATAAGCTTTTCCATAGGTTAAAAGAATAACTTTCATTATGTAAAAGAACCTTTGCTACTTCATGATTAGCAAAGGTTCTTTACGATTTCATTCATCCGTATTTGCATTGCATTTTTGTAGAAATTTTTCAGTCTGTTTATTAGCAAGCACTTCATAAGTTGCACCATAATGTTTTTTTAAAGCATTGACCATTTTCTTTCCTATTCCCAAGTTACGATGGGACGGATTAACAGTTATATGCTGAACAACAGCAGTTTCAGATTCCTTATCCAGATATACTCCAATAGCCCCTAGGACATCTTCTTCTTCTTTCCAAAGAAACAATTGCCAAACATCATTTGTTTCGTATTCTTTAATTGTATCCTGAAGCTTTGATACTTCTTTTTCTTCGGGCATAAAGGAAAGTAATCCCATTGCTATTTTTTCAAATCTTTTTTTAAAGCGAATTAACATATTGAACCCCTCATTATTCATAACAATTCGTATATGGATATGTTATGTTTTCATACAAAAGTCGTTACTATTAATCATTTCCAATTACTAGGAAGAAAATACAATTCCAAACCAATAATAACAACCCCATATAATACTTAAAATTAATAAAACTAGAAAAAGTATACCATTTTTTTTACGCATATCTATCGTTCCTTCGAGTTCATAGAATATGAGCTTTCCTTCACTTACAATATTATATTCCTATTTGGATGTCAATCTTTATCTAATTATGGCAACTGCAGATTCTATTTTACACTTCTGACACTTGTACATTTTTCATGGCATCTCCTGGACGGATACGAAGCACCGTATCCATACCTTCAGTTACTTGGCCAAATACAGTATGAACACCATCAAGGTGTGGTTGTGGTTCATGCACTAAGAAAAATTGACTGCCACCAGTATCTTTACCAGCATGTGCCATCGATAATGAACCTGCTACGTGCTTATGCGGGTTACCTTCTGTTTCACATTTTATTGTATATCCAGGTCCTCCAGTTCCAGTACCTGTCGGATCACCGCCTTGGGCAACAAATCCTGGAATCACACGATGAAATATAACTCCATCATAAAACTTATCATTTGCTAATTTCTCAAAATTCGCCACCGTATTTGGCGCCGCTTCTTCAAATAACTCCATAACGATTCGTTCTCCATTTTCAAATTCTATTACTGCTTGTTTCATGTTTATCCTCCTATTCATATGACAAGTCATTTTGGATCATATCTTTAAATGACTCCCGTTTAATAACTAATTTATCTTGACCATCTTCAACAAAAACTACAGCTGCTTTAGGAAAACGATTATAATGATTAGACATCGAGTACCCGTAAGCGCCTGTTGAGAATACAGCTACAATATCATCCTGGTTGACTTTTGGTAATTCTATATCCCAAATCAGCATATCACCAGACTCACAACATTTACCTGCAAGCGATATTTCTTCTTTTTCCTTTCCATTGACATTATTTGCAATAACAGCGTCATATTTTGCATTATAAAGTGCTGGACGCAAATTATCCGTCATTCCACCGTCAACTGACACATACTTTCTAACATTTGGTATTTCCTTCACAGAACCTATTGAATACAACGTTAATCCTGCATCTCCCACAATTGAACGACCAGGTTCTATCCAAATTTCAGGTAATACCATCCCATTTTCTTTCACTTGCTGGTCGATTTTATCAATTAAAGCTTGAACATAAGTTGAAAGTGGTAAAGGTTCATCTTCATCTGTGTACCGAATACCAAATCCACCGCCAACATTTAATACTTCTGATTCGTATTCATAGCGGTCTGCCCAATCTTTCAATACTTGAAAAACTCTTTCAATCGCCATTGTAAAACCATCTGTTTCAAATATTTGCGAACCAATATGGCAATGTAGCCCTTTTACATGAATCTCATCGAATTTCATTAATTTCTGTAAAGCTTCCTCAGCTTGCCCATTAGTTAAATCAAAACCGAATTTAGAATCTTCATTACCTGTTAAAATGTAATCATGTGTATGTGCTTCAATTCCTGGAGTTACTCTTATTAAAACATCCATCTCTTTTTCTTGTTCTTTTAATACCTGTGCTAATAAATCAATTTCATGAAAATTATCCACGACAATACAACCAATGTTATGTTCTACGGCCATAGAAATTTCATCAAGGCTTTTATTGTTTCCATGCATATGAATTTTCTCAACAGGAAAATCAGCTTGTAAAGCTGTATATAACTCTCCTTGTGAAACAATATCTAAGCTTAAATTCTCTTGTTTAGCAATTTGTATCATTGCTATCGAAGAAAATGCTTTACTCGCATAAGCCACCTGTGCTGGTACACCGTGTTCTTTAAATGTATCAACAAACGCTTGCGCATTTTCACGAATCTTATGGACATCATAAACGAATAATGGAGTGCCATATTTATTAGTTAAATCAAGCGCATCCAAGCCACCAATTGTTAAATGACCCTCCCCATTAACTCCAAACGGATGTAACATCTTATTGAACCCTCGCCTTCTCTTGCTACTACCTGTATTCTTCAAATAAAAATCCCTTATCCCCATCTTTTTAACATAGACAGGTAGACAAGGGATAAAAGAATTCCCATTTCTACAAATTCTAACAAAGTATAAAGTTAATTTATCACAGGCTTATCCCCAGTTCAAGTGTTTACTCTAATTTATGCCTGACTACGATTATTTTTAGGTCTTACAATACTAGGTCTTGTCTTTGACAACGGCATCGACACGCGGAATAAAATTTGCCATAGAGCTTTGTCGTTAAATGGTATCAATGGCCACAAATATGGAGTTTGCATCGACCTAGTAGATATCAATATCAAGAGAATAATTGTGATTCCGATGATGAGCCCTTTCACCTGGAAAGCAAAGGTCAAAATAATTAAAATAATTCTTGCCATTTTATTCGCTACGCTTAATTCATAACTTGGTGTTGCAAATGTCCCAACTGCACTAATCGCGACATATAAAATTACTTCTGCACTAAATAACCCTACCTCTATCGCTATTTCCCCGATTAACACTGCAGCAATCAACCCCATCGCAGTTGATAAAGGAGTTGGTGTATGAATGGCAGCCATCCGTAAAAATTCGATACCGATATCTGCCAATAGGATTTGAACAACAATTGGTACATTCCCTGTTTCATTAGGACCAATAAACTGTAAATTTTCAGGTAATAGGGATGGGTCTATTACCAGTAACAACCAAATTGGCAATAAAAATAGGGAAGCAAAAATCCCGACAAACCTGACCCAACGGACAAACGTACCTACCGCTGGTGATTCACGATATTCTTCTGCGTGTTGCACATGGTGAAAATAAGTGGTTGGCATAATAATCATACTTGGGGAGGTGTCAACCATAATTAATATGTGACCTTCCAGTAAATGTGTCGAAGCAACATCTGGTCTCTCCGTATACCTTACAAGTGGGTAAGGGTTAAATCCCTGTTGAACTAAATATTCTTCAATCGTTTTATCTGCCATAGAAAGTCCATCTACTTCAATTTGATTTAATTCATCTTTAATTAAATCTAAAAGTCCTTTATCTGCTACATCCTGTAAATAGGAAATACAAATATCTGTTTTAGAACGTTCACCAACTTGAATCATTTCGTGACGTAACCGTTCATCTCTTATACGTCTTCTTGTCAGAGCCGTATTCTCAATAATATTTTCCGTATAACCATCTCTTGAACCCCTTATGACTTTCTCTGTATCAGGTTCTTCAGGCGCTCTACCTGGATAATTACGAACATCAATGATAAAGCATTCTTCTTGACCATCTACAAAAATAATGAGTAGTCCAGATAACATTTGATCAACAGCTTCATCCATTGTTTTTGCCTTTTCAACCTGTTGGTGAACTATGCGGTTATTCAGTACTTCATATATGTCACTATCCCTATTCTCTTCATCATTGATTGAAATTATTTTTTTCATAACTTCAATCACAAAATCTGTATCGACTAATCCAGTCACATAATATAATTGGATTTTTTTCTTTAAAATTATTAATTCACGGAATCCAACATCAAAAGATACATCGATACCTAGCCTAGTTTTCATATATTCTTGATTTTTCATGATTAAACGATTGACGGGAATTTTATTTTTCTTTTTTTTCATGATTATCGCATTGGACGCCCGTGAGCAAAATGTGTCTGATACCATATAAAAATAAATGAAAGTGAAATATTTCATTTCTATAGTATCAGAAACAGTCCAATGCTCCTCCTTTCATCGTATCATTTAAGTAGAACCAAAGAGAGAAAACTATTGAATGTGAAAGGCGCTCTTTGTTCTGACTGTTCTTTGATTACTTAATCTTTATAAAATATCTACAAAGATGATCCAATGAAATAATGACCCGGCAATTTTACCAATCACTATTGCCATTAATAACCAAAGTAGTTCTTTATCAATTCCTAATCTTTTCATTAAAATTGGAAAAACATTTAATACTTCTGTTAATGCAGCAGCTAACATTCCAATAAAGATACCGTGAAATAACCCCCAAAATCCTAAAATTAAAACCGGAATGTTTAGTGTCCATTCTGTGAAAGTTAGATATGTTCCGAGCATGGCACCTATAATAACGCTTGCCTGATAATTATTCATCCATCCAATGGATTTACTTAACTGAACTAATCTCGGGATGATTCCTAATACAGTTAAAAAAGCTACAAAGCCCGCTCCTACCATTAACCCTGACCCAAAGCCTATTGCAATCTCCGCTAGTATATAGACTATTTCACGAGTCATCACGTTTATTTAGTACATTCTCATGATAAATTAAATAGTGATCAAGGTCCTGCTGATAGTTAAACATTTCAACTTCTAACGGACTTGGTTCTTCATTAAAACGCTTTTTGAAAATATGGTTAAAAAACAGAATCATCCCTAAGCCTAAACCGATTGAATAGGGGATTTGAATCCAAAGCGGTTTATCCTTTTGTTCACCTGTTAATAAGAAGTACAATCCTTGATGGACCTCTTCCATACTGACATCATAATGGAAATTCATGATCGCCATTGCTGATCCGATGCAGAGAAGCATCCAAATGAAGAGAATTAAGAAGAAATTAGCTTTTTTATCATTTTTCTTAATCTCCACAATTACCTGATTCGCTCCTAATAATTCGACAGAAAGGAATGGATATGCCTCTACTAGCGTATCTAATAATTGGAAGCCGTCAATAACAGAAACATTATTATCTTTCTCAGTAATTTGATAAATCTTTAATGTTTCCAATTGTTCCAAATAATCAATATTACCAGTGACAAAAGCAACGTCTTTTAATATTAATAAATGTTGTTTGTCCACTGCGATCTTCTTTTTAAGTTGAATATAAACCTTTTCTTCCTGCACATTACATCATCCTTTTAATATTAGCTTGTGAGGAAATAGTGTGTGCTTAGTATAAGTTGATTTTATATATGTATTCATATCGGTATGGAAAACCATACGAACCCTATCCCTACCCACTCCACTTATTAAGTAGTAGATACAAACTGTGCAGTAACTTATTGCGTAGATTTGCTCTTCCACCTTTTTGATGGTGAGTGCTGGGAATCGCTTCGGCAGAATACTTCGCTTTCACCCGAGGGCACAAGTGCGACATCTGTTCAACCAAGTTTTCACAGTGTCTTCTATGCCACTGGGCACGGCCTTAGTACGTTTTCTTGCGGGGTCTTCAGACTGTTCCTTTCCCACAGGAGTCTCGCATTTTTCCGCAGCCTAGAGTAGTTTTTTAATGAAGTCAGAAGAAATCCTAAAGGTGTATATTCCATGGATGTTATCCTTTCAATCATCAGTAAATCCTTACCAGCGTAGGCAGAATACGTAGACTCCTGTGGGAACTCACGCGGGGCTGAAGAACCACTTGGTAAAGTGATTTTCTTTACCAAGTTAGCTGAAGCCGTGCCCACGGAAAGCGAAGTATTCTGCCGCAGCGGTGGCATAACAATCTTTACAAGAAAGAAGGGAAGGAAGCAAATCCTTTATAGAGTTACTGCGCAGTTCATGGTTTTCGTGAACTTTTTTTTCATAAAAAAAAAGACTATCCCTTTGGATAATCCTAATAAACAATCTCTTCTTTTATTTTCTCTAATATTTTCTTTTCTATACGAGAAACCTGGACTTGTGAAATTCCTAGCCTGTTAGCAACCTCTGTTTGTGTTTTATCTTTGTAATACCTTAAGTAAACAATTAATCGTTCTCTTTCATCCAAGTCCTTAATAACTTGTTCCATTGATAACTTATCAAACCAATTATCATTGACGTCTGCAATCTGATCCAGTAATGTAATGGGATCACCGTCATTTTCATACACTGTTTCATGTATGGACTGTGGTTTTTTCGTCGCTTCCTGGGCATGGATGATATCTTCAGGCGTAAGATCTAGCTTATCTGCAATCTCTTGTACTGTCGGCGCTCGGGCTAGTTCTTTTGTTAATTCATCTGTCATCCTTCTAATTTTATTACCAATTTCCTTTAAGGAACGACTAACCTTTACTGTACCATCATCTCGTATAAATCGTTGTATTTCACCGATAATCATCGGTACAGCATAAGTGGAAAATTTCACGTCGTATTCCAAATCGAACTTGTCAATAGACTTTAATAACCCAATGCAACCTATTTGAAATAAATCATCTTGATCATAGCCCCTATTGAGAAAACGTTGTACAACAGACCAGACTAGACGAATATTTTTTTCTACCAATATTGCTCTTGCATCTTCATCTCCTTGTTGACTTAACTGAATATACCTCTTTACATCTTTATCATCTAAAGGCGACGTATTAGACATTTGTGTTTTCATAGCCATCACCTAATTACACATGGTTTTGCTAGTTTGAAAATCTTTTGTCATTTTAACCTTAGTGCCTTCTCCTGGATGTGAACTAATTTCGACTTTATCCATGAAATTTTCCATAATGGTAAATCCCATTCCTGACCGTTCCAGTTCAGGTTTAGATGTATAAAGCGGTTCTTTTGCTAAATCAATATTATCGATGCCTATCCCATCATCCTCGATTAAAATTGATAATGTTTGATCAGTTAAGCTACAAGTGATATAGATGTATTGATTTGAATCCTCTTCATAACCATGAATAACAGCATTGGTTACTGCTTCAGAAACAACTGTTTTAATTTCTGTTAATTCATCCATATTTGGATCAATCTGAGATACAAATGCTGCAACTGAAACCCTGGCGAACGCCTCATTTTCACTAACACTTCTGAATTTTAATTCCATTGCATTATTCATGAAGCCACCCCCAAACTGGAAAGAGCAAAATCTTCATTTGACTCTAGCCTAACAATCTTGAATAAACCTGACATATTAAATAACCTTTTTACAGCTGGAGTGACAGAGCAGACAATCATTTCTCCACCTAATTGTTTAACTTCCTTGTATCGGCCCAATACTACCCCTAACCCTGAACTGTCCATAAAATGTAAGGCATCGAGATTTAAAATGACATGTTTAATCCCCTCTTGATGCAGGTGATCTTGCCATTCTATTTTTAATCGACCTGCAGAATGATGATCTAATTCACCATCCAATCGGACGATTAATACATCTTCGACTACAGTAAATTGTGACTGTAATTGCATATTTTTCCCTCCCAGTTTTTTCTGTAATTACTTTTTCTATATCTTCTTTCTGTTATCCTGCTAATTGACAAAAGTAGAACGAAATCGTCTAAAAAAGCTTATATTCGACTTCTTCTTTCAATTCATTAAAAGAACGATTGAAAGGTTCTTTTAAACAGTTGGAATACATTAGCATGGTTAATATCTTCTAGTACGATTAAATCTGTTTCACTGATAGTATCTTCACCTTCTACCACTTGAAGCTTACCGACCATTGTTCCTTTTTCTAGCGGTAGTTCTATATCTTGATTAATCGTTATTTTCGTATCGATTTTATTTAAGTCTGTTCCTTTTGGAAAAAGAATCGAAACAGAGTCGCTTGTAACTACATCTACCTTCTGTTTATTTGCCTTTAACCATTCGAACGACGTCACAGCTTGATTTTTTTCGTATAATGGTTTCGTATCAAATTTTGCATAAGCATAATCTAATAATTGACTTACATCACTATTACGTTCTTTTGTACTTTCTGCTCCCAAAACAACTGCTATTGTTCTCATACCGTTTTTCTCTGCAGTAGCAGTTAAACAGTACTGTGCTTCGTTTGTATAGCCAGTTTTCAGACCATCTACGCCTTCATAGAACCTAACCAGTTTATTAGTATTAACTAGCCAAAACTCATCTTCTGAACCTTTACGCAAATAATCTTCGTAAATACTTGTATAATTTGTAATATCCTCATATTTTAGTAATGCCTTAGCCATAACGGCCATATCATGAGCAGTACTATAGTGATTATCTGCTGGTAATCCTGTTGAATTTTGGAAATTAGTAGATTTAAGTCCTAATTGTTCTACTTTTTTGTTCATCATTTCCACAAAAACTTGCTCACTACCAGCAATTCTTTCTGCCATTGCAACGCTCGCGTCATTACCTGAAGCGATGGCAATCCCCTTCAATAAGTCATCAACTGACATTTCTTCGCCAGCTTCCAAAAAGATTTGTGATCCCCCCATTGATGCAGCATTTTCACTGACTCTTACTTGTTCATCCAAGGATAATTCACCTTTTTCAATGGCCTCCATAATAAGTAACATGGTCATAATTTTAGTCATACTTGCTGGTGGTAATTTCTCGCTAGAATTTTTATCATATAATATATTTCCTGTGTCACGCTCAATAAGTATCGCTGATTTAGAATGTGTAGCTAAATCTAATGATTCACTTTCACTTACTTCGCTTGATACGTGATTTTCTTCATGATGAGCAAATACACTTCCTTGACCGATCACCACCATACTTACTACAACGAGTAAAATTAGGCTTATTCTTTTCAACATTGTTCACCTCCGAGTTATAACATTTCTATTTTTTCCAAAATAATCTAAAACTATAACTAGTAAAGTAATTTATTTTATTCTTTTCACATTTTCTTTAGTGGGAAGTGAAAATCCAGTAACTTTTGGCTCTAATATTCTCCAATAAAAAAGATAGCGAGAAGTTCCCGCTATCTTTTCGATATATTATTTACTTAATGACTTCATATATCATTTTTTGATTGTTTGGTTTTTCTGATTTAATGCCATAAGCATTCTTTACAATATGAATGATGTGTTCAACATTTTCTTCATCGCTATTTAATATAGCTAGAGTATCTCCTTGCTCTACATAATCACCGATTTTCTTTTGTAAGGTAATACCAACCCCATGATTAATTTCATCATCCTTGGTTGCTCTTCCAGCACCAAGATGCATAGCTGCTACCCCTATTTCATCTGCTTCCATTTCGTGTATATAACCTTTTTGAACAGATTTCACTTCAACTTTATAGGACGATCCTGGTAATTTAGAAAGATCTTCAACGACAGCTATATCACCACCCTGGGCTTTTATTAAATTCTTAAAGCAATGGAAGGCTTCACCATTGTCGATTAACTTTTCCAATGATTGTGTTGCCTCTGTATAATCCTGATACACACCAGCTACTAATGTCATATGTGCCGCAAGTTCAATTGCTAATTCACGAAGATCCTCAACTCGTTTTCCTTGTAATACTTCAACCGCTTCTTTTACTTCATTAGCATTTCCGATTTCATAGCCTAATGGTTGATTCATATCACTGATAACGGCAATGGTTTGTCGATCTAATTGTTTTCCAATTGTCACCATCTCTTTCGCCAATCGTTTGGAATCTTCAAATGATTTCATAAAGGCTCCTGAACCAGTTTTGACATCCAACACAATACTGTCAGCACCTGAAGCAATCTTCTTACTCATAATAGAACTTGCAATTAACGGAATAGAGTCAACCGTTGCTGTAACATCTCGTAACGCATACAATTTCTTATCGGCAGGTGCTAAATTTCCGGTTTGGCCAACTACTGATAATTTGTATTTGTTAACATTATCAATAAACTGCTGGTTTGTTAATTCGACTTTAAAACCGGGTATTGATTCTAATTTATCTATCGTTCCGCCTGTGTGACCTAACCCTCTTCCTGACATCTTTGCAACAGGGATACCGGCAGCAGCAACTAAAGGACCTACGATAAAAGTCGTCTTATCACCAACACCGCCAGTAGAATGTTTATCTACTTTATGACCTTCGATAGGGCTTAAATCAATAATATCACCAGATGCCACTATATTTTTCGTTAAATAAGCCGTTTCCTCTTGTGTCATACCTTGATAATAAATAGCCATCATCAATGCAGACACTTGATAATCTGGAATATTTTCCTTCATATATCCACCGATGAAAAAAGTAATTTCTTGTTCTGTTAAAGCTTCGCCATTTCGTTTTTTAGCGATAATGTCAACCATCCTCATTACAGTCACCTCTTTATTAATAGGACTTGTGTAACTCAAACTAGCAAATGGAAAGTAGTAAACAGCCTTTTTATTTGAAAGACAAGCGTATTTGCGTATGCTATTCCTTCAGCTTTGCGCTTATCTTATGTCTTCAAGGAAACTTTTACCATACTCAGGTTGTTTCACATTAAAATTCTCGGCAATAGTTGCTCCAATGTCTGCAAATGTTTCTCTTATGGACAATTCCGTTCCAACTTCAATCCCATTATGATAAACAAGTAAGGGTACATATTCTCTTGTATGATCTGTTCCATGGTGAGTAGGATCATTACCGTGATCTGCTGTTATAATGAGTAAGTCATCGTCTTTTAATTTACCTAACACTTCAGGTAACCGTTGATCAAATTTCTCTAAAGCTTCTGCATAACCATCTGGATTTCTCCGGTGGCCATATTTTGCATCAAAATCAACTAAATTCAAAAAATTAAGTCCGTGAAATGGTTTATCCATTGATTGAATAAATTTTTCCATTCCATCGTCATTATCTTTTGTTCGAATTGACTCAGTGACACCTTCACCATCAAAAATATCAGAAATTTTTCCTAAGGCAACTACATCACTTCCACCATCTTCCAATGCATTCATAACAGTATATCCAAAAGGTTTTAATGCATAATCATGACGATTAGAAGTCCGTTCAAAATTACCAGGTTCACCTACAAATGGTCTGGCAATTACACGACCGATCATATATTTTTCATCTAAAGTTAATTCACGGCAAATCTCGCAAATTTCATATAGTTCTTTAACAGGTATTACCTCTTCATGTGCGGCAATTTGCAGTACGGAGTCAGCTGAAGTATAAATAATTAGGTCTCCTGATTCCATATGTTGTGGACCTAATTCTTTAATAATTTCTGTTCCTGAGGCTGGTTTATTCCCAATTACTTTTCTTCCTGTTTTCTGTTCGATTACCTCTATTAATTCTTCAGGAAATTGTTCAAAAGTGCGAAAAGGAGTGTCAATATAAAGGCCCATCATTTCCCAATGCCCTGTCATCGTATCTTTGCCATTTGAAGCTTCTTGCATTTTCGTATGATGTGCTTTTGGCTTGAGCATCTTTTCTATTCCGTTTATTTCTTTAATATTACTTAAGCCAAGTTGAGCTATATTAGGCATATTCAATCCATTCCGATGTTCCGCGATATGACCAAGTGTGTCTGCACCAACGTCATTAAAATCTGCAGCATCCTGGGCTTCTCCGATACCTACAGAATCGAGTACAACTAAAAATATTCGATTAAAAGTTATCATGCTAATCCCTCCTATTCATCCATACCCTCTCTATCAACGTAGTATGCCTCAAATAACTATATTCATTAGTGCAATATTAACTATAGTGTACTTATTAAAAATGTGATTATTATAATCGTCCAAAAATAACAAAACGCCACGATGATAATCGTGACGCTTTAAGCTCTTGGATGATGTGTTTTATAAATATCTTTTAACCTGGACTTAGAGACATGGGTGTAAATTTGAGTAGTAGATATATCAGCATGACCAAGCATTTCCTGAACTGCTCTTAAATCTGCACCATTTTCAAGCAAGTGTGTCGCAAAGGAATGGCGTAATGTATGTGGAGATAGCTCCTTTTCAATTCCTGCATCATTGGCAATCTCTTTCATAATTTTCCAAAAGCCTTGACGCGACAATGGATTACCATGGTGATTAACAAATACTGTCTCGGTTTGTTTTTTCTTAACAAACTCATTTCTAGCAGATTGTATGTATAATTCGACAGCATCCTTAGCAATATCACCTAATGGCACGATTCGTTCTTTTGACCCCTTTCCAAAACAGCGAACAAAGCCCATCGTTAAATGTAAATCGTTTATTTTTAAAGAAATCAATTCTGACACACGCAATCCTGTTGCATAAAGCGTTTCTAACATCGCTTTGTTACGGATTGAATATTTATCTTCAGCAGGGATATTTAATAATTTATCAATATCTTTTGTAGATAATACTTTGGGTAATTTACGGTTAGCTTTTGGTGTTTCAATATGTAAACTTGGATCCTCTTTTAGCTGATATTCTCTTATTAAAAATTGATGAAATAATCTTAAAGTGGACAGCATTCTTGCCACAGTTGCGGAAGATTTACCCTGGTCGTTCAAATGATACATAAATTGCATAATATCATGACGACCAGCCTGTTTCCATTCAGTTAATTCTCTTTCTTCCTTCAGGAAATGAAAATACTTTAGCAAGTCACGTTTATATGCTTGCAATGTATTATCAGATAATCCCCTTTCAATTTTCAAAAAATGAAAAAACTCTTCTACTGGATATTGCATTTCATCCATCATTTATTCTCCCAATCGAAAAAAGATACTTAAACGCTCCCAAACATCAGATTCTTCCTGTTGTAATACTTTCACTGCATTTCCTTGAGGATATTCGTAGCGATCTAATTTTTCATATTCTTGATGTAATGCTTTAATCACATAATAAAATAAAATGGTACACAACACAAAAATAATAAAAAACTTCATCATTTCAAAAAAAACTTTTATAATGGATGACATATGGGCATTCTCCTAATAGAATAGACTCTATTAGAATTTATACCGATATTATATAAAAATATACCTATTTAGCGGATAATTTTTTTGCTTCACAATTTCGACAAATTCGGTCTTGGCATTTTTGGCATATTCCATGAAATGTTAATCGATGATCTTTGACAATAAATCCCCAATCAGTTTGAACCGTTTGTTCAACCTCTTCTAACAAGTCATCCATTATTTCTTCAACAGATCCACATTCTGTACAAACTAAATGATGATGGAAATGCTTTGCCCCTTCTTTCCGAAGATCGTAGCGGGAAACTCCATCACCAAAGTTAATTTTATCGACAACTTCTATTTCAGTTAATAATTCTAATGTTCTATAGACAGTTGCTAAACCAATTTCTGGTGCTTTATCTTTTACTAATAAATAAACATCTTCCGCACTAAGATGGTCTTCTTCTCTTTCTAATAATACACGAACAGTTGCTTCACGCTGTGGTGTTAATTTGTAACTTTGCGTGTGCAGCTCCTTCTTAATACGGTCTAAACGGTGTTCCATAATGAAGACCTCCTTACATAAGTTCATTATAAATAGTCCCATGTAAGGTGTCAATTAAAATAATTATAAAAAAGCCAATATTTCTTTATCTTTTAATAATTATTATTAATTAATAAATCTGTCTGATATTAATCTCATCGTTTCAAAGGAAACAATTGATTCCAATAATGCGGCCAAGCCAACCACGATCATTAAGCCAATAAAGACAACGGTATAACGGTAGAAAATTTGTAAAATTGGTTGTTTATAACGTTTAGAAAACATACTCTGCAATAAAGTTAATGAGAATATCATCGCAAAGCTGCTTGCCATTATATATATCGGAATGATAATCAGGTTTTGTGGCGCTATAGCAGAAAAGGAGAACAATAAACCCTTGAAACCTAACTGATTGACAAAAAAACCTACAGTAAATCCGATGGCTATTCCTTTCACAAATAATAACACCCAAATAATAGGCAATCCTATTACGGCTAATCCAAGAAAAAAAAGTAATGCTAAAAATTGGACATGATAAAATGTTGCATTTGAAAATAAAGCTTGCTTCGATATATTTTCATCTTGTAAATAACCAAGGAAAAAACGCTCTAAATAGAAAAATAAATCCTGTTTCTGTACAAATGTCATACTGTTAACAATTATTGCACCAAATATGATCCCAGTAATAAAAAGGATAATGGTAAATATATAGATGGTATGATATTTGGCAAAATGATTGGAGATTGGTTTTCTGGTTTTAGGTAATTTCAATTCATTCACATCCTCTAATTATGTTCTCGTTTCCAATCTATGAATGAATTGATAGAAATAGAACACAACTAGAGTGTATTTTGATTCTATATAATATTAATATGATTAACTTTTTACTCTTCCATATCGTCCTCCCCCACCTTCATCAACCATCAACTTTCCTTTGCGTAATTTTATAATCATAGAAGCAAGATTATCCCCAACAATTTTTGTTAAGTCATCTTTCGGTACATGATGAATAATATTCATTTCATTACCAAAATGATCTAATAACTTTTCCATTGTTTTTGGCCCCAGTTTAGGTAGATACTCTAGTGGTACTTGATAAACATAATCTGGTCGCTCACTGACAGTAACTTGCTCGGAAGCTAATTCTCGTATGCGGTCTGAAACACCTTTTACATATTTGGTAGAACCACACTTAGAACATTTATCTCCTTTAAATGGAGCTAGACAATTGGCACATACTGTTGCATAATATTTTCCTAACTTAGGATTCATCCCAAAGTTTTGTTTTACGCTACGTTGCTCTTCACTTTTTAATGCCATTTTTAATTCTTTAAAGCTTGGTTCTGCCAAAAGTAATTGTTGATATTCTCTGGCTATTTTCGGCAATGAATGGGCATCGGAATTCGTCAAGAACGTATATTGATGTAATTCTTTAATTTGATCAGCCATTTTTGTATCAGAACTTAACCCAAGTTCAATTGCATCTATTTGATCAGGATCTAATACCTCTGTTAATGAACAGGATACTCCTTTTCCAAACAGACTTTTAAATGGTGTAAACACATGGGCAGGAATGAATATGCCGTCAAGTTCATGTGTTTTCATTTGTAATGTAACAGCATCTCCATAATACCGCTGTGAACTGAGCTCAATGTTTTTCATATGTGAGGAAAGCCAAAGGGAGAATTCCTTCATATTTTTAAGAAACGGGAAAAAACATAACACATGTATTGGACCTTTACAATGTTGATCATATACTTCAATTTCGCTGCCTAAAATTAAGGTGGTATTTCCCAATTGAATACCACCATCCGCTACTTCTGTTGCAATGCCTTGATTGACAGCTAATTCTACCTCGTTTAAAACTGTAGGGGCATGACAATCTATAATGCCGACGATATCTATTCCTTTTCGTTCACTTGCTTCTTGCATAATATTCATCAGAGTTAAATTTTTGGACCCAGTAATTTTCACAGGTTTCCCCATCGAATTACGCCCAATATGAATATGTAAATCCGTAAAAAATTCCTTTAGCATTTATTTCAAACCCTTTTGTTTTAAATAAAGAATCGCATAAGCTGTTTTGGCATCATGTATTTCCTGCTCTACAACTAATCTTTCTGCCTCTTCTAACGAAAGTTCCATTATTTCGACAAATTCATCTTCGTCCATTGCTTTTGGTTGCTCTACTTTTTCTAGTGAGTTGGTTTTATATAAATACATGATTTCATCAGCAAAGCCTGGGGAGGTGTAAAATGAAGTCACATATGTTAGTTGATCTGTTGTATACCCAGTTTCTTCTTCTAATTCCCTTATTGCTGTTACTTCAGGTGCCTCTCCATGTTCCAGCTTTCCTGCTGGAATTTCTACTAAAGTTTTTTCTAAAGGTTTACGATATTGTTTGACAAAAATAATTTTATTATCCTTAGTTACCGGAATTATTGCAACAGCTCCTGGATGTTTGACAATTTCCCGTTTTGATGTTTTACCATTTGGTAAGGTGACATCATCTATTTGAACGTTAATCACCTTGCCTTTATAAATTGGCTCTGTATGAACTGTTTTCTCTTCAAAATTAGTCATGCTATTTCATCCTTTCTCATTCAAACAATCTCTTTCATTGTATTTCTTTCTTACGATTTGTACAATGAATTTATATGACGATGGTGAAAGGATGAGCGATATGGAAAAATCAAAACTCGGGAAAAGTGAGCTAGAAGTTTCTCAAATTGCACTCGGTTGTATGTCTCTTGGAACAGAACCGACAAAAGCTAGTGAAATTATTGATGAAGCATTGGATCTTGGTATAAATTATTTAGATACAGCGGATTTATATGATCAAGGACAGAATGAAGAGATCGTCGGTCAAGCAATAAAAAATAAACGCGATCAAATCATTTTAGCGACAAAAGTTGGTAATCATTTAAAAGACGATGGCAGCTGGTTTTGGGATCCGAGAAAAGCATATATTAAAGAACAAGTGAAAGAAAGCTTAAGAAAATTACATACTGATTATATTGATCTATATCAGCTACATGGTGGTACGATTGAAGATCCTATTGATGAAACTATTGAAGCGTTTGAAGAATTAGTCGAGGAAGGTGTCGTTCGCTATTATGGCATTTCATCAATCAGACCAAATGTGATTCGGGAATATACGAAAAAAGCTAATATTAGCAGTGTGATGATGCAATATAGTATGCTCGATCGTCGGCCGGAAGAAATTCTGTCACAGCTGAATAATCAAAATATCAGTGTGGTAACAAGAGGATCACTTGCCAAAGGAATGTTAAGTTCCAATGGTCCGGAAATCGCTACTAAAAAAGGTGAAAAAGGCTATTTAGATTATGATGCCAGCACATTAAAAAGTACGGTTGAGCAGTTACAAAATATGTTACATGATAATCAGACATTGAATGGCTTAGCAATGCAATACGTATTAAAAGAAAAAGCTGTCGCTTCTGTTGTAGCTGGTGCGAGCTCGATCAAGCAATTAAAGGATAATGTCAACGCATTAGATCAACACTTTGATCCTGAACAATTTGCAAAAGTAAAAGAAATAACCAAAGCAAATACCTATCAACAACACCGATAATAAGAAATTATTATACTTTCTGATCTGCTCAAAAAAGCTCGGGATTTCCCGAGCTTTCTCATTATGAGACCATGACTGAATTTGTATGAATAAACGGATTTAACATTTCATTAGGACTTGATAAACGGAATGTAGTACCATTATAATCTAATGTCATTTCTTTACTGAAAAATGTTGCCTCTTGTTTATGGACGACTACATCAAATTGATCACAGTCTACCTCTTTGTGATTCGCTTCTTGTTTTGCAATAAGCGCAATGGTTGCCATACCATTAACACCACAACCACAGCCTTCTGTGTCATACGTTAAAGCTAATATAGTTGATTTTTTTGTCGTTAATGACTCCAATTTATCTAGTGCAGTTTTAGTTATCGTCAATTGCATAGTTTCCCCTCCATTATTTTTTCTTAAAGGCCGGCTTCAGAATTTTTTCCATTATGCGAGGAAAATTTTGATACATCATACTTCCTATATGCATCCAAAACGGTAAATTTATTTCCCTTTTATTTGTAAACATTGATTTGGTTATATGCTTGGATACATCCTTTGGATCTAACAAATATTTTGATACACTTTTTTGATAATCACCTTTTGGATCAGCGATATCAAAAAAAGCAGTTTCAACCGGACCAATATTTACCGACGTAACAGATACCTTGCCTTTCAGTTCCATCCGCAATGCATTTGAGAAACTGATAACACTTGCTTTAGTAGCACTATATACAGCAGATTTAGGCGTAGCAATTTTACCTGCTTGAGAACCGATATTAATAATATGTGCAGCAGGTTGATTCATAAGTGTAGGAAGTAAATAGTAAGTCGTAAAAAACAATGCATCGATATTGAGCCTAATCATATTTTCAATGGTGTCCCAATTTATTAGATCAAATTCCTCAAAATATCCTACACCAGCATTGTTAATAAGCACATCGATTTTACCACATTCCTTGAGAATATTATCTATTCCCTTCTGCCACTCCTCACGATCAGTAATATCAATTGGATAAATGATTGGTTTGATTGAGTACATATTTTCTATTTTCCTTGCAATCTGTAATAATTTACTTTCTGTTCTGGCAACCAAAACAGGAATAGCTTTTTGTTCTGCTACCGTAAATGCTAGCGCTTCGCCAATTCCGCTAGAAGCTCCAGTTATCAGTACATGTTTTCCTTGTAACCTGTTCATTCTATCAACTCCACTTCTATCATATCATACTCAATACACGGATATAACAAAATCTCAATTTGGAGGTTTTGTAAAATGTTTGTTAGAAATAGCGAATATATTACTTATACCATTGACTTTTCCTGTTAAATTAAAGACAATCATGAAGAAGTTAAACTTATATATTAGAGGTGAAACGATGTCTACTATTATTTATGCACATCGTGGTGCAAGTAAACATGCACCCGAAAATACAATGCCAGCTTTTGAGCTTGCTTATAAACACGGAGCGGATGGTATTGAAACAGATGTACAATTAACCAAAGATAACATCCCGGTTTTAATCCATGATGAACAGCTAAACAGAACAACAAATGGTACAGGATTTGTGAAGGATTTTACTTATAACGAACTGAAACAACTAGATGCAGGAAGTTGGAAATCTCCCCATTTTACAGACACAAAAATACCAAGGTTAGATGACTTACTTGCATGGAACCAGGGTAAACAATTAAAATTGAATGTAGAGCTTAAAAATAATATTATTTCTTATCAAGGATTAGAAGATATAGTCTGTCAAAAATTAAATGAATACAAGATGGCAAAACAAACCGTTATCTCCAGTTTTAACCACGCTAGTATTACAAAAGTTAATGATAAAAATGTGAACATCGACTATGCTCTATTAACAGGCAGACGAAATAGAACATTGATCCCATACAGTAAAAAAATTAAAGCAAAAGGTATCCATATCGGCTATCGCCTTCTATCGAACAGATTAGTCACGCTGGCAAATGAAAACAAATTATATGTTGCAGTATATACAGTAAATTCACCAATTACCATTAATAAAGCGATTCGTTTAGGATGTCAAGCACTTTTTACAGATGTACCTAAATTAGCGATTGACATCAAAAAAAGAAGGTTTGCAGAAAGGAATTAATCGATGCAAGTACATTTTTTAGGAACAGGGGCTGGATTACCTAGTAAAGATCGTAACGTCACGTCCATCGTATTAGATCTATTACAAGAACGTAATGCTCTTTGGATGTTTGATTGTGGTGAAGCGACGCAACATCAAATTTTACATACTTCAATCAAGCCCAAAAAAATTGAAAAAATATTCATTACCCATTTACATGGAGATCATATTTTTGGATTACCTGGTATGTTAAGCAGCCGGTCTTTTCAAGGCGGAGAAGATCCGGTCACCATTTATGGCCCAATAGGAACTAAACAATTTATAGAAACATCATTAACAGTAAGCCAGTCAAGATTATCATACCCAATTATTATAAAGGAACTAAAGGAAGGCGTCATTTACGAGGATGATCAATTTTCAGTCGCTGTCAAAAAATTAGATCATGCCATTGACAGCTTTGGCTTCCGTATTGATGAAAAAGACAGTCCTGGCCCTTTATTAGTAGATAAACTAAAAGAAGAAGGTATTACACCTGGTCCAATCTATCGCCAGTTCAAAACGGAAGAAACAGTCGAACTACCCAATGGTAATACAGTTCAATCTAAAGACTATATCGGAGAGCCTAAGAAAGGAAAAAGCGTGGCCATTTTAGGAGATACTCGGGTACATGAAGCATATATCTCTTTTATCACTCATGTCGACTTATTAGTTCATGAGGCTACATTTAGCGAAGAACTTGAAGAATTAGCATATGATTATTATCATTCTACAACAACAGAAGTTGCAAAATTGGCTAAACGCGCACATATCAAGGGATTAGTTTTGACGCATATTTCTTCTCGTTTTCAATCGGACGAAGTAGCTCAATTATTATCAGAAGCTAAGCAATACTTTGATAATACAGTCATTGCACATGATTTTTATTCAACTACCATAAAATAAGCTTAATGCGCTTGTTTAGGGGAAAACCCACCCGGTCCTTATCATTAACTCAGATGGTATGCGCTAACTCCATGTAGTAATCTTGACATGTTTATCACGGTACTAACCGTCTGTAAAACCTCCACTGATCATAGTCTCACTTTAACAGTAATCTCCCCCGCTTCGGCTGCCCACTCCCCTTTCCGTGGGGTTTTTCCCTCAGCTAACTTTTTCGCGCAAAAACCGCTCGAAAAAGTGGATCTTCAGGAAAAACGAGTCCCACAGGAGTTGAAGTGGGCGGCCTACGCTGAATCATGCTCTACAACATGTGTCAGACCTAGAATCTTGGGTTATTATCCCTGTGGAAGTGCAAAGCTATGGCGTTGAAAATCACTAATAATGGTTATAAAACCAACATGCTTTTTCTGATATTCGTTGTAGAAAAAGCTATAGCGGAGGCCGACGTTTCGACTCCTGAGGGATTAGCTGAAGAACATGCCCCTAGGAAAGCGAAACGGTCAGCCGCAGCGGTCGGCCTGCACAAGCTATCTTTCAGAATGACAAACAGGAGAAGTACACATCTTCCTTCATCTGACTATCTATCCTCGCTTTTTTTCTTGACATGTTTTGCATCAACCCTTTCCTATCTTACTTATAAAGTGAGACTATGATCAGTAGGATTCTTACAGATGGTTATCACCGTGATAAAAGTGGTGATACCAATGGTTATATGCTTTCTTTACTTGTAAAATAGGCACTTTTACTTTAAACACCTTATTTAAATTTTTAAAGTGACTATACCACTAAGAGTTCATCGTGTCTGCATTCCTATTTCAATCGGTCTAAATAATGAAATAAATTCAATTGATAGGTGATGTCGTCTTTTTTTACCGCATTCTGAACCGTGATCCCTAATAGACGTACCGGATCAGAATTCCAATGCTCTTCTAATAATTGTTCACTGTAAAAATATATATCTGAGGCTTTTTCAATATACTGATTCAATTTCATCCTTCTTGTAATCGTCTTTCTATCACTGTATCGAATGGTTAATTGGATCGTTTCACCGACTGCTGCTTTTCGATGAAGTCGTTTTTCAACACTTTCCGAGAGAATTCTTAATTGTGCTAGTAGCGGATCATAATCAGATACGTCAGCCGGAAACGTCTGTGAACTTCCGATACTTTTAAAACTGCTCGCACTTTCTGGATCAACCGGACGCGGATCTTCGCCCAGCGCCCTGGTTTTTAATCTTTCCCCATTTACTCCTAATAACCCTTTAAGCAATACTGTGTCAGTTTCTACTAAATCTTCAATCGTTACTATCTGATATTTCTTTAATTTTTCTGCTGTTTTTTTTCCGATTCCATACATTTCTTCTATCGCTAATGGCCATAGCTTTGAGGAAACATCCCTTTTTCTTAATATGGTTATACCGTTTGGTTTTTTCATATCAGAAGCCATTTTTGCTAAAAATTTATTAGGAGCTACTCCTATACTACACGGCAAGTCTAAATCGTTTGCTAGATGTTGTTGAATAGCATTGGCAAGTTCGAGTGGATTGCCTAGATCATAGCTATCTGTAATATCCAGAAACGCTTCATCAATCGAGACAGGCTCCACATATGGCGTATAGTCTTCCAAGATTCGAAAAATTTGATTGGAAACCTCTCGATAACGGTCAAAATTCGGTCTTTTTACAATCAGTTCAGGACAATATTTTTTTGCTTCCCAAAGTGACATCGTAGTTTTTACGCCTTTATTTCGTGCTTCGTAACTACTTGTAACAATAATTCCTTTACGTTCATCAGGATTACCGGCAATAGCAAGTGGCTTACCTTTTAATTGCGAATTATCTGCAATTTCTACCGATGCATAAAAACTATTCATATCAACATGCAATATAACACGCCCATTTTTGGGATACCATGATTTCATATCATCACACTCAATTAGCTGATTCTTTAATTATTTCAAATAATAAAGTGGGTACTTCGGTTAAATCAGAAATACCAATCCGTTCATTTTTAGTATGAATATTTTCGTAACCAACAGCTAAATTAACTGTTGGAATACCATTTCCAGAAAGATGATTTGCGTCACTACCGCCACCACTTACTTTTAACAACGGCGATTTCCCAAATGCTTTATTAACAGCACTCATTGCTACTTGTACAACTTGATCGTTCTCAGTGAATTTATAATTAGGATACATTGGTTTAACCTCAATATCTACTGCTCCACCCATTTGTGAAGCAGTCTCTTCAAGTGCCTCACACATCGATTTCACTTGTCGGTCTAATTTTTCTTTTGATAAAGATCTTGCTTCTGCTATTAATAATACTTGGTCGCAAACTACATTTGTCGGTCCTTTTCCTTCAAAGCTACCAACGTTTGCAGTTGTTTCTTCATCGATTCGACCCAATGGCATGTTAGTAATTGCTTTGGCAGTCATACTTATCGCAGATATTCCTTTTTCAGGATTTACTCCAGCATGTGCCGCTTTTCCTTTTATGGTGGCATATAGTTTTGCTTGAGCAGGGGCTGCTGTGATGATCGTACCCACTTCCCCATCACTATCAAGTGCGTAACCATACTCTACCGGTAATTGTGATACGTCAAACTGTTGAGAACCCACAAGTCCAGATTCTTCCCCACTCATGATTACAAAATAAATATCTCCATGTGGAATCGGATTTTCGTTTAAAATATGAATAAGTTCTAATATAGCTGATATCCCAGCCTTATCATCGGCACCTAGAATAGTTGTACCATCAGAATATATTACACCATCACGGATATCTGGTTGAATACCGGCACCTGGTACAACTGTATCCATATGTGCGGTAAAATAGATAGCAGGTATACTATTATCTGTTCCTTTTAGACATGCAATGATATTTCCTGCTTCATGCCCAGTTATTTGATTAGTTTGATCTTCTTTCACATCTAATTGCAATTGTTGAAACTTATCGATTAAATAATCCGCTATTTTTCTTTCTTTCGTTGTTTCCGAATCAATTTTCACCAACTCAATAAATTGGTTTATAATTCGTTGTTGATTAATCATTGTTTATACCCCTTTTCTTGATATTTACTTGTCCTATCTTTTAATTAGTTGTAAAATATATTTTAGTATTGCTAATAAAGGAGGATTTAAAATGGCATCTAAGCGTGAGAAACGAATGAAACTTATTATATATATTATGATTGTTGCTATGGTACTATCTACATTTACTGCAGGGTTAGCGGCCTTTATAAACTAAGTTTGTTTGTAAGCAACTAAATTTGGTCTTTAAATTGATCTAATTACAAATTTAAACCCGTTTCAAGGATGATTGAAACGGGTTTATACCATCTTAAACTCAACTATTATATATCTTCACAGTATTGATCAAATAGGCCTTGAAGTTTATTCACTACTTCTACTGGGCTGTGACCTTCTATTTCATGTCTTTCAACCATTTTCAAGATTTGCCCATCTTTTAATAAAGCAAATGATGGAGAAGATGGCTCATATCCTTCAAAATATTGACGTGCTAATTCAGTTGCTTCTCGATCCTGTCCAGCAAAAACTGTAACGAGCTGATTAGGTCTTTTATCATAATGAATCGCACTAGCTGCTGCTGGTCTTGCAACACCACCTGCACAGCCACATGTAGAGTTTACCATCACTAATGTAGTACCCTCATCAGATAATGCTTCTTTCACATCGTCAGTGGTTCTAAGTTCTTCAAATCCCGCTTGTGTAATTTCATTTCGAGCTGACTCCGCTATATCTCCCATAAATAAGTTAAAGTCCATTTTTATTCTACCCTCTCTAATATTAAAGTATTTCCTTAAATAGTAACAATTGAAATCAATTTTTTCAATTATCAGAGCTTTTATTTTTAATAATAGGCAGTGTTATTTTGAATGTTGTTCCTGACGAATCACTAGAAACAACAGTAATTTCACCTTGATGATTTTTAATAATCCTACAGACAACATTCAATCCTAAACCAGTTCCATTAGATTTAGATGTTGAGAAAGGCTCAAACAACACATTTTTAATGGAATCTGGAATACCTAATCCCGTATCACTAAAATAAATATTATATTTGTTATTTTCGACTCTACCTTCTATCTTTATTGATCCATCATCGCCAATTGCGTCTTTACTATTACGTAAAAGATTTAGGAATACTTGTTTTAACTGCTTTTGATCCGCAAGTATGTATTCATCTGTAATATCTGTGACAACATTAATATTTTTCGCTTCCAATGAACTATACATAAGAGGTAACAAATCTTCCAGCATATTTCTCAATAATACCATATCTTTCTCCGGCTTTTTATGATTCGACATTAATAACATCTGTTCCACAATCGAATAAAGACGGTCAATTTCTTTCATCATTAAATGGAAATTATACTTTTCCAATTTCTCAGTTGGCATAGACTCTTTCATTAGCGTTAAGAATCCATGTATAACGGTTAATGGATTTCTTATTTCATGAGCTGAACTAGCCGCCATTTCACCAACTAAAGCAAGCTTTTCTGACTGTATCATGCGATTTTCCAACTTAGTAGATTCGGTAACATCAATAAAGAAAAGGATTTTCCCAGTGGTCACTTGCTGATAATCTTTTAATTTACTCTGAGAAACTAGTAATACATATTCTTTATTATGAATAGTAATTTTAATTTTTTTATTTTGAAAAGATTCGTTCGAGATAAGCATTTTCAGTATAGGATATTTATTTTGCTTTTCCATAATATCACTATCCGTAATGCTTTCATTGCTTAATTCAAATAAACTACGAACATATGAATTCGCCAAAAATTCTTTCTCCGTTTTATCATACGTAATGATACCAACAGGTAAGGAGTTTAAAATCTGTTCATGTTTCATTTTATCAGAAATGATTTGCTGAAAAGACTGCTGTAAACTGATCGACATTTGATTAATTGATTTAGCTAAACTTTGCAGTTCCGGCTGAGTATTATGAGATACCTTTTCCCCATAATTACCATTTGCGATTTTGTTTACCTTCGTAACCATCGATTCGATTGGTTTTGTAATACTCTTACTCATTTTAAATGAAAAATAAATGGAAATTAATATTGCGACTATTGTGATAATAAGTAAGAAATATAATGATTTTTCAATAATTTTTGGGTATGTACTCGTATTTTGTTGTAAAGAATTGTACTCATCATTACGTTGTGTAACGACAGTGTCTTTTAATGATTCTAGTATAGGTAGATATTCTGATTCAATCACTTTTCTTGCTGCCTCTACTTCATTATATTCAAGTAAGCCAAATACTTTATTTGTTACAGTGAAATCTAATAGCATTAATTGCTTATGTATATTTTCGATACTTTCCGGTATAGGAATTTCATCCCTTAGCTCCATACTACTGGTTCTAATGTCATTCTCTTCAAATTTCTGTTGAAAATCATGCTCAAAATCTGTATGGGAGTTACTAAGAACAATTTGTTTTTTAATTTCCAATTCCTTTTCCCACTGATTTAGCCATACAATCTCAGGTATATTTTCATCCTTGATAGAGTTCGTAACGGTACTGACTTCCTCAATAGATTGAATTAATAAAAGAGAAAAACCACTAAAAACAACCATAACTGTAAGGAGAATGCATAATAATTTATTACGTAATGAAAATTTTCGAAAAAAGGAAATCATCCGGCATTTCTCCTATCATCTCAACTAAAATTAATGCGGTATATCGAGCTCTGTTGCTTCTTCGATTGTTCGAATTTCATCTTCTGAAAACATTGGACCAAATGGTGCTATGCCATAAACTCCATCATTATCATCTAAGTATTGCTTCTCAAACTGAATTCCTTCTTCACTGAAAAAATCTTTCAAAATAGCATTATAGGCCATTGGCACGTCATTTAAAACACTAGTAAGCACCTTGTCTTCAGCCATATAAGATTGGTCTTCCAGATACCCTATAGTATAAATGCCGTTTTCTTTTGCATAATTAATAACCTCTTGATTGTAGCTATTTCCTTTCGTATAGATGACATCTACACCCTGATCAATTAAATCAGCAGCAACTGATTTTGCTTCAGATTTGCTGGTTCTTTCTGGTACTACTTTATAAATTAATTCAATATTATCATCAATGTATTCAATACCTTGAGAAAATCCCCAATCCTTTTGCTTATTATTAACAGCATCAATTAGTCCAATTTTTTTCGACTTTGTTTTTAATCCAGCAGCCATTCCTGCAATAACTTCTATTTCATTTTGATTAAAAGTATAAATGGCAAGATTATTCGCAGTTTTATCACCATGCACTGTCACAAACTGAACATCCTGATATTGGTTGCTAATTCGATAAAATGGTTCTGAAAATTCTCTACCGTGGCCGATAATTAATTCATAACCTTGGTCAACATATTCTTTCACAATTGAAGACGTATCCTTCTCTTCATCCACTTCTCCAAGAACCTCAGCAGTTACATTATACTCTTCTTCAATAAGTATTTTTCCTTTATAAGCCAAACTTCCCCAGCTTTGGTCGTTTAATCGATCGGTAGTTAAGATTAATACTTTAGTAGGAGCTACCTCAGAAGCATCCATATCATCCATAATCTGACTAGATTTGAACACTAAAAAAATAACAAAGATTGATACCACAATCAATGTAATTCCTAATATGTATTTCACCTGCTTTTTTGCCTCCATACATTTTCACCCTTAGTTCCATAGTAACAATACTATTATACATAAAAAGACAAGTTTTGAACACTCTTTTACAAATTTCATTTTTTTTCGACAATTTTTTTGATGAAAAATAGGCATATCGACAATGTAGACGAGCATATAGTTAAACGATACCGTATTTAAAAGTAATCAGGAAGGAGAATAAATCATTGATTATGTCACTGTTTGAAGGAATGGATTGGATAAGTTTATTACAGATAATCTCAATTGATATAGTTTTATCAGGTGACAATGCCTTAGTTATAGCAATGGCAACCAAGAATCTTCCCAAAAAAAATCAAAACAAAGCCATTCTGATTGGTGTCGCTGGAGCTATCATCCTAAGAATTATCTTTGCAACCGGCATGATTTATCTGCTCAAACTACCACTTATTTACTTTATAGGTGGAATTCTATTGATATGGATCGGTTACAAGATTTTAATAAAAGAAGAGGAAGCACAAGAAATCACATCACATCATTCTCTATACAAAGCAGTAACGACCATTGTTCTTGCTGATGTCATTATGAGTTTAGACAATGTTGTAGCAATTGCAGGTGCTTCCAAAGGTAGTGTCACATTACTAGTCCTGGGTGTTATAGTTAGTATTCCATTAATGATACTTGGAGCAAAATTTATTGTTCATCTTTTAAAACGATATCCATATCTCATGTATATCGGATCCGCTATTTTAGTTTACACCGGTGTCGATATGATGTTACATGAGCCGAGCGTATATCGTTTCTTTCAACTGGATTCCGGATTGATTACCGTTTTATTAAGTGTAATTGTCACAACCGGTGTAGTAGTTTCAGGTTATATTACCAATAAACAAACAGAGCAAAACTCTTAATAATTTACCGTTCTCTTCTTAACTGATGCTTTTTTATGAACAATTGGAACATTCCATTTACATTTGACCGCCAACATACGAATTGTTAAGGTTACGGTTAAACAAATATATAAGCTGATCGTTGGCGTTAATAATTCATACGTGCTAATTAAGGCGATAGAACCAGCAATGGAAGCAATCCCGTAAATCTCTTTGCGAAATACAAACGGAATTTCACGAACAAATACATCTCGTAAGACACCACCGCCAATTCCTGTTACTAAACCCATTGCTACAATAAGGAATGGCTGAGAATAGTCGAGACTTATCGCAGCATTAGCACCGACAGCCGTAAAAACTCCTAAGCCGATTGCATCCGAGAAAGTAATCCCATGTTCAAATTTATTAAATTTATCATAAAATAATATAGTCGCTAAACTTGCTAGTAAACTGACTAAAAAGTATTGCGGATCCGCTAGATTAGTTGGTGGTATATTACCTATCATCAGGTCCCTAATAACACCACCAGCTAAAGCTGTCGTCAAACCTAATAAAATGACACCAAATATATCTAAATTCTTTTTTATAGCAATTAGTGATCCAGAAATAGCGAATGCTATAGTTCCAATATATACAAATGCTTCTATTAAAAACATGGCTATCCCCCACTTTTCGTAGATGAATATATATCTTTTCTTTTATGCCAAATACCTTCTAATTTATCAAATACCCATTGTAACACTAATCCTTGTATGATAACACCGAATATCGATGTGATCGTTAATAACAAAATACTAGGGAAATGGTTAATGCTTTCTAGACTATTCGCAAATATAAATAAATGTTGGAAGACAATAATAAAAGCATCGTGCCAAAATTCTAATTTATTTCCCATTTGCCAGATAAAAATAGTTTCTATTAGTAACAAGGCCGGTACAGATAGTAACAGAATCATCTTTTTGGTATAGGTTAATTGTTTTATATAGGGTGTCACGTAATATTTCGTAATTGTTTTTATTCGAAACAAATAGAACAGTCGTACAATTCTTGCTACTTGAAAGAACTGATCTAACGGTATCACAGCAAGTAATAAAAATGGGTTTTTCTTGATGAATTGCCATTTCTTTTCTGCCATTATTATTCGAATGATATAGTCAATTAAGAATACGAGCCAAACAATAAAGTTAATCGTAGAATTTACCGTATGATCAACCCATAGAGTCAGCATGGTAACCATTACTAACAGAATCATGGTCATGTCATATATCAATCTAGCTTTTTGCTGCATAATTATCACCATTATTCATTTAGAAAAACTTACTTATCGTCGTAGCATTACTTTAAACTCGTTTATTGTGAGACAAATAAAGGGAAACCTCTTCAATATTTTACAGGTTTCCCTTGCTTTATTTAGTATACTGTTTATAGGATTAAAATGAAACTGTTTTTTACAATTTTCAATAAATTGGTGTAGTCTCGCTTGATATATTTTCTAATATTGATTTAACATGTGACATAAACGCTCCACAGATAACACCATCCAACACACGATGATCTAATGACAGACAAAGGTTTACCATATCACGTGCTGCGAACATATCCTCAATAATAACTGGACGTTTTACAATGGATTCGACTTGTAAAATCGCTGACTGCGGATAATTGATTACACCCATAGATTCCACAGAACCAAATGATCCAGTATTGTTCACTGTGAACGTACCATCTTCCATATCTTCTTTCGTTAACGTTCCTGTCCTTGCTTTATTGGAAAGCTGGGCAATTTCTTTAGCAATACCTTTAATACTTTTTTCATCAACATTTTTAATTACTGGAACATATAATTCATGTCCATGCGCTACTGCTATCGATAAGTTAATATCCTTACGCTGAATAATTTTATCGCCAGCCCAGCAGCTGTTTAATTCAGGGAATTTTTTCAATGCTTTCGCTACAGCATTTAAGAAAAAGGCAAAGTATGATAAATTATATCCTTCATTTTCCTTAAATTTATTTTTCTCTGCATCCCGATATGCTACAAGATTTGTGACATCGACCTCAATCATCATCCAGGCATGTGGAATTTCTGTTTTCGATCGAACCATATTTTGAGCAATCGTTCTTCTTAGACCTGTCACAGGTATTTCTCGATCACCAGGTTTTGTTTCTACAGACTTACGACGAATAATGGGTGGAGTAAATTCCTCTAATTCTTCACTTTCTACTGCACTCTCTTGAGTAGGTGTTGGCTCGTTTTTTTCTACTGTACCTGTTTGTCCATTTGCAACCAGTTTTTCAATATCTTTTCTTGTTATCCGGCCACCCTTTCCTGAACCGGTTACCGTACTTAAATCTATTTGATGCTCCCCAGCTAACCGCATAACTACTGGTGAATAGCGAGTTTTCATACTTCGATCAACAGACGGTTTATCTTTTGATTCTGGTGCTGGAGATGAAGTTGGTTGTTCAGTCTCTTCGCCTTCTGTCTCTATATAGCACATCAGTTGACCGACTTCAATCGTTTCTCCTTCTTCTGCTATTAATTCTTTAATTACACCAGAAAACGAGGAAGGAACTTCTGCATTAACTTTATCTGTCATTACTTCTGCTATTGCATCATATTTTTCTACATAATCTCCTACTTGCACAAGCCAGTTGCTAACCGTTCCTTCTGTTACACTTTCGCCAAGCTGTGGCATGTTAATTCGTTGGACCATCAAGATTCTCACTCCTTCTTAAAATTCCGCTAACTCACGAATCGCTTGTTCTATTTTTTCAGCACTAACTAAAAATTCTTTTTCTAATGGCGCTGCAAACGATGTAGCCGGTACATCAGGGCCAGCTAAACGTTTTACCGGTGCATCTAAATCGAACAAACAATTTTCACTAATAATAGCAGAAACTTCTCCGATAATGCTACCTTCTTTATTGTCCTCCGTTACTAAAAGAACCTTTCCAGTTTTTGAAGCAGCTTCGATAATAGCTTGTTGATCAAGCGGATATACCGTTCTTAAATCCAATATTTCCGTACTAATTCCCTCTAACTCTAATTTTTCGGCAGCTTGTTTAGCAAAATGGACACAAAGTCCATAAGTAATTACTGTAACATCTTCACCCTCGCGTTTGACATCAGCTTTTCCAATGGGTAGCGTATAGTCTGTTTCAGGCACTTCTTCTTTTAACAAACGATAAGCGCGTTTGTGCTCTAAGAACAACACTGGATCATCATCCCTAATTGCTGCTTTCAATAAGCCTTTAACATCGTAGGGATTGGATGGCATTACAATCTTTAATCCTGGTTGATTAGCAAAAATAGCCTCAATTGATTGAGAGTGATACAACCCACCATGAACTCCAGCACCGTAAGGAGCGCGAATAGTTATAGGACAATGCCAATCATTATTAGAACGATATCTAATACGAGCAGCTTCTGAAATGATTTGATTTACAGCCGGCATGATAAAATCAGCAAACTGCATTTCTGCAACAGGGCGCATGCCATACATTGCTGCACCAATTCCGACACCAGCAATAGCAGATTCAGCAAGGGGAGTATCAATCACTCGTTCTTCTCCAAATTGATCGTACAGACCTTCTGTTGCAAGGAATACACCGCCTTTTTTCCCCACATCTTCACCTAGTACAAACACTTTCTCGTTTTGTTCCATTTCTTCTTTTAAAGCTTGTTTAACTGCCTGGATATACGTCAAAATAGCCATTAGTGATCCTCCTTTTGACCATAAACATGATTACTGAGTGTGGAAACATCTGCAAATGGTGCATTCTCAGCATACTCTGTTGCATCATTAATTTCTTGTTTGATTGTTGTTTCTAATTCCTCATTAAATGAGTCAGTTAAATAACCTTTATCAATAAGAAACTGCTTGAAACGCTCTATACCATCTTTGGATTTTTCACTTGCTACCTCATCTTTTGTTCGGTAGGTCGAATCGTCATCATCACTGGAGTGAGGAGTGAGACGATAGGATACCGTTTCAATTAATGTTGGCCCTTCCCCATTTAATGCTCGCTCATGAGCCTCTTTTACTGCTTCATACACCTCGATCGCTTCATTTCCATCGACTTTAATACCTTTCATACCATAGCCAATTGCTCGATCTGAAATGTTTTCGCATGCTACTTGTTTATTTAAAGGCACACTAATGGCATACTTGTTATTTTCCACCATGAAAATAACAGGCAATTTGTGAACACCAGCGAAATTCAATCCCTCATGAAAATCACCTTGATTCGATGAGCCTTCCCCCATTGTTACAAAGGAAACGGCAGGATTTTTTTCCATTTTTGCAGCTAAAGCAATTCCAGCAGCATGAGGTACTTGAGTTGTTACCGGAGAAGATCCTGTTACAATTCGATTTTTCTTCTGACCAAAGTGACTTGGCATTTGTCGGCCACCAGAGTTTGGGTCTTCCCCTTTAGCATAAGCTTGCAAGAAAATTTCTCTTGTTGTCATACCAAAATGGATGACAACACCTAGATCACGGTAGTATGGCAATACGTAATCCCGCTCTTTATTCAAGGCAAAAGATGCAGCAATCTGCAATGCTTCTTGACCTTGGCAAGACACAACGAAAGGAATACTTCCCGAGCGATTTAATAACCACATTCTTTCATCAATTCTTCTTGCTAATAACATTTCACGATACATTGCTAGTAGTGTTTCTTTATCGGTTTCTAATGCGTACGTTTGATTAACCATGTATTTTCCTCCCATCGGCTGCCAGAGCAGCCTCTCCAATAATTTCGCTTAGTGATGGATGTGGATAGATTACCTCAGATAATTCTAATGCTGAGCCATCAAAATATTTAGCGACACTTGCTTGTCCAATCAATTCTGTCACATGATCACCTATCATGTGAATACCTAAAATATCATTTGTTTGCTTATTAATAATTATTTTAGTAAAACCGTCTGTATGACCATTTACATGTGCTTTTCCTATTGCTTGAAGAGATACTTTCTCTACACGATAGTCATAACCTTTTAGTTTTACTTCTTGTTCTGTAAAACCAATCATTGCAATCTCCGGATTTCCATAAATACACGATGGAATTTCTTGTTCACTTATTTGACTACTTCTTAAACCGGCAATGTGTTCGACTGCTTTCTTCCCTTCATACGTAGCAACATGCGCAAGTTGAAGACCGCCATTCACATCACCAATCGCATAAATATGATTTTCCTTTGTTTGAAAATGCTCATTCACCTGAATGAAACCTTTTTGATCAAGCTGTATATCTGTATTTTCTATCCCTATTTTTTTAGTATTTGCATGTCTTCCTACTGCAATCAATAACTTTTCGGCCGAGATATTATGCATTTCATTACGTTGTTGATATGTTACCTGTATCTCAGATCCTTTTTCAATAGAAGAAGGATCTACCTTGGCTTGCTCTAGGATTGTAATACCTTTCTTTTTTAATATCTGTTTTAATCTCTTTACAATATCATGATCAAAAGCCGAAAGTATTTGGTCTTGTGCTTCCAGGATCGTTACTTCTACACCTACATCGTGTAGGAAAGAGGCCCATTCCAGTCCAATCACCCCACCACCTACAATGATGACCGATTTTGGTAATTCAGTCATTTCTACTAAGTCATCTGAAGTTATTGTCTTAGTATGATCTATTTCCATATCAGGTAGTACAGTTGGTGATGAACCAGTCGCAATAATCACGTTTTTCGACACTAATATATCATTTTCTCTTTCCTCTTCATATTCTACTGAGATCGATCCAGCAATTGGTGAAAAGATAGATGGACCTAATATACGGCCAAAACCCTCATAAACATCAATTTTATTAGAACTTACTAAATGTTCTACACCCTGATGTAAAGAGCTAACCACATTTTCCATCCGCGCCATTGCTTGGTCGATATTGAATGTTGGAACTGACGTATCCACTCCAAAATTAGCAGCGTTTTTTACTTGCTGATAAACATCGGCACTTTTCAGTAATGCTTTGGTGGGAATACAACCTTTGTGTAAACAGGTTCCACCAAGCTTTTGTTTTTCAACAATTGCTGTTTTTAAACCTAATTGTGCTGCTCGAATTGCAGTAACATATCCACCTGTACCTCCACCAAGAATAACGAGATCATAATTCAATGCCATGTATGCCATTCCTTCCTCTAATTATATTGCTTCACTTTTTCTATTTCCTTTAAAACTCTTAATGTACCCTGTGCAAGAGCAAGCATCACATTTTCTCCGGGATATATATGGGTATCAGCAATCCAGCTTACTTGCTCTAATATTTTTTGATTAAGATAATCATATCTTGCCAGATCACCTGTTAGAGCAATTGCATTAACGTTCCCAGATACAACTGTACTCATCTTCCCTATTTCTTTCGCTACCTGATAGGCTAGAATATCAAAAACTTCTTTTACTTTGTCAGGTTGTGATTTCCATAATATGTTTAAATCTGCTCCTCTTTCAATATCTAAGTATGCTTTTATACCACTTCTGTTAATTAATTGATATTGTAACTCTTCTTTTGCCATACCTGAATCAAAGCTTAGTTGTATCAGATCTTTATTAGGGATGGAACCTGCACGTTCAAATGAAAATGGACCATCTCCATCAAAACCATTATTAACATCAATCACCTGTCCATATTGATGAACACCGACCGTTATGCCACCACCCATATGTGCAATCACTAGGCAGAGATCCTCATATTGAGCATGAAGATGATTAGCTAATGATCTACCAACAGCTTTCTGGTTTAACGCATGAAAAATACTCTTCCGTTCAATAGAAGGTAATCCTGTTTTTTTAGCAATATCCAACATCTCATCTACCACAACTGGGTCGACAATATAGGCTTGTATATTCCATTCAGTGGCAATATCATAAGCTAACAATGCACCTAGGTTAGAGACGTGAGTCCCATTAATACTATTGCTTAAATCCTCTACCATTTGTTCGTTTACCAGATAGGTACCTCCTTCAATGGGACGAAGTAGACCACCTCTTCCACAAACTGCATCGATCGTAGAAATGTCGATACCAATTGATTGAATCCTCTGGATAATATTTTGCTTTCTTTGATTTCGTTGCGCCATTATATCCATATTCAAATTTACATCGGTTAAAACTACCAGCTGTTCATATAAACACTCATTATTCTCATATAGTGCAACTCTGGTACTTTCCACCAAAGGATTGATAACCAAAATACGATAAATATTTTTTATCATGGAGCACCTCGATCAATCTTATATTTATCCACCTTATAATATAAACTACGAACAGAAACACCTAAAGATTTTGCCGTTTTTGTTTTATTATAATCATTCTGTTCTAGAGCTAGCATGATATAATCTTTTTCAAACTGGTCGATTGCGGTTTGTAATGTCATATTAGAACTAGCTGTGTGTTGATAATTATTTTCTTTTACATCATCATTTATTAATTGTTTTTGAGAAATAACATTGATAAACATACCAGATTGCAGCACTATATTTTCAAGTGTTTTTTCTAATTGACCAATATTACCATGCCATGTGCATGATTTCCAATATTCGATAACTTCACTGTCAACTTTTGATATATTTGTGTGATACTGTCTGTTATATTTCGCTAATATTGTATCTACTAACAAATACATATCATCTTGTCTTTCTTTTAAGGCTGGTAATGTAATTTGATATCGTTGAATCATCTCATGAAAAGGATCATACCAATATTTAGATGTTAAAGCCATTGAACTTCCAAAAACCACCCGTATTTCTGAACTATTATTTACAAACTCAAGTAATCGTTTTTGTTTATCTTTTGCAATCATTTCATTGATATAAAAGTAAATGGTCCCGTTTCTTCCGGATCGCAGTAAATATTCCAATTCCATGTCGAGATTATTTAAACCAGCTAATTCTGAAAAATTACATCTAAGAAATGGATGTGAACACCTATCACTCAAAGCATGAATTACTCTTGCCAACATGTATTTTCCGGTACCCTTTTCCCCACGAATGAGTATAGGGGTTTCCATTTTCGCGTATAACTTGGCTTGCTCGCGTGCAATATTTATTGCCGGCGATTCTCCAATAATATCGTCTATTTGATAGGTTTTCTCTAATTTTCTAATCATTTTTTTGGCAAATTGAAGTTCTTGCTCACCCTCATTTAGCTTATCAGCATTTAAGAACTGTACACAACCAATTAACTTCCCGTTTCTCTGGATTGGCTTACTAATTATCTCCATGTGATGGGACATGATATTATTATCCTGAAAAGAATCCTTGATTTCTCGTCTGGATTCCATAGCATTTTTGGCTAATTTATGTACCCATTCGTCAACATATGGACTGATGTTTCGTAATTCATCCCACCAATAATCGCTAATTAACCATTCACTATAATCTACAAGTACCACACGAAACTTCGCATGACTATTTAATAATTCCTGTAAAACTCCTTGAACTAAATCAATATTAGTTAAATAACTTACACGCTCATGAAATGTAGTTAATGATTCCACTAGAACTACAATCCCTAACAATTCTCCTTGGTCACTTAAACAAGGACTATAACGCGTTATAACTTGTTTTCCGCTTTTTTTAATGGTATCATGTGTTTCTTTATGATGATGCAATTGCTTTACCTCTGTTGTAGATGCATGGTCAAATAGAACATCCATAGAAGTATTCAATATATTACCATCAACATCAAGCATGTCTTGAGCAACCTTGTTTAAATAATTAATTTTATCGTTTTTATCTATCAACAATACGCCCACTGGTAAATTATGAAACAAATGATCATATCCATCCAACAAATTTGCAGTTATTTTCATCACACCTTGCATAATTTTTCATACTTTTATAATAAAACCTCTTGCAATTTTTTGCAAGGTATAGCTATTTTCTTTTATTGTCGTTTTTTGCTATAATTTAAGTATTTCCAACGTAGTAGGAGGAAGTAGTTTGAGAATTATTGCGCTATTCTTATTAGTCTTGCCTGCCGTATTAGCGACTTACGGAATTAAATTAATGAGAGATGCATTTTTTGGTGAATTGACTGATATATTCATGCACATTTATATCCAATTTATTGTAGGACTAGGTCTTTTCGTGGGAGGATTATATTTTATCGGTGGATTTATCCTGCACAGAGATCGTAAAAGACATTTAATAAAAGGTGGAAAAAATAACAGGTATCCCCAATAAGGATACCTGTTATTTTAGTTATGTTTATTCAAAGAAAGTGTCATATAATGCTTTGACAGATCCGTTAACTTTATCTGCTTTTATCCCAAACATCATTGATACCTCTGAAGAACCTTGGTTCATCATTTCAACATTGACATTTGCTTTTGTAAAGGCATGTGTTGCTTTATCAGCTAAACCTACCGTACTATCCATCCCTTCACCAACAACCATAATTAAAGCTAAATCTCGATCTACATTTACAGTATCAGGGTCAAGCTCTTCTTTAATACGAGTAATCACACGTTCTTCTTTATCTTTTGTAAGGCTTGATTCACGAATGATAACCGAAATATCATCTATTCCTGAAGGAGTGTGTTCAAATGAGATATCTTCATCTTCTAAGATCGTTAATAATTTCCGGCCAAAACCTAACTCTCTATTCATTAAATATTTACTTACATAAATACTAATAAAACCAGTATCACTAGCAATCCCTACAACAGGATTCGGCTGTGGCTCTTTTTTCGATACGATAATCGTACCCATTCCTTGAGGGTTGTTCGTATTTTTAATACAAACGGGAATATCAGCTTTAAAGGCTGGAATAAGTGCCTCATCATGGAAAACAGAGAATCCAGCATAAGATAGTTCTCGCATTTCTTTGTACGTTAATGAAGTAATTTCTTTTGGATTATCAACAATTGTTGGGTTTACACAATACACAGAATCAACATCCGTAAAGTTTTCGTAGAGGTCTGCTTGTACACCCGCAGCTACGATAGAGCCTGTTATATCAGAGCCACCTCGTGAGAATGTGATTAATTTACCATCTTTTGTGTAACCAAAGAAACCAGGGATAACCACTATCTCATCACGTTCTCTTAATTTATATAGTTGATCATAACTTTCGTCCAAAATTTGTGCACTACCAGGATTGTCACTTACAAATATGCCAGCTTCCTCGGGATTTAAATAAGCTGCCTTTAATCCTAATGATTGAAGATAAGCACTTAATACTTTTGCCAGTGAGTCTTCTCCTGTTGCTTTTAAAGCGTCCATTTTTAATTCGTCACTGTCGTCAGATGCAAGAATTCCTTTTACTCCATCTTTTATTTCTTGAATAATTTGATCTGATATTTTTAATTCCGTCGTAATCTCATGAAAACGATCTAATACAGTTTGTAACTTTCCATCATAATCTTGCTTGTTGAAGTATGCTTCCCCTAATTCAATAAGCAGATCAGTTACTTTGACATCATCAGAAAATCGTTTTCCTGGTGCGGATACAACAATTACTTTACGTTCTTTATCGTCTTGAATAATACTTGCTACTTTCTCCAATTGTTCAGCATTAGCTACCGAACTTCCTCCAAATTTAGCTACTTTCATGTTTTAACCTCTCCAATAATTATTTTTATGCCAATAAAAATATTATCACACTTTTGTCAGAATTGTTAAACAAAAGTGGTGTCTAAAAGCAAAAATATTGGAGAATTTAACCGCTTATGAGAATGAGATGAATGACATCTTAAAATTTTGGATTAAATCAAACGATATAGGCAGAGAATGGTATTTTCCTCTTAAATTTTATTTTGTCATAAACATTTGCGTCCAATAATTACCTGATCTTACATATCCTACACCAATATGCGTATAGTTTTCGCTTAAAATATTTTCTCTATGGCCACTGGAATTCATCCAAACTTGTACAACTTGATATGATGTTTCTTGTCCTTGTGCTATATTTTCTGCTGCAGAACGATAATTAATTCCAAAATCTCTCATCATATTAAAGGGAGATCCATACGTCGGACTTTGATGACTGAAATAATTATTTTGTTTCATATCTTGCGATTTAAATCGAGCGACACGCGACAATTGCCAATCTGGTTTTAATGTGGCTAAACCATTCTTCTCTCGTTCTTGATTAGTATATTGGATAACTTGGTGCTCTATCGATTTTATTTCATCCTTAGTAGGGATTCTTACCTCTTGGATTGGGATAGATTAGATCCGGATTTTCTATTTGTTCATTTACCTCAATAATTTCTGATAAACCAACTTTATATTGTAATGAGATTTTCCAAAGACTATCCCCAGGCTGAACAATGTGAGTCGCAGCAAATATAGATTGGATTGGTACAAGCAGCAAAAATAAAGCAAACAATATCATCATCAGCTGTTTCATATCAACAACTCCTTCACTATTTGTTATATTTTTTCACATGGTTGTGGCATTATTCACTCAAATAATTGGAAATACAAAATCGATCATGATAAAGTATCTATAGGTTAAAGGTTGGAGGGTTGGACTTGAATTGGAGATTCTGGGAGAGTATTTCATATGATGATTATGTAAATATCGCCATAAGTATAGGGATTATACTCGTTACATTTATATTAAGAAAACTCTTTATTAAATATATATTCTATTTATTACTCAAATTAGCAAGGAAAGGTAAAACTGATTTTTTAGATTATGTTTTGACAGCATTTGAAAAGCCATTACGTGTGTTAATTATTATAATTGGCGTGTATATTGCTATCGATTATTTTCCATATATAAACCAACAAAATCAATTATTTGATCAAATAATTAGGGTAAGTTTTATTGTCGTGATTACGTGGGGATTGTACAATTTATCATCTAGTTCATCACTACTTTTTATGAAAATCAGTGATAGCCTGAATTTTGAAATAGATCATATTTTAATCCCTTTTTTATCTAAAGCAGTACGAGCAATAATCGTTGCCATCAGTTTTAGTGTTATCGTGGAAGAATTCGGATATAAAGTGAGCGGTTTTGTTGCCGGATTAGGACTTGGTGGACTTGCCTTTGCACTAGCTGCGCAAGAAGTGATCAAGAACTTATTTGGTGGCGTGGTAATTATTACAGAAAAGCCTTTTTCTATCGGAGAATGGATTCAGACACCTAGTATTGAGGGAGTTGTTGAAGATATTAACTTTCGTAGCACCATCATTCGTACATTTGCTGATTCCGTTATTACTATTCCAAACGCCACACTATCAAATGAACCGATCACAAATTGGAGTCAAATGGGCAAAAGACGGATATTCTTTCATTTAGGAGTAGAATACGGCACAACAAAAATTCAGCTTGAAAAAGTAATAGAGCAAATGAGAACCTATTTAGAACATAACGAAGATATCCATCCAGATACGATCTTTGTCCGTTTTACCGATTACAATGACAGCAGCTTAGATATCATGCTTTATTTCTTTACAAAAACGATCAATTGGGATGAATACTTAAAAATAAGAGAAGATGTCAATTTTAAAATTATGGGAATACTAGAAGAAGCAAATGTTTCTGTCGCTTTCCCTTCTCGTTCACTGTATTTAGAGCAAGATAGCCATGAGCAAAATTATTATTCAAATGAATAAAATACGATAAAAAAAGAAGTATCACCCGGTTGAATATAATGGGTGATACTTCTTTTTAATATTTATTGAATTGTTTGAATCATAAGTTTAAACAATGAAGGATTTGTCACTAAGGATTTTGTGACAAGGTTTTGTTTCGCTATTTTAGCTTGCCCGATGCTCCAACCTTAAACGATCAGCAACCATTGCAATAAATTCAGAATTAGTTGGTTTTGCTTTCGAGACACTGACAGTATAGCCAAATAAAGAAGATATTGAGTCCATATTACCTCTGCTCCATGCCACTTCAATCGCATGACGAATAGCTCTTTCTACTCGAGATGCAGTTGTATTGAATTTGGTTGCAATGTCTGGATATAAAACTTTCGTTATCGATCCTAATAACTCGATATCATTATACACCATCGTAATTGCTTCGCGTAAATACATATAACCTTTAATATGCGCCGGGACTCCTATTTCATGAATAATATGTGTGATATTTGCTTCTAAATCGAATTTTCTGTTTTGACTGCTGTTAACATATCTCTGCTCATTATGTACCGCAGATTGAATGCCATGAACTTGTTTTATTTGTTCGGCTAAATGTTCTAAATCAAACGGTTTTAAGATGAAATAGGATGCTCCTAAACCAACCGCTTTCTTCGTCACTTCCTCCTGACCAAATGCAGTAAGCATAATAACATTAATGTGCTTTGTATTTTCATTTTGTTTTAATTTAGAAAGAACCGCTAAGCCATCTATATGGGGCATAATAATATCTAACACGACAACATCTGGCTTGAATTCTTCTAGGTTATCCAGACATTCCTTCCCATTATATGCCTTACCTACTACTTCGATATCGTTCTGATCTAGTAAGTATTCATCCATTAGGTCTACAAGCTCATGATTGTCATCAACTAACATAACCTTTGTCTTTTCCACAAAAAGTTCCTCCTTCAATTCTTATGTTAACAATTTTGATCTCACGTAATAATTTCGACAAAAGGAAGAAAAATCCTCCTTATCTTCTCAAAAAAATTAATTTTTCTTTTAAATATTGGAAATGTCGAAAAATCTTTATTTTAGCATAGCAAAACTACTCCCTTACATCAATGTTTTTATTTCTACTCGTGCTCAAATTTACTTTCCGTAAAAAAGTAAAAACCCGTTTCCATATAAAGTGAAACGGGCTTGGAATAATTAATCTTTAAGAAAGCGAAGAGGCTTCGAGAGGGCATCAATTTCTGACCCATACCTTGCTTTAATTAGCTTGCTTTCTTATTTTCTTGTTTGTATATATTAATTCCTGCTTCATTCAACATCCATTCGATGTGTACTCCATAGCCACTAGTTGGATCATTAACAAAAACATGTGTAACCGCACCAATAACCTTATCATTTTGGATTATTGGGCTACCACTCATTCCTTGAACAATGCCTCCAGTTGCGTCTAATAATCGCTTATCAGTTATTTCTAATATTAACCCTTTCGTTGCAGGAGCTGATTGCTCAATGCTGTTAACAATCTCTACATCAAATGCTTCCACTTTTTCTCCATCGATTACGGTTAGTATTTGAGCTGGTCCTTCTTTTACTTCATTTGGTAATGCTATCGGCATTGGTTTTGACCACTTTCCTTCGTCAGGTGGGTCTTTTAATGTCCCAAAAATACCAAAAGGTGAATTTTTAGTTATATCACCTAACTGCACATCGTTGAACTTAAAATCTGCTTTCTTTTCTCCTGGAACCCCATTTTCTCCTTTTTTAATATCAGTTATTTCGGAACGGACAATTGATCCATCATTAATTTCTACCGGTTTTCTTGTGTCCATGTCCGAAATTATATGTCCTAATGCACCATATTTTTCTGATTTCGGATCATAAAAGGTCATGGTTCCAATTCCAGCTGCTGAATCACGAATATATAAGCCAATCCGATAATCTTCTTCTTTAATATCATATTGAGGAGTTAGATCTGTTTCAATTGTCTCCTGTCCCCGTTTAATTTCAACATCTAATGGTTTATCGTTCTCTCCGGCTTCCTTTACTACCGGTGCTACTTCTTCCATGCTTGAAATGGATTTATCATTAATCGATATAATGCTGTCTCCGACTTGAATATTTGCTTCTTCACCTGGAGATGTTGTTCCATCATCAGTTGTAACCAAATGATGTCCTACCACTAAAACTCCCTGGGTTTGCAGGTTAATTCCTATCGATTGACCACCAGGGATGATTTGGAAATCATCATACACTTCGACATTGACTTTTTTCACTGGAACTTGACCTAAAGTATAGGTGACTTCATCATTACCACTTTCCTCAATCGAATAATTCATTAAATCTGTAGCATAATGAACGGAACCTTCATTCATTGCGGATACCGAAACATCATCACCTAATGTCGGTAATGGAACCGATTCTGACTGAGAAAAGGTTTTAATTTGATTTGGGATGGAAAGGTATATTTGAAATGGTGAATACCATGGGAGTACAAATAATATGACAAGGAGTATTAATCCTATACTTTTTCTTACATAATCATTCTTCACAACATCGCCCTCCTTGTAGTACAGACTGTTTTTGATCTGTATCATTAATTTGACCTTAAGGAGGGCTTTTTAAACCCGTTAAACATAACAAAATCGGGTGAACATTTCCACTTGTAGAAATCATTTGCCGGGATACTATTATTATTTATGATTCATCTCAATTAATTCTTTTGCATGTGTTCTGGAAGTTTCTGTTAATTCAGCACCTGTAATCATTTTTCCAATTTCATCAATCCTTTGTTCAAAGGATAATTCTTGGATTGCTGTATGTGTTCGGTTTTCCTTAATCACCTTTTCGATTTTCAAATGCGTATCAGCTATGGAAGCCACCTGTGGCAAATGTGTTATACAAAGAACTTGTGATCCAATTGAAATATTATAAATTTTATCTGCCATCGATTGTGCAACACGTCCACTAACTCCTGTATCTACTTCGTCAAAAATGACACTTGTAATGCCTTGATGCTTTGAAAAAATATTTTTTAGTGCTAACATAATTCGTGACATTTCCCCACCTGAAGCAATCCGGTCCAGTTCTTTTACAGGTTCTCCAGGATTTGTTGAAATTAAAAATCTTACTTGATCAATTCCACCTTGATGCAGAGCTACTTTTTTCCCTTCAAAAGGTATGCCACCTTTCTCTTTATTAGGAATGAATACATCTACTTGGAAATTCGTTTTTTCTAAATAAAGATCTTTTAATTCGGTTATAACTGCTTTTTCCAATTGTTTAGCAGCTTTTTTTCTAATGTTATGCAACTCTTTTGCTTCTAACAACAAATCATTTGATGCTTCTTGCAACATTTCTGATAAATTTGCAAGATGCTGATCACGATTTTTTATTTCATCTAATTCTTCCTCAATTTTGGCACTATACGTCATGATTTCTTCAACACTTTGGCCGTACTTTCTTTTCAATTGATCAATTTCATGTAACCTTGATTCAATTAATTCTAAACGGCCTGGTTCATAATCCATATTTTCAAGGTGTTGTCTGATTTGATAAGATATTTCTTCAATTAAGTAATAATGATCAACATATTGTTGATTCAACTTTTGAATGTCTTTATTATGTTCTCCTGCTTCTTCAAGGTTATTAGCAGCATGCGATAACCAGTCCAACCCTTTTTGCTCACCATGTAACGCAGCATATGCATCATTTAAGTTTTTATGGATCAATTCGAAATGATTTAATTCATTTCGTTCATCAGTTAGGTCTTCATCTTCATTTGGTTGTAAATCAGCATTTTGAATTTCATTTAACTGAAATTCCAACAAATCAATTCGTTGAGCCAATTCCTGTTCATTTTTATTATTAGCTTCGTATTTATATTTAAGTTCTTTCCACTGCTGAAATAATTTTTGATAGTGCTTCTTAAAGCGAGAATGATTGGACTGATAAAAATAATCCAATAATTCCATATGTTTATCCTGATTCAATAAAGCTTGTGTTTCGTGTTGGCTATGTATATCTAAGACAGATTGACCAATTTCCTTTAATAAGGCTAAAGTTGTCAATTTACCATTAATACGGCAGATACTTTTTCCTGAATGAGAAATAGTTCGGTGAAGAACAAGCATATGATCTTCCATTATGTCAATTCCCAACTCCCTTGCCTTCTGATAGACAGGGTGTTCCGTATCATCAATAATAAACAAACCTTCTAGTTCAGCCTTTTTTTCACCATGACGAACATATTCAACCGATCCCCTTCCACCAATCAATAAACCTACTGCATCGATTATGATCGATTTTCCAGCACCTGTTTCACCAGTTAATACCGTTAAACCTTTTTGAAATGGAATATGAAGTTCATCAATAATAGCAAAATTTTTAATGGATAATTCGGTTAACATATGCTCACCGCCTTTATAACATCTCTAAAAATTTTTCTTTAAGTGCTTCTGCTTCTTCCGTCGTTTTACTTATGATAAGGATGGTATCGTCACCACAAATACAACCTACAATTTCATCCCAACCTAAATTATCAATTAATGCTCCCATTGCCTGGGCATTCCCTGGTAAAGTTTTCATGACAATAAAATGTGTAGCTGTATCTATACTGATAAATGCATCCATAATAAATCGCTTTAGTTTGTTTAAGGGATTAAATTTTTGGTCAGCCGGTAAACTATATTTATACCTGTCATCTGTAGTAGGAACCTTTACCAAATGTAATTCCTTAATATCTCGTGAAATAGTTGCTTGCGTAATGCCATACCCTTGACTTCTAAGTTCCTCAACTAAATCATCTTGCGTTTCAATTTCATTATCTGTAATGATCTCACGAATTTTAATATGTCGTTGAGCTTTGTTCATGGTTCTTCCTCCCGGTTCTTGTTCATATGAAAATGGACTACTTTACGGGTAGTCCATTAGGATTTAGCGTTCTAATGCTTGATGGGATTCCTTTACTACCTTTTCCGTTAAGGGTAGTAAGTCCATTTTCACATTTATATCGGAATCTGATTTTTCCAATAACCCTAGATACTCAATATTTCCATCTCCTCCAGTTATTGGAGAAAAAGTCACATCCAAAATTTTAAATCCTGTTTCTTCCGCAAAAGACAATATATCTCGTAAAACTTGTAAGTGTACGGATGAATCTCTCACAATTCCTTTTTTGCCTACTTGTTCTCTTCCAGCTTCAAATTGAGGCTTAATTAAAATAACTGCCTTACTGTCTGCAGATAACAACTGGAAAAGTGGTGGTAAAATTAATCGCAGAGATATGAAAGAAACATCTACTGTTGCAAAATTCGGTGCCTCTTCTTTTAGCATGTCCGGTGTAACGTATCGGAAGTTGGTTCTTTCCATGACAACTACTCTAGAATCATTTCGTAATTTCCAATCTAATTGATTATAGCCGACATCGATCGCATAACTTAAACTAACTCCATTTTGTAATGCGCAATCGGTAAATCCACCAGTAGAAGAACCGACATCAACCATGACTTTACCGTTTAAATCTAAAGGGAAATATTCAATAGCTTTTGCTAATTTTAATCCACCACGTCCTACATACGGTATCGCCTTCCCTTTGATATCAATTGGGATATCATTATTCACTTTTGTACCAGGCTTGTCTATGCGTTGCCCTTCAGAGAAGACAAGACCAGCCATGACGGTTCTTTTTGCCTTCTCTCTTGATTCACTCAAGCCGCGATCAACTATTAATTGATCTAATCTAATTTTTTTACTCATTATTCATCATGCCCTTTTTTGCTCATCATTACTTACGGCTAATAATTTTTTTAATTCCCCAACAATTTGCTCTTTTGTTAAATTAATTTCCTCAAGTAGTTCATTCACATTACCATGTTCTATATACCGATCAGGGATACCCATTCTTTTAATGTGTGGATGATAACTATTATCGCCTGCAAATTCAAGAACTGCAGAACCAAATCCACCTTTAAGTACTGCTTCTTCTACAGTTAAGATCGGGATGTTTTTAGTCATTCTGTCATGTAAAATTTGTTCATCTAACGGTTTAATAAATCTCGCGTTAATTACTTCAACATGAACACCTTGCTTTTGCAAATATTCGCTGGCGGCAAGTGACATATCAATAGTAGTACCAAACGTTAAAATAACTGCATCCGCACCTTGTTTTAGCACTTCCCATTTACCGATAGGCAATGTTTTTAATTGCTGATCCATGTCAACACCTAAGCCATTTCCTCTTGGGAAACGAACGGCGATTGGGCCATCATCATAAGAAATAGCCGTGTTAACCATATGTTGACACTCATTTTCGTCTTTAGGCATCATAATCACCATATTAGGTAAATGGCGTAAGAATGCAATATCAAAAACTCCTTGATGTGTTTCACCATCAGCTCCTACTAGCCCTGAACGGTCAATACCAAATGTAACGTTCAAGTTTTGACGACAGACATCATGTACTAATTGATCATACGCTCTTTGCAAGAAGGTAGAATAGATCGCAAGAAAAGGTTTCATGCCTTGCGTTGCCAGACCAGCTGACAACGTAGTAGCATGCTGTTCTGCGATTCCTACATCAAATAACCGATCAGGATATTTTTCCTGAAATTTATCCAATTTTGAACCAAGTATCATTGCAGGTGTGATCACTGCAAGGCGCTCATCTTTTCCAGCAATATTTTCTAATGTATCACTAACAACCTGACTCCAAGCTGGTGCTGCATTTGCAGGCTTGATTTTTTCACCTGAATCAATTTTATAAGGACCTACACCGTGCCATTTATCTTTTTTATCTGATTCAGCAGGGTAGTATCCTTTTCCTTTTTGCGTAATAACATGAACAAGTACGGGACCTTGTGTTTTCTTGGCATATTCAATATTTTCCTCTAAATCTTTAAAATCATGACCGTCAACCGGTCCAAAATAAGTAAAACCAAATTCCTCAAACAACATTCCCGGAACCATAAAATATTTCATACTACCCTTCACTCGTTCTGCTGTTTGAGCGATCATACCACCAACCGCAGGAATTCTTTTTAACAAGATTTCTAACTCATCCTTGACACGATTATACTTCCCGGCACTTCTCATTCTTCCCAAAGCATTATGTAATGCCCCGACATTGCCTGCGATAGACATTTCGTTATCATTGAGAATAACCGTGATATTTTTCTTCTCATGCCCAATATGATTTAATGCTTCTAAAGCCATACCACCTGTTAAAGCACCATCACCTATGATTGGTACAACATAATTAGTATCTTTTTTCATATCACGAGCTATCGCCATACCCATAGCCGCTGAAAGTGATGTTGAGCTATGTCCTGTTTCCCAAACGTCATGCTTGCTTTCCGTCATTTTAGGAAAACCGCAAAGTCCTTTATACTGTCTAAGCGTATCAAATTGTTCCGTACGTCCTGTCAGCATTTTATGAATGTAGGATTGGTGACCGACATCAAAAATTAATTTATCTTTAGGACTGCTAAATTGCTTGTGTAATGCGAGCGTCAGTTCTACTACTCCTAGATTGGCCCCTAAATGGCCTCCTGTTACGGATAACTTTTCAATCAAAAACTGGCGAATTTCACCGGCTAAGATTTCTAGTTCTTCCGCATTTAATTGTTTTAGAAATGTTGGACTTTTTATCTTGGTTAGATCCATGAAGGAATCCTCCCTACTATTTATTCAAGATTCGTCTTATTTATTCGACAATACTTTTATTTTAAATTTTTCTTCTGAAAAAGCAATTATTTTACCGACAATAAAAATTATTTTGGTTGAAGAATGAATGGCTAAGAACTTACCCATTGCCTTTCCACCGACAGTTAAAGCAGCAACAAGGCTGGTAAGAATTACGTTAATGGACAAATGAAAAGTTGTACCTTCGCCATAACCAAATCCATTCGAAAGTTGCAATACTACGATAGCGGATGCCGTTCCACTTATTATACCAGAAATATCTCCAATTACATCATTACAAAAACTGGCAAACCGATCAGCATTTCTGACAATCTGTATCGCCTGTTTGGAACCGCTTACCTTCTCTGCTGCCATTGCGTGAAATGGCACTTCATCTGCAGCAGTTGCTGCAATTCCTAGCATATCAAAAAAGACACCAATAAATACAATAATAAATACTATCGCTAACCCAATGATCGACATTACTCCACTTAATATCGCTGAGGATACTATTGAAAAAATAGCCGCTAACACAAACGTGATAACGGCAATGCTCAAACTGAATTTTATCGACTTTTGCAATTGTTTTTTATTCATATAAAAACCTCGTTAATTGGGGACATTTATGTATATAGGAATGGAATGGTCATTTTAAAGGTAAAAACTGCGGCTTAGGTCCAGTAGGTTTTCCCAGACAGATACCGAGTGTTGCCACTCTGGCGGTTCCCCTTTAAACCTGTCTTAGCTTAGTCACCCAATGCTAGACTGGATTACCACTTAGTCCGCACTATAATCCCTTTTAAATGTCCATTTGGAACAGTCTAGGAGATTTCCTCAACAATCCTTAACCGTTTCCTAGCCTCTTTTGCAATGCGAATTTCATACAGAAAAACATGTTCAAAACTAGTGGCCATCCAATTAAGAACACTTTGTTACCTGTAATCCCCTTCGTATCACTCAAGGCAGGCTACGCTACGAATAAGAATTTCCCAATCCTTATTACATAGGTTCATACCCCATTCCATACTTTATGCTTGGCTAAGAATAAAATACAGAGATAGGCCTCCGCGGAAGAAGGGTCGTCGCCCACATGCCTTTGTGGATCGCCCTTCAACCTTAACTCCCAGCATCGACCCAAGGCTGGGCGCCTCAAGCCCACACAAGGAACTTCATCGATGTGCCCTTTGGCGGATTTTTAGGCCCGCCTTCAGAAACAGAGAATTGACTAGAATACTGCACCATCCCATTTACTTACTTTAAATATAACATGTTTCTTGTTTTTTCACAATATTATTACTGGTTTCGTTCACTTAAATAACTACTTATCAAGGCCAGATCTGTATTTTCTAAACCTACCTCTTGCAAGCATTGGACAGCTTCATTTACGTATTTGGCTTTATATCGCTTAGCTCCGTCCAACCCTAGAATACTTGGATAAGTGTTTTTCTCATTATCAATATCACTACCAACACGTTTACCTATTATTGCTTGATCGCCTTCTATGTCTAAAATATCATCTTGAATTTGAAATATAATGCCAAGATAATCACCATATTTCTTTAATATTTCCATTGTACCAAGTGAAGCACCTGCTAAAAACCCGCCAATTACTACAGCAAATGAAATGAGTCTCCCTGTTTTTAAGTGATGAATTCTTTCTAAATTGGAAATGGTGATAGTCTGATTTTCTGCTTCCATATCCAAATATTGGCCGGCAACCATTCCTTCTAATCCACTTGCTTTCGATAACTTGGTCACAATGTTAACTTTTTCTTGGTCGGTATATAAATTTGAAGTAGTAATAACATGAAAACTATTCGTAAGTAAACCATCTCCTGCTAAGATAGCCGTTGCTTCGTCATACTTTTTATGATTAGTTAGTTGTCCTCTGCGATACGTGTCATCATCCATTGCCGGGAGATCATCATGTATCAAGGAATATGTATGGATCATTTCTAACGCAACCGCTGCAGGATATACTTTCTCGGGATCTCCACCTAGTCCTGTACATGTTAATTTCATTAAAAGCGGTCGTAACCTTTTTCCGCCTGCTTCAATGGAATATAGAACGGATTCTTTTAATCGATCAGGTATAGTTAATTCTTTAATGTAAGATGTTAAAGCGGTATTTAATTGTTGTTGTTCTCTCTCTAACATATTTTGTATTGAATGCCCCACTTAATTTTCCTCCTGAATTTCAAAGCTTGAGCGTTTATTATCCTCACGTAATATTTCTTTCATTTGTTTCTCAGCATTGACTAATTTATCGTGGCATATTTTTGACAATTTGGATCCTTCTGCATAATACTCCATTGCTTTTTCTAATGGAACTTCTCCTTCTTCCATTTTGTTTACAATCGATTCTAATTGTTCTAACGCGTCTTCAAATGATAATTCCTTGTTTGTTTCACTCATGTATTATCTCCCCTTCTAATTTCTTGTGCTCTACATTCTACAAGACCATCTGAAAGTTGGATGATTAATTCATTATCCTTTTCAACCTGGTTAACACTTCGAATAATTTCATTTCCCTCCGAATATGTAATCGAATATCCTCTACTCATAATTCGAGTTGGATTTAATAAATCTAGCTGGGCTAAGTTCTTACTAAACAGATTTTTCTTCTGATCCAACTGTTGTTTGTTCGCACGATATAATCGCTTTAATAAATCTTGTACATACTGGTTTTGTTTCTCCAACTGTTTATCAAGACTGAGACGCTGATAACGTTGATCCAAATATTTAAAATAGTCTCTTTTCACTTGAATTGTACGTTGTAATTGTTTCCCCAGCTGGTCCACCGCTCGATCAAGCCTTTGTTCTTTTTCTTCTACTAATCGTTCAGGATATTTGAAGACATATGAATTTTCAATAGAATCCACTTTTTCACGAGAACGCTCCATTTTATTCCGAATATTGTTCTCGATAAATTGATCCATTTTTTTAAGCTTGTCTATTAATTCTATTTGAGATGGTACAGCTATTTCAGCAGCTGCTGTAGGAGTTGGTGCACGTAAATCTGCCACCATATCGCTAATAGTTACATCTGTTTCATGTCCAACAGCAGATATAACGGGAAGTTGGGATTGAAAAATCGCCCTAGCTACTTCCTCTTCATTAAAACTCCATAATTCTTCTAATGATCCCCCGCCACGCCCTATGATCATTAGATCAAGGCTATCGATTTCATTTGCTTTTTTAATAGCGTTCACGATAGAGGTTGATGCCTGTTTACCTTGTACTAAAACAGGAATAATTAAAATATTAGCAATGGGATAACGTCTTTCCATTGTAGTTAATATATCACGGATAGCAGCACCAGTTGGTGAAGTCAATACTGCAATTTGCTGAGGGTATTTCGGTAATGTCTTTTTATGTATCGTATCAAAAAGCCCTTCCTTTGATAGCTGTTTTTTTAATTGTTCAAAAGCTAAGTGGAGTGCACCGATTCCATCTGGCTGTAACTCCTGTATATATAACTGATATTGGCCTTGTGATTCAAAAACACTAACATAACCTCTGATTAACACCTTCATGCCGTCCTCTGGTTGAAAAGTGAGATCTTGATTCTGTCTATGAAACATGACAGCCCGAATGCTGGTATGATCATCTTTTATTGTCAAATACATATGACCTCTTGAATGGTGCTTAAAATTCGATATTTCACCTCTTAACCAAATATGATTGAGATGTCTGTCTACATCAAACTTCTTTTTTATATATTTTGTTAGCGCAGTTACTGATAAATATTTATCTTCCACAACATCATCCCTTTGAATGCATTCTTTGCAAGAAAAGGTCATTCTAATGATAAGAATGACCTTTTCTTTCCATATTAAAATAAGTGCAGCTGTTTCACAAGTTAATTCTTATAATAATCCGTTCGTTTTTTTAGCGGATTTAATTGTGTTATGCATTAACATAGTAATCGTCATCGGACCAACACCTTTTGGAACTGGTGTGATATAGCTTGCTTTTTCTTTAGCAGAATCAAAGTCAACATCCCCAGTAAGAGAACCATCTTCAATGCGGTTAACACCTACATCAATAACAATGGCTCCTTCTTTTATATGATCACCATTTAAAAAATGTGCTTTCCCTACTGCTACTATCAAAATGTCAGCAGACGCTATGTATTGTTCCATATTTTTGGTGCGAGAGTGACAATAGGTAACCGTTGCATTTTCACTTAAAAGTAATTGCCCTACAGGTTTCCCGACAATATTACTTCTCCCAAGTACAACAGCATGCTTTCCTTCTAACGAAATGTTTTTTGATTTCATCATTTGAATAATACCATAAGGTGTACAAGGATAGAAGGTATCTTTTCCAGTCATCATACGACCGATGCTTATCGGGTGAAAACCGTCGACATCTTTCTCTGGCGAAATCGCTTCAATGATTACTTCTTCATCAATTTGAGCTGGTAAAGGCAACTGTACTAAGATTCCATGGACCGAATCTTTATTATTTAGTGTGTCAATTAGAGATAATAACTCCTCTTGTGTAGTGGATTCTGGTAACTCAATTAATTCTGAATCAACTCCAACGTAATCAGACGCTTTTTGCTTCCCTCTCACGTAAGATTTCGAGGCCGGATCTTCACCTATTAATACCACTGTCAACCCCGGAATAATACCTTTATTACGAAGCCCGTTTACTTCTTCCTTCATCTCGTCTCTTAAAGATTGTGCTAGCTCACTACCATAAATAACTTCTGCAGACACAATAGCTCCCCCTTATTTTATCATTTTTGATAATACACCATTGATAAACTTACCTGATTTATCATCACCGAAAACATGCGCAATCTCAATCGCTTCATTGATTACCACACTTTCAGGTGCATCTTTAAAATAAAATAATTCATAAACAGCCATACGAAGTAATGTTCTCTCCACTAAGGCAACTCTTTCCAAAGACCATTTTTCTAAATGACCTTTGATTTTTTCATCAATCTCTTGTTTGTTCGTGGCAACACCATTAACCACATTTAATATAAACGGGTCATGTTCATCCTCATCCAATGTATGTTCCACGGTAGTTGCTAAATCATATTCCTCAGTATCCAATGAAAATAAAATTTGTAATGCTTTCTCACGTGCAATTCTTCGTTTCATGTACTTCTTCTTCTCCTTATCACGGTCATATTCTTCACTTTCAAATGATACCATGTTATCTTTTCGATTGCCATTAAATCTTATCATCCCTCGACAAAAAATATTGATACCAGCAAGATAAGGTAATTACTTATATGTAAAGATGTAATAATGAATAAAAGTCCTATCAGATATTTCTGTAGGACCTTCATTCACTTCAGTATCAAACATTACTCATCTTTTTCATCAATATCTTGTTCCATTTGAACGCCTACAACATGCACATTAATTTCTTTAATTTGAATTGCAGTCATATTTTCTATTCCTTGCCTTACGTTCACTTGTATTTTTTCAGCGACAGTCGGAACAGAATGTCCATAATCCACAACTATATATACGTCAATGGACACAATATCTTCTTTCAGTTCTACTTTAATTCCTTTACCATGTGCTTTTTTCCCTAACCGTTCTGCCACTCCTGATGCAAAATTACCTCTCATGCTTGATACACCTAGTACTTCAGTAGTTGCAATACCTGCAATCACCTCTAATACATCTGGTGCAATTTCGACTTTTCCTAAAGGAGTAGATTCACTAACATTAAGTAATTGGTTTTCAACCATGATAAACACCCCTTTTAACTAAGATTAGTCTTGCTCTTCTTCCATTATACTATAGTTCTCTAAAAAACTTGTATTAAAATCACCATTAACAAATACAGGATGCACCATCATTTTTCTATGGAATGGGATCGTTGTATGAACACCTTCTACTACAAATTCATCCAGTGCACGTTTCATCCGATCAACCGCTTCTTTTCGTGTCTTACCATAAGTAATTAATTTTGCAATCATCGAATCATAATAAGGTGGAATTTGATAGCCCGGATATACCGCTGAATCGACCCTTACACCTAAACCACCTGGGGGTAAATACATTTCTATCTTACCTGCAGATGGCATAAAATCTTTTTCAGGGTTTTCTGCATTAATACGGCATTCCATTGCCCATCCATTAAAAGTAATATCTTCCTGTTTATAGTTAAGTTTCTCATTATTAGCAATGTTGATTTGTTCTTTAATTAGATCTACACCTGTAACCATTTCAGTAACAGGATGCTCTACCTGGATACGTGTATTCATTTCCATAAAATAAAAGCTATTTTCTTTTTTGTCGAAAATAAATTCAATGGTTCCTGCACCAGAATATTGAACGGCTCTTGCAGCCTTAACTGCAGCTTCACCCATCTTTTTTCGCATATCTTCATCAATTGCTGGTGATGGTGTTTCTTCAATTAATTTTTGCAATCTCCTTTGAACGGTACAATCACGTTCGCCAAGGTGTATCACATTGCCATGATTATCTGCTAGAACCTGAATTTCTACATGACGGAAATCTTCAATATATTTTTCCAAATATACACCCGGATTACCAAATGCTTTTTCTGCTTCATTCTGGGTTACACGGATACCTTTTAATAGCTCTTCCTCCGTACGGGCAACGCGAATACCTTTGCCTCCGCCGCCAGCAGTTGCTTTAATAATAACAGGAAATCCTATTTCGTTGGCTACTTTAAGTCCCTCTTCTTCATCTGCTATTATACCATTTGACCCCGGTACCACTGGTACACCTGCTTCTCGCATTGTTTCTCTTGCAACATCTTTTGTACCCATTTTTTGAATAGCATAGGCACTAGGACCAACAAACGTTATATTACATGCATCACAGATCTCAGCAAAATCAGCATTTTCTGATAAGAATCCGTAACCGGGATGAATTGCATCGGTATCAGTTAATGTTGCCACACTCATAATATTAGTAAAGTTTAAATAACTGTCCGTACTTAATTTCGGCCCGATACAATAAGCTTCATCCGCTAATTGTACATGCAATGCATCTCTATCAGCTTCTGAGTATACTGCCACCGTATCTATTCCCATTTCTTTGGCAGATCGAATAATTCTGACTGCTATTTCTCCACGGTTAGCAATTAACAGTTTCTTAATCACAATGTCATCCCCTTATGCCTTCTTGATTCGGAATAATGGTTGTCCATATTCCACTAATTCACCATTTTCTGCTAGTATTTCTGTTATCGTTCCTGTTACATCTGCTTCTATTTCATTAAATAATTTCATCGCTTCTACGATACATACAATGGCATCATCATTTACTTGATCACCAACGTGGACAAATACTGGTTTATCAGGTGATGGTGAACTATAGAATGTTCCTACCATAGGTGAGACAATTTCATGATCATAATCTGCTTTTGGTTGTGCTTCTTCTTTTGTTTCTGTCTCTTCTGTTGAAACTTCAGATTTTGTTGTTGATTCCACATTTACTTGTGGTACTGATTCTTGCGATTGTACTACAGGTTGTGACGTTACTTGTCTTGTATCACCTGTATTTTTTTTAAGTTTAATTTTTCCTCCATTAGCTTCATAAGAGAATTCGTCAATAGTTGATTGATCTAATTTGTCAATTAATTGATTGATTTCTTGTATTGTTAACATTTTTGCACCCCTTCAACTTTGTTACAATTAATAACAGGTACTAATAACTCCTTTTAACATTTTACGCAATAGATCTAGAAACTGCAACCTTTCTTTTTATTGTAAGGAAAGATCGTAAAAATTCTAACTACGAAAAAAATAAAAAATGTCCTCGAGAAATCTCAAGGACAAGTAAACGTATATTGAAACGATAGACACTAGGCTTAACTTGGATTATAGCTGACATCGATTTTTATTTCACCAAATTCATCTTTTGCGTGTTGAATTATTTCATTCGCTTCTGTCGTTGAAAGACTGTCTGCTTGAACAGTTACGACGATATTATTGTCTGATACATTGCGAACAAGCACTTCTTCATAACCATTAAGAGATTTCAATGTTTCCTCGAGTATACTTTCTTTTTTATCTACCACTTCAATTTCTTTCATTGCTTCATACGCTTCATTTTTCTCGTCTGAACTACTTTCACTTGAAGCAACAATTGATTCCAGTCTTTCTTTTTCCCTACTTCTTTGAGTGGTGATTTCCATACGTACTGCTGCGAAATATTCTTCAGAATTAATCGATGATGTATTTAAGCTATCCGTTTCTGTATCTTCTGCTTCCATATTTTCTGTTTCCATACCCTCTATTCCAGTCTCTTCTGTACCCTCTAAAATCGATTCATCAGTTACTTGATCTACGTTGGATGATGATGTCGTTTGATCCTGGTCTTGCTCCTGATCTGCATCAAAATATGCCAAATCTCCTTCAGATGGTGCATTTAAATAATACACACTTAACACAATCATTAAACTTAACATCGTCAACAACCAAACTGTTTGCTTTTTTAACATAGTTTCCCCTCCTAATAAATCTATGTGTTTTTCGGCATTACCGAAACTCGATGAGCCGGTACATCCAACACTTTGGATACGGCTTCTAATACCCACTTTTTCACATCTAGGTTGTCCACGCCATCCGCAACTACCAGTACACCTCTAACTTGAGGTTTTTTGGTCTGAACTAATAACGGAGTTTCTTGTTCACCTTGACGAATGACAACAACGGTTTGTTCTCTAGTTTCATCATCAATTTTTCTCGTACCGCCATTTTGATCTGTTTCATTTGTAATTTGCGAACCTATCACTAAATTTTTCTCGTATACTTGTTCATTTGTGGCATCTAGATTGACCATTACTTCAACTCCTGATACACCTGTGATTTTTTCAAGTAGTTGGATTAAGTCATTTTCAAATGAGGCTTCTAAATCTCCTATCTTTGAAGTTGCATCAGAAGCATCTGATTGTTTCCATGTTTCACTTTCTTCATCGTCTGATGATGATTGAATCATTCTTGGAGGATCAGTTGATTGATTATCTGATTGGTTGGAGCTGAATATATTGCTAATTAACAATATGAAAACTGCTATTAACACCAGCAAAGCAATATACTGCATTTTTGTTGGTCGTTTGTCTTTCGTTTTTAGATTTGACAGAAACTTTTCCATCCATTTAGGCACCTAATTCCTCCTTCCATCCGATATGAATTATATCCTCCTCAACTCCCCACTGATCAGCTAAGAAATTTTTTATTTCTGTTATATCCTGTGGTGGAGATTCAGAAGCCTGAGGTAATGAGTCGCCAATTTGTATATTCACCTCTTCAACTCTGGCAGAAGTATCATCTTTGTTGGCAAGTTTTACATATATACGCTCCAGTTCATTTTCTTCAGAAGTTGGATTACTTGCCCAATTTGCTTCCAGATCCACAATTTGATAATTGTACGTTTCTTGCAACTCCTCCTCTACTATATTTTCCATTTGGACAACCATCTCTTCTAATACATATGCAGATTGTATCTGTTCTATTTCACTTTTCTGCTGATTCATTCCATTTTCTATTTTGGATTCAACAGATGGGTCGCTATTTGTTGCAATTAATTGATCTACCATTTTATGAACATCTACATTAAAAATAGAAAGCAATGGTTGCAGAATAATTAAAATAAGTAATAACCCCACTACCAATTTCACATATTGTTTTAGGGTGGAACTGGGAAGAATGAGATCAACTATCATTGCTAGAATCATATAAATTATAATTTGCAATATCCAACCTGATAGGTATTCAATGATTCTCCCCCCCTATCTCACCATCATAGTCAAATTACTGGATATAATAAGAATTACAATAGTAAAGAAAAACATAAATGTAACTAATAATAGCGCAGCAAATAAGTAAAGGATGTGCTTACCAATAATGTCCAAACATTCTATGACTGGTCCGTCACCAATAGGTTGTAAAATAGCAGTAGCTACTCTATACATTAAAGAGATCGTAAAAATCTTGATTGCTGGGAACAATACGATCCCAATTAAAATCACTACACCAATCATGCCAATGCCATTCTTAATTAAAATGGTTGCACTTAATACAGTATCGGTGGCATCTGTGAAAATCCTGCCGATCACCGGGATAAAATTACCGGTTACAAATTTAGCAGTTTTCATCGCAATACCATCTTGAATCGCACTTGCAGCTCCTTGTACTGATATAACCCCAAGAAAAACCGTTAGAAGGATCCCCATTAAGCTAATCGCTATATTTTTTATTAAATTAGCTAATTTTGTTGCTTTATACTCTGGACTAATGGTGCTTACAATATGAAGAATCGCTGAGATTAATATTAACGGAATAACAATCTTGGAGATCACAAGTACACTGGTATGAATTAGAAAAATAATGATAGGATGGAAAAATGATATGGTAACAAGGTTTCCAAGAGAAGCTAATATTCCTAACAACAGCGGCAATAAAGCAATTAAAAAATTTTGGGCCATTTCCACTGTATCAAGTACATAACTAGAGGCCAGCTGGAAGCTTTTCAGTGCTATAATGATCAACATTGTATAAACAATCGCGTATGCTACTTTACTAACGACTTGATTTTCAAATGCATTTTGAATGGTTTGTAACATCAAACAAAATAATGTTAGTAGCATTAATGTCGCTAGTAATTTACCATTCTCCACAATCTCATAAAAGAAGAAACGGAGAAATCCTTCTAACCAATCTTTAATGGAGAGACTTCCATCTCCTTTTACGATAGACCATATATTTTCTTTATTGAGTTCTGGAAGTGCATCTTGATATTCATCCCCTAAGTAATCCCAATACCCCTCTAGTTCGCTCCCTTCAATCATCTGTTGGTAGGCATCTGTTTGATTGGTGATTTCTGCTGAAAGTTGTACAGGAATAATAAAAAAGAAAAGTACCATAATGAAAGTAAGTTTTCTAGTAAAGTTCATATATATCCTTCCTAACTATGTGATCGGAAAAATATTTATTATCGTTTCAATTAATGATTTGAATATAGGAATAGCCAAAATGAGGATAAACACTTTTCCTATCATTTCAATTTTGACAGCTACTGATTCTAAACCAGCATCTTTTACAATGTTTGCTCCAATTTCTGTAATATAGGAAATCCCAATGATTTGAAGTATGGTCTTGATATATATTTCATTAATGTTTGCCTCTTCACCTAAATAAGTAATGAGATGAAGAATTTCCTGTACATACTGAATAACAAAAACAAAAAAATAGAGAACAGTTAAAACAATAATAAGAAATGCAATACTGGGCTGCTTGTCCTTCAATAATAAAAACAGAACTGATGCTATAATTCCTACACTGATTACTTCAAAGATTTCCATAAACCATTATCCTTTTAGAAAAAATACAGCTCTTATCTGCTGGAATAAATCCGAAATACTGTTAAGCACAAATAACAAAACGATAATAAAACCAACCAAACTTACAAATTGAGCATATTCCTCTTTCCCCATTTGCTTTAATATAGTATGAATCATCGCAACGATAATTCCGATGCCTGCAATTTGAAATAAAACACTTGTATCTCCAATCACGTGATATCTCCTCTCTATAGCAAGAGTAAAACGATAAATGTACCAACCAGAAATCCAACACTTCTTGACATTTTCCCATAGCGATGATTCCTTTCTTCTGCCTCTGTCAGCTTTCTTTCTAAGTGGTTAATCGTTAAGCGAATATATTTTTGTTGCTGGATAATATCATGCTGTCCCAACGTTCTGCCAAATTGTTGAAGAATTTCTTTGTCTTCTAATTGTAGTGGATGTTTGTTATAAAACTTATCCACGTGTTTTTCCCAAATAGGATAGAGCTGTTCTTTATCCTGTTGAATATCTCCTGCAATATTTTTAAAAAGAGTGGAAATCGGGTTTGGTATCTGTTCAGATACAGAAGTTAAAGACTCTTTAATGGTTGCCTGACTATAGACAATTTCAGCCTCCAGGATTTGTAATGCATTTTTGAACAATCTAATGAACCTGGGTCGGTTAGCAAGGTTTTTGGCATACTCATGTCCAATCCAGGTTAAAGATCCTATGATGAATACACACGCCAGAAACTTGATCATAACATCACACTTCTCTGATAAAGAGGTTGTCCTTTATCATTTGAAATTTCTGTAACTTCTCCTGCTTTACGCTGATTGGAAAGGACAACAAATCGCTGAAATATGTTTTTCCGCAGTAAATTTTGAATCGTTGGTCGTTTGCTAATATCAGACAATGACCTACCATGAACGGTACAAACTAGTTGAACACCCGCATGGATGACTTCATCAATAGCTTCCGCATCCCGCTCACTTCCAATTTCATCAACAATAATGACATCAGGTGACATGGAGCGAACAAACATCATCATTCCCTCCGCCTTTGGACAGCGATCTAGTACATCAATTCTTGGTGCTAATAAATGCTGTGGGACACCATTGATAGAAGCACATATTTCAGATCGTTCATCGACAATCGCTGTTTTAAGTTCGAGCTTTGAACTAGCACTTGCACAATAATTCGCAAGATCTCTTAAAAATGTTGTTTTCCCTGATTGCGGTGGACCTATAATTAATGTGTTTTGAACGGTATCTGTCATAAGATAAGATAGATAAGGCTGAATGATACCGAATTGAGGTTTTGCAATCCTTATATTAAAGGAACTCACATGGTGTATCGCCTTTACTTGTTTATTTTCTAATATGACAGAACCTGAAATACCAATTCGGTGGCCACCTTGAATAGTAATAAATCCATGTCTCAACTCTTCTTCTAGTCGATATAAAGAAAAGTCACTAATTTTGTTGAGGAACATTTTTGCATCTGATTGGCTAAAAAATGTCTGTTTTAACCACGTCACATCCTTGCCATCATTTAACTCAACTGGTTGATTCACTCTTAGTCTAATCTCCTGTATATCTATCTCTTCCTTACCTAGAAAAAAGTCAATTTGTTCAGAGATGTGGCTCGGAAGTATTTTTAAAACACTATCCATAAACATTTCCTCTTTTCATAAGCTATTTCTATAAACATTCTATGCGAGCCACTAGTAGATATAACCAAAGATAGATAAGAGCATTAGAAAAACTAAGTCTTCCCAAGTCCATACGTCAAAAACCCGTATACCATAATCTATGAACTCATAAAACAAAAAAACCGGACAATAAACTGCCCGATTCCATACCTCATATTACGTAGTAGATACAAACTGCGCACTAGTGAAAATTTTCTTTGGTAAGCCTCCTTTCTTTCGGAAATGGAGTGCTAGACATCGCTGCGGAAAAATACTCCCTTTCCGTGGGCACGGCTTCAGCTTCCTCGCTCACATACGTTCGCTGCGGGATCTTCAGCTCGCGCTGTTCCCACAGGAGTGTCGCATTTTTCCGCAGCTTAGTGTGCATTTTTATCATGCAAGAAGAAATCCATAGAATATCATTCCATAGTTCTCTTTTTTCGATAATCAGAACACTACGCAAAGCGGAGGCAAGATACGTAGACTCCTACGGGAACAGCGCGAGCCGAAGACCCCGCAAGAAAACGTTCTTTGTTTTCTGAGGAGGCTAAGGCCGTGCCCGTGGAAAGCGAAGTATCTTGCCGTAGCGCGTATTGTAGCAATCATCAAAATGCAGAATGGAAGGAAGTTCTTTATAGAGTTACTGCGCAGTTTATGGTTTCTGTTCACGATTATGTGCTTACTAGATAATAATGGATCTATTTGGATAAAGTTTGTCAATAAAAGAAAAACTACTAAGTGATTATCACTTAGTAGTTATGGTTCCTATGTAGTAAATTAAGCGCGGGAAATATATTTACCTTCTGCTGTAGAGATTACTAATACATCTCCTTGATTAACAAAGAAAGGTACTTGAACTATTAAACCTGTTTCTAGTGTTGCTGGCTTGGTTCCTCCACTCGCTGTATCACCTTTTATTCCAGGTTCTGTTTCTGTTACAGTGAGTTCAACGTTATTAGGTAATTCTACTCCGATAGTTTCTGCTTCATATGTTAAAATATTTACTTCCATGTTTTCTTTAATAAATTGTAGTTCTCGTTCAATCTGATCTGCTTGGAGCTCTGTTTGTTCGAATGACTTAGTGTCCATAAATGTATGGGTATCACCAGAACCATATAAGTATTGCATTTTACGATTTTCAATATGTGCTCTGTTTACTTTTTCCCCACCACGGAACGTTTTTTCCTGAATATTACCGCTACGGAGGTTTCGCAATTTGGAACGAACGAATGCAGCACCTTTACCCGGTTTCACATGTTGGAAATCCATTACTTGCCAAATACCTCCATCTACCTCTATTGTTAAACCTGTTTTAAAATCATTTACTGAAATCATCTAATTCCTCCTCTAAAATGTTTACGATACTGGTAAGCGAATTAAGTCCTTAGGTGAATGTGTTAATCGTTCATGGCCATCTTCGGTTATTATAATGTCATCTTCAATGCGGCATCCACCAACGTTTGGAACATAGATTCCTGGTTCAACAGTTACTACCATCCCCGGTTCCAACACAGCATCAGAGCGAAATGATAGTCCGGGCATTTCATGCACATCTAGTCCCAGTCCATGGCCTGTAGAGTGACCAAAGTATTTGCCGTAGCCTTTATGATCAATATGGTCTCTTGTTAAGGCATCAGCTTGTTTTGCAGTTATTCCCGCTTTTATTCCTTCTACACCTTTTACTTGTGCTTCAAGAACTGTATTATAGATCGTCGCTAATTCTTCTGATATATCCCCAACGGCAATCGTTCTCGTAATATCTGAAGCATATCCTTCATATAACGCACCAAAATCCAATGTTACTAATTCGCCTGACTGAATTTCTTTTGATGATGCTACACCGTGCGGTAATGCAGAACGATAACCGGAGGCTACTATAATATCAAAGCTTGATGAAGTAGCGCCTTGCTTTCTCATAAAGAATTCTAATTCATTGGAAATGTCGATCTCTTTTACTCCCGGTTTTATGTAATCTAAAATATGGTCAAACGCATCATCGGCAATTTTACAAGCATCTTTTATTATACTAATCTCATCTTGATCTTTAATCAAGCGTAATTTCTCAATCAATCCGCCTGAGGGAATCAAGTTTGCTTTTACTGCTTTATTATATTTTTCATACAGACCGTAAGTCATGCCCTCTTTTTCAAACCCAACAGATTCGATTGACAATGACTTTACTAATTCTGCGACTTCGTCTTGAATTGGTCCTTTATGTTCCTTAATGTCAAACCCTATAACCTGATCACTCGCTTGCTCAGTGTAGCGGAAATCAGTAACAAAGAAAGCATCGTTATTGGTAATAAGTGCTACACCTGAGGTGCCAGTAAAACCAGTGAGGTATCGAATATTAACCGGACTGGTTATTAATAAGCCATCCATTCTTTCATGTTTTAATAAATTCCATAATTTCTCAAGACGTTTCATCCCAAACTCCCTTTCTATAAATTACTTTCTAAAAAATACATCGCTGCTAAACGATATCCATTTGTACCTAAACCTACAATTTGACCGCTACAAACAGGAGCTAACATGGAAGTATGACGAAATGACTCTCGCTTATGTACATTAGATATGTGTACCTCGATAACTGGAACTGTAATAGAGCTGATTGCATCTCTTAGCGCAATACTAGTATGTGTATATGCCCCGGGATTAAAAATGATCCCATGATATTTTCCTTCTGCCTCATGGATCCAATCAATTAATTCTCCCTCATGATTGGATTGGCTAGAATCTAATTGATATTGATATGGTTCCAGCACACTTCGTACTTTTTTCTCAATATCCTCTAATGTTTCACTGCCATATACATCTGGTTCTCTTTTACCTAAACGATTTAAATTCGGTCCATTTAATAAAAGTAACTTTCCCATTTCCTTCACTCCATCTCCAACAAGCTTTCTTCACTATATTAACATAGTTATTTAATTATTTTCACCCCTGTGCTGCTGATAAGCAAAAGAAATAGAGTACCCGATAAACACACTATATAAAATGAATAAACAAACCGTAGTAACCACTGTATCACTATCTAATTCATAAAAAGGTGGTATATTGGTAAAAATCGGTTCAAATAACCAAAAAATAATAAACCATAAGACAATTCCCGTCATTATACCTGGTAATATTCCTGGAAACTTTTTTAATACAACATAATATAATAATGCTAATCCAATGGATAATAAACTAATAATACATATTGAAATAACTTCCCCTAGCCATTGATCAGACCATTTTGTTTGCAACCATGACCGTAACACAAAACTTTTGGGAGTTACCTTCGTAAAGCTAAAGTAACCGGCAACCGCAGCTACTGTCGCCCAGATAAGCCCGCCAAAAATTCCAATACTAATTGTTTTTGGAATTAAAGAAATTTCATCATGTTGATTTTTTCTATGATTCACACGTCTCAATATTATCACCTCAAAAATAGGCTAACCAAAATCAATTTTTTCATGCTAAATGTCCTTAAACTCTAGTTATTTTGCTTTCTTTCTAATACAATAAAAATAAAGCGCTTTAATACCATTGTTTAAAGTAATTTTAAATTTCTTGTATAAAATCCAGCAAATAACGGGTATAACTATAGAAAGTACTTTAATTCGTGTATACTTTATGTAAAGGAGGAAGCTAAAATGAATCGAAACATAGGTTCTATCGTTGTTTATGCATTAATCGGTTTAGCTGTGTTCGGTTTTATCTCATTCCTAATTACTGACACACTCGGTTTACTAAAATTCCTATTTATATCCTTGTTAATCGGTGCAGCAATGTTTGGTTTAGTGTACTTCTTCTTTTTAAGAAGACGAACACCTAATGAACTCAGAAAATATCGTAAAGCTGTGAAACAATCGAAACAAAAATATAAATACCAACAAAATAATAATCGTATGCAACCTAGCCCTATCAAACATAATGTAGCAACTAAGAAATCACCTCGACCATTAAAAACTAGAAAAAATCACACACACTTGAGGGTTATCGAGGGTAATAAACAAAAGAAAAAGAACAGAGCGTCGTTATAATACGTGCGCTCTGTTCTTTTTTTATAAGGACCACTTAGATAAAAATTGCATCGTCCGTTGATACCCTAATTCCATTAATTCTTGCTTTTTATCCAATGTAATATCAAAATCTGTAGCACTTACATCATCGATAGGAAAAAACAAAATGTCTTTCGCTACATTTTCTGCAATGTATCTTGTATCATAGGCTTTTCTCATCGTACCTATCACTGCCTTTAACATATCAATAGCATTCTTGATTTTCTGATTATAATAATATTGTGCAGGGTCTGTTAATTGCAAACCTAAGATCGGGCGATCTCGCTTTTTATTACCTCGATCGTATAACCATAATGGGAAATTACTTAAAATCATACCATCGACAATAATACTTTTTTGTCTTGTGAGAGGATTGATAATTTTAGAAGGACGAAAAAAATAAGGTATGGAGATACTGCTACGAACTGCTCTCGAGATAGAAAAATAATCTGCTTCTATATGATAATTTTTCATCAGATCATTCGGAAATACCACAACACGATTTAACGTTAAATCTGCAGCAACGATCTTTAATTTCCCTGGTGGCAGATCTGAAAAAGAAGACAAACCTTTCTCCATCAATTTTTCATTCAACCAATCTTCAAAATAATTACCTCGATATAATCCCATGGTGTTATATAAAGTTAACCATTTTAAAAAAGGAAGCAAACTACTCCATTTCGATTGATCAAGGAAATTTTCAAGGGGTAACTCTAAAAAAATCTCTTTCATTTCTTTTGCTGTATAACCAGCCGCAATCAACGTAGCAAAGAGGGCTCCTGCAGATGTACCAGCGACTCTTTCAAATTGTATGTTCTTTTCTTCAAATGCCTGGATCGCACCTAAAAACGCAAAAGCTTTAACACCACCACCTGAGAAAACCCCATCAATTTTCATGATATCACCCTATCTAACTGGTATCACATTATATATATACATTTGTACCAGTAGATAGAACTTGTTAACCTAATCCTTTTTAGACTGAAAATCCTTTAATTCCTTGGAGCGCTCAGGATCTTCTAAAAATTGCACCAGATTACCAATACGATCTATTGAATTCCAGCTGAGATGATGCTCTATTCCTTCAACATCAGTATAAATATTTTTTTCATCAACACCAATGATCCTTAGGAATTTTTCCAATAATTCATGTCTATATACTAATCTTTCCCCTACTTTTTTTCCTTTCGAAGTTAAGATAAGCCCCTGATACTTTTCATAATTCAAATAGGCATCCCGATCTAATTTCTGTACCATTTTCGTCACAGATGACGGTTGTACTTGTAAAGCTTCAGCTATTGCTGAAACTCTTGCATACCCTTTTGTTTCCATGAGTATATAAATTTGTTCTATGTAATCTTCCATTGTGGGTGTAGGCATATACATCCTCCATTACTATATATATTATGTAAATAAAAGCATACAATAGAATCACAGGTGAGACAAGACATCTCTTAAAATCCAATCTTTAAAATTTTTTTCTTTATTTCACACTATTAAATGGTATAATCCTTTTTAGAGGATTTTTTAGAAAAACATTGGGGGATTCAAAAATGACAGAATTATACATTCTAATCGGTATATTAATTGCCTTTATTTTATTTACCGTATACCGCTATTTCAAACAAAAAAAAATACTAAAACCATTATCGGAAAATGAATTTCGTGAAGGTTATCGTAAAGCACAGCTTATTGATGTAAGAGAACCGAAGGAATATGACGGTGGTCACATTCTTGGTGCCAGAAACATTCCTCTAACTCAATTAAAACAGCGTTTAACAGAATTAAGGCAAGATAAACCTGTTTACTTATATTGCCAGAATGGTTCACGTTCTACGAGAGCGGCATTAATCCTTAATAAACAAGGATATAAAGACCTCTATCAATTACAAGGCGGATATAAAAAATGGACAGGCAAAATTAAGAAAACCAAAAAATTAGATTATTAAGCAAAAGTCGAGTGTCTACACTCGACTTTTTTATTTACATGACAAGCAAATGTTAACGTAAATTTACTGATTTTCATTAATTCCCCATTGTTATACATTCTCTTTTTATACCACCAACCACAGTAAACATAAACTACGAAATAACTCTGTATAGGATTTGCTCCCTTCCATTCTTTTTTGTAGAGAGTGTTATTTAATATTCTTTAACTAAAGAAATTCTTGACAATCAATATGTATAACTCTGGCTAATCTGACCACAATAACAATACAACATGTATCAATGATAGGATGGGTGTTATGAGTATACCAATTTTGAGAGATGAAACATTTATACAAGAGTATGAGGAAGCAATCAAAACCCCGTCTCAGTTAGCAGATTGGCAATTATTTAAGCAATCTTATCAAATTGCTGAAACCATGAAAGTACCTAGTTTCAAAGATCTTGTCGCACCTAAGTTTTTACCACATTTAGAATTTTTACCACATCAAATAAAATGTGCTGAAAAAGTCATTCAACATATGAACGGCAAAGCCTTGTTAGCAGATGAGGTTGGCTTAGGGAAAACAATTGAAGCTGGTTTGATTTTAAAAGAGTATATGTTAAGAGGTTTAGTTCAAAAAGTGCTTATTTTAGTTCCAGCTTCACTTGTTAACCAGTGGGCATTGGAATTGAATCAGAAATTTCTAATCCCTACAGTGACGTCTGGAAAACGTGTCGATTGGCAAAATACTAATATTCTGATTAGTACATTAGATACAGCTAAATCAGCTAGGCATCGTCAAACAATTCTTGAACAGGACTATGACTTTGTTATTGTCGATGAAGCACACAAATTAAAAAACCATAAAACAAAAAATTTTCACTTTGTCCAACAGTTATCCAAAAAATATTGCCTGTTATTAACCGCTACACCTGTTCAAAATAAATTAACCGATATCTTTAATTTAATCAGTCTATTAAAACCAGGCTATCTTGGAACTTATGATGACTTCATCAAACAACATCGAGAAGAAAAACGAAAAGTGGATGAAGATCCTTATTTAAAACAATTAATCAGTAAAGTAATGGTCCGTAACCGAAGAGCTGATACAGGAGTTCATTGGACAAAGCGTGAAATTGAAACCATTTGGGTGCCTTTTACAGACCAAGAGATGGATACTTATCATCATGTTGAACGATTTTTTAAACATAACACGGCTATTTCTGCCATCACCTATGTAAGGGAATTCTGTAGCTCTCGTGAAGCTTGTTACCTTTCCATAAAAAAATGGGTGCAGCAACAGGACAACGTTGAACTTCCAGAAACAAACGAATTATTATCATCTATTGAGCAACTGCCACATCACGCTAAAGCATTAAAATTAGTAGAGTTACTCAAATCATCAGATGAAAAATTCATTGTATTTACAGAATACCGTGCTACCCAAATTTATTTGCAGTGGCTCTTACAACAAGAAAAGATTCCATCTGTCATTTATCGAGGGGGATTTAAAAAAGGCAAAAAAGATTGGATGCGTCAGTTGTTTCAACATCACGCACAAGTTATGATCGCAACAGAAGCTGCCGGAGAAGGAATAAACCTTCAATTTTGCCATCGTTTAATTAACTATGATTTGCCTTGGAACCCAATGCGTCTTGAACAAAGAATTGGAAGAATCCATCGCTTTGGCCAGGAAAACGATGTAAAAATTTATAATTTTGCCTTAAAAAATACAGTGGATGAACATGTAATGAATTTGTTGTACAATAAAATTCATTTATTCGAGAATGTCATCGGTAATCTTGAACAAATTCTAAGTGATTTGCATCTTCCCAATCTAGAAAGAGAAGTAGAACAGATTTTTGAAGAGTCTAGATCGGTTGGCGAATCTAAAATAAAGTTAAACAATTTAACATCTGTGATTCAATCTTATCAACAAGCCGACGAAGCCAAGGAGAATTTACTATGATTACTAATTTACACAACTTCTTACATCAATACTTTACCATTCATGATTGTGAAGTTCTTACAGAAAACCAAACGGAAATGACAATAAGACTTAATCGTGAATTAGATCAGGTATTAATGAATCGCCCCTTTTATTGGCACTATATGGACAAAATCGGCCGTCAAGGAGAACCGATGTCCTTATATTTAGATACAAGCACAGAAAATAAAGATAACAACAGAGAATGGATTCATTTTGGAAGTCCACGTCTTCAACAAATATTCCATCACATTAAAACAAATGCCCGTTTCACCATTTTATATGAAGAAACTGATGGTGATACAAAAACTGCACTACATCCTTGGTTAGTTACTAATATTATGGTTCATTATTGCGGAAAACAAAAAAAAGAATCCGTCCATTCAATTGGAGTTCAATTAATTAATGGTGTGATGAAAACTGATATGATGAACCATATGGATGGATTATCAATGGATCGTAGAATGAGTGATTACAGTTTTACTATCTCACCCATTATAAAACCTGTTAGTGGGTTTAGAAGGATTTTTCACTATTTGGAAAATGAGTTACTTGAAGAAGATATGGGTTGGGTAAAACAATCCACAGATGCTTTAAATGAAGAAATACAATTACTGGACTATTTCTTTCATCAACAGGAAGAAAATAAAGAAATTCTTGAGAAAGAACAAGAAAGACTAACCGAACGCTTACAACCCCGTATTGAAATAGAAATTATTAATGCAGGACTGTTTTATTTGACTGAAGAAGCCAGTCAACTTATTATAAAAGACTAAAACATCAGTAGCTCTGACTACTGATGTTTTAGTCTTTTCTTTTTTGAATGAAAAGCCGAAACGCAAATGGCAACACACCGAACCATTTATTAGAGTATGTTATCTCCTGTTGTTTTCTTTCGTCTTTTAGTTTTTTCCGTTCATCTTTCGGTGTATCCATATATTTCACAATTCTTTGTGTCATGTATTTCACATATTCATTGCTAGCCAACAGAATCACACCTTTATCATTTTACTGTCATTTTTTCCAACAATCATTTTTTTATGCATTGATTTGTGAAATAATTTCAGTGGCTATTTCCTCAACACTTTTACTATCTGTATATATTATGTAATCTGCCACTTCAAAATATTTTGGTAATCGCTCTTCCAGTAGCTTTTGTTTATCTCGTGATTGATTGTTCCATATCGGACGTGAATGGTCCTCCACTAATCTTCGTTCTATTTCTTCCCAGGACGTTTGCAGAAAAACAACAGTCCCATTCGTTTGTAACCATTCCCGGTTTACTTCTTTTTCAATTATTCCCCCACCTGTAGCAACAATTGTCTTTTTTATATTTGTTTGATGTAAAATGTTTGTTTCGTATTCTCTGAATGTTTCTTCCCCTTTTTCTTTAAATATGGATGGTATGTTCATCTGATAATAGTCCTCAATCATTTGATCAGTATCTTGAACAGTCCATTTTAATTCTGATTGCAGATGTGTTGCAATACTTGTCTTTCCACTACCCATAAAACCGACTAAATAAATGCTTCTCATATTTAACGTCCTCCACATTTTTTGAAAACTTTTTTGTATTTTGCAGGAATTAACCAATTGATGTCGAATATAAGTATTGTACCATGATAAAAAATGGAGGTGAATGATTATTTGAATAATGCTTCAGCCATATCCAATCGTATTCTTCAGGCTGCGATCGAGGCTCATGCCTCAGATATCCACTTTATCCCCCAAACTAGTGATATCCAAATTTTCTTTCGATGCAATGGTAAGCGAAATTTTCACACGTCATTAACCAAAAAACAATATATGATGATCATTTCTTATTATAAGTTTACAGGAAAAATGGATATTGGTGAAAATAGAACTCCACAGCAAGGAACAATTCATTACCAATACCAGAATCAAACATATTCATTGCGTTTATCTACATTACCGGCTAATAACTTAGAAAGCTTAGCTATCCGGCTTTTACCCCAACAAAACACACATTCCTTGCATCAATTATTTTTGTTTCCTCAACAACTCCAAATCATTCAAAGTTGGTTATATTTTCAATCAGGTCTCGTTTTACTTACAGGTGCTACAGGATCAGGAAAGACGACAACTTTATATGCTATTATCAAAGCATTTATGGAGACAAATCACTATCAAACAATAACGTTAGAGGATCCAATCGAGAAACCATTAGATAATGTGTTGCAAGTACAGATTAATGAGAAAGCAGGTATGACGTATGATGTGGGTTTAAAAGCAGCATTACGACATGATCCAGATATTATAATGGTTGGGGAGATTAGAGATCAAACAACTGCGAAATTTGCTTTCCGCGCTTCGAATACAGGACATTTAGTTTTATCAACATTACACGCCAACAGTGCACAGGGTACGATTCACCGACTGCTCGAAATGGGCATCAAACCGATTGATATAGAACATAATTTAATGGCGGTGGCTTCCATGCAATTATTATCACTTGATTTAAGCAAACTGGCTAACCGAAGAGCAGCAATACTAGAAATTTTGGAACTACAGCATATTCGTCAAATACTTCAGGAGAAACCTTGCGTTGAATCCTTTCGTTTTGATCATTTAAGGAGAAAAGCCTATGCTTATGGTTTTATCAAAAATCTTTAAGTGGAAACATAAACTTTCCACTCACGATCAATATCAGATATTATACCGTTTTGAACAACTATTTCGCCATGGTTACAGTCTTAATGATGCTTTGGATGTTTTAATGTGGGATAAACAATACACTGCGATTGTAACTACGATTAAAAAAGCTTTAGAGCGTGGAGAAACTTTTACCGAAACGTTAGAACAAGTGCACTTTAATCCAGAAATAATCAGTTTCTTAAACATTGCAATTCAACATGGCAACCTTTCAAAAGGATTACAGCATTGTTGTCAAATGCTGAAGCAACGAAAAGAATTTATGTCGAAACTGAGCAAACTTTCACGTTATCCACTTTTTCTCTTCATTTTCTTTTTATTGATTCTTTACTTCATGAAAAATTCGATCTTTCCATCATTTTCACAATTACTTGGTTCTAATAAAAATATCACGGGTGTCTTTCAAAATGCAGAAATTGCCATTAACATGATTTATTATGGTACAATTTCAGTTTTATTGTTGGCCATTTTTCTAACCATATGCAGCATCACTATGAAACAACAGATAACGATCGAATCAAAGATCCAACTTATTATACGAACCCCAATTTATAGCAAATACAAGAGAATGCAGATCACTTATCTATTGGTTACTCACCTTTCCAGTTTGCTAACAAGTGGACTCACCATAAAAGATAGCTTAGATGTCATTAAATCAGAACAAAAAGCTGATTTGATCCATTACTATGCCACTATCATTAGTGATCATTTAGCAAAAGGCTATGACTATTCCACCATATTACCCCAGTGCCAATTATTACAAGATCAATTAACCCAAATAATGTCGAAAGATCGAAATCAAGACCAGCTTCAAAAAGAACTTAACATTTACGCAGAACATTTAATTTTATCAATCGAAAGTTATCTAAAAAAGTGGATCAGTTTTTTACAACCATTTTTATTATGTATTTTAGCTGTATTTATTGTTTTTGTTTATTTAGCTTTAATGCTGCCGATGTTTGACTATATGAATTACATGTAAAAGGAGAACAAAATAATGAAAAATAATAAAGGTTTTACCTTGATAGAAATGTTAATTGTCCTAGCTGTGATAAGTATCCTGTTAATTTTATTTATACCTAATTTAGCGAATAAAAGTGAAAATATAAATGAACAAGGTTGTGATGCATTGTTACAAATGGCCGAGAATCAATTAATTTCATATGAACTGGATAATGGAAATAAGCCTGATAACCTTAGTGAATTAGAAGGAGAATATATTGAAACATTACAATGTGATAATGGTAACACTATTATAGAATATAACAATGCAAAAGATGGCTTAAGAACGCGGGAAATCAATTAAGATGTTTTATAATCATAAAGGATTCACCTTAACAGAACTTTTAATTGCGTTGGCTTTGAGCTCCCTTATTCTAGCTATAAGTGGCAGTTATGCAATAAGGACGTATGAAACCCTACAGTACAAACAGTTTATCAAACAATTTCATCAGGACATTCTTTATTTACAGCAACTCTCGCTCTCTCAGAATGATAATTTTTATCTTCATTTTGACCGGCAACAAAACCGTTATCTCATTCGTCAGGGTGGATTTGGAACTAAAGTATTCGTTCGTACTTATCCGGAACATTGGATCGTGGAACCAAACACTCTGGATCTCCCCATTGAATTTTCTCATAAAGGTAATATAAAAAAGCCCGGTACCATGCGAATTAAAACAAAGTTTCAAACTTTTTATATCACATGCCCATTCGGCAAAGGCAGATGTTATGATGCAACGACATAAAAACCAAGCAGGTTTCTACATGTTAGAGACCCTGCTTTCCATTATGATTTTTTTCACAGCTTGTCTTACTTTATTGCCGATTCAACATCAGCTAATAATCGAGAAAAAACTTATCAGAGAAGAGGATAAAGCAACCTATTTTCTCTCCAACAAAATGCATGAAGCGTTGTTAGGAAATTCAATCCAAGGTTCGGAAATATACAAAGATATTACTAATTCACCATTGACCCTAACTATCACATATTCAAGCTCATTGATAGAAGGATGTGTCAGCTGGAATAATGTTAAACAAAAGAAAACAACGATATGTCAATATGCAATGCCTCAATGAAAGAGGTTATATATTGCTGGAATCATTACTGACGCTTCTATTCTTATTTATATTAGTATCATGGTACACACAGATTTTACTTATGTGGACACATGATGAAAAGGAACAGTTGCCAATGGTTTATCATTTTCATCATGTAATCGAATTTGAATCCCAGACAGCCTTATCGATTGAAACAAAAAATAATCAGCTTCATTTTATGCAAACCAATGGTGATTTAGTCACTATCTCCTATCACAATGATAAAATACGCAGGCGAGTTAATAGCCGTGGACATGAAGAAATATTACGGAACATAAAAGACTTTAACTTAACAGACAGTGGAGATGATATTGCTATAGAACTTATTACAGATAGTGGTGAACAAATTGAAAAAATATTACTCAAAAAAGCTCAGGAATGAGAAAGGATATATTTTTCCATTAACAAGCTTTTTCATTTTACTATTATTGTTATTTACGTATCATCAGATTCAACAAATCCAAAATCAGAAAAGAATACACCAGTTAAATGACGAACAGTACAAATTGGAAATGCTCTATCAGAAAGCATATGCATCTATACTTGAAGAACAGGAAGCACCACCCTATTCTTATACATTTCCTGATGGAACTATAAATATCACAATACCCACAAATGAGCAGGACCGGAATATATATATAATTAAAATGAGCACGGATACAGGTGGCTATAGAGAAGTACATGTTGAAATTCCTGATTAAATGTATAAAATGTTCTAAATTCAAACATATTATGAATAAAGAAGAAAAATTTTATTTTAACAACTTAGAATAATTTACATTTTTGCAATACTCGTATATAATATGTTTGATACATAGTGATTTAAAAAGGAGGGGGAACAATGGATCGAGTTTTCCGTATGCTTGCTTTTTGGACAGGTATATTCACAGTAATGTTTTATGTTGGTGATATGGAAACAATGGCATATTTATTCCTTGCACAAACGATCTTTTTCCTTGGTGTCGGGTATTTAAAATTGTCTGAAAGAATGTATATGTACTTATTTGCTACTTATTGCACAGTTTTCTTTATAGGCTTTACCTTCTATACCAACTTCATTCTTGTTCCTGGTTTTGGTCATTAAATGACAAACGCTCTGATCTTTTAGGATCAGAGCGTTTTGACTATGATTGAACGAATGGATTCGTTTCTTTTTCTTTTTTCACACTCGTTTCCGAACCGTGGCCAGGATATACGATATACTCGTCCGGTAAAGTATAAAATTGCTCTCTGATACTCTCCTCCAATTGTTCAAAACTTCCTCCCGGTAAATCAGTTCGACCGATTGCTCCAGCAAATAAACTGTCTCCACCAATAACAAATTGCTCATCATGAAAGACGAAAGCTACCCCACCTGGTGAATGACCAGGTGTATGACGAATTTCTATGGACATACTTCCAAATTGATACACTTTATTATGCAGAAAATGGTCAGCTTTTTTTGCCTTTACTTGACCGACATCAAATAATGATGACCCATTCAGGTTTGGATCTTCTAACCATGTGCTCTCCAGTTCATGAATATATACAGGGATTTGGTAATGATCTCTAACATGCTCTAATGCACCTATATGATCAAAATGTGCATGTGTTAATAGAACAGCAAGGGGCTGCACTTCCATTTCTATAACTTTATTGATAATCTTATCTCCATCACCAGCAGGATCGATGATAATGGCTTGTTCTTCGAATGATACTATATAGCAGTTGGTTGCTAATGGACCTAAAGGCATCTGCTCTACTCTCATATTATGTACGACTCCTTTTCCTCTATATTTTAATAGACAAATCGTTCTTTTTGTTTTAAAATAAGTATGGATTCACTTTATATACATATTATAACGTTAATAGTTGATAATGAAAAATGAAAATGGATGGAACTTAGGTAAGGGGGATTAAAATGGAATTAGCATTTATTATTCTTGTGGTAGCGATTTTATGTGCCTTTGCAGTGGTTCGTGAATTGAAAACCAAAAATATGTTTGGTGTAGCTTTTGCAGCTATCTCTGTATTAGTATTCGGATTCTTTTCTATTGCAACTCTATATTGGGAATTAATTCGACCATTATTCCAAAGCTAAAAAACGCCTTTATAAAGGCGTTTTTTTGTGTATTAGAAAAACCGGGAAAGCCCACCTGGTCCTTTCGTTTATAAACCAGGATAATGTTCTCTAACCAAGTTAGAAATGATGAAATGTTTTCATCTGCTACGGCAACCGCTTCGGCTGACCGTTTCGCTTTCCGGGGGCATGCTCTTCAGCTAACTTTGAAAAGGAAAACGCTTTTCAAAGTGGATCTTCAGATCACGCTAATTCCCCAGGAGTCGAAACGGTCGGCCTGCGCTATTGTTATGTTCTACAACTTATTATATAGAATCATTTTTGCGTTTACTGCATCATGTAGAACCCTATTTTCTATCGCTATAAAAAGCCAAAATATTAGCTGTCACCATAGGTGTAGAGCCTATCCTTAAAGCGTAGGAAAAATGCGAAGACTCACGGCGCGAGAATGCATGAGCTGAAGATCCATTTTTTAAAATAAAATGAATTTTATTTTAAAAAATTAGCTGAAGCCATGCCCGCGGAAAGCGAAGCATTTTTCCGGAGCTGTGCCCAGCACTCTATACCTTTCAAAACACTCTTTATTTATTTCGCTTCTATAAGACAAAACGCTGTTATACCAAGGATTTTATACTTTCTTTAATTATTAGAAAAGGGATGAACTGATATCAGTTCATCCCTTTATAGCTTATTTATTGCTTTCATTTTCAAAGTCATTGAAACGGAATAGATCTCCGAAAATAATCTCATCTGAGTAATTTAATTCTTTATTAACTTGTTCCTCATATGGTTGGCAAACAGAATCTTCACCTTCACCAGATAATTGATTCGTACTGTCAATCAATTCACCTGATTGGCGGTTATAACATTGATCTTTCGTATAAACATAATCATCTGTAATAAAACTACCATCACGAAGTGCAATAAAATCTTTACGGTCTTCGTCAAATAGATCTGTACCAAATGATAGATCATTACTATCATCAATACCTAATAGATTTAAAATAGTAGGTTTTACATCAATTTGTCCTGCAATTTTAGACATCACTTCACCATCTTGCCCAGGAATATGAACAAAGAATGGTACACGTTGTAATTGCACATGCAGATAATCCGTATATTCTTCTTTATCTAAATATTGCATCATTGCTTTCTTATGAAAATCACTGATACCATAATGATCACCCATTAAAATAATGATGGAATCTTCATATATCCCAGCTTCTTTTAAATAATCAAAATATTCTTCTACAGACTCATCCATATATCTAGCTGTTTGGAAGTAACTATTTAACGTATTGGAATTAGAATCATATTTTTCAATTGTAGCATCTTCTTCATCTAACTCAAACGGATAGTGGTTCGTTAAAGTTATAAACTTTGAGTAATATGGTTCTTCCATTTGTTGCATATATTTAATTGATTGCTTAAAGAAATCCTTATCTTTTAAACCCCATCCTACAGAGTTTTCATCGGTTACTTCATATGCATTTTCATCATAGAAATGATCATAACCTATATTGTCATACATCACATCACGATTCCAGAAACTTTTATTATTTGAATGGAATACAGCTGAATTATACCCATTCTCGCCCATTATTTCTGGTAAGGAATGATAGTCATTCTGTGCGTGCGTAAAGTACACGGCACCTCTTGGCGATGGATATAAAGAGTTTTCCACAATAAACTCAGAATCCGATGTTTTACCTTGTTCTGTTTGATGGTAGAAGTTTTCAAAATAATAACTTTCATCAATCAAACTATTCAAGAATGGTGTAACTTCTTCACCGTGAAGCGTATTATCTATAACAAAACTTTGCAGAGATTCCAGTGAAATAAAAATTACATTTTTATCTTCAGCAATACCATGTAATTCTTCATTACCATCTGTGGTTGTTTCTTCCTTCATATAATCGGAAATCTCAGTTAATTCATTACCATCCGCAAACACGCGTTGTGCTTTTGATTTTGAATGCAATACAGCATCATAAACATGGTAATAAAATACACCTATATTTTTGACTAAATATTCCCGGTCAAATGTTCTCTGGAGCAATTGAGGACGCTCCGCCTCAGCCAATGCATAGTTACCAATTATAAATAAGATTGATAAGGCAAAAGCCATTTTTTTATATCTTTTAGTAAATGATGCTGTTAATTCAGATCCGTATTTCTTCGCCAGAACCCATATGATGATAACATCTAAGAATAACGTAACATCCCATAACTTTAATAAACCTAGTACACTAGTACCAAGGTCAGCAGCATTGCTTCCTTGGAATAAAAGAGGTATTGTTATAAAATCTGAAAAGTTACGGTAAAAAACGATATTAAAATATAATATCACTGATCCTAGAAGTATCCCATATTTAATATATTTCAATTGTCTTCTTTGATTAAAGAAGATACTTAATACAAATATGAAAAAGGCAGTTATAAATGGATTGATTAATAAAATTAACTCTTGCATTACATTTTCTAGTGAAATATCAAATACAAATCGATACACGATATAAGTTTTCAATCCAAATAATAATGCTGCGATTACATATAAAGGCATCTGCAGCTTTTTATTTAACATGTGATTATCCTCCTCAAAATGATTCAACCCTAATTCTATTTTTCTCTCTCTCTATTTATTATAGACGATAAACATCACACAGAAGTTTCATAAATCTTAAAAAAAGTTACAATTAATTTACATTATTCATATAAATCTATAATTGTTAACTATTTTGTAATACTAGATACGCACCACCATAAACTCCTGCATCATTACCTAATTGAGCAATAACAAATTCACAAGCTTCATTTGTACGTGGTAATGTATACTTCCCAAATGCTTTTTTTAATGGTTCTAACAATGCGTTTCCTGCCTTTGAAACTCCACCACCAATTACAATCTTCGCAGGATTAACTGTGATTGCAACAGCAGCCAATGTAAATCCAAGTACATCATATACATGATCTAATAACGCCTTACTTTCTTTATCACCCGCAGCAGCTAATTCAAATATATCTTTTGTCGTAATGACTCCATTTGTGTCTTTTCGCTTCTTCAATGAAATTGCTTTACCTTTAGCTATTAATTCCTCTGCCTGTCGGACAATTCCTGTTGCAGATGTTACAGTTTCAAGACAGCCATTTCTCCCACAATTACATGCTGCACCATTTTGTTCTACAGTTATATGACCAATTTCTGCGCCAGTACCATTTGCACCGCTAACAATCTGGCCATTTGAAATGATGCCTCCTCCAACGCCAGTACCAAGTGTCACTGCTAACATATTTTCGACTTGATTACCTGAACCTTTCCAATTCTCACCTAATGCAGCGATATTAGCATCGTTGTCGACATATACGTTTAAGCCAGATGATTTTTCTAGAATTTCTTTGAGCTGAAAATTTTCCCAGCCAATATTGACTGCTATAGCTACTTTACCCGTTTCTGGCTCAATAAAACCTGGGGCACCTACACCCAGACCTGCGCAACGTTCTTTCTTTACATTTAATTCAGAAAGTTTATTCTCAATCGACGACCAAATATCTTTCGGAACATTTTCCCCTTGATTAGCCAAGTTCGTTGGTATTTCCCATTTTGCAATCAGTTCACCATGATTGGAAATAATTGCATTCTTTACCGTTGTTCCTCCAATATCAACGCCAATTAGTAAGTCCTTCTCCATTATTTCCACCCTTTATTTTATTTTTTCTTTTTCAGTTGTGATGATTATTTTTGCCTGAAGAAACTCATCTTTTGTGATCATCTTCACTTGATACAGTTCATTAATTTCGTCTTCCATTAGTTCTAAATCAGCTAAACGATCACCTATGTAGATGATCGTTCCAAATTTTAATAGTAATTTTCTTAAATCATAGACATTATCCATTCTATATCACCTAAAACATTATACCAAAGACAAGTCTAAAAAGGAATAAAAATTTATTCTTGACGGTCAGGATCTTGTGGATTTAAAAAAGATGGTCGTTTGTTATCGTTTGGTACAGGCTGACGAATTAATACTTGAAGAAAGGCTTTTGCATCAAAGGGCATAAATGGCCAGAAATAACCTATATAAAATGTTTTGAGGTTTGTCAAATATAATATATAGCATGTTACTCCAATAATAAAACCTTTCAAACCAAAAATTGCTGTAATTATGAGTAAAATAATTCTTGTGACACGATTAGCCAAGCTTAATTCATAACTAGGCGTTGCAAAAGTACCCATTACCACAGCAGCAAGATATAATACTACTTCATTTGAAAACCATCCCACTTCAACTGCTATCTGACCGATGATAATCGCTGATACTAAACCTAATGCTGTTGCTAGAGATGATGGTGTATGGATTGCAGCCATTCGCAATACATCGATCCCGACTTCCGCCACTAGAAATTGGACAATTAGCGGTATCAAACCAACCTCTTTGGGCCCAATAAATGCTAATTCTCCAGGCAGTAATCCCATTTCAGTTGATAATAAATAATAAAAAGGCAATAAAAAAATGGATGCGAATACAGCAATAAAACGTACCATTCGCAAATAAACTCCAATAAAAGGTTTTTGACGATACTCTTCTGCATGTTGTAAATGATGCCAAAAAGTTGCTGGTGTTATTATTACACTGGGAGAACCATCTATGATTACTAATATATGGCCCTCATACAAATGTTCTGCTGCAGTATCGGGTCTTTCCGTATATCTGATTGTTGGGTATGGATTCCACGTTTTTCCGCTTAAATACTCTTCAATCGTTTTTTCAGCCATTGGTAATCCATCTACATCTATCCTGTCCAGGTGTTCTTTCAATTTTTCTACTCTGCGTGGATCAGCAATATCCTCAAGATAACAAATACAAATATCTGTTTTTGACCTTCTACCAATTGACGTATATTCCATCCGTAATGATCTATCTCTTACTCTTCTTCTTGTTAAAGCAGTATTAAAAACAATGGTTTCCACAAACCCATCTCTCGAGCCTCTAACAACCCTTTCCAAGTCTGGTTCTTCAGGACCTCTGACGGGATAAGTTCTAGCATCGATCATGATAATACGATTTAATCCTTCTACCACAAGAGCTGTAGGACCTGCTAGTACAAGTTCTGCAGCTTTATTCAAATCCTTTTCCACATCAATTTCTACATAAGGAATGTTTCTTTTAATTAATTTATCCAACGTATGATCTTCTAAATCACCTTCTTCTAACTCTGCTAAAAAACGCATTAGATAATGAAGTATTTCATCTTTCACTAAACCATCAATTAAAAATAATGCCATCTTTTTTCCAGCGTATTCCACGTCTAGGTGAATGAGATCAAAGCTTTTATCAATCTCTAAATAATCATGTATATATTGAACATTTTTTTCATAGTTATGATACAAATGCTTCTCTTGTTCCATGCTCATTCCCTCTTTCTACATCACATTTTATTTTTAGTCTACTCCATATGAGCTGTTTAATGCGGGATGATTTTGGACAAGTTGAAAGCAATAAAATGAGGGATATCATGATTAAATCGAGAAAATTACATATTATTACTTGCTTATTAATGATGTTGGCTTTATTACTATTATTGTTATCGCAACGTACGACAGAAGAAGCAATTACGTATTTTCCACCAGACTCCTCTATTTCATTTTCTGCTGTTGAAACAAATTTAAATTTACTTAGAGAAACAGGGAATGACCAGTACATGGTGAAATGGACAGCCGGAAGCGGTTTAGACAAAGAAATTTATCTTCGACAGGATGTTTCTCTCTTATATATGGATGGTCGTCTGAAAGGAATAAAAGGTTTATGGAAAGAATCGGTGAAAGATATCGAGTTAGAAGTCGTTTTTGAGGAAAGTGATAGTAGTCATTTTCAAGCAATTAGTTTCCATCATGGTGAAATCCATTATCCAAATGATGAAATTAAAAGTATTCAAAGAATGTCGAATGATCATTTATATGTGATTGATTCTCCACATACAGCATTAGAATCGTTTCAAGAACCTAATTCACATATGCAACAAGAATGGAAAGAAACCATTGATAAAACTACATCACAACAGTTGCAATTTGCATGGAAAGACTGGATTGATACAGGAAGCATTGAGATAAATGATTATGATTTGTATCCTTTAACAAGTATCATTCAATTTCAAGAACACCCCATAAGTGGATTGAGTCAAGAAGAAACTGATCGTATTATCGGACAACTTTGGGAAGGACTGTATAAAAACTACATTTTACCTATTGCTAATCAATCCAAAACTAACAATCAAATAATGCCTCTTATTTTGATTGATAAAAATAATGATCATTTAATTGTACTTTTTACTAATGAAGCTAATCAACTAGAAACACTATATCAACAATTATCCGTAGAAAATTAAAGAGCAGAGATTAATTTTCTGCTCTTTGTAATTCTTGGTATAATGCTTGATAACTACTATTTTCGCTGTCCAGATCTAACAATTGCTCCGTGGCATCCATTGCTTTATCATATTCATCTTCTTGTTGATACAATAAAGCTAAATTATACCATGCTTCTTCAAAATCAGACTTTAGATCCAATACTTTTTTTAAGTCACTTTTTGCCTGATCAAATGATTCTAAATGAATGTTTGCAAAGGACTTATAAAATAATAATTCTGCTTCTAATTGCTCTGCATATGGTAAAGTCTCTGTAACAATTTTTGTTACTTCATTATATTGTTCTGCTTCCAGAAGTTGCTGTATTCGCTGTAATTGCAGAGTTTCGTTATACTGTACTTCATCATTGGTTAATCCATATGCCAAAAGTCCAAATATATAAAAAACATAGATCACAATCGCGATAAGCTGTTGCATAAACACTTTTGACTTTGGTAGCATCACAATACCAGAAGCAATAAAACCTCCAATTAACCCACCAATATGTGCTCCATTGTCAACTTGTGGTACAAACACACCAAAAATAATATTCAAAATTATTATAAAGATGACATTCATACCCATTGTCTTGAAAAAAATTCTCGGATTTTTGATTCCAAAGAAAAGCAGTGCGCCGAACAGACCAAATAATGCCCCTGAAGCTCCGGCAGCAATGCTTGGATTTAGCGCAAAGCTAGCCATCCCTCCAGCAATACCGGCAAAGAAATATATGATAATAAACCGAATATTTCCGTAAATTCTTTCTACCAGTGTACCAATAAAATATAAGGCAAGCATATTCAGAGCTAGATGAAGTATACCAATGTGTAAAAACATGGAGGTAATGATACGCCACCATTCTCCCTCTATCATACCTACATTATACTTGGCACCATATTGAATGAGTGTGTCCAGATTTGTTGATCCGCCTCTATACTCCAACAGGAGAAACATCATGATATTAATCGCTATTAAAATATATGAAAGAAACGGTTTTCCTCTATTAAAAACTGCTAAAATTTCTTTTTCAGCAGTTTTATGTATTTGTTGAATTCGATGCTTTAATAACTCTGTTTGATATTCCAATTCTAATAAATTGTCTGGGATAGAAAAAGTTAATGCATGAGTTAGTTGTGCTTTCTGAAAAAATCGAGCAAACTCTTCATCTTGATGTTGACTCCACATATAAACAAACGAAGTATCAATTTTATTAGTTGATACATCTCTTTTCTTGAGATCGCTCCAACTATCTACAGGTTGATATTCAGCAATAAAAATATGATGAAACGAAATATTTTGTTGAAATAACGGTAGTTTGATATTCTGTATAACCTTTTTTTCAACCTGTTGTACAGATACTTCTAGTTCTTTTTTCCAATCATATTGTTTTAATGATACTCTCACTATATCTGTCTTTCTTTTATTTCTCTTCCACAACAAATATTCTTCTTGATTAGAAGAAGTTGTTAAGAGTTCATATTCTTCTTTTTCCATTAAATGAAGTACCAGTTTATTTTGGACAAATTGGTTTCTGATAAACATGTCAACACCTGCCTCATCACTATTCTTATCTTATCATGAATATTAGTAGTTAGAATAATAATAAGGATTAGAAATTTACTTAAACATAGAACCTATCATTTTATTACGGATAAACGGGATGTTCATTGCTATTCGTACTCCCCACCTTCTTAGTATCGGTACTCTTATGACCATACTCATAATACTGTTACGCAATACATATCCAATGGTTCCAATTGCAGTCAAAAAGAAAAAAACTTTTGATACCTTCATCATTATTCACTCCTAGTGTTTGTTATCAAAAGTATTTTCTTCTTTGAAAATATTATGTATGATTACAGTAAATTTTACCGAAGTTTGATATCAGAATATCGACTGGTTTATCGTGTGTTTCCGGAATTATCGTTTCAACAATCTGAAAATCTGCTGCGAGCGACACAGTAGCACCTGTATAGCATTGTAAATAGCGATCATAGAAACCACCACCATACCCTATCCGAAAACCTTGCTTATTAAATACGACGCCTGGTACAATCATTAGGTCAATTTGATTTTTCTCGATACATAATGCATCTGATATGGAAGGTTCCCAAATATCAGTCCAGACATTTTCTAACTCGTCTCCTGCTTGATATTGATAAAACGCCATTGAGTTGTTGTGTGGATTGGATTTTGGAATTACGATCCTTTTTCCTTGCTGCCAAGCTTTATTGATTAAATATTCGGTATCCCACTCTAATCCTTTGGAAATCGTTACACCAATAGTCTGTGCCTGATCCCATACATCTGTCTGCATTAATTTCGTATGAATAGAATGCTCGATAAATTTCCTATTCATGATTAGTTTCCATCGCTGCAATGTATTTTTCCGTTGCTGTTCCTTTATAAATGGTAAACTTTCCATCAATCTGCACCGCCTAATTCACTTTAATTGTGTGATCACTATTATAATTGGATAGAATAGAACTATCATGAAAGAAGAATCTATACCAAATTAAACACGAATTCAATACGTCTACAAGACCTTCCTCCTAGTATTGCACGAGCACACCCAAAACTTTGTACCTTCCATTATATAAGAAAAACTCTTACCAATATTTTGTGGTAAGAGTTTTTCCATTCATTTGATTATTTGGTTTCACGGTGTAACGTATGTCGTTTCAAGCGTGGGCTATATTTTTTAAGCTCTAAACGCTCTGGATGTTTACGTTTATTTTTAGTCGTAATATACGTACGGTCACCTGTTTCAGTACAAGCTAAAGTAATGTTAACGCGCATGGTTTTCCCTCCAAACTAAATCATACATCATTCTTTTCAAAATCGAACCATTACCTAGAATATAATAGCAAAAAGCAGCGATAATTTCAAGTATATGTTTTATTATAATCTAAAATATGGTATAACTGTATATGTAGATAATGGTCAGAATTAGGAGGAAAGTTATGTTTTATGCAATAGGTACTGTAATTATTATAGCTATAATATTATGGGTTTTATCTTTTTTTATGCAAGATAAATTTAAACAATTAGAAGATCAACTGGAGCAATTCTCCATTTCTTCTTTACAAGAAACATATCAATTAAAAAAGAAAATAAATATTTTGGAAGAAGAATTATTGATTGATGATTTCTCAGTTGAACAAACTATAAACTCTGCTAATACGCAACAAAGTCCAATAATGAGAAAAGTGAAAGATTTATATAATCAAGGACAAGATACAGATTATATTGCAGAACAACTTAATATGAATGAATATGATGTCATATCCATCATTAAACAATTTTAAACTAGCCTAAAAGAATGAGGGATTACTTTGAAGCAAATCATTAGAGCCTTTTCTCTTGGATTATTAGTTGCAGCTGTCATAATAGGTGTTATATTTTATGTAGAGAAACCGGAACAAGCGCAATCTACTTATACTCCCACTATTAATGAATCTATTAAAAAAATAGAAGATGACGGCTATTATGTATATGAAGAAGATTTAGAAGCAAAGGTAGATCAGTTAGAACAAGAAATAGAAGATTCACAACAAAATACTAGTGAACTAGAACAAACGGATGAAACAGTAGTGGAAGAAGCAACAATCATGATAGAATCAGGTATGACATTCCCAGAAATTGTCGATTTACTAGATGAAAATGAACTAATTTCTGATGAGGATGCGTTCGTCACTTATATGGAAGAAAATGAGCTGAGTACATTTATTCAGACAGGGGAATTCAACCTTAATAGCGGAATGTCGGTGGAAGAATTGGTTAACACTTTAACACGACAAACAGAGGAGTAGATAACTTAAACCTACTCCTCTTTCTTTGTTTTATTTTAGTTATTTAAGTCTAGTGATTCACCTTTTACTAAATACATAACGTCTTCTCCAATATTTGTTGCGTGATCACCAATTCGTTCTACATACCTACCACTAAATGCCATTTGCATGATATGTTGGATTTTTTGTGGATTTGTTGCGGTCTCTTCTAATAATTCACGCAACATGGTGGAATACATATTATCAACAACATCATCCAAACTGGCTAATTTCCTTGCTAAAGTGATATCTTCATTTTCGTATGACAATATTGCTAAATCGATCATTTCTACTGCTATTTTTTTCATTTCCTGAATAGAGGGATGTACTTGAATACCGTGGTTCTCTCCTAAGTGAATAGCAGATTTTGCCACATTTTTTGCGTTATCCGCCATACGTTCCAGATCATTTGAAATTCGAAGAGCTACAACTAATCTGCGCAAATCTGTCGCAACAGGTTGTTGTCTTGCTATCAATACAATCGCTTCTTCATTAATTTTCATATCCAAGTCATCAAGTTCTTTATCCTTTTGAATGACCTGTTCTGCTTGTAATACATCTGCTTCATATAAGGTGTCGATAGCTGCTTTCAATTGTTCTTTTGTTTTCTTTGCTAGTTCAATTATCAGTTCCTCTAGATGTTGTAACTCACCTTGGAATGCTTCTCTACCTACCATCTTGTACTCCCTTTCCCTATCATTTCTTGATATGATACATTTTAATATTCTGCTGACTTACCCAAAACGACCAGTAATATAATCTTCCGTACGTTTATCTTTAGGATTTGAAAAAAGTTGATCTGTTTCCGAAAACTCAACTACTTCACCATTCAGCATAAAAACAGTTTTATCAGAAATTCGTGCTGCCTGTTGCATATTATGAGTAACAATGATTATCGTATACTTTTTCTTTAATTCCTTAATTAATTCTTCCACTTTTAATGTGGAAATAGGGTCTAAAGCTGATGTAGGTTCATCCATTAAAATAACATCTGGCTCTATCGCTAGACAGCGGGCTATACAAACTCTTTGTTGTTGTCCACCAGAAAGTCCATAGGCATTTTGATTTAAACGATCTTTTACTTCATCCCAAATGGCAGCACCTCTTAAACTATTCTCCACAATTTCATCCAATAACGATTTCTTTTTAATTCCATGGATTTTAGGACCATAAGTTACGTTCTCATATATTGATTTTGGAAAAGGATTAGGTTTTTGAAATACCATCCCAACTTGAGTGCGTAGATCTTCTACTTTCATAGAATTATCTAAAATATTTTTCCCTTTATACGCTATTGTGCCTGTTGTCCCTACACCGGGTACAAGCTCAACCATGCGGTTTAATGTTTTAATATAGGTTGATTTACCACAACCTGAAGGGCCGATAATTGCTGTTACCTCATTTTCCGTAACTTCTAAATTAATATCTTTTAATGCATGGGTTTCGGAGTACCATAAGTTTAAATCTTTTGTATCGTAAACAACACGTGGTTGTTCTGTTTTACTTTCAGTTGTTGTATCATTATTCTTCACGTCAATCTGAACTTTCTTTTGAGTAGTTATACTCATTTTCCCCCACTCCTTAACATTGGTCTTGTTGAATAACAGCAACATTCAATCTGTTAATTTCTTTGATGGTATTTATTTCGAATGATAATTGCTATAGAATTTAATATAAACAAAATTAGTAATAATATAACAATAGTTGCAGCAGCTAAATTGGCATATTCAGCAACTAATGATGAATCAAGCGTCCAATAATAAATTTGCATTGGTAGTGCTGTAAATGTATCTAATAAACCTTGCGGAAAAGGAATTAATAATGCTGGGATCCCTAATACTGTCAAAGGTGCTGTTTCCCCAATTGCCCGTGACAACGCTAGAATGGAACCAGTCAGAATACTAGGTAAAGCAGCGGGTAGAATGATTTTTCGAATGGTCTGCCATTTGGTTGCGCCCATGCCATAAGAAGCTTCAGATAAATGGCCAGGAACAGCTCTTAATGCTTCCTGAGCAGATACAATGAGTATCGGTAAAACAAGTAATGCTAAAGTTAAACCACCTGCTAATACCACATTCCCTAAATCCATTAGTCGAACAAAAGCTGTTAACCCTAATAAACCATAAACAATGGATGGTACTCCAGCTAGATTAGCAATATTCGTTTCGATAAATGATTGAATTTTACCTTTTTTTGAATATAACTCTAAATAAATGGCTGAACCTACTCCTATAATTAGTGTGACAGGAATAACAACTACCATTACCCATAATGTACCAAGAATAGCTCCCATAATACCTGCTTTGTCAGCCTGTGTCGATAATCGACTGGTTATGAATTCCAAATCTATCCATTCTAAACCTTGGATGAGTACCCGGATGATTAATATAGCAAGTACAACTAATCCAAATAATGTAGAGAGGAAAAATATTGACTTCCATATACTATTTTTACGTAAACGTGCGTTCATTTTATTATTTTGGTGTAAGGCTTCTAACTTTTCCATTAATATTCCTCCCTGAATTTACGAGAGACATATTTTGCTAATAGATTCATTATCATCGTAAATACAAATAACGTTAAAGCAACAGCGTATAAACTATAATGTAAAGTTGATCCAGCGGGAGCTTCTCCACCAGAAACTTCCACGATAAATGCTGTCATTGTTTGCATTGATTCTGTGATATCAAAGCTAAAGTTTTTCGAACTACCACTTGCTATTGTTACAATCATAGTTTCTCCGATCGCTCTCGATATAGCTAACACGAATGAGGCTATGATTCCTGAAAATGCAGCTGGAATAACAACTTTCACGGTTGTTTCTAATTTTGTTGTTCCCATTGCTAGCGAACCTTCACGAATCCCGTTAGGAACTGAAGTCATTGCATCTTCAGAGAGAGATGCAATCATAGGAATAATCATAATTCCCATTACAAGCCCAGGACTTAGAATATTTGTTGCCTCTAACTGTGGCCAAAAAGTGCGAATTAAAGGAGTAACAAAAGTGAATGCAAAAAAACCATAAACAATTGTTGGAATACCGGCCAATATCTCTAATAATGGTTTTATAATTCTTCTTACTTTATCTGAAGCATATTCACTTAAAAAAATAGCCGACATTAATCCAATCGGACCTGCAACAAGAATCGCAATAAGTGACGAAATAATTGTTCCATTTAATAAAGGTAAGATTCCGAATTCAGGATTTTGACTAAGTGGCTTTAATTCAGTTCCAGTAAAGAAATCTAATATTGGAACTTCCATAAAGAAATGAACTGCTTCGCTAATTAGTGTATATAGTATTCCGATAGTAGTCAGAACCGTAATTGACGCAAGCAAGAAAAGAATGGTGGGAACTAACTTTTCCATATAATTGTTTATACTTTTCTTTTTCTTGTTTTTGGCAATCAATTCACTGACATTAACAGCTTTGTTTACATTTGAATCGCTGTTCGTTGCCATTTCTTGGAGCACTCCTTCTTAAACTCACAATAAGATGAGAGCATATGAAGCCCCCATCTTATTGAAGCCATTATATTAATGATAATTAGTACATACTAATCTTACTTCTATTGAATAGCTTGAATTTCTTCAAGTTGTGCTTGTTGTTCTTCATCTGGAATTGGAGCAAATCCAGTTTCACCAGCAAAGTCATTGATGGTTTCTCCAACATAAACCGCATAGTCATAAACTTCTGGTTTTTCTTGTGCATTATTAACATTTAAATAAGTGAATACTGGACGAGTGTAGTCTGCATAAGGACCCTCTTCTCCGATTGTTTCAAGAGAAGGAGTAACGGCACCATCACCAAAGTCAATGCCTACAGCTTGCACTTGGTCTTGGTTATTGTCATAGTATCCAAAACCAAAGAATCCAATTCCATTAACATCATCTGCAACAAGTGTTACAAGCGTGGAATATTCTTGTTGAAGGTTAATATCACCAACAAGATCTTGTTCTTCTAAAATATCTTCATAGAAGAATTCGTAAGTACCATGGTTTTCATTCGGACCATACGCTTGGATTTTTTCATCTGGCCAGTCAGAATTAATTTCAGACCAATTTGTTACGTTGCCTACGAAAATATCGGTAATTTGTTCAGCAGTTAATTCCGTTGCCCAGTCATTTTCGGGGTTAACTACGATTGTTAAACCGTCTAAAGCTGTTTTAATTTCCATAACTTCAATTCCAAGTTCATCAGCTTTTGCTTGTTCTTCGTCTTTAATTGAACGTGATGCATCATTGAAATCTGTACCATCTTCTACTAAGAATTTTTCAAAACCTGCACTAGTACCTGCACGGCTTACTTCAACAGAAACATTTGGTTGTTCATTAACCATGTATTCTTCTGCTAATCTTGCCATTAACGGATAAACTGTACCAGAACCGTCAATTACAACATTTCCTTCTAATTCTTCAGAAGCATCTGCATTTTCTTCTTCACTAGCAGTATCTTCTGTTTCTTCTGCTTCAGTGTCTGTTTCACTTGCATTTGCTTCTTCATTGTCGTCAGATTCTTCTGAATCACTTCCGCATGCAGCTAATACCCCGATTGTAAGGATAGCTAGTAAAGCTAACAACATGATTTTGAACTTACTCATTTTTTGTTTCCCCCTATATAGCCAATATGATTTAGAAGCTTGTCAATTAAGCTTCTCTTACATCGTAACTTACAACTATTAACCTACTATTAACCCAATGTTAAGACATTGTAAATTCGACATTATTATTTAAATTAAGACGTAGAGACAATGAAAGCGAAGGATACTAGATTGTAAGGATATTTAATAATTTCCTCTACTTAAAAGGAATTATACTGACATAAGTGCATAAAAAAACGGAACTAGATTACTAGTTCCGCTTTTTTATCCTGTTACTCATCATTTTCCACTTGTTCTTGTTTTTCTTCGTCACTTTTATCTTTTAATTCATAATAGGCTTCGATAATTTTCTTACCAATAGCATGGTGAACTGCATGTCTGCTACTATTTGTTCCATTTTCAGGAACTATGACTGCAAAAGCAATCTCTGGATTTTCAGCAGGACTATACCCAACTAAAGATAAATTCTCTGTCTCATCGACTTTCACTGGTTTTCCGTCGATATCTTTATACTTTGTTCGCTGAGCTGTACCTGTTTTTCCAGCCACCTCATAAGGAAAATTACTCCACGGATTAGAAGCCGTACCATTTGTAAATACACGTCTAAACCCTTCTTGCACTCGTTCTATATATTTATCATCCATGTCAACACGATTTAGCACTTCTGGACTAAAGGATTCAATAATCTTACCTGGTGTACCATCTCCATTACCTGCTTCTCTGATTTCCTCAACCAGACGAGGTTTCATTCTGTATCCATCATTGGCAATAGTTGAAACATATTGTGCCAACTGTAAGGTTGTATAAGTATCATACTGACCAATAGATAAGTGGAGTAAGTTCCCTTCGGCAGGATCAGCACCAGTTACACCAGTTGCTTCAAACGGTAAATCAATACCAGTTTTTACTCCTAAACCGAATTGGCTATAGTAATTTCTCATCGTGTCAAACGCACTGTTATCAAAGTTATAAAGTGGTTCTTCATATCGATAGGTTGCTCCGGCTATTTCCATTGCAATTCTCGCCATATATACGTTGGAAGATTCTTGAATAGCATATACATCAGAAATGCTGGGTCCTAAGTCTTTATGAGATTGAAATGGTGGTGTCCCTTTTATTTGGATCGTTCCATCTGCCATATGTGTTCCAATATCAACAACACCTTCCTGATATCCGGCTAACAGTGTCGCACCTTTAATTGCAGAACCTGGCTCATGAGAGTCATAGATGGTTCTGTACGCCTGATTAAGGTATTCATCGTTATCCTCATCATAACGTACACCTGACAATGCTAATATATCTCCAGTTTGCGGGTCCATCACAACTGCCAATGCATCCTCCAGGTACCCTGTATTATTATAAGAATTATTTATAGCAGTACGAAGCTCTTCTTCGACTATTTTATCCACTTCAGACTGAAATTCCATATCAACAGAAAGGACAAGGTCTTTTCCTCTTTCACCTTCAACAACAACATCCGAGTTAATCACGTCTCCTTGCGAATTCGTTGTATATTGTACTTTTTCCTTTCTTCCTCTCAGAACGTGTTCATATTGTTCTTCTAATCCACTTGTTCCAACGCGATCATTCCAAGTGTAGCCATTTGATAAATAAAAATCGCTATTCTCACGTGGTATACCCTCGTCAGATGAAGTTAAATTACCAAAGAAAGAACTTAACGTTCCCTCATACAATCGTTCTCTGTCCCAATCAATTACTGCATCTATACCTGATAAATCATTTAAGTGTTCTGCCACTTGTGCATATTCTGCTTCTGTTAAACCATCATTTACTACAACATGTGGTGATAATTCGTAAGCAGCATCTAGTTCTTTCTTAATGGCAAGTACATTCAGTAAATCAGAAGTCCAATCAAATTCAGCCAAATTTTCTTCGGTAATTGCATCAAGCTCAGCCTGGTACTCCTCTCCAGTTTCAAGCTTTTCTCTTTCTTCTGCTGTTAACAAACCAGCGACTTCATCTCTTTTTTTTAAATACCAATATTCCTTTTTATCACGCTCTCGAATCGCTTCTTCAAGTTCATCTTCATCTTTAATAATGGTGACAAATCTCGATAAATTTTCTGCTAAATCAAGCCGTTCTTCTGCTGTATCACCATTTTTAGGAGGAGTGTAAGTGATCGACTTAATCGCTTTATTATCTAGAATCAGGTTATAATCACTATCATACATTTTACCTCTTGGTACTGGCTTTTCAGATGGGGTGTTCTCTGTTTGATTAATCTGTCGTTGTGCTTCTTCCCCATTAAGTATTTGAACAACACCTAATTGTACAATCAACAATGAAAAAACAAGAAACACGCTCAAAAATAATATATTTATTCGAATAGGCAATTGAGCCTTTTTCTTTTTTAATTTCTTTTTCTTTTTTAAATCCGGATGCTGGTTCATCCTACATTCCCCCTAATGAAAAACATCCCAACTATTATATCATGATCCAGAAACCTTTACTATCTATTTAACAGTATAAATTGATGAATCTGTTCTTCGCACAAAATAATAAGCAAAAAAGTTACCTCCTCCAATAGTCAGCAAAAGAATGGGAATCATGGTTTCAGGATCAACCAGGCTAACACCGACTATAAAAATCAATATAGCTGACACTCTACCAAAATTAACAAATAATTCCCTTATAATGATATATTCTATCCTTAAATCTTTTGCACCTTTCGCTTTTCCAATGATGTCGTACGTCAATGAAATAAACGGAACATTAAAAATAGGATATGCAAATCCTACGACTATTCCATAAACTAGTAACATCCAATAACCTGTTTGAAATACAAATAGGCCAACTCCTGCATATAACAATATTCCACCAAGCAAAATGGCGTGTTTTCTATGTTCCACCTTTAAGAGTTTGGTTACCATAAAATAACCGATAAAAGAACACAATGAGACAGCTAAATTAAACCCACCTAAGGCAAATTCACTATTAGTAGCAATGTAGACCCAAATAGCCACCATAAAAATAAATAAGCCTTCTCTTAACCCTTGGAAAACATGCGCATACAAAATATTACGCCAGTTTCGATTGGTCTTTCTTTCTAATGCTACATGTTTAAAAAAGAATTTGCCAGTTGCTTTTCTTTTCTTTAGAAAAAACGAACATACTACAGCAATTAAAAATAAAAAAAAGGATATAAAGAAAATCAAACTATATCCTTGAAAATTATCAAGCCTAGTGATTATAAAACCTGCAGAAAATGGACCAATCATTCCACCTAATGATTGCAACGTACCTAAAATCCCGTTAAAAAAATCTCTTGTTTCAGGCTCTGTCACTTCGAAGGTTAATACATTAAAAGCTAACCAGTAAAAACCATAACCGATTCCTAAAATTGCACCTAACAAATAGGGAAAACGTGAAGCATTATCACCTGTTAATAATACGGTCACATAGAAAATCGATAAAATTATAACGCCAGTTCTAATAATAATGGTTCTATCTACTTTCTTTGCCCACTTTCCAGCGATAACAAATGATATTGGCTGCAGTATATAAACAAACAAATTATAAATAGCAATATCAATATATTCCCCTGATTGTTTCCATAAGAAAATATTAACAAATGTATTGGATAAAAATGTCGCTAGTGCATATAAGCCGCCTATTGTTAATAATAATTTTAGATCTTTACTATTCGGCATTGTTTTTTTAGAACTTTTCACCATTTCGCTCATCTTTTACACCTCACTACAATCTAACCTTTATTTTGGTCTAGATAATAGCAGATATACATTTAATCAATTAAAGAAAAAAATGTCATGCTCAGATTGAAAAGCGCAAATCGAAGAAATTTCAGAGGAAAATGGAGCAATCATAAAGGGTGATAAGGATAAATAATAAAAGGACTATAGCTTTCAAACTATAGCCCTTTCTTGATTAATTTTAATTATTTCGCTTCGTTATATAAGCTTGCTACTTTATCCCAATCCACTACATTCCAGAAAGCGGCGATGTAGTCAGGACGTTTGTTTTGATATTTAAGGTAATATGCATGCTCCCAAACGTCTAATCCTAAAATTGGAGCTTTACCTTCTGAAATAGGAGTGTCTTGGTTAGGAGTACTAGTAATTTCAAGGTTACCGTTGTCTACTACTAGCCATGCCCATCCTGAACCAAATCGGCCGGCACCAGCTGCAGCAAAACCTTCTTTAAACTTATCAAAGCTACCGAAAGCAGCATTGATTTTGTCCGCAAGTTCACCTGTTGGTTCACCGCCACCGTTTGGAGAAAGTAACGTCCAGAACAAGCTATGGTTAGCATGTCCACCACCGTTGTTTCTTACCGCAGTACGGATGTTTTCAGGAACAGCATCAAGGTTTGCAAGAATGTCTTCGATTGATTTATTTGCTAAATCATCGTGGCCTTCCAATGCAGCATTTAATTTGGTGACATAAGTATTGTGGTGTTTTGTGTGATGAATGTTCATTGTCTCCTTATCAATATGAGGCTCTAATGCATCATATGCATAAGGTAATTCTGGTAAAGTAAAGTTTGCCATGTTTATTCCTCCTATTATTTAATTAGAAAGTATAAAAATCTCTCTATGGCAAATGGTATCAAAACACTAAAATAAAATGCAAATATTTAGCATTTACACAGTCTATGTTTTCTTATATCTTAACAGATATAAAAAAACAAGCTTTTATGTTAGCTTGTTGAAATGGTGGCTCGGGACGGAATCGAACCGCCGACACACGGATTTTCAGTCCGTTGCTCTACCGACTGAGCTACCGAGCCAAAAGATATGTATTTCTTTAAAAATATGTATGGAGGAGGAGGAGGGATTCGAACCCCCGCGGGCGATGAAGCCCCTGGCGGTTTTCAAGACCGCTCCCTTCAGCCGAACTTGGGTACTCCTCCGTTTGAAAAATGGTGGACCCTGCAGGATTCGAACCTGCGACCGATCGGTTATGAGCCGATAGCTCTAACCAACTGAGCTAAGGGTCCTGTATTTTATTTTAATGGGGCGACCGATGGGGATCGAACCCACGCATGTCGGAACCACAATCCGATGTGTTAACCTCTTCACCACGATCGCCATCGTTACTTATAAATAGCGGCGGAGGGGATCGAACCCCCGACCTCACGGGTATGAACCGTACGCTCTAGCCAGCTGAGCTACACCGCCATAATGGCTCCACAGGTAGGATTCGAACCTACGACCGATCGGTTAACAGCCGATTGCTCTACCACTGAGCTACTGTGGAATAAAATTATGTAATCACTGAAGCGACATTTAATAATTTATCACAGCAGGACACATTCGTCAATAGTTTTGTGTGATTTTTTTCTAATAAAGTTATACAAACAGCTTATTCACGAATGAAAAATGGAGGAAGTAGTCATAAAAACTACTTCCATCTTGATCATATTTAGTGCTTTTGTCTTTCTCCTAATACTTCATCAGCTATGTTGACAGCATGATCTCCGATACGTTCAAGGTTACTAATAATGTCTGCAAATACAATACCTGCCGCGCCGGTACATGCTCCCTCATTTAAGCGAATAATATGTTTTTTTCGATATCTTCTTTCCATTTTATCTATTTCATTTTCTTTTTGTACTACATTTAATGCTGCTTCTCTATCCATGTCTTCTAATGCTCTTACAGCCTCTTTCACTGTGCTGATCGTTAAATCAAACATCTCGTTTAGGTCAATCATACCTTGCTCTGTAATATCCACTTTATTAGATATTTTGTAATTAATTAATTCAGTAATGTTTTCAAAATGATCTCCAATTCGTTCAATATCACGTACAGAATTAATTAAGGCAGAATGATTATTTCGTTCTACTTCCGAAAAATTGGTACCTGATAATTCTACTAAATAAGAGGTTATCTCACGATCTAAATTATTTAATGCTCCTTCTAACTGTGAAGCCATCTCCGCATTCTTCTGATTATGGCTGTTTAAAAACATACTTGTTTCTTCAAGCCCTTTGATTGAGTATTTACCCATATGAATAACTTCTGCCTTTGCTTGATCCAAGGCAATAGATGGTGATTGGTTAATAAATATTGGATCTAAATGCTGTGGCTTATATTTTATGGCTGTATCTTCACCAGGAATAATCTTTGTTACTAACAACGCCAATAATCCAATAAATGGAAATTGAATTATCGTATTACTAAAGTTGAAAATACCATGCGCAAACGCAATTGTCATCGATGGATTAAGATCTAGCCATCCTTGTAAATTGGAAATAAAAGCTGTATATACTGTAAGTAAACTTACCACAATTACTGTTCCAATCACATTAAAAATTACATGGGTTAATGCTGCACGACGAGCGGCAACAGTTGCACCAATTGAAGCAATCACTGCTGTTATTGTAGTACCAAGATTATCCCCGAACAACACGGGCAATGCTGCCTTAAGTTCAATTGCCCCTTCTGTCATAAGGCTTTGTAAAATACCAATGGTAGCACTTGAACTTTGAACAATTACAGTGAACACTGTACCTATAACAACACCGAGTATAGGCGTATCGGACATACTTACGGTTAAGTCATGGAACATTTCCATATGTCTTAATGGCTTCAGTCCAGATCCCATTAAATCTAGTCCAAAGAATAAGGAACCAAATCCGAAGATAGTTAATCCAATATTAGATAATTTATTACTTTTTAAGAAAAATAACATAAGTGCACCAACTGCAAGGATTGGCAATGCATATTCTTTAATTTCAATACCAATAATGAAAGCAGTCATTGTTGTACCAATATTTGCCCCCATAATAACGCCAATAGACTGTCTCAACGTCATGAACCCTGCATTAACTAATCCTACCGTAAGTACCGTTGTCCCTGTACTTGTTTGCAATAAAACCGTTACAAAGATACCTGCAAGTACCCCCATAAATGGATTACTCGTTGTCTTGTCCAAAATTTCCTGCAACCGATCACCTGCAGTTTTTTGAAGTCCTTCCCCCATATACTTAATACCAAGAAGAAATATCCCCAAACCACCGATAAACTCAAAAATCATAGTTTGTACATTTACATCCAACAGTGTTCATCCCTTCTCACAAAACATTATCTTTCTTTAGTATTATCACCAATGTGTCAAAAGTATTGCCTTCTTTCCCGTTTTTTCTATATTTCTAAGATTGCACCGACAAAATTAGACAACACTTTTCACGCATACCAATTCATTATTAATGATTTGTTGAGGGTTTGTAAAGTAATTTTCTTAAAATTTACAAAACCTTAACAAACAATTTCATTATAACAATATTCGGACATAATAACAGACCTTTTGACAAAATTTTTGTTATTATTCCACTGAAGCACGAGTCCTCCTAACAAAGGCTACAGGGACACACTGCGAAAGCTTGCTTGAGTAGATGTGGACTTAAGATGTTAACACTTATTCAAAGAACATGGAGAGAACCACATTACGTGAAGTTTCTGTTTAGTTTATGTAAACGGAGGTGATTAAAACAACAAAAATGCACAAAAATAAAAAAGTCTACTTTTAATCAGCAGACTTTTTTTGTAACTTTTCACTATCCTTTACCAGTATCTTCGTTCCGTCTACATCCATGACTTCCACTTCGGTATCTTTCGCGACCCATTTTCCTTGTGTAATTGCGCTATATTCTTCATCACCGATCATTACCGTACCAATAGGTCTCATATCTGTCGTTGTTATTCCTCTTTTACCGACTAACTCTTTGTACGATTGATTGATACTTGAATACCCTGCTTCTTCTGTCAGTTGATCAAACAACGTTATTTTGGTCCACATTTGACGCTTCTTAAAAACTTTTAAAAAGGCAAACGAACTGATGCCACCTATAAACACACCTATTACAGCGTATAAGCCAGCAACCATGTTAGGTGCGGTAAATCCAACAGACACGAACATACATACAAGACCAATTACTGCCAAGGTTCCATCATTTAAAATCTTTCCATCAATAATCATCAGTATTAATCCAAAGAAATATATTATAATCATAACGAAAAACATACCTGGATCTAAAAATGAAGCGAAATAGATAGTGATAAAACCTAAACCTAAAATACTAAATATGCCTTTTGTACTGACGAGTAGTTCACCAATAAGAAAAAGGGTTGCTAGAGCAACGATGACAAAACTCATCCAATCAGCAGTTATCGGAAACATTTATTCACCTCAAATCAGCTTTTTTCTATCTATCATAACATACGAAAAGAAATATTAATTCGTTTCAAATTATTATTTTTTCTTTAAGAATAAGGTTTGGTACTTCTCTTTTTTTATTTTAACCTTTATAATGGACAATGGTAATAAATTTCTGCCACTGATAATGTTTGATAATAAACTCTAACAGAGATTTGCCATTTTATATGCATGAATTTTGGGAAACTGAATTAAAGGAGCGATTTTATTTATGACTTTAATACATCGGAAAGATACACGGCCTTTGAAAGTTGGGAATGTAATGGTTGGAGGCAAAGATCAAGTAGTTATCCAATCCATGACAACTACCAAAACCCACGATGTCGAAGCAACCGTTAAAGAAATTGAACGGCTTGAAGAGGCAGGCTGTCAAATTGTGCGTGTAGCTTGTCCTGACGAACGCGCAGCTAACGCAATTCCTGAAATCAAAAAAAGAATCAACATTCCATTAGTAGTTGATATCCATTTTAATTATAAGCTTGCGCTAAAAGCAATTGAAGGTGGCGCAGATAAAATTCGTATTAACCCAGGTAATATTGGAAAAAGAGATAAAGTGGAAGCAGTAGTAAATGCTGCTAAGGAAAAGGGTATTCCAATGCGAATTGGAGTAAACGCTGGTTCTCTTGAGCGCCACATCCTAGAGAAATACGGTTATCCAACAGCTGAAGGAATGGTTGAAAGTGCCCTTCATCATATTAAAATTTTAGAAGATCTAGATTTTCATGACATTGTTGTATCATTAAAAGCTTCAGATGTAAAATTAGCAATTGAAGCTTATGAAAAAGCAGCAGAAGTTATTCCATATCCTCTACATTTGGGTATCACAGAATCTGGAACTCTTTTTGCAGGGAGTATAAAAAGTGCCGCTGGTATGGGTGCCATCCTAAGTAAAGGGATCGGAAGCACCATGCGTATTTCGTTAAGTGCTGATCCAGTAGAAGAAGTAAAAGTTGCCAAAGAATTATTGAAAACCTTTGGTCTAGCATCTAATGCAGCAACCTTAATTTCCTGTCCAACTTGTGGAAGAATTGAAATTGACCTTATTAAGATTGCAAATGAAGTAGAGGAATATATTTCAACCATAAAAGCACCTATTAAAGTAGCAGTACTTGGTTGTGCAGTAAATGGTCCAGGAGAAGCTCGCGAAGCAGACATTGGTATCGCAGGAGCTCGCGGTGAAGGTTTATTATTCCGTCATGGTGAAATTATTAGAAAAGTACCTGAAGATACGATGGTTGAGGAACTTAAGATTGAAGTCGATAAAATTGCAGAAGAATTTATACAAAAACAAAAAGAAGAAGAAGAAACACAGGAAGTATAATATTTCATGAGAAAGGGCAAGCCTTTTACTAAAAGGCTTGCCCTTCTTTATTATAACGGTACAAATATCAGCGATATTAATATAGAAACAATCGCTGTTACGATAGACGCATTACCTAGCGTATCGGCACCTTGTCGCTTAGAAATAAACCCTAAGACCACACCACCAATAGCAAGTATTAATGGCCAAACAAAAAAGGAAGCTAAAGCTAAAACTAATCCTGCCCAACCATATGCTGTATTGACATCTGATTGCATTTCGGTTTCTTGTTCTTCAGACTCAATCGGACGGTTAAATTCATTTGCTGATAACTCAGCAGACGCCTCAGCTTCCCTTTTATATGCCTCATCTACTGCATACAATTCATCAGTATTTACAAATTGTTTCGACTGCGGCGCTTCATCGATATGACCATTATCGATTTTGGGCGCATTCTCAACACGCTGCTGTTGATCCTGATTCTCTGGCATACTGTTATACCCTCCCTTTCTTTTAGAGGTACATTTTTAGTATGCCTTATTTCTTTTTCGTCTTACGTGGTAAATTCTACTTTCCAATTACGGCGCATATGCTACAAATTCTTTATACTTTTGGGCATTAGTTTGAATGCGTGTGGCATATTCACTATTCGCATGGCCATTTTTAAGCTTATATTGTTCCAACCCTGCCATACCACGATGATAGGCTGTCAATGTTTCGTCCCAATTGTCATATTGTTCATATAAATAATCTACATAGACTAAAGATAATTTTATGGAATAATATGGATCAAATAAAAGCTCATCTTCATATGGCATTTCAGCCATATCTGCTATCCATGGTGCTGTATTTTTCATAAACTGTGCCATACCGTACGCATGGCCATATTTTGTTTCCGGACCAACTAATTCTGGATCAAAATTATCGCCTGTTTCAATTTTTAACAGTTCATAGACGATAAATGGATCGATGCCATACGTTTCTGCTTCTTTTACTAAATAAATGGCCCATGGCCTCAAGAATTTACCATCGCTTTCCTCCACCATGACTTCTGCAATATCAAAATATTTTGGCCAAGTTTCGTGCGTTAATTCAATTTCTTTTTGATTAGCTTGATTAAAGATATATTGAGCTTGAGATTCCACATTTTGCATCTCTTGCTTTAATTCAACCTTATCTTTCTTCAGTGCTTGCATTTCTGATTTATATGAATTTACTTGATAATAGCTCGAACCTATAAGCACCAAAGCCAATACAATGCTAATCCATTGTATTTTTTTTGACATGTAAAAATACACTCCTTTGCTGTCAAAGCATAGCTTGACATTGTAGTTTTAATCTACAGCGGTTTATGTTAGCGAAAAATGTCGATTATTGCAAACAATTCGCACTCTACTCTTATTACCTATATGCACAATACTTAAACATTATTGCATAAAATAAGGAAACGACTACAAAGGAGTTTTTAATATGAACGGTTTAACTAAACGTATAATGGTGAGTAAATTGAAGAAAATCAGTACAAAGGAAATAACAGAATATGCAAATAAATATCGCATTTCTATTACTGAAGAACAAGCGAAGTTAATATCCGGTCATTTAAAGAGGAGCAGTTATGATCCGTTAATTGCCGAAGACCGAGCACAAATGCTAAAAAAACTAGCTCAAATTACAGACATCAAAACCGCCAAAGCTTGCCAACAACTATTTCATAAATTGATTAAAGAATATGGAGTAGAAGATTATTTCAAATAATTAAGAAGAACGCAATCCACGAAAAGTGATTTAATTGATGTTTCCTTCAATCAAAAAAGTAAGAGACATCCATCAGTGAGTGGTTTTACGTAAGATTAGCTCCGTGATTAAAGAAAAGAAAGCCCCTTTCATTTTAAATGTAAGGGGCTAATCTTAAATATTGCAACTGGAAGATATTTAGAAAGTGAATATATTCCAGTCAGGTTAAGAAATTACTGATTTACAATCTGTTCTTTTAAATCTTTAACAAAAGAACCATTCTTCAACATTTCAATCTCAAATTTATATGGAGGTTTTTTATTTTTCTTATCTTCTCCAACATAAGGAGTTTCTAAAATCTTAGGCAATTCTGCTAATTGATCATGATGGACAATATTATGAATCGTCTCAAACCCAATATGTCCAAAGCCAATATTTTCATGACGGTCTTTTCCGGCACCCTGTACATTTTTACTGTCATTAATATGAACTACTTTTAATCGATCAAGACCAATTATTTTATCAAATTCATTTAAGACACCATCAAAATCATCAACAATCGGATATCCAGCATCATGAATGTGACAAGTATCCATACAGATCGAAAGTTTCTCATTATGTGTTACACCATCGATAATTCTTGCTAATTCATCAAAATTGCGACCAATTTCTGACCCTTTACCAGCCATTGTTTCCAATGCAATTTGAACATCTTGATTGGGATCCAATACCTCATTTAATCCTTTAATAATTTTGGCTATTCCTTTATCTACACCTTCCCCAACATGTGAACCTGGATGAAGTACAATTTGTTTAGCGCCAAGTGCTTCTGTTCGATCAATTTCATTCTTTAAAAACGTTACTCCTAGTTCAAATGTTTCTTTCTTTGTCGTATTACCAATATTGATAATATATGGTGCATGGACAACCATATCGACTATACCGTTTTGCTCCATATGTTGACTACCTAATTCAATATTTAACTCTTCGATTGGTTTTCTTCTAGTATTTTGTGGAGCTCCTGTATAAATCATAAAGGCGGTTGAACCATATGACACTGCCTCTTCACTTGAACCTAAAAGCATTTTCTTTCCACTCAATGATACGTGTGATCCAATTTTCAACATAATACCTCTCACCTTTTCTATTTTTTCTTAAATTGATTTCTTTCTATTTTCTTTTTTGCGTTTTGTTGTTGTTTTTTTAATTTTTTCTTATAAGCCGGCTTCACTTTTTGAGGTTTTCTTACTTGTTGCCACGCTTTTTTCTCCGTGTCATTTTCCTGTCTTTCGCGCTTTTGCCTTACATTCCATGCTTTAGCTTCACGCCATTCTCCTTTTGAGACATCATAAAATGTAAAAGTTAATCCCTTTTTCTCTAATTTTTTAATAAGTGCTACATCTTCCTCATGGTAAAGACTTATCGCTGTACCTTCCATTCCCGCTCGAGCTGTTCTGCCGACACGATGCAAATAGAACGATTCCTCTTTTGGTAAATTTGCATTAATTACATGGCTTACACCCTTAATATCAATACCACGTGAAGCAAGATCTGTCGCTACGATATATTGATATTTTAGCTGCTGAATTTCTTTAAGGGCTCTTTTTCGTTCTCGCTGTTTAAGACCACCATGAATGAGACCAACTTCTAATCCTTTAGCCTGTAAATTTTTTGCTAACTGATTAGCATTTTCCTTTCCGTTCGTAAAAATAATAGCTAAATACGGTTGAATTACCTTGGAAATTTCAAAAATGACATCAGCTTGTTCGCGATGTCGAAGATCAATTAAACGATGCTCCAGATTTTCAGGAGCTAACCGATCATCAATATTGACATAAAGAGGTGCATGTAAATATTTCTTGAGAAAAGGCTGTAATCTTTCCGGAATAGTTGCCGAAAACACCATCACTTGAATGTCAGGATGTGCATTTGTAAGTATCCGGTCAATTTCTTCAATAAGTCCTAATTCCAACATTAAATCTGTTTCATCCATTACAAAAGACTTTGCGGAATAAATATCTAATACACCTTCCTGAACCAGATCTAAAATTCGTCCGGGTGTACCTACCACTATGTGTGGTGCTTGTTTCATTTTTTCCACCATTCGTTTTTTATCTGTGCCGCCTATAATGAGTTTCGCACGCCACTTATCTTCATCATTAGATAATTGCATGATTTTTTTCGCTTCATCATATATTTGAGTAGCAAGTTCTCTAGTTGGTGCGGTTAACACAATTTGTGTTTTGGATTGATCGATATCGATTTTATTCAATAATGGAATCAAAAAGGCGTGAGTCTTGCCTGATCCGGTTTCCGATTGTCCGATAATGTCTTTTCCTTTTAAAGCCTCTGGAATGACCTTGGCTTGAATGGCAGTTGGCTCATAAAATCCTAGCTTACCAATCACTTCATTCATCCAATCATCCAATGCGTATTGTTTAAATAAATGTTTTTCCATGTTAATCTCCTTCTAGTTAGCAAATATCTTTGTCAATTGTAGCAAATACCTTTATAATATAAGTATTGGACAAATTCAAGTCCGTTATTAACATTTTACTTGATCTCTAGTAGAAAGTACAGAGGGGGAACCACGATGGAAGTAATTAAGATTGCTCCTAGAGGATATTGTTATGGAGTTGTCGATGCAATGGTAATTGCTCAAAATGCAGTGAAAGATCCCAATCTACCTCGCCCTATTTATATACTTGGTATGATTGTTCATAATTCGCATGTAACCAACGCCTTTCAAGAACAAGGTGTTTACACATTAGACGGAAATAATCGCGGTGAGCTTTTAGAAAACATTGAAGACGGTACTGTTATTTTTACAGCTCATGGTGTCTCACCAGAGGTAAAAAATCGTGCAGAAAAAAAAGGGCTGACTGTACTGGATGCAACGTGTCCTGATGTTACGAGAACACATGATTTAATACGCGATAAAGTAAAAGATAATTATGAAATTGTCTATATTGGCAAGAAAGGCCATCCTGAACCTGAGGGTGCAGTAGGTGTAGCACCGGACCATGTTCATTTAATACAAAATCAGGAAGATGCCGAAAAACTTAAGATCGATTCAGCAAAAATATTAGTAACAAATCAAACTACGATGAGTCAATGGGATGTTCATGATGTGATGTTAAGAGTACAAGAAAAATATCCACAAACAGAGTTGGAACAGGAAATCTGCATGGCAACCCAGGTTCGACAGGAAGCAGTAGCAGAACAAGCAAAGGATGCCGATTTAACTTTAGTTGTTGGAGATCCACGCAGTAATAACTCCAACCGCTTAGCTCAAGTTTCCATTGAAAAAGCTGATACTCAAGCTTATCGAATAGCTGATGTATCTGAAATTCAATATGAATGGTTAGAAGGTGTTTCCAAAGTTGCCGTTACTGCTGGTGCTTCTACACCGACACCAATCGCAAAAGAAGTAATCAAATTTATCGAACAATATAACCCAAATGATCCTGAAACTTGGGATCGCACTTCGAAAGTACAGAAAGACAAGATCTTACCAAAAGTAAAAGCTAAAAAATAAGAAGCAAGCGCCATTATGGCGCTTGCTTCTTCAGTATTATTGATAATGAAATGGATCCGTTGATAGTCGTGAGATGTCTACCTCTATTTTTTCTGGTAAAGCATCAAGGTTTGTTAAGAAATAATCTTTTACCCCTTCTTTCATTACTTCTTCCACATGGTGACCTGGATCAATCAGACAAAGACCAGCTTCTTCGGCGTCTTGTGCTTCGTGAAAGGTTAAATCGCCGGTAATATATAGATCAGCACCAGCATTACGAGCTATATCGATAAATCCTTTACCACTACCACCTAGTACAGCAACTTTCTTAATCATTTGATCTTGGTCCCCAATATAACGCAATGTCGAAATATTTAAATTGCGTTTTACGACTTCAGCGTACTCTGATAACTTCATCGGCTGAGGCAGCTTACCAATACGACCTAATCCCTCTTGTTTTCCTTTATTAGCGAGCGGTACTAAGTCATATGCCATTTCTTCATATGGATGTGCCTTCTCTGCTACCTGTATGACTGAAGACAATTGTGTTTTTTTAATAATAGTTTCAACCTTATATTCAATGGTTTCTTCTATTTCACCTTGTCTACCAAGGAATGGATTAGTTCCCTCTAACGGTTTGAATGCACCGGTTCCTGTAGTTCGGAAAGTACAATGGCTGTAGTTACCAATATATCCGGCTCCAGCGTCCCCTAAAGCATCTACCAGATCATTTAAGTGTGTTTGCGGAACATAGACGATAAATTTTAAAAATTGTTCCTCTACTGTTGGCACTAAAACCTTTGTCATAGTAAGTTCTAATCGTTCTGCCAACAAGTCATTCACACCGCCATTGACTACATCAAGATTGGTATGTGCAGCATAAACGGATATATTATGCTGGATTAATTTTTTAACTACGCGCCCTTTGGGATCTTGAAAGTCAATATTCTTTAACCCTTTGAATAATAGTGGATGATGCGCAATAATGAGATCAACGTTATTTTCAATAGCCTCATCTACAACAGCGTCTATTACATCTAAAGTGACCATTAGTTTATTAACTTTTTGATTTTTGTCCCCCACTTGTAAGCCGACGTTATCCCAAGACTCTGCGTAGTGCTTAGGAACCCATTTTTCAAATAAACGGATTACATCCTTAACGGTCGTCATCTCCTATTACCTCCTCTATCCATTCCATTTCTATTTCTAACTTTTTGATTTTTTCAATAGGTAAGTCAGTTGCTTGGTTCATCTGGTTAATCAGCTTCATACGTTTCTCTTTCTCATTAAACCATTTCTCGTAAAAAACATTACTTTTTTTCTTCAGAAGATATGGACCAAATAATTGTTCTCTTCCCGAAAGTTCAATAGGAGCATTTCGATAATCGCTGACAATGATCTCATAAATATAGCCATCTTCTGAAATAATGTCTTCTGCAACAATCTGATATTGATGCTCTATTAACCACTTACGGACGATTGGGCCATCAATATTAGGTTGTAAAATTAAGCGTGAAACACCAGATAATTTAGATTTACCTTCCTCCAGAATGGTACGGATCAGTTTACCTCCCATACCGGCAATGGTAATTTGATTGACTTCTTCTTCTTCTCTAATTACTTCTAAGCCATTTCCTTTTCTTACTTCAATACGATCGCCTAGCCCCTGTTCTCTAACGGTTTGCTTTGCCCTTTCAAACGGACCTTGATTAACCTCCCCAGCAATGGCAGTTGCATTCTCATGCCGTGCACAAACATAACATGGTAAATAAGCATGATCAGAACCAATATCGGCAAAATATATAGGCTCCTGGAGATAGTCAGCTAATTGTTCTAGTCTTTTTGATAACATGATTCTTGTCCCTTCACTATTTAAAGATAAGAAAACCGGATAAAACCCACCCGGCCCTGCTCTATTCTGATTCACAAAAGATACAAACTGCGAAGTTGTGAAAATTCTGTTTAATGAGCTTTCTTCCATTCCTCTGAAGTTGAGTGTGCTAATTCGTCGCTGCGGAAAAACACTCCCTTTCCGGGGGCACGGCCTCAGCTAACTTGGTGAAGAAAATCACTTCACCAAGTGGATCTTCGGCTCGCACTGTTTCCCCAGGAGTGTCGCATTTTTCCGCAGCTTAGTGTGTATTTCTTATCAAGTAAGAAAGAATTCACAGAATATATTCCCAAAAGTTCACTTCTTTCGATAATCAGAACACTACGCAAAGCGGAGGCAGAATACGCAGACTCCTACAGGAACAGCGCGAGCCGAAGACCCCACAAGAAAACGTTCTTTGTTTTCTGAGGAGGCTGAGGCCGTGCCCGTGGCATAGAAGACACTGTAAGTTGAACAGATGTCGCACTTGTGCCCTCGGGTGAAAGCGAAGTATTCTGCCGGAGCATTTCCCAGCACTCACCATCAAAAAGGTGGAAGAAAGCAAATCTACGCAATTAGTTACTGCGCAGTTTATGGTTTTTGTGCATATGTTACAACTATATAGTCTTATGAAAAAAGCCTTCTGTCGAGACAGAAAGCTTTTGCAAATTTATTCTTGCCCTTCAGACAGCCATTCAGCTAATACTGTAGCTTCTTCATTACTTACTAATCCTCCAGGCATATTACCATTATCGGAACCGTTAATAATCATACTTTCAATTTCCTCAACACTTAGTCTCTCATTAACATCATTAAGAGATGGACCACTTCCACCTTCTAAATCACCACCATGACACCCGATACAGCTTTGGATTAATGCTTCTGGATCTGCTGCTTCTGTTGTTTCTCCTTCATCCCCACCATTTGCAATTTTTTCTTGTTCATTTTGCCCCACTACGGATAAAATGATCATTGCTAAAATCCCAAGAACAGCAATAAGTGCAAAAGGTATAATTGGATTTTTTTTCATCGTTTTTTTTCCTCCTTCAATTACACGTCAAATTTGGTTTGTACAACCCAATAAATGTTTCAAATATGTATAATGGAAAACCATCTTTATTTTACTTCAAAATAAGCAAATAGAAAAGTGATACTCATTAAAATTCATGAAATTGTCTAAAAATAGTGAAAACCTAACATGATTGTTAGAATAATTAAAATAAAAACACCTGCTATTTGCAAGAAAAATTGTTTTTTTATCTTACCAAAGGTAATCCAAGAGATACTATTGATAAAAATCCATATATACACTATTCCCGATATACGTATATAATCAGTCATCCATAACACAGTAGAAAATAAAAACACTACAAAGCATATCATAACTGCATAAGAATCTTGCAATTCATCATGTCGTGAAAAAAGTTTTATCATAACAAACGCAGTACATAATGTGAGAACGATACCAATCATTTGTGCAAGAAGATTATCTGTAACCTGAAATATTAAAAAAGGTAATAATATGAGTAATGTATCCAGAAAATAAAATAGTAAGTAATATGGTGTTTGCTTCGCTCCTTTATCTTCCTCTGTAGTAACCCCTTCACCTTCCGTATATAGAGCTAGTAAAAAATCACAATACTGATTTGGTAACAATTGAGATTTCTTCCAGTAATTAATTTCATTAATAATTGTTTGCTTACGTTCCTCGTCCATTAATACCATCTCCAAGTCTGATTCACTTTAACCATTATATCGGATAATTATGTGAAACATTGATAGCCTTAGTGAAAATTCAAAATGAACTATCCTCTTTTAAAGAAGATAGTTCATCTATCACACTTAGAAATTTATTCCAAGAAATCTTTTAATCTTTTGCTACGACTTGGATGACGTAATTTTCTTAATGCTTTTGCTTCAATTTGACGAATTCTTTCACGGGTAACGCCAAATACCTTACCTACTTCTTCTAATGTTCTTGTTCTGCCATCATCTAAACCGAAACGCAATCGTAATACGTTTTCTTCACGATCTGTTAGTGTATCTAAAACATCTTCTAATTGCTCTTTTAATAACTCATATGCTGCATGATCAGATGGAGATGTAGCTTCTTGATCTTCAATAAAGTCTCCAAGGTGCGAGTCATCTTCTTCACCAATTGGTGTTTCCAATGATACTGGTTCTTGAGCAATTTTCAAGATTTCTCTTACCTTGTCAGGTGTTAATTCCATGTCCTTCGCAATCTCTTCTGGAGTTGGTTCTCTTCCCAGATCCTGTAATAATTGACGTTGAACACGAATAAGTTTATTAATTGTTTCTACCATATGAACAGGAATTCTGATCGTTCTCGCCTGGTCTGCGATTGCTCTTGTAATCGCTTGTCGAATCCACCATGTAGCATAGGTACTAAACTTAAATCCTTTACGGAAATCAAATTTTTCTACTGCTTTAATAAGCCCCATGTTTCCTTCTTGAATAAGATCCAGAAATAACATACCACGGCCTACATAACGTTTTGCGATACTTACAACAAGACGAAGGTTAGCTTCAGCTAATCTTTTTTTGGCGTATTCCTCACCCTCTTCAATTCTTTTGGCAAGGTCTATTTCTTCTGAGGCAGATAATAAATCGACTCGACCAATTTCCTTTAAATACATACGAACTGGGTCGTTAATTTTAATTCCTAACGGTACACTTAAGTCATTCAGATCGAATTCTTCCTCTTTTGAAAGCTGTTGCATGGTAGGATCTTCATCTGAATCCCCTATCACTTCTACACCTTGTTCATTTAGGTACTCATAGAATTCATCCATTTGTTCGGATTCTAATTCAAAATTTGATAATCTTTCTGCTACTTCCTCATATGCTAATACACCACGTTTTTTACCCAATTCCAATAATTGGTCTTTGGCCTGCTCAATAGTTAACTCAGCTTCTTTTGAACGTGATGGCTTGTTTTCTGCCATGAGTGCCCCTCCTTCCAAAACTAACTCCAATTTTTCGATTGTTGTTTTATCTTTATAATCTCCATTGCCACCTTAGCTGCTTCTTTTGGATCTGTTTTCTCTAACTGTTTCATTTGTTGTTGTAGTTGCTTTATTTTTTCGCTTTCTGTCTGTTCTGATTGAATAAGACGAATATAGTCTTGGAGCTCCTTCTCTGACATTTCCCAAGAATAATCCATCATTGATAATTCAACAACAGTTTGTTGAAGATTTGCATCATCCAGATATGTTAAGAAATGACTGGGATCAGGTGAATTCCCTTCTTCATAATATCCGTACAAATGGGTTACAATAATTTGATGTTGCTCTGAATTGAACTTAGATCCAATCGTTTCTCTGACTTTTTCTGCAATGTGAGTATTTTGTAACATAAATGCAATCAAACGGCGTTCTGCATTTTGATATGCTGGTGGTAAGGCATTTAACGGTTTTGGTGCATATTTCTGTTGATTTCCACCATTAGTATTACCAAACCTTTGCCGGTTATCATCATTTTTTTTGATATTTCGTATTCGAGACTTTAATTCTTGTGATAAAGCATCATAAGCGAGATTAAATTCTTCTGCTAATTCTCGAATATAATGATCCCGTTCAATAGAACTCTCTAACTGTGCAATTTCCCCAATTACTCTTTCTACATATTGCAGTCGATCTCCTTCAAGTTTTAAATTAAAATTCTTTTTTAAATACTTCATTAAGAAGACCATTTCTGTATCTGCAGTTCCAATTACCTGTTCTCGGAATTTGTCACTTCCATACTCTTGAATATATTGATCTGGATCATAATTATGAGGTAATGCTGCTACTTTTATGTTACAACCAACTTTTTTGAATAACTGAATAGCTTTATAAGTAGCGTTTTGGCCAGCATCATCGCCATCATAACAAAGTAAAACTGTATCGACATACCTTCTTAAAAGACTGGTATGTGATTCTGTTAAAGAAGTTCCCAACGATGCTACACCATTCATAACTCCAGCCTGATGCGCTGCTATAACATCTGCAGATCCTTCAAAAAGAATTACTGCTCCTTTTTTCCGAATTTCACTTCTAGCTAGATCAAAGTTGTAGAGTAATTTGCTTTTTTTAAACAAAGATGATTCAGGACTATTTAGATATTTAGGTTCCTGATCTGTAATGGTTCTTCCTACAAATCCAATTGTTTTACCTAAATGATTACGGATAGGAAAAATAACTCTTGCTTGAAACCGATCATAATAGTTTCCTTCATTGCCAGCAGTTAATAATCCTGCATTGGCCATTACTTGTTTATGGAAACCTTTTTTCTCTAAAAATTGTGCAATAAAGTCTCTTGATGTTGGTGAATAGCCAATTTGAAACTGATCGATTGCCTCATCTGAAAAGCCTCTGTCATATAGGTATTCCAGAGCTTTTTTTCCATCTTTTGAATGGCGTAATAAATGATGATAAAGTTTTACTAACCATTGGTAAGCATCTAAAATCGCCTGTTCCTCGTTATTAACCCTTTCAGTTGATGATTCTTTTAATTCAGGAATAGACTGACCAGATTTTTCAGCTAAATAGCGAATAGTCTGTTGAAAAGTGTATCCTTCCATTTCCATAATAAATGTAATAACATTGCCACCCTTACCACATCCAAAACAATGATAAATTTGTTTATCTTGATTAACGGAAAAAGAAGGTGTATTTTCTGAGTGAAATGGACAAAGCCCAAAATAATTACGACCTTGCTTTTTTAATTGAACATATTCCCCAACAATATCGACAACATCATTAGCATGACGAAGCGATTCAATTGTTTCATCTGACACTTGATAGGCCACTATTTACCACCATTTCTCAAAACTTCTCAATTCAAAAGTTCGACATTTTTCTCATTCTTGGTATAAACACATCTATCACTGTGTTATGCTAAACAGCCTCTTGTTAAGATAATACCTCCAACCTAGATGATATAAACACCATATTAATATAATTAACATTATTTATATGATGACACTGAGTTAAAAAATGTCGAATAACAAAAGATCTTACTCGTTACATTATTCTACACAAAACCGCAAATTCCTGCTTGATTCAAAGTTTTTTTGAAAAAATGTTGAAACATAACACAATGTTGTAACATTTTTATTTATCATCAAATGTTGAAATAACTAACTAAAGTTTATTATATTAGTCAGTAATGTACATTTTATTAATAATATAAACATTTTCACAAAATATAATTATAATATATATTCATATTAATTTCCAACATCTTAGCTTATTTAATCACTCGCCTTATTATCATGTAAATCCCAATAAGGTTGATTGATCAAATTTAAAATGATATTAGCGATTTCTTCGACAGCTTTATTCGACACATCGATAACTGGACACCCAAGTTGATGAATGATCTTATCAAAATGATCTAATTCAGATTCAATGCGGTCTAGATTCGCATATGCAGCTTGATCGTCCAATCCAAGACTTTTTAATCGCTCTTTTCTAATGCTGTTTAATTTTTCGGGACTAATTCTTAATCCTATACACTTATGGGATGGAATATTAAATAATGAAGATGGTGGTTCTACTTCTGGTACGATCGGGACATTCGCAACCTTTAATTGCTTGTGTGCTAAATATTGTGATAACGGTGTTTTAGACGTTCTAGAAACCCCTATTAATATGATATCGGCTTGCTCTACTCCTCTTGGGTCTCTACCATCATCATATCGGACTGCAAATTCTATCGCTTCCACTCTTCTAAAATAATCTTCATCCAACTTATGAATAAGTCCTGGTTCTTGTTTTGGTTTCTTTTGAAATTTCCGTTCCATTGCCTGAAGCATCGGTCCCATTATATCAACACATTCGACATTTTTATTGGTGGCTTCCTGAATTAAAAACTCTCTGTACATTGGGTTGACTAACGTAAAGCCAATCATCGCACCTAATTGTTTTGCGTGGTAAACTGCACCACGCAAAACTTCAATATTCTCTACATATGGTATGCGATATAAATCATAGTCATTTTCACTCATAAACTGACTGAGTGCTGCCTTTGTAACAAATTCTGCTGTTTCTCCGACGGAGTCAGAAACAACATAAATGATTGCTTTTTCCATGAACGTGATGTCCTCCTCAGTCCGTTACGATCTGCGTTTGTTTCCATTGGACTTTGGTTAAATCTGCAAATTTATTAATTTCATTGGCAATTACTTTTAATAATGCTAAACGATTATGACGAATCCTTTCATTATCAGCCATTACCATTGTATTATCAAAGAAATGATGGATAGGCTTTACTAATGGTGTTAATTGATCCAGCGCTGCTTTTGCATCTTTTTTGGCAAGTGCACTCTGATAATAATCTTTTATATCTAAATATGTTTGATACAACTTATATTCCTCATCCTGTTCAAAAAGACTAGATTCAACAATATGCCCTTCTGCTTTAGTTGCTAAATTCAATACACGGACAAAAGCTTCTTGTTTGTCTTTAAAATTAGAATCTGCACGTTTGTCTTTCAATAATTGGGCTTTTTCTAACAGTAAAGAGAAATCGGACAATTCACTGACAAGAACCGCATCAATGATATCTGCTTCAATGTCTGCTTCTTTCATAATATATGCAGCACGTTGTTTAAAAAATGATTCTAATTGAATTAATACCTGAGATTTTTCAGCTTTTGAAATATCTTTTGCATCAAATAATTCAAATACCTTTTCGAGTAATTGATTAATATTTAAATCCCAACTACTATGTTGATTGATCTGCAAGATTCCTAATGCTTGTCTTCTTAAAGCATAAGGGTCTTGAGAACCACTAGGTATCAACCTTACCGCAAAACATCCGACAATGGTATCAATTTTGTCCGCAATACTCACAACAGATCCTACAACACTATTTGGCAATTCATCATAGGCATTTCTTGGCATATAATGTTCTTCGATTGCTTGTGCTACTACATCATCTTCACCAAATATGGTGGCATATTTTCTTCCCATTGTACCCTGTAGCTCCGTGAATTCATTAACCATGTTAGTAACCAGATCAAATTTACTTATCTTAGCAGCTCTGTCAACTTGAGTCTTTTCTTGCTCAGAGAGGTCTAATTCCTCTGCAATTATTTCGCATATTTCTGTTACACGTTTTACTTTATCGGCAATTGTACCAAGGCTTTCCTGGAAAACCATGCGATCTAATTGTTTTAAGTTATGGTCAATCGATTGTTTTTGATCTTCTTCATAGAAAAACTGTGCATCCTGTAATCTCGCCCGTAATACCTTCTCATTACCTCTTGCTACCGTTTCAATGTGATCACTTGTACCATTACGCACCCCGATAAAGTATGGCAATAACTGATTTTCTTCAGTTTGTACAGGGAAGTAGCGTTGATGTTCTTTCATGGATGTAATAAGTACTTCTTGTGGTATATGCAAAAATTGCTCACTAAAATGGCCAAAAAATACAGTTGGATACTCTACTAGATGAGTTACTTCTGTTAACAAATCATCATCAACCGGAATTTTCCATCCCTTTTCCTGTTCCAGTTGTTTAATACCGTCTGTAATCATTTTTTCTCGCTTCGTTGTTTCCGCAATCACATATTGGTCATTTAATAGTTTGGCGTATGAAGATGGAGTATTTATTGTTATTTTTTCTCCTAAAAATCGGTGTCCAAAGCTCACATTACTTGTGTGTACACCAGCTATCTCAAAAGGAATAATTTTTTCATCTTGTAATGCCACAAGCCATTTTATTGGGCGAATATAACGTAAGTTTTGATCAGCCCAACGCATATTTTTAGGAAAGTTTAAACTTAGAATAATATCTTTAAAATCTTGTAACAACTCTTCTTGTGTTTTGCCTTTTAAAAATTTGTTCACAAAAATATAATTCGTTCCGTTAACTTCTTTTACATAAAGGTCATCTACAGACTTCCCTTGACCTTTAGAGAAACCGATCGCTGCTTTAGTCCAATTACCAGCATCATCCTGGGCAATTTTCATAGCAGGTCCTTTTGCTTCTTCTTCTTGATCTGCTTGTTTATAAGCTAACCCTTCAATTAATACAGCGAATCTCCTTGGTGTAATATATATTGTTAGATTTTGATAAGCTAATCGAATATTTTTCAGCCAGTCGATCGTTTTATTCTTTAATTGCTTTTCGGTATCATTCATAAAACGAGCTGGCATTTCTTCTAAACCAACTTCAAACAAAACATTAGTTGTTTTCATGACTATTTTCTTCTCCTTTCAACATGGGGAATCCAAGTCTTTCTCTTTCTGCTACATATAGTTTAGCAATCTCTCTCGCTAAATTTCGGACACGTCCAATATATCCTGTTCGTTCTGTTACCGAAATAACACCTTTCGCATCTAATAAATTAAAGGTGTGAGAGCACTTCAGAACGTAATCGTAAGCAGGAAAAACTAAATCTTTTTCCATTGCCCGCTTTGCTTCTCCCTCGTATGTAGAGAATAATTCAAAAAGCATCTCGGTATTGGATTCCTCAAATGTATATTTTGAGTGTTCATACTCTGGCTGATAGAAGATATCTCCAACTGTTACACCTGTTGTCCATTCTAAATCAAATACATTTTCCTTATCTTGAATGTAGGAAGCTAAACGTTCAAGCCCATAAGTTATTTCCACGGCTACAGGATTCGCTTCCAAACCGCCAATTTGCTGAAAATAAGTAAATTGTGTTATTTCCATACCATCTAACCAAACTTCCCATCCCAATCCTGCTGCACCTAGTGTTGGATTTTCCCAGTTATCTTCAACAAAACGAATATCATGATACGCTGGGTCAATACCTAACTTTTCTAATGATTCCAAATATAGCTCCTGAATATTGTCAGGAGAAGGTTTCATAATGACTTGGAATTGATGGTGTTGATATAATCGGTTTGGGTTTTGTCCATAACGACCATCTGCTGGACGGCGTGATGGCTCAACATATGCTACGTTCCATGGTTCCGGACCAAGACTGCGTAAAAGGGTCATTGGCGACATCGTTCCAGCCCCTTTTTCAACGTCATATGCTTGCATTAAGATACAGTTTTGATCTGACCAATGCTTTTGTAATGTTAAGATCATCTCTTGAATATTCATCAGTACTTCATCCTCCTATGTATAGAACGTTTTGTAAATCGTTAATTAGCAAAGTATGTTATAAAGTGAGACTTCCATCAGTTAATTTTACGGACATCGCACGAGTGAAAATTATCAATTGGCGAGACTTTTCCCCATTCTCTCGGGCAAGAGTGTCTCCGTTTATGATTTTGTACTCAAAACGTTAGAAAAATTGAAAACCCGTCCCTATGCCTTATCAATAGATAAAGCATAGGGACGGGTTTGCCCGCGGTTCCACCCTACTTGTCACCCAGTGAAATAGGATGACCACTTTCAAAAAAGTTGCTCCAGAGTGCCTTCCTGATTTTGATCTTATTCAGCTTCCACCAACCTGAATTCGCTTGAAAGACAATGATCAGTACTACTCTCTTTCTTTGCATTCCGCTATTCATTTCATTTTTACATAATACGCAACATTACGCCAATTGTCAATTATAATTTATCATTTAACTGATTCATTTGGTTCAAAAATCTTTTAGACTTCAAATAATACCCACCATGTTCTTCATAATATTGCTCCATAATTTTTTGAAGGATCATTTTATTTTCTGGCTTTACTGAAATATTCCCGATTTGTTCCACCTCAATCCAGGCGAATAACGCCATTAGTTTAGCAACTTTCTCGGGAATAGCGATAGCATTTTCATCTAGACGTAAGCAATTCCTGCATAACAGCCCACCATTTGAAATAGAAAATGCTTTTAAATTATGTGGATTTCCGCAAGAAACACATTTTGTTACTACAGGAGCAAATCCAGCTTCATGATACATCTTCCATTCATAAATCATGGTTAGTATCTCCGCATCATTACCTTCATTTATCCGTTCGACCGTATGTAATAATTGTTGATAGACAAATGGGTTATACCTTTTAGAATCGATCAATTTATCTGTTAATTCTGCTAAGTAACTTGTATAGGCAGTCTTAAATATATCTTCCCGTATTTTACGAAAAGAAGTAATCATTTCTCCTTGCTGAATAACAGCAAGACCTGATCCAGGCTGAATAAGAAACGAAGCATGAATAAATGGCTGCGTAATAGCAGCCATTCTACTTTTTGTTTTCTTTGCACCTCTTGCTATAGCACCAACTTTTCCTAGTGTTGGTGTTAATATAGTCACAATTTTATGTGTTTCCCCATAATCCTGTGTTTTCAAAATGAAGCCTTCAACTTTTTCAAACACAAGCTTCACCTTTCCCTTTCACTCATTAAAAATGTGTATCCTCAAATAACGGATCGTCTTCTTCTTCTTCGTCAAAATCATCTGACTCAACTTGTTTCATCCATAAGTACGCTTCGATATTTCCTGTTTGGCTAAATATTTTCCATGGTACATCGATCACAATAAACCTCACCTTTCCTTATGGTAATCTTTCATTGTGTTCAATATTAGATTTTCCTGAAATTCTAATTCAATTAGTTAAAATATTTACCATGTATCAAACTACAAACAACAAACTTATATAACCTTCACAGCTGAGATATTATATATCATACAACTTTTAATATTCATCCTGCTTAAAACCGAATTCACTTAATTGATGGTCTTTGTTTCGCCAGTTTTCTTGAACTTTTACCCACAACTCCAAATACACTTTCGAACCTAATAGCCGTTCAATATCCTTTCTTGCTCGTTTTCCAACTTCTTTTAACATTTGGCCTTGTTTACCGATAATAATGCCTTTTTGTGATTTTCTTTCAACCACAATTGTAGCCTGGACTAATACTTTTTCATCTTCATCACGATTATCAATACCGTCCATTACAACAGCAATTGAATGTGGTACTTCTTCCCTTGTTAATTGTAAAACCTTTTCACGTATCAACTCACTAATGATAAAACGCTCAGGATGGTCAGTAACTTGGTCCTCCGGATAATATTGGGGACCCTCCTGAAGGTTCTCCGTAATGACTTCCATTAAATGATTTACGTTATTTCCTTCCAGAGCTGAAATAGGAATAATTTCTTTAAATGGATACTTGTCCTTATATTGGTCTATAAGTGGCAACAGTTGATCTGGATGAACAAGATCAATTTTATTGATGATTAGATATACCGGTTTTTTGATCGACTCTAAGCGATCCATAATATACTGATCACCCATACCATATCCTTCATCCGCATTAATCATAAACATAATCGCATCTACTTCATTCAAGGTATTTTCGGCTATTTTTACCATAAAATCGCCTAATTTGTGCTTAGGCTTATGAATTCCAGGGGTATCAATAAATATGATTTGTTTTTGCTCATCCGTGTATACACCTTGTATTTTATTTCTGGTTGTTTGTGCTTTGTCACTCATAATTGCAATTTTTTGACCAATAACATGATTCATAAAGGTTGATTTTCCTACATTGGGTCTACCGATAATTGCTACAAATCCTGATTTAAAATTGTTATGCATAACTTTTCCTCCGCTTTAATTCCTGTTGTTTTTCTATAACATAATAATACTATATCTTCTCTAAGATTTCATACTTTCGACAAAACTAGTGGTAAAGTTTAAAAATGTGTATTCCTTATTTTTTGATCATAAAATCTTTGGCATGAAAATGAGAATTGCGACGAGAATTGCCACAATAGCAGTAACTAAGACTGCACCTGCAGCCATGTCCTTTGCAACTCCGATCGCAGGCCGATGCTCAGGTTCTAAATGGTCTAAAGCTCTTTCCAAGGCAGTATTCATCATCTCCATACTTATAACTGCACCAACCGTCAAAGATAAAATTGCCCATTCTATCATTGATATGGAATAGAGTAAGCCTGCAACAAATACAATCATCGCCGCAATGATATGAATGTTAATATTTCGTTCAGTCAAAATGGCAACTTTAAGTCCTTTCAACGCATACCGCAAACCAAAATGAAATTTATTTCTCCCGCGATAATCCGAACCCATTCAATAACTCCTCTTGTCTTGAAAACATTTTCTTTTCATCATCTTCATTCATATGGTCATACCCAAGCAAATGCAAAAAACCATGCAAAGCTAAAAACCCTAATTCTCTTGTGAAAGAATGATTGTATTCCCCGGCTTGTTCATTTGCTTTATCAACAGAAATAATGATGTCTCCTAGCGTAACTGGAATATCAGCCCCAATTATCCTAATTTCTTGATCAGCTTCTTCTTCAAGAGCAAATGATAATACATCTGTAGGATTATCCAGTCCACGATATTGTTTGTTTAACAGTTGAATTTCCTTATTATCTACAAACGAAATCGACAATTCTGAATCTTCTGCCAACTTCTCCTGTTGTGCAGCGTACGAAAGCAATTGGGTTATTAAATCAAAATGTTCCTGTGATACTTCTTCAGTTTCATCATAAAAATCTATTTCCATGTCTATTTCGCCTCTTTCATATTAGATTCCTTTGGGTACTGAATGCGGGAGTGATAGATACCTTTTAATGTCTCACAAATAACTAATTTCATTTGTTCCAATTCCTTAAATGTTAATGTACTATCATTCAACTGGCCGTCTAATAATCGGTCTTCAAAAATAGAAGAAACAACTTTTTCAATCTCTTCTTGAGTAGGGTTAGCCAACGATCGTGTAGCTGCTTCAATGGAATCACAAATGGATACAACTGCAGCTTCTTTCGTCTTTGGCTTTGGACCTTCATATCGAAAGTCCCCTTCATTTACTTTATCATTCCGCTCTTTCGCCTTATAATAAAAATATTTCAGTAAAGTCGTACCGTGATGTTGTAGAGCAATCTCAATAATCTCGTTAGGTAATTTTTCTTTTTTTAGCAACTTTGCGCTATCTACAGGATGTTGCAAAATAATTTCTGCACTTTGATAAGGGTCAAGATAGTCATGAGGATTTTTCATCCCCATCTGATTTTCAATAAAATAATGTGGTCTGACTGTTTTGCCAAGATCATGATAGTAAGCTGCAACGCGAGCTAATAAACCATTTGCTCCAATCGCTTCACTGGAAGCCTCACTTAAATTAGCTACCATGATACTGTGATGATAAGTTCCAGGAGCTTCAATTAACAGTTTGCGTAATAATGATTGATTGGGACTTGATAAAGCTAAAAGCTTTGTATCGGATAAAATGCGTAATCCCGACTCAAAAAAAGGCAACATCCCCATCGTTAGCACTGTAGCGATAATAGCAGACAGAAATCCATACCCACCTAAAGATAAATAATCCAACCATGTATATTTTTCAAATGATAAGAATAAAAATAAATAGATTGTTACAATATTAACGATGGATGTAGCTAACCCGCTCTTAATAATTGATCCTCTATCTTTAATCGCCGATAAGGAGAAAATACTAGCTAACTGGGAGAACATGATAAAAATTCCAGCTTCCATATTTAACAGGCCTGGAATATCCGCATTAAATATGACACTGCCGATCACAGCATAAAATATCGACATTACAATAGCAATTCGTTCGTTAACTAAAATTTTTAATAACATAGATACCGTGGCTACTGGAGTGACTAAATATAAAGGATTAATCGATGTTGTATAAAAGCTTACTACTTTCATCACTAACACAATAAAAATACTTAACACGCCAACTGCTATTAATTTACGAAAATGAAAATCAGAACTATTCATATGGTGACGTAATTCAAAAAATAAAAATAAGCCAATTAAGGAAACTAACAGAAATAAACCAAACATCGGATAAAAATTCCGTTCTTCGTTTAAAAGCCCAGTAACTTCTAACTCTTCGTATATTTCATTAGTAATCAATTGACCTTCTTCAACAATCACTTCACCTGCTCGTATCATAACGGGTTCTACACTATTTCTTGCTTGTTGTTGGGCTTCATTTGTTTGATCAGCAGAGAAAAATGAATTAGGTTGTATGCTAAATACTATAAGTGGACGTAAAGCCTCAACAAAAGAATCTTCTAACGTAGAGTAAGTCAGCTTTTGCTGTGCTTCCTGAATAGCTTGATCAACTTCTTCGACTTTAATGCCATTATAATACGCATCGTAAAGGGCTGTCGTAATCAATTCTTTCGCTAACACTCTCTCTTCATTTGTAGCTTGAAATAATGCTCTAAATGTTTCTGCATCAACTTCAAGTAGTAGTTCATCGTGAACTAAATTCTCAAGATAAGCAACTTTATTTGAAATAGTCTCCAGGTTTTCTTCCTTTGAATCTAACTCAATATTTCCTGTTTCGATCTTATCAATCGCTTCGAAAACTTCATTTATATATGTAATTTGCTCTTCTGTAATTTCTCCGGAAACTTCAAAATGCTCCTCAACAGATTGGACAACTTCTCTGATTCTCCGTTCAGTTTCTTCGGTATTCTCGATCGAAATAGGGGAACGAATCGTTTCTTTAGCTGCAGAGAATTTTTCGATATCATATGTTTCTGTATTAACATTTTGGAATGTTACGACAAAGAATATACTTGCAATAACGAAGCATGCTGTGACTAATTGCATACTATTATGCTGAAAAAAAGAAACGAATTGTTGCTTTAACAACCAAAATTTTTTCATTTTGATTCCCCCATTCTTCGGGCATACCTTTCACATTACTGTTCTACAAAAGAGTTGCCCGAAAAGTCTCGCATATTCTTTTGGTGTAAACATACATAACTTTTGAGACAACTCCTTATGACTATTCAAAGCAGTTTATTTAATTTTCATATGCTTCAATAATTTTTTGAACAATAGGGTGTCGGACTACATCAGATTGTGATAAATAGACTACACCGATCCCTTTCATATTGGATAACTTCTCTTTTGCCTCAGTTAAACCTGACTGAACCCCTTTGGGCAAGTCAATTTGTGTAACATCACCAGTAATAACCATTTTTGATCCAAAACCTAAACGGGTTAAAAACATTTTCATTTGTGCATTGGTCGTATTTTGTGCTTCATCTAAAATTACAAAAGCATCGTCTAATGTTCTTCCACGCATGTAGGCAAGAGGAGCAATTTCGATCGTGCCTCTTTCAATTAAGCGCATCGTATGTTCCGTACCCAGTACATCATGTAAAGCATCGTATAATGGGCGTAAATAAGGGTCGACCTTCTCTTTTAAATCTCCAGGTAAGAATCCTAAACTTTCTCCTGCCTCTACTGCTGGTCTGGTTAAAATAATTCGCTTTACTCTACCATTTTTTAGTGCATGGATAGCCATCACCACAGCCAAGTACGTTTTACCAGTCCCAGCTGGTCCTATCCCAAAGACAAGATCATTCTGTTTCATTGTTTGCAAGTAGTGGCGTTGTCCTAGTGTTTTTACACGAATCGATTTTCCTTTTGCATTCTTTGTAATCTCATCCTCGAATAACGTTTCTAATTGATTAATTTTCCCTTTTTTTGCAAGGTCTATTGCATAAATAACATCCCGCTCTGTGATTGTAATTCCTTTTCTAATGATAGCCAACAGTCCGTTTAATACTTCTTGAATTACGTTTACATCTGTATTACTACCAGAAACACTAATTTGCTCACCACGAGAAGTAATCGATACTTGTAATTGTTCTTCTAACTGCTTTAAATGTCGATCTTCTGTCCCAAAAAGTGTTAGTGCTTCATTTGGATTTTCTAATTGTAAATCAATCATTTTTAGATCTTCTGACATAATCAATCTCCTTGAGTAATTGGTTGTTTCTTTGCAATATTTTCTAGTACAGTATAATACAAGGTTAATTTTACTTTACCACTCTCTACACTTTCGTGCAAAACTTTTTCATCCGTAATTTCTGCATCGTGTGGAATTTCCCTCATTAACTCCCTCTTACCTTGCTCTAATGCAATATTTTTTGCTTTTTCTTTACTTACTTTTTCCTCTTTTAATTCTGCATCATAAATGGATTGCTTTACATAACTTATTGGAAGTTTCCATTTCAAAAAATAAAAATTTTTTTCTTCAACATCAACTTGATGATGTTTATATTCAGGCTTTTCAAAGTTCCAAATTGGAATTAAATATTTAGAAATATGCAAGTAATGTTTTTGTTCCATTTCACCAGTAAGTACAAGATACTGGTTGTCCAACGGTACGGTTACTTCACTTTTATACCATACTTTTGCAATTACCTCTCCTTCTGCTGCCACAGGCTTCCTTTCATCATCATCTTCTTCAGATTCTTTAAGATAACCAGATACTAAAATATCTCCTTGATAAACTACATCATTGGCGCTTACAAGAGGTTGTCCTCTTGAAACGAACAAATCTTCAATAACCCCTTCTTTTGTAGCTACCAAATGTCCAGCTTCTTCCTCTTCTTCTTTTTCAACTATGGTCTTTTCGACACCTTCCAGATGAAAAGCAGATCCATTTCTTTTCACACCAATCCATAATAATTCAGGAACATCTGTTAATAACTGTTTTTGGATAGTTGCTGGAGAAGCTATATTCCACTGAAAACTGCCTTCTTCCAAACCATAATCTTCCAACTGATGAATGACTTTTGTTTCGATTTCTTCATCTAAGCCAGATACATCAATTCTCCAAACAATATTAGACATGAAGAATATAACTGCTATAGCGATAAAGAATCCAATTAGTAGTGGTTTTTGATAGGTCAGGTGATGAAGAAAAAATGGTAGTCCATTGCGTCCTTTAAAATATACTTTGTGAATGGTCTTTCTTTTTACTACCCTTAGTTTAGGCAAATCAGCTAATTTTATTTTTCCTATTGCTATTGTTTCGTTCTTTTTTTCGATATCCCATGACGCAATATTAAATTTTGCACACAAATCAAAAAAACGTTCTGGATACTCTCCTTTTATTTCAATTGTAATATATCCTGATAACCAATTTTTGCGTTTGAAAAACATAAGCCTTTCCCTCCGAATTTAGACTTTACGATTTCTCAAAGGTAATATCTTTTATATTACCTTCTAATAAAATGTCTTTATCTATCATTGTTTTCAGTACAAAGTTATCTCCTGTTATTCGAACATGTCCTTGGTGAACTTTTAAAAGCAATTCGGTAGAAGAAAAGATGATAAGACCTTGATGATTTTCTATGTACGCATGAATCGATCCGATCATTGTAATTCGTGGCAGTTCCAACGTAACTTCAGAAGGCAAATCAAAAGTACGTGTAAAAGCAGACATAAATTTTTCTTTTATCTTTTTCACTGAGCATATGCCTCCCCTCACCTTCATTCTATGAAAATATATAAAAATAAGAACAGTTATACGTAAAGTTAAGTGCTAGAAAATCAGATCAAAGACAGCTAAACCGACACTTAGCAAAATTGTCGGTGAGGTGGAGTTCTTTCATGAATTTTTAATGTATAGAAAAAAGCCGAATGGTTTTTCCATTCGGCTTTTTTTATCGGTCGTTCCGATAGTATTTTCTTTTTTGATAGGCACGTGGCGGCCCCAATACTTCTGACATAATAATACCTTGAGCAATCCCTTTTGACGTTAAGTTTTTTTCAATTGAAAGAGAAATTTCTTTTTCATTATCTTTACGGTATGCTTTTTGTGTCGGACCATTCTTAATGGCATCATGCTTACCAAGCTCTTGATCTTGGTTTTTATCTCGAATTTTTTCTGAACGGTGGATTTTTTTATTCAATTCTTCCATTTGCTCTTTCTTTTGTTGGGCAAATGTTTCTTGTCCAGAATCGATATTAGTTTCCATTCCCTGATGATTAGGGACAGATTGTGCTGTTGTTTCGGTTCTTGGGTGCTGTGTATTACTTGTTGTTTGTTGATCAGTTCTTTGCGGTCTTTGAGGCCTTTGTGGACTTTGCTGTTCATCTTTAGATTTTGACAGACCAAAAAGCCAAAACACAATCGCTATTATCGGGACAATAAAACTTAACAATTCACTCATTTACATCTTCCTTTCAAGGACTTTTCCAGTAGTTAATTCACTAGTTACGCAACTGGAATAATACACTTCCAGCAGAAGTCTCCTATTCCAGTTGCTGTACTATGAAACAAATATAATCTAACTTATCTGAGAAAATCCCTATGAGGACTCTTACTTGTTATTTTCGTCCTCATCATTGTCTGTTTCAGTTAATTTACCGATAGAATCACGCATATCTGTATCAGCATCAATATTCTTATAATTCATATAATCCATTACACCCATGTTGCCAGAACGCAATGCTTCTGCAAGTGCTTTTGGTACTTCTGCTTCTGCTTCGACAACTTTGGCACGCATTTCTTGAACTTTTGCAACCATTTCTTGTTCCTGCGCAACCGCCATTGCACGACGCTCTTCTGCTTTCGCTTGGGCAATGTTTTTATCTGCTTCAGCTTGATCTGTCTGTAAGATCGCACCGATGTTTTTACCGATATCTACATCGGCTATGTCAATGGATAAGATTTCGAAAGCTGTTCCAGCATCTAACCCACGGTTTAATACGTTGTGAGAAATGGAGTCTGGGTTTTCCAGCACTTTCGTATGTGCTTCTGAACTACCAATAGTACTTACGACACCTTCACCTACACGGGCAATAACAGTATCTTCACCTGCACCACCGACGAGTCGTTCAATGTTTGCTCGAACAGTAATTCGTGCTTTCGCTTTTACTTCAATACCATCCATCGAAATACCAGCAATAAACGGTGTTTCAATTACTTTCGGATTTACACTCATTTGTACTGCTTCTAATACGTCACGTCCAGCTAAATCGATCGCTGCACAGCGTTCAAAGCTTAATTCAATATTTGCTCGTTGTGCTGCAATTAACGCATTTACAACACGGTCTACATTACCACCAGCTAAAAAGTGACTCTCTAGTTGGTTTGTCGTTACATCAATACCTGCTTTGTGTGCTTTAATCAATGGATTAATAACACGTGAAGGTACAACCCTTCTCAAACGCATCCCTACTAAGTTAAAGATACTTACTTTTACACCTGCTGCAAGTGCACTAATCCATAGCATCACTGGTATAAAGGTAAATAAAATAGCTACAACAATGACTATTAATCCAATCCCTATAATGGGCAAAAATGTTTCTAAATCATTCATATTCTATTCCTCCTAAAAATTTCTTATTTCTCTTACCACTATTCGTGAACCCTCTACTTTTATAATTTTAATCGGAGTGTTCACGTTAATAAACGAACCTTCTGACACCACATCTAACCTTTCCTCTTCAAATTCTGCAGATCCAGACGGCCTTAGTGGTGTCACGCTAATTCCTTCTTTACCAATTAATTCTAATCGATTTACAGAAGAGACGTAGCCTTGCTCTGTAGTTGTCGAGTCACTTAGAATAACATGTCTGAAGACTCCTTTTTCAAAACCAATAGTTTTGAATAAAATAACAGAAACAATAATACTCGCAATAAGTGCGATAGCTATACTTAGGGCCATATGCCCCGGATCATTAGTTGACAAAAATAATGAGCCTACTATCGCACCGATACCAATGAAACCAATAATCCCCCCTGGCGCAAATATTTCAATAATAATTAAAACAACACCCACCACCAGCAGGACAATAGCTTCATACCCTGCTAAACCTGCTACAATATGCCCGTAAAAATATAGAATTAAAGAAGCTATTCCAATTGAACCGGGAATGCCAAAACCAGGTGAATATAATTCCACTATTAAACCGATACTTGCTAACGATAATAGTATGGGAACGACAACTGGATTCGTCAGAAATCGTGCTACTACTTCTGCAGCTGTTGGTTCTGTTTCAATAATTTCTGCTTCAGATAACGATAAGTCACTTAAAAGTTCTGTCCGATGGCTCACAATCCCTTCAGCATAATCTATTTCTACTGCATAATTAGCATCCAAAGTAAGAAATTCACCTTCAGGGGCTCCATATTCAGGCAAATCAATGTTAGCATTAGCCATCGCTTCTGCAAACAACGGATCTCTATCTTTAGAGCTAGCTGCTCCTCTCATACTCGCGATCCATGCTGATTGTGCTTTTTTATCTGCAGCTGTCCCATCAGCATTTATGACACCACTTGCTCCCATACTTGTTTGTGGCTTCATATAGATATTATCTGTATTCAAGGCAATATAAGATCCTGCAGAAAGTGCTCTGACAGTAATAAGAGATGTTGTTTCAATCTCTAAATCCTGCAAAATTTCACCAATAAATGAAGCAGCATCTACACGTCCACCAGGAGTATTAATCTCAAAAATGACGTGATCTGCATCTGCATCACTTGCCTCAGTTGTTGTTCTTCTAATAAATGCTTCTAAACCTCGTTCTACTTCATTTTCTATCGGTATTACGTAAACAAGTTTACCTTCTCCATTTTCTTCGGCATGAACTTTTGTCTGAAAATCAGTGAAAGAAACTACTGCTGCAATGATTGAAATCGCAAGCAATAACAAAGATACGTACTTTTTCAATTCCCGACCTCCCTTCACTAGTGCTGTGACATATAAGCATCCATACGTTTATTATGTATAAAAAGTTTCATTTGTTAAACTAAAACCTTATGTCAACGCATACAGTTTATCATACTTATATCTAGAAGGAAAAGTATTACACTATTACATAGTGTATACATTTTTCTTCATCAATCATTGAATTACCTGACAATATGAATTCACACGCTTACAGCAAAATCTATAAAGTGTGGATTCGTTTTTTTATCGCCACTGATGGTAGTGAAACTTATTAAAGTGTAGCTTTGATTTACTCGAATCGGGAAAGTGGGGGTTAACGAACGGTTAGATTAGCGCCGTGATAAATGTTAGAAAGACCCTAGACTTATTCAATAAGCCTAGGGTCTTAATGATGAATGAAATCATTATGTTCATTTATGATAAGTTCTTTTGAACCAATTGATTCACTCTTGAGCCTTCTGCTTTACCTTTTACCTTAGGCATTAGGGCACTCATTACTTTTCCCATATCTTTTTTTGATTGAGCTTGAACTTCTTCGATCGTCTGAACAACTATTTCTTCTAACTCTTCATCAGACAGTTGTTCTGGCATATAAGCTTGTATTATGTTAATTTCATCTTCTAACTTGCTTACAAGATCTTCGCGTTCAGCTTCTTTAAATTCGTGGAGGGAATCTTTTCTTTGCTTTAGCTCTTTCGCTAAAACGTTTAATTCTTGTTCTTCAGACAATGTATCTTTCTGTAATTTAATGGCTTCATTTTGCATCGATGCTTTGACCATTCTAATTACACCTAATGTAACTTTATCTTTGTCCTTCATCGCCTGCTTCATATCCTGGTTCAAAAGTTCAACGATTGCCATTATTTCATTACACCCTCTTTAAAATTTACGCTTTCTAGCTGCCTCCGACTTTTTCTTACGGCGAACACTAGGTTTTTCATAAAATTCACGCTTACGATATTCAGATAATGTACCAGATTTTGATACACTACGCTTAAAGCGACGAAGAGCATCTTCAATTGACTCGTTTTTACGAACGCGAGTTGTGTTAGACATGCTAATTTCCCTCCCTCCGAAGCATACAACAAATATTAATACAACACATGTAATACATACATATGTCTCTTTGCAATTATAATATACCAATTAAAATAGGTCAACCGTTTAACTAGAAAAATTAGATAATGATACCAACCCTTTTTCTCGTATCATTTCATTTGTTTCGTTAAATAAATAGCTCTTCTCTTAAGAAAAATACATAACAGAATACCTACCGTCGTTTACATAGATAAGGCGGCGTCATCCATTATCCGAACAAATTGACCTTCGTTATACGGATAACCTGCTTTTGTTATTTTTACACGAACGATTTCACCGATCATATCTTTGGTTCCTTCGAATTTCACTTTCAAGTAGTTATCGGAATAACCTACCAGGATATTTGGTTGATTAGCATCAAAAGTTTCTTCAGGAATAACCTCTACAACTTCATTCACATAAGCTTTCGCATATGCTAATGCTTGTTCATCTGATTGTTCAATTAATGCTTGCACACGACGTTTTTTCACTTCATCATCTACTTGATTATCCATCCTTGCTGCTGGCGTACCGGTCCTTTTTGAGAAAGGGAACACGTGTAATTCCGAGTATCCAATTTTTTTAACAAAATCCATTGTTTCCTGGAACTCTTCTTTTGTTTCACCAGGAAAACCTACAATCACGTCAGACGTTATAGCTAAATGTGGTAATGATTTTTGGATTTTTGCTACACGTTTTTCATAGAAGTCTGACGTATACTTCCGGCGCATTCTTTCCAACACTGTATCTGACCCAGATTGTAAGGGAATATGTAGGTGTGGTACTATTTTTTTAGCAGCATCCAATACTTCGATCACTTCATCAGTAATCTGACTCGCTTCAATCGACGAAATACGGATACGTTTTAAACCATCTACTTTTGATTCAAGATCCCGTAATAGTTGTGCGAAGTTATAATCTTTCATGTCTTCTCCGTATCCAGCTGTATGAATACCTGTTAGGACAATTTCTTTATAACCAGCCTCCACTAATTGACGGGCTTGCTTCAATACATTATCAGGTTCTCTAGAGCGTAATAATCCGCGAGACCATGGAATGATACAGAATGTACAAAAGTTATTACAACCTTCTTGAATTTTTAACGATGCACGTGTTCGATCTGTGAATGCAGGTACATCCATCTCTTCAAAAACACGATTTTTCATAATGTTGGAAACACCATTAATCGGTTGACGGTGTTCTTGATGTTCTTCAATATATTGAAGCATTTTTCCACGATCTTGTGTACCTACAACAATATCAACACCTGGGATCTCCATAATCTCACCAGGAGATGTTTGGGCATAGCAACCTGTTACACAAACTACTGCTTCTGGATTACTACGAATTGCTCGACGAATTACTTGTCGGCTTTTTTTATCACCTGTATTTGTAACAGTACAAGTATTGATGACATAAACGTCAGCATGATGATCAAAATCCACTCGCATGTAACCCTCATTTTTGAATTTCTGCCATATTCCTTCTGTTTCATAATGGTTTACTTTACAACCTAATGTATGAAAAGCCACTGTAGACATTTCATCACCTCATTTCTTCAAAGTAGTAAGATAAATTAGCAAGTACGAATAGGGGGGCTGTTTCCGTTCGTAAAATTCTTGGCCCGAGTCGAATCGCCTGAAAGCCCTCATTCTTTAAATCATTTGCTTCTTTATCACTGAAACCACCTTCTGGACCGATACAAATTATTACTGATTGACCTTCTTGTATTTTGGAAAAATAGTTATGTAATTTGAAAGATTTGTATTCACGCGTCGCCTCTTCATAAGCGAAGAATTTGAAATCATAGGACACACTTTCGTTAATTAATTCTGTCATTGTAATAACAGAATCGACCTGAGGAATTTTCGTTCGATGTGCTTGTTCACTAGCTTCTTTCACGATTTTTTGCCATCTCGGTAGTTTTTTCTTTAACTTTTTGTGATCCCATTTTACAACAGAACGATCAGCTTGAAAAGGGATAAAATGAGCTGCTCCAAGTTCCGTACCCTTTTGCAGGATTAACTCCCATTTATCACCCTTTGGCAAGCCTTGCACTATCGTAATGTTAATCGGTGACTCCGATTCCTCATGTAGCCATTTCTCAACAATAGCTTCCACAACCGTTTCATGGATCCTTTTGATACGACTTATTGCTGATTGTCCGTCATGACGATTAGCAATAAGTGTATCTCCTTCTTCCATACGCATGACATGAACAATATGGTGATAGTCATCAGCCACAATTTGTATTTTATCATCATACCAATTATCTTTTTCGATAAAATAACGTTGCATCCCACTACCTACTTTCTTCAGGCTTTTGGGCAATGATTGAAATCCAATCTTCCATCTGATTGATTTCTAAAATGTCGAATCCCGCTTTTTCTAATCCGTCTTTCACATCTCGCTTTTTCTTTTGAATGATGCCAGAAGTAATAAATACTCCTCCAGGTTTTAATCGTTCAAAAGCATCTTTCTCAAAACGCAAAATGATCTCAGCTAAGATATTTGATACTATGATATCAGCTGTTTCATCTATATGATCTAGTAAATTATTTTGCTTTACTTTGACTTTGCCATCCACTTTATTTACTTTGACATTTAACTTAGTGCTTTGAATCGCTACTTCGTCTAAATCATAAGCAAAAACTTGTTCTGCACCTAATAATACGGAAGCAACACTTAACACACCTGAACCACACCCAACATCAAGAACAGTGTCATCTTTTTCAATGAATCTCTCAAGTGCTTGAATGCTTAACACTGTTGTTGGATGTGTACCTGTACCAAATGCCATACCCGGATCTAGCTCTATGATGAGTTCATCTGTAGAGACAGGCTGATAATCTTCCCACGTCGGTGTTATGGTTATACGCTCTGAAATTTTCGCAGGTTTATAATACTTTTTCCAAGCTGTTGCCCACTCTTCTTCATTAACTTCGCTAAGAGTTATCTTATTTAAACCAATATCAATATCGTATAGGAGCAAATTATTAATCGCCTGTTTAATCTCAGTTACCGTTTCACCCAAGAAGCTATTTACAGGAAGATATGCTTTTAAACGCACTCCCTCTTCAGGATAATCGTCAGGATTAAGATCATAGATTTCACCGTAAATACTTTCACGTTCTTTCTCTAAATCCTGACGATCTTCAATAACGACACCACTGGCACCTGCTTCGTGAATAATGTTCGAGATAGGTTCAATCGCTTCATTTGTCGTATAGATACACAGCTCTGTCCACTTCACGCAGATCAACTCACTTTATTTAAAATTTTCATACAAGTATTTCTTATTCTCCTTTAAATGCACGCTTTACTCTTTGAAAGAAAGAATTCTCATGCTCATCAGTCGGTTGATTTCCACTAATTTCATTGAATTCTCTTAATAATTCTTTCTGACGATCACTTAAGTTTGTCGGTGTAATGACACGAATTTTGACATGTTGATCCCCTTGTCCATACCCTCTCACATTTGGTGCACCTTTCCCTTTTAATCGGAATGTTTTACCTGTTTGTGTACCAGCTGGTACTTTAAGTTTTACTTTCCCGTGCAGGGTTGGTACCTCAATTTCGTCTCCTAGAGCTCCTTGAACAAATGTAATAGGCATGTCACAGAAAATATGATCGCCTTCACGCTGATAGAATTCATGCTCTTTTACTTGAATAATAACATATAAATCACCAGCAGGCCCACCGTTCACACCTGGTTCACCTTGATTTGGAACACGAATTTGCTGTCCCTCATCAATACCCGCCGGAATGCTGATATGAATTGTCTTACGAGTTTTGATCTTACCTTGGCCACCACAAGTGGTACATTTATCTTTAATCATTTTACCGCTACCTTGACAATGGTGACATACACGTCTATTGACTACTCTACCAAAAGGTGTATTTTGCTCGACATTTAATTGACCGTTACCATTACAATGGCTACATGTTTCCGGATTAGTTCCCGGTTTTGCACCAGATCCATTACATGTTGAACAATCTTCCTCTTTTGGGATATGGATGTCTGTTTCTTTTCCAAAAATGGCATCTTCAAACTCTAAGGTCATCGCATATTGTAAATCATTTCCTTGGCGTGGAGCATTGGGATCTCGGCTTCGTCCACCTCCGAAGAACATATCAAAGATATCTCCAAAGCCGCCGAAGTCTTCTCCACCTCCGAAACCGCCAAATCCTTGACTTTGTGGTCCGGCATGACCAAATTGGTCATATTTTGCTCTTTGTTGTTCATTACCTAATACCTCATATGCTTCTTTTACTTCCTTGAATTTCTCATCTGTACCTTCTTCTTGGTTAACGTCTGGATGATATTTTCTTGCAAGTTTACGGTACGCTTTTTTTATCTCATCTTTTGATGCATCTTTAGATACACCAAGAACATCATAATAATCTTGTTTACTCACTGCCTAATCACACTCCCGCTCGTTTATTGCATAAACACTATAATAACATTGATTGATAAAGATAAGCAAACATTACTTATCCGAAGCTGAGTATCTTTAATCAGCATCATTGGTGCACTTATTTGAATAAAAATGACTATTTCATGGAAAAAGCCAAAGCCATGTATTACTGACTTTGACTTTCCAAACCTAGATTGAGAACCTATTTTTTATTTTTTATCTTCGTCGTCCACTTCTTCGTAATCTGCGTCTTCTACTTCATCTTCTTGCTGTCCTTCTTCTGCACCTGCAGCATCGCCGTTAGCTTCTGCTTGTTGTTGTGCTTGTTCATAGACTTTCATGGAAAGAGCTTGAACTTCTTGTTCTAAGGCTTCTTTTTTCTCTTTAATTTGTTCCTGGTCATTGTCTTCTAGTGCTTTTTTCAATTCGTCTTTTGCAGATTCTGCTTTTTGTTGTTCTTCCTCAGAAACATTTTCACCAAGATCTTTTAATGTTTTATCCGTTTGGAAAACCAATTGATCTGCTTCATTGCGAAGTTCTATTTCTTCACGACGTTTCTTATCATCTTCTGCATTTTCTTCTGCTTCCTGAACCATTTTTTCAACCTCATCGTCAGAAAGACCAGAAGAAGATTTAATGGTAATAGATTGCTCTTTATTTGTACCTAAATCTTTTGCACGAACATTTACAATACCATTGGCATCAATGTCAAATGATACTTCGATTTGAGGCACTCCACGTGGTGCTGGTGGAAGATCAGTTAATTGGAAACGACCAAGTGTTTTGTTATCTTGTGCCATTTCACGCTCACCTTGCAATACGTGAATATCCACTGCTGTTTGGTTATCCGCTGCAGTTGAGAATACTTGTTGAGCACTTGTAGGGATGGTTGTATTTCGCTCAATAAGTTTTGTCGTGATACTACCCATAGTTTCGATACCTAATGAAAGTGGAGTAACGTCTAGTAATACAACATCTTTTACGTCCCCTTGTAATACCCCAGCTTGGATTGCTGCACCAAGTGCTACAACTTCATCCGGGTTAACCCCTTTAGATGGCTCTTTACCAACTTCTTTCTTGATCGCTTCTTGCACTGCCGGTATACGAGTAGAACCACCAACAAGTAATACTTTATCTATTTCACTTGCAGAAAGGTCTGCATCTTTAATTGCTTGACGAGTTGGCCCCATTGTTTTTTCAACAAGAGCTGAAGACACCTCATCAAATTTAGCGCGAGTAATGTTCATTTCTAAGTGTAACGGACCAGCATCACCGGCTGTGATGAATGGAAGAGACACTTGTGTTTGTGCTACACCAGAAAGATCTCTCTTCGCTTTTTCAGCAGCATCTTTCAAACGTTGTAGTGCCATTTTATCTTGTGAAAGATCAATACCATTTTCTTTCTTGAATTCTTGAACCATGTGGTCGATTAAGACTTGGTCAAAGTCATCCCCACCAAGGCGGTTGTCACCAGCAGTGGAAACTACTTCAAACGTGCCTTCACCGATGTCTAGGATAGATACATCAAATGTACCACCACCAAGGTCATATACAAGAACAGTCTGATCTTCTTCCGCTTTATCGATACCATATGCTAATGCTGCCGCAGTAGGCTCATTAATAATACGCTCCACTTCAAGTCCGGCAATTTTTCCAGCATCTTTTGTCGCTTGTCGTTCTGCATCGTTAAAGTAAGCAGGAACAGTAATAACTGCTTTCTCTACTGTATCTCCTAAATAATCTTCTGCATAAGATTTTAAGTGTTGTAAAATAATCGCAGAAATTTCTTGTGGAGTATGTTCTTTACCTTCGATCTCCACTTTATAATCTGTACCCATGTGACGCTTGATGGATTGAATCGTGTTTGGGTTTGTAATAGCTTGACGTTTTGCTACTTCCCCAATTTGACGTTCACCATTTTTAAAAGAAACAACAGAAGGGGTAGTACGATTTCCTTCAGGATTTGGAATTACTTTTGATTCGCCACCTTCCATTACTGCCACACATGAGTTAGTTGTACCTAAATCAATACCGATAATTTTTCCCATTTTCAACATCCTCCTTACATCATATGTAATTACTGATTTACTTTCACCATTGCTGGTCTGATTACACGATCCTTTAATTGGTATCCTTTTTGCATCGTCTCAACAATTTGGTTTGATTCATAACCTTCTTCTTCTACTTGTATAACTGCTTGGTGTATATTTGGATCAAATGTTTGACCATCTGTTTCAACCTCTGTTACACCTTCGTTTTCAAGTACTGTCTTCAGTTGTCGGTAGACCATTTCCAGACCTTCGACAACACCTTTTGCGGCTTTATCTTCAACTTCTACTTGAAGTGCCCGCTCAAAATTATCTAAAACCGGTAATAGTTCTGTTACTACCGATTGTGATTTATATTTCAGGTCTGCTTCTTTTTCTTTCTTCGTACGTTTTCTGAAGTTATCGTATTCTGCTTGCACACGAAGAAGTTGTGTTTGTAATTCATCTTTCTCTTGTTGCAGTTTTTCAGATTCTTCATTGCTTACTGTTTCCTCTTCAGATTCAGCTGATTCCGCCTCTGTGACAAGCTCCTGTTCAGCATCCTCAACTACTTCTTCCTTCACATCTTCTTGTTCTTTTTGTTGAACATCTTTTTCTTCCATCCCTGTCACCTCCTAAATAAAACCACTGTATAGCTAAACACACTTTAACGAAATAATCAAACTTTACACTCACATAATTAAGCGCAAAGTGATGGTTTTAATCGATCATTCTTTCTCACTTAGAGATAAAGGCATCACGGTGAGTTTACGAACCGATGATAACTTCTTCGCCCAAGGGCATGACGAACTGGAAATTTTAGTATCAACATTGATCACAGGCCGTGAGTGAAGTTAGTCAGTGCAAGGCCGACTATACTTCTGGCGATTGCCTAGACCTCCCTGTTTATGCTTTATACCTCACAAAAAGAGTACGGGATTGCACCATACCCTTCTCGTATTAGTACCATGAATTAAATTTTTTAGTTAATCTATTTGACAAAACATTCAATATTGACACAACTCTTGAATATTCCATTCTCGTCGGTCCAAGTAATGCTATCGTTCCGAGCTGTTCATCGCTTAACGAGTAGGTTGCGGTGATCAAGGTGCAATCCTGCATCGCATCCAACTCATTTTCCTGCCCAATCGACACTTTAATACCTTTACCAGATGTTCTGAGTAGATTCGCCATTTCGTCTTCTTTTTCCATTACAGAATAAAGAGATTGAATCTTTTGGATGTCATGGAACTCTGGTTGTAACATGATATTTGTTTTTCCGCCCATGTAAAGCTTCACAGGTTGTTTCTCCAATAAAGCTTCTTTTAAATATGAATAAGTTGTTTCAAATTCTGAACTATAGCGTTGCAGTATCTGTGCAACTTCACCATACATTTTCTGTTGCAGGCGGATGATTGGTACACCAATCAGGCGATCATTTAAAATATTTACCAATTTCTCCAAATCAGATGTATGCATTATTGTTGGCACATTGAAGTATCGATGTTCAACATGTCCTGTACTAGTTACTAGTATCGCAACCGCAGTATGTTCAGACAAACTGATAATCTGAATTTGCTTTAATGTTGTTTCAAATACTTCTGGTCCCAAAATGATCGAAGTGTAGTTCGTTAAATCTGATAAAACACGTGCAGATTTTTGAACTACTTTTTCAAATTCGATCATTTCACGTTCAAATGTCTTTTGAATAATGCTCATATCTTGATTAGATAAACGAAATGGTGACATTAAGTGATCGACATAAAAACGATAGCCTTTTTCAGAAGGTACACGTCCAGAGGAAGTGTGCGTTTTTTCAATAAAACCTGATTCCTCTAGATCTGCCATTTCATTGCGAATAGTAGCAGGACTAAATGAAATGTCTTCTTTTTTAGCGATAGCCCTCGATCCAATCGGTTGTGCCGTCTGGATGAACTCATCAATAATAACCTGCAAAACTTGGATCTGTCTCTCTGTAAGCATCGATGATCACCTCTGTTAGCACTCTAAAACCTTGAGTGCTAAATCTAATAATAAATTATCAAATCCATCACAAAATGTCAATCAAGAAACACCAGATTTCTTTTCATCGACATGGAAAAGTTTCATGATGCCCGTCCCAATCAGTTAACAAAAATATTACAGATCTTTTTCCAATAAAAAAGATTGAAATACTTCATTCCCGAAAGGTTTTCCTTCTTCTGTTAATTTAACAAAGTGTGGATCACGGTCAATCCAGCCTCGTTTTTCAAGCTGGGTTAATTCATCTCCATATAATTTCTCCATTTTCACTTGGTATTTTTCCTCAAACCGCGGAATCGATACCCCTTCACTTTTCCTCAATCCCAAGAACATTTCTTCTTCGATTTGTTCCTTACGTCCGATTTTTTCAATATGAAGGACAGGTTTGCCTGTTTTATTCGCTGCTTCCACATAGGCTGGGAATGGACGAATATTAATAATCCGTTCTCCAGGTAAATACCCATGCGACCCTGCACCAAAACCATAGTAGTAATCATTGTTCCAATAAGTTAAGTTATGCTTACTTTCAAAACCTGGTTTGGCGAAGTTACTGATTTCATACTGCTGGATGTCTTTATTTTTCATTTCTCTGCGTAGTAATTCATACATATCCGCTTCGATTTCTTCTGGTGGCTTTGTTAACTTTCCTTTCTTATAACGTTGATAAAAAATGGTTTTCGGCTCAATCTGTAGCGAATAAGCGGAATAATGAGGCAGATCAAACTGTAATGCCTCATCCAACGTTTCCTCAAAATGTCCGAGCGTCTGATTTGGCAAGCTGTACATTAAATCGATGCTAATATTGTCAATACCAGCCCTCACTAAATCATTTACATTCTGATAGACATCTTTCACTCGGTGCAGTCTGCCCAATTGTTCTAACATCACATCATCAAACACCTGGACCCCCATCGAAATCCGGTTGACACCGTGCTCTTTTAGAATGCGAATTTTCTCTTCCGTTAAATCACCTGGATTCGCTTCAAATGAATATTCTTCTGCACTTTCAACATCAAAATAATGATCGATCATTTTCACCAGTTTCGTTAACTGTCGGTTATTAAGTGCAGTTGGAGTTCCTCCACCAACAAAAATAGTTTTCATTTTCTTTTTAGGGTTTTCTATATTGATTTTCATCTCATTCTCTAATGCAACTAAGTAATCATCGGCCATTTGTTCTTCATAAAAAAACTTAATAAAATCACAATAATGGCAAATCTTTTCACAAAAAGGAATGTGAATATAGACAGACGATACCATTCCTTCTCCTCCTTTCACGTACGGTAAAAGCCCTTGCCATTTGACAAGGGCTTTTCATTGATTCTAATCATCATCCATTTTAAGAACTGACATAAAGGCTTCCTGAGGAACTTCAACAGAACCAACCATTTTCATACGTTTTTTACCTTCTTTTTGTTTCTCTAAAAGTTTACGTTTTCGGGAGATATCCCCGCCATAACATTTACTTAACACGTTTTTACGCATTGCTTTGATGTTCGTTCTTGCAACAATCTTATTACCTATTGCCGCTTGAATCGGTACTTCAAACTGCTGTCTAGGTATTAACGTTTTTAATTTATCGGCTATTTGCTTTCCACGCTCAAAAGCAAAATCACGGTGTACAATAAAGGACAAGGCATCAATTGTATCGCCATTCAATAATATATCCATTTTCACAAGGTCCGATGTCTTATAGCCTATCATTTCATAATCGAAGGAAGCATAGCCTTTCGTCTGTGACTTTAATCGATCAAAAAAGTCGTAAACAATTTCGGATAATGGAATTTCATAGACAACATTCACTCGATTATCATCTAAATATTGCATATCCAGAAAATCGCCGCGTTTTTTCTGACAGATTTCCATCACTGGTCCCACAAAATCATTTGGCACCATTATCGTTGCCCGAACGTATGGCTCCTGGACCTCTTCAACAGATTGATTGTCCGGCATAAATGATGGATTATCAATATCAACTGCTTCACCATCTGTTTTCACGACTTGATAAATCACACTTGGCGCTGTAGTTATTAAATCAATACCAAACTCACGCTCAATACGTTCCTGGATAATCTCCATATGCAACAGTCCCAGAAATCCACACCGGAAACCAAATCCTAATGCTTGAGAAGTTTCTGCTTCGTATTGTAAAGAGGAATCATTTAACTCCAGACGTTCAAGTGCTTCACGCAAATCATTATACTTATCTGCATCAACCGGGTAAAGACCACAGAATACCATCGGATTTAACTTGCGATAACCTGGTAATGGCTCAGAAGCAGGATTATTGGATAATGTAATGGTATCCCCTACGCGAGTATCACCTACATTTTTAATCGATGCTGTTAAGTATCCTACATCACCAACTAATAATTCATCTTGTTTAACTGGCTTTGGATTAAAGACCCCAATTTCATTCACTTCAAATTCTTTACCCGTTGCCATCATTTTAATCTTATCGCCTACTTTTACCGAACCTTCTTTGACACAAATATATGCGACAACTCCACGGTATGGATCATATAATGAATCAAAAATAAGTGCTTTAAGTGGATCATCAAGGTTTCCTTTAGGCGCGGGAATTCTTTCGACAATCTGGTCTAATATCTCATCAATACCAATGCCGGACTTTGCACTTGCTAATATCGCTTCGTCTCCGTCAATACCTATGACATCGGTAATCTCTTGTTTCACTCGCTCCGGGTCTGCACTTGGTAAGTCAACTTTATTAATAACCGGTATAATTTCAAGATCATTATCCAGTGCCAGATAGACATTTGCAAGTGTTTGAGCTTCAATACCTTGTGCCGCATCTACCACTAAAATAGCACCTTCACACGCTGCGAGGCTTCGCGAAACTTCGTATGTAAAATCGACATGTCCAGGTGTGTCGATCAAGTGAAAAAGGTATTCGTCTCCATCACCGCGATCATATTTCAATTGAACAGCATTTAATTTGATCGTAATCCCACGTTCACGCTCTAAATCCATCCCATCTAGAAATTGTGCTTTCATCTCACGAGACGTCAGCGCTTTTGTTTTTTCCAATATTCGATCAGCTAACGTTGATTTTCCGTGATCAATATGTGCAATTATTGAAAAATTACGTACTTTGCTTTGATTTCTATTGTTCGTCAATGTCATTCAACTCCTATATTCGACCACAATACTAGCATTGATTATAGCAGTGAAAACGTGGATGTTCAACAGAAATATGCAGCAGGTATTTCTTCAATCAACCATTTGACCTTCTCTTCATCTAAAAAACACCATCCACTACTGCATACGTAACATCCACAATTTGATCGAAAATAACTTTAACGATTTTTTCGCCCTCACCTGCAGCGGAGTGTAAAAAAGTAGGTTCGATCTCCTCATTCACCTGAACTTCTTTTTCTACTTCTTCTATAATCTGATCTCTGTTCACTACCTCAACTTCATCGGCTTCCTCTGATTCACTTGTCGTTTCTTCTTGAGAGTGACTGACAGCTACACCCACTCCATCAGAACGATCTATACCGATATACATGCCTAACGAAAAAACTAGTGTCAACAACAATAAGTAAAAGAAGTACTTCACCTTTATTCATCCCCTTCATTAGATCCTGAGACGCTTTCAGCATTCCAATAATATTCACTGAATATCTCTGCAAAAAGTTCTGTGGTGTTATACAACTCTTCCATTGTGTTATCAACCCCGCCAATTTCTATCGTCAACGCGTTTTCAGAGATATCTTGGTTGTAGACACCGTTTCTGCCTGCACCGCCATACATCTCTACCCCACGACTTAAACCTAAATATTTTTCATCAAATAAAGCCTGTAATTTCTCTGCTAATGCATAATTTTTTTCATAATTCGGATTATCTCCACCAATTACAAACATAATTTTGGCATAAGATTTCCCATCAATCTCAATTGTCGTCAAATCTTTACGGATACTGTCACGATGCAAATCAAACACAAAATTAACTTCCTTATTTTCCGACACTGCTGCTTCAACCACATCTTTAGAGGCTTTATAAGAATCTGAGGAATAATCCCATCCTTTTTCATTTAAGATAGCACCAATATCGGTGTCATCCACTTCAGCACCAATACCATAACGTTTTAAATCTTTTGCGAGCTGCTCACTGACGTTCGTGATATTCACTTCATGATGAAACGCATCATTCGGATTATCCGTCTTAGGTAAATAAGGTAAAAAAGATTCACGATTATGTGTGTTGTATATATAAACAACATTTTTGTCACCTGTTGTTTTTTCTTTTTCCTCAACAGGCTTTTCTTCATCTTTTCCTTCTGGCGTTGTTGCTTCTCTTTCTTCTAAAACGATATCTAGAGGTGGTGTAGACTCTACGGTTAAATTCGTATAATCTGTTCCCTCACCTGCAATTAATATTTGACGATCATACATTTCAAATCCAGGAAGTTCTCTCCCCAATAAGCTTCTGACATCATGCATTCTGACATTCGTTCCTAATTCAAAGACTACCTTCCACATATCAATAGGTGTCTGATCATCTGGGAGCGCTTCTTTAAAAGTGCGGTTTTCCATCATCATTAAGGATAAGAAATGTACTTCGGTTACATTATTTGTCCATTTCTTCACCGTATTAGAAGCAACACGATAATTCGGATCAATACTTGTTAACATGCCTACTAAAATAAACATCGCAAAAAATGCGGTAACAAATCCCGATATAGTTATCAGTAATTTATGTTTTGAAAACAAAAAGACACGTTTTTGAAATCGATTAGGACGGCGCATAGTGTTCTCCTTTCTATCTCCTCTATCATATCTACTAGATACTATGATGATTCAATAGAAAGTAGAACCTATTTTTATCTTGTATATTGAGCAAAATTTTTAATATCAACGTTTTCGTGCATTGCTGCATTTAACGCTTCTGCCAATAAATGAGCCATATCTGTGATATATCCATCTATTTCCTTAGGCGTTACCATTAAGTTATGTCCAAGAGGTGTCAGCACCTCTTTCATTAACGCTCGCTTCTCTTGTTCATCTAATGCACCAATCATTCCAAATATTTTCTCTCTTTTTTCAATTGGTGGTAAATCTTCTTCCGATAGTGAATGGTCTCCGAAATTTAATCCTGCAGGTGTTAATGATTTAGAAGGTTTATCTTTTTCACGCCATTCCTTACCGATATGTTTAAACACATAATCAATCGCATCACTTGTGATCGTAACGGCATCTACTACTGTTGGTACACCAATAGCGAAAACAGGTACACCTAAAGTTTCTTTACTCAATTCTTTTCGTTTGTTACCAACACCTGAACCTGGGTGTATACCAGAATCCGACAATTGTATGGTTGCATTTACTCTTTCAATAGAACGGGAAGCAAGTGCATCGATAGCTATCACAAAACCTGGTTTATATTTCTCAATGACACCTTTGATAATATCGCTCGTTTCGATACCAGTAACTCCCATTACGCCAGGGTTGATCGTTGCTACTTTTCGATAACCATCCTGTACATACTGGGGTTCGTGAATAAATAAATGATTGGTGACAAGCACTTTATCAATGGCTAGAGGACCTAAAGCATCAGGAGTTACATTACGATTTCCTAAACCGACAATTAATCCTGAAGCACCTTTCGCTACTTCATTTTTATCCATTAATTCTATTAGTTGTTTAGTTACTACTTTTGCTGTTTCTTCTTGGGACTTTGTATCTTGATTTTTTATCGCATTAGAGTAAACCGTATGGTAGGACCCTGGACTTTTGCCAATATTATTTGCGCCTTGTTCGTCTACTTCTACATTAGTTACTTCTATATTTCCGATTCGCTTCTCGTTTATTTTTACTCCGGCAATTTGTTGTTCTTTGTTTTTTTCTTTTTCAACATACATATCTTTTGCTTCGACTGCTAAATCGGTTCTTACTTCAAATGATTGATCTTTCACAGTATCATCCTCCTCACACATTTTTTATAGTTTTACCGAGTAGTTCAAAAAGATACACGGAGGGATATTTCTGCTGAAACAACAATTTGTATTGAAAACTTGGCAAAGCTTTGGTAAAATGTCATTTGACCTAACATAAGATAGGGTAAAAGCAAGATGGAGGTGAAGACATTGGCAAATATTAAATCAGCAATTAAACGTGTTCGCGTGAATGAAGATCACCGTCAACAAAATCAAACCGTAAAAACTGATATGCGTTCACATATTAAGAAAGTGGAAACACTAATAGCAAACAATGATGTTGAAAACGCAAAAACTGCACTTGTAACTGCAGTAAAGAAAATTGACAAAGCCGTTCAAAAAGGACTTATTCACCAAAACAATGGTGACCGTCAAAAATCTCGTTTAGCACAAAAAGTAAACGGACTAAGTGCATAATGAAAAACCACAACAGACTAGAGCTGTTGTGGTTTTTTGGTTTTTTCTCACTTGAAAGCTACGGAAAATGCGATACTTCTGTGTTAGGTTCAATTCATTAACCTACCCTAAGATACAATTTTTCTCTTAGAAATTAATTGATATAATAACAACTCAAACGCAAGTGATTTATCCATTTTACCTGATTTTATTTGCGTATCAGTTTCTGTCAACAAATCAATAGCTTCCTTCAGTTCCTTCACCTGAAACTTATTTTGACGCTGCATCGATAGCTTGGCAACATATGGGTGAATTTTTAATTGGGTCGCCATTTGCTGTTGAGTGTACCCTTTTTGCTTCAATAATTTCACATGTAGCAACGTCCTGAATTGTGACGCAACAAGTGCAATCAAAGCAATTGGATCCTCGTTCATTTTTTCCAAATCTTTAGTAATGTCAATTGCTTTTGCCAAATCGTTCACCATGATAGCATCCATTAATTTTAGTGCCGAATTGTTCTCCTGATTAGATAATAATAATTCCGCATCTTCTAATCTTATTTCATTTCCTTCTCCCACATATAACGCAAGCTTTTCCATTTCAGAATGGATGATCATTAAATTAGTACCAATCTCATTAATAAAATAAGTCATTACTTGGCCAGAAATGGATACTCCGTGTTCTTTTGCAATGGTGCCAATCACCTCTTGCATATTCCATTCCTTTAACGGTTCGCAGGCTACAGTTTTTGCGGCTTTTTTTAGTTGTTTAACTACTTTTTTTCGTTCGTCTACCTTCTCATAAGGAGCTATTATTACAAGAACAGAATAGGGAGCAGGATTTTGTATGTAATCAATTAATATTTCAGGCTGATGCTCAATTTCCGTTTTCGCAGGTTTTGCCCGTAAAAAATCTGCATTTGTAGCAATAATAACTTTTCTTTCACCAAGAAATGGAAATGTTTCTGCATCCGTTACTATATCCTGAATTGGAGTTTCCTCCAAGTCATATATAGACAAATTCGTATCTTGTTCCTCCTGATCAACACCATTTGAAATTAATGCCTGCTTTAAAGCTTCAGTCATATATGTCTCCGTTCCGTGAAAATAATAAACAGGTGCAAATTTTCCTTTCTTCATTTCTTCAATACACGCCAGATAACTCATCTACTCATCTCCAAATATGTAGCTAATTTCTTTAAAAAATGTGTCAAACATGATAAAAAGTTGAAAAAAAACTGAATATGTTTTATTGTATAATAAGATTTAACTGTTGAAAAGAAGTGTGAATGCAAAACATCTATATTATACATATTAATGAAAAAGAGGGAGGCATCAACATCCTTCCCTCTGCAATCTATATCAACGCAACTTCATCAGTCCTAGGCATCTAATCAAGTTGCGATATTTTCTTATATATAGATTGACCTGATACCCAAAAATATATAGGTGTTAACTCTTGCTAAGTAAGGGAATCCTGAGATATGGATGAAAAAATTGAAGTAATGACGACGGACAATCGCCGATGTTACTACAAACAAGAGTATGAAGTTCAACTTCAACTCGATATTTTAAGGAGGTAATAACAAATGAATGAATTTGAAAAGGATGTTCAGTCTAAACGACATGACATTTTTGATGCTGGTTTTGGTTTTGTTTTCTCTTTTGTATTCTTTATGATTATTTTCTTTATTGGTGTTATTTTTGATGCAGTTAGTTCATAAAAACGCAACGAGGCTAACTTTTAGTCTCGTTTTTTTATATTCTACTGTATATTATGGTAAATAAGGAAAAACTGTTCCTCTTTCTTCCGAAAATTTATAAATAATCGCACCATATTGATCCGTTCTCATTACTTTTACATTGTATCTTTTCAAATTATCTAACACATCTTTATGTGGATGGCCATAATGATTATTTTCACCAACCGATATCAATGCTAAATCTGCTTCTACCGCCGCTAAAAAAGATGGAGAACTTGATGTATTACTGCCATGATGGGCAACTTTTAACACATCTGCTTTTAATGCTGGATATGCATGTACTATTTCTGTTTCTCCCGTTTCTCCTAAATCACCTGTGAATAACCATTTATCCTTACCAAATGTACTACTAATAACAAGTGAATTACCATTGTTATCAGTTTGATTCCGCTCCGGATAATGAACTTCAAATGTATGCTGTTTAAGATCGAATGTATCCCCTGCCTTTACAGTAAAAAATTGGGATTCAGTATCTGTGTTCTTATATTGTTCGATTATCTCAGCATCAAAATAAGGACTCGTAATCACATAATCGACAGAATATCCGGCTAAAATATATGGTACACTGCCTACATGGTCATGATCAGCATGTGACAATATGATAGCATCAATTTTATTAATACCCTTAGATTTCAAATATGGATCGATTACCTGATCAAAGGTTTCAGAAGAAGTCTCGGAAAAGTCTGCTGTCATTTTCCCACCTGCATCAAATATAAAAACTCCCTTTCTGTAAGGTAATTCGACTATAATAGCGTCCCCCTGACCGATATCCAACATCGTTATATATCCATGAGGATCTAGGTATGGTCTGATGCAAATAAATGTAAGTAGTAGTACGATTAATGAGCCAAATTGAAGGGCTTTTGACAATTGTTTCTTTTCAAAATAATAAAGAAATAACCATAATAAAATATAAAAAGGCAGAAAAAAATAAATCGGAAATTCACCGGTCAACCAAGGAGGTTGTATAAAGTGATCAATTGTAGTCAAAGCCGTGATTACCGCTGTATGAAGATCCACAAAAATCGAATCTAAGATAGCTAAAACTGGAGGCATTAAGGAAGCAAATAGTATCAAAATTAAATACGGCAACACGATAAATGTAAAATAAGGAATCACGATCACATTCAGAAATACAGATAATGGTTGGAATTGGAAAAAATGATAAAGCTGAATAGGCAATATAATGAGCATACTTATAAGTGAAATTCGAAGTACTAACCATATATAACCGACATCATCGTTCAATAATTTCCTCGATAATATAATTCCAAACGTAACAATAAAACTAAACTGAAAAGCAATCGAATAAATCACGAATTTATCCAATATCACCATGATGAGAAAAACGATACTTAACATATCTGTTGTAGCTAGACGAATAGGTAACTTGGAAAGTACAATGATAACGATCGCTAACAGACTAGCTCGCCAAACAGAAGGTGCTCCGCCTGCCATTGCAGGATAGAGAAACAATAAACAAGCTATTAAAACTTGTGCTTTTTCGATGGTAATACGACTTAAAAATAACATTAAAAAATAAACGATTGACAAAATAAGTCCTACATGCAAACCTGAGATAGCTAGTAAATGGGTAAGATTCCAATTCTGAAATAAGGTTGTAACATCATCTTCTAAATGCCCCCGATCTCCAAATAGCAAGGCAGCAAACCAGGCATATGTAAAAGCACTCACATTATGTTCGATATGATCTAATACATGTTGACGTACATCATATATCTTTTGCCAAGACGATTGCCCTTCACATTTGCTTTGCTCCATCGATTCGATCACTAATTGCTTCTCAATGCCTTGTGAAGCCAAGTAATCCTTATAATCAAATTGTCCAGGATTACGCGCAGCAGGAATACTTTGAAATGTTCCATACAACGTACAGGAAGCACCAGTGCGAAATGACATAAATTTGTTTCGGTATTCTTCAGGTTCGGTAAAATAGTACACTTGGATAAGCTGATGATCAGAAGATTGAAATGTAAAGCGAAAAAATTGACTGTTTTTTTCTACTGAGGATTGAATTTTTCCTTGAATACTGACACTGGAGGAGGTTTCTATTGTGTCATTAGGATGTAAGGATGGTATCTGATAAAATGAAAAAAGCCCAAAAACGATGAGAGAGGTAATAAGCAGTTTAGAAAATCGATGAAAGTATATCAGGTAAAAAGTAATAATTCCTAAAATTACTACAAACCATTTACCACTCACATCTTTCAGTACAAAACTGATAACATATAATAGAACAAACCAATGTAATCGCTGATACAAGCAATCATCACCTCCCTCCTTTAATTATACTGTTAAGGTTTCAATGTTATATAATGCTGCTCTAATTCCACTTTTTCAACATGGACACCCACTTCTTTAAACAATTCCACAGCATATGGATGATTTTTATAATCTTCTGCATAATAAACAGTTTTAATTCCACTTTGAATAATTGCTTTACAACAATTCAAACAAGGAAAATGTGTTACATAAATCTCTGCATTTTCTGTTGAAGCACCAAATTTAGCGCATTGTAAAAGAGCATTCATTTCTGCATGAATAGTACGTACACAATGACCTTCAATCACATAGCATCCTTCATCAATACAATGAACACTTCCAGAAACACTTCCATTATATCCGCCAGCGATAATACGCTTGTCCCTTACAATTGTCGCTCCTACCATTAATCTCTGACAAGTGCTGCGCAGAGCTAATAAATGACTTTGAGCCATAAAATATTGATGCCAGGAAATTCTTTCCATTATAAACACCCTTTCTTTTCACTCATATTAGAAGTGTACCGATCGAGTGGAAAAGCGTCAATAACAAACATTACGGAATTCGGACATACTCCTTCAGTTTTTCTACCGTTTTTTCACCAATACCTGATACTTTGGTTAAATCTTCTATTTTTTCAAATCGCCCATAGGTTTCTCTGTATTCCATAATCGCATTTGCCTTTACTTCGCCTATCCCTGGTATGGTTTGCATTTCCTCAATAGATGCTAAATTAACCTTTACCTTTTGATCGTCGCTTCCCATATCTTTCATTTGATGTGTCCCTTCTGCATTCTCACCTTTCGCTGGTACATGTATGACCATTTCATCATACACTCGTTCTGCGAGGTTAATCATTTGTTTATCTGCCTTGCTGTTAAAACCACCAGCTAATTGTATGGCATCTTCCACCCGGTCATTTTCGGTAACTTGATATACCCCTGGATTTTCTATTTCACCTTTAATATCGATCTTATATTCAGTTGGAACTGTTTTTTCCTCCTCTAGCAGTTCAGGATTATTTTCCATCATCTGATCGGCTGCATCGTTCTGTTCTTCGATTGATGGATCGATTAATAACCAAAGTAATATGGCAGCAATCACTAAAACTAAATACCAATTTTTTAGTATCCAAGACATGTTTATCATTCCTTTATCATAGAATAGTAAAGTTGTTCATAGGATAGTGTTAGAAACTATCCAGGAGGCGAGATGAAATGAAATGGGGTTTAATTGGAACCGGTAATATGGGAGCAGTTTTAGTAACTGCCTTTCTTGAATCGAACGTAATTGATCAGGAAAGTCTTTATATTTCTAATCGTACAGCAGAAAAAGCATATGCAATCCAACAAAAATATCCACAGATTCATGTAAAGGAAAATATATTTGAGTTAATTGAAAATGTTGATACGATTTTTTTATGCGTAAAACCAGGAGACATGATAAACGTATTAAGAGAAATTAGACCAATACTGGATGAAAAACAACTATTAGTATCGATAACAAGTGCAATGTCAGTGGAAGAAATTGAATCACTAGTTGATTGCCAGGTGGCACGAATGGTTCCCAGTATTACAAACCATGCTCTGGCAGGTGTAACACTATTAACGATCGGTAATAGAGTAGAATCATTCAGAAAAGAATTATTTATTAAAAAATGCCAACAATTTTCGGAACCAGTGGAAATTGAGGAAAACATTATGAGGATAGCTTCTGATATAGTGTCTTGCGGACCTGCCTTTTTTTCTTTTTTAGCGGAAAACTATATCCGTGATGCTGCCAATCAAACAGAAATTACAACAGAACAAGCAACATTGTTAATGGAAAAAATGTTTATTGGTTTTGGAAAGTTGTTATCAGAAAATCATTTTACCTTAACAGAATTAATAGAAAAAGTTTGTGTAAAAGGTGGAATAACTGGAGTCGGTATTGCTTCGCTTGAGGAAAATATAAATGGATTATTTGAAGAGTTAATTAACCAAACGCATCATAAATTTAAAGAAGATAAAGAAATGATCGCAAATAAATTAAATAACGGATGAAGTCCGGGCACCGAATACTATATTCGGTGCCTGTAAATATTACCCGGGAAAGCGCAAAATACGACTCTCCTATTACTTTTTGTGTCGCAAAAAGTAATTTTAAGTGACTATAAGATATGTTCAGCAATAATTTTGTCTAATTTTCGGATATCGACTTTTTTATTAAGGTTTAATTTGAAATGACCCGATCTGGTCCATAACTCAATCTCTGCATTCAAATCTAACTTGCCACCATTTTCTGTGGAATACATATCTATCGATTTATACGGAATCGTATATATTTCCACCTTTTTCCCCGTAATCCCTTGCCGATCCGAAATGATGAATCGCTTATTCGTTATCACTGCAATGTCACGAACGGTTTTATAAGCAGTGTATGCTCTTTCTCCATCAACAAGAAGTTCATGTATGTTATCAGGCACACTTACTTCATCATAAAATGTCCATTCCATAATTTGATTGATATCTGCCATCAATAAATCCTCCTTTAAGCATTAATCATTTCCACTCGATCCCTACCAGCTCTTTTTGCCTGGTATAATGCTTTATCTGCTTCCTTGTACATTTTTTCAAAACTAATTGGTTCGTAAGTAGTAGTCAATCCAATACTTACAGTAATTTTTTCTTGTTGCTCACCATTTACAAATATAGAATGTTCAGTTAGTTTTTGTTGAAAGAGGTTTGCTTGTTCACCTGCCTGTCCAGCGTCCTTACGTAATAAAACACCAAACTCTTCTCCTCCTATCCTTCCAACAATACTAAAATATTTCGCTGACATAAAAAATTCAGTTAGAGCAACAGCAAATTCCTTTAGCACCTGATCACCAACGATATGGCCGTACTGATCATTAAATTGCTTAAAATGATCAATATCCATTAACAAAAAGGAAACAGAAATTTCTTTATTCTCCATCATAGCATTATACTTTTCAATAAATGAATGTCGATTACATATATTTGTTAGGGAATCATAATGAGCTAATGTATATAAACGGTTTTCTATTAATTTTTTCTCTGTTATATCCGTTAATACAACAAGCATTATGTCACGTCCATAATATCCAATTGGAACAATGTTAACTTGAAGATAAACGTCTTCATCACCCAACTCTATCTTCCATTCAAAAGATGTCGATATATGTTGATATACCCCTTCCATAATCCTTCTATCAGTAAATAATTGATCCAATCTCTGTCCGATAATTATATTCTCTTGTAGGTGTGGCATCCATCTTTTCAACAGCTGATAACCTGCTTGATTAATTTCCAGAAGATTATACTTTGGACCAAACAGTAGAATCCCTTCGTCCAGGGATTCTAAAATTTTATTACGGGAAACAGGCCAAATCGAATTAAAATCATAGCGTTTGAAAATAAAAATCAGTAAAACACTCATCATTGAAAATGATAAAGCAATCTGACCCGGAATTTTCACAGACAAAGAAGATAAGAGACATAAAGATAATAATGGAAGTAGAATAGCAATCGAGGATAAAAGATGACTAGTTCTAAGGTGGGATGGCAAATCATGCATATTTCTTATAAAAGTAAAAACCGCTAACAGAGTTAAGAATAGCAAATAAGAAATAAATATAATCCCCAATGCTGTTGGCGTAATGCTGATTTCGGTTAATCCCCAAACGGTTTGTGTTGTCACACTGGATCTCATCCAATGATGAATAGGATTAGTAAATAATAAAATAACACCAATTACTGACGGAACACCTAAGTATGTCATATATTTAATACTCTTTTCAGCATTTGGTTCAGCTATTTCCCTAGCAAATCCAAAAAGAAAAACTGGACATAAAAATAATGCAATTTGCTGGATATTCCTTAACCATTGCATTCCATTAAAATCATCGATGTATAATTCTATGGCAGTAGAAATCATAAATAAACTTGAAAGGATTAAAATAACAGATAATAATATTCGTACAAAATTGTTGGGCTTTTTTAAAAGTACAATTGATAAAAACAAAATAAAAAAAGCCATTATTGAAATATAGAGTGGATAAGGTTCAAACCATTGCATTACGCATCCCCCGAGTAGAAAATAACCTTTTGAATTCAAACTAACTGGACAATATAAAGATAAGCGGGATAAACTTTCACTAGTAAAAAAATTTTGCTCATTATACTATTCGATATGAATCGGCTAATTCCTGCAAAATATTATAAAATATTGAAAATTTTATTTTTAAAAACACATAATGGAACTACACCCCATTAGATATACTCTTCTAACAGGGATGCAGATTTTTATTATAAGTAAACAGAGATGTTGCCCAATCTTTGAGCTCATGATACATCATGATTGGAGAACCTTCATCGAACTGCCCATGTTGTACAAAACTTTTCTTACAGCTCCTGTAATTGGTCCACTGTCACCATATATTTTTGTTCAGGACTTTCAATCGGGTGGACGGTACAATGACCTGTACCTTGATCGACATGCTCAATATATACGTTATTACCATTGTACGTAACGTTACGCATATCAGGTGAATCTAAAATATCTTGTGCGCGCTGTGCATCCATTTTTCTATCCTCCTTACCTATTTATTGAGAATAGTTTTCTATATCGGACTTTAAATTATGTACCGTTTTGCGTGGAATTATTTTCTTGATTATTTTTGTGCTTCTTAATAACTACACTCATAATCACGATCATTACTGCCCCTATAAAAAAGCCACTAAGCATCCCTAGCCAGAAATTTTTAAATACGATTCCGAAAACTATGCCTAAAATAACCGCGTAAACTATTTCCATTATAATCATCCGTTTCATAACAGGTTCCCCTTTTTAATTTAATAACTTATTCCATGATATCATGGAATCATACATGTCAACAGGATGAGTTGATCACTCACTACCCGTTATTCATTAAGAAATAGACGGAACCATACGATCTCATCCTGCGCTAGTTAATTGATAAAAATAAGCTATAAACTGGAAACCAATGAAAATTCCCTATATAGTGAGGCTTCCATCCATTCTTTTGTGAATGAGCGGTGTACCATTTTATCTTTGTTTAATTCTAAAAGAAACCCGGACTTCGGTAGTCCGGGTTTTAGTTTGCTTTTTGTGAAGCTGTTTTCTTGGTTGTTTTCTTCCGTTTTGTTGTTGTTTTCTTTTTCCCTTTTTGAGTTTTATTTAATGATTTTTCGAGAGCATCCATCAGGTCTGTAACATTGTCTTTTTTCGCAGGCTCTTTGGCTGTGGAGACCTCTTCTCCAGTCTTTTTCTGCTCAATAAGTTCCAATAATGCCGTTCGATACTCATCATGATACTTTTCAGGTTCAAATGCTGTCGACAATTGTTCAATTAATAATTTGGCCGTATCCAACTCTTTTTCAACCATATTAGATTCCTCTGGTACATTGGGTACTTCTTGAAAATCTCTGACTTCATCAGGATAATAAATAGTCTCCATCACTAACGTATTTTGGTAAATGCGGACAACTGCTAAATGTTCTTTTGAACGGATCGTAATTTTTGCCAATCCGATTTTTCCTGTTTCCTCCAGCGCCCTACGCAATAATCCATATGCTTTTGCCCCACCATCATTTGGTGACAAATAATAACTGCGATCAAAATAAATGGGATCAATTTCTTCTAATTTAACAAAATCAACAATATCGACCGCCTTATCCTCTTTTTCTTCTTTAATCGCGTCTAAGTCCTCGGCCTCGAGAATAACAAATTTATTTTTTGTGTATTCAAATCCTTTTACAATATCGTCCTGCCCCACTTCTTTTTCACAAACCGGGCAAACTTTTTCATACTTTACAGGGGATTGGCATTCTTTATGCAAATTTCTGAGCTTAATATCTTTGTTTTCGGTTGCTGAATGAAGTTTGACTGGAATGTTAACAAGACCAAAACTAATGCTCCCTTTCCACATCGTATGCATATTTATCACCTCTTTTATAGGTAGTTTTTCTTTTTATAACATAATCATGCAATAGTTTGTTAAAAATATTGCTGATAAATGATGGATAAAAGGAGTTTATACTATGTGGAAACCGATGCTACCTACACTTGTAAACGAAGCACCATCTGAGAATGAGTGGATATACCAAGTGAAATATGATGGATATCGTTGTGGTTTACATTGGACTGATCAAGAAGTCAAATTATGGAGTCGTAATGGCCATGATCTTAGCGCAACATTTCCTGAAATCATTTCATGGTGTAAGCAACACGCTTCCTCATTCCAAACTCATTTACCGCTACTGCTAGATGGTGAACTAGTAATTACGATCACAGATTATCGAACAGACTTTGAACAAATTCAAATGCGATCCAGATTAAAAACATATATAAACAAATACAGCCAAAAGCGTCCTGCTACTTTTGTTGCCTTTGATATATTACAATCAGCTGCTCAAAATATACGAAAGAAAAGCTTTTCTGAACGAGATCAGATGTTATCCTCTATTTTGGATGGCGTGATGGGAAGAATTCGAAAGGCACCTATTTTTGAAAAATGGCAATCCATTCGCGAAGTTGTCGATGTGCATCAGGCAGAAGGAGTGGTTGCCAAACAAAAAAACGCTGCTTATGCTGAAGGAAAACGCAGTAAAACATGGTTAAAAATCAAAAATTACCGGACCATTCCCGGTATCGTTACAAATTGGAATATGGAAAATGATTATTTAACATTACAATATTATCAGGATGATGCACTCCGTATACTTGGAAAATGTAAAAATGGCCTGGAACGACAAGAAAAAGAAACGTTGAATACTTTTTTTAAACGCTATGGTCAGAAGGTAAACGGGACAACCTGGAAAGTAGAACCTTCGATTTGCATGGATATAAATTGTCTGAATGCAAAAGATCAAGAAATTCGCGAACCAGTTTTTAACCAATTCCGATTTGATATCGAACCAACAGATTGCAATCAACATACGGTTGATCAGGGATTGGCACAATTTCCATCATCGGTTAGGTTGTCCAGATTAGAAAAAGAATTATTTCCTGCTGTAACAAAACTAGATTACTTGTGCTACCTAAGGTGGGTGGCGCCATTTATGCTACCCGGCCTGAAAGATCGCAGACTGACATTAATTCGCTATCCAGATGGCGTTCATGAGCATTCTTTTTATCAAAAACACCTGCCGGATTACGCACCTTCTTTCATTCGAGCGATTCCTGGTGACGATGGAGAAATGGACATACGCTGCCAAGACTTGCAAAGTTTAATCTGGTTTGGTAATCATGGTGGATTGGAGTTTCATGTTCCTTTTAACAAAATAAATAAAACGGATCCCGAAGAAATTGTCTTTGATCTTGACCCACCATCATTGGATCAATTTTCTATCGCTGTACATGCTGCTCGTTTGATCAAAGAAATGATGGAGCATCAAGGCTTTACACCTTTTGTCAAAACATCGGGAAGAACCGGTTTGCAAATTCATATACTGATTCATCATATGACCTACAATGAAACGAGAACATTGATGGAAGCGACTGCAAAAGTATTGGTAGAATCCGATCCTGATCATTTTACAATTGAACGCTTGAAGAAAAACCGGGGTAACAGACTATATATCGATTATGTCCAGCACGCCCCCGGAAAGACAATCATTGCCCCCTATTCCACAAGGGCAACGGAAGAAGCAACTGTCGCTACGCCATTATTTTGGAATGAGGTAAATGAAACATTAGATCCAAGAATGTTTACGATTCATACTGTACCAACCAGAATTAAAGAAAAAGGTTGCCCGTTTAACTTGGTGATTTGACTTTGATTCGTTCAATCTAGTCATTCTTAAATGATTCCAAATAACGTCATCCCGATCAGGTTGATAGAAAGGTTTGCGCTAATATGAACGAGCCATGACGGTAGTATACTATCAGCCTTTTCATCCAGTTTGTTAAATAAGCAACCTGCAACAAATAAACTAAGCAGAATAAGGAGAAATAAGTATATAGAAAACCAATCTGTCATCATGGCAATATGATAGAAAGCAAACACCCCTGCACTAAAAAAGTATGCTACTCGTTTGGTTGTCAATTTTAATAAAGCTAAAAACGCAAAACCACGGAAGAAAAATTCCTCTAACAAAGAATTAACGAGTGCAATATAGATCGCAACAAAAAGAAAATTACCTTTATCAACTGCCATGTTATCTTTCAACATAACGGTCACATTGGAAAAGTCAAAGAATCCTCCAATGATCCAATACGCCGATAAAATAATAATCACTACACCAGTTGCGAGAATAATCGGTAATTTCATGTATTTCATTTTAACGGAAAATAAATCTTTAAACGATAGATGGGCAACAAACCTAATATATATATAAGGAATCAGCAAGAAAAGAAACAACTTACATATTGATTTAACCAGATAATTGGGAGCAATATATAGTTCAATTGCTGCCATCGCAATACACGCAAGCACGACGAACAACATTAACCGCTTCATTTACCAACACCCTTTACTGTAATCAGTGTCATCTGACTTTGATTAAACATTCTCACATCAATTAAACTCGTGCCAAGACCACTATCGATGTATAATTGTTGACGTTCATTCAAGTCAAATATACCTTGATCATATTTCGGGAAAAATCCTTGATCAGGAGCGACAATAGCACCAATTAAAGGCAAGCGTATTTGTCCTCCATGAGTATGACCACTTAACACCAAATCAATCGGCTCTGGATAATCTGTACGAGAAAGATCAGGTGCGTGAGATAACAAAAATGTTACATCATCCACATTCAGCCCGTCCATAGCACCTTCTATATTGTCGTGCTTGGTTGAAGGATCTCCCACACCTGCCAATTGAAAAGTAATGTTTTCGATCTCAATGCTCAGGTTTTGGTTATCAATTAATTGAATCCCCTTATCAGCTAATCCCTGAAAAAATGATTCTCTTTTCGAATTTTCCCATTCATGGTTACCAGACACGAAATAGACACTGGAATTAATCGCTGTTAATTTTTCCGCAAAGTCAAAAACAAATTGTAAACTATCTGTTCTTCGGTCAATTAAATCCCCTGTAATAACGATAACATCAGCATCTAATTCTTCAATTTTATGTAGCAGTTTCTCATTATGATCGCCAAACTGTTTATTATGCAAATCGGTTAACTGCAACACTGTAAATGATTGATCCATTTCCAACTTTGAAGTAGTTATCTCCAGCCCCTCAACCTTAAAAACATTCGTATCATAATATGTTTTCACAATTAGCCCTAAAACAAACAAACTCAAAAATATCACTAAATACATACGAACACGCCTCATCTTACAACCTCTTTTATATTTATAATGTACGATCATTTTAACATAACTGGATAGAAATGTAATTGTGATGTAAGTTTAACTTTTCCAAAATAAAAAGCCATCAGCACGATGGCTAATGGCTTTTCATCTTATTCTCCCCGATTCATTTTTGAATCTAATTTTGCTAATTGATTTTTTGCAAAATCACGTCCACCGATACCAAATGAAATCGCAAATGCAACCATTAAACCGCCTAATATTAAGACAAATGCTAAATTAACGATTGATGTTGCGAACTGCAATTGATCTAATGTCATAAATACGGCGAACACGATCACAATATATTTTACGATAGTAGCTGATAATCCATTATTGGTATATTTCTTGATCACGTTCGCTAGGAAGTGACCTAATAATAATCCACCACCTAGTATGAGTAAACCACTTACCAAGAATGGTATATAAGTAATTACTGCTGAACCAATCGTGTTAAGTACATCTAATTGTAAGAGATTTAACGCTTCAACAGTAAAGAATAATAAGACTAGCACTTTAACAACTGTACCTAACACTTTTGCTAAGTCAAAAGGGATGTCTTTATCTTCTGATGTCAGGTTCAGCATGGAATAGATATTATTTATACCAGTTCCTTTTAACAGACTGGTTAGTAAGTTACCTAGTAAATTAGCAAGATAGTAACCTGCTATTACTAAAATAATTGCTACAAATAGGTTCGGAATAATCGCCAATACTTGGTTTAACACGGATGTAATTGGATTCGCAATAGCTTGCATTTCCAATGTATCTAATGCAATCGTGACAATTGGTATTAAAATAAGTACAAACACAATATTAGCTAAAACGGAAGAGATCGTAATTGAATCAGATCCAGCTTGATTGCCTTCCGGTTTTACTTTCTGGAACCATCTGTCTACATTTAAACTAACTAGGAATTTCTCTAATAAATCTTTTACTAATTTAGCGATAACGTAACCAATAATAAGAATAACGGCCGCTGCAATTATATTCGGAATAAATCCTAATAATTTATTCATCATATTGGATATCGGTTCAGAAACTGAATTCATTTCCAAAGCATCTAAAATAGCAGGTAAGAATAGAATAAATACTAATAAATAGATGACTTTCCCAGCTGCTTTAAGTATACTTTTTCCATGTTCTTCATCATTTGCGATTTTTGTTTTTATCAGCCCTTTGTGCAGCCCTAATTTAACAAAAACTTTTTCTACAATTCCTTTTGCGATTGTTGCTACAATCCATGCTAAAACAAGTAATAAGAGTGCGGCAATAACATTGGGGATCGCATTAATCAACTCGTTTAACATGTTGTTAAATGGATTCATAAATTCTGACATTTGTGCAACTTCCTTTCTATCTATATTTTAGTTACATATTCCTTATAACCTACTTTGAAAAACAATAAACTACTAATTTCAACATTTTTCTATTTTTTCTGAAAAATCCGAGTACATCAGCAAAATCATTTGCCGATGTACTCGACACAAAAGAAAAGAACCTTCCATTGCGAAGAAGGTTCTTTCTCTCGGGTTATCAAGTTTTGTTAGAATAAGCACATTACCCAAAGATAAGCTTTGATTCCATTCTCTTTCACTTTTGATAAACCTTATCTAATAATTCAGGAATGAGTTTCCGACATTATTTTTACAGAAATCAACTGAGAAATGAGGTGTTCTGAACCAGGTTAACTCCAGATTTCTCTCGTAATTTGAACAATGTGTTGGAGTTTATTCCATTGGTCTTGTTCGGTTAGTTTATTTCCATGGTGGGTAGATGCAAAGCCACATTGTGGACTTAGGCATAATTGCTCGAGTGGTACGTATTTTGATGCTTCTCCCACTCGTGCTTTAATTTGTTCTTTGTCTTCCAGTTCACCATTTTTTGATGTAATCAAGCCAAGAACAACACGTGCTCCGTCATTTGGGATATGTTCCAGCGGCTTGAATCCACCTGAACGTTCATCATCATATTCCAAGAAAAAGCCGTCCACTTTTTCCTTAGCGAAAAGGGTTGGTGCAATTAAATCATAGCTTCCTTCAAAGGCCCAATTCGAGCGATAGTTACCTCGACATAAATGAGTAGTGACAACAAGATCGCTTGGTTTATCTTCTAACACGCCATTGACTACTCTTAATGCTAGGTCAATTAAAAACTCCCGTGAAAATTCACCATCATTAAATGGAATATCAGGTGAAGACAACCCTGCTATATAGACGTCATCAAACTGTAAATAACGCACACCAGCCTCATAAAATGCTTTAATTGCATCACGATATGCTTGAATTACATCAACAGCAAAGTCCTCAATGTCCGGGTAAATGCTAACATCACGAATTCCTTCATTAAAAAGCTGATTAGGACTTGGAATCGTTTGTTTTGCTACGGCTCGATCACCTACTAATGAATTAAATTCTTTGAAGTCCTGGATAAACGGATGATTAGGATTAAATGAGATTTTACCAGTATTTCGAATGTTATATCGTTCTGTCTCTTCATCTCCACTAAAAATATATCCTACTTCTGGTACAAACCCTTCAATCCCATTTAAATGTTCTAAAAAGTCAGTGTGCCAGAAACGACGGCGAAATTCACCGTCTGAAACAAGCTCTAATCCTACTTCAATCTGCTTATCAATGATCCGCTTAATTTCCTTGTTTTCTACATCACGTAATTGCTCTCTAGTAATATTATCTTCCTCGAAATCCTTTCTTGCCTTCAGTAAGTTCTCCGGGCGTAATAAGCTCCCTACATGATCTGCTCGAAATGGTGCTGTTCCTGTTTTTATTGTCATTCTACCTCTCCTTATAATGAAAATGAATTTGGTCAGCATATCTTACCCAGTAAAAAAAAGACCTTCTAAGAAGAAGGCCTTTACCATAAACTAAAGTCAATCTTCTTATCTATTGGAATTAGCACCACGTCAAAAATGACTGGTTGCTGAGACATCATAAGGCCAAATCCCTCCGTCTCTCTGGATAAGAAAGTATGCAATTTTTACCATGAATTAATCATACAATACCCCATCGAAAAATACAACCCTGTTTCTTGGAAATGTTTAGGCTGAATGTTAACAATAAGAAAAATCATTCCGACCAGACTTTCTCAATAAGAAAAGCGCAGAGCGCCCGTTTAGAAACGTAGCGACTGGAGCGAATCACCTGAGATAAAGGAATCACGGTGAGGTTGCGAGCCGATGATGACTTATCGTAGGGCGATTCGTGAAATCGCCTAGTTTCTGGGCGTTCGGAACTAGACACCCGCGCAAACTTTATACTTTCTTTCCTTAAAATGAAAAGAGATGCAATCAATGATCGCATCTCCTCTTATTATTTAATTTTTTGTCTTCTTGTTCTAACGTATAAGATGGTACCAGATAGAAGTAGAACCAAACTTAGGGCTAGATACTGATACATGTTCGTGGCTGTATCAGGCAGATTGATTTTATTGTTATTGGATGCGTTAATTTGATCAGCATCACTCTCATCTTGTTGATTATTGTTTTGTTCTGCTTCCTCGGTTGTTTGATCATTCTTGTTTTCAGACCCCTGACCATCTTCGGATTCATCATTTCCTTCTCCCTGATCTGGTCTTGGATCTGGGTCTGGATTTGGATTAGGCTGTGGATCTGGATCTGGGCTTGGACTTGGATCTGGCCTTGGATCCGGATCATTTCCAGGCTGCTCCTCCTCTTGATTGCCATCCCCATTTCCTATCTCTTCATCAGGAGTATCATCCTCACCTTTTACAAAAGACCAGATTGGTGATCGGCTTTCCCCTGTATAATCATCAGACACCGTTGCATACCATGAATATTGTTCTCCTTCCGTAAGGTCGGTCCATGTTGCTTCAGCAGTATCTCCGCTTGCTACATCCTCTACTGTTCCAATTTCATTGTTTGTATACACATTAACTGCAAAATTATCTGTTGCAACACGCTTTTCTTGGGCTGTTAAATCCAAATCAATCATAAATTCATCTTTATTTGGATATTCATCTGTATCATAATAATTATAATCGTCCATATATGGTGAATAAGTATTCACGAAAATCCGATTATTTTCCGTATCAAAATGTAACAGACGCATATATCCTTGTCCACCTTCTGGACCTGCCTGATAGTCTGATAACATTTGATAGACAGTCCGGTCAGGATTACCATCCCCATCATCATCAATTTCATCAACTAATGTTTGTGCTTCATGATAATGACCAGATAAAACAGCTACAACATTTTCATTTGGAAGTACTACTTCCTGGTATAGCTTTTCACCAAGTGGATGGCGTGTTCCAGTCGCTTGTAGATACTCATGGAATGTTAAGATCGCTGTACGGTCCGGATGTTGACTTAATACTTCATTCATCCATGCAATACCTTCATCATCGATCCCCCATCCTAAATAAACCATAATATAGTCATTTCCATCAACAGAAATTAAATCATAGTGACCACGGTTATTAAGATATGAACCGCCATAATAAGGCTAATCGGAAAAACGATCTTCACCGAAATATTTATAGTACTCACTATAGTCTCCGGTTTTTTGTAATACGTCATGGTTTCCAGCAAGAACACCATAAGGTACTTCTGCATCATCTAATGTTCTCATGTATTCAGCAGCGTGGTCCCATTGGTATTCCTGATCCGCTTCATCTACTAAATCTCCGCTGTGAATAACATACTCAATTTTCATTTCTTCTTGCTGCTCCGCAATCCATTCTGTTTGGCGCTCATAAATGTAAGGATAGCTCTCTGAATAATATTGTGTATCTGACATCCAGGCAAATGTATAATCATATTCATCTTGATTAACAGGTATTTCATCTTGAATCATAACCTGAACTTGATGGTCTTTACTGTACGAGGCAACTTCTACATTACCTTCCAGTGAAAAATCATCTTCTTCGGCAATTTGATAATCAATGATATCCCACTTGGATTCCACTATATTCCAAGCATACATGGTTACTTTTCTGCCTTCTAGAGAATTACCATTCCACTTTAACTCAACGATATCATCTTCTTCGACTGTGTCATCTAGTGTCACATCAAAACGATGATATGGAAATTTCGTCGCATCATCCGTCACTAAGTACTCGCCATCTTGTTCAGACACTAGTGAAATGTCCTGATCCTCCAGAACTACTGAATCAGTCACTTCATTTGTATTTGGCGGCTCTACGGGTGAAGCACCTTGATAAGAGACTACAGAATCTGTATCAGAAGGTTTATACTGGAACCCTTGATAGAATCCAACATCTACCTTATCTCCCATTGGATCATCCACGCGAACTTTCAATGTCGGATCACCGTCTTTTACATTTGTTTGGCTTTCAGGTACTGCCGGATTTTCTTCAACAGTATAAAAAGTAATTTCTTCTCTTCCCTGGTTTCCAACTTGATCTGTAGCCGTAATAATTAACGTATGCTCACCACTAGCAAGTGCACCTGACGATGTTTCGTAAGGTAATTCTATCTCTTCCCCATCCAATTCAGCAAGGTAAGTGTCCATCCCTGCAACCTCGTCATTTATCACTGCATCAATCGTAAAGATACCTTTGTATGTTTGTCCATTTTCAACTGTTGCTTCCATACTTGGAGCAGTATTATCAACAAGCACCTCTTCTTGGATTGTCTGCTCTGAATCAGTTATTTTTACCATGTGCTCACCATCTGCTGTTTCAGTAGTATTCCAAGCATAAGCAACTGATTGTGCATGGTCTTCTGAAATGGTGAAAGAAAAATGTTCCGCAATTCGTTCTGTGCCATTATCACCCATATCTAATACATTGTCAGGGTCTTGATGGTTGGGATCCGTTAAAATCGTACCATCAGCCAATACTAAACGTACATTGCGAAGATTATAATCATCACGGTTTTCACCAGGATCACCTTCCCATGGAGTTGCTTTATTACCTGCACGTATCGTAATCGTATTTTCCCCAATAGCTAAGTTATCAGGATCTACTGGTACTGTGATAGTCTCCCATTGAGCCATCCAGTCATCAAAAATATGAACAACATCGTCTCCAATAGTCACACCGTTTTGGAAATACGTATTAATACCACTTACTTCAAAAGCGAAATAGGCTTCATGTTCTAATGCTTGATAACTTGATGGTACCTTTTTTCCGTCAATACGCATTTCTGTATCAGCTGGTTGATCCATTTTGGACGTTCCTTTTAGCACAAAAGTTTCATTTAAAACCTGACCTTCATCAACATTTAAGCGTAACGGACTTTCATCTAAATTACTTTCTATATCTATCGTCTCAGTAGCTGTTTTAGTTGTGTTTACTCCATCTGAAGCTTCAAAATAATATTCAATTTCTGTATTGCCAATCATCTCAGGTGCATAGATACGGTTCGAAAATACTCCCTCTTCTTCTCCTTCTTCAATCAATGCTTTCTGATATTCTTGATTATCATTTGTACGATAATATATCGCAACTGTTTTTAATTCTTCCTGATCAGACGCTTCAGCAGTGACATCTAAGTCATCTGTCTGATTAATGACATCAATACCCGTTACATCTTCAATAACTGGTGAAGTCTCATCTGCTTCTACCTGAACAGATTCTGCTGGCACCTGAAATTCTTCCACTACACCAGGTGTAGCATCAAGTGTACCGGCACTTATCTTTTCCATTACATTCGAATCATTTGATGGATATTTATATACAATCCCTTTATTCGGCATAGTATCATCTGTCGTATCCAAATCATTATAATAAGCAATCGAAGACTCATGACCAATATTGGAAGCAATAATCAGCCCACGCATACTACCGTTTGCCATACCTGCTGACTCAATTCTCACTATATTTTCATTTTCTATTAAATCAGATCCATAGTTAGTATTAAAATCTTCTACCGTCTTATCATTGTTTTGCCCATTTATAATCCAAAATACTAATGTTTCATTCGCAGGGATCACAACATCATCTGGAATAGAAGGCCAAATAACATCACTTGCCGGATCACTGCCATAACGATACTGCATTTTATAATGCTCAAAAGGTATGTCTTGATCTGTATTATTATAGATTTCGATAAATTCATAGCCATCTGCGGAGCCAACATTTGAAGAATCTGGGGTGATTTCCGTTACCAATAATGATGGTAATGCTTGTATATCCACATCATTTTGCGATACGGAAATGGTGAATTCCTCTGTTGTTTCTGTATTTACACCATCAGTTGCTTCTATATAATAGGTCAAGTCAGATTCCACATATATGCCTGGAATTTCCGCCGTATATTTTCCAGGATTATCTGAATGAGTGGTCATAGATAAACTACGATACTCTGAATCTTTATTTTTCACAAAAACCGTAACATCAGGAATCGCAAGGTCATCTGTTACTTCTGCTTCTATAGTAACTGGTGAAAAGGCATCTGCTGAAGATACTGATTCATGTGTTATTTCTGGAGCAGATGTATCTTCTTCTTGATCTTCTATTGTGACAACCTCGGCAGGAACCTGTTCGTCTAAAATTGTTCCAGGTGTAGGAGTTGCTAGAGTTGCTAACTTAGTCATTTTTGTTCCTTCATACGGGTATTTATATTGGATTACAGCACCCGTATTATCATTATCTACCCCTTCATAATCCGCATATATTACTTCTTCATTTGATGCATCTTTTAGGATTAACGCACGGTTTCCTCCATTTGCAAAACCAGGAAATGTTGTATCGGTTACTTCTACCACTTGTTCACTTGTTAGATTGGTAGAAAAATGAGCATTAAAATCCTCTAGTGTATTGTTTCCATTGTTATACCAGAAAACAAGAGTTTCCTGAGGCTCGATTTCTATTGCCGGAACCTGAAATTGTATCTCCCGTCCAGAATCGGTGTAATAATAAATATGAGCATATTGATTAAAGGATAAGGTCTGATTGGTGTTATTATAAAGTTCAAAATATTCGTAGTAGTCTGTTCCTCCACCTTCAGTATTCGGTGAAACTTCCGTGATAAGTAAATGAGGATAATGTTGAAACTCCTCTTCTGACTCATCAATTGCTGCTACGTCAATGGTAAATGTTTCGCTGTCATCTTCTGGATAACGCGTACGCTGTTGAGGATTTGTTGCTGTTATATAATATTCAAGCTCACCAGCAGTAACATAATCACTACTAATGGTTGCTTCATACATATTTTTCTCAACTAAAGTCATATTCACTTGTTCAAATGAGCCTTCTTCTGAAAGATAGTGTAAAGTTCCTCTTACTTTACCCTCTTCACTTGATAATTCTGCTTCAATTGTAATTGATTTACCTTCTTGTGCTTCCGTTACCGGTGCATGTCCGATAGCAGGCTTATCGATTTCTTCAGTCCTTACTTTTTCTTCTGGAATTTGATCTTCGTTCAACATTCCAGGAGTTGGTTCGGCCACCGTCTGATATGGTTCCATTTCAATAGAATCAGTAGAATATTGATATGAAATCACTTTTCCGGATGCAATATCTTCTTCAAGGTAACTATTGGTTACAATTTCCTTGTGATCATCTTTAATAACTACTCCACGATTTCCACTATTATAAAAACCAGTTCCCTGATAGGAAACAATTTGATCTTCCGTTAATTCAGTTGAGTAATGAGCATTAAAATCCTCTACACTGAGTTGCTCAGTATTACGCCAAAAAACAAGAGTTTCTCCAGCTGGAATCGCTACTTCAGGAAATTTGAAAGCTCTATCATTAGTGCTGTCATTTGTATAACGCAATGCAATGGTATAATAATCTAATAGAATGGCGTGATCACTGTTATTGTATATCTCAAAATATTCAAACTTATCTGTACCATCATTATTTGGCATAATTTCAGTTAGCAACAGCGCTGGAAGTGATTGAAAATCAATCGCGGATTGCGATTCCATTTCTTCGTCAGTAGATTTAGCGCTTTCAGCGTTCTCTTCGGTAATTGTTTCTTCCTGTGAAGATTCAGCATCCTTTTCGGTATTTGTCTGTTCTTCTTGAGAATTTTCTTGCTTCTGTTCTGTACTTACCTTTTCGTCGTTGGTCTTTTCTTTTTCTTCTACTTGCTCATTTTTCATTTCTGTTTCTTCATTATGTATCTGCTCTTCTTTTGTTGAGGTTGGATCTTCTTCAGATCTTTCTTCTGCTAAATTCGCGCTTTCTTCTGTTGTTGGTTCTTCTTCAGATGAAAGTTGATTCTGTTCTTCACTTGAATCAGCTTCTCCATTTTCTTCTGCTGTAACTTCTTCTTGTTCAACCTCTTTATCTGTATTGGCATATGCAATAGGAACATATGTAAATACATTAGTAAACATTAACAAGAAGATAACAAGAAGCGACAGCCTGCTTGTCCATTTTTCTCTCATATTTCGTCATTCCCTCCTTTTATTCGTACTCTTTTACTATACAAGCTAGTTGTTAACATGGAGTAAACTACTAGTAAAACTTTTGTTAAATAATTGTAATATTTTTAGATTGATTTTTTTCCACTTGAGTGGTTCGGTTAATTACTACGAAATTATTTACAATACATACAAAATTGATATATACTTTATATGAATAAAAAAATGAAATATTCATATATTCAAATAAGGTGGTGTTTTAATGGTAAAGGGATTTACAGAACATGAAAAAAACACAATTCGGCAACAATTAATCGATGTTGGCAAACAGCTATTTTCAGAATTTGGTGTCAAAAAAACAAGTATTACACAATTGACTTCCACGGTTGGCATTGCACAAGGTTCTTTTTATCAGTTTTTTGACTCGAAGGAAGTACTTTTCTTCGATATTCTTGAAATGGAAGAAGCTACTATCAAACAGAAAATCCTAAACAAGATCGATAATGATAAATTGACGCGCCAAGCTTTCAAAGAGATGCTGCTTTATGGTATGGAATTGATTGACCAAAATCCTTTCATTAAGCGAATCTTTCAAGGCGAAAGCATGGAACATCTCGTCAGAAAAATTCCTCCAGAAAGATTGCATCAACATGCAGAACAAGACGAGTGGGTACTATCTCCACTCATTCATAAATGGCAAGAAAACAATTGCATGGTCAACCACTCCACTTCAACGATTACAGCTGCACTGAGGGGATTTTATACTGTTCTGCTTCACAAGAAAGAAATTGGCGAAGAAATTTATCCAGACGCTGTAGATCTGCTTGCTGAATGTTTGGCTGCAGGTCTGATTCAGGAGGCAAGTAGTTATGATTGAGGTGAACGATTTAACTTATCGTTATCCCGGTGAATCAAAGAATACGATTCATAATATTTCATTTGAAGTGGCGAAAGGAGAAATTTTCGGCTTTTTAGGTCCATCTGGTGCAGGTAAAAGCACGACACAAAAAATCCTAATCGGTATTTTAAAAGGATACCAAGGAAATGTCCAAATCAATCAGCATGAACTTTATCAATTAAACGCCGAATATTATGAACAAATCGGGGTGGGTTTTGAGTTCCCCAATTTTTATCAAAAGTTTACCGGATTAGAAAATCTACATTTTTTCAGCAAATTATACAAAAGTGAGACACAAAATCCACAAGTTCTTTTAGAAAAGGTGGGATTAGCAGATGCTGCAAATGTAAGATTCAGTCACTATTCCAAAGGGATGAAAATGCGTTTGAATTTTTGCCGTGTATTGTTAAACAACCCTGATATTTTATTTTTAGATGAACCAACTTCAGGATTAGATCCAGCCAATGCCAAGAATCTGCGCGAACTTATTTTACTGGAAAAAGAGAAAGGAAAAACGGTGATCCTCACGACTCATAATATGGATACAGCTGATAAAATTTGTGATCGCGTAGCCTTTATGGTGGATGGTGAAATAGCATTGATTGATCAACCGAAACAATTAAAAATAGCCCATGGAGAAAAAGCATTGCAAGTTGAATATCGATGCCAATCAGATATCAAACAAGAGCTGTTTTCACTAAAAAAATTACATAATAATCAGCATTTTCAACATATCTTAGCTCATCTGGAGATCTTGACCATGCATACACAAGAAGCGACATTGGAAGATATATTTATGAAGGTGACAGGAAGGGCATTATTATGAAAAATCTTGATCTTTTTACATTTGATATTCGTTTTCAATTTCGTCATGGTTTTTATGCTGCCTACGCACTCGTAAGCATCCTTTATATCGGCTTGTTATTATTAATGCCCGCCTCCTATGTCGAAAAAACATCTATCTTTATCATTTTTACCGATCCATCTGTATTAGGTTTTTTCTTTGTTGGTGGATTAGTTTTACTCGAAAAGGATCAATCGATTTTTAATACATTATTTGTTAGTCCGATACGTATTCATGACTATTTAGTCAGTAAAGTTTTATCTTTAACGGTACTGGCAATGGTGTCAAGTTCGATCATCTTTGGTGTTGTTCATCAACATCATGTTGATTATCTACCATTTTTAATAGCGGTCACGTTGTGTTCGATATTCTTTACATTATTAGGAATTTTATTAGCAGCCCGCGTTGATACCGTTAATATGTTTTTATATACATCACCCTTATTTGTTATTGTTTTTTATTTACCTTTACTTAGCTTTTTTAACCTAGCGGATCCGGTATTATTATATTTGCTGCCAACTCAAGCTGTTCTCATTCTCTTAGAAGGAGCATTTGATAGTCTTACTGTCCAGGATTATATCTATGCGATCGCTGTCTTTATGGCATGGATCAGTTTCGCTTATATCTTAACCTATTATGCATTTCAACGATTTTTACGAACAAAATGCTTCTCTTGATATGGAGGTGGGGAATGTGATGAAGAAAATGTTGTTGTTATCAATAGGTGATATAAAAAATATTCAACGTGAACCATTATTAATATTCTCTTTATTTGGTATATTACTGTTAACCACCGTTATTCGTTTCGGTTTACCAGAATTGCATACTATTTTTCTATCCTATACTTCTTTTCCGTTACAGCCGCATTTTCGGATTATAGTCAGTTTGGCATTACTGATGGCTCCTCTTATGATTGGGATGCTTTATGGATTTATTATCTTAGATGAACGTGACGAAGGTGTTTTGCTTTTTTACGCGGTGACACCAATAACCAAGACAGGTTATCTTTTTGCCAGAATATTGGCCCCTATTATTGTTACTTTTATAATATCTTTTGCGGCTGTGCTAATACAGGGACTAATAGTGTGGGATGTCATCACTTTTCTCCCGGTAGCTATATTACTTGCATTACAATCTCCCGTCGTGACATTGTTATTGGCAAGTCTTGCTTCCAATAAAGTTGAGGGATTGGCACTTACTAAAGTGATTAACTTGATGCTTCTCGCACCGTTACTTGATTATGTAATCAGTCATCCTATTATAAAGATTACTGCGATTTTTCCGATCTACTGGCCAGTGAAAGTATTTTCAGAATCAGACAGTGGGAATTATTGGTGGAACCTTTTGACTGGTTTTGTGATTACACTTATTTGGCTTATTTTCCTTGAACGGATGTTTCGCAAGCGAATGGAATAGACGCTTCTAACGTAAAGCATTCTCTTAAGTTAAAATTTCTTCAATCTACTCCATTAGACTGGCGCAGTAGTATTTCCCTCGACCGTTCACTTACTACGAAAAAAACAAAACGCTTGGACAGAAGTTAAACCTTTATCCAAGTGTTTTAATATGTTCTAATATTTTCTGTCTAACTACAGTACTCGTTCGCCCTTCATTCCTTGATTAAAACCGAATGCCCACAACCTTGAAACTTTCTGCTATATAAATTATAAATAAGAGCTATCATCTTTTTGCCATTTCTTAATCTTATTTAACATAGCCTGATGACGTTTCTCTTCTCTTGTCTTTCCCTTCCATTGTGTAGTTTTGGGGGATTTTTTTCGGTTGATGAGATCGGTGCCTTCGTTCTTGAAACTAGTCATTAATTCCATCTCTCCTCATCAATCTCCAATACTATTTAGTTTGTGTTCACAAAAAAATACAACCCATCTCCATTATCACTAAGTTTGAAAGAAAAGGGGTCGCTTATAAAGTGAGACTTCCATCATTGGAGGTTTTTTAACCACTACTGATGGTTAAAGAAACTTATCAGGGTGTTAGCCCCTCACTTAACTTCTTTGATTTACCTGAAAATTGAAGTGGGGGATTAGCACCGTGATAAATTATAACATTTTTAGTGCCTTTTGCCGTAGCTTCTCCAGATCTTTTGTATATCGGGTTTTAGATGCCTCCGCTATTTGTGTAATTGGTGATTTCTTTCGATCAAGAATGTCACCTAAGGGAGTTGTTTCTTGATATAGTGTATTCGAATGACAGGATTTAAGTTCCTTTCTTTTATCTCTTTTTGACTTGGATTCAGCCATTTGCTTAACCACAAAACTCCTCCTCCACACCATCTTTGAATCATTTTATAAAGCGAGGCTTTCATTAGTGAGGGTTTTGGCCCTCACTGATGATTAATAAAACTTATCAGGGTGTTAGGGTCCCGTTTAGCTCTCACTTAATTCCAAACCATGCAGTGGAGATTTTACGGACGATTAGCACCGTGATAAATTACCTCGATTTTAAGATACTCTTCACCATTTTACGGGATAGACTCACCATTTATTACTTTTTTATTTAATTTTCCACTAAATTTTGGTCTTCCAGAAAACAGAAAAGACAAGCAAGATTGGTGATAAACATTGCATCAATCTCATAAACTCTTTGATGAATCTCCTCTATGAATAAAATAAACGTATGGTTTTCCCCCACGAAAATAGGGCATATATGAGCCATACCTTTTCCGTGTTTTTCTTCTCGATCCAACGCCACAATATCTCCGTTCCATAATGTTTCCATAATAAGTCTTTCAGTATTACCTTCATCGTTTACCGCTAAGTTGACCGGCATACTCCCCCAGTCCAACGTATGTGTTTGTTTAATCGTTTGAATGGTTTTTATAAAAACTTCGATAGGTTCGTGCTCTATTTCGATATCCTTTGCTTTTACTTCATAAAGATGAACACGTAAACCAAAGGTATCTGCATAATAACAGAGAAATAAATCAAGTGATTCTGGAAAATTAAGCTGCTTTTTCTCAATATCAGATTTGATAAATGGAGCAATTTGTAACAATTGAGAAAAATAATTTAACTTATCTTGTTGTTTTTCTTCTATTAAACTATTTTCTTGTATATATGTTTTCAATGGATCATAAGCTTGAAATTCAGTTTTCCAAATCTTTTTTATCGTTGGAGTAGTAAATACAAATATATCAATAAATACAGCCATCCCGGCTAATATTACTAGCCTCTGCCAATCATCAATGGAAATGACTTCGGCCAGCCACAACGTACCGATTGACAATACAAACAGAACATATAGTGTTTTACGATACTGGTATAAATTTTCATTAAAACGATTATCCTCTTTATTACTAAAACTGCGCAAACTTCGAACGTAAACAAATAATATGAATAACAGGAGAACCCCTATCAGAATTGAAATAACAAGTGTTTCTTTCCCCACCCTTATCCACACCCTTTCCAATAAAGAAGATACCTTTATCGATGTAAGCGTTCCAGTAATGACCTGATTTTTCCAAATGTTCTTTATTATAACATATGCTTAATAAATCCAATTCATACTTGATTAGAGGCTTTTTCTACCATTTAACCTTAAACAAAAAAACGAGTTACATAGTGTTAAAATCAAATAACACTTTGTAACTCGCTTATATACGGCCTTCCACCCTAATTCCAGAGGTTAGAAGAACTTTTCTATTAATCTGTTTTAATATTACTCTTTAGATAGTAATAAAATTATCTCTTATTCTTAAGCTGCCCCACTTGTGTTTAAAGAATTATTTGGTCATCTTTCTCATTCAAAATAGCTGCAACATATGTCCAATGATCCATCCCATTCGCTAGTAAAATGAAACTTGTATGTTATTTCCACTCTTTGAATCGGGATATCATTGTTTTAACTTTCTTCTCTAGCTTTCCTTCTGTTTGTCTTTGTTTCTTCCACTCGTTGTAACTAGCAATGGTAATAAGTGTTATACCGGCAATTAACAGATATCCCCACCATGGCATATTACCCCAGTATGGTTTCGTTTGATAGATTACATTAAAAAGCAGTGTTCCAAGTCCAACAAAAAAATAAGATTTAATTTGGAATTTCATACCTGTTAGCAATGCTACTAATGAAAGAATACCGACAATAAGTGCATCCCATACTGTATTACTTTGAATCGCATCTACTACTAAATAAACTGTAATTAAAACAAGAATTACTGATTGTACATGCGTCATGATGCTTTGATAATTACTCCATGTCCTTCTGGCCATTACGATAGAAAGCGCCAAAACAGGCAGTACTACTAATTCTGCATGGAATAACTCGGAGATGTATGCAAGATATTCTTGCAAAACAAGATAATAAGATGGTAAAAAGCTTAACGCCCCTAAGGTAATAAATATTTTCTGAATGAACGGTTGATCGATACGATTAACTTGTAAAAATAACCATAAAGTAAGCAACAAGTATGGAATAATGCGGATCCATATAGTATCTGAAACTCCGATAAAGTTTAATGTATAGCCAACATACATCACAGCAACTACCGAATACCAATCAATCAGCAATTTTTGCGAATCTTTATGAAAAAGCAGATTATATAAAAACCTTCCTGTAATTAGCAAACTGAGGAAGCACCCTATATAAATAAAAAGTAAAGGTATATCTTCCGTTACAAAACGCTGTTGTTCCCACATTAAAATCGACAATGTTAATGGAAGAACTGCCACCATCGACCATTTACGCTTGTGTAATAAGTAAAGATTTAATATGATAAAACATCCTACAATTACTAAATCTAATAATGTAGACATTTGCTGAACAGTCACAACTATCAACAGACTAAAGTTCGCAAATGGAATAAGGTACCATTCCATTCTTCTTTTCCATACAGGATTCACTACGAACCATACAATAACTAGCATAATAGTTGAGGCTATCAAGCAGTAAGTAAATGGAATATATTCCAACAAATCATAATAGGCAATATTTGTTATTAACAAGAAAGGTACCATTGTCAATGCTAAATATAGAAACAATCTTATCTGCCATTCTTTTGTCTTAGTAACCGTACTATATAGATAAATCAAAAAAGGAATACATGAAACAATTGGGTTAACGGACTGACCTAACAATTGATCTAAGATAACCAACATAAGCACGCTCAATTGAACAATATGAGCAAGCCAAAAGAAATAGACTTTTAAAGCTTTCACATATGCTCCTGCAAACCGCTCGATTACTAATAAAAGTACCGGGGCAAATAACAGGAACAATACGATCGATTCAAATGTCTCTATAGAGAAGGTACTGAGTAATGACGTATAAAAAGCAAACGTCATCACAGCGACAATCGACCACAGCAGATCAAGTCGAGCATATCTAACTAGCCATACAGACACCCCAATGCCAACCAATAATATAGCAGGGCGTACATACATCTCTTCTATTGAATAGACCTTCATTAGCAGAAGTACGGCCATTAAGTAACTAAACTGACCAGTATAAAAGGCTGATTGTGCTAAAGCATATTTCTCAACTTTTTTCCAAACCACACTAATAGCCAATAAAATCAATCCTGAAACAGCCATGTGAAAAGACATATTAAATTTCTCATGGTAAGCAGAGAAATACTCCATCAGTTCAGGATACAAAACAAGAATTGCTAATAACCAACTGATCGCATGCGTCCAATCTGCTACTTGTTTTTCAGCTTTTGGTTGAGAAGCTAACACAATTAAAGCTAAACAACCAAACAATATAAACATGAAAGATACTTGCATGTATATCTCCACTAACAAACCATACATCATAGATAACAACATCACAGCGATAGATAAATAGTACGTACTCTTTTTAATATTTTGAAGATACTTGTAATTGTTTCGAATACCAATCCATATAAACAACATACCTGCAAAAACAAACATAAATAGCTGTACACTATTATTCATAAACGGTTGGACACTTAAATCCCAAAATTGGAGTCCACATGTATAGAGAAAGATCGGAGCTAACCAACGGAATACCTGTCTTTCTGTCATATTAGACAGGTATACGTAGGTACAAGTGATGGTCATATATGCTAGTAATAAAATCCACGAATCTTGATTCTCTCGTATTACAAGTCCTTGATAGCTAATATATATAAAAGCAAATAGCGAAATAATACCACTTGTATAATGAAAAACCTTCGCTAAATAGGCATCTTTTTTTATTAAATAAGCAAAGACAAGATAGCCCACACCAATTAGACCATATATAAATAAGTCGATTGATTGTAACCAGGAATGTTCTGTTAACTGATAGGCTCCGTATGCAAATAAGGCAGAGAAAACAAACTGATAGGACTTCGTATTATAAACAAATACCATCGCAATATAGAGAAACGCCGTCAATAAAACATTAAAGCTATAAAATAGTGCATGATCAAACACGAAAAGCATTAATAATGTAGATATGACTAAGTTTAATTGAGCATATGCTGGTATTTCTTCGATAAAGATACGAAACGTTTTATGATTACGGTATCGGTGATATCCATATAATAGAGCCGCATTATAAATCATAATAAGAAAATAAAAGACATCCACAGAAACCTTCGTCGCTGCGATAGCAAATCCGACAAAAAAAGACATAAACAAGAAAAATATCCATACAAATAGTCGTGATTGGCTCTTCATTGCATTTCTAGCATATAAAGGCAATGGCAGTAACGTACAAATAACGCCGAGCAAGTATCTCCCTTCACCGGTTAAACTCAAGTAACTTCCAAACAATTCAAAGTAGCCAATCGCGATAATAGCAATCGGCAGCAGCAAACTCCCTAAAGTTAAAAAAGCAAAAGCTGTCTTTTCGATTTTTAAAAATGAGGAGGAAATACCACTTAAAACTAGAAAAAATACCGAAACACCAAGTAGCGTAACTACTTTTAATACGGCTCCCATTTGTTCCCACGAACTTGTTGCAACAACTAATCCACTAATCAACAAAAAGGATACACCTAGAATTAATAGCCATGTTATATTTCTTTCTCTTATTTGCTCAGCAGTTTTTACTTTGGCTTGTTTCACTTCTTCTTTCTTCACTTGCTGTTTGTCAGCTTGTTGTTGTTCGGTTTGTTGCTTTGGTGTAGAATTCATATGTTCACCAGATTGTTTGTATTCTTTTAGCTGCTCTTGATGATATTTATATTGTTTATACGATTTCATAACTTTCGTGAATTCTTTTTCACTAATATATCCTTCTTTCAATAATGTCACCATTTCTTGCCCTACTATTTTTTCTCTTTCCGTCTTAGAAATATCTTTCACACACTCACCTCATTCGATCAAATTATGCTAAGCAGAACACTAATCACTTAATATGTATGAGTATCCCCATTCCCTAATCTATCAGACAGCTATATTCTCAATTTCTACCATTATATCATTTTCTCTAATAAAAAATACAAAAATTGTATATAGCACTTGAATAAGAGTGTCACTTAGTCTAAATCAATACTTTCATATGAAAAAAAGGATAAAGATGATAAAACATCCTTATGCTTTCACATTTTAATATTATCTCCAAACTTCTTCTGCTATCTCTTTAATCAGACGAAGCTTATTCCATTGTTGTTCTTCTGTCAAGATATTTCCTTCCTCCGTGGAAGCAAAACCACATTGCGGACTGATACATAGACGATCAAGACTCACATATTTTGTTGCTTCTTCAATCCGGGCTTTAATTTCCTTCTTATCTTCCAACTCACCTGTCTTAGAAGAGAATAAGCCGAGTACTACCAATTTATCATCGCTTACGTGAGCTAACGGTTTAAATCCTCCGGTAAAAATTTCTGTATCACCTGATTTGTTCTTATTTTAACAGAAAAAATGAAACGCATTTCTATTTATTTCGTAAATAATGGTAAGGAATACTTGTTGAAAATGTATTCAATTGGAGTTTTAGGAGGATTAAGATAATGGAACACAAAGGATGTATTAAATGTGGAAGCACGAGCGCAGCACAAAAAGAAGTAGCAATGACAGGGACAGGTCTTTCCAAAATGTTTGATGTGCAAAATAATCGTTTTCTTGTTGTATATTGTGAGGACTGTGGTTATTCTGAATTTTATAATAAACAAGCTACTTCTGGCTCCAACATTTTGGACTTATTTTTCGGGTAAGACTTTTTATAGGGATGTGCCTTCATCCCTATACCTTTAAATATAAAAGAAGTGTAATGATAAATGATTTGAAACCCTGACCTTATTCAAATTAAAGTAAAATCAATAATGTAGTTCGCTACTCCTATAAAGTGAGACTATAATCAGTGGGGATCTTACAGACAGTCAGCACCATGATAAATGGAATCCCCCCCTATACAAAACCAATTAATCCCACTTTTACATTTCTCTAACCTGTTACCAGCTCCCCATACTAACATCATTATTGTATAAATCCGTTGACATATAGTAAACATAATAGTAGGCATACATAACCTAACAATAAAGGTATAAGCATCCGTTAGCCCCCACCTTTAACTTCTTTGAATTACTCAAACATTGATGGTGGTTTTATGGACGATGAGCACCGTGATAAATATAAAAAAGGGGGGATCACAAATATTTGATCAATTTAAAAGATTGCCAACTGAACTGAAGACAATCAAAAAAGAACTTCAGAAAAAGGAACAAGCAGTGACCGATCTCGACAATCTGTCTGACCATGAAGTGGAACTGATAAAAGCTATCAAGGAGCAGACGAGAAAGTATAATATTAATAACGTTACAAGAACCCAAGCATATATGGATTTTTTTAAAAAACACCCTGACATTGAATGGGCATTTCTCGCACATATGGTTGCTCGTAATGCTGGATGGAACATGACCGATTTGAAAGGAAGTCTGTTGACAAGACTGATGACTCAAGAACAACAGGAATATTTTTTTGCATTTTTAGAACGAAGTAATTGGCTTATTTTTCATGATGCATTTCCTCAATTACTGTTATACGAGGAAAGTATTAGAAAGAAAAAAAATCTCTTCTATTTACTTCCTCAATTCGGTGTATCCTTTTTTATGAAGGTAATGTGGGATTACTATTATCAAACGAAAGATAAAAACATGATATCTGTCGCACTTATTATCAATGAACAAAACTATATTGAAGACAGAGTGATTCAAAATAAGGATTATCAAGCTAACTTACTGGAGTCCCTGGAGTTTAAAATTCAGGAATTATTACAATTGAATCAAATATTGTTTCCTTTTTCAGATAGAAAACAAGTTAAATTGATCGGGCAATCCGTACATCAATTCGCTTCTTTAAAAGACAGGATTCTATTAGGAAAACGATTATATCAATTGTTATTTGATGATGAATTCTTTGATGCTATTTATGAAATGGCACTACAACAGCGGCATACCGGATCAAGAAAGGACTACTGGCCAAACATTTTTAATAACATCAACGAGGCGAACCCTGATCAACCTTTTCAAGAAAGTTTAAAAGAATGCCAGCTAAAACCTGGGGCGAATCGCTTGTACAGCCCCACCTTAGAGCAAGCATGGCGAAATGTCGAACAGAAACCTGCAGAACAGGGCGACTGGTATTCCGATTGGAAAGTGATTCATTATTTACGAAAAGATCCTTCCAAGATAAACGGGGCTATTTATGGAGAATACTGTGAATCATTGGAAAAGATGGAGCTTGCTATTCTTGCTAAGGGAACAATGAGCAAATAGATTCTGTATTATTGGCAAAAGACTTCCGAATGAACGGAAGTCTTTTGCTTGTCCAGAAGGGATTTCACTCAGGTTTTGCGGGAAATTTTTTGGATTGGGTCCCAGACGCTGTTGTAAGGCGGGGCATATGCCAGGTCTAGGTCTTGTAGCTGTTGGATGGTCATTTGGTTGTATAAAGCAGTGGCTAGTACGTCAATACGTTTGTCGACACCTTTTTTTCCGATGATCTGTCCACCTAATAATTGACCAGTTTTTGAATGATAAATCAACTTTGTATGAAGTGTTTCTACTCCCGGATAATAACCTGCATGATCAGTGTCTTTTCTTGTTTCAACTTTATAGGATATGTTCAACCTTTTGGCTTCTGTTTCTGTTATACCGGTTCGTCCTAAATCTAAATCAAAGAATTTAATAATAGAGGTCCCTACTATTCCTTTAAACGTAATTGGATTTCGAGCCATATTTGCCCCAGCAATTCTTCCTTGTTTATTCGAAGTAGTGCCTAAGGGAATATAGTCATCTAATTGTTTGATTATATGATAATGTGTGGCACAATCCCCTGCAGCATAAACGTTAGGAATGGAGGTTTCCATATAGGCATTCACATGAATAGCACCTTCTCGATTCATCTGAATCGCGGTATCTTTCAGAAATTTCGTATTTGGTCTGACTCCAGCACTCACCAGAACTAAATCAGTTGGACATGTTCCCTTATCGGTGATAACTGCATTCACACGTTTTTCACCAGAAAATCCTGTCACTTCCTCCTCTAACTTAACGTCGACCTGATTGTAAACTGCTTCATTCTCAATCAATTTTGACATATCCTGATCAAATACTTTTGCTAACTGATCGCCTCTTTGAATTAGTGTTACCTTTTTTCCAATCGACCGGAAGCTCTCCGCCATCTCAAGTCCGATATAACCTGCCCCCACAATCGTGACATGTTTAACCTCTTCCGTTATGTCAGCCATTATTCCATCTGTGTCTTCTAATGTTTTTAACGTGTGGATTCCTTCTAAATCAATTCCGGACCATTTCGGCAAAATTGGATCGGAACCTGTTGCAATTAACAAGCGATCATATTTTAAAGTAAAGGATTGATTCGAATCGAGATTGATTCCGCTGACTTGTTGATTTCTTATATCTACTTTTGTCACTTTAGTATGTACTCTGGCATCTATATCATATTTTTCTCTAAATGTTTCAACTGTCTTTGCAATAACAGCATCGGTAGACGGTACCATTCCATTGATCACATATGGTAGACCGCACTGTCCGTATGAATAATTCTCTCCACGTTCCAACACCGTTATCTCAGCCAATTCATCTGTTCGATTGATCTCCATCGCAGCGCTCATCCCTGCTGCTACTCCACCGATTACTATGTATTTCATCAAGCAACTCTCCATTCTTTTAAAGGAAATTGTCACCATTCTTATTAATTGTATTATACCTTACTATCCTAGAACCAAATACAATTTAGCTCACGAGTTTTGATACAACATTATAAAATGTCAGTGAGGGTTTTAAGACGCGGCCGATTACCCTTTACCTGGATTGTTATAATAGTTCTCCTGTTCTTCTGTCCTATTTCATAGCAGAATTAGTGACAATTTAGAAAAGTATTGCTATAATTACATTAGGTAATTCATATACTAATATTAAAAACCCACAGTCGTAACTGTGGGTTTTGGATAAGCGGTTCCCCCAGAAAGGGTTCGGCCATCTAAGAGATAGACCTCACCTAGTCACTTTGTCAGGGTAAATTAGGGAGGTCTATTTTCGATTGATTATTGATACAATCAAGGCGAGTAATGCAATCAAGAAAGTTCCAAAACTAAACAATACCATAAAACTTTCGTACATCCCCAGAGGCATCACCCCCTTTCACCGGAGATTAGCCGACCTTCCCTAAAAGAACTTTATCCGATGCCATTATAACATACCCCTCTAAGTAAGAACATACATGCTTATCCCTACAAACCTTTTTTGATTTAAATGTTCCCTTATAATTAGCCTTCCGTATGTAACACTAATTTTTCCTAAATCAGAAAATATAGCAATATATAAGAAATCTCTTTTGCAAGCCTAAAGTAAAATGAAAGAAACATATCATAAAGGGGGAAGAAAATGAGTTTTAAATCAAATAATATTTTTGTGAACTTATCAATCAAGAATTTAAAAAAATCAGTCGAATTCTTTACTGCATTGGGTTTTGAATTTAATCAGCAATTCACAGATGAAACAACAACGTGCATGATAGTAAATGATAATATCTTTGTTATGTTGTTAGAAGAAAATCGTTTTCAAGAGTTTACTAAAAAAGAAATTGTAGATGCGACAAAAGCAACAGAAGTATTAGTCGCAATATCTGCAAAAAGTCCAGAACAGGTAGATGAAATGGTGAATAAGGCAATAGAAGCTGGTGGAAGTCATGCAAATGAAAAGCAAGACCATGGCTTTATGTATGGGTGGAGTTTTCAAGATTTAGATGGACATATTTGGGAACTTATCTATATGAACGAGGACTTTGTAGACTAATAAGAAAAGAGCTGCCTACAAATTGTAGGCAGCTTACTTTTTTATTATTCTACCTGAATTTTTGTTACATCTCCACTAAATTTTTATCAACAATTTGAAACTTTAGCTCAGCAAGGTTGTTTATAAACCTTCTATCATGTGAAACCATGATGATAGTGCCCTCGTAACCTGCTATAAATTTTTCTAATGCCTGTATTGCAAAGATATCAAGAAAATTTGTTGGTTCATCTAATAATAAAATATTAAATTCTCCTAAGAATAACTGACAGAGTTGGAGGCGAATCGCTTCTCCGCCACTTAATGACTTCACGCTTTTCTTAATATCTGTGCCAACAAACTGCATCGAATGTAAAACACTACGTAAAAATCCTTCATCGTATCGTGAGCGATTTTTCACAAATTGGAGTACCGTATCATCACTAGTAAACTGATAACTCATTTGACGAAAATAGCCTATTCTGGCTTTCGGGGAAATAGTTAAACCATCTCCATAACTCGCAACATAGTGAAGCAATGTACTTTTTCCACTGCCATTTTTACCAGTTATCGCTATTTTTTTACCAAGTGGCATCTGGAAACTTACCTCATCTAATAACACGTTATCTTCTATACGAAGGGTTAATCTATCTGCCATAATTGGAAACTTATTGTGCAAAGATAACGCTTTTGACTGGTGAAATATGATAGGTCTTTCTTCTTGTACTTCTTCGACTTCGGTTAACTTTTCCATTCGGTGTTCAATTGTTTTGGCAGCACGCTGCATTGCTTTTTGACTTGTCGCTTTTGATTTAGTCTCAAACATGCGGTTTGCTTTCGCTTTGGAATCCTTTTTTGACTTAGCCGCATTTTTTGCGATTTTTTCAGCCTTTTTCATTTTTTCTTCGGCTGCTTTTTCCAAACGCCATTTTTCTTTTACGAATTGTTCGTAAGCCTGACTTTGCTGTTCATGTTCCAGTTTCTTCTGCTCGAGATAGTCGCTGTAATTTCCTGTATAAACGTGAACTGTGCCATCAATAACTTCCCAAATTGTTGTCACAAGTTCATCGAGTAAAGCCCGGTCATGGCTGATTAATAGCAGGGATCCATAATAATAGCGCAATTCATTCAGTAAAAAAGAAATACCATCCTGATCCAAGTGTGTAGTCGGTTCATCAATAAGTAATGATTCGAAGTAATTCGTGAATAATTGTGCAAGTTTAAGCCTAGTTTGCTCCCCGCCACTTAGACTGTCAGAATCTTTAGGTACTGCCAGTTTGCCAATTAAAGCTTGATCTACTTCAATTGCTTGTGGTGCTTCCGTCTGCTTGAAATAGCCACAACCAACGTGGCGCTTAATATTTCCTCGCGTCGGTTGAATGGTACCAGCGAGTAACTTGAATAAAGTGCTTTTACCCGCTCCGTTTTTTCCAACGATGCCAATCCGATCAAACTGATGTACAGCTAACCGTTCAATATTTAAAATTTCCTTATCTAAAAAAGTAAGTTCAACATTTTCTAATTCAAAACATATTTTTTCCATTATTGCTACCTCCCGAAATATTGTTCATTTCGTATCGATAGCTAGGATCGATACGAGCTTATAAATCAAGCTCGTATTAAAAGAATAATAAAAATTGCATAGATTTTCCCTCCACATCGTTGTTAAAAAGACTCTTAAAATTGGTAAACAAAAAAAGGCAGAACATGCTGCCTTTTATCATAGTCAACTATACATAATAATAGTGATTTACGTATAGTTGACTAATAAAATGAAGATTATTAAAAAAGGGCAGACTAATTCCAATTACCTCTGTGTTAACAAACAGAGTCTTTGACCGTATTTAATTACTGATTCAAAGCTGGGAAACGTAGTCTCACTGAATGTGTCATTTTTTAATAATCCTCCTAAACGTTCAATATATTATGTGATTATTATAAATACATTTTAATGAAGAATCAAGATTAATCAACGGAAAATATTAGGATGCTAAAAATTCCTTTAATTCTTCTCCAATTTTTTTTACATCTGCATATCCTTTTTGATACAAATCCAATAATTTTTTCTTATTCTTTTCGATTCGCCCGACAGTTAATTTTTCTGTCGGGGAAATGATGAAAACATTTCCTTTTTTCTCTTCTTCAAACAAATAATTGATTGTTTCATTATACTCAATATGTCTTTTTTCCAAGGATTGAAGTAAGCCTGGATAATCTCGGTACTTTCTTCGTATGTACCAATTGACTGATTGCGGTTTTTTATAATACCCTCTGTTTCTCGTTAAGATCACTACATTTTTTCTGTTACCATCTTTCATTGATTGTTTGATTGGAATCGGTGCCGAAATACCGCCATCCATTAAATCTAGATTATCATACTGCACAACAGGGGCTACCATCGGCAGAGAACTTGATGCACGAAGCAGTGTAAGCATATCATTCGCATAATCTGATTTGTGATAAAACAATGGGTTTCCGGTTTTGCAATCTGTTACACCAACAACAAACTCTTCCGTTGCTTCATTAAACGTTTCGTAATCAAATGGCACCAATTCATTTGGTAACCTATCAAACAGAAAATCCATTCCGAACAATTCTCGCTTGGTAAGCCAATTCCGAAATGAAAGATATTCAGGGTGGCTGACATAATCTATATTAACTGTTCTATTACGTTCGATTTGACGAGAAATGTAGGATGAGCCATTACAAGCTCCTGCTGAAACACCAATCACATAAGGTATGTAAATCTCCTGCTCCATTAAAAACTGCAGTACTCCTCCAGTATAAACGCCTCTACTTCCTCCGCCTTCTAAAACTAATCCAGTGTCTTCCATTCTATCGCCTCTTTACTTTCCTGTATATTACACATGTACATGATACAACAACTGTTAATTCAATTCCAGTTCTGAATCTTGAAACATGTATATAATATCACTATTGGAAAAATGTTCGATATGGTAGATAAAGCAATCCATTTATCACAAAAAATGTCAGATAAAATGATATTCACTATATGCCAATGAAACAAATCGTTTTTTTTAGTTGTTTGTTTAGTGTATGATATTTATCGGTATGCATAGAAAGTGAAGGGATAATAATGAAAAAGAATCGATTTCGTTTTTGGATTTTAGTTAGTATTGTCGCAGTTTCTGGTTTTAGCCAAGGGATGCTGTTACCATTGATAGCAGTCATTTTTGAAAGCGATGGTATCTCTTCTTTTTTAAACGGGTTAAATGCAACTGGATTATACATCGGTATCCTGTTAGCTTCTCCTTTTATGGAACAACCGTTAAGAAAATTCGGATACAAACCGCTTATTATAACAGGTGGACTGCTAGTATTGGTATCTCTGGCATTGTTTCCATTATGGCAAACTTTTTGGTTCTGGTTTTTATTACGCTTGTTGATCGGAATCGGTGATCATGCACTGAATTTTGGTGCCCAAACTTGGATTACTGCATTCTCTCCAGAACATAAAAGAGGAAAAAATATTGCAGTTTATGGATTATTTTTCGGAATTGGTTTTGCCATTGGGCCATTAATGGTGCCACTCGTTAACATTAATGAAAGCTTGCCATTCATTCTCGCATCGGGATTAAGTCTTATTGGTTGGCTATTTTTATTTTCACTGAGAAATGAATTGCCAGAACAGGATATGCAGATGAGCTCGTTCAAAAATACGTTCAAACGCTTTGCACTTGCATGGAAATATGCATGGATTGCTTTCTTACCACCGTTTGCCTATGGATTTTTAGAAACGTCACTCAATGGGAACTTTCCTGTCTATGCGCTTCGAATTGGTATCGAGGTAGAAAATGTTTCAGCGCTACTATTTGCATTTGCAATCGGGGCTATCGTCTTTCAGCTACCATTGGGCATGTTAAGTGACAAGATTGGACGCAAAAAGATATTAACGGTTGTACTACTGTTAGGGTTTATCTGTTTTTCTGCAGCGGGATTCCTAGAGCAGTCTTTCTACGGATTATTTGTCTGCTTATTTCTAGTCGGTATGTTTGTCGGATCGATGTTTTCTTTGGGAATCACTTACATGACCGACTTGACGCCAAAGGAATTGTTACCAACTGGCAATCTGTTGTGTGGAGTGTTTTTCAGCCTTGGAAGCCTGATTGGGCCATCTGTTGGCGGAATGTTCATCCAACTCGCGCCATCCGTCAGCTTTTTCTATTTGATTAGCTTATTATTTTTTATTATCTTTTTGATGACCTTAGGTCGGAATGTAAAAGTTCAATAATAAAGGCCTTGTCAAAATACTAATCAGTAGAAGAATAACGTTATAGGCCACATGCACGAAAAGCATGAGGTCTATATAAGGAACAAGGATGCCGAGAACAGTAACAAACGAAAGATCAGTTTCATGTGAACTATCTGTTACTTTTTCGGTAAAGGACAAACTTTACAATAGGTTAGATCTTCATTCTTTTTTTCCAATCTATGAAATAAGCAGCAAGTAACACGACAAGGACGTTTTTCTAACTCCTGGTCAATTTTTAGATAATCTCGAATCGGATTTTCTCTCAAGCCAAAAATAGCGCCGTTTGCATTTTTTAAATAGATAAAATCTTGGTATACTTGCTTTTTCTGCTTGTCCGTCAAATCTTGTGCTAATAATTTTTGATATATAGAATTAATCCGCACAGCAATATTCTCCCATAGCACAGAGGATTTTATCTTTGATACTTTTTGCATCACTTCAAATAATGGTGTGATTTGCTCTGCAAACAGCCTGCTAAATAACGTTTCGTATTGCTTCTCCCTATTTTCATCTTTAATCTGTAATAAATTAATTTCATCTAACGGAATTTGTAACATGTGATTTTCTCCATATAATAGCTTATCGACAGTTAAACAACAGACTGTCTGATGCTGCACAAGACTAAATAAAGTAGAAGATACAGCCATGTATGCATATCGTTTGGCGAACATGGATGCAGCAACTACGATATGTGGGGCATGCCAATTCTTCATTTGTTTTTGCAAAAACTGTCGGCAGGTGGTTTCTTGTAATAAGTTCTTAACCGGTACACCATTCATCACATGGTACTCTATTTTAAAGTTTTGTAAATCATTCATGAGTTTTTCCATAACAGACACCACTTTTTTAAAATATTTTTGCTGACCTTTAGATATGTCGATTTTTGTAAAGTAAATAGATAAAAAAAGGAGCCCCCACCCCTGCAGTAAACACACCAGCAGGTAAATCTAACGGTAAAAAAGCAGTTCGGGCAATCAAATCCGCGATCATCACCATCAGACCTCCGACTAATGCTGCTATCGGGACAAGAGAATGTAAGGTATAACCAACGAGTTTCTTCGCAATGTGTGGTGCAATGAGACCTATAAAACCGATTCCTCCCGCAAAGGCAACTGCTGAACCAGCCAAAGCAACACTCACAAACAATAAGGTGAATCGAAACACCTGGACATTGACTCCCAAACTTGTAGCCAGCGAATCACCTAACTCTAGCACACTAATAGTTTTTGCTAATAAAAAAGTAAGCGGTATAAAGCATAATACCCATGGGAGTAATCCATATACATCTTGTACCGTTGCCCCATACAAACTACCCGTTAACCATAAATATGCCTTGGTTGTAACACTTGTTTCGCTAACCACAATTAATAATGTGATAACTGCATTCATTGCCGCAGATACTCCAATTCCAATTAATACGAGACGGAGAGGTGTCACCCCATTGCTCCATGCCAGTCCATAAACAATAATAGCAACACACGTAGCACCAAGTATCGCTGCTAAAGGCAACCAATGAATCGAAATACTACCCATTATATAAACAATAAAAAGCATGGCTCCAACAGAACCGCCAGCTGTGATCCCAATAATGTCTGGAGATGCTAAAGGATTACGAATTATCGATTGTAAGATCAATCCAGAGACACTTAACGATGCGCCAACAAAGAACGCTAGTAATAGTCTTGGAAGTCTAAGCACATTAATGGTGAATTCATGTTGTCCATCAGATAAACCTACAAGATGTTTCAACAGTTCTAAAATTGGTATGTAAGAACTGCCTATCGACAGACTCATGATCGTGACAATAAGCAATAAAAAACATAATAAGACATATACCCATATCTTCTTTTGATAAAATGAATCAATGATCTGTTTCATATCAGGAAAGCCCCCTGCGTGCAATATAAATAAAGAAAGGCGTACCAATCAAAGCTGTCATCACACCTACAGGAACCTCTTGAGGCATAATCAAAAAACGAGCCACAACATCTGCCAACAATAATAACCCTGCACCTATAAATGCACTAACCGGAATGATCCAGCGATAATCAGGACCTACTAATCCCCGTACGATATGTGGAACAATTAATCCTATAAATCCAATCGAACCTCCAATAGCAACAGATCCACCTGCTAACAACACGACCACAACACCAATTAATATCTTTAATAAAGCGATTTTTTGACCTAGTCCTGTTGCCACATCTTCACCAGACAAAAATACATTGATCGAGCCGCCTAACAAAAGTGATAACAAACCACCACCAAGTATGAAAGGTAAAATAGGTAAAAGCATATCCATACTTCTACCCGCAACTGAACCAGCTAACCAAAATAAAATACTTTGAATTCTTTGTTCATCAACAACAAGCAATGCTTGTGTAAACGAAACAAATAACGCGGAAACAGCTGCACCAGAGAGTACTACTCTAATGGGAGACAATCCTCCAGTTCCTACCGTTCCTAAAAAATACACACATAATGCTGCAATAGCTGCACCAATAAACGCTATCCACATGTAGTGAACTAAGGAATCCACCGAAAAGAGCGTGATAGCCAATACAATAAAAAAAATAGCTCCAGCGTTAATACCAAATATATCTGGAGCAGCTAGTGGATTACGTGTAAGTGCCTGCATCATTGCTCCTGCAATTGCTAGGCTAGTTCCGATGACAGTTGCTATCACTGCTCGTGTTAAACGTGATGTCACCACAATAATATGCTCTGTTACAGTTTCATCATAATAAAAAATAGCATCGAGTGTAGTAGAAAAAGCAATCTGCCTCTGGCCAAGTGAAATACTTAAAATAAATGCTACAATAAAAATTAAAATACTGACGATAAATACTATCCATTTTTGTTTTTCTTTTTTCGGGATTATTTGCATACAGGTAACTCCTTTAATGTTCTGATAACTTACAACAAGTAGAAAAAGAAGCTATCTTAATAGTCTAGCCCTTTGCAAACAAATAGGTTTCCCTACTCCACACTGGTACTATTGCTCAAATTCCTTAACTATGAATTCACTTGTTCTTGAGCAAAACCTAAGTAGGAACCAGCATCATGCTAAAGCTGAATTTATTAAAATAGCTCCTTCCCTTACTCTTGTATCTCTAATCGATCAGATATGTCATCTAACATTAAATTAGCAGCAGTAATACCTCCACCCATATTCCAAATGACTTCGTCCACACGGTGAACTTGATCAGCTTTTACAGCATCTAGTTCATCCCACAATGGATGCTCTGTCCACTCTTGATACGTTTTTTGTGCTGCTTTTTCATCATTCATAAATAAATAGAAAACATCTGCATTCATTTCTGTAATGCTTTCTTTATCTGTTAGTTTCAACACCGCTTGAGAGTCATCTGTAATTTCTTTTGGTCCTTCAAATCCTAGTTCATCTAAAATTGACCCTGCAAATCCAGTTACATAAATGCGGGCATGATCTGCTCGAAAATTTAAAACTGAAACATGGAATGGCCATTCATCGCTATATGTAGATTCTAATTTATCCTGTAAATTTGCCACTCTGCTATCCCATTCATTCAAAAGTTCGGCAGCTTTATCTTCTTCCATCATAGCTTCACCCATCAATTCAACCGTCTCTTTAAATTCAAAAACGGTTTCATGCATAACAGTAGGTGCTATAGCTGATAGTTGATCATAAATTTCTTCGTGTCGTAATTGAGATGCAATAATAAGATCTGGATCCAATTTATGAATTTCTTCCATATTCGGCTGTGTCTCTTGTCCTACTATCGGTACATCTGTTAAATCATCTCTTAAATATTCATATATTGGCTGTTCACGCCATGATTCTACAATCCCAACAGGCTTTATACCGAATGCTACTGCAGCATCTGTTGCTCCTTGATATAAAGTCACGATTCGTTCAGGCTTTTCTTCGATCGTAGTTGTTCCCATCGCATGAGATACATCAATTAATTCCTGACTCTCTGTTTCCTGCCCCCCGCTTGTTTTTTCTCCATCTGTTTCTTCTAGAGATGTTTGTTCATCAGATTGCCCACAGCCTATTAGTAATGAAAAAGTGAATAAAAACGTAATCCCTATAAAAAACATGGACTTTGATTGTTTATACTTCATTTCGTACGCCTCCTCCTTTATTAATATTGATAATCATTATCATTTAAGTAGTATATATTATCTGTTACATTAAGACAACCCCTAATTGAAAATAAATATCAATTAAGGGTTGAAACAATCTCCTGATACCTTTCAATAGCTAGCTATCGATCAAGGTTACTTTTAATCATTTTGACTTTATCATCTGTTTAAAAATTAAAATTGTGCTTTACTCCACATGAATTCACCCATTCACATAAAAATCTTCCGCATATATTATTAATACATCATCCATTTTAATTACTAACAAACTCTCTACACCCTAAAAAATTTATGTCATTTCAAGAAATCCACATAAGTCATCTCATTTCATAAAAGAATGCCTCTTATCACCATGATAGAGGCATCGACTTTTTTTAAATGGTTCATAATTAACAAGAAATTAATAATAATAATAAGGGAAAAACAAACTGCGTAATAGGAGGAACGGAAATCTGTGGCGTCTAAAACGGCGAAATCTTCTAGGATAACCCCCATATCCAAAACCGTATTGGCGCTCAGTTTCCTCCACTCTTTCCAAATCTCCACTTGGAATGAGTATTATTACACTGTCTTCATCAATATCTTCAATTATTCCCTCAAACGTATCTCCTTCCATTGTCTGAAATTGCATAAAATATAAATGGTAATTATTACACAATTCATGCATCTGTTTTTTATGATGGTTAGAATCCATTTGTTGATGTCCTGACGTCTGACCATAATGATTCTGATGGTGTGGATTGTGCGGATTATATTGATGGTATGATTCTGGCTGTTGATACATAGTATCACTCCCTATAATGTTATTCATACCTAAAATATTCAATTAAACAGCTTATGTTACAAAGATCAAGCTAATTTCTCAATACTAATTTGTTATTTAATAATACTCGAACGCCCATTTGAAAACTTTAATCCGTTTTACTTACATTAGATTTATCAAATATAACGTATGAGTATTACGGTTTATTACACACTATTATTAAAGCAATATGGTAGGACTTTGAGAATAAAGGGTGTCATCTATTGTGTTTTTATTTATTGGTCATATAATTATTATATTTATTATTTATGTAGTAGCGATTCGAATATTAGGGAAAATCGCATTAGCACAACTAACACCACATGACTTTGGAGCTATACTATTTTTAGCATATATACTCTTCGGATCTTTAGAGATAGAAGGCTTAACCCAGGGGGTTGTGGGAGTAATCACAATCATTATACTTTACTTGATTATTTCAAAATTAAGTCTTTGGAATAAATTAGATAAACTTCTTATTGGTGAGTCAACTTACCTGGTCAAAAATGGAAAGATAAATATTGATAGCTTAAGAAAGAGCCATTTTACATTGTTGGAACTGTTGTCAGCGATTCGTAATGCTGGTTACTTTGATATTAGCGAGGTTGATTACGCCATACTTGAACCTAATGGGAAAATTAGTATTTTACCAAAACCAGATAAAGCATTCTTAACACCTAGTCATTTAGGTTTAAGTACAGATGATAAAGGACTGCCTATGATAATAATTATGGAAGGTCAAATTCATTACAATAACTTAACATTCATTAATAAAGATGAACATTGGTTAAAAAAAGAACTTACCTCACAAGGATATGATCGGATAGAAAAGGTACTGTTTGCTACAGTTAGGGATAAAGACTATTATGTAAAAGTCTATACTGAACAATGCGATACATATTAGTACAACACTAAATGGAGCGTTACTCCACGCTCCGCACTTCCCTTTATAATTGACTGCTATACTAACTTGTTCCCCTTCTTTAACACTCCGTTGTTGTTTATTATTACAAACTTGATTATAGAGTACAAAGCAAATATATTTCATTTTGTAACATACATTTCCATTTGTTTTACGAAGGTTACGTGCTAATTTCATTTCAATTAAAAACCTGTTAAATCGGTTTAAAATTTAGATTAAGAGGTATAATATGGGTATCCAAGCTTCATTATTTAATTTAGGTTTAGTTAATAACATCCGAACCAATCATCAGAGATTTTACATATTATAGACTTTAGGAGGTCTAACCATGTTCCAGATTAATTCGTTTTTTAATTTTAAAAAAAGCAAACAGAAACAATATGTCGGTTGTGTTAGAAATCCAAGAAAACCGAATGAATTTCATAAATTATTAGCTAAAGCCTGTGCCCATTATGGATTAACAATGATTTATTACACACCTAAAGATGTGGATATGGAACAGCATCAAGTAACTGGTAAAGTACTGGTTAATGACAAGTGGATCACTGAAGTTACCGATATTCCAGTATTTAATGATTTAGCCACACTCTGCTTTAGGCATAAAGATGTCACCAACTATTTACGTCAGATTAGTACGATATCGAACGATCTGATTGGGGCGAAGACAAAACAATATAGGTTGGTGAAAGATGGTGAAAAATTTAAAGATATTGTGATTCCCTATATTACAACGAATCAGCCTGAGAGTATCATGAATTTCTTATCTAACCATCCTATGGTGATTTTAAAACCCAGTAAAGGGATGAGAGGAGAGCATATCTATAAAGTTTCCCTATTAGATGATGGACGTTATCATCTAATTTATGAGACAGATGAGGAAATGCTCACATATGATGAGATTTTCCAATTTCTATATGGTCTTGTATCAAAGAAAAAGTATATTTGTCAAAAATATATTGAAACAGTAGACGAAAATGACAAGCCGTTTGATGTACGTATTCGTCTAGAGAAAAACGTTTACGGCAAATGGGAAACAGTGGTCAATTTAGTTAGAATTGCAGGCAAACAGAAAATCGTGTCCAATGTTGCTCAAGGTGGCTATGTAGCAGAATTAAGTTCGTTTCTTCAAGTAAATTATCCTGATAACTGGAATGCAATTGAAAAGAAAATTATTCAAATTGGTAATGGACTTCCAGGTCATATTGAAGAACTGACCGGTAAACACTTAAGTTCTTTGGGAATTGATATCGGAATTGATCCAAATGGTAACACTTATTTATTCGAGATTAACACTTCTCCTGGTACCGAGTTTGCCATCGGTGAGATTGCCCTAATTAAATCCGGGTATTATTATCACAAAATGAATGAAATCAATAATGCCAATAAAAAAACACAATCTATGTAATAGTAAAATGGTCTCTGTTTGATACAGAGACCATTTTTTGTACTTTCTTGATCATTCGGGCCTGTATAACTTCAATCAATTTTGGCACCCTAAAAGAAAAATAGTAAACCTCGGAGGCGAAATGAATGAAGGCTGTTACATATCAAGGAAAATATTCTGTTGCGGTGAAAAAAGTTTCTTTTCCGAAAATACAGGATTCAGAAGATGTCATTATCCGAATTACATCAACAGCAATTTGTGGTTCAGATTTACACTTATATCAAGGAAACTTCCCTCTTCCTATCGGTTACCAGATTGGTCATGAGCCGATGGGAATTGTCGAAGAAATAGGGGCTAACGTAACAAAAGTCAAAAAAGGAGATCGGGTTGTTATACCTTTTACCGTTGCCTGTGGAAAATGTCCTTATTGTGAATCTCACCATGAAAGTCAATGTGACAACGCTAATCCGCACTATGATTCAGGGGGATATTTAGGTTACTCTGAAAAGTTTGGTAATTATCCAGGTGGACAAGCTGAATATTTAAGAGTGCCCTATGGTAATTACACACCGTTCTTGGTTCCAGAAGATTGTGAATTAGATGACTCCTCTCTTTTATTTTTATCAGATGTACTGCCAACAGCCCGTTGGAGTGTAGAGAATGCTGGAGTAAAAGCTGGTGATACCGTCATTGTCCTCGGATGCGGTCCGGTCGGATTGATGACACAGCAATTCGCCTGGCAAAAAGGGGCAGAACGGGTGATTGCCGTCGATTATATCACCTATCGATTAGAACATGCCAAAAAACATCATCACACAGAAGTATATAATTTTACCGAATATGATGATATGGGTGAGACATTGAAAGAAATAACAAAGGGTGGCGCTGATGTTGTAATTGATTGTGTTGGTATGGATGGTAAAAAATCTCCTTTAGAGTTTGTCGAGCAAAAATTGAAGCTCCAAGGTGGTACTATTGGCCCGATTCAAATCGCAACGAAAGCTGTGAAGAAATGCGGAACCTATCAAATTACCGGGGTCTATGGGGGCAATTATAATCTCTTCCCTTTAGGAGCATTTTTCTCAAGGAATGTTCAACTGAAAATGGGACAGGCCCATGCAAGAACCTTGATGGAGCCCATATATCAGCAAATTGTGAATGGTGAGATTGATCCAAAAACCATGATTACACACAACCTACCATTAAATAATGCAGCACACGGATATGAAATCTTTAATCAAAAGCAAGATAACTGTATAAAAGTTGTCTTAAATCCATAATGAAATCCAGCTCTTCCTTTACGGAAAGAGCTGGATTCTTGCGTTATGGTTGGTTAGTTCATCTTGTCAGTTCGAAATCAGAAAATAGACACTTAACTAGTCAAGTAGATGCGTTCATTATCCTTATTTACAATAGGCTTTGTACCTTTTCTTCTATACTCTTCACTAACTATATTGTTTATTTCAAAGCACTTTTGCAGACTTTTTTCATACAATTCTGTTAGAGGTGATAAAAAGTGGCAAGAGTAAAATATACAAACAGTGACATTGATTTAATGGCTAGGATGATGCGAGCAGAAGCCGAGGGTGAAGGGCGATTAGGGATGCTTATGGTTGGTAATGTTATTGTAAATCGAGTAAAAGCTGATTGTTTAGATTTTCAAGGTTTAAGGACCATACCGAACGTGATTTATCAAGTACAGGGAGGAAATTATTCTTTTGAAGCAGTACAGAAAGGTAATGTTTTTTATCAAAGAGCGAGAAATGCAGAGAAAAGATTAGCGGAACAAACAATAAAATATTGGAGACAACACCCTTCCAAATATGCTCTTTGGTATTTTAATCCGTATGGTGAATGTCCACCTACATGGTACGGGCAGCCACTTACAGGGCAATATAAACAACATTGTTATTATGAACCACAGGCTAATACATGCGCAGGGGCTTATAGATAGTGAACAATAACAGGCTATTCTAAAACTCCATGAAATCGAGCTCTTCCCCGAGGAAAGAGCTCGATTTTTTAAATTATGATTTCTATTTCATCTGGTGCCTCATATGATGTTTCAATCGACCCGTCTTTTTGTTTATAATGTTTAACTTTCAGATTGCCATAAGGTGTCGGAAATGAACCTTCCACCCACTCAAGGTCTCCTAATGAAGGTTTTATTTCCATCACTTTACAGCCTGGTTCTTTAATCTTGATACCTAAAATATGCTATGAGAGCCATGCTGTTGGACCAGATGCCCAACCATGACAAAGACTGTGACGGTAACCAACATAACAATGGTCGCCATGTACGTCGACTTTGCCTTCTGGTGTTAGTTGATCGATCCTTGCAGCATTTTTCAACCATTCAATATTAAAATCTTCCCAAAAAGTGCTGGCACCTAGCTGTAACATTCCACCCCAGTATTCTCTGATTAAATCGAGTGCTTCTGTAAAATCTTTTGCCTCTGCTTTCGCTTGAAGAATATAATAACCGTAGAAGGTAGAAACCCCTTTTGCGCCACCTTGTGATAATAGATCTTGATTGATTTGCTCTGCTTGCTCTTTCCCACTCAAAGCCAAAAGCGCTGCTGCTTGCTTACTATTACCATGATCTGGTTGGTAGTTAGCTAAACTCGCTAAATAGGACCTGCCACGTTCGGCAGCTGTTGTTTCACCTAATATCTCAATTAAATGTGTCGCTTTTTCAATAGCAAGTACAAACAACGCATGAACGCCTGCGTTTACTCCTTTTTCATTATGAGCAGTTGGCCAGTCCAGGAATGGATTAGGCATTGTGTTTGTTCCATCGTCGTTAATATGTGATCCCATTAGATCAAGCAAGGTAACCAGATAATCTTTTTGCTCTGTTAAATAAGTTTTATCACTGGTATACATATACCAATCGTGTTGAATGATCATCCACCATGCAGAATAACTGGGAAATGTATTCATCCAATCTGGTAGTGGTGTTCGATCCCTCACAAAGTCAAGACTCTGTGGGACAATTCCTGTCTGGCCAAATGCTGCCTGGATGGTAGCGACTTCTGGATGCATATCACCAATCCATACCATGCATGCGGTCTCGTTTTATCCCATCCCAGATATATTCCTGCATATTAAGGTAAACGGTGTATGCACCAGTATCCCATATTTGATTCAATAATGGATCACTGGAATGGAATGATCCTTTTACAGGTAAATCACAATGATAGAAGATCGCCTTGATCGTATTGACTTGAATCCAGCAATCTTCTTCTAATAAATCAAGACGGACAAAACGAAAACCGGTATTCCCAATTTCGTTCATTCCTAAAAAGCTGACATCTACTATTTGGTCTCTTATTGCATGATCATTGGTTGCATTTGTCGCTCCTCCAATATCACTCATTGCTTCCATTACAGATTCACCAAATCGAACCCGAACCTTTGCTTGTTTAACCAGCTCACCTTTTTTAACACAATTCCAAATTGCTAATTGGATTCCACCATGGAGTTCAGTTCCGAAATCCAATAATATTCTAGTCCCATCATTTCTTATGATGACTGGTTCGTCAGGAGTAATTAGTACCTGTGATTCTCTGTCTTGCAATAATAACTCCTCGTTTTCAAATGAGGCATCTGATGTTGTCCATATAATCTTATTTGGTGTGACATATTCCCGAATACGGGGATCCTTCTTACCCAGTGACATCGACTGCACGTTGGCAAACCCTCCTTTTGATAACGTTTATAAAAGGATTATCAGAAGCAGTTGGGAAAGACAATTATTCAGATTTAAAGGGGGGACAAGATAATTATCTTGTCCCCCCTTTTTAGATTTATGCTTTCAATGCTTCCACTACTTTTTCAGCTGTGCTACGACTTGATTGAGGGTTTTGACCCGTAACTAATTTTCCATCACGAATTGAAAAGTCTGACCAGTTTTCATCCTTTTGGAAATCCGCTCCTTTTTCACGGATTTTACTTTCTAATAAGAAAGGCATATGTTGATCTAATTGCATTTCCATTTCTTCACTATCGGTAAATGCTGTCACCTTCTTGCCCTTCACTAATGGAGTACCGTCTTTATAAGTGACATTCACAATTCCTGCCGGACCATGACAAACTGATCCAATTACACAATCGTCCTCAGCAAATTGTTGTAAAATATATTGCAATGTTTCATTATCTGGAAAGTCGAACATCGTGCCGTGACCACCAGGTAGGAATACCGCATCGCTATTATTGGCATGTTCTTTTGTTAATTTCTTAGTTGATTTTAATTCAGCCTCTGCTTCTTTCCATTCTGGCTTATCTTCTATACTGTTTGGGTCTAACGCTACCTCTCCACCTTCTATACTTGTTACTGTGACATCATAGCCTTTTTCCTTAAATACTAAGTATGGAACAGCAAACTCTTCCAACCATAGGCCTGTTTTATGATCGTCTGTAATTGTCGTGTGGTTAGTAACTACCATTAAGACACGTTTTGACATTTTCCAATTCCTCCTTAAAAGGTACTCAGCATGTCTTCATGCACATTGCAAAAATAACGGATAAAGGGAGCTAACGTCAAATGATTGAACTATATTACAAATACCTTTTTTGGGATCTTCCCGTTGTTTAGTTTTAGTGTCGTACGATGAGAATAGTTGACATGGGATTCCAGCCTTTTCTAGAGCTTCACTAAAAAAGAGATAAGCCATTTAAGACTTATCCCTTTCTGCAAACAAAAAATATTCTTTGATGTTCTTCAGGTTCATCAGATTTTTCGGTGGAAAAATCACCATGAACGGTCACGTTTTGAAATCCTGCTTTTCGAAGAAGCTCCATGTATGTTTCAACAGCAAAAGTTCGCTGGCTATGTTGCTCATCGAAGCGCTCGTATTGATCCGTTTCTTCATCCAAAAGGAAAAAGGTGAGATCGTGTTCGACACTTCCTTTTGTTTCACCAGCCTCACAGAACCATAGATAAGAAATATCATCGTAAATCTCGGCGAAAGTTTCACCGACCATATTTTCTTCAAAGTGACGGAGACTATGGATATCGAATATAAATAGACCCTCATCGGAAAGACAGTTCCAGACGTTAGTAAATACTCTTTTGAGTTCGTCTTCCGTTGTAATATAGTTGATTACATCACACAAACTTACCACAACATCAAAACTGCTTAATCCTTCCAATTCGCGGATATCTTGTTGAATATATTGGACGCCAAATGTATTAGCTTGGGCAAATGCGAGCATATCTTCAGAAAGGTCGACACCCGTTACCGAAAAGCCTGCTTCGGCAAATTGATGGCTAAGTCTGCCGGTCCCACAGCCGAGATCGAGCATTTTGACTTGCCTACAAAAATTTTCGACGAATGACTGCCACTCATCGTATGGTGCATCGTCCATCAATACATCATAAATATATGCTAATTTGGAATAAGCCATTTTATAATTTCACTTCTAGCTGAGGAGCATCTCCCCATAATTTTTCTATGTTATAATATCCACGTTCATCGCGATGAAAAACGTGACAAACAAGATACCCCAGGTCGACTAATACCCATCTTGCCTGATCGAAACCTTCCATCCGTTTCACATCAATATTTTGTGCCTCTGCAATATCTTTCACTTCACGTGCGATTGCTTGGACTTGACGCTCGTTGGTCCCCTCACAGACTAGAAAATAATCAGCAATTAATGAAACATTCTGCATGTCTAATAAGACGATATCCTCTGCTCGCTTGTCATCACACGCTTTTGCTACTAAGTCGACTAATTGATTACTATCCATTCATGTTCCTCCCTATATTTTCATTATATAATTGAAATGTATCTGGATAAATCGGTTGGTTTTTACTCATCAAAAAGCTAATCGTATTACGAGCTGCCATCCAGCATGCTTGCTCCATATCTTCATAGACAATTGATCTCACTTCATCGACTCCAGGAAAATCGCGCCCCGGTTCAATATAATCAGCAATAAAAATCACTTTGTCCATCATTGACATATACCGTTTACCTGTAGTATGCCAATAAATCGCACTTTGTATTTCCGGATCACGCATACCAACTTCCCGTTCAATCATCTTGGATCCAACTGGACCGTGCCACAATTCCTGATGATAATCCAAGAGGTCATGTGGCAATTTTTCTTCGATAATCCATCGTTTCATTTCCTCCGGATGACGATACTTGGCATAGTCATGAAAAATAGCGGCGAGTTCTATTTTTTTTTCGTTGACCTTATAATGCTTAGCTAATGCCAATGCCGTTTCCATTACTCGTACAGTGTGCTCGTACCTTTTTTTTGTAAGTTGTTTTTCCACTAGCTTAAGTGCTTCTTTTCGTTCCATTTTTTTTCACTCTCCCTTTTTGTTAGAAAAAGGATTAATACATTTTATGAATATAAATCGTATTTATTAATAATTGCAATGATTTCTGGTGTCGTTAAATATCGGATGGATTGCCCTTCACTGAGACGTCTTCGAATCATGGTCGATGAAATGGCTATTAATGGCATTTCTATCTTTTCTACAGGATAAGGAGTATTCGTCGAAGAGCCTGGACGATCAACACCAACAAAAGTAATTAATTCCATCAATTCTTCAATTCGGTGCCACTTTGGTAAATATTCGACCATGTCACCACCGATTATAAAATAAAATTGATAGGTAGGGTATTGTTCTTGCAATGTGCGAATCGTATTTAACGTATAGGATTTCCCTTCCCGTTCCACTTCCATCGTTTGGACATGGAAAGCAGGGTGTCCATAGACAGCAGCTTTCGTCATTTCGACGCGATCTTTTGCTGTTGTTTTGGCCTCTGCTTTATGAGGTGGTTGATAAGACGGAATGAACCAGACCTCATCTAGTGCTAATTGCTGATAGGCCTGCTCTGCCATTAGCAAATGTCCGTAATGAGGCGGGTCAAATGTACCTCCAAACAATCCGATTCGTTTCAAACTTCCCACCTCTTTTACGGTAAAGTTATGTTTTTATTTTCTTCCGATTCTTTATATAAGACGATTGTATTTCCAATGATTTGTACGATAAAAGCCTCGGAACCTTCTGCAATCGCTTCTGCTACATCATCTTTATCTTCCATACAGTTTTGCAAAACTGAGATTTTGATTAATTCACGTTTTTCCAATGCTTCACTTATTTGTTTAATCATGTTGTCATTGACACCATCTTTGCCTACCTGAAAGATCGGGCTTAAATGGTTTGCTTTTGCGCGTAAAAAGCGCTTCTGTTTTCCGGTTAGTTTCAAATTATTCACCTCTTAATTTATTTTCCAATTTATCAACTAAATGTGCGACAGCAAGATTTTTTCCTGTCCACTTTTCAAATGCTAATTGTCCCTGATACAACAACATTGCGTGTCCGTGATGAATGTTGGCACCACGCTTACTTGCATCACGCAACAATTGTGTCATGATCGGCTGATAGACGATATCACTTACTACCGCATCATTCCTTATATTATCAAGTTGGATAACTTGATCCTCTACATTCGGTTTCATTCCGACAGATGTTGTTTGAACAATTAAGTCATATTCCGCAAGGTGCTCCTCTGCTTGTTGATAGCTGAGCACTCTCGATTTTACTTCTCCGAGTCGTAATGACAAAAGGTCTTTCGCTTTATCTTGGGAGCGATTAGCTATATCAATCGTATCTACACCTTGCCCTATTAATGCGCGGTAAATACCACGTGCCGCTCCGCCAGCACCTAATACTAACACAGATGTCTCCCTATTTAAAAGGTTTGGGTATGGCTCTATTAATGAGCGCACATATCCTTCCCCATCAGTACTGTAGCCTTTCCACTTTCCATCAATATTAACGACTGTATTAACTGCACTAAGAATCTCTGCATCACTATCGATTTCATCCAGATAATCGACTATCACCTGTTTATATGGAACCGTCACATTAAATCCATCAATTCCGATTTCTTTTAGATGTTTCAGAACTCCTGGTAGTGCATAACGGTCCCCTTCATATAATTTATATTCCCCATCTAGCTCAGCCAAATCCAAAAATTGTTGATGAATCCATGGTGATAATGAATGACCAATTGGATGACCGATCAATCCAAGTTTATACATCATTATTTTTCCCCTTCCGTCTTATATTAAAGCAGGTCGTAGTGAAATCTGTACACCTTTCGGTACATGAATCGAAATTGTTATTCCACCGTCCGAGGTAACCCAACCAAGTCCAGGTATAACGATATCTGTTTTTTCTCCAGGGATTTTCACCGTTTGTTGCACTAAAGGTGGCAGCTGTTCAAGAGTCTCAGGACTTGGCGGCTGCAATAAATCACCCACATGCTTTTCATAAAACTCGTCTGCCTGGTCCAGTTTCGTGCGATGTATCATCAATTGATTTGAGAAATAACACACAAATGATTGTTTAAGTCCTTTTTCAAAATCAAACCGGGCAAAACCACCAAAAAAGAGTGTCTGCTTGTCCTGAAGTTGATAGACCCTAGGCTTAATTTCTTTTTTCGGTGTAATCAATTTCAAGTCTTTATCCGTGACATAATGAACAAGTTGTTTGCGATTTACGACACCAGGTGTATCGTACATGTAGGATTTCTCGTCCAAAGGAATTTGAATAAAGCCTAATGTAGTACCTGGAAAGTACGAGGTTGTAATTGCATCTTTAACCCCACTGGATCGATTGATCAATTGGTTAATAAAAGTTGATTTACCAACATTGGTGCAACCTACGACATAGACATCTTTTCTATTTCTTCTCGTTTCAATTTCCTTTTCTGCCATGTCGAACCCTTGTCCATTCGCTGCTGAAACTAGAAATACTTCCTGCACTTTTAAGCCATAATCGCTCGCTGTTTTTTTCATCCATTGAATTAATTTGCTTTTATTTGTCGATTTTGGTAAAAGGTCTACTTTGTTGCCGATAAGAATAATCGGATTATTACCTGTCAGCCGCTGTAGTCCTGAAATAAAACTTCCATCAAAATCGAATATATCAACAATTTTAACGACCAGACTTTCTGTACCACTTATCTGGTTAATCATTCTTAAGTAATCATCATCAGTATATTCCACATCTTGTACTTCATTATAATGCTTCAAACGGAAGCAACGTTGACAAATGATATGTTCATTTTCCAATGCGCTTTTTGGTACAAATCCTGATTTGTTTTTATCTTCCGTTTGTATTTCGACTCCACAACCGTCACAAAAAATCTTGTCCATTATTTTTCCTCCCATGTGATCATGCCTTTTCTACGCATCCAGTTTAAAATTCGCCTTTCAATCATCCGATTTAATCTTGTTATCTTACCATCCGTTTCGACAATCGGTACAACTAATATCGTATGAAAACCTGCAAAATTTCCACCTAAAACATCAGTAAGAAGCTGATCACCAATTACGACAATCTCCTCTTTATTTAATCCCATCTGTTTAGCAGTCCGCTTAAAGGCGCGTATCAGCGGTTTTCTTGCGCTATACACAAAAGGCGCTTCTAACGGCTCTGAAAAAACACTGACCCGCTCTTCATCATTGTTTGAAATAATCGTTACTTTTATATCGTTTGCTTTCATCTCTTTAAACCATTCGACTACTTCAGGTGTAGCGTCTTTAACATTCCATGCTACTAATGTATTATCTAAATCAGTGATCACACCTTTAATCCCCATCTCACGAAGTTTCGCCGGGGTTATATCTAAAACACGTTGCACATGTTCATTTGGCAAAAAATTTTTCAGCAATACATCCACCTCTACAATTCCGTCTATATACATATCTTTCCCTATCATAAACAATTTTCTAATTTTGTTCAAAGATATCTCCTACAAAATCGAAATTATATCATATATTGTGACAAAATGTCCTAAAATAATAGGTGAATTGTATTGTATTCGTAAAATCGTCCGACAAATTTTTACAAAAGTTTATCTTGTGGATAACTTTATTCACATTATCCACACTTGTCCTATCAAGTTTCAAAAGACTTATACGCTTCTTATACACAACTTATAAACAGGCTGTTGTAGATAAGTTAACAGTTGTTCGTTTTCTTATTTCATGCTACATTAACTATAACATGTAGCAGACATCCTATCTATTGGAGGGACTAGCCTTGGAAAACTTATCGGATGAATTGCTAATTGAATCCTACAAAAAAGCTACAGAACTTAGACTTAGTTATGAATTTATACAGTTAATGGAAGAAGAGATGAGACGACGTTCCTTAATGGACTATCTATTCTTCCCGAATTAAATAGCAATGGATTCACACTTAGCCGGTATATCCGACTAAGTGTTTTTTATTTCATTTACACTTTAACAGAAAAAAATTTTTTATGCTTAGTAATATAAATAGGATAATTCTCGTCAAAATTATTTTATAAACAAGGAAGAAAAGAACTCCTCTCTTGTATTCTTTGATATTTTTAGATTAGAATATAATAGGATACCGTTAAAATTAACATACATACTTATAAATTTACATAAGGGGGATCATCATTAGATGTTATTTGCTGTATTTTTGCCAGTCTTACTGGCGATTTTCATCCCATTCTTTAGCAAATGGAAGGAAAAAATACATACTGGCTATTTTGTCTTGTTAGCTCCATTAGCAGTATTTATTTATTTCATTCCACACGTTGGGAATGATTTTTCACCCGTTAGTCAATCTTACGACTGGATACCATCTCTGAATATCGGATTAGATTTTTATTTAGATGGGCTAAGTTTATTATTCGTCTTATTGATTAGTGGGATTGGGACATTAGTAACATTTTATTCCATCTTTTATTTACACACTTCAGAAAGATTGGATCAATTTTACGTATATCTCCTACTTTTTATGACAGCCATGTTTGGAGTTGTCCTTTCTGATAACGTATTTGTTCTCTATTCATTCTGGGAACTCACTTCTATTTCATCATTCCTATTAATCGGTTATTGGAATTATAAAGAAGGATCTCGTTACGGTGCCTTGAAGTCTATGCTTATTACCGTTTTCGGTGGTCTAAGTATGCTTGGTGGATTTATCCTGTTATCCATTATAACCGAAACGACAAGTATTCAAGCAATGATTAGTCAGGCTGATGTGATACTTTCAAGTGAATACTTTGGATTAATTTTGACTCTTGTTTTATTAGGAGCTTTTACGAAGTCAGCGCAATTTCCTTTTCACATCTGGTTACCTGATGCAATGGAAGCACCTACTCCTGTAAGTGCATATTTACACTCTGCTACAATGGTTAAGGCGGGGATCTTCCTTGTTGCCAGATTTACACCTATCTTTTCAGGAAGTGATTGGTTTTTCGTATTTGTCAGCGGAATCGGAATTCTAACACTAGTATGGGGTTCTTACATGGCAGTGCGACAAACTGATTTAAAAGGAATTCTGGCATTTTCAACGATCAGTCAATTAGGGATGATTATGTCGATGCTTGGATTTGGTACAAGTGCAGCGATATATGCTGCTGTATTCCATATTTTAAACCACGCAACATTTAAAGGTAGCTTGTTTATGATTGCAGGTATTGTCGATCATGAAACAGGTACTCGTGATATTCGCCGATTAGGTGGTTTGGTTACATTAATGCCAATTTCGGCAACCTTAGCATTCTTTGGGACATTTTCCATGGCAGGTCTACCGTTACCATTCTTAAACGGTTTTTACAGTAAAGAAATGTTCTTTGATGCAACACTAGAATTAAATGAATCATCTATTGCTTTTGCCAATGTGTTAGCACAGGCAATTCCGTATTTAGCTGTATTCGGAAGTATTTTTACATTTGTTTATTCGATGTATCTTGTGTTTGGTACATTCATGGGTAAACAGAAATTGGATCAGCTTAAGATTAAACCACATGAAGCACCTATTGGCATGCTCATTTCACCTATTATTTTGGTATTAGGGGTCGTCCTTATTGGTCTTTTCCCTAACCTAGTGAATAGTTCATTTCTGGCTCATACTGCAGAAGCGATTTATGGTCAATCTATGGAAGCAAAGCATGTTCAATTCTGGCATGGCTGGGAGCTACCTCTTTACATGTCTTTAATTGTGGTCAGTGTCGGAGCAATACTTGCTTTTACGAGAAAATATTGGAATGGCATTTACAGCTTCATCCCAGGAAAATTAAGCTTTAACAAAGTCTATGACTTTTTAGTAGATCAGTCTGAAAAGGCATCTGCTAAAATTACCAATGTGTATATGACTGGCTCACTACGTCTATATATGGCCTTGATTCTAGTCGCAATTTTAGTGTGTAGCTTCGGCGTGTTATGGATTACTGATGGGTTTGCCTTCGAAAATCCTAAGGTTGATGAAATAACGATACAAGAAGTTTTAATTGCATTAACGATGGCAGCTGCGGCTATTTGCACGGTCTTTACGAGAAACAAAATTGCAGCGATTCTGATTCTGGGTGTTGTTGGGTATGGTTTGGCATTATTATTTGTTGTATATCGTGCCCCAGACCTTGCTTTAACACAATTAGTTGTAGAAACGATTACTGTTGCGTTGTTCTTGTTATGTTTCTATCACTTACCAAATTTACGTGAGCGAACAGAAAAAGCATCACAAAAATTAGTCAACATTATTATCTCTGTAGCTTTTGGTACATTAATGACAGTAGTAGCAATTTCTGCACATAGTACAAAACTTTTTGCTAAGATTTCCGATTATTTCGTGGAAACATCTTATAAACTTGGGGGCGGACATAACATCGTCAATGTTATCTTAGTCGATATGCGTGGTATTGATACTTTATTTGAAATTGTCGTACTAGCTATTGCTGCGTTGGCTATTTATGGATTGATTAAATTGCGCAACAAGAAGGAGGCAGAATAGATGGAAATAATCATGTCAATTCTTGCAGGCGTATTGTTTACAACTGGTATTTACAACTTGTTACAGAAACAAATGCTACGAATAATTATTGGAACCGCACTGATATCACATGGTGCACACTTGTTTATATTAACAATGGGGGAATTAAAAACCGGCGCTCCCCCTATACTTGAGGAAAATATTAAAAATTATACAGATCCATTACCACAAGCACTGATTCTGACTTCCATCGTTATCAGTTTCGGTGTAACAAGTCTTCTATTAGTGCTAGCATACAGAGCATCTAAAGAGAATGGGACAGACAATATGGAGAAATTAAGGGGTAACGAAAATGATTAGTAACTTAGCAGTATTACCAATTGTCATACCGTTGATCGCTGGTGTACTTGCCATACTTTTTCATAAAAAATTGAAAATAGTTCGTGTATACTCGCAAGTACTTACATTGATCAATACGGGAGTAGTCACATACATTTTATTTTATGTACATCAAAATGGGTCAGTAGTGCTACAGGCAGGGGATTGGATGGCACCCTTTGGGATTGTCTTAGTCGCAGACATGTTATCTATGACCCTTGTATTAACCACTAATATTGTTGCACTTGCCTGTATCTTTTATGCTCCAAAATCGCTTAGTATAAAGCAGGAAGAATTCTATTTCTACACATTCTACTTTTTACTGATTACGGGTGTATCCGGTGCATTTATTACAGGTGACTTATTCAACTTATTCGTGTTCTTTGAAGTGTTATTAATGGCTTCTTACGGATTGATTGTATTAGGTGGGGAAAAAGTTCAATTACGGGAATCGATGAAATACGTGCTGATCAATTTATTTTCTTCGATGCTCTTTGTTACAACGATTGCTTTCTTATATTCGGTTGTTGGAACTGTTAATATGGCCCAAATTGCTGAGCGTGTTGGAGAAGCAGAACAGACCGGTATTCTGACTACGATTGGAATATTATTCTTCTTTGTATTTGGTACAAAGGCCGCTCTCTTCCCGCTTTATTATTGGTTACCAAAACCATATATTGCACCGAATCCGGTAATTTCTGCCCTGTTCGGTGCCCTATTAACAAAAGTCGGGATTTATTCCCTCTTACGTGTGTTCTCATTAATTTTTGTATATGAGCGCGATGTAACACATGAGCTCTTTATTTGGATTGCGGCACTCACTTTGATTTTCGGTTCAATTGGGGCATTATCTACTAATAATATTAAACTCGTTGTTGCTTATAACATCATCCCTGCAGTCGGGTTTATGCTTCTTGGCATCGGTGTATATAACAGTACAGGATTTAGTGGGACGGTATATTATTTAGTTCATGATATGATCATCAAAGCAGCGTTATTTTTATTAGTTGGTGCCATTACATACCTAGTTGGCACCAGTGATTTAAGAAAAATGCGCGGGTTGATCCATCATTACCCACTGCTTGGCTGGATGTTCTTTATTTCCGCATTTGTACTAGCGGGAATCCCTCCATTTAGCGGGTTTATCGGGAAACTTGTTTTATTACAAGGTGCAATCGAAGCTGACAGAATTGTCATTGCGATTATTGGTCTTGGATCAAGTCTATTGATTTTACTCTCTGTATTGCGAATCTTTATTCGCGGCTTTTGGGGAGAGAAAGACGAATCAATTATTCCTGATAGAAAAGCGGCGAGAGGATTTATCCTGCCCGTAGCATTTCTGCTCTTTTTCTCGGTATTACTAGGTGTTGGCGCAGAATGGTTCTACCCAAGTATTGAATCAATCGGGGACTACTTGATGAATCCAGAAAACTATATTGAATCCATATTAAAGGAGTAAATCTTATGTCTCTTCAAATTATCTTAAATTTAGTTATTGCGATCATGTGGATGTTTTTGGGTGAGTCATATACCTTTGACAAATTCCTGACCGGATATATTATTGGGGCATTATTGTTGTTTATGTTAAGAAGATTTATACCAGATGCGTTTTACCTGCAACGCGTCTGGAAAATGATCAAGCTAGTGCTTCTCTTTATAAAAGAACTATTAATATCCAATATAGACATTGTAAGGTGGGTATATAAGCCTCATAAAGATTATAAACCCGGCATTTTTGCTTTACCAACTGAATTAAAAAGCAACTGGGAAATTACGATGTTAACATCTTTGATCTCATTGACTCCTGGGACATTATCGGTGGCTGTTTCTAATAATAATGATGTAATCTATATTCATGCGATGGATATTGATAATAATGAAATAGCGATCGAGGCAATTAAAACAACATTCGAAAAAGCGATCATGGAGGTGACAAGATGAATGATATCATCGAACTGGTAACAATCGTTTGTATGATTGTCATCACCATATCGATTTCCTTACTTTTATATCGGGTTGTCAAAGGACCGACTAACCCTGATAGAGCTGTAGCATTGGACGCTATAGGGATTAACTTAATGGGTATGGCTGGTCTAGTTGCAATTATGCTTGTCACTACTCGATTAAATGATGTTATATTATTAATCGGCATCTTATTATTCATTGGTACGATTGCATTAGCCAAATATTTAGAAAGGGGTGTTATCATTGACAGGGACGACGATTGATTTCATTATGGACATTATTGTCATCCTATTTCTTGTGATTGGAACATTTTTCGTGATATCGGCCTCCATTGGTGTCATTCGCTTCCCAGATGTGTACACCCGCCTACATGCTTCTACTAAAGCAGCAACATTAGGGATTGCCGGTATTATGATTGGTTCATTTATATTTTTATATACCGAGCACGGGATTGTCAGTGGTAAATTAATCTTAGGGATTATATTTATGTTACTAACCGCTCCTGTTTCTGCTCATATGATTGGGCGTGCAGCACACTCAACTGGTGTAATTCCCTGGTCACACGATGGCAAAACAAAAGACGAATATGCTGATTCTTTTAAAGATGAATAATATAAGCCTTGTGATCCTTAGATCACAAGGCTTTTTATTTAGAGGGTCAGAAAGTAAATCATAAAAGAGTTACTTCATAGTTTATGTTTTTTGTGCACTGGAGCTGGGTGCTGCTTATTCTTTGCATTTATTATCAACTTTGAAATTGTCTTTAGAACATATTCGTGATAAATCACAAAAAAAAAGTACACTGAATTCAGTTGAATTTATAGCTTGACCATATGACACAATGGACAAACGTTCGGCATATGATGAAGTATGGGCGAATACCTACTGTCTAGGAGGTGTCATATTGTCAATATTGTTCGGGATTTTAGCGATTATTAAAGAAGCTTTATTTTTCGTTGCCTATGTCAAAAATAACACCTTTCCGCAACCACTCCCCGCAAATGAAGAAGCAGAAATGATTCAGAAAATGCAAGAAGGCGATGAAAATGCACGCAACAAACTAATTGAACACAACTTAAGACTAGTAGCACACATTGTAAAGAAATTTGAAAATACCGGGGAAGATGCTGAAGACTTAATTTCGATTGGCACCATCGGCCTTATAAAGGGCATAGAGAGCTTCTCCAGTGGTAAAGGGACTAAATTAGCCACATATGCCGCAAGATGTATAGAAAACGAAATTCTCATGCATTTAAGAGCAATGAAAAAGACAAAAAAAGATGTATCATTACAAGACCCAATTGGTCAGGACAAAGAAGGAAATGAGATAAGTCTAATTGATATTTTAGAAGCAGAGAACGAAGATATCACTGAAGCAATTCAATTGCATATGGAATTAAAAAAGATTCAAAAATACTTACGTGTATTAGATAAACGGGAAAAAGAAGTGATCATTGACCGTTTTGGTTTGGGGAAGACCGATGAATTAACACAACGAGAAATTGCCAAAAAGCTAAGTATCTCGCGCAGTTATGTTTCACGTATTGAAAAAAGAGCTTTAATGAAGGTTTTCCATGAGTATTACCGTAATGAACTAAAATAGCTGTCGAACCTCGACAGCTATTTAGCTTATTTATTCGTATTTCTTACAACATCCATAATTAAATTTGCAGCATTAGCTGCTGCTTTTTGCAAAAAGGCATCAAATGATACGGAGGAATCTTTTCCAGCAATATCTGATAATGCACGTATAATGACAAATGGTCTGGAGTACTGATAGCATACCTGTGCAATAGCTGCTGCTTCCATTTCGGCAGCAATCATCTCAGGAAATTTTTCTCGAATAAATTGAACTTTTGCTTCCTCTTGCATAAAAGAGTCTCCTGTACTGATCAGACCTTTCATAGCTTCAATACCATCTAATTGTTTTGCTGCTAGCATGGCCTTTTCGATTAGAATCGGATCAGCTTGAAATGTTGGAGGTAACCCTGGGACTTGACCATAATCATAGTCAAATGCTGTTACATCTACATCATTGTGTACTACTTCTGTTGATATTACAATATCCCCTACTTCTAAATCATTGTGAAAACCACCAGCTGAACCAGTGTTAATCACAAAACCAGGTTGATATCTTTCCAATAGAATAGTTGTGGCGATAGCAGCATTAACTTTTCCAATACCGGATTTTAATAATACTACCTCTTTGCCTTCTAATTTACCTACAAAGAGATCACTATTAGCGATTCTTTCTGTTTCTGTTATGTCCATTTTCTCTTTAAGTAGCTCTACTTCTTCGTCCATTGCTCCGATAATACCGATCATGATTATTCCTCCTGTTCTGAACTTGCTGCCTCTTCATCATTTTCTTCATTGTCACTCGAGTTGTCATTGTATTTATTTTCGATTAATTCCTCCACTAAGAGTGGCTGCCATCCTTGTTCTTCCACCCATTTCATTGTCACTCGGTAAGTTTCATTCTGATTAGATTTAGGTGAAACAGTTGCTTCCGCTCTCTGATCTCCAGCTCGGCCAAACCACCAGGTAACCTGCTCCTCTACCGGAACCTCTGTAGCTACTTCTACTGCTTTCATCATTTCCTGCCAGTCAATCGATTCTTCTTCAAATGTTGTGGTGTGAGTCCCCTCTTGTTGAGTACCAATTGGCTCCCAATTACCTTCATATGCATTAATTACATTTTCATCCTCTGACTCTACCTCGTTAAGCTGCATATCTTCATCGTTTTGCTCGTTCTCATCTTCCTCAGTTTCTTCGTCCACTTGTGGTTCTTCCTGATCCGACTCATCTTCTGATGTCGTTTCACTAGAATCTTCGGACTGTTTCTCCGGATTTTCATTTAATCCATTTCCATCTGTGTTCTCATCCTCGTTCTCTTCTGTATCATTATTTTTTTCTTGGCCATCAGTCGCTACCGGTGTGTTTTGATCATTTCCACCAAAAACAATAAGTGCAATGATGAGAACGACTAAGATTCCACCTACGATACTTAACCATGTAATAGCTTTAGTGTTTGTTCTTTTCTTCTCAAATCTGTCTTTTCTCGTAATTCTTCCAAATTCATCCGCCATTATTCCACCCTCCTAATCGTCATTATACTAAAAAATAATTTCTTTCACCACGACAAGCCCTATTTTTAGGAAATTCGATCGATTTTTTTCTTTTTTTGTCATACTTGCAGGAGTTTGTCCATAGATATGGAATATAATAATTGAAAGAAAATGTAAGGAGCGTGTGCTATGTTGAGAACAACTACGTTTGATCGCAGTTTATGGCAAATAACCACTTTTGAATCGATTAGCTATGATAAAGAAAATCAGGTCTTATTTATTCATTTTCTCGATGACACAACGCTACAATTTTGTTCTGTTACTGAAGAGCTTGTCTTTAAATTTATACTCGCAAAGAATAAAGAATATTTCATTGAAAAAGAACTTAAACCATTATTAATTTCTTCTAAATTATAAATAAGATTTCCATTAGTATGGGTTTTGCGAGCAATTAGCAGCTTGATAAAGCCATGATGCGGTAAACTAACTAAAATTCGTAAGTATTCCTGATTAATGAAAAAATGGATGTCTCTTTAAAAAGACATCCATTTTTATTACTATACTTACTGCACACTAATTATTTTTACGTTCATATCACCAGCTGGAGTTGGTACAACTACTGCTTCTCCAATAGAACGACCTAATAAGCTTTTCGCAATAGGAGAATCATTGGAAATTTTCCCTTCAAAAGGATCTGCTTCTGCACTACCTACAATGGTATAGCTTTCTTCTTCACCGTCAGGTAACTCTTGAAATGTAACGGTTCTTCCTAATGATACAACATCAGGACTTACGTCTTCGTCTTTAATAATGACCGCATTTCGTATCATATTTTCTACTTGTACAATTCGTGCTTCAACAAATGCTTGTTCATCCTTTGCCGCATCATACTCTGAGTTCTCGGATAAATCACCGAAATCTCTGGCAATCTTAATACGTTCGACAACTTCTTGTCTTCTACCTGTCTTTAAATATTCCAATTCTTCTTCTAATTTTTTCAAACCATCTTCTGTCATGTAAAACGATTTTCCTTCTGGCATAATCCTACACTCCTTCAATCTACTGCTATGAACCAGCTAAGCAAATATCATTTACATTGTATGATACCTGATTCAAAATAACACTTTTTCATAGCATTTATCATTATGTAAATGCTTTTATTTACTAATCACTACTATCTCAAATTTTTTCATTTTTTTCAATAGTTTTATTTGCAGTATTTTAGCAGGTGCACGGAGGGATTAAATAACCGTACATACTGCATCAATCAAGTTCTAATATTTTCTCAATTTTTGTAGCTAATAAATCAATGGCAACAACGTTTTGCCCACCTTCAGGAATAATGACATCTGCATATCTTTTAGTGGGCTCAATAAATTGCAAATGAGCAGGTCGTACTGTTTGGATGTATTGGTTGATGACAGAATCAATGGAACGACCCCGTTCATTAATATCCCGTAACAAGCGACGAATAATACGTAAATCGGCATCTGTATCAACAAAAACTTTAATATCCATTAACTCGATTAGTCTTGGATCATCCAAGATTAAAATACCTTCAATAATAATAACATCTTTTGGTTCAATTGGAATAACATCAGTGGATCTGGTATGCATTGTATAATCGTATACCGGTTTTTCCACTGGTTGTTGTTTGGCTAACTCTTTAATATGTTCCATTAGCAGATCATTATCAAAAGCTAATGGATGGTCATAGTTTGTTTGCAGTCTCTCTTCCATCGGAATATCTGACTGATCTCTGTAATAAAAATCTTGCTCAATAACAAGGACAGATTGATCTGCAAAACGATTTTGAATAGCTTTTGTTACGGATGTTTTACCTGACCCCGATCCACCTGCAACTCCGATTATTACTGGTTTTTTCTTACTCATGTTGTGCACCTCTACTTTTACTTTTTCACACTGACTGCCACACCATCACCAACAGGTAAGATAGTGGTATGATAGGACGAATGTTGCAATAACCATTGATTATACTGATCAATTTTATTCGCAAGTTTTCGTAACCTTTTGGGCGCGTCTTCCGGATTTACGACCAATCCTCTAAAAAGGACATTGTCTGTCACAATCATGCCTTTTTCAGTTAGTGTTTGCCCATATCTTTCGAAAAAGTGACGATATTGCCCTTTTGCCGCATCAATAAAAATCATTTGATATGGTCCTTTTTCTGTAATCTTTTCATCTACCTCTAAAGCATCCCCAAAAATGACATCAATATGTTCCTCTTGGTTCTGATCCTGAATATTTTTCATCGCCCGATCATACATCTCCTGGTTTCTTTCAATCGAGACTACTTGAACATTAGGTTTTGCTTCTAACATTCTTAAAGCAGAATACCCGATTGCAGTACCAATTTCAAGTATTTTGGTTGGCTGATAGAGACGAATTAATTGTTGTAATAAAGCAATACCTTGTTTATCCATTATAGGAACATGATTTTGTTCCGCTTCTTCCTCTAATTGTTGAATCCAATCAGCTTGTTTTGGAGTTATCGTATCCAGATATTTGATAATATCTGTCTGGTTCATTTTTGTCATTCCCTTCTAAAACAGGGCAAAAGCAGGGTCAGCTACTCCCTGCTTTCACTACTCGTTATGAATATATTGATCTTCTAGGTTTTGATGTTCTTCATATGTAGTTGAATAATGTACATTCCCATCTGAATCAGCTAAGAAATATAAGTAGTTATTTTCATCTGGTTCAAGTATTGAAGCTAAAGAACTTTCCCCAAAGTTTGCAATCGGACCAACTGGTAATCCTTGTACTTGATACGTATTATATGGTGAATCTATTTCATAATGATCATACGTTAAACTTGATATATGTTCACCATGAGCATAAATGACAGTTGGGTCTGTTTGTAACTTCATTCCCTCGTCCAAACGATTATAAAACACTCTTGCAATTTCTCTTCTGTCTTCTTCCGATGGCGCCTCTTCCTCTACTAATGAAGCAAGAGTAATCACTTCATGGACCGAGAAATCCAATGCTTCTATTTGGTCATAATATGCGGCAGCGACATCGTTAGTTTTATTTAACATTTGTGTAATTATTTCATCTAGAGTCGGCTCATCCGTATAAAATTCGTATGTTGCCGGGAATAAATACCCTTCTAACGGATAAATAATATCTTCCGCTAAGATCTCCTCTGATAAGATGTTTGGATATTGGTCAATCAATTCTTCTACATACGATTGATCTGACATTTTTTCTAAAAATTCTTCACTGTCGATGCCTGCATGTTCTTGATAGATCGATGCAATTTCTTCGATACTTTTACCTTCGGGTACCGTAACACGTAATTGAGCTTGCTGTCGAAGCGCACCTGTTTCCAACTCTGCAGTTATATCTGCTAATGTCATGGACGGTGATAAAGTGTATTCCCCTGCTTGAAAATCGGAAGCATTATTGAATTTAACGTAAAAACGATATACCAAACTATTTGCAATAATGCCTTCATCTTCCAGTATACTAGCAATGTCTGAGCTAGAAGATCCTAATGGTATTGTGAGTTCTACTGTTTCTTCACTGTCCGGGTCAACTGGTGATAAACCTTTTTGTACATATTGATAGGCATTAAAACCGCCTAATATGATAATTGCTGTTAGAACAATAAGTACAATTACGATAATTTTCCGTGCAAAACTAGCTTCTTTTGCACGTTCTTGAGAAATTTCTTTATATGTAAGTTTCTTTTTTGAAGTTTTGTTTTTCTCTTCTTTTTCATTACTCATTAAGGTTTCCCCCTTTCACCCGATATATTATACTACAAATCTTGAAAAAGGGAAACATAAGGGAAAGATGTGTTACCAATTTCGCAAAAAAATCAGATCAACTATTATGATTATGTTTTGCTGCGTAATGGAAAACTGACTGAGGTTCCCCCAGTCAGTTTTGTTCTTTTTTATTCTGTTAGGTCGTTGTCTGCTACCGTGTTTAGTACTTCTTCGACCATGTCCCATTCATCATCTGATTCGATGTGGTATAAAGCTAGATCGTCGTCGTTTTCTTTTTCTTCATAACGGAAAGCGAACACTTCGACTTCTTCGTCTTCTTTCTGTTCCGCTGGTACCACTGCTACATAAGATTCTTGTGTTTGATCGACATCAAATGTGAACAGGACTTCAAATAAATGTTCTTCTCCATTTTCATCGGGAATAATAATGCGTTCTTTTTCTTCTAGTGCCATTTGTAATCCTCCTTCATTGTTGACTATCCAAATAACCTTGCAAAATCATGACGGCAGCCATCTTGTCGATCACTTTCTTTCGCTTAGACCGACTCATATCCGCTTCTAATAACACTTTCTCAGCAGCCATCGTAGTGAGTCGTTCATCCCAAAGAATAACCTCTTTCGAAAAAGTATCTTCTATAAACTTCGCAAAATCTTGAGAAGCTTCACCTCTAAAGCCGATTGAGCCATTCATATTTTTAGGTAAGCCAACAACGACTTTTTCTATAGTATGTTCATCAATCAATTGTTTAAACGTATCTTCCAATGATTTATAATCTGGTTCCTGCCAATGAATAGTTGTTAAGCCTTGCGCAGTCCATCCTAATGCATCACTGACCGCAACACCTATTGTCTTTGATCCTACATCCAATCCTAATACTTTTGTCATTTCTTATGATTGGCGCTAATGTAATACTTTACTAACTCTTCAATAATTTCATCACGCTCAATTCTCCTGATTAAATTTCGTGCATCCTTATGTCGTGGAATATAAGCCGGGTCACCTGATAATAAGTATCCAACAATTTGATTGATCGGATGATAACCTTTTTCTTCGAGCGCATTATGCACCAACAACAATACTTCTTCCACATTTTGCTCAATGGGCTCTTCAGAAAAATCAAATTTCATTGTCTTGTCCATTCCATCCATGGAAGCACCCCCAAATAATATTACAACGATTTGTATCTATCTATTATACCTTCTATTAATAAAAATTACCAAAATTATTGTACCTCTTGCGCATATTTTTCTACATAGGCAAGTGCTTCTGATAATTTAGTCGCATCTTTACCACCAGCTTGTGCCATATCTGGACGGCCACCACCGCCACCGCCACAAATCTGAGCTGTTTCTTTAATCAGACTACCAGCATGGTATCCTTTAGTTACTAAATCTTTGGTAACTCCTGCTGCTAACTGTACCTTGTCATTATTGACTGCTGCAAGCAAAATAATACCTGATTCTAATTTTTGTTTCATTTCGTCTACCATTTGACGTAATTGGTTCATGTCTGAGACGTCTACTTTTTTCGCAAGTACTTTTACTCCGTTTACTTCTTGGGCGTCATCTAAGATCGAAGATGCCTCTAACTGGGAAAGTTTAGCACGTAATGATTCGATTTGACGCTGCTGTTCTTTCATATCTTTAAATAGATGTTCTAAACGTTCAGGTACTTGGTCTTCTTTTGTTTTTAATTGATTAGCTGTTGTTTGTAACAATTGGTGTTTTCCATTGACAAATTGATAAGCACTTTTTGCTGTTACAGCTTCGATTCTTCGTGTACCGGCACCAACTCCTGACTCTGAAACTATTTTAAATAAACCTATTTCAGCTGAGTTTTGAACGTGGCAACCTCCACACAATTCTATGCTATAGTCTCCGATTTTAACCACACGAACGATGTCACCATATTTCTCGCCAAATAAGGCCATGGCACCCATTTCTTTTGCTTCTTGTATTCCTTTATTACTAATGATCACTTGTATGGAAGCCCAAATTTTTTCGTTCACTTGTTGTTCTATTTGCGTAATTTCCTGTTCCGTTACTGCTCCAAAATGGGAGAAGTCAAAACGTAAACGCTCACTTGCGACTAATGAACCAGCCTGGTTAACGTGTTCTCCTAACACATCCTTTAATGCTTGATGTAAGAGGTGTGTTGCCGTATGGTTTTTAATAATGTACTGACGTGACGTTTGGTCTACTTTTGCTTGAATGGCTTGCCCCTTCGATAACGTACCTTCTTGGATCAGAATACGGTGAAGATTTTGTCCATTTGGTGCTTTCTGAACATCTTGTACTTCAGCATGACCATCTTCAAAAGAAATTGTTCCTTTATCAGCAATCTGCCCACCGCTTTCCGCATAAAAAGGTGTTTCAGCAAGTATAATATATGCTTCATTCCCAGCTGTAATAGCTTCTACACGTTCTTTATCAGCAACCATTTCCAAGACAGTTGTTTCGGCCTGTAAATAATCATACCCTACAAACGAACTTTCTGTGTTGATTTCGTTTAATACACCATCTTGAATTTGCATCGAATCGACTTTTTGACGGGCATTACGTGCTCTGTCACGTTGCTTGGTCATTTCTGTTTCAAAACCTGTTTCATCAATTGTAAAGCCAGCTTCATCAACATACTCTTCCGTTAATTCTTTTGGAAATCCGTACGTGTCATAGAGACGGAATACTTCCTCACCCGGGAATACTTTCTTTCCTTTTGTTTTTTCTTGTTCGATAATCGTATTTAAAATTTGCAGACCTTCCTGTAATGTTTCATGGAAACGTGCTTCTTCCGTTTTAATCACATTTTGAATAAAGTCTGTTTTACCTTTCACTTCTGGATAGAAAGCTTCCATGATCGTACCAACTGTAGGAACAAGCTGATACATAAATGGTTTATCGATACCAATATGCTTGGCATAGCGTACAGCACGACGTAAGAGACGGCGTAATACATAGCCACGACCTTCATTTGATGGTAAGGCGCCATCACTAACCGCAAAAGTCACTGTACGGATATGATCGGCAATCACCTTGAAGGACACGTCTGTTTCTTCTTTTGCATTATATTTGATATTAGCAAAATTTTCTGTTTCTTTAATAATAGGTAAAAATAAATCCGTTTCAAAATTGGTTCTTGTATCCTGGATCACGCTAACAAGACGCTCTAGACCCATACCAGTATCAATGTTTTTCTTCGGTAATGGCGTATACGTATCATCAGGATTATGGTTGAATTGAGAGAACACTAGGTTCCAGATCTCCAAATAGCGTTCGTTTTCACCGCCAGGATACAGTTCCGGATCATTCGGATCATTACCATAAGCTTCGCCACGGTCATAGAAAATTTCGGTATTGGGTCCGCTTGGCCCTTCCCCGATATCCCAGAAGTTTTCTTCTAGCCGAATAATGCGCTCTTCCGGCAAACCGATTTTATCACGCCATAGAATATATGCTTCTTCATCTTCCGGGTGTACGGTAACCGATAATTTCTCTGGATCAAAGCCAATCCATTTGTCACCAGTTAAAAATCCCCACGCAAAATCGATTGCTTCTTCCTTGAAATAGTCGCCAATCGAGAAGTTACCTAACATTTCAAAAAAAGTATGGTGTCTTGCGGTATACCCAACATTCGTGATGTCATTAGTACGTATTGATTTTTGTGCATTGGTAATGCGGGGATTCTCTGGTACTACACGACCATCAAAATATTTTTTCAATGTCGCGACACCACTGTTGATCCACAATAATGTCGGATCATCTTTTGGTACTAATGATGCGCTCGGTTCCACACCATGGCCATTTTCTTTAAAAAAGTCTAAAAACATTTGTCGCACTTGAGCAGATGTTAAATTCTTCATAATAAATCGCCTCCGTGAATTTATATGTATTAAAAATAAAAAAACTCTCATCTCTGCTTGATTCAGCAGGGACGAGAGTTATATCCGCGGTACCACCCTAATTACAGTCAAAGTGACTGTCACCTTAACATCTGTAACGGAGATGGAACCCGGCAGTAATTAGCTGCACTTCAAACTAGCTTCCTGAATCAGAGCATTTAGAATTTCTTTCAGCCACGGAAATTCCTCTCTTGGAAACGGTAATTCAGTACTCAGATTTTTCTTCGATTTGTTTTATTTAACTTCGCTAGCATATTATAGATAACTTTTGGCTATCTGTCAATTGCTTTCACCTGTCTAATAATCAATGGTACTGCTACCCTGGCGACTGCCAGAAAAGGCACTGCCAATAGCATTCCCACAACACCAGTAGTCTTTGCCGCAATAAATAGAGTTAATATTAAATAAACAGGATGGATGTGGATGCTTTTTCCTACTATAAAAGGAGAAAGTAAATTCCCTTCTAATAATTGCACTGCTAAAACGACTAGGAATACATACAATACCATTTTTGTGGACATCGTAAAGGCAATCAAAACCGCAGGAATCGCCCCAATTATCGGTCCAAAATAAGGAATAAAATTGGTGAAACCGATAATGGTTGCCAATACAACTGCATAATTCATTCCAATCCATCTTAACAAAAAATAACTCACTAATCCAACAAGGAAACACACTAATATTTGTCCTCTTATATACTGACCAAGGCTTTCCTCCATATCATGTGCCAGTTTCTTTGTGAAAGATTGATATTTTTGCGGGATGATTTTCAAAATGCCTCTCTGTAATTGCTGATAATCCTTCAGAAAGTAAAAAGCTAAAATTGGTATAACGGCTATCATGACAAAAATATCAAATAACAAAGGAATATTCTTTAACAAATTGGTTAACTGTTCACCGAGTGTTGTTTCTATATTTTGAAAGAGTTGATCTAAATTATCATGAAACCCCTCCGGCAAGAAAGAGGTTTGGTTATATAAGCCATAGATAAAAGAGCGATACGCATCAACATATTGTGGTATGTTTTGCTGCATTTCCTGGAGTTGCTCCATCCACATCGGAAAGGATATATAAATACCATATCCAGTAAGTGTGAAAAAAAGGAGATATATGAAAATAATAGCCAATGGCCTTGGAATATGGAATCTATGAATTTTTTCGACAACTGGATGTAATAGATAGGCAATTAAACCTGCGATTAAAAAAGGTGCCAGCACTTGTAAAACGACGATAAGCACATGCTTGTAAAAAGGAAATAGAATATACATTAAATAGAGAAACAGAACTGCTAAGCAGAGAATAATCAGTTGAAGGACAATACGCATTTTTGATTGATTAGACATCATCGTTACTTTTCTACTCGTCTTTCGTCATCAGAAAATAAATCATCCAATGAGCTTAACGATCCATCCATTTCAACTTCATGCAAGTGCAGCATATTATTTTGGACAGATAATTCAATGAAGCAATCCCAGCAATAGTATTGCTCTGGACCTATAACGCCGATATTCTTGCTACGACAATTCGGACAAATCACTAACATTCCCTCACTTTTCCATTTTATTTTTCATCCTTTCCTTTTTGGAGGGAATTATACATGTAATTTTACAAAGAAATAGCTTGTGTTGGGATGACTTTAGTTAAATAAGGCTTATAGTTCATCATATCCTAGTGATGTATTGATCATAATTACTTACCTTCCTTTCCATCATTTGATATGCTTCGACACGATATGCATCAAACTTATTTAATTCTGCTCCCCATCATGATGTGTAGGTAACGCAAAAAAGCAGAGATCGCTAAACCGATCTCTACTTCACATTTGTCTTTTATCTAGCCCCTCATGATTACTAGCTTGACTCCATAAAATCATACGGTGAAAAGTCTTCTTGTCCTACTTCAATAGAAAGTAGGTGTTCATCCGCTGTTAATTCCTGTTCGCCTTCGCTTTCTGAAGGTTTATCTTGCACATTAAATAATTCATGCAAATAAGTAACGAGCGATGTATAGCGCTGGTTCGTATCTTCTGTATGTACGCCTCGTAAAAATGCTGATTTATCACCGCATATCACAAGCGATTGTTTGGCACGAGTGATTGCTGTATATATCAAGTTTTTGCGGAGCATCCGGTTATATCCTGAGATAATTGGTAAGATAACAATTTGAAACTCACTGCCCTGTGACTTATGAATCGATGTACAGTAAGCATGCATCAGGTTCAACAAGTCTGGTTTGGCATAGGCTATTTCTTTTTCATCAAAGCTGACGACAACCTGTTCTTCTTGGTCCACATTCTCGTCTTTTTCAAAAATGGCGACAACTTCACCAATATCCCCATTGAATACACCATCTTCAGGTTGATTAACAAGCTGGATCACCTTGTCTCCTTTTCGGAAAACGATATCTCCAAAGCGCATTTCTCTTCTACCTTGTTGTGGCGGGTTGACCACTGCTTGTAGCTCTTCATTTAAACGGTGTATACCAACTTTCGATCGGTACATCGGCGCTAATACCTGGATTTGCCTTAGGTCCACACCTTTGTCGTGAGCTTTTTTCACTACCTGTGTCACAATATCGACAGCCTGGTAATCCGGGCAAGTCAGAAAATTAAAATCATTAGCCTTTGCTAAGCTGTCTGGCTGTACGTTATGATTTTTAATTTCATGAGCAAGCTGAATAATTTTGGAGCCCTCTTTTTGGCGGTAGACTTCCTTAAGTGAGACGGATGAAACAACATCACTTTTCAATAAATCTGCAAGTACCTGACCTGGTCCGACAGATGGAAGTTGGTCTTCATCTCCTACAATCACAACTTGCATGTCATCCGGAATTGCGCGAAACAACTGATATGCAAGCCAAATATCAACCATAGAAAATTCGTCAATAACAAGAATTTTCCCTTCTAGTTTATTATTCTCATCTTTATCAAAAGTTTCATTACCATCCCAGCCTAATAAGCGGTGAATAGTAACACTGTCAATTCCTGTTGATTCTTTCATCCTTTTTGCCGCACGCCCAGTTGGTGCAGTTAATACAAACGGATACTCTTCGTCATCTTTATAATCATCTTTATCTAACGAAAAGTCATTAATCTCTGCATAAGAATTGATAATTCCTTTTATAACTGTTGTCTTCCCTGTACCTGGACCACCTGTTAAGATGAAAAACTTCTCTGATAAGGCTGTCTCCAATGCTTGATATTGTTCTTTTCCATAACTTAAAATTTCTTCTTCCTCAATAGCACCTACAATTTTTAACAGTTCGGCATCAGTAAATACTCGTTCGACCTTTTTGTCAGCAATCCGTTTAATTTGGGCACAAAAACCTGTTTCCGAGTAATATAGAGATGGTAGATATACTTTTTTGTCAGTAACGATGATTTGTTTTTCTTTATTTAAATCGACAATCTGAGCAGTCATTTTGTCAATATCGATCTGATTTGCTTCACCGTCCAATAACTGATCCATCTCATATAACAACCGATCGATTGGTAGATAAACATGGCCAGCCTGAATACTGTTTTGCAAAATATAAATACAGGACGCTTGTATTCTCGTAGGATGATCGATCGGAATATTATTTTCTTTTGCCATTTGATCTGCTCGTAAGAAACCAAATCCATCTACATCGAAAACGAAAGCATATGGATTTGTTTGCAACGTATCTAACGTATTTTCTTTAAAAGCCGTATACATTTTTTGGGCCATCTTAAGACCAAAACCGTATTTCGACAATGCAATCACAATATGCTCAAAACCTTGATTTTCATGGAGTATTTGATAGACTTTTTCTTGTTTGTCTTTAGCTAATCCTTTTACCTGGGCCAGAACGGATTGATCATTCAGAATCTTAGATAATGCTGTTTCTCCTAGAGTATTTACAATTCGTTCCGCTGTTTTTTTACCGATACCAGGAAATAAATCACTTGATAAATAGGCAATAACGCCTTCTTTCGATTCAGGCAGAAAACGTTGGTAGCTTTCGACTTGGAATTGGCGACCAAAGCGTTTATGTTCGACAACTCGTCCATAAAATTCGTATGTCTCGCCAGGATCTAAGCGCCGGAAGTACCCTTTCACAACAACTTCGGTTTCATCAAGTTGCTGATTAGTTTCGAGTACTTTGATCTTTGCAATGGAAAAATGCTCGTCTTTATTTTCAAAAATAGTATGAATCATTTCGCCTTTTATGAAATTCTTTTGTTCCACTGTTTGGCTATTCTCCATTACAAAGACCTCCAATCCTTACTCTTCTTCGAGCATTTTTTCAATTTGCTTTTTACCATTATCAGCTAACAGATGCTCAGGTTGAATTTCAAGTGCTTGATTAAAATGTTCCAATGCCTGTTCAATGTTTTCGTCATACAACGCGATAACGCCTAAATTATAATGAGCATCACTATGTTCTTTTTGCAATGCAAGTACTTTGTTAAAAGTAGATTTAGCATAGTCTAATTGTTGTGTTTGTGCTAGTGCCAATCCATACTGAAACTGAACATCGACATCTTCTGGACTTAACTCACTTGCCCGTTGCAAATAAGGGAGTGATAATTTAAATTGCTCATCGTATAAAAACGTCATTCCTAACATAAAATACGGATCCGCTTCTTCCAAGCCCAGACTAATTGCTTTCTCGAATGGTTCCTTTGCCGATTCGAAATTTTCCTGTTCAAAATGACAATTACCCAAACCATAGTAGGCTGTCGCTGCATTATCATCCAGCTCTGTTGCCTTTTGGTAAAATCGTTCAGCTCGCTCATAATCTTTCATATGTAAAAGTAGATTGCCAAAGTTTATATAATGAACGGGATCTTGCGGATTTTTTTCAATCTCATCTGTAAAATATTGTGCTGCCTCTTCCAGCTTACCCTCTTTCATATACTGAATCCCTTGATCAATTTCTGTCATGTTAAAACCTCCTGTTGTTATTTTAGCTCAATTGTGAATTGACGTGCAAGCACAGTCTAATGATTGGTTATATAATGTGATTAGTTTATGATGGACACTCTTTTGTGATTTACTCATTTCTTGTCCTTCATCAGGCTTATGATAGACACTTTGTTGCGATTTGTTCTGCTTTTATCCTTCTTTTAAGAGAAAGGGGACAGCACGTAAGCATGCTGTCCCTCTAAATCATCCTACATAATCTAAATATTTATCGTCTTTAATCACTTCATCGATTGTGCCGCCGCCTAAGCAGATTTCGTCTTGGTAAAAGACGACTGCTTGTCCTGGAGTAATCGCACGTTCTGAATTATCGAATACTACTTTAGCAGTATCGTCACCATTTGGATACACAGTTACCCCATTATCAATTTGGCGATAACGGAATTTTGCTGTACAATGGAAGGCTTCTGTCGGTACCTCATTAATCCAATTGATGTCCGTTGCGATCAAAGCATCAGAATATAATGCGTCATTATGGTAATCTGCTCCAACGTAAAGCACATTGTCTTCCAAGTTCTTTCCAACTACAAACCATGGACCGCCTGGACCACCGATACCCAGACCTTGACGTTGACCAATCGTGTAATACATGAGACCATCATGCTCACCTTTTACTTCACCGTCCAGTGTCATGATTTTGCCTGGTTGTGCTGGTAAATATTCACTTAGAAATTCTTTGAAATTTCGTTCTCCAATGAAACAGATCCCTGTACTATCTCTTTTGTTCGCTGTAGCCAGTCCGTTTTCTTTGGCAATGCGACGTACTTCTGTTTTCGGTATGTGTCCCAGCGGAAACATGACTCTTCTTAACACATCTTCTGACAATTGATTCAAAAAGTACGTTTGATCTTTATTATCATCAACACCACGCAACATTTCTACATGATCATCATGATGTCTCACTTGTGCATAGTGTCCAGTTGCCACATAATCTGCACCAAGAGAAAGTGCATGGTCTAGAAATGCTTTAAATTTAATTTCTTTATTACACATCACATCAGGGTTTGGTGTTCTGCCTGCTTTATATTCTTCTAAAAAGTAAGTAAACACTTTATCCCAATATTGTTTTTCAAAGTTGACTGCATAGTATGGAATATCGAGTTGGTTACATACACGTACAACATCATCAAAATCTTCCGTTGCGGTACATACACCAAATTCATCGGTATCATCCCAGTTTTTCATAAATATACCGACGACATCATAGCCTTGTTCTTTTAACATAAGGGCTGTCACAGATGAATCGACACCACCACTCATACCGACAATCACACGTGTATCTTCATTTTTTTTCATTGTTTTCACCACCTTATTTTGTCAGTCTGTTGACGATTTTCGCCACTTTCTCTGCTGCCTCTGATACATTTTCCTGATTATTCGCAAGACCGAAACTGAAGCGAATCGAATTAGTCGTACAACTACTATTTTCGGTAAACATCGCACTTAACACATGAGAAGGTTCTACAGACCCAGCTGTACAAGCACTTCCACTCGATGCTGCAACACCACTCAAATCAAAATTGGTTAAAAGAGCTTCCACATTGGTTCCCGGAAAGCTTATATTAATAATATTTGGTATGCGTTCGCTATTTTCACCATTTATTGAAAAGTCAACATCTTGATCACGAAGTATTTGCAAAAAGAGATCACGATAATCCTGATACTGTTGATATCGTTGTTCCCGTTCTGTCTGCGAGAGTTGAATTGCTTCCGTGAAACCGGCAATTGCTGCTACGTTTTCTGTACCAGGGCGACGTTTACGCTCTTGTTCACCACCATGTTGTAAAGCATGTACCGTTACATCCGGATGAACATATAAAAAACCTAAACCTTTTGGACCATTTATTTTATGAGAAGAAACAGTTAATAAATCTACCTTAAGTTCCCCAACATCAATCGGTAACATACCATAAGCTTGAACAGCATCGGTATGAAAAAAGGTCTGATGTTCCGCTAACAAATCACCAATTTTTTCAATTGGCTGAATGACGCCTGTTTCGTTATTAACCATCATAATTGTGACAAGAATCGTATCGTCACGTAAAGCATGTTTCAATTGTTCCATATCAACGGCACCATGTTCATCAACATCTAAATAGGTTGCTTCAAATCCTTGTTTTTCAAGGTTTTCTACCGTGTGTAATGTCGCATGATGCTCCATTTTGGTTGTGACAATATGCTTTCCTTTTGCTTGATTGGCAAGCGCAACACCGGTTATTGCAATATTATCCGCTTCTGTACCCCCACTTGTAAAAACTATATCCTTTTCGGTAGCATGAATAGATTGCGCTGCAACCAAGCGTGCTTTATCTAAAACCTGTCTAGCTTTGCGGCCGAATGAATGAATACTAGATGGATTACCGAAATTCTCTTGTAAGCTTTCAGTCATCGCATCAGCAACTTGGGGGTGTACCGGAGTTGTCGCTGCATGATCTAAATAGATAGCTTTCATCACTTTCAACTCTTTTCTTTAAATGTAGAACATATAAGGATCCTGTACGCCTTTTTCCCCGTAAGTGGCCAAATCCTCTAATGTGGTGGTATCGAGTACATCTTTAACAGCATCACGAATTCTGATCCAAAGCTCTTGTTTGGCTGGCTCTTCTTCTTCTATTCCCTCAACTGGCGTGATTGGTCCTTCTAAAATTCTGATAATATCACCAGCTGTAATCTCATTTGGTTCTTTTGCCAGTATATAACCGCCATATGCACCACGAACACTTTTCACTAAGCTCGCATTTCTCAACGGAGCAACTAACTGTTCTAAATAGTGTTCTGATAAATTATTTTCTTTGGCTATACTTTTTAACGACATCGGACCATTGCCGTTATTTTTTGCCAATTCGATCATAATCGTAAGTCCGTATCTCCCTTTAGTCGATATCTTCATGGTTACACCTCATTTTTCCCCTTTGAAATATCTGTATACAATGTTCGTCATTAGTTGTTATTATAGCATGAATGATATAATAATTGCAGAACAATTCTAAGCTGGTAACTTGCATATAAGCATGTATATAAATTAATTATAGTGTAAAAAAACTAAGCCAAGCTAAGGCGATAAGGCAAGTTTTTCTTATCATTACATACTTGCCTATATTAAGAAAGCCAAAAAAAAATGTCAAGTTGCTTGCTCTAGATATGATAGAAAGGATGATACAATGGCGAATCAACCACTTGCTTTTCGAATGAGACCAAAAAATATAGATGAAGTAATCGGTCAACAACATTTAGTCGGGGAAGGACATATGATCAAAAGAATGGTTGATGCAAACCGTCTTCATTCCATGGTATGTTACGGACCACCTGGTACAGGGAAAACTTCAATGGCGATCGGAATTGCCAATAGTTTAGACATTCGCTATAAACTGTTGAATGCTGCAACCGATAGAAAAAAGGATATGCAAATAGCTGTAGAAGAAGCAAAAATGTCAGGTCAACTTGTAGTCATATTAGATGAGGTGCACCGACTTGATAAAGCTAAACAAGACTTTCTTTTACCACATGTTGAATCGAATTTAATCACATTAATTGGCTGTACAACAGCAAATCCTTATCATTCCATCAATCCAGCAATTCGTAGCCGTTTACATATTTTTGAACTATATCGACTGGAACCATCTGATATCGTTGAAGCGTTGGATCGTGCAATTGCTGACGAAGAACATGGTTTAGGCGAATTGCCGTTAGCAGTCGATATAGAAGCAAAAGAACATTTTGCCAACGCCTGTAATGGTGATTTACGTGCTGCCTTAAACGGACTCGAACTAGCTGCCTACTCTACGCCTGGTGACGATGATAAGATCGTGATAGATTTAGCAAATGCTGAAGCATGTATGCAAAAAAAGAGTTTCTCCCATGACAAAGGCGGAGATGCCCATTATGACGTATTATCTGCTTTTCAAAAGTCAATTCGCGGCAGTGATGTTGATGCCGCATTACACTATTTAGGGCGATTAATTGAAGCTGGTGACTTAGAAAGTATATCCCGGAGAATGCTGGTTTGTGCATATGAAGACATCGGACTTGCGAATCCTCATGCTGGTCCAAGAGCTTTAGCTGCAATAGAGACTGCTGAGCGGGTCGGCTTTCCTGAGGCGCGTATTCCTTTATCAGTGGCCATTGTCGAGTTATGTTTATCCCCAAAGTCAAACAGTGCTTACTCGGCACTGGACGCGGCGCTAGCTGATATTCGTAGTGTTGATACAGGAGAAATACCTGCCCACTTAAAAGATGCCCATTATAAAGGAGCCGCAGCTCTTGGCCGTGGAATGGATTATAAATATCCACATGCCTTTGACAGTGGTTGGGTAAAACAGCAATATTTACCTGACAAAATCAAGCACAAACAATACTATCATCCTAAGAATACCGGTAAGTTTGAAAAAAATTTACAACAAATATATCAAAAGTTGAAAAAATAGTGTTTAACTCACTCCTTTTCTGGTCAGAATAGCAAATAAGTTAATCTATTCGTACGATTATCAATCTATTAAAAAAAAATGACAGAATCAAACAAGGAGTGAACATACATGTCGAAAGTTCGTCAAGATGCATGGTCACATGAAGATGACCTATTATTAGCAGAAACAGTATTAAGACATATCCGGGAAGGGGGTACGCAATTAAAAGCTTTTGATGAAGTAGGCGATAAATTAAACCGCACTTCAGCTGCCTGTGGATTCAGATGGAATGCCGAAGTGCGACAAAACTATGATCAAGCAGTGCAAATTGCGAAGAAACAACGAAAAGATAGGAAAAGAGCATTGGCAAATCAAAATAATGTTTATACACCACCTACTGTACAAACTAGTCAACCAGAAAATGAGACAAATAGAACGATTGAAGAAGAAGTATATTCAATGTTGAATTGGAATTCTAATCGTGAACAGACTCAAACTCAACCCCAGATTCAAACTAATCCTGCTTCCGAGACATATCAGGAAGAATACAGTATAGATCTTGATCAAGTCATTCGATATTTGCAGTATCTAAAGAAAGAGCAAAAACTAGCACAATCTTCAAAAGTCAGTAATCAAAAGCTAGTACAAGAAAATGAGCAACTGCAAAACCAATTAGAAAAGGAACACAAAAGAGCTAAAAAATTAGAAAAGGAATTACAGACGATGAAAGAAGACTATCAAGCCTTTATGCAAATCGTTGAGCGTGCTAGAAAGATGGTAGTGTTTGAAGAAGAGGAATCACAACCTATTCCAAAATTCCGAATGGATAAAAATGGTAATTTAGAACAAGTAGCAAAATAAATAAGCAAAGACAGCTTACTTAATAAGAAGCTGTCTTTATTAATGGATTGAACTATAGACTCATATCTATTAGAGGGATCGTTCTCATAGACACTTTTTCGGATCGGTTTGTTGTTCTTCAAATAAACATTCCCCTTATAGTTTTGAGGCTTCTATCCTTCAAAAATCAAATAGAAAAGGTACATCATAAAATGATGTACCTTGTAATTTAATTAAATAATCCCAATCGTGCCGTCATTCGTGATGAAGTTTTGATCCCGCTCCTAGCAGGTGGGTGCCCTGTCCTATACTTCATGCTTCCGCCATTCCTAATAAGTAAAGCGGCATGCACGCCATATAAGAACTCCAAGCTCCCGAAGTTATTGGTGTTCGGTCAAAACTCAATAATCTGACGAACACATCAGGATTTTTTATTTTTTATCTTAAATAAATAATAGCATATCGAATTTTGAAATTCAAGGATATTTCTTTACAATATCTTAATCATTTCATTACAGTTATTTTAATTTTAAATGCAGTTCATTTAACTGCTTAGTACTAACAGAACTTGGTGCATCTGTCATAGGATCTGACGCTGATGCTGTTTTCGGGAATAAGATAGTATCACGTAAATTCGTACGACCTGCAAGTAACATGATAAAACGATCAAACCCGAGAGCAATACCACCGTGTGGTGGAGCACCATATTCTAATGCCTCCAGTAAGAAACCAAATTGAGATTCTGCTTCTTCTTTCGTGAATCCAAGTTTTTCAAACATTTGGTTTTGCATTTCGCGTTGATAAATACGAAGTGAGCCTCCACCTAATTCATATCCATTCAACACTAAGTCATACGCTTGTGCACGAACTTCTCCAGGATTAGTGTCCAATTTATCAAAATCAGCCTCAAAAGGCATAGTGAACGGATGGTGGGCTGCATGATAGCGCCCTTCTTCTTCATCATATTCTAATAATGGCCAGTTTGTGATCCACAAGAATGCAAACTTGCTTTCATCTATCAAATCATGATCTTTTGCCAATTTCATACGTAATGCACCTAACGTATCAAATACGACTTGTTTTTTATCAGCTACAAAGAAAAGAAGGTCCCCTGCATTGGCATCTAGCATGCTGCGGAATTGTGCTTGTTCTTCTTCAGAGAAAAATTTCGCAATAGGCCCCACTAAAGCCTCTTCCTCTACTTTCAACCAAGCTAAACCTTTTGCACCATAGATTTTTGCAAAGTCTGTCATATTGTCCAGATCTTTACGGGAGTAATCGTCTGCCTTGCCTTTTAAGTTAATGGCACTTACTTTTCCACCATTTTCAACCGCCTGGCGGAACACTTTAAAGCCAGACTCTTTTACTATTTCAGAAAGATTGACTAATTCCATGTCAAAACGCACATCTGGTTTATCTGAACCAAAACGTTCCATTGCTTCATCGTATGGCATACGATGAAATGGCGTTTCGATGTCTAAGCCTTTGACATCTTTCATTACTTTTTTCATCATGCGCTCAGTCATTTCTAAGATATCATCCATAGACATGAATGATGTTTCGATATCAATTTGAGTGAATTCCGGTTGACGATCCGCACGTAAATCTTCATCACGGAAACAACGAGCAAATTGATAATATTTTTCAAAACCTGCTACCATCAATAATTGTTTAAATAATTGTGGTGATTGTGGTAATGCATAAAAGTAACCTTCATGAACACGACTTGGTACTAAATAGTCACGTGCACCTTCTGGGGTACTTTTTGTTAACATTGGTGTTTCCATTTCTAAAAAAGCTTCGTTGTTTAGAAACCCGCGAATCGATTGTGTTGCTTGATGACGTAATTTGAATGTTTCCTGCATTACCTCACGACGTAGATCTAAATAACGGTATTTTAATCGAATTTCTTCAGATATATCGATGTCATCTGTTAACGTAAATGGAGGTGTTTTTGCTTCATTTAACACATTGATGTCACTTACAATTATCTCAATATCGCCTGTGTCAATTTTTGGATTAACCGTCTCCCCATCTCTTTCCACTACTTTCCCTTTCACTTCAATTACATATTCACTACGGACACTATCGCCAATTGCATGTGTTTCTTTACTGTTTTCTGCATTGAAAACGATCTGAACAACACCTGAACGATCACGTAAATCAATGAAAATGATTTCGCCAAGATCACGACGTTTTTGTACCCAACCTTTTAGTGTAACTTCTTGATTGACGTGCTCTTTACGTAAACTGCCTGCTAAAGTACGCATGATTTTCCCCCTTATACAATCTCTTTAATATGTTCTGTTAATTGATCCATAGCTACCGTTTGCTGGTCACCTGTTTCCATGTTTTTTACAGCAATTTGATTATTAGCTAATTCATCGTCTCCTAATACTAGTACATATTTTGCTTGAAGACGATCGGCTGCTTTAAATTGCCCTTTAAATTTCTTACCTTGATAGTCTTTGTCGACCTGAATGCCTGCTTGTCGTAATTCATTTACGATCGCAGCTGCTTTTAGATTGGCTTCGTCACCTAATGATACGACATAGCAATCAAGCTGCCTATCAATGGGAAGTTCTACACCTTCCGCTTCTAGCGCCATTAGAAGTCGTTCAATACTTAGAGCGAAACCAATTCCAGGTGTTTCAGGGCCACCAAGATCTTGAACAAGTCCATTATAACGACCACCACCTGATAATGTTGTAATCGCTCCAAACCCTTCTGCATTGCTCATAATCTCAAATGCAGTATGGTTATAATAATCCAAACCACGAACCAAATTCGGATCCACTTCATATGGAATTTCCATTGCATCTAAGTATGCCTTAACCTTGTCAAAATAAGCTTCCGATTCGTTATTTAAGTATTCTAAAACAGATGGTGCATCTTGCATTTTAGGATGCTCGCGGTCTTTCTTACAATCTAATACACGTAATGGATTTTGTTCTAAGCGTGTTTGACAATCGCCACATAGTTCATCTTTCACTGGTGTAAAGTGATCGATTAACGCTTGTCGATGATTTTCTCTACTTTCCTGATCTCCCAGACTGTTGATGACAAGCTTTAATGATTGAAGCCCTAATGTTTGATAGGCATTCATTGCCAATGAAATTACTTCGGCATCAATCCCAGGATCAGCACTTCCTAAAGCTTCTACCCCATATTGGACAAATTGTCGCATCCTGCCTTGTTGAGGTCTTTCATACCGAAACATTGGTCCGATATAGAATAGTTTTGTTGGTTGATTTGGTAAACCAAATAATTTTTGCTCGACAAAAGAACGAACGACAGAGGCTGTCCCTTCCGGTCTTAAGGTAATGCTTCTATCTCCCTTATCTAAAAAGGTATACATTTCTTTCTGAACAATATCCGTTGTATCTCCGACACCACGCTGGAATAATTCAGTATGTTCAAAAATAGGTGTGCGAATCTCGTTATAATGATAATTTTTGCTTAGTTCCTTCAATTTCTCTTCTACATATTGCCATTTTTCCGTCACACCTGGTAACAAATCTTGAGTACCTCTTGGCGCCTTCATTAGATTTCCCCCTTACACATTCTATAGATTTTTGGACATAAAAAAACTCCCATCCCAAAAAAGGGACGAGAGATTACCCGTGTTGCCACCCTAGTTGAAGTAATATTACTTCCACTCAAACAGTTAACGCCTGCATACGTTCATACCTACTCTATTCGGTACAAAGCCTCCGGAATGTCTTTCGCATGAGCCAGATAGCAAGAATTCTTTCAGCCACGGGAATTCTCTCTCTTTCCTACTGTTTCTCTGCTACTCTTTCCTTCTCTAGCTTTTGATTGTCATATCATTAGAATTTATTATATCATAATCGTTCATAAATGTTTTTGTCAAGTTTGTTTTCGGTTTTTCGCTATTTTTTGGGTAGAATGTAGTGGAATATCAAATTGTGCTGCAATCTCTGTTTGATAATTCCTTGGTTGAAATTCATGAAAATGATGAACATTTCTTGTGTATTGGTGATTTGTTGCTGCTTTTCTGTTATGTTTGTAATGAGTATGCATTCTTTTTTTCATCCTTTTTTTACTTTTCATTATGATTCCAGTAAGATAAAAGTGATTACATATCGAAGGAGCGGTACCAATTGTGAAAAGAAAAATCTTTTTCTTGACCATCATTAGTTTTATCTTTATTTTTTCTATATCTTTATTAATTTATGCAAAAGATGCAAAAATTGAGGGAGAAAATTTAAATGTAAGAAACGGACCCGGCACAGAATACGATGTAATTACAAAAGTAAATCCTCCTGAGCAATATCCAGTCCTTGAGGAATCTGGTGAATGGGCGAAAATAGATTTAGGGGATAAGCAAGGATGGATACATCAGGATTATTCTTCGATTATAGAAGATACAGAACCCAGTCAAGAATCAGAAAAAGAGGTTGAAGATGACTTGGCTGAAAGCGGGAGCGATAATGAAATTTCTGATAACAAGGAACAAGGAGACAACAGCACAGACCCAAATACAGATGCAATAGAAAATAACAAGGGTATCGACAATAGCCTTGTAGGCAAAAAAATCGCCTTGGATCCAGGTCACGGTGGCCGGGATGTTGGTGCTATTGGTGATTCAGGTGGTTTTGAAAGTAATTATACATTAAAAACAGCACAAGTATTACGTGAAAAACTGGAAGCACATGGAGCGGATGTATTTCTTACTCGCAGTAATAAACAATATGTGCCATTAACCAGTAGAACGACACACGCTAATCTTCTTCAAGCTGATGTGTTTCTCAGTATTCATTATAATAGTACACCGGAGTTACCTGAAGTTAGAGGTATTGACACATATTACTTATCAGAACGTGATCACCAACTTGCCGAGTATGTACACGGTGGTATTATCAATGAAACTGATATGAATGATCGAGGGATTGAGCAACGAGATTTACACGTATTGCGAGTTAACCATAGACCCTCACTATTATTGGAACTTGGTTTTATTTCTAATGAAACAGAGGAAAGAAATATTCAATCAAGAGCATATCTCGAAGCAATGAGCAGAGGAATCCTAATGGGATTAGAGCAATATTTCAGGTAAAAAGACCATGTTGATTATAATCAACACGGTCTTTTTACACGCTTATAATGAATCATTTCCTCTATTTCTCCGTCCCACTTTCGAGAATCATAGTGACAGGACCACTGTTGGTCAGGGTTACGTTCATAGTGGCACCGAATTGGCCGGTTTCAACCTGTATACCTTCATTTCTTAGCTTTTGATTAAATTGTGTGTACAGTTTTTCAGCATAATCTGGTTTGGCTGCCTGCATGAAGTTAGGTCTTCTGCCTTTTCTCGCATCTCCGTAGAGGGTGAATTGTGATATCGAGAGTACACTACCACCGATGTCTTTAAGAGATAAGTTCATTTTCTGATTTTCATCTTCAAAAACGCGTAAGTTCATTGTTTTGTTGACGAGGTAATCAACATCTTCTTCTTTATCTTCATGAGTTACGCCGACTAAGGCGACGTAACCATATCCTATCTGTCCTGCTACTTCATCATTTACAGTAACAGACGCGTCTTTTGCTCGTTGTAATACCACTTTCATGCTAATTCTACCTACCTTTTTTACATTTAAAGAAAGCATAACGACTAAGCTTTTCTTATTGAATCGTTCTTTTAACTGTATAAACGTCTTGAATTTGTTTTAAGCGATCGACAATTCGACGTAAATGATTAATATTATGAATTAAAATGGTGACATTAATAATTGCGATTTTATTGCGGTCAGAGCGTCCGTTAACTGCGATGATATTTGTTTTCGATTCATTAATAACCTGTAACACATCATTTAATAATCCTCGACGGTCATAGCCTGAAATTTCTAAATCAACATGGTATGATTTTGATTCCGATTCCGTATTTTCCCATTCGACATGGATTAAGCGGTCTTTAGCTTCATTTTCATGGACATTGGGACAATCCTTACGATGGACCGACACTCCTCGACCTTTAGTAATATAACCGACAATACCATCACCAGGCACTGGGTTACAACATTTAGACACACGGATCAGCATATTGTCGACGCCTTCCACCCGAACGCCGGAATCTCTTTTTGGTTTTTTCTTCATCGATTGGCCACTTGCATTGACTTCTTCGATCGTTTCTTCGATATTTTTATCTTTTTCTTGCTGTTCGCGGATTTTTTCTGTCAGCCTGGTCACTATTTGAGCCGCCGTGATACCATGATAACCAACCGCTGCAAACATATCCTCTTCTGTACCAAAACTGAATTTTTCTAATGCCAGTGCAATATTTTCCTCTGTTAATACTTCTTTTGGTTCAAATCCCGCTTGTTTTAATTCCTGTTCCACCATCTCGCGTCCATTGCTTACATTTTCGTCACGGCGTTGTTTTTTGAAAAATTGTTTTATTTTATTTTTTGCTTGTGATGTTTGCGTCATTTTCAGCCAATCTTGAGATGGCCCATATGAATGCTTCGATGTCATCACTTCAACAATATCGCCATTTTTTAATTGATAATCAAGTGGCTCCATCTTCCCGTTGATTTTGGCACCTATCGTATGATTTCCGACCTCTGTATGGATTTTATAAGCAAAATCAATAGGAACTGATCCTCTCGGCAATTCTATTACATCGCCTTTTGGTGTAAAAACATAGACCATATCTGAAAAAAGATCTACCTTTAGTGATTCCATAAATTCTTCGGCATCATTTGCATCATTTTGCCATTCTAATATTTCCCGGAACCAAGCCAGACGATCTTCATTAGACTGTTGAGTAGTATTTACTTTCTTATCTTCTTTATATGCCCAGTGTGCAGCGATCCCGTACTCCGCTATTTCATGCATTTCTTTTGTACGAATTTGTACTTCTAAGGGAGCTCCTTTTGGTCCAATCACTGTCGTATGCAGGGATTGATACAGGTTGGGTTTCGGCATGGCGATATAGTCTTTAAAACGACCAGGCATTGGCTTCCAACATGTATGGATAATACCTAAAACGGCATAACAGTCTTTAATGCTAGAAACGATTATTCTTACTGCTAGAAGATCATAGATTTCATTAAATTGCTTCTTCTGCAGCATCATTTTGCGGTAGATACTGTATAAATGTTTCGGCCTTCCGGAAAATTCAGCTTCAATATTGACGTCATTCAATTGGTTTTTTACTTCTTCCATTACTTCATCAATATAATGTTCACGCTCTTCACGTTTTTGCTTCATTAAATGAACAATACGGTAGTACTGTTGAGGATTCATGTATCTTAAAGCTGTATCTTCCAGTTCCCATTTAATAGCAGAAATACCTAACCTGTGTGCCAATGGTGCAAAAATCTCTAACGTTTCATTTGAGATGCGCCGTTGTTTTTCAGCAGGTAAATGCTTCAATGTCCGCATGTTGTGCAACCGATCTGCAAGCTTGATTAAAATCACGCGAATATCCTTTGCCATGGCGATAAACATTTTACGGTGATTTTCAGCCTGTTGGGCTTCTTTTGACATATATTTAATTTTCCCGAGCTTCGTTACACCATCAACGAGCATTGCAATTTCTTCATTAAATTCTGCTTCTAAGTCTTCAACGGTGACAGATGTATCTTCTACGACATCATGTAAAAAGCCACCAGCTATTGTCTCGGGATCTAATTTTAAATCCAGTAAGATTCCAGCTACCTGAACGGGATGAATGATATATGGCTCTCCTGACTTACGAAATTGCCCTTCATGTGCTTTTTCCGCATAATCATACGCGCGCTTAATTAAACGTATATCTTCATCATTTAAATAACTTTTAGCTTCTTCAAATATATCATCAGGCGCTAAAATTTTATCCTTTGCCATATAATCACCTTTATTATTAGACTAACTACGTTATAAAACGTGTTTTAACTATCATACCAAAAATAAAGCAATTTTTCCTCCTATTCTATTTCATTTCTCGACATTTTACTCTACATTCATTTTATTATGTACGATTTATTATAATGAACATAACAAATTTTTGTGAAAATTCCATTTCTCTTTTATTCTCGTTAGAAGTTATTTCCATAAAAGAACATCACTGTCAACGTTTCTGTTGAATACTTTACCGACAAACTAAACACCATATTCGCAAAATATCGAGAGATTAATTTCTTCGCTTGCATTAATTAGTTACCGACCGCTATCCATCAATTCATAAGTGTAAGAAAAACCGAGAAAACCCACCCGGTCCTTATCTTTAAGTCAGATGATGTGCGCTAGCTCCATGTAGTAATGTTGACATGTTTCCCCCCGCTTCGGCTGCCCACTCCCCTTTCCATGGGGTTATCCCTTCAGCTAACTTTTTCGCGCAAAAACCGCTGGAAGCTAGACATCTCCGTTTATCTTTATAAAAAAAGAGCACTCATTGAGTACTCTTTTGGCTTATTAATATTCCACTAATCTTAATACATCGTATCCATCTAGTTTGTCGCGACCGTTCAGGTAACTAAGTTCGATTAAGAATGCACAGCCAACTACAATGCCTCCAAGTTGTTCTACTAAATTGATAGTTGCTTCGATTGTTCCCCCTGTTGCTAATAGATCATCCGTAATTAATACGCGTTGACCTGGCTTTATAGCATCTTTGTGAATCGTTAATACATTTTCTCCATATTCTAAACCATAATCCACTCTGATTACTTCACGAGGTAGTTTTCCTTCTTTTCTAACCGGTGCAAACCCAATTTCTAATGCATAGGACACAGGACAGCCAACAATAAATCCTCTAGCTTCAGGACCTACAATGATGTCAACATCTTTACTTTTAGCATATTCCACAATTTCGTCAACAGCAGACTTATACGCCGGGCCATTGTCCATTAGCGTTGTAATATCTTTAAAGCGAACTCCCTCTTTAGGCCAATCTTCCACCACTGTAATATATTTTTTATAATCCATAAACCATTTCCTCCTCATGTATCTCAGCCTGCATTTGCTCAGATATCCATGTTTTTAATTGCGTATATGATGAATAAATGAATATTTCTTCTAGCTCCATCCATTTTTTTCTGTCTTGATAAACCTGTGCCTCTGCTAAATCTTTTTTAGACGGATTATCGGCTGGCACAATCAACCCTTCCTTACGAGTTACAAAATTAAGTTCATGAAAAACCTGGAACATAAGCTTAATTTTCTCTAATTTCCAACCCTTATATTGAGCTAACTTAGGCGCATCTATTTTATAATCAAAGTATTTTCGCTTTAACATTAACTGATACAACCATTTAAATTCCTCTCGAGTTGGCAATGCTCTAAAGTAATCACTACCACCGGTTGGGAAACAAACCATCAACCGTTTAAAATCTACTCTTTGTACAAGCTCCCGAATATCATTCAATGTGTCAGGAAAATCGAGTAAATAAAGAGCTTCAATGGTTTGGTTAAGGTTTAATACTGTTTCTTTATCGCATACAGGTAGACTTTTATGGTCGATTCCTCGAAAACTCACAAAATAGTGATTTTCCAAGTTTGCATCCAACTGTTGCTGCCAGTTCTTCATTCCCCTGTAATCAAAAAGTTGCCAACTGTTCACGGCAATATCTTTTATCATCATTTGTGGCTTCCGGATTCCATTCCATTCATTGACTTGGAGTTCACCAACCACTTCAACCGGTGTCTGTTTAGCGAGGAAAGGTACCTTCTCACCAAATCCAAATCCGATACTATCTATTTGTACACTAGCGTCAACAAATTTCATCTTCAGATGATTTTTAGTTGCACCTATTTGTCTTATCTCAGAAGGAGTTGCCTCAATATGAAAAAGTGGTTTTGGATTTGCCATCCCAAATGGTGCTAACTGATCGATCGTTTCTAACAGAGCCATATCAATATCGCTGATCGATAATTTGCTACTGACAGTCAGTTGAGGCTTGTAATCTGCTTCTGTCAATTGTTCTTGTGCTAATCGGTCTAATTTTTCTTCTAACTCATCCACATTTTCTGTTGGTAAAGTCATTCCGGCTGCTTGAGCATGCCCGCCAAAATGAGTAAATACATCCCTGTGCTCCATACAATTTAGGAACATGTCGAAGCCTTCAATACTACGGGCAGATCCTTTCGCCTGATTTGTTTCCGGATCGATTGCAAGGACAATGGCTGGTCGATAGTAATTTTGGACCAGTTTGGATGCAACTATTCCTAGCACTCCCTGATTCCAGCCTTCCTTCGCCACGATGATTACTCGTTTTTCCGTATCAGACGACTCGACTATTTCTATAGCTTCTTTCGTAATATCTGCAACAATTTTTTGCCTTTGGGTATTTAATTCTTGCACATAATTGGCTAATTCTTCTGCTTCTTCCGGGTCATCTGTTATCAAAAGTTCAACAGCTAAATTCGCATCCTGCAAACGTCCAACGGCATTTAGGCGCGGTCCAATTCTAAAGCCAATATCTTCTTCTGTAACATTTCCTTCTATTTGGCATAGCTTTTTCAATGCTTTAATACCTTTGCGTTCAGAGCGGGTTAGCGCTTGTAAACCTTTGTGCACAAGAATTCTATTTTCATCTTTTAATGGAACTAAGTCAGCAATGGTTCCAATTACAACTAAATCGAGAAACTTTTCTGGAAAATAGCCTAGTAAATGCTCCGCAAATTTAAATGCAACACCAACTCCCGCTAATTCCTTAAAAGGATAGCTTTCTGAACATTTCGGGTGAATTATTGCATAAGCATCCGGCAGTGTTTCTTGTACCTCATGGTGATCAGTAATAATAACGTCCAAACCTAATTGATTAGCAACCGCTACTTCATCAATTCCAGCAACCCCGTTATCTACCGTGATAATTAATTGAAACCCTTGCTTATGCGCTTCACGGAAGGCTTCTTCATTTGGACCATACCCTTCTGTAAAGCGATTCGGTATATAATAATCACACATTGCGCCAATCTCACGTAAAGCCTCGACCATAACGGTAGTCGAAGTCACACCATCGGCATCATAGTCGCCATACACCAGAATACTTTCCCCTGCTTCGATCGCTTGTTTCACCCGGTCAACTGCTTTATCTATCTGGGAGAAACCAGTTGTGTTATGAAGTTGATCTAAGCTTGAGTTTAGAAAGTTTTTTGCTTTTTCAGCTGTATCGATTCCTCTTTGTAACATGAGCTGTTTAATTATAGGAGAAACTTTTACCTCTGCTAAACTTTCTGTATTTGTTACGTCTTTATCGTTATATGTAAAAATCCAGTTTGATTGACTCTCTAACATAAATTCACCCCTGACTCACTTATTATACAAAAGTGTATCAAGGGTAGCAAACAGAATTATTTTACTGTATCGTCGTTTTCTGCTATTTCTGTAGATTCGGATTCTTCTGCCCCAGCTTCTACGACAGGATTTTCATGTGCTCTTAAAGCATTTATTTCTTTTCTGGCCACTCTTAATTCTTTTTGTAGACGAATCACGCGGAGAACTCCAACCGCAGCGGTAATAATAGCTCCCATTAAAACAGAAAATAAAATAACAAGAATAAGAGGTGCATGACCTGTTCCAAATAGATAGTTTACTTCAACAGGATCTACATTAATTACAGCAAAAATGGCGATAATGACTGCGAATACAACAGCTAAAATGATATACGTTTGTCCTTTCATATGCTACCTCCTCCAATGATTTCAATTACAATAAGTTAAGTATAAAGGAATTTTTATACAATGTCGATTTATGTTGTAATTTTGAATAAATAGAGCTCGATGATCGGTTTGCTATCAAGCTTTATAGATATTATTATCCATTTTGATTGATTTACTAATAAAAATTCATCAATTGGCTCACATTCACCCATTTAGAATATAATCAGTTCTATCGATCAATACCACTATATCCAAATCATTAAACAAACCTGGAATAATCCATCGATCCTTGTTCGCATTAGATACAAACTGCGCAATAACTTATTGCGTAGATTTGCTCTTCCACCTTTTTGATGGTGAGTGCTGGGAAACGCTTCAGCAGAATACTTCGCTTTCCACGGGCACGGCCTTAGCCTCCTCAGAAAACAAGTACGTTTTCTTGCGGGGTCTTCGGCTCGAGTCAAGTCCTTAATTTTGTGTAAAAGTAAAAATACAATGTTTCCACCACATATGACGGTTATTTATTTTTTCACTGGGGGAAGGGGATCCCCTTCCCCCAGTGGAAAATGGGCATGCTATCAAAGTGCTTTTTAATTTTTCAAAAGTGCTCTTTGTTGTTGCTTTGTTTCTGCATATTCCATTAAGTAAGCAGCTAAGAGACGAAAAGCGGATTGAGTGTTTGGAAAGATCCGGATGACACTCTCACGTCTTCGAACTTCCTCATTTAATCGTTCTAAATGATTGGTACTATGAATAAAAGGATGGTATTTATCCGGTTCATTCATATATTGAATGGCATCATCAAATCCTT
>NZ_FOTR01000019.1 GCF_900114645.1 Gracilibacillus orientalis | reverse complement strand
TATAGAGTGCTGGGCACAGCTCCGGAAAAATGCTTCGCTTTCCGCGGGCATGGCTTCAGCTAATTTTGTTAAATAAAATGAATCTTCAGCTCATGCATTCTCGCGCCGTGAGTCTTCGCATTTTTCCTACGCTTTAAGATAGGCTCTACACCTATGGTGACAGCTGATATTTTGGCTTTTTATAGCGATAGAAAATAGGGTTCTACATGATGCAGTAAACGCAAAAATGATTCTATATAATAAGTTGTAGAACATAACAATAGCGCAGGCCGACCGTTTCGACTCCTGGGGAATTAGCGTGATCTGCGTTTTGCGCTTTTCTTACGTGCAACAAAAAACAGGCCGATCCCTCGACCTGTTAGTATCTTAACTATTTTCTTTTTCATCTAATAAATTTGCAAGAATGTGTGTCTTGAATTTTTCAATTTTTCTACCTTCAATATAACGCACACCTTGTTCCTTTAATTTTTCAACGTACCAACCTTTGCTTCCTACATGCATGGCTCAACACTCCTTACCCAAAATACTGCAGACGCTATTCTAACATCTGAAAAATTCAATGAAAAGAGGTTATTATTAATTCTTTTAAGTAATTTTTGTATAATGGATATAAGGAAGTGAAAAGGGAGTTTTTGATGTGAGATATGCAATTGTTTCTTTAAATGTAGGAAGGCCAACAGTACATCATTTGGGTGGACAGGAAATAAAAACAGGATTTATAAAAAAACCTACTCATCAACCACATTATTTAAGCATCACTGGTTTTGAGGAGGATGGGCAAGCGGACCTTAAAAACCATGGTGGTGAGGAGAAGGCGTTATTACTGTACCCCAAAGATCATTACCCATTTTGGGAAGAAAAGTATCAGCGTGATTTTTCATACCCTGCTTTTGGTGAAAATATAACAATTGACGGTTTAACAGAGCGTGATCTATATATTGGCGATGTTTTTCAGCTTGGCGAGGCAGAAATTCAAGTTTCGCAACCAAGACAGCCATGTTATAAAATTGCCAAAGTCCATGACATTCAGGATATGCCAGCTGTCCTAACGGAAACAGGTTACAGTGGTTATTACTTTCGTGTGCTGAAAGAAGGGATAGTGGAGCCGACAGATCAATTAATAAAAGTGAAAGAAGATCCCCAACAAGTTACACCAGTTGACGTATTTCACTGTTTATTTCAAGATCGGAAAAACAGGGAACGAATGGAGCAATATCTTCAAATAGAGGCATTAGCACCTAATGTCAAAAGAAGTTTAACAAAACGAATCGAAAAGTTAGGATGATACAGGGTGGACGTATTTTCACAACTTGCGGAGGAACGAATTAAACAAGCATTGAAAGATGGAGAGTTTGATGATATTAAAGGGAAAGGGAAACCACAAAAGAAGGATCCGCTGGAACATGTCCCAGCGGACTTGCGGATGAGTTATCGTATCATGAAAAATAGTGGCTATCTGCCTGAAGAAGTGCAACTTAATAAAGAATTAGCTTCCTTACGAGATTTATTAAAATTATGTAAAGATGATAATGATAAACAGCGAATTGAGAAGCGAATTTCAGAAAAAGAATTACAATTTCAAATCATGCTGGAAAAAAGAAATATGAAACAAACTTCCACCTACAAAAGATATAGCAGTAAAATTAATCGGTTATTTTAAGGAAAATTGTAGAAAAGTTAGAGGCTGGTACTTTTTTCATGTAACCTTTTCACGTATACTAGAGGAAAATAAAAAATAAAGGTGACTATTATGCCACACGAATCCAATGTATTTCCGGGTACGGACGATTTATTGAGAATATTACAACATAACATGAATCTTATGTTCGTTATTAGGAAGCAGAAAGGGAAATTCTATTGTACATTTCTATCTGGAAAGTTGAAAGAACAATTAAAATTGCTAGATATAATGACAGATTCCGGCGGTAATATAAAAAAACTCGATTCAACATTCCTTTCGTTGCAGAAAAATAAGCTGATAGAGGCATTTACTGGTACAGAAATTACGTTTAAACACCAGTTTCATCAACATTATTTATTCACCATGTTATCCCCTATTATAAAAGATGAAGAAGTGATAGAGGTAATAGGCACTACTATTGATATTACGTCATTTAAAAAGTCTGAACAACAAATTGAGTTAATGGCGACACACGATATCCTTACCAAGCTCCCGAATCGACAAAAGTTACTTGATGATTTAGACAAAACTATACATAATAATCGTAAAGATAAGCCCAAAGCAATCATGGTTTGTGACTTGGATCGTTTAAAGAATGTCAATGATACATTGGGGCAATTTGCCGGCGATAAAGTTATTACTTTAATAGCCGATCGTTTAAAAGAATCTACACTTGAAACGTGTCCGGTCTATCGATTGGGTGGTGATGAGTTTGTCATTGTTATTGACGAACATGTACCAGATTTAAAGGTGTTTGCAGAACAGATTCTGCAAATTGTCAGACAACCAATCAATATTTCAGATCATGATTTTTATATGACAGGAACGATTGGTATAAGTTATATAAATCAAAGAGCATGCAAAACTGAGGATTATATTAATCGAGCAAGCATAGCCGTGCATTATGGTAAAGTTCAAGGTGGCAACCGTATTAGTGAATATACGAATAAAATGAGCGAACAATATAATGAACTGATATTATTAGAGTCAGATATTCGTAAAGCATTCAAATTTAATGAATTCACACTGTCCTATCAGCCCAAGGTGGATGTTCATACAAATGAGATTGTTGGAGTAGAAGCATTGATTCGTTGGGAACACGGAAAAAAAGGCAGAATACCGCCATCGCTTTTTATTCCGGTAGCAGAAGAAATTGGGATGATTGATCAAATCGGGGAATGGGTTTTACGTGAAGCCTGCAACCAGTTTGTAAGATGGCAGGAGAGTGGGGCAACTCCTGTAATAGTTGCCGTCAATATTTCTGCTATTGAATTACAGCAACCAGATTTTCTACCAAGAGTAAAACAAATAATAAAGGAAACAGGAATGGATCCCCATTATTTAGAAATCGAAATTACGGAAAACAGTGTCATGCAAAACACCGAAGAATGTATAGAAATGATGAATGAATTACGAGCTATGGGTGTCTCCTTATCGATTGATGATTTTGGTACAGGCTATTCTTCGATGGGGTATTTGCAAAAGTTTCCGATAAATTATTTGAAAATCGATCAATCTTTTATAAAGGAATTGTTTGAAGAATCCGGAAGTGCAGAAATTATAAAAGCTATGATTCAATTAGGGCATACATTTGGTTTAAAGGTAGTCGCAGAGGGTGTGGAAGCTGAAAAAATACTTTCTTTTATTAGAAATGAAAAATGTGATTATTATCAAGGATACTTTTATAGTAAACCGCTTGAAGCGGATTTAATTGAAGAGAAATTATTAGCATTTTCTTAGGAATTTCCGGGAGAAAACAGGATTAAGATAATAGTTGAGGTGGTATTATATGATTAAAGTGTTGTTTATTTGTTTAGGAAATATTTGTAGATCTCCAATGGCTGAAGCGGTATTTCGTCATATCATTAAAGAAAAGGGAGTAGAGGATCAGTTTGTAATTGATTCGGCAGGGTTAGGTGATTGGCATATCGGTAAACCTCCACATCAAGGTACAAGAGCAAAATTAGATGAATTGAATATTTCATATCATGGACAAAAATCGAGACAAATACAAGTAACTGATGTAAAAGATTTTGATTATGTCATTGCAATGGATCAGCAAAACATGGATGATTTATCACAACTTTCTTATCAAACATCTGATGTAACCGTCAAAAAATTGATGGACTTTGTGGATCAACCGAAAGAACAGAATGTACCAGATCCGTATTTCACGAAGAATTTTGATTATACGTATGAATTAGTGGAAGAAGGTTGTGAGCAATTATTTGATTACATATCAAATAAACATGATTTAACATAAACTAAGATAAGAAAGGTTGAGAGGTTATGGGAAAAGAACGACTAATAAAAGGAATACTTACAGGAGCTATTGTTGGAGGACTTATTACATTGAGTAATCGCGATACTCGCTCTTATGTGACAAGTAGACTAGAGATTTGTGGTAATAGGGCCGCCTATTATGCTAAGCATCCAGCAGATACAATCCATCTATTAAACGTTAATTATACAAAGTGTTCCGAACAGCTTGCTTTAGGACTAACCTCTGCATTAAATATGCTTCACCAATTACAAGAACTGACAGAAAAAGTAGATAAACGAGATAACAATGGATAAATTACTAAACAATCGTTTTGTTCGTTTTATTAAGCAATTAATTGAACGAATAACGAAAGATGAAGTGCCAGGCTTAGCGGCGCAATTGTCTTATTTTTTTCTGTTATCCTTATTTCCATTTATGATTTTCCTTGTGACATTAGTTGGTTATTTACCATTTGATGAGATAAATGTCATGAATTTTGTCTCGACTTATGCACCAGAGGAAATTATGACACTGTTAAATGATAATCTAGCCCAAATTATGAATAATCGTAATGGTGGCTTATTATCGATTGGTGTTATTGGTACACTTTGGTCAGCTTCAAATGGTATTAACGCATTAATGCGTTCTTTCAATAAAGCCTATAATATAGAGGAAGAACGTTCCTTTATTGTGATGAGAGCAATATCGGTTGTGTTGACTATTGCCATGCTGCTTGTTATTTTGGTGGCTTTTTTATTACCGATCTTCGGAAAAATGATCGGAGTGTATCTCTTTTCATTCTTTGGATTGTCAGAAGGTTTCCTAGATATGTGGAACACCTTAAGATGGGTAATTTCCTCAGTGATTTTCTTTATCGTCTTAATGATGTTATATCGAATGGCGCCAAGTAAACGAGTCTATTTTAAACATATCTACATTGGTGCAATCTTTGCTACTATCTGCTGGCAGTTGACATCCCTTGCATTTTCCTACTACGTATCATCGATGGGCAACTACTCCGCCACATATGGTAGCCTCGGGGGAGTCATCATCCTAATGATCTGGTTCTATTTATCCGGCATCATTATTATCACAGGAGGCGAAATCAACGCTCAAATCGAGAAAGGCGCAAGGGATAAAAGGAATAAAAATTAAATATTTTCTTGAATAAGGGGACTGTTTCAAGAGTTAGTTTATATATTCTATTTGCATGAATAGTGAACGAACTTTGTGACAGTCCTTTTTACTATTTCAATATCATGTCAATGAAGAAAATGGAATATAACAGTTATAATGAAAAATATAAGACAGATAGCAAAAACATTGAAATAATCAAGTTAAGCTGTTATCTTTTAATAGAGAAAATTAATATAACAAAAAAGGGGTGCGATTTTTGTGAAGAGATTAGTGGTATTATTCAGTATACTAATATTAAGTGGCTTTCTTGTAGCATGTGGACAAAATGCAGAGAATCAGAAGGCTTCTAATACAGGCGAAGAGGAGAACGCTACGGAAGAAATCAAGTCAGAAAAATGGAATCAGATTCAGGAGAAAGGTGAGATTGTAGCAGGTACGTCTGGAACGTTGATCGGGGCCTCTACATATGACGAAGATGATAACTTGACTGGTTATGACGTCGAGATTATGAAAGAAATAGCAGAGCGTCTCGATTTAGAGATTCGTTTTGAAATAATGGGAATTGACGGTATGCTGCCGGCTATCGAGAGTGGAAGAATTGACGTAGCAGTCAATGATATTGAAGCAACAGATAAGCGAAAAGAACAGTTCGCTTTTTCCGATCCATATAAATATTCTTATTCGACAATGGTTGTGAGAGAAGAAGATAATTCAGGAATAGAAAGCTTGGACGATCTGGAAGGTAAGCGTGCTGGCGGTGGAGCAACAACCATCTACAGTCAGATCGCTGAACACTTTGGTGCAAAAGTGGTTACCTATGGAAATGCACCTAACGAAGCTTATTTACGTGATGTGAATAATGGCAATACAGACGTAATTGTCAATGATTATTATTTATCTAAATTTGGTGTAGCAGGCTTTCCGGAATTTGATATTCATCTCCATCCGGATTTAAAATTCCATGCAACGGAACAAGCAGTTGTAATGGATTTAGAAGCGGAAACGTTACAGCAAAAAATTAATGAAACATTAGCAGAGATGAAAGAAGATGGGACTTTAACAGAGCTAGCTACTCAATTTTATCAAGAGGATGCTTCACAAAAACCAGAGGATGAGATTGAAGAAATTGAGGGTCTCGAACTATAAGGTGTGATATTAGATGGGTGATTTTTTTGATGTAAAAGTAGCGTTAGAGAATTTACCACTGCTTTTAAGTGGTTTACCGATGACATTGATTGTGTCGTTCGCAAGTATGGGATTAGGGCTCGTGCTGGGGTTATTTTTATCCTTGGCACGAAGCTCGGATTTATTAGTCTTACGTTATCCTGCCAGAGTATATATATCGTTCATGCGCGGAACACCGATCTTAGTCTTTTTGTTTATTTTATATTATGGTTTACCAATGATTGACTTAAGAATGCCGGCGATCATGGCAGCGATCTTAGGTTTCGGCTTGAATAGTGCCGCTTATATTGCGGAAGTCATTCGTGCTTCTATTAATAGTGTTCCAAAAGGTCAGTGGGAATCTGCTAAAGCATTAGGTTTTGGTTATTGGCAATCATTAATGAAAATTATCTTACCACAAAGTACCCGAATTGCGATGCCGCCATTAACGAATGTCTTTCTAGACTTAGTGAAGGCGACTTCTTTAGCAGCGGTCATCACGGTGCCAGAGCTTTTCCAAAAGGCACAAATTGCCGGAGGAAGATCCTATGATTCACTGACAATGTACATATTAGTGGCATTCATTTACTGGCCAATTTGTATAATAATATCCATTTTTCAAGAACGCTTAGAAAACAAATTCAGTCGATTTATGAAGTAATAAAAATCCGTAGAGATAATAATTCTCTATGGATTTTTTGTACCAAGTAAAGAAAGCACGTTAGTATATAGAGGGAGTATATAACCATTGATATCACAACTTTTATCACGGTGCTAACCGTCTGTAAGACGACCCCCACTTCAAGCTTCAAGTAACACAAGGTAGCTAAGTGGGGGGATAACAGACGCTAACACCCCTGGAGTAAGATGTGTAATTCTCCTGGTCATTTTGAAAGATAGCTTGTGCAAGCCGACCGCTGTGGCTGACCGTTTCGCTTTCCTAGGGGCATGTTCTTCAGCTAACTTTTGCAGGAGGAGTTCGCTCCTGCAAAAGTGGATCTTCAGATCATGCTAATCCCTTAGGAGTCGAAACGTTTGGTCTCTGCTATATCTTTTTCTACAACGAATATCAGAAAAAGCATATTGGTTTTATAACCATTATTAGTGATTTTCAACGCCATAGCTTTGCATTTCCCCAGGGATAATAACCCAAGATTCTAGGTCTGACACATGTTGTAGAGCATGATTCAGCGCAGGCCGCCCACTTCAACTCCTGAGGGAAAAACCCCATGGAAAGGGAAGTGGGCAGCCGAAGCGAGGGGATTACTGTATAAAGTGAGACTATGATCAGTAGGGGGGTCTTACAGACGATTAGCGCATACGATCTGAGTTAAGATAAAGACTGAGTGGGCTTCTACTTTTTCTTATAGAAGTTAATAAAATATTCTAAAGAACACGATATTTTTTAAGTTTTTAGTAAAAATTATGTAAATATTCTGTATTTACTATCTCATTAATTTTGAATAATGTTAATATGAATATTATAGGGTTATTTATTTTTTGAAAAGTAGAGAAGAGAAGGTGGGAAAAGAATGAAAATTATTGTAGCAGGAGGAGATGGCTTTTGTGGTTGGCCAACTGCTCTATACTTATCGAAACAAGGGCACGAAATTGCAATTATTGATAATTATGCACGAAGAAAAATTGATAACGAACTACACTCTAATTCATTAACACCCATTGCTTCATTAGAGGAGCGAGTGGAGAAATGGCAGGAAATTACCGGAAAACAAATCAATTTGTATGAAGGTGACTTAACACATTATGACTTTTTAAAAGAAGTGCTAAAAAAAGAACAACCAGATGCATTTGTTCACTTTGCAGAACAACGCTCCGCGCCCTATTCCATGATTGACAGAGAACATGCAGTGTACACTCAGGAAAATAATGTGACTGGAACATTGAATGTACTATTTGGTATAAAGGAAATCGTTCCTGATTGTCATTTAATCAAGTTGGGTACACTTGGAGAATATGGGACACCTAATATCCCTATTGAAGAGGGTTATATTGAAATTGAGCATCAAGGAAGAAAGGACACATTACCATTCCCGAAACAGCCTGGTTCTTTCTATCATTTATCCAAAGTTCATGATAGTCATAATATTATGTTCGCTTGTAAAATCTGGGGCATTCGAGCAACAGACTTAAATCAAGGAATCGTGTACGGTTTAGAAACAGACGAAACGAAATTAGACCCTGTCCTCACCAACCGTCTGGATTATGATGGTGTATTTGGTACTGCTTTAAATCGCTTTATTATCCAAGCAACTGTTGGACAAGATTTAACTGTATATGGAAAAGGCGGTCAAACAAGAGGATTCCTTAATATTAATGATACAGTCCGCTGTATTGAAATTGCAGCTAAAAACCCTGCTGACCATGGCGAATTCCGTGTATTTAATCAATTTACCGAACAATTTTCAGTAGGTGAATTGGCTGAAAAAGTGCAAAAAGTAGCTCAAGAGGAAGGCTTTGATACGGAAATTGCTCATTTAGAAAATCCAAGAGTAGAGCTCGAAGACCATTTCTTTCAAGCGGTAAATACAAAATTAAAAGATCTAGGATTAGAACCGTATCTTCTTGACGAAAATGTAATAAGAGAAATACTTAAAACTGTGATGACCTATAAAGAACGTGTTATCGAGAAAAATATTTTACCACAAGTGAAATGGAAATAATTCGAACCAGATAAATAAGGATGATCTAGAAATGAACATACTCATTATCACTGAAACATTTCTGCCCTCTACGGACGGTGTGGTAACAAGGTTAACGAATAGTATTCGCTATTTTTTGAATAACGGACATCAAGTTACAGTAATTGCGCCAGATTTAGGAGTAAGTGAATTTGAAGGGGCGAAAGTAATTGGCTTACCTGCTCGTAAGTTGCCATTTTATCGTTCTAAACCTTTCGCCTTACCGAATCACCGTGTAAAAAAACTGCTGTTGGAATGTAGTCCAGATATTGTACATGTTGTTAATCCAGCATTGCTTGGAGCTTCCGGCGTGTATTATGCAAAAAAAATCAATTTTCCTTTAATTGCGTCATATCACACACAGGTGCCAAAGTATGCAGAGTATTATCATTTATCGATGTTAAAAGGCCTCCTTTGGTGGTACTTCCGTAAATTACATAAAAAGGCATCCCTTAACCTGTGTACATCACATGTGGTGAAAGAAGAATTAGAACAACAAAACTTTAACGATGTACATGTATGGAAACGAGGTGTGGATAACAACCTGTTTCATCCAGATAAGTCAGATCCAAAGGTGAGGGATCGGTTAACCAATGGGATGGATGATAAAAAGCTGTTATTGTATGTTGGCAGACTAGCTCCCGAAAAGGAAATAGAAAAGATCCGAACGGTCCTGGAACAATCAGACCAATTTGTTTTTGCGATTGTTGGAGACGGACCACATCGCGCACCGTTGGAACAACATTTCCAAGGTACAAATACCGTGTTTACTGGATTTATGCATGGTGAAGAATTAGCTAAAGCCTATGCTTCTGCAGATGTGTTTGTTTTTCCATCTACAACAGAAACATTAGGCTTGGTCCTAATGGAAGCAATGGCATCAGGTTTACCAATTGTTGCAGCTGATAGTGGTCCGACACGGGAACAAATCGAACACGATAAACACGGATTGTTATATAATCCCGAAAGTGTGGAAAGCTTTAAAAAAACCGTATTGCGTTTAGAAGATGAAGCATTGCGAAAGTACTTAGGTGAAACTGCTTGGAAAGACATCCATCAAATGGGATGGGATGATCAGTCCCGACAAGCCTTAGCTTTTTATCAGCAGGTGATTGAATCACATAATAAAGACTACGATAAGAAGGAATGTTCATGAGAGAAAAGAAAAGAAAGAGTGATCGCTTTCAATTTTTTCAATTTAGTATTATTGGTGTGAGTAATGCACTGATTGATATTGCTGTTCTCAATGTACTGTTACTGTTGTTTCATACGGAAAAAACAGCTCTCCTTATTGTATATAATAGTATTTCCTATAGTCTTGCGATATTAAATAGCTATATCTGGAATGCATCGATCACTTTTAAACGTGCATCAAAAGGAGATTCTTACCAGAGATTTGCTTTTTTTATACAAGCTTTAATTAGTTTAGGAATTAGTAACCTTGTTTTTTTGGGGGCTAATTCCTTGTTTGCTATAATAGAAATACCTAATTGGTGGCGTTATAATTTATCTAAAGGCCTCGCAATGGGATTATCTTCTTTAGCAAGTTTTTTTATGATAAAGTACTTTGTGTTTAGAGACTTTAGAAAAAAATGAATATCGGTTTGCAACGAAGCTACACTACACTTAAGGAGGAGTTTAGATGGATTTTTATTTATCAGAAGGTGGCGTTCGGACCATTTTACCGTTCGGAGAGTTAGATATATCAGGAAACGAAGAATTAGGCTATCGACCGTTTCAATTAATGGTCGCTTCTGTAGCAGGATGTAGTGCTTCTGTGTTTCGCAAAGTACTGGATAAAAAAAGAATAGCGATCGATGATCTAAAGATTTCCGCAGATGTCGAAAAATCACCAGATGAAGCAAACAAGATTATTTCTATTCATCTTCATTTTGTTGTAAAAGGTGTAAATCTAAAAAAAGATCAGATCGAAAAAAGTATGGAAATTGCTCGTAAGAATTGCTCGATGATTCGAACTATTGAAGATAGTGTAAAGATTACCGAAAAGCTTGAAATAGTGAATTTAAGTAATTAAGACGCATAGTTTTCGCTCGTTTTGTAACACTAAGGAAAAAAGGAGCGAAAACAAAAATGGAGAAACTCGGTCTTTCTGCGATTTTATGTTTAATGATGCTAACCATCCCTTTACTTGTAGAGTCGAAAGAGGAGGAGCAAGCTGATCATGATCTAGTGTCGATCGAGAATGAGAATACCTATAAACAAGTGTCAGAAGAAGAAACGATGATCGAACCGAGTAAATTAGTAAAAGAATTGTTAGAGGATGTCAATGTTAAGATAGATAATCCGTTGTTAATAAAATCATTAAATGAATCAACCATTAAACCATCACCATTTGCTTTTGGCTATCGTGCTAATGTATTTCTTGGGCATTGGCCTTTATCGTATCAATCAGAATTGTCAGAGGTTAATTGGGATTTTCAAACGGTTAATACGAATGAACTGAATAATGTTAAGGGTGAGAAAAATCAGGAGATTTATTATTACCAAATAGAAGAAAAACATGTGGAAGGTGCACTAACTGCAAAGATAGACCAAACAGATCAAATTAAACAAATGATTTTACAAAAAGCAAGAAGCCAGCATGAATACCCTCTTACATTTCATGCGGTGGTTGGTAAAGAAACAAAGCTTAGTAAAACATATACCGTTCCTACTTCAAAAACTGGGATATTAAAAGCAAATATACCCGTGGTCAAGGACACGGGACAAGTTACTCTAGGTGAAGTATACCTTGAATTAAAAGGTTCAAAGAAGAATTTGGTTATTAAAAATGTCACGAAACAGGAAGTAGGAGCATTTATCCCGATCGCCAATCATCTCACTTTTACATTTGAGACAAAATAAGGTATTGATGCATGCATTTCTCGTAACAAAAATGGGGATGCATGCTTTTGTGTTTATGAGGATCTATAAAAGTCCTAGACATGTATGTTTTTTTGAATTAGGATAAATAGTGGAACTTGGAAAGGGGTGTTGTTGTGAGCAATGAGGATAAGATTAGAGAGCTTCGAATGCAGTTAGAGCATTTCATGGAGCGTCTAGATCATTTGGATCCGGAACAGACGTCTGTTGAAGATGTTGATCAGTTAATTCAAATGATTGAAAAAATAGAAAAAGACCTTTAAAGAAAAGAGGGAGAGGGAAACAATATGGAATGGGTTGTTGTCATTTCAGTTATTGTCATGCTTGCCCTAAGTTTGTTACGAGTTCATGTTATTTTTGCGATTATTATTTCAGCAGTAGTCGCTGGACTTATGGCAGGTATGAATATTCAGGATACAGTTACGATGTTAATTGATGGGATGGGGGAACAAGCAGAAACGGCGTTAAGTTACATTTTGCTTGGTGTGTTCGCGACTATGATCAGTTATACCGGTATTACCTCGATATTGGTTCGTGCGTTAATTAAAGTATTAACTGGCAAAAAAACGATGCTCGTATTAGTTATCGCCGGAATTGCATCACTGTCCCAAAATTTTGTGCCGGTTCATATCGCATTTATTCCGATTTTAATACCACCTTTATTGAAATTATTTGATCAAATGAAATTGGATCGACGTGCAGTAGCAACTGCTTTGACATTCGGTCTTAAAGCACCCTACATCATGATCCCAGTAGGGTTTGGGCTTATTTTTCACCAAACGCTACAAAAGGGAATGAGCAGTAATGGTGTCGATATTACGATTAAGGAAAGTGCTCTATCTATGCTATTACCTGGTATTGGCATGATTATTGGGTTATTGATAGCAGTATTTATTACGTATCGTAAACCTCGTGAACCAAAGAAATGGTTAGCATTTGAAAATGTAACAAGTGATGTTAAAGAAGAAGTAACATTTAATTATAAACACGGTTTAACACTTGTAGCCATATTTGCTGCATTAATTGTACAAATTTTCACCGAAAGTCTTGTGATTGGAGCGCTGGCAGGTATTATTTTAATGGTGTTGCTATTTGCTGTGCCATTACGTGAGGGAGATACATTTGTACAACAAGGAGTCAGCATGATGGGAAGCATTGCCTTTGTTATGCTTGTTTCAGCTGGTTTTGGAGAGGTCCTGAAGAAAACAGGTGCTGTAGATGCGTTAGTAGCATCTTCTTCTGATATATTAGCGGGACATCAGGCCATCATTGCCTTTGTTTTATTAGTAGTTGGCTTAGTGATTACTTTGGGAATAGGTTCTTCCTTTGGTACGATACCAATTATTGCGGCACTGTATGTACCAATTTGCATGGCAGCTGGATTTTCACCAATGGCAATAGCCGTATTAATTGGTACAGCAGGTGCATTAGGTGATGCCGGAAGTCCGGCTAGTGACAGCACATTAGGACCGACATCAGGTTTAAGTGCTGACGGCAAACACCACCACATCTGGGATACATGTGTGCCGACCTTTTTACACTTTAATATTCCATTGTTTTTATTTGGATGGATTGCCAGCATTATTTTATAAAATCACAGGATATGATCACTTGTTTTACTTAAACTAAAAATAAAAAAAGGTGATTATATGAAAAAAATAATAGTAATGGTGATGCTATTCTTGCTCGTTATACCCATGGAAGCAGGAGCTGTCAGCTATGGCTGGGGATATAAAAAAGGTACGAATCAACAACCACCAGATGTGGGGAAATACCAGCAAATTTTAGAAAAGTATCAAAGCTATTACATGGATCCATCAGGTGACAAACATGTTTATTTAACATTTGATAATGGGTATGAAGCTGGTTTTACCAAACAAATCTTAGATGTATTGAAAGAAAAAGGAGTACCAGCAACCTTTTTCTTAACCGGTCATTACGTGAATGACCAGCCAGACTTAGTTCGCCGTATGTTGGTGGATGGTCATATCGTTGGTAACCACTCTGATGATCATCTCGACTTTACCGAGGTATCGAAGAAAACTTTCACGAAAGATGTCACGCAATTAACAGATAAAATTAAAAAATTAGATGATAAAGCAGTCGTCAAATATATTCGCCCTCCTAGTGGAACTTTTAATGAAGATTCATTAAGCTGGGCAAATGAGTTGGGTTATACGCATATCTTTTGGTCACTGGCATTTGTGGATTGGAATGAAGGGTCTGAAAAAGGCTGGAAACATTCTTATGAACAAGTGATGAATCAAATTCATCCAGGAGCGATTATACTGATGCATACTGTTTCGAAAGATAACGCAGATGCATTGGAACATTTGATTGAAGATTTAAGAGAGCAAGGCTATCAATTCAAAAGCATAGACGATCTCATGTTAAAGCAGTTGCTTCCCGAGGAATTAATCGGATTTAGTTAAAGTGCCCGATAAATGGGAAAAGCGCCCGAAATCCATATAAAACTGCCCGATAAGTTAATAAAAGTGCCCGAAAAAAGACAGAAAGTGCCCGATATCAATCCAAGACTGCCCGATAAAATCGATAGCCTGTTTAAAAACCCGTTTGAAAAATGATTCAAACGGGTTTTTGCTTATGTTTTATTCCTCATCTTCTAATACATTATAGGCCATATCGAATAACATTATTTGACTATCCAATAAAGTGCCTTTTGTTTGATGTCTGACGCGTGAATAGCTGCCATTATGTGTTTGGCTTCTTGTTTTAGCAGTGTCTCTCAGCGTGATGTCCAGAATCGAAAGAATTCTTGATTTGATTCTGCCTTCAAAAATAGGGAACATTAATTCTACGCGTTTCACCATATTTCTAGTCATTAAATCAGCAGAGGATAAGAATATTTTTTCTTCTCCGTTATGATGGAAATAATATATACGACTATGCTCCAAAAGTCTGCCGACAACACTTTTCACCTGAATATTATCACTGACCCCTGAGATTCCTGGTCGTAAACAACAAATACCTCGAATGATCAGGTCAATTTTTATACCGACTTGAGATGCTTCGTAAAATTTTTGAATTAATAGTTTATCCGTTAAAGAGTTCATCTTCGCAATAATTCGGCCATTTCCATAACGTTTATGAAATGCAATCTCGTTATCAATGTAATCAGTGATATCATTACGGATATCAAATGGTGCCATCGATAAATGATGGTAATTTGGTTTTTCTGTATAACCACTTAAATAATTGAAAAAATCAGTCGCGTCTACTCCAAATTTCCTTTTTATAGTGATATAGGACATATCAGTATAAAATTTCGCAGTTTGATCATTGTAATTACCTGTTCCTAGATGGACAATTCGCTCAATTCCACCAGTGGTCTGACGGACTATAAGTGTTATTTTGCTGTGTGTTTTTAACGAAATCATACCATAAATAACATGACAGCCAGCTTTTTCTAATTCCTTCGCCCATTGCACATTATTTTCTTCATCAAATCGTGCTTTTAATTCTACTAGTACGGTAACTTGTTTACCGTTCTCTGCAGCCCGTTTTAAACCTGCAATGATTGGGGAATCACCACTGACGCGATACAATGTTTGTTTAATCGCTAAAACTTCCGGATCATTTGCAGCATCACGAATTAAATCAACAACAGGTTCAAACGATTCATAAGGATGGTGTAAAAATAAATCTCTTTTTCTAACTGCTTCAAATACACTTTCATCTTCATGAATATCCTGAGCTGGTTGAGGGATTAATGTTTCATATACTAAATGCTCGTATTCTTTTTTGATATTACCATAAAAATCATACAAAAAGGTAAGATCAAGAGGACCATTAATGATGTATAAATCTTTTTTATGAATTTCAAGAACATGTAGTAAAAATTCAATCATGTCAGGATTGTTTTCGCGAGCATCTACCTCTAGGCGGACTGCTGCTCCCCATTTCCTTTTCTTTAATTCCTTTTCAATTTCTTTTAAAAGGTCACGCGCACCTTCTTCGTGAATGGTCATATCGGCATTTCGCGTGATACGAAAAGTGCTAGTAGTCAGCACACGATAGCCTGCAAAAAATTTATGAATGAAATAACGAATCAAATCTTCAAGTAATATATACTGTTGCATATCCCCGACTTGAATGAATCGATCAAGTAATGCGGGAACCTGTACAATCGCTGTTTTGACTTGTTGATGTTCCATGTCATAAATATCTTCAAGCTGTACTGCCAGGTTTATTGATTTATTTAGTAACATCGGAAAAGCACGATACGCATCAATAGCCATAGGTGTTAGCACAGGGAAAATTTGTTCATTAAAATAATCTTCTAATTGGTTGATTTCGTTGGAAGTTAAATCCTCCATATCAATAATGTGAATATTTTCTTTTCTTAACTGTGGCAATAGTTCTTTATATAAATCGTATTGTTGTTCAACCAATTCGTGATTAAAACTGGAAATTCTGGAGAGCTGCTGTTTGGGTGTTAAGCCTGATTTATTATCCGGGCGGTTGAAACCTGCCTTCACTTGGTCTTTTAAACCAGCAACGCGCACCATAAAAAATTCATCTAAATTAGATGAAAAGATGGCAAGGAAACGTAATCTCTCTAATAATGGATTAGTTTCATCGTCAGTTTCTTCTAGTACTCGCTTATTAAAAGAGAGCCAACTCAACTCACGATTATTATAATAAGCAGGTAGCTCTAAATTTCTCTCTTGTTTGACGGTCGACATCAATCATCATCCTTTTTCGACAATCTCTATAACTATCATAACGCTAAAAGATCTATATTTTGTTAATTTAATGTTAATTTATTGTAAATTCGCTCTTCGCAAAAAATCAAACTTTAACTCCACATCCATTTTGATTGCCTTCTCCACATGTTTCTTTTGTTTTTCAGATTGATACTCTTCAGGTTTTGCATCACCAACACAATGTGATGTTATCGTCAGCGTGTCATTTTTGATGTCAAAACTAATTTCTTTGACTACCTGACGTTTCGTTGCATCTAAACAATAGATAAACTTTAATAATGCACCTAAATGACGCAGTTTTTTTTGTTCCTCTTTCAAAAACCATTGTTTATAAGGCTTGATAAATTGTTTGAATATCGTTTTGTTTTTATAGGAAGCAATCAATGCCAGTTGTAGGCGATCCTTGTGCATTAGTCCATCTATCGTGCGATTAGCCAGTAGGTAAAAGGTATGCTGTGCACTTGATTCAGCATCGATATAGTCACCAAGATGGCATAAATAGCTTGCTCTTTTTAATAATGTCCAATCCTCTTTTGTTAAATGCAGAAGTCCATTTTCTTTTAAGTAATCAAATAGTCTGCGCGTTAGATATTGGACATGCAAAATTTGCTTTGGATCTAGGTCAAAATCATTGATCAGTTCTTGGATACTATCCTCTAGCACATTTGGGAAAAGGATAGATCCCATCTCCTTTGATAATTGTTCATAGAACACACCATCACGAAGACCTTTTCGGCTTAAAATAAAACTGTCTGCCTGAATCATTTTATATAAACTGTGGAACACTTCTATAGCAGGAACGATAATATCGGCTCGATCCTTTGATAATCCTTCGACTTTAAGTAATTTTTCTGGCTTTAGTGCCGTTAAATAGTTACTAACATTGATAATATCTGTATCATACATTTTATATTGATGTAGCCCGGCAAGAGGATATTCTTTCAAATTTTGGTCAATTTGCACAAGGTTACGTGCGCTCCCCCCGATAGCAACTAAAGGAATCTCCCTGTTACGCAACCAAGGTAATGTAGCAAATTGTTCTGCTAAATAATTTCGTAAATTTGCCAATTCCTCGCTGTTAGGGGTCTCCTTTGCAAAAAATTCTTTTAGTGTTAAGGCACCAAATGGAAAACTGTGTGATTCTATTAGTTCTCTATCTTCAAAATAAGTAATCTCTGTACTGCCACCACCAATATCAACGGTGATACCTGATGGAATAGAGGTAGAATTCACAACTGCTAAGTACCCATAATAGGCTTCCTCTTCTTCTGATAAGGTCCGAATGCTTAGGCCTGTTTGTTTTTCTACCTGGATCAAAATTTCCTCTTGGTTTTTCGCCTGTCTGATGGTCGCAGTTGCTACGCAAACGACTTCTTTTAATTCATATGTCGTTAATACATCTTGAAAGCTCTGGAGAGTTACTATTAATCGTTTTATACCAGCAGTATTCAACGTATTATCTGTTTCCAAAAAAGTACGTAGTCTGGCAACTGCTTTTACGTTTTCTACTTCTTTTAACCTGCCGCCTTTTTCTCTTAAATAGATTACTAGTCGCATTGTGTTAGAACCGATGTCGATTATGGCATAATATTGTTTTTGCATGGTATCACCCTAAATTATTGTGAATTTTCCTATATTATACCATAATAGAGTGAAACTCTGAATTGTGGGAGGGGTTATTGTAATGTGGCAAGAAAAAATAGAACTTGGAATACCTTATGATTTTGATTATCTATTATTCCGGTTAGAAATGGATAAGTTGAATTACGTTGATTTCAAGAAACGAAGTGTGTCAGTACCGTTGCGAATGGACCAAGAAAAACATGTTGTAACTGTAACAGCAACAGGTACAACAGAAGACCCTGAATTTTTAATAGAAGGGCGAGACATAGAGCGAAAGAAAGATCTGCTTGTCCAAATAGCCGATATATTTGCCTGGGATCAGGATTTACAAATGATTCAGCAGTTTTTCGCCAAAACAGATTTAGCAGACTTGTTTGAAAGCTACCCAGCAACACCATTGATTCGAGAATTTGATCCATTTAGTAATTTGGTGAAAACGATTATTCATCAACAATTAAATATGGCTTTTGCCCAAGTTTTAACCGCAAGATTTGTGAAGACGTATGGTGAACAACTAGACGGTGTCTGGTTCTATCCGACACCGGAAATGGTAGCAAATATTCCTTATCAAGAGTTGCAAGATATGCAATTTAGTAGACGCAAAGCAGAATATATTATTGATACCGCGAAGAAAGTGGTCGCAAAAGAGCTCGATCTAACTTCATTTTATGAGAAAAGTGACCAAGAAGTGATACAACAATTAACCAAAGTTCGCGGAATTGGCGCATGGACAGTACAAAATTGGCTGATGTTCTCACTGGGTAGACATGATCTTTTCCCATCGAGTGATATAGGCGTTCAAAATGCATTGAAACTTCATTTTGGTCTTGAAAATAAACCAACTGCATCAAAAATAGAAGAATGGAATCAAGCATGGGAACCATACCGTTCTTACGCTACTATGACATTGTGGCGCAGTATCGAAGAAACTTAAGAAGGTATGTTGACCATCAACTGTTTATACGTGTTTGCTTGTTCTTTGTCACCTTTTGCTAAATAACTTTTGTATAGGTATTGGATCGGTGCTGGATCATTTGGTGATAACTCCATTTCCCATTCAAAACAAGCAATTGCTTGGTCGTACTGTTCCAGATCAAAGTATATTTCGCCTAAAGCAAATTGTTGGTCTGGATTATCTGTTAATTTTTCCATTTTTCTTAGTTTCTGCATAATCGGCAGCTCGGTATGTTTTAGTGATGTAATGATGTCTTTTAAAGACAGATGCTGCAATAGCTTTTTGATGGTTAAATGAAGAACCTTCTCCAATTGCACAGCATTATTTTCGTATACGGTTATTAATGCTTGTAATAAAGGTTGATAATCTTGTACTAATTGGTCAGTAGAAACAGTTTCTAATGCCTTCTCGAATAGCTCACGATCATCAATCGCTTCAGCATGGTGAAGATAATACCTTAAAATTGCGTGATAGCCGTTCAGTTTTACTAGCTTTTCGATTATTTCTTTTGGTTCAGGATATTGGGCTAATAAATCTTCCCATAACGCAATTTGATCCTGCTCGGAAAGAAGTTCTTGGGCCAAGTCATCAAGCCTTGCTACAGCCTTTAAGGATGAACATTTGGTGTAGATAAGGAAGAGTTGATCAAATTTCCGATTATCTATATGATATTGTTGGATTATAGAATTTATGACAGTGTCAGGGAAATTTTTCTCGAAATAAATGGATTCTAAATAGAGAGGATCTGACCATTCTATTGTAAGTTGATCAATGTCTTGATATTTGTCTTGATGTTTTTTGAAGTCAAAGTGATGGAGCATATCTTTGGCAAACATATCATGCGGGCGTATTTGCACATAGTTGGCAAGGATTCGGAATGCTTTCATTAACTGACCATTTCTTCGGTAGTTATAAAATGTCTTCTTGCACAGTGCCTCGATTTTTTTCTCATTTACATAGTTATCGAACATAGCAAGTACGTAAAGCATTTCCGTTTCGTTCATTTTGTTGGATAGTTTTTGTACCATTTGATTATTGGAAGTAAGTCGATAAGCATTTTCTTCATTGAGTAGTGCTTTGGTTAATGGATGATCAGAAGCGAATGTGTGTCCATATTGGAGAGCATTTTTAAGAAAGGATTTCAGTCGTATAGAAGTCGTTTTCTTGGCGTTAATATAGCGGTCTTTGTAAAAAAACAAATGGTAAGATTGATCTTGTTGACCGGTAGCTTCTACAATTTTTACCTGTTTATATATTGTCATTTGTTCTACATTAAAACGTATAGTTTTTTTATTATGCATTAGTTGGATGGTTGTGATCATCGAAACAACTCCTTTTATTGCGGTTATCTCTAGTGTAGCATAAATAATCTGAAGGCAAAAGAATGTTGTGATTGTAAATTCTTTGTAATGATTTCTCTCAAAACACAAGCAGTCGCCCCCTTATGTGGTAAGATAGACGAAAAGTTAACTAGGAGGATCTATGTGTTAAAAGAAATTTTATGGACGATACTCTTAGCCTTATTACTCGTGTTTATACCTTTCGGTGTTGTGATATAAAAATAATAGATAAGCTGAACAATCTACTTTTGGGGTTGTTTTTTTTTTATGGAAAAAGAATATTTACTTTCTTCCTTCCATTCTTTTATTAATGAGTACTTGATCATTGCTGCCGACACTCCTGTGGGAAAGGAACAGTCTGAATACCCCGCAAGAAGCGGTTTTTGCTTCTTGGATGGAAACTTCTGCATGAAGTAATCGTGGAGAAAACGAAATGACTGTCTGGATCCGAGAAAGATAAATAAGACTGATCGACTGTCTCATAAATTTAGTTCAATGTAATGAGCTAAGTTTTTGGGACATTTTTTTATTACGTAAAAATTTTTTGAGCAAAGATCTTGAAAGTCAAAAAAGGTCAGATTATAATATAAAGTATGAAAGGTCAAATATAGTCAAAGTCAAAAATGACCTTGATAAAAATTGAAGGAGGAATGACAAATGAAATGCCAACAATGTGGTATTCATGAAGCAACGATTAATGTAAACCTTCGATTCCATGATCAAACCGAATCTTTACATGTATGTGACTCATGCTTTCAAGATATAAAAAATCAAATGAAAAATCCAACTGGTATGTTGGGAGGACAAGACTTTGAAGGCTTCTTTGCTGGAGGAGCAAACGGTTCTAACAAGGCACAATCCAAAACAAACACAAGACAAGGTGAAAAAGGAAATGGTCTGTTGGATCAAATGGGTAAAAACTTGACTGATGCTGCAAGAGCAGGGTTAATTGATCCTGTCATAGGACGTGATCAAGAGGTCAAACGTGTCATGGAGACATTAAATCGCCGTAACAAAAATAACCCTGTCTTAATCGGGGAACCTGGTGTCGGTAAAACAGCCATAGCAGAAGGATTAGCATTAAAAGTAACGGAAGGAAATGTTCCATCTAAACTGTTGGGTAAAGAAATTTACCTTTTAGATGTAGCATCACTGGTTGCTAATACGGGAATTCGCGGTCAATTTGAAGAGCGCATAAAGCAACTCGTATCTGAACTGCAAGAACGTCAAAATGTGATCCTTTTTGTTGATGAAATTCACTTACTAGTAGGTGCTGGAACAACAGAAGGCTCTCAAATGGATGCAGGAAACATCTTGAAACCAGCACTGGCACAAGGTGAATTACAATTAATCGGAGCTACAACCTTAAAAGAATACCGTCAAATCGAAAAAGATGCAGCATTGGAACGTCGTTTCCAGCCAATTATGGTGAAAGAGCCCTCTTTAGTAGAAGCAGAGCAAATTTTGCAAGGATTGAAAGAGCGTTATGAAAAATTTCATCAAGTAAGTTACTCTAATGAGGTAATAAGTGCTGCAGTTACATTGTCGAAGCGTTATATCCAAGACCGCTTCTTGCCTGACAAAGCGATTGATTTAATTGATGAAGCAGGGGCACGTCTTAATTTAGATGTAAGTGAGTCAGATCACGAATCTATGCAAAAACGTCTCGACGAAATCGGCAAAGAAAAAATGGAAGCAGCCGAAAAAGAAGACTATGAACACGCTGCTAACTTAAGACATCAAGAGATCAAATTAGAGCAAAAATTAATGGAAACAAAGGAAGCGCCAAAAGCAGAAGTGACTCTAGAAGACATTCAATTAATCATTGAAGAGAAAACCGGAATCCCGGTTCGTAAAATTCAATCAGATGAGCAATCCAAAATGAAGCACTTAGCAGATAACTTAAGCCAAAGAGTGATTGGGCAACAAGTAGCCGTTGATAAAGTGGCCAAAGCGGTTCGCCGCAGTCGTGCTGGACTTAAATCCAAACATCGTCCCATTGGTTCCTTCCTTTTTGTTGGACCAACTGGTGTCGGTAAAACCGAGCTAACCAAAGCATTAGCAGAAGAGTTATTTGGTACCAAAGATGCGATGATTCGCCTTGATATGAGTGAATATATGGAGAAACATACCGTATCTAAAATCATTGGTTCACCACCAGGCTATGTAGGGCATGAGGAAGCAGGACAACTAACAGAAAAAGTTCGTCACAATCCGTACAGTTTAATTCTGTTAGATGAAATCGAAAAAGCACACCCTGATGTGCAAAACATGTTCCTGCAAATCATGGAAGACGGTCAGTTAACCGATAGTCACGGTAGAACCGTTAGCTTCAAAAACTCTGTAATTATCATGACAAGTAATGCAGGTACAGGTACGAAAAATATTACAGTAGGATTCAACAGTGACAACAATGAAGCTGTTTCAACACTGGAAACCTTAAGTAGTTATTTCAAGCCGGAATTCTTAAACCGTTTTGATTCGATCATTCCATTCAATGAATTAGTACAAGAGGAACTGCTGAAAATTGTAGATCTCATGATTGCAGAATTAAGTGAACAACTAAAAGAATCTGACCTTACAATAACAGTAAGTGAAGAAGCGAAGAAATTCCTTGCTGATAAAGGTTATGACCCTCGCTTCGGTGCACGTCCACTACGTCGTGTGATCCAGGATAAAGTAGAAGACGGCATCACAGATCTTGTGTTGGAAGAAGAGGATGTAAACAAAATAGAGATCGTGTTTGAGAACGAAGATATCGTTGTGAAGGAGAGCACTAGCTAATTAGCTAGTGCTTTTTCTTTATGTAGTTTAAAAATAAATTCACTGTAAAATAGTGTTAAATGCATTGATCTCTGCTTCATTAACATACATACTAGAAATAATATAGTTACATTTTCGGGGGTGGAAAGTAATGCAAAGGCAGATTCGACTTGTAGAAAAATTACTACTGTTAGGGTTAAGTTTAATTCTAATTTTTATGATTGTTCAAGATCTAGTTCCATTAGGGTCATTAAATGATCTGGATGCAATATCTCAGGATAGAAGTTTCAATGAAATATTGATAGTTACGCTGGTTGGCGTAGTTCAAATTTTATTATTACTAGGAATGGTATTGATATTCATGGGGAAGAGGTACCCCATTTGGATAAGACTTTGGCTCGTCATTCATCAATTATTTATTTTTGCTGGAGCACTAATTGATTGGTGGATTCCTTACTTTTTTGGATATGGAGCAGAGCAAAGGGTTGAGAGATACGAGAAAATGTTTGGTGATACCCATTCATTCTTGCCTGTGATTCACGGTATTGTGCCGAATACGTTACATGTTATGTTTCATACGCTTTTATTGTCTTGTATTATTTTATCGATATATATTAGTCTCACTAATCGTAGAAATAACAGTAGCGGACAACTTAAGGCTTCCTAAATTCTTTTAAACCATCTTGCGAACCTATTTTGTGAGATGGTTTTGCTAGAAAGTGTCCAGAAAATCATGAGAAGTATCCAGAAATGGAGGAAAAGCATCCAGAAAAACCTCAAAAGTGTCCAGAAAAAATTCCTGAGAAAAATTCCAAACTTTTTGTGCTTCTGAGAGTCTAATGGATAAGATAGAGAAAGAAATGGAGGACAGCAGGATGGTCAATGTCACCAGAAAGGATTTTCGCAAAAATAATGATGCCTTCGTGTACGTGATCACTACATACCGCGAAGATTTGTTACGGACAGCGATGGCATTTTTGAAAAATAAAGATGAAGCATTAGAGGCAATACAAGAAGTAACCTTTCGTGCTTTTAAAAAACGCAGGCAATTAAAAGATATTCGTTACGTTAAAACATGGATGATCCGAATTATGATTAATTATTGTAATGATCTATTAAAGAAAGCAAAACGTCAAACCGATGAGCGGCTGCTGGAAAACGAAGCTACAGTAGATCATTCCATGAGTATCTGGCTTGAGGATGCAATTCATCACCTGAAAAGGGCAGATCAAGAATTGATATATTTAAAATATTTCCACGGGATGACATTTCCGGAATTGGCTGAGCAATTAAGATTACCGGAAAGCACAGTAAAAACAAGAGTTTATAGTGCTTTAGATAAATTGAAAACACAATTGGTAGACGAAGGAGGGGAGCTATCATGAAAAAACAACTGGAAGAATGGAAAAAACAATATGACCATGTAGAGGTAACAGATAATGACTTGGATCAAGCAATTGAAGCAGGTGTTCAAAAAGCAGAAAAGCAACAACGTTTGAAACGATGGGGAATTGCTCCATTTGTAACAGCGGCTATTATATTTATATCATTCATAACCGTCATTAATGCATCCCCGGCGTTTGCTGCACAAGTTGCGAAATTTCCGGGTCTGGAGCGATTCATAGAGCTCGTCCAATTTGATAAAGGACATCAAGCAGCTATAGAAAGTGACTATTTTCAAGTGATTGACAAAACCGTAACAAAAGGAGATCTCATGCTAACTTTAGATGGAGTAATTAGGGATCAAAATGGGATCGTGCTGTTTTATACGGTTACCAGTGAAAAAGAGCTTGATAATGTCCGTCTCGAGGAGAGTACGATGACTAACGCCAAAGGTGAGGAAATGAAACAATATGCACAACTTTATAATCCACCTGTTAAAGATGGAGATACTTATAGTCAGACAATCGAATTTTTTACGGAAGAACCTATCCCATTTGATGACTTTACCTTGACAACAGAAGTAGTCGGGGTAGAAACATTAGATAATGATGTTGGCAATCAGTTAAGAGAGAAGGTTTCGATTGATTTTCATGCAGAGAATACAAAAGAAGCCATTGATTATCAAGTAGACGAAACAGTAACGGTAAAAGGTCAAAAAATACATATTAATTCTGTAACGATTCAACCATTGAGAACATCGATCAATCTCTATGCAGATCCAGAAAATGATATGCGGATTTTTTCATTTGATGATATTGCGCTGGTAGATGAAAATGGTGAAGAATGGTCCGGGATTCAAAATGGTATGACAGCAAGTGGGACAATCGAGGATGAGAATTACGAAGTTTTTTTACAAAGCAATTATTTTGAACAGCCAGAGTCATTAGTGCTTACCTTTTCTAAAATCCAAGCTGTAGATAGAGACAAGGATTATCTCCGCTTTGATTTAAAAAATGAGCAAATACTTCATGATCCGAATGATAAATTTTATGATATGGAATATGGAAATGGGTGGTTATCGGTCACGATGGATAGAATGGAAGGTTATTATATGAACCCTTTTGGTGATATTTTAGATCTGGATGGCAACAAAATTGAGCAAACAAGATCAAATTCCAGCCATATAGAAAATGATGCATCCAGTACGTTTAAACAATCCATTCAAACCAATGAACCAATTATAGATGTCAAACTATCCAGCTATCCTAATTGGATCGAAGAAAAAGTGGAAATCCCTTTAAAATAAAAAAGCACGGTTGGCAGTCTATCAACGAACCAACCGTGCTTGTATTATGATATTACTTTATCTCTATGAATGAACGAATCATTTAATTACTGAAACATTACTTTAAATGTTAAAATGATGCATGTGAACAAGTTTGGGTTTTTTCTTTTTGGACGATTCACGAAAAGATCCTCCTCAATAATATATTTATTGGAACATAAGCTTAAACGTCAAGATAGCACAAGTAAAAATGTTAGGGTTTTGCATTCTTTTACTATTCAATGTAATACCCTCCCGATTGGTTTTTTTAAGTTATATTAAGACTAACACGGTCGATTTCACAGTAAAACAAACCTGTCAGAACATGTAACAGACTTTTTTAAAAAGAATGAATGAATCTAAATCAGGTATAATAATAAATAAAAAAGGGAGCGCTTTTCTCCATGATTTTTCAGCAAAATGAATATGATCGCTTAAAAAGAGTGATTGTCTGCCCACCTACATACATGGAAATCAGAAATGTCATTAATGAAACGCAAAAATTTTATGAAGATGAAAATATTGATGTAAATATAGCAATGAAGCAGCATGAGAGGTTTGTGCAAACATTGAATCAGTTTGATATCGAAGTGATCGAACTCATGACAGACTCTAAACTTAATGAACAAGTCTTTACGAGAGATATTGGATTTGTGGCTGGAGATACACTATTCACTTGCGAGATGGGACGTAATATCAGAAAACCTGAAATTGATGTATTGCAGCAATTCCTTGAACACGATGATCTGCCTTATATACCAGTGACGACACGGTCCATAGAAGGTGGGGATATTGTAGTTGCAGATGATAAAGTTTATGTGGGGAGAAGCCTTCGTACTACAACCAAAGCCATTGAAGATTTACAAAAACAATTACCTGAAAAAGAAGTAATTGCTGTTCAAATTCGTGAAGATATCCTGCATCTCGATTGTTGTTTTAATTTAGTGAGTGACAAGGTAGGAATTATTTATAATGACGCTTTTAATGAAAAGGAACGTAACATGCTTCATAATCAATATGATTTAATTGAATTGACAGATGATGAACAGTTTACACTAGGTACGAATGTTTTTTCTATAGGAAACCAAAAAGTCATTTCCTTACCTGAAAATAAACTAGTGAACGAACAGTTAAGGAAAAAAGGATTTGAAGTGATAGAAATACAATTTTCCGAAATCATTAAATCTGGAGGTTCCTTCCGTTGTTGCACACTTCCAATGGAACGAGGAAAATAATGAAAAACATGCCGTTATCGGTATGTTTTTTTTGAAGTAAGTATATTTCACCAACAGCACACAAAATAAAATCCATTCAATAAATTTACAAAAAATTCTGAAACTATTTTCTCATAAGTAACGTATGTATCTAAAGGAGGTGACTTAGGTGGATATCATCATGATGCTTGCCCCGTTAATTTTTATTCAATTTTTATTAATAGTTGTTGCAATTATAGCTTTATTAAAGACAGAACAAACAAATGGTCCCAAAGCAATGTGGGCAGTAATTATTATTTTTATCGGCTTTATTGGTCCGGTTTTATTTTTTATCCTTGGAAGGAGACAATATTAAATGACAGTTATTGGAGTCGAAAAACTTACGAAAGCTTTTAAAGGCAAACCAATAGTAAAAGGCCTTGAATTTCAGTTAGAAAAAGGCAGATGTGTGGCACTGCTTGGTCCCAATGGTGCGGGTAAAACAACGACATTAAGAATGCTTTCAGGGTTGTTGAAACCAACTGCAGGAACCATTAACTTTTCCGGAGTGCAACAAGGAGAAGACATTAGAAATCATATCGGTTATCTTCCACAATATCCGGTTTTTCACCCATGGATGACAGGCAAAGAGTTTCTTGTTTATGTTGGCCAACTTGCACATTTAACCAAACAAGAAGCAGCAGAAAAGGCAGATCAACTCCTCGAAAAAGTCGCTATTTATGAATCTCGCAACCAACGAATCGGCAAATATTCGGGCGGGATGAAACAGCGTCTCGGTATAGCACAAGCAATGATTCACAGTCCACAACTTCTCATGTTAGACGAACCAGTTTCCTCATTAGATCCGATTGGACGCCGGGAAGTATTAACATTAATGGAAGAATTAAAAACACAAACAACGATCCTTTTTTCCACACATATATTAGGGGATGCAGAAGAAATATCTGATGATTTATTATTGATGCATCAAGGAGAAATACTCGAATCAGGCTCGATTAATACATTGCGACAAAAACATCAATCCGCTAAATTTGAAATTGCGTTGTTTGGTGATACCAGTACATATTTAGAAAAAATAAAAGCTTTTTCATCAGTACAGGATGTGTATCAAGAAAAAGGAGAAGTTCATGTTGTTGTGGAAGATATCGAGTTAGCAAGAAAAGACATATTAACGAAAGTACTGGAAGAGGATTGGCCGCTTGAGAAGTTAGCTCTCAGCAAGACAACACTTGAAGATTTATTTATGAAAGTGGTGAAAAAATAATGCAATGGATCACAATATTGAAAAAGGAATTATTAGAAGACTGGCGTAATTTTAAATGGATTTGGGTTCCACTCGTTTTTATCATCATTTGTATTATGGATCCATTGTCAACTTATTATTTACCACAAATATTAGAATCTGTTGGTGGAATGCCTGAAGGAGCAGTGATTGAAGCTCCGAAAATGGGACCTCCGGAAGCAATTATGCTAAGTTTGCAAGAAGTTAGTATGCTCGGTTTACTTGTAATTGTTGCGATCTCCATGGCAGTGATTGCAGGTGAAAGAAAAAGTGGGGTTGCGGAATTAGTGTTAGTTAAACCTGTCAGTTATTTTACCTATATTTCAGCAAAATGGGCAGCTAAATTACTATTAGTATTCATAGCTTATTTGATCGGTATGTTAATCAGCTGGTATTATGTGAATCTTTTATTTGGTGATCTGAGTGTGGCACAATTTACTGGTCTGTTCCTGTTTTATTTTATTTGGCTGATTTTTGTAGTATCGTTAACGATCTTCTATAATACGGTCGTTAAAATACCTGGACTTGTGTTAACACTAACGATTGTGACGATTATGGCAATGTCTGCGATTAACCAGATTTTCTCGTATCGGATGCCGTGGTTTCCGAATAGTATTAGTGAACACATCTCAGGCATGTTGGCAGAAGGAACTATACCAAATGAGTTATGGGGAGCGTCTGCTGTTACATTAGGTCTTTCCATCCTATTAATGGTTGCGTCCAATTTTATATTGAAGACAAAAGAAATGGCTGATTAAGAGTTCGTGCATTCGGACTCTTTTTTTATTATAATAGAGTTATGAAAATACGGGGCATTAGCTCAGTTGGGAGAGCATCGTGCTGGCAGCGCGAGGGTCAGCGGTTCGAGCCCGCTATGCTCCATCCTACTAACACCGTTTCTCGTATTGAGGAAGGGTGTTTTTTTGGCGGAATCTATAGAGGAATTAGCGGATAGTCCATGTCCCAATCCCTTCTTCAATATTTCTCGTTTTTTCATCAGAAATATTTTTTGAAAAGCCTAGTCGTCCATTGCTTGCTTAAATGGAGGCTGTGTAAAAGAGTAGTAGAGTGAAGGAGAAAATCGATCATCATGATATTTGTATAGTAACTTATGTATGAATAATTAGCCATTATAAAGACGAAGACGCTGAAAAAGATCACAGGTCAACTGGAAGAAAATAAATCCTTTTTTCACTATTTGTATTATTTTCACCTGGAAAAGGGAAAACGAATAATAAGAAACTTTCATACCATACTAGCAAAGAGAAAGTAGGTGAAATGATGAAAATCGGTGTACCAAAAGAAATCAAAAGTAATGAAAATCGTGTGGCAATCACACCTGCTGGGGTTATGATGCTGACACAAGCAGATCATGAAGTGAAAATAGAGAGTGGGGCAGGACTTGGAAGTGGTATGGACAATGAGGCATACAAAAGCGCAGGAGCAGTTATTGTACCTTCAGCGGACCAGGTTTGGGCTCAAGAATTAGTAGTCAAAGTAAAGGAACCTCAGCCATCAGAGTTTACTTATTTCCGCAAAGATTTGCTTCTGTTTACTTATCTACACTTAGCTGCTGAAAAGGGAGTAACAGAAGCTTTATTGGAAAATAAAACAACGGGTATTGCGTATGAAACGATTCAACTGGCAAACGGTGGATTACCATTACTTACACCAATGAGCGAAATTGCAGGACGTATGTCGGTGCAAGCTGGTGTTAGATTTTTAGAAAAAGTTCATGGTGGAAAAGGTGTGCTTCCTAGTGGTGTGCCGGGTGTTTCACCAGCCAATGTTGTCATTATTGGTGGAGGTATAGTAGGTACCAATGCTGCAAAAATGGCAATTGGATTAGGAGCAAATGTTACCTTATTAGATATCAATATCGAACGTTTACGTCAATTAGAGGATTTATTCCAGGGTAAAATCCGGACATTAGCATCGAATCAATTCAATATTGCGGAACAGGTAAGAAAAGCAGACTTACTAATAGGTGCCGTCCTGATTCCAGGTGCAAGAGCACCGAAGCTCGTAACTGAAGAAATGGTTAAAACGATGGAGCCAGGATCCGCTATTGTTGACGTAGCGGTCGATCAAGGTGGTTCGATTGAAACGGTTGATCGTGTAACGACACATGAAGATCCGGTTTACGTTAAACATAACGTCAATCATTATGCTGTTGCTAATATTCCGGGTGCTGTCTCAAAAACCGCCACATATGCACTAACAAATGTCACAGCACCATATATTTTTAACCTTGCAAACAATGGATTAAAAGATTACGTCCAATCTGATAAAGTTTTCGCAAATGGTGTTAACACGTATCAAGGAAAAATTGTTCATGAAGCTGTAGCAAAAGCACATAATAAAAGATATATCGACATCCGTTCTGTTTTTGAATAGGACGGGGATGTTTCTTCAATATAATATCCGGTGTGTATATTGAATGATATAAAAATGTATCGGCAAAAGGATAATGCTGATAAAAAGCGGAAAAAGAACCGCTGTAAAGTCTGTGAAAAAGATATAAATATTAGCGCCAATTAGATAGAGACTAAATAAAGAAACGGAAATGATAGTAAGCCAAAGTAGTGATTTCTTGTTTGTAAAAAATCCAACTAAAGAGACAATTAATAAAACACCAAGCAGTCCCCCAAGCAAAGCAAACCAATACGAAGCTTCATTGAAATAGGAAATAGCTTCCTTTGCCAGAGAAGCACCTAAAAAAAAGACGTATAAAGGCACAAGTATTTTTGCCAAACAAACATCTCCTTCTATCTATAATTTTCCATATTATAACACAAAAAAAGTGGTTCCATAGAAAGGACCACTTTTTTTATTGGAAAAAAGCCAATTCTTCTTCAATGCCTTTTTTTATTTTCTCTAAGGTTTCCTCTGGTGTTTTACCGTGGATTCGACGGTTATTCACCAGTGCATACGGTTTTAGCCTGCATAACCCGCAGAAACTCAGGCAGTCATTAATGAGAACTGCCACTTCCGGATATTCCGATTCGATAATATTCTCTATATCAAATGTATTCATTAAGTTACTGTCACATATTTCTACAACCACGATTCCCAAGCTATCACCTTCCATCTATGTCTGTTTGACTTGTATTACAGACATTAAGAGAACCATTCTATAAACTAACTCTAACATAACTACTTTGTCAACATATAAGTTTTAAAAAGATAGCACTGCTTGTAAATAGGTTGTACGTGATCACTCTATAGCAAACTCAAAAACAGTGGTACCAAGAAGGATACAACGACTGCACTAATTGTCATCGATAATGCACTGACCGCTCCATCCAGATCACCTAATTCCAATGCCTTGGAAGTGCCGATCGCATGTGATGCCGTACCAATACCAAGCCCTCTTGAAACAGGGTGTTTAATTCGAAGTAATCGTAAAATGAGTGGTCCGAACATCGCACCACTTATACCTGCTATCATGACAAAGACAGCTGCAAAGGATAAATTGCCACCTGCCGTATCGGTAATACTTAATGCAACGGGTGTGGTAACCGACTTAGCTGCAACAGACTGAATAATCCAATCTTCAAATCCTAAGATTTTTGCACCGATAATACCAGTAATTATCCCGATGATTGAACCTGCAAATATGCCAATAAAAATCGTCTGGGCGTATTTTTTGATTAAGTCAAGCTGGCGATAGAGTGGTAATGCCAGTGCGACAACAATTGGTCCGAGAAACAAATCAATCCATTGACCCCCGAGCATATATGATTGGTAAGAAATATCGCTGACCCCTAAACCTATAATTAAAATACCAGAAGTTAAGAAAATCGGTAATGTAAATGGATTTGGATACTTACGATAAATCTTTTTTGTTATAGCATATACAACAATACTAATGGTTAAAAAAATGATTCCAATCCAAAAGTTAGTCATGAATATCCACTTCTTTCTTCAGCAACAAGGATGTAACGAATCCACTGATACCAATGATTAAAAAAGTGCTAAGCATGACCAAAGGAATTAGTAAACTCCCTTTTCCATAAAAGAAATCTAAATATTGCACAACCCCAACTGTAACGGGAACAAAGAAAATGGGCATATCTCTCATCAATAAATCGATTCCGTCAGCAATCCATTCGACTTTGATAAGTCTTCCACTTAACAATGTAAAAAACAGTAGCATCCCGATTATGCTGCCTGGTATGAATAAGGAAAAGGCTGACTGGATCGCTTCACCAATATAATAAAACAAAAATAGCAGACTAATCTGTAAGATAATTTTTAAATATTTCATGATAAGGCCTCCGCTCTTATCATACGCCTTACAGAATCATGTGCGCAAGTAGGCATTTTTTTTCAAAAATGAAAACGTGTATTGTTATCAATATATGCGATGCTGATATACACAATGTTATCAACAGAAAAAAACAAATATAACAACTTCTAGCTGATTTATCCACACTATCCCCAAAAATTAATCCATTTTAGCAACGAATAATTATCCTTATCACAACAAGATCCACAAATATTATCCACGTTACACACAAGTTTGTGGATAACTAATGTGGATAGTTACATGACTTCTTCGTCTGCTACGGTTAATTGTAAATTTCGGATAATGCTTGGTCGATCGTAGTGTGATGAAAATGATAGCCTGATTCCATTGCTTTTTCAGGTAAAACCTTTTGTCCATCCACAACAAGTATACTCATTTCACCTAGAACCGTTCTTATAAGAAAGCGGGGAGTGGGAAACCAGTTTGGCCGTTTTAAAGCTTGAGCAAGAACATGTGATAATTCTTTATTTTGAACAGGACTTGGGGCAGTGAGATGTAAGGTACGATCAACATTATGATGATCGATGGCATATAACAACAGGCCAACAACATCCTTAATATGAATCCATGATACCCACTGCTTACCTGAACCAATTTTTCCTCCGGCAAATAGGCGAAATGGCATGGCCATTAGAGGTAACGCACCTTCCTCTCCCAAGACGACGCCAAGTCTGGCCAAAACAGTTCGAACACCGCAAGATCTTGCTTGTAATGCAGTTTGTTCCCATGCTTCTGTTACTTCGGCAAGAAAATCATTCCCATGTTCTTCAGAATGTTCCGTGAAAGTTTTCGCTTCTGACGTGCCGAAATAGCCAATCGCTGATGCATTAATAAGTACTTCAGGTTTTTCTGGCAGATTTCGGATTAAGTCGATAATGGCATATGTCGCATTGATTCTACTTTGGTAGATTCTGTCCTTTTTTGTTTTTGTCCAATAACCAAATAAGGAATCTCCGGCCAAATTAATGATTGCATCAAGCTTTGGTAAATGTTGTTCTGGTAGAAATTCGTCATGTAACCAGCCAACATAGGATACATGTTTATTATTTTGAAATTTTTCAGGAGATCGAGTCAAAATGTAGACTGAATCGCCACGATCTATTAATGCTTTTGTTACATGTTTTCCGACAAATCCGGTTCCACCAGCAATTGCAATGTTCATTGCGAGACCCTCCATATCGTTTGTAGAACAAATGTTTGTGTGTTAAAATGATAATGAGGTGATAAGTTTGCCCGAAATAACCAAAATAACGACGCAAAAGAAATCAAAGCACCGTTTTAATATTTTTTTAAAGGAAAATGAGCAAGAATACTATGGTTTTAGTGTGAATGAAGATATTCTCATTCAATATTATCTTCAAAAAGGGCAGTTCCTTACCCCTGAAACGATTGAGCAAATTCAGGAAAAAGATGAATCTTATAAAGCATATACCCTTTCTATTAAGTATTTAAGTTACAGAATGCGTTCTGAGAAGGAATTAATTGACCACTTATATCGTAAAGAAGTCGATGATACTTATATCGGTGAAGTAATCACTCGTTTGAGACGGGAAGGGTTAGTGGATGACCTAGCCTTTAGTGAAGCTTTTGTGCGAACAAAAATGGAAACATCAACGAAAGGACCATTAATGATAAAGAAGGAACTGGCTGAGAAAGGCATTCAAGCATCTAATATGGAACAGGCATTATCCTTCTATACATTTGAGAAACAATTCGACAAAGTAGAAAAATTGGCGAAAAAGAAATTAGAAGCTGCCAGCAAAAAATCTTACCGGCAACAAATAGATAGTGTAAAACAATCACTGATGCAAAAAGGATTTACATCCAATGTTATTTCAGAAGTGCTAAATAATCTTGAGGTGGAGCGAGACGATGGTGAGGAGTACAACGCTATTGTCTATCAGGGTGAAAAACTGGTGATGAAATATCAGAAAGAAGATAATGGATATGCGTTGAAACAAAAAGTAAAAGCAGCCTTGTATCGCAAAGGCTTTGCATCTGATTTAATTAATCGCTTTTTAGAAGAACATATAAGTGAGCACTGATTAGCTAGTGCTCACTTTACCTTGGATAAGTTCAATCGCCTCAAATACGTCATCCACGACATGTGTTGCTTTTTGTTTAACAGCTTCCGGTGCTGTGCTCATGGCAAAACTGTTAGCTGACATGCCAAACATCGGAATATCATTATAAGAATCCCCTATCACTGCAATTTCTTCTGGTTTAATATCGAGGTAGTCTGCTAATGTTGTTAATCCAAGTGCTTTACTTACGCCTTTTGGCACAATATCGACACAGTGCGGGTCAGATAAATAGCTTTCACACACCTCATGAAATGTTTCATCTATCTTTTTCTGGAAACTCACAATATCTTTTTCTTCACCAAGCAGCATGTATTTACTTGGTAAGAATGCTTCATTATAATCATTAGCAAAATCAACACCTTCCACAAGTGGAAAATAAAGAATTTCCTCCAATGCTTTTATTTCTGGTGTTTTAAAAGAAATATATGATTCATCTGCTGTTGTAATGCAGAAAGGATTAGGAAAAGTATCAACTGCCTGATGTAGGGCACTGCTTGTTGCTGCATCAAACGTTTTCGTAAGGATTTTTTGATTATCTTTCGTATCCACAAAAGCACCATTTTGACTTATGCGGTGTGCATCATGATTTATTTCCGTACAGATTTTGACGATATCTCGTTCCATTCTTCCAGTAGCAACGGCAAAATCAATTCCGTGCTCTTTTAAACGATGAATAGCCTCTATATCTTCTTGTTTGATGACATTGTTAGGTTTTAATAGTGTTCCATCTAAATCTGTAGCAAATAATTTAATCAAGCTGAATCATCCTTTTTTGTAAGATTATCTTAATTATACAAGGGAATGGACCATATACAAAAATAATACGGTACCAGTTTACGATATTTTAACATTTGCCATAGTAATGGTAAAATGAAAGTAGAAACTTACATGGTGGTGTTACAATGGAGCGTAGATATAGTACATATACGGTTGAGGAATTACGAGCAGAAGTAGCACAATTGAAGGAAAAATTGCAAAAGGCAGAGCAATGGGGAAATGTTAGTGAATATGAGATCCTCCAGCGAAAAATGCAAATGGCTGCCGCTTATCTCGTTAACCCAGCTGATTTTGCGAAAGGTGAGCGCTATGAGTTGGCTGGAGATCCAGGTCAAACATTTGAGATCACGTATATAAATGGTGTGTTTGCTTGGGGGCATCGCATCAATTTATTAGGTCAAAAATTTGAAACAGAAGAAGCGATGCCGTTATCCATATTAGGGGATAAACAATCTTAATATAAGCGAGGGAAGTAAAGATGGAAGAAGCGATTCAAAGACTAGCAAAGGAATTACATCAAAAAAACCCATCATTAACCTTTCTAGAGGCAAGTAGTTGGGTGGAGTTACTTTGGGAAGATTTTGAATCCACAAGAGCTAAAGCGGGTAGAAAATATGAAGGGGTCGAAGTGACGAAGAAAATCGTACGCCACTGGATAGCACAATATGGTGATAAATTAGATGACTTTGCCACAAGATATCCGAGATATCAAAAACTAATCTATGGTGAAAAAGATACCTTACATTAAAAAAGATCACAGTGTGGATGCTGTGATCTTTTTTATGGAAAAACATTTCTGGACTCAGACAATATTCCCGTCCAAATTTAATTTATCTTGTAATTTTTCCTCGGAGAAAACCCAGCCGGTATAAGAATTCATAATTCTCATATTATCATCAATTTGAACGATTGCTACAAATGGGTAATGCCCTTCGGAACGGTAACGTAAATCAATGAACCGCACTTCGGTAAAGTCATCATACATATTGATTTCCCAACGATAAATCGGCGAAAAAGATAAGAAAGCAGAAATGTTTTTATCTTTCAGGGCGAATTTGATTATGGGATCATCAGGTAATGGGATCCTATAAAATTTATCATCAATTTCAATATGACCATCCTTGACCTTTCCGACGAAATAGTGTTGATCTGTTGTTAAGGCAATCCGCCAAACATTTTGTTTTATAGTCGGAGAAGTTGCAATTTGTTCAACATGGTCAAAATTTCCATGAATCATCTTTACAATTTCCCGCTTGTCGATATACCGTTTAATGTAATACAATACAATAATACAATAAATCATTAACCAGGTGTAGCCAGGATTAGCACCAAGTAACCATGCAATGATCCCGATGACGTGAAGGCTAAAAATATAGGGATCAAAGGTGCTAATAAAGCCATGCGCTACCCATTTTTTTGTGAATGGCCTGTACGCTTGCGTGCCATAAGCATTGAAAATATCAACGAAGACATGCAAAATTACGGCAAGAAATGTCCATAACCATAAATGACTAAAGCTAACTTCTGGAACGAACAAGTATATGATCGAGGAAATCAAGATTCCCCAGAAAATGACAGCCGGGATGGAGTGGGTAATACCCCGGTGGTGCCGGATGTATGTGGCATTATCACGGAGCTTTAGTACGGTATCAAAGTCTGGTGCGTGTGACCCTATTATTGTCCCTAACATTACTGCTGTAAATAGGGTCGTATCTTGTTGTACAATTGGATCTAATGTCGCAATGCCTCCTAAGGCTATACCCATTGTAATGTGAGTACCAGTATCCATCTTAGCTGCCCCTTTCTTGTCTTATTTGAATATTGTATCATGAAGGATGAATAACTGTGAAATATACGTCTACTATCAATATACCCCAATTTCAAGAAGATTTAATCACGTGGTTTGAAAAAGAACAACGACAATTACCATGGAGAGAGAATCAAGACCCGTATCGTGTATGGGTGTCAGAGATTATGTTACAACAAACGAAAGTTGACACTGTTATCCCATACTTTCAAAACTTTATGGAGCATTTTCCGACTTTAACGGCTTTAGCGGAAGCAAATGAGCAAAAGGTGTTAAAAGCGTGGGAAGGCCTTGGTTATTACTCTCGTGCCCGTAATTTACAAACGGCAGTTAAAGAAGTGGTCGCACAATATGACGCCAAAGTACCAAATGATCCCAAACAACTAGCTGACTTAAAAGGTGTCGGACCATATACAAAAGGTGCAATATTAAGTATTGCGTTTGATAAAGCAGAACCAGCAGTTGATGGAAATGTCATGCGAGTTCTCTCTCGTATTTTGCGTATCGAAGAAGATATTGCCAAAGCCAAAACCAGAAAAACGTTTGAATCAGTGGTTCGTGATGTAATATCAGAAGAAAACCCGTCTGCTTTCAACCAAGGTTTAATGGAATTAGGTGCTTTAGTGTGTACCCCAAAAAAACCGAGTTGTTTGTTATGTCCAGTGCAAGAACATTGCGTCGCATTTTCTGATGGTGTGGAACAATCGTTACCAATCAAGAAGAAGAAAATAAAACAATCATTACATACTTATTTTGTACTTGTTGTCCAAGATGATGCAGGTAATTATCTTCTGGAACAAAGACCAGACCAAGGCTTACTTGCCCAATTATGGCAATTTCCTATGGTAAAAGCAGATGAAGTTGATGAGAAGCACTTATCTGCTTATGTACAAGAGAAATTTGATGTAAATGTAGTAGAGATGAAGGACCTGGAACCGGTCAAACATGTCTTTTCTCATCTGACATGGTTTTTAAATGTGAAACACGTAACGGTAAAAGGTGACATGACTGTACCTGGACATATGGAACATTTATCAAAAGAAGAAATCAAACAATATCCATTACCAGTGTCTCATCAAAATATTTATAAACAATTATAGCTAAGTATGCTCATTGTAAAGGAAACTTTATAATAGGATAGCCACTTTTAGCCTCCGCAAAAAATTAGATATTTTTTGGATAAAATAACCGATCATGGGTAAATTAATGGTCGTGGAGGTGATATTGATGGCTAAACCTAACAACAACCAAGCAAACCCAAGCAAAACAAATGCTGCTGAAGTAAAACGCCAAAATCAACAAGCTGCACAAGGTCAAGGACAGTTCGGTACTGAGTTTGCTAGCGAAACTGATGCACAAGAGGTTCGCAAGCAAAATCAAAAGTCCCAAAACAAAAAACAATAATAATAAAATCTTTAAAAAGCTTGGCTTTCCAACGTGGAGAGCCAAGCTTTTTTTATAATTAAAGAAAGTATAAAATCCTTGGTATAACAGCGTTTTGTCTTATCGAAGCGACATAAATAAAGAGTGTTTTGAAATGTATAGAGTGCTGGACACAGCTCCGGAAAGCGAAACGGTCAGCCGAAGCGGTTGCCGTAGCAGATGAAAACATTTCATCATTTCTAACTTGGTTAGAGTACATTATCCTAGTTTATATGTCATAAATAGTATATATCAGAATTTAATATTATTCTATTTGCCTCTCTCGATATACTTCGATTTTCTATTAATACGGCTTCTCTAGAAATAATTCTTCGATGATGGAATTTTAAATCCCTAGACTATCCCTTTTTGGGTGTCTTTTCACAAGATGTTAATTAGGATTACAGTCTTATGCCTCGCACATTAATTAGCTCATCCCAATTGTATTGTTTTCAATTGTAAATATTTATCGTTATAATTAGTAGTACTAAGTAAAAGAAAGGACGATACGAATGGATGGCCTTGAACCAGGAAGAACAATCCAAATACAAAGCTATAAACATAACGGTCAACTCCATCGTGTCTGGGATACAACAACGATATTAAAAGGAACAAGTAATCGCGTGATTGGAGCAAATGATAAAACGTTAGTTACCGAGAGTGATGGACGTACGTGGGTAACGAGGGAGCCGGCGATTTGTTTTTTTCATGCGAAGTATTGGTTCAATGTAATCGGTATGTTACGCGATGATGGCATATATTATTACTGTAACATTAGCTCGCCATTTGTGTTTGAAGATCGGGCAGTGAAATATATAGATTATGACTTAGACGTAAAAGTATTTCCAGATATGACATATACCCTGTTGGACGAAGATGAATATGAATTGCATAAAAATCAAATGAACTATCCCAAAGTTCTAGACAAAATACTATGGAACAATGTTGAGCATCTTTTGCATTGGATAAGACAACGAAAGGGACCTTTTTCACCAGATTTCGTTGATCAATGGTATGAATTTTATTTAACTTATCGTTAATAGCAACACGATATGGAAAGAGGTGAAATAAGTTTGGACAGTATAAAAAGATATATGCAATATGTCTTCCCATATAAGTGGAAGATTCTAGTTACGGTATTGATAGGGATCTTGAAATTTGGTATCCCTCTTTTAATGCCTTTAATTGTAAAATATGTAATTGATGATATTATCGGGGCAGATGGATTAACATCTGATGAAAAATTATCGCAATTATTTTGGTTAATGGGAAGTGCCGCTGTTTTATTCATAGTCCTGCGACCGCCAGTTGAATATTATCGCCAATATTTAGCGCAATGGACAGGAAACAAAATCTTATATGATATCCGTGAGCAGTTATTTGATCATATTCAGCGCTTAAGTTTGCAGTTTTATTCGCGAACAAAAACAGGTGAGATTATTTCAAGAGTAGTTCATGATGTAGAGCAAACCAAAAATTTTGTAATGACAGGTTTAATGAATATTTGGCTTGATATGATTACCATTTTGATTGCAATCGGGATTATGCTATTCATGGATGTATGGTTGACGATCGTGTCTATTATATTATTCCCGCTTTATGCGATATCTGTGAAGATTTTCTATGGGAAATTACGAGACTTAACGAAAAAAAGATCGCAAGCATTAGCTCAAGTACAAGGTCACCTGCATGAACGTGTGCAAGGGATTCCCGTAACACGCAGTTTTGCATTGGAAGATTATGAAGAGAAAGAGTTCGATAAACAAAACCAGAATTTCTTACAACGTGCAATAGACCATACGGCTTGGAATGCAAAAACATTTGCTGTTATGAATACAATTACTGACGTGGCACCATTATTAGTAATCGGTTTTGCCGGGTATTTTGCTATTACAACTAATTTAACAGTAGGTACGATGGCAGCATTTATCGGTTATATGGATCGTGTATATGGTCCATTACAAAGATTAATCAGTTCATCAACCGTACTTGTACAATCGATCGCGTCTATGGATCGTGTGTTTGAACTTATCGATGAAGATTATGATATTAAAGATAAACCAAATGCGAAACCATTAAAAAATGTAGATGGCAAAGTAGAGTTGGATCGTGTATCTTTCCGTTATGAAGAAGAGGAGGATATAGTCTTAAATGATATTTCACTCCATGTTAATCAAGGAGAGACGATTGCCTTTGTTGGTATGAGTGGGGGCGGTAAGTCAACCATTATCAGTTTGATCCCTCGTTTTTACGATGTGACAAGTGGTCGTATTTTAATTGATGGTCATGATATTCGCGATGTGCAGGCACGCTCATTACGAGACAAAATTGGCATGGTTTTACAAGATAACATTTTGTTCAGCGAATCCATTGCAATGAACATCCGAATGGGGAACCCTGATGCAACAGAAGAGGAAGTAATAGCGGCTGCCAGAGCTGCCAATGCGCATCAGTTTATCACCGAATTAGCGAATGGATATGATACTTTGGTCGGTGAACGAGGTGTAAAACTGTCAGGTGGACAGAAGCAACGAATAGCGATTGCCCGTGTTTTCTTGAAAAATCCGCCACTATTGATTTTAGATGAAGCAACGTCAGCACTTGATCTAGAAAGTGAGCACTTAATTCAGGAAGCATTAGAAAAGTTAGCGTCTGATCGAACTACCTTTATTGTGGCACACCGCTTATCGACGATTACCCATGCTGATCGAATTGTGTTAATTGAAAATGGAGAAGTTGTCGAAGAAGGTGCACATAAGCAATTAATGCAACAGCGAGGCCATTATTATAATTTATATCAAGTCCAAGCATTGGATAATGATTAAAACCATCCGTACTAGCGGATGGTTTTTTCTGTATTATGGAAGGATCTTTCTGCTTTTTTTCTTGAAATTGAAATCGAGGTGTTCGTGAAACTTTTGGTAACTGTTCAGGATTCGCTGGAGGTGGAGGATTTCCTTGTGATATTCCATGAGCCTTGAGGCAAGTGGTAATAAGGACAGCCTATCTTTTTCGTCTTGTTCGTATACATGTATAAGTGTTTCGACAAGATGTGGAATATCTGGATCAGTAATTTCCTCGATCGATTTTGTTGGTTTCTTTTTGATTTTACCCATTGCACTTAGTAACAAGCGTTCATGGGAGTATATAATTTTATCTAATTCATCAACTAATACATTTTGGAATTCTTTTGGTATATTTTCGACTTTATCATCGTATTGGTGGAATGCATATAATGTGGCTAATGACTTTTTCGATGTATTAATCATCTGTCTAAAAATAATTAATTTGCGCATTTTCGGCATTCTTGTTTTTCTGAAATAAATTCTTTCTTCACTAAACAATAAGTATGTATGATCTATATGACGTATTTCCGTTTCAATTCGGTCTATTTCGGTACGTAAGGCAGGATCATCGGATAAGTGTCGGGTAGAAATACGTAACCATTGTAAAATATCGGATGTAATTTGATCAATGGACTTGAATAAACGCAATTCATATCTTGGTGGTAAGAATAACATGTTTACACTGAATGCGGATAAAATCCCCAATGTTAATGCTGATAAACGAACGCCGGCAAAGTTTAATAACAGCATTTCGGTTGTTTCCATTACAGCAAGTACGGCAATAATTGCTAAGGCAACTGTATTTTCATTCATTTTAAAATTCATACAAAGTGCAATAACGATAATAATGGTAAAACCAATTACAATAGGGTCATTCCCCAGTCCGAATACAACCATTGCCCCAATACCGACACCAAAAATATTAGCATAAATTTGTTCGAGCATGGTTTGAAAAGAACGATAAATATTTGGTTGGATCGCAAAAGCGGCAGCAATACCAGCATAAGTAGCAGATTCAAGTCCCAATAAATCAGCAACATATAATGCAATAGTGATTGCGAAACCAGTCTTCAGTATCCGAGCACCAAGCTTCATAAAAACTCTCCTTTAAAATAATGTCATATTTTATATTCCTAGATCAGAAAGTATAAAATTTAAAATCTGTCCAGCATCGAGCGCCAATAAATGTACTTTTTCCTTTGCTTCAGCTCCTGTGCTGTTTCTTATGAAAGTAACAGCAACCATCTATGCACGGGAGCACTAAGCTTTTCTTAAGTATAACAGCTTCTCATTTCTTCGTGAAATAAATACCGGAAAAATCCAAGTATGAAAACCACTACGAAGTGAAAAATAGACATAGTACTATATTACCGTTGAATGGAAGGGAAAAACGTGAAAGATAAAAAATTTGATCTCATTGCACTAGCATCAATACCTTTAGTGATGACATTGGGGAACTCTATGTTAATCCCAATTCTTCCGATTATTGAAAAGAAAATCGATATTACATCTTTTCAATCAAGTTTGATTATAACTGTATATTCGATAGTGGCCATTCTTTTAATTCCCTTCGCAGGATATCTATCTGATAAAATTGGCCGAAAAAAAGTACTTATACCTAGTCTTATTATTACCGGCATAGGTGGATTAATTTCTGCTTTTGCAGCATGGAAAATAGCGGACCCTTTTATGGTTATTCTGATTGGCCGTTTTTTACAAGGTATCGGTGCTTCCGGTGCCTTTCCAGTTGTTATACCGACTGTTGGTGATATGTTTGACGATGAAAAGGAAGTAAGTGCAGGGTTAGGTGTAATCGAAACATCGAATACATTTGGTAAAGTTTTGAGTCCAATTATTGGTGCAGCACTTGCCATTTTTATTTGGTACTTACCGTTTGTATTTATCCCAATCTTTTCGGCTATTTCTGTCCTGCTGGTGATGATCTTCGTTAAGCCACCAAAAGAAGATGAGGACGAAAATAAACAAACATTTAAAAACTTTTTAAAATTGATCAAAAAAGTTTTTCGTGACAATGGAAAATGGTTGATCAGCACTTTTATTATCGGCTGTATCAACATGTTTATTTTGTTTGGGTTTTTATTTCATTTTTCGAATTTATTAGAAAAGGATTATCAGATGGAAGGAATCATTAAGGGCTCTATCCTTGCCATACCATTGTTATTCCTATGTGTTGCATCCTATGTAGCAGGAAAGAAAATTGGTGAAAGCAAAATCGTGATGAAGTGGGTTATTCTTATCGGAAACCTTATAGGAGGAGTCCCGCTTCTTTTTATTAAAACGGACGTATCCATGATTTATATTACGATTATGTTGTCGATAGCCGGTATTGGCATTGGCATTTCTTTACCAACATTAGATGCTATGATTACAGAAGGCGTAGAAAAAGATGTGCGAGGAACGGTGACATCTCTTTATAGTAGTATGCGTTTTTTAGGTGTTGCTGCAGGCCCACCGATAATCGCTATTTTTATTGAAAAAAATCCTGACTGGATGTATTACTTTTTAGCGGGATTAAGTGCGATCGCGATTTTGATTGCCTTTTTTGCAATTAAGCCGAGTGCGGATGAAAGTAGCTAATCTGCACTCCTAATAAAACAAACCCGTTTCATTTGAATGAAACGGGTTTGTTAGGTTTTCTTAATTTTTTGTGGGAATGTTTGTGTGTAATGGCGGTGTTACTAACCAGCCTTTTTCCTTATTTAACCGCAATATCTTAGCACCGGCTTGGGCTTGATTCATATGGAACTGACCGAAAAGCATTGCTATATCTTCTCGAGTACATTGACCAATGATGGTACTGCAAGCCACTAAGGATTTAGCGATATTTCCTGAGATTGCTGCGCTAATTTCCGCGTCATTAAATCTTGCTCCAACTGGAATGTCTTCTAAAGTTGCATAGGAACGTTCAGGTGGAGAAGGTGGTAAGGCAATACCATTGATTTTTAATATTTCCTCTATTCGTTCACTTTCCTGTTTGATAAGGGAAATACCATCCTCTAACTGTTTCTTTAAATCTTGGTCTCCACAATGATTCAAAAATGTCTGGTAAGCGGCATAGTTACCTTTTGCTGTAAATAAGTACGCCCAAATGTTTGAAATTTCACCATAATGTAAAGGTTGTTTTTTAGGATCGCCTGAAAGAATTCCCATATTGTTCACTCCTTTTAATATAGATCTTGCCATTAGTAAACCCTGATTTTTCATTATTGATTTAGCTGTTGCTAACATTGCTCACATAGTTGCTGAACTTGTTGCAGTTGTCGAGCAATTTGCGTAATTTGCTGTAGTGCTTGTTGAACCTGTTGATGAGGCATTTCTGTCACATCCTTTCGGGGGGTGATACATAGCTATTGTGCGTATTTTATTTGAATCTATACAGAAGAATAAAAGTATTTTACCTGACAAACACTAATGGAGGAGGTGATAAAGATGATAAGCTTCATTGTTAAAATAATAACAATACCAATAGTGTTGCTTCTTGCTATGTTTATGTCTGATAATGTTGAATATGGGGCGATGTGGCAGCCGTTTTTGATTATTTTACTTTTAATAGGAAGTGGCTTGGCATTGGAATATGCGGTATTGAATAGCAAAACTTTGTGGACAAGTGTTGCACTGGATTTAATCACAGCGTTTATCATTCTTTATTTTATATCTAATACGTTTGAAGGGGCTTATGTTTCTTTCGGAGGAGCACTGCTCATTTCAGTAATTTTAGGTGTGTGTGAGTACATGTTGCATCGATTCTTGATTTCCTCGAAAAATGTTGATAAAGCACCAGCTTAATAAGTTGAATATATGTAAAAGGTGTAGTGATGGTCACACTACACCTTTCCTTCATTAGGTTACCTCATAAAAAAACGTAATGAAAGACAAAAAAAGTGGAGATGCAAAAACTGTGTCCATCATAAGCAAAATGAAAGACAAAAAAAGTGTGGATGTAAAAATTGTGTCTTTCATAAGCAAAATGAAGGACAAAAGAAAGCGATTCTCGCTAACTTTGTCCTTCATTTTTTATGCCATTTCAGCAAATGCTTGATCAACACACGTAATGGTTTCCTGAATATCTTCTTCCGTATGAGCGATCGTTAAGAACCATGCTTCATACTTAGAAGGGGCGAGGTTAATACCTTGTTTCAACATTAATTTGAAGAATTGCCCGAATTTCTCACCATCGGATGCTTCAGCTTGGGCATAATTCGTTATCTTTTCCGATCCGAAGTACAATGTTAATGCACCTTTTAACCGGTTGACGGTAATATCGATTCCATGCTTCTCGGCAGCATTTAGCATACCTTTTTCCAACATTGCACCTAAACGGTCTAGTTTCTCGTAGACACCTTCTTCTTCTAATACTTCTAAACAAGCAATCCCGGCTGACATCGAAGCTGGATTTCCTGACATCGTTCCTGCTTGGTATGCTGGTCCAAGCGGTGCGACCTGTTCCATAACTTCTGCCTTACCACCGTATGCACCAATTGGCAATCCGCCACCGATAATTTTACCCATAGCGGTCATATCCGGTTCGACGCCGACAATTTTTTGTGCAGATCCGTAAGTAAAACGAAAAGCGGTAATCACTTCATCGTAAATGACTAAAGCACCGGCATCATGAGCTAGGTCGTTGACTTGTTGTAAAAATCCTTCGGCAGGCTCGACAATACCGAAGTTCCCGACAATTGGCTCGACTAAAATAGCGGCGATTTGGTCGCCCCAGTGTTCGAGTGCTTCTTTAAATGCTGCGATATCGTTAAAAGGAATCGTAATTACTTCCTTAGCAGTTGCCTCCGTTACACCAGCTGAGTCTGGGTTTCCTAATGTAGCGGGACCAGATCCAGCCTGGACCAGTACTGCATCAAAATGTCCGTGATAACAACCGGCAAATTTGATCACTTTTTCACGTCCAGTGTAGGCACGAGCAACACGAACTGTCGTCATCACTGCTTCAGTACCAGAATTAACAAAACGGACTTTATCCAGCGACGGAATCACCGTTTTTAACTTTTGCGCAAAAATGTTTTCCAATTTCATTGGTGTTCCGTATAATACACCATTTTCGGCAGCATGCTTAATCGCCTCCGTGATGTGCGGGTGAGCATGTCCGGTAATAATCGGTCCGTACGCTCCTAAAAAATCGATATATTTATTGCCATCGACATCCCAGAAGTAGGCACCTTCACCTTTCTCCATATAAACAGGTGAACCTCCGCCAACTCCTTTATAGGCACGGGATGGAGAATTGACACCTCCAACAATATGTTGCTGTGCTTCTTTATGTAAAGCTTCTGATTGTGTAAATTGCATGAAAAAACCTCCATGATTGAAAATGCATCTATTATTATAGCACTTTTCATCATGGAGGGAAAAATAGCTTACATTACTTGTTTGATTTTTCTAATATACAATCCGCGAATGAAGAAAAAGTAGATAGCATATACCAGTAAATAAGCACTGATCAATGTTACACTTGGCATTAAAACAGATGACTCCAGCATGTTTTGCAGTGCCTTAAAGGCAAATCCGGCATGAATAACAGCTAATATAAAGGGTATGAAAAACAAATAGGCAACTTGCTGAGTTGCGATTTTTTTCATTTCACTAATCGTTAAACCGACCCGGTACAATGCTTGATATTGTCTGACATCTTTATCTAAATCCTGATACATTTTAAAGTACAGGATAGATCCTGCGGCGAGGAAGAAGAGAACACTGATAAACAATCCGAAAAATAAAGCATAGGACAACGAATTCTTCAGAGTTAAGTAAATATTAGCCTTCGAATCAATACCCGAAACAATTTCATGATCAAGTTTTGCTGTAGTCTCTTGAACCAACTCTGCATTTGCAACCCAATCATCCAACGTGAAGGCAGTGTATCGGTATTTTTCATTTGGTTCTGCAACAGCAGCAAAATCATCATATACATCATCATTTACGACAACAGTATTCCGCGTATGATAGTTACTGTTCACAATAGATGGAACAATTTTCGTTTGTAATGTTTCTTGATGATTTTCCGACTCTAATGTTAACTCATCTTCTACTCGGTGTGATAAGGCCATCTCAGCATGTGCGAGCATAACCATCATCTCGTTGTCGGCCAAGTCTTCTGTTACTTTCTCTCCGTTTAGTTCTAATATTGACTTGTAGTCGGAATAGGGGATAATATCAAGCCATGTTTCCGTATTATCGATGAATGTTTTTGCTTGGGCGCGATCAACCGTTAAAGACTGATAATCAATTTTTTGCTCATCTAATGTATTGGTGAATTTGCTTACTTCATCACCCATCTTTTCAATATTCTCTTCACCTTTACTTAAAAAAGCAACATCTTGTGGTACATAGATAGATGCCTCACTTTCTGCACTTTCAAAAACACCATAGAGAACACCTGATGCTGTGAATGCAACAGCACTTAAAATGGTAACGAAAAATAATAACCTGGCATGATCTTTTAATTTATAACCTAACTCAGAAATGGTTAGTAAGTTCGTTTTCTTAAAGTAGAGGTTCTTATTTTTCTTGAGAAGATGGATAAATAACACCGAAAATTGCGTGAATAACAGATATGTCCCGGGAATAATCAACCCTAAAATAGGCATCATGCGATACCCAATGCTCATGAGGTCTGAAGTCCATGCCAAATAATAAGCAGCAATCACTAATCCCAATCCAATGATAGCTAATATCCAGGAAAATTTAGGCGTTTGCTTTGGTCCTCTTGCACCTTGAAATAAACTAACGATTGAATTTATCCGTAAGGTCCATACAACTAACAATGAATTAAGTTCAAACATGAGGAAGTAACCGACAAATGTTAAGAGAAATGCTTTCCATGAAATTTGAAAGCCTAAGGAATTTTCTAGACCAAGCAAGTTCGAAAAGCCCATGATAAATAAATTTGCAAACAGCATACCAACTAACATACCAGCAAAGATCGACACTAAACCAATTATTGAATTTTCTAAAATTAAAAGTCGATTCAGCTGGCCTTTACTGATACCAAGTGTCATTAGAATACCGTATTCTTTTTTACGGGATTTAATAAAGGCACCTGTTGAATAAAGAACAAATAAGAAAGAAAAGCCAAAAATAACTACTTCAGCAGCTGTGATTCCAGATCGGACTATATCACGAAAATCATGATGTTGAATTTCTGGGTGAAACATAATCACGGCATAAATAAAGAACACAGCTACCGAGAACATACAGCTAAAGAAATAACTGAGATATTGGCGGGAGTTACGTTTGACATTATTAAACGCGAACTGTCTGAAGGTCATCGGTATCTCCCCCTAGCATCGACTGAACATTCAAGATCTCTTGGAAAAACGATTGACGGTTATCCCCTTTATGGAGTTCATTAAATATTTTGCCATCTTTAATGAATAGAATTCGTTCACAGAAGCTGGCAGCGAAAGGATCATGTGACACCATCAGCGTTGTCGCTTCTTTCTGGCTGTTTAACTGTGAAAGAGTGTCCATTACTTGTCTTGAAGCTTTTGAATCTAGGTTACCTGTTGGTTCATCAGCAAAAATAATCGCTGGTTCATGAATAATTGCCCGGGCAATAGCGGCGCGTTGCATTTGTCCGCCAGATACTTCAAAACTGCGATTACGAAGAATCGTGTCAATTCCGAGTTGATTTGCAGTCTGAGCTAATTTATTCTCCATATCTTTTACTTTCCAACCGTCGAGTGTGAGCGGAAGCATAATGTTTTCGGCAATTGTTAATGTATCTAATAGATTAAAATCTTGAAAAATAAAGCCCATTTCCGATCGTCTAAACTTGGCAAGTTTGCCTTTTGATAAGCGAGTAATCACCTCATCGTTTATCGTAAGTGTACCTGCAGATAAGCGATCGATCGTTGACAGAACATTGAGTAGTGTTGTTTTACCACTACCAGATGGTCCCATTACACCGACGAATTCACCTTTTTCAATGGAAAGTGAAATATTATCGATGGCTTTATGTTCGATGCCACGTTTACTGCCATATACTTTTGAAATATTAGTTGCCTGCAATAGGCTCATGATACTTTCATCCTTTCTTTATTGGAAAATGTTAAGAGTCTAAAATTTATGGTAGTTTCATTATAAACAGATCAAGCGCGTAGAACCTATTGATTATTCTTTCAAAATGAAAAAGAAACCTTACATATTTGTAAGATTTCTGTCAGGACGGATCAAAACGTATCATAATCGTTGTACCTTTTTGTGGTTCAGAACTCACCTCAAGTTGATGTTCTAGTGAGTCACATATTTGTTTAGCGAGAAATAGTCCCATTCCAGTTGATTCACGATAGTGTCGGCCATTTTCCCCAGTGAAGAAAGGGTCGAAAATCCGCTTGATGTCCTGCTGGGGTATCCCTATTCCGTGATCGATCACCTTTAATTCGACGGCACCTTCCCATACTGCTGCTTGATAATAAATAGTACTGTTCGAGTCGCCAGTATATTTAATCGCATTACTCGTGATTTGTTCCAGCACAAATCCAAGCCATTTCTGATCAGTATAGATATGTATAGAAGGATCGATTTCTACTTTTGGATAAACACGGTTACGGATAAAGTTCGATTTATACTCCTTGATTATCGTGTGTACCAAATCTTTCACGACAATTTTCTCCACATGAAAATCACGTTCGAACTGCTGTAATCGCGATTGATATAAGGCAAGTTGCAGTCCGTTCTTGATCCGATCGAGTTCTTCATCCATATTTTGTTTTAATTGTGCAGGGAGATTATGTTCTTCCTTTTCTAATGTTAATCGCATCACAGATAATGGTGTCTTCATCTGATGTATCCACTGTTGCATAAAGATAGTCTCTTGTTTTTTTTCGGAATGAAGCAGTTCGACTTGCTGCTTGTAGCTTTGATATTGCTTTTCATAATGTTCTTTTAATTGGGAAGTAAGATGGTCTGGTGTATCCGGAAGCCAAGCCGACTCTGTCGCATCATCAATGGTATAACGATAAATATCACGATATTTCGCATAACGAGAGATATGATAAATAGCGAGGAAAAAAGTGACGATAATCAACATATAAAGAAAATCGCTGTTACCAATTCGCGAACCACCTAGAGAACTAGCGAGCTGTGCTACTATCATCACTATTGCGATTTGCGAATAAAAAAAGATAATCGAACCTATCTGATCTTTTAAGTAACCTTTCATGATGAACGCTCCCAGACTTTTTCTAATTTATATCCAGCACCACGAATCGTTTTCAATGCACCTTCTATCCCTAAATCAGCCAGTTTCTTTCGTACTCTAGTAATATTCACACTTAATGTATTATCATCCACGAAATCCTGATCATCCCATAATCGTTCCAGTAAATATTCACGAGAAACAATCTTTTCCACCTGTGTCAGGAAGGCTTTTGCTAATAGGCATTCCTTCTTTGTTAACAGACATTGTTTATCTTGGAATGATAGGGTGAATGTAGAGTTATCTAGCTGTAAGCCACTGACATCTATTACCTGACTATTTTTATCTGTACGGTATTCACCGTAAACACGACGCATCAGACTTTTGATTTTTGCCAAGACGACTTCAAGCTGAAATGGCTTAGTTATGTAATCATCTGCACCATTTTCAATCGCCATTACCTGATCCATGCCACTGTCACGAGCTGAGATAAAAATAATGGGGCAATTACTAACCGCACGGATTTTGCGGCACCAGTAAAATCCGTCAAACCTCGGTAAATTAATATCTAATAAAACTAGGTGCGGCTGATAGTCTTGAAACTCTTCCTGGATCTGATCAAAATCGTTAACAGAAGCTATATCATAATCATACTTTTGTAAATAATCTGTTAAAATATCGCGAATTTTCGGATCATCTTCGACAATATAAATACGCCTCATTCGTCATCACTCCTACTTCACCATCGTATACTAAATATAGGAAAAAATAAACAGATGTGGGAGGTGAGTTATGGTTGCCTTTATTTCCATTCTATTAACTGTCTTCTTATTAATAGGAAGTTTATATGCTTTTATTTTCGGAAAAGCACATCAGCGCAGCTTTTTTTCCTATGAAATATTTTATACGTTACTCGCTGTCTATTTCACCGTACTCACCTCATTTGCCTGTTTATACTTTGTTCTGTCCTTTCAAGGTGTATTATTACTGGATGATGGCAAACTGAGACAATTACCACCTTTTGAAACATTAGCACACTCCTTTTATTTCAGTGGTGTCACGTTAATGACAGTCGGATATGGTGATATAACACCAATAGGTTGGGGAAGATTACTTGCACTTGTCGAAGCATTAATTGGCTATATTTTACCGCCTGCTTTCTTTCTAAAAATATGGCAGGATAAAGAGGAACGTGATGTGTATTAGTTGAGACTTAGAACAATTTCATATACGCTTGATTTAACAATGATTGATGGAGGGATTGTAATTATGACAGTTGAATTAGGACAAGCAGTACAAGATTTCGAATTAACGAATAATGAAGGTGAAACAGTAAAACTCTCCGATTATAAAGGAAAAAATGTGGTACTTTATTTCTATCCGAAAGATGATACACCAGGCTGTACGACAGAAGCTTGTAATTTCCGTGATAACTATGAAAGCTTTCAGGATTTAGATGCAGTCATTCTTGGCGTAAGCCCGGATTCAGAAGATAGCCATAAAAAATTCATTGATAAACATGATTTACCTTTTGAATTATTAGTCGACGAAGGCAAGCAAGTAGCAGAACAATTCGGCGTATGGCAATTAAAGAAAAAATCCGGTAAAGAGTATAAGGGCATTGTCCGCTCTACTTTTATTATCGACAAGGAAGGTGTCTTACAGCAAGAATTCCGCAATGTACAAGTAGAAGGACACGTTGAGGAAGCGTTAAACTACATTCGAGAAGAATTGTAAGCTGCAAAAGTGTAAGCATGAATAGTGCTTGCACTTTTTTTGGTCAAGCAGCTCATAAACATAAAAGGTGGGTAAAATCATGCGAATTTATACAAGGTCAGGCGATAAAGGAGAAACATCACTTATATACGGAAAACGCGTGCCGAAAAACCATGCGCGTGTAGAGGCGTATGGTACATGTGATGAGGTAAATGCCGTAATCGGACAAGCAATCAGCTACATTGAACAAGAAGACTTTCAAGTGAAACCTGTATTAATAGAAGAACTTCATTATATCCAAACGATTCTTTTCCATGTCGGTTCAGAGTTCGCCACACCTGAAGACAAGGAAGTAACATGGCAACTACAGCAACGTCATATTGATCATTTAGAACAACAAATTGACAAATGGCAGGAAGATCTCCCGGAATTACGCAATTTTATTTTGCCATCCGGTCATGTAGCGGCAAGCGCTCTCCACCATGCACGAACAGTAGCAAGGAAAGCAGAACGAATTGCTGTTGGGCTGCAGGAACAATTACAGGACTCACTAGCGATTAAATATTTAAACCGTTTATCTGACTATTTGTTTGTCGTGGCGCGGACAGTAAATCATCAGTTACAAGTGGAAGAAAAAAATTTAAAAGCTGATATCTAATAATGGACTAGCATAAAATGTGTAGTAACTCGTATACTTATATTGACAGACCAAGTGGATAGAGAGTACACTAATTGTAAGAATTATAAAGTGATAATTGTGTTAATAGTGGTACTATTGTAAAAAAAGTACTAATAGGTACACGAGGATATAACATTTTGTAGGAGAAAGTGAGGTGCATGGCGGTGTCTGAACATATGCTGCAAGAAGCGGTAGATAAATTAAAATCTTCAGGCGTTCGAATTACACCACAGCGTCATGCGGTGTTGGAATTTTTGTTGAATGCTGAGACTCACCCTACTGCTGATGACATTTATAAAGCGTTGGAAGGAAAATTTCCTAATATGAGTGTTGCAACGGTCTATAACAATTTACGAGTATTTCGCGAAATCGGTCTGGTTCGTGAATTGCCATATGGAGATTCATCAAGTCGTTTTGATTGTAATACATCTAAACATTATCATATTATATGTGACAGTTGTGGAAAAATCGTTGACTTTCACTATCCAAGCCTTGATGAAGTCGAGTCATTAGCAGAACAAATAACAGGGTTTGATGTAAGCCATCACCGAATGGAAGTATACGGTGTTTGCCAGGAATGTAAAAAAGAGAAAAACCAAATAGTTTAAAGATAAACACACGATGCAAATTTGATCGTGTGTTTTTTTCGTAGCTAAAGAAAAAAACGCCGCTGTTGTTACTCAGCGACGTTTTTTCTTTGAATTATAACTTTCATCAAATTCTTTTCCTTCTAAGTCCTTGTCCAATGTAAGAGGTTGTTTACAGTGCATGCAAGCATCAACACGGCCGAGCATTTTAGTTGGTTTTTCACAACTTGGACATATAATAGGTATGGCTTTAGTAGAGAGCATACCAATCCAGAAGTAGACCACTGAACTGAAGATAACTGACAAAGTCCCTAAAATCATAAAGATAAGCATTAACCATCCAATATTTTTAAAGATCAAGCCAATATACATAATGATGAATCCGATAAAAACTAAAGACAAAGCGAATGTTCTGATTTTATTTATTTTACTTTTATATGTAATATCCGCCATAGAATTTCCTCCAAAAACGTAGTGTATATCGATTGTAGTATAGCATATTTGTGATGAAATTGCTTGTGACTAAAATGTTAATGTATAATGATTCCTGTTTGCAAGACTGTATTATTGGGTAAAAAGTAATAAATGAAAAAAGTTGCGATGTTTGAAAGGGATTAGCTAATTTTTATCGAACTATTTATTATGAATGGATTAGAGGGGGAGAATCAATTGGAGGATATTTTACGTCCTATTTATCAAGAGAGAGCAAGTAACCGGAACACAATGGGCATACTAGTTATGGAGAAAAACAAAAAAATCAGCCCGGAGACAGATAATTTTGATTCCATTTTGTTAGTAGTTGTAAAAGAATTGGAAGAGAAATGGATAGTGAAACATTACGAGTTTCGTGATCAATCAGCAGCATTGCATGTTATTGATCGAGACTTATTAGAAGAATGGATTGAAAAAAGTGGATACAGACGAGCGGTAGAATGGATTATTAATGGGAGAATCATCTATGATCGTAATGAGTATCTGGCAGATTTAAAGGAAACATTACGGGTATTTCCCTGTGAGAATAGGAAATTACGTTTAACCATCGAATTTTCTAAGTTGACCAGAAGTTATATTGAATCTCGTCATCTTTTTGAATCTGGCAACTATTTAGATGCTTACAGCAGATTGTTGCGCTCCCTACATTACTTAGGAAGAATCAGCATTTTAGATAAAGGCTATCATCCAGAAGTATTGGTATGGAATCAAATAAAACGAATTGATCCAGAAGTGTATAAGTTATATGAAGAATTAGTTCGAAGTACAGAAGAAATGAATAAAAGGGTTGAACTGATGCTAATCGCAATTGATTTTGCTATCAACCAACGCACAGAGGTATGTGCATCACATTTGTTAGAGGTGATGTGCACACGTGATGCACCTTGGGGATTTGGCGAGTTAAAGACTCATCCAGGTGTAGCTCCTTATATGTATGATTTAGTCAGTGTAGTGGAGTATCTAGCTTCAAAAGATATTATCGAAATTGTATTGGAAGAAACGAAAAATACATCTATACGTCATCGTAAATATCAAGTCACGAAAAAGTAGAAGCTGTTATGTTTCTGCTTTTTTTCTATAATATAGTAAGACAATGAGTCTTACAGACGGTTAGCACCGTGATAAAGAGACAACGGTACTTTTAAAAATAACTTTTCACAAATGGAAAGTAAGGGCATATACTACTGATGTTGGTGCAGGCGAAGGGGCTAAGTTTCAGATAGAGAATAAAGAAATAAAAAAATGGTGGAATGTTGTTGACACTTTAATGAAAAGCGTGTTATATTATTAGACGTCGCTGAAAACGACATAACAAAAAAATATCATCTTTCAACAACAAGCAAGAATTTAAAGCAAAAAAGTTGTTGACATGAAATGAATGAGATGGTATGATATAAAAGCTGTCGCAAAAAACAGCCAACACATTGATCTTTGAAAACTGAACAAAACAACCAGTATGATTTTAAACATGAAATAAGCTAGCTTTTAGAAGCGAGCGCAAGACAACTTTATTGAGAGTTTGATCTTGGCTCAGGACGAACGCTGGCGGCGTGCCTAATACATGCAAGTTGAGCGCGGGAAGCTTGTCTGATCTCTTCGGAGTGAAGCGAGTGGAACGAGCGGCGGACGGGTGAGTAACACGTGGGCAACCTACCTATAAGACTGGGATAACTCCGGGAAACCGGGGCTAATACCGGATAACACTTTTCTTCACATGAAG
>NZ_FOTR01000018.1 GCF_900114645.1 Gracilibacillus orientalis | reverse complement strand
GTGGCCGATCACCCTCTCAGGTCGGCTACGCATCGTCGCCTTGGTGAGCTCTTACCTCACCAACTAGCTAATGCGCCGCGGGCCCATCTATAAGTGATAGCAAGAAGCCATCTTTCAACTTCCCTTCATGTGAAGAAAAGTGTTATCCGGTATTAGCCCCGGTTTCCCGGAGTTATCCCAGTCTTATAGGTAGGTTGCCCACGTGTTACTCACCCGTCCGCCGCTCGTTTCACTCGCTTCACTCCGAAGAGATCAGACAAGCTTCCCGCGCTCGACTTGCATGTATTAGGCACGCCGCCAGCGTTCGTCCTGAGCCAAGATCAAACTCTCAATAAAGACTTGCACACGGATGTGCTGATGCCGATGTTGCGACATGGACGTCGCGATTTTAATCGGCAACATTTGATCTAGCTCGCTTCTAAAAGCTAGCTTATTTCATGTTTAAAATCATACTGGTTGTTTTGTTCAGTTTTCAAAGATCAATGTCTTTTAAAGCGACAAATATATTGTACCAAATAGTTATTTGCCTGTCAACAACTATTGAACTCTTTTAACGAGTCAACTTTTACTATGTTACACACTATTTAATGAAAAGTCAATACTAATTTATACATTTATTATTACAAGGCACAATCAAAAATATACATAAAAATTTAGTGGTTTACTTTTTAATTCTAAATAATAATGTACAAACCCGTTCCATAATGGAGACGGGTTTGTTTAATAATCTTATTTAGTAGGAAAAGCCTTTAATTTAATTTGCAACAATATTCACTAACTTACCAGGTACTACAATTACTTTACGTACCGTTTTTCCTTCAATGCGTTCTTTGATAGCTTCTTGTTCTAATGCGTTTTGTTCGATTTCTTCTTTAGATGCATTTTTATCAATCATCATCTTCGCACGAACTTTACCCATAATTTGAATAACTATCTCCACTTCGTTTTCCACTAATTTAGATTCATCAAATGTCGGCCATGGTTCATATGCTAATGTGTCATCATGCCCAAGCAACTTCCAAATCTCCTCTGTTAAGTGCGGAGCTACTGGCGATAACAACTTCACAAATCCTTCCGTATACACTCGTGGAATTTCATCCGCTTTATATGCCTCATTAATAAATACCATCATTTGTGAAATACCAGTATTAAAACGTAAGCCTTCAAAATTTTGAGTTACTACTTTTACTGTTTCATGGTAGATTTTTTCTAAGTCATCGGAACGTTCTGCTTCCGTTACTTTATTTGACAACTGATGATCACTAGTTACAAATAAGCGCCACACACGATCTAAGAATCGTCTTGCACCATCCAAGCCATTCGCACTCCATGCGACGGAAGCATCTAGTGGACCCATAAACATTTCATACAATCTTAAAGTGTCCGCACCATGGCTTTGGACAATTTCGTCCGGATTTACAACATTCCCTTTGGATTTACTCATCTTTTCATTGTTTTCACCAAGAATCATACCTTGATTAAAAAGCTTTTGAAACGGTTCATTTGTTGGAACAACACCGATATCGTATAAAAATTTGTGCCAGAAACGTGCATACAATAAGTGTAACACGGCATGTTCAGCACCACCGATATAGACATCAACCGGTAACCATTCCTTTAATGTATCAAAATCGGCAAGTTTGTCTGGATTACGTGGATCAACATAACGCAGAAAATACCAGCAGCTTCCTGCCCATTGTGGCATCGTATTTGTTTCACGACGTCCTTTCATACCTGTATCAGGATCTGTCACATTGACCCAGTCTTCTATATTAGCAAGTGGTGATTCCCCTGTTCCTGAAGGTTTAATTTCAGCTGTTTTCGGTAGTACCAATGGTAAATCCCCTTCCGGAACAGCGGACATGGAACCATCTTCCCAATGAATAACCGGTATCGGTTCACCCCAATACCGTTGACGACTGAATAACCAGTCCCGAAGTCGGTAAGTTACTTTACGTTCTCCTCTCTTATTATCTTCTAACCAATCAATTGCATTTGTGATTGCTTCTTCTTTATTTAATCCATTCAAAAAGTCAGAGTTAATATGTGGACCGTCACCTGTAAAAGCTTCCTCTTCTATATTGCCACCTTCTAATACAGGTATAATCTCTAGTTTGAATTTTTTGGCGAACTCATAGTCACGTTCATCATGTGCAGGTACTGCCATGATTGCGCCGGAACCATATGTCATTAACACATAATCGGCTACCCAAACAGGAAGTTTCTTACCATTAATCGGGTTAATTGCATAAGCTCCAGTAAAAACGCCTGTTTTATCTTTTGCCAGGTCTGTCCGTTCCAGATCACTTTTTGTCATCACTTTATCTAAATACGTTTTTACTTCTTCCTGTTGTTCAGTCGTAACCACTTTATCTAGCAGTGGATGTTCTGGTGCTAACACAGCATAAGTAGCGCCATATAACGTATCTGGTCTTGTTGTAAAAACAGTAAATGACGCATCATGAGCGTCTATATCAAAGGTTACCTCTGCACCTTCAGAACGACCAATCCAGTTACGTTGCATGTCTTTAATACTTTCCGGCCAATCTAACTGATCTAAATCTTCCAATAAGCGGTCGGCATACTCTGTGATTTTCAACATCCATTGCTTCATCGGCTTTCGTTCAACCGGATGTCCGCCACGCTCACTCTTTCCATCTATTACTTCTTCATTAGCAAGTACGGTACCCAATGCCGGACACCAGTTGACTGGTACTTCATCTATATATGCTAATCCTTTTTCATATAGTTTTAAGAAAATCCATTGTGTCCATTTATAATAATTTGGATCTGTTGTATTTACTTCACGATCCCAGTCATATGAGAAGCCTAACTCCTGGATTTGTCTACGGAATGTATTAGTATTTTGCTCTGTAAAAACTGCCGGATCATTCCCTGTATCTAACGCATATTGCTCAGCAGGTAAACCAAACGCATCCCATCCAATTGGATGTAACACTTCATATCCTTGCATTCGTTTCATTCTTGATAAAATATCTGTTGCTGTATAACCTTCAGGGTGTCCAACATGCAAACCAGCTCCTGATGGATAAGGAAACATATCTAACGCATAAAACTTATCCTTATCAGACCTAGCATCCGTTGCAAAAGTTTTATTTTTTATCCAATAATTGCGCCATTTTTCTTCAATTTTCATATGATCAAATGACATATTCTACTTCCTCCTTCGAACCATTTATGTAAACAAGCAAACCGAAACATATGTTCTTAAACGCAAAAAAATCTCCCTAATCCCATAATGGGACGAGAGAGATTCCCGCGGTACCACCCAACATTAGTGTTAATATTAACACCCACTTAAAATCCTTAACGCGGACTACGACAAAAGCTACTATCCTATTCACTTTTGTAACATCTGAGGCGAGTTCGTAATAGGTTAAGGGTGACTCACACCAACCGCCACCTCTCTTAGCCTAACCCTTTTACTACTATTCCTCTTCATCGTCATTTATATGGTTTGTTGCTATATAACCTACTATACTTTCTGATAGTTTAAAGAAATGTCTGAATTTTGTCAAGAAGTGCCTTGATCACCAAATATAAACCTTCGCTTCATAAGGCTGTAAAATCATTTTTTTAGATAACTCTTGCCCTTCCAGATTCGTTAACACCATATCAGGTGAATGTTCAAGAACATGTTCAGGAATACTTACTTCAGCGTCTTTACCAAACAGGTTCGTCAAAATAAACGCACCATGACCCTCAAGGTTACGAGTATAGGCATATACTTGATCATGGTCAGCTAATTCTAGTTCATAGCTGCCATATACTAAAACATTATATTGTTTTCGGATAGCAATCATTTTTTTGTAAAAATTCAAGATAGAAGCTGGATCTTCTTGTTGTGCCGCAACATTGATTTCCTTATAGTTTGGGTTTACTTTCAACCATGGTATTCCGGTTGAGAAACCTCCGTTGGTATTATGATTCCATTGCATAGGCGTTCTGGAATTATCACGACCACTCTTCCAAATCCTTTTCATTATGTCTTGGTGTGACTTACCATCAGCAATCTCATTATAATACATATTCTTAATCGCTACATCATTATAGTCATCAATTGAATCAAATTGTACATTGGTCATGCCAATCTCTTGCCCTTGATAAATAAAAGGTGTCCCTTGCATAAAGAAAAACATGGCTGCCAAACATTTCGCCGATTGCTCAAGATAATTTCCGTCATTTCCCCAAGTCGAAACCGAACGTGGCTGATCATGATTTTCTAAGAAAAGTGCATTCCATCCGCCGCCTTCCAACCCTTTCTGCCACTTCGTCAGCGTCTTTTTCAAGGTGTGGATGTCAAGTTCTCCTACTGCACTCATATCCCAAAGTCCTAAGTGTTCAAATTGAAAAATCATATCAAAATAACCTTCTTTTTCTCCGACCCATTGATCAGCACCTTCCACCGCTACACCATTCGCTTCACCAACCGTCATAATATTGTAATTATGGATGGTTTCTTCCGCAAATTCCTTTAAAAACTTATCAATACCCGGTCGATTCATATGGCCATCGAAGGAAGGTACATATTTTTCGTTTTCAGGATTTGGCATATCAGGCAACCCTGGTAATTTTTTAATATGCGAAATCGCATCAACTCTGAAGCCGTCAATCCCTTTGTCTAACCACCAATTCACCATAGCATAAAGTTCATGCCGAACATCTGAATTCTCCCAATTTAAATCAGGTTGTTTACTCGAAAAAACATGCAGATAATATTCTCTCGTCTTCTCATCAAATTCCCAGGCAGAGCCACCAAAAATCGATTCCCAATTGTTCGGCTCCTTACCATTTATCCCAGGATGCCAAATATAATAATCACGATATGAATTATTGGTTGAGGAGCGAGACTCAATAAACCATTCGTGCTCATCGGATGTATGATTAATCACTAAATCCATGATCAACTTCATGTCACGCTTATGTACTTCCTCTAAAAGCAGGTCAAAGTCTTCCATTGTTCCAAAGTCGTCCATAATCTTTTTATAGTCACTGATATCATATCCATTATCATCATTAGGAGATTCATAAATAGGACTAATCCAAACCACATCAATACCTAAGTCTTTTAGGTAATCAAGTTTCGAAATCACGCCCCGTAAATCTCCGATTCCATCTCCATTTAAGTCCATAAAGCTACGTGGGTAAATTTGATATACTACTACTTCTTTCCACCATTTTCTGTTCATAAAATAACCCCCTCTAATATATGCGACAAGTCTTGAGACTGTTTTCTTTTTGCGCAATCGATTGCATACATATAATATTATCATTTAATAAATTTCTGTCAATAATATTTGCTGAATTAAAATTTATACTATGCACACTAAGAAATCGATTGCATTATAAGTGAAGAAACTCATTCACTACATCCATTTTTTAAAACAAAAAAGAGTACCCTGTTAGGATACCCTTTTACACTTTGTGTTTGTCTTTTTTAATCTGTTTACTACGAAGCTGCCCACAAGCTGCATCAATATCTGTACCATGTTCAACCCGGACACCACAATTGATACCATTTTCTAATAATATCTGATAAAAATCTAAAATCGCCTTTTTTTCACTTCGATCATATTGATTATGTTCATCAACAGGATTATATGGAATTAAATTCACATAAGATAAATGACGTTTGTCTTTTAATAATGATACTAATTGTTCTGCTTCCTTTTTATGATCATTCACATCTTTTAGTAAAATATATTCAAATGTGATCCGGCGGTTGGTTTTTTCTAAATAATAATCAATAGCTGGCATTAATTTTTCTAATGGAAAAGCTTTATTGATTTTCATAATTCTTGTTCGTAATTCATTATTTGGTGCATGTAATGACAGTGCAAGATTTACTTGTAAATTCTCATCAGCAAAATCATACATTCTTTTTGCTAAACCACTAGTTGATACAGTAATATGTCGTGCACCAATGGAAAGCCCTTCTTGATCGTTTACGATTCTTAAGAAATCCATAGTATTGTCGTAATTGTCAAATGGTTCACCAATCCCCATTACAACTATATGACTAACTCGCTCCTCTTCCCCTTTTGCATCCAAATGTTTTTGTACATTCATAATTTGCTCTACAATTTCACCGGAAGAAAGATCACGGTTTTTGGTTAATAAACCACTTGCACAAAATGAGCAGCCAATATTACAACCAACTTGTGTGGTTACACAAACGGAATAACCGTAACTGAATTTCATTAATACGGTCTCAATTAAATTACCATCAGTCATCTTAAACAAAAATTTAATGGTTCCATCTTTCGATTCTTGTTTAATTTCTTGCTCTAGTGTACCTAAATCAAAGTTTTCCTCTAATACCAATTGGCAATCCTTATTTAAATTATACATTTCTGCAAAAGTATTCACTCTTTTTTTATATAACCAATCCCAAACTTGTTTAGCACGGAATTTCTTTTGACCATGTTCTACTAACCATTCTTGCATTTGATCAAATGTCAATGAATAAATGGAGCTTTTCATCTGAATCCCTCATTTCCGTATAGCTCTTGTTTTCATCAATACATCATACTAAATTTTATCAGCAATAACAAGATCATTTTTGTCTGACGAAATCTATGTATAGATGTACCATAAGTAATATAATGCCAAATCCCCATGTAATCCATGCTGGGAAAATAAATACATGTGAAATATTTTTCAGAAAAGGGATCCCTAATGCTTCGGAAAGTTTATATGTAGAAGTCGTATACATCGCAAGCGGGAACACCATCCCCCACATCTGGTAATCATAATTAATCGGAAAACGATGAACAATATAACGCCAATACATCAAAATGATTAATAATGGAATCCACCATGTACCGGTTACCCAGAAAAATAATGTGAAGCCCTTAATAAAAGATAAGAATTGTTCGATTAATGGTGAACCGACTGCATTCATAATAATCATGGAACCAGCCAACGTCGTAATTGCTACCGCGCCCATATTAATCCAATAAGGAGGTGTTAATGCTGCATATTTTAAATGCAAAAAAGTAAAACGATAAAAAATTAACGTTATAATACTTAAATATAGCATACAGCCTAATAAGAACATGGATAGTGTAAAGAAGTTTATAAAACCAATGAAGGCTTGATTTTCATAAAACGGGACCAGTAAAATCCCTAATACAGCAATTGATTGAGTGGCCACGGTCGCAATTAACCAAGCCCCATTAATCCCTTCCGCTAATGTTGGTTTATCCTCACTAATAGTAACCGCAGTAAAAAATGAATACATGATAACGATCCATAAGAAGATGGAACATATCCACAAAATAAATGCCAAACTGTACATTTCTTCAAGAATAACAAGCTGACTTCCAAAAACATTCGTTCCTGCTACCAAAGTAAAAAAACCCGGACCTTTTAAATGGTTTGTTAAATCTTCTTTGACATTTTCAAAATAAAAGAAGGCTCTAACAATGGTTAGAATAGCTATTACCGAATAAAAAATAACATTACAAAATAAAAGAACCTGACTTATTTTTGAAAATCCCAGCAAATGTGAAGCAATTGATAAAGCACCTGTTGCCATTACTAGTGCAAAATATCCGGTAAATAAATATTTTATTTTCTCTTTCATAATTGACATTTTGTTAACTCCTTCTATACAATCCTTCCAATACATTGCTTGTGGCTCTGCTTCTTGTTTTACAATCGCTAAAAATATCGGTGTTGACCATATTTCCATGCGTATTATTAAAACACGACAAACTTATCTTATACTAACAATTAACACTTAAGCAATCCATATTCATACCATATGGACACACCTGGACTACATAAAGTGAGACCCTCAGTAGGGTTTTTACGCGGGGTAGACCGTGATAAAATCAATTTAGAAACAACGGCTGTCGATTACAAAATGCTATGGGAACTGCAGCAAACAAAAAAATAAACAAAATCATAATTAATTTCAACATAGACTTGCAATTTGATTTTTTACTTGCTATAATTGCCTTAGCTATTTTGTTCGATGACACCTTCAAGTATCGTAACGTTAAGTTTTCGTTTTGGGGCAAGAGCAAGAATAGTAATACAATTGTGTGAACGGTTCACACTAGGAGGAAAAGAAATATGGTACAAGGTACAGTAAAATGGTTTAACGCAGACAAAGGTTTTGGATTTATCGAAGTAGAAGGACAAGACGATGTATTCGTACACTTCTCTGCTATCCAAGGCGAAGGCTTTAAAACACTTGAAGAAGGTCAAAGCGTAACTTTCGATATCGAAGAAGGTAACCGTGGACCACAAGCAGCTAACGTTGTAAAAAACTAATTAGCGCTTAATAGAAAAAACGCTTATGCTTTTTAGCATAAGCGTTTTTTTATGTGATTAATTCTGTCAATATAACTACATGATTATATTGTTGTTCTTTCGCAGCATACACTAATGTGATGTTATGCTCATACTCCTCATAATAGGTACATAATTGATCCAATGCTTCCCTTTTTTCTGGTTCCTGTTTTAATTCTTTTAGATATAATTGCTTAAACTGCTCAAATTTAGCAGGATCATGATGAAACCATTTTCTTAACTTAGGAGAAGGACCAATTTCCTTTAGCCACACATCTACCTGTGCCCTATCTTTTGAAACCCCTCGAGGCCAAACACGATCCACAAGAATTCGAAAACCATCTTCTTCCCTCACTTCGTCATAAACACGCTTTAAGTGAATGGAAAACACCCCCAAGCAAAGTATTAGACCTTTTCTGTTTATGAGCGTATCATTTCTTACATCCTCAAGTAAAATAAGGAGTGATTACATGGGAACAGAGTTCTCCAATGTTACATTTTCAATATTAGATTTAGCACCTGTCTTGCACGGACATAATGCTTCATTATCTTTTCAAAATAGTGCGGACTTAGCACAACACGTAGAAAAATTAGGATACTACCGCTATTGGTTAGCGGAACATCATAATATGCCTGGTATTTCCAGTTCTGCAACTTCACTCGTTATCAGTCATATTGCTAGTCACACAGAAAAAATCCGCGTAGGTGCAGGTGGTATTATGCTTCCCAACCACGCACCGTTAGTCATTGCTGAGCAATTCGGGACACTCGATGCACTATATCCGGATAGAATTGATTTAGGTTTAGGCCGTGCGCCTGGTAGTGATCAAGCAACTGCTTATGCTCTAAGACGCACCTTAAACAGCAGTGCGGAAGATTTTCCGAATCAAGTAGAAGAATTAGAAAACTACTTTGCAGGTACAGCTAGAGTAAAAGCAGTTCCTGGTAAAGACGCACATGTGCCATTATGGTTACTTGGGTCAAGTGATTTTAGTGCTCGCCTTGCTGCCGAAAAAGGGCTACCTTTTGCATTCGCAAGTCATTTTTCACCTGATTATACCATACCGGCATTACGCTTATATCGAGAGCGTTTTACACCATCGAACCAACTTAGTAAACCACATGCGATGGTTGGTGTTAACATTATTGCTGCTGAAACAACTGAAAAAGCAAAATGGTTAGCGACTTCTCAACAACAGCAATTCTTGTCAATGATACGTGGCGAACCTTCTCAACTAATGCCGCCGATTGATGATATTGAACAAGAATGGACCATTTACGAAAAAGCATCGGTTGAAAAATCAGTCAACAGCAAATCAACTATTATTGGAGATAAAGATGTAGTCAGAGAAAAATTAGCTGCATTTATCGCAGAAACAGAAGCAAATGAAGTAATTATTAATTCACAAATTTATGATCATGAAGAACGTAAAAATTCTTACCAAATTGTATCCGACCTTGTACATGGCTAATGACTATGTACAGTTCAAGAATATACGTATAAAAGACTACACACATTTCTCATTCGTATGAAATGTGTGTAGTCTTTTTCTTCCAGTTTTATGCTTATTGTAGTTGTTCCCACAAGAGCATCGCATTTTTCCACAGCTCAAGATCGTTTTTCTGATTAAGTGAGATGAAATCCATGACAAGTTCTATGGTGATTTACCTCTCTTGGCAGAGTTCTTGTTTATGATTTTTTGATGGGCAACCACGCTAATACTTCTTTGATTTTTTCATCCCAATATCCCCATTCGTGAGTGCCTGTTGTGAAGGTATGTACAAGAGGAAGGTTGTTTTCTTCAGCAAATTGATTAAAAATCTGATTATCCTCCCATAAATAATCCTCTGTACCGCACGCTTGAAATAATTGTGGGAGTTCTTTTTCACTCTTCAACAATTCCTTTATAACAGTGAATAAATCTTGATCTGTCCCATGAAGGTCTTGTTCCCCATAAACTTGATAAAGCGCGTTATTAATCGGATCCTGTTCTTCACGAGCCTTTTCTGCATGAGTCGCAATATCTAATACACCGGATAAGCTTGCTGCTGCAGTAAATTGCTCTGGTTTACGAAGTGCCCATTTAAAAGCACCATATCCTCCCATGGATAAACCTGCAACGAAATTATCTTCTCTCTTTACCGATAATGGAAAAAAAGAACGAGCAATTCGAGGTAATTCTTCCGAAATAAACGTCCAATATTTTTTACCGTATTGCATATCTGAGTAAAAATTATGATCAACTTGTGGCATTACAACAGCAATTCCATATTCCGCTGCGTATCTTTCAATCGATGTACGTCTCGACCAGATCGTATGATCATCACTAAAGCCATGCAACAAATACAAAACAGGTATTTTGCCATCAGATCGGTTATTTTTAAGTCCAATTTGACTAGTTGTTTCTTCAGGTAAAATCACCGTCATAGATGTGCTAATTGTTAATACTTCTGAAAAAAATCGCATTTGATTAGTGCCATTAAAACCCTCCTTAATTGACTGCCCCATAAATAACATTTCGAATTCTTGGCTGATGATAAAATTCAAAGTTTGGTAACATTTGCTGCATATAAACAGCAGATAGTTTGGTCTTCGGATCGATAAACACATATGTACCTGCTAAACCTGACCAGCCAAACTCACCTATGGAACTGTTACTTCCGCCTTTTGTTTGGTCGATCATGACTCGAACACCTAATCCGTAACCATAACCATTATCATAATTCCATCCTAATTCAGGCAGAATTTCATCCGGTAAATGGTTTTGGGCCATTAATTCAATGGTATTCTTACTTAAAATAGTTACATCATCCATTGTTCCACCCAATGCCAAACAATGAGCAAACTGTTGATAATCGGTTAGCGTTGAATGAAGACCTGCACCTCCACTTTCAAATACGGCGATCGGTTCAGCATCACTATCTAACCACGTATTCTTTACTAATTCACCAGTTTCTTTGCGATCATATAATGTTGCTAATCGATGCTTTTTAGCCAAAGGGATTTTAAAGAAAGTATCATTCATGCCTAACGGTTGGAAAATATTATCTGTTAAATATTCTCCGAATGACATACCGCTCACTTCTTCAATTAGTGCTCCAAGTACATCATGACTAAGCCCATACTTCCAATGGGTACCAGGATGAAATTCTAGTGGATTATCACTCAGTTTTTTGGCCAATAATCGGAGTTTTGTTACCTCTCTAGAATGTTCTTCATCTCGAACTTCCTTCATCACTTGACTAGTCATTCTTTCTACTTCTGTTTGCTTCCCACCATATGTAATTCCTGAAGTCATCGTAAAGAGGTCCTTAATCAATATTTCCTGATTTGCTTTCACCAGTTGTCCATTTTCAAGTACATCCATATTTTTAAATTCTGGTAAATAAGCAGATAGTGGATCCGTCAGCAAAATCTTTCCACGTTCTAACAGTTGTAACCCTGCTACACACGTTACTACTTTAGACATGGAGTAGATACGATAAATTGTTTTGTCATTAATCAATGATTGTTTATTCAAATCTGAATAACCGAAATAATTTTGATAAATTGATTGCTTTTCTTTTTTTACAGATAATGCTACTCCAGCTGGTCCATTATCCACAAACCCTTGCAATAAATCCTCTAACCGATTGGTTAACATAAACATCACTCCTGTTCTGGTATCGCTTTCTTTATTTTACCACAATTGCTGTTGATTTGCTTTCTCATACATATTTGTTAATTTCTGATACAATAGAAACAGATTAGAAAAAAGGACGGACGCTTATGCCAAATAAAATTACGAAACGCCCTTTAGTACTTGCTTCACTTGTTTTGTCCATGTTTATGGCTGCAATTGAAGGTACAATTGTCGCAACAGCAATGCCTAATATTGTGGCTGATTTGGGCGGTTTTTCCTTATATAGTTGGGTATTTTCAAGTTTTTTATTAATGCAAGCTGTAACAACGATGATATACGGAAAATTAGCTGACCTCTTTGGTAGAAAACCTATTTTTATTATTGGAGTTGTTATCTTTTTAATTGGATCCATTCTTTGTGGATTTGCGCCAACCATGGGTGCACTTATCGTATTTCGCCTGATTCAGGGACTTGGAGCGGGTGCGATTCAACCGATTGTCACTACCATTGTAGGCGATATCTATACCATAGAAGAAAGAGCAAAAGTCCAAGGATACTTAGCAAGTGTATGGGGCATCTCATCTGTGCTTGGTCCATTATTTGGAGGAGTTATTGTTCAATTTATTGATTGGGCATGGATTTTCTGGATGAATATACCAATCGGAATTATTGGACTTATAGGAGTCATTACCTTTTTTCACGAAGAAGTTAATACAGAGAAAAAAACGATCGATTATACTGGTTCCAGCTTGTTTTTCATCGCTATCTCCTGTCTGATTGTTGTTTTTGTACAGGCTGGAACAAGTTGGGCTTGGTTATCCTTGGAGACCATTAGTTTATTACTTATTTTTGTAATTTGTATGACCATCTTTTTATGGCATGAAAATAAGGCACCCTCGCCAATGATGCCACTTGCTTTATGGAAAAATAAATTAATTGTCATAGCGAATATCGCAACATTACTTTCAGGGATGATCATTCTTGGACTTTCTAGTTTTTTACCTACTTATGTTCAAGGAGTTATGGGGGAATCAGCTATTGTTGCTGGTTTTACCTTAAGTACTTTATCGATAGGGTGGCCAATATCAGCAACACTTGCTGGACATCTTGTATTAAAAATAGGATTCCGACTAACAGCCTTCGCAGGTGGATTTGCTTTATTTCTTGGTACTTTTTTATTCTTTCTTTTAGATGCCGATAAAGGGCCAATCTATGCTGGTATCAGCTCATTTATCGTTGGTGTCGGAATGGGTTTATCTTCCACCACCTTTATCGTGTCGATCCAAAATACCGTCTCTTGGTACGAAAGAGGCGTTGCTACATCACTTAATATGTTTATGCGGATTATTGGCAGTGCGGTCGGTGCGGCTTTTCTTGGTGGAGTATTGAACATGCGACTAAATCATTACTACCAGCAAAAAGGAGAAGATCTTGAAATTGCCAGTACAGATATGTTGTTAGATGAAGGAATGCGCGAAACAATTTCTCCTGAAACACTGGCATCAATGCAGGATGGTTTAACCTATGCTTTGCATACTGTTTATACTGGATTATTTATCATCGGAACCTTAACCTTTGTCATTTTATGGTTCTTTCCAAAAGCAACAATCGATAAGCAAAACAGAAATTAAAGTTATTCCCTTTATATTCAACCAATGTACCCCATCTCATTATATGATATACTTCACTTAGGAGGTGCTTTGTTATGAAACTGAGTAACTTTATCTTACACAAGGATATCTTATTAATTCATGCTGATATTAATGGAAATGACTATATATTTACTGTGAAGTGGCAAACTATCGAAAATAAAAAAGGTGGAGAATGGGAATTGAAATCCTATCTTAATAATTCTAATGGTAAAAAGGACTTGTCAGAAAAACAGCTTCAACAATTTATAGACCAGATAAATCCACAATGGGACTGGGAAAAAGATCAAGAACAAATTATGAATGTTATCAAAAAAGACTAGTTATGATGATCATAACTAGTCTTTTCTTAAATCAATGCTTCTGATGATTCCTTATACCAATTAATTTGCTCCCTAAGTCGGACTACTTCACCTATGACAATTAAAGAAGGATTGCTGACTTCGTCTAACCTATCTGAAATGTTTTCTAAGTCATCTACAATCGTTTTTTGTTGTGGTAATGTCCCCCAATGAATAATAGACACAGGCGTCGTCTTACTTAATCCTGCATTTTTTAATTTTTCACATATAATAGGGAACTTCTTGATTCCCATATAAAAACACAATGTATCGGCTCCGTTGGCAATATGACGCCATTGTTCGTCTGTTTTAGTTTCGGGGTTAGAACCATTAATAAAACTTACCGATCCACTTATATGACGATGTGTGAGTGGAATTCCAGCATATGCCGCAGCACTTATTCCAGAGGTGATTCCTGGTACTACTTCATATTCAATCTGATTTTCTTCAAGATAAATGGCTTCCTCCCCACCTCTACCGAAAATAAAAGGATCTCCTCCTTTTAATCTTGTTACAATTTTTCCATTAGCAGCATAATCAATAAGTTGCTCATTTATTTTTTCTTGAATCAATCCATGTTTACGTGGTTCTTTCCCGCAGAAAATCAATTCTGTATTTTCTTTGGCATGATTTAGTAATGATGGATTTACTAATCGATCATACAGGATGACATCCGCTTCTTGTATAGCACGCAATCCCTTCACAGTAATTAATTCTTCATCTCCTGGTCCTGCTCCCACTAAGTACACTTTCCCCACGTTGATCCCATCCTTTTTTTGTATTCGTCTTTGCCGGTTTCTCTCGATATCTCACTAAAATATAAGTAGCACTAATAGCTAATGTTAACAGTATCACTTGATCAAAACTTTGATGAACTATTATTTCTGTCAATCCAAAGGCAATAATTAATGAAACTATCGGAGATGTAATCCACACCTTCGCTATTTGATGTATAATTTTTTGTTTCCAAACATCTTTAAATTGGTTACTGGCATTTATCCCTACTATCGCAGAGGTTGTTACTTGTGTCATCGGGATTGGAATACCTAGCAATGATGCAGCTACTACCAGTCCTCCGGTAGCGCCAGAAATTACAATACCATTTCCTAAAGTTAGTGAAGTAATTTTTTTGGCATTTGTTTCTAATACTCTACCACCAAACAATATACTCCCTAACGCTACAATGACTGCCATCAAAGGTAAACCTATTTCCATTGAGGTGATCCCTGCACCTACTAATGGTCCTAAAGCATTCGCTACATTATTCATACCAGCAGCCATTGCTTCTATTATACCAGTTAAGAATAATAAAAAAGTTAATAGCTTTATAGGAGGTTGGAAATTTATTTTATTATTTATCTTTTTTCTGATTTTTTCAAGGCACATCGTTATTATAAAGGCTGCCACTGGTATAACAATCCAGAAGGCTATAATTACTAATACCGTATGAAGGTTCAGTTGTTGATAACTGAGACCAACGCCAATTATAGCACCAACCGTTACCTCACTCGTAGATAACGGAATTCCGATGTAATTAGTAATTAATAATGTAAAACCCGAAACAACTAAAATAATACAAGCAATTTTTATATCGAGAATTTCTTCGGAGATGATACCTTTTCCAAGAGTATTCGTAACATGTTGACCTCCTAATATGGCACCAGTAATAGCACCTACTCCCGCGATGATTAGCGCATACTTACGTTGCCTGATCACTTTAGTTCCGTACGTAATACTCATGCTAGCTGCTGAACCACTTGCTCCAATGTTAAAGGCAAATAGACAAGCAGCTAATATCGCAATGATTGCTAACATCTCAGATCCCAACTTTCACCACTAAAATCAATAAGTGGTATTTTTTTATTATAAATATCCCAATAGGAAAACTCGGATTATGAATATAGAAAAACTCCTACTTGACGATAAAGTAGGAGTTTTCCTCTTATCTGCCAAGTGAAACCTGCTGGAAGTAGCACAGTGCTATGGTAGCCTGTTGCTGAGAATTCACAGGGCCAGACCCCTCCTTCTCTCTTGATAAGATAATCTATTATTTTTATTTTTTCGACGGTTAATGATGTACATACTATAAGCTATTCTTCTTTAATTGTCAATAGATTCCATATAATTATTTTTTTGGATTTAGCTTGTAATTATTTCTCTTGTATTGTATGATGATTGTATTATATTTCCATAACTTAATATCTTATCGAGAGAGGTGTAGGGACTGGCCCGATGACACTTCAGCAACCAGCAATAACATTGTATGGTGCTAAATCCAGATGGTACATTACCAAAGATAAGAGAATGCAACCTTAATCAAGGAGGTCTTCTACTTATCGAAGACCTCTTTTTTATTTAGAAAGGATGTAACAAAATGAATAATATCGAAACAATTCTTGCGCAAATCGGCAACCGGAAAGATCCACGTACTGGTGCAGTAGAGGCACCTATTTACTTTTCGACCGCATATCAACACAGTTCACTGGGACAGTCTACCGGTTATGATTACACACGCTCTGCAAATCCTACACGAGAAATTGCTGAAGATGCGATCGCAACATTAGAACAAGGTTCGAAGGGACTCGCATGCTCTTCAGGTATGGCTGCCATCCAATTAGTCTTTTCTTTATTCAAACAAGAAGATGAAATTATTGTTACCGAGGATATTTATGGTGGAAGTTATCGATTATTTCAGCATTTTCAAGAATCTTATAACATTAAACCAGTATATGCAGATGCAGAAGAAATGGAGCAGTACATTAACAAAAATACCAAAGCTATTTTCATAGAAACACCAACTAACCCCTTATTAACGGAAATTAATATTGAGAAATTAGCTATACTGGCAAAGAAACATCAACTGCTTTTAATTGTAGACAACACTTTTTACACACCATATTTGCAACAGCCATTAACACAAGGTGCAGATATTGTTATCCATTCCGCTACTAAATATTTAGGCGGACATAATGATGTACTTGCGGGGTTAGTAGTAGTACAGGATGCTGATTTAGGTGAACGATTAACCTATCTACACAACGCCATTGGTGCAGTACTGTCACCGATGGATACGATGCTTTTAATAAGAGGAATGAAAACCCTGTCCCTTCGACTTGAGAAGCAACAAGAAAATGCAAAGCAATTGGTAACATTTTTGAAAGAATTACCATTAATAAAGGAAGTTCTCTATCCTGGTAAAGGAGCGATGATTAGTTTTCGTGTAGTGGATAAAACGCTTGTTTCTCCATTTCTAGAGCAACTAAAAATAATATCATTTGCAGAAAGTTTAGGAGGAGTGGAGAGTTTTATTACTTATCCAGCAACCCAGACCCACGCAGATATTCCGAAAGAAGAACGGGAAAAACGAGGAATTAGTGATACATTACTCCGATTTTCTGTTGGGATTGAGAATGTAGAAGATTTGAAACGAGATATTCAACAAGCATTAGGAGGAAAATAATATGGGACATTCAAAAGAAACAACTCTTGCACATGGTGGTAACCAGCAAGGCTATCAAGAAAAGCATACAGGTGCGGTAAATCCACCAATTTATTTATCATCCACCTATCACCAACAGCAATTAAATGAATTTGGTGATTATGATTATAGCCGTTCTGGTAATCCTACACGCGACCAATTAGAAGTAGCCATTGCAAAATTAGAAAATGGAACAGCCGGTTTTGCATTCTCATCTGGTATGGCTGCGATATCATCCGCTTTTATGCTGTTACATGCTGGTGATCACATCGTTATTACCAAGGATGTTTACGGTGGTACCTTTCGTTGTGTCACACAATTACTAACGCAATTTTCGATTGAACATACTTTTGTTGATATGACGAATCCAGTAGAAATAGAAGAAGCGATTCAGCCAAATACAAAGGTTATATACATGGAAACACCTGCAAATCCGCTGTTACAAATTACCGATATCAGGAAAGTTGTTCAGCTTGCAAAGAATAACAGCTGTTTAACGTTTTTAGACAATACATTTATGACCCCATTGCATCAACAACCACTGGATCTAGGTGTTGATATCGTACTACATAGTGCCACTAAATTTTTATCTGGTCATAGTGATATCGTTGCTGGATTAGCTGTTACGAAAAATCAAGAACTTGCTGCTAGTCTGAAATTTGTTCAAAACACGTATGGTGCAATTCTTGGTGCAACAGATTGTTATCAACTATTGCAAGGAATGAAGACATTAGAACCGAGATTCACCAGAAGTGTATCATCAGCAATAAAGCTGGCTGAATTTTTCCATTCACATAACGAAATCGAACATGTATATTATCCTGGTTTACATCATCATCCCGGCTCTTCTATCCATGCCAAACAATCTACGAGTCCAGGAGCTGTATTATCTTTTGTATTAAAGGACCATGTAGATGCCAAAAGCTTTGTAGAACAATTAAGCATCCCTGTGTTTGCTGTTAGCTTGGGAGCAGTGGAATCGATTTTATCTCATCCTGCCACTATGTCCCATGCCGCCATGCCAGCTGAAGAAAGAGAAGCTAGAGGGATTAGTCAACGCCTATTCCGTTTATCTGTCGGAATTGAGAACGAAGAAGATCTTATCGAAGACTTTAAAAATGCCCTAACAGTAAAAGCAGGAGTATTGTAACAATACTCCTGCTAGTTCGTTAAGAATAGAGACATGCAAAGTGGTGATTCTATCAACCTATGATAAGCCTAATAGCTCCTATTGCTGCAAAAGTCAACACCAATATTTGAAATACTTTTTGTGGCATAATTTTAATAACTCGCACACCTACTAAGGCTCCAATGAGTATCGCAGGAATAAGCCATAAGTTGAACGTTATGGATTCCACTGTAATAATGCCTAATGAAATATAGAATGGGACTTTGATAATATTAACAAATAAGAAAAACCAAGCGCCAGTACCCACAAATTCTTGTTTTGGTAAACCTTTGACAAGGAGGTAAATTGCCATAACTCCACCAGCAGCATTACCGATCATAGTTGTAAAACCGGCTAAAATCCCCATGCTAAAAGTAAATAACTTTGATTCTGGTAACAGTTTTACAAAGCGTTCACCTAGTTTTTCTCTGCTAATATGTAATAAAATAAGTGCTAATACTAACATCCCAATCAATGGTTTTAACTGTTCACTAGTTACGATATCTAAAACAAGATATCCGAGTACAAGCCCTCCCAATACCCATGGCATCAAGGAAAACAAATAACGCCAAACGACATTTCTGCGATAATAGATAACTGCAAATAAATCTCCGATAATGAGTAAAGGTAATAAAATCCCTACAGACTCACGAGCAGGAAAGATCATCATAAAAATAGTAACAACCAATATTCCCATACTTGCTACACCAGCTTTGGCAAAACCTATTAAAAGAGCCGAAAAAATGATAATAATCCATTCTATAATAGTTAAGTCAAAAATGTTAAACACCTCATTCTATAGTTGCGAAAAATCCTTCCACCTTAAATAACGATAATCTGTTTCACTAGTTTCTGATGCCTTTCGCTTTAAGTCATCCACGTTATCATAAACCGTAACAATTCTACCTTGAAAAGCTTGTAGCTGATCGTCTACGATTTTTTCGACCCACCTTGGCGCATCCTCAGGTGAAACGTCTACATTATCTTCAAAAAGTTTTTCAACATTCACCTCTTGTTATGTATAAATATTATAATGAATTAGTAAAATGAACTAGACTATAAGATTGACAATCAACCATATTAAGACAAAACTAATAATCATCGTGATATTGGATGCTGTTCCTACCAGCCGTTGGTTATAACCAAACATAAGGGCATACGGTAATACAGATGCTGGTGTCGGTAATATAAAACCGATCAATAAGGTAAACTTAAACATTTCTTCTACCGGTAACCACAGATAACATGCAAATCCAGTAATCAAACCAATCCCATATTTTGTGAATAAAAATTTAGCAAGAAGTTTTCCATACCCTTTTGCAAAGGAAAAGTTTAAATATAAGCCCAATAATAATAGTGATAACGGCATATTTGCTACAGAGATCACACTCGATACCTCTACAACGACATCAGGTAGCTGAAAACCGATAATATTTAACAAACACATAATAAGGTATGTTTGCAGTGGAATAGACTTGGATAATTTTACAATAATTGACCGTGTTTCTAGCATTCCGGCACTTCCTGCATATACACCAGCAATAATATAGCTGAGTCCAAATACAATAAATGCGTTCCCAACATCAAACATGCCAAAATATTTTAACCCTTCAAAACCAAATAAACCTTCTACCAGTGGATAGGCAAATAATCCAATATTTAAACCTGGTACCATCATACCAAACATACCTTTAATATCTTTCGTATGATTGCGAAATACCATGAGAGCAATTACTGCATTGATAACTCCATATATAAAAGCAATAATAATCAAATAAAATAACGAAAATGTAAACTCTATATCACTAAAGGTTACTATAATTAAACATGGTAACGTTAAATTAAATACTATCCTTGCTATTCCTTCTCCATCTTTCTCTTTAACAAGATTAAATCGCTTTAACAAATATCCAATTGCAATAATAACAATGGAAATAATAAATTGCTCATTAAATCCGCTCATATTAATGTATCTCCCTGTTGTCTTATTTCTTCTCACCCCTTCTACTATACCATATTGTGCAATAATTCATATTTATCTTAATTTTTTGACATATATATATCAAGGATGTACCATAAATTATGGAAAAGTTTAAGAAAAAGCAACCATTCTGCTCTGTTTATCCTATTTAAGTAGCTAAAAAACAGCGAATGAATGAAAAATGTATGGATGAATACTACCTTTTCACAGGAATCTACGTATTCTGCCTATGCTGGTAGTGATTTTCTGATGATTAAATGAATGCAATCCTGAAATTTACCTTTCGTGGTGATTTTTCTCATTGGATCAGAAAATAATACGAAGCCGGACAATTATATTTTCTTTCTAAAAATTCTAATAAGGGGGATTAGTTTTCTCTTGAAGAGAGACTAACGCTATATGACTGAGACATGGTATTTTATAGACACACAGAAACAAACACCAGCCTATAATATGGCGGTTGATGAGTGCTTATTAAAGTGGCACAGCGACCAAAAAATACCACCGACCATTCGATTTTATGAATGGCTACCGGCAGGGTTATCGATCGGCTATTTTCAAAAAACGGGAAATAAGATTGATTTGGAAGCAGTCCGTAAAAACGGGATAGAACTTGTCAGAAGGTTGACCGGCGGACGCGCTGTTTTACATGATCAGGAATTAACGTACAGTGTGATCGTTTCCGAGGAACATCCTAAAATGCCTAAATCGATAAAAGAAGCCTATATGGTGCTTTCAAAAGGACTGTTAGAAGGTTTTCGTACTTTAGGTATTGATGCATCCTTTGCCACACCTGAGGGTAAGTTAAATACAACACAATCTGCTGTCTGTTTTGAAGAGCCTTCTTGGTATGAACTTGTAGTAGATGATAAAAAAGCTGCAGGAAGTGCCCAAACAAGAAAACAAGGAGTTATTTTACAGCACGGGTCGATCCCGTTAGCAGTGGACAATGATAAACTCTATGATTTGTTTGTCTACCGCAATGAAAGAGTAAAGCAAAGGGCTCGAGATGCATTTAACGATAAAGCAATTTCTATTGAGCAAGCAGCCAACCGAAACGTCACATTAGAAGAAATGAAACTTGCCTTCAAAAAGGGATTTGAAAAAGGATTAGACATTGAGTTGCAGGAATTTCAATTTACAAAGGAACAAGAACAGGAAATCAATGCATTAATGGAAAGTAAATATGTAAGTGATCAATGGAACTTTACTAGATAGGAGCGATACAAAATGGTAAAAGAACAAGAATATCTTCGAAAACCTGAATGGTTGAAAATAAAAATCAATACAAACAAATCGTATAACCGTCTAAAACATTTAATGCGTGACAAACGTTTAAATACAGTATGTGAAGAGGCAAGATGCCCGAATATTCACGAATGCTGGAGCGAGAGAAAAACAGCTACCTTTATGATCTTAGGGGACACTTGTACAAGAGGCTGTCGATTCTGTGCTGTTAAGACCGGACTTCCGAATGAATTGGATTGGGGCGAGCCACAAAGAGTTGCAGAATCCGTTGAAATCATGGGCTTAAAACATGTGGTTGTTACTGCTGTTGCACGAGATGATTTGAAAGATGGCGGTGCTGCTGTATTTGCTGAAACGGTTAGTCAAATCCGTGAAAGAGTCCCAGGTTGCACGATTGAAATTTTACCTTCTGATATGAAAGGTGATTACGAAAGCTTACATACCCTAATGGACAGTGGTCCTGATATTTTTAATCATAACATTGAAACAGTTAGAAGACTTACGAAAAAAGTACGTGCAATCGCCATGTATGATCGTTCACTTGAGTTATTACGCCGAGTGAAAGAAATTGCTCCCAGTAAACCAACAAAATCAAGCATTATGGTGGGACTTGGTGAAACAAAAGAGGAAATTATTGAAACAATGGATGATTTACGTGCTAACAATGTGGATATTATGACGATTGGTCAATATTTACAGCCTACAAAAAAACATCTAAATGTTGAACGCTATTATCATCCGGATGAGTTTAATGAATTAAAACAAATAGCTTTAACTAAAGGATTTAAGCATTGTGAAGCTGGGCCATTAGTTCGTTCATCCTATCACGCTGACGAGCAAGTAAACCAAACTGCCGCTCAACGCCGTATTAAGTATATGAAAGGCTATGAAGAAACAAGTGGCGATGAACTAAAGAACTTTACTTTTTAATGAAGATAAAGGGAGACTTACAATGACCAACTACAAAGTTCTTTTCTTAGATATTGATGGAACCATCTTACGTCGGGATCATACGATTGAAGATACGACTAAAATAGCCATTAAACAAGCACAAGACAAAGGGATAGAAGTATTTTTAGCAACGGGTCGTCCATTGCATGAAATTCATGATATAGCAGAAACTTTAGCTGTTGACTCTTTTATTGGTTATAACGGAGCGTACGCTATCTATAATGGTAAGACCGTTGTTGACGAACCAATTGCAGGTTCTGTGATCGATCACTTTCTAGGTGTTGCTAAACAAAATGAGCATGAAATGATTCTTTATACAAACGAATTAAACTTACTTACTTCTAAAACAAAGCCGATTGTAAAAGATTTCATTGATTATTTTGCTTTGAAAGATTACCAATCATACGAAGGCAAATATCGCGATCAAATATTAGGGATAACACTTATGGATGTTAAACCTGACGAGCCAGCTCGATATGATCTTAAGGGTGAAGATATTTATTTTTCAGAAGTAAATGTTGATGGTTTGGACAATTGTTATGACATGATAAGAGAAAATGTGAACAAAGGACAAGCAATTAAAAAAGTGCTCAATCAATTGGACATTCCACCTGAAGCAGCAATTGCTTTTGGTGACGGGATGAATGATAAACAGATGTTGCAATATGCCGGTGAAAGCTTTGCTATGGCAAATGCAACTCCTGACCTTTTTCCATACGCCAAACATCGTACCACTTCCGTCGAGGAGTCTGGTATTTATAACGGCTTGAAACAATTAGGCATTGCCGAAGACTAGCCAAAACAACATTCATTAAAAAGAAGAAAAGAAGGAAGCCTGTCACCAAAGAAGTTACTTCGTAGTTAATGTTGTATCGGCACAATTATATAAGTATACAAAGAAGCCAACTTCGTTTTGAAGTTGGCTTCTTTGTGTTTCGTGAAAACAGACACCTTAAATGGATAGGGGAGCTAAAAGCTTTCATACATATAAGCAAGCTAAAGTGGACTAATTATTTAGGCTTACATGTATTTTATTAATTAATGAACTTTCCACATTCACTAATTAATATAATAAATATAATATAACAAAGGATTTTCAGTGTAACATTAAGCTTGTAAATTTATCTGACAGGGAATTTTTAAAAACTGTTATCGCCCATTTTTTCTAAAACTAGTCATTTACCCTAACTTATTTGGCAAAGGTACATACATTGTATAGTGACAATACACAAGGAGGTTGATCAGGAATGAGCTATTATGGAGGCTGCGATCCGTATGGTGGATATGGTAGTGGATATGGATACGGCGGTGGTTATGGCGGTGGATTCGCCTTAATCGTTGTTCTTTTCATCTTATTAATAATTGTTGGTGCTTCTTTCTATAACTAATTAGATATATCCAAGGTATCCTGTTTCACCTATAAAGAAGATCCCCGATAAATTGGGGATCTTTTCATTATAATGATTGGTTGTTTAACATTCTGACATGGTATACGCCACCTGCAATCTTATTTTTCTCTGCAGCAAATGTAACCGCAACCTTGTCTTTACCATTAATTAGTTCAGTTGGTATCGGATACGTTTTTGAATATAACTCTCCAATATTTGGTTGATTAAAGTGCTCTTTGGCTAGTACATACCCATCAATTTTTATCTCAAAATCCCTATCCAGCTTTTTTCCTTCTATTTCTATCGTAAAATCACTTTTATTATACGTTACATATAAATACATTTCTCTTGTAGGGTCGACTTTTAAATCATAGCTAAAATAACCACCATCTCTAGCTTCTCTCCATCCACTATGAACATCATTGCTATATCCGGAAGTTGAATTTCTTGCTTGCATATTGTGATCTACTTCTGGTTGCTGTTCATTAGGTGTGACCTCATCGACTATAATTTGTTGCTGTCGTGCTTTCTGATTTTTTTCTTCATCACCGAACTCTTTGAACTCCTGGTTCGACATAATATTCCAATATATTGTGTAACGTTCATGATGTATATCATAAAAAGGCTTCAACTTTACCCGCTGATGATCAGGTTGTCCGATTGCTTCTGTTTCAAATAACAGCTTTTCATTATTATTAACTTTTATCCACTCATTTAGTGGCCCTTCTGTTACCAGTGTTGGTACGTCAATTAAAGGATGGTTGTTTAATGCCAGATGATCATCCAAGATATCTGTTTCCGGGAAATTCTCTCGCCCTAGGGCTCCGGCTAACACAATGGGACCATACATGATTACTTGCTTTTTCTTATCATCTTTTGCATGATATCGATGTAAATCTAGCGGTAAATCATATGTAATCTGGTCTCCATTTTGCCAGGAATGGTTTATTATCAGATATCCTTTATCTTCTACAGTTGGTACTTCGTTTCCATTTATTTTTATTGTTGGTTCATCTGAGAACCAGGCAGGCTTTCGTATAGCAATTTCCTTTATTTCACTGCCCGCCTTTTCTATTGTGATGGTTGTACTTGGCTGATATGGAAAGGCTGTTTGCTGTTTGATAATCATTTCATTATTCTCGTATGATACTTCTGCTGGGATAAATAAGTGCACATATAACCTGTCATCGATTTTTTCGTAAATACGTCGATTATATCTTGCTGGATTTTCCATCCCTGAACCAGTGCAACACCAGAACGAATTATCATGTGAGTGATATACTTTAAAATGACCAGGCTCAGAAGATACAAAGTATGTTTTCATCCCTGAATCAGGATCTTGGGACGCAAGAATATGGTTGTATAAAGCACGCTCATAATAATCATAGTAATGAGCGGAACATTCCCATCTAAAGATGATTTCCGTTAACTTTAACATGTTATACGTATTACATGTCTCCGTTGTTAGTATTCCCAGTTCTTCGGCATTTTCAGGACCGAAATGCTCACGAATACTATTTCCTCCAATTGCATATGAGCGATGATGAACAACCTGATCCCAAAAAAATGTCGCGATCTGCTTATACTTTTCTTTGCCCGTAATATTATAGAGTTTAGCTACGCCGATCACTTTTGGTATTTGTGTATTGGCATGTTTTCCTTCTAAATCATCTTGATTGTTCGCTAATGGGTCCAATACAGCCTTGTGGTAAAACCTTTCAGCTAACTCTAAATAGCGGGCATCTTCCGTAATCAAATAAAGATCTGCAAAAGCTTCGTTCATCCCACCATGTTCACATGTCAACATACGTTGAAATTGTTTTTTTGTTAAATTCACTAATCCATGATAGGCCCAATCGGCAAGTCTCGTAACAATCTTCAATGCTAATGGGGAACCTGTTAGTTTATGGACATCGATAAGTCCCGCGTAGATTTTATGTATGGAATACCAAGGCACCCATGATCCTCCCAGGCTAAAGTTGTCTACTTCAAACTCACCAGAAAATACTTGGTCAAAACAACTCCGTGGGAAACCACTGACATAACCATCCTTATCATAGGACTGAACAGCAGCTAATTCAGCTAAAGCATATTCTACTTTACCCTTTAACTCTTCATCACCTGTTACTTGATACATCGTTGCTGCAGCTGATAGCCAGTGACCAATTGAATGGCCTGCAATCCCCTTCGATTCCCATCCACCATAACGTTCTTTTTTAGCTGTTTTACCTGCCGCTTCATAGCATGGAGCAACAAGTCGATCGACATCTAAATAAAGTAAGTATTCCTTACCTTTTTGTTGAGACTTTTTAAACATTCCGTCTAATAAATTCACTTTTTGCATGTCTTACACCTCCGCTAACGATCTTAAATACTAGTATGAGTTGTTATATAATTCTTGTACATTCACAATTATTACAATTACATATCTTTTTTTTGGAATTTTGATAGAATATATTTATACTATTTCGGAAGGAGCGATCTTTTTGTCTCATCCAGTGATTATCTCAAGCAGTTCATTTCCTCTTATCCATGAAATTGGTTTAATGGGTGATAAAAATGGTATTGAGAAACATCCTGATCGTGTTATGCCAAAATTAAATGTATTTGTTTACGTTATAAAAGGACAATTACAAGTAATAGAAGATAATGAAGTATATAATCTTAAGGAAGGCTCCTATCTTTTTCTTAGAAAAAATATTCATCATTGGGGAAAAGATTTCTATCAACCAGGATCTCAATGGTTTTACATTCATTTTTTTAATCATGACATACAGGAAAACATTAACGAATATAGCACTTATGGAAAAACCTCGCTTATTCATCATGAAGAATATCAGAGGAAGTTGACTATGCCTAAATACGGGGAAGTGTCTCATCTTGGTTATACTCAATCACAACTCGAACAGATATTAGAAATGTTTGAATCATCTCATCCAATGAGACCATTACTAACCAGTGTGCATACATACCAGTTTTTCTTAGCGTTATACTTAGAAAATCTAGAAACCTATGCTAACATGAAATCAAATCGAATGATTACCAAAATGATTCAGCTAATTGATAAACAGGAAAGGCACAAATTATCCAGTCAAGAGATCTCAAAAACTTTAAACATGAATTATGCTTACCTTTCCACCTTGTTTAAACAACACACAGGTAAAAGCATTACACAATATCAAAATGAGCGAATGGTGGAAAAAGCAATTCAACTGTTTCGAAAAGAAAACTTTAATGTTTCAGAAGTAAGCGATAAGCTGGGATTCTCCAACCCCTTCTATTTCAGCCGAGTTTTCAAAAAAGTAACAGGCATGCCACCCACTGACTACCTCAGACAAATATATCGAGGGTGATATCGCCCCTCCTTTGTCTTCCAATACAAAAAAGAGTATAGCTAATGCTATACTCTTTTTATCTTTCCATTCTATGAGATGAGACTTTCAAATTGGTTACTTAACCATATCAACATATTTGAAGCTATAGTCATTACCAAATGGATTTAATGATTCCATACCTTTTACATAATCTTTAAAGAGGACAGATGTTTTACGTTGCATAATAGGGCCAATTGCAGCTTCTTCTAAAGCTATTTTCTCTGCCTCTTGCATTGCTTCGAAACGTTCTACTGGGCTAGTTGCCAGTTCACCTTTCGCTGCTTCTACAAGAGCATCATATTCTTCGTTAGAATAACCAATATCATTGTTTTCGCCATCTGTCACCCAAAGATCTACGAAAGAAACAGCATCTTTATAATCAGGTCCCCAACCAGAAACTGCTAATTCATAATCTTGTTCACGCATAATATCTAATTGTTGTGCCCATGGAACATTGTTGGCTTCAATTGTTAAACCATCTAAATTGCTTTCTAGTTCTGTTTTCATGAATTCACTAATATTTTTCGCTACATCACTGTCTCCACTTAAGAAAGATAATGTCACTTCATCAAATCCTATTTCTTCTTTTGCTGTTGCCCATAGTTCTTGTGCTGCCTCCACGTCATAGGCTAAAACATCGCTACCTGTTTGGAAATCCTCTCCTGTTTCTGGATGTTCAACAAAGCCTTCCGGAACAAAGAAATTAACTGGAGTTGAGTCATTTCCATAAACAACGTCAACATATGCTTGTTTATCAAATGCTTTTGCTAATGCTTTTCTAAAGTTAACATTTTGCATATACTCGTTTGCAGATTCAGAATCTTGATTAAACTTCAACCAGAAAACACTTGTTTCAGTAAGTGAATGGAATTCTGGACTTGTTTGATTATCTTGTACCTGTGCACCTGACAAGGTAACTCGATCTAATTCACCAACTTCATAATTTGAAAGTGCTGTATCTGCATCTTTAATTACTTTTGCAGAAATGCCATCTAATGCCACATTTTCTGCATCCCAATAGGTTTCATTTTTTTCTAATTCCCAACCTGCCTCTTCATTCCATTCCGTCATTTTGAAAGGACCATTTGATAGAATATTATCAGGTGTTAAAGCAAAATCATCGCCTTGTTCTTCGACAAATTCTTGATTCATCGGTAAGAATGTTGGAAATGCCGCATATGATTCGAAATAAGGTACTGGTTTTTCTAATTCGACAACAAATGTATAATCATCGGGAGCACTTACTCCTAATTCAGCGGGTTCTAATGGTTCTACATCAGATTCTTCATCTTCTGTTACATAGATTTCAGTTGCATTTTTAACTTTACCATTCATTAAGTAGTTAGCATAAAATGATCCGTTATCCGGATTAATGGCACGTTGCCACCCATAAACGAAGTCATGAGCAGTGACAGGGTCACCGTTTTCCCATTGCGCACCTTCACGTAAATGGAAAGTATACGTTAAGCCATCATCACTTACTTCTGTTTCATCTTTTTTTGCAATACCGGAAACAATTTCACCATCAGGTGCTAAGCGATATAAACCTTCATAGACTGTATCCGTGTATTGAAAAGATACATTATCCTCTGCAAGGATCGGATCCATTGTCGGTATATCAGATGTTGATGAAATACGTAAGACTTTTTCGCCATCGCTCTCGGTTTCTTCTGTATTACCTTCTTCATTACCTTCCTCCGTACTGTTGTCATCTTCATCTTCTGTGCTTTCATTTGCATCCGAGCACGCAGCAAGTACTAAACCTAGCACGAGTGCTAACACTAACAACCACCATTTGTTATGTCTCATTAAAATGATACCCCCTATATATTTTTAATTTATTAAACACTTTTAGTTAAAATTTGGTACCATCCACTATATCCGATATAATGCCCGCGAATATTAGTTATAACCTGGATTTTATTTTTGTAATTTTTAGAAAGATGATTACATTAATGAAAGAAGTTTTATCGGGACTTTTTATTTAATGATAGGACTTTTACTTATCCATACAATCTTTGATATTATAGTTTTCAGCTATAGAAAAGTGTTTACTAGAGTGAATAGTTTTGAAGAATATCAATCACCATATGACAGACTCCATATCAAATGGGTGACTTTCTTTTCTATTCAAGGAGGGGCTTTACTAAGAATTATGCTACTATTATTTATATTTTATTATTAGATTTTAAAAGTATGTTAATTTCTATAAATTTTTGTGAAAATATTAATATGAAGGAATATGAATGATGGAGTCTATAAAGTGAGGTTTCCACCAGTGGGAGTTTTACGGACGATTAGCACCTTGATAAAGTATAACTTCGTAGTTTATGTTTTTTGCGCACCATTTTCTTGCTTTTTTATTGTAATAAGAAAAACCGGGATAATCTACTCTAACCAAGTTAGAAATGATGAAATGTTTTTATCTGCTACGGCAACCGCTTCGGCTGACCGTTTCGCTTTCCGGAGCTGTGCCCAGCACTCTATACATTTCAAAACACTCTTTATTTATGTCGCTTCTATAAGACAAAACGCTGTTATACCAAGGATTTTATACTTTCTTTAATTAAAAAAAAGACACGGAGTTAATCCGTGTCTTGGTTATTTTCCTTTTGTACCTTGGCCTTTGCTTTGTAAGGAGAAAAGGTTGGTGTCGATTGAAAATTGAATCGATTGACGTTCTCTTTCTCGTTTTAGGGCTAGTTGAATTAATTGGTCAGTAAGTTGTTCAAAATCTTTACCACTTGGTCCCCATAAATAGAAGGACAATGAACCTGGAATGGTGTTAATTTCGTTTACGAACACTTCTCCTTCTGGATTTAACAAGAAGTCTATTCGAGATACACCGCTAGCATTCAACAAACGGAAGGTTACCTCCGCCAGTTCTTTTACTTTTGCAGTTGCTTCCTCACTAATTTCAGCAGGGATAATTCGATTGACACTTTCCATTCCTTTTGTATCTCCCGTTTTACCACCACTTTGATATTTGTCTGCATAAGATAAAATCTCGTCCGTGCTCAACACTTGTTCACAGACAGAGCTTTCCACTTCTTCATAATCACCAATAACAGAACAGTTAACCTCTGTTAAATCTGTGACCATCTTCTCAATAATCACTTTAAAACTATAGGAAATCGCAAGATCAATTGCTTCGTCTAATTCCTCTGCGTTACTCACCTTAGAGATACCTACACTTGATCCTAGGTTAGCTGGTTTAACAATAACGGGATAACCGACTTTTTCAGCTAATTGCTTAATTTCATCCTGTTGCTCGTGCCACTGAGTGGAATAAAACCACTCATAATCAACAATTGGCACGCCGGAATCACGTAAAATCTGCTTCATCATCACTTTATCCATTCCTGCAGCTGATGATGCAACATCACAGCCAACATAAGGAAGACCTAATAATTCAAAATAACCTTGTAAAGAGCCATCCTCACCATTGGTACCATGAATAACCGGGAAAATGACATCAATCGTTGTTATAACACCTTTCGAGAAAAGAGAACGATCTTTTTTCTTAAGAACAATGGTTCCTTCCCTTTCCTGTTCCAATACGACTCTGTCTGCCTGTTTAAACAGTTGATCCAAGTCTTTATAATTCTCAATATCCGTTAATACATCTCCTGTATACCATTCTTTTGTTTTACTAATATAAATAGGTACCGGATCATATTTTGATCGGTCGATTGCATTGAATGCCTGAAGTGCCGAGATAACGGAAACTTCATGTTCTACAGAAACGCCACCAAAGATTACGGCTACTTTCGTTTTCACAGCCTATTCCTCCCAATAAATTACTCATTATATGTGTCTGGTAAATCATTTTCCAATAGGATAATAGCATCTTGACGGTTTAATGCCTGGATTTGTGATATCGCATGATTTAAGTCTTTAGCGATAAACAATTGCTCTTCGGGATAGCCTTTTTCTTGAAGCCCATCCTGAATTGGCACAGTTTGTTTTTCCCCAACTAAAATCACATAATCACATGCATCTGCCGCATATTCACCAAATGCTTTATTATATTGATATTCCTTATCGCCTAATTCTACCATACCTGGTGTTACTAGTACTTTGTATCCTTCCATTGAAGAAAGTACCTCTAAAGCCATACGCGAACCAGTCGGATTCGAATTAAAGCTATCATCAATCACCGTTAAATTACCGAAACCTTTCTTAATTTCCATACGGTGTTTAACTGCTTGAATCTTCTTGACACCCAGCTGCAGTTTGGAGACTGGCACACCCATTTCCCATGCAACACTGATCGCAGCCAAAATGTTATAAACATTATGTTTCCCTAACAGCTTTGTATCAAAATCTGCATCCAATGATCCTGCTTTATTCGTTACTCTAAAAGTCGTTCCTTTGTTGTGAAAACGAATATCAGAAGCAAGATAATCTGCCTCTTTGTCATCAATCGCAAAATAGACTTTGCGACACTGATTTTTCGGTGTATAAGACATAATATTTTGATCATCACGATTTAAAAAGGCGACACCATCAGCTGGCAATGATTCCACAATTTCATACTTTGTTTTTTGTATGTTTTCAAGTGTTTTAAATGTTTCTAAATGTTGTTCACCGATTGCCGTTAAAATCGCATATTTGTGACCAACCAATTCACAGATTTCTTGAATATTGCCTGGTTCTTTTGCACCCATTTCGGCAATAAACACATCATGATATGGCTTTAATGAGTTACGAATTGTAATGGTTACACCGATTTTAGTATTAAAACTGTTCGGTGTTTTTAATGTATTAAATTGTGATGACAAAATGGTATCTAGAATAAATTTTGTACTCGTTTTACCGAAGCTTCCCGTAATACCAACTGTTGCTGTATTTTTAGCACTATCGATAATACGCTTCGCATCTTTATAATAATATTCTTTGATATTATTTTCGATTGGTTTATTAATCAGGTTAGCCAACAACACCAAGCCATAAGTGAGTACAGAACCTAGTACAATAACTAATCCAGCATAGCTTAACGGGTAATCATTCCAAATAAAATGTAAGCTTGTTGCTAACAAGAAAAGATAAATAATAGCAATTGTCACGATAAGACGTTTGATACGAGCGGTAACCGCCAGCTTTTTCTTTTCTTGTTTATTTCTCGGTATAAACAGTCCGAGCAATGCGATAACGAATATCAGCCAATTCCATTCTAAAAACAAAAGAAATGCTAAAATAAGTGCAAGCCACTCATGGACAGGTACTGCTTTTGTCCAATGATCTGTCATCCACCGCCATAATCGGTTATTAAAATAACTGTTTAATTGCAGCATATGGATCGCTTGTTTGACACGAAAAAATACATATACCATCCATAATACACTTACAATTGAAAATATAATCTGCATGATCAAACTGCTCCTTTATCTTCTTCTAAAAAAGTATCCACAATCACTGCCACACGCCGTTTTTGTTCTAAAAACACGTAATGACCGGCATTCTCAATTAACGCTAAACCGGCATTAGGAATTAATTTTTCTATTATTTTCGCATCTTGTACTGGCGTTGATGCATCATTGGCACCCCAAACTAATAAGGTCGGTGCTTTAATGTTAGGCATATGATGCTGCAGATCCTCGTTAACTACCTTACTTAATGTTTGCTGCATCACTCTAGACGCATTTTGATAATCAGAAGACCCTGCTTTACCACGGTATCTCGCAATAATATCCTCTTTATATCGATTTAAAATGGGTAGGCTTAGCACCTTTTTCAATGTTTTAAATGTGTATACTTTTACATAATAATCAGCTTTACGCTTTGGTTTCACACCGGCACTGCCTATTAATATGATTTTATGTACATTACTGTCGTGTCGATCTGCATATTTTATGGATACTCTTCCACCAAATGAATGTCCAATTAAAATCGGATTGTCAATCTCTAATTCTGCTAAAAACTTCTCTAAAAAATCGGTGTATTGACTAACATCCCATGCTTCAGCTGGTTCATCACTTCTGCCAAAACCAGGAAAGTCCAATGATGTAACCTGAAAATTAGCACTTAAATTACTCTGTAAATCTTCAAACAAATCGAGGCTCGTTCCCCAACCATGAAGCATAACGACAGGACGACCCTCACCAGTTTGTTTATAATGAACTTTTATTTGATCTATTTCCATAAACACGTATGAACGCTCCCTTATCAATCTCAACTTATAAATTTCGAACATCACTTATACTATATGACGCAAAAACATTATTTAGAAAGAAAAATTTCACATCCATTATCATACCATAAAACAAGGCAGAGGGACAGACTTAATGAACCTTTATCGAGTCCACCAACCTGCCCCTCTATTTACAATAAATTGGCTTTCATTAATCTTTTTCTGATCATAATTCCAAGCCAGCTTGCAAGAATTGCTTTGATGACTCCAACAATTAAGAATGGATATACTCCTGACATCATTGCCGCACTCCAGCTTAATTCTGCAACAAATTTAAGCTGAGTCATGCCGAATGCTAAGCTAACAAACATGCCAATTATGTTTGCAATTAATGCCATCTTGAAATTAAAGGATGTTTTTTCTAAAATAAGTCCGGTTATGTAAGCAGTAGCGATAAAGCCAAAGATGTAACCTCCCGTAGGTCCGACTAAAACCTGTGGACCTCCCTCTAAACCAGAGAACACAGGAAGACCAATCATACCTATTAACATGTAGGCAATCATAGAAAGTGCCCCGATCTTGCTACCAATAATCGTAGCCGTTAAACCTACAGCTAATGTCTGTCCACTGAATGGAACGACCCATAGTTGCACTTGCAATTGTGCTAAAATAGCTGTAATCGCAGCAAAAATACTTGCTAAAATAAGTCCCCGTAATTTACTTGATTGCATTTCTCTCTCCCCTTCGTTAACCATCACAAATTAAAAGTTAACACAAAAGAGTATGAGTGACAATATTTTTTTCTGAGTAAATTTAAGAGAAATCTTAACTTTACTCAGAAAAAAAAGAACTGCCTTATTCAGACAGTTCTTCTTCGTTATCTCCATCCATATAGCTATCTGACACTTGTTCATGTGTTTCGGCCAAGCCTTTGCTCATCTGATCATTTCTTTTATAATCTTCTACCTCATAATTTCGTTCTGCAATTTTGGAATTCTTTTTTGGATCCATACCATCACCTCATTTATAGCATGAGTCCACTTGACGATTTTATACTCTTTTTATTGTTTTGTATTAATTTTTACCAACGTAATGTTATCTACATAACAATTTTTGCTTCACAATGTCTGATAATAATTCCATGTCTGTTACTTTACTTACATGGATCACTTCTTCTGAGACTGTTGGATTTTCTACCCATTTTGTCAAGATATTTTCTTGTTCAGTTAAATAGGAAGGTTCAAAACGGACACCCTCTTCCCCATCGAAAATTGCCGCATAAAAAATATCCGATTCAACAATATCTTGAAAGAAATGACTGCCATATGATAATTCCGGCATAAAGCCTTTTGCCTGTGATGAGACTTCACATATAGCATCCACATGCTGAATTTCCGAAAAGTGAACAGGAACACCAAGTGAAGGTGTGGATGTACCCCACCGACCCGGACCAACTAGAAACACACGTTCATTTTTGAGATCTCTTGTTATTTTACCAATGGTACGCGCCACACTGTATTTATCTTGTTCACTTAAATTAAGGTAACCATCCATATCTACATAAATACAATAATCAATTGGTAACCGAACATTACCTCCCATAAAGTTACCTTCTGTTTGAATAAAGCATGGTTCATCAGATGTAACTTCAGGAATATCTACTGATTGTCCGAGTCCTTTAGTTTGTAATGGTCTGCATTGAACGATGTTAATTTTAAAATTATCCTTATCATGGAAATTGGCGGTGAACTCAACATCCACTGGATAATCATAGACACGTGCTATTTCTGCTAATAGCTCTCTCATCACTTCTGGAAAGCTAGAGTTTTTTAATAAATTTTTATAATCAAGAATATATGGAGTTGGCATGTTCTTATAGCCTAAATCCTTCAATCGCAAAGTTGTTTCGGTATCGATCGAAGCAAATAAATTCCGCTCGACATCCCATACATTGGCTATTGCCTCATCTAACTTTACACTAGTCCATTCATTTTTAGACATTGATAAAACATCTACTCCATGCTGCGAAAATTTCTTTAAGTCATCCATATGCATTAATGGCTTTCGTGTCGGCTGGTCCAGTGTAACAATTTTGGCATAGTCATCTACAGTCCGATCAACTGCTCTGGTACCTAATCCAAATACTAAACGAACCATCCCTGCATCCATATCAACACTTTTGTCCCAAACATAGAGGTTGGAAGAATTACCAACACCAGCAATATGCGGGAAGAAGTTATCTTCATAATGATCACCAGATACTCGCTGTATCAAAATTGCCATTTGCTCATCTTTTTCGAATAAACCTCGATTCATACGATATTCCAGTGCATCTTCATTCATCGTACTAGCATATACAGTACGTATTGCATCTTCTAACGCCTTGTAACGTTCTTCAGGTGTTCCTTGATTGACGCAAAAGACGCTATCGTATTTTCCTGCAAACGCGTTCCCGAAATTATCCTCCAACAAAGAACTAGAACGAATAATAATTGGAGATTGACCGAAATATTCCAGCACCTGGACGAATTGTTCTTTAATATTAGCTGGAAACTCTCCATTTAATAATTTCTCCCGTAATTCCCGTGCATACTTAAAGTAACCTTCTTTTGTTTTCTGTTTAACACGTAATTTCCACCAGTCATTCTGAACAATATAGGTGTAGAAAATATCAGATCCGATATAAAAGGAATCATGCGCTTCCATATATTTAGTAAACCGGCTCTTCTTATCTTCTTTTAGGATTTTTCTGGCTAATAGCATCCCAACACTTTTACCACCGATAAATCCTGTCCCAACTTCTCTTGAGGCAATCGTTAAAATATCTTGTAATGTAAAATATTGATCACAAAGATCGAACATTCTCGACTTTTCACCAATTAACAGCGTCATCAATAATCTCTTTGTTTTTTCTTGTGTCACCTGATCTTTTTTCAAGTCTTCAAGAGCTCTTGAAAAAATAACATCCCAATAATCCATCCGTTCTTCCACACGATTGATATTAGAAAATAAAGCAGAGGCTTCTGAACTTGCTGTAATACTTTTTACCCGGTCACCTTCAATTAAATGTGGGAGAAACATGGTAGGAGAATAGCGTTGCCAGACTTTTAATGGATGAATATAGTGCTTGCCCTCCACCTCATATAAATCTAATAAAACCTGTGTGGTCTCACGTATTCGGGCAATCGTGCTATAGGTATGAACATTACGGTTAATCGCAAAGTAAGCTACCGTCTCTAACTCATATAAATAGGGACAGCATACTTTAAAAAAGTTTCCAATCATTAAATCTGAACACCAACTAGATAATAAATCCGTCAAACTATCAAAAACATAGAACGTTTTAAATCCTTCATTTTCAATTAATCGATGTATCTCGGTAGCGAAGCTTTCAAATCCTTTTTTGGCATCAACATTGTATTGCTTAACTCCGTCTCTTTCTATTAATGGTTCATGTTTACCAAAGCGTACATAGATTACTTTTCGATCGTCTTGTAACGCTTTATCTACATAGGGAGTAATAATATTTTTATATGCAAGAATGTTATCAACTTGCCATACTACATTATCTCCTAATCTCAGCGAGTCAATTGTCTTATCAAATCCAGGAATTCCTGTTGATACCTTTAATTCCATTTCCATCTTGATCACCAACCACTTCTTAAAAAATACCTTTATATTCTAATTATAACATCATATCAATAGAATCCTATATCGATTCAGCATTAATACAATGCAATAAATTGATAAGAAAACCGAGTCAAACTGCTTGCAGCAATAAAAAGAGTAATCCTGATCAGGATTACTCTTTTTACATTGGACAGTTTTCAATTAGCATATACTAGGGGACATTTATTCGGGTATATCTGTTTCGTCCTCCCAAGCTAGCATGCCGCCTTCCATATTTGTTGCCTCAATTCCATTTCCTTCTAAATATTCAGTTGCTCGGCCACTTCGACCTCCGGAACGACATACCATATAGTAATGTTCGTCTTTATTAAATTCTTCTAAGCGGTCAGGAATTTCTCCCAATTTTATATGTTTTGCACCAGGGATTATACCTTGTGCTATTTCATCATCTTCTCGAACATCAATTATATTTAATTTTTCTCCGTTTTTTACTTTTTCAGCTAATTCTGTTGCCTGAACTTTTTTCATGATATTACCTCCAATATTTTATTCTTAGTATAGTAATTTTTCGTTGGTTAGAATTTTACGAATCTCTCACTGAATCATACCATTATTGAGTTTCCTTTTCTAACATTTAATATATCAATAAAAAAGTAGAGACAGACATTTAAGCCTATCTCTATCTATTTTAAAGAATTTTAAACTTTTGAATTTGTTTTTGTAATTCATCTGCTAAGACGTCTAATTCATTAGCGCTCTTGGATACTTCCTCCATGGAATGATTGGTTTCCTCAGCTGATGCCGCGGTTTCCTCAACGGCAGCTGCAGACTCTTCACTTACAGCAGCAATTTCATCTACCGATTTATTCATTTCCACACTGTTTTCATTTACTTCTTCCAGATTTCCCACCATATGCTTCACACGATCTACCATATCGGTAATAGATAGGTTAATTTGTGAAAAGGTGTCACCTGTTTTTTCCATTTGTTCCGTTCCTTTTTCCACTTCTTTAAAGCCAGATTCTAACGATTCTGCAACTTGTCCTGATTCATCCTGAATATTCGCAACTAGCCCGGTTATGTCGGCAATAGAATCTGTTACTTGTTCTGCAAGTTTTCGAACTTCATCTGCCACTACAGCAAAACCTTTTCCTGCTTCACCCGCTCTTGCTGCTTCGATAGCAGCATTCAATGCAAGTAAATTAGTTTGCTCGGCAATTTCTTTAATAACAATGACAATTTTATCAATTTCTTCCGTACGTTTATCCAATCCCGATACCTTTTGATAAGAATCTTGTACCATTTGATGTATGATTCTCATTTGATTAACTGACTTCTCAAGATCCTCACGACCACCTTGACTAATGTTCATGACATCTTCTGATTCATTAGCAACCTGATATCCTTGATTCGCTACTTCTTTAACTTTGTGATTATATTGCTCTACCGAACCGGCTAAATCTGATGCATGATTTGCTTGTGATTCACTTCCAGACGATAATTCTTCCATCGTAGCCGCAATTTGTTCACTACCCTCACGCACTTGGTCTGCAGATTGATTTAACGTACCACTCTGGTCCATAACACGGCCAGTAGCCATCATCACTTTATTGATCATTTCATACAAATTATTTTTCATTTGATTCATGGCTTTCGCCAATTCCGTAAATTCATCATTACTTTTTACCTTGACTTCCTCTCCCGTTAGATCACCTTGTGCCAAACGATTCATTTCCTTCTTAATCGTCGAGATATTATGATTTATCGTTCTTACGATCAAAGTGACAATTGCTAGACCTACAATCATAGAGACAATAATCGTAATGAGAGTTGATGTAACAAGATCCTGCCGTAAACTTGAAGCAATAAGATACATATCAAAATCAATTGCCCCTACCCCGATTAATTCATCGTCATCTCCATAAAATGCCTTTGCCAAAGTTACCACCGGCTTGCCGGAAGCAGTATCAATATATGGTTGAGTCCATATTACCTCATCTTGTGACTGAACAGCCTGGTTATACCAGTCGGTTGTTGTTGCATCGTAATCATTCAAGTTCACATCACTATCAGGAATATTATTTAAATATAAAGCGCCCTCAGCGGTTCCTAAATATAAATTAATTATATATTCATCGTTTTGAGCTTGCTCTGTTAAGTAACTTTCATAATAATTCGTTAACTTGGAATCGTTAACTGTAGGCATATGACTATAGTTTGCATCTTCCAAATTAGAGGTGGAAACCTTTTTATAGTTTAGTTCTTCTGATTCAGTAAGTGATGTTAGAAATGTTTCGTATTTTTCAAAAGTTTCCTGGTATTTTGGTGACATTTCTACAATATCATCTTTTTGTATCATTGCTTTTTCCAATATCTCTGTCTTTTCATAGGCTATGTAACCAACAACCCCCATTGGAATAACTAAAAGTAAAATCATAATTGCTGGTAATTTGTATTTAATTTGCTGAAATTTCTTCATGATTGTCCCCTTCCTCTATAGTATATAATCCCTACACACATATTATCACTTAATTGAAATCATTACTATAAGTGACGTGATAAAAGTCCTAAATAACTAAAGAAGAAGCTGGAACAAAAAATAAATTAAATACGAACAGATCAACGCTCTACTTCCTGTGTTTGTTACTTCTTCCTTGGAATTCTCGTTCTCTTCCTTGGAAAAGTGCTGCTGTTCCTTGGAAATACTCATTTTTCCAAGGAACAGCAGTACTTTTCCAAGGAACAATAAACAACGAACATCCAACTTGATGTTCGTTGTTTATTCATAATTCGTATACTTCTTATTTCGATGCAATAACAACTCCAAGAGGTCTACGATCCATCTGTGAGCCCTCGATTGGTTCTATTAAAGCTCCTTTTTGATAGAAAAATCTCTTTTTTTTGAATTGATCAAACATAGATGAAAATTCATTTTCTGTCATTTGATGCACATGGAATGGTGAACTACATGGTTTTCCCTTACCTGCACCGAACGGAGTTGATAAAATTAAACTTCCACCAGGTTTAAGTAAATGATAAATATTTTCCATAAATTGATCTTCATTTTCAATATGTTCAATTGTTTCAAAACTTAAAATAACATCAAATGTACCTAACTGATCAGGTAATGCTAGATCTGTTACATCTGCCAACATGTATTTAGATAATGGATGATAGTAGGTTGTTTTTGCGTATTGAATTGCTTTCGGGTCAATATCAACACCGATAATTTCTTCGAGATTATGTTTACATTTCTTCGCAACCACATGTGCTCCATAACCAACACCAGTTGCAAAATCCAATACTTTCCCATGTACATGGGGTACTGAAAAATGATAACGAGCTATGTGTTCAATTAATAACTCATTCGTAATGTCCATCTTCTCAGGAATAACACGCTCTCCTGTGTCTTTTAACAATGTAACCACCGCTTTATCAGAGTTTCTATCAAGCATAACATATTCTTTCTATTCATTATGCTATAAATGTATTGGTAGCATACGTAAGTAAGTCTTCTTCACCTTATTAACAAAAAAGAGATAACAGGTTATTAAACCTGTTATCTCTTAGATTATTTAACTATTAATACGGGGCAATGTACTCGTTTTGCAATTTTATGACTGACACTACCTAGTATCATCGTTTGCACTTGATTTAATCCTCGGCTTCCTACCACAACAAAATCATATTCATTATTGTTAGCAAAATCTACTATTGCAGGACCTGGTTCACCGTGAACTACATGTGTTTCACATTCCAGACCAGCTTCTTCGATTATATCTATAACTGGTTTTAATTTTTCTTGTCTTTCTTTTTTTACATCATATTTATCTAAACCATGCAAGACATCCTCTTTAGAAGTTTTGCCATCCACTGCATATAAAATATCTATTTTACCTTGATCAATTTGCGCAACTTTTATCGCATGAGATGCTGCTCTAATGGAGTGATCTGAACCATCAGCTGCTAATAAAATCTTTTGATACATTTCTCCACCTCATTTATCCATTAATGACCTGAAGCTTTTGATAAGCCACCGATTTTCTTCTTCAATTGCTTACTTTCCGCATTCAAACCTGTATAAGATACTTTAACATGATTCTGCTCAAATTTCGACTCAATTTTGTCTAAAGCACCAATTGCAGAATCATCCCACAAATGAGCAAGGCTTAAATCAATTTCTACTTCTTCCACTTCTTCGTTATAATTGAATTTAGTTACTAAGTCAGTAACTGAAGCGAAGAATATTTGTCCATCTACTTTATACACCTTTTTCTTACCCTCAACTGCTACCATTTGTGTCACTTTCACTTTTGAAATTTTAGCTGCAAAGAAAATAGCACTTAAAAGTACACCAGCTAATACACCTATCGATAAATCATGTGTTACCACTACAGCACCGACTGTAATCACCATAACAGCAGCATCTGTTCTAGGGACTCTGTGAAGGTTTATCAGTGATGACCAATCAAATGTACTGATTGATACCATGATCATGACACCCACAAGTGCAGCCATTGGGATTTGCACCACAACATTTCCTAATACAAAGATCAAAAACATTAAAAATACACCGGCAACTAAAGCAGATAATCGACCACGGCCGCCAGATTTTACGTTAATTACGGACTGACCGATCATGGCACATCCCGCCATACCTCCGAAGAATCCTGATACAATATTCGCGATACCCTGTCCACGACTTTCTTTATTTTTATCACTCTCTGTATCTGTCATATCATCAACAATATTGGCCGTTAACAATGATTCCAGCAGACCTACTATCGCAAGAGATAATGAATAAGGGAAAATAATAGCTAATGTTTCAAAATTTAACGGAATATCCGGAATTAAAAATACGGGTAGTTCAGAGCTTAAATTACCTAAATCACCTACAGAACGTATGTCAAATCCAAAATAAATAGCTGAAACCGTCACTACTATGATTGCTACCAAGGTAGATGGTACAGCTTTCGTAATTCTTGGAAAAATATAAATAATTGCTAGAGTTAAAGCAACTAAGCCATACATTACCCAACTTTCACCTTCAAAGTGTTCCAACTGTGCGGTAAAGATGAGAATAGCTAGCGCGTTAACAAAACCTACCATCACCGAACGTGGTACAAATTTCATCACTGCTGCTAATTTAAAGACACCGAACAAAATCTGTAGTACACCAGTCAAAATTGTGGCTGCTAGTAAATACTGCAATCCATAATCAGCTACCAGTGTAACCATCAACAACGCCATTGCACCTGTTGCTGCAGAAATCATACCTGGTCTGCCACCAACAAAAGCAATCATTACCGCAATGCAAAAGGCTGCATACAATCCAATCATTGGATCGACACCAGCGATAATGGAAAAGGCAATGGCCTCCGGAATTAACGCTAATGCTACAACAATCCCGGCTAAAACATCTCCTCTAACATTGCCAAACCAATCTTTTTTTATTTTTGCTAAGTTCATGAAGCACCTCTCTCTAATATTTTGGTTTCTCTGATCCCCTCAAAGAAATTTCCCGAAATGAACAAGACGTATCATACCACAATTCACAGAATCGACAAAACTTGATGTAAACGCGAACACTGTACTCATTCTTTCATTTTCATGTACATGCTCTATTATTCTCTTTTTTCGCAAAACCGAATATAAAACTTATTTTTCTATGTACTCCTTTCCAAATTGGAAAAAATAACCGATAAGATGAGACTATAATCAGAGGGGTAAAGTGAATCTTTATCACGTAAGTTCCCCAGTAGTACACTTTTTTCCGCAGCTTATTATGTATTTCTTATCAAGTAAGAAGAAATCCATAGAATATAATTCCATGAATTCCCTTCTTTCGATAATGAGAACACTATGCTTAGCGTAGGCAAGATACCTAAACTCCTACGGGAACAGAACGTACATTGTTTTCTGAGGCAACCGAGGACGTGGAAAGCGCAGTATCTTGCCGTAGCGTTTCCTACCACTTATCAACATTATCCGCAAAAGAAAAAGAAGGTCTCCCTCCTTTTTAAAATAATTTTTGCCATGTCTCTGGCCCTACAATTCCATCCACTTTTATATTTTTTCGTCTTTGGTATTGTCTTACTTTTTGCTTTGTCTTTGGTCCGAAAATGCCATCGATTTTAGCACCTACTTTACGTTGAATAATTTCAACTATTTCTCCCTTACTTCCCCTCTTTATAATCCCAGGATAATTGGCTACTAATGTGGTATTTTTGTTTAATCTCGCTCTAGTTACTGGCCCCACAATTCCATCTACTTTTATACCTTCGGATCGCTGAAATGCTTTTACTGCTGATTCTGTTTCATTTCCAAACACACCATCTGCACCATATTTATTTAGATTAAACCCAAGCTTTAATAATTCTCGTTGCAGATTTCGCACTTGTGTCCCATTACTTTTTTCTTTTAAATTTTCGTTTTGACTAAACTGCTTCACATAAGATATTGGACTCAATGTAGATGAGGGTTTAGCAGCCCGATATCCATATGGAGGTGCAGTCTCTACTTTTTTACGTACTTCGAAATGCATATGTGAACCTGTAACGAACCCAGTTGCTCCTTGATAACCAATTACCTGATCTTGAGATACAGTTTGACCGTTCTTTACAGCGACAGAATCCATGTGTGCATAAAGCTGTGCTCTGTTACTTCTATCTCTTATTAAGACTACATTTCCATATCCCCCTAAGCCTGTACCACTTTTACCAAAGCCAGCATAAATCACTGTACCTGAAGTAAATGCTTGGATTGGGGCTTGATGTGATTTTACTAAATCAACACCTGCATGAAATTCTCTCGATTCCCTTATCGGATGTGTTCTGTATCCGTAAGAACTTGTAATTCGAAATCCACGAAATTCAGCCATTAACTCCCCTCCCTTATACTTCTTCCACTCTATTACTAGTTTGTTTCACAATTTGATGACTAAATACAGCTAAACCAGTTGCTATAATACCTTCAGCAATTGATCGAATGTTCCAACCATATAAATTACATGCTGCTAGGACTCCAATGCTTAATAAAATCCAAATAATTAGCCAATCAGGTATAAATGGTGTTCTCTTACAAGCGTATCCGATAAACCAGAGTGCTGGTATGATAAAGTGAAAATCCTCTGGTAGTAAATACAAAAATTCTTCCACTACCGAACACCTCCTCAGATTTCTACATTCGAGTCACTAAGCAGTTGAGTTCTTCCTCTTAGAACAGTGCATAGTAAGGACTCATATTAGAATATGTATCAACCTCCTTCTTTGTCCTGGCGTTTGACATGGATATTCACTTATTTTTATAATCGGTGCGAATAAAAAGAAAGTGTCTAATCTAACTGATTTTTTTGAAAAAAATGGCTATGCTAAAAAATAATAGTGTAAATATGTAGAAATCCGGGTATACCAATTAGGCATATTATTCGCTAATCAGATCTGCAATAAGAAAGGGGGAACTATGTCAACAAAGAAATGACATAGGTACATATGAAAAAAGAGGAATCCATTAATGATAAAGTTGGGAAAATCGGCATAGTATTTTTTATTTCAGCTATTTTAGTTACCGTCTTCGTACTTTGGGGCGCTATATCGCCATCATCCTTAAACAATGCTGCGAATGCAGGGCTGGAATGGATGATTACAAACTTTGGTTGGTTCTACATGCTAATCACAGCCTTGTTTGTTGTTTTTGTTATTGCATTAGCTTTAAGTCCTTATGGAAAAATTCGTTTAGGGAAACCAGACGATAAACCAGAATATTCATGGTTCTCATGGATCGGAATGTTGTTTGCAGCTGGTATTGGTGTTGGGTTTGTATTCTGGGGAGTTGCAGAACCAGTTCTATATTATATGGATCCACCATTTGGTTATGAACCAGGAACAAGGGAATCAGCATTAGCTGGATTACGATATGGTTCCTATCACTGGGCATTACACCCTTGGGCTATTTTTTCTATCGTTGGGATGACTTTAGCTTATGTCCAGTATCGAAAAGACCGTCCAGCATTAATAAGTTCAGCATTTTACCCTATTTTAGGTGACAGAGTAAATGGTTGGGCTGGGAAGACTATCGATACATTAGCCGTATTAGCTACTTGTACAGGGGTTGCGACAACATTTGGTTTAAGTGCCATGCAAATTACAGGTGGATTATCTCATATCACACCAATCCCTAACTCACCGTGGACACAATTAGTGATTATTTGTATCGTAACAGTATTATTTATGCTCTCAGCAGCTCGTGGTCTTGACCGCGGAATTAAAATATTAAGTAATATTAACTTGGTTGTAGCTGGATTACTTTTATTATTTGTTATTATCGTCGGACCTACATTATTCATTGCCGAAAGTTTTGTTACGACATTAGGTGGTTATGTAACAAACGTTATTCCAATGGCACTTACATTAACACCATTCTCAGAAAGTGAATGGTTGGGAACGAATACCATCTTCTTTTGGGCATGGCATATTTCATGGGCTCCATTTATGGGAATTTTCATTGCTCGAATTTCCAAAGGGAGAACCATCCGAGAATTCATGGCAGGTGTACTAATTGTCCCTTCCCTGCTTGCCGTCATATGGTTTACTACCTTTGGTGGTACAGGATTAAATATTGAAATGTACGGAGCTGGAGGTCTCGCTGAATTAATTAATTCAGATGTTGAGTTAGCATTATTTGCCACACTCGCCGAACTGCCATTAAGTATCATTACCAATACATTAGCGATACTTTTAATCTTAATTTTCTTTATAACTTCAGCCGATTCAGCATCATTTGTATTAGGATCAATGACATCTAACGGTGATCTGGAGCCCAAAAACTCAGTAAAGTTAACGTGGGGATTCTTGATCGCTGGTGCAGCAAGCGTACTACTCTTTAGTGGAGGTGGCGGATTAAATGCGCTTCAAACTGCTTCTATAATTGCTGCATTACCTTTCGCAATTGTAATGGTACTTATGATCATTTCCATTGTTATCACACTAGGAAGGGATTGGAAACTCGATCAAAGACTCCATAGAAGAAAACGTGAAAAACGTGTAAAAAGTGAGTTTAGAGATGAGTTTAAAGACGAAGTAAAAGAAGATATCCGTGATGATTTCAAAGATGACGTCAAGGAAGATATCTATCAGGATATGAAAAATGATTTTTATGATGACTTTAAAGAAGAAATTTATGATGATATGAAAGAAGAATTATATGATGATTTCAAGGATAAAATATATGATGATATGAAAGAAGAAATTATCGAGGAAATAACAGAAGAAGACACAGGAAAAGATAAAACGGACAAATAACAGCACAGTACAAGCACCTCCTTAAGCAAATTCCTTTCTTTGACTGATGTTTTTATGTCAGAATAAGATAGAAGGTTAAGAGAGGTGTTTTTATGCAAATTGAAATATGGTCAGATTTTGTTTGTCCATTCTGTTATATTGGTAAAACAAGATTAGAACAAGCGTTGGAAAGATTTCCACAAAAATTAGATGTTTCGATTCAATATAAAAGCTTTGAGTTAGATCCAAACGCAGCTAAATATTCAGGGAAAAATATACATGAATCTTTAGCCGCTAAATACAATATGACAATTAATCAAGCAAAAGAGGCCAATCAACAAATTGGTGAACAAGCAAAAGCGTTAGGTTTGGACTTTGTTTTTGACACGATGAAACCAGGGAATACGTTTGATGCACACCGGTTAAGTAAATATGCTGCAAAACAGGGACGCGAAACAGAATATGTAGATACGATGCTTTACCATTACTTTACCTTGTCCAAAGATCCTAGTGATAAAGAAACGCTTCAATCTATTACAAAGGAACTTGGCTTTGATCAACAAGAAGTTCAACGCATTTTAGATGATGAAACAATCCATGCAGAATTAGTCAGACAAGATGAAGCAGAAGCAAAACAATTAGAAGTTACAGGCGTCCCATTTTTTGTTCTCAACAAAAAATATGCTATTTCTGGCGCTCAACCAATAGAAACATTTATGCAAGCATTAGAAAAAGTAGCCGAAGAAGAAAATAATCAATTAGAAAATTTGAACCTGCAACAAGGTAGTTTTTGTGACGGGGATAATTGTAATTAAAAAACGCTACTTGCAAATATAGGCTCATACCATTGAATGGTATGAGCCATTTTTTTGCGATAAAATTAGTTCTTTAGTCCTGTTTTATTGATTAGGTAAAAAGTTTCCCGTTTCTTGTCGTTAATTAATCCTAAACATGTTATAATCAATTTGAACTAATCCTTAATGATCAAAAATCATACACACCAAGATTTAATACCTAATTCGATTTATGAAAGCCTTTACTATTAAATACAAGAAATACGGGGGATTCTATTATGGCAAAAAAATTTATAAGCAAAAGTAAAAGCGGTTTCATTAAAACAAAACAAGCTTTTATGAACACGTCGAAAAAGATAAGAAATGCCACAGGTAAGCTAAAAATAAAAGGTTTAAACAAAAACGGTAAGGATGCACATCTAATACGACAAGATACAAATGTGTCAAAAAAAGATTCCATTAGTACAAAAATATTAACGAGTATATTAGTAACTGTACTGATCAGTGTTGTGATCGTTGGAGTTGCTTCTTATTTTATATCTAATAGTATTATTAAAGATAAAGTAACAGAGGCTTCTGAACAAACCATTGTCCAATCTGGAGATAAACTCGATTATTTAATGAATCAATATAAAGATCGAGTGACAGAAATTTTAATGGCAGATAACTTTAGCAATACATTAGCCGAACTGGATAGGTTTGAAGAAACAAATGATTTTGATTATTTCAATTTAAAAAGTACGATTGATGATGAGCTAAACCAAATTACTATGATTGATAATAATGTAAGTCTTTACCTACTACATACTGAAAAAGAAAGATTAGTATCTTCTTCAGAAACGCTTCCAGAAGAAGCTGTTTTTAGTTCCGACTGGTATCAAGAAGCACTTGAATCAGAAGGTTCGACAGCATGGATTGGTGGTCTTGCTCAAGGAATTAGTGATACCTCGGAGCAACCTTCAGTTGCTTTTGGACAAAAATTAAGAATTAGCGGTACAGAATATATTTTAATTGTTGAATTAGATACTGCCGTATTTGAAGATGCTCTACAAGACGTTAGTTTTGGGGAAGAAGGCTCAGCCAGTATTGTAGATCAACATAATGAAGTAGTTTTTTCTTTTGCTACCGAGGAAATAACGCAACCATATGATCACCAAATTGCAGTAGACTCTGAAGACAACATGACCGAAGACAATGGTCAACTCATTTTCCAAGATGATTCAGATGTGACAGATTGGTATTTAGTAGGTTCTGTTTCTGAGGCAGAATTAACTAAGGATACCACCATTATCTTTTACGTAACAGCTGGTATTGTCATATTATCGTTAATTATCTCTCTTTTCATTGCTAGAAGAATAGTCAAAACAATTGCTCGTCCAATTGCTGATGTTTCAAATCTGATGGCTTCAGCGAAACAAGGGGATTTAACGGTGAGATCAAATCATACATCACGTAAGGATGAAATAGGTGAACTAGCAGAAGGCTTTAATGAAATGCTTGAAAATATAGCAGGTATGATGCATCAAACGAGAGAATCTGCAAACAAAGTATTAAATGCTGCGATTGAATTAACTGATATCTCTCAAATGCAATCACAATCAGCTAAAGAAGTAGCTGCTGCATCTGAAGAAATTGCCAGTGGTGCTACAGGCTTAACAGATGAAGCAGAAAAAGGTAATTCATTAGCATCCAATATTCATGATGAAGTGGAGAATGTATTCGAAAATAATAGTGTCATGGAAAATCATGCGATAGAAGTACTAGAACGAAGTCATGAAGGTTTAGAAAAGATGGACGAGTTAGTAACCAAAACAAAAGATGGCGAGCAAATGACAAATGCACTCGTCGAAAAAGTAGATACATTGAAACAAAGTACAGAGCAAATCAATCAAGTAATGGAAATGCTCACGAACATTGCACAACAAACAAATTTACTTTCACTCAATGCTGCAATTGAAGCAGCCCGTGCTGGAGAAGCTGGTCAAGGTTTTGCAGTGGTTGCCGATGAAATTAGAAAACTGTCTACCCAATCTAAAGACTCGATTGATAAAGTGGATGAAATTACAACAGGGATCGTGAATGAAGTAAATGAAACGCTAGAAGTTTTAGAGAAATCTACACCTCGTTTTAAAGAACAAGTAACTCAAGCAGAAGAGACTCAAGTAATATTAAATGGGGTTGGAGAAAATATGGGTACATTTACCGGCAAAATTCAGCAAGTTACTCAATCTATACAGCAGTTAAGAGACTCCCAAGAGGTATTGACTTCAACCATTCACCAGGTAAGTGCAACAGCACAGCAATCTTCTGCAATTAGCGAGGAAGTATCAGCTACTACTGAGGAACAATTAAAAGTAAGTGAGTCGCTTGTTACTACTTCGGATGAATTAAAACAACTATCTGAAGAGCTACAAGAAATGATGACAAAATTCAAAGTATAAGTAAGGCACAAATTCCTTGTTGCGAATTTCTTTTGTAGTATTATTACACATTAATTTAGTTTGACAATATTATCTATTAAACAAAAGAGCTATCTCAAAGTCTGTTGACAATGAGATAGCTCTTTAGCTTAAACAACTAATTAAATAGACTCTAGTTTACTTCCGTTATTAAGGTGACATGTAGCCTAGTAACATACTTACGCTAATGAATTAATTGCTAATCTAAATACTCTCCACCTGGATATAATGTAACAGAATATGATCGTTTACTCTGTAGTTGAGTTCTTCCACTTTTCACTGAAAGATCTATATATTCACTTCCGTACACATAAGCTGTTGTTTGATCATAAATGATAACTTGATTTTTTTCATTTCCAGTAAGATCCCCAAACACTAAGTAGCCATCCTTAGGAAATGTTGTCACTACATTTTTATATCCATCATAGATTGTTGGATATACATTATCTCCTCGTCTGTAGGCTATAATATAATCTAGATCATGATCGTCCCAATTATTAATGGTATCGATAATGGTTAACCAACCACCTGTAACTCTATTTTCTTTCCAAATTTCTTGTCCATTTGCATCTAACAAAAAGATACCATCTCTCCCATCTGAATAGCTGGAACCACGTATAATTCTGTCTAAGCCGGCAATTTGTAATCCAGGTAAATCATTTCTAAATTTACCTAAACAAATATGTTGCGATTCAATGGAGTCATTATATCGCCAACGTTCATTTCCTTTCCAATCATATAAAACCGTTACACTACCACCAATTACTATCTGGTTTTCACTAGTTCCTGATTGGATTTTTCCTACCCATATACAATCTGCATGGTCGTCTAGATCATGACAAGACCATAATATTTGGCCATCTGAACTTAAAAAATCATAACCTGCCATTACTTCATCTTTTCCGTCACCATTAAAATCGAATACCCATGGAAAGTGCCCGATATTTCCTTTATGCGTCCATAACAATTCAAATTCATTATTAAGTGCCCACATTTGATGGTATCGATCTTTTAAAATGATATCTTGTGGAAACGGATTTCCTGTTAAATTCGCAATAATAATACAATCGTGTGCTTCCTCATTCGGTAATGAATAGCTTTTTTTTGTTTGGCCAGTTGCACCATCGAGGATATAGAATTGTTTTTCCATCACACAGAGGACTTCATTATAACCATCCCCATCAATATCATATATTTGTACAGGATAATCACTTCCCGGACCGCCTGGTGCTTTACTTGGGGTACCAACTTGCCACAAAATATTACCTTCCAAGTCAAACGCGGTCATTGCTTCTACTTGATGCGGTACATACCTATCATCAATACCTCCATCAGGTTGAACCATTAACAGGTCCATTCTTCCATCTCCAGTCAAATCACCGAGAAACATCTTGCAATTTTTACCGGATTTTAATAAATCAAGTTTTCTTAATAGTACTGGTTCAATTTCTGCTTGAGTGCTCGTCATATAAAAAACTCCTTCACCTATTATGCTTCCGTTTCTTGCAGCTTTTCTTGTTTTATTTCTAACCTTACAAATGTACGATAGCTGATCCACATAATGACTAAACTAGACAAACTACCACCAAGAAAAAATAGGAATACTGGTAACGTAAAATATAAATAGTATAAAGTTAAACAAGCTGCTATTAAGTAAATGGTTCGTATTGGTGAATAGATCGTAATAAGAATTGCATTTTTAAAATAATTATATAATTTGTTATCATAATGCACATACATTGGAAAAATATAAGCAACCATAATTCCAAAGACAACGGAAACAATTATTAACACGTTCTTTATCATTTGTTGCATCCATTCATTGTCCAATTGTAAAAAATTGAAATTTATATATAACATATACGTAAAAAGAAGAATGAGAAGACCTAATCCATTAGCTCGCTTAAATTCTTTTTTAAAGGTTTGCCAAAATACTTTAAAAGCAGGTATATCCTCTTCACCTTTGGACCATCTTCTAAAAATGGTAAACATTGCTACAGTACTTGGACCAATACCGAATACAATAGCACCTAGAAGTGTAAAGCATACCCATAAAAAATTCACATATAATAACAACAGTACAGTTTCCCCGAAGAAATAAAATTTACTTATAAATCCATTCCCTAACATATAAATGCCTCCTATTAGGTTTTCTTCATGACTTTTTTTATAGAAAGATTCGCATAAGCTGCTTTCATGGGTGCCATTTGTCTAAAACCTATTTTTCCTCCTTGATATATTGGTCCATAAGTTGAGCCATCATCTTCCCATTCAAGTACATGTAAATCATTAATATAAAAATGAACGAATTGCTCGTATTTTATCAGTTTCATATGATATGGATTTATAGCATCTTCTACTGGTGGTAATGGATCAGCTGCTTGTGTTACTAAATGAAATCCATGACTTTTCCGTAAATTACATGTCCGAAAAGCACGTTCTTCTGCATGTTTATGTCTAAAATAAGATAGATGCAATGTGTTTATCTTGCCGGAATGGTAGTCTGGATAAAAACCAGTTCGTTTCGGCAATGATGGGTCAAATAGATCTTCACCTCTTATTCCTGTTGCAGCAAAGAACATCATACAAAGACCAGGTTCTTCTAATGGATAAAAATCCCACTCTATCATAATTTTATCTGGGAATTCGATTGGGCACCATAACAACCAATGAGCATGATCACCAAATTCTTCTGGATCCAGCTTATTTTCTAACAACAATTTATTATTCCAAGTACTTGTTTTTACCTGACCTTCATTTACCCAATCCTCTATAGAATCTGCACTAGATAGCGCATTTTCATATATAGTTTCTTGTGCTTCAAAAGTTATATTTTTCACTATCCATTTCCTCCCATACTTAAATCAACATACATATTTTCAAAAACTGAAAAGTTTTGATATATAGTTCAAATAAAGCTAAATACTTGAATACCTATAAGAAAGACGGAAACAAAGAACTACCTCATCTCCTATGATAGTCATTTGTTCTAATCCTTCTTATTCACGGACAGAAGTAAATATCTCCATACACCTTCTGTCCGAGCTAATAGTTAGCCATGGTATACTATCCTTTCACGGAACCTAGCATGACACCTTTGGCAAAGTGCTTTTGTAAAAACGGATAGAATATTAAAATGGGAACTGTCGCTACAACAATAACCGCTAACTTAACTGATTCTTCAGGTGGTTCATATAGAGAGGCCTCTTGTAAGTCTCCTAATCCTGTATTTGCTACCATTACTAACTGTTGAAGTAATAATTGAATGGGCCATTTTGATGTATCTGTTAAATAAAGTAAGGCATTGAAGAAATCGTTCCAATAAAATACTGCATAAAATAATGTAAAAGTCGCAATTACTGGTTTTGATAGTGGCAACATAACTCTCCAAAATGTTTGGAACTCTGTACAGCCATCTATTTTGGATGCATCTTCTAATTCCTTGGGCAATTGCTGAAAGAACGTTTTAACGATAATTAAATTAAATGGATTAATCGCTACTGGCAAAATTAACGCCCAAATTGAATCTAATAAACCTAACTCTTTTACAAGTAAATAAGTAGGAATCATACCCCCACCAAAAAGCATCGAAAACAAAATTAAGTTCAATAATAAGTTACGTCCTATCATAGTTGGTCTTGATAATGGGTAAGCCATAGTAAGTGTTAGGATCATACTGACAAGTGTACCTAACACAGTTACAAGGATTGATATACCTAAGCTTCTAAGTACCGCATCTGTTGAAAATATATAATTATAAGCGTTTGTTGTAAATTCATGTGGTATGACAAAAAATGATCTTGTCGCAAGTTCTGACTCAGAAGCAAATGAACCACCTATAATATATAAAAATGGAATTACGGTAATCATCGCTACTACCGCCAGAAATATGTGATTAAAAATATCAAATACTCTTCCTGGACCTGTATTATGCATTTTGTGCATGTTTAATAACCCCTCCTCTTCTTGTTGATTAGGTTAGAATAAACCACTCTGACCTAATTTTTTAGCAAATCTATCGGCACCAACAATTAAAACGATACCTACAATTGATTTAAATAAACCAACAGCAGTACTGTAACTAAACGCCCCTTCGGTGATACCGACAAAGTATACATACGTATCAAACACATCTGCCACACTACGGTTTAACGAGTTGGACATTAAGTATATTTGCTGAAAACCTGTGTCTAGAAAATTACCCAGTCTTAAAATTAATAAAATTACAATCGTACTTCGTAATCCTGGCAAGGTAACATGCCAAAGTCTACGGAATCGACCTGCACCATCAACGATAGCAGCTTCATACTGTTCTTGATCAACACTTGCTAAGGCTGCTAGGAAGATTACTGTACCCCAACCTGTTTCTTTCCAAATAATTTGTCCGATAATCATCGGTCTAAACCACTCAGGACTTGACAAGAAATTAACTTCTGTTCCTATAAATCTTGCAATTAAATCGTTTACTAAACCTCCACCAGTTGTCAAAAACACATAACTGATACTTGCAATAATTACCCAAGACATAAAGTGTGGTACATATACAAATGTTTGCAGTGTACGCTTATAGGCACTTAACCTTATTTCATTCAGCATCAAAGATAAAATGATTGGTGCTGGGAAAAAGAAGACAAGGTCATATAGAGCTAAGATAAACGTATTTCTTAATAATCGTAAAAAGTCAGGATTTGAAAAGAAATATTGAAAATGTTCCAACCCCACCCATTGACTTTGCCATACTCCTAGAAAAGGTGAATAATCTTGAAAAGCAATAATTATCCCCCACATAGGGACGTACTTAAAGATAATAAAATAAGCTAATCCTGGTAATATCATAAAATAGAGCCATTTTTCTTTTAATATTTGACTCCATTTACTTTTCTTTTGTTGTCCAACACTGTTTATCTTATTTTCATGTACATTTTCCATCGAATCCCCTCTTAACCTAGTATTTGAAGTAAAAAGCAGGTTACAAGACCTGCTTTTTACTAGTTATGCATTACATATTATCACTGAGCATCTTGATGTAATTGATTGATTTCCTCAATGTATTCTGTACCACCAGAACTTTTCCAACGCTCTACAGCATCTTCTAATCCTGCTTCATCGATTTGCCCAACAATATATTTAATACGTGCATCTAAAATGATATTGTCAAGTTGCTGACCTTTTTTAGAGTATACTTCTGAAATATATGATTCTGCTGGGTTTGCAACAACTATATCTTCATTCTCGACCTTTAATTGTGTTTCTAACTCACGCAATGGTGATGAATCAGGTTTTATCGATTTAGCTTCTGGAATATACATTAACATTTGATTAAATCCATCTACTTCTGCTTGTAGTGCTGGATCATCCTTTACTTTTGATTGATATTCTCCATCTACTTTCTCATAATGCTTTCCTTCTATACCGTTCTCTGCAAGCTTTTGTGCTTCTTCATCATTCATTTTGTCAAGAAAATCAAGCACTTGTTTTAATTCTTCTTCTGATTTAACTGACGTTTTGGAAACAGAAAGCATACCTGAATAACCAGATGTCGGTAAATTGTGTAATCCTGTAGGACCTTCTACGGTTTTTATTACAGTGATTGGATCCGCATTATCAGGATTTGCATCAATGATTTTTTCTTGAATTCGATGACCTTCATCCAATACGTTTACTTGAACACCTGCTTCACCAGATATTACAGGATCAGACCATTGTGCTGGATCCATTACAGCGAAATCATCGTTCACAAGACCTTCATCATAAAGCTTTTTAAAGAAGTTTAATGACTCTAGGTAATTATCATCCATGAAGAATGGATATAATTCACCACTTTCATCTTCACCCCATTTATTTGGTACACCAAACCATGTTTGCATGACATCCCACGGGCCTTCATATTTTGAAACAACCATACCATACGTATCATCTGTTCCATTTCCATCTGGGTCTTCTTCAGAAAATGCTTTTAACATATTATAAAAATCATCAATTGTTTCTGGCTTCTCCAAACTAAGGTTCTCTAACCAATCTTTGCGAATAATGACACCATTACGACCCAAATCACGTGTACGAGGAATTCCATAAATATCTCCATTAATCGAACTATTATTCATAATAATTTCATTAGCCTGACTTAGATTTGGATATTCCTCCAAATAAGAACCTAATTCCCAAAATGCTCCATCTTCTACTGCACTGACAAAACTTGGTGATTTACCAGGGACCATCATAACATGCGGTAAGTCTCCTGATGATAAAGTAATATTGAACTTATCATCTATGTTACTGTTAGGTGCCCACTCCATCGTAATCTTTTTATTTGTGTAATCTTCTATTTTCTTTAAGACTGGACTATCATCTGTTGGTGGTTCTGTAGTAAAAGTGGGGGCAAATACACGCAAATGCATTCTTTCTTCCGAACTTTCATCAGTTTGTTCACTCCCTGAATCACCACTATCACTACCTGCAGTGTCACTATTATCACTACAACCTGTTACTACTAATATTCCAACTACAAATAAACCCATTAATAAATAACGAAGAAATTTTGATTTCATTTTGACCCTCCCTGAAATTGACTAAATCATATTAGACTACCACATTTCCTTTTTCATTTTCACAAAATGATTTCTATTTTTTGTTTCCCCCTTTTCTTAAATTTTGAAAAGGAATCAATGTGTGTCGTTGAATCAAATATAAAACGCTTTCATTTTTCCATCAATATTCAATTTTTGTTCATTCTTACAAGATAATCTACAACCTTAGTTTGTAAGGGTTTGCAATTCTGTTTTAACACTTTTTTTTCGATATAACACTTTTTTGCAAGCTGGTATTATATGTTCTATACTATAAAATTTCCAAACAATCAATCGTATTGATACACCATTGCGAAATTGTATTAGTTGTTTCCCATAGAATTTCTTCTCATCTCTTCCAACTTGTTATATTTATTAGAGAAAAATCCCCATACTGCATAAGTACGGGGATTTTATCACAGTTAGTTATGATATTATAATGGATTGTAATTGTTTTGCAACTATAATTGCGATTTGATCCGCTCCTTTTGCAGTAAAATGAGTATGGTCCGTCCCATTCACATCGACCATATATAATGTTTTTGCTTCATCAAATCCTATTTCTGTTAGATGATGAATACTCAACGTCATTAAATCTATTAATGGACATCCCGCTTCTTCTGCAACTTCTTTCATGGCATTACAATAATCACCAAAATCGACTAAAAATTCGCCAGAAACAAAATGCAATCGGGCAACTGGTGTTATCAATATTGGTATTGCTTTGTTTACCCTCGCAACTTCTATATACTGTTTTAAATATTCTTTATAATCTATATAGGCTTCTGTATATCTTTCCGGTTTCTCTTTTGTTGCGTCATTATGGCCCATTTGGACAAGGAGATAATCTCCCTCTGTAATGTTTTTTTCGATTTCTTTTAATCTACCTTCTTCGATAAACGTCCTCGAACTTCGGCCACCAATTGCATGATTGAATACGGAATATTCTTTTAAATAGTTTGGTAAAAACTGTCCCCATCCTGCTTGTGGAGCATCTTTTTCCTGATAAGTTTGACATGTAGAATCACTTGCTAAGAATAGTCGTGCCTTCATTCTCTCAGCCCTTTTCTTTTATTCATAGTTATTCCCTATTATTCTAACGGGACCGATCAATCCAGATGGTAATAATTCTTTGTCCATAAGGTTGGCACTGTTATTAGTGACACGAACTTGAAGTAAGTTTTCTTCTTGTTTTACTATTTTTCCTGGAAATGATACATGATATGGCGCCCACATTTTCACTTCTGATTTTGAATGATTGAGCGTTACCTCCGCTATTTCATAAACAGCTCCTAAATCAATAACTATCTCATCCAATTTATCACCATCATATTGAAAAACAAATTGGTATTCAATCGTACCTGAAAAATGTTGAAGATCCTCACACTTACTCCAATCACACAACTCTGATCTATTCCAAACATCCTTTGCTTTGTCTTGTACAAGTAGGTTCGGATTAATTTCCACTACTTGATTACATGTTTGTTTTTTAGTAGAAGCAACGTCGTCTTCTACACACCAAATAATCGATTCTCGGTGTGGAAGCTCAAGCAAATATTCCTTATCATTCTGATTGATTAAAGACCGAGCTTCACCTGTCCAGGGATTCCATTCTTTTGTCGGTTGATCGGAGACAAATTGTATTTTCCCTTTATAATGAACATCACCTTCATTAGTTATAAAATAAAACAAACGACCACTCTTTTTTATTTTTGTCATTCGGATTGTCTGACTAACCCCTTGCACTATTGCATTTCGATATGGTGAAAAGTGCATTTCTAGTCGCTCTTCATCGGTTGGGGATATATAAATAACAGTAGATAAAACTTCTTTGTCTACATTGTCAGTAATGAAATAAACTTTACCTCCATTTGATACAAACTGTTCTAATTGTTCAACAACTGTTTGATCAAATAATGACAAATCCATATTATCAACTACTACAGAGCGGTATGACTGTTGACCGACGAGAAGACGATCCCCTTTTACTTCTATTTGATTATCAACAAATAAGGATTCATGCAAATAATTAAATTCGATTTGATGCTCATAAAAATACTTAGCCACTTTCCATGGCATATGATTATTTAAAGATAAAATTGCTACCTCTGCCTGATTGACACTATCTGTCATAAGCCAACTTATTCTTTTGATATACGTACTGAAATATCGATAATACGGCCACCAAACATTATTAAGACCAACATCAGGCGGGCGTTCATGACTTCTTTCTTCACCCTCTATTGAATAGTAAAAGGCATGTGGACAAAATAAATTCACCCCTCTTACCGCCAACCAATCTGTATACCATTTCATGTCAGATGCTGAAAGATTCCAACTATTATCAACGCCACAAACACCTAAATACTCATTCAAATTTCTACGTCGATTATAATGCCTACCAGCATCACTACCACATTTTGCGGCAGTGGAGTGTTCACCAGTTATCCCTTTTTCTTTTTCAGGTGCTACCCATCTCCAAACCACATCTTGACCCGGAATAGTAAAGGATTTTTGTAGACCAATATCATCACTTTTGGCAGGATGTCCTGTTAAAAACAGATGATTTTTTTCACACCATTCTGCAATCGGTATATAATAAGTTTCTAGCATTCGCTTATTAATTGCTTTTTCGTAGATTTGCTTTACGTTTTTTGTTTTTTCACCAATATCAAAAAACAAACCTGGTAAGTCTTCAATATGTAAACCCTCATGATATAAATATTTCTCAAAGTCCTTAGTCCATGGCAAACAACCTGGTTTGGCGTTTCTTCCTGTAATATCTGGTTCATCAGTAAACATCGCAAAAACAGTATTTCCGAAATATGCGCCTACCACTTCCTTGTATCTCTCATGTGTAATGTTGATAAATGCTTTCACCGCCGTTGGATTTAAGAGATCTGCTGAACGTGGTGCATTTATTTGTCCATCATCTTGATTCTTGTGAACCCCTCTAATGGTACCTTGTGTATAACTTTCCATTAAAAAAATACAGGTGTAATCTTCTTTTCTTCGATTGTTTACTTGAAAATATGATTCGATTACCTCTTCAGAGATCATTACTTTTTCATCTTTCAGTTCCACAACCTGTGCATTTAGAGGATAGATACAGCTTATTTGTTCTGCATGATAGCAGTCTGTACCATTTTTAGCAGCTAAATAGATTGCCACTAAGCGATCATCTTTTTGCAATGGTATCTCCATTGCATGATCTATTGGATCAATGACCTTAACATACAATCCTCTACTCGCATATGTAGGATCTTTTTCTACCACTTTTCCATTAGCTGCTCCGGAAGGATACATCGCTTCATCATATAAAATAACATGCATGTTACGTCTGTTTGCTTCCTCAACGGCAAACTTTACATATTCCATAAATTCATCTGATAAATATTTTGTTTGTTCAGGAATACCTATTCTCGGGTGTAAGACAAAGCCTTCCACACCCTTATCTTGAAAATCTTCTATTTGGTTTTGTAATGTTTCCTTATCTAGACGATCATTCCAAAACCAAAATGGCATTGGTGAAAATTCTGATGTTGGATTTAAAAATTGTTGATATAAAGCATCCATTTACATTCCTCCTAAGAATTACTTGCTCTCGATTTACGATATTGACTCGGAGGCAAACCTACATGTTTTTTAAATATTCTATTAAAATAACTATGCCTGTATCCAACTTCTTCTGCAATTTCATGTATTTTCATATTTGTTTGTAATAACAGCTCTTTTGCTTTATTCATTCTTATTTTTGTCAGGTAATCTATAAAATTGTCACCATATACTTTTTTAAATGCTTTACTTAATGTATAAGGTGTTGTATCAACATAATCCGCACAACTTTCAAGTGAGATATCTTCCATGTAATGTTCCTCTATATAAGAAACAATTTTATCGACAACCATTTTCATTTCCATGTTCATATTATCTTCCACATAGGTGATATATGGTGTAATCACTTGTTCAATTAACCATTTCACTATCCATTCTACTTCACGAAGTTGGGACAACTCTCCATACATATTGCGTCCTTTATACAAAACTACCGGATCAACACCTGAAAGTAATATTTCATGTTGAATCGCACTATATAATTGCATTATTCCAGCTTGAACACTTACTTCTTTTGTACTGTTTTCAAGTAGCTCATCGAAGAACGGACGGATCAACTCCTCCGCTTCATTCACTTTACCTCTTCTAATACACTGTATAATCTCCTTTTCCATTTCAAAAGGATAGAATAATCTTTGACCTGACACATCTTTTTCCACTTCATTTAACATAAGAATTTGATTTTGATTATTAAAATCTCGAAAACGTTTGACTCTTCCTATTTCTTCAAAAAGGTAATTAATATCTTTTATTTTCGGTGTCTTCGAACTGATGGTAATCGTGACATATCTCGATAATACGCGGTTGATAGCTATTGAAATATCATGGACAAGTTGTTTTAAAAGTTCCGTCGAATTTGTGATTTGGTTAGGAACTATTAAAAATATGGTAGCCGTCATATCATATTGATTAAGTACGGTATACTGATCCATGTACTCTTTCGTTAAATCTTCAGCAATATTTGCCATAGCAAAAGCAATTAAACTATCATCTTCATACTTATGTTCCTCTTTCTTATACATGCCTGTTAATTGAATATCTAATAATACAAACGAGTGATTTTCTACATTCCACCGATAGTTTTCCATTCTTTTCTTTAATGCCTTTTCGTCAAAATCATATAAAAATCCTTTCGTTAACTGAATAAGGAAGTTCTGTCTTAGTTGAGGTATTTGATACGTAATTCTTTTTTCCAATTGTTCACTTTCAGATGTCAAGGTATCTATTCGATCACGAATTTGTTTAAATTCATCTCTTGTTCCTTTTGTTGTTGAGTGATTAGATGTTGTAAAACTACTTGTCAAATTTCTTATAGGTTGATACAAACGGTTCGATGCAAATAATGTTAGTAAAAATGCTAATCCAAAAATAGTCAAACTGGCAATAAGAATTATTTTTGAAATCGTAATAATTGGTGAAGTAATAGCTGATATTGGGGCTGCCGAGACATACGTCCACTGCGATCCAACACGATCAAAAGCACCATAGGAAATCGAATATGTTTTATCATCCCAATCCATTTGAAATGAATGATCAGATATATCCTGATTGGAAAACATGGAGACTAGCTTATTCGTAAAGTTATGTTCTGCAGATTCTTCAGTCGATAACAACAAATCATTATCCTCATCCATTAGTAACGTAATCCCATTACTATAAGGTGTTAAGGTTTCAAGCGTACTTTTAAGACTTTCACTGTCGATAGAAACAATAATTGCTCCAAACGGACTACTTATCACCCCAGGTATTTGGTGTGTTAAGATCAGGTTATTAGGAAATTCTGTATGTTGAAAAAATGCTTCATCGTGATCCCAAGAAATATTTTTAGGAGCTTCCAACAAAGTCTGATACGCTTTCTGTACTCCATCTTCGCTTATATGATTCAAATATGGATTGAATAAAATAGGTCCTTGTTCTGCTTCGATAAACAAATTAACCTCACTTATAAGAGATTGACTACCTTGCAATATCAATAATTTTTTCATAATTTCTCTTGTTACTTGAAAGTCATAAACAAAATCCGTGGAAGTTAGGTGATAATTAAAAGTTGGTTCAAATGCCCAATAGGTAAGTGATTCTTCCAAATAATTAAATTGATCATCAATATTTTGCGAACGCTCATCTATTTCTTCTAAATGGACTTTTCGCAATTCATTTTCTGTAGAACTTAAACCAAATGTATAGATTCCAACACCTGATATAATGCCTGGAATAGAAGTGATAAATAAAATCATTAGGAAACTTTTCCTAAAGTAATTACTTTGCCAACGACTAACGAACCAATCCTTCATATTTGAAAAAAACTTATTGTTTTTCATTTTCTTCACCTCACATAAAATATCTTACCACAATTGTAAGCACTTTCACACTTGTGAGGAAAAGGTGTTTTTAAGAAATACCGGGAAAGCCCACCCGGTCCTTTCGTTTATAAACCAAGATAATGTACTCTAACCAAGTTAGAAATGATGAAATGTTTTCATCTGCTACGGCAACCGCTTCGGCTGACCGTTTCGCTTTCCGGGGGCATGCTCTTCAGCTAACTTTGAAAAGAAAAACACTTTTCAAAGTGGATCTTCAGATCACGCTATTTCCCCAGGAGTCGAAACGGTCGGCCTGCGCTATGGTTATGTTCTACAACTTATTATATAGTATCATTTTTGCGTTTACTGCATCATGTAGAACCCTATTTTCTATCGCTATAAAAAGCCAACATATTAGCTGTCACCATAGGTGTAGAGCCTATCTTAAAGCGCAGGAAAAATGCGAAGACTCCTGCGGGAATAGCATGAGCTGAAGATCCATTTTTTTAAATAAAATTCATTTTATTTAAAAAAATTAGCTGAAGCCAGGCCCGCGGAAAGCGAAGCATTTTTCCGGAGCTGTGCCCAGCACTCTATACCTTTCAAAACACTCTTTATTTATTTCGCTGCTATAAGACAAAACGCTGTTATACTAAGGATTTTATACTTTCTTACATTATAAATAAAAAGAATATGGTTTCTTTCATTCTTACCTATATATTGATAAATTCCTTCCATACTAATTTATTAAATTCAGATCATTTCATAATTATTAGCAGCTATATAGTTACGTACTAAGACTTCTCATCATCCAACATCGCTGACTCTAGATATTGATCAATTAGTTCTAAACAAACAATTAAATTAAGAGACCATTGGGAAGCTGTATTCGTTGACATCGATTTCACTTCTACAACTGGTTTCACATAGTCTGATGTTTTCTCAGCTTTTAATGGCGTTTTTATTTGCCAGTGTGTAGAATCTACAAGTAAATATTGCCATGCTTGTTTTGCCAGCTCTGCATCTTTTTTATTTGCTGCAGCATATGCTACTAATGATGAAGATAACATGGAACTTCCCCACGGTTTATCACCTTGAATCGCTCCAGATGTCCTTTGCGATTTTTCTTCGTTTGATAGATTATAAAATTCTCCAAATTCAACAAGCATGTCTTTCCATTCGACATCTTCTAGAACCTCCACCATTTCCATCCATACTTGGGCACCACCCATACTCATCATTAAATGATGACCCCAATTTTCATTACCCATGAATTTTAATTCTCCAGTTCTTGGTTCATATCCAAAAACAGGACCAGTTAACAAACGATGAGGCATTTTTTTAAGACAATTAATACCTGTTAACATCTTATCTCTAAAATTAGTATCTTCATATCGTTCCCACTTTGTTAACCAATTAGAGCAAAATGCTGCCCAATCAGGGCCACTTCGTACATGAGTAGGGAAATGATCCTTTGTATAATATGCTCTCATTGGATCAAGGTGTTCTGTTGTATAATCAGCATTAACTACTTCATCCATAATATCACCGATCCGTTCATCAGCTGTCAAATAGTAATATATTTTATGAAGTCCTGCAGCACCTATTCGTGCTTCTTTACATCCACAACCCCAATGAACCACATTATGCCTTGATCCAAGTCCTGCATATTCACCCAAATGGTATACATCAACTTCACTCGTATGTCGTGTCATTGCTTCCGCAAACCGGAATATATCTTCCCGTCCGGAGCGTAAAAACATGTACCATAACCAATAATTAGGTGCTAGCTCGGTGTTTTGCCAAGCACATCCACCTAAATCATATTTCCATACATGTCGAATAGGATCATAGCTATGCATCACGTCCCCGTAATCCCAAAAACCGTACCAACCTCTTTGCTCCACCTCATCAAGATAGAATTGGAGCACTTCATCAAGTGCTTTTTCTATGTTCGCTTTTATGGGGGTACTATCATCTTTTAAGCTCCAAACCCCTAACGCTTTTGTATCATGGTAATGGGCTGGATGACACACTAGTAAAGGTGGGGATTCTTTTTCTTCAACTAATGTTTGTAGTAATTCCTGTTCTGGAGTACTATTGAATAAATCAATTGTTATCTCACTTGTATTCCCAATTCCATAAGGAGTACTGCGAAATTCTTCTGCACCCTCATAAGATGATTTTACGTGTGTTTCTGAATCATAATGTCTTAAATCCATCGATGGTGCATCTGGTGACCAAAACCATGCTGATAAAGTGGATGTTTGCTCAGATAATTGTTTCACTTCAAGAGAGGACGGTTGTTTTTTCCAAAAATTCCGAACAGCAACAGCGATTCCGCCTGTTTCACTACCAACATATGCTAAGCCACCTGCTCGTTTTCCAGATACAGCACGAATCCATGCAAATTCTTCTCTTGTTTGCTTTGAAATGGTATAGGAGTCGGCAGAAATTTGGACTAGCTTGAAATTATTCCATGTCGCAGAATCATCTAACAATTCCACAAAATGATGATCTTCAGAATCGAATTCAATAGATCTCCCTGCCATTTGCTCCTTGTAAAGTTCTTCATATCTACCGGATGTACGCCAGGTTAACATACCTTTGGGAGACTCACTAAACATACCGGTATCACCTGCGAACCTTATATGTCTGTTATATAATGGGCCGTTCATTGGAATTTTAAAGTCTATTCCTATTCCTTTAATAAAATCTTTGTGTGGATTCCCATCATATAAAAATGTATGAACTGCTTTTATAGAAGTTTGACCTGTATAAAAATACAACCTAAGTGTAAAAGGCAGCCATTCACGTTTATCTGTATATATTTTGTGCCTACCTGTAATTTTCACTACTGCTCTGATAGGTCCATCTTGTTCAACTACAACATTTTTAATTTCACTATAGAATTCTTCTTGCTTCCATGTTACTATTCCGTCCGTTTTATTTTTTGATTCTCGTATGCCTTTTAAATAGCCACCTTGACATACAAGATTATCCCCATAGTAAACTTCTCCAATTACAGTATCTCCTTTTTTGTTTACTTGGCAACTCACTTTGCCTGTATTTATATAAATAGAGTCTGAGCCATCCTCTAACTTAAGTGGATCCATTTCTTTCGTTATGTTACCCTTTTTAATCTGTAAGCGTTCTGTATTAACTTCATCCTTCAATGACACAGCATGTGCTGTCCACTTCACACTACCATCTGGCCAAAAGGCAGTAGGCCAACTTTGAAGAGGGATTCCAACATTGTTTGCATCAACTAGTTCTAAAGGGTCTTTTTTGTTTAACATACCTTTTTCCCATGGGATTCCCCATGTTACTCCAGTAGTTATTTTAGGTTTTTTTCCTAACCAAGATAAAGATACATTTCCTTCCATATTATTTCTCCTTTCAACATTAATTGTTATTTTGGAATTTCGATACGGAATAAACTAGCCTTCTCATCATAATAAGAAACAACATTTTTTATATAAGATATTACAGCATTTATTTCTACTATGAATACACCATCTTTATTGATATATGGCTCCCCATTTAATAGATTTTCTTCTCCATCTACTAGAAGATGTGTACGCCCTTTTTCGGCAATGATCGTTTTACCATCTGAAATGAACGTCAGAATTCCCTGCTCTTCATCGTATTGATAGTCAAATAATTGCGGGTAATTTTTTTTCATGCTGTCTATTATAAATAAAATTGGACTATAAACACTTCCATGCTCAAAAACACTTAAAATACCATTTGTATTAGGTTCTTGCCCATTTACCACGACCTTACAATATGTTTCATCTGGTTCCGTATATTTAGCTGCATCGGCTTGTGGTATAGCTTTGAATGCAAAACTATTTTCAGGTGGGTGCTCAGCATATAATGGTTCAAGATATTGTGGAAAATCAACTGTTAGTGCACCTGTGTCCATTGATTTACTATGGATCTCAATACGTTCCTCAGGTAGTCCGCTTACTTTTGCTGATAATATTATTTTTCCTGCATTTCTTGTGGAACGGATGAATACTCGATTCTTTCCGCATTCTGCAAAAACATAATTTTTATGAATCACACTATCTTCTTTTCCATAGCCATTGAAACGCCCACTATTGTAACCACCTAGAAAAAAACCTTCACCTTCCATCGTAAAATCTATCCGATCATCAGCTAGTGGGTGACGATGATTACTAACATCTAAAACCTCCACATCAACATAAGCTATATCTGTTCCATCTGCTAAAAGTCCTCGATCGCCAACATGTGCTTTAAGCTTTAATTTTGCAGGTTGGGATACCGTTTCAATTGTATCTGTAGTTACTTGATTCCCATTATAATCATATGCTTTTGCTGTAATTGAGCCAGATTGAGTAATATCAATATGATGAAATGGAAAGACAAAAGTATCAATTGTATTATCACATTCTGCTGCAAATTCTCCATTTATAAAAAGTTTTATTTTTGCGATGGAATAACTACCAATAACATATACCGTTTTATCTTTTGGATTTCTGTAGCTATATTCTCCCGTTTTTCTCCAATAAGTACCGTCAAATTCTTTAACCGGATAACGATAGTTCCTATCACTTTCAGAAGGATAGTTCCAATGTCCAAGAATTTTTATCATTGGTACTGGTGATTGCATGGTACGAAATACATCAAAGTTTTGTTTTTTGATACGAACTGGATCTACGCGGCCGCTCATTCTAGCGTTTTCACTAGCTGCTTGCCTTCCATGTTGAGCTGAATCTGTCCAACATAATGCCGCTGCTGCTGAATAAAGATTTTTCCCAGATGCTCCACCAATCCGATCATTAAAAAATTCAGCATACCCTTTTGCTGCATATAGAGCTAAATCTTCAGAAGTAAGATCATGACAATCACCACCAATTTGTTTCCTGCCACCTTGACCTAACCATAAATTATCATAATCAAAATCAGGGGGTGAAAAATCATCCCAGACACGTCTAGGGGCTTCCTCACGTAAATATTCAGTCTCTGTAACTGGCATTTTCTCAGATTGATAACGCCCAGCATGACGGTTTAACATGGTACCTACATATTCCGCTTCATTTAATACTTCTTCTGTATTTAATGTACGGCACCCCATATATCTGCCACCAGTAGGATCAAGCTTCTCCTTTAATAAACGCATTTCACGCATATGTTCTTTATTTATGGAATTATTGCCCGCTTCCCAAAACAATATCGAAGGATTATTCCTAAAATAAATGATGACATCTCTCATTAATTCGACACGTTGATCCCATTGTCTGCCAAAGTTCTCTTTTTCTTTATCTCCAGCAGGTTGTGTACAAACAACGCCAGAACGATCAAACGATCGAATATCTGCTGGACTACCTGCCACATGCATAAAACGGATATGATTTGCATTACTTTCACGAATTAATTGGGCATCGATATCTTTCAGCCAATCTGGTGCCGTTCCAATAACTGCCCATTCATTAGCTGCGCGTTGAGCATATCCTGTCAACCATACACGAGAGTCGTTTATTTTCAACCCACTCTCGAAATCATAAGAAACCTTCCTAAATCCTGTAACATTTGTCACTTGATCTAAAACTTCTCCATTGTATATTAAATAAGTTCGAACCGTGTATAAATATGGATCATCTGGTGACCAAAACCGTAGATTGGAACCTAGAGCATTAGATTTCACTAAAGTTACCTCTAATGAATCAGTTTTTGTAGGCTCGACGTCTTCTTCGAATAATGGTATATACTGGTTACCTTCTTTGGAATAGGCATCTTTTGGCGTTATTGATTGTTGTGGCAAATTAGGTAATTCTCTTGCTTTAGGTATTTGTATTTCGCCAGAAGACATCCGTGCTACTTCATGACCTTTATGATCGATAATGATAGATTCTAATGTTACATTTTTGTCCGAGTCACTCTCATTTCTTAACTCTACATCTACATGTATAGTAGCTTTTTTATTTTTAATCTCATAATCTGACCCGTATATATATACTCCTTTTGTTTGAAGATTACTGTAAATCGGGAGTGTTATATGTAACTTGGGTTTAATGTGTAACCGTATATTCTTTGAAAGACCACCTATACTGGGATTAAAATCATTCGCATTCCAAAAATATCCTACACCTCGGATGCTTTCATCCATATTGTCTGGGTTTTGAGATGATAAGAATCCACCGGGTATTGCACCTTCTACATTTGGTGTTTCAGCAACAAATGCATCTAAATTCCTGGAGGATGTATTGTCAGTAGCAATTGCTATCAAGTTGTCTCCTTCAAAATCTATATAGGGTGTTAAATCAAATCCAAATGGGCCAACACCTGCCTCGTAATAACCTGCCATCGTTCCATTCACATATAGATAACAGGTTTGTCGGATTCCTTCAAACTCTATCAAGACGTTCTTTCCTTTATGCTCAGAAGGAAGACTGAACCATTTTCTATAAAAAGAAAATGTTCTTTTTTGTCCACTTCCTGCATCTTCAATTCTTGACACAAATAAATCTTTATCATTATAAGTATGTGGAACCCCTACAGTCTCCCAACCGCTTTCCTCATAATCTTTTTCATAAAAATATCTACCTTTATCATCTTGCCATGCATCTAATGCCTCATTAAGTGGAAATTTATCTGCAAGTATAAACTGCCAACTATAGTTAAAATTAAAAATTTGTGAGTGAACTTCCTTTTCTAAACGCTTCTCATAATTACCCATATTCTGTATTTTTCCTCCTGTTTTTAATAAGAGTTCTTTAACCTTAGTAATTAAATTTTAAACGCTTACAATTTGTTGTTAGCATTTTTTATCGTTTCTAGATAAATCACCTCAATCCTTATAGTTTTGATAAAAATCATAGCACTCATCAACCTTTCCAACAATAATACTTTTTTGCAATTGTTTAAACTAACTTATTCGAACCAAGGATTTAACTATTATTAGTACATTGGGTAAATGGTGAACTACTTCATCGTTTTTGGGAGTCCTGGACATAAGTTAAAAATCACTTCGTTTAAATCATAAAAAAAGCGCATGAAATCAAGCATTTTAATTAGATTGATAAGCTCCCTTCTAAGTAGACAGATTAAAAAATAAAAATCTGCTACTTGGGGGGAGTTATTTTTATGTCCAGAAAAGGTCATACTGCTGAATTTAAACGGACAGTATTGGATGCCTATGAAAATCTGGGATATAGCTTAAGTGAGATCCAGCGAAAGTACGGTGTACATAATACCACCCTTGTGCATTGGATGAAAATGGTGGAAAAATACGGTGTGGAAGGTTTAAAGGGAACTTCCCACAATAAAACCTACACAAAAGAAATGAAATTAGTTGCCATATCAGATTACCTTTCAGGTAACTATTCACAAAGAGATGTCATAGAAAAGCATGGGATTTCCAGCACATCTGTTTTAAGAAAATGGATGAAAGATTATAATGGTCATAGAGAAATAAAAGGACAACCGGAAGGAATGAGTCGCTCTATGACCAAAGGGAGAAAAACCACGTGGCAGAAACGTATTGAGATTGTACAAGACGCTTTAGCCAATCATAAGGATTATCATAAAACGGCGGTAGCCAATCAAGTATCTTACCAACAAGTCTATCAATGGGTGCGAAAATATGAAGCTGGTGGATGGGATGCGTTAAAAGACCGACGTGGTCGTTCTAAAACAGAGGAAGAATTATCACCGGAAGAAAAAATGAAGTTAGAGATACGTCGGATGGAAAAAGAGAATGAACGGTTGCGAGCGGAGAATGCCTTTTTAAAAAAGTTAGAGGAGATCGAAAGGGGGCGGTCATAACCCATGTTCGTTTAGAAAATCGCTATTTAGCGATTCAACAACTTTACGAGGAAGAAAATTTTTCTATTCTGTTATTATGCGAAATAGCAAAGGTGGCACGTGCCTCCTATTATAAATGGTTGAATCGAACACCAACAGATGAGGATAAACTAAATGAAACTTTATTAGAGGAGATGGAAAATCTTCATCAAAAAGTGAATGGGATTTAT
>NZ_FOTR01000017.1 GCF_900114645.1 Gracilibacillus orientalis | reverse complement strand
AACTTCCCTTCATGTGAAGAAAAGTGTTATCCGGTATTAGCCCCGGTTTCCCGGAGTTATCCCAGTCTTATAGGTAGGTTGCCCACGTGTTACTCACCCGTCCGCCGCTCGTTCCACTCGCTTCACTCCGAAGAGATCCGACAAGCTTCCCGCGCTCGACTTGCATGTATTAGGCACGCCGCCAGCGTTCGTCCTGAGCCAAGATCAAACTCTCAATAAAGTTGTCTTGCGCTCGCTTCTAAAAGCTAGCTTATTTCATGTTTAAAATCATACTGGTTGTTTTGTTCAGTTTTCAAAGATCAATGTTATGTCGTTTTTTGCGACGGAATATAATATATCACGTATCAAAAAAGAAGTCAATGACTTTTTGTTTTTTTCTTGCTTGTTCATTGCTTCGTTTTGTAATAACGACAAAAAATAATATACCATAAACTTTTGAAGCAGGCAAGGGTATTTTTTATTTTCATATGAAAATAAAAAATACTATATTCTTCTTAAGGGAAGATATAGTATCTACTTTCATTATTCAATTTGTACTTTCTTGGGTATATACTTCTTAATTTCTTCTTCACTTGCCACACGTGTATACAAATGAAAAACAACCTTATATCGATCACACATGGCTTGTTTCACCATTTTATCTATTCGATGATCTTCCAGGTCCAACAATAATTCTTCTAGCTCTCTTTTAACCACATACTGCAGTTCACTTTGCTCCTTATCATTAATTAATAATCCCAACATCTTGTCCACCCCTAAAATCTATTTTAATAATGATAATCTCCCCGGCATTTAATATTTATATTCCTGTTTTCTTTCAAATTTAAACATAATTAGACATCATATTAATGAAATTCCCTCATATAATGAAGACAAGCCCAACTAAATGGAGGAGATTTTCGGTGAGACGTTTATATATTGTAGATATTAAAAAACAGAAAAAAGCATTCATTATTATTCCTATTGCTTTCTTTGTAGCCCTGTTTTTATTTTTGGAATTTAATTATACCTCTACGGTTTTTTCCGATCAGGATAATCCACGGGCATTAAACGCAGGGAATACGGAACATTCATCTGTTGCTTTAACCTTTAATATCAGTCATGGTGATGAACAAGTTCACCCTATCTTAGAAAGGTTAAAGAATGAGGGTGTTCAAGCGACTTTTTTTGTGAGTGGTGAGTGGGCTGAACGACATCCCGACATATTAGAGCAAATAGCAGAAGACAAACATGAGATTGGAATGCTTGGTTACCAATACCAATCATATGTCGAGCAAGAATTAGATGAAGTGCGGAGCGATTTGAACAAAGCAAAAGATATCTTCTCTAAATTAGGTTATGAAGATATTTATTTGTTAAGAGCACCTAACGGTCATTTAAATGAAGAAGTGATTAACTTAGCAGAAAATCAAGGCCTTAAAGTGATTCACTGGAGTATTAACCCAAATGATTGGCAGAACCCTGGAACTGAAAAGATAACTAATCATATTTTAAAAAATATCAGGAATGGGTCGATCATTTTACTTCATGCTTCAGATAGTGTAAAACAAACAGAAAAGGCACTTGAGGCTGTCATTCCTGAGATCAAAGGTGACAAAAAGTTTTTGACAATTTCAGAATTAACTACACAAGCAGAAACAAACCAAGAAGAACTTCAATCTAAAAATAAAGGTGGAGACAAAAAATAACGTTGTTGCTTCTTCCTTGGAATTCTAGTTCGCTTCCTTGGAAAAGTGCTGCTGTTCCTTGGAAATACTCATTTTTCCAAGGAAGAATGATACTTTTCCAAGGAACAATAAACACGAACATCAAATCGATGTTCGTGTTTTGTCATAATTGGAGCACTTCTGTCCAAGCCTTATTTCTTTTCCGTTAAGCGATGCAGGATTAATAACTGATAAGTGTTGCATAATATCAATGGCACTATCATTAGCCAGGCATAATCACCGTTTTCCGTACGTAATCCCGGAACCCACTCAATCGATGTAACAACAACCATAAAGAATAATGCCGGAATAAATGTTTTTTTGTTTGTTTCTTTTGCCTTTATTCCTGCTACAAACCAGCTATATATAAATAAAGCAATAGCGATTAACAAGAACGGTGTAATCGTGCCATCTTCCACACTTCTATAGCGAAAATAGACAAGATCAAAAAGGGAAAAAGCTATTAATACAACCTGAACTGTTGACCAATACTTACGAAAAACCCCTAAAGCAAATTGGTTAACTGTTAAATACGCAAAATAGCCCATTTGGCTTATCAAACTAAAAACAAAGCCCAACCCAGTAAAGAAAATAAGTAAACCTAATATTTCAAACCAATTAAACGGATTAAGATTTTCTGCATAAACTCCTGTTTTTACGAAAAAGCTCGCAATGAGGGTAGAAAACCCTCCTAAAAGTAAAGTAGAAAAAAACAACCGCACTACATTACGACTTTTCAAAATTAAATCCCCCTACATCTATATCTCATTAAATATTTTACCACGAACTTCAGTTTTTTTCGCTTGTCATACATATTAATTATAAATGACTCCATATTATAAATACAGGTTATTTTTTATAAGAAAGGTAGCGGTATATATGAACCGATTTCTATACATGTTATTAATTACTCTACTGCTGCTTACAGGATGTGGTGGCGGTGGAAACAATGCAGGAAACCAAGAAAGTGACGGCTATGAAGGAACTAAAAAAATGGTCTCAGATATTCTTAAAACCGATGAAGGAAAAAAGGCGATTACAGAAGTGTTGTCAAGCGATGATATGCAGCAAACTTATGTGATCGAATCAAAAGTAATTAAGGATGCCGTAACAGAGACTCTTTCTTCCGATAAAGGTAAAAAATTTTGGGAAAAAATGTTCCAGGATCCAAAATTTGTAGAGTCGTTTGCTAAAGCATTACAGGATAAACAGAAAGATGTCACCAAAAGCTTAATGAGTGATTCAGAATATCAGAAGAAATTAATGGAAGTACTCAAAAATCCAGAAATGGAAAAACAAACTATGTCACAATTGACCAGTCAGGAATTCCGTGGACATTTAGAAAAAGTAATGGAAGAAACATTTGATTCCCCGATGTTCCAAGCAAAAATATCAGATTTACTTCTAAAAGCTGCAAAAGAAATGAAACCTTCAAGTAGTGGAGGAGGAGGCTCTGGTTCAGGATCAGGTGAATCTTCCGGTGGATCTGGTGGTGGTGGACAGCAACAGGAGAAAGAGCAAGAAGGACAGGACAAACAACAGCAAGGAAACTAAAAAGAAGTGGAGCTCCAAAGAGTGCTCCACTTCTTTATTAAAATTGGTCCATGATTTGTTTGGCAACCTCAAGGTATTCTTTACCATTAGGATGGTCTTCTTGATATACAGATGGCGCAAACACACCTTCTTCTTCAAAAGGCTGTTGTAGGGAAAGTCGACCAATTACTTTCGTATCCACGACTTCCGCTAGCTTGTCGCCTCCACCTTTACCGAAAACATATTCTTTTTCACCAGTTACTTTACTCTCAAAATAAGCCATATTTTCAATTACACCTAAGATTTCATGATCTGTGTTAATTGCCATTTGACCAGCACGTGCTGCAACAAACGCTGCAGTCGGGTGTGGTGTAGTGACTATTAATTCTTTAGATGATGGAATCATATTATGGACATCTAACGCTACATCACCTGTACCTGGAGGCAAGTCTAACAAGAGATAGTCGAGTTCTCCCCACTCCACTTCCTTAAAGAAGCTTGTTAGCATTTTACCAAGTCTTGGGCCACGCCAAACTACCGGAGAGTTATCTTCCACAAAGAAGCCCATCGATATAATTTTTACACCAAAACGTTCCACTGGGACTATTTTATTGCCATTCAACTTCGGTCTTTCTTCCACACCCATCATATCTGGGACACTGAAACCATAAATGTCAGCATCAATAATGCCTACTTTTTTCCCTAGCCTCGCTAAGGCAACAGCAGTATTAACTGTAACAGTTGACTTCCCAACGCCACCTTTACCGCTGGCAATTGCTAGGAAATTTGTATTAGAATCTTTACTGAGTAAAGATGGATCTTTTTCTTTTGTTGGCTGGAATTTAGCGATCACTTCTTCAGGCAATTGGCTAAAGCGCAGCCCAACCGTAGCTGCTCCTAACTCTTTCAAAGCACCAACTAATTCTTGTTGTAATTGCATTTGCTCCGCTGTATTCGTTTTTGCAATCGATAGTTTGACACTAATATGATTTTTTTCTTCTTTAATAGAGACCTCTTCAATACCATTAGTTTCTTTGAATGTCTTATGTAAGAAGGGGTCTTTCATTTTATGCAAAAGATCGATTACATTCTGTTCTGTTAGCAAAATAGGTCACCTCAATCTAAACTATTTAATCCTATATGCTAGTATAACACAAATTAAGCATTATCTAAGTGAGACGCATCAAGGGTTGTCCGTTTGTTCGATTACATACTGTGAAATGCCTTCATAAATGCTTGCTGCCATTTTTTTCTGATAACTTGTGGATTTTAATAACTCTTTTTCTTCTTCATTTGATAAAAATCCGATTTCTACTAATGCTCCCGTTATTTCTGCGTATTTTAAAATAAATACTTGACTCATGGCTAGTGCTTCTCGGTTGGTATTCTCTAAATTACGACGTATTTCGGATTGAATTGCTTTTGCTAATAATTCATTTTGTTCTCTTCCAGGATGATAAAAGGTTTGAGCTCCTTGCCATTTCCTATCAGATAAAGCGTTTAAGTGAATACTAAGAAAAAGATCTGCTTCTTTCTCTTGGATAAATGCTACTCGATTTTGAATATCCTCTGACTTTCTCCGAGATAAACCAGTTGTATCATCTTGCGCCAAATCATAGTCGCCTTCTCTTGTGAGATATACAATGGCTCCTGCCTGCTGTAAATAATCCTTAAGCATCTTTGATACGTTTAGGGCAATATCCTTCTCCTGTGTATCATCTGATGCCTCTGCACCTCCGTCAACACCACCATGACCTGGGTCAAGGACAATAGTTTTACCAGCTAGTGGTAGTGACCATGTTTGCCACGAATCCAATGATCGTTGCATCGGGTATTGCATAAGAATAATTAATAAAAATAAGCCAACTAACCACAGGACAACTTTAAATATCTTTGGCATCCGCTTTTCCCCCTATAATTCTCCTGTAACCACTATATGGGACAAGCGAGAAAGTTATGCCAGCTTACATATATTTTAAGCAGTTAATTCATTTTGCTAATAATTGAGTAAATTCCATCAATAGGGAGTTCATTATCCCTTAGCGAAACGTATAACTAGACAAAACCCCCTCTCCGTATAATCGAGAGGGGTTCTGTCATCATGCTGTTTGCTCTTTATTCTTCCGATTCTGTGACAAAAATAGCTACAAAATGAAGATAACAGCAAGCGTTATTACGGCAATAATATCTGTCATCAAGTTATTTTGGATAAATAATAATGCTGTAATTAGCGCTAATATTCTTTCATACCAATGATATTTTCTGACTAGCCAGTTTTGGATGAACGAAGCAAAAGCAATCATTCCAATTGTAGCCGTAAGAATCGCCCAAATGATTTGATACCATGTCGCGTCAGTAATCAAAAGAATCGTTGGATTTAATGTAAAAACAAATGGCAATAACAATGCTGCTGAATCATATTTAAACCCTTGAACACCAGTCCGAACAGGGCCTGCCTTGGCTATACCGGCTGTCGCGTAGGCAGGCAGATTAATCGGTGGCGTATCATCCGCTAACACCCCGTAATATAGTACAAACAGGTGTGCAATCAAAACATGGACACCCATATCTGTTAATACAGGAGCTACAATTGCTGCTAGGACAACGTAGGTAGCCGTAGTCGGTAATCCTAGTCCTAATAATAAACAAGCAAACACCGTTAAAATTAACGCAAAATATAACTGGGTGTTATCCGTTACTAAAAAGCTAGGCATCGCATTAGTCAATGTTTCACTAAAGCCAATCACAATTCTTGTAAATTTAGTAGACAAGCCTGATGTTGTGATCACACCAATCAAAATACCTGCAGTCGCACATGCAACAATGATCGACAACGCATTTCGTGCAGCTGTTTCAAAACCTGCTAATGTTTGCTTCCAACCAAAATGAATTGGTGGTGAATCTATTTTCATTTTCGTTTGTGATAAAGCAAATATAAGCGCAATTCCTATACTAATAAGAAGTAAAGTTAATATCTCTGGCTTCCACCTGATCATCTCAGCACTAAAGAAATTGATATGAAAGATAGCATTTAAGGCATGTAATCCTTGATTAATCGGGTCGATAAAGACTTGTAGTAATAAAGTAATTGCTATAACCCCTACTGCAATGATAGCAGTACGACCAAGGTTATCTTTGAAACGTTGCACAAATAATGCTAGAACCAATAACACAATAATCGAGAAAAAGGCTGAATTATTAACCGAAACCCGAACATAGACCAAATAATAAAGCAAAGCAATTAATGGTATTAATAAATAACCTTGCTGCATTAATAACTTTCTGCCTGATGCCAATTCACTTCTATCAATCCCAGTAATACCGTGTTTGGACGCTTCAAAGTGCACCATAAATAAAATACCGATATAGGCAAGTAAAGCAGGTATAATCGCACTTTGGATAATTTCATAATAAGGAACTCCCGTGAACTCAACCATAATAAATGCAGCTGCACCCATAATCGGAGGTAAGAATTGCCCACTAGATGATGCTGCCACTTCTACTCCACCTGCTACATGCGGTTTGAAACCAACTCGTTTCATTAATGGTATCGTAAAAGTGCCGGTAGTTACCGCATTTGCCGTTGAACTCCCCGAAATACTGCCCATTAATCCACTTGCTACAACACTAGCCTTAGCGGGTCCACCTTTATAGCGGCCAAACATTCGCAACGCTAAGTCAATAAACATCTTTCCGGCACCTGTAGACTCGAGAATGGCACCAAATAGAATAAATATAAAAACAAACTGAGCAGAAGCATAAATTGGTGTTCCAAATATACCATTATTACGATACGTAATTTCATAAATAAACCGTTCAAAATCGCCTCGTGTATGGTGAAACTGCCCCGGCATATATTCACCTAAAAAGAAATAAGCAATAAAGACAAGTGCTATGATAACTAACGGTTTTCCTACTACCCGGCGTGTTGCTTCAAGTACTAAAATAATTAAAAGGAGGCCAATAAATAAATCCATATCTGTAGGCCGTCCTGACATAATAGAGGTTGCTGTTTGTTTCTGAATAATATATGTACCAACCACTAAAGAGAGAATAGCTAATAAAACATCATACCAAGGTATAGATGTTTGGCGAAGACCCTTTCTAATTGGAAAAATACAAAAAACAAGCATTAAGCCAATTGTTAAATGCAATATTAAAAATGTTTTGGAGCCTATACCCGGCAATCCAAAGCCAGCTACATATAAATGGAAAGCAGATAAAAAGACACTAATAGTTAAGACTATAATAGCCCAAAATCTACGAAGTTCGCGATCACTCCCTTCTATTTCCTGGAGCATTTTCTTCTGGCTATTATCCATTTCCCATCCCTACCTTCTACATATATTTACTCTAATGTGAAGAAACGTAAAATTCCTTCCCACCAGGATAATTCTATTACATTGATTTCAATAATTCTTTTGACATAGGGTTCTTTTGACAAGTATATGGTTTGATCACGAAAAGAAAATGTATGTGGATACAAAGTGGAAGGCTTCATCCTTAACACACCTCCATGTACGGGACGATTTAAATTCTTCATTATATAATAACCGTCCTTGATCTCAACATCTCCTTTCCTTTGATACGGCATGCCTGCCCCAAATGACTTTGTCCAACTTTCCATTGTCAGTAGTTCACCGGTGGAAGAGAATTGAAATACTTCTTTTACAGAAGATTTTTCTACTGAATGAATATATTCATGGAAGAATGATTCACCTTGGTCTATTTCGCTTGACCACAACGTTTCTTCAGTATTCATATCCGATATAACTAAAAGATAATGAGCTCGATGCCATAGAAACCAACTCAACAAGAGCATAATTATTACAATAAATATGAGCATGATTTTTTTAAAAAAGGCATTGCTCAGTAGCAATGCCCCTTTTTCGTTTGTAATAGGTGCTTTTCTATTGTTCATCGTAATAGCGTTGAGCTCCTGGGTGTAAGTCTATAGACATACCGTCTTGTGCTGTATCAAGTGTTAAGTCATTTCCTCGTTCATGGGCATTTTGCATGGCATCTAAATTATCGAAAATAGACTTGACTAATTCATAGACCTGATCCTCAGGTAAATCGTCTCTTGCCACTAACATAGCTTGAACTGCTACTGTTGTTGCTGTCGCATCAAAGTTTTCATACGTATTTTCATCTAAATCTTCTCTAACATAGTATGGATGTTCTTCTTCTAATTGCGCAATCTTATCTTCATTAATACTTACAATCTTAATATCTGCACTTGCAGCCAATTCCTGAATACTTCCTGTTGGTGTTCCAGCCGTTACAAATGCAGCATCAATGTTTCCATCCTGTAAGTTAGTTGATGCGTCACCAAATCCCATCCACTCTGCACTCAAATCATCAAATGTCAGATCATGTGCACCTAAAATTTGTTCCGCATTTGCTTCGGTACCTGAACCAACATCACCTACTGCTACACGTTTACCTTCCAAATCCTCAACCGTTTCAATACCACTATCAGCCAACGTTACAATCTGAATCGTTTCCGGATAAATGGTAAAGATACCACTAAAACCATCTACTACATCTTCAAACATATTGGATCCTTCGTGAGCATAAAAGGCCACATCATTTTGTATTAGTGCAAATTCAGCTTGACCATCACTCAATTCATTAGCATTAACTACTGATGCTCCACTGGCAATACCTGTTGCACTTACTCCATCAACATGCTCATCCATAATTTCTGCCATTGCAACACCTAATGGAAAATATACTCCAGCTTCTCCACCAGTTAGTACTGTAATATTTTCCATCCAATCTTCAGAAGCTTCTCCGCTCTCCTCACTTTCTTCACCAGAATCAGTTTCTTCAGGTGCTTCCTCCGTGTCCGTTCCTTCATCATCAATCGCATCATCAGATGCATCCCCACAAGCCGCTAACACTAAACCTAATAATAAAAATACAATAAAAAACAAGCTAAGTTTTTTCATCATGAAACCCCCTTCATTATTTTTATGATTCCACTTAACGGTGTATGTCTATCCATTCGCAGAATACATTATACCTAATTATGCGAATAATTGAAATAATTTCAAAGTGAAAAGTTAGAAATTCTGACAATAAAATAGCACTTGATCCTATGTAAACCAAGTGCTATCCCTATTAAAAATCATATTCGGCTTCTTTTTCTTCACGAATCTTTTGATATGTTTTCGTTAATGTAATGGTATCCTCAACAAGTCGTTCAATACGGAACATTACATCATGATTGGTAATTTCTTTCTGGTAAAAATCGATATCTTCAATGTAAACATAGCTTTGCACTACCTGTGCTTTCATATATCCCAGGATCGGTTTCAATTGCTGTTCGGGAATTAAATAGTGTCGTTGAGAACCAGCTGTTACGATCATACTTACCACTTTCCCCTCAAAAGCACCGACAGGCAATAAATCAAAAATGTTTTTTAAAGTCCCGGGAATTGATGCTTGGAAAATGGGCGTTCCAATGATTATAGCATCAGCTTCCATAATTGTTTCGGTTACTTTTTTTGTATCACCTTGATAGTCTAGATAATTTCTTCCGTCGCTAAACTGAAGATCGTAATCCGCTAAGTCCAGTAACGTTACTTCTGTATCTGGATATTTATCTAAAAGTTGATCTGTTGCATACTGAATCGCAGTTTTTGTCTTGGACCCGACAATCGAACCTGCTATTGCAACTAACTTCATCGTAGGACCTCCTTATTTTGCTGTGTATTTTCGAATCGCTGGTAGAACTTCTTTTCCAATTAATTCGATATTTTTTCGCAATTTGTCAAACGGAATACCGCCAAAGTCCATTTGCGCAACGTATCGCTGGTGGCCAAACGTTTCATGTTGATATAATATTTTTTCGATTACTTCTTGTGGGCTCCCGATGTTCATCACATCATGCGGATTAGCGCCTTGGGCAAAGTGTTGTTTTGGATAGCCTCTGCCATTTGTCTTTTGCATGCCTGCATTGATAAAAGGATATGTTTCTCGTTGTGCTTGTTGCGTTGTTTCTGCTAAATAGAAGAAACCAGCTGTTGATATCGGAAATTCTTTCGAATCGTGTCCTGCCTGCTCTAGTGCATCTCGATAAGAATCGACTGTTCGTTTAAAAAGAGTTGCCGGACCTCCTAATGTTGCAAGGAAAATTGGCACACCAGCATAACCAGCCTTAATGGCACTGGATGGATGACCGCCAACTGCTCGCCAAATTGGTAAAGAACCGTTTAGTGGCCGAGGAAGCACATGGGCATTTTTTAATGGAGCACGAAACCGTCCTTCCCAATCAACGTACTCGTTTTGATTAATTTTTAATAAAAGATCAAATTTTTCTTCATATAATTCTTCATAGTCATGTAAATCATAACCTAACAAATCAAAATTCCCAACTCGAGAAGCTCTTCCCGCAATTATTTCCGTACGACCTTTAGAAATTAAATCAATTGTGGCAAAGTCTTCGTACACTCTGACAGGGTCCAGTGTGCTGATAATGGTAGAAGAACTGGCGATTTTTATTTTTTCTGTTGCCTGGGCAATCGCTGCTAGCACAACAGAATGCGCCTGTGTTGTGAAATAATCCTGGTGACTCTCTCCAACACTGAAGAAGTCCAGTCCAGCATCTTCCGCTAATTTTGCCAATTCAATAAACTCATCCAAGCGCTGGCTTGCCGGAATTCTTTCACCTGTCTCCGGATTCGGCAAATGGTCACCTAATGTATATAAGCCAAATTCTAATCCTTTACTAGGATCCATACGATATTTATCCATTTCAAACAACCTTTCTAACACATCAGAATTTGCTATCTTATGTTATTATGAAGCAGAAAAACATAAAATGTAAGTACGCACTTAAAAGTAATATAGTATCACTAAAGATACTGTTGGATGTTATAATGTATACAAAACAGAGGAGGAACTATTATGAAGTACGAACCGAATGCCTGTCGAGTGGAAGATGCTTTATCTATACTTGTCGGTAAGTGGAAACCAATCATTTTATTACACTTGCTTAATCATGGAACACAACGTTTTAATGAACTTAAGAGGAGTATGCCCGGAATTACGCAAAAAATGTTAACCAAACAATTACGCGAATTAGAAGAAGAAGATATCATTGAACGGGTCGTGTATCCAGTAGTACCACCGAAAGTCGAATATTCCATGACGGAATATGGCAAGAGTCTGCAACCTATTTTAGAAGCCATGCACGATTGGGGAGTAAAACATACGTTGCATAAGCAAGAGAAATTACAAGAAGAGAATGGATAAAGTGAGGCTTCCATCAGTAAAATTTTTCCCTTCACAGATGGTTAGCGCATTTTATACATGAAATCATGTCTCCGAATCATACTAATGTTAGGAGGCAGACTAGCGTATGAAAATTACATGTTTAACGATTCTTTATTTATTTCTTAATCAAAGCGTCATGAATAGTGAATTAGTGGTGACATATCAAGGTGAACCAATTACAAGTGTCAGTCGTGCTGAATTTATGGTACCTATGTTTGATGAGCCAGTGATTGATGAAGACAAATATATACAGTTTATAAAAGAATTTGATCAAGAAATCTACCAAGAACCAGTAGATGCAACACTCGACAAAAATGGAGTGATTGTCCCTGGACAAGTCGGTTATAAATTACATCGCCAAAAATTTAAAGAACTGTTTTATGCCTTTATTTTTAAAAATGAGCCTGCCAGGATCGAAGCTCCAATACTTAAAATACACCCAAATGTAGACAGTGAGCTACTGGCAAATATTCGAACGCAACAAATAGGTCAATATATTACCTACTTTAATACAAATAACAAGGAAAGATCCCATAATATTTCTCTTTCAGCAGAAGCAATTAATAACCATGTTGTATTTCCTGGTAAGACCTTTTCTTTTAACAAGGTTGTTGGAAAAAGGACAAAAGAGAAAGGGTATATGCCTGCTCCTGAGATTGTAAAAGGAGAAGTATCGGAAGGCATAGGTGGAGGGATTTGCCAAGTGTCTTCCACTCTCTTTAATGCAGTTGACCGTGCCGGAGCACAAATTATGCAACGATATTCTCATAGTAAGAGGGTACCTTATGTTCCGCCTGGACGCGATGCAACGGTTAGCTGGTATGGGCCTGATTTCACGTTTAAAAATAATTTTAATCAACCATTACTTATCCGATCTAAGACACTAGGTGGTAAAGTAATCATTGAAATTTATTCTTCAGACATGGTTGATTACACCCCTCGTAAAGTACCAGATGCTTCAAAGGAGCTACCTAAAGAAATACAGCTATCCAATAATTAGAATCAGCTGCATAAGACTAATCAGAAAAAACGGGCAATAACCCCCATATGGAAGGGTTACTGCCCTTGTTCAAAAAGTGAAACCTTTTATTTTAATTATTCAACTCTTCCCTAAATGATTCTGCATAATGTTTTAAATATGCACTTGCTAATGGTGAAATGTTTTCTTCATTTACCTCTTTATTAAGTTGCTCAATATACTTGGATATAAATTTTATCGCTTTTCGAGTTGAGCCTTTAGCTAAATGATGTTCTACTTGTTTTAAGGTTTCGGTTAGTTGAGACACAACCGCTCCTGTTATATCGCCAGTTTTTTCATATTGCTGCATGTAATTGGTTAAAACCGTAATTTGACTTGATGTTACTTGTACTGCATTTGATTGTTCTGATTCGCCACTAGCATTTTCTGCTTTAATGTAATACGTGTAAGTGACCCCTGGTTCTGCCGTACGATCATAGTAGCTATCTACCTTGGCATAACCAAGATTTTCAACCTCCCCATCCGTTTCCCGATAAATATTGTACTGATTTGCACCACCGTTTGATGTCCAAGCCAAACCAACAAAATCCTTACCTGCCAGTGTAACTTTTAAATCGGATGGTGTTTCAGGCAGAGGCATGTCCACATTAATCTCTTCCGACAGGTCTGACTCTCCCATTTCGTTAACCGCCAGTATTTTGTAGCTGTATCCTGTACGACTGATACTTACACTTTCATCCTTGTAGGTGGAAGTATATACACTGGCTAATTTACTATATCCACTTTCTTCATTCGCCTTTCGATAGATATCATAGCTCTCTGCTTCATCTAAAGATTCCCACTGGATTTCAAACGTAGAGGTTGTTATTTCTCCAGTAGAAAGACCTTTTGGCACATCCGGAAGGCTAATAGCCTCTTCGGTTGTTGTACTTACTTCGCTCGACATTTCGGATTCTCCACCAATACTTGTTGTCGACACTTTATAGTAATAGGTTGTAGATGGATCCACCGGTTTATCCGTATATGAAGCATTCGTCGTATTGGCTACTTTAGTAAAGTCCCCGTCTGGGTCAGTAGACCTGAAGATACCGTAACTAATCGCATCTTCTACTGGTTGCCACTCTAACATAACCGTTATACTTTTTGTTTCTGTGACAGTTAGATCGGTTGGTGCAACAGGTGCCGGTTCATTTGGATCAAAGAAAAAGACTTCCGTTAGTTCTGATAGTTCAGATTCTCCTCCGGCATTTATAGCAGATACCTTATATTGATAAGAAACACCTAATTCTACCTTATCATCCTGATAATTATTTGCTTCAGTTGATGCGATAGCTCGAAAAGAAGGATCTTTTGACGAAGAACGATAGATTAAATACTCCTCCGCTTCATCAACAGACGACCAGTTCAGTGAAACTTGACCTGCTCCTACTTCTGCTTCCAGATCACCGGGACTTACAGCAGGTGGCTCTTCCTGTTGGTTTGTTGGTTGGATTAGCGCAAAATAATTCATTCGGCTACTGTTATTATTTGGCCCCATTACTACAAAAGATCCAGCAGGATAGTGCTTCTTATAAAGTTCAAACGTCACTGGTTGATCATCTTCCATCGTTTGTCCAGTATCCTCATATTCAGATGATAACCATTCCGGCTTTGAACTTACTCTTGAATCATGAGCAACATAGACATTGGCATCAGCAGCTAAATAAAAGGAAACTAAATCTTCACTCGTAGCACTTCTGGAATTGACTGCTGAACGAATCCATTCCACACCTTGTAATTCATCTGGAATGGTGGTAAATCGATAGGAATCCCTATCTCCCGCTACCAAGTCTCCAACTTGAAGATTATCTTCGACAGACCAATTACCTGCATTTACACTACCGCCACTACTATTATCATTGATCACTACATTTTTCGTAATTTCCCCATCCATTACTGGTAATGGTTCAGGGTCTGGTTCCGGCTCTGGATCAGTTTCTTCTTCTGGTGGAACAAATGGATCTCCAGACCAAACAGGAGGTTCCATTGGATAATTCTCTGGAAACGTCTGTGCAGCTACTTCATTTAAATAATCCTCCAAATTAGTATAACCATTACCACTTTTGTCTCCATTTCTATCCTCTGGGTTATTCGGGTCAAGCCCTTGCGCTAACTCCCAGTCATCAGGCATGCCATCTTGATCCGTATCTTCCGGAGCTGTCCCTTTTTCTAGTACCGGGAAACCACCAACATCATTTTCATGTCCAATAATGGCCCCTGTTTGGTTTCTGACATCATGGATCACTCTTTGGTCTACACTGTCTCTTACTAATGATGAACCAGCAAATCCTAAAACGTGTTCGTAGGCTTCCTCAGGCTCCTCTGTATTCGTTAAAGGATATTCAAAACGTTCATCAACAATAACACTGGGTCTTTCTGCTTCCATCATATCTGTCCCTGTGTCTGTTCCATCTAAAACACCATTTTTGTTACTGTCAATCCGGTTGTTATCAAGAAACAAGCTATAGTTTTCATTTCCACGTACTACTGCATATTCAGGGTTGCCCGAATTAACACCTGCGATAAAATAATTCCCTTCAACATTTCCGTATCCTTTTGTACCTGATTCACCACCAGCGACATAAGGATATTGCCCCCAATTGTATACAACGTTATTTACAAAGTCGATTTGTCCTTTTGTTTTGGGATTTCTGTCATTGTTATGAGCATAAAGGTTATGGTGCATCGTTATGGTATTCATCTCAATTAGCCCACCCATAGAATGCGTTAAAAGCCCTTCCGAGATGATGGACCATTGTACGGTAATATTTTTCGATTCTGGATTTTCATAACTCTTACTTAATATGGATAAATTTTCGTCCGTTCCCCACGAAAACGAGGAATGGTCTATGATGACATTTTGACTATCTTCAAAATATAAAGCATCATCTTGGAAGTCATTTTTCCCTAATCGAAAACGCATATAGCGGATAATAATATCGTTACTATCAATAAAGCGAACATTATTTCCTTTTATGGTTACACCGTCTCCCGGTGCCGTTTGACCAGCTATGGTGATATTAGACTTATTTCTTACGATGATTTGCGGTATTGTAATATTCCCGGATATATCAAACACAATGGTACGAGGAGTATCACCAGCAGTTGTCAGTGCATCATGGAAAGTGCCAGGACCTGTCAGCTCATAACTGGTCACATGATAGACTTCACCGCCACGGCCACCTTTAGTATACTGTCCAAAGCCTTCAGCACCCGGAAAGGCCAGAAGCTCTGTCTCCTCAGCTGCATTGACAATGGGATTCAAAATAGGCAGTATAGAAAAACAAATAACAAAACATAGCATAAAATAGAAAGATCGCCTCATATTATACCTCCATTATTTAAATTGTCACGACTGGCAGCAGCTTCTATCGGTATATGGTTTTAGAGCTTTTGTTAAGGAAAGCTGTTCCTCCTCTCCATTTATTAGAATGGTTAGATGGTTCTATTCCAGATTAAACAATAATGTAAGCGGTAACAACCAACCATTCTTACAATTTATATACCAAAACAATTTAGACTGTGTGGAGATACTGTTCATAGGTGGATTTTTTAAAGAAGTGAAATTTTGGAGTTTACTAAACAGATATCCACCGTTCTTTCTAATTAGCTGTGAATAAAAAAATCCCCGCAAGTCTAATTTGACTCACGGGGAATTGTAATCTTTATGGCAATAGTTGAAGTGATTCCTCAATAAACGCCGGAATATCATCTGGCTGTCTGCTGGTAACCAATTGATCACCGCAAACGACCACTCTTTCATCGTGCACTTTAGCACCTGCGTATTCTAAGTCGACCAGGATCGACTGGTAACCTGTTACATCACGTCCCTCCAGTGCTTTAGCTGTAATTAATAACTGAGGTCCGTGGCAAATAGCGAATACCGGTTTCTTTTCATCCATGAAATGCTTAGCGAATTTTACAAAGCGATCATCCGCTCTCAGTATATCAGGAGAAAATCCTCCCGGAATGAACAATGCATCAAAATCCTCCGGTGACACATCGTCAATTCCATAATCGATTGTAACAGTTGCATCACCTTGTTTACCTTTGACAGTTTTGCCTGCTTCTTTTTCTATCGTTACGACTTTATGACCTACACCTTCGAATTCTCTCGCTGGTGAAGTATACTCGACATCTTCAAACATATCTGTAATCACTGTTGCTATTTTGGGCATTACCAAACACTCCTCCTTAGGTATAGAGTTAGTATTCTATTTGTATTAGATAATTCCACATGAAAGTTCTCCATAAACATTACAGATTATTTACATTGGTTAAATCATTTTCGATAAAAAGTAACTCAGAGTCCTTTAACCTTTAAAAATTAATATAGAGTGGAGAATGGTTATCGATTAAATATAGCCACAATCATACGTATAATGATCTAAAAATTCCTTTAAGTCATATCATAGTGTTAGGATTTTTTGATTTAAAATACAAAAAAGTTTAAATTCTAACAAAATTAGATAAATTACAACACTTTTCTTTCTATTAATATGTTAAAGTTACATTATACACCAAGATTACACTTAAATCCCAATTTTTCAATTTATAGGGGGGTATATCGTTAGTTTTTTTAAGAGTAGTAGTTGCTTGTAGGAAGAGAAAACCACTGTAGAAGCCACCAATGAATTATCACCAGGATCCGGGGTATTCTTTTGTCCATTCCTTTGTATTATGAGTAGAAACAAGGGCAAGAATTAGCTGCAATGGAATAAGCCCCTTACGATGGCCTTTGAATCACAAGGGGAACCAACAGAACTAGATTCCATTGTAAATTTAACTATGCCCAAAGAACAATTATAAAATATGCTAGAACCATAACCCCCTGTGAAAGAGCGGGTATTTTAAACTCTCTGAATGAAGATATTCCTATGAACCTGGGACAATCTCAACAATAATCTTTCCAAAGAGGTGAAGTAATAATATGAAGAATATCTTAAATGAAACAAGTGAACAATTAAAAGCATCAGAAATTATTACAGACTTTATTAAAGGACAAGGTTGTACGAAGGTCTTTGGAGTTCCTGGGAAAAGTGTTATTCCACTAGTTTTCTCTATAGACGAAAAAGAAATGGAGTTTGTCTTATCACGTCATGAGTGTGGTGCAGGGTTCATGGCTATTGGCTATGCCTTGCAAAACAATACCTTGGGTGTTGCTGTAGGCACTTCTGGACCAGGAGGAACAAATATGGTTACTTCTGCTGCACAAGCATCAGCTTTTAATGCGCCAGTATTGTTTATAACAGGACACCCTCCGCTTAAACAATCAGGGAGAGCGTTAAGTCAAGATTCTAGTGTTTTTGGTACTAATTTAGTAGATGTTTTTAAGCCGGTAACAAAATTTAGTGCCAAAGTGGAAAGCGAAGATAATCTTCATCTATATCTACAACACGCTTTGGAAAAAGCTATGTCTGGACCCAAAGGGCCTGTACATTTATCTATTCCTTCAGACATACTTCAAAAAGATATAATCTCTAGTCAAATGAACTATTTAAAAGTAGAAGACCCTATTATTTCTGGCAATATCTCTAAATTCTTCTCCATGCTAGAAAAAGCTTATCGTCCAGCGTTATTAATTGGAAAAGGAGCCCATGGGGCGAAGGCCTATCCAGAAATACAACGTCTAGCTGAAATATGGAATATCCCTGTGATGACTACACCAGGCGGAAAGGGAACTTTCGTTTCTCACCACCCTCTTTCATTAGGAACATTAGGGCTTGGAGGAGCGCAAGCAGCTTCTGATTATTTAGAAAATGGGATCGATTTATTAATTGTGATTGGTTCCAAACTTAGTGACATGTCTACTGCTAGCTTTCATGAGGACAATTTCCCAACGAAGGTTATTCAATTTGATGTTGATTCTACCTTTGTTGGGAAGTCCATACCATCTGAGACTCTCATGATAAATGGAGATGCGAAAAAAAATCTTCAACATATATTGCATTACACTCCTGAAAGTCCTAAAAAAATCACGTTCAAAAATGAAACTGAAATAGAAGATGTCCTTAACGATCATCCGTCTGAGGACAATGAATTTTTGTCAGCAGCTAAGTGTATGAAACTGTTACGCTCACTATTACCTTCTGAAACAATTACTTATGGGGATGATGGAAGTCATACGTTTCATGCCTTAAGACACTTTAGTGTGTGTAAACCTGGTACATTCTTTTTTGACGATGTATTTGGAGCTATGGGAAATGGGATTGGTCTATCTATTGGTGCAAAAGCAGCAAGTCCAAACAAGATAATTACTTGTTTCACAGGAGACGGATGCCTTTTTATGCATGGGTTGGAAATCTCAACAGCTGTTTGCCAGAATCAACCAGTTATTATTTATGTCTTTAATAATGGCATGTATGATATGTTGGATAAAGGGATGAAAACCATTCACGGTAAATCTGTAGGGGTAACCTTTGATACAGAAATAAATGCAAGCGAACTAGCGACCTCATTAGGTGCTATAGGCCACCGTTGCTTTACTGAAGAGGAGATTGAAAAAGCTACGTTACAAGCGCTAGAAGAACCACATCTACCTACCGTTATAGAATTAATGGTTCAAAAAGATGAAATGCCACCTATCGAATTAAGATTTAAATAAAAGGAGGGAGACCTAATGGATAAACAACAATTAGGTTGGAAAAATCTTGGAGAAATATCAGGAGAAAATGGAGTTAATGTTATGAAAGAAGTGCAAGATTTTTCACCGCGCTTTGCTAAATTGGCCTTAGAGTTTGGATATGTAGATCTCTATTCAGATAACTCGCTAGACCTAAAACAAAGAGCATTGATTACCCTTTCATCCTTAATTTCACAAGGAGAGCAAGGCACTGATTTAACTTTTCACTATCGTGTCGCTCTACGGGCTGGTGTTTCAAAAAATGAAATATTAGAATTAATTAATCATTGTAGTGGATACGCAGGATTTCCGAAGGCCATGACAGCATTATTTGTGTTTAAAGATACATATCAGGTTTTTATAGAAGAAAACCCTACCTATGCGGAAGAGTAACCTTATATTTTGTAAGATAGCATGTGTTCACATTTCATTATAATACTAGTATTTTTTGGTTTAGGTTATTGGTATACTCGAAAATATAACTTATGATGATTTGAATTGGCTTTGCTGAACCTTTTGTGCCTCAGATTTCAATGAACTAGTCCTGCATCACATAGTTCACAAAACATTAATTATATCTCACAATACCAAACCCTTCTCAAAAACGAGAAGGGTTTTTTCATTTGAGGTAGATGGTCCGAAAAAGAGAAGAGGCTGGGACATAATTAAATAAGAAGAACGATAATCCGAACAATCTGGACAAAGCGTAGGCAAAATACGCAGACTCCTGTGGGAATAGCACGAGCTGAAGCCGTGCCCATGGAAAGCGAAGTATTTTGCCGAAGCGTTATGTGTACTCAGAAATTAATGTTCGGATTTTTCCTATCTAATTACTCTTTTGCCCCAGCCTCTTTCTAATTAGTGTGATATTTTTATATTTCTCTACATAAACGATTAAGCTTTTCTTCTTCTCATGAAGAGGAAAAACACGCCACTTAAGAGGAGTAAAAACCCTGCTAATAAGTACTGATAGATCGTAGTGGCAGTTTCCGGTAGTTTTTGTCCTTCTTGTACTTCTTGTTCTTTTTGTCCGTCATCCGTAACAGGCTGTTGTTCTATTGCTTCCTGTTCAAAAACGGTATAGGAGCTAAAGTGATCGGTTTGTGCCATCACCTTTCCATCTTGCCATTCTCCACCGATTGCTTCCCATTCTTCAAGTTCTGGGTTCAAATAGAACAGTTGCACCTGATCTTTATCATTTACATTGTCGCTAACAACAGAAAAAGTCAGCGTCACTTTTTCGTCGAAGGTATTTAATTGTTTTTCGCCTTGTTTGATCTCAAATTCATAGACCACACTTAATGCGTGATCAATATCATCTAAGCGCTCTAACTGGATTGTTGCAGCCTCGGATCCATTAGTGAAATTGGAGGCAGCTAGTTGCAAGCTGACATTTTTCAACTGAATAATGATCGTTATATGATTCTCCTTCAGCCATTTTATTTGGTCAGAAGTAAATGCTAGGTTAACGGAATCATTATGATCAAGTAAATCTATCCGTAATTCACCTTGTTCAGCTAGCTGATAGAGCGAGTCTGTTTCGATCGATGCCTCGCCATCGGTAATGTCAGGTATTAAAGTAAGACTGGCTTGTTTCTCTGAATCCTTTGAGTTCTCAGAATCTTTTGGATCTTCTGTCTCTTCAGGGTCTTTTGGACTTTCTGGATCTTTCGGATCAACAGGATTTTCCGGATCTTCAGGATCTGGTGTACCTGGATCAGAAGTATCGACTGCCTTGATATGTGCAACGACACTGTTATCATCATAGGTAACACTTATCTCGTAATCGTCTGCAGTTACACTATCTAATTTACCTTCCACCTTGTCAGCAGTCATTAAAGTAATAGTTGTATCCTTGTCTATTTCATAATTAGATAGGTCCATATTCAGATCCCCACCATCAAGGTATACTAGACCGTCTACATTTAGTTGAGTTTGATCATTATTGATTGCAATATCTAGGTTTCCAGCTTCCATTGTTAAGTTGCCGTTTAAATTCAGGGGTTCATCTACATTAACTAAAACTGCACCATTTTCTACATAAAGGTCACCTTCACCAAAAGCAGTCGCAGAAGCAGCTTCTAACGTTCCTCCTTGTAGCAATGTGCCTCCTGAATAGCTATTATTTCCTGTCAATGTAAGTGTTCCTGTCCCTTGCTTGGTAAGCATACCACTGCCAGTTATATCATTTCTCCACCAATCATGGGCATTAAATCTCCCTTTTGAAGCATCCATATTCACTGTTACATTGCTTGAAAACGCACCATATCCATCAGATGCTGTTACCAAATCAATTCTTCCCCAACCATTTGATTCGTCTATTACAGGGTAGCCTGATTCAATTTCTGTCGTATATAACACTTCTCTACGTTGTTCATCGGTCAAATAAGGCTGGCGAGTTTCTAACAAAACTTCTGCCCCTTTAGGTACAACAGGGTCTAAACCTTTTACGCCTGTTTGAGGTAATCCGTATGTGAGTTTTTCCCGATAGAATGCTTTATTTGCTTCATGATCTTCCCATTTTTCTTCATCGTACGCACTTTCAAACGTATAATCCTCTGTTACCGTATGTGCATATTCGTACAAGCTCATTTCTTTTGATGCAGCTAATTCACCGAATACTTCTCCAGCATTGTTATAAGCCTTATTCAATACCTCTTGGTTTTCTGAAAGATTGTATGCATAGGCAGTCATTGCAGTAGCTTGTATTCTTGCTCCTATAACATCAAGTGGAGAGTGCATGCCAGTCACTATTCTATTTTCTCCCATTTGAGCTGCTCTTGTTAAAAATTCAGCATATCTTTCCGGTGTTGCGTATGCAAATCCGAATGTTGACAAATATGATGCACTTGTATGCCCGCTTGGAAAAGCACCGTCTTTACCTCTCCCGTCTTCCGCTTTTCTTTTTACATATTCTAATGCAGGAATTACTTCCACATTCGTTTCGTATTGTTGGTAATGTCTTTCTCCCATTTCTTTTTTGCCGCCTGAAGGTAATTCTTTTACTGTACTCTCACCACTGCCGATTGTGTCCCAATCAGGTAAACCGCTCTCATCAACAACTTCTTTCACTTCTCCATTTGAATTCATTCTGTAAGGTCTTGGAGAAGAGAAAAAGTACTTAGAAGGATTTGACGAAGAAGGATTCCTAAATCTAATTAAATGAACTAAATCCAACGCATCTGATAGTTCAGATCCCTCCCATTGCCCCATTCCTTGGCCCTGGTCCTCAACAGTCGACTCTTCCAATACTACATTCATGTCCTCTGTTGATCTGACAACACTTGTGATCGGATTAACGAGATCTACATAGGTATTAGCTAAAGGCCCATATGCTTCCATCATACTATATATCTTATCTCTTTGATCATCATAATAGGCCGCTAACGCCTCTTCATCCGTTCTGTTCTTAGTGACGTCTTCTACATATTTCATATTAGCTGTCCAAGTCTCTGGATCTCTGATTTCTTCGTTAACATATGTATTCTTATCAGCTACTAACTTTGTCTCATCATTTTTATATCCATCAAAATAAACGGTAGGTCCGTCACCATATTTAGCAATCTCACCATTTTCACCTGGTATAGTTAACGCTGTTCCGTCTCTCCAATCTGGTTGATTCATAGACCATATTTGATCAAAACCATCTAAAATACTTATAAAAGGATTGGTCCCAGCTACATTTTTTAAGATAGAATCATTCGCATTTCCACCATTATCCACTGCTGGTAAAGGTTTCTTGACATCAGGAGCATCTGTATTTATTTCTTCAGTAGTCCCTTGTGGCTTTGAAGGTTTTGAATGCTCCTTTTCAGAATATTGACTAGCAGCCTGAACAGGAAGCTCAAAAGATGCCATAGTGAGCACTGCAAGTAGTAGTAGTATTGATATTTTTTTCATGAATTTCATACCTTTTTTTATTTCTCCTTTTCTGATGCAAATTTTTAAATCATTTAAACACACTAATCTCACCTTAAGGAATGTATGTTAAATGAATTAAGGGAAACTGTTAAAATTTCGTAAATTTTATGTAGAAGGGAAGGGACTTATCACGAAAAATGGAACAGGTGACATGGCTAACGAATATGGAGAAAGAAACTATGAGATTTATCAAGCTTTTGAACACTACAATGAGCTCAGCAGATTAGGAAAGTAATATAGAAATAAGTGCTTAACAATCTAGCTGTATATGAATAATAAATTTTCATGTTTGAATTTTATTTAAATATTCCTATAAATTATAAAATAACTAAAAAGACAGCAATCCTATGATCAATGTCTTTTCTTTCATTGATTATTTTTAGTATTCCCCTTTTTTCTATTTCTTAGGATTAGGACGTTATACGGTATAAACACCACTAGGGGCAAAATAGCTATCGGTACAATCGCTATATCGATTGGAACAAGCCAAAATATTAATACAGCCAATGAGATATAAACGAGCATAAATATCCAAAATATTTTACCTTCTAGCATATTTCACACTCCTTTCTCTTCTTAGTATAAATAACCACTCAGCTAGAGTGGTTATTTATATTATATACCAGTATACTTCTCTTCGTAACCCGTCGAAATATCTAATAGAGTATCGTGACTTGCGTTATCCCATGTCATCAACGTTTGTCTTTGTTCGATATGACTACCGTCTAAAATTCTATAATCTGATTTAGCTGTGAAATGTCCGGTTTCCATTCCCCCAGCCCCAAGTACAGGTCCAATAAAGGTAATATAGGCAGCAATAGCGCCAGCTACTGCTGCAACAGTTGTTTTATCTGCAATAGATATTGAGTAGTCTTTCCATCTTTCCATCTACCCATAATCCAATCTCCAGTAACATATGGAAGATATCTGAGCGATACATCTTATCATACAACGTATGAAACCGTCGTGTCTTACTTCCCTTGGCACAAAGGTATAATGTTCGTTGAAGTTGTCAAGCTTTTACCTGACTGGTGTAGTTAGCTATTTTAGCATTCACTTACTCTTACCTCCTTTCACATGTGAACGAAGTAGGGTATTGGCTTCTGCCGCCCTTCCCTAGACCATGTTGTGTTGTCATGACCATCATAGGTACTATTGACCCCCTCCGACTTCCTCTCAGCCCATCCACCACTTCGCATTTGCTTATAGGTTTCTGTTTTACTTCTTCTCTTATCTGAAGTGACCGAGGAGGACATCCCCAGTTCCGTTCATTACTTTCTTAGCATGTCGCTCTCCATACCCCGAGGGATTCTTCGGTGATGATATTCCAAGTTCTTCACACCTTCCATGGTCTTCGCTTATAAGGTACAAGCTCGACTTCCCTTCTCCCTCTTAGAGGGTTGTAATTGACGAGGCTACAAGATTCACTTGATGTTACAACCTGTTAAGTTGCTCGCACTCTGCATGAGAGTTACTTTGTCACGAGGCTTCAACCTTAGGATTTCTCCACCAGTTGCTCGTCAGCTACCGAGCGTCTTGGCACTTACTCGGGTTGGACTTTCACCAACTAGCAATTAACGGCTTGCTGGGCATGCACCAAATAAAAAACTAAACTGCGAAGTAAGAGCCGTACGCTCTCTCACTTACACAGTTTAGTTTACATTCTCAAGTTAAGATAATTTCGAATTTATAACGCTAAGCCCATTTTCCTGACGATTTCCTCAATTAATGGTCTTAAAGAATCTAATGAAATTGCTTTCTCCAAATTAAAATGGTATTCGCCTAGCAAATTAATATGTTCCCATCCTAAAGGTGATGTATGGTTTAATAAATCCTCATCTTGAAAGGACCCGTGACCAGAGTCATTATATTAACTATGCGTTTGGACATTCACTAAATCTTAAATAGAATCAGCCCGTATGTTCAACCCTTCAGTTGCCCATCAATATGACTTTTAAAAAGTTCCTAGAAGGCCATCAATTATTATTTCCTTAATACCACTTTTCTATCCTTTCTAACATATTCTTAACTCATTTTATTGTAAAAGAGTTTTGTCTCTTATTATGATACTCTTCTTGAATGACATCAAAAACCGCAATTAAGAACGTGGGGTTTTACAAGCCGATGAAGACTTTACTTTTGCTCTTTCCGCCAGATTAGTAATGGACTCAATATCTTGTTCAGTTAATAAATCTAAAAAATGCTCACGTATTGCCATGGAAACGACTGGGCGGGCATCATCCAAAGTTGATTTTCCGGCCGAAGTAATGATTACCTGGACTCCTCGTTCAGTTTTTAATGGTTCCCTTAAAACAAGTCCACGTTTCTCCATCCGTGTTAAATGATGGGATAACCGACTCTTGGTCCAATCCATTGAATCTACTAATTCTTGTTGGCGCAGCTTACCTTTTCCATAAAGATCCAATCGGTCTAATATACCAAAATCCCCCTCCGATAGCCCAGTTTGACCGAACATGTCTTTTACTACGCGCCCAAAAATATTCTTATAAGAGCTTTTCCACATATGCCATATTTGCATTTCTTCTTCACTTATCATTTTTTTATTCATAAATGGAGTATAACATCGTTGACATGTCAACCGCAAGGTAGTAAAGTGTAATTAGGTTGACGCGTCAACCTCAATGAAATACATGGCATGATAAAAAGAATTTATCTGCAACGAAAAAAGTTGCACGCAGAAAGGAGACTACAGGCACGTTCTCGAATAAGAGATGTCAACTTCCGTGGTGATGATGGGAGTCTCGCACTGATTTACAAAGATAATCATTAATTTTTTGATATATTACAGAGGGAGTGAGCTATACAAATGGAATATAAAAAACTTGGAAAGTCTGGTTTGGAAATTTCAGAACTATGTCTTGGAAGCATGAGCTTCGGAATACCTGAACGAGGAAATACGCCATGGTCACTAAATGAAGAAAAGAGCAGACCAATCATAAAAAAAGCCTTTGAATTAGGCATAAATTTTTTCAGTACAGCTAATATGTACTCTGATGGCACAAGTGAAGAAATTCTTGGACGAGCATTAAAGGACTTCGCTCGCCGTGACGAAGTTGTCATTGCTACAAAAGTATTCGTTCCGATGCGTAAAGGCCCAAATGCAATGGGACTTTCCCGCAAAGCGATAGTGACAGAAGTTGATAATAGTCTAAGACGGTTGGGTACAGACTACATCGATTTGTATCAAATTCATCGATGGGATCCTAACACACCGATTGAAGAGACAATGGAGGCACTACATGATCTAGTTAAAGCAGGCAAGGTAAGGTATATCGGAGCATCCTCCATGTCAGCTTGGCAGTTCGCGAAAGCTCAACATGTGGCAGAACGCAACGGTTGGACTCGTTTCATTTCCATGGAAAATAGACTTAACTTGCTTTATCGAGAGGAAGAAAGAGAAATGCTTCCTTTTTGTAAAGATGATGGAGTTGGAGTTACGCCATATTTACCTTTTGCTGCAGGTCGATTAACCCGCGATTGGAATGAGCAGACCGCTCGATCAGAAAATGACCAAGTAGCAAAGGCCCTGTTTACCAAGACAGAAGAAGCTGATCGCAAAGTGGCGGAAAGAGTGGCGGAGGTTGCTGCAGATCGAGGTATTCCACGAGCACAGGTCGCACTTGCATGGCTGTTGCAAAAGGAAGAGGTCACAGCACCGATTATTGGGGCGACCAAGATAAGCCATCTTGAAGATGCAGTGTCGGCGTTATCAGTCAAATTGACATCTGAAGAAATTAAGAGTTTGGAAGAACTTTATGTACCACATGTATTGGTATAAAAGGGCATACGGAAGAACATTAAGTATGTAGTTTGCAGAGACGATTTAAGACCAATTAGAAGGGTTACACCTAATGAAGTATTGAAAGAAGGTTTGAATTACACAAGATCAATGTACACGGTTTACGACATACTCACGCATCTTTTATTATTTGAAGCTGGTGCATCCATAAAAGAAGTACAAGCAAGGTTAGGACATAAAGATATCCAAACAACCATGAACGTCTATACACACGTTTTCAGAATACACATCTCAAAAAACGGCTGACACATTCCAAAAATATTTAAAATCAGAATAAATATAGTCAAAATATAGACACAAACCAATTTTAATCATAAAAAAAGCACCTAAACCATTTCGGTTTAGGTGCTTTAATCGTTGATATATTAACGTTTTGAGAACTGTGGTGCACGACGAGCTTTTTTAAGACCGTATTTCTTACGCTCTTTAGCACGCGCGTCACGAGTTAAGAATCCAGCACTTTTAAGTGTTGCACGGTATTCTGGATCAGCTTCTAATAATGCACGAGCAACACCATGACGGATTGCACCAGCTTGACCAGTGTATCCTCCACCATCGACGTTTACTAATACATCATAGCTACCTTCTGTTTCAGTAGATGCTAATGGTTGCTTAATGATTGTACGAAGTGTTTCGTATGGGAAGTAATCTTCCGCATCACGAGTATTTACAACGATACGTCCAGTGCCTGGAACTAGACGTACACGTGCAGTTGAAGTTTTACGGCGTCCGGTACCGTAGTATTGTACTTGTGCCACTATGTTAACCTCCTTTTAATTATCCGCGTAGTTCGTAAACTTCTGGTTGTTGTGCTTCATGTTTATGTTCTGCTCCACGATAAACGTGTAATTTTGAACCCATTTTACGTCCTAATTTACCTTTAGGTAGCATCCCTTTAATTGTTAGTTCTAACATTTGTTCAGGATACTTTTCACGCATTTCACCAGCAGTACGTGATTTTAAACCACCTGGGTGATTAGAGTGATGTTGATATAACTTATCGCTCAATTTTTTACCTGTAAGTTCGATTTTGTCCGCGTTGATAATGATCATGTGATCACCAGTGTCAACATGCGGTGTATATGTTGGTTTGTGCTTACCGCGAAGGATTGAAGCTACTTCACTTGCTAAACGACCTAACGTTTGTCCTTCTGCGTCGACAACAAACCATTTGCGTTCAATATTATTTTCATTTGCCATGAAAGTTGTGCGCATGATCTGTTACCTCCTAAATCAATCATTCTGAGAAATTTTCTTTATCCGTATTTATATTCTAACACGAGTAACTTTCCGGGGCTATCCGTGGTTTAGAAAATAAAATGCCATAAACCATAATATAATATATAATCTAAAATGTCAATAGATTGCACGCAAGGATTCGTTGTTTTTAGCAATTTTTTTTAGAATCCAAGAAAATTGATGCTGAGATGTCTAGCTCCAAGTTGCTAGCAAGTCCTGTGACTAACATAGATACTAGCATTTCCTGTTCTTCATACCCCTGTGTGGAAGTTCCATCGTGTTTCCTTTATCTCCTATGGTTCAGTTCATTTCGTCGCTAGGCGAGCGCTCTGTACTTTTCTTATTATAGCTAACTTCCCACAAGTACAACCCTTGTGGGGGAGCGGTTTTACTAGCTTTTGACCGATCTCGGGCTGCTATGATCTCTATGATTTCCTCTGGTTCTCTGTTACCTAGTCCAATATCAATTAATGTACCAACAATAATTCGTACCATATTATATAAAAAGCCGGTACCCTTTACACGGAGGATAATATTTTCCTCCTCTTGCTCAATGGCAATATCCGTAATGGTACGAACCTTATCCGCTTTTACATCATTGTTTGCTGAACAGAAAGAGGTAAAGTCATGGCTACCAAGAAAATGTTGACTTGCTTTGGACATTGCTCCGAGATCCAGATCCCCTTTCACAAAATGGGTATAATGACGGCGAAATAAGTCTTTTTCCTTGGAATTGAGGATATAATAGCGATATTCTTTTTCACTGACGTCATACCGAACATGAAAGTCATCTGGCACATCTGTAATCGACACAAATTCCAAATCATCCGGAAGCATGGTATTTAATGCCCTTAACCAGTTTTCAGGTGGAATTTCTAATTCCGTATCAAAGTGAATCACCTGTCCTAACGCATGAACTCCCTTATCGGTTCTGCCCGATCCCGTCACGCGCACATGGTTACCTTTATGCATTTTTGTTAAAACTTTTTCGATGACCCCTTGTACCGTCCGGCCTTTTGGTTGTACTTGATAGCCTGAAAAAAACGTACCATCATATCTAATGATTGCTTTTAATCTCATTTTACTTGCCCCTTATTATCGTAAACTGAAAAAAATAAGTATGATCAATAAATAGATTATCATTGCCATATAATCTAGCTTCTTGAATTGTAATTGTCTTAATTTTGTTCGCCCTTCACTTCCACGATATCCTCTTGCTTCCATTGCCATTGCTAAATCCTCTGCGCGTTTAAAAGCACTAATAAATAATGGAACTAGTAACGGAACAATCGCATACACACGATCTTTTATTGATCCTGTCCGTAAGTCAACACCCCGTGATGCTTGCGCTTTGGAGATTTTCTCTGTTTCATCCAACAATGTCGGAATAAAACGGAGGGAGATCGACATCATCAGCGCTAGTTCATGAACTGGTACTTTTATCTTCTTAAATGGTGCCAACAGCTCTTCAATCGCATCCGTGATTTCCATCGGGGATGTTGTTAAAGTTAATAGAGAAGTTACTAACACAAGCAAGAAAAAACGCCACGAGATAGTTAAACCCTGTAGCACTCCACCTTTGTGTATTGCGAAACCTCCTATGTCGATTAAAACAGGTCCTTCCTTCGTAATAATGAGATGGAGGATGAAAGTGAATATAATTAAAAACCAAACAGGTGTAATACCTTTTAAAATATAGCCGATATGCAATTTCGTTAATAATATTAATATAAGTGCAAATAATGTTAACCAGCCGTAACTCACACTATTGTTTGCAAAGAAAACAATGATCACAAACGTAAAAATAACCATCAATTTGGATCTGGGGTCTAAGCGATGAACCATTGAATTGCCTGGTACAAATTGTCCTATTATCATGAATGACTTCATAACCGCTTGTTCTCCCTTAATCTTTCTGCTATTTCCTTTGCTAATGCAGCTGGCTGCCTACGTTCATACGCGATATCGGTACCGAACATCTGATTGATTCGCTTAATCAATGAAAGGACGTCTGGCATATCAAGGTTTGCTTTTTTCAATTCATCCGCTTGTGAAAAGATTTGTTTAGGAGTTCCTTCCATTTGCACACTGCCATCCGCAAGTACAAAGATATGATCTGCATACGCTAACGCATGATTCATCTGGTGTGTGACTAAGATCGTTGTCATATTCTTCGTTTTATGTAAATGGTTAAACATATTCATGATATCTTGTTGTCCCTTGGGATCAAGGCCTGCTGTTGGCTCATCTAATATTAATACTTCAGGATTCATCGCAAGCACCCCAGCAATAGCTACCCTTCTCATCTGTCCGCCACTTAATTCAAAGGGAGATTTTGCTAAAACATCTTCTGATAGATGGACTTTTTCCAAGGCATCCATAATTCTTGTTTGTATTTCATCTGCTGGTACTTGAAAATTTTTCAAACCAAAGCTTATATCACGTTCTACCGTCTCCTCAAACAATTGATGTTCCGGGTATTGGAAAACAACACCTGCTTTTTCACGTAACTTCTTCAAATCCTGTCTCTTGTTTTTTCTTGAGAGAAGGAAATCTCCTACTTGTACTCGGCCTTCAGTAGGAAGAAGCAATCCATTGATATGCTGCAGAAGCGTTGATTTGCCAGAACCTGTGTGCCCAACAATTGCTACAAATTCACCCGTTTTAATCTCTAGGTTAATATCTTTAAGTGCTTGATAGGAAAAAGGTGTATTCACTTGGTAGGTATAGCTCACTTTTTCAAATTGGATGTCCATAATGCTTCCAAAAACTCCTCATTATCTAATGGATATGTTGCAAACTGATAATCATATTGCTCTAGTTCTATTGCCAGCTCAACAGTTAATGGTAATGATAAGCCAATCGACTGCAGACCTTGGTGATCATTGAATAATTGATCTACCGTAGTATCTATATAAATCTGACCTTCATTCATTACAATAACACGATCAGCTAAGGTAATCTCATGTAAATCGTGTGTTATCATCACCATGGTAATCTCTAATTCTTCCTTTAGGTCATTAATGGTTGAAAGAATTTCCTTTCGGCCTCTTGGGTCTAACATAGAGGTTGCTTCATCTAATAAAAGAATCCCTGGATATGTCGCCATGACACTTGCAATGGCAACTCGCTGTTTCTGTCCACCTGAAAGATTGTGTGGTTCATGATTCTGATAATCCTCCATTCCGACTTCGGTTAAAGAAGTATGGATTCGCTCGATCATTTCCTTGCGAGATACACCACGATTTTCTAGACCAAAAGCGACATCGTCTTTTACCGTAGTGCCTACAAATTGATTTTCAGGATTTTGAAATACCATCCCGATTTTTTGTCGTATTTCCCAGACGTTTGAAGTCGTTAGCTTTCTGTCATTGATCAAAATTTCTCCTGCTTGTGGTACTAGTAAACCGTTTGCTAATTTAGCTATTGTCGATTTGCCTGATCCGTTATGTCCAATAATAGCGACGGTCTCATTTGCCTTTATTTTTAGGTTGAACTTTTTTAATACCCAAGGGGCATCTTCATTGTATCGAAAATATACATCACGAAATTCTATCGCAGGCATCATTACTTCTCCTTAAAATCATTATTTCCCGGGTAATATCCATCAACTTCTATTATATCATAATACACCCTTTAGCTAACTCATCTAAATTTGGTTATACAAGATTTTTACAAGGTCGAATGAACTAAAACATTTCAGCACACACTATCAAAAAGGTGAAAGGAACAAATCCACAATACGTTTACTTCACAGCTTATGTATTTTGTGCACCAGTTTATCTTTTTAATAAAACGTTCGCTTATTTCTTAACAAAACAAAAAAAGGGCTTGGATGCACCTCTTAAAGAGATTTGCTCCTGCCCCCTTGCTTTGTTTGCTATGGAATTATACTAACTCAATGACTGCCATTTCAGCTCCGTCACCGCGACGAGGTCCTAATTTAAGCACTCTTGTATATCCACCTTGGCGTTCTTCATAGCGACTTGCGATATCGCTGAAAAGTTTCTGAACAGCATCTTCATTTTCGCTCGCTTCTGCATTGTATAAGAATGATGCAGCTTGACGACGAGCATGAAGGTCGCCACGCTTACCAAGTGTAATCATTTTTTCAACAACTGAGCGAAGTTCTTTTGCCTTTGCTTGTGTTGTTTCTAAACGTTCATGAATAATAAGATCCGTTGCTAAACCTCGAAGCAAAGCCATACGTTGATCCGTTGTACGTCCTAATTTTCTAGCCATGGAATATCCCTCCTTCGTTCGAAATCTCTAAAAGGTGTCGTGATTAATCTTCGTTTCGTAGTCCAAGACCTAGATCTTCTAATTTATGCTTCACTTCTTCAAGTGATTTACGACCTAAGTTTCGAACCTTCATCATATCTTCTTCTGATTTATGGGCTAATTCCTGTACAGTATTAATACCTGCTCGCTTCAAGCAGTTATAAGACCTTACAGATAAATCAAGTTCTTTAATTGTCATTTCAAGAACTTTTTCTTTTTGATCTTCTTCTTTTTCGATCATGATTTCAGCATTTTTCGCTTCGTCTGTTAAACCAACAAAAATGTTCATATGCTCCGTGAAGATTTTAGCTCCTAAAGAAACTGCTTCTTCTGGACGAATACTTCCATCTGTCAATACATCAAAAGTAAGCTTATCATAATTGGCATCTTCACCAACACGGGTATTTTCTACTTGATAGGTTACTTTTGATACTGGAGTGAAGATAGAGTCCACTGGAATAACACCAATCGGACGATCATCATGGTTATTAGAGTCAGCTGGGCGATACCCTCGGCCACTTTGTGCTGAAATTCTCATTTTTAAATGACCATTACTACCAATAGTAGCAATATAAAGATCTGGATTTAAAATTTCTACATCACTATCGAAAATGATATCTGCAGCCGTAACTTTTCCTTCTCCCTGCACATCTACTTCAAGAGTTTTCTCTTCATCTGAATAGATTTTAAGAGCAAGTTTCTTTAAGTTTAAGACAATAGTTGTCACATCTTCTGCAACTCCCTCAACTGTCGAAAACTCATGTAAAGCTCCATCCATTTGAACAGATGTTACAGCAGCGCCAGGAAGTGAAGATAATAGGATACGACGCAAGGAGTTACCAAGTGTAGTACCATATCCACGTTCTAGTGGTTCTACAACGAATTTGCCATAAGTAGCATCATCACTGATTTCTACTGTTTCTATTTTTGGTTTTTCAATTTCGATCATCTATTAAACCCTCCTCTAAAACGTCGAAACCCCGGTTAGACCTCAGTCTAACCGAAATTCCCCAGGTAGGCAGTTCCCGTTTCTGCACTATGCAATTGTGATAATGTGTCTGTCGAAAGCAATGATGTAATTAATAAACATTCAAAAAACTTTATTAAGCTATCATAAACCATTATAGACAGATTAACAAATAATATACTGTAATTATACTCGACGACGTTTTGGCGGGCGACAACCATTATGAGGAACTGGTGTTACATCTCGAATGGCAGTTACTTCAATACCTGCTGCTTGAAGTGAACGGATAGCTGCTTCACGTCCAGCACCAGGTCCTTTCACTGTAACCTCTAAAGACTTTATACCATGATCCTGACCTGCTTTAGCAGCAGCTTCAGCAGCCATTTGTGCAGCGAAAGGAGTAGATTTACGAGAGCCTCTGAAACCTAACGCTCCTGCGCTACTCCAGCTAATCGCGTTTCCTTTAACATCAGTAATCGTTACGATTGTGTTATTGAATGTAGAACGAATATGTGCAATACCCGTGTCTATATTCTTTTTCACACGACGTTTACGTGTATTAGTTTTACGAGCCATAAGTAAGCAAACCTCCTTTTTATCTTATTTCTTCTTGTTAGCCATTGTTTTTCTTGGACCTTTACGAGTACGTGAGTTGTTTTTCGTTTTTTGTCCTCGAAGCGGTAAACCACGACGATGACGTACACCACGATAAGAGCCAATTTCAATTAGACGCTTAATGTTTAAGGATACTTCACGACGAAGATCACCTTCTACAGAATAGCTGTCAATTGTTTGACGTATTTTCCCTAATTCTTCTTCTGTTAGATCACGAACACGAGTGTTCTCACTAACACCAGCTTCTTCCAATACGTTCATGGCGGTTGTTTTTCCAATACCATAAATGTAGGTTAAAGCAATCACTACGCGTTTTTCACGCGGAACATCTACACCAGCAATACGAGCCATAGACTGATTACACCTCCTTATCCTTGTTTTTGTTTATGCTTAGGGTTTTCGCAAATTACCATTACTTTTCCTTTACGACGAATAACCTTGCATTTTTCACAAATCGGTTTTACAGATGGTCTTACCTTCATCTTCCATACCTCCTCTTGTGTCGGAGCATTTTATTTATATCGGTACGTAATACGACCTCTTGTTAAATCATATGGAGAAAGTTCAACCGTTACTTTGTCACCAGGTAAAATACGAATGAAGTGCATTCTGATTTTACCAGATACATGTGCCAATACGGTGTGACCATTCTCTAATTCTACTTTGAACATTGCATTCGGTAATGTATCAATTACCGTACCTTCGACTTCAATTGCATCGTCTTTCGTCATCGAGTTGATCTCCCTTCTTCAAATCTGTCTGATATTCTTCGACAAATTTATTAATAGCATAACGCAACTTACCATTGGTTACGCGCCCTGTTTCGAGAAGGCTTCTTTGAACTTCAGGAGAAATAAAGCTTGTAAACGCAATATGCTGAACATTTTTCTTCTTGGGCCGATCATATTTGCGCTTATCTCCATCCGCCAACAACACAAAACGACTGTCTACTTTTTCAATTACAATTGCAAACTGACCTGCTTCGCGTCCCTGTAGGATTTGAACAACCTGACCTAATTCCGGATAACTCTCCGTCTCGCTCAACCATCATCACCTTCATTTAGGTTTTACGTTATACCTATTTTCATAGTTAGTAACATTATACCAACTTTAACAACATTTCATTAAGATATTGTTTTTAATTTTTCATCAATATCGCTGAATACTTTGTCAATTTCTTGAGAGCCGTTAATTGTCACTAAGTCACCTTTATTAGAGTAAAAATCTAACATTGGTTGTGTTTGTTCAAGATTAACCTCTAAACGATTTTTTACTGTACTTGGTTGATCATCTTCACGTTGGATAAGTGTTGCGCCATCTTTGTCACATACCCCTTCAACCTTGGGAGGATTGAATAGTACATGATAAGCAGTGCCACAATCTGGACAAATTCTACGTCCGGTAAGACGTTCTACTAATTCATCCTTATCAACATCCACATGTAATACATAATCAATCGAACGATTCATGCTAGAAAGTAATTCATCTAACGCTTCAGCTTGAGCCAATGTACGTGGAAAACCATCTAACAAGAAACCTTTTATACAGTCATCTTTGCTTAATCTTTCTTTTACGATACCAATTGTTACTTCGTCTGGAACAAGAGCACCTTCATCCATGTAGCTCTTGGCTTTTTGTCCAAGCTCTGTTCCTTCTTTTATAGCTAATCGAAACATATCTCCGGTTGAAATATGAGGGATGTCATATTTTTCTATTACTTTTTCAGCCTGTGTACCTTTTCCAGCACCAGGTAGTCCCATAAGGATTAGATTCAACGATTTTCCCCTCGCTCTCTTTCTATTCCGACCTATAAATACTTTATTTAATAAAGCCTTTATAGTTACGTTTTACTAGCTGCCCTTCTAGTTGCTTCATTGTTTGTAATGCTACACCAACAACAATTAGAAGTCCCGTACCACCGATTTGGACGGATTGGGGTAATCCTGCCACATCACCTAAAACTAAGGGTAAGACAGCTACCGCAGCTAAAAATAATGATCCAACAAATGTTAGTCGATACATAACACGAGTTAAATAAGTCTCCGTTGTTTTTCCTGGGCGAATACCAGGAACATAGCCACCTTGCTTCTTCAAGTTATCAGCCATTTGCTCTGGATTAACTTGAACAAAGGTATAGAAATACGTAAATGCTATGATTAGCACAACGTAAATAATCATACCAGTTAAGTTTGAATAATCAAATATATTGGAGATCGTCATCGCAACTTCGTTATTTTCAAAAAATCCTGCTATCGTACGTGGTGCAATGATAAATGAAATTGCAAAAATGACTGGAATTACCCCAGCAGCATTTACTTTCAATGGTAAATGAGTAGAGTGTCCTCCAACTGGTGAACGATTCACTAAACGTTTCGCATATTGTACTGGGATTTTACGTAGAGCTTGTTGAATGAAAATAACACCTACCGTTACAGCAAGCACAAGCAATACAATTAACAGAACAATCACGATATTTAGGAAGAGATCATCGCCTGCACCAGATCCAAAATATTGTGCGTAAATTAGATTAACGCCATTTGGAATGGCTGCTACGATACCAGCAAAAATAAGGATAGAGATACCATTACCTACACCATTGGCAGTAATTTGTTCCCCTAACCACATTAAAAATGCAGTACCACTTGTTAATACAATGGCAATTACTAGGAACTTGCCTACACCAGGATCCGTGATCAACATTCCTCCTGACATAGCATTAAAACCTACCGACATTGCACAAGCCTGAATAAATGCTAACCCTATGGTTGCATAACGAGTAACCTGTGCTAATTTTTTACGTCCCATCTCACCTTGTTTTTTCCATTCGGAGAATTTCTGAACGACATCCATTTGCAACAATTGCATAATGATGGACGCCGTGATGTAAGGCATAATCCCCATTGCGAAAATAGAGAAGTTTTGTAGTGCTCCACCACCAAATGTATTTAGTAAACCAAACACACTTTGTTCATTCATAAAGTCAATAGCAGTTCGATCTGTAAAAGGAACTGGAATAAACGTCCCAAGACGAAATACTATTAACATGAGAAGTGTAAAAATAATCTTTTGTCTAATATCAGCCACACGCACAAAATTGGATATTGTACGAAACATTAAATCACCTCAGTTTGACCGCCCGCTGCTTCAATTGCATTCTTAGCTGAAGCAGAAAACTTATGAGCTTTTACTGTTAATTTCTTTTCTAACTTGCCGTTTCCAAGAATCTTAACACCAGATTTGACATTGCTAACGGTACCTGTCTCAAGTAAAAGCTCAGGTGTCACTTCGGTACCTTCGTCAAAACTATTCAATGTTTCAAGGTTAACAATTGCGAAGTCTTTACGGTTAATGTTCGTAAAACCACGCTTTGGTATACGTTGGAAAAGTGGCAATTGCCCACCTTCAAATCCTGGACGTACACCTCCACCAGAACGTGCTTTTTGACCTTTATGACCACGTCCAGATGTTTTACCATTACCTGATGACATACCGCGACCAACGCGGTTACGATCTTTCTTCGCTTGTGATGGTTTTAATTCATGAAGTTTCATGCGAGCACCTCCTCTTAAAACTATTTTTATTATACTTCTTTTACTTCTTTGACTTCAATTAAATGTGATACTTTGTTAATCATGCCTCGCACGACAGGAGTATCTTCACGGACTACTGTTTGCTGAATCTTTTTAAGACCTAATGTTTGAACAGTAGTTTTTTGTACTTCTGATCTACCGATGACACTGCGTTTGAGGGTAATTTCTATCTTGTTAGACATTTTGTTTCCCTCCTTATCCTAACAATTCTTCTACAGACTTGCCACGAAGTTTAGCTACTTCTTCAGCACGTTTTAATTCGCTAAGTCCATTGATTGTTGCACGAACCATGTTGATTGGTGTGTTAGAGCCTAATGATTTAGATAAAATATCTCCGACACCAGCTAGTTCTAATACGGCACGTACAGGTCCACCTGCGATAACTCCGGTACCTTCAACAGCAGGTTTCATTAAAATGTTACCAGCTCCGAATTGTCCGTGAATTTCGTGTGGAATTGAAGTACCTACGATCGGTACATTTACTAAACTTTTCTTTGCATCATCAATTGCTTTTTTAATAGCATCTGGTACTTCTTGTGCCTTACCTGTACCAAACCCTACATGACCATTTTTATCTCCGACTACTACCAATGCAGCAAAGCGAAAACGACGTCCACCTTTTACTACTTTTGCTACACGGTTAATGGTTACAACGCGTTCTTCTAAATCTAATTTGTTTGGGTCGATGTTAGTACGCAACATATGTCCCTCCTTTTTTAATTAAAATTCAAGACCTGCTTCGCGAGCAGCATCTGCTAGAGATTTAACTCGACCATGATATAAATATCCACCACGATCAAAAACAACATTTGTAAATCCTTTATCGAAAGCACGTTTAGCAACAACCTCGCCAACTTGCTTTGCAGCCTCTACATTTCCAGTTGCTTCTAAGTTTAAATCATTATCTACTGTAGATGCACTAACTAATGTCACGTTGTTCACGTCATCAATTAATTGTGCGTAGATGTGTTTGTTTGAACGAAATACGTTAAGACGTGGGCGTTCTTCTGTCCCGAATAGGTTCTTACGGATACGCTGATGTCTTTTTTTACGTACACTATTTTTATCAGGCTTTGTGATCATCTAGGTCACTCCTTTCTGCTTGCTACCTAAACTTACTTACCAGTCTTACCTTCTTTACGACGTACACGTTCTCCTGCGTAACGTACACCTTTACCTTTATATGGCTCAGGTGGGCGAATAGCGCGAATGTTTGCCGCAACAGCACCAACTAATTCTTTGTCGATACCTTTTACAATAACTTTTGTATTAGATGGAACTTCAACTTCAATTCCCTCAATTGGTTCCACTTCTACAGGGTGAGAATAACCAGCATTAACAACAAGTTTCTCGCCTTGTTTTTGAGCACGGTAACCTACACCTTGAATTTCTAAGGCCTTTTCGAAACCTTTATGCACACCTTCAACCATACTACCGATCAGGCTTCGAGTTGTACCATGTAATGCCTTGTGTTGTTTACTGTCACTTGGACGCTCAACAGTCAGTACATTATCCTCAATATTTACTTTCATTTGGCTGTCAAGAGAACGGCTTAATTCACCTTTTGGTCCTTTAACAGTAATGTTATTTTCATCTATTTTGATTTCCACATCTTGTGGAATTTCTAATAATTTTAAACCTATACGAGACATACTACTACACCTCCTGTCTTCTGAGAATATCTTACCAAATATATGCTAGAACTTCGCCACCGATTGCTTGTGAACGTGCTTCTTTATCAGATAATACCCCTTTTGAAGTAGAAACGATAGCAATACCTAAACCATTTAATACTTTAGGTAGTTCATCTGCTTTTGCATAAACACGTAGACCTGGTTTACTGATTCGTTTTAAACCTGTGATTACACGCGCTTCGTTTGTACCATACTTCAAAAAGATACGAAGGATTCCTTGTTTGTTATCCTCAACATATTCATAGTCACGGATAAACCCTTCACGCTTTAAAATATCTGAAACTTCTTTCTTTACATTCGACGCCGGGAATTCCAATTTTTCATGGCGTACCATGTTAGCATTACGAATACGAGTAAGCATATCTGCAATTGGATCTGTCATAACCATTTCTCATTACCTCCTTCCCTATTTGGGGATTTACCAGCTTGCTTTTTTAACACCAGGAATTTGACCTTTATATGCAAGTTCACGGAAACAAATACGGCAAAGCTTGAATTTACGAATTACAGAGTGTGGACGTCCGCAACGTTCACATCTAGTGTATTCTTGTACTTTATATTTCGCTTTGCGCTGTTGCTTTGCGATCATTGATTTTTTAGCCACTCTTTTCCCTCCTTATTTTAGCTTTTCGCTTATTTTTGGAAAGGCATGCCAAGTTTTGTCAAGAGTTCAGAAGCTTCTTCGTCAGAATCAGCTGTTGTTACGATAACAACGTCCATCCCTCTTACTTTGTTTACTTGGTCATAATTAATTTCTGGGAAAATTAATTGTTCTTTTACACCTAAAGTGTAGTTACCACGGCCATCAAATGCTTTATTAGAGATACCACGGAAGTCACGTACACGTGGTAGTGATACATCTATAAGTTTTTGAAGGAAATCATACATACGCTCACCGCGTAATGTTACTTTCGCACCGATTGGCATTCCTTCACGTAAACGGAAGCCTGCGATTGATTTCTTTGCTTTTGTTATTACGGGTTTTTGACCAGTGATTTGTGCCAATTCTTCTACTGCAGCATCAAGTGCCTTAGTGTTTTGCACCGCATCACCAACACCCATATTCACAACAATTTTGTCGACCTTAGGTACTTCCATTACTGAATCATAATTAAATTTCTCAACTAATGAAGAAACAATTTCATCATTGTATTTTTCCTTTAAAGTGTTCATCACGTAAACCTCCTTTCACCGCTAAGACTATTTATCTAAAGATTCACCAGATTTTTTAGCGATTCGAACTTTCTTTCCGTCACGTACTTCATTTCCAACACGAGTTGGTTCGCCAGATTTAGGATCTAGTGGCAACACATTTGATACATGAATCGTTGCTTCTTGATTCAAGATACCACCTTGTGGATTTTCTTGTGAAGGTTTAGCGTGTTTCTTTACAACATTTACACCTTCTACAAGCACACGATCTTTCTTTGGAAATGCAGCTAAAACTGTACCCTGCTTTCCTTTATCTTTACCTGAAATTATTTGTACTTTATCATCTTTTTTGACATGCATGCTATCCGCACCTCCTTACACGGTTTTTCCGTAACGTGCTTATAATACTTCTGGAGCTAGAGATACGATTTTCATGAATTTCGCATCACGCAATTCACGTGCAACTGGTCCAAAAATACGAGTACCTCTTGGACTTTGGTCATCACGAACGACGACTGCTGCATTTTCATCAAATCGAATATAAGAACCATCTTTACGTCTTACTCCGCTCTTAGAACGTACGATTACAGCTCTTACTACCTCACCTTTTTTAACAACGCCTCCTGGTGTTGCTTGTTTCACCGAACAAACAATTACATCACCGATATTCGCTGTTTTGCGGCCAGAACCACCTAATACTTTAATCGTTTGTACCTGACGAGCACCAGAGTTATCTGCTACTTTTAAACGAGATTCTTGTTGGATCATAGTCGTGTACCCTCCCTTCGGAACTTTTCCGAGCGAACTTTAATTAAATAATTACTGCTTCTTCCACAACTTCAACTAGACGGAAACGTTTTGTTTTAGATTGTGGCTTAGTTTCCATGATTTGAACAACATCGCCGATTTTCGCTTGATTGTTTTCATCATGTGTTTTGAGTTTTTTTGAATATCTAACACGTTTGCCATATAAATTGTGGAATTTATACGTCTCAACTACAACAGTGATAGTCTTATCCATTTTGTCAGAGATGACACGTCCGGTATAGACCTTACGATTATTACGCTCACTCATCTGAGGCTAACCTCCTTTAATATCAGTTATTTACGCTTAGCTCTCTTTCGCGAACAACAGTCTTCATACGCGCAATTGACTTGCGTACTTCACGTAGACGTGCTGTGTTTTCCAATTGGCCAGTTGCTAGTTGGAAACGCAAATTGAAAAGCTCTTCTTTTAATGATTTGATCTTTTGTTCAATTTCGGCAGTGGTTAGTTCTCTAATTTCATTAGCCTTCATTGATTTCACCACCAATTTCTTCTCGTTTTACGAATTTCGTTTTGATTGGCAATTTATGAGAAGCAAGTCGAAGTGCTTCACGCGCTACCTCTTCTGATACACCTGCAATCTCAAACATTATCTTACCTGGTTTTACAACTGCTACCCATCCTTCAGGAGCACCTTTACCAGAACCCATACGAACCTCTAGAGGCTTAGCTGTGTAAGGTTTATCTGGGAAAATTTTAATCCAAACTTTACCACCACGCTTCATATAACGAGTCATTGCTATACGAGATGCTTCGATTTGACGGCTAGTAATCCAAGCAGAATCAACAGCTTGAAGGCCGTATTCACCAAATGCTATTGACGTACCGCCCTTAGCATTTCCTTTCATATTACCACGGTGTTGCTTACGATGTTTTACACGTTTTGGCATTAACATAATGCTTTGCCCCCTTCCTTATTTATTGTTTTTCGTTGGAAGGACTTCTCCACGATAAATCCATACTTTTACACCTAGTTTACCGTAAGTTGTGTCTGCTTCTGCAGTACCATAATCGATATCTGCACGTAAAGTATGAAGTGGAACAGTTCCTTCGTTATAGCTTTCCGCTCTCGCCATATCTGCACCGCCAAGACGGCCTGATACTTGTGTACGAATACCTTTCGCACCTGCACGCATTGCGCGTTGGAGCGTTTGTTTTTGTGCACGACGGAATGATACACGGTTTTCTAATTGACGAGCAATGTTTTCAGCCACTAATTTAGCATCTAAATCAGCTTTTTTCACTTCAACGATGTTGATGTGTACTCTCTTACCAGTTAATTGGTTAAGTGATTTACGTAGTGCTTCTACTTCAGAACCACCTTTACCAATTACCATACCTGGCTTAGCAGTAGATACTGATATATTCACACGATTAGCTGCTCTTTCAATCTCGACTTTAGATACAGCACCATCTTTTAAGCGCTCTTCGATATATTCACGAATTTTAATATCTTCATGTAAAAGATCCGCGTAATCTTTACCAGCATACCATTTTGATTCCCAATCACGAATAACTCCGACACGAAGACCAGTTGGATTTATTTTTTGACCCATAGATTATCCCTCCTTTTTCTCAGATAGAACCACTGTGATGTGGCTAGTTCGTTTATTGATTTGTGTCGCACGACCTTGTGCACGTGGGCGGAAACGTTTCAAAGTTACACCTTCGTTTACAAACGCTTCTGACACAACTAAATTATCAGGGTTCATTTCATAATTGTGCTCTGCATTTGCGACCGCAGAGTTTAGTAATTTCTCCACAACTGGTGAAGCACCGCGTTGTGTATGTTTTAATATCGAAATTGCTTCTCCTGCCTCTTTGCCACGGATTAAATCGATCACTAGGCGGACTTTACGAGGAGCAATACGAACTGATTTTGCAACAGCTTTTGCTTGCATTAGGAGTACCTCCTCTCAATTAACGTTTTGTTTTTCTGTCGTCTCCAGCATGCCCTCTATACGTGCGAGATGGAGCGAATTCACCTAATTTGTGTCCAACCATATCTTCTGTTACATATACTGGCACATGCTTGCGACCATCATATACCGCAATCGTATGACCAACAAAGTTAGGGAAAATAGTAGAGCGACGAGACCAAGTCTTCACCACTGTTTTTTTATTATCTTCGTTTAATTTGTCGATCTTTTTCAATAAATGGTCATCTGCGAAAGGTCCTTTTTTTAAGCTACGACCCATGGATAAGCCTCCCTTCGCGATTGTTGGACGGGTACTAATGCCCGTCGTACAACCCCGTTATTTTTTGCGTTTACGTACAATAAATTTATCAGATTGTTTGTTACGCTGACGTGTTTTGTAACCAAGTGTTGGTTTGCCCCAAGGTGACATTGGTGATTTACGTCCGATTGGTGCACGTCCTTCACCACCACCGTGAGGGTGATCATTAGGGTTCATTACAGAACCACGAACTGTTGGACGCTTGCCTTGCCAACGAGAACGACCGGCTTTACCTACACTGATTAATTCATGCTCTAAGTTACCTGCTTGACCTATAGTCGCGCGGCAAGTCGCTAATACTAATCGTACTTCACCTGAAGATAAGCGTACTAGTGCGTATTTACCTTCACGACCTAGAATTTGTGCTTGAGCACCTGCAGATCTAGCTAGTTGAGCACCACGACCTGGTTTTAACTCAATGTTATGAATGATTGTACCTACTGGGATATCTCCAAGTAATAAAGCATTACCTAATTTAATATCTGCTTCTGGGCCAGATACAATTTCTTGACCTACTTGAATTCCTTTTGGTGCAATAATATAACGTTTCTCTCCATCTGCGTAATGGATTAGTGCGATGTTTGCAGAGCGGTTCGGATCGTATTCGATTGTAGCAACTTTGCCTGGTATTCCATCTTTGTCACGTTTGAAATCGATAATACGATACTTACGCTTGTGCCCACCACCTTGATGACGAACTGTTAATTTACCTTGATTATTACGACCACCACGTTTGCTCAATGGGGCAAGTAGTGATTTCTCTGGTTGAACAGCAGTGATTTCTGCAAAATCAGAAACTGACATACCTCTACGACCATTGGTAGATGGTTTATACTTTTTAATCGCCATCTGTTTTCCCTCCTTTTTTATTGAAATTATAACGTTTCAAAGAAATCTAGTTCTTTACTGTCTTCAGATAACTGAACAATCGCTTTTTTACGGTTAGAGCGATATCCGCCATAACGTCCCATACGCTTGAACTTGCCTTTTTTGTTCAATGTATTAACGTTTTCGACTTTAACACTAAAGATTTCTTCTATTGCATCTTTGATTTGTGTTTTGTTCGCTTCTTTACCTACTTCAAACGTATATTTCTTTTCTGCCATTAAGTCTGAAGAGTGTTCTGTAATGATTGGGCGCTTAATAATATCACGAGGATCTTTCATTATGCAAGCACCTCCCCTGCTTTTTCAGCTGCTTCTTTCGTTAAGATCAGCTTGTCATGCGTAAGCAAGTCTAATACATTTACTTCGCTTACTGTTAGTACTTTTACATTTGATAAGTTATTAGCTGACTTCGCTAATACTTCGTCTGTATCTGCTGTAACAATCAATGCTTTTGCATCTACGTTTAATGAGGAAAGCATAGAAACAATCTCTTTTGTTTTTGGAGTTTCGATTGCAATTCCTTCTAATACTACTAAGCTATCTTCTTTTACCTTAGAGGAGAAAGCAGATTTAAGTGCTAATCTACGAACTTTCTTAGGTAGTTTATAGCTATAGCTTCTTGGAGTAGGACCGAATACTGTTCCACCGCCTACCCATTGTGGCGAGCGAATTGAACCTTGACGTGCACGACCTGTTCCTTTTTGGCGCCATGGTTTGCGTCCACCACCACGTACGTCAGAACGGTTTTTCACCGCATGAGTACCTTGACGTAAAGATGCGCGTTGCATTAAAACAGCGTCATGTAGTACATGTTCGTTTGGCTCTATTCCAAATACCGCATCATCGATTTCTACATCACCAACTTGTGATCCGCTTTGATTATATAGTGCTACTTTAGGCATGACATATCCTCCCTTCGAATAATAATTAGTTAGCCTTTACTGCACCCGTAACTTTTACGAATGATTTTTTTGCACCAGGAACGTTACCTTTGATTAATAGAAGATTACGATCTGTGTCTACTTTTACTACTTCTAAATTTTGGATTGTGATTTGTTCTCCACCCATTTGCCCAGGTAGTTTTTTACCTTTAAATACGTGCATTGGATCAATTGGACCCATTGTACCTGGTCTTCTGTGGTAACGAGAACCGTGTGTCATTGGTCCACGTGCTTGGTTATGACGCTTGATAGCACCTTGGAAACCTTTCCCTTTAGAAGTACCTGTTACATCAATTTTGTCTCCTGCTTCAAAAACCTCTACGTTTATCTCTTGACCTAAATCATATTCATCAAGATTTACGTCACGGATTTCACGAACGAAGCGCTTAGGAGTAGTATTTGCTTTTTCAGCATGTCCTTGTTCTGGTTTATTTGTACGATTTTTCTTTTCGTCAGCAAAACCAATTTGGATTGCTTCATAGCCGTCATTTTCTTCTGTGCGCTTTTGCAACACAATGTTTGGGTCAGCTTCGACTACAGTTACAGGGATTAATTCGCCCTCTTCTGAGAATAGCTGAGTCATGCCGATTTTGCGACCTAAGATTCCTTTCGTCATCCGTTACACCTCCTAGATTGTTCAATTTATATTATAGTTTAATTTCAATATCTACACCTGACGGTAAATCAAGACGCATTAACGAATCAACCGTTTTTGGTGTTGGACTTACAATATCAATTAGACGTTTGTGTGTGCGCATTTCGAATTGCTCACGAGCATCTTTGTATTTGTGAGTCGCACGCAAGACTGTGTATATCGATTTTTCCGTTGGTAACGGAATCGGACCTGAAACTCCTGCACCAGATCTTTTTGCAGTATCTACAATTTTATCTGCAGATTGATCTAAAATACGGTGATCATACGCTTTTAAACGAATTCTGATTTTCTCTTTTGCCATTATTTTCCCTCCTTTTCGCCCATTTATATAATAGACTTTCTCCGCGAAAATTCCTCGGCACGCCCGCCATGGCAAAGGGGCCGTGTGTGCCAACAACCTTCCGCATCATCGCCTGTTTTATGACCAACATTGTTTATTATATAGAATTTTGCAGGCGAATGCAACATTTATACGAATTTTTTTTAGATTTTTTCATTTGATCCATTTCATCAGTTAAATCTCAGTTCAAACACAGTGACCATATACTGCGAAGTTATACTTTTTAGATTTCCTTTCTTCCATTCTTTCTATAGGGAGTGCTTGGTCGTTGCTGCGGAAAAATACTCCCTTTCACCTAAGGGCACAGACTTGAACTAACTTGGTAAAGAAAAGCACTTTACCAAGTGGATCTTCAGCATGCGCTGTTCACCCAGGAGTGTCGCATTTTTTCGCAGCTTAGAATAGTGTTCTGTTAAAAAGACAGGAAATCCAAAATTAAAAGTTCCGTGAGTTCTATATTTTCCATAATCAGGACACTAAAATGAGCGGAGGCAGAATACGGAGACTCCTATGGGAACAGCACGGGCCGAAGACCCCGTTTTGTGTTTTCTGAGGAGGCTGAGGCCGTGCCCAATGGCATAGAAGACACTGTGAAAACTTGTTTGAACAGTGTCTTCTATGCCATTGGGTGAAAGCACAGTATTCTGCCGAAGCGTTTGCAAGCACTCATCATCAATCAGAAGGAGAGGAAGCTATACCAAGATGAATTTTCATTATTGCGCAGTTTGTATCTACTCCCCACTACAAAATCTACATATGAAAAAGCAGGTAGCGATTGGCTACCTGCTTTTTGTATATCGTCATAGATTACTCCATGATTTCTGCTACGACACCAGCACCCACTGTACGTCCACCTTCACGGATTGAGAATTTAGTTCCATTCTCGATCGCGATTGGGGAAATAAGTGCTACAGTCATTTCAATGTTATCTCCAGGCATTACCATTTCCACACCTTCTGGTAACTCGATAACACCAGTTACATCAGTTGTACGGAAATAGAATTGTGGACGATAATTTGAGAAGAATGGAGTGTGACGTCCACCTTCGTCTTTAGAAAGTACATAAACTTCTGCACGGAATTTAGTATGTGGAGTAATAGTACCAGGCTTAGCTAGTACTTGACCACGGTTAATGTCTTCACGTGCAACACCACGAAGTAGTGCACCAATGTTGTCACCAGCTTCAGCATAATCTAGAAGCTTACGGAACATTTCAACACCAGTGATAGTTGATTTAGATGCTGATTCAGCAAGACCAATAATTTCAATTTCGTCACCTACTTTTATAACACCACGCTCAACACGTCCTGTTGCAACTGTACCACGACCAGTGATTGAGAATACGTCCTCAACTGGCATCATGAATGGTTTTTCAGTGTCACGGTCTGGACGAGGAATATACTCATCAACAGCTTCCATAAGTTCAAGAATTGCGTTAACGTATTGCTCTTCACCTTCAAGTGCTTGAAGTGCAGAACCTTTGATTACTGGTACATCGTCACCAGGGAAGTCATATTCAGCTAATAGATCACGCACTTCCATTTCAACTAGTTCTAGAAGTTCTTCGTCATCTACCATATCACATTTGTTTAAGAATACAACAATCGCAGGTACACCTACTTGACGAGAAAGTAAGATGTGCTCACGAGTTTGTGGCATTGGACCATCCGCTGCAGATACTACAAGGATAGCACCGTCCATTTGTGCAGCACCAGTGATCATGTTTTTAACATAGTCAGCGTGACCTGGACAGTCAACGTGTGCATAGTGACGGTTATCAGTTTCATACTCAACGTGTGCTGTTGAGATTGTGATTCCACGTTCTTTCTCTTCTGGAGCACCATCGATTTGGTCATACGCGCGAGCTTCCCCGCTACCATATTTGTTGAAAAGAACGTTTGTAATTGCTGCAGTTAAAGTTGTTTTACCATGGTCAACGTGTCCAATTGTACCAATATTAACGTGGTCTTTGGAACGGTCAAATTTTTCTTTAGCCATGTATATTTCCTCCTTTAAATTAAGTAAAAGTTTTTTTTTATTTTGATGTATCTCGGCTTAGACATTTGTAATCTAAGCCTATAATACAAGTTATACTTTAGATTAAGAAAAAAATCAATTATTCACCAGAATTTTTCTTAACAATTTCTTCTGAAATGCTCTTAGGAACTTCTTCGTAGTGATCGAAGTGCATAGTGTAAGTACCACGACCTTGTGTATTAGAACGAAGTGCAGTTGCATAACCAAACATTTCTGAAAGTGGAACAAATGCATTAACTACTTGAGCAGCTCCACGTGCTTCCATTCCTTCTACACGTCCACGACGGGAAGTTACATCACCCATAATGTCACCCATGTATTCTTCTGGGATAACAATTTCAACCTTCATCATAGGTTCAAGAAGTACCGGGCTACATTTGTGTTTCGCTGCTTTAAGTGCCATAGATGCTGCTACTTTAAAGGCTGTTTCGTTAGAGTCAACATCATGATAGCTACCATCATAAAGTGTCGCTTTTACATCGATTAGTGGATAACCCGCTACAACACCATTTTCTAATGATTCTCTAATACCAAATTCAACAGATGGGATGTATTCACGTGGTACAACACCACCAACGATTTTATTCACGAATTCAAAACCTGCACCTTCTTCGTTAGGTTCAAATTTAACCCAAACATGGCCAAATTGACCACGACCACCGGATTGGCGAACGAATTTACCTTCCACTTCCGCAGATCCACGGAATGTTTCGCGGTAAGATACTTGTGGAGCACCAACGTTAGCTTCTACTTTGAACTCACGTTTTAGACGGTCCACAATAATATCAAGGTGTAACTCACCCATACCTGAGATGATCGTTTGACCAGTCTCTTGGTTTGTTTCTGTTTTGAAAGTAGGGTCTTCCTCCGCAAGCTTACCTAATGCAATAGCCATTTTATCCTGATCAGCTTTTGATTTAGGCTCGATTGCTACCGAGATAACTGGATCAGGGAAATCCATTGATTCTAGGATAACTAGACTTTTCTCAGCGCATAATGTATCGCCAGTACTAGTATCTTTCAAACCAACAGCACCCGCAATATCCCCCGCGTAAACTTCAGCGATTTCCTCACGAGAATTTGCGTGCATTTGCAGGATACGTCCTACACGCTCACGTTTATCTTTCGTAGAGTTTTTCACGTATGAACCTGATTTCAATACACCAGAGTACACACGGAAGAATGTAAGTTTACCAACAAATGGGTCTGTCGCTACTTTAAATGCTAAAGCAGAGAACGGCTCTTTATCGTCCGGTTTACGAACTACTTCCTCATCAGTTTGAGGTACATGACCTTCAATTGGAGGAACATCTAATGGTGATGGTAGGTAATCAACAACACCGTCGACTAATAATTGTACACCTTTGTTTTTAAAGGCAGATCCACAGAATACCGGATAGAAATCAACACTTAAAGTTGCTTTACGTATACCAACTCGCAACTCATCGTTAGAAAATTCTTCACCTTCTAAGTATCGCTCCATTAGATCCTCATCTAATTCAGCAACTGCTTCAACTAAATTTGTACGGTATTCTTCGGCTTGTTCTTTGTACTCATCAGGAATAGGTTTTGCTTCTGCACGAGTACCTAGATCATCAAGGTAGTAGTAAGCTTCCATTGTGATTAGATCGATAATTCCTTCGAATTCATCTTCAGCACCAATAGGAAGTTGTACTGGGTGAGCATTAGCTCCTAGTCGATCTCCCATTGTTTTTACTGAATAAAGGAAATCAGCGCCGACTTTATCCATTTTGTTTACAAAAACAACACGTGGTACACCATATGTTGTAGCTTGACGCCACACTGTTTCTGTTTGTGGTTCTACCCCAGACTGTGCATCTAGAACAGCTACCGCACCATCAAGTACACGTAATGAACGTTCAACCTCTACTGTGAAGTCTACGTGTCCAGGTGTATCGATGATGTTGATACGGTGACCTTTCCACTGAGCAGTTGTAGCTGCTGAAGTGATGGTAATACCGCGTTCTTGTTCCTGCTCCATCCAGTCCATTTGAGAAGCACCTTCATGTGTTTCCCCAATTTTGTGAATACGTCCCGTATAGAATAAGATACGTTCTGTTGCGGTTGTTTTACCAGCATCGATGTGTGCCATGATACCGATATTACGTGTTTTCTCCAAGGAGAACTCTCTAGGCATGAATCTTTCTCCTTCCTACATGAAATATTGTTAGTTCGATGATTACCAGCGATAGTGAGCAAAGGCTTTGTTTGCTTCTGCCATTTTGTGCATCTCTTCGCGTTTTTTAACAGATGAACCTGTATTATTAGAAGCATCTAGGATTTCATTCGCTAAACGTTCTTCCATTGTTTTTTCGCCGCGAAGACGAGAATAATTTACAATGTAACGTAAACCTAGTGCTTGACGACGTTCTGGTCTAACCTCTACCGGTACTTGGTAGTTGGAACCACCAACACGACGAGCACGTACCTCAAGTACTGGCATAACGTTTTTCATTGCTTGTTCAAACGCGTCCATAGCGTTTTGTCCACTACGTTCTTGAACTAATTCGAAAGCACGATACAGAATCTTTTGTGCTTTACCTCTTTTTCCATGAATCATAATTTGGTTGATTAAACGTGTAACTAGTTTTGAGTTGTATAACGGATCTGGTAAGACATCACGCTTTGGTACTGGTCCTTTACGTGGCATATCTCCCCCTCCTTTCTATTGTGTTTTTTATATGAAAAGCTTATTTTTTAGGTCTTTTCGCACCGTATTTTGAACGGCCTTGCATACGACCTTCTACACCTGAAGTATCAAGCGCACCACGAACGATGTGATAACGAACACCTGGTAAGTCTTTTACACGACCACCACGAATTAATACAACACTGTGTTCTTGCAGGTTGTGACCAATTCCAGGAATATAAGCTGTAACCTCGATTTGATTTGATAAGCGAACACGTGCATATTTACGAAGGGCAGAGTTCGGTTTCTTTGGTGTTAATGTACCTACACGAGTACATACTCCACGTTTTTGTGGGGCAGATTGGTCAGTCGCAACATTTTTACGACTATTGTACCCTTTATTTAAAGCAGGTGAGTCTGACTTTCTAGACTTAGATACACGACCTTTACGCACTAATTGATTAATAGTTGGCATCTATTTTTCCTCCTCTCTGTTCTTGAGATGTAATACCACACATCCAGGTGGTTCATAATAGAGCAAAAAACAAAGTCTTCGCAAATATTTGCCAAAACTTTATTGCTTGATCACTACTGTTGCCGCACCAACATCTATCCCACAAACTTTCCCGAGCTCTTTCATAGAATCTACATAGGAATAAGGAATATCATGTTCAGATGCAACTCGTGAAACTTTACTAGTAATATGCAAATCAGCATCACTAGCAATAATCACTTCTTTTGCATAACCATTTTTAATGGCTTTTAAGACTTGTTTCGTTCCGACTATCTTTTCAGTATTTACCTGTGCCACTTTTTCATAAGACATCTGCATATCCTCCAAAGTAACAAGGATAACGGAAGCACCTTAAATATACTATCATCACAAAAAATTAATGTCAACTTTTATTTGTAAAAATAGATAATTATTTAAAGTGTTTCTCTCGTACCTTGTTTTCTTTCAAATAAAAAAGTTTAGCGCTTCGGATAGATCGATGTTTTCTCGCAAAGCGGCGTTTTCAATCGATCATTCCTACAACTTTAGATAAAGCAATCAATGTAGATTACCTGCAAAGCAATTCACAGGTAATCTGATTTGATTGTTATTGAATTACTTCTTCCGAGTCTGTTTCTTCAGGTTTCGAAGGGTCAACAGTTAATTTTTCCTCGATGCGACGATAGCGTTGCATACCGGTTCCTGCTGGAACAAGTTTACCAATTATAACATTCTCTTTGAGACCAAGTAATTCATCTCGTTTACCTTTAATCGCTGCATCTGTTAAGACTCTTGTAGTCTCTTGGAAGGAAGCAGCAGATAGGAATGAATCTGTTTCAAGAGATGCTTTGGTAATACCTAGTAGTACTGGACGACCAACTGCTGGTTGACCACCTGTTACTAACGATTGCTTGTTTGCGTCTTTGAACTGGTGTATTTCCAGTAAAGATCCTGGTAACACTTCTGTATCTCCGGAATCAGCAACACGTACTTTTCGAAGCATTTGTCGTACCATTACTTCGACGTGCTTATCGCCGATTTCCACCCCTTGCATGCGGTATACCTTCTGAACTTCTTTTAACAAGTAAGATTGAACACCGTCTATGCCTTGAACTTTTAATAATTCTTTAGGATCAATAGAACCTTCAGTCAGTGCTTGACCTGCTTCTACCGAATCTCCGATAGAAATTTTAAGTCGTGAACCATATGGTGCTGTATATGTTTTGGTTTCTACTGCACCTTGAACAACGATTTCTTGTTTGTCTTTCACTTCTGTTACGTCTTGGACAGTACCGAATATTTCGGAGATAACTGCCTGCCCTTTTGGATGACGCGCTTCGAATATCTCTTGAATACGCGGTAAACCTTGTGTAATATCGCTTCCGGCAACCCCACCAGTGTGGAATGTACGCATTGTTAACTGTGTACCAGGTTCACCGATAGACTGAGCGGCAATAATACCTACAGCTTCACCCACTTCTACTTCCTCACCAGTAGCTAAGTTACGACCATAACAATTTTTACACGCACCATGTTTTGTATTACATGTGAAGACGCTTCGGATTATTACTTCCTCGATTCCTGTTTCTACGATTTCTTTCGCTGCATCTTCAGAAATGACTTCGTTTTTCGCAACGATTACTTCGTTTGTTTCAGGATGCTTCACATTTTGGAACGCTGTTCTACCGATCAGACGATCAATAAGTGGTTCGATCATTTCTGTACCTTCTTTGATAGCAGATACTGTTAAACCACGATCTGTTCCACAATCCTCTTCACGTATAATCACATCTTGCGCAACATCAACAAGACGTCTTGTTAAATAACCAGAGTCTGCTGTCTTAAGGGCTGTATCGGCAAGACCTTTACGAGCACCGTGTGTAGAAATAAAGTATTCTAGAACTGTTAAACCTTCACGGAAACTTGATTTGATCGGTAATTCGATAATTCGACCAGCCGGGTTTGCCATTAATCCACGCATACCTGCTAGCTGTGTAAAGTTAGATGCGTTACCACGTGCACCTGAATCACTCATCATAAAGATAGGGTTACTTGGATCCAAGGTTTTCATTAACTTCTCTTGAATCGTATCTTTTGCTTGTGACCATACAGCAATAACACGGTCATAACGTTCCTCATCAGTAATTAAACCTCTACGGAATTGCTTTGATACTTTATCTACTTTATCTTGAGATTCTGTCAATATTGCTTCTTTCTCGGCAAGTACGACAATATCTGATACACCTACTGTGATACCAGCTTTTGTAGAATAAGCAAAACCTAAGTCTTTCATACGGTCCAACATTTTTGAAGTTTCACTGATCTTGAACTTCTTGAATACTTCGGCAATGATATCACCAAGAATTCCTTTTTTGAATGGTGGAATAATATCTCGTTCGGCAATTTCTTCTTTAATATTGGCTCCGGGCTCAACAAAATACTTATCTGGTGTTTCAATTTCTAAGTTTTGTTGTGTTGGTTCATTCATATATGGGAATGATTCTGGGAGCATATCGTTAAAGATTAGCTTACCAACGGTTGTAATCATTAATTTATTCTGTTGTTCATCAGTAAATGTTTCTTTATTAAGTGAAAGTGGTTGAATCGCAACACGTGTGTGTAAATGTACAAAACCACTTTGATATGCCATTAACGCCTCGTTTAAGTCTTTAAACACCATACCTTCACCAATAGCATCCTTGCGTTCCATGGTTACGTAATAGTTACCAAGTACCATATCCTGTGATGGTGTAACAACTGGTTTACCATCTTTTGGATTTAGAATGTTTTGTGCCGCAAGCATTAAAATTCGCGCTTCTGCTTGTGCTTCTGCTGATAAAGGAACGTGTACCGCCATTTGGTCACCGTCGAAGTCTGCGTTATATGCAGTACAAACCAGTGGGTGCAAGCGAATAGCGCGACCTTCTACAAGCGTTGGCTCAAATGCTTGAATACCTAAACGGTGTAAAGTTGGTGCACGGTTTAACAGTACAGGGTGCTCTTTAATGACATCTTCTAAAACATCCCATACTTCTTCATGCAATCTCTCAATTTTACGTTTTGCTGATTTAATGTTGTGAGCTAATCCACGGTCTACTAATTCTTTCATAATAAACGGTTTGAATAACTCAACAGCCATTTCTTTTGGCAGACCACATTGATACATTTTCAAGTGTGGACCTACGACAATTACAGAACGACCGGAATAGTCAACACGTTTACCTAGTAAGTTTTGACGGAAACGACCTTGCTTCCCTTTTAACATATGAGACAATGATTTTAACGGACGGTTACCTGGACCAGTTACAGGGCGTCCACGGCGTCCATTATCAATCAATGCATCTACTGCTTCCTGAAGCATACGTTTTTCGTTTTGAACGATAATACTAGGTGCTCCAAGATCAAGCAGGCGTTTCAAACGATTGTTACGGTTGATTACACGGCGATATAAGTCGTTTAAGTCAGAAGTTGCGAAACGTCCACCATCTAATTGCACCATCGGTCTTAATTCAGGTGGAATGATTGGTAGAACCTCCATAATCATCCAGCTTGGTTCATTTCCAGAGTTACGGAATGCTTCTATGACTTCTAAACGTTTGATTGCACGTGTTCTACGTTGACCGTGTGCAGATTTTAATTCTTCACGTAACAATTCTACTTCTTTATCAAGATCAATGTCTTGCAAGATTTTTTTGATTGCCTCAGCGCCCATTGCAGCTTTGAAGGAATTACCATATTTATCACGATAAGCACGGTATTCTTTTTCAGATAGTAATTGTTTTTTCTCTAACGCTGTATCGCCAGAGTCCGTCACAATATATGCTGCGAAGTAAATAACTTCTTCCAGAGCTCTAGGTGACATATCTAATACTAGCCCCATTCGACTTGGTATACCTTTGAAGTACCAGATATGTGAAACAGGTGCCGCTAATTCAATATGACCCATACGTTCACGGCGAACTTTTGCTTTTGTTACTTCTACACCACAACGGTCACAAACAACACCTTTGTACCTCACACGCTTATACTTTCCACAATGGCACTCCCAGTCTTTCTGTGGGCCGAAAATACGTTCACAAAACAAACCATCTTTCTCTGGCTTTAATGTACGGTAGTTAATAGTTTCAGGCTTTTTCACTTCACCAAATGACCAAGAACGAATTTTATTTGGTGATGCTAATCCGATTTTCATAAATTCAAAATTATTTACATCTAACAAGGGTAAACCTCCCTTTTAGTCTTTGGGTTTTCGTTCACTCTAAGCTTTATAGACAATTCACACCCGATCAGCTGTACCTTGAAGCATGATCGGGTTTGAATATAACACGTGTTGATTAACTAGTAGTTTCTTCAATTTCCAGATTGAAGTTATCTGCTGATTGGGAATCATCTTCTTCATCATCACGAAGTTCAATTTCCTGCTCATCACCCGATAACATTTTCACATCCATACCTAGACTTTGTAATTCCTTAATCAATACTTTAAACGATTCTGGAATTCCAGGTTCAGGAACATTGTCACCTTTAACGATTGCCTCGTATGTTTTCACACGACCTACAGTATCATCTGATTTAACCGTTAAGATTTCCTGTAGTGTATAGGCTGCACCATAGGCTTCTAATGCCCATACCTCCATCTCACCGAAACGTTGACCACCAAATTGTGCTTTACCACCTAGCGGTTGTTGTGTAACAAGTGAATATGGACCTGTTGAACGAGCATGCAACTTATCATCTACCATGTGTGCCAGTTTGATCATATACATCACACCAACAGATACACGGTTATCGAAAGCTTCACCTGTACGTCCATCATATAGAATTGTTTTCGCATCTCTTGGCATGCCTGCCTCTTCTAGAGTCTCCCAAACATCTTCTTCACGTGCACCATCAAATACAGGTGTTGCAACATGAATACCAAGTTGTCTTGCTGCCATACCTAAGTGCATCTCAAGCACTTGCCCGATGTTCATACGAGATGGTACCCCTAGTGGATTTAACATGATATCGATTGGTGTACCGTCTGGCAAGAATGGCATATCTTCTTCTGGTAAAATTTTCGAGATAACACCTTTATTACCGTGACGACCAGCCATTTTATCGCCTTCGTGAATCTTACGTTTTTGAACGATATATGCACGAACTAATTGGTTTACACCTGGTGGCAATTCATCACCATCTGCACGATTAAAGATTTTAACATCCAGCACGATACCACCTGCACCGTGAGGTACTCGAAGTGATGTATCACGAACTTCACGTGCCTTCTCGCCGAATATAGCGTGTAACAAGCGTTCTTCAGCTGATAATTCTGTTACCCCTTTAGGAGTCACTTTACCAACTAATAAGTCACCATCTTCTACTTCAGCACCCACACGGATAATGCCACGTTCATCTAAGTCGTGCAATGCGTCTTCCCCAACGTTCGGGATATCGCGTGTGATTTCTTCAGGCCCTAGCTTCGTATCACGTGCTTCTGATTCATATTCTTCAATGTGAATGGAAGTATAGACATCGTCTTTTACAAGGCGCTCACTCATGATGATCGCATCCTCGTAGTTATAACCTTCCCACGTCATAAAGCCAACAAGCGCGTTTTGACCAAGTGCCAATTCACCTTTTTCCATGGACGGACCATCAGATAAAATTTCACCTTTTGTTACACGATCACCTTTTGATACGATAGGACGTTGGTTGTAGCAAGTACCTTGGTTTGAACGAACAAATTTCTGTAGACGGTAGCGATCTAAGTCACCTTCAACTTCTTTTCCATCTACCTCTGTGATACGGCGGATCAGAACTTCTTTCGCCTCCACTCGTTCCACGATACCTTCATGCTTACAAATAACGGCTGCACCAGAGTCTTTACCTGATACATACTCCATTCCCGTACCAACAATTGGTGATTTAGGTTGCAGAAGTGGCACCGCTTGACGCTGCATGTTTGCACCCATTAACGCACGGTTAGAGTCATCATTCTCTAAGAACGGAATACATGCTGTTGCAGGAGATACAACTTGCTTAGGCGAAACATCCATGTAATCTAATTTTTCACGTCTTACAACCGTGTTTTCACCACGGAACCTTGCAATTACTTCCTCGTCTACAAACTTACCATCTTCATCTAATTTCGCATTTGCCTGTGCAACTACATAATTATCTTCTTCATCTGCCGTTAAGTAATCCATTTGGTTTGTAACCATACCCGTCTCAGGGTCTACTCTACGATAAGGCGTCTCAATAAAACCAAATTTATTTACTTTCGCGTAGGATGATAATGAGTTAATCAACCCAATGTTTGGTCCCTCTGGTGTCTCGATCGGACACATACGACCGTAGTGAGAATAGTGAACGTCACGCACTTCGAATCCTGCACGTTCACGAGTCAAACCACCTGGCCCTAATGCAGATAAACGTCGTTTGTGTGTTAACTCTGCTAATGGGTTAGTTTGATCCATAAATTGTGATAACTGTGAACTACCAAAGAACTCTTTGATAGACGCAATAACAGGACGTATGTTGATTAGCTGTTGCGGAGTGATCGAAGAAGTGTCCTGAATAGACATTCTCTCACGAACCACACGCTCCATACGGGATAAGCCAATTCTGAATTGGTTCTGCAATAACTCTCCTACTGAACGAAGACGACGATTTCCTAAGTGGTCAATATCGTCCGTATCCCCGACTTGATGCAAGATGTTAAAGAAATAACTGATCGCAGAAAGAATGTCAGCCGGTGTAATGTTTTTAATACTATCATCAACATTACAATTTCCTAATACAGTAAGTGTTCTTTCACCTTCAGGATCAGTTGGGTCCATAATTTTAATCGCTTGAACACGAATAGGTTCCCCTAACACACCTTCATTTGGTTCTAGTGATCTCTCACCAAAACGGTTTTCGTCAGACTCTAGTATAGGTAATATTTTATCTAACAAACGTCTATCTAACTTATCACCCTTGTTTGCAATAACTTCACCTGTTTCCGGATCTACTAGTGGTTCTGCAAGGATTTGATTAAATAAACGATTTTTCAAATGTACCTTTTTGTTTATTTTATAACGTCCAACATGTGCTAAATCATATCTTTTTGGATCAAAGAATCTTGAAACCAATAGACTTTTAGCATTTTCTACTGTTGGTGGCTCTCCAGGACGAAGGCGTTCATAGATTTCTAATAATGCCTTTTCACTTGTTTCCGTGTTGTCCTTCTCTAAAGTGTTCTTTAAATATTCGTTTTCTCCCAATAAATCTAAGATTTCTTGGTCTTCTCCAAAACCTAACGCTCTAAGCAAAACCGTAATAGGTAATTTTCTGGTACGGTCTATTCGTACGTGTACAACATCTTTGGCGTCTGTCTCAAATTCTAACCAAGCACCTCTATTTGGGATAACAGTGGCACCATAGCCACGCTTTCCGTTCTTATCAATTTTTTGGTTAAAGTAAACGCTAGGTGAACGAACAAGCTGTGAAACGATAACACGTTCTGCACCATTAATAACAAAAGTACCCGTTTCAGTCATTAATGGGAAATCTCCCATAAAGACTTCTTGCTCTTTCACTTCACCTGTTTCGTTATTCAATAAACGAACCTTTACTCGAAGAGGAGCGTTGTATGTTACATCTCTTTCTTTGGATTCATCGACTGGATACTTTGGTTCTCCAAGGCTGTAATCAACAAATTCTAGTGACAAATTGCCGGCGAAATCTTCGATTGGAGAAATATCCTTAAACATTTCTCTTAAGCCCTCTTCTAGGAACCATTGATAGGATGCAGTTTGAATCTCAATTAAATTTGGTAATTCTAATACCTCGCTGATACGCGCAAAGCTTCTACGTTGGCGGTGTCGTCCGTATTGAACTAGTTGACCTGTCAACTGATTCACCCCTCGATCAATATTAAAGATAGTTGCTATAAAAATAGCACAAATGAAACCACACTTACCATTTATACATAACTTACTATAGGCATTTGACATTTTTCTATAGATCGTATAAATTTAGTAAGTGTTAAACACTCGTCCGGTAAGCATACCGAACAAACCTGTGATCATAAAATGACACAAGCCCTTATATAGACATTTGCGATAAGCAAATGTTATTCAATTACTAATAGTTCTGTGGAAAGTGATAAAAGGATTCTAAAAGGTTAAGTAGACAATCTCTATTAGCTAATAGCCGTTTAATAGTAACAACAAAGATGCCAAGCTATAAAAGTCATCATGTTGAATAGTTTTACCTATTTTTTAAAAAATATACATTTTTCAACATTTTCACTTGACAAACCTTCCGTTCTATTGGCATTTTCCAATACTACCACAAACACCTACCAGAGTCAAATTATTTTGCACAGAAAACAAAATACCCTTTTTCCTTCTTCACTACCTCTACCTCATCAAACAACTCGGATAACTTTTTCTCAGCTGAGGGTGCTCCTTGCTTTTTCTGAATGACAACCCACAATTCTCCATTTGACAATAGAGCATTTTTAGCTTCTGCAAACATTTGGTGAACCACCTGCTTACCAGCCCTGATCGGCGGATTGGTCAAAATCGCAGCAAAAGACCGGTCGGACACGTTTGCTAATATATCACTCTCTTGAAAGCTTATATTGACTACGTTATTTTGTTGTGCATTTTTTTCAGCTAACGATAATGCTCTTTCGTTCACATCTACTCCGAGAACGGAACGATCGGCGTGTGTTGCCGCCAAAGCAATACTAATAGGACCATACCCACAACCAAGATCTAATAACGGTCCATCTATATCAGGTGTACGAAATGCTTCAATTAAAACGCGTGAACCAAAATCGACTTCGTTTTTGGAAAAAACGCCGTTATCAGTCGTAAAAGTAAACGTCTGTTCTCTCAGTACATAACTCCATGTTTGCGGATTACTAGAAACATCAGGAGACTGCGAAAAATATTGATCCATTTCCACACCAACTTTCTTTCCTTAAATCTAATCACTATTAATTTGATTCAAAATTGATACAAACTGCGCAATAGCGAAAATCAAGATTTGCTTTCTTCCGTTCTAATTATGGTTGAGTGCTAATTCACCAGTTGCGGAAAAAACACTCGCTTTTACCCAAGGGCACAAGTGCAACATCTACTCAAGCATAGGTCGCTTTCGTAGTGTTTTCTATGCCGCTCTCTATGGAAAGAATGGAAGAAATTAAATCTATAACTTCGCAGTTTATGTTTTTTGTGCGCAATTTTATATTTCCTTAGCTTGTAAAGAAAAGCTCGCCATTATTCATAGCGAGCTTTTCTTTGGTTCTTACTTATTTTAATTCTACTGTTGCGCCAGCTTCTTCTAGCTTAGATTTCATTTCTTCTGCTTCTTCTTTATCAATGCCTTCTTTGATTGCGCCTGGTGCGTTATCTACAAGGTCTTTAGCATCTTTAAGTCCAAGACCAGTGATTTCACGAACAGATTTAACAACTTTGATTTTAGAAGATCCAGCACTTTCTAGTACTACATCAAATTCAGTTTGTTCTTCTTCTGCTTCTCCAGCGCCAGCACCTGCTGCTGCTACCGGTGCCGCTGCAGTTACTCCAAATTCTTCTTCGATTGCTTTTACTAAGTCATTTAATTCAAGAACAGACATTTCTTTGATTGCTTCAATAATTTGTTCATTAGACATGTTCAATTCCTCCTAATTTTATTATATATTTACGAACATACTTTGTCTTGTGACGAAAAACTCTTACGCACCTTGCTCTTCTTTTTGCTCTGCAACAGCTTTTGTTGCATACGCAAAGTTTCGTACTGGTGCTTGTAGTACGCTGAGTAGCATAGAAACCATTCCTTCGTAGTTTGGAAGTTCTGCAAGTTCCTTGATTTGCTCAATTGTTGCTACAGATCCTTCAACCACACCGCCTTTAATTTCTAATGCTTGGTGCTCTTTTCCAAAGTTATTTAAAACTTTTGCCGGAGACACTACATCATCTTTACTGAATGCGATAGCTGTAGGACCTACTAAGATATCATTTAACTCTGTAAGTTCAGCTTCTTCTACCGCACGACGCGTCATTGTGTTTTTATACACCTTGAATTCCACGCCTGCTTCACGTAATTGTGAACGCAATTCCGTAACTTCTGCAACATCAAGACCTCTATAGTCTACAAGAATCGTTGATTGGCTGTCACGAAGTTTTTCTGCAATTTCAGAAACAACTTGTTTTTTTTGTTCAATCACCTTTGACATGATTCCACCTCCTAGAACGCGATCATTATACCGCCTATAAACAGAAAACCTCCGCATCTTGTAGACACGGAGGTTTATGACTGCACACAGTGATCCTTTATAAAAAGAATATCTGTTATATATCCAGACACACCTCGGTAGGAAATTAAGCTTAACAGCACCTACTGTCTACGGTATAATGTATTAAATTTATATTTAAAGTAGTCAACTTGACCCTTCAAAATTATATTAAACTTTTTAGATAAAGTCAAGAATTATTTTGCAAACCCTGATGAATCTACTTTAACGCCAGGTCCCATTGTAGATGAAACAGCTACGTTACGAATATACGTACCTTTTGCAGCTTGTGGTTTTGCTTTCGCAACTGTATCTGCTAATGCATTAAAGTTGTCTACAAGCTTATCAAGATCAAATGATACTTTACCGATTGGCACGTGAATATTTGATTGTTTATCTACACGGTATTCTACTTTACCTGCTTTGATTTCATTAACGGCTTTTTCCACATCAAAAGTTACTGTTCCTGTTTTAGGGTTAGGCATAAGTCCTTTTGGTCCTAATACTCGACCAAGTTTACCAACTTCAGCCATCATGTCAGGAGTTGCTACGACTACATCAAACTCGAACCAACCTTGGTTGATTTGGGCGATCAAGTCTTGTTCTCCTACATAATCAGCGCCAGCAGCTTCCGCTTCTTTCGCTTTGTCCCCTTTTGCAAATACAAGAACGGTTTGTGTTTTACCAGTTCCGTGTGGTAGCACCATCGCTCCGCGGATTTGTTGATCTGCTTTCTTTGGATCTACTCCAAGACGAAATGCAGCTTCAATTGTTTCGTCAAAATTAGCTGTAGAAGCTTTTTGCACTAATTCTAATGCTTCTTTTGCTTCATACAGATTTGTACGGTCAACAAGTTTTAATGCTTCTTGTTGTTTTTTGGTTTTTTTTGCCATTTTAATTTCCTCCTTCTGTGGTTTTAACGGTTATACCTCCCACTTCCTTAAGCGGAAAAGTTAGATTCGAACGCGATACCCACGTTCTTAACTTAACCTCAAAGATAAAGGTTGCGGTTGATGAAGCACCCTCCACTACCGCAACCTTCCGCTTTTGTACAACGCTGCGTGATTAGTCTTCGATAACGATACCCATACTACGTGCAGTACCTTCGACCATACGCATTGCAGCTTCAACATCAGCAGCATTTAAGTCTGGCATTTTCAATTCTGCGATTTCTTTGACCTTATCGCGATTTAGTGTTGCCACTTTGTTGCGATTTGGTTCACCTGACGCAGATTCAATACCAGCTGCTTTTTTAAGCAATACTGCTGCTGGTGGAGTTTTCGTAATAAATGTAAATGAACGGTCTTCAAATACCGTGATTTCTACTGGAATAATCATGCCAGCTTCATCTTGGGTTTGAGCGTTAAACTCTTTACAAAATCCCATGATGTTTATACCTGCTTGACCTAAAGCTGGTCCAACTGGTGGTGCGGGATTTGCTTTTCCTGCTGGAATCTGTAGTTTGATAACTGATTCTACTTTTTTAGCCACGAGACACACCTCCTTAAGTCCGTGATGTGGTAATAGGGCAATCGCCCTCCCACTCAATTACATATGTTAAAAACAACCTTATACTCGGAGCATAAAGAACATTAAAATTTTAGCATTTTATTAACAATAATGCAAGTGGTTTTCCTATATTTTTATGTTACAAGTACCTTTATGATAACTTTCTAATTTGTGAAAAGTCCAATTCAACCGGGGTTTCTCTACCAAACATATTAACATGAACTTTTACTTTTTGTTTATCTAAATCTATGTTTTCAATAGAACCGGAGAATTCGTTAAATGGACCGTCTATTACTTCCACCGTTTCTTTCATTTCAAAGTCTACTTCCGTAACAGGTTCATCATAACCCATTCGCTTCAAGATGGTTTCTACTTCTTCTTCCAATAACGGTGTCGGCTTGGATCCTGATCCGGCAGATCCTACGAAACCTGTTACACCCGGCGTATTACGTACGACATACCAAGAGTCATCTGTCATAACCATTTCCGCTAACACATATCCAGGAAATACTTTCTTTTTCGCTATTTTCTTCTTACCATTCTTAATTTCAGTTTCTTCATCTTCTGGGACCAATACACGGAAAATCTTATCTTCCATCCCCATAGTTTCTAATCGTTTTTCTAAATTGGTTTTTACTTTATTTTCATAACCCGAATAAGTATGCACAACATACCAGCTTTTTTCCATAATATCGAGGGCTTTTGTTCGCCCTTCCCTCCCTTAATTTAACTTCTCCTTCGTTCCGTTTCTTTGCATTTAAAAAACCCGCCAAACGGGTTCTTTTCTTACATATTTAGTTACAGTATAACATATATTACAGAGAATTATTCAAATAACATATTAAGAAGTTGTGTAATACTTAAGTCTATAAGTGCAAAAAAAACTGTTACAAAAGCAACGGTAAATACTACTGTAATCGTATATCGTGTTAATTCACGACCTCTTGGCCATGATACTTTCTTCATTTCTCGATTGACGTTTTTCAAAAAAGTAACTGGTTTCACAGAAGGTACCTCCAAACTGTCTTCTAACTACCGTCAAAACCTACTTTGTTTCGCGATGAATGGTATGGCGGTTGCATCTCTTACAGAATTTCTTTATCTCAATTCGATCAGAAATCGATGGATTCTTGTCCGTACTATAATTTCTACTATGACAAACTTCACACGCCAACGCTATCTTTTTACCCAATTTTTCCCCACCTCTTAATAGGGTTTTCACACTTATTTAATGTAGCATGGTTAAAGACCACTGTCAACGACAACTAGCTGAATCGTTTAAGATATATGTATCCTACTCGCTTCTAAATACTTTTCTAGCTTTCTTTTTACTCGTTGCAAGGCGTTATCAATAGATTTAGCATGGCGATTTAATTCGGAAGATATTTCTTGATAGGATTTCCCTTCAAGGTAAAGTAATAAAACTTCCCGTTCTAACTTACTTAGCAATTCTGATAACTTACTTTCCATATCACCATAACGTTCTCTATTAACTAGTAATTCTTGTGGATCCATCGCAATAGTAGCTTCTAAAACATCTAACAATGTTCTTTCTGAATCATCGCTATAGATCAGTTTATCCAAAGATACATAAGAGTTTAACGGCATATGCTTCTGCCTTGTTGCTGTTTTAATAGCGGTGATAATTTGTCTGGTAATACATAATTCTGCAAAAGCTTTGAAGGAAGAAAGCTTGTCCTCTTGAAAATCACGAACTGCTTTATATAGACCGATCATTCCCTCTTGTGCAATATCTTCATGATCAGCTCCTACGAGAAAATACGTTTTGGCTTTCGCTCGAACGAATGATTTATATCGTTGAATTAAAAATTCGAGCGCTTGTATGTCTCCGTCCTGCACTAGCAATACTAATTCACTATCGTCTAAATGCTGAAAGTCAGTATCTCTATTCTCTACTCGCATGATGGTCATTGGGACTCCTCCCGGCTTAGTGCCAAAAATTAGGTATTGCAGACTATAATAGCAACATTATACAGGAAGCGCTTTAATTACGTCAACTGCTCTTTTGTTATTTATTACCACGACGCCACTTTTCAAACACTTGCAACACGGTGTCATCCAACGGAATTTTACTTTTTATTTTATTTTGTTGATGTTCGTTTATATCTACCTCAATCTCCTTTTGAATATTCTTTAATTCTATATCTAGTTCCCTCGCTGAGATTCGAAATGCTCCTTGTGCAAAAATCGTCCGCTGTTCTGTATAGTCAGAAGTCGCTACAAAAACCTTTGTCCGGACATTTTTAAACTCTTTGACGAGACGTTCAATACATTGGTCAGCTGTTTCATTTTCCTTTGTAAAGATAACTTCTACTTTATATTGCTGTTGTTTATTTTCTAATCCTCTTACTTCATAGGCATCAAAAACAACAATTACTTTTCGTTTGCGGTATGCTTGGTATTCCGCCATTTTGTCAATCAACAACAATCTTGCCTGCTCTAAATCCTTATCCTTTAAAGCTTTTAATTCCTCCCAGGCACCAATCATGTTGTATCCATCTACTAGGAGTACATCCATTAGGACTCACCATGTTCGTCTCTTTTTCGGAATACCTCATACATTAGTATACTTGATGCAACAGAGGCGTTCAACGATGAAACGGACCCTGCCATTGGTAAACTAACTGTCCAATCACAATTTTTCTTTACTAAGCGACTTATTCCTTTTCCTTCATTGCCGATAACAAGAGCAATAGGGACTTGACCATCTAACTTACGATAATCCTCTGTGGCTTCTGCTTCTGTACCAACAATCCAGACATTACGAGTTTTTAATTCTTCTATTGTCTGTACAATATTGGTTACTCTAACAACCGGAATATGTTCAATTGCTCCAACAGATGTTTTGGCAACAGTTGCGGTTAACCCTACCGATCTTCGCTTCGGGATAATGACACCATGGACACCTGTTGCATCAGCGCTACGAAGAATAGAACCTAAATTATGCGGATCTTCTATCTCGTCTAAAATGAGAAAAAATGGCGGTTCTTCCCTTTTTTCTGCTACTTCAAATAACTGATCTAAAGATGCATAGTCGTATGCAGCAACCATCGCTGCAATACCTTGATGATTTCCATCCACTAATTGGTCCAGTTTCTTTTTTGGAACTCGTTGGACAGGGGCATTTTTGGCTTTCGCTAATGCTTGCAACTTGTTTGCTAATGGAGCATTCAGGTTTTCAGTCAGATATAATTTATGGATAGAACGTTCGGATTCCAATGCCTCCATTACTGTATTCTTTCCAATGATCCATTCTTCGCTCATTCTTGACCATCTCCTTTCTCTGTAATGTCTATCGCTTGTTTTATTAATAACTCTAAACGGTCATGCTGCTGGTCTAAGTATAGAAATCCAAGTAATGCTTCAAACGCTGTACTGTGCCGATAAGCTTGTACACTGGTGTTCTTGGGGACTGAACCTGACTTGGCATTTCGTCCCCTTTTTACCACCGCTAGTTCTTCTGTTGTAAGCTGATTTGTGTCTATCCAATGATGAACTACGCTTGCTTGGGAGGTTGCTTTTACAAATTGTACGGCATGTTGATGTAAATGTTGTACTTTGGTAGTCCCTTTATTTATTAAATATTCCCTAACGTATTTCTCGTAAATAACATCCCCCATATAAGCGAGGGCAAGACTTTTCATTTCTTTTGGCCGCTGCTTTGTCATCACTAACCTCGCTTCCATCTTGTGCCTTGTGGTGTATCCTCAAGAATGATATGACGTTCTTTCAGATCATCGCGAATTTGATCTGCTTGTTGAAAATCTTTGTTTTTTCTTGCTTCGATTCTTTTTTCTATTAACGCTTCTATCTCTTCATCAAGCAATTCTTCATCATCTGTCTGTGGAATACCTAACACCTCTAACCAAGCTGTCAATGTAGCAATAAATGCATCAATTACTTCTGTGTGTGTATGATCTGAATTTAAATAAACATTGGCTTCTTTAACCAAATCAAACATAATCGCAATTGCATTCGCCGTATTAAAGTCATCGTCCATTTCTTTTTCAAATTGTTGTTTCAATACTTCTATATTGTCCAACCATTGTTGATTATCGTCAGCTAAATTTACACAGGACTCTTTGCGGTGCTCCAGATTTGTTAACGCATTTTCAATACGGTCATAGCTGTTTTTCGCACTTTCTAACAACGCATCACTAAAATTGATTGGATTACGATAATGAACACTTAACATAAAGAAACGCAATACTTTTGGTTCATGCCTTTGAATGAGGTCGTGAGCTAATACAAAATTCCCTAGTGATTTCGACATTTTTTCATTATCGATATTAATATACCCATTATGCATCCAATAATTTGCGAATGATGTACCGTTAGCCGCTTCAGATTGAGCAATTTCATTTTCATGATGCGGGAATGTTAAATCTTGACCACCAGCATGAATATCAATCGTATCACCGAGATACTTTTTAGCCATTGCTGAGCATTCGATATGCCATCCTGGACGGCCTTTGCCCCACGGTGAGTCCCAAGATATTTCTCCATCTTTTGTTTGTTTCCATAGAGCAAAATCTAACTGATCTTGTTTTTTCTCGCCTACTTGAATACGTGTACCTGATCTTAATTCATCGATTGATTGATGGGATAGCTTACCATACCGGTCAAACGATCTCGTTTTAAAGTAAACATCACCATCCGCTTCATAAGCATGCCCTTTGTCAATTAAGGTAGAAATAAAACTAATGATGTCATCCATAGTTTCGGTTACTCTAGGATGGTGGACAGCTTCTTTTACACCCAGAACACTGACATCCTCTTTATAAGCTTTGATAAAACGTTCTGCGATAGTTGGTACTTCTTCTCCCAATTCCTTAGCAGCGTTGATCAGCTTATCATCGACATCAGTGAAGTTGAGAACATAGTCAACTTGATAACCTTTATATTCAAAATATCTTCTTACGGTATCGAAAACAATAGCAGGACGTGCATTTCCGATATGGATGTAGTTATAAACGGTTGGACCACACACATACATTTTGACACGATTCGGCTCTATTGGTTCAAATTCCTCTTTTTCTCGTGTAAGTGTATTGTATATACTAATGGTCATGTCGATTCGCTCCTTTTAAGTCTTCAAATTCTTTATTTAGTCGTTGTATCTCATCATTCATTTCCTTCAACACCTCACTAATAGGATCTGGAAGCTTATGATGATCTAAATCCTTACGTACTTTCTCTCCGTTTTGTATCACAATTCTTCCTGGTATCCCGACAACCGTTGAATGATCCGGAACATCTTTTAATACAACAGAACCGGCACCTACTTTAGAGCTTTCTCCAATTGTAATTGATCCTAACACCTTGGCTCCTGTGGCAACCAGTGCATTATCTTTAAGGGTCGGGTGTCGTTTTCCTTTTTCTTTCCCTGTACCACCTAATGTGACGCCTTGATATATCGTTACATTATCTCCTATTTCACACGTTTCACCAATGACTACACCCATCCCATGGTCAATGAAAAATCGTTTGCCAATTTTAGCACCGGGGTGAATTTCGATACCAGTAAAAAAACGACTGATTTGTGAAATGACTCTGGCAATGAAGAAGAATTTTTTTCGGTAGAAGGCATGCGCGAATCGGTGTGACCATATGGCATGTAGTCCGGAATACGTTAAGCAAACTTCGAAATAGGTTCTTGCTGCCGGGTCTTGATCAAAAACGACGTCGATATCTTCTTTGAATAATTTGAAAAAACCCACGGATCATCATCCCCCCTGTTGTATATATATTAATGCATCCCCTAAGAAAATCGGGCACAAACCGACAGTGAAGTACGGAGCACCTGATGCATTTTGCGAACAGTGACTTTCTCCCATTCTGATTATAAATAAGTACTAGCATACTCTACAGCACGATACCACCGCTCTCCACGAGTACTGCCTTGAGAGTATTCTTCCGCAGCGACAACTTACCTACCGTTCATCTCCAGAAAAACGGAAGGAAGTTCTGTCGCAACGGTTGATGGTTTTTACGAACTGGTTTTAATTTTCTTAATAAAAAAAAGCGTCTCTGGGTTTGATACCTCAGAGACGCTTTTGGCGCGGTTCCACTCTGTTTAGGGAATAGTCTTCCCTCCACTTTAACCGATAACGGTGGTAAACCGTTCTCCCATACTTCGTTCAGGAAGAAACTCTGAGGTGCATTTCAAAGAAACGTGCTTCAACCATTCTCAGCCTGTGATGGTTTTCTCTGTTCAAACGATATTTCTTTTACTTCTCCTCGTCAACGTACCCTATTACTTATTATTATAGTGATTTTGTTAAAATTTGCTACTTATTTGATTAATTCTAATACATTTTCCAGTCTTGCTTTGACAATATCTTCTCCTAAAAGATGAATCGCATTCGGTAATTCAGGGCCATGCACTTGTCCAGTTGTTGCAACGCGAATCGGCATAAATAATTTTTTGCCTTTATGCTTTGTTGCTTTTTGTGTTGCTTTAATGCTTGCTTTGATTGCTTCTGGTGACAATTCTTCCAGATTACTGAACTGCTCTAAAAAGCCTTCCAACACTTCCGGTACTTGCTCTTCTTTTAGTACTACCATTGCTTCTTCATTATAGTTAATCTCTGGTTTGAAGAAAAGTTCTGTTAACTCGACAATTTCTGCACCATAAGATAATTGTTCATGGTATAAACTAATTAAGTTCACTGCCCATTCTTTTTGGTCCGCGTCCATATCAGTTGGTAGATTACCTGCTTCTATCAAGTGTGGCAAGCTTAATTCTACCACTTCTTCTAAAGAAGCCTGTTTAATATATTGATTGTTCATCCATTTTAATTTTGCCGGGTCAAAGATTGCTGGTGATGTTGATAAACGTTCTGGATCAAATATCTTAATAAATTCTTCTTGCGTAAATAATTCCTCTTCGCCAACTGGTGACCAGCCCAACAATGTAATGAAGTTGAACAATGCTTCTGGTATGTAGCCAAGGTTTTTATATTGTTCGATAAATTGTAAGATATGCTCATCACGTTTACTTAATTTTTTGCGATTTTCATTTAAAATTAATGTCATGTGACCATATTGTGGTGCATCCCAACCAAACGCTTCAAAAATCATCATTTGTTTTGGTGTATTCGAAATATGCTCTTCTCCACGTAATACATGGCTTATTTTCATTTGATGATCATCAATGGCAACTGCAAAATTGTAAGTTGGAATACCATTTTTCTTCACCATTACCCAGTCACCAAAATCACTGGATTCAAATGTAATATTACCACGTACAATATCATTGAATAGATATGTTTTATTTCCTGGTACACGAAAACGAATACTAGGTGTACGGCCTTCCACTTCAAACTGTTTTATTTGGTCTTCCGTTAAATCACGATGTGCTCCAGAATACTTCGGTACTTGTCCATTAGCACGTTGTTCCTCACGCTCAGCTTCCAATTCTTCTTCTGTCATATAACATTTGTATGCTAAACCACGCTCTAACAACTCATCCACATATTTCTGATAAATATCTAAACGTTCTGTCTGACGATATGGACCATATTCGCCACCGATATCTGCGCCTTCATCCCATTCTAGTCCAAGCCACTTCAAATAGCGTAATTGACTTTCTTCGCCGCCTTCAACATTACGCTTATCATCCGTATCTTCGGTACGAATAATGAATGATCCACCCAAATGTTTTGCATATAAATAATTAAAAAGTGCTGTTCTTGCGTTTCCGATATGTAAATGCCCTGTTGGACTTGGTGCATAACGTACACGTACTTCTTTTCCCATTATTATTGTCCCTCCATCATTTTTTAACGGTCTTTTCACCTATTATCTTTATTTTACCATTATTTTCGACAAAATGTTACGTTTTTATTTCTTCATCAACAGTACAGCAACTTGTGCAGCTATTCCTTCTTTTCTTCCGGTAAAACCGAGCTTTTCTGTAGTTGTTGCTTTTACATTAATTTGCTCCTTATCACATTGTAGGAGATGAGCAATGTTTTCCCTGATTGATGTAATATAGGGAGCAAGCTTAGGAGCTTGTGCAATCACAGTACAATCAACATTGCCAAGCTTATAACCTTTTTCTTCAACTAGGCTCCATACTTCCTGTAATAACTTTTGAGAATCGGCATCTTTAAATGCAGGGTCCGCATCTGGAAAATGCTTGCCGATATCCCCTTCACCAATTGCTCCAAGACATGCATCCGCAATTGTGTGTAATAACACATCAGCATCAGAATGTCCTAATAAACCATATTCATACGGTATATCAATACCACCAATAATACAAGGTCTCCCTTCGACTAACTGATGCACATCAAAACCTTGTCCGATACGAAACATTATTTCTCCTCCTGTCGCTCTAAGATCATTTCCGCTCGCATAATATCTTCTGGTGTAGTTAATTTAACATTTTGATAAGTGCCCTGAACAATATCTACCGGCTCTCCTAATGCCTCGACGAGCGACACATCATCCGTTCCAAGATAGTCTGTTGCTTTTGCTTGTTCATGTGCTTCTTTAATTAATTGATAGTCAAAAGCTTGTGGTGTTTGTGCAGCCCATAACGTTGAACGATCCAATGTCTCTATTCTGTCACCTTTTTTTCTTTTTATTGTATCGGTAACAGGAACGGCGATCAGTGCTGCTTTTTTCTCTTTTGCGGCATGGGCAAGCTCATGTAAATGTGCTTCCTCCACAAAAGGCCTAGCTCCATCGTGGATCATGACAACCATGTCTTGTTGCTCTTCGCTAATGGCGAGTAGTCCGTTATAGCCGCTTTCTTGTCGTTCTTTGCCACCAGGAACAAAAGTAATTTGATTTTGCCACTGATAGGTAGCTATCAACTCTTCCATTTGGTTTTGCTCATTTGGGTTAATAACTAAGTAGATGTTTTGGCACCACTTGTCCTGAATGAATTTCTTTAAAGTATGTATAATCAATGGTTCTTTTAATAGCTCAATGAATTGTTTGTTTTTCCCTACATTCATACGTTTACCTTGTCCTGCCGCTAACACGATCACATTATATTTTATCATGCGGCCACCCCAATCTCTAATTAACTTGCTTACGATTCTCTCCCTATTTAAACCCAGAGCAGTTTAGTTATACTTACTCCGTTGATTGTAACATCTCCACAGAACAGAATGAATCGGATTCTATTTACTCATTCTATATAGTTCGTATTAGATACAAACTGCGAAGTAATGAAAGTTTTGTTTGTTCTAAGTAGTGCAGTAATTAGATGTGCGGTAATCTAAGACATAATTTTGAAATATATCGTGATGATAACTACCACTCCGGCTGCCCACTTCCCTTTCCGTGGGGTTTGCCCTTCAGCTAACTTTTTCGAGCAAAAACCGCTCGTAAAAGTGGATCTTCAGGTCAAACAGGTCCCACAGGAGTGGAAGTGGGCGGCCTTCGTTAAGATATGCTCCACAACACTAATCCGAAATCAATCAGTCGATTTCTCCCCCAGTTGTAGCATAAGAGGGTACGGCTATGCTAAGGGG
>NZ_FOTR01000009.1 GCF_900114645.1 Gracilibacillus orientalis | reverse complement strand
AATGTCGGTCATAGTAGCCATTTCGTTGATCTTGACGTTCTTCTGATCGTTCATAATGATCTACTTTTAAATAGGCATCCCGTTCTTTTTTCATATACTCATTCAAAATCAGAACCATGGAGGACTTCACCACTGCCTCCATATTAGAGTTCATCACGGAATCTTTTAATTCCTCCATGTTTAGGTTAAAATGTAATTGGGTCATTATTAATTCCTCCTCTTTGTTTATCGTGGTTGAAAACATTGTATCATGAGGAATTAATAATGACTTTTCTTTTTACACAATTATATGGACTTAATCCGCCTCGTGCTGTTCCCATAGGAGTCTCCGTATTCTACCTCCGCTAATAATGAATTTCTGATGATTGAAAGGATAAAATCCATGGAATATACATCTCGTGGATTTCTTCTCACTTAATCAGAAAACCATACGAAGCTGCGGAAAAATACGACACTCCTGTGGGAAAGGAACAGTCTGAAGACCCCGCAGTGAGCGTTATTTGCTCGCGAGGAGGCTGAAGCGTTCCCCACGGAAAGGGAGTGTTTTTCCGCAGAGTTGGATTAGTACGCATCTCCAACAAAATGTTCAGATAAAACACAAAAGTTATTTCGCAATTTATGTTTTGTCTGAACATTTATATACATTTCTATTAAAAAACAATTGACCTGATGAAATGGTCAATTGTTTTTTGCTATTTGTTCTTTTTTTGTTTCAACTTTTTTAAAGGCATGATAGCACGTACCCATAATAATATATCCTGCTAAACTTCCGCCAAAGAAGAATAAAGAACCGGGAAACAACCACATTACATATATGACAGCTGCCGATCCAAGTACCATGGATATATTGTGAAACGGATGAATCATCATGACTAGAAATGCATTTTTCCAAACATCGATAAATCGTAGTTCAAAGTGAACATAAGTTGGTATGACATAAAGTAAAGTTAACGAAATCGCTAACATAAAAACATATAAAGGAATTTTTATAATGTCATAAAAACCACCCTGAGTCATGTCCATGAATTGGAGATTAATATAAAATAATAGACCAATAAGATAAAAAACCAATCCAAATAGGTTACTTCTTAAAAATTCCTTTTTATATGTATTCCAAAATGTTGCAAAAACAGGTTCTTCCGTATTACCTATAATCCATTGTCTTATCAAGGTAAACATTGCAACAGTTGCAGGAAAAAATCCAAAAATAACGAGCCCGACTATTGTAAAAGCCATCCATAAAATGTTGACATAAGCGAATCTGGTGATCCATTCTGTTGCTCCAAATAATGAATTGCGCATACTTTCTCCCCTAGCGTCATAGTATATTTACATTTTACCATACTGTCACACTGTTCAGAAAAGAAAAACATTGACTGTAAAACCGTTTCAGTCGTAAGATAGTGAAAACATGTATAAGTCCAAACCGTAGGGTATAAGCGCGACCGTAAATTGTGCGGTAATTTTGCCATATAGTAACTTTCAACATATAGAGAGGAGAATCGGTAATGAGTAGAGCATTATTGAGAAAAGTAGCACTAGGAGAGGCATATGCAGACCTAGTGATACAAAATGGAACATTAGTTAATGTGATGACTAGAGAATTACAAAACAATGTAGATATTGCGGTAAAAGGTGACCGGATTGCATCGATAGGGAAGACAGATCATTTAATCGGGCCTGGAACAAATGTAGTAGACGCAACAGGCAAATATGTGGCTCCAGGGTTGATGGATGGGCATATGCACGTGGAAAGTACCATGTTATCCGTTACTGAATTTGCCAAAGCTGCCTTAAAAAAAGGGACAACTGCGATAGTAATGGACCCACATGAAATTGCTAATGTACTCGGTACGGAAGGTGTAAGATTAATGCATGAAGAAGGCAAAAGGTTACCATTAAAGGTTTTTACTACTTTTCCTTCCTGTGTCCCTGCCACTAATGACCTCGAAGATGCCGGTGCAAATTTAAATGAGGAAGATATTGAAGAGGGATTAAAATGGGAAGACGTTATCGGCTTAGGTGAAGTAATGAACTTTCCTGGTGTTGTCTATAATGACTCGAAGATGATCAATGAAATAGAAGCAACGATGAAAGCCGACAAAATTGTAACCGGACACTTTCCAGATGGATCAAACGGCATGCTCCAAGCTTATATTGCTTCTGGTGTTGATTCCTGTCATGAAACGGTGGCAAAAGAACAAGCATTGGAAAAGGCCCGTTTAGGTATGCATATTATGATACGTGAAGGATCTGCTTGGCAGGATGTCAAAGAAGTAATCAAAATCATTACAGAAGAAGGAATTGATTCTTCTAATGTATCGTTGGTAACGGATGATATATATCCGGAAACCTTAGTAGAAAAAGGGCAGCTGAACCATGTTGTACGTCGTGCGATTGAAGAAGGCGTTGATCCTGTGGTAGCAATTCAAATGGCTACGATCAATGTAGCGCGTTATTTTCATATCGATAAGCAGTTTGGCAGCATTACACCAGGCAAAATAGCTGATATTATTTTGCTGGATGATTTAGCTGATGTTGATGCATCTACGGTGATAACGAATGGTGAAATGATTGTTTCCGATCAAGAGCTAGTAAAAGAAATACCAGCTTATAAATATCCTGAGCATGCTAGAGATACGGTGAAATTACAACGTGCATTACAGCCTGATGATTTTAATATATCTACAGAACAAAAAGGGCAGGTTGAGATTAACGGTATTCGGATTATGGAAAATAATGCACGAACAGCAAAAATGACAGCGACTTTGCCCGTAACAGATCATCTGATCAATACGGATTTAGAACAAGATATTGTACAGCTTGCTTGTGTTGAGCGTCATAATGGTACTGGTCAGATTTCATTAGCATTTGCTCAAGGTTTTGGTTTGAAGTCAGGTGCTGTTGCTTCAACAGTAGCACACGATAGCCATAATTTATTAGTGATGGGTGTTAATCAGCAAGATATGGCTTTTGCTGCCAATCAGCTAGCAGAATCAGGTGGTGGTATGATTGTCGTGGAAGATGGTGAAGTGTTGGCACATGTTCCGATGCCGATAGCGGGCTTAATGTCTGATCAACCAATTGAAATAGTAGTCGAACAAGTTAGAGCACTAGAAAAAGCGTGGCAGCAATTAGGTTGTACGATTCATGCCCCATTCATGACATTTTCACTTATTGCCTTACCAGTTATCCCGGAAATACGAATCTCCAACCGAGGTTTGGTCGATGTAACGAAATTTGAATTAATGGATGTAGTGAAAGGATAAGTAACCGGGACAGCATAACATGCGAAACAAGTATACAGTCATAGACGCCAACCAACCTCCGGTGATTGCTAAGGCGCAGGTTTTGAAGGCGGCCGGACGGTTGTACCAGGTATTAGTGAAGGATGGGAGATACACTGTATTCAATCTTCTCCAAGGTATTATCAAGGATAGACCAGTTTGTAATAGGACTAGGGCGAGAGCTAATACCATTAACCATTTTGATGGCAGAAAAGGCTTAATCATAACTTTGAAACTTTTAATTCTTGTTATATTTCTTAGGTGTTCTGGATTAATTATCAGTGATAGTTACTACATCAAATGAAAATGTGGATTTCACTGAAAACACGATTCTTCGTATAATTGTCATTGAAAGTGTTGGTATAAAAAAGGGGGCTTCTTCTATAAATATGTGAATCTGAGGAAGATATCTTTTTCTCTCGTACTAAAAAAGTCATTCAAAAAAGCATTCTCGTTAAAGAATGCTTTTTTTGATGTTTAAGAAAAAAACTAAATAATAATACATCCTCCGGACACCACTTTCGCTGCTACAATTTTTGCTACTATTGTGGCATCACCAGGTAATGGCTGGCTCCTTTGGCTGCATATTCCTATTGACTTTATTCTTTATCCTTTTACAGAGCCCATCATACCAGCAACAAAGTGTCTCTGCATTAAGAAGAACACAAGAGCTGTAGGGAGCGTAGCAATGACGATAGCTGTCATAATCACTCCATAGTCAGGCGTGTATCCTGCACCTAAGTTGGAAATCAACAACGGTATGGTTTGCTTTTCTGGTGATTGAAGTACAACTAATGGCCATAGATAGTTATTCCAGCTATTCATAAATGCAATAATAGCTGCTGCTGCATAGGTTGTTTTCATCGTAGGCATATAAATTCGGAAAAAGATGCCCCATTCACCCAAACCATCGATTCTCCCTGCCTCTACTAACTCTTTCGCAAACATTTTCGTATTCTGTCTGAAGAAGAAAATGAAAAATGCTGTAATAATGGTCGGTAGGAAGGCTGCTGCTAATGTATCCAAACCGATCAATGGGGCATCAGCAGATATCTGTCCGAACAAACGATACAATGGAATCATAATCGCAGCAAATGGAATCATCATCGACAAAATCAAAATATTAAATAATATATCTTTACCTTTTGATCGATAAATTTCAAAACCATATCCAGCTAAAGAACCAATTAATAGTGTTAAAACAGTCGTGATAACGGCTATTAAAAATGAATTCCATAACGCTATACCAATTTGTGTCTGATCCAGTAGTTTGTTTAAGTTCTCAATAAAATGAGTACCGGGAATCAATCGGCCACTTGTTACATCAACCGATTTGTTTGTCATACTTATTAACATCCATATAAAAGGAAAAATAGACACTAGAGCCGCTACACTTAAAAATAGGTAAGTAAAAACTCGTTTTATCTGTTTCAATCTCGATCACCTGCCACTCTAAATTGAATAAAGGATAGGATGACAACTAAGATCAAAATGACATAAGATACTGTAGCTGCATATCCAAAGTCTGGTGTATACTCAAACGATAAGTTATAAATATACATTGAAATAGTCATAGTGGCGTTACCAGGCCCACCACTTGTAATATTCATTACTTCATCAAATAACTGTAAAGTACCAATGGTTGATACTATGGAAGTAAATAAAATGATTGGTTTTAATAAAGGTATCGTAATAAAGAAAAACTGTTGTATAGCAGAAGCACCATCAATTTTGGATGCTTCATACATGGATTTATCAACATTCTGCAAAGCGGATAGATAGAAAATCATATTGTAACCGGTCCATCTCCATGTGATGGCTATAATGATGGTTATTTTGGCTAAGAATGGATCAGAAAGCCAATTGAGTGGTTCAGAAACCAAATTCATATTCAGCAAAAAATCATTAACTAAACCATCATTACCGAATAAATATTTAAAAATAACTGCATATGCTACAAGGGAAGTAACAGCCGGTAAAAAGATTGCAGTTCGGAAAAAACCTTTAAATTTCAATGTAGGATCATTTAATAACACGGAAAATATTAATGCTAAAACAATCATAACGGGGACTTGTATTAACAGATATAATATCGTATTTGTTAAAGCAGTAATAAAAGTCGGATCATTAAATAATCTTACATAGTTATCTAAACCGACGTACTCCAGGGTCGAGCCCATACCTGATTGTAAAGATAATAAAAGCGCCTGAACCATTGGGTAAAAATAAAAAAGAGAAATTCCCAATACAGATAAAATGATAAAAAGCCAACCAATATAGTTTTTTCTGAATTTTTGTGCAAATGTCCTTTGCTGTGTTGGGTTAGAAGTTTGACTCATGATAATCCCCCTCCTCATTAATGAGATTGTTCATTGCTAACTATTTCATAAGGAAGAAGAAAGCCCTGGGACAAGGGTTCACTCATGAAATGATGAGCTAGTTCCCAAGGGCTTTATTCTACTTACTTAAATTGGTTTTCTGCTTGTGCTTGTGAATCTGATAATACGTCTTCTAGGCTTTTGCCATCCAAGTATTGTTGAATTTCTGCTGATAAGATATCTTCAATACCATAAGTGTTCATGCCGTAATCAACTTGTGGGATTTCTTCCATCCATTGGGAGAAATCATGTACGACTTGTTGATTATTAAAGAATTCATTTTCGAATTGGTATGCATCTCCTTCAGATGCTGGAATGTAAGTACCAAGTGCTCCAACTTCTTGAACTAAGTCTTGATAAAAGTCCACATTAGAACCAAAAGTTCCACCTAAGAATTCAGCTGCTTTTTCTTTTCCATCAATATTCAATACATAGAAGGAACTACCACCTTGGTTTGATGCATTTACTGCACCTTCCATGTCTAATCGAGGTGTAGGAGCTACTCTCCATTGGCCAGCTTGAGATTCTTCTGCTTCCACACTAGGAGCAATCCAGTTACCAGCAGGAACGGATGCTACATCACCACTATTAAATGCTGCTAAATACTGACTCCAGTCAGAGTTTAATTTAACAACGTCATTTTCCATTAATTCTTTATAGTTTTCTAAAGCCAATTTTAATGGTTCATTACCTTCGAGTTGAATCGACCCATCTTCTGTTGTGTACCATGTACCGGTTGTTTGCATCATGACCCGCAGAATACCTAGATCGTTAGGGTCTAGAGAAAGCATCGCTTGACCTGTTTTTTCTTTTACATCTTTTGCAATTTCAACATATTTACTCCAAGTAATATCCACTAAGTCATCATGAGTATAGCCTGCTTCTTCAAGGTAATCTGTACGATAGAACAAACCTGTTACACCAGTATCGAATGGAAGTCCGTATTGTTTTCCATCATGGCTTGTTGGTACTAATTTGTACGAGGCAAAATCTTCTTTATTAAAATAGTCACCTATTGGATAGAAAGCATCTGGGTAAGATTGCAAAAAGCTTTGTGCACGTTGGTCTTCAATTAATACAATGTTTGGCATACCTTTCATTGTTCCTGAACTTAAGCCAGTATTAAGTTTCTGTACAATATCATCTTGGGCATTTTCGATGATTTCCATATTGAAATCATCTTTGTCATAATGTTCTTTAGCAAGTTCTAATGCTGCAATATTAAAGTTTGGATCCCAAGCCCATGCAGTAATACCTGCATCATCTCCTTCAGATGTATCATCACCGCTCTCTTCATCGTCACCACCGGAGCATGCTGCTAATACTAATGCTGTTAAAAGCGCTACCATCAAAAGCCATAACTTTGTAGATAATTTTTTTCTCACTTTAAAACCCCCTCAAAATTTTCGTAAGTGTGAAATCGTTTTCAGCACTGTAATGTAAGTGTAACAAAAAAGACTAAAGACCTCTTGGACGATCTTTAGTAAAAAATGAAACTATTTTTAGAATATACAATTCTAATGAAATTTATTATGAATTTATTTAGAATTTGTATTTTTTTTAGGTATTTGATATTTGGATTATGATTCTTTTACGGGTAACGTAATAATTACTTTAGTACCTTTTGCTGGTTCACTGTCTATTTCTACACCGTAATTTCTTCCATACAATAATTGAATTCTCTCATGGACATTTTTAACGCCAATTCCACTGAACAGTTGCCTTTTTTCTTTTGCTTTGATTGTTTTATTATCTAATCGTTCAGGTATCATGCCATCACCATTATCAATAATCTCACAGATTAGGGAATGTTCTTTTTGTGCAATTAGTATTTGGATAAAACCAGTTTTTTTCTTTGTAAAGGCATGGAAAAAAGCATTCTCAATAAAAGGTTGGATAACAAGCTTGGGTAAATAAAGCTGCAAACAGTCGGGTGCCACCAAATAATTAACTTGAATGCGGTCGCCATATCTTGCTTGATTAATCTGTACATAATTTTTAAGGTTTTCTATTTCTTGTTCAACTGTTATCGTTTCATCGATATTACTTAATGAATTTTGAATCAATGAAATAAAGGAATCAATGGTGTCAGATGCTTTCTCCTTTTTCTCCTGACGAATCATAAATTTAATAGAAGCTAGTGTATTATAGATAAAATGCGGATTGATTTGGTGCTGTAAGGTTTCTAATTCTGCTTTCCTTTGCTTTTCTTGTGTATTCATCAAAATTTGAACATAATCCTGCAGTTCATTCAGCATATAATTGAAGGCTTTTGCAATTTTTCTTGTTTCATATCCTCCTGTTTCTTTTAATGGCTTATTAAATTGATACCTGGCCATATCTGAAATTTGATGGACTAGCTGACTAATAGACACGGTCATCTTTCGTAATATTAAGAAGGTAACAAGAACTGCCAAGCTAACAATAGCAATACTAATCAATACTATTTCACTGGTATCAATGACATTATCAGCGATTACTTCCTGATCAATTAAATTAACAAGATAGATATCGAGGCTGGGAATATACTCGGAAAGGAGGATGTAGTTTTGGCCGAATATATCCACTTTGTGATATTGGGAATTTTCATTTTTAAACTTTTCTGCATAACCTAACAATTCTGGAGACGATTCTCCGATCATTTCTTCCTGATTACTAGAGATAATTTGACCGTTTGGTGTTACTAACAATACGTTATTTCCAGCACTAGTGTAACTTTCATAGAACTTTTTCAAATCTCTTTCCGTTAATGAAAAAAATAAATAACCGTATATATCGTCTGATCTTAATTTTAAAGCTTTAGAAGCAATAATCATCGGTACACCATTGGTAATCTCTGAATCTTCAAATTGATACACAATGTCATTAGGACTTTCTTTTACACGCTGTATCATTTCATGATTGGCTAATTTTTCTCCGGTGACTGGCCATTTGATATAATTCATATTAAATATATCCTGTTGGTTGCTCATGATGAGCATATTGGCATCATTAGGATCTACTTCCGCATAAATCTGTTCCATTTCACTGGTCATATGATAATAAAAAATCGATTGATTAATAGCATTTTCGTGCTCTTCCTGAAGCAACTGTTTTATCGTACCATTCGTATCGACCTCCAGTGAGGCTGATACAATCGAATCCGTAAACGAATTAAATCTTTCCGTGATTTGATTCATGATTTTTGAATTGGTAATGCTGAAGGTATCCATAAATAAATTACTCGACATACGAATACTGCTATAGGTGATGGATAGCGATACGGCGATGATACTGATTACCATAACCAAAAAAATCTTCATAAATAAATTGTTTGCTTGCACAATACGGATTAACTTCTTCATATAGAAAAGCCTCAATTCATCGGTTTGTTTTCTTTGCGGTAAGTGCTTGGCGATTTAGCCGTCAACTTTCTAAAGACTTTTGTAAAATAACTTGGGTCAGAATAACCTACTGCTTCACTAATAGTAGATATAGGCTTATCCGTTTCCTCCAACATCTTCATTGCGTTCTTGATACGCACATGATTCAAATACTCACTGAAACCCTCCTGATGATGTTTGCTAAAATAGCTGGACAAATAGGAAGGGTTAAAATGGAAATGATCCGCTAACGTACTTAATGTTAAATGACTATCATAATGATCCTCAATATAATCCAATAACAGCTGGATGTTAGAGATTGTATCTGCATCAGCAGGTAGCACTTTTTTCTCCACCTTGACTAAAACTGTATCGAATATCGAAATTGCTTCTCGTACATGAAAAGCTTCGTTGATTTCTGAGAAATAATGATATTTTTCTGCCTCGAGTTCCTGGATATCATACTTCATGTTGCCAAGTAGAACAATGATATTAAACATAATGTTTTCCAGCCATGATTTAAATTCAAAAACATCTGTTTCATATTGATTGGAAAGTAATCCTATATGTTCATTCAAGTAGATGAAAGCTTCCTGGAATTGTTTTCGTTTAAATAAATAAATCATATGATTTAAGTCAAACTCGGCTTTTTTTTCTGTTGCTTCAGGTAAGTTATCATAGTAAAGGAATGTACGATCTGGTAAATAAAAATGGTACTGTTGTATGATGAGATGGCTTGTTTCATAAATGGTTTTAAGTTCATCGATAGCCCGAAAAGGTGTACTGAGAATCCATTTTATACTAGATGAACCTGTTTCCGTATCACATGCATGAATAGCACTTTTTAATTTTGGTAGTTCGTCGGAAGCGAAATTTGTTAAAAACAACATACTATGTTCCTGTATTGGAATGTCATGGGTTACTATATTCGGTAGATGTTGTTGCAGTTGGTCTTTTATTGCTGTTTTTGATAATTTGCTATTTTCTTTTTTATTCCCAAATGCCTCTATTAAAACAAACGTATCGTATGGAAATTGTTTACGTGCAAAATCCATATCACGTATGGATTGATAACCTTCTATAATTTTTTTGCATATCTCTCTCATCGATGATTGACTATCGTTTATACTTGCTGACTTTTGTTGCTTTTGGGTAACATGATTTAATGTTTGCAATAATTCCTTAGTATTTAATTTTGGCTTAAGAATATAATCAGCTACGCCATTTTGAAATGTTTGTCTTACGTAATCAAAATTTTCAAAGCTGCTTAATACAATAACTTCGGTATCAGGATAGTTTTCCTTTACCTTCTTTACTAACTCAATACCATCCATTCCGGGCATCACGATATCGGTAATGATGATGTGAGGACGATATAATTCCATCAATTTTATTGCTTCCTCACCATTTGAGGCTTCACCAATAATTTTATATCCTTCACTTTCCCATTCAATATAATTTATAATTCCCTGTCTTATTAGCATTTCATCATCGACAATCAGTATTTTATAAAATTCTTTCATTAATGGCATAGTCCTCCCTTGGGAACGATTTGTAAATATTTTACCCATTTGATTAACTATTATATTTTCTATCATATCAAACAACAAGGTATTGTTCGATGATCAATGTTGTGAGGAGATTTTAAATGAGTATACACGATGATGTCTAGTAACAGGCGATCTAAGCGTTACGTATGAGCGGATTCTTTTTCATCTCTATTAAAAGTACGTATAATAATATGTGAAAACGCAAACAAAGTAGGGGAAGGTGGGATCAATATGGTTAAAGTTGTTATTACAGGTGGAAGTGGTTTATTAGGTCCTTCTGTTATTCAAGAATTTTTAGATCATGATTATGAAGTAGTAAATGTGGATCAGAAGCACCCTGAAGATCCAAAATGCAGAACGATTATTACTGATTTAACCAATCTTGGTGAAGTCTATGGTGTTCTGGAAGATGCAGATGCTGTCGTTCACTTAGCAGCGATACCGGTGGCCTATTCGCATCCAAACGAAGTAACATTTCAAAATAATGCGATGTCTACTTATAACATCTTAGAAGCAGCAGGCAGATTAGGCATCAAAAAAGCAGTGATTACTTCTAGTGAATCATCTTATGGATTTGTGTTCAGTAACCAAGACTTACAACCTTTATATGTACCTATCGATGAAGAACATCCACAAATGCCAGAGGATAGTTACGGTCTATCAAAAATAGTAAATGAAAAAACTGCAGAGATGGTTCATCAGCGTACAGGTATGCAAGTTGTATCGATGCGGGTTGGTAATGTAATTACACCAAAGATGTATGAAAACTTCCCTGAGTTTATACATAAACCGGAATTACGCAAGCCGATATTATGGAGTTATATTGATGCACGCGATGCCGGTGCAGCCTACCGGTTGGCAGTCGAAAAAGATGGACTGGGAACGGTAGCGTTAAACATTGCTGCTGATAATACCAGTATGGATATTAAAAGTGAAGAACTGATGACAACCTGTTTTCCGAATGTAGCAGACTTTCGTGAGCCGATAGAAGGGTATGAAACATTACTAAGTAATAAAAAGGCGAAAGAAGTATTAGGTTGGCAGCCTGTTCACAACTGGCGTGACTATGTGAAAACAAACGATAAATAAAAGGAGAGATATCATGCAATATCGTCAATTGGGAAAAACTGATATGAAAATAAGTGAGTTAAGCTTTGGTACCTGGGCAATAGGTGGTGCATGGGGGCAGACGAATGATAAAGAAGCATTAAACGGACTGGCTCGCGCAATGGATGCAGGGGTAAACTTCTTTGATACTGCTGATGTTTATGGTGACGGTCATAGCGAGGAATTACTTGCAAAAGCAACAAAAGGAAAAGAAGATAAGATTCATATTGCAACAAAATTTTGTCGTGCTGGAGATGTACATGATCATAAGACTTATTCAGAAAAATCGGTAACTAACTATGTAGAAAACAGTTTAAAAAGACTACAACGTGAACAATTAGATTTGGTTCAAATTCATTGTCCACCAATTGAAATTATTCGTGATGGTGCAGTGTTTGAAGTATTAGACAAATTACAGCAACAAGGAAAAATTCGTCACTATGGTGTAAGTGTGGAGACAGTTGAAGAAGGGTTACTTGCAATGGAAAATCCTAATGTAGCAGCTTTACAAGTGATCTTTAACATTTTCCGTCAGAAGCCAATCACAGAATTATTCCCAATTGCACAAGAGAAGAATGTTGGTATATTAGCAAGAGTGCCATTAGCTAGTGGGTTGTTAACCGGTAAATTCTCCGCTGCTCACCAGTTTGAAGACGATGATCATCGTAAGTTTAATCAAAATGGTGAAGCATTTAATGTAGGGGAGACCTTCGCTGGTTTAGCTTTTGACAAAGGGGTAGATTTAAGTAAACAATTGGAATGGATTGCAGAAGACAGAGGCAATATGACGAGAGCAGCATTGAAATGGATCTTAAGCCATGAAGCTATTTCTTCCGTGATTCCAGGTTTTAAAACGGTAAAACAAGTAGAAGATAACCTGGCCGCAGTTGATGTCCCTGAATTCTCAGAACAAGAGTTAGACAAGTTGCGAAGCTTTTATAAAAATGAAGTGCACGATCATATTCGTGGCGTCTATTAATACAATGAGGTATGGAAAAATTTTTTCCATACCTTTTCATTTGGGTACCAAAAAAACTAAATCATCATGCACAAAATCGAAAAACTGCGCCGTAACTGTGGCATGACTTTCCTTCACTTTTATTGGGAAGAGTGTTCATTCAAGGCAGCGGCAAGATTTGTTGAATAAATCAAGATAATCAACAAATCTATCAAGAAAGCACCAAGGTTTGTCATACATATTCTTAAAGAAATAATAGAATGGAGGGGGAATATGGCGGATATCGCTGCAATTATTTTATTAACGGCTGTATTGGTTGTTTTAATTATTCCAGGAGTACTTATGTTAATCGGCTTTTTGGCAGACCGAAGCCAAAAAAGACACGCGGTCTTACGTAATTATCCCTTAATAGGAAGAGTCCGTTACTTTCTAGAAAGTATTGGACCGGAATTGAGACAGTACCTTTTTACAGACGATGATACGGGGAAACCTTTCTCAAGGAAAGATTATCTTAATGTTGTCATGCCAGCAAAGTATAAAAAAAGATTAGAAGGATTCGGCTCCAAACGAGATTTTGACCAGCCAGGTTATTATATTAAGAATACTATGTTTCCGAGATTAACAGAGGAACTATCTATTGATCATGAACCAAGAGTGGATACAAAAATATATCACATTGATAAGGAAAACCTTTTTTCTAGAAAAGAACACCATGAAGCAAAGCAGGTATCTCCCTATTTATTGGGAAAAGAACATGCAATAGTTATTGGACCTAATACGAAAAATCCTTTTCATGTTAGAGGATTAATTGGTATGTCCGGGATGAGTTTTGGTGCACTTGGTGAAAGAGCGATAACCGCACTCTCAATCGGATTGGGCCGTGCTGGTGGTACATGGATGAATACTGGTGAAGGTGGCTTATCTTCCTATCATTTAAAAGGTAATGTGGACCTTGTCGTACAAATTGGTCCAGGTTTATATGGTGTCCGTACACCAGATGGGGAAATGTCCTGGGAGGAATTAAAAAAGAAGGCAGCTACAGATCAAGTAAAAGCTTTTGAACTTAAACTGGCACAAGGCGCGAAGACGCGTGGTGGTCACCTTGAAGCAGAAAAGGTAACAGAAGAGATTGCAGAGGATCGAGGGATTGTACCATTTCAATCAAACGATAGCCCCAATCGATTTCATCAATTTTCAGATGTTTATGGTTTGCTCGATTTTGTCGAAGAGATCCGTGATGTAGCAGAAAAACCTGTTGGCATTAAAATAGTTGTCGGGCAAGAAAGTGATGTACAGCAATTAGCTGAAGCAATCAAAGAAACAGGGAAGAAACCAGATTTTATTTCGGTAGATGGTGGAGAAGGTGGAACAGGTGCTACTTATCAAGAGTTAACGGATAGTGTAGGGCTTCCAATCAAATCTGCTATTCCCATATTACATCAAGCATTACTTCAAGCTGGTGTTCGTGATCAAGTGAAAATTATTGCATCGGGTAAACTGTTTACGCCAGACCGAATTGCTTTCGCTTTAGCACTGGGAGCAGATTTGGTACAGGTAGCCCGAGCATTCATGATCACAACGGGATGTATTATGGCACAAGTTTGCCATACTAATCATTGCCCAGTCGGTGTTGCAACTACAGATCCGAAACTGCAAAAAGGATTGGATATTGAAGAGAAATCTTATCGTGTGTCCAATTATGTAATATCAACTAGAGAAGGGCTGTATAATATAGCGGCAGCTGCTGGTTTAGAATCCCCAACACAATTACTAGAAAAGCATGTTGCTTACAAAGATCTATACGATGTAGTATATGAGAATCACTTAATGACGAATAAATAATGTGATATACTTATTTAAGTATATTAAGAAAGTTGGGGAAAACATGCAACGTGGAAGCTTTCAATGGATGAAATCAATCAATAAATCGATTATTTTAAATAAAATACGCACGGAAGGATCTATATCACGTGCGCAAATTGCTAAAGAAACACAGTTAACACCACCAACTGTTGGAACGATTGTGAAAGAACTGTTAGAGCAAGGGTTAGTAAAAGAAAGTCAGCTCGGTGTATCACATGGTGGAAGGAAACCAACGATGTTAGTGCTTAATAAGAAAGGTTTTCATATTATCGGTATTGACGTAGGTCCAAGTGATATTCGTTTTATTATTTCAGATCTTTCAGGGGAAATTGTAGATGAAATGGAACAAGAGATAATACAAGAACTACATAAAGACAATTTTTTAAACATGCTGACAACAGGAGTAGAGCAATTAATAACCGATAATTCAACCTTGCAATTTATTGGAATTGGTGTAGCCATGCATGGTGTAGTAGATTCAGAGCAAGGTATTTCGATATTTGCACCTAATTTAAACTTACGTGATATACCTATAAAAAATCATTTAGAAGCAACATTTGATATGGATGTAAAAGTAGAAAATGATGCGAAAGCCTTAGCATTGGGAGAAGCATGGTTTAATAATCAAATGTCGAATAAGAGTATGATTGCGGTTAATGTGGGTCGAGGTATCGGTGCTGGTCTCGTCATTGACGGCAAATTATATAGTGGAGAACATGGTATTGCAGGGGAAATCGGTCATATGACATTGGATTTGCATGGTAAACCATGTACATGCGGGAATAATGGATGCCTACAGACTGTCGCTTCGGGGCCTGCTATTGGAGAAAAAGCTTTAGAATTACTGGAGCAAGGCCGTAATACCAGCTTATCTGGGTATAATGAAACAATAACAGCTGAAGTGGTACATCGAGCGGCAATCAAAGGAGATCCATTAGCCCAAAATGTATTAAAGGAAGCGGGGAATTATTTAGGAATTGCTCTGACAAATTTAATTCATGTCTGTAATCCTAGTACGATTATTATTGGCGGTGGTGTTTCAAAAGCGAATGCCTTTATTCTTGATCCAATAATTGAAACAATCAAAACAAGAACCATCTCGGAACGAGCTCAGGCGACACCAGTATATCTATCTAAGTTAGGAGAATATGGTTCCTCACTTGGGGCAGTAGCACTAATTTTGAGTGAATTATTCGTGCCGATAGTAGAATAAAAAGGTGTATCTAAAACTTTGGGGATTTTTGAGTATCAGTTTATAGTATAATAGCAGGTATAAAGAACTATACATGAAGAAAGTTGTGATAATGTGGCTGAGAAAAAACGATTTACTTTTTCCGTTTCTGAAAACCCTCTACCCTTATATATTGAAAGTATTGGCTATAATCCTTATGAACTGGATTTTAATCGACCGGAAGGATATCCCTATTATCATTGGTTACAAACGATGAAGGGAGAGGGGATCATTGAATTAGCAAATCAATCCTTTTCTATACCACCAGGCAAAGGCATTTTGTTAACGCCATACACACCTCATAAATATTACTCCGATCATGATGCAAATGTCCATTGGGAAACATATTATATTACTTTTACAGGAGCAGCGATAGCCCCGATTTTGAATGCATTAGATATGAACTATTCTGCTTTCTATGAGGAGAATAAAAATATTTCTTTTAACAGACATATGGAGAAAATTATCAGTAAATTGGAAGAATACCAGGATCCGCATCATTTAGCGCATGAAATTTCGGCTGACCTCTATCAATTTTTAATGCACTTGAAAAAATATGGTCAAATGAATAACAAACTGTCTGTCTTGCAATCTTTTGAAAAAATAAGAGGTATTGTTGAATGGTTGGAGCAGGTCTATCCACAAGACATAGGTTTATTGGAAATGTCAGAAAAAGCACAAGTAAGTTCTCAACATTTAAATACGATGTTTCATGATACATTTGGTATTAGCCCCTATTCTTTCCTTGTACAATTGCGTATTCGGGAAGCAAAACGTATTCTAATCACTATACCCGATTTGTCTTTGAAAGAGATTGCCAAACAAGTTGGATTTAATGGTGTCAGTCACTTTGTAACAACATTTAAAAAGCGTGAAGGTATCACACCTTCCACTTATCGGAACCTGCATCAATAATGGTGCGGGTTTTGTTGGAATATGGAAGTGTGTCAATACAATAAAACAGCGAAAGGAAAACTGTAATCATGTCCACACCTTTAAAAGATATGTATAGCTCAGAGTTTTTTGAAAGATTTACTGCTAAGGTAAAATCACATTATCCATTATTTGATAAAACAAGATTTATCGAAACTATCTTCGATGAAAACTGGAAAGGTCTTGAGTTAAAGCAAAGGATGCGGCATATATCAATAGCCATTTTTGAGACTTTTCCACCGTCCTATGAAGAAGCAGTTCAATTGTTAATGAACATGGCACCTCAGTGTCGTGGGTTCGAGTATTTATTTTTTCCTGATTTCGTCGAAAGGTATGGGATAGAATATTGGGATACTTCAATGACTGCACTAGAGGAGTTTACCAAGTATTCTAGTTCCGAATTTGCAGTAAGGCCGTTTATTATTAAAAATCCATCGAAAATGATGGAACAAATGCTAGATTGGTCCAGACATGAAGATGAGCATGTTAGAAGGTTAGCAAGTGAAGGGTGTCGACCGAAACTTCCATGGGCAGCACCTTTGAAAAGATTCCAAAATGATCCGAGTGAGATTATTCCAATATTAGAAGAATTGAAACAAGATCCTTCTAAATATGTACAAAAAAGCGTTGCGAATAACCTGAATGATATCTCCAAAGATCATCCGGCATTAGTGAAGCAAATTGTACATAAATGGAGCGGTAACGATTCCGTCACAGACTGGATTCTGAAACATGGAAGTCGTAGTTTATTAAAAAAAGGAGATGTCGAAGCACTTCGTCTTTTCGGCTACGTGTCAGCTAAGGAGATTACTGTCGAAGATCTAGTATTGTCACAAGAGCAATTTTCGCTTGGTGATACGATGGAATTTAGTTTTCAGATAAGAAATGAATCAACTCAACCCATCAAATTAAGAATTGAATATGCAATCGATTTTGTAAAGGCAAATGGAAAACAAAACAGGAAAATATTTAAACTCTCTGACAAACATTATTCGGATGAAACCGTAAGCATCCTAAGGAAACATGCATGGAAAGATCTATCAACAAGAAAACACTATAGTGGAGTACATACAGTAACGATTGTAGTAAATGGAGAAGAAAAGGCTAGTACAGAGTTTGTATTGCAAACATGAGTTATAAGTAGAAACGTGGACAGTAGATGAATCCCACAGATCCATCTGCTGTCCATTATTGTGTATATATCACGGTGCTAATCGTTCGTAAAACCCTCACTTTATACTTATGACAACCAAGATTAAAATAATATGTGAATAAATAACAGCTAATCTCTAACTTTTAAAGTCCATGTTTCATTATTTGAAAGTAATATAGAATAATTTGATATATAAATCATGATGAAATCGCTTTATAATGAAGTTTGTAGAGATAATTAAGTTAATTTATTAAGGAGGTCATGAATTGTTTAAAAAGAAAACTTTATGGGGTTTGTTATTGATGGTAGGATTCATACTTTTACTTGCAGCATGTGCTCCAGAGCGTGAAGGTGCCGAAGAAGCTACCGGTAATGACGAAGGATCAGACGGAACAGAAGAAGCAGAAGGTACAGAAGAGACAGATAAGCCAGAAGAGCTAGTAGTATGGATTAATGATGAAGATATTGCTGAAGATATTTCAGTAGAACTGTTTGAGAAATATACTGAAGAAACAGGGATTGAAATTTCTTACCGGAGGGTTCCGATGCCTGATCAGGTAGAAGAATTAGCATTAGCTGGTCCTACTGGTGACGGTCCGGATTTATTCTTCCAGCCTCAAGATCGTTTAGGTGATGTTATCGCTCAAGGTTTAGCAATGCCGATCGATTATTCGGAGGAAGAAATGAATGGGTTTACAGACGTTGCAATTGACGCATTTACCTATGATGGAGATGTTTACGGTACTCCAGTAGCAGTAGAAACATATTTCGCTTTTTACAATAAAAGTATTGTTGATAGTGCTCCAGAAACTATTGATGAGGTAATGGAAATGTCCAAAGAAGTAACGGACGCCAGCAATGATAAATATGGCTTTTTAGTATCACCAGAATTTTATTATTTGTACTCATTTATGAATGCTTATGATGGGTATGTATTTGGTGAAGAAGATGGTGTATATGATCCAACTGATATTGGCTTAGATAATGAGGGGTCAATTGAAGGTTTATCCAAATATCAAGAATTTATTAACGAGGGCTTAATTCCAAAGACATTAACAGTAGACGTATTAGATGGTCTGTTTGTTGAAGGTAAGGTTGGTATGGTATTTAGTGGACCTTGGAATATGCCAATTTATAAAGAAGCACTTGGTGATGATGTTGCAACAGCACCACTTCCATCCATGAATGGTGAAATTGCTCCATCCTTTATCGGGGTAAAATCATGGTTAGTGTCCTATTATAGTGATCACCCGAAATGGGCAGAAGATTTAGCTAAATTTATGACGAACGACGAAAATTCTCAAACTTACTTTGATGTAACTGGTGAATTACCACCAAGACCAGAAATTCTCGATGCAGTAGATGATCCACTGTATAAAGGATATACAGAACAAGTGCCAAATGGTACTCCAATGCCTAATATCCCACAAATGGCTCAAGTTTGGGATATGGATATTGCGATTGAACTGATTAATAACGGTGCAGATGTCGAAGAAGCGGTAACAGACACTGTTCAAAATATTAAAGATAATATTGATGTATCTGGTGGTTCATCAGCCGATGAATAAACTACTTAGAGTGGAAAAGTTCAACTTTTCCACTCTCCATTTAGTACTTATTTTAGAAAGAGGTGGTATCTATGCCCCAACATCAAGAACAAAAGCAACTAACCAATAATCAGAAAAAGTTTAATCCAAATGTAGCGATGGTACTCTCCATTTTACTTGCAGGTTTAGGTCAAATCTATAACAAGCGCTATATGAAGGGAATTTCTTTTATTATATTGGAAATTGCCTTTATCCTAGCGACTTTTGATTTTCTTTGGTTAGGGCTTTGGGGAATTATGACGCTAGGAACGATCCCGGGTGTCGATCACTCGATATATTTACTCGTATATGGAATTGTTTCCTTAATTATAATAGCTTTCGCAGTAACCTTGTATGTATTTAATGTACGGGATGCGCACAAGCAAGCAATCTTATTAAACAATGGAAAGCAACCGCCATCGTTTAAACAAGCTATAAGAAATGGGTATGATAAAGCATTTCCGTATATTATGACAGCTCCTGGTTTAGTGTTGTTAATTTTTACAGTTGTTTTTCCACTATTATTTGCGGTTGCCTTAGCGTTTACAAACTATGATCTTTATAATTCTCCACCGCGAAATCTGGTAGAGTGGATCGGATTTAATAATTTTAAAGACTTAGCAACCATTCCAATTTGGCAGGATACGTTTATTAGTGTATTTAGTTGGACGATCATCTGGACTCTTGTTGCTACTTCCTTCCAGATCGTTGTTGGCTTGGTTTTAGCTGTTTTAGTGAATGACAAGCGTGTGAAATTCAAGAAAACTATACGTACGATCCTAATTTTACCATGGGCAGTACCAGGATTTGTTTCAATTTTAATCTTTGCAGCAATGTTTAATGATGAATTTGGTGCGATCAACCGAGATATTATTATACCGTTGATTGGCGGGGACGGGCTGCCGTGGTTAACAGATCCAACCTACACTAAGATTGTATTGATTATGATCCAAACGTGGTTAGGATATCCATTCGTATTCGCACTGTTTTCAGGGGTGCTTCAGAGTGTTTCGTCTGAATGGTATGAAGCAGCCGAAGTAGATGGGGCAACACGTTGGCAGAAATTCAGAAACATTACCTTGCCACACGTACTATTTGCAACGGCGCCATTGTTAATTATTCAATATACGACTAATTTTAATAATTTTAATATTATTTATCTCTTTAATGAAGGTGGACCAGCAGTTCAAGGGCAAAATGCAGGTGGTACAGATATCTTGATTTCATGGGTATATAAATTAACCTTTGATACGAACAATTACAGCATGGCTGCAGCGATATCCTTAATTATTGGTTTAATTGTTTCGATATTTGCCTTCTTCCAATTCAGACGTACAAACTCATTTAAAGAGGAGGGGAACATCTAATGAGTCCAAAATTAAGGTCAGCACTGGAGTTAACAGGAATATATGCTATTTTTGCGTTTATGACAGTTATTATCCTTTACCCGATTGTTTGGGCTATTGGAATGTCATTAAACCCTGGACAAAGTCTTTACTCCTCATCTATTATTCCAGAAAACTGGTCATTAGAGCATTACAAATGGTTGTTTACCGACCCAAGAAGTAATTATGTAACATGGTATAAGAACAGTATGATTGTTTCAGGCTGTGCAGCCTTGTTCTCTGTCATTATCACGTCGGTTGTCGCATTTTCATTTTCCAGATATAAATTCGCTGGGAGAACATCTGCCTTATATACATTCTTAATCTTGCAAATGTTCCCTGTAATGATGGCAATGGTAGCTTTGTATATTTTCTTACACTTGGTAGGATTACTAGATTCGTTAACAGGCCTAATTCTGATTTATGTTGGAAGTCAGATTCCTTTTAACGCTTGGCTTGTTAAAGGGTACTTAGACACGATCCCGAGAGAATTAGATGAAGCGGCTCGTATTGATGGAGCAGGTCACTTTACTGTATTTTGGCGAATTGTGCTGCCACTGGCGAAACCGATTCTTGCCGTTGTTGCATTATTCAACTTTATGACACCACTATTTGATTTTATTTTACCGTCCATTGTATTAAACAGTCCGGAGAATTATACAATTGCATTAGGGTTATTCAACTTTATTAATGATCAATTCTCTAATAACTTTACAAGATTTACAGCTGGTGCCATTTTAATTGCGATACCAGTAGCGGTTGTCTATTTATTTTTACAGCGTTATTTGATATCAGGTTTAACAGCAGGTGGAACGAAAGGATAATGAACAATTTTGGGGGATTTATATATGACACAGAAAGATTTTATAAAGGGTGTCGATTTGTCATTTGTCGATGAAGTTGAGACAGAAGGCGGTCAGTATTATGAAGATGGTAAAGCAGATGATGTGATAAAAATATTACATCGCGCCGGAGTTAATGCTGTTCGTTTACGATTATGGCATACACCCACTGGGGGATATTGTAATTTAGATAGAACGTTAAAGATGGCAAAAAGAATCAAAGCCTACAACATGGATTTTTTGTTAGACTTCCATTATTCCGACTATTGGGCAGATCCGGGTAAACAGACAAAACCGATAGCCTGGGAGAATCTAAGTTTTGACGAGCTTGTTGAAGCAGTATACAGTTATACCAAAGAAGTGATCGAAGCATTTAAATCAGAAGATGTATTACCAGACATGGTTCAGATTGGTAATGAAATCACGAATGGCATGTTGTGGGAAGAAGGCAAGATATATAAAGAAGAGAATATCGGGGAAGTTGAAATTTGGGACGGTATTATTCCGCTTATAAAAGCGGGACTTGATGGTGTGAAAGCTGTGACAACAGAAGCTGATCAAATAAAAACAATGATTCATATTGACCGAGGGGGAGATAATCCAGGCTCGCGCAAATTCTACGATCAAATGGCAATATATCAGCTTGATTATGATGTGATCGGTCTGTCCTATTACCCTTGGTGGCATGGTCCTTACGAGGATTTTGAAGCAAATATGGAAGATGTCGCAACTCGTTATCAGAAAGAAATAATAGTGGTGGAAGTTGCCTATCCGTGGATTGTGCCAGGTGAGATTCCGGAGGTAGATGATGCACCGGATTTCCGGGAACATCTTGTACCGGGATATCCAGCCACGCCCGAGGGTCAAAAAGCTTATTTGGAGAAGTTAATCGAAACAGTGAAGCAAACGCCAGACAATTTTGGTAAAGGAATTTATTATTGGGAGCCTTGTTGGATTCCTTCCAAACAGGAATGGTCAGTCGGCCATGAAAATAACTGGTCTCATTTAACCTTATTTGATTATGAAGGAAACAAATTAACAGGATTGGAAGCCTTTCAAGAAAGTACTAACACAGAGGAAGATAGGTGATAACATGAAATTCGAGCCAGTAAGTGAACAAATACCAAAAATGCTACATGGGGCAGATTATAATCCGGAGCAATGGGAGAAGTATCCGGAAGTTTTAGCAGAAGATATCCGTTTAATGAAGCTTGCGAATTGTAATGTGATGTCAGTCGGCATCTTTTCTTGGGCAAAATTAGAGCCGGAGGAAGGGACATTTACATTTGAGTGGATGGATAAATTGCTTGATACTTTTCATGAAAATGGCATTTATGCTTTTCTGGCAACTCCAAGTGGAGCAAGGCCGGCGTGGATGTCTGAAAAGTATCCGGAAGTATTACGAGTAGGGGCAAACCGTGTACGTAATCTGCACGGTATGCGCCATAATCACTGCTTCACATCGCCTGTATATCGTGAAAAAGTAGAGATTATGAATAGTAAATTAGCTGAACGTTATGCCGATCACCCAGCAGTTATTGGTTGGCATGTGTCTAATGAATATGGTGGTGAGTGCCATTGTGATTACTGCCAAGAAGCATTTCGTGGATGGTTAAAGACAAAATATCAAACATTAGATGCACTAAATGCTGCGTGGTGGACAACGTTTTGGAGTCATACGTATTCGAGCTGGACTCAAGTTGAATCTCCTGCACCACACGGAGAAACAATGGTTCATGGACAAAACCTGGATTGGAAACGTTTTGTCACCGATCAAACATTAGATTTTTATCGTCATGAGGTGAAACCGTTAAAAGCAGTTAAACCAGATATGCCGGCAATAGCAAACTTCATGGAAACGTTTGAAGGATTAAACTATGCGAAATTTTCTGATGACATAGATGTGATTTCATGGGATTCGTATCCGACATGGCATGATCAACAAGATGACTCCTATCTTGCCGCTTATACGGCGATGAATCATGACTGGTTCCGTTCTTTAAAAGATGGTAAGCCATTTTTACTAATGGAAAGTACGCCGAGTTTAACGAATTGGCAGCCAATCAGTAAACTGAAAAAGCCGGGGATGCATGTATTATCATCTCTACAAGCGGTAGCGCATGGCTCTGACTCTGTACAATACTTCCAATGGCGTAAAAGTCGTGGTTCCAGTGAGAAATTTCATGGTGCGGTTGTCGACCATGCAGGGCATGAGCATACACGTGTCTTCCAAGAGGTCACAGAGCTTGGCGAAGGTTTAGCTAAATTAGATGAAGTAGTAGGAACAACGGTTGACGCAGAAGTGGCGATTATTTTTGATACCGAAAATCGCTGGGCAGTAAAAGATGCCCAAGGACCGCGTAATGCTGGTGTTCATTATGAGCGTACAGTTACAGAGCACTATCAGGCATTTTGGGAGCAAGGTATTGCCGTTGATGTTATTGATTCTGAAAAAGACCTTTCCAAATATAAATTAGTGGTTGCGCCGATGCTTTATATGGTGAGACCTGGAGTTGGCGAAAATATTGATAAATTTGTCCGAAATGGCGGGACTTTCGTCACAACATACTGGTCTGGGATTGTTGATGACAATGACCTTTGTTTCCTTGGTGGATTCCCTGGACCACTGCGTAAGACGTTAGGAATCTGGTCAGAAGAAATCGACAGCTTATATGATGGCGAAACAAATCGTATCAAAGTAGTAGGCAATAATGAGTTAGGCTTACGTAGTGAATATGATGCAAAAGAATTGTGTGACCTGATCCATTTAGAAGGTGCACAAGCTTTAGCACAATATGGAAGTGACTTTTATGCGGGCAGACCTGCATTAACAGTTAATCACTATGGTGATGGAAAAGCTTATTATATCGCCTCCAGAAATGATCAGGCGTTCCATCAAGCCTTTTTTGAAAAGTTAGCAGATCAGCTATCATTGAAACGGGCAACAGGTGGTTTATTACCAAAAGACGTCAGTGCACAAGTCCGTACAGATGGCGAAAATGAATTTTTGTTTTTAATGAACTTTTCGAATGAGCCAAAAGATATTAAGCTAATCGGTCAAACCTATCAAGATTTAATAACAGAAAGTGAAGTATCAGAACTTGTTTCATTAACTGGATTCGATGTCAAAGTATTAAAAAAATAAACGTGAAAAAAGGGTATTCCTAGATGAGGAATACCCTTTTTAAGTAATTAAAGAAAGTATAAAATCCTTGGTATAACAGCGTTTTGAAATGTATAGAGTGCTGGGCACAGCTCCGGAAAAATGCTTCGCTTTCCGCGGGCATGGCTTCAGCTAATTTTTTAAAATAAAATGGATCTTCAGCTCATGCATTCTAGCGCCGTGAGTCTTCGCATTTTTCCTACGCTTTAAGGATAGGCTCTACACCTATGGTGACAGCTAATATGTTGGCTTTTTATAGCGATAGAAAATAGGGTTCTACATGATGCAGTAAACGCAAAAATGATGCTATATAATAAGTTGTAGAACATAACAATAGAGCAGGCCGACCGTTTCGACTCCTGGGGAATTAGCGTGTTCTGAAGATCCACTTTGAAAAGCGTTTTTCTTTTCAAAGTTAGCTGAAGAGCATGCCCCCGGAAAGCGAACCGTCAGCCGAAGCGGTTGCCGTAGCAGATGAAAACATTTCATCATTTCTAACTTTTCGGGGTCACCTTACTTTCCCGGTTTTTCTTAAGAAGTAAAAAACATGATTCACTTATGTTGCATTGAATCGGTAAATCACGTCCATAGCTCATTATTAGATAACTGCTTGACGAATAGGGAACTACACGGGTAAAATAAAAGTATTCCACAAAGAAGAATATAATTCCACAATACGGAACGAAGGAAGGGTTAGGTGAAGAAATTATGTCCCAAGTTCAATCAGTAGAACGCACCTTTTCTATATTAGAAATATTATCAAAATATCCAGAGGGTTTGAGCATAGGAAAGTTATCAAAGGATTTAGAACTGGCAAAAAGCACTGTGCATCGTCTTTTAAGCACATTAATGGCAAAAGGCTATGTACAGCAAGACGAGCAAAGTGGTCATTATCGTCTCGGTATCCAATGCCTTGTTTTAGCAGGCTCGTTATTAAATCAATTAGATATCAGAACAGTTGCTAAAGAAGCATTACATACTTTAGCGAAAAGCTCAGGAGAGGTGGTTCATCTTTGCATTCATGACAAAAATGAAGTCGTTTACATTGATAAGGTGGAAAGCGATCAAACATTAAGAATGTATTCCCAAATAGGAAGAAGAGCTTTAATGCATTGTACAGGTGTTGGAAAAGCCTTACTCTCAGGCTTCACACAAGAACAATTAGAGGAGTTGATTGTAGAAAAAGGACTACCTGAATTTACAGAGACCACGATTACAGAGCAAGCCGATCTCGATAATGAATTAAGAACAATTAAAGCAAGAGGATATGCGATTGATGAACAGGAACATGAAAAAGGTATTCGCTGTATTGCAGCACCCATTTATGATCATGACTCTAAAGTTGTTGCTGCTATCAGTATTGCAGGACCTGCTGATCGAGTGACAATGGAAAGGGTTAAAGGCGATTTAGCACAAGCGATGTTAGATCAAAGTAAACATATATCTGCAAAATTAGGTTATATCAACAATTAATGGAAAGGTGTGTTGGAGGATGAAAGTAACCAATATCGAAACATTTGTTGTAGCGCCGAGGTGGTGTTTTGTAAAAGTCGAAACAGACGAAGGTATAACAGGATGGGGAGAGCCTGTTGTGGAGGGAAAAGCAGCCACTGTTGAAACAGCAGTTCATGAGCTGTCTGACTTTTTAATAGGGAAAGACCCTATGAAGATTGAGGATCACTGGAATGTTATGTATCGTGCCGGCTTTTATCGAGGGGGTCCGATCTTAATGAGTGCTATCGCTGGTCTGGATCAAGCACTATGGGATATTAAAGGAAAGTACTTTGATGCACCTGTTTATCAACTGTTAGGTGGGGCTTGTCGCGATTCGATTCGAGTTTATTCCTGGATTGGCGGTGATCGGCCAAGTGATGTTGGAGCAGCTGCTCAAAAAGTAGTAGAGGCCGGTTTTACCGCAGTGAAAATGAATGGAACTGAAGAACTGCAATATGTTGACAGTTATGAAAAAATTGATAACGTTGTCGAACGAATTGCATCTGTACGTGAAGCAGTTGGTGATTATATCGGTATTGGTATTGATTTTCATGGAAGGGTTCACAAACCAATGGCTAAAATACTGGCAAAGGAATTGGAACCATTTCGTCCGATGTTTATCGAAGAACCGGTTTTACCTGAAAACAATGAAGCATTAGCGGAAATAACGAAGCATACATGTATTCCGATTGCGACTGGTGAGCGGATGTATTCTCGTTGGGATTTTAAGCCGTTATTCGAATCTGGCCATGCGGACATTATTCAACCAGACATATCACATGCAGGTGGGATTACCGAAGTGAAAAAGATAGCTTCGATGGCAGAAGCGTATGATGTCGCTGTTGCCCCACATTGTCCACTAGGACCGATTGCTTTAGCTGCTTGTTTACAAATGGATGCAACCGCTCACAACGCATTTATTCAAGAGCAAAGTTTAGGGATTCATTATAATAAAGGAAATGACTTATTAGATTACATTACAGATAAATCAGTATTCGCATATGAGGATGGTCATGTCAAAATTCCTCAGGGTGCAGGTTTAGGTATAGAGATCAACGAAGAGAAAGTAAAAGAAATGGCAAAAGAAGGACACAGATGGAGAAATCCTGTTTGGCGTCATCAGGATGGAACCGTTGCAGAATGGTAAGGAGGATTCCGATGGATGTCGTAACAATTGGGGAAACAATGGCATTATTGACACCTGAAACTACAGGAAAGATGAGATATGCATCTCATTTTTCGAGAAAGTTTGCTGGTGCAGAGACAAATGTGGCAATTGGTGTTACAAGACTCGGTTTTCAGGCTGGATGGATCAGTCGAGTTGGTGAAGACGAATTAGGGAAGGCTATGAGCTCTTTTGTTCGTGGTGAAGGAGTAGATACTTCTCAAGTGAAAACAGATTCGCAAGCACAGACAGGGCTTTATTTCAAAGAATTGCGCAGGGAGCAAGACGTACGTGTCTATTACTACCGAGCGGGTTCTGCCGCTAGTAAGCTAGGGCCGGAGGATATGGAGGAAGACTATATTGCAAGCGCCAAATATCTGCATATAACCGGTATTACACCTGCTCTAAGCGAAACCTGCTACCAGGCAGTCAGACAAGCGATCGAATATGCCAAGAAACATAAGGTAACAATTATCTTTGATCCAAATATTCGTGAAAAATTATGGGAATCTAAAGAAAAGGCAAAACAAGTGTTATTGGAAATTGCGGCAGAAGCAGATATCGTTTTGCCTGGAGTAAGTGAAGCGAAGTATTTATTTGGTGAGCATGACCTTGAGCGTTATGCCAGTCTTTTTATCGAAAATGGTGCGGAAGTCGTCATACTGAAAGAAGGCAGTAAAGGGGCATCCTATTTCACAAAAGAGGAACATGGATTTGTACCTAGCTATCAGATCGATCGAGTTGTTGATCCCATTGGTGCAGGAGATGGATTTGCTGCAGGGGTGATATCAGGGTTATTAGAAAATCTCTCTCTTGAAAAAACAATTGCAAGAGCTAATGCAATAGGTGCTATGGTTACCATGGTAAATGGTGATGTGGAAGGATTACCAGAAATGGAAGAGATGGAACGATTTGTTCAGGATACAAAAGAAGATGTTAGCAGGTAATACGAAAGGAGTTCACATTCTATGGAGATATTGCAAAACATTTATCAGCATAAATTAGTAGCGATTATTCGCGGTGTACCGACAGAACATATCCTTAATGTGGCAGATGCACTTCATCAAGGAGGAATCAGAACATTAGAGATTACGATGGATACGCCTAACGTGTTGGGAGCAATAGAGCAGGTAAGGAAAGAATTTGATGGAGAATTGATAGTTGGTGCTGGCACCGTATTAGATGCAGAAACAGCTCGGGCGGCAATTATGGCCGGTTCGCAATTTATCTTTTCTCCAACCGTTGATGTTAACACGATTAAGCTAACCAAAAGGTATGGCGTTGTTAGCATTCCAGGAGCGATGACCCCGACAGAAATAGTAACAGCCTATGAAACTGGTGGTGATCTTATCAAAATCTTTCCTGCTACTAGATTGGGACCGACTTATATCAAGGATATTAAAGGCCCTTTACCACATATTCCATTAATGCCAACAGGTGGAGTAAATCTCGATAATATATCCGAATATTTTCAGGTAGGAGCCGTGGCAGCAGGACTGGGCAGTTCTTTAGTCAAGAAACAGCAGAACTACTCTAAAGAGGATTTACAAGCGTTAAAACAAAGAGCAGAACAATTTGTAGCGAAAGTTAGATGAATGGAGTGAGCAAGATGACAAAAGATTGGGAAACACTGTCTGTATTACAGCGAAACCGGGAAAGCGCCCGGTCATCCTATATTCCTTTTACTAATCCAGAAGCAGCATGGACTAATCAAAGAACCCATTCCGATCGCGTTCAGTTGTTGAATGGTACATGGAAATTCACTTATTTTGACACTCCCCAACAAGTGCCGGATGATATTTGCGAAGGGGATGTCAGTGATTGGGATGAATTGATTGTACCATCTAACTGGCAAATGAACGGTTACGGGATTCCGCATTATACAAACAAGCAATATCCATTCCCGATTGATCCACCGAAAATCCCGACGGAAAATCCAACAGGTATTTACCGTCGAAATTTTTATATTAATCCATCTTGGGACAAGCAGCATATATTTCTCCGCTTTGAAGGCGTAGACAGTGCTTTTCACCTTTTCATCAATGGCAAGGAAGTAGGATACAGCCAAGGGAGTCGTATTCCTGCAGAGTTTAATGTGACTGATTACGTGCAATCTGGAGAGAATTCGATTGCTGTGAAAGTATATCAATGGTCAGATGCCAGCTACATTGAGGATCAGGATATGTGGTGGCTCAGTGGAATTTTCCGTGATGTTTATATACTGGCACGTTCACCCTATCATGTACAGGATTTTTTTATTCAAACGGAGTTGGATGAAGATTATCGCAATGCAACCTTAAAACTAGAAACCGTTCTAAATGAACAGCCGGCAGAAAACTACAACATAGAATTTCAGTTATTTGATCGAAATCGGTCATTGGTTGAGAAGGCAGAGGCTACTATCGATCAACAGAAAAGCGAGAAAATAGTAGAAATAGAAGCTCCATTGAAATGGAGTGCAGAAAATCCATCCTTATATCAATTGTTAATTATATTAAAAAAAGAGGATCAAATCATAGAAGTGATTCCGGTAAAAGTCGGTTTTCGCTCGATAGAATTAAAAAAAGGTTTACTGCTGGTTAACGGAAAAGCGATCAAATTAAAAGGGGTGAACCGTCATGATCATCACCCAGATTTCGGCAAAGCAGTCCCGTTTGACTGGATGGTCGAAGATATAAAAATGATGAAACGGCATAATATCAATGCCGTGAGGACGGCCCATTATCCAAATGATCCACGTTTTTACGCCTTGTGTGATGAGTATGGATTGTACGTCATAGATGAAGCAGATCTGGAGTGTCACGGTTTTGAATATATTGGCAATCCTCATTTGATAAGTGATGATCCAGAATGGCAGGAAGCCTATCTTGACCGAATGATTCGGATGGTTGAACGGGATAAAAATCATCCATCAATTATCATGTGGTCATTAGGAAATGAATCAGGCTACGGTCAAAATCATGATGCAATGTATCAGTGGACAAAGATGCGCGATCCGTCACGTCTTGTTCATTATGAGGGTGAATGTCGTACCATTATGAATGGCAGTAATATGGATCCAGAAAAAGACCCGATATCTTCTGACGTTTTTACAACGATGTATACAGATATTAAAGTTTTAGAACAGTTAGGAAAGAAAGATTTTCTGCAAACACCTCATATTCTTTGTGAGTACGCCCATGCGATGGGGAATAGCCCTGGTGCCTTAAAAGAATACTGGGAAACATTTTACCGTTATCCAAGACTGCAGGGCGCTTTTGTATGGGAATGGATGGATCACGGCATTCGTAACACGACAGAGGATGGGGAAGAATATTTTGCCTATGGCGGAGATTTTGGCGATGAGCCGAATGATTCCAATTTTGTGATGGATGGTTTAGTCATGTCTGACCATACACCATCCCCAGCATTAATCGAATATAAAAAAGTATTAGAGCCGGTGAAGATAGGGTCTGTTGATTGGGATGCGAAGACAATTCGCGTAACAAATCGCTATGATTTCATCGACTTAGATCATCTTCAATTAGTATGGACAGTTGAAGCGGATGGCAAAATAGCAGAAAGTGGATCGGAAGCTCTTTCTGGGATTAAGCCTGAAGAAACGAAGGAAATTCCTATCGATTTTTCTGAACCTGAAAATGTACTTGCAAATACAGATTATAGTCTCCATGTAAAAGCAGTATTAGCAAAGGATATCGAATGGGGGCATGTTGGTTATGAAGTTGCATTTTCACAATTTGAGATGCCTGTGAAAGCAATACAACCAGCAGTGGAACGACTGCAATCAGGTACATTGGTTATAAATGATCACCGGAATCAGTTAGATGTACGGGGAAATGATTTCGTTCTTTCTTTTAGCAAAATTACCGGACTTATGGAGCAATGGAGCTTTCTTGGTGAAAAAGTCATTGAAAGTACACCGAAATTAAATTTTTGGCGTGCACTGATTGATAATGATATGTACGAAACAAAACAATGGAAACCAGTAAGCAATAAAATATACTGGAAAAAATATGGTTTGCACTGGTTACAGCACCGACTTGACGATTTTAACTTTCAGGTTTCTGATGATAAAAAACAAGTACAGGTCATAGCAAAAGTAAGAATGGCACCACCTAAATTAGCGTGGGCTATCTTAACAACCTATACTTATGATGTCTATGCCTCTGGAGATGTACAGGTTACGGTTAATGGTCAATTAGATGGGGAGGCACCGGATACATTCCCACGTATTGGCTTGCAAATGAAAGTACCAGACGCACTCGATCATCTAAAGTGGAATGGCAGAGGACCTGGTGAAGCTTATGTCGATAGTAAAGAGGCTAATCGGTTTGGAGTCTGGCAAGGCAAAGTCGATCAGCTATTTACAAATTATTCTGTACCACAAGAAAATGGTAATCGCCATCAGGTGAAATGGATGTCCCTTTACAAAGAATCAGGTGCAGGACTTCTAGTAACAGGGAAGCCAACCTTTGATTTTAGTGTCCATCGTTATGATATGGAAAATATCGATCAGGCAAGACATACACATGAATTGATCAAGCAGGATAGTCTCACCCTAAATCTTGACTATAAACAGCATGGCTTAGGTTCTGCAAGCTGTGGTCCAGATGTTTTAGAGAAATATGAATTACGTGCACAGGACTTTGCATTTGCAGTTCGACTTGTTCCTTTTTCATCTAATGAGGATCCGTTACATGTAGCCAAAACTACATTGCGTAAGAGATTATAATTTTTCTGGACACTTTCAGTGGTTATTTGGATACTTTTATGTATTTACTGGTAATTAAAGAAAGTATAAAATCCTTGGTATAACAGCGTTTTGTCTTATAGAAGCGACATAAATAAAGAGTGTTTTGAAATGTATAGAATGCTGGGCACAGCTCCAGAAAGCGAAACGGTCAGCCGAAGCGGTTGCCGTAGCAGATAAAAACATTTCATCATTTCTAACTTGGTTAGAGTACATTATCCTGGTTTATAAATCTTACGTTTTTTAGAATAATCTGGACACTTACACAAAAACCCGCTTCTAGATCTAATGATCTCGAAGCGGGTTCATTTATTTCACTTTTACAAGCCACATTTAAGCTGTGCACCACAATTAGTACAAGTATTACATCCACCAATATCTTCGACGCTACCTTTACGGCAGACAGGGCATGTTTCGCCAACTTCAGAGCCGATCGACATGTCTGTTTTATCTAATTCGTTTACTGTATCCACGATAACTACTTTCTTTTCTTCATCTTCAAATAGTTCTGTTTGTTCTGAAAAGGTATTTTCCTCTGCTTTTAGTGTTAAGACTTGGGAATCACGGCTTCCATCCACATAAACCGTACCACCTTTTGCACCACCGCGGTATAAGCGACGATAAACTTGCTCCACTTGTTCGACTTTATATCCTTTTGGTGCATTTACAGTCTTGGAAATAGAGCTGTCTACCCAGCGCTGAATCACGCATTGTGTATCTGCGTGTGCCTCTGGTGGTAAACTCATAGCTGTTACAAACCATTTAGGTAAATGATCTGGATCTTGTTCTGGATTGTTGTCTAAATATTCTCGAACAATATCTGCTTTTACTTCGATAAATTTACCTAATCTTCCGCTTCGATAGTAGGTGAAAGAGAAGTAAGGTTCAAGTCCGGTAGAAACACCAACCATGGTACCAGTTGAACCTGTTGGCGCAACGGTTAATAAGTGTGAGTTACGAATACCGTACTTTAAAACCCCTTCTCGAATATCTTCTGGCATACCTTGCATATAACCAGTAGAGATAAAGTTTTCACGTAAGCTTCGTGTTTCCTCTTCTGTCTCACCAACTAAGAATGGGAAGCTACCTTTTTCTTTTGCTAATTCAATGGAAGTACGATAAGCGGTTGTCGCAATTGTTTCGAATACCTTATCTACTAATTCATCACCTTCTTTTGAGCCATACTCTGATTCACAATAAATCAGTAAGTCATGAAGCCCCATGACACCTAAACCGACACGACGCTCGCCTAGTGCTTGTACACGATTTTCTTCAAGGAAGTAAGGTGTTGAATCAATAACGTTATCTTGCATGCGCACGCCGATTTCAACCGTTTGTTTTAATTTATCAAAGTCTGGTGCTTTCTTTTCTTTGTCCGCTACATTCGCTAAGTTAACGGCAGCTAAATTGCAGACAGAAAACGGAGCGAGTGGTTGTTCCCCACATGGATTTGTTGCTACTACTTTTTGTCCATACGCAGTTGCGTTTGTTTGCTTATTGGCATTATCAATAAAGAAAATACCAGGTTCAGCAGAGTAAGTGGCACAAACATTAATTAAGTCCCATAATTCTTTTGCTTTGATGCGCTTATAAACTTTCACACCAAACCCTAATTTTTCCCACTCTCTAACATCGCCGACTTCATGCCAATGCTTGTTATAGTATTCCATTTCTTCTGCCGTATAATTTTCTACATCAGGGAAGCGTAAGTCGTATTCAAGGTCTTGCTCAACAGCCTCCATAAATTCATCGGTAATACAAACAGAAATATTCGCACCTGTTAAAAAGTCACGGTTGTGAACAGAATAGGATCCACCATTGTGTAATTCTGCTTCTGCTTTTTCAATATTGGCATCGGAGAATCCACCTTGACCTGGCATGTTTTTAAAATTGACAATACCTTGGTATAGTTGTACCTCTTCAGCAGAAAGTGGTGTGAAATTTAATTTATCACTTGCCAATTGCTGAATGATTTCGTCTTCGGTATTTTCAATTAAATAACGTAATATTCTTGGATTTTGCATCTTCGAGATGATAAATTCAATCACATCAGGGTGCCAATCGTTTAACATAATCATTTGAGCCATATAAAATGTTGCGTTGATTCGTTACATCAACTCTCTAAGTCACCTTAGAGTTCAGACCATATCTTGTATCTTTAGATACCCTCGCGCTTCGGAAGTACTTACTTCCTACTCTACTCCCTTCCACGAAAAACGTGTGGTTTCGATGGTCGTTGAACCTTCTCCATTTTACAGGAGCTTGGCTGCTGATTGTCTTTTTTGACTTGTTATTTTTGAGCATTCACGTTTACCGTTTCCGGTTACGTTGTAGCCAACAAGTTTTGTATAATGCTTTTCACATAATCAAAGTTGTTTATTATGAGATATTTTATATTCACACAGTTTACAACTCTGATTATTTTTAGCATCATACATTTTCATGATAATCTCCCTTGTTATAAGTTAAGGTCTCAATTACCATTTATAACTTAAAGAGTTCCCAGCAATTCACGAGGTTTTTTTATAGACGAGGCACTCAAATTTACCACGTCTTGATCCGCCTTGCTCAACAAGGTGTGTCAATTTGGCGATATCGTCCAGCCAAGAGACAGAGCCGGATGATTTACCATTTACACCTCTAGCTAACGCATTTCGAGGACGAAGTGTTGATCCGTTGGTACCAACACCGCCACCACGAGACATGATCTCCATTACTTGCTTACGATGATCACTGATACCTTCTCGGGAATCTCTTACAAAAGGCATTACATAGCAATTGAAATACGTTACATCTGTATGCGATCCTGCTCCGTATAGGACACGTCCTGCTGGAACAAAGTTTAAGCTAGACAGTTCCTGATAGAAATGTTCGAATGATTGATCTTGTTTTTCTTTGGTTGTTTCTACTTCTGCAAGACCTGTTGCATTACGTTTTGCAATTTGTTCGTAATAGACTTCTAACGGTTTATCTATAATGCTTAAAGAACGTTCAATCACACCAGTTTCACGCTCTGCATCTTTTTCTAACACATGAACATAATCTTTATCTATTTGAATACGGGCTTTGCGGTTTGTTTCATTAATTTCTAAAATAGTACCAGTACCTCTTGCAGGGAATTTAGGGTCTTCTTTAATAGTTAAGACGACAAAGTCTCCTATTTTTAAAGTCTTTTTTTCTGTATCTTTGAATGCATATCGGTCCAGCATAACAAGTCGTGATACACCCTTATGTGTTGTATGCATGTCAGGTGTAATCGGGTGAACTTGTGGAAATGTTTTAATATCCTCGTTCAGCTGTTCCACATTGATTGCCAATGACTGGTCTTTCGTTGATTGCATTGGGTGATAGCCTCCTTTATCTATATATGTGAAAAATGATAACTAAATTAAATCTATTATATCGTATCAGAATCGATACGTTTTCTCAATATATAGTGTTTTTTAACAATTCACATTACTATATATTGAAAAAGGCGTAAAAAAGACACTCTCTAGGTAAAAGAGTGTCTTTTTCCTTATTCTATTATATCAAAAATGAAAGTAGTTTTGGCAAAATATTTTTCATCCTTATCTAACCAGATGGATGGAAACCCTTCATGATGTATTGATGCAGGTGAACCTTGTGTTTCAAGACATAGGCCCAAATATCTTACCGATTCACGTTCACGTAATGTTAATCCTTCAGGCAGATTATTAGATGTATACATAACAACACCAGGTTGGTCGGTAATGACCGTTAACCGGCGACCGCTTTCTTTCTCTCGAACAACAGCACTTTCCTGTTTGGAGTGGTCAAAGATAAAATAATGATCATAGCCATGATTCGCCACAAGATTTTGCTTAAAGTCGGATGTAATACCATCCTTCATCAAACGGCCATTACGGAAATCATAAACTGTATCATTTACATCTAGAATGTTGCCAGTTGGAATTAACTCTTCATCCAATTCAACGAATTTACTGCTGTCTAAAGTAATTTCATGATCTGTAATATCTGATTGCAAATTACCGCTAAGGTTAAAATAAGAATGGTTGGTACTTGTTAAAACGGTTTTTTGATCGGACATCCCCTCATAGGTAATGGTAAAAGCATTATCATTATTCAAGGTGTACGTTACAGTCATGTTTAGTTTTCCAGGATAACCATTCTCACCATCTTCACTTTGTAATGTCAATGTTAATCCTGCTTCCTCATTATTTTCAAAAGGAACAACCTTCCAGATCGAATTATGAAAACCTGGTGAACCACCGTGTAAATGGTGTGTTCCTTCATTTTTTGGCAATGTATAGGTCTTGTCATCGACTTCAAACTGTGCATTTTCAATTCGCCCAGCCACACGGCCGACCAAGGCACCGAAAAAGCCTGGATTTTCAAGATAACTTTCATAGTTTTTAAACCCAACGACGACATTTTCCAGCTTTCCATCACGATCTGGTGCAAGAATCTTTGTAATGATACCACCAAAATCAAGAATGGAAATAGCCATGCCATTATCATTGAGTAAAGTAAACTCTTTCCATTGCTGGTCTTTCACTTTGACTACATCTGTTTTTACTTCCATAACCCGTATCCTCCTACTTATCCTACATTTAAGTGTGACAAAAATCGTTTTAATGCATCTCTTCCGATCTGATCTGTTTTATAGACACCAGCATCTTCCAAGACACGAGCGAATTTTTGTCCTAATGCATCTTCTACTATTTTGTTTACGTTGTCTTGTGTAATATTGGAATGTTTATCTTTAATAGATTGTACCCAATCCTGATGATAATCTGCAACCGTTACCTGTTCATTAAGAAGATGATTTTTGATTGATTCCAGTTCATCTTTTAAGCGGGGAGGAAGTACTGCAAGCCCCATTACTTCGATTAGCCCAATGTTTTCTTTCTTGATATGGTGTACATCCTCGTGTGGATGGAAGAGACCCATTGGATGTTCTTCTGTCGTACGATTGTTACGTAATACAAGGTCGATTTCGAATAATTCCCCCCGTCTGCGAGCGATTGGTGTGATGGTATTATGTGGCGTGTCATCTGTATATGCAAGGATATCTGCATCAGGATCACTGTATTCTCGCCATTTTTGTAAAATGTAATCAGAAGCATCTACCAGTTTGTTACGATCAGCATGACGGAGGCGAATGACCGATAAAGGCCATTTGACCACAACTGCTTCAACATCTGAAAAAGCATTCAGTGTAAAGCTGAATTCTTCTTCAGCATTTGTCATGGCAAATGTGTAATGACCGCCCTGATAATGGTCGTGTGATAAAATACTTCCTCCGACAATCGGTAAATCAGCATTTGAACCAATGAAATAATGCGGGAACTTTTCTACAAATGCCGTGAGGCGAGAAAATAAATCCCGGTTAATTTTCATTGGGCGGTGTTCTTTTGCGAACAGAATACTATGCTCATTGTAATAGACATACGGAGAATATTGTAAAAACCAATCTTCTCCTTCTAATGGAACCTCAATGATCCGGTGATTGGAGCGAGCAGGATGACCGATACGTCCTACATAGCCTTCATTTTCTGCACATAATAAACACTTCGGATATGCGACATCCTTTTTCATTTCTTTTTCGCGCTTAATTTGTTCCGGATCCTTTTCAGGTTTTGACAGGTTTATTGTAATATCTAAATCTCCATAGTCTGATGATGATTTGAAATGAATATTATGAGCAATTCGTTTGGTTTGAATATAATTGCTATCTTTACTCAATTGATAGAAATAGTCCGTCGCTTTTTCTGGTGACTCTTGGTATTTTAGATAAAAAATTTGGTTTACTTCCGAAGGCTTTGACATAAAAACATCCATTATTTTGGCTGTTAATTGTTCTCGTTCATCCAATAAGCCTTCGATTAACCCTTTTTTTACGGCTTGGTCCGCTAATTCTTCTAGCATATCCGGAATATCTAGGTTAAGCAGTTCAGCGTCTTCCTGATAGTTTGCTTCATTGAGAAGTCCTAACACCTGGTTCCGTGTATAAATTCGGTCTCTAGTTTGGATCAAATCTTTCTCAATGGCTTTATTGACTAATGCGTTAACTAAGCTTGAGATGTTGGACATGATTAATCCTCCTTGTAGCCTGTTGGGTTCGCTTGATGCCAATTCCACGCGTCGGTTATGATGCGATCAATATCTGTTCTTGTTGGGTTCCAGCCAAGAATACGTTTGGCTTTATCTGATGCGGCAATTAACGTACTAGGATCGCCAGCTCTTCTCGGTGCAACTTCTGCCGGAATCGGATGATCTGTTACTTTTCGTGATGCATCAATGATCTCTTTTACAGAGAAGCCTTGACTGCTTCCAAGGTTAAAGACATTACTATCTCCACCTTCTTTTAAATATTTAAGTGCCAATATGTGAGCATCTATTAAATCTTCGACATGAATGTAGTCGCGAATACATGTACCATCCGGTGTATCGTAGTCCTCACCGAAGATAGAAATGTGATCTCTTTGGTCTAATGCTACTTGTAAGACAATGGGGATCAAGTGTGTTTCAGGGCGGTGGTCTTCACCAATTTCTCCTGTACTGCGAGCGCCGGCAACATTAAAGTAACGAAGTGATACAAAACGGATATCGTGTGCTGCTTGGGTCCATTTCATCATTTTTTCCATCGTTAATTTTGTTTCTCCATACGTATTTGTAGGGTTTGTTACCATTGTTTCTGTAATTGGAACTTGCTCAGGTTCCCCGTATGTTGCGGCGGTGGAAGAGAAGACAATATGTTTGATATCGAATTCTGTCATTGCCTGTAGTAATACCTGGGTACCGTAAACATTGTTATCGAAATATTTTAGTGGATCCTCCATAGATTCTCCTACTAAAGAGTTCGCTGAAAAATGGAGTGCTCCATCGATTTTTTCGTGTGTAAATACTTCACGCAAGAATTCAATATCACGAATATCACCATTATAAAAAGTAGCGTCAGGATGAACCGCTCCACTGTGGCCTGTTAACAAGTTATCAATCACCACTACCTCATACCCTTGATCAATTAATTGATATACGGCGTGCGAACCAATATATCCTGCTCCACCTAAAACTAACACACGCATTTGTCATCATCCTTTCTAATTTTAAAATAGTAACCATTCACCAAAAACATAAACTATGAAATTATACTTTTTAGACTTGCTTTCATCCATTCTTTTATTGATGAGTGCTTGATCGTCACTGCGGAAAAATACCCCCTTTCACCCAAGGGTACAAGTGCAACATCTACTCAAACAAAAATCGCTTTCTTAGTGTTTTCTATGCCGGGGCTCAGGCTTTGAGCTAACTTGGTAAAGAAAAAGCACTTTACAAGTGTATCTTCATCGCTTAAGTTCCTTCAGGAGTGTCGCATTTTTCCGCAGTTCAGAATAGTGTTCTGATAAAGTGACAGGAAATAAAAAGAATACATATCCATGGGTTCTGTTCTTTCAATAATCACAACACTAAATTAAGCGCAGTATTCTGCCGGAGCATTTCCAAACACTCATCATTAATCAGAATGGGAGGAAGCTATACTTAGTTCGCAGTTTGTATCTACCAGTAAGAAGGGTGGGTTAAGCCTAAAGTGTAATTTCCTTGGCTCCGTCTCCGATGGCTGCTACATAAAAGGTTGGCGCATAGCCTACTTTTTCCTGATAGGCTTTGTCAATTGCTGCTTTTACAGGTTCTACTTCAGATTTTTCTACGATAGCTATCGCACATCCACCAAATCCAGCACCTGTCATGCGGGCACCAAGGACTCCTTTTTGTTGCCAGGCTGTTTCTGCAATAGTATCGAGTTCTATACCTGTAACTTCATAGTCATCCCGTAATGAAATATGGGATTGATTCACTAACTCACCAAATGTTTTTAGCTCACCAGCTTTTAATTTTTTCAATGCATCGATGGTTCTGGCATTTTCGTATACGGCATGTTTGGCACGTTTTTGATTCGATTCATCTCTAATCAATGAACGATTTTCCTCGAATTGCTTCGGTGTTAACTCGCCAAGGTTGCTAATATGAAGCTCTTTTTGCAAGTCGGCTAGTGCCGCTTCACATTGATTGCGACGTTCATTATATTTTGAATCCGCCAATTCTCGTCTTTTGTTCGTGTTGATAATAATGATATCATGATTTTCCAATTTTATTGGTGCATATTCATAATGTAATGTATCACAGTCTAATAACATGGCGTGATCTTCTTTTCCCATACCAATTGCAAATTGATCCATAATACCACTGTTGACACCGATATAATCGTTTTCTACTTTTTGCCCGATTTGGACCATGCGAATACGGTCTATATCCAGCCGATAAATATTTTCTAATAATACACCGGTTACAAGTTCAATCGAAGCGGAAGAGGAAAGACCAGCACCGTTTGGAATATTTCCATAAAATAATACATCAAACCCTGTATCAATGTTAAATCCTTCTTCCTGAAAGTAAAGAATCATTCCTTTGGGGAAATTCGTCCAATCGTCTTCTTTTTTGTAAGCAAGGTCATCAAGTGACACTTCCTTTATCCCCTTATCAGGGAAGTTATCTGAATAGAGACGTAACGTTTTATCTTGTCTCGGTATTGCTAATGCATACGTACCGAAGGAAATAGCAGCAGGGAAGACATGCCCGCCATTATAATCTGTGTGTTCACCTATCAAGTTAATTCTGCCTGGTGCAAAAAATGTTCTGGGTTGTTCATTTGTTTGGAAAATATCCTGGAACTTTTCGACTAAATTCATTTTATTTATCACCCTTTGAAATATTTTGTCGACTTAATTAAATTAATTTATTAACTATATTGTACGTGATTTTAGTCAGAGATACAAGAATAACAATGTAAATAATTTATCTCGGTGAATAACACCATTTCAAAACTTCGAAGAATCAAGGAAGTATATAGCAAAAACTCATACTAAAAATCAATAAGAGACGAAGATATTCCCGTTAAGGTCTCGCTTTATTCATGAATTTACAAAAGTTAACACAGACTTTACCGTGAGTTTAATTAATTCATATTTTCAATTGTTAGAATTAAGTAGGTGAGATACATAATCTAATAGAGGAGGAAAATTGATGAATGAGCATTCAAGAATAAAAATAACGAGTTTGTTCTTAGCATTTTTACTTGTTTTTACTCAGCTATCCAGTGCATTTGTACCATTAGTAGAAGTGAATGCACAAGAGACAGAGGCACTTTCTGTAACGGAGGCTTTGTCAGAAAGTCATGATACAGAAGTAATAATGGAAGGGTATATCGTTGCCCCTTTTAATAGTCAGTATGCAATTAAAGTAGCGGAAGAAAATAATCAGGATGCAACGTCTCTGATTGTAAAGTTAGAAACAGATCAACGAGATCAATTTAGTCCAGAGTTAAATGAAGCAGCATTAGGACAAAAAATTATCGTAACAGGAACAAGGGATGTCTACTCTAATCAGGAATCCATTGAATCTGTAACAAGTATTGAGTTTGTGGATGGTGACGTAATAGAGGATGAAGATCCGAGTGAACTGGCGATAGAAGATGCTCGCCAGCAAACAACAGGCAGTGTCGTAACCATTGAAGGAGTGGTAACGTCTAGTAATCTATCAGATCCAAATAGTGACCAATTATCCACTTATATACAAGATGAAACAGCAGGTATTAACCTTTTTGCTTTTGATGAAACTGCTTTCCCGACACTTAATGAAGGGGATCGTGTCAAAGTAACAGGTGAAATAGATGTTTATAATGGATTAATAGAGATTATACCAAATGATATGGAAGTTCTAGCAAGTGGTGAAGCATTACCATTCCCAACAGCTATCACGCTAGCAGACTTAAATGATGAAGCAGCAGCTGAGCCGTTAGAAGGCCAACTAGTTTCTGTTTCAGGATACATTCAAAGCATTCCGTCTGATCCTGCTGGTGGCGGCTATAACATTTCTTTACTAGACAGTGATTTTAATAGTACGACATTAAGAGTAATGGAAGGAACATTAGATGTCACGACATTAGAAGAAGGAAATTGGTATGATATTACAGCTGTTTTAAGTCAATACAATAGCTATCAAATTTTGCCGCGAAAAGCTAGTGATCTATCATTAGCAGAAGAGCAGCCAGAGGCACCAGATGCGGGTGGCGAATATACTTCAACTGTTGAATATGTTTCTGATGGAGACACGATTCGATTAACGACACCAGTTTTAGGGGCGGATCGAGTACGTTTTCTTAACATCGACACACCTGAAACAAGTGTATCTGGAGCAAATGGTGCAGATGAGGCGAATCAAAAAGAACATGGCCAATATGCAACAGACCGTTTGAAAGAATTGTTACCAGAAGGTTCAGAAGTAACATTGAAAATTGGTGAAGAACCAACTGATCAATATGGTAGATTACTAGCAGAAGTTATTAATGAAGATGGTATTAATACCAATATGCAAATGGTTGAAGAAGGTTACGCGAGTACCTACTTTATCTGGCCTATTGGTGATGAAACGACATATCAAACGTATCAAGATACTGTCAAAGAAGCGATTGATAATGAATTAGGTATTTGGAATCCAGCCAACCCGTTGACCGAGTTACCCTTTGCATACCGTGCGATTACAGAAGGTGGCGATTTCCACCGTTATGTAGGTAATTCAGATACAAAAGAGTATGTAGAACCAACGGCATACGAAGAAGTTCCTGTGGAAAAACGTATCTTCTTTGCAAGTGTGGAAGAAGCAGAGACACAAGGTTACACAGCAGCAGTAGAGGCGGAAGAACCATCTGATGAGCTGCTAGAAGTACAAATATTAAGCATGAATGACTTACATGGTAAGATTGATCAGGAATATTCATTGGATGTAGATGGTGAAGAAGCTGTTTATGGCCGTATGGATTATACAGCGCAAGCTATTAAAGAACGTGAACAAGAAAATGAGAACACATTACTTGTTCATGCTGGTGATATGATTGGTGGAAGTTCACCAATTTCCGGATTACTTCAGGATGAGCCGACCGTTGAAATAATGAATGAAATGGGCTTTGATGTAGGAACAGTAGGAAACCATGAATTTGATGAAGGTTTAGCCGAATTAAAACGTATGGTTGATGGCGGCGATCATCCGGAAGGACTTGGTACAGAGGGATACGAAGGAATGAACTTTGACGTTCTTTGTGCCAACTGTATTCAGGAAGATACAGGTGAAACCTATTTACCGCCATATGCTATTCAAGAAGTCGATGGTGTAGAGATTGGTTTTATCGGTGTCAACACACAAGAAACAATGAACATGGTTATGCCATCTTCTCTTGAAAATGTGGCATTTACTGATGAAACAGAAGCGGTTAATGATGCTACCGAAGAATTACAGGCGCAAGGTGTTGAAGCAATTATTGTTCTGGCGCATATGCCGGCAACAGAATCTGAATCATCTGCTACAGGAGCGGCAGCAGATATGGCTAATAATGTAGATGATGCGGTAGATATTATTTTTGCAGCACATAACCACCAGGTAGTGGATACGGTGGTGGATAATAAGTTGATTATTCAAGCATCTGAATATGGAAAAGCTTTTGCAGATGTGGATATTCAAATTGACCGTGAGACAAATGATATTATTGATGCAGAATCAGAAGTTGTGTTTGTAAAGCAAGATGATTACGAAGCAGAACCAGCAGTTGAAAGTATTCTTAACAAGTATGAGTCAGAAATCGAATCAATTGTTAATGAAGAGATCGGTTATAATGCACAAGAATTAACAGGCCAATATACCAATGATGGCGATCATGGTTTAGGTAATTTAATTACGGATGGTATGAAGTGGGTCATGGATGCTGATTTTGCGATGCACAATGGTGGTGGTATTCGCGATTCTTTAACCACTGGTCCAATTACATGGGGGGAAATATTTAATATTTTACCTTTTGCTAATAGCGTAATGTCAGTGGAAATCAAAGGGAAAGATTTAATTCCTATTTTAAATGACAATTTATCAGGATACGGTTCAGATTATAGTGTGTCTGGGTTACATTACACCTATAATCACGATTATCAGCATGTAGTAGATATTACTTTACCTGATGGAACTCCGATTGATCCCGAAGAAACGTATGTATTAGCAACGAACAATTATATTGGTACACAGGATGGCCCAATTAGCAATCTTGGTAAGAATCCAGTAATGGGTCCAGTTGATGTCGATGCTGCAGTAGACTACATGAAGTATCTAGATACAACGGAAGATAACCCATTAGAAATTGGACCTGAAGGACGTATCGCACAAACAGATGAAATACCGGACATAGACGATGAAAGTTATATGGTCGGTTATAATGCACAAGATTTAGTAGGAGATTATACAAATGGTATAGATCATGGCTTAGGTAATTTAATTACTGACAGTATGAAATTTGAAATGGACAGTGATTTTGCTGTAACCAATGGTGGCGGAATCGGTTCATCATTGTTAGCAGGAGAGATTACTACATCATCATTAGAGCAGATACTGACCCATGGTAACACTTTGGTGAAGATGGAAGTGACAGGAGCTGAATTAGAAGAGATTTTAAATGCTCAGCTTTCTCAAAACGGCTCAGATTATAGTGTAGCTGGATTCCATTATCGCTATAATAAAGCGGCACAAAAGGTGATATCGATAACACTTCCAAATGGTAAGAAAGTTAAAAAGAAAGATACCTATACGTTAACAACGAATAACTATTTAGCTTCCAGTGGCGTATTTGCATCGATTGATTCTGAGCAAGAAGAAGGACCAGTTGATGTGGAAGCACTTGAGAACTATATTAGTTCATTAGAAACTACAGAAGATAACCCATTGGTATACGGTTCAGAAGGTCGTATCTCTGCTGTACCGAAAGTAACATTACCAGAAGTTGTAGGGAATAAGGCAAAAGTAAAAGATGTCATTTTTGATCAGGCGGCTGCAAACGGTAAGGTTATGATTGACTTTACTAAAGTAGAAAATATTGATGAAAGCCAACCATTAGAAATTTCATTGACCTGTTCACAATTAGCAAAACTGAAGAATAAGAATGCAGCACTATCTGTAAAAAAAAATGATGTTAATCTAGATTTTCCAGCAGCAGTCTTTAACGATGAACAAGATACAACTATCATTATTGAAAAACTTTCAGATGTAGAAGGTGCAAAAAGTGCTGTTTATGATTTCACTATTATGGAAGGTGAAAATGTAGTAAGTGATTTTTCTGAAACAGAGGGTGTACGATTAGCCTTTAACATCCATGATGAAAATATTGAAAATCCTGATCTTCTAAAGGTGTTCTATTTAAATGAAGAAACTGGTAAATGGGAAGAAGTTGGCGGTGAGTATCAAGATGGTATTGTAACGGTAACAACTAATCACTTTTCCACTTTTACGGTATTGGAAGCTGAACCAGCTAATGATGACAGTAACCCTGGAGATGATCCAGGTAGCGATGAAGATTCAGATAATACCGATGGAAACAATGAAGACGGTGAACCAAATAACGATGACGGTAATTCAAAAGAAACTGACACCGACAACAGTGATGGAAACTCTAGTGATGAAGAGGAAAATGCTGATGAAGGCGGAGACGGAACAAACAACAGTGACAAAAACAAAGATGAGGAAGGGCAAGAGAACGGAAAAGGTTCTGAGACATCATCAAACAATGAACTGCCAAATACTGCTACATCCAGCTTTAATTACTTACTGATCGGGTTGGTAGTATTGATAATCGGCTTTGGAATAATGATTCAAAGAAGAAAAATAGTTAAATAAAGTGAGACTTCCATCGGTGGGGTTTTACGGACGATTAGCATCGTGAAAATACACGATCAACAATTAATCAAAATTGGAATATCTTAAGGACTGAAGCCTTTCTTTCATATATATGAAAGAGAGGCTTTTGGTTCACAGAAAACTATAGACTACGACTTAAAATGGTTTTAAGTTATTTCTGTTAATATTTTGTATGCCAAACAAACTAATATATATTTCGCATGTATTCTTGTTATAGCAGGGGGTATAAGGTAAATTTACTACTTAATTTAGGTCTTGAAAAAGAAAGCGGTATCATATATAATAACCTCACATTATAATTTGTTAACCAAACAAACTAACAGCTAGAAAAATTAATCAAAACTTTGAAAAGAGGGGATTTTTGTGAACAAGAAATTATTATCTTTATTTTTAACAATGTTAAGCGTTATCATTTTATTAGCAGCGTGTAGTGATGACTCATCAAACACAAGTACTGACAGTTCAGGTGAGGAAGATCAAGGGACAACGACTTTAAGATTAGCGGAAAATCAACCGGAAGATTATCCAACTACAATAGGTGATAAAGAATTTGCTAGATTAGTAGAAGAAAAGACAGATGGACGTTATAAAATTGATGTTTATGCAGGTGGACAGCTTGGGGATGAAGTTAGTTCAATTGAACAAGTACAATTAGGTTCTATTGATCTTGCGCGTGTAAATGCGACTCCCCTTACGCAATTCAATGATCAAATAGGGGTGCTGTCTATGCCTTATCTATTTAAAAGTGAAGAGGAAAAATGGCAAAAGCTAAATGGGGAAGTTGGCCAAGAACTTTTACAAACATTTGAGGGTACCAGCTTAGTTGGCCTATCTTTTTATGATTCAGGTGAAAGGGCTTTCTATAACTCGGATCATCCTGTGAAAACACCAGAAGACTTAGAAGGTTTAAAAATTCGTGTGCAACAATCTGATGTAGCCATTTCAGTGGTGGAAGCATTAGGCGCATCAGCTAGTCCAATGGCATATGAGGAAGTATACTCTGGATTACAAACAGGGGTTATCGACGGTGCTGAGAATAACTTTCCAAGTTACTATACTACTAATCACTATGAAGTAGCTCCCTATTATACTGTGAATGGTTATTCAGGAACACCAGAAGTACTCATCGCATCTCAACAAGTATGGGATACTTTAAGTGAAGAAGATCAAACTGCATTTAGAGAAGCAGCCTTAGAATCAGTCGAGGTACAACGTGAGGCATGGGCAGAATTAACTGAAGAAGCTAAAGAAGCAGTAATAGAAGGTGGCGCTGAATTAACAGAGGTAGATGATTTGTCAGAATGGCGAGAAGCTGTTCAACCTGTTTATGATGAATATGCTGATCAATATGGTGATTGGATCGATAAGTTATCGGAATAGAGAAGAAATTAGAAGGAGAGGAGTTCTCTCCTTCATTTTCTAGGAGGATCTATTATGAATATTATGAAGAGCATCAAGTCATTGATAGATAGAATTTTCTTGTTTACTGCGCTAACTATGCTTGCAACAATGGTTGTTGTCATTATAGTACAAGTTTTCTCAAGGCAGTTTTTTAGTTATACGCCATCTTGGTCAGAAGAACTTTCAAGGCTCTTACTTGTTTGGATAACATTTCTGGGAATAGCCTATGGTGTAAAAGCAAAACTTCATATCGCTTTAGGATTGTTTGTCAATATGTTCCCAAAGTCAGTTCAACATATCTTTGATTATCTTTCCAAACTATTACTCATTGGATTTGGTGCCATGATGGTATATTATGGATATCATTTCATTGTATTAATGGGTGGCTCAACTATGCCAGGAACAGGATTGAAATCCAGTTACTTATATGCAAGTATTCCGGTTGGTGGACTGTTTATCATTTTTTATGGAGTGGAACTTCTGTTTAAGAAAGGTTTGCATCAGGAATTAAATAACGAGAAAAGTGAGGCTTAAGATTATGGAAGTAGCGATCTTGTTAGGTAGTTTTATCATATTGTTGTTATTTAGAGTACCCATTGCGCTAACATTAATCATTTCCTCTTTAATAACCGGGGTATATATGGGGATAGAACCAGCTGCTATTCTGCAAAGAATGGTAAGTGGCGTGAACTCTTTTTCACTTTTAGCTATTCCATTTTTTATTTTAGCCGGAGAGCTTATGAATGAAGGTGGGATTTCAAAGAGATTAATTAATTTGGCAAACGTAATAATTGGTAAGATTCGCGGCGGACTAGCAATGGTCAACGTACTTACAAGTACCTTTTTTGGTGGCATTTCAGGATCTGCTTTAGCTGATACTTCCTCTTTAGGTTCCGTTTTAATTCCAATGATGAAGAAAAACGGTTATGACTCAGATTATGCAGTTTCTGTTACGATTTCAAGTGCTGCTCAAGGTGTGTTGATACCACCTAGTCATAATATGATTATTTATTCCACAGCTGCAGGTGGTGTATCCGTTGGTGCATTGTTTATGGGAGGATTAGGACCAGGGCTGTTACTCGGTCTTATCTTAATGATCCTGACTTATGTTATAGCAGTAAAAAGAAATTATCCGAAAGGTGAAAAGATTGATCGAAAAGAGATACCAAGAATTTTTTGGGAGGGAATACTTGGGTTATTGACAGTAGTGTTAATTATGGGAGGAATTCTAAGTGGATTCTTTACTGCTACTGAATCTGCAGCAATTGGGGCACTCTATGCATTCATCATCACATTTTTCGTTTATAGAGAGATTCCAATCAGCCGATTTGTTCATATTTTGCATAATACATTTAAAACGTTAGCAATGGTGATGTTCTTAATAGCAACCTCTTCTTCATTTGGATGGTTGTTAGCATTATTAAAAGTGCCAACAATGGTATCAGAAGCTCTGATTAGTATGTCACCTAATAATTATGTAACGATATTTTTTATTGTTGTCATTTTACTTGTATTAGGCACGGTAATGGACATGGCACCATTAATTCTTATTACAACCCCTATATTATTACCTGTGGCAACTACAGTGGGAATGGACCCGGTTCATTTTGGTGTCGTATTAATTTTATGCTTAGCTGTAGGATTAGTTACTCCACCTGTAGGCTCCGTTCTGTTTGTTGGGTCTGCTATAGGGCGAATACCAATAGAAAAAACGTCAAAAGGCATGCTGCCATTCTATAGTGCGATGTTAATCGTATTGATGCTTGTAGCGTATATTCCACAATTCTCGTTATTTTTACCGTCCTTTTTGGAGTGAAATAATTAAATAAAAGACTTCTATTATAATAAACTCAGGATAAAAGTTAATTTTCATAGCTTTTATCCTGAGTATTTTATTATGGTGCTAACCATCCGTGAGGGTCAAAAATCGGATGGTTAGCCTCACTTTATATGTGAAATTTACTCGTTTTAATTTAAAACATCGAAACGAGACGTTTCCTTTGTTTCCTTAGCCCATTCCTTTCTGGCTTTTTTAGCCGCTTCCACCATTTTTTCTAGGGCAGCGATCGTTTCGGCTTCGTTTCTTGTTTTAAGTCCACAGTCAGGGTTGATCCAGAATTGTTCGACATCAATGGTTTCCAGGGCACGTTTGATGTTTGCCTCAAGCTCTTGAAGAGTTGGGACACGTGGACTGTGAATGTCATAGACCCCTAGCCCGATCTCTTTCTTATAGTCATTCTTTTCAAAGGTTTCAACCATTTCTCCATGACTCCGAGAAGTTTCGATGGAAATAACATCAGCGTCTAATCCATCGATAGCTTCATAAATTTCTCCGAATTCAGAGTAGCACATATGAGTATGGATTTGTGTTTCTGGTTTGACTGTTGACGTTGCAAGTTGAAAAGCATTGACAGCTGCATCAAAATACGCAGGCCATTTTAAACGATCCAGTGGTAATCCTTCACGTAATGCAGGCTCATCAACTTGTATAATGTTAATTCCTGCTTCTTCAAGTGCCAATACTTCTTTTTCCAGAGCTAAGGCAATTTGATCTTGAACTGTGAACCGAGGAAAGCCCTCATGAACAAATGACCAGTTTAAGATCGTAACAGCTCCGGTCAGCATTCCTTTGACGGGTTTATCGGTTAAAGACTGCGCATAGGCGATTTCTTTTACGGTGATGGCTTTTTCCCACTCAACATTTCCAACTAATAAAGGTGGTTTAACACAACGTGAACCATAGGATTGAACCCAACCAAATTCGGTTACCGCAAATCCCTTTAATTTTTCTCCAAAATATTCAACCATATCTGTTCGTTCGAATTCTCCGTGAACAAGCACATCTAAATCCAGATCTTCCTGAATGTTGATCCATCTTTTCGTTTCCGTTTCTATAAATTCGTTGTACGCTTGATCAGAAATATCACCTTTACGCCATTTGGTTCTCGTTCGTTTAACTTTCTGTGTTTGTGGCAGGCTTCCGATTGTAGTAGTAGGTAATAATGGCAGTTTTAATGTTGCTTCTTGATGTTTCTTTCTTTCTGCAAAAGGGACCTCGCGTTTCGCATCTTTTCTTGCAATGGCAGGTGCTTGACTGCGGTAATCGGATTGATCTAAATTGGCAATGGCTTGAACGCTGGCTTTAAAGGCATCCTCAGCAGATTGTTTTCCTTCTTGTAAAGCGATTGTTAGACTTTGCAATTCTTCTAATTTTTCATTGGCAAAGCTTAAGCCGTCCTTTACAACAGGATCTAGCTTTTCCTCCAGATGTTTCGTCACAGGTACATGCAATAAGGAACAGGAAGGTTGTACGACCAATGTTTCTGGATTTGCTACTTGCTGGATATTTTGTAAAAGCTGATATCTTTCCTCTAAATCAGCACGCCACACATTGCGTCCGTTGATAATACCAACGCCTAAAACTTTATCAGAAGGAAAGCCAAACTTTTCGATTAATGCCAAATTATCCCCATGCACAAAGTCTAAGCCAATTCCTTTTACCGGTAGAGCTGTAATTCGCTCATAATGTTGAACAGTCTCAAAATAGGTTTGTAAAATGATTTGAATACCTGATACCTTGTTATCGATCGTTTGGTAAACTTGTTCTACAAGTTGTAGTTCCTTTTCGGAAAGGTTGGTGCCTAAAATTGGTTCATCTATCTGCACCCACTTGGCTCCGGCCGCTGCTAATTCGCTAAGGATTTGTTCATACAATGGTAGTAATCGGTTAACCCAGCTCTCCAATTCACTTTCTTGATAGCCTTTAGCAAGTTTCACAAATGTGACGGGTCCGACAATGACAGGCTTTCCATCAATATTTAATTCTTCTTTTGCTTCTTCATAATAGTGTAATGCCCGGTTCTCGATTAATTTTGGTGTAGTTCCTTTTAATTCCGGCACTATATAGTGGTAATTCGTATTGAACCATTTTGTCATTTCAGCTGCTACAGCATTTGTTTCACCACGAGCAATGGCGAAATAGCTAGACAAGTCTTTAGGATTATGATGATTAAATCGTTCCGGTATAATATTGAAAGAAACGGCTGTGTCTAATATATGATCATAAAATGAAAAGTCTCCTACAGGAATAAAATCAATTCCGTGTTCTTTTTGCTTTTTCAAATTGTTTAAGCGTAATTTTTTTGTTTGTTCTTTAAGTGATTTGTCGTCAATATCTCCTTTCCAAAATGCTTCAATTGCTTTTTTCCATTCTCTTTTTTCTCCAATACGTGGGTAACCTAAATTGGCACTAAAAATCGTTGTCATTGTGTGAAAACTCCTTTTAATTTTTTATTTTTGTTACTGACTTAGCTTGCTGATGAACATACTTTGTAAGTTCTACTGTTAATGGATAGCGCATAAACGGAGTAATAATATAAATGCCATTAAAATAGTTCATAGCCGTCTCGATTAATTCCTTGGCGATTTGCAAACCTTCTTGTAAACTATCTTGGCGGTTATCATGACGCTGCATTCTTGAACGAACTTCATCAGACAGTTTCATGCCCGGTACTTCATGATGAAGAAATTCCGCATTTCGATGGGAAGTGAGTGGCATTATTCCAATGAAAATGGGTTTATCAATATGTTTGGTATGTCGATGTAACTCGATAATTTGCTCATGATTGAATATCGGCTGTGTCAAAAAGTAGTCCGCACCATGTTTTATCTTCCGTTCCATTCTTTTCACTGCTTTTTCGAGATTAGCTACATTAGGATTAAATGCAGCAGCTACTTGAAATTGGGTGTTTGTTTTTAAAGAACTACCAGAGAAAGAAAGTCCTTGGTTAGACTGTTTAATAAGCTTGGTTAATTCAGCAGATGTTACATCAAAAACAGATGATGCTCCCGGAAAACCACCTATTCGAGTCGGATCTCCCGTAATGGCTAGAATTTCATGTAAGCCTAATGTATGAAGTCCCATTAAATGGGATTGAAGCCCGATTAAATTTCGGTCACGACATGTCAAATGGATAAGTGGTGTTGTGTGACAACCTGCTTGCTTCATTTTTACGGCCATTGCTAGATTACTAATACGTGGAGTAGCTAAGGAATTATCAGCTAATGTAATGGCATCAACCCCAGCATTCTCCAATGCAAACACACCATCCATGAAGGAGTCTGTGTCCAGATGTTTTGGTGCGTCTAATTCCACAATAACGGTGTGTCGTTTTTGAGCCTTATCTGCAAGTGTTGTTCGTAGTGGTGGTTGCTGGTCATGTGTGTTTTCGGTAAATGTTACTTGCTTAATTTCTTTTTCCTTAATAGGTTCTAGGTCGCTAATACCGTCTTGGAGTGCCCTAATGTGTTCAGGTGTTGTACCACAGCATCCACCTATTAGGCGAACTCCCTGATCACGGAAATCCTTCGCACATCGCTCAAAGTAGTGGCTATGCTGGCTGTAAACCAACTTACCATTTTGATAAGCAGGGAGACTGGCATTTGGATATGCCGCTAAAAAAGCCTTTTCAAGAAGCGGAACAGACTCCAGGGCTTTGATCATATAATGAGGCCCTAAATGGCAATTGACTCCTACAACATCTGCACCGATATCTTCTAGTGTTTGGAGGGCAGTTGCTAGCTGGATCCCATTTTCCATCACACCAGGTTCATGCATCGATACATTTGCAATGATTGGTAGATCTGTTTCTTGTCTAGCAATCTCTAACACTTGCTTGATTTCTTCGAAGTCATAGTAAGTTTCCAGTAATATGCCATCCACACCTTCTAATAATAGTGAGAATAGTTGTTCTTTAAAGCTGCGGAGAATTTCCTTTTTGGAAGTTACTATTTTTTGAACCCCTCTAATTCCACCAATTGTTCCTAAGACAAATGCTCGGTTTTTAGCAGCAGTCTTAGCAAGCTGAACCGCTTTGGTATTCAATTGATGTACTTGATCTTCTAAACCAAAACGAGACAATTTAATATAGTTCGCTCCATATGTGTTGGTTTGAATAATTTCTGCGCCGGCATCAAGATAGGTTTGATGAACATGAAGAATTTCATCGGGATGAGTAGTGTTATAAGATTCAAAACATCGATCCACTCCATGGGAGTAAAGTAAAGTCCCCATTGCTCCATCAGCGACCATTAACCCATTTTGTAAACTAGTGATTAAATTAGACATTAAGTTTCACCTCTTTTCTGTAAAATATAAAAAATCTCCGGCTATAGAAAGACGGAGATTAATTAGAAAAAGACTCTCATCTTCCAAGCACGTTATGCTTGCTGGAATTAGCACCTTGTCAATTACAGACGGTTGCTGAGGTATCGTAAGGCCAGTCCCTCCACCTCTCAGGATAAGAAAAAACTATTCAGTTAGTAACATTTGATAGTATTCTACATCAATAATCAACCAAATTCAAGTGCATTTTGAAAATTATGGTACGAATTATACTGGATAACTTGACACTTCCTATATATATGATATGCTAAATTTTAGTTGAAAATGATTATCAATAACAAGGAGGACATCTCCATGAACCTACAACAGCTAATTAAAGAACGTCGTTCAATAGCTGCCTATCGTGATAAAGAGGTTTCAAAAAGTTTAATAGAAGAATTATTAGAAACAGCTATTTGGGTTCCCAATCATAAAATGACAGAACCATGGCGTTTTGTTTTTATACAAGGAGAAGCACAAAAAAAACTGGCAGATATTAACCGTCAAGTCACAATTTCCAAAACTAATAGTAATTCAGATGAAGAATTAAAAATAGTGAGCGATAATGCCTATCACAAAATTATGAATGTACCATATATCTTTTTTGTCATAAATAAATTAAATCCACAAGAAAAATTAAGAGAAGAGGACTATGCTTCTTCCAGTTGCTTAATTCAGAATTTTAGTTTATTAGCATGGGAAAAAGGAATAAGTACTTTTTGGAAAACAGGAAAATTGGCCTTCTGTGAAGAAACAGCAGAATTGATCGGCTTAAAAGAAGATGAAAGAGTAGTAGGACAAATACAAGTAGGGTACCCGGCAAAAAACCATGCCCCGATTCCAAGAACATCAGCAAACAAAAGAATTACCGTTATAGAGTAAAACGCATCGGAAGTATTAGACTCTGATGCGTTTTTTTGCTGCTAGGCAACATTGCAGAGAAAATAAAAACTGTGAAGTAAACTTGTTGTGAATTTGTTTCCTACCATTCTGAAGTAAGTGAGTGTTATACCTCCGCTGTGGGGTCTTCGGACACGTGATGTTCTGCTTCCTATAGAGTAAAAACCAAGGAATTATATTCTATGGATTTCTTCTCACTTTACCAGAAAACTAATCTAAGCTGCGGAAAAATGCGACACTCCTGTGGGACCAGCGCAAGCTGAAGATCCACTTGGTAAAGTGGTTTTCTTTACCAAGTTAGCTCAAAGCCTGTGCCCACGGAAAGGGAGTGCTTTTCCGCAGCGACGAATTAGCATTCAACTTCAGAAGAATGGAAAAAAGCTATACTAAACAGAATTTTCATTACTTTGCAGTTTTTATCTATTTTGAATTACATGAACAGAAGGGATGTCAGGGTGTTTTATCATTGTGCTAATCGTCCGTAAAACCTGACTGATGGAAGTGTTACTTTATATTAATTTATCTATTAACTACAAAAAGAAAAGCCGATGACATAATCATCGGCCAAAAGAAAAAGGGGCTATCATTTTGTGAGAAAGCAATCTTTGCAGCATTGCTCAATTTGGAACACTTTAACTATATCAAATAAATGAAAATAGGGTGTTAAGTCTCAGTTAAGATAATGTAAAGTTTTTCCTAATTCCAATATCTATCGTTATAATGTTAGATAATAGGTTTAGAGGAGGAGTCAAAATGAAGACAGTTTCAATTTGTGTAACAAGTGATGTACACGGATATATCATGCCCACGAATTATCGCAACAATCAAGAAGAACATATAGGTTTGGCAAAAACAGCTACTATTATAAAAAAGGTAAAGGAGAAAAATGATACGATATTAATCGATAACGGAGACTTTATTCAAGGAAGTCCCTTTACATATTACTTTGCCAAAAAGCAGCCAGATCAACCCAGTCCAATGATTAATGTTGCCAATCAATTAAACTATGATCTAGCGGTAATAGGTAATCATGAATTTAATTATGGATTGCAATATTTACAAGAGGCAGTCGAAGCATCCGATTTTCCTTGGTTATCTGCTAATATAATCGATAATAACACGCACCAGCCATTTCTAGGTAAGCCCTATATGATCAAAGAAATAGCGGGTATCCGATTCGCCATTTTAGGGTTAACGACACATTACATACCCAATTGGGAGGACCCTAATCATATAGAAAATCTTACATTTGAAGATGCCTGTAAGTCAGCAAAGAATTGGGTAACAAAAATTCGTAAAACAGAAGCACCAGATGTAATGGTTGTTAGTTACCACGGTGGATTGGAACGTGATCCTCAAACAGGTGAATTGACTGAAGATTTAACAGGAGAAAATCAAGGTTATCAAATCTGCCAGGAAGTAGAGGGAATAGATATATTAATTACAGGTCACCAGCATCGTTTTTTAACAGAAAAGATTAATGGCGTAACAGTTGTTCAACCAGGGAATAATGGTCAAGCTATAGCAGAAATAACATTAGAAATTGATCAGACGATCCAATCAATTACTTCTACTCTGCACTATGTAGATGAACAGACAATAGTAGATAGCCAAGTGGAAAATAGCATACTAGAGGAAGAAAGAGCTGTCCAAGCCTTTTTAGATCAAACTATAACAACCGTGAAGGGTGATATGGAAATACATGATCCAATGGAAGTACGGTTAGAAGGACATCCTTTTATTAACTATATTAATCAATTGCAGTTGGATATAGCGAAGGCAGATATTTCTTGCACAGCATTATTTCACGACCAGTCACCAGGTTTCCCAGAACAAATAACGATGAGAGATATTGTATCTAATTATATTTATCCCAATACGCTTAAGGTACTGAAAATCACAGGGCATGATATAAAAGATGCTATAGAAAAGTCCGTCAGCTATTTTCAAGTGGAAAATAATGAAATGGTCATTAATCCGACCTTTTTGAAACCCAAACCTCAACCTTATAATTATGATATGTGGCAAGGGATCTACTACGAAGTAAAGGCATCGAATCCAATTGGGGAACGAGTGATTACCTTGGAATATCAAGGGCAGCCACTTGATCTAAATCAAGAATTTCAAGTCGTCATGAACAATTATCGGGCTAGTGGTGGTGGAGACTATCATATGTTTAAAGACAAAGAAGTGGTGAAAGATATTCCGATAGATATGACAGAATTGATTGCTGATGACCTTTTAAAAAGGGACGAACTGGTTCCAAACACAACTAGTTATTTTCGTATCCTTCAATAATGATAGATTGAAAAATTGGTATAAACATAGAAAAATATTACGAATTGATGTATAAAACCCATCATTATTGCCCCATAATGACAAATGTGACAAGCCTTTGTAACATCGTAATTTTTGTTACAGACTCTTAAATTTGCTGTAACCACAACCGTTATTCAGGTATGTTATAGTTGTGCTTGTCAACATTGAAAGGAGGCAACTATGATGCGAAAGTTTTTAGTGTCAATGGGTTTTCTAACATCTAGCTTCTTCTTCGTACTACCGATTTCAGCAGCGGAACACGAAGTAGAAAAAGGAGATAGCTTATGGGAACTTGCACAAGAACATAATACAACAGTTGCAGAAATAAAGGAGACAAACGGGCTAGAGTCAGACTTAATTCTTCCAAAACAAATTTTAGAGATAGATAGAGAAATTGATTACGTGGTAGAGAGAGGAGATTCATTAAGCGAGATCGCTAAGGAATATGATGTAACAGTTAGCGATTTAAAAGAATGGAATAACCTCGAAACAGATTTAATTATTATTGATGAAGAATTAACTATTAAAGAAGTAGACAAAGAAAAGTCTGAAGCAAGTCAAGAAGAAACACAGGAAGCAAACACACAAGTAGAAACAAAAGAAACAAAAGAAACAAACAACACAGAGGAAACGCAAGAAGTAGCCAATACAGAAGAAACACCAGAAGCTTCTGAGCCAAAGGTTGAAAAACAGTCCAATACATCAAGTGAAGAATCTTCTGAGCAAAGCGGTGAAACAATTGAAGTTTCAGCTACTGCATATACTGCAAAATGTGACGGTTGTTCAGGTGTCACTGCAACAGGAATTGATTTATTAGAAAATCCTAACATGAAAGTAATTGCTGTAGACCCTAGCGTTATCCCACTTGGAACTAGAGTACATGTGGAAGGTTATGGAGAAGCAATTGCAGGAGATACTGGTGGAGCGATTAAAGGGAACAAAATCGATGTTCACGTTCCAAACAAAGACGAAGCCTACGATTGGGGCGTCCGCACTGTCGACGTCACTATATTAGACTAGTAAAATAATTAGAAACTCTCTCGTTTTGAAACGAGAGAGTTTTTTTTGTGAAAGAAAGTATAAAATCCTCGGTATAACAGCGTTTTGAAATGTATAGAGTGCTGGGCATAGCTCCGGAAAAATGCTTCGCTTTAAGATAGGCTCTACACCTATGGTGACAGCTAATATTTTAACTTTTTATAGCGATAGAAAATAGGGGTCTACATGATGCAGTAAACGCAAAAATGATTCTATAAAATAAGTTGTAGAACATAACAATAGCGCAGGCCGACCGTTTCGACTCCTGGGGAATTAGCGTGATCTGAAGATCCATTTTGAAAAGCGCTTTCCTTTTCAAAGTTAGCTGAAGAGCATGCCCCCGGAAAGCGAAACGGTCAGCCGAAGCGGTTGCCGTAGCAGATGAAAACATTTCATCATTTCTAACTTGGTTAGAGTACATTATCCTGGTTTATAAACGAAAGGACTGGGTGGGCTTTCCTGGTTTTTCTTAACTATAAGAATGCATAAAGTTATGTTGAAAGAAGAGTAATAGCCAGAAATGGTAGGCTTGGTTCATTTTCATAACTTGCCTTTTCATATTTTTGATTCCATATGCATTATTCTTTCTTAAGACACAAAACAAATAAAACCAAAAACAATTAAAAAAAATCACAGATTAAGAGTTGCTATTTCAGGGTAAATATCTTATAATTTTAACAACGTTGTTATTATGAACTGCAAGCGATTACAAAAAACATTAGGAGTGTTCAAAGTGAAGAAAAAATATGTTTTAGTTGGAACCGGTGGCCGTGCAGAATTTTTTTATGGTGCATTAGTACGTGATTTTCAGGAAACATGTGAACTAGTAGCTTTTTGTGATGCAAATCAAACACGATTAAACTATGCTAACAAACTATTAAAAGACAAATATGAAGTTTCTGAAATCAATACGTATACAGCAGATCGTTTTGATGAAATGGTCGAAACAGAAAAACCAGACATTGTCATTGTCACTTCAATGGACAGAACACATCATCGTTACATTATCCGTGCAATGGAGTTAGGCTGTGATGTTGTTACGGAAAAACCGATGACAGTCGATGCTGAAAAAACACAAGCGATTATAGATACAATAGAACGAACAGGTCAAAATGTTCGCGTAACATTCAATTACCGTTATGCACCACATAATACGAAGATCCGTGAATTAATTCGAGAGGGTGCGATTGGTCAAGTTAATTCTGTTCACTTTGAATGGGCTTTAGATACACAGCATGGAGCGGATTACTTCCGTCGTTGGCACCGTGATAAGCGTAACAGTGGTGGGTTACTCGTTCATAAATCCACACACCATTTTGACTTGGTTAACTTTTGGCTAGACACGGAACCAGATGTTGTTTATGCAACAGGCGGCCTTCGTTTTTACGGGAAGGAAAATGCTGAAGAACGTGGTGTGACGAAATTCTATGAAAGGGCACATGGAAGTGAATATGCAAAAGAAGATCCATTTGCCATTGATTTAGAGTCCAACGAACATTTGAAATCGATGTATTTAGATGCAGAAAAAGAAGACGGATATCACCGTGATCAAAGTGTGTTTGGTGATGGCATCAATATTGAGGATACATTAGGTGTGAATGTCACCTATAAAAATAAAGCAATTTTAACGTATTCCCTAAATGCATATTTACCATGGGAAGGTTATCAAATTGCCTTTAATGGTACAGAAGGTCGTATCGAAGTACGGGTACGTGAGCAATCCTATATCAATTCGGGTGGTAACAAGAGTGATGAAGGGAAACTTAGTGAGAAATCAATACGCGTGTTGCCGATGTTTGGAGAATCGTATGAAGTAGAAGTGGAAGAAAAAAAAGGTGGCCATGGCGGTGGTGACCCCGAGTTATTGAATGACTTATTTGGAGTACCAAAAGAGGATGAATTCAAACGAGCAGCTTCTCATGTTGATGGCGCCATTTCAATTTTAACTGGTATTGCCGGAAATAAATCATTAGCAACAGGGCAAGCGGTAAAAGTGGAAGATCTTGTTGATTTGAAAAGAAAATAATAGACAAAGGCTGTTGATTGATCAACAGCCTTTTAATTTCTTCTATTGATCTTGCTCCATTTCTATTACTTTATCATTTACCGAATGGTTGCTAGTTGAATATCCAATCATACCGAAGCATGTAATTAATAGAAGAAATAATACTACTAATAATTGTCTCATAAGTTACCTCTCCCTATTTGTAAATCCAACATATATTGTATATGATAATCTTTATAATAACTATGTAATTTCTGTGGAAAAACGCATAAAATTATGAATGGGGGCTAAAAAGTGGTAAATAACTTGCAAGAGGCTGAAATTGTCCGCATAGAGAGCATAGGTGAGGGATCACGGGTCTGTTTAGATTTAGTGGACCATCTTTCACCGACAGAGGGAATACTATTGGGAAATACAGGTCATGGGTACTTTCTAGTATTAGCAGAAAATCGCACAACCGATACATATCCTGCCAGACCTTTTCGGATAAATAGTGGGGCGATCCATCACTATGTTGTCAAAGAAGGTGAGAAGACAGCTTATTTAGCAGAACTGAAACCAGGTGATAGCATCACGGTTTACAATGAAACAGGTGGAACGCGAAAACTTGCGATAGGTAGGGTGAAAATAGAAAAGCGTCCTCTTATCCGAGTGGTAGCAACCGTTGGTGATACGGAAATTTCTGCGACGCTTCAAGAAGCAGATAGTGTTCACTTATTAACTCCTGAACATCTGGAAAAACAAGCAATCTCACTGCAAGAAGGTGAACGGATTTTAGTGAAGGTCGATGAACCAGGTCGTCATCTTGGTGAGAAAATCGAGGAAGAAATTATCGAGTTTTAATATTGCGTAAATTTTCCGAAAATTCAAGCGGATGCTATTGACAAAATATCAAGAGCATACTATGATAGTAACAACATTAAAAAACGTGATGGCATTGACGAAGAGAAGTAGCTTATACGCAAGCACAAAAGAGAGCTGATGGCTGGTGCGAATCAGTGTGCAAGGTAAGTGAATGGACTTCCGAGCCCCAAACCGAACGATTATTTAGTAGGCTTTGGCGAGATACCCACTTGTTACAAAAGGGTAGCGTTCATGGATTCAACCATTGACGTGTTAAGTGAGCTGTATGTGCAGCTAACAAAGGTGGTACCACGGGTTTCCTCGTCCTTTTAGGATGTGGAAACCCTTTTTGATTTCCTGAAAAAGCCAAGTGTCAAGAAAAATATTAATCAAATAAATCGATGAGAAGGAAGAGTACAATTTCCCCCTGTATAACAGAGAACCGGAGATGCTGAAAATCCGGTATACATGGAAATTGGAATGGACCTTCGAGAGTGCCTGGAAATGATAGTACAGAGCAACGGCTCATCCCCGTTAACGGATAACGAGCGGAAGGCTATATATTATATAGCCCTTCAACCAAAGGTGGCACCGCGGTAAATCAACCGTCCTTATACATACTAAAAAGTATGTATAAGGACGGTTTTTTATCTTTTACGGAAGAATTAAATATAAATTTTGCGAAAAGGAGTCGAATTAAAATGGTTAACTATAAAAGTACGGAACTAAACGGAGATACTATCACACCAATTTCCGTATTCAACAGAATCAAAGGTAAGAAAAAATTTTTATTGGAAAGCTCCATCAGTCATGGCGAAAAAGGGCGCTTCTCTTTCATTGGACTAAATCCGTACAAAGAAGTTATCGGAACAGCGACTGAAACAAGTGTCATTAACCATACCGACGGAACAAGACAATCCATTCAGCAAAAGCCTTTAGAAGTAGTGAAAGCACATATCCCAAACGAAGAACTGCCATTACCATATGCTTTTTATGGTGGAGCAATCGGCTATATTGGCTATGACGCCATTAGACAATACGAATACATTGGCGAACTTTTAGAAGACGAAATAGACATGCCAGATGTCCACATGATGTTCTATCAGGACGTTATTGTTTTTGACCATGTGAAACAAAAGGTAACGATGATGACGATCAACTTAGATGGCACAAGAAATGATGACCAATTAGCAGCAAACTTAGATCAACTACAGGATCAAATATTGACACCGGAAGCAACAATGCCAGACGAAGAGTTACTCGTCAGCTTCGAACCATCGATTGAAAAGCAAACCTATCTGAACATGGTCGAAACGGCTAAACAACACATTGTTGACGGAAACATTTTCCAGGTGGTCTTATCACAGCGAATGAAAGCAAGCTTTGATGCCGACCCGTTCACTTTTTATCGCAGGTTAAGAGTATCCAATCCATCACCTTATATGTATTTTATCGATTTTGATGATTATATTGTACTCGGGGCATCACCAGAGAGCTTAATTAAAACAACCGGACGAGAGGTTGTGACAAACCCGATTGCTGGTACAAGACCAAGAGGGAAAACAGACACAGAGGATCAGCAATTAGCAACGGAATTATTAGCAGATGATAAGGAATTGGCAGAACACAAAATGTTAGTGGACTTAAGCCGGAATGACCTGGGACGTGTTTGTGAAGTTGGTTCGATAACGATACCTAAATATATGACGATTGAACGTTATCAACATGTTATGCACATTGTTTCAGAAGTACATGGTGAATTAACTCAAAACTACACAGGTTTAGACGCGTTGATATCGACACTGCCAGCAGGTACCGTGTCAGGGGCACCAAAAATCCGGGCCATGCAAATCATTAATGATCTGGAAGACAAAAAGCGTGGTGTATATGCAGGAGCTGTCGGCTACATCAATATGAATGGTGACCTCGATTTAGCGTTAGCGATTCGAACGATGGTAATTAAAGGCCAACATGCCTATGTGCAAGCAGGAGCTGGTGTAGTCTATGACTCTGATCCGCAATCGGAATACCAGGAAACGTTAAATAAAGCAAAATCGCTATTGGAGGTAAGTAAAAAATGATTCTATTAATTGATAATTATGATTCATTTACCTATAACTTGTTTCAATATATGTCAGAACTAGGCAAACAAGTCGAAGTGGTCCGTAACGATAAAATCACTTTAGAGGAAATTAGAGAGCTGGATCCCGAAGCTATTATCCTGTCCCCGGGGCCAGGCATTCCTGAAGAAGCAGGAATTTGTATTGATGTGGTGAAAGCTCTATCGAGTGAGTTTCCGATTTTAGGTATATGTCTTGGTCATCAGGCAATTGGTGCCGCATATGGAGCAACTGTCACACATGCAGGACAGATCAAACATGGGAAAACATCGATGATTCGTCATCAAAACGATGAAATCTTTAATTATTTAGAGCAACCGCTAGAAGTGATGCGTTATCACTCCCTAGTAATTGAAAAAGATACAATTCCTGATCAGTTATTAGTAACCGCAACGGCAATGGATGATAAGGAAATTATGGCAGTCAAACATACGTATTTACCTGTCTACGGACTACAATTTCACCCAGAATCAATCGGAACTGGAAAAGGTAAGCAATTATTAAATAATTTTTTTGAGTCGATTAGAAAGGGGCAAAAAGCATGAAAACATTATTAAAAAAAGTGATGGAAAAAGAAGATTTGACATTGACAGAAATGGAGGAAGCTGCAAGGTTTATTTTTTCAGAAGAAACAAGTGATATTGCCATTGGTGCCTTTTTAGCAGCGCTGAAGACAAAAGGAGAAACAGTGGATGAGATTACAGGGCTAGTAAACGTATTGTTAGAAATTTCTCCACTCGCATTGCCGGATGAACTTGCAGGTGCAATGGATAACTGTGGCACAGGAGGCGATGGTTCACAAAGTTTTAATATTAGTACAACTTCTGCTTTTGTCATTGCAGGTGCAGGTATTACCGTAGCAAAACATGGTAATCGTAGTATTTCGAGTAAAACAGGAAGTGCAGATGTATTAGAGCATCTTGGTGTTCCTTTAGAGTTCACTCGGCCTGAAACATATGCCATTTTAAAACAAAATGGTATTGCCTTCTTATTTGCGCCAAATGTACATCCAGCAATGAAGCGTGCAATGAAAGTGAGAAGAGAATTAGGTGTGCCGACTATCTTTAATGTGATTGGACCATTAACGAATCCTGTGAAACTAACTTCTCAATTGATGGGGACATATCGTCGTGACTCATTAGAAACAATGGCAGGTGTATTGCATAAATTAGGGCGCAAACGATCATTGATTGTGAATGGTGCTGGTTATATGGATGAAGCGTCTTTAGCAGGTGAGAATCATTTGGTATTATTAGATCGAGGTGAAATTATGAAATTCACCCTTAAACCAGAAGAAGTGAACTTGCCAATTGTAGAAAATGATTTAATCAGAGGTGGCGATGCGAAAGAAAATGCAGAGATTTTACGCAGTGTATTAGAAGGAAACAAAGGCCCACATCGTGACACAGTTTTATTAAATGCAGGGTTAGGCATTTTTGCTAATGGCAAAGCAGATACGGTACAAAAAGGGGTAGAATTAGCACGAGAGTCAATTGATTCCGGTGCCGCATTAGCTAAATTAGAGAATCTTATTTCGATAAGCAATAACATGAAACAAGAGGTGTAACATGACCATTTTAGATAAAATTATAGCAGAAAAAGAAAAGGAAGTAGCGGAATTAAAAGACAGCTATCAGCCGGGATCGATACATGGAAGACGTGTCAATATTTCCTTATATGATACCTTTATGAACGCTGAAAAGATGAGCATTATAGCAGAGATGAAACGTGCTTCACCGTCGAAAGGGTTAATTAATGATGGGGTCGAACCTGCTACACAAGGACGCATCTACGAAACATGTGGAGCAGGTGCGATCTCCGTGCTAACCGATACACCTTTTTTCCAAGGAACGATTGAAGATATGCAAGCGGTCAGGGAAGTAGTGGAGATTCCGGTATTGAATAAGGACTTTATTATTGATGAAATTCAAATTGACCGTGCGTATGATGCCGGTGCGAATTTGATTTTATTAATCGCAGCAGCCTTGCCTGAACAAAGACTAGCAGCATTGTATCAATATGCTGATGAAAAAGGCTTAGAAATTTTATTTGAGGTACACAATGACGAGGAGTTAGCGGTTGCTGAACGAATCGGTGCAAAGATTATCGGGGTCAATAACCGTGATCTAAAGACATTTGAAGTAGACCTCGCTACAACCGAGAAACTGGCAGAAAAAATAGACACAACTAAAACACTATTAATCAGTGAAAGTGGCATGAAGGAAAAAGCAGATGTTGAACGTGTGCAGAAGGTTGGTGCCAAAGGAATTTTAGTTGGTGAAACAATGATGCGTTCTGTTGACTTAAAAGAAACATTTGACAGTTTAAGAGTGCCGTTAGGAGAATAAGTATGGTTCAAGTAAAAATTTGTGGATTACAAAATGAAGAGACGATTCAAACTGCAGCAGAAGCAGGTGCAGATTTCATTGGATTTGTGTTTGCCAAAAGTAAACGAAGAGTCACGAAAGACCAGGCAATCAAATTGGCCCGATTTGTCCCATCTCATGTGCAGAAAGTCGGTGTTTTTGTCAATGAAAGCATCGAGGTAATCCAGGAAATAGCTCGTGATGTTGGCTTGGATTATGTACAATTACATGGGGATGAGTCGCCTGCTTTTTGTCAGGAAATTGGCTTGCCCGTAATTAAAGCATTTGAGGTGCGTCAGGCGAGCGATTTGGATGAAATTGAACCCTATGACTGTGCGTACTATTTATTAGACAGCCCGGCCGGTAAATATCGTGGCGGATCAGGCGAAGCGTTCGACTGGTCCATAGTAAAAGAATTTGACTTTTTGAACAAAAAGATTTTGCTTGCAGGTGGTCTGAAAGTCGATAACATCGAAGAGGCGATCGCAGAAGTTGCTCCTGCTGGTGTCGATGTATCCAGTGGTGTCGAAACTGATGGCCAGAAGGATGTAGACAAAATACAAACATTTATAAATGCAGTAAAGAAAGGTGATTAAAATGGTTAAATATCATGTGCCAAATGAAACAGGTCATTACGGGGATTACGGTGGCCGTTTTGTACCGGAAACGTTAATGCCAGCCGTTTTAGAATTGGAAAAGGCATATAAGGAAGCTATTAATGATGAGAAATTTTTAGATGAATTTGATTATTATTTAAAAGAATACGTAGGAAGGGAAACACCGCTTTACTATGCAGAACGTTTTACAAAAAAATTAGGTGGTCCGAAAATTTACTTGAAGCGTGAAGACTTAAATCATACTGGTGCGCACAAAATTAATAATGCATTGGGACAAGCGCTTTTAACCTTAAGAATGGGTAAGAAAAAAGTTGTCGCAGAAACAGGCGCAGGTCAACACGGGGTGGCAACTGCTACGGTTTGCGCCTTGCTTGGCTTAGAGTGTGTGGTTTTCATGGGAAAAGAGGACGTTCGTCGTCAGAAACTTAATGTCTTTCGTATGGAACTACTAGGTGCTCGTGTCGAAAGTGTCGATCAAGGTAGCGGTACATTAAAGGATGCTGTAAACGAAGCATTGCGCTACTGGGTAAGCCATGTTGAGGACACCCATTATATTATTGGTTCTGTTGTCGGACCGCATCCATTCCCGCAAATCGTTCGTGACTTCCAAAGCATGATTGGTTCTGAAACGAAAAAACAAGTGAAAGAAAAAGAAGGTCGCTTACCGGAAGCGGTAGTTGCTTGTATCGGGGGCGGCAGTAACTCAATGGGAATGTTCTATCCGTTTGTTGAGGATGAAGAAGTGAAGCTTTATGGCGTCGAAGCTGGCGGAAAAGGTGTTGATACGGATCAACACGCTGTCACATTGAGTTATGGAAAAAAAGGTATCTTGCACGGTACGATGACCTATTTATTACAAGACGAAAACGGACAGATCCAAGAAGCGCATTCGATTTCTGCAGGTCTTGATTATCCTGGTGTAGGACCTGAACACAGTCACTTACGGGATATTGGTCGTGTCAACTATGTTGATATTACAGACGAAGAAGCGCTAGATGGCTTACAGGAATTATCAAGAACAGAAGGGATTATTCCAGCATTGGAAAGCTCCCATGCGATTGCATATGCGATGAAGTTGGCCAAGGAAATGAAAGAAGAAGAAGTGATGGTTATTTGTTTATCTGGCCGTGGAGATAAAGATGTGGAAACAGTGAGAGATGCATTAGGTGGTGAAGCAAATGGGTAAGGAAAAAATAGATCAGGCATTCAATGTAGTATTAGAACGTGGAGATAAAGCCTTTGTACCATATATCATGGCTGGTGATGGTGGTTTAGACAAATTAGATGAGCAGCTAGCCTTTTTAGAAGAAGCAGGTGCAACTGTCGTAGAGTTAGGGATTGCCTTTTCAGATCCGGTGGCAGATGGTCCGACAATTCAAGAAGCGGGTCTCCGTGCATTGGCAAATGGCGTATCACTTAGTGCGGTTCTAGAAAAATTAAAAGAAAGCAAAGATGACCGGAATATCCCAATTGTGCTGATGACGTATATTAATCCGATTCATACTTATGGCGTAGATAGTTTTGCTAAAACTTGTGAGGAAGCAGGAGTCGATGGATTAATCATTCCTGATTTACCTTTGGAGGAAGAAGGAATCATCGTCCCTGCTTTACAGAAAAACGAAATTGCACTCATTCGTTTAGCAGCATTAACCAGTACGGATGAACGCTTAGCTGAGATCGGAAAGCGTACGGAAGGCTTTCTCTATGCTGTGACCGTCACTGGAACTACAGGGGTTCGTGCTTCTTTTCAAGAAAATCTGGGTGCTCATTTACAAGCACTTCGAGAAAAAAGTAATGTACCAGTACTCGCTGGATTTGGTGTATCCAGTCCTGAACATGTACACTCATTAACAGAACATTGCGATGGAGTGGTAGTTGGAAGTAAAATCGTTGATTCCTTATATAAGGATGACAGGGATGCAATACGCGAATTAATCGCATCCGCACATATTTCAAAACAAAGGTAAGAAAAGTCGCTTGAGGTTAGAACCTCAGGTGACTTTTTTTATGTTAAAGCTTTCCGGTTAAATTATATGTAAATTAACCAAAAATATGTAAGCACCAATTTAGTAAATAACTATCATATAATGCACATTAGAAAATTATGCGAGAAAAAAATAGTCTATATTTACTAAAAAACACTTATCCACACTGTTATCAACATAAAAATAGATGTGGATAAGTGTGGGATCAAGGAAAATCTAAAAAAAGGATATGTTTTCGCAAAAAAGTGAATTCACACAATCTCTTTATGGTGGCATACTGTAAATAAGTTCTATTGCAATAGTTCAAAAACATGTACGAACAAGAAACTAGTTTAACTTATTTATATTTTATCCTCTTTATGTAAGCGGTAACATTATCGGATTTTATTACACGAAGGAGGAGAAATGTCTTGAACTACTTTTTTCTGTTGGCAGGCACGCTTTGATCTAAATAATAAGCGTACCCATATGAGGGAAATCAATTAAGGGGGAATTAGGTATGAAGAAGAAAATAATATTATTTATCACAATTTGTTTGGTGTTCATATTAGCAGCTTGTAGTGATGACGAAACAAGTAGTGAGCCAGAAGAAACCGAAGATGGAAAGGTTGTATTAACAGGCCTTATAACGAAGCACCCGTTGACCAAAGACCTTGAAGACATGGAATGGTTAGCAGAAGTAGAAGAAAGAGCAGGTGTAGAAATAAAATGGGAAGAAGTAACAGCTGACTGGGATCAAAAGAAAGGTGCGATGTTAGCTGGTGGTGATATTCCTGATATAATTGTTGGTCCGAATGCCATCACAGATGCGGATTTTGCACAGTTCCCTGGCTTATTTGAAAACCTTGCCCCATTAATTGAAGAGCAGGGACCAAACATTCAAGCGATGTTTGATAAGCATCCAGAAACGGAATTACTTTCAACGCAAACGGATGGAGAAATCTATGGGTTATCCAAGTATCAAAAGTTCTGGCCGGAAACAGCTACCATGCAATTCATTAATGATCAATGGCTAGAAAATTTAGGGTTGGATGTGCCAACGAATTGGGATGAATTGTTTGATGTATTAATGGCTTTTAAAGAAGAGGATGCCAATGGTAATGGAGACCCAAATGATGAGATTCCAATGGATTTTGCCCCGGTAGCTGAAACAGGATTTGGCTATTTCCACCCAACAGTATTACTAGGTAGTATGGGGATGACGGTAACAGGTGGCGGCGGCCAAGGTTACTTCTTGGAAGATGGCGAAGTGAAGAACTTCTTTGTAGATGAAAGATACAAAACATTTGTATCCTTTTTAAACAAATTATATGAAAACGGTTTAATAAATGATGAAGCATTCACGCAAGATTATTCACAGTATCAGGCTTTAGCACGTGGTGATGGTGATGTAGCCAAAATAGGCTATACATTTGGTTGGGAAAGAACAGACAGATTTGGTTTAGGTGTTTCAGATCAATATGAATCGTTTGATCCGATGAAAGCATCTGCTGATTATGATGGTGAAGTTAGCTGGTCTTATGACTATAATGAATTAAACTTTGGCGTTAATTTTATCCAAATGTCATCAGCGACAAGCAATAAAGAAGCAGCCATGAAGTTTATCAATGAACTTTATGATCCTGAAGTCAGTCTGCAAGTATTATTTGGTTCTTTAGGACCTAATATTGAAAAGACTGGGGATAACTCCTACAAAATCCTTGAACCACAAGATGAAGAAATGGATCCAGGTACATGGAAATGGACTTCTACTTGGGCGGATAACGGACCAATGTTTATTTCGGATGAATTAGATGTTGAGTTACCTGTGGATATGCAAGCAGTAGATGAACAACAAGCGCCATTTAATGCTGCCTTCGAATCACTGGATCGTGAAAATGATGTGTTCCCTGGAATGATGCTGAAATATTCAGAAGAGGATCATAATCAAATGACACTTGTTAATACAGACTTTATGAATATTGCCATTTCCAAGTTTGGTGAATGGATTACCTCAGGTGGTATTGAAGATGAATGGGATAGCTATGTGCAACAAGTAGAACAGATGGGCTTACCATCAAATATTGAGATTATCCAAGGTTACTATGATGATTACAAGGAAAAATCAAACTAGAAAAATAGTAGGAGAGATATTGGCAAACAGCTAATATCTCTCTAAAAAAAGGAGAGTCTTATCATGGCCTTGATCCAAGGAACTAATACAGAAACTTTGCCCAAGGCGAAAAAAGCAACAGTTATTAATACACTAAAAAGAGATTATCAATTGTGGCTTATGATTCTACCTGCGATCATCTGTGTCATCATATTTAACTATATTCCGATGTATGGCATCCAATTAGCATTTCGGGAATATGATTTCACTGCTGGTTTGACGGGTGGAGATTGGGCAGGATTTAAATATTTTGCGCAATTTATCAATAGTCATCTTTTCTGGGATTTGATTCGTAACACGTTACTAATTAGTATCACAACAATTGTTGTTGGTTTTCCGGCACCAATCGCTCTCGCTCTATTAGTCAACCAAATCAGATGGAAAAGAGGAAAACGGATTCTCCAAACGACCGTTTATTTGCCTCACTTTATTTCCATCGTTGTATTAGTTGGTTTATTAAATGTAATGTTATCTCCAAATACCGGTGTTCTCGGTTTACTATTAGCCAAGCTAGGTGTGGAAGGAAATCTATTAGCATCTGTAAATGCATTTGTTCCGATATATGTATTATCGGATGTGTGGCAGCATGTTGGTTGGAACAGTATTATTTATCTGGCAGCATTAGCCGCTGTAGATCCACAACTTTATGATGCAGCAAAAATAGATGGTGCGAATAAATGGCAAATTATTAGGAATGTCGAGATCCCGGCTATTATCCCGACTATCATCATTTTATTAATACTTAATATGGGAACAGTTATCAGCACAGGGTTTGAAAAAATATTCTTAATGCAAAACTCTCTCAATTTACCAATATCAGAAGTGATTGAAACGTATGTGTATAAAACTGGTATTGTATCCAATCAATTTAGCTATGCTGCTGCAATTGGTTTATTCAATACATTCATTAATTTCATGATGCTGGTTATTGTTAACACCATTGCGAAGAAAGTAGCTCGCATCAGCCTTTGGTAAATGTAGTTCCAATCAATTTGAAGGGGGAAAAGGAATGCCTTCTATCACGATGAATAGAATTAGAAATAAAAAGCCAACCGATTTATTATTTGATGTTACAATAGTGGCGATTTGTATATTAATGTTTTTTATTGTAGCTTATCCCTTATATTTCATTGTCATTGCATCGATTAGTGACCCTACTTATGTTTCAACTGGAAAAGTTCTTTTTCTTCCAAAGGGATTTAGTTTATTTGGATATGAACAAATTTTTGGTGATTCAAGAGTTTGGATTGGGTATCGTAATACATTATTCTATGCTCTTTTTGGGACATTGATTAATTTGCTTTTAACGTTACCGGCAGCATATGTGTTGTCTCGTCATGAGTTTAAAGCAAGAAGGTTTTTGATGTTTTTCTTTATCTTCACCATGTTTTTTAATGGTGGGTTAATACCTACCTATATGTTAATGAGGGATTTAAGCTTATTAGATACGCCATGGGTGTTTATATTTAATCCACTCACTGTTAATGTCTTTAATTTAATTATTACGAGAACATTCTTTGAAAACAACATCCCGCATGAAATGTTTGAAGCAGCAACAATGGATGGCTGTTCACACTTTAAATTTTTCTCTACCATTGTTTTACCATTATCCAAGGCTGTTACCGCTGTAATTGGGCTTTATTATCTAGTATGGCATTGGAATGATTTCTTTACAGGGTTAATTTATATCCGTGATTATAACCTGCAGCCCTTACAGATCGTATTGAGAGATATCTTGTTATCCAATCAAGTGTTTGCAGAGGGTGCGGGAAGTGGTGGAACCGGTGGAGGGTACGCACAGCGTTATGCCGATCAGGTTAAATACGGTGTCATTATAGTATCCTCCCTACCTGTATTAGTCCTGTATCCATTTATCCAGAAATACTTTGAAAAAGGTGTGTTAATCGGATCTGTAAAAGGATAAAAGGAAGAACAGAACTGGAATCAAGCAGTTCTGTTCTTTTTAGTATGAAATTCACACAAAATCTGTTGGCGAGATAAAACAGTCTGTTCACGAGATAAACGCGAATATCTCGCCAATGATACGCACAATCTCGCGAACAATTTTTCGATTAATTACCAATTATTGTATGGAATTCATTAAAATAATCGACCAAATAATCTCGAAATGTACAAGCAGCCATGGACAGATAGCGTTCTTCGAGCCATGCGATTTGATAAGTTCGCTGACATAAAGGTTCATCAATATGCACCACGTGGAACGATGCATCTCTTTCTTCGACGAAGGTTTCTGGTAAAAAGGCAACACCGATTCCCGTGCGAATAAAATGACTTATGGCCGATAGTTCATCAACTTCACAAACAATATTCGGAGTAAAACCTGCTTCTTTGCAAAAAGAGTCCGTCATTTCTCGAAAAGGATTCCCTTCTTTTATATTTATAAATGAATCATTGGCCAATTCATTTAGATTGATGCTTTTTCGATTAGCAAATCGATGTTTAGGAGGAACAGCTAATAATATTTTTTCGGTGAGAAAGGAATTTCCCTTTATCCCATCCTCTTTTAACGGTGGAAAAGTAATACAAAAATCGATATCACCATTTCTTAATTGTGTTACCTTTTCTTGAGTTGTAGCTTGGCTGATTTGTAGTTTTATATCAGGATGCATGTCTATGAAAGAGCCAATGAGATCAGAAAAACATTTATGAGTAGTAGTTGATATATTAACACGCCTTTGTTCCATTCCCGCAAGGTCTTCGATTTCTTTTCGACCCTCTTCAAGAATTCCCAAAGCAATTTCAGCTTTCTTCAGAAACACCTTCCCGAAAGCATTCAGTTTTATATTTCTTCCCTTACGCTCAAATAAGGGTACACCCAAATCTTCCTCTAATCTAGCAATGGTTTTACTAAGAGCAGGTTGTGCAATGCGAATCTCTTGAGCCGCTTTTGTCATATGTTCTAATCTGGCAACTGTTCGAAAATAATGCAATTGTAACAATTCCATGCAAATCACCCCATTATTCATATACTTAAATATATATATTAATGAATAAAAATATATTTTAATTTATTTATTTATGATATTAAAATAAATACTGTAAGTTGACAACAGATATACTAGGAAAATGTCAAGTGTTTTATTATCTTAAGAAGGAGTGTAAGCTATGAAGCTAAACCATATTAACCTAACCGTCACTGATGTTGATGTTGCTCGAGCGTTTTTAGAAAAATATTTCTATCTACAAACTAGAAGCACATATAAAGATTCATTCGCTTTATTGGTAGACGATGACGGATTACTGCTTGCTTTAATGAAAGGTTCTAAGGTCAACTATCCCAATTCCTTTCATATAGGCTTTGAGCAAGTAAACGAAGAGCAGGTAAATGAAATCAATCAACGTATGAAAGATGATGGGATCGATGTAAAACCGCCCAAAAGAGCACATCGTTGGACTTTCTATGTTAAAGCCCCGGGTGGGTTTACTATTGAGGTTTTTAGATGAGTACAAAGATGCTCAAGTCTAAATCAATGTTAAAGAAAGGAGAGATGTTATATGAAAGTTGCCGCGTTTTCTAGCTATGGCCCCTCGGAGGTACTACGCATAATGGAATTTGATGAGCCAAAAGCATCAGTCGACCAAGTACGTGTTCGGATCAAATCCGCTGGCATTCAACCGTTTGATTGTGCTGTACGTAGTAGTGGCTGGACACCACCAGATCTAACAGTAAGTTTTCCGCAGATTCTTGGTAATGAGTTTTCTGGAATTATTGATCAAGTAGGGGAAGATGTCACTGGCTTTAAAGTGGGTGATGAGGTTTTAGGTTGGGAGTTAATGGCCTGTTATGCTGAATATGTAGTAGTCAAGGCGGATCAGATCGTAAAAAAACCACAGCAGATGACTTGGGAGGAAGCAGGTGTCATAACAGCCTCAGGTCAAACAGCTCATACCGCGTTACAGGAACTCGGTGTTGGAAAGGGAGACACTGTATTAATTCACGCTGCAGCTGGTGGAGTGGGTACATTCGCAGTGCAATTAGCGCAAGCGTGGGGAGCAACCGTCATTGGCACCGCAAGTGAATCCAACCACGATTACCTGGGATTCCTTGGAGTGATTCCTGTCACTTATGGAGAAGGACTTACTAACAGAGTGCGTTCTCTCTTCCCGGATGGGATAGACGTTGCCTTTGATGCCGCCGGAAGCGATGCTCTGATCGCTTCCATGGATCTTGTGGAAAACAAGGACCGTATTGGTACCATTGTTGCATTCGACCTAGTAGAGGAATTAGGAGTTCTACCTATACGAAGTCAACGTTCAACTGAACGGCTTTCCGAACTTGTTAACCTGTACAATAAAGGAAAATTATATATACACGTTAGAAAATCATTCCCACTTGATGAAGTTGTGGAAGCACATCGAGAGGTCGAAGTAGGACACGGTTACGGGAAAGTTGTTCTTACAATCGACTAACTATGTTACATCTTCAATCATTGTTCGGGTGTTGCAAAGAAAGAAAAAGCCGTACGCATAATAATATATGCTAGCAAACTAACGCCTAAAGCAGGTATAAAACCTGGCACTATATAATAAAGATAACAGGTTGCCGCAATTAAGATAAGCATGGCAATAGTGTGAAGAGGCTTACCAATAACTAAAATAGCAGAATATTTAATATAACCAAGCACAGAAAAATGATAGTGCACGTAGATAGGGAAAATGAAAACAGAAACAAGCGCAATGATGGCTAACAAGATATATGTCATCACCATTAATGTTGAATTTAGTAGTGAGCTGTCTAATCGCCCTAAGACTTGAACGTTGAACAGCAAAACAGCTGTAGCAGCCGTTAGTATGTAACCAAGAATATTAGATTTAATAAACTCCTGTTTGTAATAATGGATGAATTGTTGAAATAGCTTTATATCATCTTCGGTTTTAATGTCTTGTCTTATAGTGGCGAACAAGGCTACAGTAGCTGGGAAAATACCAACTATAAATAAGCCTAAAACAGAAAAGATAAACCAGTACAAGTTTAATAATAGAATTTTAAAAATCCATTCGCCAATCGTTATATAAGTTGAAATACCTTTATTCATATAAGAACCTCCGAAACTCTTTGTCTATTAAGCATACACAAAAATATAGCATAGGTAAATTTAATATAGAAAATATAAAGGAAAAGATAGGAATTCTAAAAATAGTATAAAATATATCATTTTCTAGTGTTGTAATAGTTGCATGAAGAGTACTCAAAGTTACAAAAGTGCTCCATGAAAATGACCTAGCAGGGTTTAGCAATAAACTTTCGTAATAAGAAAAAAACGGTCCTTATTCGCACTAGATGGAAACTGCGAACCAATGAAAATTCTCTATATAGTGAGGCTCCCATCCATTCTTTTGTGAATGAGTGGTAAACCATCGCTGCGGAAAAACGCTCCTTTTCACCGAGGAAGCATACTACGAAGCGTTACTAGAAGACACAGGCCCATCACGGGGTCTTCAAGACTGCACAGGAGTCTCGCATTTTTTCAGAAGCTTAGAGTAGTTCTTTAATGAAGGGAGAAGAAATTCTAAAGATTTATATTCCATGGATTTTATTCTTTCAATCATCAGTGAATCCTTACCAGCGTAGGCAGAATACGCAGACTCCTACGGGAACAGCGCGAGCCGAAGACCCCGCAAGAAAAAGTACTTGGTTTTCTGAGGAGGCTGAGGCCGTGCCCGTGGAAAGCGAAGTATTCTGCCGTAGCGGTGATATAACAGTCTCTACAAGAAAGAATGGTAGGAAGCAAATTCTTTATAAAGTTACTTCGCAGTTTATGTTTAATGTGCGCAATTATATATTTTCTTACCTTGTTAAAAAAAAAAGGCTATCTCTTAAGAAGAGATAGCCTTAAATATTATACGTACATCGCACTGATTTCTTTTTGTAACTTCTGATCTGCTACATATTCATCATAACTGATTTCTTTATCGACAATTCCTTTTGGTGTAATTTCAATAAGGCGACTGGCGATACTATTAATGAATTGATGGTCATGAGATGTAAACAGAAGGGAACCTTTAAACTTTATTAAGCCGTTGTTCAACGCAGTAATTGACTCCAAGTCTAAGTGGTTTGTTGGTTCATCCAATACTAGGACATTGGCATTGCTTAACATCATTTTCGATAACATACAACGGACTTTTTCTCCACCAGATAAAACATTCGCTTTTTTCAAGGCTTCCTCCCCGGAGAATAACATACGGCCAAGGAATCCGCGTAAGAAAGTTTCCGTTTGATCTTCTGGTGAATATTGACGGAGCCACTCCACTAAGGACATGTTATTGCCATCGAAAAATTCTGAGTTATCTTTCGGAAAGTACGATTGTGAAGTAGTGACACCCCAAGTATAGCGTCCTTCGTCAGGTTCCATTTCACCCATTAAGATATCAAACAACACTGTTTTAGCTTGTTCATTCGGCCCGACAAAAGCAGCTTTATCATAAGGTTTTAACGTAAAACTTACGTTATCTAACAGCTTCACACCATCAATTGTTTTCGAAATACCTTCGACACGTAATAAATCATTTCCAATGTCACGGCCGGCCTGGAAGGCTACATACGGATAACGGCGGGAAGATGGTTTAATATCATCTAATGTAATATTATCCAACATTTTTTTACGAGAAGTCGCTTGTTTTGATTTGGATGCATTAGCACTAAAGCGAGCGATAAAGTTTTGTAATTCTTTCATTTTCTCTTCTTTTTTCTTATTTTGGTCTTTAGCCATTTGCATCGCTAATTGACTGGATTCATACCAGAAATCATAGTTTCCGACGTACAATTCAATTTTTCCATAATCGACATCTGCAATATGTGTACATACTTTATTTAAAAAGTGACGATCGTGAGAGACCACAATAACTGTATTGTCAAAATTAATTAAAAATTCTTCTAGCCATTGAATCGCTTGAATATCCAAGTGGTTTGTCGGCTCATCTAATAATAAAATATCTGGATTACCGAATAATGCCTGTGCAAGTAGGACTTTTACCTTTTCAGAACCTGTTAAATCCGCCATTTTTTTTGTATGGAGATTTTCTTCAATCCCAAGGCCTTTTAAAAGAATAGCTGCATCGGATTCGGCTTCCCAACCATCCATCTCAGCAAATTCACCTTCTAATTCGGCAGCACGCATGCCATCTTCTTCAGTGAAGTCCCCTTTAGCATAAATAGCATCTTTCTCCTGCATCACTTCATATAAACGAGTGTGTCCCATGACAACAGTCTTTAACACTTCATATTCTTCAAAGGCGAAGTGATCCTGCTTTAACATAGCGAGACGCTCATCTTTTCCAAGTGCAATTTGACCAGTCTGTGGTTCGAGTTCACCTGACAATATTTTAAGGAAAGTTGATTTACCAGCACCATTGGCACCGATCAAACCATAGCAATTTCCAGCTGTAAACTTAATATTAACGTCTTCAAATAACTTCTGATCACCAAAACGTAAACTTACATTAGTTGCTTGTAGCATACTCCATAATTCCTCCATTATCTCATATCATAAAGCAAGCTTAAGCGATTTGGGTTAGGAAGTCAATCAATGGGCTACCTGGATAATTAAAATAAAAAAACTCCTCTTAATCATGAAACATAAGAGAAGTTAACATCTAGTATTATTCTTTGTCTTTCATTTATAAGATTTGAAAGACCATCAATGAGTAAACAAATAAAAGCGACCCAATGCAATACCGTACCCAAACCTGGAATGATTCCAAGTACATAGCTACGCTACCTACCATACAGTAGCATGATTATTTTTAGCTAAAACTAGTGTTACAATATGATAAACTAACGTTACAAGTAACGGTATCCGAAATAATGAAAGAACAATAGCACCGCCGATTCCAAGTATGCCTAAAATAAATTCTAAAACAGCTCCAATTAATTTAAGTACATCAGCTAGTAACATATGAATTCCTCCTTTCTAATATAGTTCTAAAGAATCAAAATAAGGGTAATTTCACCATAGAGTAGTAAGTTTTCATATAGAAGCATCGACGTTTTATTTATTTTTGTAGAAAGGGAAAGATATTATGACAGATTATTCTAAACATCACTCATACGGTTTTCGTTTAAAAGGGGATTATCAAGAGCGGGTGGCCGGTCTCCATTCCGTTGGGAAGGAATTGCGTACAGAGCATTCTTATATATGGGATGGATTAAAAAGAGGGGAAGAAGGACGTGTTGTTTTTCAATATACATTAGGTGGACAGGGAAAAATTAGAATTGGGGAGAAAATCTATCCCTTAACAAAAGGTGATGCTTTTTTCGTTCAGATCCCTAGTGATCATTGTTATTACTTACCAGAAGATTCGGATCGCTGGGATTTTATGTATATCACTGTTTATGGAAATGAGGCATTACATCATTTTCATCGTATAACAGAAAAATATGGCCATATTCTTCGACTGCCTGACCATGCAAATCCGATTAAACATATATTGCGAATGTTAGAGAAATTAGAAACAACTGGTATTAACCATGCCTATGAGGCTTCTGGTTATGCCTATTCTTTCTTAATGGAATGCTTGCAATATCTCGAATATGAACAACGCCAAGAGTATCATTTACCTGTTTCGATTGCCAAGGCGATTTCTTTTATTGAAAAAAATTATGCAGAAGATATTTCATTAAATGATATGGTCACCGTTTCTGGTTTATCTAAATATCATTTCACTCGACTATTTTCTACCTCTGTAAATCAAACACCGATCCAGTATTTAACGAAAGTACGTATCCAGCATGCATTAGACCTTTTACAATATAATGAAAGGTCAATTGAAGAAATTGCGAATGAAGTTGGCTATACATCAAGTAACTATTTTAGTAAAGTGTTTAAAAAGTTGTTGAATGAGACGCCGAGTAATTACCGTCAAAATAAATCTGTCATGCCGGTTGATCGATTATTCATTGACTAATAACCGCAATATTTTACTCTTATCAGAAATATTTACGATTGTGAACGGTTTTGAATCTCCTTATGATGGTATTAAGCACTAGCAATTTAATACGAATTATGAGGAGGATGAATATGACTAAAATAACGTTTTTAGGTGCGGGGAGTACGGTTTTTGCAAAAAATGTACTAGGAGACTGCATGACTGTCGATGCCTTGCAAGATTTTGAATTTGCCTTGTTCGATATTGATCACGGGCGCTTAACTGATTCAGAAATGATGTTAAATAATTTAAAGAAAAGCTTAAATTCAGACGTGAAAGTGAAGGCTTATCATGACCGTAAGGAAGCATTAAGAGGTGCAAAATATGTGATTAATGCTATTCAAGTTGGAGGGTATGATCCGAGTACGATTACCGATTTTGAAGTACCGAAGAAATACGGATTACGACAGACCATTGCCGATACACTAGGAATAGGTGGGATCTTCCGTGATTTGAGAACTATTCCTGTCATGCAAGAATTTGCACGGGATATGAAAGAAGTTTGCCCTGATGCATGGTTTTTAAATTACACGAATCCGATGGCGGTATTAACCAATGTGATGTTGAAAGAAGGAATTAAAACGGTTGGACTATGTCACAGTGTTCAGGCTTGTGCTAGTCATTTATTAGATTCCCTAGACATGCCAAAGGATCATATTCAATGGAAGATTGCCGGTATCAACCATATGGCATGGCTACTTGACATTACAAGGAATGGGGAAGATCTTTATCCGGAAATCAAAAAACGCGCAAAAGAAAAACAACAGGAAAAGCATGATGATATGGTTCGCTTTGAATTGATGGATAAGTTTGGCTACTATGTCACAGAGTCATCGGAGCATAATGCGGAATACCATCCATACTTTATTAAGAGCAAGTATCCGGAATTAATCGATAAATATAATATTCCATTAGATGAATATCCACGTCGTTGTGTCAACCAGATTGAAGACTGGAAAAAAATGCGTGATGACCTTATCAACGATCAAAACTTACAACATGAACGTACACATGAATATGGATCATACATCATAGAAGCAATGGAAACGAATAAGCCTTTTAAAATAGGTGGTAATGTGCTGAATACAGGAGGGCTTATTAGTAATTTACCGGAAAACGCTGTTGTCGAAGTTCCGTGTCTAGTTGATTCAAGTGGAGTAACTCCCACTTATGTTGGTGATTTGCCAGAACAATTGGCAGCACTGAACAGAACCAACATTAATACACAACTTTTAACAATAGAAGCGGCACTAACAAAGAAGAAAGATAAAATATATCAAGCTGCACTACTTGATCCCCATACTGCAGCAGAATTATCAATAGATGATATTATCGCTTTATGTGACGATTTAATTGAAGAACATGGTAAATGGCTGCCAGAATATCAATAAAAATGAGAACACCTTCTTTTTCTCGAAAAAAGAAGGTGTTTCTTTATCTTTTGAAAAAATTTCAATCCTAATTCTAGTAAATAAATAGAGTTATCACTTAAATAATTTACTAAACAAATAAGGTTATCATTTAAAAATTCACTTAAAAAGTAATTGAAAGCGGTTAATTATTATGGTATCATCATTCTAACGAAGATAAAAATTTACTAAATTATATTTGAATAATGTGATTTATTTACTAAATACAGGGACTGAGGTTATTATGGCGACTATTAAAGAGATTGCAATCAAATCAAAGGTTTCGCCTGCAACAGTGTCGAGAGTATTAAATAATGATGATTCATTGTCTGTTGCAGAAGATACACGTCAACGAATTTTAAAGGTAGCTGAAAGCTTAAACTATAAAACAATGAGAGTAAGAAAAAAACAAACGGAAAGTCAAAAGTCTTCTTACAAATTTGGTATTTTTTTATGTCAATCCTTAACGGAAGAATTAAACGATCCCTATTTCTTATCTATTAGACAAGGGGTAGAAAATCAATGTAGAGACTTAGACATAGAAACAACAGAGATATATCGTATCCAAAGTTTTCAACTTTCGCAAATAAATGAAGAGTTAGATGGATTAATCGTAATTGGAAAAATTGATATAGAAATCATAAATAAACTAAAACAAAAAATTAAACATTTTGTATATGTGGATTGTTCACCAGATGAAGATCAATTTGATTCTGTTGTCATCGATTTTCAAAAATCTACAAATTTAGCATTGGATCATTTAATAAAACTAGGTTATGAAAAAGTAGGGTATATCGGTGGAGTCCAAGAAGAACATAGGCAACAAAAAGAAAAAATAGTATTCGATGATGAACGATATAAAATATTTAATGAAAAAATGAAAAAGTTAGGAAAGTATGCGGAAGGTCACATATTTATTGGTAAATTTACCATGTCAGAAGGTTATCGCCTGATGAAAGAATCGATTGCTAAGGGAAATTTGCCGAATGCATATTTTATGGCTAGTGACCCTATGGCGGTGGGCGCTTTGAGGGCACTTCAAGAAGAAAATATAAAGGTGCCAGAGGACGTTGCAATTGTAAGTTTTGATGATGTGGAAATGGCGAAATTTGCAAGTTGCCCATTATCAACGGTTCATGTTCCAACTGAACTAATGGGTAGAACAAGTGTCAAGCTCTTAGTTGACCGAATACAAGGTCGGTATATTCCTTTGAAAGTAACTGTACCTACTAATTTTGTGGTAAGAGAAAGTTGTGGTGCAGAAAAATAAAACAGATATACTTACTACTTTAAGGAGGTGAGTAAAACGAATTTTGAAAGATATGTAAGGATGTAGCCCTAGAAAGGTTTTTGGCGGAACGATTCTAGGACTACGGGCACTCTTTTTTGGACAAGAGCACTTTCATTATAAATGAAGTTTAGTGCTCCTTACAATGATTACAGTTCTTGAATATTTTAAAAAAGGAGTTTTATAATGAAAACGTTTTTTAAATCATTTTTGTTTATGACCTGTATTTCTTTCCTATTAATCGGTTGTTCTGATGGAGGATCATCAGATAAGGGCGGTAACAATGGAAGTGAGGATGGAATAACACTTTCGTTATACTCAACAGTGACGAATGAAGCAGATCAAACAGCAATGGAATCTGTTATTAAACAATTCGAGGAAGAATATCCAGATATTAATATTGATTATAACTTCCCAGCAGGGGAGTATGAGAGTCAATTACGTGTGAAAATGGCAGCAAATGACATGCCTGACTTATTCGATACACATGGTTGGTCACAAAACCGTTATGGAGAGTACACAATGGATTTAAGTGATATGGACTGGGTAGCGGATTTAGACCCAGCTTTAGAGCAAATTTTTATGGATGAGGAAGGAAAAGTATATGCTTACCCAATAAATCAAGCTAAAGATGGATTAACATATAACAAAAACGTACTTGATGAATTTGGAATCGAGCCACCGAGTACATTTGATGAATTGATGACTGCACTTGAAACGATAAAAGAAGAAAGCAATGGGGAAGTAATACCACTATGGTTTGGTGGTAGTGAAGAAGGTGAATTTGGCCAGTTTTTTGATCAATTTGCTACGCCATTATTAATCACACACCCTGATCATGATTACAGTGAAGCATTATTAGATGGATCGTTCGATTGGAAACCTTATACATTCTTACCTGAAAAGTTATTAGAAATGCAAGAAAAAGAATTAATTAATGTAGATGCATTAACAGCACAAGTACATCAAAAAACACAGTTATTAGCACAAGATAAAATCGCTTTTGTTATGGCAACAACTCCAATTGGTGCTGTTCGTGAATTAAATCCTGATGCAGAATTAGGTGTTATGCCAGTGCCTGCAATTCATGAAGGCGGAGAGCAAAGCTGGATTGGAGGGGAACGTCACACCTATGCTATCTGGAAAGATACAGAGTATCCAGAAGAAGCTAAGACATTTATAGAATTTTTAGCTCAACCAGAAATTGTTCAGGAATTAGCAGAGGGTACATCACTCCCAGCAGGACTTACAAACGCATCTGCAGATATTTATTTCCAACCTTACTATGATGAGTATGCTGATGTAATGGTAGAACCTTATTTCGACAGAGTATACTTGCCGAGTGGTATGTGGGAGCCGATGGGTACTGTAGGACAAGAATTATTATCTGGATCCTTAACACCTGAAGAGGTATCAGAAAAAATGGCTACTGAATATACTCGTCTGTTAGAACAAGAAGGATCAGAATAAAAACACTGTGTATAACGAGTAGGGAATTATCCCCCTGCTCGTTCATAATAGGAGTTGAATAGCGATGAGTTTAAGCACCAGAAAGACTGCAAAAATAGAAAAAAATTCATCACTTTGGTGGATGTATTTACCGGCATTCCTGTTTGTAGCCTTTTTTATTGTGTATCCATTTTTAAACGGGATTCGGATTTCGTTTACAAACTGGAATGGTTTTTCGCAAATGTATGAATTTATAGGTTTGCAACAATATACACGTATGCTTACAGATCCGGATACATGGACGATTGTAAGAAATACACTATTATACGGGATAGGTAGTACAGTGTTTCAAAATGTTTTAGGCTTAGCTTATGCATTGCTTTTAAATCAAAGTATCAAATTTAAAGCCGTAACGCGTACCATTGTTTATTTACCCGTTATTATCAGTCCATTAATAATGGGATATATTTGGTATTTTTTCTTTGCTTACCAAGGTGGTGCATTAAATGATGTCCTTATGGCATTAGGGATGGATCAAATTAATGCATTAGGAAATTCAGACTTAAATATTTGGATTATCGTATTCGTAAATACTTTCCAATTCGTCGGAATAGCAATGATCATATATTTAGCAGGTCTACAAAGCGTTTCAAAGGACTTTTATGAAGCAGCTGATATTGATGGCGCTTCGTCTTTTCAACAGTTTAAAAACATCACATTACCATTATTAATGCCATCTATAACGATTAATATGGTAATTAACATTATCGGTGGTTTAAAATTATTCGATGTTATCATTTCACTGACAGGCGGTGGTCCTGGTAATGCATCTCAGTCGATGTCTACATTTATGTATGACTTGTATTTTTCTAGACAAGATGCAGGGTATGCAGCAACTCAAGGTGTTTTAATGATGGTGATTATTTTAATTTTAAGTTTATCAGCGCTTGTGTACTTCCGACGTAAGGAGGTGGAGGCATAATGAATTATACATCTAAAAGAAAAAAAACAATGTTATCGATGTTAGCCTTTGTTATTACACTTTTACATCTCATACCATTTTATATTCTAATAACAACTGCATTAAAGGCAAAAGGTGACTTCAGCTCTAAATGGTTTTTTCCTACAGAAATAAATTGGGCTAATTTCAGTGAAGCTTGGGAACAGGCAAACCTCGGTAATGCGCTGTTGAATACAATGATTATAACGTTCTTTGCAGCAATACTGTTAATTGTCGTAGGTTCTCTTGCATCCTATCCTTTAGCAAGAAGACAAACGAAATTAAATAAATTTATGTATATGTTTTTCATTGCGATAATGGTGGTGCCGCCATTAGCAGCGTTAGTACCACTGTATCAATTAGTAGTGAGCATTGGGCTAATGAATACACATGAGGTAGCCATTTTTAACAATGTGGCAGCCTATTTACCGTTAACAATATTCTTATATGCCGGTTTTATCCGATCGACAATACCAAAGTCATTAGAAGAAGCAGCTCGAATTGATGGTGCAAGTACAATGAGTATTTTCTTTCGTATTGTGTTTCCGCTATTAAAACCTGTTACAGCTTCCATTTTGATCATTGCATGTGTATTTATTTGGAATGATTATCAGTTTGCGATTTTCTTTTTACAAGATAAATCGGTACAAACGATGACAGTGGCATTATCGGGGTTCTTTGGTGAAAATACAAACAACTTAAATCTCGTAGCATCTGCAGCTATTATAGCAATGCTGCCAATGGTTATTCTGTTTTTATTTTTACAAAAATATTTTATTAAAGGCTTAGCATCAGGATCAGTAAAAGGATAAAGGAGTATTAACATGACAATTAACTATAATGAACAAACAAGAGAATTCCATTTACAAACAAATCAATCTAGCTATATTTTTACGATTTTAGAAAATGAACAACTGGGTCATTTATATTATGGTAAAAAAGTGAAACATAAAGCTTCTTTTCAACATTATCTGGAAACAGGATTTCGTTCCAATATTACCTACTTAAAAGATGGGGATATGACTTTTTCATTAGAACAGACAAAACAGGAATATCCATCTTATGGTACAACCGATTTCCGTGAACCAGCATTCCAAGTGCTGCAAGCGAACGGCAGCAGAATTACGGATTTTCAATATAAAAGTCACAAGGTTTATAAAGGTAAGCCCAAATTGGTTGGCTTACCTGCCACATATGCTGAAAATGGTGATCCAGTAGAGACAGTGGAAATTACTTTGTATGATGACGAAATCGATGCAGAATTGCTGTTACTTTATTCTGTTTTTGAAGAGCAAGATGCGATCGTTCGCAGTGCCAAATTTAAAAATGATGGCAAGCAGAAACTCAATGTAACACGAGCGATGAGTGCAAATATTGATTTCTTCGACTCAGATTATGAAACGGTGCAGTTATCAGGAGCATGGAGCAGAGAACGACATATTAAAACACGGAGATTGGAGGAAGGAATCCAAAATATCTCGAGTACTCGTGGTATTAGCAGCAGCCAGCACAATCCGTTTATTGCACTGAAGCGACCAGACACGAATGAATATCAAGGTGAGGTCTATGGTTTCAGCTTAGTGTATAGTGGCAACTTTCTTGCCCAAGTAGAAGTGGATTATTTAGATGTTGCACGTGTCAGTCTAGGAATAAATCCTTTTGACTTTAATTGGGTGTTGGAAGAAGGCGAAAGCTTCCAAACTCCGGAAGTAGTCATGACATATTCTAATCAAGGCTTGAATGGGATGAGTCAGAATTTCCACCATCTTTATCAAAAACGTTTAGTCAGAGGCAAATGGCGTGATCAAGCACGACCAATTTTAACAAATAACTGGGAAGGAACGTATTTTGATTTTGATGAAGTAAAAATTGTCGAAATGGCGAAACAATCAAAAGACTTAGGTGTCGAACTATTTGTACTGGATGATGGTTGGTTCGGCAAACGTAATGATGATACAACGTCATTAGGCGATTGGTTCGTTGACTATGATAAACTACCAAATGGAATAACTGGCTTAGCTGAGAAGATTACTGATTTAGGAATGGATTTCGGTTTGTGGTTTGAACCTGAAATGGTGTCGAAAGTAAGTAAGTTGTATGAGGAGCATCCTGACTGGATCCTTCATGTACCACATCGTAATCAATCACATGGACGTAATCAGTTTGTGCTAGATTTTTCGCGTGAAGAAGTGGTGGACGCACTTTATCATATGATGGCTGACATCTTACGAGATGCGCCTATTTCCTATGTGAAGTGGGATATGAACCGCTATTTAACGGAGATTGGTTCGGTTACATTACCTGTCGATCGTCAGCGCGAAGTAACACATCGGTATATATTGGGTGTTTATGATTTATATGAACGTTTAACATCCGAATTCCCAGAGATTTTATTTGAATCTTGTGCAAGCGGTGGCTGCCGATTTGACCCTGGTATGTTGTACTATGCACCACAAACATGGACAAGTGACGATACGGATGCAGTAGAACGTTTGAAGATACAATATGGTACGTCATTTGTGTATCCGATAAGTTCGATGGGGGCACACGTATCAGCAGTCCCTAACCACCAGGTGGGTCGTTATACAAGTCTTAAAACAAGAGCAGAAGTAGCGTACTTTGGCGCATTTGGTTACGAATTAGACGTGACAAGGATGCAAGAAGAAGAAAAACAGGAAATGAAAGAGCAAATTGCATTTTTCAAAAAACATCGGGAAGTATTCCAATTCGGTACATTTCATCGTATCCATAGTCCGTTTGAAAAAGACGGTAATCGCACATCATGGATTTCTGTATCAAAAGATAAGTCCAAGGCCGTAGCGGCTGACTATCAAGTGTTATCCCGTCCAAATCCAGGTTTTAAGCGTCTATTACTGAAGGGGTTAGACCCAGAGGGAAGCTATGAAATCGATGGATATCAAGGCGTATATCATGGAGATGAATTAATGGCAATTGGTATACCATTAGATCACGAAAGATTCACTGAACACCATGAACATGAAGTAACCGGTGACTTCCACTCCCGCCTATTGGTACTTCATAAGATATAATCAAAAAGGATCTCTGCTTTTAAGTAGAGATCCTTTTTGATGGTGAGTGCTGGGAAACGCTTCGGCAGAATACTTCGCTTTCACCCAAGGCTCGCGCTATTCCCGTAGGAGTCTGCGTATTCTGTCTACGCTGGTAAGGATTCACTGATGATTGAAAGGATAAAATCCCTGGAATATACATCTTTGGGATTTCTTCTCCCTTCATTAGAAAACCTACTCTAAGCTGCGGAAAAATGCGAGACTCCTGTGGGAAAGGAACAGTCTGAAGACCCCACAGGCAGTGGTTTTCTGCCGAGGAGGCTGAGGCGTTCCCCGACGGCATAGAAAACACTACGAAAGCGATCTTTGCTTGAGTTGATGTTGTACTTGTGCCCTTGGGTGAAAGGGAGTATTTTTCCGCAGCGACGAAATTAGCAGTCCTCTCCAGAAGAATGGAAGAACATCTTACTAAAAATGAATTTTCATTAGTTCACAGTTTGTATCGATTTCGATTCAGAGCTAGGCAGGCTTGTTTTTAATCATTTATGTGCTGCTACAGGTGTAACATTTGGTGCTTTCTCATGTGCCAGCATTGGTTCAGCTACGCGTTTGCGGAAAAATTGAATGAATGGACCGGTGAAAAAGGCGAGTATAATCGTTGCTACTCCAACTATTGCCCCAAATGAAAAACCGATTGCCACACATAGAATATCCGTTGTAATCCTCGCAATGGGGAAAGATATTTTATTTTTGGATATCTTCTCAATTACGAAAGCTAACGCATCATACGGTGAAATTCCTAAGTTCGGCGTAATATATAAAGCAACACCCAAGCTTGCAAAAATAACAGCTATTGCTACTAAAGCAATGCGAATGGCAAGGATAGACATATCATCAAAGAAGATGCCATAACCAAAGACAATAAAATCAGATATAAAGCCAATTCCCACCATATTCACAATAGTCCCGATGCCAATTAAACTTCTATAATAAAGAAATACAACCACAAGTAAAAGGGGGTTAAATATCAACTGATAAACGCCAAATGAGATACTTAAAAATCCGCTTATTCCAAGGTTTAATGTTGAATAAGGATCTGTCCCCAAAGCGCTAATTCTTAACAGTGCGACAGCAATCCCGATAAACAAGTTACCAATAAGCACCATATTAAATCTTCTCCATGTCATCGCTTTCATGTTGTGTCTCCTTTTGTTATCTATATTTAAAAAGATCAAATCTTTCATATTTTAAAATAGTAGTTGTCCAAAACATATTATAGCGGAAATATTTAGATATAGATAGGTCAAAATGTCAGGAAAACTGTTTAATTATCAGGATTTAAAAGTAGTTCAGCAGAGTGTTGACAAAATGTCAACACTCCTTTATCTTTAAATATAGGTTTTAAAAGAGGTGGTCTAAATATGTCAACAAATTATGCGACGTTCATAAAAGAAGCATTAAAAGAAAGCAACAAAAGCATGCGTCAATTGGCAAATGAAACAGGAATTAACGTTTCTACGATCTCTAGAATTATTAATGGAAAGAGAAAAGCCAGATTAGATCATCTAAAAGCAATTTCACGAAGTTTACATATTCCTTTATCAGACTTAGTAAGTTCTGATGAACGTAGCGAGTCAAACCAGCCAGTATCTTTTCAACATGTACGTGCTCTAATCAAGCAAATGAAATTGCCTGTAAAAGATTTTTCAGCTGAAAGGTTGAAGAAAAGTTTACAAGAGTATCAGCGAGAAAGTAGCACAGTAGAAGGTAGAAATTCTATTTTGCACAAATTCAGGTCAAAAATGGATGCATTAGGTGGACAAGGTCCGTATATACAACAGTTAGAGTCTATGTATCAAATATTTAAAGAAAAGAAAGCATCTAAAAACGATCTTTTATTGATAGGAAGCGCATTATTTTACTTTATAGCATCGATGGATATGATTCCGGATTATTTATTTCCTATAGGGTATTTAGATGATGCATTAGCTGTACAGTACGTTATGCAATCTTTATCAATGAAGCAGTAAAAAAGGACGAGACAAATGACAAAGAAACCCACATTCGATTATTTTATATTCTTTATTTTAATCGGCTTATTAGTGATTAGTCTGTTAGCTGTTTACAGTGGTACAGGTCAGTACACAGATGGACAATCATTTCATTTTGCCAGGAGACAGCTTATTTGGTACATCATCAGTATCGCCATCATGATTGCGGTTGCCTACTTTGATTATGACTTGCTTGAAAAGTGGGCGATATATTTATATATGTTGGGGATTTCTTTACTTATTTATGTTCGTTTTTTTGGTGTTGAGCGGAATGGTTCTCAAAGATGGATAGACCTTGGGTTTATGGATCTGCAACCATCCGAATTAATGAAGATTTTTTTAGTTCTTTATCTAGCATCGATTTATAAAAAAGTTGGTAAAGAAAGATTATCCTTTTTCAAAAGTATTCCACTTGTTCTAAAAACCGTTATTGTTTTGGGAATACCGTTTATTTTGATTCTAAGGCAACCAGATTTGGGATCTGCTCTTTTAATTGCAGTGGCAGCTCTAGGTCTATTATTTATGTCGAGTATAGGCAATAAAATGGTTGCTTGTGTTATTTCGGTACTTATTTCGGGCACTGGATTATTAATATATTTATTTACTCAACATGAGGAATGGATAACTACTTTTTTAAAGCCGCATCAATTAGGGCGAATTTACAGCTGGATCAATCCTACCGAATATACAATGGATTATGGCTATCAATTAAAACAAGCTGTGTTAGGGATTGGAGCAGGACGATTCACAGGAGCAGGATTTAACCAAGGTTATCAAGTCCAAAGTGGTCGTGTGCCTGAAGCACATACTGATTTTATTTTTGCTGTAATAGGTGAAGAATTTGGATTTATTGGTGCAAGTATTTTAATCGTCCTATATTTTTTACTCATTTACCGCATCATAACTATTGCGTTAAAAACCGATGATTTATTCGGTGTTTATATTTGTGTTGGGATCACTACACTCATATCATTTCAAGTCTTCCAGAATATCGCGATGACGATTGGCTTAATGCCTGTAACAGGAATTGCACTGCCTTTTATTAGTTATGGTGGAAGTGCGTTAATCACCAATATGCTTGCGTTAGGTTTGGTTCAAAGTATTTATGCGCGGTCTAAGGATTATATGTTTTCGTCAGAGAATGATTTGGCTGCATAAGGGGAGTATACGATGAAACGCATGAGAAATATAGACTTAACATTATTCATTGTCCTTTTGTTATTCGTAATATTTGGTATCGTAATGGTATATAGTGCAAGCTATCCTTATGCATATATCCAGTTTGATAACGCAGAATACTATTTTCACAGACAGTTATTTTGGGCTGTTATCAGCAGTTTGTTTTTAATAGGTGCTATTGTAATTCCTTATCAAGTATATGGGAAATTAAGTCCTTTATTTGTAATGCTTACTTTGGCTACTTTGGTTCTCGTTTTGATACCTGGAGTCGGAGTGGAGCGTAATTTTTCAACAAGATGGATTTCAATCGGTGGTTTTTTATTCCAACCAGTTGAGTTTGCAAAATTAGCAATGCTTATTTATTTCGCCTATTTTTATAGTCGAAAAGAAGCCTATATCGGGCATTTCGGTAAAGGAGTTATCCCGCCAATTATTATCTTGGCAATTATATTTGGTTTGTTATTGAGGCAACCAGATTTAGGTTCTGCAACACTTATACTATTTTCCTGCGTTATGATTTTGTTTTTCACAAGCATTCGATTTCGTCATCTATTTTTACTAGGAAGTTTAGCGGTATCGGTATTTGTTTTCTTTGCAATGATGTCCCCCTATCGGATAGAACGGATTACATCTTTTCTCGATCCTTTTGCTGATGCGCAAGGTACAGGATATCAATTAGTGAATTCTTATATATCGATCCATACAGGCGGAATTACAGGAAACGGATTAGGAGGAAGTGTTCAAAAGCTCGGTTATTTACCAGAAGCACATACAGACTTTATTATGTCAATTATAACGGAAGAGTTAGGCTTGCTAGGTGTTATTGCCGTGTTAAGTTTCTATTTCTTTCTTTTTATGAAAGGGATTCGTATTGCAATAAACACGCGAGATGAATTTGGTAAGCTGTTAGCAATCGGTATTACCTTTCAAATCATTGTACAAGCTATTATCAATTTAGGTGCGATTTTGGGGATGCTACCAATTACCGGTATTACATTACCTTTTATTAGTTATGGTGGTTCATCATTACTGATAACAATGGTATCTGCGGGTATTCTATTGAACATTTCCGCCTCTTCTAATAAAAATGTTGAACAAGAGGGTTGAGACTCTCTTGTTTTTTATACTCTATCATCCTACTGAAGAACGGCATTAAAAAGGAGTCTTATCGTGGAACTGAAAGGCTAAAGAAAAACATATACTTACTAAAATGGAAGCATAAAATATCAGACTATTGTAAACAATAAAACAAACTACTATTTTTTATTTTTCACCATATATAAACTTTTAGTCATGATCGGCGTTTCTTAAGGATATACATATTATCGTAATGGAGGTAGGTCTACGATGAAAAAATGGATCTTTAGTGCCGTTTTACTTGCGATGATAGCTTGGGTCGTTGTCGATGTTCTAACAGATAATAAGGTTACAGAGGCAGATAATATCGGTTTGGAAATAGGAAACATGGCTCCGGATTTTGAATTGGAAACATGGAGTGGTGAAACAGTGAAATTATCGGATTATCGTGGTGAGCCGGTAATGCTTAATTTTTGGGCAACTTGGTGTCCGCCATGCCGGGAAGAAATGCCAGATATGCAAAGGTTTTATCAGGATACTGGGATGAATATTTTAGCGATTAATTTGACGAAAACAGAATCTAATATGGAGGATATTGATCCGTTTGTAGAAGAGTATGATTTAACATTTACAATACCATTGGATAAGAAAAATATCGTAGGGGATCGTTACCAAATCCGCCCTGTTCCTACTACCTATATGATTGACTCTGATGGTATCATTCAGTTTTATGTGTTTGGTCAGCTTAATTATGATCAGATGATGCTGGAATATAATAAATTGAAATAGGCCGAAGCACAAGCTAACTTCGTGGCCTATTTCTTTTTGTTTCCTATTGTTACAAGGTAATAGGAAGTCATCCAAGAAGCAATCGGAATTACGAGGGCAACACCCATTCCAGCCGTGAAGATGGTAATCATTTCGTCACTAAATACCTTGGCATTAATAATTTCACTAAATGAGTAAGACAAATCTTTAAACCATATCAGCAGCCCCATATAACCTCCAAAAAAAGCAAAGAACAGTGTGTTTGTACTTGTGCCTAATATATCTCTGCCGATCCTTATCCCTGCCAGAAATAAATCTTTTCTGGTGATCATCGGGTTATGGTGATGAATTTCCCGCATTGGTGAGGTAATTGAAATAGCTGTATCAACAATCGCTCCGATCGTACTCATTATAATCACGGACGCAGCTACTTTTATAAAATCAATTCCGATAAATAAGGAGAAGGTCATCAGTTCTTCCGATTCTTCTGCGCCAAATCCTTGAATCATCGACTTTTCAGTGATGATAATGATGAAAAAGAATAGAATCAGAAGCGTAATAATGGTAGAAAAGAAGGCCATTGTCGTTTTACTGTTAACATCATTGATATAAAAAAGACTGATTGCACTAATGAAAGCACATGCCACTAGTGTTAACCAAATTGGATTGGCGTTGGGATCGTTCATCACTAAAATCGTAATAATAAGCACGCCAAAATTTAAAAATAAGGCAATAAACGATTTCACCCCTTTTTTTCCACCGACAATAGCCATCAACACAAATAATATGATCGATAAAACTACTAATACATTCATGTTCTCGCCCTCTTTCTCTGAATAAAGAAAATCGACGTATAGATAGCAATAGGAATCGTCAGTACAATACCAATGCCACCTGCTAAAGCACGTGCTAATTCAATAGAAAGATTCATCGATAATGTGAATCCGAGTGGTGATGCGTTCTTGAAGTATAAAAGTAGCATCGGAATCGAACCACTTACATAGGCAAAAAATAATATATTGGTCATCGTCCCCATAATATCTTTTCCGATATCTATGCCAGAAGCTTTGAGCGTCTTCAAATTTATCTGGTTATTTTTTTCATAGAGTTCAAAAATAGAAGATGACATCGTGATGGCGACATCCATCACAGCCCCTAATGATCCGATCAACAGACCTGCCATAAAAACAGTTTGCGGATTTCGACTGAGAAATGACATTTCTTCATAGCGTAATCCCTGTTCACCTGTCACAAATAAAGCTAGATAGGCAATCAACAAGGAACTTAATGTACCTAGTAAGGTCGCGATAATCGCTGTGTATGTCTTTTCATTCATGCCATTAACCATCAGTAACGATATCACGGTAAAAAGCACGATGCTAATGCCACAAATGATCAGTAGACTGATATCGGAGTTTTGTAGATATATATCCAGTGCGAATGACAAAATCACTGCATTCACAGCTAAACTGATAACCGATAAAAGGCCTTGTTTTTTACCAACTGCCAGCAAAACAATGATGAAAAGCCATGCCACTAAGATGAGATACTTATCACGTTTTACATTTTCAATGGTTCCAGTAAATGTGGAATCATCAATTGTTACAAATACTTCATCACCAGGCTGAAAGGCATGGTCATAGGCATGTGAGCCCGAATATTCGTTGGTAATGTCGATAGTTTCCCCTTTGTATGAACCGTTTTTTACTGTCGCTGTTATTTGCTGAGTAACAGTAATATCTTGATTTTGATGTTGATCAACTGTTTCTGTTCTGTCCGTTTCGGTAGCTCCTGTCACTTTGGCAATCGGCTGGTCGTAGAATGCATGATTATAATTGACAAAAATAATCGATCCGATAAAGCTTGCCACTATCAAAAAGTATATAAAAAGCTGCTTTTTCGTTTGTTTTTGTATCCATGTTTTCAAGTTATATCACTCCAACAAATGATAAGTATACGATTCTATTATGATAACACGATTTAATAAAAAGATAATCCTAGAAGGAAGATGATTTTCGAGAGGGGGAGCTATAACAGTTCTGTCTTGTGTCATTCAAAACCAATCTCCGATAGCTGATCTTCATTCTTGTCTTACTCCATCGTCTATTCTACATTTATCTATTAACAGGGTCAGAAGAGAAGGCAAGTGTCGATTTTGAATTATTATGTTAAAGTAGAAGGAGTGAAGCATTAGGAAGGGTTGGAATCAATGAGCAAAACAGTAGTAATAGCAGAAAAGCCATCTGTTGGCCGTGACATAGCACGAGTATTGAAATGTAACAAAAAAGGAAACGGTTATTTTGAAGGAACAAAATATATTGTAACTTGGGCACTTGGTCATTTAGTAACATTAGCTGATCCAGAAGCCTATGATAATAAATATAAAACATGGAAGCTAGACGAATTGCCAATGTTGCCAGATCAACTGAATTTAGTCGTGATCAAAAAAACAGGCAAACAATTCCAAGCAGTTAAAAGCCAAGTGATACGTAAAGACGTTAGCGAGATAGTGATCGCAACAGATGCAGGAAGAGAAGGTGAACTAGTAGCTCGCTGGATTTTGGCAAAAATACGAGCGAACAAGCCTGTCAAAAGATTGTGGATATCTTCCGTAACAGATCAAGCCATTAAACAAGGCTTTCAAAACTTAAAGCCAGGAAAGCAATATGAAAATTTATACCAAGCAGCAGTCGCACGTTCAGAAGCGGACTGGTATGTTGGCTTAAACGCGACAAGAGCATTAACAACCAAATTTAATGCACAGTTATCAAGTGGTCGTGTTCAGACACCGACATTGGCGATGATCGCCTCAAGGGAAAAAGAAATTAAGCAATTTAACCCGAAAAAATATTATCAAATCAAAGCACGTACAAAAGACGGAATCACCTTAACATGGCGAAATGCCAAGGGAGAAACGCGCTCTTTTGATCAATCAAAGGCAAAAGAGCTCCAAACTCGGTTGCAAAACAAACCATTAACTGTCACTAATATCGACAAAAAAAACAAAAAGAGCTATGCACCAACATTATACGATTTAACCGATTTACAGCGGGATGCGAACCGGATATTTAGTTTTTCGGGGAAACAAACATTATCGATTATGCAGAAGCTTTATGAACAGCATAAAGTATTGACCTATCCACGTACTGATTCTAAATATATTTCCACAGATATTGTACCAACATTAAAGGAAAGAGTTGCAAGCTGTGGAGTAGGTCCTTACGCAACGGCAGCAAACAAAATTAAAAAACAACCGATTAAAGCACACAAATCATTTGTCGACAATACCAAAGTTTCTGATCACCATGCTATTATCCCGACTGAGGAGCCGGTTTATTTATCGAAGCTATCAGATCAGGAACAAAAAATATATGATCTGGTTATTAAACGTTTCTTAGCAGTGTTGCTACCGCCTTTTCAATTTGAGCACATACAGTTAACTGCAGAGATAGCAGGAGAAACATTTACAGCTACTGGAAAAAATGTAATCGATCAAGGCTTTAAAGCAGTTTATAACACTGATGAAAATGATGACGACGAACAAAAAATCAATAATATTAAAGAAAAACATGTCTGGGATAAACCTGTCTTATCAATGATCGAAGGTGAAACAAAACCACCAGAACGTTTAACGGAAGGTACATTATTGCAAGCAATGGAAAACCCGGCGAAGTTTTTGGAGCAAAATGAAAAACACGCAACAAAAACTTTACAAGCAACTGGCGGATTAGGAACTGTTGCTACAAGAGCGGATATTATCGAGAAGTTATTTAACACCTTTTACATCGAGAAAAAAGGTAAGTATTTATATCTGACGTCCAAAGGTAAACAGTTACTGGACCTCGTACCAGCTGATTTGCGTTCACCAATGTTAACGGCTGAGTGGGAGAAAAAACTGAACCAGATCGCTAACGGTCAATTGAAGAAAGCAGCTTTTATCAATGAAATTAAAGACTATACAAAAGAAGTCGTACACCAAGTGAAATCAAGCGATGTGAAGTATAAACACGATAATATGACGGGCACGAAATGTCCAACGTGCGGCAAGCTTATGTTAGAAGTCAACGGCAAGAAAGGCCGTATGCTTGTCTGCCAGGATCGTGAGTGTGGAGAGCGTAAACCGATTGCCAAGAAGACAAATGCCCGCTGTCCAAAATGCCATAAACGAATGGAATTACGTGGACAGGGAGAAGGACAAGCCTTTTCCTGTGTTTGTGGATATCGCGAAAAACTATCCTCATTCCAAAAACGAAAAGATAAACAAGGGAAAAATAAAGCAACCAAACGAGATGTGAATAAATACATGAACAAACAGGACGAAGACTTTACCAACACTGCATTAGCAGACGCACTTGCAAAATTGAAGAAAAAATAAAGTAAAGTGGCGGAAACTAACCGCCACTTTTTGCATAGGTTTTATAATAATTGATCTGTATGTTAACGTAGATGGTAACTAATTTAAATTAGTAAATACAGGATATTTCATACAATTATATCCAGATAGGGACTTTGGTCGCTTCAGTAGCAGTTGTTGTACTACTCAGATCAAATAACACTGGGAGTGAATGGGGTGCACATATTCATGAGGGTGTATAACAAATGAGACAGAAGAAATTCCCGGAAGTTGTCATAGTAGGCTTAGTTGCTGGGTTAATCGCAGTCATACTTTCTTATTTAGTAGAGAATCGCTTCTTATTTGCTGTACTAATTTTTTTTGAAATATTATTACTACCAAAACTTTTCACATTCTTTTTTCGTAAATATAATATGTGAAAAAAGGTTTTATTTTGAACAACATGGGTCACTACAGGTGTTCCTTGCTGTTTTTTAAGAAATTAATAATCATTCTTAAGGAATGTTTGTTAAGTATGGAGAAAAGCCTATACACTTTCTAGGCAAGTCCCACTTGCACATTGGTAAAAAGTATAATATAGTAAAAATACATTTATATTGTATTTTTTTCCACCTAAGAAAATCAAAGTAAATAAATGTTTCAAAATTGAAAAATACGCCTCAAGTCTTACTTCAAAATATATCCACAGCCCATTATCCAAACCGATAAGACAAACTATCATAAAGAGATGGAAGGAGGGGGTGAAGTTGAAAAAAGTTTATCTTCTTTTTACAGATACGGGAACGTTTTTATCACAAATGATTAATCTGTGTACAAAGTCAACATTAAATCATGCCTCGATTGCTTTTGATTCATCTTTAACAGAAGTGTACAGCTTTGGGAGAAAGAATCCATATAACCCTTGGATTGGCGGATTTGTAAGAGAAAATTTACGCACTCCTTTTTTCAGCCATGCCAAATGCGCGATCTATCAATTAACGATACCTGATGATACATATTATGTATTAAAACAGAGGATCGAAAAGATGGAAGCTGAAACAGATCAATATCACTATAATTTGTTAGGATTATTCGGTGTCCTCTTTAATTTGGAATGGCAAAGGGAACACGCTTATTTCTGTTCGGAGTTTGTCGTTACTATCTTAAAAGAGGTAGGGCTTTATATCGACGAGAAACCGGCATGTCTGGTAAAACCACAAGATTTAAAAGAATGGAAAGCGTTAGAGTTAATTTATCACGGTGATTTGCCTGCCTACCTACTGCAACACGGTGGTTTTGAAGTGAAAGCACCTATATGGGATAAAATTTATAGTTAATAGCAATTATTATTTTACTATTTTTGTAAGAGCCTTAATTAAGGCTCTTTTTTTTCGGCTAAAAACTCTCCATTAGATATTTTTATTATCCCTATTCCAATTGTTACAACATTTGCCTATCTTTTCATAGAATATCTTGAGTAAACGTTTAGGAGGAAAAGAAGATGTATCCATATTATCATTACGGTTATCCGTATTATCAAATGTATGCAGATGATATCCGTCAAAACTTGATCAATGGGCAGGCGACTTGGACAGAAGGCGGAAATGTAATGCAATGTAATATACCGTGGTCTCATAATCAATACATGACAGTGGCTGTTAGCACTAATTCTCGATATCAGTGTGGGCAAACCATTAAAGTAAGAAATCCGCAAAATGCTAGAGAAGTTATTGTTACGGTTGTTGATACAGTGCCTAATGCACCAGCGACAAGATTAAATTTACATCGCAGGGCATTTGAGGCATTAGGTGCAAACCCTTCTGTAGGTGTACTTTCTATTCAATTTCAACCATCTCCGGAATTGGAGCAAGTCAAATGGGGGAAATATTTATTAGGGGTAATACAGACTGCTTACCCAAATTATAATGTGAGAGATTATAATTTTGTGGAAAAAACTCAACCAGCACAAAATCAAGTAAGAGAAGTCTATGATTATTCCTTACAAAACTCCCAGGAAAGGATAACAGTAAGAGGAACTGTATTATACAACCCGACAACAGAACGCGTTATTTCCTTTGATATAAAAGAACGATAACCCTACATCAGCACCTTTCTTTTTGAATGTATATAATCTTTTGACAAATAATTTGATGTCATTTCTCCCATTTTGTTGGAGATGATTGTTAGTCCAACGCTGCGGAAAAACACTCCCTTTTACCCAATGGCACAAGTGCAACATCTACTCAAGCAAAGATCCGCTTTCGTAGTGTTTTCTATGTTTCAGCCAGGGGACTACTTGAATGGGCTTCTTGGATCCCTTGCTTGCGCCGAGGAAGGACACTACGAAGCGTTACTAGAAGACACAGGCGCATCACGGGGGTTTTCAGATTGTTCCTTTCCCACAGGAGTGTCGTATTTTTCCGCAGCTTCATATGGTTTTATAATTAAGTGAGAAGAAATCCATGAGATGCATATTCATGGATTTTATCCTTTCATCATCTCATCATCAGAAAATCATTATCAGCGGAGGCAGAATACGCAGACTCCTGGGGGAATAGCGCGAGCTGAAGATCCCACAGGCAGAGGGTTTCTGCCGAGGAAGCTGAAGCCGTGCCCCCGGAAAGCGAAGTATTCTGCCGAAGCGGTGACATACCACATGGAAGAAAGTCACTCTATAGAAATTTTCATTGGTTCGCAGTTTTTATCTAGTGAGAACACCGAAGGGGCGCGTGTAATGCCCGGTTTTCTTTAGAATTGTTATATATAATTCCAACCTAGTCTTACACAAAATACGCCTCCGGTCTTAGTCTAAAATATATCTGCAGCCCATTACCCAAAACGGTGAGACAAGCTATTATTAAGACATGGAAGGAGGGAACGCAATTGAAAACATTTCTACTTATCAGTTTAGCTGTGATCGCCTCAATCATCTTACTAGCAAACCTAGGCCCGATGATTATGCTTGTAATTAGTGTGGTGCTTGCTTATTACGGTGTGAAGCAATTTATCTTAGCGAATACCACCGGAAAAAAAGTCGGTTGGGGAATTGTGATTTTAATCGGTGTTTCAATGTCATTGTCTAACATACCAGCACTAATCGGTGTGGTTGCTTTGGTTGTACTATATTACAGCTATAAAAAATATCAGGAAGAAAAAGAACATCAGGATTACTTAGATTGGGACAAGCTTTAAATAAAAACGAGGAGGAATTTAACATGTCAAACCTATTTACACGTATTAAAGATTCGGTGAAGGCAGATTTACATGAGGCAATGGATCGAAAAGAGGAGAAAAATCCGATCGCACACGTTAACCAGTACATCCGAGAGTGTGAGGTAGAAGTAAAGAAAATCAAGCGATTGGTTGAGAAACAATATGAAATAAAACAGGATATTGCAAAAGAATTAAACCACGCAAATATGATGGTCGAAAAACGTAAACGTCAAGTCCAATTAGCAGAAGAAATGGAAGAAACAGAATTGTTGGAAGAGGCAAAAACAGATTTAGAGCAATTCGAGGCACGTGTTTCCCACTTAAATGAAATGTCCGATAAGTCAGTCAAAGATCTAGAAATGCTGGAGACAAAATACGTCCAAATGAAACAGAAATTAAAAGATCTTTATGTAAAGCGACTGGAATTACGAAGCAGAGAAAACATTGCTCGTACAAAACAAGGGATGAACAAAGTGCTGGAAACGGAACTAGTATCTAAAAGCGCCTCAAAATTTGCGGAGCTTGAAAGCTACATTGAACGCATTGAACAACGTGTCCAAACAGATTCTCGCTTGCATACTTTAGATGCACGCTTTCAAGAATTAGAAAAAAAGGCTACAACAACTAACTAAAAACATGCTATCCTATAAAGGTGCAGAAAATCCTGCACCTTTTATTACATGTTAGGAAAGTGTAAAATTTAAGCATAGATGACTAATTGAAATGACGAAAAAAAGTTTTCGTTAACGATAAAAAATTCACAAAAGGGGGCCTGCTCATATGTCAAAAAAACCAAATAATGATCTATTAAAGATTCTATTAACAATCGGTTGTGTGTTTTTGCTTGTAGAATTTATTTTTATGGATGCTGGCCTCCTTTTTCTTATTGCATTAGGGGCAGTAGGAATGTATTTCGGAAGACGTTCTTTTCAAAGCACCACTGGTAAAACGCTTTTCTGGGGTGGTGCATTCATTGTTTTTGTTGCTGTTATCAATACGTTTGTGATTCGATTCTTTATTTTTGCTATTATTATTTATTTGATCTGGCATTGGTACCAACAGAAGCAAAAGGAGCAACAACCGCTACCTAACTATATTGATATGACAGAAGAAACACTGTACGAGGACCGTGTCATTCAAAATAAATGGTTTGGTAAATACCATACAACTCAAAACGGCTTCTCCTGGCAGGACCTGAATATTCAATCAGCATTCGGTGATGTGGCAGTCGATTTAAATGATACGATGCTGCCGAAAGAAGAATCAATTATGGTCATACGTCACCTTGCTGGAAAAATTGTCATTATTGTTCCATATGATGTAGAAGTTACGATTGATCACTCTGTCGTATTTGGTGATATCGAAGCATTTGATCATGAGGAGAAAAATGCTTTTAATCGTCACGTTCAACTACAGACCAAAGACTATCATAGCTCACCTCAAAGGGTAAAAATCTTTACCCAAATGATTGCTGGAAAGCTTGAGGTGAGAAGAGGATGAAATTATATACTAGAATGATCGCAACTGGGTCTATGTTTGCATTGTTCCTGCTCATCATTTTGAGTGTATTTTATTATCTGGCATTTCCAATCGAAAATTGGCAATTACTATGGACGACAAAAGTCTTAGAGATTCCATTTGTCGTTATGCTGCCGACTGTCACGATTCTTTTTGGTACGATTATCGGTATTATCATTGCTGCTATCTGGCAACGACGTATTCAGTTTTTAGAAAACAGTTTAACCGGATTGCTTAAAAATCAATCTTTTTCAGATCCTGTATCCTATGAAGAAATGAATCATGTGCTCAGTCGGTTAAAAGAAGTACAGCAATACATTCAAGATCAGACAAAACGGACCCAGAAATTAATCGATGAAAGAGCAAGTGCACAGGAAGAGACGATTAATCGGGTTATTTCCGAAGAGCGAAACCGTTTAGCAAGAGAGTTACATGACTCTGTCAGTCAGGAGCTTTTTGCTGCTTCTATGCTTGTTTCTGCTGTGATTGCATCTAATAAAGAGCAAAAAGAAACAACAACTAAGCAACTACATCAAATCGAAGCAATGATTCAACAGGCACAATTAGAAATGCGTGCTTTGCTATTGCATTTGCGTCCGGTCTTATTAAATGATAAATCATTAAATGAAGGAATGGAGCAACTACTGGAGGAGCTCCACGCCAAAGTACCAATGGATATATCCTGGCGTTTGGAAGAAATTAAAGTGAACAAGGGAATTGAAGATCAGCTCTTCCGAATTTTACAAGAAGCTATCTCCAATGCATTAAGACATGCTAAAGCTTCTGCAATCGATATCTTATTAATTGAACGGGATGATTTTTTAATTCTGAGAATTGTCGACGATGGTATCGGATTTAATGTAGAGGAGAAAAAAGAAAGTTCTTATGGGCTCACTAATATATATGAGCGAGCGGCAGAAGTTGGTGCTCGTCTCAACATGGTAAGTCTAACAAATGAAGGTACAAAAATAGAAGTACGTGTTCCATTAATCAGTGAAGAAGGTGAGAAATAATGATACGAGTATTATTTGTTGATGATCATGAAATGGTGCGAATCGGTGTGAGTGCTTATTTGACAACACAGGGTGATATCGATGTTATTGCGGAGGCGGATAATGGTCAAAAAGCAGTGGAATTAGCTCTGGAACATAGACCGGATGTGATTTTAATGGACTTAGTTATGGATGGGATGGATGGTATCGAAGCAACACGCCTGATCATTGATAAATGGCCGGAAGCGAAGATTTTAATTGTTACTAGTTTTATTGACGATGATAAAGTCTATCCTGCATTAGAAGCTGGTGCGACAAGCTATCTATTAAAAACTTCGAAAGCAGATGTGATCGCCAAAGCCATTCGCGATACCTATGCAGGCGAATCTGTTCTTGAAAAAGAAGTGACAGCTAAAGTGATGGCAAAATTCAGTAGTCGAAGTTCTCAAGCATTACATGAAAGTTTAACAAAACGGGAGATGGAAATCCTTTTATTAGTTGCCCAAGGAAAGACCAATCAGGAAATTGCTGACGAACTGTTTATTGCGCTAAAAACTACGAAAGTCCACGTCAGCAATATTTTAAGTAAGCTGGAAGTGCAAGATCGTACACAGGCGGCTGTTTATGCCTATCAAAACGGATTAATTGAAAATGGTAGCTAGGTCCAAATAGTGAACAAAAAAAGCAAGGATTGTCTACCTCGCCTAATTATAATCCTAAAGTATTATTCGGCACCTTAATACGGAAAGAAATATTATCCTTTACTAGATCAATTTGCTGTGCTCTTATATGGAAATTACTTCTTAATTCCATTTGTGTTATAGCGATATAAATTTGTTCTTCTTTTGGATTGATCGTAATCCATTCAGGTGTTTCTACACGACTGCTAACATATTGCAAAATACGGTCCTGTGGTAAGCGTAATAATCCTAGGGACATCCCGGTAGACTGGAGGATGATGTCACCATTTTCCTGTACGATCGGTTCAAACGAAATGTTTACTGGCACTTCTGTTGAGAAAGCTTCAACAGTCCCCATCATATGGACTTCTTCATCTAGCCGGAGTGAATATTGTATGTTTGCTGGCTTCGGTAATTTCTCAATATAAGCATTAACTAACTCATTTAGGTTATCTTTACTTGAGCGGATCGTAAATTCCGCCCCTGATTCCTCTTCAAGAAATACTTTCTCTGGTGGTTCCGCACCGGGTACCGGCCAGAAAATGAAAAGTACAATCCCGACAATCAGGAGAATGTTAATGGAACCTAAGGTAACAAATAGCTTTTTCCAATTGGTTATTTTTTTCTCTTCCATTATTGTCATCCTTTAATTTTGAACTTCTTGTAGATCATTCTCTAAATAAGTTATGACACGTTCCGCCATTAATTTGTATCCTTTGTGATTCGGGTGAAAATGATCATCTGAAAAGACATTCTCTGTTTCATATTGATAGATGTCTTGCATCGGAATATAATCAACCTGCTCATATTGATTAGTAACTTGTAAGCTTTCATTATTCCAACGTGTCAAAATCTGATTTAATGCTTCAATATCACCAAAATACTTCTCAAAAGGGTTGAAAAAGCCTAGCAGATATATCTTTGCTTCCGGCTGAACAGAAATAATATGATCCATTATTTGTGATAATCGTTCACCATAAGGCCCTCGTTCGGCCATGAAAGGTTCCTCTGTCAGGTCCATAAAATTATCCTTCATAATTTGCATAACATCATTTGCGCCAATGGTAATGAGTACCATATCTGCTTTTTCTAAGGATTCATTAATCTCAGGTTTCTCTTGTAATCTTTTTAACAAATGATCTGTACGATTCCCTCGTTTGCCAAAGTTATCAAAGGTCACGTCGATATCTTGTTCGTCCAATCGTTCATCTAAAACCCCTATATAACCGCCATTACCTGCCTCATCACCAATGCCTTGGGTTAAGGAGTCGCCAATTGCGGTAATATGTGTATCTTTTTGGAAGAAGTTAAGTGCCTCCCTCACTGCATTGCGTACATTTTCGGTAATGGAACCTTTTTGCTCTTCGGTTGTTTCTGCTTCTGTGGTTGTCTCTTCTGATGGTTCCTCGTTAGGTTGAGAAATAGAATCCGTCGTTTCCTTAGTATCTGTTTGGGAAAGCAATAGAAAGATAGCCGTTCCAGCAGCGAGGATAAATATAATAAAAATGAACACCTTTTTGCTCATCATAAACACCTACATTAAAAAGTCTCTTACTTGATTATACCCGTCTTTTATAATTGTTAAAAGAAAACAAGCAAAACATAAAAGCCATAACCTGCGCATTGCACTTGTCGTTACATTCTTGTGGTAAGATACTTTGTGTTAAAGGTTATGCAATTCAATGGATTAAAATGCTTGTTTTGTATAATGATATGTATTGTATCACAACAAAGAATTTAAGGTAAATAGGAAAATATGCTGTAAACACAACAATAAAACCGCAAACCATTAAAAAGGTCTGCGGTCTTATGTATATATATTTATCTTGGGGAGATAAATAACGAAATTCAGGGAGAAAGATTATTCTCCACGGCGTAAGCGATCTGCTTCTTGGAACGGACATTTATTTTCAACAACAATTTGACCGTTTGCTTCCGCCTTATCTTTAGTTGTAGTATCTGTTTGCTCTTTGGCAAACCAGACAATTTTTGCTTTATCAGTATAGGCTTTTGCTGCTTCCTTACTGTCGGTGATGAATAAAATATCAATATCACCTTCTGCAGCATTTGCCGGAGTTATTTGATAACCTAATTTATTCAACTTACTTAGTGCTTCTGAACCTTCAATGTCACCTGCTACTGCAATGGTTTTCGGACGGATTTCTCCATCTTCACGAGCTAAAGGAGAAGAAAGTGCCCATGCAATTGCTTTATTGGTATCTGGTGTGATGGTTGGTTCACTGTTTGTTGCTTTTGCAATAGACTGATCAAGGTCTGCAATAATATCATCCGCTGTTTCAATTCCGACAGATAAACGAATTAATTCTTCTTTAACACCGGAAGCTTTTAATTCTTCTTCATCTAATTGCTGGTGTGTAGTAGATGCAGGGTGAATGATTAATGATTTTGCATCTCCAACATTGGCTACATGAGACCATAAATGAACATTATCTATCACCTGACGACCTATTTCTTTTCCACCCTTTATACCAAAGACGATGATAGAACCAAAATGGTTACACAAATATTTTTTTGCTATTTGGTGTGAAGGGTGGTGTTCAAGTCCAGGATAAGAAACCCATTCTACTTGCGGATGGTTTTCCAAGTAATTAGCGACAGCTTTTGTGTTTTCGCTATGACGCTCAATACGTAAATGTAACGTCTCCAATCCTTGTAAGAAATAAAACGCATTTTGTGGGCTTAATGATGGACCAATATCTCGTAATAATTGCACCCGTAATTTAATCGCAAATGCAGGTGGTCCAATATCAATCCCAAAACGGATTCCATTGTAACTCTCATCAGGTTCGGTAAATCCAGGGAATCGTTCGCTATTCCAGTTAAAACGACCACTATCTACTACGACTCCACCGATCGATGTACCATGACCACCAATCCATTTCGTTGCGGAGTGTACAACGATATCTGCACCCCAACTAATTGGTTTACATACATATGGTGTTGCGAAGGTATTATCAATCACTAGTGGAACGCCTTGTTCGTGTGCGATATCAGCGACTGCTTCAATATCAAACACATTCAGACTTGGATTGGTGATCACTTCACCAAAAACTGCTTTTGTTTTTGACGTAATCGCAGCACGGAAATTTTTCGGATCTGTTCCATCCACAAATTTTACGTCAATACCGTATTTGGGCAATGTTTTATTAAATAAATTATAAGTACCACCGTATAAATTACTATCGGCAATAATTTCATCCCCGGCATTGGCGAGGTTTAAAATGGCTAATGTGATAGCAGACGCACCAGAAGCTGTACCGACAGCTGCTACGCCATCTTCTAACAGGGCAATGCGTTGTTCGAATGCATCAACCGTAGGATTCATAATACGAGAATAAATATTACCCATTTCTGCTAAAGCAAATAAATTTTGTGCGTGGTCCGTATCATTAAATACATAAGAAGTTGTTTGATAGATCGGAACGGCACGAGCATTTGTTGCAGGGTCGACTTGTTGTCCACCATGTAATAGATTTGTTTCACTACCTGGAAACTGGAACGAATTTGTCATTATGTACCCTCCTCATTAAAATAAAAAACCCCTTCTTAACGAAAGTAAGAAGAGGTTGAAAATATTAGTTGTCCTCCTCTTATCTCTCAGGTAAAACCTGTAGGATTTAGCACCATTCCAATTTGATGTTCAAATTGACGGTTGCCGGGCTTCACTGGGCCTATTCCCTCTGCCACTCAAAATAAGAGTTACTGCTATGCAATTGAATTGTTCTTATTATAAGTTATATATTGGTAATCGTCAATAAAAAATCAGAATATTAATAAAATTTAACAGGAGGATCATTTCTTGCCCATATGCATAAAATAAAGTGGAGAATTTTATACGATGAACGAACGTCCGTAAGTAATGGAGGCTAGCATGCTAATACATTTCGTTAGCCATAAAAAATTCCACTGCTGATTTCAATGAAAAGGAGTGACCCAAATGTCACAAAAAGGCGGAATGCCGGAATGGGGAGAAGATTTAATCAAAAAGTTAGATGCCTTTCTCTACGAAAAACCAACTCGAAACGTCATGGAAACGATTGATAGTTTTTTTGAACAAGCAAAAGTACCGAAACAAATTCCTGTTGATGTTGCAGAAACCGAACAAGAATGGATTGTCCGCGTCGATTTACCCGGTCTTAAAAAAGATCAAATACAACTGCGTATAGTTGGTAATCAAATTACGATTATGGTGGATCATCTTGAGGAAACCGAACAGCATGAAGACTCGTATCATTATTACCATAAAGAGAGAAGGCAGCATCGTAACCAGCGCACCGTTACATTGCCATATGCAGTTGATAAGAAAACGGCCAAAGCAAGCTTTCAAAATGGGGTATTAGAAATTAGAGGTCCTAAAACTGAAAAAGATAATGGTTCGATTATGATCGACTAAGCTGATAGCGATTGCTATTAGCTTGATCATAATTATGCTATATTAATAGTGTGTGTAACATGTCAGAAGATGGGAGGACTTCGTGTGGAGATTACACAACTGATCATAACTTTTATCTTAGTTTTTAATATTCTTTTATCTTTAACCATTATCTTTTTAGAGCGCAAGAATCCAACTGCTACCTGGGCATGGATTATGGTACTGACATTCATCCCGATTTTCGGCTTTATTTTATATCTTATTTTTGGACGAAAGTTAAGTAATAAAACGATTTTTACTTGGGATACCAAAAGTAAATTAGGTGTCAAAACTGCAGTACAGCATCAATTGCGTGATATTGAAAATGGTGACTTCTTTGTCAATGATCCAAGAATGTATCAATATAAGGATCTCTTCTATCTGCACTTACGAAATAATGATGCCATCTATTCACAGGATAATGACGTCAACATATTTACAGATGGACATCGTAAATTCGATTCTTTATTGGAAGATATCGAAAATGCAACGGATCATATTCATTTATTGTATTACATAGTAAGGTCTGATCATCTTGGATCACGCTTAGCAGATGCTTTGATAAAAAAAGCGAAAGAAGGGGTTGAAGTTCGTTTTTTATATGACGATTTAGGCTCCCGGACGTTAAGTAGGAAGATGATCAGAAAAATGCGTCATGCTGGGGCAGATGTCCAAGGATTCTTCCCACCATTGATTCCGAAAGTGAATTTTAAGATTAACCATCGTAATCACCGCAAACTGGTTATTATTGATGGAAAAACAGGATATATCGGTGGTTTTAATATTGGTGATGAGTATTTGGGGCAAAACAAGCGATTTGGTTATTGGCGCGATACTCATTTGCGTATCAAAGGTAGTGCTGTGAAGCATTTGCAAACTCGTTTTATCTTGGATTGGAATCAGGCATCCCGTCATGATATTGACTATGATGAGCGTTATTATACACCTGTACCAGCTGGTAATATCGGCATGCAAATTGTTTCAAGTGGCCCGGATTCTGAGTGGGAACAGATAAAAAATGGTTATATTAAGATGATTATGTCAGCAAAAGAGTATATCTTTATTCAAACACCATATTTTATCCCGGATGAAAGTTTGCTGAATGCATTGAAAATTGCTTGCCTCTCAGGTGTAGACGTTCGGATTATGATCCCGAATAAACCAGATCATCCCTTTGTCTATTGGGCAACGTATTCATATATCGGTGATTTGTTAAAAGCCGGAGCAACCGTTTATATTTATCAAAAAGGTTTCCTGCATGCTAAAATGATAGTAGTCGATAGTAAGATAGCCTCGATAGGAACGGCAAATATTGATGTTCGCAGTTTTCGTCTGAACTTCGAAATAAATGCCTTTTTATATAATGAAACATTGGCAGAAATGCTGGTTGATGAATTCGAAAAAGATATGGAGCATGTAACCATCCTTACGTATCCCTTATACCAGCAACGTTCAGTATGGATTCGCTTCAAAGAGTCTATTTCAAGGTTGATTTCACCAATTTTATAAGATAGCAGTGAAATAAAGAGATTGTTTTATAAGGTATAAGCCCGTATAGATGATACGGGTTAATACCTTTTATTTAGTTCAAATAATGCGAGACCCTCGTGAATAAGGAATATTCCTGTTTTCACACTAGAAAGGATAGATACAATGCGCATGATAAAAGTAGAGGATCTAGTCAAAACATATGGTGAAAAAGTTTTGTTTGACGAGATTTCATTTTCGATTACAGAAACCGATCGTATTGGTTTGATCGGAGTCAACGGAACGGGAAAATCTACCCTATTAAAAGTCTTAGCAGGAATCGATCAGGCAGAAGCCGGCACAATGGATCATCCGAATGATTACCGGATAGAATACTTAGATCAAGACCCACAGCTAACAGATGGGGATACGGTGTTGAACCAGATATATTATGGTGATTCTAAGGTGATGGTCACCTTACGGCAATACGAATCAGCCATGTTAGCGTTAGAAAAAGATCCAGAGAATGCAACGATGCAAAATCAATTATTAAAAATGCAGGAAAGAATGGATCAGCTAGAAGCATGGGACGCTATGACCATTGCCAAAACAATCTTAACGAAATTAGGTATCCCGGCATTTGACCGAAAAACGGAAAATCTTTCTGGTGGGCAGCGCAAACGTGTAGCAATTGCCAAAGCTTTGATCCAACCGGCAGATTTACTCATACTAGATGAGCCTACCAATCATCTCGACAACGATACAATCGAATGGCTAGAAGAATACTTGCCAACCTATCAAGGTGCAATTTTACTTGTTACGCACGATCGTTATTTTCTCAATCGCATTACTAACCGTATTTTTGAGTTGGATAAGGGTAACTTATATACGTATGATGGCAATTATCAAACCTTTTTAGAACAAAAAGCATTAAGGGAAGAACAAGAAATACAAGAAGAGCAAAAGCATAAAAATATTCTAAAAAAAGAAGTCGCTTGGCTTAAAGCAGGTGTGAAGGCAAGAACTACAAAACAAAAAGCACGTATTGATCGTGTTGAGCAAATGAAGGAAAAAACATTTGATACCAAAAAACAAGATCTCAGCTTTCAAGTAGGTTCCACCCGCCTTGGTAAAAAAGTTATGGAATTAGAAGGATTAGCTAAAGCATATGATGGTAAAACAATCTTTAAGGATTTTGATTTTCTAATCAACCCAGGTGACAGACTCGGTATTGTAGGCGCTAATGGTACTGGAAAAACGACTTTATTAAATATTTTAGCTGGTCGTGTCGAACAGGATGCGGGTACTATTGACGTTGGTGAAACCGTAAAAATTGGATATTACACGCAAAATCATCCACCACTAGATGATGCTGTCAAAGTGATTGACCTTGTCCGTGATGTAGCAGAGGTTGTTCACACAATGGATGGAAGTGTGATCACAGCAGAACAAATGCTAGAACGGTTTTTATTCCCCAGACCACAACAGTGGACATATGTCAGAATGTTATCAGGTGGCGAACGCAGAAGACTGTATTTATTAACCGTGCTAATGCGAGAGCCAAATGTATTATTTCTGGATGAGCCAACTAATGATCTTGATACGGAAACACTCGCGGTGCTTGAAGATTATTTAGAGCAATTTCCTGGAGTGGTGATCACAGTATCCCACGACCGGTACTTTCTGGACAAAACCGTCGAAAAGATTATTGCTTTTACCGGAAGTGAAACATTAACTGTTTTTCATGGCAATTATTCTGAATTTCGTGAACAGCAACAAGAATCAGAGGATAAATACAACAAGACTAAACCGAAGCAAAAAACGAAACGCAAAAAGAAAAAGCTATCTTATCATGAACAAAAAGAATGGGATACGATTGAAGATGAAATAACAGAGCTGGAAACAGAGTTAGAGCAAATAGCAACAGAGATTGCGGAAGCAGGCAGTGATATTGGTAAAATTCAACCCCTATATAATAAGCAAAGTGAAGTCGAACAACAGTTGGAAGAAAAAATGGAAAGATGGGAAGAACTATCCCTTTTAATAGAAGAACTGAAGGAGGAGTCATAATGGCAAACAAACAACTACAGGAAAAATATGCAGAACTCGCATTAAAGACAGGTGTCAACTTACAAGAAGGACAAGCATTAGTGATTAATTCTTCCATAGAGGGAGCAGATTTCACAAAAATTGTTGCTCGTAAAGCGTATGAAATAGGAGCCAAAAATGTCCATATTAATTGGACAGATGATGAGCTGACCTATTTAAAATTCAACTATGCATCAGAAGAAGTGCTGACAGATATCCCTGAATGGCAAGTAGCAAAGCATTTAGATTTTGCTGAGGATGGTGCGGCGCTATTATCGATTCGCTCCACTAATCCGGATTTACTGAAAGATATTGATCCTGCTAAAGTCGCAAAGGCTAGTAAAGCAAGTGGGGAAGCAATGAAAGAATTCCGACAGTACACAATGAATGACCGGATACCATGGTCGATTATTTCGATTCCAACAGGTGACTGGGCCCAAAAAATCTTCCGGGATAAACCAAAAGAAGATGCAATCGAGAGTTTATGGGGAGAAATATTCAAAATAGTCCGAGTCGATCAAGAGAATCCTGTTGCTGCATGGGAAGAGCATAACCATAATTTAAAACAAGCACGTGATTACTTAAATAAAAAATCCTATAAAGCCTTAATTTTCAAATCAGAAGGAACGGATATCCGCTTCGAATTACCAGAAGGACATGTTTGGAAAGGCGGTGCAACGAAAACACCAAATGGTAACGACTTTAATCCGAATATGCCAACAGAAGAAGTATTTACTTTACCTCATAAATACAAAGTTGATGGTAAAGTAACAGCGACAAAGCCACTTGTATATGGTGGTAATTTGATTGATGGCTTCAGTGTAACGTTTAAAGATGGGAAAGTAGTCGATTTTGAAGCAGAAAAAGGCTATGACACATTTAAACATTTACTTGATACAGATGAAGGGGCAACAAGACTGGGAGAGTTGGCATTAGTACCACATGCATCCCCGATTTCACAATCAGGCTTAATTTTCTATAACACCTTATTTGATGAAAATGCTTCGTGCCATATCGCATTAGGAAAAGCCTATCCAACCAATCTTGAAGGCGGATCCGACATGAGTGAAGAAGAGTTGGACAAGCATGGTGTCAATGATAGCCTGACACATGTGGACTTCATGATCGGTTCAGCAGACTTAGACATCGACGGAGAAACTGTAGATGGCGAAAAAGAACCCGTATTTCGTCAAGGAGCATGGGCAATCAACTTTGAATAATGAAAATAAAGAACTCCCGTTATGTTGTAACGGGAGTTCTTTTGATTAAAGTGGCCAGCAAACGTCTGAAAGTGGCCAGGAAAATTGGAAAAGTGGCCATCAAATTGAAAAAAGTGGCCAGCAAAGCATAAAAAGTGGCCAGCAAAGTTTATGCTTTTTCCACAAAGCATTCCAAAAACACATCGCCATATTGTTCGAACTTGCGCTCACCAACTCCATGAATCTGCAACATCTCATATTTAGATGTAGGCTTGTCAACAGACATCTCCCGCAAGCTTTTATCAGAAAAAATGACATAAGGCGGAACCCCTTGCTGATCTGCTAAGGATTTGCGCAATTTTCGTAGTTGTTCAAATATCTCCACATCGTATTCAACAACTTCTTTTGTCTCAACTTTGGCTGCTTGTACATAGACTTTTTCTTCTTCTGTTAAAACAGATACTGCTCGTTTGCTCAGGCGTAGGACAGGGAAACGTCCGCCTTCAGATAACAAAAAGTCTTCCGCTACTAAAAATTGAATAAAGGAAACGAGCTCTTTCTCTGTCATATCTTTCATTAGTCCGTATGTAGATAACCGGTCAAAGCGAAATTGTTTTACTTTTTTGTCATTCGATCCCTTTAAGACTTTTGCAACTAAACTGGCACCGAATCGCTCATCCATCCGCTTGACACAGGAGAGTACCTTTTGAGCTTCCTTGGTGCGGTCGACTTTTTCTAATTCACTGTCACAATTAGAGCAATTTCCACATGCTTCAGTCGAAGAAATCTTATCATTAAAATAACGCAGGATATATTGCTGTAGACATTGGTCGGTATGGCAATAATTGATCATTGCCTGTAATTTACCATATTCGCCTTTCTTTTTCTCCTCATCCATCATTTCTGACTGATCAATTAAGTATTTTTGCAAGGTAATATCCTGTCCGGAAAAAAGAATCACACATTGACTTGGTTCACCATCACGTCCGGCACGACCAGCCTCTTGATAATAACTTTCTAGATTTTTCGGCAAGGCATAGTGGAGAACGTAGCGGACATTGGACTTATCAATCCCCATTCCGAATGCATTGGTAGCTACCATCACTTGCGCATTGTCGTAAATAAAATCATTTTGTGCTTCTTTTCTAGCTTCTTCTGACATCCCTGCGTGATATTTCCTTACAGAGAAGCCTTTTCCTTGTAATAAAAAATATAATTGGTCAACTTGTTTTCTTGTAATAGCATAAATAATACCAGTGTCATCAGGGTGTGCTCGTAAATAATCTGTTACATAATTTTGACGATCATGTCCTTTTACAACTTGGAAGGTAAGATTGTCACGAGCAAAGCCAGTATTGACAACAGCCTCGTCCTTCACATCGAGCAACTGTTGTAAATCACGAATCACCTCAGCCGTGGCTGTTGCTGTTAATCCAACGAGAACAGGACGCTTTCGTAACTGATTGACAGCTTGTACAACGGTACGATAACTGGGCCGGAAGTCGTGTCCCCATTGTGAAATACAGTGGGCTTCATCAAAAGCAATCAAAGAAACATCTAGTGAATTAAGCGCATTAAAAAAAGCTTTGGAATCAAAACGTTCCGGTGCAACATAGACAAATCTATATTTTCCGTTACGAATCTCAGCTAATCTGTTGAATTGCTCTTCTGTAGTCAAGGAGCTGTTTATGTATGTAGCAGCAACACCTAATGATTGAAGGGCGTCCACTTGATCTTTCATTAAGGAAATAAGCGGAGAGATTACTATGGTAATCCCATCTTGTGCTAAACCGGGAATTTGATAACAAATCGATTTGCCTCCGCCAGTCGGCATGATTGCTAATGTGTTTTTCTGATGGAGAACTTGGTCTACAATTTTTTCTTGCCCAGGGCGGAAATCATCGTAACCAAAATATTTTTTTAATAAATGTAATGTACTCATAAATGATCATCCTTTAAATAAACTCATTGTTAGCATAACATTTTTTAACCATGATACATATAAGCAATACTTGGCTTATCGCTGTACCTTTTAATGAAAGTCATCATTTTACTTATACTATAATCATAGGGGATGAAAGAGGTTTATCGTGTGAAGAAAAAAGTTTGGAATAAAAATATTTACATCCCATCTATTAACCATTAAAATAATGCTAGCTTCTGATGAAATTAATGAATGCAAAATAGATAAAAGTTAGAACGTAAAGGGGGATAATGATGGACTCATTATTATTAATACTCATGCTTATTGCAGTGCTTGGTGTTGGATCGCAATGGATAGCCTGGAAATTTCGATTGCCGGCGATCGTGGTTATGTCGATAGCAGGTTTACTCGCTGGTCCAATATTTGGACTGATGAACCCAGAAGAAGCTTTTGGTGATTTGTATCGTCCTTTAATTTCGATAGCTGTGGCGATCATTCTTTTTGAAGGAAGCTTAAATCTGAATTTTAAAGAGGTAAAAGGATTAGGGAAACCAGTCTTTCGGATTGTAACTTGGGGTGCTTTTCTTGCATGGATTTTCGGTTCTCTAACCGCACATTATGTTGCAGGATTATCCTGGGCGATTGCATTTGTTGTTGGTGGTATTTTTATTGTAACAGGTCCAACAGTTATTTTACCATTATTAAGGCAATCCAAATTAAAGCCAACACCTGCTAAGATCTTGAAATGGGAAGGGGTTATTGTCGACCCGTTTGGTGCTTTATTAGCTGTCTTTGCGTTCGAATTCCTTTTATTTCTATTAGCAGATGGAAGAGATGCAACAGCTTTATTGTTTTTCTTATTAGCATCATTATTTGCCGTAGTGCTTGGCGTTGTATTTGGGAAAGTGACCGGTTGGATGTTCGAGACCGGTCATATGCCAGAGTTTTTAAAATCTCCTGCCGTTTTTGCAGCGGTTACTGCCTGCTTTATTATAGCGGATGAAGTGAAACATGAAACAGGTTTATTAGCAGTAACAGCAATGGGGATGACATTGGCAAACCTGGGTATTTCATCAATCAAGGATATGCGTCACTTTAAAGAAAATATCTCGATTCTTTTAATTTCAACCGTGTTTATCCTATTAACTGCCTCACTTACAATGGATACATTAATGGATGTCTTCCAACCAAAAATTATTGGCTATGTATTATTAATGTTATTTGTTGTTCGGCCACTGTCGATTTTCTTATCGACGATTAATTCGGGGTTATCACTGCAGGAGAAAACATTGGTTGGCTGGATCGCACCAAGAGGTATTGTTGCCTTAACGGTAGCAAGCTATTTTGCGACAATCCTGGCAGATGAAGGTTTTGAAGGAGCCTCGCTTGTTACACCTTTAACTTTTGCTTTAGTATTTTCAACAGTTGTTGTCCATGGCTTTTCGATTGGTTGGTTAGCCAAAAAATTAAACCTTTCTGCAGAAGGAAAGCCTGGTGTCCTGATTGTCGGTTCCAACAGTTTCACTAATTCTCTGGCAAAAGTTATGAAAGAATTAGATATCCCCACAGTTGTCGTTGATTCATCATGGGATCAATTATACAGTGCTAGAAAAGCAGGGGTACAGCATAAACATTGCGAAATTTTATCGGAACAGACGGAATATAAGACAGATTTTACACCATATGATTATTTGTTAACGGCGACTGAATATGATTCCTATAATGCGTTAGTATGTTCTACTTTCCTGCCTGAGTTTGGTCGTAAGAATGTGTTCCGTTTACCCAACCAAAGTCATAGTGGAGACCATTTAGTTAACATTGATCACACGATTGGCGGAAGAGAAGTGTTTACACCTTCCATGGGTGTCGAAGAACTGAAATACAAATTAAACAGTGGGTATGTTTTACGAAAAACGTCGTTAACAGAGCGCTATTCGTATGAAAATTATATGAAAGACCGTGATAAGGAAACAGTACTGTTATTCGTGTTAAAGCAATCCAAACAAATTGAATTCTTTACAGAAGAATTAGAAAGCACAGCAATTGCAGGCGATACGATTGTCAGTTTAACACCGCCAAGCAAGGAGTTTCATAAAATCCGGGAAAAATTAGAGGTGAAACGGAATGAAAAAGGCTAGCAACACTTTAGTTGCTAGCTTTTTGCTGTTTACGTAAGGAGGCTATTTTTTCTGCTAAGCGTTCTAATTCTCTTTCATTGTGCTCGGTTCTGCCATCAACATAGTTTAGTTTCTCTAAGTCAGCGGACAGTCGTGTGTAATCAGCTTTCAAATCTTCTATTTCTGTTTCAATTTCTTGTCTGTTCATATTTATCACTCCAATAATGATATATTACTTTTTCTAAGCGTAATTCAGTTTTTGAGAATTAGCAAGCAACTAGAAAAACTACAATTTGAAGGAAAATCGCTGCGTTTTTTGAGGAATATAGATCATTTATGAGTATTTGATATCATATATCCATGAAATGGGAACATTTTTTTGATTTACGAAAATTTGTGGTTTTATTGTTCTGAATAAGGGTATAGTAAATTTGTGAATTCTGTACCAATTTTGTACCATTAATATTAGTATAAATGTAGTATAAATTCATTGCCTTTATACAGAGGAGGAAGAAAAACGTTGAAAGTATTTCAATGGATAGACAAAATTATGATGAAGTTGGAGGAATTTATCCTTAGCTTTGCCATTATACTAATTTCCATCATGATAGTTGGAAATGTTATAGCGCGCGAAGTGTTTAACTCAGGGGCATTCTACTTTGCATATGAAGTTAGTAAATTTGCGATAGTCATTGCTACATTCATGGGTATAGCTTACGCAGCAAGAAAAGGGCGACACATCAGTATGTCTGCTTTTTACGACTTTGCACCTTTCAAAGTGCGAAAAGTAATGATGATACTTATTAACTTTATTACAGCAATTGTAATGTTTTTAATGGCGTATTACTCCTACAATTTCGTAATGTTTGAATACAATACAGGAGCGATTACAACCTCACTAGAAGTTCCTAGATATCTAATGGCCGTATTTATTCCAATCGGTTTCTTAACAGCAGGAATCCAATTCTTACGTAATACATACGTTAATTTTACAGCTAAAGCAAAAGATAAAGTTTATTTAGGTATTGATGCAGTAGATTACAATGATCAAGAGCAAAAAGATGTAAAGTTGGAAGATTTATCTGTATAAACGATAAAAAAGTAGAGAGGAAAAACTTATGCTAACGACATTATTATCGGTAATGATTATATTACTGCTGTTAAATTTTCCAATGATGATACCGTTGATTTTAGCACCAGTTGTTATTATGTTGTTTTTTAATCCAAACTTAAGTATGGATTTGTTAATGAAGCAGCTTTTGACAGGTATTGAATCACCGGTGTTATTATGTGTTCCGTTATTTATATTTGCAGCAGATATTATGACATCCGGAAAAACGTCAGAACGACTGTTGGACTTTATTGGAGCCTTTGTTGGCCATATTCGTGGTGGATATGCTGTTACAACAGCAGCAGCATGCACGATGTTCGGGGCAATTTCTGGCTCAACACAGGCGACGGTTGTTGCAATCGGTCGTCCTATGCGAGAAAGATTATTGAAAATTGGATATAAAGATTCCAGTGCAATGGCATTAATTATCAACTCTAGTGATGTTGCATTACTTGTGCCTCCAAGTATCGGTATGATTATCTATGCGCTAGCAGCAGGATCCGGGGTGTCTGTCGGGGATCTGTTTATTGCTGGTGTTATTCCAGGGGTAATAGTATTTTTATCGTTTGCTACTTATAGTGTCATCTATGCAAAGATTAAAAATATTCCATTAGCAGATAGAGTAACATGGCCAGAAAAATTAAAATTCTTTAGAAAAGCTTTATTACCATTAGGCTTCCCTATTATTATTATCGGTGGTATTTATTTAGGTTACTTTACACCGGTAGAAGCGTCTGGTATTTCGGTATTATATGCCATTATTTTAGAAGTGTTAATCTTTAAAACTATTCCATGGAAAAAGCTACCTAGTATCGCTCGGTCGACTGGTTTAGTTACATCGGCTGTATTTATATTAGTAGCTGGTGGACAGTTATTTACATGGGTACTTGGTTATGCTCAAATTCCGCAACAAATTACCGAATCGGTATTGGGAACTGACCCAAGTAAAATATATGTATTAGCTATTGTCAGTATATTTTTCTTTGTAGGATGTATGTTCGTAGACCCTATTGTAGTTATATTAATTTTGACACCGATCTTTGCTCCGGCAGCAGAAGCAGCAGGTGTAGATTTAATACATCTTGGAATTATTATTACGTTCCAAGCAGCATTAGGTTCAGCAACACCGCCATTTGGCGTTGATATTTTTACCGCCAGTGCAGTGTTTAAGAAGCCATATCTAGAAGTAATAAAGAGTACACCACCGTATATTATTATGTTACTGATTATAGGGGTTTTATTGATTGTGTTCCCACAATTATCATTAATTTTAATCTAAGTTATTAAAGTGTGCTAAAATATTTAGCCGCTTAAAATAAAATATTAAAAAATTACTAGGGGGTAATGGTCATTTTAAACAAAAAGTATCTTATTATGCTACTCTCCATTTTAACACTTAGCTTTTTGCTAGTTGCATGTGGTGGAGACAGTGAAGAAGGAACAGATGAAGGCAACACAGAAGAAGATACAGGTGAAGAAACGGATACAGGTTCTGAAGGTGAAGGAAGCGAAGAAGCAGCAGGAGAATTTGAAGAAGATGAATGGCAATTCGTAACAGAAGAAACTCAAGGTGAGGTTCAATATGAATATGCAGCAGAGTTTGCTAACCGTATTAGTGAAAAAACAGGTGGAGCTATCACAGTAGATGCATTAGAATATGGTTCACTAGGTAGTAGTGTTGACCAAGCGCAACTATTACAACAAGGTGGAGTTCAACTGGCAGTTATGTCACCAGGTTTTACGGGTGGTCAAGTATCAGATGGTCAAATTTTCTCCCTTCACTATTTCTTCCCATCTGATCAAGAACAAGTTCAGGAAGTATTAACTAATAGTGAAGCATTGAATCAGGATTTAAGAGCAAAATATGAAGAGCATAGCATTTCACCACTTTCATACTGGACAGAAGGTGCAATGGCATGGACTAGTAATGTTGGTATCGAGTCACCTTCTGATTGGGAAGGACTCAATATGCGTGTGCAAGAATCACCACTAATGCGTGAATCATATGATGCCTATGGTGCAACTGTTCAAGCATTGGATTGGGGTGAACTGTACACAGCATTAGACCGTGAAACGGTTGACGCTCAGGAAAACCCGATTTTCTTTATCGAGTCAGCAAGTTTCCATGAAGTACAAGATACTGTAACGATTTCTAACCATAATAACTATGTAGCAATGACTACAGCTAATACAGAGTGGTATAACGGTCTTGATGAAAATGTGAAAGCCGTAGTAGATGAAACAGTAACAGAAATGCAAGATTGGGTATTTGACGAGCAAAAATCTCAAAATCAAGCAGGTTTAGAAGCAATTGAAGCTGATACAGAAAACGAAACCGAAATTATCGAACTAAATGAAGATCAAATTGCTGAGTTTAGAGAGGCTGCAGAACCAGTACATCAATACTATCGTGATGAAGTAGAAGGTATCGATCCGGAAATCTTCGATAAACTTCAAGAAGAAATTGCAGAAGTAATGGGTGAATAATTTCATCCCAAATAAGTCTTAGCGAAATGCTAAGGCTTTTTTTATGAATTTTTTTAGTGCATTTTATCATTAAAAACTGATAAGAGATAAAATAACTAAAAAATGTTAAAATCTGAATTCGCTTTCATTGACTGAATAAGAATTACCCAATATACTTGAATTACCTGCCATTAAATTTTGCCCAATAAGCAAAGTTTAATTTAAAAAAACTGTAAGGGAGAGGATTTAGTGCAAACAAGTATTAGAAAATGTACACTGGAAGACTTAGAGTTGCTACAGGACCTTGGTACAGAAACGTATAATGAAACATACAGTCATTTAAACACACCCGAAAATATTAATGAATATTTAGAACAAGCCTTCAATTCAGAACAACTAACGAAAGAACTAAGCAATCCATCCTCGACATTTTTATTCCAATACGTAGACAACATGCTAACAGGTTATTTAAAAGTAAATGAAGGAGACGCCCAAACATACCAAATAGGTGATAACGCCCTGGAAATCGAACGTATTTACGTGAAGAATACTTTTCATGAGAAAGGATTAGGAAAATTACTACTGCAAACAGGGATTGATATTGCAAGAGAGAGGGAAAAAAGCGACATCTGGTTAGGAATATGGCGCAAAAATAAAAATGCAATTGATTTTCATCAAAAAATGGGATTTGAAAAGAGAGGGTCTTACTCTATCTTTATAGGAGATGAAGAACATAACAATTATATTATGGTCAAGCATTTAGAATAATGGTAAAAGCATCACATCTTCAAGTGAAATTGTCTTATGTGCTTTTTTAATAAGGTAACTAAGGCTTTCGCCAGCATAAGTGGCGAAAAGCCATGGTATCTTATATCATCGTCTATTCTTCTCTTCTATAACAAATCCGGATCCTCTTCTGGTTGTTTTTGTTTCCACTCACGATAGAAATGTGCAATGATCGTTTTAACAACCGCATACGCAGGAATGATGAACAATAATCCTAAAAATCCTGCAATTCCTCCTGCAGCTAAAATCAGAGTAATAACGGTTAATGGGTGAATAGCCAATGCCCTTCCCATCACATTTGGAGAGATGAGATTACTTTCAATTTGTTGCGCTACCACCATTACGATAGTGGCCCATAGTGCCATGATTGGCTCTTGAAAGAAGCCAACGATAATGGCGGGAATTGCTGATAAAAATGGACCTAGAAATGGAATGAAATTCATTATTAATCCGAACAATGCCAAGGACAAGGAGTACTCCAGTCTGATGATCAAATAGCCAATATAAAGCATCACCCCAACACAAACACTCACGATAAATTGACCTTGGATAAACGAAGCCAGCGTATGATTAATGTTTGCTGTTAATGTTTTAAAGCTTCTTTCTTTGCTAGCACTTAGGAATTTTGATACAAAGGGCGCAAATTTGTAACCGTCTTTTAACATAAAGAAAAGGAAGAACGGTATTAAGAAAAAAGCAAAAACAAAACTGAAAATTTGACCGATTACTCCGATAATACTAGATGTGATTCTTTCAGCATATTGATTGAAGTTATCCGTTACGTTTTGAATTGTATTTTCAAACTGTGGTGGTATAATATTTTGATTCTCCTGCCACATTTCGAACAGATTCTCAGCATTGTTTACCATTTTCGGGATACTATCAACAAAGTTTGAAAATTGTTTTTGGACAACAGGAGCAACGAAGTTAATTATTATGGTAACCAAGAACAGAATCAAGAGGAACACGATAAACGTACCTGCAATTCGTGGTAATTTCTTTTTTTCTAACCAGTTAACAATCGGATTGGTAATATAAAATATAATCCCAGCTCCAATGATAGGAACCGAAATGGCGGTTAGATAAGCACCAACAGGTTCAAATATAAACTTTGTTAAAGAGATGAGATAGATTAATGTAAAAATCAGTATACATGTAAAGAGAATACGTATGCCTTTTTTTTCAAACAAAAACGCCACAACCTTTTCTATCATATTCGTCCATTCTATTCTATCATATAAAATGGAAAAAATGGTATTTGAGCTAGGCTAAAAATGATTCGATTCCATAGTCAGTCGGATTTTTAACCTTCGATGATGGTTAGTGAAACTTATCAGGTTTTATGGACGATGAGCACCGTGATAAATTCTGACGTGAAATCTCGTTATTTTAGAATTTATTTCCTGCCAAGTGCTTTACAAACGCTGCGGGGATCACAAAGTTCGTTGCTTAGTACTCCACGTAAAGTGACGTGAGGTAACATTAGAAACGATAGAAAGACTATGCTAGTATAAGAATATATAATGTTAGACTAAGGGGGAAATCGCATGACATGGCAAGATACATTAAAAAAATGGACATCGTTTACAGCGCTTGATGAAGATTTAGAAAAACAATTAGATGAACTATCCAAAAGTGAGAATGAGTTAGAAGATTCCTTCTATACCAATTTAACCTTTGGTACAGGTGGTATGCGTGGAATGCTAGGACCTGGAACCAATCGAATGAACATCTATACTGTTCGTAAAGCAGTGGAAGGATTGGCTAATTACATAACACAACATATAGATCATGCACATAACAAAGGGGTTGTGATAGCATATGACTCTCGCTATATGTCACAGGAATTTGCTGTAGAAACGGCAAGGGTTTTAGGAGCACACAATATAAAGGCATATGTATTTGAATCATTACGCCCAACACCATTACTTTCATTTGCGGTTAGGTATTTAAACACGGCCTCCGGTATCATGATTACAGCCAGTCACAACCCTCCAGAATATAATGGTTTTAAAGTATATAACGAGGACGGTGGACAAGTACCATTAAAAGAAGCTGCATCCATTATTGAAGAAGTAAATAAAGTAGAAGATGAATTGAATGTTAGCGTAAAAAGTAAGGAAGAAATTGAAAGTGCAGGACTCTTGGAATGGGTTGGGGAAACAGTAGATAAAGCTTACCTCCAAGAGCTGAAAACCATTCAAAAGCAAGCAGAAGAAAATACAGTCAATATTGTTTTTACACCATTGCATGGAACGGCACACGACCTAGTGTTAAAAGGATTAGCTCAAATTGGCTATGATCATGTACATGTGGTGAAAGAACAAGCAAAACCGGATCCAGAATTCTCGACAGTGCAATCGCCAAATCCTGAAGAGCATCAAGCATTTGAGATGGCAATTGAACAAGGAAAAAAAGTCGATGCAGATATTTTAATTGGTACAGATCCAGATGCAGATCGTTTGGGTGTTGCTGTTAAAGATGGCGATGGTTCTTATCAAGTATTAACAGGTAATCAGTTGGGATCTTTGTTATTAGATTACACGTTATCACATTCAAATGATAAGGAACTCAAAAATGGACAATTCATTAAAACAATTGTAACAACGGAATTGGGACGAGCGATCGCTTCTCATTATGGTGTCGATACGATTAACACGTTAACGGGGTTTAAATTTATCGGAGAAAAAATAAAACAATTTGAATCGGATGAAAGACAATTCCTTTTCGGTTATGAAGAAAGCTATGGCTACCTAATTGGAGATTTCGTCCGTGATAAAGATGCGGTACAAGCAGCAGTAGCAGCATGTGAAATGGCGAATTACTGGAAGACGAAAGGGAAGACATTATTAGAGGCATTAGATACATTATATGAACAACACGGTTATTACTTAGAAGGTTTGAAATCATTAACACTGAAAGGTAAAGACGGTGCAGAACAAATTGCAGCAATTATGGAAGATATTCGTAAAAATCCATTTACGCAATTAGGTGGATTACAAGTAACGGCTATCGAAGATTATCAAAGCAGTAAGCGTCAATTACCAATCGATGCGACGGAAGAGGACATTACTTTACCAAAAGAAAACGTCATGAAATTTTTATTAGAAAATGATGCTTGGGTATGTTTCCGTCCTTCTGGTACGGAACCTAAAATTAAAAGTTATTTCGGTGTTAAAACAGATGATGCCAATCAAAGTAAAGCCCTTTTACAAAATATTCAAACAGAAGTAGAGGAAAGAATAAATAAGATTATTCATGCATAATGAAGAAGAAAAAGAAGAACCTAATGCTATCACTTGGATGGTATTGGGTCTTTTTGATAAGTACAGATTGACATGAAGTAAAAAAAGACTTATAGTTATAACATACATAAAGGGGAGTAGCTGTTACAGTAAATGCCGTCATTTCGAGAGTAATCTCCGGCATTATTGGCAACTCGACGTTGTTAGCGAGACCTTTACCATCAGTGGTAAAGGTCTCGTTTTTTTTATGGCCTTTATTAGCTGGTGGAGATCATATTTATGTACTAAAGGAGATGGAGTAGTTTGGAATTACTTTTAGAGTACGGATGGGTGTTATTAGTTTTAATTGGTCTTGAAGGGATTTTAGCAGCGGATAATGCGCTTGTTCTAGCCATAATGGTAAAACATTTACCGGATGACCAACGTAAAAAAGCACTCTTTTATGGGTTAGCAGGTGCTTTTGTTTTAAGGTTTGCTTCATTATTTATTATTTCGTTCCTTGTTGATGTATGGCAAGTACAGGCAATTGGAGCAGCTTATTTATTATTTATCTCGATTAAGCACTTATATGACACATTTCGTAAGAAGAATAAGGGAGAAACGGAAGAACTTGAAGAAGAGGCCGAGAAAAAAGGCGGAACCGGTTTCTGGATGACCGTCTTAAAAGTCGAATTTGCCGACTTAGCATTCGCGGTAGATTCTATTTTAGCTGCCGTAGCATTAGCTGTAGCTTTACCTGAAACAGGTCTTGGTACAATCGGGAGTCTTGATACAGGACAATTCCTTGTAGTATTAGCTGGTGGGATGATCGGGTTAATCATTATGCGTTTTGCAGCAAATGTATTTGTTAGATTATTGAAAGAACGTCCTGGATTAGAAGTTGCAGCATTTATTATTGTTGGATGGGTTGGTATTAAATTGGTAATAAGTGTATTAGCTCATGAAGATGTCCACTTATTGCCGCATGATTTCGCACACTCGTTAGCATGGAAGTTAACGTTCTATCTTGTGCTTGTTGCTATTGCAGTAGCTGGCTGGTTCCTTTCTAGTAAAAAAGGTGAAGCAGAAGCGTAAACAGATCATTTTTATCATCTGAAGCATCATGTCTATACTAGGGGAAGGAAAGGATGAATAAAAATGGCATTACATCAATTTACGTTAAATGCCACGTGGCCTGGTGGCAGAAATGAAGTAGGACATATTCAGGCAGGCAATCTTAACACTCAAATTTCTATCCCTCCAGAAATGGATGGTCCGGGTATTGGTACAAATCCAGACGAGATGTTACTAGGTGCTGCAGCTACCTGTTATTTAATAACACTGGCGGCAATGATCGAACGAGCACATTTACCTCTGGAGCACATAGAATTAAGTTCTCTGGGAGACGTGGATGTATCCAATGGAGTATTTACCTATAAACGAATTACTCATCGTCCAGTCGTGGTATTAAACAAAGAAGCAACCGCAGATCATTTGCAGCGACTAAAAAATATCGTCAAACAAGCAGAGTCATCCTGTATGATCTCCCGCGCAATTCAAGGGAACGTTGAACTTGTATTAGAAGAAGATTTATCGATTGCAAGCTAACTTGTACTCCTAGTGAGTGCAAGTTTTTTTATAATTAAAGAAAATATATAATCCGTGGTATAACAGCGTTTTGTCTTATAGCAGCGACATAAATAAAGAGTGTTTTGAAAGGTATAGAGTGTTAGGCAATCGCTACGGCTGGTCACTTCCCTTTCCGTGGGGTTTTCCTCTCAGCTAACTTTTCCGAGCAAAAACCGCTTGGAAAAGTGGATCTTCGAGTAAAACAGTTCCCACTGGAGTGGAAGCGTCCGGCCTTCGCTAGATAGTGATGCTACAATGTTATGTACACGGAACATGTCGAGTTTTCTTAAAACATAGAATGGCAGTCGTCATCAATACTTACACGCATTGTCGAGCATTATTTAGCGTAGGCGGCCATTTCGACTCCTGGGTGATCAGCGTGATCGGAAGATCCACTTTGCAAAGGGCTTTTCTTTGCAAAGTTAGCTGACGAGCATGCCACCCGGAAAGCGAAATGGACAAGCCGAAGCGGGTGTTATCTATACTATTCATTTCAACCGTATGTGAGCAAAGTAAACGATAAGATATCCACCCTTTTTGCATGTTCACGATTCTTATTTTTGTCTGTTATAAGGACCGGGTGGGCTTTCCCGTTTTTTCTTATGATGGTGTTTGATGAACAAAATGAGATGAACGACAAACACTCTAGAAGTAACCAAAGATATATTGATAAAATAATAAATACTTGGAAATATTTTATTGCACAAATCATAAGTTTTGACATATGAAATAATAAAATGTAACATAATCCAAGTATTTATATCGGTTTAATAAAAAGGAGGAGAAAAGATGAATACATTTTTAATAATTATCAATATTGCGATCATGCTATTATTTATCGGTATTTTAATTGGTATGCAGAGAAAATATGTATCGTTCAGTAAACGAGTTTTCGCAGGTTTAGGCTTGGGTATTCTATTAGGTGCCTTTTTACAAATTGTCTATTCAGTAGATTCAGAAGTTGTAAGTGCGACAACAGATTGGTATAACATTGTTGGGAGAGGATATGTCCGTCTATTAATGATGATTGTTATTCCATTAGTAATGGTTTCTATTATTCAATCAATCATTAATTTAGAGAAATCATCCGAACTAGGAAAAATGTCAGCATGGATTATTGGTATCCTTGTCTCTACCGCTATGATAGCTGCAGTAGTTGGGGTAACAAGTTCCACTATTTTCGACTTAAATGCTGATCAAATTGAAATGGGGCAAGAAGAAGAAGAGCGTGGTTTAGCGCTTGAAGAGAGATTAGGTTCCTTAGATGGCATGTCAACCCCGCAAAAAATATTAGAATTTATTCCGTCTAATATTTTCTTAGATATGACAGGAGGACGTGCAACATCTGTTATTGCTGTTGTTATTTTCTCTATTTTAGTCGGAATTGCTGTGTTGGGTGTAAGGAGAAAGCAACCGGAACAAGCGGAAAAATTTGTAGATATAGTAAACACGTTTTATACAGTGATCATGCGTATTGTAACCATCATTTTACGCTTAGCACCATTTGGTATCTTAGGATTAATGGCAAATACAGTAGCACAGACAAATATAGCAGGTATTATTGAACTGGGTAAATTTGTTGGTGCATCATATGTCGCATTGATTGCCATGTTTATTATTCACATGATTATTCTAGCTGTATTTGGCTTGAATCCATTAACTTATATACGTAAAGTAGTACCAGTACTGGGCTTTGCGTTTACATCAAGATCAAGCGCAGGTACTATTCCGTTAACGATTCAGGTGCAAAAAGAGAGTCTCGGTGTGCATAGTGGTACAGCTAATATGGCAGCATCATTTGGTGCTACTATTGGTCAAAATGGTTGTGCTGGTATCTATCCAGCGATGCTAGCAGTAATGATCGCTCCTACACAAGGAATCGATCCGTTATCGCCAGGTTTCTTATTGCCATTGATTTTAATCATTGGTATTAGTTCATTCGGTGTTGCTGGTGTTGGTGGTGGTGCAACATTCGCTGCATTAATCGTGCTATCATCTATGAATCTGCCAGTAGCATTAGCAGGTTTACTTATTACTGTAGAACCACTAATCGATATGGGACGTACAGCATTAAATGTAAATGACTCCATCTTATCTGGAACATTAACATCTAAAATAATGAAAAAACTAAACATTAAAAAATACGACGATAAAGAAGCAGTCAACAAAGACATCGCATTATAATACATTAAAACTCCTCTTGTTATGATTACAAGAGGAGTTTTAATGTTTGAATCCTAAAAAATGAAGTATGTTGATGTAGTGGTGAATAATATGTGATGTATTATTTTTTGATCCTTATTCGTTCCATCGTTATATAAAAGGCTGGGAGTAATAATAATGTCAATACTGTCGAGAAAATAATCCCAGACACAATCGATACTGCTAATGGTTTAAACAATACGTCACCCATAAACATGATCGGTGTTAACGCTGCGATGGATGTCAATGTTGTTAAAATGATTGGTCGTAATCTTGCACGGCCTGCTGCAAGTATGGCATCAACAGTATTACCGTCATAGCGTCCTTTATTCTGTTCGATAAATTCAATAATTAATATCGAATTTCGAACGACGATACCAGATAAGGAAACAATACCGAGTACTGCTAGAAAGCTAAGTGGCTGACCACTGACAAATAAGCCAACAACTGCACCTGTCAAGGCTAAAAATACAGTGTTTGTAATTAAAACTGGCGTCAATAACGAATTAAACTGAACCGCAAGTGTTATATAGATAAGAAATAACACAATTACAAATAATTTAGCAATTTCAACAAAGAATTCTGTCTCAGCACTTACTTCTCCATCCTCATTCAAAACGTAATTGCCCCCTAATCCGGCAAGTTCTGTACGCATTGCTTCGATCACTTCTGAAGTTTCGGCAGCAAAATCACCTTGACCAGAATCATACGCAGCAATCGTAATGGTTCTCTCACCGTTTTCATGGGTGATCGCAGCCATTTGTTCTTTTGTGTGAGTAGAAATAAATTCTTCATAGGAATAAATTTCCAGTACTCCTTCTTCTGTAGGGACGACAGCATTCAAGGCGCTTAGGTCTATCGAATTTTCTGCTCCTTCATCCAACACTAAATTCATGTTTAATCTGTTATCTTCCACGTTAATTTTGGTCAGTGGTATACCAGTATTTGCAGATTGAAGTGTATTTTTTACTTGATTAATCGGAATCCTATGTTCCTCCAAAAAATCACGGTCAATCTTATATGTCTTTACTGATTGGCTCGTTCCTGCATTCACTGTTGCAATTTCAACAGATTCGAGAGCATTTAACTTATCTTTTAACTCAGTTGATTTTTCTAGTAATACATCTAAATCTGTCCCTTGTATTTTCAACTGAATTGTTGGAGATGGTGGTGGCCCCGATACAATTGTTTCTAAGAAAATCTCGCCATCAGGAAACTGCTCTCGTAATTCTTCTTGATAATTTTTAATAAAATCACTAGCAGATGTTTGGTCACGATCAACACGAACTACGATTTGACCGGTATTTTCACCAGATCTAGTCAAACTAGAATTGAAGATATTAGGTAAACCATCTCCAGTGTAGCGAACCGTTTCCGTTATATGTTCGGCATTGCCATGTATATAGTTTTCTATCTCTGCCAATGTTTGATCTGTTTTTTCTAGAGGTGTACCTTCCTCTAGTGTTAAAGAAAGCGTTACTTCTTGACGGTCTGCAGCAGGGAAGAATTCAAACGGTACTTTTATAACCAATAATAGTAATAAAATACAAATGATCATCCCACTGATAACGGTAATCCATGGTTTTTTAATTGTTGTTGGTAAAACATTTTCTGTATATTGATCTTCTAACCAACGGAAAAAGTTCGTTAATATTCCAATATGACGTTTTTTGGTACGGTATACCTTTAATTGTCTGGTATATTGAATGGTTGGAATAAATGCCAAGGCTATTAATGTAGACGCAATAATAGTCCCCATTAAGGCGATCGGTAAAGCTTTGATAAATTCTCCATTACTACCGGATAAAAAGGTCAGAGGGAAGAAGCTGAATACGATTAATAACGTAGATGTCACAATCGATACACCGACTTCTTTTACTCCTTTTTTTGCTCCTTCCAGCGGTGGGTCACCTAATTGATAACGCCGCATAATATTATCATTCACAACGATCGCATCATCGACTAATATGCCTATCGCGACTATAATACCGATGATCGAAATTTGGTTTAGGTCTACTCCTGTATATGGTAAAGGAATGAAGCCGATAATAATCGAGATCGGAATAGCAAGTGCTACTAAAAAAGCCGAAGACAATGGTAGCCCGAGAATCATAATGACAATGACAGCAAGCAAGGATATCGCAAATGAGATTAATAAACTTGAATACACCTCATCAATGACAGTGCTCTGTGAGTAAAACCGTTCTACGGAAACATCAGTAGGTAAATCTTCTTTTAGATTTGCTATTTTCTTATCAATTTGTGCTTGGAGGTTTGTAATATTAACAGCACTTTCTGCAAAAATCGTTAACGATAATGCGGCTTGTTCATGATGTGTAATCAAATCATCTACTACTTCGTTTTCTACCGAAATAGTAGCGAGATCAGTTAAATGCGTATCTTCTGTTATATAAATGTTCTCTAATTGTGATATGTCATCAATAGTGTCTATATTTAATAAGATATTCTGCCCTTCATTTTGTTCAGTTCCTAATGCACTTGGGCTTAATTCACTTTGAATGGCGTCAATCACTTGATTAGGTTGAATCCCATTCTCCGATAATAATGATTGATCCAATGAAATAACAACTTTCTGATCTGGTAATCCTTTAACGGAAACAGAAGCAACTCCCCTTATTTCGCTTAAGGTAGATTTCCAGGTCTCCATTTGTTGACGAGTAGAAAACAGATGTTCACGATCTTCACTCAGTAAATGATAGGTAGCCACACTTGAGGTGGCAAGGTCTGTTGTAACATCCGGTGACATGGCCGCATCTGGAAAGTTTTTTTGAGCATCCTGTACGGCCTGTCGTATCGTAGAATAGACGGAATCAATATGTGCACTATCTTCTATTGTAACCGTTAAGGTAGAAAATCCATTAGTAGAAGCAGATGTCACTTGATCGATACCATCTATGTCAAGTAGTTCCTCCTCAATAGGATTTGTAATAACCTGTTCGACTATTTCCGGGTTTGCGCCAGGGTAAACAGTTGAAATGGAGGCAATATTTTGTTCGATTTCTGGTATGTCGCGCTTAGGTGTTTGTAAATATGTAAAAACGCCTGTGATAATAAATAATAAAACGAAAATCCAAACTATTTTTCGGTATTTTATTAATGTTTCCAATAGCAACACCTCCCATTATATTTATTATTGTATACAATTAGCTAAATGAAAACAATAAAGGTTTGTATTTGCATTTTTAAATCGTTGAGGTAGCATTATTGTAGGACTATTTTTAAGGAGGATGAAACATGCAGGAATTACTAAGAAAATATGCAAAACTATCATTACATACAGGTGTGAATTTACAAGAAGGTCAAGGATTATTAGTTCAGGCCCCAATTGAAGCGGTTGAATTTGTGCGAATAGTTGTGAAGCAAGCATACGAGATAGGAGCAAAAAATGTTCACGTCGAATGGAAAGATGATGAGTTAACTTATTTAAAAATGAAGCATGCCCCAATGGAGGTACTGGAAACATTCCCGGAATGGCGTAAGGATGCCATGGTTAGCATGGTGAAAGATGGCTATGCTGTATTAAATATTTATGGCGAGAACCCTGATCTCTTACAAGGTATCGATGGTAAACGGATGGCTGCAGCTACGAAAGCAAGTTCTACTGCCTTAAGAGAATATCGCGATTATATGATGAATGATCGAGCGCGTTGGTCAATTGTTGGCTATCCAACGACAGAATGGGCTCACAAAATATACCCAGGCCTAGATGCCGAAGAGGCGAAAGGGAAACTATGGGAGGAAATTTTCCGTATTGCACGTGTTGACCAAGATGATCCAATCGCAGCGTGGAATAAACATAATCAATTATTACGAGATGCTCGTGAGTACTTAAATGAAAAGAACTATGCAAAACTCCATTTTCAAGCAGCAGGAACTGACTTAACTATTGAACTACCAGAAGGTCATATTTGGCATGGAGGAGCGGCAAAGGCGACAGATGGAATAGCGTTTAACCCAAATATGCCGACAGAAGAAGTATTCTCAATGCCTCATAAATACGGAGTCAATGGGCATGTTGCAAGTACAAAACCACTAAGCTTTCAAGGTCAGATAATAGAGAATTTCACGTTGACGTTTAAAGACGGTAAGGTAGTTGATTACACATGTGAGAAGGGGAAAGAAGCGCTCAAACAGTTGTTAGAAGCAGATGGTGATGGAGCATCACGTTTAGGTGAAGTTGCCTTAGTACCACATGAATCGCCAGTTTCTCAAGCGGGAATTATTTTCTTTAATACACTGTTTGATGAAAATGCATCTTGCCACATTGCATTAGGAAAAGCATACCCAACTAATATAGAAGGTGGATCTGATATGAAGGAGAAAGAAATGGATCAACATGGTGTCAATGATAGCATTGTTCATGAAGACTTTATGATCGGCTCTGCAGATATGGATATTGATGGCATAACGAAAGACGGAGAAACAGAAGCGATTTTCCATAATGGCACATGGGCTATTTCGTTTTAAAATTTCAAAAACATAACACAGTATTTACAAATTGTTAACAATAAACGGAAACACTTTTTGTTCTCCCTTATAGAGGGTAAGATAGAATTAAAGCATAAAAAGGGAGAATAAAAGTATGCGCCGAGAAGCTTATTTTGACAATGCCAAACTTCTGTTTATATTTTTAGTTGTGTTTGGTCACTTAATTCAGCCTTTAAAGCAAAATATTGAAATAGTCGATGTAATTTATCAATGGATGTATATTTTTCACATGCCTGTCTTTATTTTAGTGAGTGGTTTTTTTGCTAAAGGGGCAAGTGACAAAGGGTACTTATTGAAATTAGCCAAACGAATTATACTCCCGTACTTCTTATTCCAACTCTTTTATTCTATCTATTTTTTAGGGATTGGTAAAGATAGTTGGGATTCAACGTTATATGACCCACTTTGGGGATTATGGTTCTTATTAAGCTTATTTAGCTGGCATATATTACTGATTGGATTTAAAAAACTGAAACCTGTTTACGGCATACCATTAGCTTTTGTAATTGGTATTTTGATTGGTTACTTACCATTTATCGGACCATCATTCAGTTTATCAAGAACACTTGTCTTTTTTCCGTTTTTCTTAATCGGTTATTGGCTGTCTAAGGAGCAATTATTTAAATGGAAGACAGTTAATAAAAAGGCAGTAGCAATAGGTGTTTTAATTGCGGTGTTTGTCGTGAGTTATGTGACACCAACGATTCCGGCTGAATGGTTATTTGGTTCTCATTCTTATCAGGTGATGGATGCAGCAGTTAGCGGTGGTTTTATCCGTACTATGTTGTATATGGTAGCCATGTTAATGGTCTTTGCGGTGTTACTTTTAGTTCCAAATAAACACTATTCCTTTACACCACTAGGTCAAAATACGATGTATGTCTATTTATTGCATGGCGTTATTATTCAATACGGGCGACAAGCAAACTTGCTAGCCGTAGATCAAAACCTTGATACGTTAGGTCTTGCCGTCATCGCAGCTGCAATCGTATGGTTCTTAGCATCCAAATGGGTCGTAACCTTTACCCAACCAATAGTCGAAGTAAAAACAGACATTATTCACCAATGGTGGAAAGAGCGAAAAACGAAGGAAAAACCAACAGAACAAGTATATCAATACCAAGAAAAGTCATCATAAGATGGCTTTTCTTTCGTGTTGCACTTGTGTCCTTGGGTGAAAGCTATATCAAGACAAATTTTCATTACTTCGCAGCATCTTTCACGATTCAAGTGTGCGGATGTTTTTTTAATAATAATGTGCCAGGATCCGGTCTACACTTCCGCCATATCCCTCTCCAAACAAATTCAAATGAACCATCAAATAAAACAGTTGATATATGGGCTTTACATCCTCATAATATGCTTCGATCGGGAACGCTATTTGGTAACTCTGATAAAAATCAGCCGGAAAGCCACCGAATAGCTCCGTAAACGCAAGCTCAAATAAATGATCCCCATAAACAATAGAAGGATCAATCAAATAAGGTTCCCCATCTTTGCCAACTAGCCAGTTTCCACCCCATAAATCACCATGTAATAATGATACTCTAGGGGTTTTCGGTATGTATTGATCGAGATTGGCTAATAAAGATTCCATACGTTCGCGCCTTTTGCCATTCATTCTCCCTTTTTCAATGGCAAGCTCCATTTGTGGACGAAGGCGCTTCTCCCGATAATAATCCACCCAATTGTCATACCATACATTGTCCTGCGTCAACTCTCCAACAAATGTGGTCTGATCTAACCCAAAGGATGAGCCTGCTTCCGCTAAATGTAAAGCAGCTACATTCTCCCCTAACACACGAGCAGTAGTGGCATTTTTGTTTCCTTCTACCCATTCCATGATCAAGACAATTTCTTCATCACCGTTAGCGATGTCATAATGATATACTTCCGGTACAGCAATGGTATTAGTAGCACGAATTTGTTCCAATCCATCTGCTTCTATTTTAAAGAAATCTGCCGGTACGCGTTGATTGGTTTTGATAAAATAATGTTTTTCCGCTGTTTGGACATAATAAGCCTGATTAATATCACCACCAGCTACCGGTTGGACGAGTTGAACGGGGGAATAATCTCCCATTAATTGTAACTTCTTGTACATAAACGATTCCTCCTTGTAACACTAGTATAGCATCAAAAAATCAAGGTAGAAAAGCGAGGTTCTATCATGTACAATAGGAAAGAATTTATTTATTTGTAGTTAGAGGTGAAAATAAATGCAACGAGAAAATTGGGCATCAAGACTTGGATTTATGTTAGCTGCAATGGGTTCTGCTGTTGGATTAGGTAATATTTGGCGGTTCTCTTATGTAGCTGGTGAAAATGGTGGAGGCGCATTTTTAATTTTATATATTTTGAGTGTGTTAGTTATAGGTATTCCATTATTATTAGTAGAAGTAAGTATTGGACGGAAGGCACAAAGAGATATTGTCGGATCATATAAGAAGCTAGCACCAAAACAACCATGGTTTATGGTCGGATATGTAGGAGTTGCGAGTGCCTTTCTGATCCTAAGCTTTTACAGTGTCGTCGCTGGATGGGCATTGTATTACTGGTGGGGATATGTAACAGGTGTAATGACAGTGATGCCAGAGAATGGGTTTGGCGGATCCTTTGATGCATTTATTTCACAGGATTATGCACCATTATTCTGGCATGCTCTTTTCATGGGGATTACCATGTTAATTGTATTAGTAGGTGTTAAAAAGGGAATAGAGCTTGCCAATAAAATATTAATGCCGATTTTAGCATTAATGATGGTTGCATTGGCGATTTATAGTATAACGTTGCCAGGCGCTGCTGATGGACTTGCTTTCCTCTTTAAGCCAGATTGGTCGGTATTAGATGATCCTTCTGTGTATATTGCGGCATTAGGACAAGCTTTCTTCTCACTTAGCTTAGGTGTTGGTACGATGATGACGTACGGAAGTTATTTAACAAAACAGCACCAGTTGCCGGGCGCAACAGTGGGAATTGGTGTGATGGATACCTTATTTGCGATTATTTCTGGTATTGTGATATTCCCGGCTGTGTTTGCCTTTGACATTGATCCTAGTTCTGGACCACCGCTTGTTTTCATCACATTACCGGAAATCTTTTATCAAATGAACTTCGGTGACATCGTTGGTTTGGTATTCTTTACAGCCTTAAGCTTAGCTGCGATTTCTTCTTCGATTTCCTTGCTGGAAGTACCAGTTGCCTATCTGATGCGTGCAGCAAAGATGTCGAGAAAATTAGCATCACTTATCGTCGGCATCGTCATATTTGCATCTGGTGTTACGGTTTCCTTGGGAATGGGAAAATGGAGTGATTTAACCTTAATTGGTGATCGAAATATTTTAGATTCGATGGATTTTCTTTCGTCTAATATTTTCTTACCAATCGGCGGACTAACGATGGCAGTTTTTGTCGGGTGGTATTTTACCAAACAAGAAGCTTTAGAAGCATCGGATTTAACCAATAATCAGATTAGTCAGATTTGGTATGTACTAGTGAAATTTATCGCACCGATTTTAATCATTATCATTTTCTTAAATTCGCTTGGAATTGTATAATAGCGTGAGAGGGGATGTGCAATTATGGCAATTACCAATCAGCAAATTTTGCAGAAAATTATAGCGGAATGTGAACAAGCGCTGCAAAATGATAGCAAAGTAAGAGAACATGCCAAAGCAGTGCAATCTTTAACAGATTTATTATTAGATCAGGATAGCAGTAAGCCGGAAGCGGCATCATCCACGAATTCGATCGATCAATTAGAGTGGCAGCAAATGGTTGGACAACCTGCACCAAAACCACCTACAAAGCAAGAGAAAAAAGTGGAAGATGACGGTTCTAATGGGGATTCACTACTTGACTTTTAAATAGGGAGTGGAGAAACAGATGAAAATCTTATTATTATTAGGTATTCTTAATGGTTTTCTTGCCGTTGCACTAGGTGCTTTCGGTGCACATGGTTTAGAAGGGAAATTATCAGAAAAGATGCTTGCTACATGGGAGAAGGCGGTACAATATCAAATGTTCCATACCGTCGCCTTACTTGCAACAGGTTTATTAATGCCGAAAATTACGGCTGGCAGTATGATGTCAGCAGGTTGGTTTTTCTTTGCGGGCATTATTTTATTCTCCGGCAGTCTCTACATCTATTCGACAACGCAGATCAAAACGTTTGCGATGATTACACCAATTGGCGGACTAGCATTTTTAGTCGGCTGGGTGTTGCTAGGCTATGCAGTAATCAAGTATATATAATTCTTCAGGGTCCTTTGATGAAAATCAAAGGACCCTTGTTTTATGCAATTAATGGGGGAGGAGTGATTGAGTTGGAGGAACCACAACGAGTTATGGTGGAACAACAGGAAGGAAACGGACTGGCAGTCGCGGGGTTAGTGTTAGGAATTATTGGTGTTGTCTTAAATATTATTCCTTTTATACCGTATATTCTAGGCGTTCTCGCTGTTATCTTTGGTATTGTTGGTTTAAATAAGCAAGTTAAAAGAGGGATGGCTAATTTTAGGCATCATAATGATAGCATTAAAATTTCTCTTTTGGATCGGCGTAATTTTTTTAGGTATGGCAGGAAATGTGTAGAAGTGGGGGATACCACACTTTTTTTAGATATAGAGAATTGCAAACGCCATAATGACGATAATACCAATACCTCGTAATACAAATTGTGAAAAGAAAACAGCATGTCTCTTTTGCCACTCTTTCCAAGCTTCAATAAATAGGTTGATACTTAAACAGCCTAATGCAATCATTCCTAAAAAAACCGACCCATTTTGCCATGCCAGCACCATGAATACTAATGTTATGCTAAAGCAAGCAACCGTTATTTCATCGACTGTAGCTTTTCTCATCATTTGATATACCTCCATAAGAAAAGCGCAAAGCGCCCGTTTAGAAACGTAGTGACTGGAGCGAATCAACTGAGATAAAGGAATCACGGTGAGTTTACGAACCGATGATGACTTATCGTAGGGTGATTCGTGAAGTCGCCTAGTTTTTGGCGCTTGGAGCTAGACATCTCCGTTTATACTTTCTTATCTTGTAAAAAAAGACACAAGCATATACTTGTGTCTAAGTTGCTCTTATCATGGTGAACATTGATCTAAGAAGTCCCACTTTACCTTGGTGAATAGGAAGTCATGCCTGGACTTTGATTATATGGATAGTCATAATTAATTTCTTCATCAAACGTAATATAATCTAAGTATACCATTAATAAAACATAACGTTTTCCAGTTTCTGTATCACTTAAAATAATGTGATCACGACCTGCAGCTTCGATAGTCCCTTTAAATACTTTTGCGTTCCAACGGTCATTGTTTTCAAAAGTCATGTAAACAGTAGCTTTTTTTCCTTTGTTTAATCGTAATATATTTTCAATATAAGATTCTTCTGCCGGAAGCATCCCAGGTACATCAGAAACGGGTGGTTGTTGCTGTTGTTGCGGTCCATTTTGTGCCATCTGCATTTGTCCCAGTTGATCCATTCGAGGCATTTGTCCATACGGATATTGATATGCTCCATAGCCACTTTGCATACCATAATAGCCTTGTGGAGTATATGGTTGCATATTCACAGGCTGTTGTTGGCTCTGGTTCTGGTTTTGACTCATCAATAAGACTCCTTTCTGTAATCGGAAATTTGCTCGTGCTTGTTTCCGCATTCCTACTAGCCATTTATATGCATTTTGTTCAATAAACATGCATAAAAAAACACACGGGATAATCCGTGTGTTTTAGACAGCTAAATAAGATGGAATCTCATCTGTTTGTAAAATGTTGCCTACATAGAATGGTCCGAACTCTCCATATCTAGCAGTTACAACGTCAAAGCGCATTTCATAGACGATCTTTTTAATTTGTAGTACGTCATTTGCGAATAAGGTAACACTCCATTCCCAATCATCAAAGCCCATGGAGCCGGTAATAATTTGCTTGATCTCACCAGCATATTTTCTTCCGGTCAAACTATGCTCATACATTAATTGACGACGTTCATCCATCGGTAGCATATACCAGTTATCATTACCATTACGACGCTTGTCCATCGGGTAAAAGCAAATATGGTCCCATTGTGGTAGCTTTGGCTTCAAGCGCGCACGAACTCCAGGATTTTCTTCTGGATTGTCCCCTGCTTTCGACATATATTTGGATAACTCTACAACTGAGACATAGGAATAGCTTGGAGTGGTGAACTCGGCGAATTTTGATTTATTGAAACGTAATTCGATGTCTTCTAATTCTTTTATTGTCGGACGGAGAATCATTAAAATAATATCTGCCTTTTGTCCGATTAACGAGTAAAAAGCATGACTGCCATCACGTGCTTCTGAGACAGCTTCCCATTCGCGAATCATCGACTGTAATTCATCAATCGCTTGTTTGCGTTCTTCTTCTGATGCCTTTTTCCACTTTGTCCAATCTATTTTGCGTAAATCATGTAAACAATACCAACCATCCATTGTTTCTACTGCTTCGGGCATCTGATTCACTCCTTCTGAAATGATTCTTTCGTTTTAATATAACATATTTGGGGAAAAATAATGATTGAAACGCTATGTAAAAAGACTAATATTTTACAAAAAAATGAACAATTTTAAAATTTTTTAGAATGAAACGCATTCATATAGGTTCATCCTTTCATTATGACACAAAAAAGCGTATCATATAATACAGATAATAAGTTGGAGGGTAAAAAAATGACTGATTTATTTACGGATATTAAAAGTAGATTAAAAGGAAATACTAGAAAAATTGTGTTTCCTGAAGGATTGGACGAACGGATTTTAACAGCTGCTAGCCAATTAAAAGAAGACGGATTAGTAGAACCTGTATTAGTCGGATTGCAAGAAAAAATAGAACAGAAGGCGAAAGAATTAAGTGTAGATATTAAAGGAGTGGAAATCTTAGATCCAAGCACTTACCCGGCTTTTGAAGAGATGGTTACGTCTTTTGTCGAACGTCGTAAAGGCAAAGCAACAGAAGAAGATGCGCGCAACATGTTATTGGATGAAAATTATTTTGGTACGATGCTTGTTTATATGGGGAAAGCAGACGGTTTAGTAAGTGGTGCTGCTCATTCCACAGCAGACACAGTACGCCCGGCATTACAAATTATTAAAACAAAAGAAGGTATCAAGAAAACCTCTGGCGTTTTTATTATGGTGCGCGATGAAGAGAAATATGTATTTGCAGACTGTGCAATCAACATCGCTCCAGACAGTCAGGATTTAGCGGAAATCGCAGTTGGTAGTGCCGAAACCGCAAAACTTTTTAATATTGACCCTCGAGTTGCCATGCTTAGCTTCTCAACAAAAGGCTCAGCAAAGTCAGAAGAGACAGAGAAAGTTGCCGATGCAGTAAACATCGCCAGAGAAAAGGCACCAGACCTGACATTGGACGGCGAATTTCAATTTGATGCTGCCTTTGTTCCATCAGTAGCAGAGAAAAAAGCACCTGGTGCTGTTTTGAAAGGGGACGCCAACGTATTTATATTCCCTGGTCTTGAAGCAGGTAACATCGGTTATAAAATCGCCCAACGTTTAGGTGGTTTCGATGCAGTAGGTCCCATTCTTCAAGGACTCAACCAACCGGTAAACGACCTATCACGTGGTTGCAGCAGTGAAGAAGCCTATAAATTAGCATTAATCACCGCAGCACAAGCATTAGATGCACAGTAGATTTCTACTGTGCATTTTTGCTATGATATAGGGGTAGGAAAGGAGAGGGAAAAATTGATACCCGAAACCCCAATTATTTGGCAGCAATATCATGCACTCCTAGAACACCTCCCAGAAATGCACACCCAATACCCAATCATTAATGGACATTTCCGCCGCCTTGACTCCGGAATCGCAGGAGAAGACAACCTCGAATATCACCTTCATCAAGCATATATCCCAAGCTTCCAATTGATCAAAAGACTGCGTTTAGAACACCATTCATCCTTTCAACTGGATTGGATCATTCTCACACCTGGCTTTCGCGTCATTCTTGAAGTGAAAAATTACACCGGTATCATTTATTTTGACCCGAAATCTAACCAATTGATTCGTGAAAAAGACGGCATCACCAGAACCTTTGATGATCCCCTTTTACAAGTGGACAGGCAATATGCCAACTTACGAACTTATTTATCTGATCATGAAATCCAACAACTGCCGGTATACAGAGCAGCGGTCTTTGTTAATCATCATGCCATCTTGCAACTTCATGATTACCCCGAACATCACCGCATCCTCACTAGTCAAGCAGTTCCCGCATTTTTAGAAAAACTTTCCGCCAAACATTCACCCGCTATAACAGAACAACAAAATAGAGCATTAGTTGAATTTTTGCAAGAAAACCATCAAGAACGCTCGATCTCGATACTAGAAAAACATCACATTTTGTGGGAAGATTTAATCAAAGGAGTACCCTGCCCCCATTGTCAAAGACGTGGAATGTTACGTGAGCGTATGCGCTGGCAATGTTCGTATTGTGGCACACGCAGTAACGATGCACACTTGTCGATGCTCTATCACTTAGCATTGTTGACGGGGAATAGATTGACGAAGAAATTAGTGCAGGAATTTTTGATGCTTGACTCACCGGAAGCAACTAGAAAATTAATATTACGAGCAGGATATATAAAATTCGGAGAGAGCAAACAAGTTTATTATTCACATCCGTATTTAGTACAATTTTTTAAAAGTGGCCAGCAAATGAGGAAAAGTGGCCAGCAAATACAAAAAAGTGGCCAGTAAAGTAAATAAAGTGGCCAGCAAACGAAGAAAAGTGGCCAGCAATCACCAAAAAGTGGCCAGCAAAAAAAGGAGCCACCAATATGCTAGCATTCGAAAAATTAATCATGCATCGTTTTAAGATGCCGCTCAAATTTCCTTTTTCAAATAGCACCACTACCATTAAGAAAAAGGACGTCATTATTACCGAACTTCATGACAAGGATGGATTCATAGGTTATGGCGAGTCGGTGGCATTTGATACGCCTTGGTACACAGAGGAAACAACAGCAACTGTGCAATATATGATCGAACACCATCTATGGCCATTGATCAAAGTACAACAGATCAATCATCCGAGCGAACTCGCACTAAACACTATCCGTAGAAATCATATGGCGAAAACAGCTGTCGAAGGTGCAGTGTGGGATCTCTATGCGAAGCGAAATAAACTGCCGCTCTACCAAGCCATTGGAGGCACAAATAACCATATTCCAGTAGGTGCCGCAATCGGACTGCAATCCAGTGACGATCAACTTATCGAAAAAATTACACAAGCACTTGACCAAGGTTATAAACGCATCAAATTAAAAATAAAGCCGAAAAACGACCTGCACATTTTAGAAAAGGTACGCGAACATTTTCCCATAACGCCATTGATGGTCGATGCCAATTCTGCTTATACGCTCCAAGACATCGCACATCTTAAAAAAATGGATCAATACCATTTAATGATGCTCGAACAACCACTGGCACCAGATGATTTAACAGAGCATGCCAAGCTCCAGCAACAGATAGAAACACCTATCTGCCTTGATGAAAGTATCCATACTTTAGCAGATGTCAAAACGGCGATCGCACTACAAAGCTGTAAGATCATCAGTATTAAATTAGCAAAAGTCGGCGGATTTACCAATGCAATTCAAATACATAACTATTGCCACAAACATAACATTCCCGTCTGGTGTGGTGGAATGCTGGAAGCAGGAGTAGGACGTGCACAATCTTTAGCATTAGCAACACTACCCAATTTCACGCTACCTGCCGATCCAGGTGCATCGAGCCGCTATTGGCATCAAGATATTATCACCCCGGAAGTAGAGGTCAACAATGGTTATGTCACACTACCAAAAAAGCCCGGCATCGGCTACGACCTAAACCTCCAATCAGCGGATCAAAAAGTACTCACTTGAGTGTTTTTTGATTCCGCTCAATCATTTGTGTCATCCTCTTTTCAAAAACTGCTAACTCATCACCTGCTAAGTCCACATATTCCACATCACCTAACAGGCGTAACACACGATGAATACTATCCTCCACCGTCAACTCCACGCCAACCAATTCAGACAGCGAACGCATCGTATCAGGCTCAACCGCCGGATAATCAAATCGCTCATCATCAATCGAACGCCCCACACGATAAAAATCACGAACTAACTCAGCACGAGCCGACCCACTCTCTCGCACACAAATATAAATCTGCACCGCAATTCCTTTTTTTACTCGGCGCTGCGAAATACCCGCAAACTTCTTGCCACCAATACTCAAATCATACTCACCAGGACAATACGAACCAACCACCTCAAACGCCTCAATCCCATCAGTGAGATCCGCATACATATCCTTTACAAACGCCGTCATCAACTCATAACCAGAATGAATCCCCATCTCCGGCAAATCCGGCACCACAAAAGAAAAATTCAGCACATCACGATCCAGCACCACCGCCAGACCACCAGAATTCCGAACGACAACATCAAACCCTTTTTCCTGTAAAAACATGACAGCATCGTCCACAGCTGGTAAGCGACTATCGATAATGCCAAGAACAACCGTGTTGTCATGGACCCAGAACCTGCACGCGACTTGATCACTGCTTCGCCCTACCGATTCACACAGCGTATCATCGACCGCAAAAGATGCTATAGCTGTCCCGAGAGTCTCCGGATCGCTATGGTCAATCACTCTAATTTTTTTGTCACTAAAAAATTGCTTCCAATCTTTCATTATTATCCTCCAAACCTTTTCGTTCACCTGAAACTATATTATACTAATAGTAAGAAAAAAGAGGAAGGTATTTGCCATGGCTTATAGAGATGATCAGTTACATGAGGAAAAAGTATTTAAAGATCCAGTCCATCGTTACGTACATGTAAGGGATCGAGTGATCTGGGATTTGATTGGTACCAAAGAATTCCAGCGCCTGAGAAGAATCAAGCAATTAGGCACATCTTTTTTAACATTTCACGGAGCAGAACACAGTCGTCTTAACCATTCACTGGGAGTTTATGAAATCGTCCGCCGGATTCTTATCAACTTTGAGGACAGGCCGAACTGGAATCGTGAAGAACGATTGTTATGTTTATGTGCTGCATTACTTCATGATTTAGGGCATGGACCATTTTCACATTCATTTGAAAAAGTGTTTAAATTAGACCACGAAGATTTCACCCGATCGATTATTTTAGGGGACACTGAAGTCAATCAAGTGTTAACAAAAGTTGGAAACGAATTCCCACAAAAAGTTGCCGATGTTATTAATAAGACCTATCATGACAAATTAGTAGTGAGCCTGATTTCCAGTCAGATTGACGCTGATCGGATGGATTACTTACAGCGTGATGCTTATTTTACTGGTGTAAGCTATGGTCACTTTGACATGGAGCGGATTTTACGTGTGATGCGTCCGGTAGAGGATCAAGTTGTCATTAAGGAATCAGGCATGCATGCAGTAGAAGATTATATAATGAGCCGTTACCAGATGTATTGGCAAGTCTATTTCCACCCGGTTACTCGTAGTGCCGAGGTGATTTTGACGAAAATTCTTCACCGTGTCAAAGAATTATATGACAATGGCTATATGTTTAAGGTAGAACCGATACCTTTTGTTTCGTTCTTTGAGGGACAAGTGTCGCTTGCTGATTACATTAGACTGGATGAAGCAGTAGTCTTGTATTATTTCCAAATGTGGGCGGAAGAAGATGACACGATTTTAAGTGATTTGGCGTATCGCTTTATGAATCGCCGTTTGTTTAAATATATTGAATTTAATCCGAATTTGCAAATGAACGAATGGATGGAGCTCTATCAATTGTTTCGTGATGTCGATCTTGATCCGGATTATTATTTAGTTGTTGATTCCTCATCAGATTTGCCGTATGATTTTTATCGGCCAGGAGAGGAAGAAGAAAGGCTACCAATTCATTTGTTAATGCCGAACAAGGAATTACGGGAATTATCCCGTCAATCCGATATTGTAGAGGCGATTTCAGGTAAGAAACGGACCGATCATAAACTATATTATCCCAAAGATTTAATAGAAAAGTTGCCAGAGGACAGACCGGAAAAAGAAAAAATAAAGAAAATATTAAACAAACAAGAAAGTTAAAGAAACTGGGGTGTTTTCATTGCTAGATAATCATGCAAAGCTTGTTAAAGTAATCGCAGCATCGGAAGGAATTGTCGGGCGTAAAAAGTTACAAAAAATCATCTACATCATGAAAAAATTCGGCTTGCCTTTTGAAGAAAAGTATACCTTTTACTTTTACGGGCCTTATTCAGAAGAGTTAAGTTTACGAATCGAGGAAATCACCAACCTCGGTTTTGTCTCAGAAGTTAAAGAAAATAAGAGCAATTATTATCAATATCGTTATCAGGTGACAGAGCAGGGAGAAGATTTTCTCAAACATTCCCATACAGAACTGCCGTTGATGGAGTCAATTGTGCATGAAATGAAAGAACAGAGTTCACGTTTTTTGGAGCTCGTTGCGACCATGCTTTATTTCGATCACCTGCCGAAACATGAGATGGAACAAAAGGTGCAAGAAGTAAAGAAAAAATCGAACTATACACCAGAAGACATACAGGAAGCATGGGCATTTATTGATAGACTACAAAAATAACCCATTTATGATGATGGGTTATTTTTTTCCGCTAAAAGTCTATCCAGTTTTTCCTCGATCCGCTCTAGTTGTTTTCTTTTTTTGATAGGTCGGAAAATAAGTGAGAATATTAGTGTGTTAATGGTGAAAAAGAAGATAAGCGAAATAAGCGAAAATATGATGCCGCTAACGTTAAATCCGCTTATACTTGCATAAATCAAACAAAACACATCCTTTCATATGGGTAGTATATCAATGAAAGGTAGGGAGTGAAGGAAATCACTAAAAAGTGTCCTTCATCCCATTTACCAACTATATAGATTAGTCAATTAAACGCTTGCCGCCTACACCATAATTACGCTTGTCAATATCTTCGACAAATACGACAACCTTTTCGCGAGATGCGCCAGTTGTCTCGACAACTGCATCTGTTACTTTGTCAATCAAAGCTTTACGTTGCTCGTCTGTTCTGCCTTCTAGCATTTGAACTGTTACGTATGGCATATGTATTCACTCCTCATTAAAATACGAGTGTCCAATACGGATATCGGGCACTTTACAATATCATTGTATCGTAAAAGCAAGAAGAGGGGAAACAAAGAAGATGAAAACTCACTTTTAAACATGCTACAATAATTAGTAAAAGAAGTAGGAGGATTGTCATGAGTGAAGAAAAGAAAAAGAAATCCAATGCATTTACGATCATGAAGGACGATTCCACGGATGGTCATGGAGGATATGGTGTTGGATCCGTCAGTTTAGAAAACATCTCCCCTGTAATTGTTGATCCGAATGAAGATCGCACATTTGTTGATATGGGAGCCATGCATGCGAGAAGTGAAGTGGAACGTCGTGTGAAATTTCTCCCGAATAAAGAAGATGTTCCAAACGGTAAACTATACTGGATTGTCTGGGTAACGGTAGAACGTGGAGATATCGGTTCATACTATCATGGTGTAACCGGATGTGAAGTCCGTGTCGACCGTTCTATTAAACGCGCTTACAAATCAATGCCAGAACATGTGAACCATATGGATAAATCGATGAAAGGGCATGTGATTGTCGATCATATGGATGAAAAATCGCAAAAGTTACTCGCTGATTTCTTACGTGAATTTGATTCGCAGATGTGGAAAAATTCATCCGACGAATTAAAACAAGCGTTACCAGAATAATGAACATTTTGTGAACATTAACTAAAAATGAACAAATATACTTGTCCTAAGCTAACATTTTTTTATAAAATATATACACATGGTAACTCTTAGTTACTAGGACCGGAAAAGGCTGGGCATTTGCCCAGCCTTTTTCCGTTCTATCTACCATCTTCTCCTGTCCACATCCATTCCCACCAGTTTTCGAGTAGTCGGTCTTCCGGAATCATCTCATCCAATTCTTCCGGATGCTCATGTTCATATTCTTCTAAATGGATGGTACAATGTTTTGTCGGCTCTGTTCCTCGCACAAATAACATCGTGTGTGTCTGACCACATGCATCTGTTGCTAGGTAACCCGTATTTAAATCAATCGACGCTTCTACCACGTTTTCAGGTTTTGTAATATGTTCTTCAGGTAGATCTTTATGGGCCGTCTCCATAAAACTTGCCCATACTTCCTTCGCATATTGTTTATCTCGGGTTTTTACAATGTCGCGATTATCGTCATAACCAACCCAAACACCAGTAGTAAGAGCGGGTGTGAAGCCAATCATCCAGTTATCTCCATTAGTTGTTCCTGATTTTCCGGCATATTCATGTGTCAATTGGTCATTTATAGAAGCACCAGTCACACTCATATACCCGTTTAATTCTTCTTGGAACATCCCTTTCATCATATCAGACAGGATATAAGCATACTCTTTTGTCAACACTTGTTCATCTTCTTGTTTGGAAAAAGGGTTCCATCCTTTATCCTCTGTTTGTTCTTCCTCTCGATCATATAGCACTTCACCGTACGGATCTGTCACTTTTGTGATGGTATGGCCATCCACTTCAAGACCACCATTGGCGATGATACTGTACCCTGTCACCATCTCCTGCATTGTCACCACCTCTGTTCCTAATGCTAGGGATGGAACTGGCTCCAACTCACTTTTAAATTGAAATTTATCTTTGGCAACTTGGGCAAATCGCTCGGGTGTCACATACATATTTGTTTTGACAGCGAAAATATTGTCGGAAAGTGCCAACGCTTGCGCCATTGTGATCGGTTGATTGGCATAATAATCATTATAGTTACTAGGCTGATAGCTTTTACCATCAGCTAACTCAAAGGTGGTCGGTTTACTCATTAGGGTCGTGGCTGCCGTCATCCCATTTTCTAAAGCGGTATAATACAGAAAAGGTTTAAAAGCAGATCCTGGCATTCTCTTTGCTTGTGTTACCCGGTTAAATGAAGAATCTTGGTAATTTCGGCCACCAATCAATGCGCTGACACTCCCCGAATCAGGATTCATCGCCACAGCACCCATTTGAATGTCGGAATTGGCATCGATGGTATCAGAAGCTTGTTTCATTGCTTGCTGCTGGTTCAGGTCTAATGTGGTATAGACTTTGTAGCCTCCTGAACGAATATCTTCGATGTCCACATCCAGTAATTCTTTTAATTCATTGACCACAACATCCTGGAAGTAAGGTGCGACACTTTTGGTAGTAATATCACGCTTATCAGAAAAAGATAATTCTTCATTTAAAGCTGTTTCATATGTGACATCATCGATCACGTTTTTCTCATAAAGATTGGTTAAGATAAATTCTTGCCTGTTTTTAGCATTATCTAAGTTATGAAAAGGCGAGTAGTTTGACGGCCCCTTCGGTATTCCTGCCAGCATGGATGCTTCTGCCCAACTGAGATCAGATGCAGATTTATCAAAAAAGTACTTACTAGCAGCTTCAATACCGTACGCACCATGCCCGAAATATATCGTATTTAAATATCCTTCTAATAGCTCATCTTTATCATAAAACATTTCTAATCGAATCGTATAAAAAGCTTCATATAATTTCCGTTGCCATGTTTTATCATGTGTAAGAAAAAGATTACGAGCGTACTGCTGTGTAATTGTGCTTGCCCCTTCTTTTAGCGACATGGTGCGAATGTCTTTCAAGATTGCTCCGGCTAACCGTTTAAAGTCAAACCCGAAGTGATCATAGAAGTGTTGATCCTCTGTCCATACGGTTGCTTGTTCCAAACGGTCGTCTATTTCATCGAGTGATACCCAGTATCTTTTTTCTGAACCGAATTCTTCCCCAATTACTTCTTCATTGTCACTATAATAGATGGTATTTTGTGGCCGTTCTAAAGAAGGTGGGCCAAGTAAAAAGCTCGCAATCAACAGAACTGCAACACAAGCCCCCATCATTAATACCAGGAAAAAACCAATCTTCAACAACCGTCTCTTTTTCCTTCTACGTCTATACCTACGCCTCACCAGACCACACCTCCATTTCACCATGTAACAGAAATTTTAAAATATACACAAAATCCATCAACTGCTAAGTAACTTTCTCATCCATTTTCTTTCTTCTATAGGGAGTACTGGAATAACACTCCGGCAGAATACTTCGCTTGCACCAGAGGGCACAAGTGGCCACAGGCTCCTCGCTCGTACCTCGCTATGAGTTCCGCGGATATGTGCTGTTCCTGTAGTAGACTGGTATTCTGCCTCCGCTGGTAAGGATTCACTGATGATTGAAAGGATAAAATCGATGGATACTGATTTTATAGGTTTCTTCTATCGAAAATAAGAACATCATAACTAGCGTAGACAAGATACGAAGACTCCTGCGGGAAGCGCTAGCTGAAGATCCCGCAGAAAAGCGAAGTATCTTGGCGGAGCGAATCTATGCATCAATCAAACTTCAGGATGGTACAAAGTCACGGAAATGAGAATTTTCACTACGTTAGCCCGATTGCCTGAATCCTGTTCAGTTTTTGCCATTATTAGCATTATGGATAAATCACACCGGGGATAAACATAAAAGATAAAAGAATTACTTGATTTTTTACGGAAAAACTCTAGAATAGTATTGTTTACTTCTAAAATAATCATTTGTACTATAAAAATTTAATGTGGATAATATAAGAAAAATCAAGTCTTCCGCCAGTGCTGGGCGACAAACCAATTTTTTCTTTAACATAGATGAGGGAGCGATCCAGATGGGATTATGGTTTACCGAAAAACAAACCGAAAACTTTGGGATTACCGCAAAAATCAAGCAAACATACCATACTGAACAAACCGATTATCAAAAATTGGACATGGTCGAAACTGCAGAATGGGGCAACATGCTGCTGCTAGACGACATGGTCATGACGACTGAGAAAGACGAGTTTGTTTATCATGAAATGGTCGCACACGTTCCATTGTTTACGCACCCCAATCCAAAAGAAGTACTAGTCGTAGGTGGTGGTGACGGAGGGGTTATACGAGAAATCTTAAAACACCCTTCTGTTACGAAAGCAGTTCTGGTTGATATCGACGGAAAAGTTATTGAATACGCTAAAAAATATTTACCTTCGATAGCAGGGAAATTAGATGATCCACTTGTTGAAGTGCGTGTAGCAGATGGATTTATGCATATCGCAGAAAGTGAAAAGGCGTACGATGTTATCCTGGTCGATTCCACGGAACCAGTCGGGCCAGCTGTTAACCTTTTTACTAAAGGCTTTTATGCAGGAATCGCCAGTGCATTAAAAGATGACGGTATCTTTGTAGCACAAACGGATAATCCTTGGTTTAAAGCAGATTTAATTCGCCAAGTATATGCTGATGTCAAAGAAATATTTCCTGTTACACGCTTGTATACGGCAAATATTCCAACTTATCCAAGTGGGTTGTGGACATTTACGATCGGAAGCAAGATTCATGATCCATTAAAGGTAAAAGAGGATCGCTTTTTTGAGATAGAGACGAAGTATTATACAAAACAGCTGCATCATGCTTGCTTTGTACTACCGAAATTTGTAGAGGATTTAACTGTTTAAAGGGGGGAGTAGGGAAATGCGATTTGATGAAGCTTACTCAGGAAAAGTATTTATTATGTCACGACCAGACTTTGAAGATGCAGATGTGATAATTTATGGGATGCCAATGGATTGGACAGTTAGTTTTCGTCCAGGATCACGTTTCGGACCGAATCGGATTCGTGAGGCATCGATTGGTCTGGAGGAATATAGTCCTTATTTAGACCGTCATTTAGAAGAAGTGACCTATTTTGATGCAGGCGATATCCCGCTCCCTTTTGGTAATCCAAAAAGAAGTCTGGAGATGATTCGTGATTATATCAATCAAATTTTGGAAAAAGGGAAATTCCCATTAGGTTTAGGAGGTGAACATCTCGTTAGTTGGCCGATTATCGAAGCAATGTATGAAAAGTATCCAGATCTTGCGGTGATTCATATTGATGCTCATGCAGATTTGCGCGAGGAGTATGAGGGAGAGCCATTATCCCATTCAACACCGATCCGGAAAGTCTGTGAAAAAATTGGTCCTGAAAATGTTTTTTCTTTTGGAATTCGTTCCGGTGATCGTGAGGAGTTTCAATATGCTAAAGAAAGCGGAATGTACATGGCGAAATTTGATGTGGCAGAGCCATTAGAGGAAATGTTACCGAAAATAGCGGGACGTCCCGTTTATGTTACGATAGATATCGATGTATTAGATCCCGCATTTGCACCGGGTACAGGAACCGCGGAAGCAGGAGGAATTTCGTCTAAAGAATTATTGGCAGCTATTCATTTGATAGCACGTTCGGGTGTGACCGTAGTTGGAGCAGATCTTGTCGAAGTAGCACCTAACTACGATCCAACTGAACAGACTTCAATTGCTGCGAGTAAGTTTATCCGGGAAATGTTGTTAGGTTGGGTGTAATAAGTCACAAGCTATGTAAACTATGACGTAAATATGATAAAATATGTTACAGTTTATTAAGGATTTATTTAGGATTAGGAGATATTAGATGAAAAGGAATCAAATCGTGAGAGATTTTTTGTCGAATGAGAAAGAAATGCCGTTACATGTTGTTTATCAGCAGTTGAAAGGTCAACCCAATGAATTCAAAGATATGAGTGACATTTGTTTAGCAAGTAAAAATGAAGCAAATCAATGTACGTCGATGGAATATTTGTATGCCAATGGTTTATTTCATGAGTTAAAGCTATTAATGGAAAAGACAAAATATGCAACGAACAAGGTGGTCCGTAAAACATCACGAATTTATCAAGTTATGTATGAGCGCAAAACATTGAGCGCCAAACAATTAAAGCCGGATTCTCCTGCAAAATATATACAATCAGTAAATCGTTTGAAGATAAATGATAATGAGTATTCATTGAAAATTCTTCGTGATCTTGTTCACATATATTGTTATTTTGATTTACATCAGTATGGCAGGATTGGTACTTTCAATCAGTCCATTAAACAAAATCTCCTGTATGTAAAAGATCCATTACTATATGATTTATTTGAATCGAGATTGAATGAAGCACTGTTTAATTATCATTGGAAACGAAACGAACTTATTTTGTCACGAAAGTATGGTTATCAATTATTAACGAAAACAAATAATCAACGAAAACAAATGGATATCCATAATGTTTTGGCGCAAGGTTACTTGTTCGAAAGCTATGAACAAGCGATGAATCATGTCTCTATCGCAATGGAAATGGCAAAACAAATGCAAAATGAGCGAGCGGTGTATGGCTTAAAAAACTTTACTCTTCCTTTTATCGCATCATATTATCAGCGAACGGAAGGTATTACAAGTGAAGATAAGGCAGAGCAGGCCCACATTGCATTGGCAGAGAATGACCTGGACAAGTGTATTCATATATTAGAAGGCTTCGATGAACTTACCCCTTTTCAACAATATTATTTAGGACGAGCTAAGCAAGATAAACATTTATTACGGACGTCCTATCAACGTTTTATTGAAGAACGTGATGATTATTTTTATGCGAAATTACCACTTGAGGCGTTAAACGCCCTTGATCAGTAGAAGGATGAATGATAACGTGAATAAATCTCCCGTATCGATTAAAATGACAATGGAAATTAACGACCTAGGAAACAAAGACGTTACGGTTGTCGAAGAAGAAGGTCAGTTATTGGAAAAAGATGAGACAACTGTTTTGAAATTTAGTGAAACAAACGAAAATAATGAACAAACGGATTCCCTGATTACGATTCACCCCGATAAGGTTAGTGTCAAAAGGTCCGGAGCAGTATCGATGCTACAGAAGTTTCGTAGTAAGCAAACAACGGAAAATGTGTATCGTCATCAATTTGGCACCATGCATATGGAAACTCAAACAGATCAAATTTTATATCAGCCACCTGTTGCAAATAAAAATGGTAAATTATTTATTAGTTACCAAACAAGTTTGAACGGAGAAACACCAAGACATCAACGCTTAACGATTAGGCTAAAAAAAGAAAACTAATGGAGGTTATTGTATGAACGTGATGCAAAAGATGCAGGAAAATTTAAAAGCGGAAATTAAGCAGGCCGTACTAGCAGCAGAGTTGGCATCTGAAGCAGAAATTCCAATGGTTATACTTGAACAACCAAAAGAAAAAGCACACGGTGATTATGCAACAAATATCGCTATGCAATTGGCCAAAGTCGCCAAAAAAGCACCGCGTCAAATTGCTGAAGATATAGTTGCGCAATTGGATAAATCGAAAGCTTCGATTAAAAGTGTTGATATCGCAGGCCCGGGTTTTATCAACTTTTTTATGGACAATCAATACTTATCGAATTTAATTCCAACTATTTTAGAACAAGATGAAGCGTACGGAGCTTCAAACACTGGTAAGGCTGAAAAAGTTCAAGTCGAGTTCGTTTCAGCTAACCCAACAGGGGACCTGCACTTAGGTCATGCTCGTGGTGCTTCAGTCGGTGATGCCTTATGTAACATTTTAGATAAAGCGGGTTATGAAGTGCAACGTGAATATTACATTAATGACGCCGGTAATCAAATTAACAACCTTGCTTTATCTGTACAAGCACGTTATATGCAAGCACTTGGGAAAGACTTTCCAATGCCGGAAGACGGTTATCATGGCGCCGATATTATTGGCATCGGTGAAACGTTGGTAAAGGAACATGGGGAAGCATTGCTGGAGAAAACAGAAGAAGAGCAGCAATCCTTTTTCCGTGAATATGGGTTAAAAATCGAATTAGATAAACTCGCAAAAGATTTAGCGCAATTCCGTGTAACGTTCGATAATTGGTTCTCGGAAACGTCATTATATGAAGAGCACAAAATTGTTCCGGCCATTGAATTACTAAAAGAAAAAGGTTATATCTATGAACAAGATGGAGCAACATGGTTCCGCACGACGGACTTCGGAGATGATAAAGATCGTGTGCTAATCAAACAAGACGGTTCTTATACCTATTTATCACCAGATATTGCTTATCATAAAAATAAACTTGATCGCGGTTTTGATAAATTAATAAATATTTGGGGTGCAGATCACCACGGCTATATTCCAAGAATGCATGCGGCTATCCAGGCTTTAGGTTATGATGCCGATACGCTAGGAGTCGAAATTATTCAAATGGTCAACCTTTTCGAAAATGGTGAAAGGGTGAAGATGAGCAAGCGTACCGGTAAAGCAGTAACCTTACGTGAACTAATGGAGGAAGTCGGTATTGATGCCATGCGTTATTTCTTCGTCATGCGTTCAGCAGACTCTCATTTAGACTTTGATATGGACTTAGCGAAATCCCAGTCGAATGACAATCCGGTTTACTATGTACAGTATGCGCACGCACGTATTTGTACGATGTTGAAGCAAGCAGATGAAAAAGGAATCGATTATACAGATTATAATGCAAGCATCTTACAATCAGAGAAAGCAGAAGACTTATTGAAAAAGCTAGGCGAGTTTACCCAAGTGGTTGCTGATGCAGCGGAAAACCGCACACCACATCGCATTACACAATACATTTTTGACCTAGCAGCAAACTTACACAGCTTCTACAATGCTGAAAAAGTAATTAACGAAGACGACCTCGATGCAACAAAGGCAAGACTAGCGTTAATGCAAGCAGTTCGCATTACTCTAGCCAACGGAATGAAACTAATCGGTGTCCAGGCACCAACAAGTATGTAAAAAAGGGCTGTCCCATAAGTTCTAGCAAATAACTTATGGTAGCCCTTTTTTTATATCCCAATTTTAATGACAAATTTCGGCTCACTGAAGGAAGATTTGTAAGTTATCTTGATATAACAGACAAATCTCGGCACACTGAAGGGAGATTTGTAAGTTATCTTGATATAACAGACAAATCTCGGCACACTGAAGGGAGATTTGTAAGTTATCTTGATATAACAGACAAATCTAAGCACATTGAAGGAAGATTTGTAAGTTATATGGATATATCTGACAATTATCAACTTACTCAAGGAAGATTTGTTAATTATTTTAAATTCAAAGACAAATCATAAGTCACGCACTGCGGATAGAAAAACATTGCGAAGGCTTTTTCCGCAAAGCTGGATTGCCGCAGATGGAATCTCTCAATCCTCAACCCCATCATAAAAAGATGCGGAAGGGGATGCTGATCCATGAAAGTATTCTAATGTATAGTGGTTGGTGATTGAGCCAGGTGTCTGTCATTTTTTTGCATGTGCTAATGTCGGTATCAAAGGTTTTGCGTGTTTTCTTGTAGATAGGGTGTTCATGACCGACGAACAGGTTTAATTCCTGATTTAGTTGAAGGCTTCTGCGATCGAAATTGGCTGTGCCTGTATCACAGATTTTTCGATCAAAAAATAAAACTTTAGCATGAAAAAAACCATCCACATACAGATAAATAGTTGCTCCATGTTCCTTCAATTTCCTCAAATAAGGGAGAGCTGCAGCTTTAGCTACAACATGATCGGATTTATCCGGAATCATAATCGTCACGTCGACATCTTTTGCCAGTGCATCCAAAAGAGCCTGTGCAAGTTTCTGGGTTGGTATAAAATAAGGGGAGCCGATTTCAATCGATTCTTTTGCTTTCTTGATATAATCTAGCATCTCTTTTTCCAATACATCCCCTTCTGTCGCTAATACCCTTATATCTCCAATTTGAGGAATGGGTCTATTATTCGCTATTCCCCAATCATTAGTAAAGCTTTCCTGCATCACTTCTCCAATTTTTCCAACCATTCGATAATGATAATCACGCCATCTTCCCAACTTAACATCCTTGCCAACATATTCATTACCTAAATTAAAGCCACCAAAATAACTAATCTTCTGATCAATCACAAGTACTTTACGATGACTGCGTTGTTGGAAATGGTAGAAAAAAGGGAAACGTGGTGGATTCATTTTGTCCATAAAAAATTTTTGATTAAGCCATTTTTTGCGAAATTTAAAACTACCGACCCAATCGGCTAATAACCTAACTTGTACACCTTCTGCATGCTTTCGGGCGAGCAGGGTATAAAACTGATTACTAATGCGATCATTACGAATAATAAAAAATTGGATATCGATCGATTCTTTTGCTTTCTCAATATCGGAAAGCATTGCTTCAAACAAGGGATTGCCGTCAGCAAACATCTCCACTTCTTCGGTAGTTGTCCGCCAACTTTGACTTTTGTTACGCTTTGAAACAAGAAAACGGCCAAGTTGAAAATCAATAATCAATAATAGAATAAACAAGATGATGATCCATAGCATGTGTTTTTCCCTCATTTCTCTCTTGTTACTATACCCAAAAAAGGGTAGAATCATAAGCAACATAATGGATGCGTTATTGTTAATAATAAGTTAATATATAAAAAGAACAGATAAATAAAAGAGGTGTAAATCGTGCAAAAATTAGTGTTTTTTGTAGGTGTGGCAGGAACAGGTAAAACAACTGTAGCGGAGAAAATTTCAGAACATATACCGTGTGCCTTTCTTGATCGTGATACAGTTGGCGGACGTTTCGTGGAACGTTTTCTTGAAATGAAAGATCTAGATCCAAAAGATCGTGATTCCCAATTTTATAAAGAAAATCTTCGTGACTTAGAATACGATACTACGAAAGATATATGTATTGAAAACTTACGGGTTGGACAAAATGTTTTTATGATTTCACCATTTACAACAGAATTAAAAAATAAAGATTGGATCGAAAAAGTGATCGCAGACAGTGGTAAAACGAAAGAAGAAGTAGATGTAAAAGTAGTAGTCGTTACACTTGAGGATATCGAGCAACAACGAAAACGAATTGCAGATCGTGGTACAGAACGGGATACATGGAAGCTGGAGAATTGGGATTCATATGAAACAAGAGTGGATTTCGTTCCAACCGTCAACTGGGATATCCCGAAGGAAAATATCGACATTTTTGATAATTCTGGAGATCTAACAGAAGAAAAAGTTGAAAAACTGGTAACTTTTATTTTAAAATAGCTTACTTAAAGATTGTTGCAATTCAATTAACAAAGCCATATAATATGATGGTAGAACTTAACTAGTCAGTGAATTTGCTTACATATAGATTAGAAGAAAAAAAGGAGTGCTAGACCGTGAGTTTAAAGAACCTAACAAAAGATAGTATAGATGAAATGGCAATGATTGATATCGCGACGTTAATTTTAGACGAAGAAAACAAAGCAAAGGATTTCCGTGATATCTTTGAACGTGTCGCTAAATTAAAAGGTTTATCTGAAGCGGAAAAAGATGCAGGGATCTCGCAATTTTATACTGATTTAAATATTGATGGACGTTTCATGACAAAAGGTTCTAATATGTGGGGATTAAAAAGATGGTATCCGGTGGAAGAGATTGAGGAAGATGTCACCCCTGTACCGAAAAAGAAGAAAAAGAAAAAAGCTAAAGCTAAAGCTAAACCTAAAAAGAAAAAAGCTCCCGTAGAATCAGTGGATGAAACGGAAGATCTTGATGAAACAATTGTTGGTACTGGATTCGATGATGAGGAATCAGCTGATATCGTCGATGATGACTTTGACTTTGATGATGATGACCTCGAAGAAGAAGAAGTAGATGAGGATTTCAAAACAAAAGAGGATAAGTAATTTACTTATCCACTGCATTTTAATACTAGGACAATGTATTATAGAAATGCAGGAATGTTTTTTTCAGTGTAGTCTTTTTCAAGACTAAATCGTTTGGAAGTCCTAAGGTTAGGTGAATCATAGGAGCTTGTGTTTGAAAATAATTTTAATTCCCTTGGATTCCAAGGGAATTAAAATTATCAACAATGGGATAATGTTAATTCCTCAATTACCATTTTAGGTACTTCACTTATCGATAATCTTCTGCATTGGCAGATTTACCATCCTCTTGAACTTCAACTAAATATCTCCAACAATCTGACTGAAATCCATCGACATCAAAGAAGTTATACATTTTTGCTAATTTATACTTGATAGTGAATATCCATTCAAACGATTTTTTATTAAGGTCTTTTGCTACTGAAGTAACTGCTCGGTAAAGCGTGGTGTTTCAGAAATAACGAAATGGGGTTCTAACTTTGTTGCATCCATCCAGTTTTCTGCGGTAACTCCAAATTCTTCAAGCATTATTTCCGAGCGCATTCAGTCTGGTGTAACTGAAATAGCAGTACATTCATAAGGTGAAGCTAGTTATTGTTATTATATTCTTCTGTACCGTCTGTCATTTCGACAACTAATCCTCCCTTATTTTTTATCAATAGAGGAAGTGCATAATGACTTGTTATGATATGGGTATCAATAGCCGAATGTAACATTCTTAAGCCTTTTTCTAAAGAATGCTGCCAAACTGGTGTATCCCATTTCATCAAATATTCACTTCCCCAAATATCATTTACCAGTATATCTAATCTTCCATGTTCTTTCTCAATTCTTTCAATTAACGACTGCACTTGTTTATGTACCAGATGATCAACTTGAACAGCAATTCCGATTCCACCTAAATCATTTACTAATTCTGCTGTTTCCTCAATAGTTTCAGGGCGCCCGTTTCATTTCGCGTAGTGCGACCAGTGATATAGACAGTAGCTCCTGCTAGCCCCTAATTCCATAGCAATACCACGTCCTGCTCCACCAGCTACCAAAGCTATTTGTCTCCTTAAAGATTTCATTTACATCTGCCTCCCATTTTTTAGTATCTCTAGTGTAACCCTTAATGTTGACACTTTATGTCATATTAAATAGATTTTGTTAGGTGGTTATTGATACAAACGGACAGACTTATTGCCATAATATTATTGACTCTTGTATGAGGTAATCGCTTTTATTAAATGGACCAGTAACAGAAAAAGATAAAACGATTTGTTCTTTCCTTCTAATAACCTGAATATAAAATAGACTTTCGAGTTCCTCTAACAAATTACTTCACTTTCTTTACAAATATTAATTAATATGATTATAATAGCAACATAAATAATGAAAATCAACAATAAACAAAAATATACACCAAAAATAATTAATAGATATTAGTTTATGCAAAAAGGAGTGAAAAAATGTTAGCACCTAGTCGAAGAAAAAAAATTATACAAATATTAAACGAAAGGAAACAATTATTAGTTAAAGATACATCAATGGAGTTAGGTGTATCAGAAGGAACATTACGAAATGATTTAAAAATATTAGAAGAGGAAGGTTTTTTAGTAAAAACGCATGGTGGAGCAATGTTGCCTGAACAATACGACCCAAATTTAGCATTTAGTTCCAGAGTAGAGCAAAATCAATCAGAGAAAAAACTGCTTAGTAACAAAGCGATGGAACTTATGGAGGGGAAGTATTGCATAACCATTGATGCAAGCTCTACTTGTTTAGAATTAGCAAAGCAATTAGCTGTATATAAAAAGAATATAACTGTTATTACAAACGGTCTTGTCACTGCCCAAATTCTAGCTGAAAATACTAGCTTGAATGTCATTATGATTGGAGGGTTAGTAAGGCCTGGAAGTACAGAAATTGAAGGTTCCCTAGGAAAAACAATTTTATCAGAAATTAATTCTGATATTTTTTTTACATCCCCACACGGTTTTACAGTTGAAAGTGGATTGAATGATTTCAGTGTTCATGAGGCTCAATTGAAAAAATTTATGGCTGAAAGAGCTGAAAAGTGTGTAGCGATTGTAGATCATACAAAAATAAATCGAAAATCAGTAGTTACGTCACTGGAAACAAAAGAAATTGATGTATTAATTACTAGTGAACAAGCACCTCAAGGCTTTTTTGAACAAATAAAAAATGAGTACTCCACCATACAGCTGGTCACAGGAAAACAAAGAAAAACATGACATTTTTTCATTTGGAAATCATAAAATGAAAATAAACGAAACATATTGACAACAAAAAATAATAATGTAAAATAAAACGCAAGAAAGAGAAACAGGTGGAGGTGAAAACAAATAGAGATAAATATAAAACATTCCGCTAAAAAATTTAGGGAGGAAAACGAAGTGAAAAAAATAATATCTGGTTTCATAAGTGTTCTTGCATTCATGTTATTATTTGCGTGTTCAAATGAAAGCGCTACAGAAAATGGTAACGATAACGATGGCTCATCGAATACGATTGATTTAGAACAATTTGACGAATTTGATTGGAAACGCTTTGATGGTGAAGAAATTGAGATTATGCTTAATCAACATCCATATGCGGAAGCAATAATTGAAAGAATTCCGGAATTCGAGGAGAAAACAGGAATTACGGTAAATCACTCTCTAACACCAGAAGAAAACTATTTTGATAAATTAACGACTTCATTAAATGCACAAAATGGTAATCCGGATGTTTTTATGACTGGTGCATATCAAGTTTGGGAATATGCAACTGCTGATTATATGCAGGAATTAGACGTGTTTGTTGAAGATGAGAACAGAACATCTCCAGATTATGATGTAGATGATTTTTATGAAGGTATTTTAGATGCAGGTCGTTGGGATGGTGTTCCTGGACACACGGTAGGCGAAGGAAACTTGTACACAGTACCATTAGCATACGAATTCAACCTATTACATTATAATAAACGCGCACTGGAATCTATTGGTTTAGAAGAGCCACCGGAAACGATGGAAGAATTAATAGAAGTTGGTGCTCAACTGGATGGGTGGAATGGTGAAGGTAGTTACGGTGTAGGTACTCGTGGTACCAGGTCATGGGCAACTATTCACCCAGGATATATGACATCATTTGATAATCATGGAGCTGTAGATTTCACGGTAGAAGATGGATCGCTAGTATCTCATCTTAATAGCACGGAAGCAATTGAAATAACAGAAAAGTTTGCAGAGTTAGTCAATGAAGCAGGTCCTTCAGATTGGTCAAGTTATACGTGGTATCAAGTATCAAACGACTTGGCACAAGGTAAGGCAGCGTTTACTTATGACGCAAGTAACTGGGCAATATTTCATAATGTGCCAGGGGAAGCGCCAGAAGCTGGAAACATAGGAGTTACAACACCTCCTCGAACAAAAGATGACGATCTGGGAACAAACATGTGGGTATGGTCAATCGCTATGAATAAATCATCCGAGAAAAAAGATGCTGCCTGGTTATTTATGCAGTACTTTACTGGTAAAGAACATATGCAATGGGGTGCAATAGAAGCGAATGTAGTAGACCCGGTTAGAGAATCTGTATTTGAAAGTGACGAATATCAAGAAAGAATTGGTGATATTGAAGGTTATGTAGAAACATTTAATGAGTTAATTGATGGATCAACAATTAAGTTTACACCACAACCGGAATTCTTTAATACGACTACTGAATGGGCAGCAGCATTGCAAGATATTGTGAATGGTGCAGATGCAGAGGAACGAATGAACGAATTAAATAAAGATATACAGGAGAGGGTTTCCAGAGTAAGAGCAGAATAAATTCTTAAAATGTTGGGGGTGGAGTTTTCTTCCCCCCTGTTATCCAAGGGGTGATTTAAAGTGGCAACAGAAGCATATGAAAAACTAGAAGAAGAACAATTGACAAATAAAGTGCCATTAAAGATTAAAATGAGGCCTTTTATCATTTTAGGTCCTGCATTTTTACTTACAGTCGGAATCTTAATCCCGTTTGCGATGGCAATTTATTTTTCGGTAACCAATTATTCTTTCAAATATCCGGATTACGTATTTGTTGGATTGGAAAATTGGATATCTATGTTTACCTCTGCAGATTTTTGGCAAAGTGTTGGCGTTACCTTAACATATGCAGGTGTAGCGACATTGATCGAAACATTACTGGGAATAGGGATTGCAATACTGTTAAATCGCGAGAATTTTTTATCAAGATCGCTTCGTATCGTTTTAATTTTCCCACTTGTTATTGCTCCAGTTATCGCAACAATTATATGGCAGTTAATGACAAATAATTCAGTAGGTATATACAGTGACTGGTTAAGACAACTCGGGATTACAAACTTTAACTGGGGGGCGGATCCTTCAACAGCACTATTTACAGTACTAATCATTGATGCTTGGGTTTTTACACCATTTGTAACGATCCTGGTATTAGCCGGGCTACGTTCATTACCCAAAGCACCATTTGAATCGGCTATGATTGACGGTGGTTCAGCTTGGTTTACTTTTAAAAATTTAACCCTGCCAATGATCATGCCTATGTTGATTATTGCGATATTGTTCCGATTGATGTTGTCATTGCAAATGTTCGATATCATCTTTGCTTTAACTCGTGGTGGACCGGGTGACACGTTAATGACATTACCTTTAACAGCTTATACCGAAGCGTTTACGTATAAAGAATTAGGTGTATCATTACCATTTATGCTGATCCTATGGGTATTTGTATACTTCTTAAGTCATTTCATTGTTAAATATTGGACATATACTCAAAATAAAGCTTCAGGAAAGTAGGGAGAATATGAAAAAGAAAATGATAGCGATTCTGCAAAATATAGCACTTCTTTTGTATGCTTTCTATGCGATATTTCCGTTGGTGTGGCTGTTAATACTTTCTTTTAAACATGATAGCGATATGTTTAATACAACATTTATATTCACACCGACATTAGAAAACTATCGAGCTTTATTTTCTGATGGCGAATATATAGGATATTTCTTAGATAATATCATCGTTAGTTTTGGAGCGATCGCTCTATCGATAGTTGTAGGTGTACCGGCTGCTTATGCCCTTGCTCGATTTGATTTTAAAGGGAGAGACGGAATTGCATTTACATTCTTATCTTTCCGTTTTGCTCCAGAGATATTAGTTGTTTTACCTTTATTCTTGCTTTACCAAGAATTAGGACTTTATGACACTTATGTAGGGTTAATCTGGGTGTTCCAAGTGTTGTCGTTGCCTTTATTAATTTGGATTCTAAGAGGTTACTTCGAGGATATTCCAGTAGAAGTAGAAAATGCAGCTAGACTTGATGGTTATTCATGGTGGCAAGTATTTATAAAAATAGTTATGCCATTAATTCGTCCGGGATTAGTTGCCTCAGCATTGTTATCGCTGATATTCGTTTGGAACAATTTTACATTCTCGTTATTATTAGCGGGGCAAGATGTTACAACAACAACAGTAGCCATGTTGCAATATGTAGCATCTGACACTGTGCATTATGGTCAAATGGCAGGTGCGGTATTAATAGCATCATTGCCAATTATTATATTAGCGTTATCTATCCAGAAGCACCTTGTTCGTGGTTTGAGTATGGGATCAGTAAAAGGTTAAATCGAAAGGAGGCAAAATGGTGGCAGATATTACTTTAAAGTCAATATCGAAAAAGTTTAAAAACAATACAGCCCTGGCTAATATAAATTTAACGGTGAGAGATAAAGAGTTTTTTGTTATTTTTGGTCCGGCTGGAGCAGGAAAAACAACATTGCTGAATGTTATAGCAGGATTGTATTTACCGGAATACGGAAATCTCTATTTGAATGGTGTATATTTTAATTACGTTGAACCAGAAGATCGAAACATTGCAATGGTTTTTGAAGACTATGCATTATATCCACACTTTACAGTTTTTGAAAATATAGCATCGCCGCTTAAAAGCCCGAAATACAAAGAATCAAAAGCAGTCATAGAAAAAGAAGTTACAAGGGTTGCTAGAATATTAAAGATTGATCATTTGTTAGAAAGAAATATTTCAGAATTATCTAATGGACAACGGCAACGAGTTGGCTTAGGAAGAGCATTAGTTAGGACGCCCAATGTGTTTCTTATGGATGAACCAATAACCCACCTGGATGCTAAATTGCGACATCAAATGAGAGCAGAACTTAAAGAAATGCAGAAAAACTTAGATACAACAACTATTTATGTAACGCACGATTATTTGGAAGCGTTAAGTTTAGGAGATGAAATAGCGATACTCAATGAAGGGAAAATAGAACAGATTGGAACACCCGATGATATATATTTTTATCCACATAACGAATTTGTTGCAAGTTCCTTTGGGGAACCGGAAATTAATTTTTTCGATGCACTTGTAACAGACGATAAGCAGCTATCCATCTTTGAAGAAGCTAAAATACAAGATATACCAGATATAGTAAAGAATAAATTGGATACAAGTGCAAGATCCATTAGGGTAGGAATAAGACCTAAAGATATTAAATATAGCTTCGTGAAAGAAAATGATTATAGTGTGGAGTGTTCTGTATACAGTTTCGAGCCTTTAGGGGCAAAGGCGGTTTTGACTGTCGAAAAAAATGGTAACCAGATAAGGTTAGTTGTACCATCTATTTTGCAAATGGATATGGATCAGCATGTGTATATCGAATTAGATATCAATAAAGCGATGTTCTTTGGGCCCGAGAAAATAAACCTTTTTTCTAAATTTCTGAAAGATGCTAAGGGAGAGGTAATATGGCAAAGTTAATATTAGATAATTTACACAAAACTTATTACAAAAATAAAGAGCCAATACATGCCGTTAGTGATTTAAATATTGAAACGAATGATGGAGAGTTTGTTGCATTATTAGGGCCGTCCGGTTGTGGTAAATCAACTACTTTAAGAATGATTGCCGGTTTAGAGGGTGTTACCAGTGGAAATATAAGGATTGGCGATCACAAGATAAATGATTTGCACCCAAAGGATCGGAATATCGGGCTGGCATTTGAAAATTATGCCATGTATCCACCTTTATCTGTTTATGAAAATATTAGTTTTAACATGAGAGCTAAAAACGTACCTAGACAAAAAATTAAGAAACAAGTCGAAAAAATATCAGACTTACTAGACATAAAAGATTTGTTGCATATGAATCCAAGTGCTTTATCGGGAGGTCAAAAACAAAGAGTAAATATCGCAAGAGCTTTAATAAGAAGACCAGAAGTACTTTTGCTGGATGAACCACTTTCACACCTCGATGGAAAAGTTCGACACAAAATGAGAACTGAAATTAAGCATCTTCACAATGAAATAAAGTGTACGACCATTATCGTAACACACGATCAATTGGAAGCGATGGCTTTGGCAGATCGGATTGCAATTATTAAAGACGGTGTATTACAACAATTTGGCACACCGCTTGAGGTTTTTAATCATCCCGTGAATGAATTTGTAGCTGGATTTATAGGAGAACCGCCTATGAATATATTTAGTGTTTTCACTAAATTTAAAGATGGGAATATTTATTTCACTTCCAAAAATGAAAAGTTACAATTTAAAGTGCCTGATAAATATGTGGAATTTGTTCAAGAAGGTAAAGAATATCATTTTGGAATTCGACCTACTGATATATCAGTAATAACTGACGATCATCCTGATTCCATCGATACAAATGTGACGGTTTTTGAGAATTTAGGTGAGGAGTCTAGAATTCATATAAAAATAGAAGAAGATAACATTTTAAGTATAGTGTCTGAAGAAATTTATCCTTTCGATACAGGTGATCATATAAAGATAAAATTTGATACGGATCGTATTCATATCTTTGACATTGAAACAGGTGGACGTATTGAGAATACAAAAGTAACGGCAATATTATCTTAAGAGGAGGAAAACGGATATGACAAACAACCAAACAATACCAGATAAAATGAAAGCGATTGTAGCTTATAAACCGGGGGATTACCGCCTGGAAGAAGTAGATACTCCAAAACTAGAAAATGACCAGGAAATTATTATAGAAGTGGAAGCGTGCGGGATTTGTGCTGGTGATGCAAAAGCTCATGCTGGTGCGGTTTCATTTTGGGGGGACGATTTTCAACCAGCTTATATAAAGTCTCCTGTAATACCAGGTCATGAATTCATTGGTCGAATAGTCGCACTTGGAGATGCTGTTAAAGATTTTAAAGTAGGTGATCGAATTATATCCGAGCAGATAGTTCCATGTTGGGACTGTCGCTTTTGTAAGCGTGGTCAATATTGGATGTGTGAAAAACATGACCTGTACGGATTTCAGTATAATGTCCATGGTGGTATGGCAGATTATATGAAATTCACAAAAGAAGCGATAAATTATAAAGTGCCAGAGGATTTACCTATTGAAAAAGCCATATTAATAGAACCATATGCTTGTTCATTACATGCTGTACAAAGAGCGCAGATTCAAATAGGAGATGTGGTAGTAATTGCGGGTGCAGGTACATTAGGTCTTGGTATGGCTGGAGCCGCTAAAAAGGCGGGGGCTGGAAAGTTAGTTGTATTGGATTTAATGGATGATAGGTTGGAACTTGCTAAAAAATTTGGAGCGGATCTAACCATTAACCCTTCCAGAGAAGATGCAGTACAAATTATTAAAGACATGACAGATGGATATGGTTGTGATATTTATATCGAAGCTACAGGACATCCGAAATCGGTTGAACAAGGTTTATCTGCGATTAGAAAGTTAGGTAGATTTGTAGAATTCAGTGTATTTAAGGACCCGGTTACAATAGACTGGAGTATTATTGGAGATCGTAAAGAACTGGATGTATTAGGTTCACATCTCGGACCGTATTGCTATCCTATTGTTATTGAGGGAATTGCAAATGGAGATTTTCCGACAGAAGGTGTCGTCACACATCAATTAAAACTAGAAGATTTTGAACAAGGCTTTGAAATGGTGAAAACCGGTAAAGATTCACTCAAAGTAGTGCTTGTACCTTAAAAATATTTGCAGATTCTACTAAAAGAATCTGCAAATATTTCTGAGTCTATATTTATTAGGAGGGGTGTCAAAATGAAGAAGTTAATAAATATACCAAACGATGTAGTTGATGAAATGATTGATGGTTATGTTAAGGCACATCCAAAACTAGTACGAAAATTAAACGAAAATAAACGTTCGATTGTTATTGCAAGTGAAACACGCGAAAATAAGGTAGGAGTGCTGATAGGAGGAGGTTCAGGGCATGAACCTGCTTTTATGGGTTATGTCGGAAAAGGTATGGCAGATGGTGTAGCTGTGGGAAATATTTTTGCTTCCCCACCCCCAGATCCAATTGTAGCAGCAACCAAAGCAATTGATAAAGGAAATGGTGTCGTATATATCTATGGGAACTATGCTGGTGACCTAATGAACTTTGGAATGGCTGCCGAACTCGCAGAATTAGAAGAGGATATTGATATAGAATTCGTTGTGGTAAATGATGACGTAGCCTCTGCTCCAAATAATGAGAAAGAAAAAAGACGGGGTATCGCAGGGGAGTTCTTTGTTACGAAAGTTGCCGGTGCTGCAGCGGAAAAGGGATACAGCTTAAAGGAGGTAGCAGAAGTAGCAAGACAAACAAACAATGTTACTCGAACAATGGGGGTAGGATTGAGTCCATGTTATTTACCACAAACAAATGAACCTAGTTTTACATTAGAAAATAATGAAATGGAAATTGGTCTGGGTCACCATGGCGAGCCTGGTGTCGAAAAAGGTGAATTACAAGAAGCCGATAGAGTGGCAGACCGGTTAGTTCAAGATATATTAAATGATATTACTATTTCAAAAGGTAATAAAGTTGCTGTCCTTGTAAATGGACTTGGCTCCACTACGAAAATGGAACTTTACATTGTATTTAGGAGAGTTGAACAAATTCTGGCGGAAAAAAGTATTGAAATTTATCGTTCCTATGTTGGAAATTACAGTACGTCATTAGAGATGGGTGGATGTTCTGTTACCCTCACAAAGTTAGATGATGAACTAACAGAACTGATTGATGCAGAAGCGAATTGTCCAATGTATGCACAATTATAAGGGATGGAGGGGAATGATGTGATAGCATACACAACAGATCAGTACAAACAATACTTATATGATGTTATAGAGATGATCGAAAAAGAAAAAGATTACCTGTCTGATTTAGATCGAAAACTGGGTGATGGTGATCATGGTGTTACGATGTCAATTGGTTGGCAAGCTGTAAAGGAAAAGTTAGATAACGAATTAAAAGATGAAATGGATGGAGGAGAAATCAGTAAAGTAGTGGCGAAAACGTTTCTCAATGCTGTTGGATCTTCTGTGGGACCACTTTATGCCACTGGCTTTTTGAGAGGAAGCAAAGTTTTAAAAGGCAAATCAGAACTTGAGGATCAAGACTTATTCGAATTCTGGATTGCTTTTGGTGAAGGAATTAAAGAACGCGGTCAAGCAGAGGTTGGTGATAAGACAATGATTGATACAATTGATCCCTTTGTGCAATCAATAAAGCTTCAAAAAGATAGTCAGTCTTTTTTACACGCAATGGATAACGCGTTAAGGGAAGCTGAAAAGGGAATGCTATCTACGAAAGAAATGATATCCAAAAAAGGTAGATCGAGCAGGTTAGGGAATCGCTCGAAAGGATTTCAGGATCCAGGAGCAACCTCAGTCTATTTAATAATAGAATACTTTCAAAAAAGCCTTTCTAGTGTAAAATAAATAGTCTATAAAATGAAGATAAAAAACAGAAGGGATATATATTTACTCCTTCTGTTTTTTATTACCAAAAATATATACAGTGACGTAATTTTCAGATGCCTTTTTATTCTAATTGGATGCTAGTCCTGTGTATCAAAGCACAGACTAAAAAATAGTTGATACTATCGTATTTTCTACTATGCGATAAATTCGACGCCATTTTTATGGAAAGCTTCCTTAAGTTTGTCATCAATATCTTGGTCAGAAATAAAGACATCGATATCTTGTATACTGGCAAAAGATGCAATGGAGTTATCCTCGATTTTTGAATGGTCTATGATAGCAACAACTTTGTCGACTTTACTAATTAAAGCCTTTTTTAATTCCACTTCGTATACGCTGAAATCTGTTAATCCTTCATCTAAAGTAAATCCTCTAGCCGATGTAAACATAGTATCGACGTGAATCTGGTTTAAGATGCTTGTTCCGAAAGGTCCTTCTAATGCCATGGATCCATTTCTTAGCATACCGCCTAAAAGAATTACTGTGATTGCGGGGTTATCCCGCAGTTCGATAGCAGCAGAAATACCGTTTGTTAGTACCGTCAGCCGAATGTTTTGGTCTTTTAATAAACGAGCAATTTCTAACGCGGTTGTGCTAGCGTCTAGAAGGATGCAGTCCTTATCATTGATGAAAGTCATTGCTTTATTTGCTATGGCAATTTTACTTTCTTTATTTTTCTTTTCTCGAGCAGAAAAGGTATTTTCTGCATTTATAGGAGAATCAAGAACAGCGCCGCCGTGTGTTCTTGTGAGCAAACCTTTATTTTCCATGTTTGACAGGTCGCTTCTTAAAGTTGCTTCTGATACGTTTAACATTTTAGAAAGATCTTTTACAGTGACTCTTTTTTTATCTTGCAAAATCTTTGAAATAGCATTTCTTCGTTCAGTTGCAAACATTTTACCCAATATCATCACCCCTTATATAATACTAAAGTTATGGAGTCTTCCATTATTGTATCACATAATGAAAATAAACGAAATTAATAACAAATTTCGTTTTGTATTCACTTGCAGGAAAATGTTCAATTTTCCCTGAATAAGTATAATAACATCATGTATAAAGAAATATATCGCTAATAAACGAAAATAAATAAAAAATAACATTGAAAAATGGTAAAAAATATAATAAAATAAAAGTATAAATAATCATAAACGAAAGGAGAAACGATAAAATGAAAATAGCGATTGGCAGTGATCATAATGGGTTTGATTTAAAGGAAGAAATAAAAAAGTATCTAGTTAATGAGAAGTTCGAATTCATAGACTATGGATGTTACTCGTGTAACGCGGTTGATTATCCTGATGTAGCTTTTCAAGTTGCTGAGGATATAAATAGAAATAAAGTGGATCGAGGTATTTTGATTTGTGGAACAGGTATTGGTGTGGCTATTGCAGCTTGTAAATACCCTGGTATTCGTGCAGCACTTTGTCATGATACTTATTCTGCTGAAAGAGCTCAGCTAAGTAATAATGCGCAAATTCTGACAATGGGTGCGCAAATCATTGGTCCGGAAGTTGGAAAAAAAGTTGTGGCAGCATATATGAATTCGTTCTGGACTGGAGGATCCGAGAGAAAAGTAAACAAAATCACAGAAAAAGAAAATGAGTTTATTACCAAATCTTCAAGATAAGTTTCAGTAGCTTTTACTGAGAAGGGAGAGTAATACCTTGCAAAATTTAACATTTGATTTTCTTAAGGTGACAGAACAGGCTGCTATAGCTTCTTATCCTTGGGTGGGGAGCGGTGATAAATTAAAAGCTGATGGAGCTGCAACAAATGCAATGCGTAACACACTTAATCAAATTAAATTTAATGGCAGAATTGTTATTGGTGAAGGGGAGTTAGATGATGCTCCTATGTTGTTTATTGGAGAAAAAGTAGGTACTGGTTTAGGAACAAAAGTGGATATCGCTGTTGATCCAATTGAAGGTACGACTTCAACCGTGAATGGTCAGGATAATGCGTTTACTGTAATTGCTGCAGCGCCGAAGGGAACATTATTACATGCACCGGATATGTATATGGAAAAGTTAGTAGTTGGCCCAAAAGCGAAAGGTGAAATAGATATTAACGTCTCATTAACAGAAAATGTTCATAAGGTGGCAAAAGCAAATGGTAAAAATATAAAAGATGTTAAAGTATTAATTCAAAAAAGAGAGCGTCATAACAAAGGGATTGAAGAAATAAGAAATATGGGTGCCAAGGTGCATTTGTTTGATGAAGGTGATATCACGTATGCTATTGCTACTTGTATCGAAGATCAAGAAATAGATTTATTCTATGGGATTGGTGGGGCTCCTGAAGGTGTGGTAGCTGCTGTAGCGGTAAAATGTTTAAATGGCGACATGCAGGCCAGGTTATTACCGCAATCGAGAAAAGAATACGATAGATGTGTTGAGATGGGACTAGACAATCCTGAAATTGCCTTGAGGCATTCCGAATTAATTAAATCAGACAAATGTATATTTACTGCAACAGGTATTACGGAAAATATTTTACTGGATGGTATTAAAACAGATACTGAATCAAACTATACTACGCACTCGTTAATTTTAAATGGTGAAAGTAAACAGTTAAGATATGTGAAATGTAAACATCCCAATCCACACGTAGCTTAACAATCGTTAACTCCGCTAATAATTAAGCACTTTCAAATTATTAGAATTATAGTATTCGAGCAGGAGAACAATGAAGTTTTTTCTGGATACGGCAAATATAGAAGAGATAAAAAGAGTAAATGAGTTGGGGCTTGTAGATGGTATCACTACTAATCCATCTATTATTGCAAAAGAAGGTAGAAACTTTGAAGAGGTAATAAAAGAAATAAGTAGTATGATAGATGGACCAGTCAGTGCCGAAGTTATTGGATTGGAAACGGCAGATATGTTGAAAGAAGCAAGAGAAATTGCTACATGGGCTCCTAATGTAGTTGTTAAAATTCCGATGACTGAAGCAGGCTTGCGTGCGGTGAATAGGTTATCCGATGAAGGAATTAAAACTAATGTTACTTTAATATTTTCTGCAGCTCAAGGTTTAATGGCTGCCAAAGCAGGTGCAACATATATTAGTCCTTTTGTTGGAAGAATTGATGATATTGGCACAGAAGGTATGGATTTAGTAAAAGATTTAAAACGAATTTTAACAGAGTATCAATATGAGACGGAAATCATTACGGCTAGTGTGCGAAACATTATTCACTTACAAGATGCTGCAGTTGCAGGTGCAGATATTGCCACGATCCCAGGATCACAATTCCCTAAATTGTGGAGTCATCCATTAACAGATATAGGTATCAAAAAGTTTTTAGATGACTGGGAAAAAATGCCGAAATAGGAAGGGGTGAAATAAAATGAAAACAATAAATGACTTGGAGCAGTTAACAATTAATACAATAAGAATGCTTTCTATTGATATGATAGAAAGAGCTAATTCTGGTCATCCTGGTTTGCCTATGGGGGCAGCACCAATGGCACATGTGTTGTGGTCTAAACACTTAAATCATAACCCCAAAAATCCAAATTGGTTCAATCGTGATAGGTTTGTCTTGTCAGCAGGACATGGATCTGCTTTGCTTTATAGCTTATTACACCTTTACGGGTACGGGCTTTCTTTGGATGAACTCAAAAATTTCAGGCAGTGGGGAAGTAAAACACCAGGCCATCCAGAATATGGTCATACAATAGGTGTGGAAGCTACAACAGGTCCGTTGGGGCAGGGGATATCTATGGCAACTGGTATGGCAATGGCTGAACGATTCCTTGCTGCGAAATATAACAAACAAAGCTATTCAATAATTGATCATTTTACGTATTGTCTATGTGGTGATGGAGATCTGATGGAAGGAGTTTCACAGGAATCTGGATCTTTAGCAGGACACTTAAAATTAGGAAAGTTAATAGTATTTTATGATTCAAATGATATTTCGTTGGATGGCGATTTAGACCGTTCTTTCTCAGAAGATGTTAGAACCAGGTATAAAGCGTATAATTGGCAAGTACTAAAAGTTGAAGACGGCAATGATTTAGAAGAAATAACGGAAGCAATATTATTAGCCAAACAAAATAGAAGAAAACCAACATTAATCGAAGTCAAAACAACAATAGGTTTTGGTTCACCAAATAAAGGAGGTACTTCACAAGCGCATGGTGCCTCATTAGGAAAAGAAGAAATAGAGTTAGTGAAAGAAAATTACAGATGGCAATACGATGAGTCTTTCACAATACCAAATGAAGTAAAAGAATTTTATCAATTACAGAAAGAAGAAGCACGAAAGAAAGAGGAGAAGTGGGAGCGATTATTGGAAGACTATCAAACGGCTTATCCTGAATTAGCAAATGAACTAAAATTTGCTATAAATGACCAATCGCTAGAAAATTGGAATAAGTCCTTGTCCACGTTCTCCTATTCTGATGTTATTTCGACTAGGGATGCTTCTGGTAAAATATTAAATGAAATTGCTCGGCAAATACCACATTTTATTGGAGGCTCAGCCGATTTATCCGGCTCCAATAAAACAAAAATAAACGATGAACGAGATTTTTCAGCAAATAGTTATGATGGACGTAATATTTGGTTCGGTGTTAGAGAATTTGCAATGGGTGCTGCATTAAATGGGATGGCTTTGCATGGTGGAGTATATGTATTTGGTGGTACATTCTTTGTATTCTCAGACTATTTACGTTCAGCTATAAGAACATCTGCTATAATGAAAGTGCCTGTTACTTATATATTGACTCACGATAGTATTGCGGTGGGGGAAGATGGCCCGACTCATGAGCCTGTAGAACATTTAGCTTCTCTTAGAGCTATGCCAAACCTTTCCGTTATTCGTCCTGCAGATGGAAATGAAGTGAGAGCGGCTTGGCAATTGGCTATAGAGAGTATAGATAGACCACATGCATTAGTATTAACTAGACAACAGCTGCCGACGTCAACGAAATCGTGGGAACAAGCAGAGGAAGGGGTACGTAAAGGTGCTTACACTATTTCTGAAGCTCAGAAATCACCTGATGGGTTATTGCTGGCAACAGGTTCAGAAGTTTCATTAGCAATCATGACACAAAAGGCCCTCGCAGAAGATAATATTTATGTATCCGTCATCAGCATTCCTTCTTGGGATCGATTCGAACAACAACCTGAAGATTATAAGAAAGAAGTTTTGCCTGATCATTTACCAGTACGATTAGCAATTGAAATGGGTTCTTCTTTAGGTTGGCATAAATATGCTGGTGATAAAGGAGATGTAGTAAGTATTGAAGAATTTGGCGCTTCAGGAATAGGTGAAGTAGTAGTAAAAGAGTACGGTTTTACAGTAGAAAATATAATCAATCGATTTAAGGCAATTATGAAATAATAAATATATATTAAAGTATACTTGACTTTCCACAAGCTTCTGAGTAAAATTTTTATTGGGCTCCATAATTTAATGGAAATTACACAGCGTTCCCCTGCTTAAGGGGAGCGCTTTTTATTTTTAAGAAGCAATTAAGATTAATTTTTTTAAATGATATTCTGTTCCAAACCGGGGGAATATGCGTGACTCCTGCGGGAAAGCGAGCTAAGTAAGACCCCATAGCAAGCGACATTTGTGGGAGTAGAAGGCTCAAGGTTCGCCCGTGGAAAGTGTGTATATTTCCCCGACGTCGGTTTATTGGAGTGAACCAAATTTTTCATCAAGCTTAGTATGACTACTACAATAAAATCAGAATACTAAGCAAAAGATAGAATAAATACAAAAGAAAGAGGGATACAGCGTGACAAAATATATCTTTGTAACTGGCGGTGTTGTTTCTTCCATCGGAAAAGGAATCACAGCAGCATCTCTAGGTCGCCTTTTAAAAAACAGAGGCCTAAAAGTAACCATTCAAAAGTTTGACCCTTACATCAATGTCGATCCGGGAACTATGAGTCCTTACCAACACGGTGAAGTGTTCGTAACAGACGATGGTGCTGAAACAGATCTCGATCTAGGTCACTATGAACGATTTATTGACATTAACCTAAATCAGTATAGTAACATCACAACAGGTAAAATCTATTCAACCGTTATCAAAAAAGAGCGCCGTGGTGATTATTTAGGTGGAACGGTCCAAGTTATTCCACATATCACGAACGAAATTAAGGAAAAAGTATTTCAAGCTGGAAAGCAAACAAATGCAGATATCGTTATTACCGAAATTGGTGGCACGGTCGGTGACATTGAATCATTACCGTTTATCGAAGCAATTCGCCAAATTAAAAGTGATATCGGCAAAGAAAATGTTATGTATATTCACTGTACGTTAGTTCCTTATATCAAGGCAGCTGGTGAATTAAAGACGAAGCCAACGCAACACAGTGTGAAAGAATTACGCTCGTTAGGTATCCAGCCTGATGTTATTGTATTACGTACAGAGCATGAGATCAGCCAGGAAATGAAAGAAAAAATCGCACTATTCTGTGATATCAATGAAAAGGCAGTTGTCGAATCAGGTGATGCTGATACCCTTTATCATATCCCGTTAGCAATGCAAGAGCAAAAATTGGATCAACTAACATGTGATCATTTTGGCTTAGATTGCGGACAGGCAGATATGACGGAATGGAATCAATTAGTAGAAAGAGTACAGAATCTTTCGAAAAAAATAACAATTGGACTTGTAGGTAAATACGTGGAATTACCAGATGCATATATTTCCGTTGTAGAAGCATTAAAACATGCAGGATTTGCACATGATGCAGATGTTGACGTGAAATGGATTGATGCAGAAGAAGTTTGTGCTGATAACGTGGCAAGTGAATTAGCAGACGTAGATGGATTACTAGTCCCAGGTGGCTTTGGTGATCGAGGTATTGAAGGTAAAATTGAATCAATCCGTTTTGCGCGTGAAAACCAATTACCTTTCTTAGGTATATGCTTAGGCATGCAGCTTGCAACGGTTGAATTTGCCCGTACTGTATTAGGATTAGAAGGGGCAAATTCAGCAGAAATTGATCCGAATACATCACATCCAATTATCGACCTTTTACCAGAGCAAAAAGATATTTCCGACCTTGGTGGAACGTTACGTTTAGGCTTATATCCATGCCGCTTAAAAGAAGGAACGAAAACAAGAGATGCCTATAATAATGAAGATGTTGTCTATGAACGTCATCGTCACCGTTTTGAATTTAATAATCATTACCGAGACCAAATGGAACAAAACGGATTTGTATTCTCAGGGACAAGCCCAGACGAAAAACTAGTGGAAACAATCGAACTCAGTGACCACCCATGGTTCGTCGCATCCCAATTCCACCCAGAATTCAAATCAAGACCAACACGACCACAACAATTATTCAAAGGCTTCATTAACGCAGCCGTAAACAAATAAAATGTGAGTCAGACAGGGTTACGCCCCATTTCACCAATCGTCATAGTACTTACTATGGCGTTTTCTTTTTACCTAATAAACTGGTTAATTTTGCTGCTTATCAGCCCAAAAAAAATACGAATTTTATAAAATACTACGAATAATGCAGGATTTTCGTTTATCATATCGAACTATAAGGAAAAGGGCTTATTACAAAATAGACGCCAATTCGCAATTTATGACAATAGGAACCATGCAACTATATATATAATTAGAAAAACATAAAGGAGCTGGCAGAGCATGAATAAGACAGTATTAGTAGTTGATGATCAAATTGGTATTCGACTGTTACTAGAGGAAGTGATTCAGCAAGAGGGGTATAATGTAGAGTTGGCTTTGAATGGCAAGGAAGCATTAGACAAAATCATGAATAATAAGCCTGATTTGATCATGTTAGATTATAAGTTACCAATCATCGATGGCCCTACGTTAGTTAAAAATTTGGAAAATGATAATATTGTAATTCCGACTATTATGATGAGTGGTTTGCCAGAAAAAGCAGAAGATGATGTGCAAAATTTTAAATCCATTTCGAAAACAATTGGCAAACCATTTCAATTAAATGACATTAGAGAATTGGTAAAGAATATTTTGGAATAGATGATTATAAAAATTCTTTCACGTTGAAGCAATTTTTGGGAATTTAGTAAGGTAAGCGATTTCAGATAATTGTTTTGTTGCACCTTTTTGTCGGAATTGGTATTCTATTAATGGGTGCAATCTTTCGAAAGAAGATCGATTGTTAAATCAATTGTATATACATACTTTAAAGGAGGAGCAATTATGCCATTAGTTTCAATGAAAGAAATGCTTGAAACAGCTAATAAAAATCGTTACGCTGTAGGTCAATTTAATCTTAATAACCTAGAGTACGTACAAGCTATTCTTCAAGCAGCAGAAGAAGAAAAATCACCAGTAATTCTGGGTGTATCTGAAGGTGCCGGAAAATACATGGGTGGTTTCAATGTAGTAGTAGCAATGGTAGAAGCAACAATGAAAGCACAAGGTACAACAGTACCTGTAGCAATTCACTTAGATCATGGTTCAAGCTTTGAATCTTGTGCAAAAGCAATTCATGCAGGTTTCACTTCTGTTATGATTGACGCATCACATGATCCATTTGAGGAAAACGTAGAAAAAACTTCTAAAGTAGTAGAACTTGCACACTTCCATGGCGTGTCTGTTGAAGCAGAAGTTGGTACCGTTGGTGGTAATGAAGATGGCGTACAAGGTGGTATTATGTACGCAGATACTAATGAATGTAAAGAGCTAGTGGAACGTACTGGAATTGACTGTCTTGCACCTGCTTTAGGTTCTGTACATGGTCCTTATCAAGGGGAACCAAACTTAGGATTTAAAGAAATGGAAGAAATCAATACAGTAGCTGGTATACCATTAGTACTTCACGGTGGAACTGGTATTCCGATTCAAGATATCCAAAAAGCAATTTCTTATGGTACATCTAAAATCAATGTAAATACAGAAAACCAAATCCAACAATCAAAAGTTGTTCGTGAAGTATTAGAAGCGAACCCAGAAATGATCGATCCACGTAAATACTTAGGACCAGGTCGTGACGCGATTAAAGATACAGTAATCGGAAAAATGCGCGAATTCAGTTCTTCAGGTAAAGCATAAATTAATTTATAAGCCATACTCTTAAACAAGAGTGTGGCTTTTTTCTTTATAATTAAAGAAAGTATAAAATCCTTGATATAACAGCGTTTTGTCATATAGAAGCGACATGAATAAAGAGTGTTTTGAAATGTATAGAGTGCTGGGCACAGCTCCGGAAAAATGCTTCGCTTTCCGCGGGCATGGCTTCAGCTCATGCATTCTCGCGCCGCGAGTCTTCGCATTTTTCCTACGCTTTAAGATAGGCTCTACACCTATGGTGACAGCTAATATGTTGGCTCTTTATAGCGATAGAAAATAGGCTTCTACATGATGCAGTAAACGCAAAAATGATTCTATATAATAAGTTGTAGAACATAACAATAGCGCAGGCCGACCGTTTCGACTCCTGGGGAATTAGCGTGATCTGAAGATCCACTTTGAAAAGCGTTTTTCTTTTCAAAGTTAGCTGAAGAGCATGCCCCCGGAAAGCGAAACGGTCAGCCGAAGCGGTTGCCGTAGCAGATAAAAACATTTCATCATTTCTAACTTGGTTAGAGTACATTATCCTGGTTTTTCTTAAAAGGTAAAACCCTCGGAATTCATAGTAAGCTAGCATAGTGAGAAGACTCTTGCTGTTCCTTTAACCCATCTTCTGTTTGAAATCGCTCGGAAATGAGATATAATGGTTTTAAGTTTATTTTTGATTACATAAATTTGGCAAGTTTAGTACAGACTATGGTTAAAATATTGATGTTGCTGTATGCTTACAGGAATCCTTGAAAGTGAGGGAAATATATATGGAAAAGTTGCTTGTAGAGGGCGGTCATTTATTAAATGGAAAAGTTCGTATCAGTGGTGCGAAAAATAGTGCGGTAGCTTTATTACCAGCAGCTATATTGGCAGATACACAAGTAATTATTGAAGGTTTACCAGATATCTCGGATGTAGAAACATTAAGCTGTTTGCTTGAGGAAATTGGTGGAGAGGTAGAACGTGATGGACATACGGTTAAAGTTGATCCGGCAGAAATGACAGCTATGCCGCTACCGAATGGAAGTGTCAAAAAATTAAGAGCTTCTTATTACTTTATGGGTGCCATGCTGGGACGTTTTAAAGAAGCGGTGATCGGTTTACCTGGTGGCTGTTACTTGGGTCCAAGGCCAATTGATCAACATATTAAAGGATTTGAAGCCCTTGGTGCAACCGTTACGAATGAACAAGGGGCGATTTATTTACGAGCAAAAGAACTGAAAGGTGCCCGAATTTACTTGGATGTTGTCAGTGTCGGTGCAACCATCAATATTATGCTTGCGGCTGTGAAGGCAAAAGGACGTACGGTTATTGAAAACGCGGCAAGAGAACCAGAAATTATCGATGTTGCCACCATATTAACCAGTATGGGTGCGAAAATTAAAGGTGCAGGAACGGACGTTATTCGTATTAATGGTGTGGAGCAGTTAAGTGGATGTATGCATACGATTATTCCTGATCGTATTGAAGCAGGTACTTATACAATAATGGCCGCCGCTCAAGGCGAAAAAGTATTAATTGACAACGTTATTCCACAACACCTTGAACCACTCTTAGCTAAATTAAGAGAAATGGGTGTACATATAGAAGAAGGGGAAGAGCAATTGCTCATTCATAGAGGAACAGGACTCAAAAGTGTTGATATCAAAACCCTTGTACATCCTGGTTTTCCGACGGATTTGCAGCAACCTTTTACAGCATTATTGACAAAAGCAGAAGGTACTGGGGTTGTCACAGATACTATATATCAAGCACGGTTTAAACATATTGATGAACTCCGAAGAATGAATGCTCAAATTAAAGTAGAAGGAAGTTCTGGCATTGTTCAAGGCCCTACGTTATTGGAAGGTGCGAAAGTAAAAGCAAGTGATCTACGAGCAGGTGCATCGCTTATCGTTGCCGGATTGATGGCAAAGGGAGTAACAGAAATTACAGGATTAGAGCACATTGATAGAGGTTATGCCAACCTAACAGAGAAATTAGTCGAACTAGGTGCTCGAGTTTGGCGGGAAGAAATGACAGAAAAAGAAATACAACAATTTCAAAATTCCTAAAGAGAGGCCTCGAAGTCTCTCTTTTCTTTTGAAATTCACTGATTGTTCACCTTCAAAAAAATTCACATTTAATTTACAAAAAAATCACTTTTTCATAAAAATTAGTTGAATATATAGTTGTAACCATGTACTATATAGAAAGAATATCATAGACTCATTTATTCCAAGTATTTGAGTTCTTCCAATATCATTCTGCAAGGCTGTGGATGAAGGTGCTTCCATCTCATACTCTTCTTGAGATTTCAAGCGATCTCAGTGCTCCCATTGAGTTTCCATATATTGATTGACCATTGATAGATATTACAAATTATAATAAAAAACGAAAGATCAATTCGTCACATTGATTAGATTCCCCACGTTAAAAAAATCTACAAACAGTTAATCTCGAAAATTAAAGGAAGATGGAATATATAATAAAAAAATAGGTGTGGTGATTTTGTGAGTGAAGTAACAATTACAGAACTAGAACAAATGACATTAAAAGATCTTTATGCTAGAGCTAAAGAATTCAAAGTATCTTATTACGCGAAATTATCAAAAAAAGAACTAATATTTTCCATATTGAAAGCACAAGCAGAAAAAAGCGGTTATTTATTTATGGATGGTGTTTTAGAAATCATCCCGACTGAAGGATTCGGTTTCTTACGTCCGATTAATTATTCGCCAAGTGCAGAGGATATTTATATTTCTGCATCACAAATTCGTCGTTTTGATTTACGTAACGGTGATAAAGTATCTGGTAAAGTACGTCCACCAAAAGAAAACGAGCGTTATTACGGACTATTACATGTTGATGCCGTAAATGGTGAAGATCCGGAAGCAGCTAAAGAACGTGTTCATTTTCCAGGTTTAACACCGTTATATCCAGATCGTCTGATGAATCTAGAAACAGATACAAAGCTAATATCGACAAGAATAATGGACTTAATAACTCCTGTTGGCTATGGTCAGCGTGGCTTAATTGTTGCGCCACCTAAAGCAGGTAAAACAATGCTTCTTAAGCAAATCTCTAATAGTATAACCAAAAATCATCCCAATACTAAATTGATCATTCTCTTAGTGGATGAACGTCCGGAAGAAGTAACTGATATAGAGCGTTCTGTTAATGAAAACGTTGATGTTGTTAGCTCGACGTTTGATGAAGTACCAGAAAACCATATTAAAGTAGCCGAATTAGTGTTGGAACGTGCGATGCGACTTGTCGAACAAAAAAAGGACGTAGTTGTCCTTATGGATAGTATCACAAGACTTGCACGGGCTTATAACCTTGTAATCCCGCCAAGTGGTAGAACATTATCCGGAGGTATCGACCCAGCTGCCTTTCATAGACCAAAACGCTTCTTCGGGGCCGCAAGAAATATTGAAGATGGTGGAAGTTTCACTATTCTTGCCACAGCTTTAGTAGAGACAGGTTCACGTATGGACGATGTTATCTATGAAGAATTTAAAGGTACAGGTAATATGGAATTACATTTGGATCGTAATTTAGCACAACGTCGTATTTTCCCTGCGATTGATGTTTTACGTTCTAGTACAAGAAAAGAAGAATTGCTTGTTTCCAAAAATCATCTGGAGAAAATGTGGGCGATTCGAAAAAGTATGCAAGATTCACCGGATTTCTTAGAGCGTTTCTTACGTAAATTACGTTCAACGAAAAATAATGAGGAATTTTTATCCGTGCTGGAAGCAGAGATGAAGCGTAAAGGTACGAAGAAAACCAGTTAATGATGGAAATTATAAAATTATCTTGCAAACCGTGCGTTAGGTTGTTATAATTCTTTTGTGTGACAAAAGTGCGTGCGGCGCATGAATCTAACTCTGTTTCCTAAGGATTCAGGGCAAAAGGAGTGGACAGACATGAAAAAAGAAATTCATCCAGAATACCAAAAAGTTGTATTTCTTGATACAAGCTCTGACTACAAATTTCTAGGCGGATCTACTACATCATCTGAAGAGACAATTGAATGGGAAGATGGCAATACTTACCCATTAATCCGTGTAGAAATCAGCTCAGCTTCTCACCCGTTCTATACTGGTAAGCAAAAAGCTGACAAAGTCGGCGGTCGTGTTGACCGATTCAAGAAAAAATACAACCTTAGTTAATTGGTATTTTTTCATTGTACGAAGATATAATAGGATACAAATCCTTGAAACAGGCAAATGCACCAAAAATTTGCCTGTTTTTTATTGTCAGCCAAGAAAGAATAAAATGTGCGCGGGTGTCTAGCTCTGAAAGTTCAGAAACCAGACAGGCGCATTAAGTTTTTCTTACATTATAAGAAGTAATAACATTTTATAAACTAAGTTTTTTCTAATATATTTCTAGGGCTGGTGCTATTATGGAAACAGGTTGCTTTCTACTCATCAGCTACAAGATTTACATATTTTCACGAAAAACATGATAAAATGTTTAAATATAGAGAAATAATAACTGCTGGAAGGGGCAACATATCATGCATATTATGAAGCATGCCGGTTGGATTGAACTAATATGCGGAAGCATGTTTTCAGGTAAATCAGAAGAATTGATTCGCAGAGTACGACGCGCAACATACGGCAATCTCTCTGTAGCTGTCTATAAACCACAACTAGATAATCGCTATAAAGATGATTGTGTCGTTTCCCATAACGGGTCAGAATTAGTAGCAAAACCTGTCGATCGAGCAGTCGACATATTAGAAGACATTATTGACGATATTGATCTGATCGGAATAGATGAAGTACAATTTTTTGACGATGATATCATCCACGTCGTTTCAGAACTAGCTGATAGAGGCCATCGTGTTGTCCTCGCAGGCTTAGATACAGATTTTCGCGGGGAACCATTTGGGCCGATGCCGCAGCTTTTGGCGATCAGTGAATTTGTTACAAAATTAAATGCGATATGTCCTGTCTGTGGTTCTCCGGCAAGCAGAACCCAACGATTAATTAATGGTAGTCCTGCTTCCTATGACGATCCCGTTATTTTAGTTGGTGCCAAAGAAGCATATGAACCAAGATGCAGACATCACCACGATGTTCCAAATCATCCGAAAAGTAAATTAAAAGCACATAGTAGATTTTGACGGTCTTCGTTATTTTTAATATACTGTATCATAGTGAACTTTTGCTAATCGGAGAAAGAGGTGAAGAACGTGTTAGATCGCTTAGAATCGTTAGAAGCACGTTATGATAAACTAAATGAATTATTAAGTGACCCGGAAGTTATTAATGATTCGAAAAAATTAAGAGAATTTTCGAAGGAACAATCAGATCTTCAAGATATTATTACAGTCTATCGTGAATTTAAAGACGTCATTACACAATTAGATGACGCCAAAGTAATGCTGGAAGATGATCTTGATGAGGAAATGCGTGAAATGACAAAGATGGAAATCTCAGAGCTTTCCGACCAAAAGGAAGAGCTGGAAGAACGTCTGAAGATTTTATTACTACCGAAAGATCCAAACGATGACAAAAACGTTATCATGGAAGTCCGCGGTGCAGCAGGTGGGGACGAAGCAGCCCTTTTCGCAGGGAGTTTATTCAGAATGTACACCCGTTATGCTGAATCCCAAGGCTGGAAAATTGATGTGATGGACTCTAATACAACTGGTGTCGGTGGCTTTAAAGAAGTAGTTTTCATGATTAATGGGAACGATGCCTATTCCAAATTAAAGTTTGAAAATGGTGCTCACCGTGTACAACGTGTACCGGAAACAGAATCAGGTGGACGTATTCATACTTCGACAGCAACGGTAGTAGTTATGCCGGAAGCAGAGGAAGTTGAAATCGACATTAGTGAAAAAGATATTCGTGTCGATACCTTTGCATCAAGTGGACCTGGTGGACAATCGGTAAATACAACAATGTCTGCTGTTCGTTTAACACATGTGCCAACAGGAACTGTTGTATCGATTCAAGACGAAAAATCACAAATCAAAAACAAAGAAAAAGCGATGAAAGTGTTACGTGCTCGTATTTATGATAAAATCCAACAAGAAGCACAAGCAGAATACGACCAAACACGTAAGTCTGCAGTTGGTTCTGGTGACCGTTCAGAACGTATCAGAACGTATAACTTTCCACAAAACCGTGTTACAGACCACCGTATTGGTCTGACCATTCAAAAGCTCGATCAAATTATGGAAGGTAAACTGGAAGAAGTAATTGAAGCACTTATCATCGAAGAACAAGCGAAGAAAATGGAAGAAATCGGTGAATAACATGCAAACAAATACTGTACATGGGGCCCTGAAATGGGCTTCTTCTTTTTTACAAAAACATAACTGTGAATCGAAAGTGGCAGAAATTCTCCTTTTACACATATTGGATTGGTCAAAAACAGACATGCTCATTTATTTGCAAGAGCCAATTGCTTCAGAGAAGTTGGCGTATTTCCAGCAAAAGATTGAACAGCATGCTGAAACCAAAATCCCTGTTCAGCATTTAACCGGTGTTGAAGACTTTTATGGTCGCACCTTCCATGTTAATCAGCACGTCCTGATTCCAAGACCGGAAACGGAAGAGCTCGTACAATGTGTGACGGAAGCTGTTGATAAATCCGATTTTACTTGTGTGGACATAGGGACAGGTAGTGGGATAATAGCGGTCTGTTTGGCAAAAGAGTGGGAGAGTAGACAGGTTGAAATGCTCGCAACAGACCTTTCCGATGATGCATTAAGAGTCGCCGAGAAAAATGCAGAGAAACATCAAGCGAAGATTAACTTTTATCAGGGCAATTTCTTAGCACCGTTGATCAATGAAGGGAAAAAAGTCGACATAATCGTCTCTAATCCACCGTATATTTCTTACGAGGAAGCGGACAGTCTATCGGAAACGGTTAAACATTATGATCCGGAAATGGCATTGTTTGCAGAGAATAATGGTCTAGCTGCTTATTACGAAATTATCCACCAGGCAGATCAAGTATTAAACAGACACGGCATGCTTTTTTTCGAAATTGGCCATACACAAGCAGAAGCTGTTAGCAAGTTGATCAAGCAGCAATTTCCCGAAAGTAAAGTGACCGCTTTGCAAGATATTAATGGCCAGGACCGGATTGTTCGCGTGATACTATAATCTGTTCATGAGATACTCAATATCTCATGAACAGATACCGTTTTTTATAAGGTAAGAAACGGAGATGTCTAGCTCCAAGCGCCAAAAACTAGGCGACTTCCCGAATCGCCCTTATGCCCTTGGGCGAAAGCCATCATCGGTTCATATTTCTCATGATTCCGTTAGAATAGGCCAGGTAATTTCACGAAAGACCATTTTTTTGATTTAATGGACTTGGCAGAATAGTATTACATTTTATCGATGCTTGAAACAGTATGAGTTCAGGGTTAACGAAAATAAATGTTAAATATATAATAAACCCAGATAACAATAAATCTATTAAGAATGAGTTTTAAAACAGATATAACTGACAAATCTCAAGAGAGAGGTTGGAGATTTGTCACAAAAATCGATATAACTGACAAATCTCAAGAGAGAGGTTGGAGATTTGTCACAAAAATCGATATAACTGACAAATCTCAAGAGAGAGGTTGGAGATTTGTCACAAAAATCGATATAACTGACAAATCTCAAGAGAGAGGTTGGAGATTTGTCGCAAAAACAGATATAACTGACGAATCTAGTGAGCAAGGCTGATGTTCTTGTAGAATTAAATGGCAATGTTTTTGCTGTCTCTGTGATTGCTAGTCCATAAACACCATGGGCATAGGAAACTACAGGCTGAACGAAAAAATCCCAATTTCTTTTAGAGTGAGTAGGAACGGAGATGTCTAGCTCCAAGCGCCAAAAACTAGGCGACTTCCCGAAAGCGCCCTTATGCCCTTGGGCGAAAGTCATCATCGCGTCACTTACTCACCGTGATTCCTTTATCTCCGTTGCTTCGGTCCAGTCTCTCTTGTTTTAAGCGGGCGCTCCTGAGCTTTTCTAAATCCATTTTTTATCTTATAGAAAAAAATAATAGATTAAAAGTTTAAAAGTTTTCGTAGTTGTCCACAATGTGACTAGCAAGCGCTAATTACAGGGGGATTTAAAAATGCGAAAACTTATTTTATTTAGTGTACTTATTTTTTTAATTATTGGTTTTTTCCCACAAAAGGTTACAAGTAATGAACAATCCTATCAAGTCATTCCTGATGAGGCGATCCGCTTAAGGATTTTAGCGAATAGTGATGATGAAAAGGATCAGGAAATGAAACATGCTGTCAGGGATGCGGTGAATGAAGAAGTGACAAAATGGGTGGAGGAAATGGATGATATCGACGAAGCAAGACAACTTATTTCTTCCCGAATCGATGATATCGATCGAATTGTCAAAGATACAGTAGAAGAATCTATCGACTATACGGTAGCATATCGCAAAGATGTAGAATTTCCAACTAAACTTTATGATAACTACCTTTATCCAGCTGGTGAATATGAAGCAATCCTGATTACATTAGGAGAAGCGGAAGGGTCCAATTGGTGGTGTGTTGTTTTTCCACCGTTATGTTTTTTAGATTTTTCATTTGGCACAACAGTAGAAGCGGCTGAAAATGAGGAAGAAGATCAAAATCAAGACCAAGAAACAGCAGATCAAGAGGAAGAAGAACAGGAGGAAGAGGACGTAGAATACACTTTTTTCTTCTTAAAATGGTTTAATTAATCATAAATCTATCATTTTGTCATAGATTAATAGCAAGACGAAATGATAGAGGTGAGAGGATGCAATTAAAACCGACGAAAGAGTTGGAGAAAAAGGAATTTGAAGCTTTTTTCGATGAACAGGTGCCGCAATTCAATGAAATAGAAATGAAGAAATATGGGTATTTCATCTATAAACAAGGAAAACCGACAGCTTTTTTTTCACTTATACCTGTTGATCGTCACACTTATTGGTTACGGAGTTTAATCATGAAAAGAAATGCACCTGTTTTACTGCCAGTCACGATTATTCAAACAGCTGAGAAGTTAACACAAAGCTATGGGGCCACATCACTAATTGTCCACAGTAAAACAGCTGTTCTTGAGCAGTTATTAACACAATTGGGCTATAACCTGACAGAACAGGTTTTAGAAGAATCTTTTCAAGCATCGTGGTGGATAACTAAACTGGAAAATGTGGATAAAACCGACAGTTATACACAAAAATTCACGTGAATGTGCAAAACTTGTGCGTAACTAAATGTGGATCGGCTGACAAATCCTTTTATGTTAATAAGTGTGTGGATAAACAGCTTATTTGTACACATTCATTGTAATTGTTGTGGAAAAGCGTGTGGATAATAAAAGGTGCTTGCACAATTTTCTTGATAACTTCATAATAACCTTAGAATATATCAGATCGAGGGATTAACATGAAAACAGAAAAATTTGATGCAAGCAAAGAGTCATTAATCAAAGCCGCTCAATTACTGAACGATCAAGAAGTAGTGGCTTTTCCCACGGAAACAGTTTACGGATTAGGTGCTAATGCAACGAATGAAGCTGCTGTCTCCAAGATTTTCAAAGCAAAGGGGCGTCCAGCCGATAATCCATTAATTGTCCATGTGCATAATTCAAGTCAAATAAAATATTATGTGACTGAGATATCCACAATGGCCCAAATGTTAATCGATCATTTTATGCCTGGCCCTTTTACGATTATTTTAAAAAGTAACGGGGCCGTGGCAAAAACTGTCACAGCTGGTTTGGATACCGTGGCAATCCGAATTCCTGATCATGAAATCGGTAGGGCGCTTATCGAGCATGCTAACCTGCCACTTGCTGCACCAAGCGCGAACCTTTCGGGGAAACCGAGTCCAACAACGGCCAAACATGTGTATCAAGATTTACATGGCAGAATTGCCGGTATTATTGATGGTGGTGCGACAGGAGTAGGGTTGGAATCAACTGTAGTGGATGCAACTGGTGATATTCCGGTTATTTTAAGGCCTGGTGGTGTGACAAAACAGCAAATAGAGAAAGTTGCTGGCAAAGTCGAACTAACAGGATCACTAAAAGAAAACAAGCCAAAATCACCGGGAATGAAATATAATCATTATGAACCCGATGCTCCACTTGTATTAATAGATGGTGATCAACATTATTTTCAAAAACAAATTACTAGTTATCAACAAGAAGGGAATAAAGTTGGTATCATTGCCAGTAAACCCTTAGTCGATCAGCTCCGATCAGACATCAGCTATAACTGTGGTAGTAATGATGATTTATCTGAGGTAGCCGCCAATTTATATTACGGACTAAGGTATTTCAATGACACCGACGTCGACATCATCCTAGCTGAAACCTATCCGCAAGAAGGAATCGGCGCAGCCATTATGAATCGATTAACCAAAGCCGCCACCCACCATCACAGTCAAAATACAAACATATAACCATATCCCTACGCATAAGAATGGGACAAGGGGACAGGGGACTTGTCCGACCTGTTTTGTTCGAGGGCGAAGGGGGTTTTTTTATGGTGGCATCAATAGGAGAGGTTGTATCCATTATATGTATGGCATTTGCGTTAGGAATGGATGCCTTTTCCGTTGGATTGGGAATTGGTATGCAAGCAATCCGCTTGAAACGAATATGTTTGATCGGACTTGTAGTTGGTATTTTTCACATGATCATGCCTTTCATTGGATTACTGTTAGGCTCCATATTATCCAATAAAATAGAAGGAATTGCTATTCTGGCTGCGGGATTATTATTATGTGCGATAGGTTGTCAAATGATACTTCAAACCTTTTGGCAAAAAGATACACAAATATTAGCACCAGTTGGCTTTGGCTTAATCATGTTTGCTTTTAGTGTAAGTCTGGATAGTTTTTCGATAGGATTATCACTTGGCCTTTCAGGGGTGGCAACAGTATTTGCTATTTTAATGTTTGGTCTTTTTAGTACGGTATTAACATGGCTAGCATTACTAATTGGCCGGAGAACCAATCATTTATTAGGTACGTACAGTGAACTGTTGGGGGGAGTTATTCTCTTTGGTTTTGGTCTGCATGTGCTAATCTGATAATGTGATATAATAAGTAGTAGTATCATAAAAATGGAGGCAAGCACATACATGAATATATTGTTCGTTTGTACAGGTAATACATGTCGCAGTCCAATGGCTCAAGCGATATTTGAACATAGGTCAGATCATCACGCTCAATCTGCCGGGATATTTGCAGGTGTAGGTATGCCAGCTTCAACGGGAACAAGTGAGGTATTGAAGCAGCAAGGGATCTCATGTGAACATAAGTCCCAACCTGTTACAGAAGATTTGATAAAATGGGCAGATCTAGTTCTCACCATGACTCAAAATCATCGAGACCTGTTGAAACAAAGTTATCCAGCAGATACAGGTAAAATCTTAACCCTAAAAGAGTATGCTGATCCCCAGTATGAACATGCCTGGAATAAGCTAAAAGAATCATATGCACGGTTAGAAGAAGAAAAATTAGCAGGTAATAAAATTAGTTCAAAATTAATAGATCAAATTAATCAATTAGAAGAAGTTGTTCAAAACGTTGATATTATCGATCCGTTTGGCGGAAATCACATGACTTATCAAAAAACTTATCAAGAATTAGATAATTATCTTGCACTATCAGTCAAAAAGATAGAGAATAAAGATAAGTAAAAAGTCATGTTTCTTGAGGAGGACGTCAAATGGAAGGAAAAACAAAAAAAGGGGTAAGTCTTAGAGTTAAGCTAGTGGTATTTACTACTTTACTAGCAATTATTACCTATACCACTAGTGGATTTTTTATTTATTTTTTACAAGAATTGATCCGACCATATATTCAAATATCAGAATTATGGTATGTACTCGGTACATTATTATTGGGGATTATTTGGTCAGGTATTTTAGCCTTTGCCGCAGCAGGATTGATTACGAAATCACTTAATCGCTTGAAAAGTATTGCAACAAAAGTGGCAGATGGTGACTTAAATCAGGAAATTGAATCACCAAAAACAACAGAAGACGAAATCGGTGCCTTAACGGTAGCCTTTCAAAAAATGGTTCACCATTTGAAAACAGTTCTAACAGAAATTGATCAGCATGCGACTGAAACGTCTCAATCCGTACATAAAATGAAAGATGCGGCATCTACATCAAAACAACAAACAAATGTCTTAGAAGACACAATAGGTCAAATTTCGACGGGGTCGGCGGAAACGTCAGACGCTATTCAACAAACAGCTGAAGCGGTGGAGAATTCCACGCGTCTTGCCACGCAAGTAGATCAAAAAGCAGAAGATTCACAGACTAAATCAAATGAGATGGTTCAGCAGTTAAATGAATCCAAGGATGTCATCAGTCAATTACTCACAGGCATTACCCAGTTGGCAGATAATCAGGATCACGCGCTTCATGACGTGAATCGATTATCCCAGAAAGCGAAAGAAGTCGAAAATGTTATCTCTCTTGTAGGAAATATCAGTGAACAAACTAACCTTTTAGCGTTGAATGCATCCATTGAGGCATCTCGTGCTGGGGAAGAAGGAAAAGGGTTTGCAGTTGTTGCCGAAGAAGTGAGAAAATTAGCGGATCAAAGTTCCGACGCTGTGCAAACGATCTCTAACTTAATTCAAGATATGCAAAAAGATGTTGAACTGGTAGTGGTTAATATGCGCACGCAAGTTGATGAAACACGAGGAGAAGTAAAAAATGGCGAGCAAACAAACAAAGTTATTGATAACATGTCTAGCTCGGTCCATCAGGTAGCCTCCGCTATCGGAGAAATATCACAACTCGTTGACAATCAATTACAAGAAATTGAAGCAACACAGGCGAAATCACAAAATGTTGCAGCCATTGCGGAAGAAACATCTGCTGGTGCACAAGAAATGCGTGCAACTGTTGAAGAACAGGCAAATTTTGCCGAAAATTTAGAAGAATTGGCGGTTTCGCTGGAACAACAAGCACAAAACTTGAAAATAAAGATCGAGCAATTTAAGCTAAGCTAAACAACACATTACCAAAAAAGGAGCATTTATTGCTATGAAAGTAATTTTAGCATCCGATCATGGCGGAATTCATTTATCTAAGGAAATTATATCTCTATTAGAAGAATTAAACATTGAATTTGAAGATATTGGCTGTAATTGTGCAGATTCTGTTGATTACCCGGATTACGGAATTCCGGCAGCGGAACGGGTAGCAAGTGGAGAATTTGATCGTGGTATTTTGATTTGCGGAACTGGTATTGGCATGTCTATTGCAGCGAATAAAGTAAAAGGGATTCGTGCCGCACTTGTACATGATGTATTTAGTGCAAAAGCAACTCGCGAGCATAATGATTCGAACATGATTACAATGGGGGAACGTGTCATTGGAGCTGGTCTGGCAAGAGAAATCGTTAAAGAATGGTTAGGTACAGACTTCCAGGGCGGTCGTCACGCGAATCGTGTCGGAAAATTAACAGATTACGAGAATAAATAAAAGAGAGAGGGGCAAATCCATGAAATTGGATCAATGGGGATTAGATCTAAAGACAATTGTGGATGAGTGGATTTCATTAGAACTCCTTTCAGAAGGTGACCTCTTTGTTGTCGGTTGTTCGACGAGTGAAGTAGTAGGCGAACGTATCGGTACAGCAGGCAGTGAAGATGTAGCAGCCATGATTTTTCAGGAATTAAGCCGCTTACAAGAAAAAACAGGCGTTCATTTATGCTTTCAATGCTGTGAACACTTAAATAGAGCAATCGTGTTAGAAAAGAAAATAAGGCGTGAACGTAATCTTGACGAAGTATCGGTTAGACCGGTTCGTAAAGCTGGCGGATCCATGGCAGCATACGCCTATGATCATTTAGAGGATGCGGTAGTGGTTGAGTCGATTCAAGCAGACGCCGGCATTGACATTGGTGAAACAATGATTGGTATGCAACTCAAACCTGTAGCAATACCACTTCGAATGGAAAAGCGTTACGTCGGTCGTGCAAGAACAACCAATGCGCGAACAAGACCAAGATTAATTGGTGGTCCAAGAGCAGTATATCCGGAATAACTAATAAGTTAAATATGCACTTTTTTATTTTCACGAATAAAAGGTGCATATTTTCTTGTTTTTATTCGTGAAAAAGTATAGAATTATTTGAAAAATGATGTTATTTTAGAATAAGATCAACTAAATAACGAATAATGTGAAAAAAACTACCAAAAAATATTAGGGGGAGCAAAAATGGATCACGTTAAAGATTTTGATGCAGAAATTTTTCAAGCGATGGAAGATGAAAGAAAGCGCCAAAATGATAAGATAGAGTTGATTGCTTCAGAAAACTTTGTTTCAGAGGCAGTAATGGAAGCACAAGGCTCTGTATTAACCAATAAGTATGCAGAAGGTTACCCAGGTCGCCGCTACTACGGTGGATGTGAGCATGTTGATGTTGCAGAAGATTTAGCGCGCAATCGTGCTAAAGAGCTGTTCGGTGCAGAGCATGTCAATGTTCAGCCACACTCTGGTGCACAGGCAAACATGGCAGTTTATTTTACTATTTTAGAGCCAGGTGACAAGGTACTCGGAATGAACTTAAGTCACGGAGGGCACTTAACACACGGAAGTCCGGTTAACTTTAGTGGTAAACTATTCGATTTTGTTGACTATGGTGTGGATCAGGAATCCGAACAAATCGATTATGAGGATGTATTGGCAAAGGCGAAAGAAGCACAACCTAAATTGATTGTAGCAGGAGCGAGTGCCTATCCACGTCAGATTGATTTTGCGAAATTCCGTGAAATTGCTGATGAAGTGGGCGCATATCTTATGGTAGACATGGCACACATTGCAGGACTTGTGGCAGCAGGTTTACATTCAGATCCAGTACCACATGCACATTTCGTCACAACAACAACGCATAAAACTTTACGTGGTCCACGTGGTGGTATGGTGTTATGTAAAGAAGAATTTGCTAAGAAAATTGATAAAACAGTATTCCCAGGTATGCAAGGTGGTCCGTTAATGCACGTGATCGCAGCAAAAGCAGTATCACTAAAAGAAGCATTACAGCCATCTTTCATAGAGTACGCTCAAAATATTATTAAAAATGCAAAGAAATTCGGGGAAGTTTTAGAATCAGAAGGTGTTCGCACCGTATCTGGTGGCACAGACAACCATTTGGTATTATTAGATGTCCGCGGATTAAACTTAACTGGTAAAGTTGCAGAAGCAGCATTGGACGAAGTAGGTATCACCACAAATAAAAACACGATTCCTTTTGATCCGGAAAGTCCGTTTGTAACTAGCGGTATCCGTATTGGTACGGCAGCAGTAACATCACGTGGCTTTGGTGAAGCAGAAATGGAAGAAGTAGCAAAAATCATTGCTCTAACATTGAAAAACCCGGAAGACGAAGCAACATTAAAAGAAGCTCGCGAACGCGTTGAAGCTTTAACAGCGAAATTCCCATTATATCAATAATACAAAAAGCTAGGCTTAATCTCATTTGGATTGAGTCTGGCTTTTTTCGTCTTATGCGAAAGTGCCCGATAAATGCTAAAAAGCGCCCGATATAACAAGAAAAAGTACTAGCCCTTTTTTCTCTTCCTTATGCTTTTCTCAAATATGCTTGCATGCTTGTTTGTTTTTCTGTACAATTTTAAGGATGAATATTGTGGTTTTTTGGGATAATAATTTGTAAAAAAAGGAGAGTATTCCTCATGAGTAATGTGTTTGTTTTAGATCATCCGTTAATTCAGCACAAATTGACGTACATACGTAATAAAAATACTGGGACGAAGGAATTCCGTGCTTTAGTAGATGAAGTATCGACATTAATGGCTTTTGAAATAACGAGAGATCTTCCACTTGAAGAGAAAACTATTGAAACACCAGTCACAACTGCTACAACGAAAGTATTGAGCGGTAAGAAAATGGGGATTATTCCTATTTTAAGAGCGGGATTAGGTATGGTAGATGGAATGTTATCACTTATTCCTGCTGCTAAAGTTGGACATGTTGGTCTTTATCGTGATCCAGAAACATTAAAGCCTGTCGAATATTATATTAAATTACCTTCTGATATCGAAGAGCGTGAATTAATCGTAGTAGATCCAATGCTGGCAACTGGTGGATCTGCCAACGATGCTATTCATTCCTTAAAAAAACGTGGAGCAACTAACATTAAATTAATGTGCTTGCTCGCAGCACCAGAAGGGGTAGAAGTCATTCAAAAAGATCACCCTGATGTTGATATTTATCTTGGAGCACTAGACGAGAAGTTGAATGAAAAAGGATATATTATCCCAGGTCTCGGAGATGCTGGAGACCGCCTATTCGGAACAAAATAAAATAAATACCATGGAAAAGGAATGCGGTGTGCATTCCTTTTTTGTAAGTTGGATTTCTTAGGAGTTTAAGGAAATAACGAACTAGATGTCCACTTAATAAATGTAACAATACATGTCTAGGTGAGGTGTTAATATGGATGGTAAAAAGCTTGCAGGAGAAAAAGCTGTTGAATCTGTCAAAGATGGAATGATCTTGGGTCTTGGAACTGGTTCAACCGTATATTGGTCAATTTTAAAACTAGGTGAACTGGTAAAAAAAGGGCTTGATATTAAAGGGGTACCTACTTCTAAAAGCACTGAAAAACTTGCAAAAGAATTAGGAATTCCGTTGGTAAGTTTCTCTTCCATCAATCAAATAGATTTAACGATAGATGGCGCTGATGAAGTCAATCCGAATTTTGAACTCATAAAAGGCGGTGGAGGAGCTTTATTGCGTGAAAAAATGGTAGCATCGATTTCGAAAAGTTCCATTATAGTTATTGATGAAACAAAATACGTTCCTAATTTGGGTGAATTTCCATTACCTGTTGAAATTGTACAATTTGGTTGGGAAGTCACAAGTAAACAGATAAGTACATTAGGTTGCAAACCTGAATTGCGTACTAAAAATAATTCTCCTTTTGTCACAGATAATGGAAACTATATATTCGATTGCTATTTTGAAAAGATAGATGATGCTGTCAAATTGAATACTAGATTAAATATGATTCCTGGAGTAGTTGAAAATGGTCTTTTTGTTCATTTGGCTGATACAATCGTGGTAGGAAAAAGAGATAGTAGTGTAGACATCTTGTATAAATAAAATTCGCCATCAGAGAGAAAAATCTAATCCATCTGGTGAAAGATAAGAGACAGCAATTATCTTTCACCTACGCCAGTTAACCACGCAAGCCACATCCAACTTTTTCATACATATCTTCTCTTACAATCGTAAACAATAACTCCTATCAACAAAAAAAGGAGTGCTTCTAGTGTCATTGATCTTATCCCTTTTCTTATTTACTGCAGCAAGTGCAGTTCCAACTGAATACTCCTTTATTATTGAAGTAGAAGATGATCCGCATGAGTTCGCCGAAGAAATAGAAACATACCATCCTAACGTAGAGATCCTTGCTGTTTATGACACGATCTTCAATGGCGTTGCGATCAAAACTGATCAACACAACCTCGAAAAAATCAAAAGACGAACAAACTTTCAACAAACCTATTCCGTTCAAGAATATCAAACACAAATAAAACAGCCAAACATCAATGAAAGCATTCCTTTTTTAATACCAGAGCAGCTACCTTATACAGGAAAAGGTGTCAAAGTGGGAATTGTTGATACAGGAATAGATTATACGCATCCTGATTTGCGAGCAAATTACAAAGGTGGATATGACCTTATAGAATTTGATGATGAACCAATGGAAACTATACCCGAACAAGGCATGCCTACTATGCATGGCTCTCATGTCGCAGGTGTAATAGGTGCGAACGGTCAGATGAAAGGAGTTGCACCAGATGCAGAATTGTATGCTTACCGCGCACTAGGGCCAGGCGGAACCGGGACATCAATACAGGTGATGGCGGCTATCGAAAAGGCAGTAAAAGATGGGATGGATATCATCAATCTTTCATTAGGGAATACGATCAATGGTCCGGATTGGCCGACAAGTGTCGCAGTAAATCGAGCGACAAAGCAAGGGGTCACAGTGGTTATCGCCAATGGTAATACAGGACCTGATTTATGGACGGTCGGTTCCCCTGCAACAGCCAATCAAGTCATTTCAGTCGGAGCATCGACTCCTAAGTTAGAACGGCCTTTTTTGTACGATCGATTTCATGACAAAAAAATGGAGATGACACCGCTACAAGGCTCTCCTAATTGGGATTTCCCTCGTGACCTCGAGGTAACAGAAAATCAGGAAAAAATCACACATGATACGATTTTGATTATGGATCGGGGTGAGATACCTTTTGCACAATTAGCTTTAAAAGCAGAGGAAAAGGGAGCAGCGGCACTATTGATCGCGAACAATGAAGAAGAAGGAGTTTTTCAAGGTGCAGTAGATCCGAATATTTCGATTCCAGTTGCAGCGATTAGCCAAAAGGACGGAGAATGGCTAAAAGATAATCCGGGATATTTATCAATTGATTATGAAGAGATTCAAGATACAGTAACAGAATTCAGTTCACGAGGACCAGTTACCGTTAATTGGGCAATAAAACCGGAAGTGGTTGCGCCAGGTGCCAGTATTCTAAGCACCGTACCAGGTGGATATCAGGCATTAAGCGGAACAAGTATGGCAGCACCACACGTGGCAGGGGTAATGGCGTTGCTAAAAGAAGCCCATCCGGATTGGACGCCAGCTCAATTAAAAGCAGCCATTCTTACAACGGCAGATCCTTTTGAAAGCTTCCTGCCAACAGAACAAGGAGCAGGCAAAATTAACCCGAAAGCAGCTCTAGAAACTGATACATTAATACATCAGTCCCTGTTGGAATTCGGTAAAATAACAGATAACAGTGAGCAAAAAGTAAGTAAGCTTACCGTAGAAAATATCTCTAATCAAACGAAGCAATATGCCTTTGAATTACCAAAACAAGAACAAGAGATTCGTTTTCAACTACCGAAAAGCTTCACCCTACAGCCAGGCGAAAAGAAAGAAATCAAAGTAAAAGCAACAATCAGATCTGCTCAAATGGAAGAGGGGATCAAACAAGGCTATCTATATTTAAATGATACCCCTCTACCATATATGTTTTTAACAGAGGCGCATGATATACCTAAAGCAATGGGCTTAGAATTAACCATCACACCACTTGAGGATAGATATCACTATCAATTATATTTAGTAGAAAAAGCCGAAAAACTAACGATAGACCTGTACGATGCCAAAACATTCGCATTTGTCACTACCTTAGTCGAGCGAAAAGACCTCAAACCTGGAGTTATTGAAGGAGAGATTGAACAGCAAAACCAACTAAACGATCAATATATTGCCAACATAACTATTCAAACCAACGAAAATAAAACCTATCAGTACCAAACAATTTGGGATGGAGGGATAGAGTAATATGTCCTTCAAACCCAGGCAAAATGAGTTGTTTCGAAACTCGAAAGAATATTCACAATATTTTCGAAAAATCACTGATATTACGCGAGGACTAGTGGGAAAAGGGATCTGCCAAAAAGTGTGGAAACTTGTCCGTTTATTTTTGGTTTTTGTCTGTTAAATCGATTGACAATAGATGACCCCTATTGTATGCTAATTTAGTGTGGATGATAAGGGTTACAGGGCTGTGACAAAATCACTGCAGAGGAAAATAACACATGTATATGTGAGGTTTTCTTCCTTCATACATAAGTGACACGTTTTGTATAATAGGAGTGAGTAAATGTCACCACCAAAAAAGAGCCCTTACCGAGGTCTGGCGATTTATAGTGCTATTTTGTCACAAATTGTCGGTGCGCCATTAATTGGCTTGTTAATAGGGAAAGTTATGGACAAATATCTATCCACATCACCACTTTTATTAGTGATCGGACTACTTTTGGGTTTAGGAGCCGGTTTATACGGAACCATTCATTACGTACGAGATTTAACGGGAGACGAGTAACCATGAATCAATACAAAAATATGATGACCCGTCAACGTAGATGGATGTTCTACCTTCTTGCACTTATTGTTCTTGGGTGGGGATTCACACCTTTTTCAAGAATATTCCTCGGACTCCTCATGGGAACAGGACTAAGCTTTTATAATTTATGGGTAATGCAACGTAAGATCGACCGTTTTGGACAAGCACTAACACATGGTGGTCGACCTGGAGGAATTGGTACATTTACCCGTTTAGCCACTGCAGCATTAGCGGTTCTTATCGCAATGCGCTTTGAAGAATATTTCCATTTGATGGCTGTTATTTTGGGATTAATGACAACTTATGTTGTTATTATGATAGATTTTGCACTATTCAGAAAACAAGACGAGCAAAGGGAAGTGAGGTGAAGGAATTGGACCACGAATCACCGCTGTTTCATGATCTGTTTGGCATTCCGTGGCTAGATTTTGACCTTTCCACTACTTTAATGACGTTTATTTCTTCTGTTATCGTATTTATCATTTGTACATTGGCAGCAAGAAACTTAAAGATGAAGCCAACCGGTTTCCAAAACTTTATGGAGTGGATTGTCGATTTTGTTAAAGGCATTATTGGGGATACGATGGATTGGAAAACAGGGAAAGTATTCTTACCACTAGGTTTAACTTTACTAGTGTACATTTTTATTAGTAACATTCTTGGGGTTATTACCATGGGTGTATGGGGGCATGAACTATGGTGGAAATCACCTACTTCTGATGCAACGCTCACATTAACATTATCAGCGTTGGTCATTGTATTAACGCATTACTATGGTGTGAAAGTAAAAGGCTTCAAGGAGTATGCCAAAGATTATGTGCGACCTGTACCATTTTTACTACCATTTAAAATTATTGAAGAATTTACAAACACCTTAACATTAGGTTTACGTCTCTTCGGTAATATCTTTGCAGGTGAAATTTTACTATCACTTATTACGAAAATGGCCTTCGCGGCTGCACCATTCACATTTATAGCTATCATTCCAATGATGGCATGGCAAGGATTCAGTTTATTTATCGGTGCTATTCAAGCATTTATTTTCACAATGTTAACAATGGTTTACATGTCTCATAAAGTGAGTTCAGACCATTAAAATAAAAAAATAATTATTTATACATTATAAAAGGAGGAAACAAACAATGGAAGCTATAGCAGCTGCAATTGCAATTGGTTTAGCGGCACTAGGTGCTGGTTTAGGTAACGGTATGATCGTAAGTCGAACAGTAGAGGGGATTGCACGTCAACCAGAACTAAGAGGTGCACTTCAAACAACAATGTTTATCGGGGTAGCGTTAGTAGAGGCGATTCCAATTTTCGCCGTAGTTATTGCCTTTATGGTAATGTAATCATACTTAATCTGATAGAATGGCGAAGTTCGTCTAAGACAACCTTCGCCATTCCTTTGTAAAAAGAAAAGCAAAGAGCGCCGGGTAGAAAAACTCGGAGCGAAAAAGCAACACAAAAAAGAATGTAATGTTAGAGCGAAATAGATGATTAATCGTGGGAAGGAGTGAACACTGTGCAACTTTTAACAGATGGACTCATCATTCAAGCTTCAATCGGCGGTTTACAGGGCGGAAATATGTTGTTTGCCATTGTCAGTTTTTTAGCTTTACTATGGCTATTGAGAAAGTACGCGTGGGGTCCATTATTGAACAAAATGGAAGAACGTGAAAACCATATTGCAAATGAAATTGATACAGCTGAAAAGAACCGTACGGATGCAGAAAAAGCATCACATGAAGCAAACGAACAATTAAAAGCAACACGTCAGGAAGCACAACAAATTATTGAAGATGCGAAAAAGGCTGGTCAACAACAGGAAAAGGCGATTATCGAAGCAGCAAACGAAGCATCAGTTCGTATTAAGAAGTCTGCAGAAGAAGATATCGCACGCGAGAAAGAAAAAGCAGTTGAAGCACTTCAAGCACAAGTGGCATCATTGTCTGTTCAAATTGCTACTAAGGTGATTGAAAAAGAAATTAGTGTAGAGGATCAAGAACAGTTGATCAGTGAGTACATGAAAGAGGTAGGAGAAGAGCAATGAGTAAAACGAATGTAGCAAAGCGTTATGCAGAAGCTCTTTTTCAAATCGGTGCAGAAAAGGAAACAATTGATTTCCTGGAAACAGAATTGACAACAGTCAAAGAAGTTTTCCAAACGAATGAAGCATTTCTTCAATTCCTACAACATCCAAAAGTAGAAGCAGAAAAGAAAAAGCAGCTACTTAATGAAGCGTTCACGGGCTTTTCGAAGGATGTATTACATACACTTTCGTTACTTGTAGATCGCCACAATGAATCGATTGTTCCAGATGTTGTCGATCACTTTATCACTTTTGCTAACAAAGCAAAAGGTGTGAAGGAAGCAACTGTCTATTCGGTTCGTGCATTATTAGATGCGGAAAAAGAGGAAATCGAAAATGTGTTCATCAAGAAATTGAATGTAAAAACGTTGAAGATAAATAACAAGATCGATCCATCCGTTATCGGTGGTGTCAGGGTCAAAGTTGGCAACACGGTATATGACGGTTCTGTCAAAGGCAAATTGGATCGTCTCGAACGACAAATCGCGAGAGCAAATTAAGGACGATAGGGGTGAAATGGCATGAGCATTAAAGCTGAAGAAATCAGTGCGCTGATTAAACAGCAAATCGAAAGCTATGACTCAGATATCGAAGTGAGCGATGTTGGTACGGTTATCGAAATTGGTGATGGTATCGCACGAGCACACGGTCTTGATGACGTAATGTCTGGTGAGCTAGTCGAATTTTCAAATGGTGTCATGGGTATGGCACAAAACTTAGAAGAATCAAATGTCGGGATTGTAATCCTTGGACCTTATACAGAAATTCGTGAAGGTGACGAAGTTCGTCGTACAGGTCGTATTATGGAAGTGCCAGTAGGGGAGGAACTTATTGGTCGTGTTGTAAATCCACTAGGACAACCAGTTGATGGGAAAGGTCCAGTGGAAACATCTAAATCACGCCCAATTGAATCTCCAGCACCTGGTGTAATGGATCGTAAATCAGTTGATGAGCCATTACAAACTGGTATCAAAGCGATTGATGCATTAGTACCAATTGGTCGTGGTCAACGTGAGCTAATCATCGGGGACCGCCAAACAGGTAAAACAACGGTAGCAATTGATACAATCTTGAATCAAAAAACGGAAGATATGATCTGTATCTATGTAGCAATCGGTCAAAAAGACTCTACCGTACGTGGAACAGTAGAAGTACTACGTAAGTATGGAGCTCTTGACTACACTATCGTAGTATCCGCAGGCGCAAGTGAGCCTGCACCGCTTCAATACCTTGCACCATATGCAGGGGTATCTATGGGTGAAGATTTCATGTACGACGGCAAGCACGTATTAGTGGTATATGATGACTTAACAAAACAAGCGAACGCATATCGTGAGCTTTCGCTATTATTACGTCGCCCGCCAGGTCGTGAAGCATTCCCTGGGGATGTATTCTACTTACACTCTCGCCTATTAGAGCGTGCAGCAAAATTAAGTGATGACAAAGGTGGAGGTTCTTTAACAGCACTTCCATTCGTTGAGACACAAGCAGGGGATATCTCAGCTTATATTCCAACAAACGTAATTTCGATTACAGATGGTCAAATTTTCTTGCAGTCTGATTTATTCTTCTCAGGTGTACGTCCAGCGATCAACCCAGGTCTATCAGTATCACGTGTAGGTGGTTCTGCACAGATCAAAGCGATGAAGAAGGTTGCTGGTACATTGCGTCTGGACTTAGCATCATTCCGTGAATTGGAATCATTTGCGCAGTTTGGTTCTGACTTAGATAAAGCGACACAAGCAAAACTAAACCGTGGTTCTCGTACAGTAGAAGTACTAAAACAAGGTCTTCACAAGCCATTAGTGGTAGAAAAACAAGTTATGATCATCTATGCGTTAACGAAAGGTTTCCTAGATGACATTCCTGTTGAAGATATCACACGCTTTGAAGCAGAATTCATGGCATGGTTAGACAACAACCAAGCAGAGTTGCTTTCCACGATCAAAGAAACAGGAGTTCTAGCAGATGCCGGCGATATGAGCGGCGCAGTAGAAGAATTCAAGAAAACATTTGTCGTATCTGAATAATGATAGAAAAAGCGAAAGTGTCGGGTTAGCGACATTTTGTTAGTAATAGCGTTCAACCTTTTAGGAAAGGGCGGTGAAACAACGTGGCATCTCTTAGAGATATCAAAACGCGAATTAATTCCACGCAAAAGACGAAACAGATCACAAAGGCAATGCATATGGTATCTGCGTCAAAGTTAAATAAAGCAGAGGAATTTACCAAAGCCTATGATCCATACAGTGCAAAGATCAGAGAAGTGGTCAATAGTATCGCTAATAGTGGTCTAGATGCAGAGCACCCAATGTTAGAAACACGTGAAGTAAAAAAGACAGCTTATTTTGTCATCACTGCTGATCGAGGTCTTGCGGGAGCTTTTAACAGTGGAGTCCTTCGCGAAGTATATCGCACCATTCAAGAGAAGCATCAGTCAAAAGATGAATATGCCGTTATCACAGTAGGCCGAATGGGTCGTGATTTTTTCAGAAAACGTGATATTCCCATTCTTAAGGAGATCACAGGACTTTCCGATCAACCTAGCTTTGCTGATATCAAAGACTTAACGTCTGAAACGGTACAACTTTTTATTGATGAAGAAATTGATGAATTAGTGATTTTCCATAATCACTTCATTAGTGCGATTTCACAAAAAGTAACATCAAAAAAACTCTTACCATTAACAGATCTAAAAGAAGCATCTGGTGGTGCAAAGAGCACATATGAATACGAGCCAAATCAACAGGAGATATTAGATGTATTATTGCCACAATATGCGGAAAGCTTGATTTTTGGCGCACTATTAGACAGTAAAGCGAGTGAGCATGCTTCTCGTATGACTGCCATGAAAAGTGCGACAGATAACGCGGATGAACTTATTGATGACTTATCATTACAGTACAACCGTGCAAGACAAGCTGCGATCACGCAAGAAATCACCGAAATTGTTGGTGGGGTAGCCGCATTAGAATAATACAATCGTACGGTAGTAAATCTTTAGTTAGGAGGGAAAATCGATGGCAAAAGGACACGTTATTCAGATTATGGGACCGGTTGTCGACGTTAAATTCGAAGATGGCCATCTCCCTGAAATTTACAACGCATTAAAAATACAGTATGAAATAAACGGTGAAGCACAAGAGCTAACTGTAGAAGTTGCCCTTCACTTAGGCGATGACGCTGTACGTACCATTGCGATGTCATCTACAGAAGGTCTTAAGCGTGGTGCAGAAGTAACAGACTTAAATGCACCTATCTCAGTACCAGTAGGTGATCTCACACTTGGTCGTGTCTTCAACGTTTTGGGTGAGAAAATTGACCTTGACGAAGAAATCGGTGCAGATGTACGCCGTGATCCCATTCACCGTCAATCACCACAATTTGAAGACTTAGCAACAGAAACAGAAATTCTAGAAACAGGTATCAAAGTTGTCGATTTATTAGCACCTTATATCAAAGGTGGTAAGATCGGTTTGTTTGGTGGTGCGGGTGTAGGTAAAACTGTACTTATTCAAGAGCTGATCAACAATATCGCACAAGAGCATGGTGGTATCTCCGTATTCGCAGGTGTAGGGGAACGTACACGTGAAGGGAACGACCTTTACTATGAAATGAAAGATTCTGGCGTAATTACTAAAACTGCGATGGTATTCGGTCAAATGAATGAGCCACCAGGAGCACGTATGCGTGTAGCACTAACAGGTCTTACCATGGCGGAATATTTCCGTGATGAGAAAGGCGCTGATGTGCTATTGTTCATTGATAACATTTTCCGTTTTACACAAGCAGGTTCAGAGGTATCGGCACTTCTTGGTCGTATGCCATCTGCGGTTGGTTATCAGCCAACACTAGCTACGGAAATGGGTCAATTACAAGAGCGTATCACATCAACTAACAAAGGTTCTGTTACATCAATCCAAGCGATCTACGTACCAGCCGATGACTATACTGACCCGGCACCGGCAACAACTTTCGCTCACTTAGATGCAACAACAAACCTTGATCGTAAATTATCAGAGCAAGGTATTTACCCAGCGGTGGATCCACTTGCCTCTACATCTCGTGCCCTTGACCCTGAAGTAGTAGGAGAAGAGCACTACAACATTGCGCGTGAAGTACAACAAACATTACAAAAATATAAAGAACTTCAAGATATTATTGCAATCTTAGGTATGGATGAGCTATCTGATGAAGATAAACTTACCGTATCTCGTGCGCGTCGTATCCAGTTCTTCTTATCACAAAACTTCCACGTAGCAGAGCAATTTACAGATCAACCAGGTTCATATGTACCAGTTCAGGAAACAGTCCAAGGATTCCGCGAAATCTTAGACGGTAAATATGATGACCTTCCAGAAGATGCATTCCGTCTAACCGGTCGCATCGAAGAAGTAGTAGAAAAAGCAAAACAAATGGCATAATGGGTCAGGGGACAGACGAACTGTCCCACTTACCCACTTCATTTCAGCCTAAGGAGGGGTTCTGTTGAATACACTAACAGTAAGTGTTGTTACTCCGGATGGCCCTGTTCTGGAAGATTCATTTGAAATGGTTAGCTGTAAAGCTGAGAGTGGAGAGCTTGGGGTCTTACCAGGTCACATTCCGCTCGTTGCACCACTGTCCATTAGTGCGGTACGCTTAAAAGGAGAAAATCCACAACGAATCGCTTTAAGTGGAGGATTCCTTGAGGTTCGTCCTGATAAAGTGACAATTCTTGCACAATCAGCAGAGCGACCTGACGATATTGATATCGAGCGTGCTCGTGCGGCGAAAGAACGTGCTGAACGTCGTTTACAAGCTAAGCAAGATGAAATAGATTTCAGAAGGGCCGAATTAGCACTTAAACGTGCGCTAAACCGAATTGACGTCATAGAAAATAAATAGCTATGAAAAGGGGCTGCCTCAATCATTTAGGTTGAGTGCAGCCCTTTTTTAAGTTGATAGTAAATCTATTTTGATCAATACTCACTCATCTCCACCATATTAACTATTCTATGTTCTTTTCTCATACCTCAGACTAGCCTCTAATTCTAATATGGAATAAAATGGGGGGCTATTACAGCGGTAGACCTAATAATAAAAAATTTTAGCTAAATTTCCCGGGAAATATCGAAGTATATCTGATAAAGGCGAATCTCCAATAGATATGTTAAAATAGAAAAAAACAAGTAAACGAGGGATATAATATGATGCAAACTTTAGGGCAAGAGGGCTTGATCGGGATGTTGTCCCATCTCATTTTTATTGTTATTACGTGGCAAGTCCTTCAAGCACTTAATTTCGATGAATTATTTAGAAAGAATAAAGTGTATGAAGCACGAATATTAGTTATCTTCATCACTATAGCCATTGGTTCAACCGTGAGTAATTTTTTCTTAGACTTCTTAAAGTGGTCACAACAAATAATTTACCTTTTTTAGTACGCCGGTCATTTCCATAACAAAATAATAAAAAAGAGTATGAATACTTTATTTCCTGCCAATACTTCTAATAAAAAAGGAGTGCGGGGAAATGAAGTATTTATTTATATTGCTTGCGACAGTAGGAATGATGTTTTTTGTAGACCAATTATTTATTGAGACAAAAACAAATATAGCCAATCAAAAGGAAATAGACGATATGATAGAACTAGTGGAAGAGCAGAATCTAAAACTATCAAACTTGCAAACTACTATTAGAGAATCAATGGAAATTTCAGATATAGATAGTTTTATTTCGAAAATCAACGGGTATCAACTTACTATACAAAAAAATGATGAAGAACATAATCGTCTAAAATTCGATTCAGACCGACAAGAAAACAGTGACATTACCGAAACTCTCTTATTAGTACGCACAAACGAACAAGAAAATCAGTACCAAGTTATTTATACTATTTCCATGACAGAAACAGCACCAGCAGTGCTAAAAGTGTACAAAGAAAAAATTAATTCAATGACTAATGAATTATTTACAGAGAATGCGCAATATTTTTCTTGTGTTGATGCATGGAAAGATGGTATTATAGATATTGTTTGTTTTATAGATTTTGTAAAATCGACACTGAATATGACAATAATCGACGAAACGAAAGAGCCGCATTTTAATACATGGACTGGCTTTACACCAAAATGGGAAAATAAATTGAAGCAAAATGATGAAGAAATTAATTTGCAAATCGCTGTAAGAGAGCGGATAGGGGATCGGACAACAGTCACTATAGGAACACCTATCCTAATACATGAATACTAATAATAATGAATATGGTCTACAGAGGAGAATGAGCCTTGGAAAATATCATCGTACGTGGTGGTAGGCAGTTAAATGGTACCGTAAGAATTGAGGGAGCGAAAAATGCCGTACTGCCTGTCATTGCCGCAAGTATAATCGCAAGTGAAGGGAAAAGCATTATACACGAAGTACCTGCTTTGGCAGATGTACACACAATAAATCAAGTAATAACGCATATGAATGCAGAAGTTAACTATCAAAAAAATACTGTAACAGTTGATGCTACAAAACCATTATTAACGGAAGCGCCTTTTGAATATGTAAGAAAAATGCGAGCATCTGTCCTGGTTTTAGGGCCTCTTTTAGCACGTTATGGTCATGCGAAAGTAGCATTACCTGGTGGATGTGCAATTGGATCACGACCAATAGACCTGCATTTAAAAGGATTTGAAGCTATGGGGGCTGAAGTCCATGTTGGTAATGGCTTTGTCGAGGTCTCTACTAGAGATAGATTAAAAGGGGCAAAGATTTATTTAGATATGCCTAGTGTTGGTGCAACGGAGAACATTATGATGGCAGCCGCACTTGCAAAAGGAAAAACTGTTATCGAAAATACGGCAAAAGAGCCGGAAATAGTTGATTTGGCGAATTATTTAAACAAAATGGGTGCTAAAATTGTAGGTGCAGGCACAGAGACAATTAAGATCGAAGGTGTCGACCAGCTTCGCGGAGTAGAGCATACGATTATTCCAGACCGTATCGAAGCAGGAACATTTATGGTAGCAGCAGCTATTACAGGTGGTAATGTTTTAATAGACAACGCTGAGATTGAGCATGTTCGTGCCCTTGTTTCCAAAATGGAAGAAATGGGCGTTAAAATTAATGAAGAGAAAAATGGCATCCGAGTGATCGGTCCCAAAAAATTAAAATCTACTGATATCAAAACATTACCACACCCAGGATTTCCGACAGATATGCAATCACAAATGATGGCATTGATGTTACAGGCATCAGGTACGGGTGTGATTACTGAAACCGTTTTTGAAAATCGCTTTATGCATGTCGAGGAATTCCGCAGAATGAACGCTAAATTAAAGATAGAAGGGCGTAGTGTCATCGTAGAAGGCCCTGTTAGCCTTCAGGGGGCAGAAGTAGCCGCGACTGATTTACGTGCCGGAGCAGCCTTGATTTTAGCTGGATTGGTAGCAGAAGGATATACTCGTGTAACTTCTCTCTATCATATCGACAGAGGATATGTGGATATTACAAAGAAGTTTGCTAGTTTAGGAGCAGATATTGAAAGGGTAAACCAAGGAGAAACCACTATTATAACCGGAGTACAACAACAAGTAGAAGTACAATAATAAAAAGAGGACAGCTTTAATAAAAGCTAGTCCTCTTTTTTCATTGTACGATAAAATGAAGATAACAAAATCATTTCTCTACCGTACTATGGATTTGTCCCCTATCATTTGGATGGTTGTTAATTGCTAGGAGACGTTACAAAAGAATACATGCGCTTGCCAAAACTATTTAAGCGATTCAGCATCAAAAAAAGAGCATGAATCCCGATTATATACTTTTATAAGAGATTCACGCATCAAAAAGAGCATGACTCCTGATTATACGCATTTATAAGCGATTCACACATCAAAAAAAGAGCACGACGCCTGATTATATGAAAAGTCCAAGCCCACTCTCTAATCGACGTTTTGAGCTTTTATTTGTTCTAATCTCCTATTCTCATGAATAAGATAGAGTAGAATCATAAGAAACACAGAGGAGGTTATCCATGGCCAGATGGCAGAATAAACAATCACTAACCAACTGGAAATTACCAACTATCATCGTCATCTCCACATTACTTACATTAATGTTTATCATCCCAACCCTTATTGTTATACCTTTTACAGGGGATGATTCATCTCAAGCATCTGTAGAAACGGAAACAGCTAGCAAAACAACAACCGAAACACCCATTTCATTAGAATCTCCATTTGATGTCCATGTATTACGATCGGAAACAAGTGAAGTGGAACAAATCCCATTAGAGGAGTATGTAACTCATGTGGTTGCCTCCGAAATGCCTGCAGACTTTGAGATCGAAGCATTAAAAGCTCAGGCAATGGCAGCAAGAACCTTTATCGTACGATTTCTGATGCAAGAAAATAAAAAGGAATTGACTGGTGGAGCTGATGTGAAAGACACCATCGAACATCAAGTATATAAAAATGGAGACGAACTAAGACAAATTTGGGGTAGTGATTACCATTGGAAAATCGATAAAATAACGGAAGCAGTTGCAGCGACCCAAGGAGAGATTATTACGTACAGTAATGAACCAATCACTGCATCCTTTTTTTCAACAAGTAATGGCTATACGGAAAACTCCGAAGATTATTGGGAAGGTGAATTGCCTTATTTACGATCTGTCGAAAGTCCATGGGATGAAGAAATATCTCCTAAATTTATCGATCAAAAAATATTCACTATAGCAGATTTGGAAGAAAAATTAGATATCAATCTCTCAGAATCAGTAAAAGATTTTCAACTGACAAGAACAGAAAGCAAACGGGTAGAGACGGCAGCAATTGGCGGAACCACCTTCTCAGGACGCGATATTCGGGATCTTCTTCAACTACCATCAAGTGATTTCACGATTACCAAAAAGGATGATCATTATGTGTTTACAACAAAGGGAAATGGTCATGGTGTAGGAATGAGTCAATACGGGGCAAACGGGATGGCGCAAGAAGGCAAAACATATAAAGAGATCATAGAATATTACTACAAGGGTGTACAAGTGAGTACGCTAGAAAAGGCAACGCCGACGCTTTTAGCAAAAAAATAAAAAAACATGTATAAAATTTCCTCTTTATGATCACAATGGTTGCTGAGGTGATGCATAATGGAGGAAAACAAGAACGTTTCAAAAAATAGTTGGAAACGTATCTTCAAGAAAAGATGGTTTTTTCCTGCTGTATATTTAGCGGTAGCTGCTCTACTTTTAACAGGAGTTCTATGGTACCAAAATGCTATCAATCAAGCACCAGACTTAGCTGAGGACATGGAAAATCAACTAGATGATTTAGCAACAGATCAAGAAGCAGAAGATGAAGAAGACGCAACTACTGTCATGCAACAACAGGAAGTATTAGAGATGCCAGTTTCAGAAGACATGCAAGTGGAAATCGTGACCAAATTTTATGATTATGGTGCAGGTGCAGAAGAACAAGAACAGGCGCTCATTTCACATCAAAACAAATACTACCAAAGTGATGGAATTGCCCTCTCAACTTCTGACGATGAGGCATTTGATGTAACAGCATCTTTGTCTGGAACAGTTACAGAAGTAAAGCAAGATCCATTACTAGGTAAAGTAGTAAAGATGGAGCATGAGCATGGCGTTTCCACGTACTACGCTAGTTTAGACGAAGTATTTGCAGAAAAGGGCAATGAGCTAAAGCAAGGTCAAACCATCGGAACAGCTGGGCAGAATACACTAGGTCAAGATAATGGTGTTCACACACATTTTGAAGTAAGAAAAGACGGAACACCGGTCAACCCAGAGGATTTTATTAATCAACCAATTAATAAGATTGTAGCACCTGATAAGGGTGAGGAAGAAGACAAGGAACCAGCTACAGAAGATGAAGAGAAGGAAGACGAAGGTTCAGAGGAAAATGACAATGCAACGGAAGAAGATAGCTCAACAGAAAATGAGAGTTCAACAGAAGAAGACAGTTCAGTAGAAGAAGACAGTTCAGTAGAAGATGAGAGTTCAACAGAAGACAGCTCATCAGAATCAGAAGACAATGCAAACTCTGAAAATGAAACAGAATCTTCAAGTGCAATGGAAAATGCGTAAACAAAATCTCCTTACCTGTGAAAAAGGTAGGGAGATTTTTCATTTTTCAACGCTATTCTTATATATTCTACTTGATAGCTATGAAAATCACTCAAATACTGTCGATATCAATAACTATTTGACGAACGATTCTATCAAAAAACCTATTGCATAATTTCTCGAATATGAAATAATAAATAACTGTGAAAGGAGATAAATTATGGTACAAACAAAAAAAAGAATAGGGACAATGCGCGACTATTTTGAATCAGAAAAGCAATTGCAACTACCTCAATTTTTAACAATGATCAGCTTAGATAGCGACGAAGCGGCACAGCTGGAACTGACAAAAGATTTCCTGCTTCAAAGCAAATCAGACTTAGATAAGCGATTGGCTCTAGAATATTTTTATATTAACCAATGCTATCAGGAATTACAATATTTTATAGGAGTAAATAAAGAAAGTATGAATGAATCAAATCGAGTATTAGCGATACTATATCAATTCATGCTAGATTTGAAAAATGGAAAACCTGTTCATCAAATAAGGACACAGACGAAATCGGTTTCCGTTCATCATCCTGAATTAAGGTGTTTAAAATACTTTTTATATATTGAAGCAGATATTAAAGTATACAACTATGAACGAATAGGTTACTATTTAAACAAGATACAAAAGCATCTACGTCATCTAGACAACCCACTATTTATTACCTTCTTCCAGATTAGAATACAGATCTTATTATTTCAATACTACTGGAAGAGGAATGAGTTAATTTTAGCTAGAAAGCACGCCTATGAAGCGTTGCAAATACCACATCATGTAAAACAAAAAGCACAACTCCACCTAGACTTAGCCCTCAGTTATATATACGAAGATTTTGAATCTAGTGTCTATCATATCGAAGAAGCAAAATACATAGCTAATTGCTTAGGCGATCAAGAAATATTAGATTATATTGAAAATTATACGTATCCATTTATTTGTGCCCATTTTGGGAAAGTGAATGGGGTTTTCACCAAGGATCCCGTAGAACGAGCCCACCTAGAAATTGCTAAAGGGAACTTCCAACAAGCAAAAACCATATTAGAACATCTAGACATTAAAACTCCATTTACACATTATTACTTGGGATTGGCAACAAGAAAGCAACATTTTTTTATATATTCTTATCAATACTTTATGGAGAAAAGGAGTGATCACTTTTTCGCAAGATTGCCACTTAAGGCTTCAGAAGGTTTAGGAATATAAAGAAAATATGGGAGTGGGAGAAAAGTCTATGAAGTTGGTAAAAAAGTTTGATCCTGATTACGGTGATATTGGCTAGGGTTAAAAAAGTGATGACACTCGTCATCACTTTTTTATGCTGTTCGGGAAAATAACTGGTTATATCTCATGAACAGAAAGTCATAACTCGTCAAGAAAAATAATCCATTATTTGAATAAGGCCTTATCCCGCGCGGACAAAACCCCTCTTACTTGCATGCCAACCCGAAAATTACTGTCATATTGGGATGTGCTGTTTAATAAGATGGTACAAATTATGTTTTATTTGTCTAAGGTGAGGATGCTAGTTGTTAGGTATTATGGATAATTTTATATGGTAGTACTTGTCTCTGTTCACACCTTAGACTGACAACTTTTGGGAGGCGAGTGATGTGCATGACTACATCAAAGAGAGAACATTAAGGATTGGAAGGTACATTGTCGAAACGAAGAAAACGGTTCGAATTATCGCCAAGGAATTTGGAGTTTCAAAAAGTACAGTACACAAAGATCTCACAGAGCGCTTACCAGACATACATCCCGAACTAGCAAACGAAGTCAAAACCATTTTAAGTCACCATAAAGCAATTCGGCACTTACGTGGTGGAGAAGCAACCAAAGTGAAATATCAACTTGATGGTAAAAAAATACCACCGGAAACAGAAGAACTATTAACAAAGTAACCCAATGATATCCTCTCTAATTCATACATATACCTCCAGATGGACACCATTCTAATAACAGATGCACCTTTCTATCATATATATTCCAAAAAAAACCACATTTTTTTATAGAAAGCTATAACGATCTTCATCATTTTATGATATTATATATAATTAGAGGTATTATGTACCATAATAGAAAAGACATTAACTAGCAGATGACAAAAACATCATTAATTAACCGACATAAATCTCAAGCAAGGTAATGAAATAGGGAGGATAAACGTTCATGTTTTCAAGAGATATTGGAATAGATTTAGGTACTGCGAATGTACTTATTCATGTGAAAGGCAAAGGCATTGTACTGGATGAACCGTCCGTTGTTGCGATGGACCGCAATACAGGAAAAGTATTAGAAGTTGGTGAAGAAGCACGACGTATGGTTGGGCGTACACCAGGTAATATCGAAGCGATTCGTCCACTAAAGGATGGAGTTATCGCAGATTTTGATGTCACAGAATCGATGCTTAGATATTTTATTAATAAAATTAATGTCAAAGGATTTTTATCGAAACCGAGAATGCTAATTTGCTGCCCAACTAACATTACGAAAGTAGAACAAAAGGCGATCAAAGAAGCGGCGGAAAAATCCGGCGGTAAAAAAGTCTATTTAGAAGAAGAACCAAAAGTAGCAGCAATCGGTGCAGGAATGGATATTTTTCAACCGAGTGGAAACATGGTCGTTGATATCGGTGGTGGAACAACAGATATCGCTGTACTTTCCATGGGAGATATCGTAACGGCACAATCGATCAAAATGGCCGGTGACAAATTCGATGGTGAAATTCTTCAACATGTAAAACGTAAATATAAATTATTAATCGGTGAAAGAACTGCAGAAGATATTAAAGTTAACGTAGCTACCGTTTTTCAAGGTGCTCGTAACGAAGAAATCGATATCCGTGGACGTGATATGGTAACTGGTTTACCGAGAACAATTACGATCCGTTCCGAAGAAGTGGAAGAAGCTCTAAGAGAATCAATTTCATTAATTGTACAATCAGCGAAGACCGTTTTAGAAAAAACTCCACCAGAGCTATCAGCAGATATTATCGACAGAGGTGTTATTCTAACTGGTGGTGGTGCACTGTTGAATGGTCTAGATCAGTTGTTGGCAGAAGAACTGAAAGTACCTGTACTTTTAGCGGAAGAACCAATGAACTGCGTGGCAAAAGGGACAGGTATTATGCTAGATAACATCGATAAATTAGAACGTTCGATTGTGTAATACATAAAAAGCTTATGGCGACCAATTAGCGACGTAATAGAGCTAGATATATAAAAGCTTTGCGTCACTTGGAGAGGAGTTCGACTCATGCTTAGAGGTTTTTACACTGCTACAAATGGAATGATGGCACAGCAACGCAGACAAGAAGTGTTGTCCAATAATATAACGAATGCACAAACACCTGGATACAAGCAAGATCAAACAACCCTAAAAGCATTTCCAGAGTTATTAATTCAACGTATGGAAAACCGTGATATTCCCAATTCTCAAGGTAGCACTGTTCCAACAATGTCTGAAATTGGTGCCATTAACACAGGGGTATATGTTCAAGAAACGATACCTGATTTCGTACAAGGAAGTCTTCAGGAAACAGGGATTTCAACAGATATGGCATTAGTACAAGGTGAAACCCCGGATGAAGAAGGATTAACTTTATTTACTGTACAAAATGGTGAAGGGGAAAACTGTTATACGAGAAACGGTAATTTCACTGTGGATGGTGAAGGGAATTTAACAACTAATAATGGCTATTATGTCTTAGATGATGCGGGGAATCCGGTCAATACTGACAATTTAGCATTTACGGTGACACCAGAAGGTATGGTACAACTAGACGGCGGTGAAGTTCCGCTTGGGATCGCTTATAGTGCTAATCCTAACAATTTAGTTAAAAACGGACAAGATTTATTTGAACTTGCAGCAGATGGTGAGGCATTGGTGGATGCCAGAGGTGTAGACGGCTTGCAATTCAATGTTCAGCAAAACCATCTAGAAAACTCTAATGTGGACGCATCAAAAGCGATGACAGATATGATGCAGGCATACCGCAGTTTTGAAGCTAACCAAAAAGTAGTCCAACAATACGATCGCAGTTTAGACAAAGCAGTCAATGAAATTGCACGACTTGGATGATAAAGGGGTAGAATTAAATGACAAGAATGACCTTCCAAGCTGCCGTAACGATGGGGCAATTACAAAAACGATTAGATAATATCGGTAATAATATTGCGAATGTTAATACAACTGGCTATAAAAACCGTGATGCCAACTTTTCTTCCTTGCTGTCACAGCAAATCAACACCGAGCCGGATCCGACAAATCCAGAAGGACGCTTAACACCAGATGGATTACGAGTTGGGAATGGTGCTAAGCTTGGTCATACCAATTTTAATTTTGAACAAGGATCATCAAAGGTAACGGATCGTAACCTTGATGTTGCATTATTGGAAGACAACCATCTTTTTCAGGTAGCAGTTAATGAAAATGGTGAAGAAGAAGTCCGTTATACAAGAGCAGGGAATTTTTATTTGACACCAGTGGAAGATGATCAGGTAATGCTTGCTACTTCTGATGGAAATCCAGTGCTTGGAGCTGGTGGAGAACCGGTTGTATTAGATGATAATATGGACGATCTGAAAATAGAGGAAAATGGTACGATCAATGTAACGCGTAATGGTGTGCAAGCTGTTGAAGGACAACTAGAAATTGTTGAAGCAGTACGCCCGCGATTGTTAGAAGCTGCTGGAAATAGTTTGTTCCGTTTATCCGAACAATCTCTAGAAAATTATCCATTTGACGAGGTCATCAATGGGGTTGGATTGGCGGACGTCAACATGAAAAGTGGTGCGTTGGAGGCTTCCAATGTAAACTTGGCAAAACAAACTACAGATATGATTGAAACGCAACGAGCATATCAATTTAATGCACGAACAATCTCAATGCATGACCAAATGAGTGGTCTAATTAATCAGTTGAGATAGTGTAGTTATTAATAAGGAGTCATCCCGTATGTCAGAGGACACAAAATCAACAAATAAGAATACCAAAAAAGTAAATGAACAAAAAAATGCTGAGACAAAGACCAAAAAGGCAAAAAGAGCAAATGAAAAACAGAAAGAGAAAAAATACGTACGTCGCCTCATTCCAATTTGGGCGAAGGTTTTGATTATTGTTTTGTTAAGTTTATTTGCTTTAATGGTTGGTCTCATTATAGGCTTTAGCATACTTGGAGATGGTAGCCCATTAGACGTCTTGAAATGGGGGACCTGGCAACATATCATCGATTTCGTTAAAGAAGAATAACCACAGATTTTTCCTTAACGGGCCCGTTTTGAGGTATACAAGTTATTTCACACGTGAATTCAATATCGAATTTACGTGTTTTTTATGAAAGTGTGTAGGTGGATGCTTCATTTAATGGTTGTGTTTTTGTGGGAAGCATTTTCTATCCTCTGTATGCAAACTGGTGATTTAGCAAAGAAAAAGCTGCATTATCAAAGAATTGTGGTAGCACCGCTCCTATTTAGATACCACTAAAGATAGGCTATCTTTTTTAGCTATGATTTTTTTCCTGCTTTTTGATATACTTTAGTGGAGTGAGGAAAGGAGTCATACATATGGATATTGAACAAATTAAAGAAACGATCCCACACCGTTATCCATTTCTGTTAGTGGATGCGATCACAGAACAAGATGACAAACGAATTGTCGGAAAAAAGAATGTAACGATTAATGAACCATTTTTTCAAGGGCATTTCCCAGATTATCCGGTCATGCCTGGTGTGTTAATTGTTGAAGCATTAGCACAGGTCGGAGCCGTTGCGATTTTGAGTAAAGAGGAAAATAAAGGTAAAATCGGTTTTCTAGCTGGCATTGACAAATGTCGTTTTAAGCGTCAGGTAAAACCGGGAGATCAACTTCAGCTTGAAGTCGAAATTATCCGTATTAAAGGACCGATTGGTAAAGGAAAAGCCGTCGCAACAGTAGACGGAGAATTAGCTTGTGAAGCGGAAATCACATTTGCGGTGAAATAAGGGAGAGAGAAGCTTTGCTGAGCTTCTCTTTTTTGTCATATCAGAAAGTATAAAAATTGCGCGGGTGTCTAGCTCCGAACGCCCAGAAAATAGGCGACTTCACGAATCGCCCTTATGCTCTTGGCAGAAAGTCAGCATCTCGTCACTCGCTCACCGTGATTCCTTTATCTCAGTTGATTCTGAAGTCGCTACATTTCTAATGGGCGCACTAAGCTTTTCTTAGAGGTTGATGAGGTGCAAAGATTTGTCACAAAAACTGAGATAACTGACAAATCTCATAAGAAAGGATAAGGATTTAGTCAAGTCCTTAATTTTGTGTAAAAGTAAAAATACAATGTTTCCACCACATATGACGGTTATTTATTTTTTCACTGGGGGAAGGGGATCCCCTTCCCCCAGTGGAAAATGGGCATGCTATCAAAGTGCTTTTTAATTTTTCAAAAGTGCTCTTTGTTGTTGCTTTGTTTCTGCATATTCCATTAAGTAAGCAGCTAAGAGACGAAAAGCGGATTGAGTGTTTGGAAAGATCCGGATGACACTCTCACGTCTTCGAACTTCCTCATTTAATCGTTCTAAATGATTGGTACTATGAATAAAAGGATGGTATTTATCCGGTTCATTCATATATTGAATGGCATCATCAAATCCTTCATCCAACACCTTCCTGGCTTTTTCAAGTTTTGTGTTATCCTCGTACTTTTTTAAGAATTCTTCTTTAAATCGGCGTGCATCTTCCGGCTTCACTGCCTGAAAGATACGTTTTAAATCTAGGATAACCTCTTTCCTTCCTTTTTTCGGTAGATGGTGAATAATATTGCGTTTAAAGTGTACGGTACAACGTTGCCATGTTGTACCTACGAAAGTTTGGGCAATAGCTTTTTTAAGACCAGGATGCGCATCAGATATAATCATTTTTGGCGAAGATAAACCACGCGCTACGAAGGATTGAAGGAAACTTTGCCAAGCTTCAAAACTTTCTTGGTGATCCACTTTTAACCCTAATACTTCACGTTTGTTTTGTTCATTAATCGCTGTGGCGATATAAACCGCCTTGGATACTACTTTGTGGTGCTCACGTACTTTAATATACATCGCATCCACAAATACATATGGACAATAGACCATCGTGTTTAGCGGTCGTTCTGCCCACTGTTTCACGATCGGATCTAACTTCGCTGTTAACGAAGAAACAAACGACTTGGAAATTTCTTCTCCACATAATTCTTTTACAATGTTCGTTACTTTGCGAGTAGATACACCATTCACGACCATTTCTAGCATGGCTAATGTAAAGGCTTGGTCCACGCGTTTATATTTCTCGAAAATACTAGGAGAAAACTCTCCACTTCTTGTACGGGGAACACGCAGTTTTACTTTTCCTACACTCATCATATAATGTCGGTCATAGTAGCCATTTCGTTGATCTTGACGTTCTTCTGATCGTTCATAATGATCTACTTTTAAATAGGCATCCCGTTCTTTTTTCATATACTCATTCAAAATCAGAACCATGGAGGACTTCACCACTGCCTCCATATTAGAGTTCATCACGGAATCTTTTAATTCCTCCATGTTTAGGTTAAAATGTAATTGGGTCATTATTAATTCCTCCTCTTTGTTTATCGTGGTTGAAAACATTGTATCATGAGGAATTAATAATGACTTTTCTTTTTACACAATTATATGGACTTAATC
>NZ_FOTR01000020.1 GCF_900114645.1 Gracilibacillus orientalis | reverse complement strand
TCAGCATTTTCTGGATCTGTACCTAAGTCTGCTTCTTCCTCATCTGTTAGGCCATCTTCATCTGTATCAACGGCTGGGTCTTCTGGTACGACTACAGCTACCGGTTCACTTTCATTTCCAGCTTCATCCGTAGCAATAACAGATAAATCTTCCCCAGTTTCAACTAAATCAGGAGCTACATTTATAGTAAACGTTCCATCTGCTGCAATGGCACCTTCACCAACAGGTTCATCTGCTAGATTATACACTGTTACAGTATCACCTGGCTCATCACCTGCACCGGACACAATGTACCCATCTGTACTGTTTCCATCAATTTCTGTGGAATCCAATACAGGAGCAGTTACATCTTCATTAAATGTGACTGTACCTGCATCTTCTAAACTACTTAATAATTCCGCATCAACAACAGAATCACTAATTCCTGCACCATAAACAGGTACATCACCACTGATTCCAGTTGGTTTTGAAATGGTTGCTGTTACATCTACTGTTGTAGTACCTAATATTTGAGCTCCTGCCAGATCATTAGCTAGATCGATAGATCCATCTGCTAAACCATCTGTTAAGCCACTAACTATTGAGACCGCTTCTTCTTTGAAAGGATCCAAAATAGTGGAAACTAACGTATCTAATGTCCCACTGATTATTCCTAATGGATCATCTACCCCATCTAATAGTACAACATCTAAATTATCAATGGCAGTTAATACATCTTGTATTGTTGCGTTTACTACATCTTGTACTGCTGTTTCTAAGTGGTTACCTAAACCATCTCCAAAGTTGACAACAATTGATCCATCTTCATTCACCGTTGCAGTGACTTGATCTTCATAGTCTAATAAATCAGCTAGAGCACTGTCTAGGTTGTTTAAGTTATCAATAGCTGTGTTTAATTCAGCTACTCCGTTAACTTCAACGAGTCCATCTAATGGTCCATCACTTACGAAAGTATCAATTTCTTCAACCACTGCTGTTGTTAAATCAGTTAGCGTACCAGTTACTCCGCCGATAGCATCATTTAATAGAGGTAAATCAGCCATTGTTAAGGGTAAAATTTCAACTGAAACATCCGCTTGTTCATCCGCAGTTAGTATTCCTGCTAATTCTTCCGCATGAAATACAACAGTTCGTTCAGGACCAATAAGCTCTGCATTTACACCTGTACCAGTTAACCCTAAGTCCAGAGTATAATCGTCGGCGTTTTCTGTTAAAGCTGCAGTTACATCCACATCTGATAATAATTGCACCTCAGCCAAACTAGCAGCTTGCACTTCGGATTGAGAGCTTGGAATATATTTACCTAAGTATCCATCAATCGTTACTGGTGTAGTAGAAGCTATAAGTACCGCAGCTGCAGAAGCAGCAATCATTTTCTTAGTGCTGGACATTCTTTGTCGATGTCGATTATTCATTCTTTTACAAAAATCGATATTCTTTTTACCTTTTAAACGCATTTCTTGACCTCCTTAAGTAATCTAGAAATATGGGTATATTTTACTATCCTCCTTGTTATTTTTTGACTTTAACCCATAACTAAATACTAAAGGGACAATCCATTTCTTAATTTCATTTTTTTAACATTTTTTTTAATATATTAATATAAATTGACAATTCTGATATTTTTTTGTTTATTTCAACAAGAAATGAGGGTATATTTTTAAACAAATTCATACATATTAGTACTTTTATATTGAACTTTCGACATTTTTTATAGAGAAGATGTTGAATGACCTTTAATAAAAAGTAATGAAAGTCATTTTTTATTAACTCGGGAGGAATAAAAATGAGTATGCAACTTCTTACTAACGAAAAGTTAGTTGAACTTTATTGTGCTGCTAAAAAACATAAAGTCAACGAAGAATTTATTAAACTATTAGAATCAGAAATGAACAATCGACAAATAAGAATAGATAGATTAGAAGCGTAATACTGCTAAAAAAACAATCGATCAATATAGCTGATTTACAGATCGGTTGTTTTCTTTTGGGTGTTGCCAGATAATTTTTTTGTCGAAGGATAGTTAATTTCCAGATTGCTATTTACTTTCGAGGTGAATTTGCATATAATAATTTCACTCAGGTTATTACCTGAAAATAACAACGTTGTAATAAATAAGGAGGGGCGTTTAATTCATTGAGGTTGCTTGTTTATTTGGTTTATCACTTTTTTAAAAAAGGGGTTGCAAAAGATGATTAAAAAGAGAACTCGACTGGTTTTTTTCATGTTTGTATCATTAGCAATGTTTCTATTTGCTTGTTCAGAAAATGAAAGCGCTTCAAATAATAAGGGTGATGGCGATGAGCCACAAGAAATTTCCATGATGTTCAACCTGCACGTTCCAGAGGTACCTGACAGTCGTCTGGAAGAACTTTTAGAAGAAGCTACAAATACAGAATTAGATATTCGCTGGGTGCCTGACAACAATTATGCAGAAAGTTTGAATTCACAAATCGCAACTAGCAGTCTTCCTGATGTATTTTTACTAAAAGACGTGACATTAGATCAACAAAAAGAAGCAGTGCGTGATGGGCAATATTGGGAAATCGGACCCTACTTGGAAGAATTCCCTAACTTAAACCAACTAAATGAGAACATTCTAAAAAACACGATGATCGATGGTAAGCTTTATACCCTTTATGCAGGTCGCCCTCTTTCTCGACAAGGAATTATATACCGCAAAGACTGGGCAGAGGAACTAGGCCTTGATGCACCAACAAACCTTGATGAATTATACGAAATGATGAGAGCTTTCACTGAAGATGATCCTGATGGTAACGGTCAGGATGACACGATCGGCATAACCGACCGTGAAATATTAGGAACCTTTGAAAACTTTGCGACGTGGCATGGCGCCCCTAATGTCTGGGGAGAAAAAGATGGCCAACTTTTACCACAATTTATGTTTCCTGAATACCGTGAAGCAATGGACTATTTCAAAAGTTTGTTTGATAACGGTTATATCAACAAAGATGCTCCCGTTACAAGTAAAACAGACCAACAAGAAATGTTAAAGAATGGTACAGCGGGTGTTTATATTGGTACGATGGGTGATGTGGAACCAATGCATCGCGATGCAGTTGCCATTAATCCAGATGTAGAATTAGATGTGCACAATTACATTGAAGGCCCTGACGGGGAATATCGAACTCGTGCAATTCCCGGCTATGGCAGTATGCTTATTTTCCCGAAACAATCTATTGAGACAGAAGAAGAGTTAAAAGGAATTCTTGGATTTTTCGATTATTTAATGACTCCTGAAGGTTCTAACTTGCTTTATTGGGGTGTTGAAGGAGAACATTATGAGGTAGTAGATGATTTTGCAAAAGTAATCGAGGAAAATGAAGATACGTACAACCAAGAAATCCGACCTTATACACCTTTAGAAATTGGAGAACCTGAAACTAATGGCCGTTATACTGGTTACTATGAGTACGAACCACGTGCTAAAGCAGACGAATTGTATGAAGATAACAGTGATTACTTGGTTCACGATCCGACAGCCTCATTAGACTCTCCAACATGGGCTGATAAATCCGAGACACTCAATCAAATTATGGAGGATGCTGCCTACCAATTCTTCTTAGGTCAAATCGACGAAGCAGGATTTGATGAAGCAATTGAAAAATGGAAAGAAGCGGGCGGCGCTCAAGTTATCGAGGAATATACCGAAGACTACCAAAAGCAAAACGAAGAATAAAATGATAAAGCAGCCCATGAGTTAAGCTTATGGGCTGCTCTCAATTTTTATGACAAATCTTCAGTCTCTCTCATGAGATTTGTCAGTTATATCACTTTTTGTGACAAATCTTTAGCCTCTCCCATAAGATTTGTCAGTTATATCATTTTTTGTGACAAATCTTCTGCCTCTCTCATGAGATTTGTCAGTTATATCATTTTTTGTGACAAATCTTCAGCCTTGCTCACTAGATTTGTCAGTTATATCTGTTTTTAAAAACGCGTATTTCCTCATTTTCAATGGATTTATTGTTTATCTGGGTTTATTATATAATAGCTTCCTTTTTTCTTCCCTTTTTTATAAAAGTACTTGTTTAAGACATAAAGAATTCTTTTTTTAGATTCAATCCCCATCCATGTCTGGGCTACAGCTGTTGTAAGTTTCAATTGAGGGAATAAAAATTGTAATTCTTCCATATTACGTAAGATCGCACTTTGCGATTGTTCTTTCTCGCCACAGTGATCACAAACACACATCTTACCATCAATTTTTGTTTCTAATTGTCTGCATGATTGACAGCGGAGACCTTTTTTTAATTCTGTAAACGAAAAGTCTGGTAGTTGTTGAAAAGGGGATTGTGGTAATGCTACTTGTTTTAACTTTTTCGCTATTTTATAACAAATAGGATCCACTCTTGAATCAGTGTATAATTGTTGAAGATATCGATTTAATTGACTTGGCAGAATAATATTGGACTTTCTCGGAGCTTGCAACAGTGTGAATTCAGGGTTAACGAAAATAACTGCTGACTGGATAGGGATGTGAATGTCTAATTCTTGGAGTAACTGATGTAATAGCGAATCTGCTCTTGCTAATTGTGTGAGAGGATCATCAATTTCTTTACCTGAGGTGAGATATAACTTATCGTTTTCATAGAAAAATTCACCTTTGTAATTTTTCAATTCATATAAGAAAAATGTATTGTTGATAATCAATCCATAATCAATTTGGAAAAATTTATAACGATGGGGTAACCAGAGGTCTCGGAGTCTTAGATATTCGCCGGGAAGATTTTCGACACAGCGGTCAAACTGAAGTTCTCCCTCATATCCTTTCTGTAATATCCTGTATTTTCTCATTTCTTCAGATGAAAATACTTTACGATATAGGAGTGCTTCGTAAATCTGCAACTCATATGGCTTTTGCCTTTGCTTCATATTACGCCAACCTTTCTATCAAAATATTATAACCATTCGAACCTCACCCATACAGAAGCCCGAATGGTTCTACCATATCCATATTACTTTATTGATATGATATAAACAACTAGTCTGGGCTACAGCTGTTATAAATTTAAATTGAGAAATTAAAAATGCAATTCTTCAATATTACAGAAACTGGCACGGTACTTATTTTTTTGCCAACTTTCAGAGACATAAGAAATCCGTTCAACACATTGTTGAACGGATTCCTAAACCTTATCCAGTTATCACCTTATATTTATCTTCCGGTACCTCTAATATAAATGGGCAGCGTTTTCCATCTGTTAACATCACTAATTCATGCATCGCTCTCGTGCAGGCGGTATAAAAAAGTGTTCGCTCTGCTTCACCCGCATACATTGCTTCGGAAACATTCGGAATAACAACTGCATCAAATTCAATCCCTTTGGCCAAATAAACCGGTAGCAACAAAATTCCTTTTTGATAGGACCGCGTTTTCTCATTTATTTGGGTAACCAATAGCGAATCACTCAGCAGTTCAAGTAGCTCATCACATTCCTGCTGCGTCTTACAAATAAGCGCGATTGTTTCATGGCCATTTTCCTGCAATGCCTTTATCTTAGCAAGTAATGGCTCAACAATATTTCCTTGATGGATGACCAATTCAGGTTTCTGACCTTCCCTGTTAAATGGCTCGATCATTTCACCCTCCGGGGCAAAATATGTTGTGAAGTCCACGATTTGTTTGGTTGACCGATAACTCTTAGTCAAAACAATTCGCTCGTAACTTCCATCTTCATTATTCGGTACAAGCGGACTTCCCTTAATCTCATGGGTATAGATCGCCTGGTTGATATCCCCTAACAGAGTCATTCTCGTATAAGGAAACTGCTCCTTGATATAAGCAAATTGAAATGGAGAATAATCCTGTGCTTCATCAATAAACAAATGGCGTACCGACCGATCAGTAGTATCCCCTAATATACAGACTTTAAAGTATAAAAATGCTGTAGCCTCTTCCCATGCCAAGTACCCCTGGGAAAGATCTTTACTAGTCCACTCTCTTATATCATCCCAATATTCCGGTGCATTCTTTAGCGGCCAATCGGTAAACAACTTCTTATACGTTTCTAAAATATGAACGAATTGAAATTGCTTCACTTTTTGTTTCAAGCTGGCAAAAGCTTCTTGTACTACTTTTCCACGCAGAAAGTCTTCCTCCGTCTCATCAGCATATAATTCATCTTGATCCTGAGCTTGCATATGGTAATGTGCTTGTAAATATTCCTCTTTATCTAATAACTCCATCTGCTCCATGACCCAATCCTTGTTTTTTTCGTTCTGCTGCTGTTTTTTTATTTCACGTAAAAGCCATTTTGCAACAAGTTCCAATTTATTTGGAATGGCAACAGTTGGATCCAAAGAATAAAAATAATCACGAATTTGTTCTTTGGTAACAAGCACTTCTTTCCGGAATGAGATATTTTTAAACTGCAATCCGTCTTTAGTCAAGCTGGACATGTATTCATCCAAATGCTGTTTAAAGTTTAAACTTGATTTATAGTCAATACATGCTTTTTTCGTATGATAATGCGTGTCACGAACCTCTGTTAATTTATCTTCCATATGTTGAAATGGTGACTCAACGGTTAGCTTACTTCCAATTTTGTCCACAAGGTATTCATAAAATGTTGTTTGTCGTACATTCGCTTCCCCAAGTTCAGGAAGTACATTGGCAACATAGCTGCTAAATAACGGGTTTGGTGAAAATAAGACAACATTATCTTTATTTAATGTCTCACGATATCGATACATTAAATAAGCAATACGTTGTAATGCTGCAGAAGTTTTACCGCTTCCTGCTACACCTTGGACAACTAGAAAGCGATGCTGTTCATCCCTGATAATTTTATTTTGCTCTTTTTGAATGGTAGACACGATACTTTTCATCGTTGTACTGGCATTATTTCCGAGCGCTTGCTGCAACAATTCATCGCCTATAGTGACTCCCGTATCAAACATCCCTTTAATAGCGCCATTACGGATCATAAATTGTCGTTTTAACGTCATCTCACCTGTAATGGTGCCATCCATTGTTTGGTATTGAGCTTTGCCAGAGGAGTAATCATAATAAAGACTGGAAATCGGCGCGCGCCAATCAAATACAAGGAAATCATCATCATTATGATCCATTAAAGAAGCAATCCCGATATAGATTGGTTCACTAGTTGATTCGCCATCCTCCCGAAAATCAATACGTCCAAAATAGGGATTATTTTTTAATTTTTTCAACGTTTTTAACTCTTCATCTATTTTTCCGTGGAATAGCTCTCGTTCGGATAATAATTCTGCTTGCTGTTTAATACTTGCGTGTGTTTCGATGACATCATCAGATTCTTCTAGGTTTACGCTCACATCTTCCCAGAAGTTTTGCCGTAAATTGATAACACTTTCCTTTAGCCCTGCTAATTTTGTATATAACTTTTCCTGTCGCTGATCGATCTCCTCAATCACATGATTCACACGATGTTGTTCTGCTTCCCGATTTTTATTTTCTTCACTCACTAAACATCCCCCATTTATCATAATACTTATTTAACTATTGACCTTATATCTTAAATGTACGTCCTGATTGCAGCGTTTTTCCCGTAAGTAATACATTATAGCAGTTCTATAAACCCATCTCCTCCATTTACCCTGATCCTTTGTCCATCCTTGATCAACTTTGTAGCATTTTCCACTCCGACAACAGCTGGTAAGCCATATTCACGTGCGATCACTGCTCCATGGGTCATCAGTCCACCAACTTCGGTGACTAAGCCTTTTATGGATACAAACAATGGTGTCCAGCTAGGGTCAGTAAAGGTAGTGACTAATATATCTCCATCTTCTAGATCAGCATCTTCCATGTTTAAGATGACTCGTGCCCGTCCCTCTATAACTCCGGAAGAAACAGGTAGACCTACAATAGCTCCAGCCGGGAGATTTTCTCGTTTGTACTCACCTGCAATGATTTCTCCATCAGACGTAATAACACGTGGAGGAGTTAGTTTCTTATATAATTTGTACGCTTCTTTTTGTTTACTGATGATCTGGTAGTCCAATTTATTTGTGCTTACGACTTCACGAAATTCTTCAAAAGTGAGATAGTATATATCTTCTTTTTCGTGAATAACGCATGTCTGTACGAGTTGTTCCGCTTCTTTCAGTAAAGCCTGCTTATATACGAAGTAGCGATTAATCATGCCGTATTTTGGATATTCCCTAAACCCACTGAAATTCCGGATTAGGTCGATCATTCGTTTTGTTTTTTTGGCTTTTTGTTCACCATCCGGTAATTGCTTTAATCGACCTAATAACTCTTGTTCTTTTTTCAATGCCTCCTGTCGTCCTTGGTCAAATATTCGACTGCTAGCATTAGGCTCAAATTCCTTGATGTTATTGAGAATCATCGGGACAAGTGTAGTTGGTTTTTCACTCCAACGATTTTTTGTAATATCGATTTCTCCTGCACATCGCATTCCGTATTTGTTGAGATAAGCATAGATGGTATCTCGAGTTTCCTGTCCACCATCAAACTTACCCAGTTCATGTAAAAAGTTATCCTCTTCATCTTTTACATGTTGTAAATAATCAACTACTTCTGGATAAGGGCGAATCACGTCAGCTACATCCAATAGCGCCAGACCCATTTCCGAAGTGATATTATTTGGTACAGACTGAGAAAGCGTGTCTGCCACGTTTTTTTCACCTAACCACTTGTTCATTTTTTCATTGATCCATGATGAAGCATCCATAGCAGCCTTAATTACCCTTGAACTCTGTGGATCAAATAAGATCTTCTTTAATTGCTGGATATCTTCTAGAATAAAATCAAATAAATCTGATCCTGATTTCGTTTGGATGTTATGTTTTAACTCTTCTATTGATGTTTGACTACTCTTAATCAAATCAGAAACGATTGTCGGATCGTTTTCGATTTGTTCTAGAAAACTTTCAGACGTATCTCTATTGCTTTCACTGTGACTAGGTGGTTTTTCACCCGATTGTATGAAATCTTCTCGCCCTATTATGGTCATAAGTGCGTCTTTTATTAGTGGATCGGATTGTCCCAGGGTATCTAATAAAATTTCTCTGCTGTCAGGTGAAGCCAGATTATATGTGATATCAACAAACAACCTTCCACCAGCTTTACGCATAGGTGCAGGAGTCGTTAAAAGGAAAAAAGACAATCCAAATGGTTTCATGGAATCGGTCATCATTTGTTGATGACCAACAGATACATAGACGTGATTTTCTTGATCATTCGTTTCTGGAATGGGGTATAGAGTTGTTATTGGACGACTCTGGACAATATAAAATGTATCATCAACCGAACACCATTCGATATCTTGTGGACAGCCAAAATAAGCTTCGATCTGTCTCCCGATGCATGCCAGTTGTAAAATTTGTTGGTCCGTAAGTGTTTGAATATTTTGCTGATCAGGATCTATAAGCTTTGTCTCTGTTCCGCCTTCTTTTAGTCCATAGATAGCTAAGTTTTTGGTTGCTATCATTTTATCGACGATTTCCTCTTCCTGTACTTTATAACAATCTGCAGATACAAGACCAGAGACCAGTGCTTCTCCAAGTCCAAAACTAGCATCGATTGATAGTAGCTTTCGGTTAGAAGTAATCGGATCAACGGTAAATAAAATTCCGGAAGCCTGTGGGAAAACCATCCTTTGAACGATAACTGATAAATAAACTTGACTGTGGTCAAATCCGTTTTTCATCCGGTAGATTATCGCACGATCCGTAAATAGGGAAGCCCAACATTTGCTGATATGCCGCAAAATGGCTTCTTTTCCAACAATATTTAAATAGGTGTCTTGTTGACCAGCAAAGGAGGCATGTGGTAAATCTTCAGCAGTCGCACTAGAACGTACTGCATATGCACCTCCATCGCCAAACCGGGAGAGATAGTGAGCAACTGATTTCACAACATCGGAAGGAATTTCTACTTCCATAATGATTTTCCGAATCTTCTTGCTGATTTCACCAATTTGATCTCTATCCTCTACTTTAAGCAGGGTTAGTTGATCTAACAATGTTTGGAAGGCTCCGTTTTGTTCGAGGGCTTTTTGATAAGCTTCTGTTGTAACACAAAATCCTTCTGGCACTTGTATTCCATGAATCTTTGAAAGTTCCCCTAAATTTAACCCTTTTCCTCCGACAAGCAAAAGTTGCGTTTTATCGATCTCTCGAAACTCTAGTACATATGGTTTCATTTCTTCCCCTCCCATTTATCGATCCATACCAAAATAAATCATATGACAGCATTGTTCATCTGATCAACCAATTACACTGTCCACTCGTTCCTGCCCCTGGCGAGTTCCACGTTCATATCAAACACTCCTTTTTAAAAAATAAAAATAAAGGGTTGACTAAAAAGGTTTTCATAATGTAAAATAAATATAAGGATATTTATAAATAATTTTATTAACAGTGTGTATCTATATAAATTTACCACAGTTCTTCATTTTTATCAAGATATTTATACGATCATTTAGTGGTAGCGTCAGGAAAATCCGGATGTGAATTTCAATACAAAAAGGGTACCGACCCACGAAAGTTAGAGTAGCAAACCTAACTTCAGAGGTCGGTACCTTTCTTAATTAAGAAATCGGGATTTTTTCGTTCAGCCTGCAGCTTCCTATGCCCATGATGTTTATGGACTAGCAATCACACAGACAACAAAAACACCGCAATATAATTCTACGAACCAGCACCATTGTTTATCTGAAAGCTCTCCTTGTATACTGCCAACATACGAGTATCTAAATCTAGTTCGTCTTCGATCATTAAATCTTCACTCATCACTCAGTCTAACCACTTCTAGTGTTGTCTCATTCTCAATTCAATGGATTTGATTTTTTTAACAAATCTCCACTCCATACGATTAGATTTGTCAGTTATATCAGTTTTTGTGACAAATCTTCATCCTTGCTCACTAGATTTGTCAGTTATATCAATTTTTGTGACAAATCTCTATCCTTGCTCATAAGATTTGTCAGTTATATCAGTTTTTATGACAAATCCTTATCCTTGCTCACTAGATTTGTCAGTTATATCAGTTTTTGTGACAAATCTTCATCCTTGCTCATAAGATTTGTCAGTTATATCAGTTTTAAAAACACATATTTCCTCATTCTTATTAGATTTATTGTTATCTGGGTTTATTATATAATAGCAGTTATTTTCGTTAAGACTGAATTCACACTGTTGCAAGCTCCGAGGAAATCCAATATTATCCAACAACTACCGGACTCTTCAGAGCGAAAAAAGGCATCTTCTTGCGTGCTAATTTTCTATCACTCCTTGCGCCTCATCAACCTAATAAAAAAACTGGTCTATCCTCACATAGACCAGTTTTATTTTTATATTATTTTTCTGGCGCTAGCTCAATTGCTTGACGTAGCGCTTCAACCATACTGCCGTCATCAACGATTCCATTTCCTGCTATATCAAATGCGGTACCGTGATCAACACTTGTGCGAATGATTGGCAGACCAACAGTAATATTCACTCCAGCTTCAAGACCAAGGACTTTAATTGGACCGTGTCCTTGATCATGGTACATCGCAACAACAATGTCAAAATCACCACGTTGCGCGCGGAAAAATAATGTATCTGCTGGGAGAGCCCCTTCCACATTAATGCCTTCTTCCTTTGCAGACTTAATAGCAGGATCGATTTTCTCTTCTTCTTCTCCATTACCGAACAGACCATTTTCTCCTGCGTGTGGATTAATGCCGCAAACACCAATCTTCGGCTGTTTAACTCCTGACAAAGTAAGAGTATCATGAGCCAAACGAATTACCTTATAAACACGTTCAGGTTCAATACGGTTGATTGCATCAATAAGCCCCATGTGGGTAGTTACATGAATTACTTTCAACTTAGGTGAAGATAGCATCATAGAAAAATCCTTTGTATTCGTTAACTCCGCCAAAATTTCGGTATGGCCTGGATAGATATGACCACCTTTGTGCAAAGCTTCTTTATTTAGTGGCGCTGTGCAAATCGCATCAATCTTTTTATCATTCGCTAATTCAATGGCAGTTTTCAAATATTGGAATGCTGCGTCTCCAGCATCAGCCGAAACTTCCCCAAACGGAAGGTCTGCCGGAAGTAAATCCAAGTCCACACATTCTATTTCTCCAAAAGTAGTTTCAGCTAAAACTGCTTGTTGATCGATTTTATTTACCTTAATTTCAATATTTAAAACTTCTGCAGCACGTTCTAACATTTTTGCATCACCAATAACAATTGGGTGTGCTTGTTCATAAAACTCTTTATGTTGGAGACTTTTCACAATTACTTCTGGCCCTACTCCTGCTGCGTCTCCCATTGTAATACCTATAATTGGTTTCTTACTCATCATTTAAATCTCCCTTCAATACTTGCATCGCATTATAAATGGATTGGTTGTTACCAAATGCACCTGCTTTTGTTACAATTTTAAATTCTCTCTCCGTACCAATTAATGTTCCTAGTGGAATTCCTGGTTCTAATTGCTTAATCAAACGAAAACCAATTCCACCTAGCTGACGAGCGGCATCTTTCGCTGTATCGCCTCCGGTCAAAACAAGGCCTGATAGACTTTCTTTTTTTGATGAAATACCAGCAACTATTTCACCAATCGCTTGTGATATTCGCTCTCCAATTTGGTTGTCGGACAAATTCAATTCACTTCCGACATGTTTTACTTGTTTACGTATTTTTTCATTTGATGGAACATAAACTACAATGTCATCACCTGAATCGATTCCACGAACACAATCCTCAATATATCCTTTTCTTAGGGTTTCCCAATTATCTTTAAACATTTGAACTGGGTCCAATACAACAGCAGTAACATCAGTCTGTCCTGCAGCAAATTTCACTTGGCTCTGTGTCACTTCTGATAAACTTCCACATACCGTCAACACATTTGTTGATTTAGGGAATGAACGTGTCTCCACTTGTTGACTAATTCCTAACACTTCAGGTAGAACTTCAGCTAAACCTGCTGATCCAGCCCAAACGACACTTTCAGAAATACTTAAAATCTGCTGTGCCATCTGTTGTAATTCTTCTTGTGATTCTGCATCACAAACAATATACTGAGTATTTTCCTCTTTAAAATATTGTAATTTATCACGCAAGACTGAACTAGTTATATCTTTTTTTGTTAATAAACCTACTGCCTCACCAATTTCATTTTCTATCAATCTTGGTATATATGATTCTCTAACTGGGTGTTTTGGGTCTTTTGCAACTTCGGTATCTGATATTCTTACTCCATTCACATAATGAATCCCGTCCTTGGTTGTTCTCCCGTGAGCAGGAAAGGCTGGAGCTATGATTACAAACTCTGGTAAATACACCTCAGATAGCGCTTTTAACTCGATACCGATATGACCCCTTAGTGTCGAATCCATTTTTTTATAAACATAACGATAGCCAGCTTCTTTCAGAAATAAAGTCGCCTTTTTGGTTATCGATTTTGCCTCTAGACTTGATAAAGAGCGAGAATTAGTATCAATCACTAACCCACTATCTAAACCTTGAGTATGCTCAGGGATGTTAAACAAAACAGAAGTTTTAATTCCTTTTTCAGTTAATTGTACTCCACTATCATTTGCCCCCGTCAAATCATCAGCAATTATACCTATTAGATTATTCATGTTGATCCCTCATTCTATCATTATTAAGCTCATTCTTTAATTGCGTAATCTTCTGGTAGATGTACACCTTTTTTCTCTAATCGTTTAACTAAAAAAGCAATATATATTGGTAATAAAACTGCTGACGTTACCGTTGATGCCGCAACTTGAACAGTTGCAAGATCCACATGTGTTGCAAAACTCGCACTAGCCGCTGCAATTGCTGCAGGTGTTGCCACCGCATTTCCAGCAGTAGATCCTTCTGCTGCACCTGCAATCGGATTCCATTTCATTGCTTTAAAAACAAAGTATCCAAATGTTCCAGTAACAAATACCGTCAATAGTCCAAGAATGATACCTGATAAACCACCCTCTATAATACTTCCAAAATCAATTCCCATACCTAACGCGAACGCAAAGAACGGAATTAACATCGAGCTTCCCTTATCTAAAAACGTTCTCATTTCTCCGTCTAAGTTACCTAATACCATACCAACAATGATTGGAAGTAGAACAGACATAAAGGATACGAATGAGAACATACCATCAACAAACCCCATCGTACCAAATATAGCTAACGCTACCATTGTGAAAAATGGTCCATCATTTAGTGCAAGCAACGAATATGCCGCTCTATCTGTTTTGTCTCCATATTGACCAACCATAGCTACATAAAGCCCACCATTACTATTAGTCATTGCTGCAATAATAGCAATCGGCGCAAGACCTAACCAAAGCCCATTTTCACCAGCAAACGTGTAAGCGATTAATCCTATAGCAGCACCTACTACCCATTTGGTCGCTAATAACGTTGCACCTTTCCCCAGACTTACTCCTGCACTTTTTAAATTAATTTGAGCTCCCGTACATAGTAAGAATAGTGCAATTAATGTACTTGCTCCATCCACGAATAGTGCTTGTGTAAAATTACCAATTCTTAATAAATCAGGTACAAATGTGTTTAATATTGCAGCAAGCAATAACGGAACAACCATCATACCTCCTGGTATTTTCTCTAACGTCGCTTTAATTCGCATTGTAAAATCCTCCTCCGCAAAATCACAATTGTTTTATTTTGCAACAAAAATAGTTTAGTAAATCGTTTACAATTTTTATTATATAAAATAATACATCAAAAAGCAACACTTTTTAAATAGTATTCGACAATTTTTTATTAAAACGATATAATAATGTTTTGTTTTGCAACAAAAAATAGGCCTTTTGTGAAATTACCAGGCCTATTTCAACGGAATCATTTCTACTTTAACTTAAGTTTTCGCCACAACGTCGAGCGGTTTATACCTAAACGACTAGCCGCTTTGGATTGATTTTGATTTTCTTCTTCTAACACGATAGTTATTACTTGTTGTTCAATTTCTTTTAATGTTCCTTCTAAGGGTAAAGCATGATTTTCAGATACCCTACTATCTTCTGCCTCATATTGAGTTAGCAATTGTTCAACTTGAGATTTTTCAATATAATTTCCACTTGACATCATTGATAATTCACGAACAACTTGTTTTAATTGACTTAGATTACCTTTCCAAGTATATTGTTGCATTTGTTCGACTGCCTCTCGTTTCATTCCCAATGTTTCCATTCCTTCATGGGTATGAAACTCCGTAATAAAGAAATCAACATAGGCTCGGATGTCTACTTTTCTCATCCTTAATGGTGGAATATGTAACGGATACTTTGTAATTTTTTGATAAAGATCTTCTGAAAAATCACTCTCTGCTACTAACTGAACCAATGATGGATTCGTCAACACAATCACTTTTAAATGGGGCACCGAACTAATAACTTGTTCAATAGTTTCCGATGTCGCTCTAGCTAATTTGTCTATGTCTTTTATTACAAGCGTCCCCTTGTCCAATCGACTTATTTTTCTCGAGATTATTGTCATTTCCGTATCCTTTAGCTTTCCGGCATCAATCAACATAAGGGGTGCATCCTGACCAAACCGTTGAAAATGGATTTCTCTGGCTAAGGTAAACTTTCCTGTACCAGGTTCTCCTATCAGACCCACAGGTTCATCTGTATACACATAATGTCCAAGGTTTTCCTTTAAGCTATGAGCAAAGGAACTTTCCCCAAGAATGGGTTCATGACCAACACTATCATAGATGGAAATGGACTGTATTTCTGTCTCAATTAAGGAGACATGGAGAATCAATCCAATAATACCTTCGCGTTCATTAACAACAAACGCTTGAATATCGTAGCGATTATCGCCTTCTATTAATTCAGCCCAATGTGTACCCTTACCTGCTAATACCCGCTGAATTAATAAAGTGATTTTAGGTGATTTCAATATTTGTTGATCATTGATTTCATGGTCAAATTTCAGATTTTTTTCGATAATATTTTGTTGTTGGTCTAATAATACAATAGGTAAAGGAGTATTGGTGAAAGTATAACGAAAGTAATTAAAGTGTCGGTTTACTTTGCGAAAAAAATGATGAACTCGTTTTCCTTCCTCCATTGCATCCATTAACGCTTCCTTGCCAGATGTTATTAATACACCTCGTAATCCGACTTCTTCCGCAACTTGAACAGTAATAACATCTCCAATTACAACAGAATAGTTGTCTTGCTTCAATTGCTGTAAATGCCCTCTAACTTCTTTTCTATCTTCAATGGTTATCATCTTTACATCAAATTCTAAAATGTTGCAAATTGTATTAGCACCTTCTGAGATATTAGAATAACCAACTAATGCAACACCACTATCAAGTCCACGCAATAAGGTGAACACTCGAAGCATATCGTAACCAGTAATATCTATATGAACAACGGGTATGGAAATAGCATCTTGTATCATTGTTGCCGTTCCACCACGACTAATTATTAATTGATAGCCTTGTTTTTCAGCTTGTTGTGCTATTTTCACCCCTTCATCCAAGTTTCCAATCACAATATCTAACTGAATATCATCAGGATATGCCGCCTTTTTCGCTATTTCAGCCAAACCTGAATAAGGTGCAATCAACAGTGCCTTAATCATTCCAAATCCTCCAATTGTTGCAAATTTCAACAGCCCTATTATGGCATATATTCCTGAAGTTGTCACGCCTGGAATGTAGCTTTTCTTTACTAATCAATCATTTCTATCTCCACCTAATTCTCTTCCAAATAGTGTTTTTTAATCGATAAGCTATGGAGTTTGGATAATGTTAAAAGAATTGACCACGGGGATTCCGATCCCTCTAAGCCGCAATATATTGAGATCGTGTGGGGCGTCGACTACCGGTTTTCGCTTGAAATCCATGGGTACGACGACGCCAGAAGACAAAGAAAGCCCCCCAAAATGAGGGGATTCTCGATTTTGGGGGACCCCATTTAAAATCAATAAAGGATGATTATAACCTAGCCTTACCCTCCAGCAGGAGCGTCGTCACTAACGGCAACCACTTCCCAGACGACCGGATCGGCTTCATTACCAGCATGGTCGGTTGCATTGATTTCAATCCGATTTCTGCCGCGCCGAAGTGATACCACAGCGGAGAAAGTCTGATCCTCTTCCACTGTCCATTCCTGCCCTTCAATCCAAACGGTTCCTTCCTCATTGAGGAAGCCGGTGATCGTATATTCTCCTGCCGGCGCCATGTCGTCGAACTCGTTGCCGGGGTGGTCCGATTCATTGGTAATCGTGATCGTCGGGGCTCTTTCATCCACGATCACTTCAACAGGCTCGGAATAGCTTCCTTCCCCACTGCCGGTGTTGTAGGCTGCCACGGCATAGATGTACGTTCCATCCCCTTCCACATCTTCTGTGAGTTCAAGCGAGGATACCTCCGCAGCAATTAAATGGTAGCGGTCCCCATTCAATCGGCGATAAACATTATAGTGGTCCGCATTTTCAACTGCATCCCAGCGAATGGCAACCGTCGATTCGTTCTCTTTCACCGCTTGAACGGCTTGCGGCGCCTCTAAGGAAGCGGAGCTGATTTGAATATTATCCAGATATTGTTCGGAAGTGCCCCAAGTATGGGAATCAAACCGATTCAATTGCGATGCGGAACCCTGAAAGGGAAGAGTGCCCGAATGCTCGCCATTAATATAAAGGGAGAATTCTTGCGCCGGCACATCAATCTCGATACGGACGTGGTACCACTCACTGAGCGAGAACCGATTGTTCTCCGGAATAAGCGCAGCACCCCCCTGATAACGGAAATACCAGCAATATTCATATTCACATCCTCTTCCGTTGCCAGTGAATATCTCCACATTATTTCTGTCGCCGTCCATGACGCGGATGGCTCTGCCGAAGGTGCTCATCTCTTCCTGCATATATTCGGTTTCCACTACCATCTTGCCTGTTTGCGGTTCGAAATTGCGGGTGAGATAAGTATGCGAGCTGCTGTCATCGTAAAGCATGACGGCCTGATCCGACGAATTGCTGGAAGAACTCTTCGGTACGTCCACTACACTAGCATAATTGTTGTCCGTGTCGGGACTGCCTTCGAAACCATCCGGTGGGCGTGTTCCGACGGCCTGGTCCTCGAAATCGGCATCTAATAGTCTTGTATAGAGGGGCTCATCACTTAACAACGCACCGTTTCTTTCCTCTGAAGTCAGAGAACTGTCCCCGTATTCATTCGCCGCTCGGATGACGTAGAAATAGTTCATGTCCTCTTCTAGGTTTGTATCGGTGTAGTAAACGGCATCCTCAACGGTTGCAATCGTTTCATAAGGACCGTCCTTGACGGTGCTTCGCTGCACGAGATATTCCGTCGCCCTTTCTGCTTTCGACCATTCCAGATACAATTCTTCCTCGCCCCGGGCAATGCTGAACTCCTCCGGATAGAGCGGAACTGGCGGAAGCTGTTCAACGGTGACGTTGTCGAAGGCTACCCGATTCAAATTCGAAATCAGATTGTCTTCGTTCGCCGCATCGACAGCGAGACCAACATACACTTCGTCCACATCCGGGAACTTCATCGAGGAGACGAGCTGCCATTGCGTCCCATCTTCAGAAATATATCCCGTAACCATGTCGCCGATTTTCGTCAAACGCACCCAGTAAGGAGTGGTCGGACCCACAATCGGATCGGTTTCATCGACGGCGCGGCCTTCTTCCTCCCGATGGTAAAATACTCCGACACGATCCTCGCCACGCACCGAGATCCCGCTCATGGCTAGCGGTGAACCGACATCCAGTAACTCGCGAATCATTACGCCCTCGCGATTGTGAGGGGCAACTTTCATATCGCTCAGGATTTGTGCTGTGATTTCAATATCTCCGCTTACCTTCTGATACATAAAATGGTGGGAATCCTGATCAGCCGTCACGTTCCCGTCGCCCTTGACCACATAAGTACCGTCTACAATCGCGGAATGACCAGGGATTACCGTTTCCCCGATATCTGCGGATGACCATGGAGCAATATCATTCGTGATATTGGCATGAATCGGAATGACCTGGGAGTCTGTTTGTCTGCCCTCGCTGCTGTATGCTTTGGCGAATACAAAGTGCGTACCTTCAGGCACATTGCTCCAATTCCACTCATAAGGAGCGGAAGTAACCTCGCCCAGCAATTCCGTTCCATTATAAAACACAACCTTATCAATCTCGGCGTTCTCCACGCTGGCTTCCGCGTTGATGGTTACCGTTTCCGCGGCCTCATAAATATCATTGATGGAAGGAGAGGTGATGGCAATCTCCGGGTTGTGATGCCCGTCTGAAACGATGGAATTCAAATATACTTCTAGGTTGGTATAGCCTTCCTCGGTGACTTGATTCGCCCAAGTATCGTCCATCGGATCAACTCCCTGCTGCTCCGCCCAATCATCCGGTATCCCGTCGCCATTCGAGTCTGCAGGCGCTTCTGCACTGCGGAAATCCGCCCAGCCGCCTACTTCATCGATCGAGTTGATCTGTCGGCCTGTACCGTTGCGAATAGAGTCCACGATGCGTGCATCAATCGAATCGCGTCTCGGCAGCGTGGCGCCGGTATTTTGCAATACATAATCAAATGTTTCCAATGCGGTGCGGGTCGTAGCTTCCGGAACATCCACCGGCACGTCCAAAACATTGGCCGTCGGATGTTCCACGATGCCTAGCATGTTATCCTCTGTCACTTCAGGAAAACCATATACGAAGTTCCCGTCAATGTACCAGTTGCTGTTGCCTTCTGGAAGCTCAACCATTTGCGCGCGCTTATCCATTATCGTATCTGGACCATATTTGTAATAGTTATTCACAACGTTCACATCAGCTTCGTTTCCGCCGTAACCTGTATAGTAGTTCCAGTTGTAAATAATATTATTGCGGAAATCATACCCCTTGTCATTGTCCAATGTACCTTTGAAACGAGGATTGCGGCTAGAATTATGTGCGATAATATTATTCAGATAAGACGAATGGCTTCCCCATATCCCGCCGAAGCCATGGCGCCCTTTGTCATGATCCGTCATATGCAGCGCTTCAGCGATGATGGAATTCTGGATCGTGACATTTCGCATATCGTAAACCGAGGCGATCTCGTCCACGCCCCAAGACATGGAGCTGTGGTCTACGATCAAGTCACTGCGATTGCGTGCGGAAAATGCGTCTGCTGCCGACTCCGTCCGGTCACCCATACGAAAACGCATGTAGCGGATAATATTGTTGTTTCCTTCGAAATAAGTGGAGTGATTGGTTACGGTGATGCCGTCGCCCGGTGCAGTCTGTCCTGCAATCGTAATGTTGTCTCCTTGAATGTAAAGGGGAGAATCCAACAAAATATTGCCCGACACCTCAAATACGACGGTGCGATTGCTCTCGCTCACGGCATCCCGCAGTGAGCCGGGACCGGAATCATTAACATTTGTTACGATATAAACCTCGCCGCCGCGTCCGCCGGTGGTATATTTACCGAACCCTTCCGCACCAGGAAAGGCAGGCACCTGTTGTTCGGATGCTGTGATCTCTTCGTCTGCGGCATTGACAATCGGACTAAACAAAGGCAGAATAAAAAAACAGATAACAAAACTTAGCATGAAATAGAAAAATCGCCTCATATTATACCTCCATTATTTAAATTGTCACGATTGGCAGCAGCTTCTATCAATATATGATTTTGGAGCATTTGTTAATGAAAGCAGTTCCTCCTCTCTGTTTATTAGATTGGCTAGATGTTTCTATTCCAGATTAAACAATAATGTAAGCGTTAACAACTAACCATTCTTACAATTTATATACAAAAACAATTTAGACCGGGTCTTATAATGGTTACAAACAGGTTGAAGAAGGAGAAGATAAAGGGCGATTATACTTTCAAGATATACACGATTTTGTTTCCGCTCCTTAATTTGGTTGGATCGTTTTTTCAAAAACCTTTTATATAGCACCACAAGATAGAAAACGTATACAAAATAATGAAATGGAAATCTAATGTCTTAACAGTTGTTAGTATGTCTCAATATTATAAGCTAACCTTTATTTATTGAATGGAGAATTATTATTAAAAGATGGATTATTATTTTATATTTGTGAAAACGGGAGAAGAGACATTTCTAAATGGAGTTAAATGTATATTTCTATCTTTTGAGTTATAATTGTACATGTTATACTGCAATTACTCCTTCTTGAAAAAATTCCCTTTCCACATCACGAATTTGATACTTGTGAATTAAGTGATGTGAATTCATTATTTTCTTCTATGAAAATAGGAAAATCATACTCTTTCATCTACATATGATGCTTTTTAACTATTTGTGAAATAAGAAACTACCCAAACACATCGTAAACTCGATGAAATTCGGGTAGTTTCATTCTTCTAATATTTATTGAATTACTTCTAGTTCTACTGGAACAAATTCTTCTACCTCTTCACCATTGAAGATTTTTTCTGCTTCTAGAATAGCTGTTTCACCAATCTTGATTGGTTGTTGTGCAATCGTACCAGCTATTCTATCTTCTTCCACAGCAGCAACTGCATCATCTGTTGCATCAAAACCAACAATATGAATATCATCACGTCCAGCTGCTTCAATTGCTTCTAATGCACCAAGTGCCATTTCATCATTATGAGCAAAAACTCCTGTAATTTCTGAGTTACTTTGTAAGATATTCTCCATTACGGATAAAGCTTCTGCACGATTAAAATTAGCTGTTTGAGAGGTTACTATGTCCAATGACTCCTCCGCAACATTATGGAATCCTTGACCACGCTCACGTGCTGCGGAAGAACCTGATATTCCTTCTAATTCTGCAACTTGAGCATCTTCGCCAACTAATTCTACCATAAGCTCCCCTGCTAATTCGCCACCCGCGATATTATCTGAAGCAACATGAACAGCAACATCTCCGGAATCTGCAGCACGGTCTAAGGTAATGACTGGAATACCTGCTGAATTCGCCGATTCAACTGCTGCCACAACTGATGCTGAATCAGTTGGATTAATCATAATAATATCTACTTCTCTTTCAATTAAATCCTCAACATCATTAATTTGTTTTGCTACATCATCTTGTGAATCTACTGTAATTAATTCAGCGCCAATTTCTTCTGCCTTTGCTTCAGCACCTTCTTGAAGCGTTACAAAAAATGGGTTATTTAAAGTTGAAATGGAGAATCCAATCGTTAACTCTCCATCGTCTTCCTCATTACCACTCTCCTCATCCACTGGTGATTCTGTTGAACATGCCATTAATACACTACCTACCACCATGATCATCCAAAATAATATTGTTTTCTTTAACATTTTTTCCACTCCTTTAAGCATTTTTACGGTCTAGTAATACCGCTAATAGAATGACACTACCTTTAACTACTTGTTGAAAAAAAGAACTTACCCCCAACAAATTGAGTCCATTGTTAAGAACTCCTATGATTAAGGCACCAATAAAGGTACCAAAAATCCATCCTTTACCTCCTGTCAAACTTGTACCGCCTAGTACAACAGCTGCAATTGCATCTAACTCGTACATTTGACCTGCTGTAGGTTGTGCAGAATTTAATCTAGACGTCAGGATCATACCTGCTAATGCTGATAAGAAACCGATTAAAGAATAAACATAAATTTTAATTCTAGTTGCACTAATTCCTGATAGAATAGCTGCCTCTTCATTACCACCAACAGCATAAACACGGCGACCAAAAGTTGTCTTCTTCAAAATTAAGAAGAGTACAACAAAAGAAACTAACATCGTAATAGCTGGTACAGGAATACCAAAGAAGTACCCTTTACCTAACATTTCAAAAAAAGTTGACTCACCTAAACCTGATACAGGACGACCTTCCGTTAACATCAAGGTTAAACCGCGAAATATTGTCATTGTAGCTAGCGTTGCAATAAATGGAGCAACTTTACCTTTTGCAATCACTAAACCATTAATCGCACCTAATAATGTCCCGCTTAATAAACCGAGAACTACCGCTAACACTGGGTCAACTCCTGCTGCCATTAATGATGCTGAAACAGCACCAGATAATGCTAAGATTGACCCCACAGACAAGTCAATGCCACCTGTCAAAATAACAAACGTCATACCAAAAGCAATCAACGCATTAATAGAAACCTGTCGTAATACATTTAACAAGTTAGTTGCAGATAAAAAATCTGGATTTAAGATACTAATGATGACGACAATAAAAAACAAACCAAGTAATGGGCCAAGTAAACCGAGCATTGATTTTATCTTTTTTATATCAAGCATTTTTATTTCCTCCTGTAGCATAGTGCATTATTCTCTCTTCCGATAATTCGGAACTTTCAAGTGTTGCCATATGTTCACCCTCACACATCACAACCACCCTCGTACTCATCCCGATAACCTCGGGTAATTCAGATGACACCATAATGATGGCAACACCTTGATCAGCCAGATCATTCATAATAGAATATATTTCTTTTTTGGCACCAACATCTACTCCTCGAGTAGGCTCGTCCAAGATTAATATCTTGGGCTCAATGGCTAACCACTTGGCGATGACTACTTTTTGCTGATTCCCACCACTTAATGATTTAGCTGGTTGGCTAGCACCAGATGAAACGATATTTAGTTTCTTGACCATTTTTTCATAAAGGCTTAATTCCTTTTGTTGCAGCATCCAACCATTCTTCGATAATCCACGTAAATTCGTCATATTCAAATTGTGTTGAATAGAAAAGTCAACGACCAATCCTTTTGATTTACGGTCTTCTGATACAAATCCTATCCCTTGTTGCATCGCATAACTTGGATCTTTTATTTTTAGAGATCTACCATTAACTTTTATCGTCCCTTTATCAGGTTGACGGTAGCCGAAAATGGTTTCTACTAATTCAGAACGTCCTGCACCCATTAACCCAGATATACCAAGAATTTCACCGGCACGGACTTGAAGGGAGACGGAATCAAATTCATCTTCACGAGTCAAGTTATCTATTTCTAATTTCACATCAGATGCTGATCCTTTCCGTTCGGGAAAACGTTCACCAAGTTCTCTTCCAACCATCATGCTGACAATTTCATCGAAACTCGTTTCTTTAATCACTTTGGTACCTATTGATGCACCATCTCGAAGTACAGTAATTCGATCACATATCGCAAATATTTCCTCCATACGATGTGAAATATAAACGAATGAAACGCCTTGCTTCTTCAAATCATTTATTGTTTCGAATAATGTTTCTATTTCACGATCTGTAAGGGCTGCAGTTGGTTCATCCATGATGATAAACTTTGCATCAATTAGTAATGATTTTGCTATTTCGACAATTTGCTGTTGTCCTACTGATAGATGCTTGGCTAGCATCGACGGTTTTACATGTAACCCAAGCTTGGATAGTTGTTTTTGCGCAATTTCGTTCATCTCTTTAGTCTTAATCCACCCCGTCTTGCCGATCGTCTGTTCATTTCCTAAAAACAAATTTTCTGCAATCGATAATTCGGGAAGGATATTTAATTCTTGATGAATGACGGCAATCCCATCTTTCTCAGCTTGCTTAGGGTTGGTATAATGCACTTCTTGATCGTTTACTTTAACAGTCCCTTCATTTCTTGAATAAATTCCAGCCAAGATTTTCATCATTGTCGATTTACCCGCACCATTCTCCCCCATGAGTGCATGTATTTCTCCTTGTTTTAAAGAGAAATCGACTCCTTTCAATACTTTCGTGCCACTAAAAGACTTTTCAATGCCACTCATTTTAATCATTAACTACACCCCTTTCATGAAAAAATAACTCCTGCATGTAAAATTACATTGGCATACGGTGTATTTTCTCCTGTTCGAATAATGACTTTGGCTTCATTTGTTAATTTTTTGAATTTTTCGTGAGTCACATAATCAACAGGTATTTCTTGTCTCCATAACGCTTCTTGTAACGGTTGATTTTTCACTTTTATTTCTTCAGCTAACGTAAATTTCTCTACTGCCATCTCTTGTAACATCACCGAAAGCACGTCCAAAAAATTGGGGACACCTGGTTTTAAAGAAAGATCAACACATGTAACATGATCCGGAATCGGTAAGCCACAATCAGCTACAACAATTCGGTCTGTATGTCCTAATTTTGATAAAGCTATCGATATGTCTCTATTTAAAACGCCATGTTTTTTCATGATGCTGTTGCTCCTTCTATAAAATCAATAACTTCTCTCATTGTCGGCATACCTTGTTGAGCGCCATTTTTTTGAATAGATAAGGCTGCTGCAGCATTTGCAAAAGTAATAGCTTCTTTTAAATTTATCCCTTTAGCCAGTTGAACTGCCAATGCCCCATTGAAAGTATCACCCGCTCCTGTTGTATCTACAGCACCCACTATGTAACCGGTTACTGTTTCAACATTACCATCAGACCAATATTCTATTCCCTTCTCTCCTAAGGTAACAATCATTTTCTCTTTATAGGTATCTACATCATTTGTAATTTCTAGTTTCTCCGTTTCATTAGGTGTTAGATAAGTACATCTTTCTAAAATAGATGCTGACAAACGTTGTGCTGGAGCAGGATTCAATATCACAGGTATGCCTTTTTCTGAACAGTAACCGATTACATATTCAATTGTTTTTAACGGTATCTCTAATTGCAATAATACGACATCACTTTGGTCAATAACATCCAAATATTGCTGAATAAACGTTAGATTTACGCTATAATTTGCACCAGGTGTGACAATAATTCGATTGTCATTATCTTTAATTAGAATCGTAGCAACCCCAGTATATTCATCGGTAACCGGTTCCACATTTTCGATATTTACCTTTTCTTTATTTAAGTTATCGATTAATACTTGCCCGAACGGGTCCTCACCTACACAACCTAACATATTGACCTCTGCTCCCAGTCTTGCACATGCAACAGCTTGATTAGCTCCTTTTCCGCCTGGATTATAAAAGAAAGACTCACCCATTATCGTTTCACCTTTGTCTGGGATTCGATTACTAGATGTTACTAAATCCATATTAATACTCCCGATAACGGTTATCGTTGGCTCCTTCATCATGTATCACTCCTTGTTGTTTCTCTATACTGGATAGTAGTTTTAACTTCATAATTTATTAGATCAAGTGGTTCTTTTTCAATTTGCTTTATCAACAATCTTGCTGATAAAGCTCCCATTTTATAGATTGGTTGTGCAACAGTTGTTAAAGCAGGGGTTAACATTTCACCTAATGGTATGCCATCAAAGCCGATGATTTGGAGATCTTCGGGTATTCGTTTATTAATATTTTTAGCAACTTTTAACACACCTGCTGCGATAATATCACTACTGGCAAATACTGCATCTATAGTTGAATATTTCTCAAACAAACCTTCTGTAACTTCCATCGCGCTTGCCATCGTAAAATCGCAATCCACTACAATATGAGCAATTCCTTGTTCCTCTACTACATCTTTAAAACCTTGATAACGGTCATCAGCTGGTTTTACATGATAAGGACCTCTAATATGTGCAATGAACTCGCTTCCATTTTCAATTAAATATTCAGTTGCTTGTCTAGCACCTTCATAGTTTTTCGAACTAACAGTAGGTACCCGATTACTAAATTGTCGATCTAATGCAACAAGTGGAATACCTAAGTTTTCATAATTATCAGCACTCAGTTGATTCGTCGTTAATATCAAACCATCAATATATTTTTGTTGAAGCGCTTCTAAGTACTGTGCTTCTTTTCGAATATCTTCATCAGTATTACAAATGACAACCGTATACCCATAGGTCAATGCTACATCTTCAACCGCTCTCGCTAACTCTGGAAAGAAAGGATTGGAGATATCCGGTATCAATAACCCAATCATTTTAGATGTTTTATGATAAAGAGATCTAGCTACAGAATTTGGTTTATAATTTAAATCAGCTATCGCTTTTAAAACGTTCTCCTCTGCTTCTTTACTAACATATCCCTTTTTATTAAGCACTCTGGATACAGTTGCTACTGAAACATTTGCATATTTTGCTACATCTTTTATCGTTGGCATAATTTATATCCCCTTACATGTAACCCGTTACATACACTTTAATATTAAACTTTTATGTTGTCAAGGAATTTTAGAAAAATTAGAAAGTAAGCTTGAGAAGGTTTTACGGAAGATTAGCAAAGTGATAAATCAAGAAACTATAATAAATCCTTTCTATAAATGATCGCCATTTCCAAGTATATTCTATTTAACCACTATCTATGATAATATCGGTACTATCATAATAATTGGAGTGAAAGCCATAATGTCAAACCAGAATCAGCTAACATACACCAAGATCTTTATCATATTATTGGTGTTTATATCTTTGCTTATTACCCTTCGACTATCATGGATTAATTATCATAAGGAGACAGGTCAACCTACAATAGAAAATGGTGTCCTTGACCTAAGAGATTGGGAATTCGCCCACAATGAAACTCTCTCTCTAAATGGTGAATGGTCTTTTTATCCCAATCAATTTATAGATGAAATACCAGATTCTAACGTAACAGGTAACACATTAATCGAGGTGCCTAGTGACTGGAGTGATAAACTAAATAGTGATCATCCTATCTCTTCTGGATACGGACATGGAAGTTACCATCTCAAAATTCTTTTACCGGATACAAATACTGAGTTTTATGGACTTCGAACCAATAATATACATACTGCTGCTAATATAATTATAAATGGTGATACACTAGCTACCATTAATAGACCAGCAAGCGAACAACAAGAACCAGCTACGTTTCGTGGCCCCCTGACATCTCTATTCTACATCAATGAAGATACCAATGAACTTAATATTATTATCCAAGCTTCCAATTATGAAATACCATTTTTCGGGGGAATTAATAAATCTATTTCTTTTGGTACAGAAGAAGCGATAACCGATGAAACTAACACCTTAGAATTTCTCCAATTGACTGTCATTGTTATTTTATTATTACATGCGCTTTATGCATTTGCACTTTTCTTTCTAGGAAAAGGGAAGTCACAGAAGGAATTACTTTACTTCGGCATTATGTTATTGTTGTTGGCATTCGGAAACTTAATGGATGATGAAGTGTTTATTCAATTGCCATTTAGTACTGAGTTTTCATTTCGGCTACTCATGTTTATATTTATAACTACATTATATGTGTTAATTCATTTTATTCATCACTTATATAAAACTCATACTACCTTTATCAGAATACTTTCTGTAAGCAATATAATATTATCTATTCTAACCTTATTTCTATTTCCATTCGAGCACTTTGTTACACTAGTGATGATTCTCTATTTATATTATTTTATATCTATCTCCTATATGTTCATCACAACACTGAAGCATTTACGTAATGGTGATCGTAACGCTATCTTTATATTACTATTTATATGTAGCTACACTTCGAATATAGTTTGGGGAGCTGCCATTCAGACTGGTCAAATTGAATTTCCATTCTATCCTTTTGATTTCTTTATTTCCATTGTATTAATTGCCATTCTACTATTTAGAAGACATATTAATTTAGTTCAACTTACCGAAGAACAAACTGCAAAGCTAATCGAAGAAGATAAGAAAAAAGATGAATTTTTGGCAAATACGTCTCACGAAATTAGAAATCCATTGCATGGCATGATTAATATCGCACAATCTATTATTAATAAATACTCAAAAACGCTGCATGCCGAAACAACAAACAATCTGAATTTGTTAGTTAGAATCGGCCACCAGCTAACATTCACCTTGAATGATATTCTAGATATTACAAGGTTAAAAGAAAAACAAATACACTTAAAGAAAGAACCTATCCATTTACGCCAAGTAATATCGGCTGTAATGGAAATGGTACAGTTTATGTCAGACAATAAATCTATTAAAATGAAAAATGAAGTGTCAACTTCTTTTCCACCTGTATATGCGGATGAAAATCGAATCATTCGAATTTTCTTCAACCTTATTCATAATGCAGTTAAATATACCGATTCTGGTTCCATTACTGTAAGCGTTAAGGAAGATAATAAATACGCTATCATTTCTGTCAAAGATACCGGAATTGGAATCAGTAAAAACGAACTTGAAAGGATTTTTATACCTTATGAAAAATTGAGTAAGGTAGAAGCGGATAGTGGCGGTATAGGATTGGGGCTAAATATTTCTAGACAATTAGTAGAACTTCATGATGGAACCATCAAGGTTAATTCTGAAATAGGAGAAGGAACTACCTTTACATTTAGTATACCTTTAGTTACGACGGTAACGAAGAACGAAAATTCAAATATAAATGTGCTGAATATAAATGATACGGACCATTCAGTAAAATTAGAAGAATCTAAACCAGCAGACAGTAATCAACCTAAATTATTAATTATTGATGATGATCCAATCAATGTCAAAGTAATAAGTAATCTATTAGAAAATGATTATCATATTGTAAGTACAACGGAACCTCGTGAAGCTTTAAGTTTAGTAACAGAAAACAATTGGGAGCTCATCATTTGCGATGTGATGATGCCTCATATCTCTGGTTATGAATTAACCAAACAAATCAGAAAACAATATACCATTTCTGAACTGCCAGTTTTATTGTTAACAGCTAGAAATCAACCAGAAGATATATATGCTGGTTTTCTGTCGGGCGCTAACGATTATATTGCGAAGCCAGTGGATGCCATAGAATTACAAGCACGTGTGCAAGCCTTAACAGACTTAAAACAATCGATTCATAAACAATTACGCATGGAAGCAGCTTGGTTACAAGCTCAAATAAAACCACATTTCATCTTTAATACATTAAATACAATTGCATCTTTAAGTATCATAGATGTTGATAGAATGACATCCTTATTAAATGAATTTGGAAACTATTTATATAAAAGCTTTGATATAAAAAATACATTGCCATTAGTACCTTTGAAGGAGGAACTAGATTTAGTACAATCCTATATTTACATTAATCAACAACGATTCCAAGATAGGATTGAGATTGAATGGGAAATAGCAGAAAATGAAGAGATTCAGGTACCACCTCTATCTATACAAACAATAGTAGAAAACGCACTAAAACATGGCATTTTGAAGCAAAGTAAGGGCGGAACTATTAAAATTGAAGGTATTAATTCTGACAAGGAATACCGAATTAACATCATAGACGACGGCGAAGGTATGTCTGATACAAAATTAATAGACATAATGAATCAAGAAGGGAAAGAAAACGGAATTGGTTTAGTGAATACCAATAAAAGATTAGAAAAACTATTTGGACTAGGAATACAAATAACTAGTGAAAAAGGCAAAGGTACAAAAGTAAGTATGACTATACCAAAAAGGATTTCTTAGAGAACAACCAATCGCCTTCATGTTTATAAACATGAAGGTTTTTTAATTAGACAAGAAAGCATAAAATTTGCGCAGGTGTCTAGCTCCGAACGACCGGAAACTAGACGACTTCACACGATAAAAAAGACTTCCTGACCGTGATTCCTTTATCTCAGTTGATTCTGAAGTCGCTACATTTTTTTTAGACGGGCGGCTCTGCGCTTTTCTTACTAGTTCTTTGCTTAGCCTCAAAAAACTAATCAACCAGAAATCTGTTCTAATAGAATCAATAAATATAATAATATTTTTTGATTTAACGACAATAATCATGTAATATAATCACTGTACAGATAACGGAATTTTTTGAATGATATAACTATAACCCCCTAAATAAGCATTATTTTACCAACCAAAAGATATTGTAACTTTAGAAACTATACAATTTCTAAACAACTTTTATTGTTTAGGTTAATAGTACTGTTTTTTTAGAATTCTGGGGGTTATTAGATGAATATAGTACTTTTTGATGATGAACCACTTGCGCTAGATTTTTTAGAGCATCAATTAAATTTAGTAAGAAACGTAAATGTTATAGGTAAATATTCACACGCTAATGTTGAGGCTGTTTCAGAAAATATAAAAAAATCAGATGTTATATTTCTTGATATTAAAATGCCAGGCCTCAATGGATTAGAATTAGCAGAAACCATATTAAAAATAAAGCCTGATTTACCAATTGTTTTTGTCACTGCATATGATAAATATGCAATTCAGGCTTTTGAATTAAATGCATTAGATTATATATTAAAACCTGTTCAATTAAATAGATTGAAAAAGACGGTTAAACGGATTGAATCATATATAAAAAATAGTAGTATAAATCCATACGAATCTGCGAAACATTTGACCATTAACGTATTGGGAGAATTTACATTTCAATTGAACAGTGATGACACAAGAATAATCTCTTGGCGCACCACTAATGCTCAAGAAACGTTTTTATATTTACTTCATCATCATAGTAAAATTGTCTCAAAATCTGAATTAGTTGAATTACTTTTTCCTAACATGGATGTAAATAAGGCTAACTCTCTCTTATATGTCACCATTTATCAAGTTAGACAAGCACTATCAGAGTTTAATAAATACATATCGATTCGGAGTATTCAAAATGGCTACGTTTTAAAGCTGGATAATACAAGTATCGATAAGGAAGTCTGGGAAAACGAACTCGATAAAGCTCCCAAAATCGATATAAAAACATTAGATCAACAAGAAAAAATCATGAGTTATTATAAAGGGACTTATTTAAAAAAACATGATTATCTATGGGCTGAGGGAGAACGATATAGGTTAGAAACAATATGGGTGAATCATGCATTCAAAATTGCAAACTATTACTATAAGCACCATTTCTTTGATAAATCAGCGATTTGGTTTATTCAACTTTCAGATTTGGTTCCAGAAGATGAAAGTGTTAATTTTGCTTTAATGAAGATCTATGCATGGAAGGGTTATGGAGTATTAGTTGAACATCAATATAATCAACTAAAAAAATCTTTAGAGGAATTTAATTTATCGGTTAATAAAGACATCGACAAATGGTATCATGATTGGAAGTCATCCAAAGGGAAATAAAGTTGAAAATCATTTTAGCTTATATAAAGTGAGACTTCAGCAAAACTTATTAGAATGTTAGCGTCCGTTATCCCCCACTAGCTTCTTTGATTTACTCGAACCTTGAAGTGAGGGTTTTACGGATGATTAGCACCGTGATAAGTGTAGAGTGCTTTTTCCATCTGGTGAAATTGGTTCCATTGGTACTTCAAACCCTTTGTCTTTTTGTTCTTGGCCTCTATCTCCTTTTTATCTTTAATGTCTCTACCTACAACTAGCTGTTTTGACTACTCGAATTCTTCATCTTATTACAACAACTATTAAATAGCCTTTCTTAAAATACCTTTTTTCTATTTAATTTGATTTATCAATAGACATACAATCACCAATAATCATATTACAATAATGTTAATCCATTTCCTACACAGAACATTCGAGCAATTTCTGTTGTTTATTGATCTATTAAAGAACCATTCCATTAGGAGGTTACTATGAAAGTTTGTATATTCGATGACGAGCCACTAGCACTAGAGTATTTAGCGCATCAGCTAAGTCAATTAGACAATATGGACGTGCTTTTTACATCAACTGAACCTCTCATTCATGAACATATGCTTAAAGACATTGATATTGTATTTTCAGATATTGAAATGCTAGAAATGAACGGATTAGAACTGGCTGAAAAAATACTAGAATATAATCCTTCCATACATATCGTATTTGTTACAGCCCATAATCAATACGCCATTGAAGCTTTTGAAATGAATGCTTTAGACTATTTACTAAAACCTGTCACAGTTGATCGATTAAAGAAGACGATTCAAAGAATAAACACTACGAATGTTAGTATAAAAAGCAACTTGCGTGATCCTTCCACTAAGCTTCGAGTGAATGTTTTAGGGGAACTAACCTTCCAATTTTGTGATAAAACAAAACCTGAAGACATTCGTTGGCGAACTGCAAAATCGAAAGAATTGTTTTTATATTTACTTCATTATGAAAGCAAAGTTGTATTAAAATCAGAATTAGTTGAGGCACTTTGGAATGAAATAGACATCGATAAATTATACTCTCACCTATATGTTAGTATCTATAATATTCGCCATTCTCTTCGAATGTTTAACGATTATATCAAAATTACTAACATTGGAGATGGTTATTTATTAAAATTACATAATGTCATTTTAGATAAAAAAGAATGGAAAAATCAATTATTAGAAAATCCTGAAATTACCATCGATACACTAGAAGAACAGGAAGAAATCATGCAATTGTATGCAGGTAGTTATTTAAATATACATGATTATATCTGGTTACAAGGAGAAAGGTTTGAACTCGAAGAGATGTGGTTACATCGATCAAAGCTAATTGCAGATTGTTATAACTTTTCCAATCAATTTGAAAAAGCCATTTCCTGGTATCTAACTATTATTAAAAACAGACCCGAAGATGAACATGCTGCCTTTTCATTAATGAAAATATATGCTTCCTTACATTATCGAATGTTAGTAGATTATCAATATAAAGAAATACAAAAAAGTTTATCCGAATTAAACTTGGAAATAGATCCACAAATTGCAGATTGGTATTCGAAATGGAAAAACACTACTAAACAACAATGACCAACTTCTCTAAACAAACGTAGGATTGGACTAGATGAAAGAAAAAAGCTTTTGCCATTTAATTATAGCAAAAGCTTTCCTTATTCATGGAACTAAACATCTAATAGGAAGTCTCACTTTATGAGAAAAGCACCTCCAACAGTCACTTATGTGACTTAGAGGTGCTTTTTTGTCTCATTAGGTCAGGTTTCAGGGTTATGGACTTTTACGATTAGTATCTTCTACGACGATAAAATACTAACACGATAACTCCTCCAATAACTAACATGCCACCAAGTAATGTAAAGCGGAACATATTAGTAGCTGTAGCCGGCAAGCTATCATTATTAGATTCATCTTCTATACGTTCTAATTGATTAAAGGCATTCACTTCTGTTCGATCAGATTGCCCTTTGTCAATAGTAAACTTAATTGGAGATTCATCCAGTACATAACCTTCAGGTGCTTTTGTTTCCACAAAATAATATACTCCTGGTTTTAGTTGATCAACGGTGATCAGACCATTTTCATCTGTTGTAAGACCTTGTGTGATCGTATTACCTTCCTCATCCTGAAGTGCAAATTCTGCACCTTGCAGAACCTTTTCTTCATTATCACTATCTAGCTTAATTAGTTCCACACCAGATCGAGTTTGTTTATTCGTGATCATTATTTTTTTAGCTTCTAGTTGCCCACTATCTATAGTGAACTCGATTGGCGGATGAGAGTTATAACCTTGTAATGGATCGGTTTCCATTAGTATATATTTTCCAGGACGTAAATCTTGTATCAAGAGTTTACCATCTGCATCTGTTATAATACTATCTCTTATCGTATTACCATCAGCATCTTTCAAACTAAACCCAACGCCTGCTAATGGTAGATTTTCATTATCAAAATCAACTTTTGTTAATTCAAAATCTCCTTTGACAATAGCATTATCAGTGGATAAAACTAAGGTCTCACTTTGGCCAAGATTGATAGTGAATTCTATTGGTGTACTATCCAAAGTATATCCATTAGCAGCTTCTGTTTCTACAAACTGGTAGGTTCCAGGCTTTAAATCATCGACAAATAATTTTCCATTTTCATTTGTTGTCAAGTTTTCATGTATGACTTCTCCATTTTGTCTAAGCTCAAAGACTGCACCTGGTAATGTTTCTTTAGTTTCCTCATCTACTTTTGTTAATTCAACCGAACTGGTGGATCTGCTATTCTCCGTAGTTACTGTTAATACTTCTTCTTGGTTAAAGACAATCTCGAACGGAATCGGTGTGTCATCTAATTGATAGCCAAATGGTGCTTGCGTCTCTACTAACTGATAATTACCTGACGTTAAGTCTTCAATAACCAGTTGACCATTCTCGTCCGTTGCGAGTTCCGTTTGTAGTTCTTCTCCTTCTTCATTTAATAATGTGAACTCTGCTCCTTCTAGAGTTTCTCCTTCTTCTCCCACTTTGGTTAGTTCTACTGAACCTGTACTTAATAGGTTAGTGAATTCTACTTGTGTGCTTTCTGTTTCTCCTAAGCCAATCTCAAACGAAATCGGCGTTGTATCTAGTTTATAACCTGGAAGAGTTTCCGTTTCAATCAATTGATAGCTACCCGGATCTAATTCATCCAAGATAAGTTTTCCTTCTGCATTCGTTGTTAATCCTCCCTGCAGGATGTTTCCATCTACATCCTGTAGTTCGAACACAGCACCTTCCAATAGCTCACCATCTTCCCCTACTTTGGTCAATTCTAACGTACCCGGCATATAGCTGTTTTCCATCGTTAATTGTAGGGTTTCCTCTTGGTTAAAAACTATCTCGAACGGAATCGGTGTGTCATCTAATTGATAGCCAAGTGGTGCTTGCGTCTCTACTAACTGATAATTACCTGGTGTTAAGTCTTCAATTAGCAGTTGGCCATTCTCATCGGTTACGAGTTCCGTTTGTAGTTCTTCTCCCTCTTCATTTAATAACGTAAACGCTGCTTCTTCTAGAGCTTCTCCCTCTTCCCCTATTTTCGTTAATTCTACTGAGCCAGGAGTCAATAGATTTTCGAATGATACTTCGGTCGTTTCTGCTTGACCCAGTTCAATATCAAATGGGATTGGTGTATTATCCAATTCATAACCAGGAATAGAACTAGTTTCAACCAATTGATAGCTACCCGGATCTAATTCATCCAAGATAATTTTTCCTTCTGCATCCGTTGTTAATCCTTCCTGCAGGATGTTTCCATCTACATCCTGTAGTTCAAATACAACACCTTCTAATAGCTCGCCATCTTCCCCTACTTTGGTTAATTCTAACGTACCTGGCGTATAACTGTTTTCTATCGTTAATTGTAGGGTTTCCTCTTGGTTAAAGACAATCTCGAACGGAATCGGTGTGTCATCTAACTGATAGCCAAATGGTGCTTGCGTCTCTACTAACTGATAATTACCTGGCGTTAAGTCTTCAATTAGCAGTTGACCATTCTCATCGGTTACTAGTTCCGTTTGTAGTTCTTCTCCGTCTTCATTTAATAATGTAAACGCTGCTCCTTCTAAAGCTTCTCCTTCTTCTCCTACTTTGGTTAATTTCCCAGAACCAGAAGTCAATGGATTTTCGAATGATACTTCGGTCATTTCTGTTTGGCCCAGTTCAATATCAAATGGGATTGGTGTATTATCCAATTCATAACCAGTAATAGAACTAGTTTCCACGAATTGATAGCTACCTGGTTTTAAATCAGAGATTACCAGTTGACCATCGGCATTCGTTGTTAGTTCTTCTTGCAATACATCGCCTTCTGTATTCTGCAGTTCAAATACCACATCTTCTAATAAATTCCCATTTTCTCCCGATTTCGTTAACGTTACTGAACCAGTTGACTGCTCATTTTCCATGGTCAATTCCAAGGTTTCCTGTTGGTTAAAGTCAATCTCGAACGGAATCGGTGTATCATCTAATTCATAGCCAAATGGTGCTTGCGTCTCTACTAATTGATAATTACCTGGCGTTAAGTCTTCAATTAGCAATTGACCATTCTCATCGGTTGCAAGTTCCGTTTGTAGTTCTTCTCCCTCTTCATTTAATAACGTAAACGCTGCTCCTTCTAAAGCTTCTCCCTCTTCTCCTACTTTTGAAAGCTCTACTAAACCTGGAACAGGAGTATTTTCTGCAACTATTTCAAGTTGATCTTGTTGTGTAACATCGATACTAAATGAAATTGGTGTGCTATCAAGACGGTATCCTGTTGGTGCTTGTGTTTCCACAAACTCATAGTTCCCTAAAAATAGGTCCTCTACAACAATTTCACCGTTCTCATCAGTTACTAGCCCTGTTTCTAGTTCATTCCCTGCTTCATCTAGAAGCTTGAATTCTGCTCCTTCTAATGCAGTGCCATCTTCTGCTACTTTAAGAAGAGAAACGGAGTTGGTATAGTTCATATAAACTCCTACACGTAAAGGCTCTACAGGTTGACCATTATCAGTTGCTATAGCAAAAGAATTCCATGCAGCACGGGAAGTTGGTTCAATGTTTCTATCTAAGACGTCTTCAGATACTTCTTGGGCAGGTGGAGCTTCCATCGAAAATGAAATAGATATACTTTCTCCATCTAGCCAGTCATTATCATTTTTAGATTGAATTTTAAATGAATGTATATTCGCCCAATCATTAACTTCACTAGCTTCCATCCAGTTAGGATCTTGTGCCTCTGGAGGATTGTTAAGTTGTTCCGTTGTTTCAGGATAATTCGTATTTTCTATTAGGTCATCACGTTTTGGGTTTTCCGCCGTACTGTATACTACATCTACTCTATCTGTCCATGAGCTTGGAATAGTTATTTCACTGGTTAAAGTAGGTGTGAATTGACTTCCTCTGTCCACATTATCTGTAATACCTAGATCCCCTACAGATGGTAAAACGTCTATCAAAGTCATGGAAGAAATATCTTTGCCACTTACATTGGTGAAAGTTAACTGATAGTCAATAGCACCTCCTGGTACTGTTTGACCAAATAATGAAAATGCATCATCTAGTTCACCTTTTACCAACTTTTCGGATTCAATTTGATATTCTCCACGCATATAATAATTATTTCCAGATTTCAATCTTGGTTCATCTGATGTACCACTATCATTTATATCTTCTGTATCTGTCTCAAGCGTCGTATCAGTAACCGAAGTACCTTCTCCATCGGGTACCGCTAGTTGCTCATCTCCTGAAAAACCGTACACTTGAAATGAAAGGTGATTAGGTGTGTTTTCTGAAATGGTAACATCTAATTCAGCAGCTAAATTGCTGTCAGGTCGTAATAAATGATCATTCCACGTAATACCCACAAGTTGCCGACCACTATCATTATAGTTATTGCTTAATATGTCATAAGAACCTCCAGCCGCAGCGGAAGAATTTTGAGTCGACAATCCATCTTTATCTATATACTCTGGGTTAGGACTATCATTTACCGTTACCCCTGGTGGCATAAGAACAACCGTCTCTAGTCGTTGTTGCATCGCTAAAATAGAGCTATTGGAATTCGTTAACTTGACTTCCATTCGATTGCTTCCTGTAACGATTTCCCCTCCATCTTGATCAAGTAATCCTACATCAACATAAGCAATTGGTGGTTGATCATCAGGAATTGGTGCAATAGTAGCACTACGAGGACCGGCTATCGTATCTCTATCATCTTCATGATATCGATAATTAAAAGAATTGCCATCCGCATCTACTCCATACACATTAAAGCTATTCACTACTTCACCGGTATAGCCTTCTTCTACCCCAAAATAATAATTAGGTCGGCCATTATTCAACATACCTGACGGTGCGTAAGTAAAATCATACTTAATATAGTTAACGCGGTCTGATTCTTCCAATCCTAGATCATTTCTTGTGTATGTTTGATTTTGCTCCGCATCTTCCATCAGCATTTCTTCTTCTCCATTTACGGATGCTAAAATATCAAATTGAGGTTGTTGATCCAATGGTATTCCTGCTGGAAAATCAGCACTTGGTCTATACACAAATCCTCCAGGAGTCGAAAGCTTTTCTAGAGTTAAATGGGAATCAACCCTATAAATAGTAGTATACCCTTGAAAATCACCCTGTGCACTTTCAGGTAATGGAGCAATACCATGACTAAATCCTAATAGTGCATCATCATATACAACCGGATTTGGATTTTTATCATCATTTGGTGCAATATTACCTTTACCATCTGATGGTCCAACATTTACAGGGACATACCAAGTACCCTCAATTTCGCCATTTGCATCTTCTGAAGCTACTATATCAACTTCATGTTGTCCAGATGTTGTCGACGTAGAATCATCAATATACGTCGTATCTACATCTACTTGATTATTTTGCGTCGTATCAGCCGTTCCTTGATCTACTGTCAACCAAACTTGTAGGGTTTGGGTATACAATGATGTATCTGCTGAAGATTGCTCTTCAATAGTAGGTGCATCAAATTGCCAAGTTAACTCGTCTTCGTTCTGTACTGGATTTGGTCCTGAGTCCATCGAATCATATGATAAACCATCAGGTAACAGGTCAGTTATGGTAATTTGTGACCCTTCTTTAAGAAACATCTGTCCAATGTCTTTTTTAGGAATTTCCAACTTAATTTCCCATAAAGTTTTCGATCCTGGTGTTGGGATATTGTTATCATTCCCTTGAACACTTAGATATTGTTTCGAGACACTAGCTGAACTGGATGATTCTATGGTAACTATCGCATCATCAGACACTGGCAGTTGTTCATTGGATTGGAATGTAGCTTGTGCTGCTAATTCATGACCATTTGGTGAAAAGCCATTTTCCGTATCAATTTTCAGTAATCGCTCATAAGAACGTCCTGTGTCAATCGAATCAAAGGAGTAGATCAGTTGTTGATTAGAAGTATCATAAGTTGGTACTACTCCATCAATAGCTAATTCGCTTACATCCTGTGTGAAATCGGAAAATTCTGTAATAGGCAAATCTACCATTACTTCAGCATCTGTGTATTCTGTGCGTGATCCTGTAAATTTAAGAGTAAGTGTATAGCTAGCATCATCGCCAGATAAAATGGTTGGATTTTTTGGTGTAATGTCAATATCGACATTTAGATTCCCAGAGAAAGGAGTGACAATATTTTCTGAGAGCTTCTCACTTTCAGAAACCTTTTTATCATTAGTATCTTGGGTGTTGGAGTCCTTTGAGTTACTTTCATTATTTACGTTGTTCTCACTATCTTCTTCAGATTGTGTGTTAATTGTGGTGTCTGTACTATCTGTTTCATTTGATTGTTCTTCTTGTTGGTTACTTTCATCATTTTGATTAATAGAAAATGTATATGCTTGACTTGCCATCATTTCATCATTCTTAAAGCCCTTTACAACTATATTATTCTGTGATTCTTGTACATCATTTAGTACTAATTTATTAGTTAATTTTTCCGCATTAGTTTTATTATCCATTAACACAGTATGAGAATCAGAATTATAAGATATATCAACGTCTGATTCCGTTATCTCTTCTGTCTTCTCTTTGTTAAAGGAAGTATCTTTGGGTAACGTGATTTCTAAATTATCATAGATGCTTTCTTGGGAAATTACATTTATGATACTTTCTTTGATAGACGCCCCCTCTCCAACGCTAATTTCAAAGCTCTCTTGATTTTGCGTATCACTTTCCGCGAAGAGAACCGATGTTGAAGACAATTGAGAAAACATCATTAATACAATTAAAAACATTGATAAAGTTTTTTTCATAAATTTACCTCCTTTAATATTTACTCACAATAAATAAGCTTCATATTACTACTCTAGCAGGAATCATGATACTAAGGTTCTATGAATTCAGACAAATTTCACACGAACAATCTATTTTAACCATGTCTCAAAGGGTGTATAGAGATAAAATTATTCTATATGACTATTAGAATAATTTTTTAATATCAAACCTCCTATTTTTTCATATAATTAATTATGAAAACTGCAGATCGATTTACTCAAACCAAAGAAGAAAACCTCACATCTTGTTTTACGTTTTTGGAACGATATTATTAGTTAGACGAATATTTCTCACCACCTTTAAAATAATACCTTCCGAAAAAACAAAAACTCCGTCAAAATAGACGGAGTTTCCGTCGTATTCGGCAACTGGCAGGCATAGTGAGTATATTTCACCTTAGCCCCTATAGCTTTGCGTCACCACTTTTCAGTGGTTTTGCTATTATCGTACGATAATTATATTATTATTATTTGTGCTAATTTCATATAAAGTAGCACAATAATTTACAACTAAAATTTTTATACTTTTGTAGGATTAAAGAAAAAATGTGAAGATCCCTACATTTTTCCTTGTCCTTTAATCCAGAGATATTGTTCCATGTTTCTTCTTATGTAATCTCTTTAGCAATTTCTCTACAATTTAAAATAGAAACTATATTATCCCCCTATTGAATAAAAGGCTTTTTGACAATATATGTCGAAAGTAATATATAGTAATTTTGAATGATAGATTATGGAGTATAGAAGTAATAACACTCAAGTACTATATGTTCTAATTAAGTGAATTCACCTCTACAGTAACTAAATAATGATATTTTGTCAATATAATACAATAATAAACATTTTTCACCTTTTTTTAAAAAAGTTCCTCATTTACAGGAATTTACGTTCATCTATTCCCACAAAATCTTGAAGAAGTTGTTTTCATGTATCCCTTATCATTTTTAGATGCATTTCTATTTGTTCACCTGAAAATCCGCTGTATTTGATTGTAGAGGGGGACAGGCAAAAAAAGATTGCTGTTTTATAAATTTTTTTGTCAAATACATGTTCAGGTTTCCATTTGTAATATACTTTAGACCTAGCCATTATTGTTAGACTAAACTGACCACTTAATAGTGTGTCTCCTAATAGTTACCGCCATTTCGGTCAAACAGGGCTCCCCTGAACTTCTTTCAAATTATTATAATAAACTATTTGATTTTTTCCTTGTTTTTTAGCAACGATGCAGCTACCTTTTCAGTATATTCTTTGTTAAGATAGTCATCTCCACCAATACGAAAAAAACCTTGTTTTACATCTTTCAGCTGTAGGATTCTATTTAAAAACTTGTACTAATCCAATGATTAATAATGCGATTTCATTAAAAATACCTTGGCAGTGGTAACATTTTTTCTTTTAAAAAGCTCCCACCAAAACGGTGAGAGCTTTTTGTAATCTCGATCTTATGACTGATTTCTGCGTCTAACTACGATTATAGACATTACGCCTAAGAATAGTAGAATGAAGCCAGCTGCTAACAAGTTAAAGGTATCTGTTGCTGTGTCAGGCAATTTATCTTTACTTGTTTTTTCTGAATCAGCTGAGTCTACTTTATCTGAGTCTTCAGATTCTGTTGGCTCTTGTGGATCAGGTTTTCCTGGTTCTTCAGATACTTCTCTCACAAACCCAAAGTCTAGCGTTGGATCACGTTCTTCATCTTCTGTTAGATAACGAGATGTCGCCAACCAAGTAGATGAGTCATTTGCACCTTCATCTCCTGCTTCAGGCAGGGTTGGTACATACCCTTCTAAGGCTTTGGCTGATGCTTCCCTGTCAATTCTTACGGTATACGTATTGTCAATCGGTAAGTTATCAAATGTATACCAACCATTTTCATCTGTTGTTGTTGGTCCAACTGGATCACCGTAAACATCTGTTACAGGGTTGCCATCTTCATCTTCAATCGTTAAAACTACGCCTTGGATGTGAATATCCGTGTCATCTTGAAGACCATCTTTATTCTCATCAAACCATACATAGTCACCCACACTTACTTTTTTAGGGCTGTTAACAATGACAACACTGTTTTTATCTTTTACATCAATGGAACTTACATAGCCGTGAACTTCTTCTTCGACAACAGTGTAGTCAATTTCTGCTCCATCTGCATAGATGTCTAATGCAACAAAGTCTGCTTGCCAATTGTTGGATTCATTCAATTCTACTGAATCCACTTCTGTTCCATTAGCTAATAAATTAACAGTGATGGACTCTGGATGTGCTTCTTTATTATTCGCATCGTTCCATTGTTTCACTACATTAATACTGGTTTGTTCTGGTGTATAGCTGTTCGTAATATCCATACCGTCAATTGCAGTTGAATAATCTGCTATCTGATCTTCTTGAATGGTGTAGTTGATTTCTTCACCGTTTGCGAATTTGGGTAGATCGGTAAATGCAAACTCCCAATCTGTTTCCGCTGTTACGTTCACATCCTTCACTTCCTCACCATTCGCTAATAAACGAACGGTAATAGATTCTGGACGCTTGCCGTCTTGATTCTCAGCGTCATCCCATGTCTTGCTTCCAGCTAAATCAATACGCTCTGGTGTATAGCTGTTGGTAATATCCATACCATCTATGGCAGTTGAATAATCTGCTATCTGATCTTCTTGAATGGTGTAATTGATTTCTTCACCGTTTGCGAATTTGGGTAGATCGGTAAACGCAAACTCCCAATCTGTTTCCGGTGTTACCTCAACATTCTCTACTTCTTCACCATCAGCTAATAAGCGAACAGTGATAGAGTCTGGACGCTTGCCATCTTGATTGTTGGCGTCATCCCATGTCTTGCTTCCAGCTAAATCTATACGCTCTGGTGTATAGCTGTTCGTAATATCCATACCATCTATTACAGTTGAATAATCCTCTATCTGATCTTCTTGGATGGTGTAGTTGATTTCTTCACCGTTTGCGAATTTGGGTAGATCGGTAAATGCAAACTCCCAATCTGTTTCCGCTGTTACCTCAACATCCTCTACTTCTTCACCATCAGCTAATAAGCGAACAGTGATAGAGTCTGGGCGCTTGCCATCTTGATTCTCAGCGTCATCCCATGTCTTGCTTCCAGCTAAATCAATACGCTCTGGTGTATAGCTATTGGTAATTACATAGCCATCGTTAGAGTTTCCGGTTATTGCTGTTTCATAACCTTCTACGCCTACTTCTTCAATGCTGTAGTCAATTGTTTCACCATCTGCATATACATCCAGTTTAGTGAAGTCGCCTTGCCAATTGTTGGCTTCATTTAAAGTCAGTTCTTGGCCAGTTTCTTCCCCATCAGCCAGTAAATTCACCGTGATCGATTCAGGACGAATACCATCTTGATCGTTGGCATCGTTCCAGTTTTTTACCACGTTAATACTAGTTTGTTCTGGTGTATAGCTGTTCGTAATATCCATACCATCTATGGCAGTAGAATAATCTGCTATCTGATCTTCTTGAATGGTGTAATTGATTTCTTCACCGTTTGCGAATTTGGGTAGATCGGTAAATGGAAACTCCCAATCTGTTTCCGCTGTTACCTCAACATCCTCTACTTCTTCACCATTCGCTAATAAACGAACAGTGATGGACTCTGGACGCTTGCCATCTTGATTGTCGGTGTCATCCCATGTCTTCGTTCCGGCTAGATCAATCAACTCCGGCGAATGGCTATTGGTAATCACATAGCCATCGTTAGGGTTTCCGGTTATTGCTGTTTCATAACCTTCTACACCTATTTCTTCAATACGGTAGTCAATTGCTTCACCATCTACGTATACATCCAGTTCGGTAAAGTCGCCTTGCCAATTGTTTGCTTCATTTAAAATCACTTCTTGGCCGGTTTCTTCCCCATCAGCCAGTAATTTCACTGTGACTGCACCTGAACGAATACCATCTTGATCGTTGGCATCATCCCAATTTTTCACTACGTTGATACTAGTTTGTTCTGGTGTGTAGCTGTTCGTAATATCCATACCATCTATGGCAGTTGAATAATCTTCTATCTGATCTTCTTGGATGGTGTAGTTGATTTCTTCACCGTTTGCGAATTTGGGTAGATCGGTAAACGCAAAGTCCCAATCTGTTTCCGCTGTTACCTCAACATCCTCTATTTCTTCACCATTAGCTAATAAGCGAACGGTAATAGATTCTGGACGCTTGCCGTCTTGATTGTCGGCATCATCCCATGTCTTGCTTCCAGCTAGATCAATCTGCTCTGGTGTATGACTGTTGGTAATCACATAACCGTCGTCAGAGGTTCCGGTTATTGCTGTTTCATAACCTTCTACACCTATTTCTTCAATGCTGTAGTCAATTGCTTCACCATCTACATATACATCCAGTTCTGTAAAGTCGCCTTGCCAGTTGTTGGCTTCATTTAAAGTCAGTTCTTGGCCGGTTTCTTCCCCATCAGCTAGTAATTTTACTGTGATAGCACCTGGACGAATACCATCTTGATTATCAGCATCATCCCAATTTTTCACTACGTTGATACTAGTTTGTTCTGGTGTGTAGCTGTTTGTAATATTCATACCGTCAATGGCAGTTGAATAATCTGCTACCTCATCCTCTTGAATGGTGTAATTGATTTCTTCACCGTTTGCGAATTTGGGTAGATCGGTAAACGCAAAGTCCCAATCTGTTTCCGCTGTTACGTCCACATCGTTCACTTCTTCACCATTCGCTAATAAACGAACGGTAATAGATTCTGGACGCTTGCCGTCTTGATTCTCAGCGTCATCCCATGTCTTGCTTCCAGCTAGATCAATCAGCTCTGGTGTATGGCTATTGGTAATCACATAGCCATCGTTAGGGTTTCCAGTTATTGCTGTTTCATAACCTTCTACGCCTACTTCTTCAATGCTGTATTCAATCTCTTCACCAGTCTGATCGATTGGTAGTAATTCAGTAAATGTTCCTTCCCAGTTATTAGCTTCATTTAAAGTCAATTCTTGGCCGGTTTCTTCCCCATTTGCCAGTAAATTAACTGTGATTGAGTCTGGGCGAAGACCATCTTGGTTATTAGCATCGTTCCAGTTTTTCACTACGTCAATACTTTTATCTTCCACTGTAAAGTTGTTTGTAATCGTTAGACCATCGTCTGATAATGTCTTCTCATAATAATCAGGAACTTCCACTTCGTCTACTGTATACGCATACTCATTACCATCGATATCTGTTCGATCTAAATCTGACCAAGTGTATTCTGTTGTGCCCTTTTCCAAAGTTACAGGCTCTCCAAATGCTTCACCATTTCTAAACAATTGTAAATCAATGGCTGGTTTTGGTCCGCCTTCCCACATTTTTGTTCCCGTGATATCCACTTTTTCTTTGGTGTTCTCAAAGTCTACTTTCACAATATTCTCATCATTATTGTCGTAGCCTTCGTCAACAACTATTTCTTTCTCTTCTTCAGATAGAACATAGCCATCTGGTGCCGTCACTTCTTTTAGATAATAGGTTCTAAGTGGTAAATTTCCAACTTCTAACACACCATTTTCAGTCGTGTACTCACCATATTGTTGTCTTTCACCATTTAGGTCGAATTCAAGGGTAAAGGTCGCTTCATTGTTGGCTATTACTTCTTCTGCCTCAGAGTCGACTTTAGTCACTCTTAATGCCCCTCTGTCCGTAGCCCATTCTCCACCTACACTAGAGAATTCTCTTGCTTGCATACTAGCAGACTCTACAGATTTGTCTTCTATAGCATTTCCCTCTAATGAGATTGCGTTGTTAACTTCACCGTCCTTTTCTGTTACGACGGTTGAATATCTTAAGATTAAGGTGTCTTTCAATTCATCAGTAAGTTGAATAGTTAAAACATTCTCATTATTCTCTGTTGTAGTTACATCAAGCGTATAATCTTCCCCTTCTTCTAGAGAGGATTCTTCTGTTCCTTCTAACTTGACAATTTCAAGGCTGTCATTTACGTAAACAAGCCCTGCACTAATGGTATCAGTAATGATAGGTTCTTTAATGTTTGATAGACTTTCGTTCACTTTAACTTCCCAGTCTAATTCATCACCTGTGAAAACACTATCTCCATCAACACCGACTGTTTCTTTTGCTAAGAAGTCGTCATGTTCATCATAGTTAAGAGTGGATGAATAAGGATAATCCACATCTCCAACCGAAACCGTTGCGTCATTCGTATAATTTGGTTGTGAAATATCTGGTACGGAGGTTGTAAATTCTACAACATATCTTTCCGTTACTTCAAATCCATCTGTAAAAGCTAAGGTGAATTGTTGACCATCAACTTCTAACGAATAGTTGCTTGGGTCTAGTACTGGTCCTGTAATATCAGTAGATCCATCAGCATTTACGTTATAAACAGATACTTGGATACTACTTTCATCGATTTCTCCTTCATAAGCTAACGTATCTGTTATGGTAACATCTGATCCAAGATCTTGTTCTTGATAGTTCGTATATAGCTGCCAAGCGATTTTTCTTTCAAATCCGCTTTCCCAACCATTCACTAAATTCCCTTCACCATCATCATGTACGAGTTGACCTTCTTTTTTACCACTGTTCCAAGAGTCCTCTCTTACAGTTGTATTTGCTTCTCTGTCTTGATCAATAGTATTACCATTTTCGGTTTGCCCTGTAAAATTAGCGTGATTATTATACACTCTATCCTGTTCATCACCTACATACGGATCAAGTGTATTACCATTTACTTCCTTCTGTGGATCATAAGAAGTCTGGTACGTAACTTCTAGTTGACTGCCATCTAATGGTAATGCCTCACTTAGAAGCTCGATGGTAAATCCTTTATTATAGCCTTCATCACCATCTTCCGTTCTAGGTACAAGTGTATAATCTATACCTTCTTCTAGAGGTTCTTCTAGATGGGTAACTTCTACTGTATCTGGAAGTAAAATCATCCCTTTATTTGGGAAGGTATCCTCTATTACTAATTCGTTAATTGCTTCTCTTCTTGGATCGACATTTAAATGCCAATCGATAGTCTTCTCACCGTAGTCTATTCCTGTAAAACTCTTACCATATGTGTTACCTGCCGGATGGATTGTAGCATCACTTGTCACTCCACCCTCACCGATACCATCACCTGTCATGCCAACACCGTTATTAAAAGAATTAACCGTAAAATCGGTAATTTCTGTTCTATAAGTAACGGTAAGCTGTTGAGTTCCTACATTTCCTAAATCAATTTCAACACCCGTTCCACCATCAGCATCAGGGTTAATATTGATGTTATCAGGAGAGTACGTCTCATCATTTTCGTTCGTGATAACAATATCATCTTCACTAATGGCTAAGCCGTCTGGAATTAAATCCGTTAACACAGCTCCTCCAACAGGGTGTCCTGCTTCATTCACATGAATGGTCCAAGTAACTGTTTTGTCGTCATAATCTACATTGGATGTCCCTTCTTTTCGCAGGACAGGAGCTCTGACGATATTAACCGTTGCATCATCATCATTTAATTCATCCGCACCATCATAGAGTGTTGCCGTATTTAAGAAACCATTGTCTTTTTGGTAGATGCCATCTTCTACATCTTCCCAATTAACATCTGTTTCAAAATTAATTCTGTAGGCATCCTCTTGTCCCAATGCACCCAAGTTGATAGGGAATTCAGTAAATTCACCTTCAAGAGAATCTCCTTCTATCCAATTACCCCATTCTTGATTAATTTCAACAACATCGATAGTATCCGTGTCTACTGTTAACCCGTCAGGTAAGTTGTCTTCTACACGAGCATCGCTAATTATACTTCCATTTTTATTAACATCTATACTCCACTGAATTTTATCCTCGTTACCAATTTGCGAGCCGGCTTTCTCAATTGGATTACTTCTTTCCAATCCGCCAACTGTAGCATCTGCTGGTAAGCTTTCGTCGCCATAGTTAAATGTTGCTTCATTGGTAAACGACTCTTTAGTGTAATCTTCAATAGTTGTAGTATATTGAATGCGATAACCTTCATAAGGTGCGATAGTGCCCAATTCCACTTCAAATTCATTTTCAGTTACAGATGTTGATTGTGACGTTTCAGCACCAACTGTTTTATCTCCATCATAGCCAATGTTCAACTCATTGATGACAAAATCTCTAGCTTCGCCTAAACCTTCGGGAAGGCTGTCTGCTAGTGTTGCACCGGTTATCTCTTCCTCATTCGTATTGATAACATCAACTGTCCACGTGATTTCTCTTGCATCCTGGTCAGCGTCAGGGTGTCCTTCCTTATCAATGCCACTAACTTCTCCATTTGGTTTTGCGATAACCGTTAACGAATTGTCTTCACTATCATTGAAGTTAATCTCTTGTTCGATATTGTCTCTGAATTTATCCAGATTGAAGTCTAACTCCATATTGACAAATCCATTATTGACATTATCACGTTCAATGTTTTCATTGAATTCAAATTTTAGTACACCATCCGCAACATGATAGGTTCCTACATCCTCTCCATCAACCATAATGTCTGCCTCTGGAGTATTAACCATTTCAAAAGCGTCGGAAAGAGGTATTTCAGCTGTATCGCCAGCTTTTGCATTAAGCCCCTGTGTATCCCACTTGAATCCTAGTTGTGCTTTAGTACCTTCACCTATTTCAATAATATCTCCATCATTAATGTCTTCATCATTAATTTTAAGATAATCAAAGGTAAAGATATTACCTAAATTAGCAAAAGGCTGTACACTGGAAGCTGCAAAGGTAGACGAAGCATCTGTGTCATTTTCCTCAGACTTAGACTCTTCCTCTTTTTCTGGAGAAGAGGCATTTTCTGTTTTTTCTTCCTCGTTTGCTGTCACATGTTGCTCTTCTTCAGCGTCTTCTTCTGACACCTCTGAATCCGCTGGACTGTCCTTCTCTTCAGTTACTTTGTCATCGGTGGTAGCTTCTTGTTCCTCTCCTTTTGACTCAACAACCTCTTCCTCAGAGTTAACTACCTGCTGTTCATCGGAAGTGACAGCTGAAATAACAAAATTACCACTCGCTTCAGGATATTCTTCGATCACTTTGTTCAAACTTATCGTGACCGTATTATCCGTACCAACTGTATAATTACCTACTTGTTGCTCTTCAAAAAGTAGATTACTAGTTTGTTCTTGTTGTACAACAATGTCAGAATCAAGTGTGATTGTCTCTGTGCTGTCAGCTTCTACATCTAGGTCGGCTACAGACCAATCTATACTTACTTCTACATCGCTGCCTGGCATTGTTTCCGCATCAACTGAATGGCCTTCTTCATCGACAACGCTTATATTTTTAAAGATAGACGTGTCTTCAGACGAGATAGCCTGTGAAGGCAACATGAAACTACTTGTTAATGTCTGAAACATTAATACGACTAATAAAGCAATACTTACTTTCCTTGTCATTAAACGATTAAACTCCTTTCTACACCTAGATTTGATCAAAATGAAGATACATATCAAGCATATCTATCTCCACATGAGCTTGATGGTAGCGAAGACTATCACTATTTTCCTTAAAGCACGCTTAAGTTATGTGGTAACATATTACATATCAGACTTGTAAAACGAAACCGGTATGTTTCCGCATCTAACACTTAGAAGTTACTTTACTTATTGTATGATTGACATGAAAAATGTAGTACATTATCTTTACACCATGTCTAACAATAAAGCATTTTATGACTTATTAAGCATGTAGGATATAGTTAGTCGCACTACCTAAATTTGGATTATAAAGGCCAATACTTAACATATTCTTAAACAATTTATAACATCGATATAATTTTAATAGGTTTAAAGTTCTATAAATGAACCGGGTGCGATCAAAATTTCACTGATAATTCCATAAATTGATGAAGTAATAAATTGAGTGGATGCAGTATAAGCCTTGGTTGAATGCGCTTTCTTTCATACACTATAGAATATGAACTAGGTGAACTTTACATTGAAATATTAAATTTTTGTGAATTTTGATGATGTCATTCAACAAGAAGACGTTTTACGCTTCAGCTTTCGGTATATAGGTTCGTAACACGGGTTGTGGATGATTGTCTTTCTCTTTATAAGTAAAGCACCCGCTTAGAAACGTAGTGGCTCAGAACCAACTGAGATAGAGGAATCACGGTGAGTTTACGAGCCGATGATGATATTCGCTCATGGGCATAAGGGCGACTAAGCCTCTTGTTTCACCAGTCGGCAATTCTTCTTTATCGCAGAGCACTCTCGAGAACTCTCCTATTTTTGGGCTCTCGGAACTATACATCTCCGTTTAACTTTCTTTTCTATAAAAAAATTAGTAGTACAAACCATGTCCTTGGTCTGTACTACTAATGATAGTATGTTTTAGTTATTGTTTCCTGCGTCGATAGAACATTAATACAAAGATTCCGCCAATCACTAACAACCCGCCAAATAATGCATAATTGAACATGTTTGTTGCTGTGCTCGGGAGGTTGCTCTCTTCCTGATTAACATCATCACTATCGTTACTTACCTGTTCTTTTTGATTGTAGGCTGTCACTTTGGTTCGTTCAGACTGCCCTAGCTCGATGGTAAACTCAATCGGGCTTTCTTGCAATATATAGCCTTCGGGTGCTTTTGTTTCGATGAAGGAATAGACACCAGGTTTCAGACCATCCACGATTAATTTTCCATCTTGATCGGTTGTCAAGCCTTGTGCCACGATATTGCCTTCTTCATCTTGCAGCATAAATTCCGCACCTTGCAAGACTTTATCTTCATTATCACGATCCAGTTTAATCAATTCTACTCCGGAACGATCTTGCTTATTCGTAATCGTTATTTGTTTTGCTTCTAGTTGTCCTTTTCCGATTGTAAACGATACGGGCGGATGTGCTTGATAACCTGGTAACGGACCAGTTTCAACAAGTTGATATTGACCAGGGCGTAAATCATCAATTATCAGTTTCCCATTCTCGGCTGTTTGAAGACCTTCTCTTATCGTATTACCATCAGCATCCTGCAATTCAAACATTACACCTGCTAAAGGTAACTCTGCGTTATCAAAATCAACCTTGGTTAACACAAAATCTCCTTTGATAATCGAATTATCAGTTGATAAAGCTAAGGTTTCACTTTGACCAAGATCAATCGTAAATTCGATTGGTGTAGGATCCAACGTATACCCATCAGCCGCTTCCGTTTCAATAAATTGATAGGTTCCTGGTTTGAGTCCATCCACAAATATCTGACCATTCTCATCGGTTACCAGATTTTCTTTTATCACTTCTCCATCTTGACTTATTTGATAGACCACATCGGCTAGTGTTTGCCCTGTTTCATCATCAACTTTTGTTAGTTCAACAGAGCTTGTTGTACGTTCATTCTCAGCGTTCACAGTTAATGGTGCTTGTTGATTAAAGTCAATTTCGAAAAGGATTGGTTTATTATCTAATGTATAACCAAAAGGTGCTGAAGTCTCTACAAGTTGATAATTGCCTGGTTGTAAGTCTGCGATTTTCAGTTTCCCGTTTTCATTTGTTGTTAATCCCGTTTGAAGTATATTTCCAGATTCATCCATGAGATCAAACACTGCACCTTCTAAACTTTCTCCAACTTCGTCTACTTTAGTCAGCTCAACTGCACCTGTACTTAATGGATTATCAAAGCTGATTTCTGTCACTTCTGTTTGACCGACTTCAATTTCAAACGGTATTGGTGAACTATCTAATTCATAGCCAGCAATTGTTTCTGTTTCAACCAACTGATAATTACCTGGTTTAAGATCCTCTATGATTAGAATACCATTTTCGTCGGTCACAAGATCTTCCCGAAGCATTTCTCCATCAGCATCTTGTAACTCAAAGACTACACCTTCTAAGTTGTTGCCATCTTCGCCTGTTTTTGTTAATTCAACAGAACCGGTTGTCAAGCTATTTTCCATCTCCATTGAAAGCATTTCTTGTTGATCAAACGCTATTTCAAATTCAATAGGTGTCGCATCTAACTGATAACCAAAAGGAGCTTCCGTTTCAATGAATGCGTAATTGCCTGGCTTCAAATCCTCGACAACTAGTATTCCCTCTTCGTTGGTGGTAAGGCCTGTTTCTAGTTCTTCGCCTTCCTCATCAACTAAGGTGAATACAGCACCTTCTAGTGTATCTCCTTCTTCACCTACTTTTGTTAATTCTACAGAACCTGTACTTAGCGGATTCTCAAAGCTGACCTCTGTAACTTCTGTTTGCCCAAGTCCAATATCAAATGAAATAGGTGTTGTATCCATTTCATAACCTGGAATCGTTGCGGTCTCCACTAACTGATAGGAACCAGGAGTGAGATCATCAATAAGCAGTTTTCCATCTGCATTTGTTTCCAGTCCTTCTTGCATTGTATTCTCTTCCGCATCTTGCAGCTCGAATACAACCCCTTCCAGTAGTTCACCGTCTTCGCCTTCTTTGGTTAA
>NZ_FOTR01000027.1 GCF_900114645.1 Gracilibacillus orientalis | reverse complement strand
ACGATATATTTCAAAATTATGTCTTAGATTACCGCACATCTAATTACTGCACTACTTAGAACAAACAAAACTTTCATTACTTCGCAGTATATATCAACTATGCACTTTATTGAAGGAGATAAACGAAATGCAATTAAATGAAGACGAACGAATTGACGATCTGTTAGCAGATCAAACTATGCAAATCATTCAAAGTCCAACTAAGTTCGCCTTTTCCATCGATGCCGTGTTACTGGCAGACTTCACTACAACCCCAAAGACAAGAGGGAAAATACTTGATCTTTGCTCAGGCAACGCCGTTATCCCCTTATTATTATCAAGACGCTCCAATGTTCCGATCATAGGCGTCGAGATTCAAGCGCGATTATATGAGATGGCATGCCGCAGTATTGAGATCAATCACCTGAACCATCAAATTGACATGATCCATGGTGACTTAAAAGACATGCCGAATCATTTCAAAAACAATAAATTTGATTTAGTAACCGTCAATCCACCATATTTTCAAACCAAGAATAAAAATCATCAAAATCATAATGATTATCTGACGATCGCAAGGCATGAAATCTATTGTACGTTAGAAGATGTGGTACAATCGAGTAGTAAGCTCGTTAAATCAGGTGGTAAAGTAGCCATGGTTCATCGTCCATCACGTTTTGTCGATATTATTACGCTATTTCGACAATATAAAATAGAACCAAAGCGCGTTCGCTTCGTCTATCCAAAAGAAGGAAAAGAAGCAAACATATTATTAATAGAAGGAATTAGAGATGGAAATCCAGATCTCAAGCTGCTACCACCATTATATGCTTTCGATGAAGAAGGAAATTATACAAAAGAGGTAGAAGGTATATTATATGGAAGAAAAAAATAATCACTATGTCTATATTCTTAAATGTAAAGATGAAACATTCTATACAGGCTATACAACTGATATCGATAGAAGACTAAAAATGCATGAACAAGGAAAAGGTGCGAAATATACAAGAGGACGAGCACCCTTTCATTTAAAGTACCAACAGCAATGTCAGACAAAATCAGAAGCAATGCAACTAGAAGCAAAAATTAAAAAACTCTCCAGGAAACAAAAAGAAATATTAATAAAAGAAAAGCAAATGGAAAGGTATGGCGTATATGCAGATACAAAAGAGCTACCAAACTGATGGTGAAAAAGGCACGTTATACGTGGTACCGACACCAATTGGTAATTTAGAAGATATTACGATCCGCGCATTAAAAGTATTAGAAGACGCTAATGCCGTTTTAGCTGAAGATACGAGAAATACAGGGAAGTTGTTGCATCATTTTGAGCTAAAGAAAAAGATGATCAGCTACCATGAACATAATAAAATGGCAAGACAAGATCAGATCCTCGAACTGCTAAATAATGGGCAAAACCTAGCACTAGTGAGTGATGCAGGTATGCCAGGGATTTCAGACCCAGGATATGAAGTAGTACAAGCGGCAATACAAGCGGAGCTTCCAGTTGTTGTTTTACCAGGGGCAAATGCTGCTTTATCTGCACTGGTTGGCTCAGGTTTACCAACCGACCATTTTTATTTTTATGGTTTTCTACCGAGAAAGAAAAAAGACCGTGATCAAGCATTACAATTGTTACAATCGATTGATACAACGTTTATCTTGTATGAATCACCTCACCGTATTGAGGACACCATCAAAATATTAGAAGAATCACTTGGTGACAGACAAGTAGCAATAGCAAGAGAATTAACTAAAAGATATGAAGAATATATTAGAGGAACAATACCAGAAATAGCGGATTGGATACCAGGTCACACGATAAAAGGAGAATGTTGTATTGTTGTGGAAGGTATCAAGGACAATCCGGATAAGAATTGGTGGATAGAACTTACGTTAAAAGACCATGTCAAAAAAGTGATGGAGTTAGAGGAATACTCAAGTAAAGAAGCTATCAAATCCGTAGCAAAAGAGCGCAATGTTCCCAAAAGAGAAGTGTACAGTGCTTATCATATGGAATGAAAATACAAATATAAATAAAACCCCATTTCAATTAATGAAACAGGGTTTTTATTTATATTCTTTAGCATGTTTAAATTATTTGTCTAATTTATTCTGGATTTCATCAACTAGTGTCTGAGCACCTTCTGGACTAAGAACTAGCTTTCCATCTGCTAATGTAAAGTTGTCGTCAGAGATATCACCAGTAATATGACAAGTCATATTTGGTTTATATTTTTGTAAGATAATACGCTCATCATCGACATAAATTTCAAGAGCATCTTTCTCTTCAATTCCTAATGTACGACGAAGTTCGATCGGAATTACAACTCGACCTAGTTCGTCTACCTTTCTCACAATACCTGTTGATTTCATTATTTATTCTCCCCTTTGATAAATAAATTCGGCAATATTCGACATCTATAGCGTTATAATACCATTAGTTGCCATTATTGTCAAACTTAATTTAACAATTTTTTTCAAGCTTTTTTAAAAAATTGTTAAATATAGGAGCCTAGTTTCCAGATATTTTTCGACAAATATTGATGTTTTAAAAGTAAATAAAATGGTGACAATGTATTTATGATGGAAAAATGTTCGAAAAGTCGCTACAATAAAAACAGACTGTTTATATATAGAATGAAAATGTATTGAGGAGGTATAGCATGACAGAGCAAAAGAAAACTTTTTATATAACAACACCGATTTACTATCCAAGTGGAAATTTACATATTGGCCATGCCTATAGTACGGTTGCTGGGGATGCGATGGCACGTTACAAACGACTCAGAGGGTATGATGTTCGTTATTTAACAGGAACAGATGAACATGGTCAAAAAATCCAAATAAAAGCGGACAAAGCAGGGGTTAGCCCACAAGCATATGTAGATGAAATTGTCAGCGGTATTAAAGACTTATGGGAAAAGCTAGATATATCTTATAGTGATTTTATTCGTACTACAGAAGAGCGTCATAAAAAAGTTGTCGAAAAAATCTTCGCAAAATTATTAGAGCAAGGTGATATTTACTTAGATGAATATGAAGGTAGTTATTGTACATCTTGTGAATCCTTTTTCACGGAAAGACAATTAGAAAATGGTCACTGTCCTGATTGTGGTGGGCCTGTGGAATATGTGAAAGAAGAATCATACTTTTTCAAAATGAGTAAGTATGTGGATCGTTTACTTGCTTTTTATGATGAAAATCCATCTTTCATCCAGCCAGAAAGCCGTAAAAATGAAATGATCAATAACTTTATTAAACCAGGATTGGAAGATTTAGCAGTATCTCGTACCACATTTGATTGGGGAATCCAAGTACCTGGAGATCCTAAACACGTTATTTATGTATGGATTGATGCCTTAAGTAATTACATCACTGCATTAGGATATGGTACAGATGATGATAGTTTATACCAAAAATACTGGCCAGCGGATGTTCATTTAATGAGTAAAGAAATTGTTCGTTTCCATACGATTTATTGGCCGATTATGTTAATGGCACTTGATTTACCATTACCGAAAAAAGTATTTGCGCACGGTTGGATTTTAATGAAAGATGGAAAAATGTCGAAATCAAAAGGAAATGTCGTGAATCCAATAAATTTAACGGATCGTTATGGTTTAGATGCATTACGCTATTACTTGTTACGCGAAGTTCCGTTTGGTTCAGATGGCGTTTTCACACCGGAAGGTTTCGTAGACCGTACGAATTACGATCTTGCTAATGACCTAGGTAACTTATTAAATCGTACAGTGGCGATGGTTAATAAATATTTTGATGGTGCAATTCCTGCATTTCATGCTTCTGAAGAATCCTTTGATGAACAATTAGAAACTTTAGGTAAAGAAACAGTAACAAATGTAGAAGAAGCATTAGATGATATGGGCTTTTCTGTTGCATTAACACACATTTGGAAATATGTTAGTCGCACAAACAAATATATTGATGAGTCTGAGCCATGGGTTTTAGCGAAAGATGAAAACAAAAAGGATCGTTTAGGAAATGTAATGGCGCATTTAGTCGACAGTTTACGTCGTATTGCGATTCTATTACGTCCATTCCTGACACAAACACCAAATCGTATTTTTGAACAAATTGGTATAAGTGATGACGAATCACTTCATACTTGGGAAAGCCTATCAAACTTTGGAGTGATTGAAGCAGGAACGAAAGTTGTTAAGAAAGATCCGATTTTCCCGCGTTTAGATGTCGAAAAAGAAGTGCAAATTATTAAAGACATGATGACAAAACCTAAACCGGAGAAGAAAGAAGAGAAAACAGAAAAAAAAGATGAAATCGTATTTGATGATTTTATGAAACTAGATTTACGCGTGGCAGAAGTAACACACGCAGAAAAAATGAAAAATGCTGATAAATTATTACGTATTCAGCTAGAACTTGGCGGTGAAAAACGTCAAGTAATATCCGGTATTGCACAATTCTACACTCCTGAATCGTTATTAGGGAAAAAGGTAATCTGTGTAACCAATCTAAAACCCGTTAAATTGCGTGGGGAATTATCAGAAGGTATGATTCTATCCGGAGAAGACAAAGACGGCTCGTTATCTCTGGCTACAGTCGAATCAGACCTGCCAAACGGATCCGTTGTAAAATAAAAATTCTAAAAAGTATACACACGGTGCAATAGTATAAGTACGCGTGTATACTTTTTTGTTTGAAATTGAAACAAAAACATAAACTGCGCAGTAACTTTCATGTGAATTTGCTGCTTTCATTCTGATTAATGGTGAGTGC
>NZ_FOTR01000015.1 GCF_900114645.1 Gracilibacillus orientalis | reverse complement strand
ATAGAAAACACTACGAAAGCGATCTTTGCTTGAGTAGATGTTGCACTTGTGCCCTTGGGTGAAAGCGAGTGTTTTTTCCGCAGCTTAGTATGTATTTCTTATCATGCAGGAAGAAATTCATAGAATATCATTCCATAAGTTCTCTTCTTTCGATAAACAGAACACTACGCAAAGCGGAGGCAGAATACGCAGACTCCTACGGGAACAGCGCGAGCCGAAGACCCCGCAAGAAAACGTACTTGGTTTTCTGAGGAGGCTAAGGCCGTGCCCGTGGAAAGCGAAGTGTTCTGCCGAAGCGTTTCCCAGCACTCACCATCAACAAGGTGGAAGAGCAAATCTACGCAATAAGTTATTGCGCAGTTTGTATCGGCTGTTGAATTAAAATATTTTTTGTATAGTGTGCCTCCCACTTTTTTTGAAAAGGCCATAAAGAAAAACCTACGACAATGCGTAGGTTTTTCTGGTTATATTACAGGTTTGCAACGGATGGTAAGGCTGTTTCACCCATTAAATATTGATCTACATGATATGCTACTTCACGGCCTTCATTGATTGCCCATACAATAAGGCTTTGACCACGACGTGAATCACCTGCAGCAAATACATGTTCCACATTTGTACGAAAATCACCATATTCGGCATCTACACGATTTCGTTCAGTTTTTACATTAAACTCTTCTAATACTGGGTGTTCTACACCTTCAAAACCGATAGCGATTAATACTAATTGTGCAGGCCATACTTTTTCCGTACCTGCAATTTCCTCATATACAAACATACCATTTTCATCACGAGTTTTCTTCATTTCAACTGTGTGTAGTTCTTTTAATTTTCCATTCTCATCCGTTACAAATTTCTTCGTTTGGATAGAATATTGACGAATATCTTCATCATAATACTCTTTTGCCTCTTTGTGTGCATATTCTAAGCTAAACACTTGAGGATATGCCGGCCATTGGTTTTCATCTGAACGTTTAATTGGCAGTTGTGGGTGTTTACCAAATTGTGCAATACTGTTTGCACCTTGACGAAGTGCTGTAGCGATACAGTCAGCACCAGTATCCCCACCACCAATAACAATAACATCTTTTCCTTTTGCGTCTAGTTCTTTTTCCACTTCGACACTATCATCCAGTACTTTTTCGGTTGCTTTGGTTAGATAGTCCATTGCAAAGCGAACACCTTCGCCTTCACGACCTTCAATCGGAAGATCACGGTGTTTTTGTGCTCCAGTACATAAAATCACAGAATCATGATTTGCTTTAATTTCATCTGCAGAAATATCTTTACCTACTTCAGTATTTAAAACAAATTCAATTCCCTCTTCATGTAGTAACTGAACGCGACGTTCTACTACATCTTTATCTAATTTCATGTTAGGAATACCGTACGTTAAAAGCCCACCAGCGCGTTCAGAACGTTCATATACTGTTACTTGGTGTCCTGCTTGATTCAATTGATCTGCAGCTGCTAATCCCGCTGGTCCAGATCCGACAATTGCTACTTTCTTACCTGTGCGACGTTCTGGAACATGTGGTTGAATCCAACCTTCTTCAAAACCTTTATCAATAATTTTTTGCTCAATATTTTTGATTGTTACAGCAGGATCATCGATTGCAACTGTACAAGATCCCTCACATGGTGCCGGGCAAACTCTTCCTGTAAATTCAGGGAAGTTATTTGTTTTCATTAAACGATCTAATGCCTCTCTCCACTTTCCTTTATACACCAAATCATTCCACTCTGGAATCAAGTTGTAGATAGGGCAACCTGATGTTGCCCCCTCAATATCCATCCCGATGTGACAGAATGGTGTACCACAATCCATGCATCGTGCTCCTTGTGTTTTTGCTACTTCATCAGAGAAAGGAGCAGAGTATTCTTTCCAATCATGAACTCTTTCTATTGGATCACGCTCATTAGCTGTTTGTCTTTCAAACTCCATAAAACCTGTTGCTTTCCCCATATCATCTGTCTCCTTTCTATTTAGTCATTACTTCTTCCGGATTGAGTGTTACAGTCATTTTGTTTTCTTTTTTCGCCGTGAATGCTTCCAATCTAGCCTCGTCTACAGATGAGCCTTGTGATTCAAACCAATCAATTTGTTTCAACATTAATTTGTAATCTGCCGGGATTACTTTCACAATATTTTTCACTTCATTTTCCCAATTCTGTAATGTTACAGCTGCTTTATCACTGTTCGTGTATTCTTGATGATTCATGATTAAATCTTTTACTTCTTCGATTTCTTTATCATCTGTTAATTCTTCAAATTGAACTAATTCCGCATTGCAAAGGCGTTTAAACTGCTCGATATCATCTGGTTTCACATATGCAACACCACCAGACATACCTGCGGCAAAGTTTTTACCTACATTGCCAAGAATAACAACGCGGCCACCAGTCATGTATTCACAACCATGGTCACCCACACCTTCAACAACGATTTTCGCTCCACTATTTCTAACAGCAAAACGTTCACCAGCATAACCATGGATATAAGCTTCACCGCTTGTAGCACCATAGAAAGATACATTACCAGCAATAACGTTATTACCTGGATCAATCGTTGTTTTCTCGGATGCACGCACAATTACTTTTCCACCTGACAAGCCTTTTCCAACATAGTCATTCGCATCTCCTGTTACAGTTAGCGTCATACCGGAAGGAATAAAGGCTCCAAAACTTTGACCTGCTGATCCTGTAAAATGGAGATTAATTGTGTCTTCAGGTAAACCTCGTTCACCATATTTCTTAGAAATCTCACTACCTACAATCGTTCCTACTACACGGTCCGTATTTTTAATTGGGAAGGATGCTTCCAATGCCTCACCGGTATCAATTGCTTTTTGAACAGTTGGTAAAATATACTTCAAATCCAATGATTCATCTAATTTATGATCTTGCGTTGTTGTATTGATACGTGTTCCTTCTGGTTGATAAAGGAGTTTAGATAAATCTAAGTGTTTGGCTTTCCAATGTGCATCTGCACGTTCTGAAATTTCTAACACATCTGTTCTTCCAACCATTTCATCGATTGTTCGGAAACCTAGTTCAGCCATAATTTCACGAACTTCTTCTGCGATAAATGTCATATAGTTAACTACATGATCAGGGTCTCCTCCGAATTTTTTACGTAATTCCGGATTTTGTGTTGCTACCCCAACAGGACATGTATCTTTATGACATACACGCATCATTACACATCCGACAACAACTAAAGGAGCTGTTGCGAATCCATATTCTTCTGCACCCAATAATGCAGCCATCACGACATCTTTACCTGTTAACAATTTCCCATCTGTTTCTAGAATTACTCTATCTCTAAGTCCGTTTAGCATTAAGGTTTGGTGTGCTTCTGCAAGACCTAATTCCCATGGTAAGCCTGCATGTTTAATACTTGTTTTTGGTGAAGCACCTGTACCACCATCATAACCAACAACTGAAATAACATCTGCATTACCTTTTGCTACACCTGCAGCGATCGTTCCAACACCTGATTTTGCTACGAGTTTAACACTAACTCTTGCATCACGATTGGCATTTTTTAAATCATGAATTAATTGTGATAAATCCTCAATCGAATAAATATCGTGGTGTGGTGGAGGTGAAATTAAGTCTACACCTGGTGTTGAACCACGTACATCTGCTACCCATGGGTAAACTTTCATACCCGGTAACTGTCCACCTTCTCCCGGTTTTGCCCCTTGTGCCATTTTAATTTGTAATTCTCTAGCATTTACAAGGTAATGACTTTTCGCACCGAATCGTCCAGATGCTACCTGTTTAATCGCACTGGAACGCAAGTCCCCATTTTCATCTTTGCTAAAGCGGTCAGGGTCTTCCCCACCTTCGCCACTGTTACTTTTACCACCTATACGGTTCATAGCAATCGCTAATGTCTCATGTGCTTCTTTACTGATCGAACCGAAGGACATCGCACCTGTTTTGAATCGTTTGACAATGGATTCTACAGGCTCAACTTCTTCGATAGGAATGGCATTCGGTTTTTTGAATTCGAATAGGTTACGTAAAAAGCCAATACGATCATGGTTTGCTGCTTTGGAGAATTTTTTAAACAGATCATAATCACCACGACGACATGCCCACTGTAACGTATAAATAGTAGTCGGATTAAAGGCGTGGTGTTCTCCTACTTGACGCCATTGGAAATCACTACCTGATTCAAGTGATTCTTTAACAGCTGCTTTGTAAGCTTCATTATGACGCTTTTCAGTCTCTACCTGAATCACATCTAAACCAATTCCATCTATTTGTGATGCTGTACCTGTAAAATGCTCTTCAATTACATTTTTGCTGATACCTACAGCTTCAAATATTTGGGCACCACGATAACTTTGCACTGTAGAGATACCAATTTTCGACATAACTTTAATGATACCCTCTGTGGCAACGCTAATAAATTTATCTTGTACTTCCGCTAATGTCATTTTTAGGCTATCATCCAAAATATTCATGTAGTAAGTTTGATAAACAAGGTATGGATGAATAGCGTCGACACCATATCCTAGCATCGTTGCAAAGTGATGAACTTCTCGAGCCTCACCAGCTTGAGCGATAATACTTACTTTCGTACGGATACCCTCACGCACTAGATATTGATGTAGTCCGCTGACAGCAAGAAGTGTTGGAATAGCTTTCTTATTCGCATCCATATTCTTATCACTTAGTATGATAATATTGCTTCCTGCTTCAATAGCTTTTTTCGCCTGTTCAAATACACCTTGAAGTGCTTTTTCCATATCATCGACAAATAATGTTTCAATTACTTCTGACTGGAAGCCTTCCATTTCATTTTCCTGCAATTTTTCTATTTGTGTGTTAGATAAAATCGGTGAATCCAAGCGAATTCTGCTTGTTTTCGTATTTGCAGGATGAAGGATATCACCCTCAGCCCCTAACCATGTCAGCATCGACGTAACAAGTTGCTCACGATAAGCATCAATTGGCGGATTTGTTACTTGTGCAAATAACTGTTTGAAATAGTTAAACAAACTTTGTGGTCGTTCTGATAATACCGCTAATGGCATATCATTACCCATCGCACCAATTGGATCTTTTCCGTCTACCAATAAAGGAATAAGATATTTTTCAACATCTTCAGTCGTATAACCAAATGATTTTTGTTTCTGGATTAGTTGTGGATCAATATAGTCATCATTCTTCGCTTCCACTTCTAATGTTTCAATTTGATCCCCTAACCAGTCTTTGTACGGATGAGCACTAGCAACCTCATCTTTAATTTCTTGATCTGATATAATACGCCCTTCTTCAATATCGATAAGGAGCATTTTACCTGGGCTTAAACGTTCTTTTAATAAAATATTTTCTTCTTCATAGTCGATAACACCAACTTCAGAAGAGTAAATAATGTAATCATCTTTCGTTACATAATAGCGTGCAGGGCGTAAACCGTTACGGTCTAAAATCGCACCAATTTGTTTACCATTTGTAAAGGTAATCGAGGTTGGACCATCCCATGGCTCCATCATCATGCTGTGATATTGATAGAATGCACGTTTTTTCTCATCCATGTGAGGATTTTTTTCCCATGGTTCAGGAATCAGCATCATTGCAGCATGTGCTGGCTTACGACCCGCTAAGGTGAAGAACTCTAATGCATTATCTAATGTTGCAGAGTCACTTCCACCACCATTAATAATTGGTAATACTTTATCTAAGTCATCACCAAATGCTTCTGACATAAATTGTTTCTCTCTTGCACGCATCCAGTTTACATTACCACGCATCGTATTGATTTCACCGTTGTGAATCAGATAACGGTTCGGGTGCGCTCTTTCCCAGGAAGGGAATGTGTTGGTACTGAAACGAGAGTGTACAAGTGAAAAAGCAGATACAAAATCTTCATCTTGTAAATCCAAATAAAATTTATCTACTTGATCAGGTGTTAATAACCCTTTATAAACAATGGTTCTGTTTGACAAACTTGGGAAATAAAAGCGAATTTCTTTTTCGTTCGCCCAATTTTCAGCTTGTTTACGAATCATATATAATATTCTTTCGAAGGCTAAATCGTCTTCTACTTCGTCAGCTGCTTCAATGAACACCTGATGAACAGTCGGTAAAGTTTCAATTGCACCTTCACCGATGTGTGTAGAGTCTGTTGGCACATCTCTCCAGCCGATTAAATTCTGACCTTCTTGTTCGATTAATTGATTAATTTTTTCTTTTGCTTCTTTCTGTTCGTTTTCATCTTGAGATAAGAATAACATCCCAACACCATAACGTCCGACAGCTGGTAGTTGAAAGTCTTTACATTCTCTTCTAAAATATTTATCAGGGATCTGTATCATTAAACCAGATCCGTCACCTGTTAGTGGATCACTCCCTTGTCCACCGCGGTGCTCTAATTTGCATAACATGTCTAAACCTTTTTTTACGATTTCATGTGTTTGTTTCCCTTTTATATGCGCATATAATCCAATACCACAAGCGTCATGTTCAAAATCTGGATTGTATAACCCTTGGGCACTAGGTAAGTCGCGATACGTCATATATGTCGCCCCCATTTCAATATACTTTTAAGGTGTCTATTAATATTGTACGTTTTCTTATTAATCGAAACAATATATAATAAATATAGTATTGTTCTAATTCTGATATATATCATGAGGTGAAACGAGTGGAATTACGTCAATTACGCTATTTTGTTGAGGTTGCAGAGCGTGAACACGTCTCTGATGCGGCAGCAGAATTGCATGTGGCCCAGTCTGCAATTAGTAGACAAATAGCAAACCTAGAAGCCGAGCTTGGTGTGGAATTATTCGAACGCGAAGGTAGAAATATACGTTTAACCCATATAGGGCGGATATTTCTGACACATACCAAAACGGCATTAAAAGCAATTGATCATGCAAAGAAACAAATTGATGAATACATCGATCCCGAAAGAGGTTCGATCAAAATTGGTTTTCCAACCAGTTTGGCAAGTAATCTGTTACCAACAGTTGTTTCGGAATTTAAGAAAAAACACCCTAAAATCGCTTTTCAATTAAGACAAGGATCTTATAATTTTTTAATTGAATCCGTAGAAAATCGTGAAATTGATGTCGCATTTTTAGGTCCTGTTCCGAATGAACATCCTGATATTTTAGGTGATATCTTATTTACGGAAAATTTTTATGCATTAGTGCCAAATTCACATCCATTAGCTGAACAGAGCAGTGTGAATTTACGCGATTTACATGATGAGGCATTTGTATTATTCCCAGAAGGTTATGTTTTACACCAGCTCGTTATTGATGGTTGTATACAAGCTGGATTTACACCAAATGTGTCATCTCAAGGGGAAGATTTAGACGCAATAAAGGGGTTAGTCGCAGCAGGTATTGGAATTACATTATTACCGGAAAGTGCATTTAATGATTTGAATCCGTACTACAGTGCAAAAGTAGCGATTCAAAATCCAGAATTAAGACGTACCGTTGGAATTATTATTCCTAAGAATAGAAAACTCGCACCATCTGAACAAGTATTTTATGAATTTATCAAGGAATTTTTCTCGATCTTACAAAGGTTTCAATAAGAAAAGCCGGGCATAATCCGCCCGACCTTAGATGTACTAGATAAAAACTGCTCAATTCTTTCGTGGATGAGTGATAAACCGTCGTAGAAAAGTAGGCTTTGTTTTACGAGGAGGCTAAGGCTAGCACAGTATTCTGCCGAAGCTTTACCTTCCACTTAACTTTGAAAGTTAAACCAACGAAAAGTTACTGAGCGTTTTTATACTCTTTAGCATCACGTATAATGTAAGAAAAGAGCTAGCTTCTGGGCTAGCTCTTTTAATAATTATCTGGCTGCTTTTTCTCTTAATTTATCTAACCAACGTCCTGGATTTTGGAATTCTAATTCATCGATTAGATAAGTTTGAATGTTCGTTAAGTCTTTGTTCCATACTGCAGTTTCTACAGAAAAAGCAAGCGGCACTTCTGTGTAAATGGCTGCTAATTTTCGCGAGATTGCTAGATCTTCTGCATACTGATCTAATTTTTTCTGCAGTCCTTTTGTTAAATTCTCTTTATCTGTTAACAAGTTGTCTATTGTTTCATACTGCATTAGTAATTTGAGAGCAGTTTTCTCTCCTACCCCTTTTATACCTGGATAATTATCAGATGAGTCTCCCATTAATCCTTTTAGATCTATGATTTGCTTAGGGGTTAATGCCTTTTTCTCATAGAAATTATCTTCTGTAAAGACGTCGTAATTACCTTGTCCTTTTTTCATAATTGCAATATTGATATTGTTATCCACTAATTGTAGTAAGTCTTGGTCACCAGTTATAACCGTTACTTGATGATCATTGTGCAGTTGTTTAGCAAGTGTACCTATACAGTCATCTGCTTCATAACCGGTAACTCCTACATTCGGCACTTGAAATGCTGTTACCATATCTTTTGCCAGGTCAAACTGTGGTATAAGTTCTTCAGGAGGTGCATCTCGATTCGATTTATACCCTTCATATAATTCATTCCGAAATGTTTTTCTTCCCATGTCCCAGCAACAGACAACATGTGTTGGCTGAAAAGTCTCTATCGCATTGGTAAAATAATTTAAGAATCCAAATAATCCGTTTCTAGGAATTCCTTGACTATTGACCATAAAGTTCCCGGTAAAAGCAGTTGCGAAAAACCCTCTAAATAATAAAGCCATCCCATCCACAATAAGGATGTTAGATCTATCTGTCATTTAATTCACCCTTTAAGTTTAATTAATTTACTTGTAGTAATATAACTTGTATATTAAATGCTACAAGAGGATTTTGCAACACAAAGGAGAAACATACATGGAGAAAAAATTGGAAAAAGCCACATTTGCAGGAGGTTGTTTCTGGTGCATGGTGAAGCCCTTTGATCAGTGGGATGGAGTAGAAAGTGTTATTTCAGGATACACAGGAGGACATGAGGTGAACCCAACCTATGAAACCGTGAAAGCAGGTACGACGGGTCACTATGAGGCGGTACAAATCACCTATGAACCAGAGAAAATATCCTATCAGCAAATTCTAGATTTATATTGGCCGCAAATTGATCCTACAGATGACGGTGGTCAATTTCATGACAGAGGTCCACAGTATCGAACAGCGATTTTCTACCATAACAATGAACAGAAAGAATTAGCTATTGGTTCTTTCAAGGAATTAGAAAATTCAAATCGATTCCAGAAAGATATCGTTACGAAAATTTCACCTGTCTCTACATTCTATCCGGCCGAGGAATATCATCAAGACTTTTATAAGAAGAATAATGAGGATTATATAGAGGATCGAGAAAAATCAGGTAGAGATGAGTTTATCGAAAAACATTGGGAACAAAACTAATATAAAAAAGAACAGCCTTATGAAGATTCATAAAGCTGTTCTTTTTATTTTAGATAGCGTCTTTCTAAGTAATAGCACGATGGTATACATCGTAACTGCCACTATAATAAAAAATATTAGATGTTTTATTATACTAATAGGAATAAAACTATTAAGGGGTAGCATTAGGATTATGCGGATTTACAACGATAAAGATACAAAAAAGGAGCTTGTCTTTGCATATGTTGTGGATACTGTGAGCAGTAGAAATGTCACCATCATAATACTGATTTTTGCAAAAACTTCATTCTAATTCCTCCTTTTTTTGTATAAAAACCATTATATGGGATACATGTTAAATTTGAAGATGTAAGCGGTTTATGGTATATTTTAGTAGAATAAAAGGAGGTAGTTTAGAATTAAAGAACAAGAACGGAAATCATTAGGATGGGGAAGCCTTTCGTTACTCTTATTTGTCATAGGTTTTTTACTTTACCATGCCAGTATTGAAAGAAAGGGGCCACTTGGAGAGATTATCCTAGATTATTTTAATATTAGTTTACCAGTTATTATGTTCACTATTTTATTTATGATTGCGGCTGTAATTATTGGAAGGAAATATAAAACTCATATGTTTGCAAAGATAGGTGTTATTCTATCTCAAATTTTCTTAGTTATCTATGCTGTTTTACTAATTATATCTGGCATTACACGCTTAATGAATATATTATTCTAAACCACTCATGTGGGTTTGCCTCTACATATAGTGATGAAACACCTAGTTACACTCTCATACCATCTGGCGAGGAGATTGCATCGTCGCCCCAATAAGAAAACAAGTGTAAGGATTGCTTCAGACTTTTCCAAATTAATAGATTTATTATTTGTTTTAGAGATTTATAGTTTCTTTTCTTTTTTGCATCGCTTCAGCATAAAAAACCAAAAACAATAAGATGCTATATCCGCCAATATTCATTTTAACCACAAATGCTAATACAATAAGAACTAATAAGAGTGCCAAACTACCAAAAACTAATTTCCTTAAACTATATCCTTTTTTAAAAAGTAGTATTGCATATACATAAATGGCTATTACTAAACTTACACCTTGTACATAACTAACATCAAATTCAATAAATTTTATTGATAATAAAGCCACCACTATACAAAGTATAAAATATATAAAGTTTTTCATAATAGCCCACCTATTCATAATATTTATTTTTACGCATTTGTTAATCAATTAATATCTATTTACAGATTAGCGTTGTAACTCCACACTTTCAGACTGGACCCCATTTTCGTTTCTGTCCAATTATCAAGTATCTCACATGCTCCACAAATTTGGTTATTGTCATTTATATTTTAAATCTATAAATTGAGAATTTGATCAGTGGAAGTTACTTGTCTATGATCATATAAAACCTGTTGAATGTTTTAAAAATGCATTGAACAAAAAATCTCCACTTATGGTTCCATAGTGGAGATTTTATATTACCATTTTTGAATTTCTGCCCGATCGCCTTTACTGTTCCCTTTTTTAGCAAATCGGTTAGATAATTCTTGCTTCACATCTTCTAACGACACGCCTTGATTGGCCATCATCACAAATGTGTGATACAACAAATCACTAACCTCGTTAGTAAGTTCTTGCTTATCATCATTTTTCGCAGCGATCACCACTTCGCCAGCTTCTTCAATTACTTTTTTGCCAATTTTATCGATGCCTTTATCATATAAATAATTAGTATAGGAGTTCTCAACATGTTCTGTTTTGCGCTGCTTCACTTCTTTCATCACATTATCTATGATTGAAGCATCAAAATTGGTTTCTTTTTCGGCTACCCGATTAAAAAAGCACGAGGTTTCACCAGTATGACAAGCTGGACCTGCCGGAATCACTTGAATCAATAATGTATCTTGATCACAATCTAAGTCAATCGACTGTACATCTTGTGTATTTCCAGATGTTGCACCTTTATTCCATAATTCATCACGTGACCTCGAATAAAACCAAGTTTTTTTTGATTCTAACGTTTTTTCGTATGCTTCTTCATTCATATAAGCAAGCATTAAAACATCTTTCGTATAGTAATCTGTTACGATTGCTGGTATAAGTCCTTTTGAAAAATCAGGCTTCACGAATATTCACTCCTTGTTCAACACAGACATCTTTTACTTGTTTGACCGTAAAGGTGTTTTCATGGAAAATAGATGCCGCTAAACCTGCCGAAACATCGGTTTTATTAAATACTTCCTGAAAATGTTCAGGTTTACCAACACCACCTGATGCAATAACAGGAATACGTACAGCGGCGACCACAGTATCGGTTAACAACATATCAAAACCGTCTTTAACTCCATCTGTATCAACACTTGTCAGCAAAATTTCACCTGCACCTCTTTTTTCGGCTTCTTTTGCCCATTCAATAGCGTCTATACCAGTGTCTTTTGAACCTCCATGTGTCATCACATGCCATTTGCCTCCAACTCGTTTGGCATCAATTGCTACAACGGTACATTGTGCACCAAAACGGTCAGAGGATTCCGTGATTAGTTCTGGGTTGTTAACAGCGGCTGAATTCATTCCTACTTTGTCAGCTCCAGCTTTTAACAAGCGGTTTACATCTTCCATTGTTCTAACTCCTCCGCCTACAGTAAAAGGTACAAAAACTTGTTCTGCAGTTCGTTTTACAATATCAACCATCGTCTGGCGTCCTTCGTTTGTGGCAGAGATATCCAAAAAGATGATTTCGTCTGCTCCATCTTTGGAATAATTAGATGCCATTTCTACCGGGTCACCTAACTCCCTTAAACCTACAAAATTAGTACCTTTTACGACTTTTCCTTCTTTCACATCTAAGCAGGGAATAATACGTTTGGCAATCATGCTAGCTGCCCCCTATCCGCATTGGTTTCTTCCATGAATACTTTTAACAAATCAACGCCAACTTCTCCGCTTTTTTCGGGGTGAAATTGCATACCATATACGTGGCCATTTTGTACAATTCCCGGAATTTTCGTACCATAGTCTGCTGTTGTGACAAGATATTGTTGTTCCGTTCTTGCCTGAAAGGAGTGTACAAAATAAACATGCTTATCCTGAAACGATGCAAAAGGCTGATTATTGTTTTCGATTTGTAACTGATTCCAACCGATATGAGGCAAAATATATTCTGTTTCGATCATATTAACCTCACCTGGTATTAATCCAAGGCCATCGGATGTACCATTTTCATAACCTTTATCAAACAATAATTGCATCCCGAGACAAATCCCTAAAAATGGCTTTTCTTTAGCGAGACGGCGTAATGGTTTAACTAAATTACGCTGATTGATCTCTTCGACTGCCGCTTGAAAAGACCCGACACCAGGCAAAATAACGTGGGTTGCAGCTTCTAAACGCGCGACTGAATCTGTAATTTCGACCTCATATCCTAATCGTTGAAATGCTGTTTTGACACTTGCTACATTTCCCATGCCATAATCTACAATTGCAATCATTCGATTAACCCCTTTGTAGAATTAACCCCTTTAATATCTGAATTAATTCGAATGGCTTCTCCCAATGCACGTCCCAGTGCTTTAAAAATTGCCTCAATTTTATGATGGGTATTGTGTCCATACAATACTTTCGCGTGTAAAGTAATCGCAGACTGGAAAGCGAAAGCCTGTAAAAATTCCTGGACTAATTCCGTATCGAAATTACCGAGTTTTTCATTGGAAAATTCCGCATCAAATACGAGAAAAGGTCGGCCACTAATGTCCAAGGCAACAAATCCTAACGCTTCATCCATTGGTACATAAGCACTTCCAAAACGATTGATTGAATTTTTATCACCAAGTGCCTCCTTGATTAATTGACCTAACACTATGCCAACATCTTCCACAGTATGATGACTATCGATATGTAAGTCACCGGTAGCGTTAACGACAAGTCCGATTCGGCCGTGTCGGGCAAATGCTTCTAACATATGGTCAAAAAAACCCACACCCGTTTCAATACTTACTTCATTCGGGTCATCTAAGTTCACGGAAACTTCAATTTGTGTTTCTAATGTTTCTCTTTTTTTACTAGCTGTTCTCATTCTTTCTCCTCCAAACGTTTGCTTACCGCAAGTCCATGTCCATCTAGCTGTTCTTGATTTGCTAGTCTAATCACATCGTCCCCAGCTTCTCGCAAAGCTTCTTCGGTATAATAGAGATAGGTAGTTTTCTTGACAAAATCATCGACTGATAAACCGGATGAAAATCTTGCTGTACCAGATGTTGGTAATACGTGGTTAGGTCCTGCAAAATAATCGCCTAAAGCTTCTGGCGTATAATGACCTAAAAATACTGATCCAGCATGTCTTACTTTGCTTAAATAGCTTAAAGGATCTTTTACTTGAATTTCCAAATGTTCTGGTGCAATTCTGTTAGCTACATCAAATGCTTCTGCTAAGGTTCCCACCACTATACAAGCTCCTTTTTTTTGTAAAGAAGTAGTTGCGATCTCTTTACGAGGTAATACTTTGCATTGTTTGACTAATTCTTGATTAACGGCATCTGCTAATGCTTGAGATGTTGTCATGAGAAAAGCACGTGCATTCGTGTCATGCTCAGCCTGTGCGATCAGATCAGCTGCAACAAAAACAGGATTTGCTGATTCATCGGCGATAATTGCAACCTCACTAGGACCAGCGATCATATCAATGCCAACGTCACCATAGACTAATTTTTTTGCCGCCGCTACATAGGCATTACCTGGACCGACAATTTTATCTACTTTTGGAATTGAATCTGTACCATAAGCAAGTGCTGCAATAGCTTGCACCCCACCAACACGGTAAATATTCGTTACACCAGCTATATCAGCGGCAACAGCTAAAATCGGTGCGAGTTCTTCACCATCCTTAACAGGTGTGGTCATATATACTCCTTCAACGCCAGCAAGGACAGCTGGAATAGCATTCATTAGAACAGACGAAGGATATACTGCTGTTCCACCAGGTACATAAATACCTACACGATCGATGGGGCGATATAGTTGACCTGAGATCACATCTTCATCTGCCTGCATCATCCGAGAATTATTTAATTGCTTTCGATGAAAATCACGAATGTTATCGGCTGCATGTTGTAATGCTTGTATCACTTCATCTTCCACTTTGTCCCATGCTGCTTTTCGCTCTTCTTTTGATACAAGAAATGTTTCCGGCGCTTTTCCATCGAATTTCTCGATATACGAGCGAACCGCTTGATCACCGCCTTCTTGTACATCGGCAATAATGTTACTTGCAGCTTGTAAAAATTTTTGTTGTTCGTAACTATTTGTTTTTTCGGGTGCTACTTTCGCTAAAAATTCCTCAGTCGATAATAAGGGAATCATACGTTTCTCGCTCCTTCCTTAAACCGTTCAATAACAGGAACTAATTGATCTCGTTTAATTTTCAGTGATGAACGATTGGCAATTAATCTCGCACTAAACGACAAAAATTCATCTTCTATTACAAGGCCATTTTCTTTTAGTGTCGTTCCTGTTTCCACAATATCGACAATCGCATCAGCCAGCCCTAAAATTGGTGCCAACTCGACAGATCCTTCCAGCTTAATGATATCTACCGACTCACCCTTTTCTTTAAAATATGATTTGGTAATATTGGTAAATGTACTGGCAATACGCTTCTTCTGATCTGGCCACTGATAATCTTGTTTCATGGCAAGTGCCATCCGACAATGACCAAATGGTAACGGAAATAGATTAAAAACATCAGGTTGGTGTTCAATCAAAATATCTCCACCGACAACACCAATATCTGCTATACCGTTTTCTACATAAGTTGTAACGTCAACCCCTTTTGCAAAAAAGAAGGAAAATTCCCTCGTTTCAATTTGAAGCTTTCTTCCTTTTTTTAATAAGGCTTCGACATCATATCCTAAACCTTCGAAAAATTTCAAAAATTGTTTTTCCAGTCGTCCTTTTGTTAGTGCGATTACTGGTTTCATTTTTCAACCACCTTATACTGACTGTTCTCCTCTACCACTTGGAAAATTTGATGATAGGTTGTTTGATTCTTTAACTCGTATTGGATATCGACTACTTGTTCCTCCATTTCCATGCGAAATTTTTCAGCAATCGCATGTGTTTCCGGAGAAGCAATGATACAAATTTTTTCAGGTTCTTGTTCTGGTTCCATATGTTTCGCTAACTCATCAACATCAAAAGCAAGACCTACTGCCGATGTTGTTTGTTCAAATTGTTGATAGAGACGGTCATATCTGCCACCAGAGAAGCAAGTAGATCCGTCATTTGTCAGAAAACCTCTAAACATAATGCCATCATAATACGGCAGGTTCTTGACACGACCAAGATCTACTATAACTTCTGTTACACCAGAAGCTTCAAGTAAATCAATTAGCTTTTCGATATGGGTTAGAATTTCAGTTAAATCTTCACGATCCGCCCAACGCTTTCGATACTGGTCAATAATATCACGCGAACCATATGCATCAATTAACGCAAGTAAAGGTTTCACAAGTTCTGAATTTCCTGATTTCCCCACAATTTCTTCGACAAGATCTGATCGTTTATCATGCATTGCTTTCAATAATTCTTCTTCGTCATCTTTATTAAAAGTAAATGGTGCAATCAATGCATCAAAAATTCCAGTATGTCCAAGTTCTATCACATAAGAATGAATGTTTATATTATTTAAATACGTCACAGCGGTAAGCAAACTCTCTGCCTCCCCGAAAAATCGATCGGCATGAACGATCTCAATACCGGCCTGTCTATTCTCGGTATCTTCTTTATCAAAGCGAAACACACTACCCTGATATGACCACTTTTGTTTGGATGGATGCTGTCCAGCGATTGCTCGTGCAATTGCTGCAGTCCAGTCCGGCCTTAGTACTTCAATCTCCCCTTCACCATTAAACCATTTCAACATGGAATGTAAATCCATACCTGCTACTTCATTGGTAAATGTATGAGCATATTCCACTACCGGAGTTGAAATTTGCTGGAAATCTCGTTTTTGAGTGACTCGTCTGAAAATCTCTGATGCCCGTAGCCGGTTGGAGATTTGAATACCTGTTTCGTCTTGACTTCCTGCTGGTAAAAACATATCGTTCACATCCTAATTCTGCTTTATCGATTTACCACTCTACCGTGATAAAGTGTCTATTATAAATCTTACATTAGCATACTTTTTTCATTTATGTCAATCATCACTTTTCATTTTTGTGAATTCTGTATACAATAAGAATTAAACCTATTTACATAAGGAGATGTCTTGAATGAACATGGAAGGAGATTATCACGTACATTCCCCCTTCTGCCCACATGGCTCAAATGATAGTATCGAAACGTACATAGAACAAGCCATTGAAAAAGGTTTAAAAGAGTTGAGCTTTACCGAGCATGCGCCATTGCCGGTAGATTTCAGTGATCCAACCCCTGATCAAGACAGTGCAATGTCATGGGAAGATCTTGATTATTATATTCAGCTTATTGAGAATGCCAAAAAGCAATATCAATCAAAAATAAAAATTAATGTAGGCTTTGAAGTCGATTATATTGAAGGATATGAAGATGCTACTACTTCATTTCTTGATCAATATGGTCACTATATCGATGATGCTATTTTATCTGTACATATGCTAAGAACACCTGATTATAACTATGTTTGCCTGGATTTCAGCAGTGATGAATTTGCTCGGATCATTCAGTTATTTGGCAGTGTTGAAGCAGTCTACGATAAATATTACCGAACGATGGAAAAGGCCATTATTTCTGACCTTGGACCTTATAAGCCAAATCGAATCGGTCACCTAACTTTAATTCACAAATATCAACGCAAATATGCTGTTGATCAAAGTTATAATGTTACGATAGAACGATTGCTTAATCTAATACAAAAGCAACAATTAGAATTAGATGTTAACACGGCTGGTCTGTATAAAGAAGACTGTCAGGAACTATATCCACCACTTCCGATTCTCGAAAAAGCGATACAAAAGGGAATCAATTGGAAACCCGGTTCCGATAGTCATGTATCTAATACCATTGCACGTGGATTTGATCAACTAAACGTTAATAGATAGTGAAAAATGAAGGACAAATGCTTGTTTGTCCTTCATTTTTTTATCACGGTACTACTCCGTCCGTAAAACTCCGAATAATTTTATGAGACGGAGCAGATTGATTACTTCATAACGTATGGTTGTTATTTATCCAGATAGTTTTGAGTTTAACACATGACCTAAATGCTCTTTTATCTCAATCAATTGCTCTTTATTTTCTTCCTGATCTTCGATGCCAGCTATCACTTGATGATAGTAGGTATTTACCTCTCCATAAAACTGTTCCCAAATTACTTGATCATGGTGCTTCCATTGCTCCTGATAGAACGTCACTAAATCTTTTTCCATTTTAGTAACAGCTTCTTCCCATGTCTCACCAAAATACTTGCCAGTATATTCTTCAAGCTCTTTTCTACCATTTCCAGCAAAAAAGCTTTTTGAATCTTTATAAGTGTTACCCCAATTAGTTAACAAATTTTTATCTACTTCTCTTTGTCTTACATGTAAGTCTGCTTGTGGTAAATAAATATCTTCTACTTCCGATAACGAAAATTGAAGATCGACTTGCTTTATTTTATTTTGTATATCCTGGCGCATTTGTTGTAACGATTGATTAAAGCTTTGCTCCAAGCGAATCGAAATTGCTTGATACTCATGCTTTAAACGTGTGTCTATTGCTTTCCAAAGTGCAGCAAGAGCTGTTTCTACTTCTTTTTTTCCTTTACGTCCACTCGATTGAATAGCACCAGGATTAACATAATCTTTGAATAGATCGACAAATTGAATGGAAAAGCGCTGCTTCGCATAAAAAGTTTGTTTGGTTAATTTTTGAATGACATGTTCGAGATATGAATGATGATCTCGTTCTTTGATTACAGACTCTATTTCTTTTTGATTGGTTTTACCTTGCTCGACTAATCGTTCCTTTTCAGCCTGATCTCCATTAATAATTGACAGCCAGTTCGTCACCAGAGCATTTGCTCTATGCATATCTGTATAGATAGAACGCATACTCATTTGGGTTAATTCTTCTTTTACAAATCGATAAAAAGATTGTTCAAATTGGGGCAATCCAGTACGTTCACTTTTTTCTTCGATTGCTTTTTTACTTGAGACAGAAAACATTCTCGGGTCTTTTATATCAAATTGATGTAATTCATTTCGGACATAATCAACGACTAATTGCCCTTCTTGTTCGTCTTTCGCCAAGTCAATTGCATTAATAATAAAAAACATTTTATCTAATTCAAACGCATCCTTAACCTTACCTAGACGTTCTAAAAATTGCTGATCCGGCTTTGAAAAGGGATGGTTATAATACGTAACGAACAGGATTGCATCAGCATCTTTGATATAGGAAAATGCTAAATCTGTATGTCGTGCATTAACCGAGTCCGCTCCAGGTGTATCAACTAATGTAATTTGCTTCTCTGTTAATGGACAGTCATAAAAAAGCTCCATTTCCTTAACAAAACATGCAATCTCTTCTTCACGAATATAGCGTTGAAAATCAATAAAATCTATGACATATTCGGTTCCAATTCTTCTTTGCATCTCATTAAAACCACTGTAAAAAGCGGTTAGAAATGACTTATGTTGATCAGCGATATCTAATCTGTCTAATTTGGTTTTTTGGATCCATTTATACACCTTAGAAAGATTTTGAAATTCTTCTTCGACAATTTCCTGTATGTCTGCTAACAGTTCTTGCTCTTGTTTAATCACTACATATACATCTTTATGCTGATAATTGTCCCTTACCGGACTAATCTTATTAATAGCAGCTGTTGTTGGATTTGGCGAAACTGGCAACACTTTCTCTCCAATTAATGCATTGGCAAAAGAAGATTTTCCCGCACTAAAGGCACCAAATAGTGCAATCGTAAACGAGCGGTTACTCAGTCGCTCTTTTTTACGAAGTATTTCTTGGCGAATAGAGCCCAACCCATTAATCCCTTTGAATAGATGATCTGATTGTTCTACATCAGTAATGGTTTCATTAAATGAATATAATGGTGTATCGTTATCTTTTCTAAGCTGTGAATCATACTGTTTTTCCGTTTTGGTTTCTTCTGCTTTTTGTGGTATCTCTGTTATATCCAGCACTTTATCAACTATTCTGGCATCCAATTCCTTCTCGATCGCATGTAATTCATCTTCACCAAAAGTAAGCTCTTTTCTTAAAATAGATTCAACATTATTTTTATAATCATTAAATTCGTGTTTTATTTGATTCATTTCAGCTTGAATGGTCTGATACCTTTCGATTGTCTCCAGTTCTCTTTTCTTCTCACTTAATTGTTCTTCAACCGGAGATAGAATCCTATCTCTTAATTCATGCCACTTGTTTTTATAAAATTGACGATACATTTTCTTTATCGCAGCCGCTACCTGATCCGTATAGACAAGAATATAGTCACCATTTACAGTCGCGCCTTCATTCATCAATTTCACCAAATCATTTGCTTGGAATTGTTGTTCAAAAATAGGATCCGAAAAGTGAACGGATACGTAAGGTTTTAAAAATTCCGACATTTTGTCCCTTAATTTCCATTCTAAACTTACTTCCGCTTTCTCTTTGATTGCCTGGTAAAACATGGCTAATCGTTCATCACGTTCCGATTCTATCTTCTTACGATTGCGGAAAAGACCAACTTTAAATTTTGGATCGAACGAATGTAGCAACTGCTCCGCTTTCTCACGGATTTCATATGGAACAAGCTGAGCGTTTTTCGTTGTCTGCTCAACTTCATGTGAATATTCTTTTTCTATATTTTTTTTCTTTTCTTCTAATGTTTGATAACGATCTTGGACCTCTTCATAGGAAGCTGCAGGTAATACTATATCGTCTATCCCATCCTCTAAAACAGTAAGTCTGTCATCCATTTGTTTTTGCTTTTCCTGGATGCCTTGAAAAACAGAGTACTCGGTACCATGCGATAAAGTATCTTGTAAAAGATTCTGATGATTAGCTGTTATTAACTGATTGATAGTTTTTCTCAACTCGTTAAATTGATTAATTTCCTTTCCTGTGTCATACATGGATGTATAAAAGACTTGTTCAGGGCTAATCCCCCATTGTTCGAAAACGTGTTTTAAGCTATCTTTAAAATCAGAAATTGTTATTTCTGCTTCATCATGTTTATCCATTTGATTAATAATGACATAATACGGTTTATTCATTTCATCCATTTGTTTCAAAAATCGTGCATTTACCTCTGATTGAACATGGTTATAATCCATCACATAAAACAAAACATCGACCTGATGGAGTGCGGATTCGGTCATTAAGCGATCGGCATCATTGGCAGCATCAATACCAGGCGTATCCATAAATGTTACTCCTTCAGGTAATGCTTCCATGTTTTTAAAAATTTCTATCTTCTTCACTTCATCTCCATCACGACATAATTGATGTAGACGATCCATGGGGGGAAGAGCTTTCATTTTAATAGCAGGCTGATCTAAAAAATGAACAATGACTCCTTCATCGCCCTTTTGTATCTCAACAATATTCGCACTGGTTGGGATGGGGCTTTGAGGTAATAAGGCTTCATTCATTAAATGATTGATTAACGTCGATTTTCCTGCTGAAAAATGCCCACTAAAACAAAGATGTAACATTTGTTGTTGTAATTTTGCATAATAATCAAGTATTTGCTCTTGATAGATTGTTTCATTTTTTTCGTCAAAAAAGCGGTATAAGTCTGCTAATTGTCGCTTATCTACCCTTTGGCTGCTTGTTGTCAACATTATCTAAACTCCTTGATTGTTTACTTTACTTTCCCATTATACTGATTTTTCGGAATTATTGCTAATAGTTTTCTGTTACACAAACTTATTGCAGATAAAAAACTGCCAACCAATAAAAATTCTGTTTAGTATCGCTTTCGTAGTGTTTTCTATACCCGAGGCACGGACACAGCTTCCTCAGAAAGCAAAATCCGCTTTTCGCGGGACCTTCAGCTCGCGTTGTTCCCCCAGGGGTGTCGCATTTTTCCATAGCTTAGAATTGTGTTCTGTTAAAGTGGCAAGACACAAAAAAACATAGACCTATGGGGTTCTTTTCTTCCCATAATCAGAACACTTAAATTAGCGAAGGCAGAATACGGAGACTCCTGTGGGACAGTGAGAGCTGAAGATCCACTTTGTGAAGTGCTTTTCTTCACAAAGTTAGCTGAAGCCGAGCCCGCGGAAAGCGCAGTATTCTGCCGAAGCGTAAGTCTCCAGTCAACAAACTACAGTGTGGAAGGAAGTAAACCAACGTTAAAATAACTTCGCATCTTATGAATTTTGTGTACAAAAAGATACCCAACCATAAGCTGGGTATCTTTTTATCACGGCGCTAATCGTCTGTAAGCACACCACTTCAAACTTCAAATAACCCAAGGAAGCTAAGTAGGGGGATAACAGACGCTAACACCCTGATAAGTTTCGGCTAGTGATCAGTGGAGGTCAATCCCCCCCACTGATCTTAGTCCCGCTTTATCTTATTCTTTTTCTTCGTCAAATGCTTTGGTTAGTTCCATTTTTTGTTTGATCGTTGTTACTTCGCCTGCATGATCAGTGTCGATCACATATGATCCATTGCTGTAACGATCGCTTACTGGAAGTTCCATCGGTTTTACTTCATGGATTTCTTCTTTGGTGGTTACTAATGTAATAACATCATTATTGTCTACTATATCGAAACCGACAATACTGTGTGGTTTTGCCTTTAATTCTCTTAACATCACTAGTCCTTTTTTAGCTCGTGATGATTTTTCAAATCGATCAATCTTCATTCGTTTACAAGCACCACGCTGGGTGGTAACAAATAAGTTTCTGTTTTCTCTTAGTTCATCCATCAGTACTGCATTAACAACAAATTCATCATCTTTTAATTGAATAGCTTTCACACCCGACGCGCGCTGTCCAATGATTGATACTTCTGATTCGTGATACCAGAGTCCATATCCTTTATTTGTTGCTACGAATATATCTTGATTACCATCTGTCTCATAAACATTGATTAACTCGTCATCCTTTTTCAAATTTAAAGCAATCAATGGGCGGGAATAACGTTGCGAGATGTATAAATCTAAAGTACTCTTCTTCACCATCCCATTTTTCGTAAAGAAAATAAGATATTTATCTTTTGCAAATTCCCGTATTGGTATGGCTTTAACAATCGTCTCATCTTTGTTAATAGAAGCTATGTTGGAAAAATGCTGACCGAGTTCTTTCCAGCGAATATCAGGTAATTGGTGAACTGGTATCGGTACATAACGTCCTTTATTGGTAAACAACAACAAATGATCTGTCGTATTAAGCTCCAATAAAGAGATTAAATGATCATTTTCTTTAATCACAAAATCTTCATCGGTTGAAGCAGTATACGACCTGATACTTGTTCGTTTCACATAACCTTGTTCTGTGACAGATGTGATTACATCCTCACTTGCAACTGTTACCTCTACATTAATTTTTAATTCTTCAATCTTTTCCTCAATTTTTGTATGGCGAGGATTGGCATATTGTTTTTTCATACTTCTAAGGTCTTTTTTAATCACAGATAATAAATTCTTTTCATCTGCAAGAATTGCCTGATGTTTTGCTATTGCTTTTTGAAGTTCATCAGCCTCTTTCTCTAAAGATGTTATATCTGTATTGGTTAAACGATATAATTGCAATGTGACAATTGCTTCTGCTTGAGGCTCTGTAAATTCATATGCTTCCATGATCCGCTTTTTGGCATCTTGTTTATCCTTGGACGCACGAATGGTTTGAATTAATTCATCTAAAATACTAACGGCTTTTATCAAACCTTCGACAATATGTGCTCTTTTCTCTGCTTTGTTTAAATCAAATTTCGTTTGTCTGGTGACAACTTCTTTCTGATGCTCCGTATATGCATCAATCATTTGTAATAAATTTAATAATCGCGGTGTTTTATCTTTAATGGCAACCATATTAAAGTGATAGCTAATCTGTAAGTCGGTATTCTTATATAAATAATTGAGTACACCTTGACTGTCTGCATTTCTTTTCAATTCAACCACTATTTGTAAACCAGTTCTATCTGTTTCATCACGAACCTCTGCGATTCCCTCTACTTTGCGATCAATTCGTAACTCATCCATTCGTTTGACAAGTACAGCCTTGTTCACTTCATATGGAATTTCATCAATCACAATTTGTTCACGGTTTCCTTTTAATGGTTCAATACTAGCCTTTCCGCGCACGACAATTTTTCCTTTTCCTGTCTGGTAAGCTTTCTTCAATCCTTCATAACCTTGAATAATCCCACCGGTAGGAAAATCTGGCCCTTTTACGATCTCTAATAATTCCTCTATCGTTACAGAAGGTTTATCCAGCCGTTTGATGATAGCATCAATGACCTCACCTAAATTATGAGGTGGTATTTCTGTCGCATAACCAGCAGAAATACCAGTTGAACCATTTACTAACAAATTGGGTATTCTCGCTGGGAGTACAACTGGTTCATCAATTGTATCATCAAAGTTAGGAATATAATCAACGGTTCCTTTATCAATGTCGCGGATCATCTCTGATGCAATAGCGGATAATCTTGCTTCGGTATAACGCATCGCTGCTGGCGGATCACCATCGACACTACCATTGTTACCGTGCATTTCCACTAACACATTACGAAGCTTCCAAGTTTGACTTAACCGCACCATCGCTTCATATACAGATGAGTCACCGTGTGGATGATAATTACCAATTACGGTACCTACCGTTTTAGCTGATTTCCGGAATCCTTTATCATGTGTATTCTTTTCTTCATGCATCGCAAAAAGAATTCTGCGTTGTACCGGCTTTAACCCGTCACGAGCATCAGGTAATGCACGATCCTGGATAATGTATTTACTGTAACGTCCAAAACGATCTCCCATCACATCCTCAAGGGGGAGATCTAAATACTTTTCTTCTACTGCCAACGAAATTCCTCCTAAAATGCCTTAAATTTGAATATTTTCATTATCAATAATATTATCGTCATCTTCTAAACTAAACTGCACATGAGATTCAATCCATTTACGGCGAGGTTCTACCTTATCCCCCATTAATGTTGTCACTCTTCGTTCTGCTCTTGCTAAATCATCAATAGTTACTCGAATTAACGTACGAGTTTCAGGGTTCATGGTCGTTTCCCATAGTTGGTCAGCATTCATTTCTCCAAGACCTTTATAACGCTGCAATTGATAACCATTTTTGAAATTTTTAGTAACTTTTGCTAATTCATCTTCTGTCCAGCAATATTCTATCTGTGCCTTAGCACCTTTTCCTTTTGAAATCTGATATAACGGTGGTAACGCAATGAATACTTTACCGGCTTCAATTAAAGGTCTCATATAACGATAGAAAAAGGTTAGTAATAAAATTTGTATATGGGCACCATCCGTATCGGCATCGGTCATAATTACGATTTTATCGTACTGGACATCGTCAAGAGAAAATTCACTTCCGACACCCGCACCAATTGTGTGAATAATCGTAGAAATTTCTTCATTCTTCAATATATCGACTAATTTTGCTTTTTCCGTATTTACTACTTTACCTCTTAAAGGCAATACAGCTTGAAACTTTCGATCTCTACCTTGTTTGGCTGATCCACCAGCTGAATCACCCTCCACAAGGTAAAGTTCATTCTTTTCTGAGTTTCGGGATTGTGCTGGTGTGAGTTTACCACTTAACAAAGAATCTTTTCTGCGCTTTTTCTTGCCAGTTCTTGCCTCTTCTCTTGCTTTTCTAGCAGCTAGTCGAGCATCTTTAGCACGAATTCCTTTTTTAATTAGCATAGAAGCAATGTCCGGATTTTCTTCCAGAAAATAAAGCAAATGCTCAGCCATAATCGTATCGACAGTGGACCGTGCTTCTGCAGTACCTAACTTTCCTTTTGTCTGCCCTTCGAATTGTAGCTTTTGTTCTGGTATTTTTAATGAAATGACAGCTGTGAAGCCTTCTCGAATATCGTTACCTTCAAGGTTTTTTTCTTTTTCTTTCAATAGATTAACTTTTCTTGCATAATCGTTCACAACTCTTGTGATTGCGGTTTTGGCACCAGACTCGTGTGTCCCGCCATCTTTTGTTCGGACATTATTAACAAATGACAAAATATTTTCGGCAAATCCATCATTAAATTGAAAAGCAAAATCTAGCTCCATTTCTTGATGTTCGCCTTCAAAAGCAACTACTTCATGGAGTGGATCCTTTTCCTCATTTAAGTAGGATACAAACTCTTTTAATCCGTCTGGGTAATGGTAAGTCTCCTCCATTCCTTCATTTCTTTCGTCCACTAAATCAATGGTGATTCCTTTTAACAAGAAAGCAGCTTCTCTTAATCTTTCTGCCAAAATATCAAACTGGAACATATCAGTGGAAAAAATGGAACGGTCAGGTTTAAATGTGATCGCTGTTCCCGTTTTTTTCGTTTTGCCTTTTTTTTCTAGCGTTGTAACTGGTTTACCACCGTTCTCGAATCTCTGATAGAAAACTGCCCCGTCTCGTTCGATTTTAACTTCTAACCGTTCTGACAATGCATTTACAACAGATGCGCCTACACCATGTAAACCACCACTTGTTTTATAACCACCTTGACCAAATTTCCCGCCTGCATGTAATACAGTTAATATTACCTCCGGAGTCGGTCTTCCTGTTTGGTGCATTCCAGTTGGCATACCACGACCATTATCCGTTATGGTAATACTTGGATCCTTGTGGATTGTTACAGTAATTTTATCACCAAAACCGGATAATGCCTCGTCAACTGAATTATCTACTATTTCAAAGACAAGGTGATGTAATCCTCTGGCATCTGTACTTCCAATGTACATCCCTGGTCTTTTTCTTACGGCCTCGAGCCCTTCTAACACTTGAATCGAATCATCATTATACGTTGTATTATTGCTCATTACTTTCTCAATACCCCTTCCCTACACTACCTCTATAACTAGAATATAGAACATACATTCTGATTTGTAAAGTTATTTCATTATAACGGCGTGTGCTACTTTTATACATTGGTCCATGATAACCTGCTTGTTATGTTTGGTTAAATAGTCGTATACTTCATTATCTGTTACGCCTTGTTGCATCCAAACATAATCAGCATCTGTATTAACGATTTCATTTGATAAATCTTTTAAATAAATGGATCGTCTGAAAATATTGATCAATTCAAAAGGTTCTTTCACATCTTCTATTTTCTCATATGCTTTTTCACCTAATACTTCCTCAACATTCGGATTCACCGGAATGATACGATACCCTTCATTTTGCATCGCTTTTGCAATTTGATACGACGTTCGATATGATTTATCTGAAAGCCCGATAACTGCAATGGTTGTTGTTTTTTCTAACATTTCACGCATTAATTGTTGTTCATTTTCATTATTCATATTGTTACACCTCATTTTTATTGATTAAACCATTTAATAGACTTTGACGCAAGTGAACAATTATAAAAATATTCCTGTTACTATCCATTTCTTGCTAGTTCTTCTTCTTTTTTATCATAGATGAACAAAAAATTAAATAATGCGTGTATCTCTTTTTCTAACATCGTGCTAAAATATAATCAATATTACCAATCATAACATTATATTGAAGGAGTTTGATGATGGAGTATATTATTTTTATCATTCTTGCTTATTTACTGGGGTCAATCCCAACAGGATTAATCGTAGGTAAAGTCGGCTATCAGAAAGATATAAGAGAACATGGTAGTGGCAATTTAGGTGCTACAAATACATTTCGAGTACTTGGTGTAAAAGCTGGTATTACGGTAACCATAGTCGATATCTTAAAGGGTACGCTAGCAGCTTTACTCCCCCTACTTTTTCAAGCAGAAATTGCTTATCCCCTGTTAGTTGGTATTTTCGCTGTAATTGGACACATGTACCCAATTTTCGCAAAATTCAACGGTGGAAAAGCAGTAGCAACCTCTTCAGGGGTAATTTTAGGTGTTAATCCGTTATTATTTGTCATTATAATCTGCAGTTTTTTAGTTATCCTTTATTTCACAAAATATGTATCATTATCATCAATGTTAACTGGTATTATCGCAATTATTGTTAGTCTTGTACAACAAGATGTCGGTTTAATTGTCGTCATTTCTATTTTAACAGCATTTGTGATATATCGACACCAAGCAAATATAAAAAGAATTATCAATAAAACCGAGCCTAAAATTAAATGGATGTAAAAGGGTCTAACAGAACCGTTAGATCCTTTTTTCTAAGCTTTTTACATTGAATATTATACTCAGATTAAGTATACTTTGAAATAGTTGAAGACGAAAGGGGTCTAATCATGAAAGATTTTAACACCAAACAACTTCCAAACAAAACAGAAAGACATAAATTGTTTGGCTCAGTTGAACCAGGTGAAAAAAAGAAACCAACTGAAAAAGAAAAAATGCCAGATTTACAAAATACACAGAAAGACTTTTTATTTGATATAGATCAAGTTGGCATTTCCAATGTCAAGCACCCGATACAAGTTACCAGTAAGATGAAGCCTACTACACAAACAACAATCGGGACTTTTAAAATGACTTCTTCTATAAAGAAAAATCATAAGGGGACAAACATGAGTCGCTTTACTGAAATGATACAAAATTATAGTAATGGAAGTCCCTTCGATTTATCTGTTTCAACATTAAAACAATTTACTAAGGAAATGGCCGATCGACTGGAGCAGGTTGATAATCAAATTACCGTCTCTTTTCCTTGGTTCTTTGAGCGCAGCGGACCAGCTTCAGACATGGCTGGTATGAATCACGCAAATGCAGAAATCACGATGATATATGATAAAAATGCAGGATATAAGATTACGGTGTCGCTAGAGGGTACTATAACTACATTGTGTCCTTGTTCAAAAGAAATCAGTGAATATAGCGCTCATAACCAACGCGGTAATGTCAAAATGACTGCAGAATTTTCGGCTGATTACCAAGAGGATGACGTTGATTGGAAACAAGCTTTATTAGAAGCAGCTGAAAGTAATGCAAGCGCACGTATTCATCCTGTGTTAAAACGACCAGATGAAAAAATGGTCACTGAGCAAGCATATGAAAATCCGCGGTTCGTGGAAGATATGGTTCGGTTAGTGGCAGCTGATTTATTTGAAATGGAGTTCATTGAAAAGTTCACGGTAACGTGCGAAAATGAAGAATCCATTCATTTACATGATGCAATGGCGTCGATTACGTATGATAAAGCCCTTCATCGTTGAGGTGAAAAACTTTGAAAAAATTAATTATGTTATTGATTCGTTTTTATCAACGCTTTATCAGTCCAATGTTTCCACCAAGTTGCCGTTTTCAACCAACTTGTTCACACTATAGTCTGGAATGCTTTCAACGGTTTAACATATTCAAAGCAACCTATTTATCAGTCAAAAGAATATTAAAATGCCATCCTTTTCACCCAGGTGGCTTCGATCCTGTTCCAAATAAAAAGACCGAACACTGAAAAAACGTTCAGATATATGATATATCTGAACGTTTTTTTCTTTTAAGGCAAAAAGTTTAAAATTTGCGCGAGTGTCTATCTTCAAATGTACATTCCCAATTTTGTCAGAAATAAAGTGATGGGAGTATTCATAAATTTTTAAAGTAGTTAATGGTGAGAGCTTTTCTTCCAATATCTCTTTGTTTTTACCAACTACAATTGAAATTTTTTTATCTGTTCCCATTGTTGTTCTTTAGTTAAGATTTCTTTTTGTCTGTCTCCAAATAAATCAAAGTGTGGAAAATTAGGATCACGGTGAATCCACTCTTTTTTCAGCCCATATTGTCTACCCCATGTAATTAATTTATGATAATCAGCACAGCCTACTTTTGTAACAGTCTTACAACCAGGAAACCGGTCATCGAGCCAATAATGTGTTAAAAAAGCTATTTCCCCATTTTGAACATCCGATTTCCATTTCCTTAACGTATTTCTGTCAATTCCAAAAGCCATGATTATTGCGCACTTTCTAATGCATTCTGATATGCTTCATGCCAATTAGGAAATTGCTTTTTTAGGGAAAGCGGGCGGAAATTTTCTTTTTTTACAATGACGTGCTGTGTTTCACCTGTAACTGCGACATTGCCGTCCTGATCCAGGATTTGATAACCATAAGTAGTGCGAATGCCATTATATTTCTCTAGCCATGTCTCCACATAGGCATCATCACCATAGCGAATGGGATGCTTAAATTGGATATTGGCATCAACTACCGGAGAAACAACACCTTTTCCCTCCATTTCATGGTATTTAAAACCTAACTCTTCAATAAATGCTGTCCTTCCTATCTCAAACCAGATTAAATAATTGGCGTGATATACTACTCCCATTTGATCTGTTTCCTGATATCTCACTTTAATTGGTGTAGTTACTTTCATTGTTGATTCGTCCCCCTAATAGATTTCCATGCTAATTCGAAATCTTTCTTCGTTAACAACTTCAGCTTATCTATTTGTTCTGTTTCAATATCAAGTCTTAATGCCTGATACTGAATTGCTTCGTTTATCAGATTAACGATGAAGCGGCCATTTCCGCTAATGGTCGTATCTTCAAATTGTTTTAATAAATAGTCGATCACATTATCATCTAACTCGTATTGAAATTCTCTGACATGATATCGCAGCATCTCGAGAAGTTCTTCTTTGGTATAATCCTGAAAATGAAAGTACTTTTTAAACCTTGATTCCAAACCTGGGTTACTGGTAATGAAACGCTCCATCTCATTTTTATAACCAGCAAGGATAATCACGATATTCTCATTATGCTTTGTCATTTCATCAACTAATGTATCAATCGCTTCTTTGCCAAAGTCTTTTTCACCACGGTATAACGCATATGCCTCATCAATAAATAATACGCCACCTAAAGCCTCGCGGACTTTATTCTTGGTTTTCGTTGCTGTTTGACCTACAAATCCAGCAACAAGATCGCTTCTTGAAGCTACTACCAAATGACCTCGTTTCAGTAGACCAGATTGCTTTAAAATTTGCGCAAACAGTTTTGCAACGGTAGTTTTTCCAGTACCCGGATTACCAGAGAAAACTGAATGTAATTGAACTGGAACGTTCGGCAGTTGTAATGATTTGCGCTTTTGTTGTACTTGGACAAATGCAGATAACTTTTTTACCTCTTCTTTCACATTATCAAGCCCTATTAATTGTTCCAGCTGTTCCATTGGCTCAGCAGAACCTTTCTGATCATCAAGCACTAAGATATCTTCTTCTGATATGCGCATATGGACTAGCCAATTGTCCGCTAATGGTAGCTCATGCCTGGCACCAATATGAAAAATAACTTTTAGTACCAAATCCTTGACGGTACGCGCATTACCAAATGACTCATCAACTCGGGCCTTTTCAATTAATGATAAGAAACGATATCGTGCCTGTTCTGTGAAAAAATAATCATTTTGTAAAGCCGTATCTTCTGCGATTTGCAATAATTCTTCATTCGAAAAATCAGGTAGCTTAATAAAGTTACCATCTGGAAAACGACTTCTTAACCCTTGATTTGACCATAAAAAGTGCTGCATTTCATCAGGATATCCTGCAATAATTACCGCGAATTTTTTAGCATATTCCTTACTGGTCATACTCGAAACTAGTGTATCAATAACTGCTTGTCCATAATCATTACCAGCTTGGTCTTCTCGTTTTAAATTATAGGCTTCATCAATAAAGAGCACCCCACCTAATGCTTTCTTGACATAATTTAATGTGTTCTCTTCACTTTGTCCCATAAAAGAACCAACTAATTGCGAACGGTTCACTTCAATCACTTCATTTGTTTCTAGCAGACCAAGACGGTAGTAAATATTTGCTAACAAGCGAGCAATGGTTGTTTTACCTGTTCCCGGATTTCCGGTAATCACCATATTTAATCCCTGCTCATCAACCATTTGAAAACCGGCTTCTTTTCTCTTTTGTTGGTATTTTAAATATTGATAATAATGATTAATATAATCTTTAACCTCATCCAATCCGATCATGGTCGTTAATTCATCTAATGGATCAGAAGTTGTTTCTTTTTTTATGAAAGATGGTAACGCATCATAAAAAAGTGTAATATAATAGCTTAATTTTTCGACTGCCTCATTGTATGGTTGAATTTCTTTCGTTGATTTTCGTTGCTCTAAAGTGTACACCATTGATTCGGCAACATCTTCAATAAATTCCACCTGCTCAAAAATTTGATCATACGTTTTCTTGATACGATTGGTTGATGCTGTATGTATCGATTTTAATTTTGATAAACGATCCATTTCCGTTAAGAGTGCTTTAGCTTTTTTCAGTTTAACCGGATCAAAGTCTGTTTCACGAATGTGATACTGCACGAGGGCGATCTCCTGCATATCATTATAGATAGATAAATAGTGCTTCAATGCTTGTACGTCTGCAATCATCGGATGATTACTTTCTTGCTTTAATTGTTCGAGGTGTTTATTTAAATGATCATCTGTCACGTTCCTTTTTAAACGATAAAAAGCGAGCATACTATATAGTAATGCTTCTGAGTCTACCTGTAATGTAAAAGTCGCTTGCTCAACTTTGTCCAAGATCCGTAGTATTTCTATTTCATTGTATGGCGGAATCTCATCTAGTGAATTCCAACTTTGGATTTTTTCTTCTATTTCTTTCCATTCTATTGTTGACACAAACATACTCCTTCCCAATCAATGCTAGCTCTGTAACTCTTTCAGGTGATCTTCCATTTGCTCTAATGTCATAGCACCATTAATTCGTTTCATAATCTTTTGATCACTCGTTCTTATAATGAATGAAGTAGGCATACCAATAATAGAATAGTGTTCATATACGATATCTTCTTCATCTAATAAAATCGTGAATTGAAAATCACCTTCATCAACGAATGTTTCCACTTTATCGATGGAAGTTTCTCTATTCGTAGTATTCACTGCAATCACCTTAATTGAGTCTTTATTTTCATCTTCGAACGTCTGCATATCAGGCATTTCTTTTAAGCAAGGTTTACACCACGTTGCCCAAAAATTTAATAAAACATAGTCCTGTTCCACATTAAATGCCTCTACTTCACTACCAGTAAGGTCAGCTAATCTGAAACTAGGTGCTTGGTCACCAACTTCTAATTGTTCTATATTAGGAGCTGTAATACCTACCCCGTCTACAGACGTATCTTCCGTCACATCTATAACATTTGGATTTAATTGCTCATCACCGATATTTGTAAAATTGGTGATCACCACAATACCTACTAAAATCAAAACAACCATTGCCGATAGAATACTCTTCCACATCGCTCTCATCCTTTACATTAACACTATGACCTATTATATAAGATAACAACCAAAGCGTCTAATTATAAAAATGAGACGTTCCCCTATTGAAGAATAAAGGAAAATCCAAATGTGCCTGATAAACAGTTTTGCATTAAATGAAAAACTTCGGAGTAATGAAATTCTTTTGGGTATAACTTTCTTCCATTCTTTCAAAAGTAACTCCTAAACCATCGCTGCGAAAAAAACTCCCTGTCCGGCGGTATTTTGTGCCCCATTTTATAATAAGAAAAAAAGATAGCCCATTTCGGGCTATCTTTTCCTGTTAATTCTATTAAGCTAGTTTATTACGAAGCACCATTTGAAGGATACCACCATGACGATAGTAATCCACTTCTACTTCACTTTCAAAGCGAGCAACTACTTCAAATTCTGTCACTTTTCCATCTTCGTCAGTAGCTTTTACTGCTACAAGATCACGTGGTTTAACAGATTCATCCACTTGTACATCAAATGTTTCTTTACCAGTTAAACCTAATGAATCAGCACTATCTCCATCTTTAAATTGAAGTGGAAGTACACCCATCATTACTAGGTTTGAACGGTGGATACGTTCAAAGCTTTGTGCAATAACTGTTCTAATACCTAATAGACTTGTACCTTTCGCAGCCCAGTCACGAGAGCTTCCCATACCATAATCATTACCAGCAAGCACAGCAAGTCCAGTATCAGCTTCTTGATATTTCATTGCTGCATCATAAATTGGCATTATATCACCTGTTGGCCAGTAAGTAGTGTAACCACCTTCTGTACCAGGAGCTAATTGGTTTTTAATACGAATGTTGGCAAATGTACCACGCATCATTATTTCATGGTTACCACGACGAGAACCATAAGAGTTAAAGTTACGAGGTGATACATCTTTAGATTGCAGATGTTTACCTGCTGGCATATCTTTAGCAATCGCACCTGCTGGTGAGATGTGGTCCGTTGTTACAGAGTCGCCGAATTTACCAATTGCGCGCATATCGGAAAGTGGTTCTACTATTCCTGGTTCTTTTGCTAATCCTTCAAAGAATGGAGGATTTTGAATGTAAGTAGAATCATCATTCCAAGAATATAATGGTTCATCAGTAGTTTCGATTGCATTCCATTTTTCATTTGAATCAAATACATTAGCATACTCTTTACGGAAGATTTCTGGAGTAACAACTTTTGCTACCTCATCACGAACTTCTTCCATAGAAGGCCAAAGATCATCAAAGAATACATCATTACCATCTTTATCTTGACCCATTGGTTCGTTTCTAAGGTCTACATCAACTGTTCCAGCTAATGCATAGGCAACTACTAATGGTGGTGAAGCTAAGTAGTTTGCTTTCACTAGTGGATGTATACGACCTTCAAAGTTACGGTTACCAGATAATACAGAAGAAACCGTCAAATCGTTGTCCGCAATCGCTTTTTCGATCTCTTCGCGTAATGGACCAGAATTACCGATACATGTTGTACAACCATAACCTACTAGGTTAAATCCAAGTTGATCCAAATATGGCATTAATCCAGAATCTTCTAAGTAACCTGTAACCACTTTAGAACCTGGTGCTAGTGATGTCTTCACATACGCTGGTACTTCTAATCCTTTTTCTACTGCTTTTTTCGCAAGTAAACCTGCGCCAAGCATTACATAAGGGTTAGATGTGTTAGTACAAGATGTGATCGCTGCAATCGCTACCGCACCTGTTTTCATAACCGATTGACGTCCATTTGGATGATTAATTTCTACTTTTTTATCAAATTCAGAAGCATCTTGCCCAAATCCTTGGTTACCTGCTGGAGCAGTGATTGCGTCATTAAATGACTTCTGCATATTAGATAATGGAATTAAATCTTGTGGACGCTTAGGACCAGCTAGGTTTGGTTCTAGTTCAGAAAGGTTAATTTCTACTAGTTCAGTAAAATCCGCATCTGGTTGATCTGGTGAATACCACAAGCTATTTTCTTTGCAATATTTTTCTACTAATTCAATTTGTTCTTCACTACGTCCTGTTAAACGAAGATAGTTTAATGATTCTTTATCTACAGGGAAGAAACCACAAGTTGCACCGTATTCTGGTGCCATATTTGAAATAGTTGCACGATCTGCTAGTGGCATGTCTTGTAGACCAGGTCCAAAGAATTCCACAAACTTACCAACAACTTTTTTCTCGCGTAAAACTTGTGTTACTTTTAATGCTAAGTCAGTAGCAGTTGTTCCATTCGGGAAGCTACCAGTAAATTTAACACCAATTACTTCAGGTGCTGGGAAGTAAGAAGGTTGTCCAAGCATACCAGCTTCTGCTTCGATACCACCAACACCCCAACCTAGTACACCTAAACCATTAATCATAGTTGTATGTGAGTCAGTACCCACTAGCGTATCAGGGAAAGCATCAATTTCTCCATCATCATTTTCAATACCATGTACTACATTCGCAATATACTCCAGGTTTACCTGGTGTACGATACCAGTTGCTGGCGGAACAGCACGATAGTTATCAAACGCTTTTTGTGCCCAGTTTAAAAATTCATAACGCTCGGCATTACGTTCAAATTCTAATTCCATGTTTGCTTGCAATGCATTCTTTGAACCATATTCATCTACTTGTACAGAGTGGTCAATTACGAGATCCACCGGAACTTCTGGGTTAATCTTATCAGGTGAGCCACCCATATCTACCATTGCTTTACGTAAAGAAGCAAGATCAACTACTGCTGGAACACCGGTAAAGTCTTGTAAAATAACACGAGAAGGTTTGAATGGTACATCCTCACCTTTCTCTTTAGCCCAATTTGCTAGACTCTTAACATGTTCGTCTTTAATAACATGTCCATCGTGTTGACGGATTAACGATTCTAGTAACACACGAATCGAAAAAGGTAATCGATCAATATTACCAATTCCTGCTTCTTCTAACGCTTTTAACTGGTAATAGTTATACTTTTTGCCGTTCAGTTCAAATTGCTTTTTTGCTTGAAATGGATTCTGATTAGTCATTTCGCCAAGTTACCCCCTTTAAAAATGTTAGACCTAAATCTGATCTCTCCTATCTCTAAATACTATGTAACATAGTACGCACCATACTATTTTAAATGAAATCGGTTTATAAGTAAAATAATTCATAGCTAAAAATCGATTAAATCTATAAAACTATGAGTTCAAACCCTATCATTAATATCATTTCCCATTAAAAGGAAGGTAAATACTAAAAGTACTTCCTTGGCCATTTTCTGATTCAATCTCTAATTTTCCACTATGATTATCAATAATTTGATTAGATATCATTAATCCTAAGCCGGTTCCATTTTTTTTGGTTGTAAAAAAAGGTTCTTTCAGTTTATGAATAAGGTGCTTAGGGATACCTGGCCCCTGGTCTTTTATCGCAATTATACACTCTTCTGTATTATTTTTAATTAAAACATGAATCATGCCACCATCTGTCATTTCCTCGATTGCATTTTTGATTAAATTGATAAAAACTTGCTTGATTTGGGAACGATCACAGTACACCATACAGTCCTCATCATCTGCCTCTAATACTAAATCGATATCAAATAAGTTAGCTTGGGTTTTAAGTAGTGTTAGCACATCATGCAACATTTTATTTATATTCTCATCATTTTTTTCGTCTGTCATCGGTTTAGAAATAAATAACAACTCCGATGTTATGGTGTTTATTTTATCGATTTCGTCCATCATGATTTTATAATATTCATCTTTACTATTTATACCGCCTTGCAATAACTGAACGAAACCTTTTAACGAAGTAAGAGGATTTCTAATTTCATGAGCAATACCCGCAGCTAATTGGCCCGCAATCGACATTTTTTCAGATCGAATCAGCATTTCTTCAGCTTGTTTTTTATCTGAAATGTCCTTAGAAAGTGACAATATCTTTTTTTCTCCGTTCCAGTATATAACCTGAAGAATCGTTTCAAAAACAATAAATCTGCCAATTTGATTACGAATATGTATATAAAATTTCTGCTCCCCTGAATGGTTTATATCAAAAAATTTTCTAACATATTTCTGATCATCACGCATGATATAACGAAATACTGACTTACCAATTAATTGTGCTTTGCTAAAACCTAACACTCTTCTTACAGATTCCGATATATATTCTATCTTGCCAGAAAAATTATTAACAGCAATAAGATCAAACCCATTAGATTCAACTTTATTAAGAATGTCTTTTGGTAAATCTGAAAGCATGACATTTTTTTCCACTTCGTCATTTACGCTCGTGCTATCTGGTTGATCGACATAATTAAGCAAGGCCTTACCCCCTAACTTTTTTCATCAAAATTATTTTGTTAAAAAGTCTAATCATGCTATAATATCAACGATCTAGTAAATTATATGAGAAATATAAATATTCATGATTAAATTTACGATTCATAGTTATATTACTATATTTTACATAAAAATAAAATGATAATAAATAAGAAAGGCAGGTGTCACCCTTATGTCCTTTAACTTTATGCTATTCATCGTTGTATGGACTTTTATTTTATTAGGTCTGATTGTAATCGGTGGATATTTCATGTTTCGCAAATTTTTAAAAAGCTTGCCAAAAGATGATGGGAAATCTGATTTAGATTGGGAAAAATATTATATAGAACAATCTAAACACCTATGGAGAGACGATGAAAAGGCCTTTCTTGAAGAATTAGTATCACCAGTACCAGAATTGTTTCGTGATATAGCCAGACAGAAGATTGCTGGAAAAATAGGTCAGTTGGCGCTTAAGAAGGATGAAACTGAAATTACACAAGAAACATTAATTCAAGGTTATATTATGGCAACACCTAAACGAGATCATAAATTTTTGCGCAAGAAACTAAAAGAAAAATCGATCGATATGAAACAATATGAACCTTACTTTAAATACTCACCTAAAGATTACCGAAATAAAAAATACGCAGCAAGAACACGTCAAAACCTACGTTAAGCGTGTCTTGCTGCGTATTTTATCGATCACTGGAGATAGTTAAGACAATCGTCATTGTTACTCCAATAACCGTTAAATAAACACCCAAATCAAATAATAGTGCTGTTGCCAGTTCCACCTCTCCGAATACAGGAACGTGAAAATAATCAAATGTTTGGCTAAGGAAAGGCTGACCAAACAGTAAGGATCCAACACCAGTAGCAATCGCAATAATCAGCCCAATTGCAGTCAGGGTACGGTAATTAAATGGCAAGACTTTATTAACAACTTTCTCGCCATAAGCCATATACATCAGAACAATTGCCGCTGCAGTCATTAAACCTCCAATGAAACCTCCGCCCGGTTCATTGTGGCCTGCAAAAAATAAATTCACTGCAAACCCAAATAAAATAAAAGCGATTAATACTGTCATCGTTTTTAAAATTAAATCATTAGTTCTTACCATAGATTTCCCCTCCGAATATTGTTAGTATATCTCGATCTGTTTGTTAAAATCCTTGAAAGTTAAAAAATCCTGCAAGAAATGATGTGAGCTTCGTCATTAAATCGAAAAATAAGAAGAACCCCATAAAAATCATCACGTATCCACCGATTTTTACTAACTTTTGTGAATTTCTCTTGATCCATTTCATTTTACCAATAAAAAAGGCAAGAATAAAGAAAGGAATAGCGAAACCTAATGAATAGGCAGTCATTAATATAATTCCTAATTCAGTGTTCGCTGCGGCAAGAGAAATGACAGCCATAAGAATCGGACCTGTACACGGAGTCCACCCTAGTGAAAATGCCATACCGATGACAAACGACCCGATGAAGCCTGTAGGTCTATTTTTAAAGTGTACTTTTTTCTCTTTCATTAAGAAATTAAAATTTAACGCGCCTACTATTATAAGCCCAAAAAAGATGATTAAGATCGCGCCAATTTGTCTTATTAAATCGTCCCATCTCGTTAAAAATTCACCCATAAAACTAGTGGTGAAACCGAGAAGGATAAATATACTAGAAAACCCCAGCAGAAAAAATAATGTGTGTAGAATACTTTTATAATTGAACATTGCCTTTTCTTCTTTTATATCGTTCACACTCATACCAGTGATGTATGAAAGGAATGCGGGGTATAGCGGCAATACACACGGGGAGATAAATGATAAAAAACCTGCACCAAATGCAATAAAAATATTTACTTCATTCAAGTTTGTCACTCCAGACTCCACAATATTTATAGATATTAGTTCTATAAATATGATAAAACCCTTGCTGTTTTATAGCAAGGATTCTAATTCGACAATTATGTTACAATGCGTTTTTATTTGTTATCCGTTTGATTGTTCATCGAACGCATCATTTGTTTGATTTTCTTTTGTGACGGCTTTTGCCCCATTTGCATCATTAATGTTCTCAGCATTTGTTCATTAATTGGTGGGTTTTTCTTTAAGTAGTTCATCATATACTTTCTCGCGATAAAAAAGCCTAGGGCAACCCCAGCCAAAAGAGCAACCACGATAAATATAATCCAAAGAATAGTGCTCATTCCATCGTTCCTCCTTAAAATTGTCTCTTATATAGTATAGTAAAAGTCATTTAATAATACAAGCACTTGTGTATTTACCTGTATACGTAAAAAAATGGGACGAGGAACCTGTCCTCTGTCCCATTTTAATGTATTAGAATAATTGGTTTACGTGTTTTACAACATTTTCTACAGTGAAGCCATATTCTTCTATAATTTTGTTTCCGTTTGCGGATGCACCGAATGTATCAATTGAAATGATTTTTCCTTCAAGACCAACATAACGATCCCATCCTAATGAAGAAGCCATTTCAATCGCAACTCGTTTCGTTACAGCACTTGGTAATACAGATTCTTTGTAAGCTGCGTCTTGTTTGTCAAAACGATCCCATGATGGAATACTTACAACACTCACGTCTTTACCTTCTTCTTTTAATGCTTTTTGTGCCTTTACTGCAAGCTGAACTTCTGAACCAGTAGCAACAAGGATAGCATCTGGCGTTTCTTTAGAAGCAGGGCTTACTACATAACCGCCTTGTTTCACACCTTCGTATGCTTTATCAGCAGTACCTGCTAATGTAGGCAGTCCTTGACGAGTAAGCACTAGTGCTGTTGGCTGTGAAGTAGATTCAATCGCCAAACGCCATGCAGCTTGTACCTCATTACCGTCTGCAGGACGAATAACAGACAGATTTGGCATTGCTCTGAATGCAGCTAGTTGTTCAACAGGTTCATGTGTAGGACCATCTTCCCCTACTGCAATAGAATCATGTGTTAATACATATGTTACAGGCAGGCTTTGAATAGCTGATAGACGGACTGCTGGACGTAAATAGTCACTGAATACAAAGAAAGTACCACCGAATACTTTTAGTCCTCCGTGTAATGCCATACCGTTTAATGCAGCTGCCATTGCAAATTCACGCACACCAAACCAGATATTTCGTTGATCAGGTGTAGCTGCTGAGAAGTCCCCAGTATCTTTAAGATTAGTTTTATTAGAACCTGCTAAGTCTGCACTACCGCCGAATAATGTTGGTACAGTTTTAGCAATGGCATTTAATACTTCACCAGATGTTGCACGTGTAGCTGCTTCATCTTTACCTGCTTCATATACTGGTAAATCTTTATCCCAGCCTTCAGGTAATTTATTATTAATTGCATTATCTAATTCCTGACCAAGTTCAGGATATGCTTCCTTATAAGAATCGAATAATTCCTTCCATTCTTGTTCTACTTTTTTACCGTTTTCAACAATTTTTGTTTCAAAATCCTGATATACTTCATCAGGTACGTGGAAATCTTCATGTTCCCAGTCATAGAATTCTTTTGTTAATTTTACTTCGTCTTCTCCAAGTGGCGCACCATGTGAAGCAGATGAAGCAGATTTGTTAGGTGAACCATAACCAATTACAGTTTTTACTTCAATTAATGTTGGTTGTTCTGTGTTTGCTTTAGCATCTGCAATAGCTTTTGAAATCGTTTCTGCATCCGTACCATCTTCTACACGGATTACTTGCCATCCATATGCTTTGAAACGATCTTCTACACTATCAGAGAATGACTTGTTTAGGTCACCATCTAATGAGATGTCATTAGAGTCGTATAAAGCAATTAGTTTACCTAATTTTAAGTGACCAGCTAGAGAGGCAGACTCATGAGAGACACCTTCCATTAGATCTCCATCACTAACAATGGCAAATGTATTATGATCTACTACATTATATTTATCTTTATTGTATTTCGCAGCTAAGTGTTTTTCTGCCATTGCCATACCAACACTCATCGCAATACCTTGACCTAATGGACCTGTAGTTGCTTCCACCCCATCAGTATGGTGTACTTCCGGGTGACCAGGAGTTTTAGAATCCCATTGACGGAACCCTTTTAGGTCGTCAATTGTTACATCATAACCTGACAAGTGAAGTAAGCTGTAAAGTAACATGGAACCATGACCTGCGGATAATACAAAACGGTCACGATCAAACCATTTAGAGCTTTTTGGGTTATGATTCATGTGTTGTGTCCAGAGAGTATATGCCATTGGAGCCGCACCCATTGGTAACCCTGGATGACCAGAATTAGCTTTTTCAATAGCGTCTATTGACAATGTTCTAATTGCATTAATAGACATTTGTTCAATTTGCTTTGCCATCGTTTAATTTGTCCCCTTTCAAAATTGCAAAATATGTACGCACATTTATAATCCTATAACGAAATCACTTTAAAGACAAGTATATCAAGTCAAAAAGCGAGTAATTTCTTTAGGAATATCCAGTATTTGTTACATTTTATCAGATTTTGAAGAAAAAGTAGAAATCACTACTTTTTCTTCTCTCTTAAATGTTTTACTTTTTCCGGAGTGACATCATTTCCGTTAGGATCGACGACTGTCATCCCTTTCATATGGTTTTTAAATGATTTTTTAACGTTTTTCAGATAAGCTTCACGCAAAGATTTTTGTTCCTGCTTTTCTTCATCCGTTAATCCTTCATTTTTCGCTTTGTTCGCTAATTCATTAATACGAGCAATTTTTTCCTTCGATAACATAGAGAGTTGACACCTCTTTTCTATTCCAAAATAACTGTTCACTCATTTATCATATTTTACATTCTCTACATGAAAAAAGAGTATACACGAATAGTATACCCTATCTTTATTCTAATCTTGATTTTGTAAGTTTTCAAGTGATTGATATTCCTGATACCGACGATGGACTGTTGCTTTAGATACATCGTAGCCCACGCCTCTTAAAACGGATGCAATCTCTTTAAAAGTTAAATTATTCTTCTTTAATCTGATTACTTCTTCTATCGGAAATTCTTTTCGTTCTCTACCTTTAGCAAGATGTTGATTTGAAAGGTTATCAGTTGGATTAAAACCATTGCTTACCGCCTTCTTCATCCCTCTTTTAATTTTCGCATTATGTAATTTCCTTTGGTATTCTTCTACTATCGAAACAATTTGTAACACCATCGAATCGCCTTCTGATAGTTGTAATTCACCATGATGTGATAGTGTGTATATGTTCACATTTAATCGATGCAGTTGATGAAGTAATGCGATTTTTGTATTTCCTCTTCCAAGTCTTGTTTCATCTTGAACAAGTAGTGTGTCTGCATTTCCATTTTGAAATTCCTCTAACATGTCGAAAATACCTTCTCGTTCAATTTCATAACCGCTTTGTTTTTCTTCTATTACTTTGATGATCTCAAAATTATATTTATTTGCAAACAATTGCAATTCTTCTTGTTGCCTGTTAATAGATGTTTCTTGTACTTCCTTTTCTGTACTAACACGACAATAAATGATCGCTTTCGTCATAGATTTACTCCTTTATTCTATATACTTGTTACAGCTGAAAAATAAAAAAAGACAAGAGCAAGTATAAATGCAATCAAATAGAAAATGTCAACCTTAGATATATTTTTTAACATAATAAATCCCTCCACAGAACTTTTGTTCGTACCTTTATTATACACGAACAGGTGTCCGTGTCAACAGTTTTTCTCGAACGAATGTTTGTAAATATTACCTCGCTGTGCTATACTTTTATTAATAAATAATACGTGTAAGGAGATTTAAATATGACAAATCTATCAAAACGACAAGAGGAGATATTAGCTTATATTAAAGAGCAAGTAGAGCTAAAAGGATACCCGCCATCTGTTCGTGAGATTGGGGAAGCAGTTGGTTTAGCATCAAGTTCAACCGTTCACGGTCATCTAGCCAGATTGGAGAAGAAAGGCTATATCAGACGTGATCCTACTAAACCAAGAGCTATAGAAGTACTTCCACAAGATGGGGAACTGGATATTCCAAAAACAGAAGCCACTTTTGCACCTGTAATCGGGAAAGTAACAGCAGGTCTTCCGATTACAGCAGTTGAAAATATTGAAGAATATATACCGATTCCGCACAATGAGATGCATGTAAGCGAACAGTTATTTGTACTGATCATTGAAGGAGATAGTATGATCGAAGCTGGTATATTAGATGGAGACAAAGTAATCGTCAAACAACAAAACACAGCAGAAAACGGTGATATTGTAGTTGCGATGACAGAAGACAGTGAAGCAACTGTGAAACGTTTCTTTAAAGAAACGGATCATATACGTCTCCAGCCAGAAAATGCAACCATGGAGCCGCTAATTTATTATAATGTCAGTATATTAGGAAAAGTTGTCGGATTGTATCGTAGTATATAAATAAGTTTAGGTATACAAAAAAGTGCGTACTTAATAAAGTACGCACTTTTTTGTATTAATCTAAGCAATACCCTATAATTTCACTGTAATAATATTATGTTAATTAAGAGTGATATTCCATAAAGCTATTTAGATGTTTGTAGGTGAACTCTTCCATTCTTAATATTAAATGTATAGTCCTTATCATCATTATTTACTAATCGGAATTTGAAAGAAGAAATGGAAACGATGATAAGGACATTGCTCAAATTACAATAGATATAACTTGAGTGGTAGTCTCGTTAATTATTATAATAAACCATTACCATTTTCGGGTGCAGGAAGTGTGAAGGAAGGTGCATCCCCTAAATTTTCACAGCGATTCTGATTTACATCGCAAACATTTCCTTGCGCATCTTGAATAACTGGTCGAATAACAGTTATATTTGTTCGTAAAACTACTTTAAATAAAATACCTGTAACCAAGTCACCAACTACAGGTCCAGTTATTACTGGTACCCCAGGTTGAGTGAAAATTCCTTCCACTTCAAGAGGTGTTTCTTGTAAGGTATCTTCTGGACAAGCTCCTGGAAAGTCTGTGTGCTCTTGAAAAGGAATTGAAGTGGATAACGTAACTGGTAAATCTATGCCTGCAATTGTAACAGTAATTGTTACTGGCAGAACTCCGATGTTAACGACCTTATCCCTTATAATACGAGCATTTTGAGTAACCTCATTTAGATTTGGAACAACATCAACTGATACTAGATCATCGAGAACGTCTAAACCAAACGCAGTTATAGGTAATGTCAGTTCTGCCACCTTTTGAACAGATTTTGTTCCTACAAGTGAAGGGCTTTAAATCAAATCGTATTGCGAAGTTAAGATATATTAGAGAAGCGGAAAATTAAAGCAATTCTAATACTTGTTTCAATTGATAGGCCACAAATACTCCTTGTGTACCTTATTTCCATGATTTTAAAATGTAGAAGTAACCTTTAGAGGGACATTGTTTAGAGATTTTGCTTATTCGTGGTTCTATCTGTAACACGTTTCATTTTTATAAGATGAAATCTGCCTATTTTCAAAAAAAAAATGACCCTTGCCAATGCAGTTTCTAGAAATCTGCATACCATGTAATATCTTAATTCAAGGAGGTGTTACTTTATGAGTGCAGGTGTTGGATATGGATCTGGTTTTGCATTGATTGTAGTCCTGTTTATTCTTTTAATCATCATTGGTGCTTCCTTCGGTGGTGGCTATGGTGGTTATTAATATGTTTTAAATGTATTCACTCTATACACTCTCCTCTCCAAGATACAGATGGGGAAATAATCTCCTTTCTGTATCTTGATACATAATTCAGATTTCAACTCAAACAAATTAAACTGTAACGAATAGATGAAAAAATCCATGGCTATATACGAATCATATTTTTAATCAAATCAAAGATAGTTCTAATGATTAACTTTTCGGGGTGTTTTTGGAGGGTGTTTTGTAACACATTACAATTCAATTTCAACTATTTTACATGAAATTCCTCATGCTCATTGTCCCAAGTAATAATTACTTTTAAAGAATCATGTTTTTTAAACTTTTCTACTCTTTCTTCAACTTCATAAATAGATATTTCTTCTCCTTTTTTTAAAATGCTTTTATTATAACTTGAACTATTATTTTCTCCATCAATAAACACTGAGAAATCTGTGATGTCTTTATTTATATCCATATTTGGTACGACAACAAACTCTCCATGTTCATCAGGATATTCAACTAGTTTAACTATCCAATTACTACTTTCACCTATAAATATAGTTTCATTTTCTTCAATCTGTTGACAACCACCAGTCATCACAATAAATACACAACAACAACACAAACTAATAACGACTTTTTTCAAACATATCCTCCTAGCATAAAATTGTTAACGAAATGTATCATAACAATATTCTTACATCAAATAGTTGATTATTTATATTTTTTTCATAAAAACCTACCAATATATATATTTTGTAAATGTTGTTTCATTATCAAAAAACATACAACAATCTGTCTATAACCCTGGAGATTACATCATATTTTACTGCAAACACCAAATATAGATATATTAGGGAGGGTGCATCTTTGTTATTAAATTCTATCGAAGGTGTTGTAGAATTACTAAATAATACACAAAAAGAAAACACATAGGAGAAGAACAAATGAAACAGGTTACGTCAGATTTTCCCCTTATTATGATAGAATATATGGTAATTTAAGAGCGTATTCAAATGCTATAAACTATTAGATGAAGACATTAAAGCCAGCTCACCTCAGCGAATGTCAACCGATGAACCTAATGGAACATATTTTGTACAGTTTTAATAGTTTATCTACCAGAAACACAACTGATATAATTATATCAGTTGTGTTTCTATAATTTATATGGGGGGGTTCTCATTTGAAGAAAAGAACTATTGTAATGATTAGTTTCTTATTATTATTAATTGGATGCAATTCAGGTTATGATTTAAATTCAAGTGAAGATACTTATGCTACAAAAAACAAAGCTCTACAAGCATTTATTGAAACCAATAACATACAAGGGGCTGTTGTTGATATAACAACATCTACTAATAAAAATTTTCTTTTATCAGAGTACCGTGATCAAATTTTTTTATAGGAGAAATTAGAGAAATAGATGGTGAGTATACTCATCATAAACTAACTGCAAACCTCTCTTTAAATGATGAATCCACTAATGGATCAGTTAAATTCAAAGCAGCAGATGAAGATGCTACATACAAAGTTCAAATCTCTTTGAATGAAAGCCCTGAGAATTATTATCCTATTGACCATTCCGATTATTATTTTAATATTTTTGAAAAGGCAGACAATACAAGTATTGTAGAAAATTACTCAAATAATGTACCTACTTCGGTTGTAGATAAGTAGTCAAGGCATGCATGCTTAATCGCAATTGTGCATTAATAATTTTCAAAACGATGAGCAAAAGGATATTAATAATATAGTATTTAAAAGACACCGGTTTTCCACGCCGGAGTCTTTTCACACTATTTGTGCTAGAATTTAATTATTAATTGTAAAAGTTGGAGGGATTAGTTTGGCAGCAGAAAAAAAATTAAAAGTTTGTGAAAAGGGACATAAGTATTACAAAAGTAGTGAGTGTCGAAGTTGCCCTACCTGTGATAAAGAGAATAAACCTAAAAGTGGATTCCTTTCGAAACTTAGTTCACCTGCAAGAAATGCATTAATTCACGAAGGAATTGATACTTTGGAAAAATTATCGAAGTACACTGAAAAAGAAATATTAAAATTTCATGGTATTGGACCGGCTTCTTTACCTACTATGAGAGCTTCATTAGAAGAAGAAGGGTTATCATTAAAAAAATGAATATAAGTTTAAACATTCAAGCCCAAGCTTTCCTCACCTGGGCTTTTTGTTAACTACATAGATATTGTATTCACGACTTGTTAATTATAATGTGCCTTTGTTAAGATGACGTTGCAACTCTTTGACTACAGAGAAGAACGACTTCCCCACAACGGCATAAACTGGGGGGTTAATTGCATTATTTCAATTTGATTTGGTTGCCCCTATATTTTGGGGGTAAGACGCTGTACTATCCAGAGTCACCTATACATTAGTAGGAATCGGTGCTTTATGTTGCTTACCTTTATTGTTTACTCCAGCAGATGAGGATGAATGAGGAACTGTAAGAGATAGAAATTTAGCATAGACATTTTGAAATTCATAATCCACGTCATTTGTTAGGACCGGTTGTTCCACGCCGGTCCATTTTCATTTTAAATAAAATACCTACCATTTATGAGTGGTGGGCTTGGAGCAATGGTGTATGATTTAAGAGCACTGCTTTTTTTAGTATGGATAAATTTAATAGAATCATGATGTTTTTGCAGGAATTTTGTTGGGTTGTGTAGAAGGATGTATTAAGAGAGCTAAAGTTTAAAAACAGATAAATTCAAAGGAGTGGTCATGTGTTGAAGGAACTAGAAGAATTTTTAGGAAGCCATTTAATTTATACGTATGAAAATGGTTGGGAATACGAAATCTACATTAAAAATAAAAACACCATTGATTACCGCATCCACAGTGGAATGGTAGGGGGCCGATGGGTTCGCGACCAAAAAGTAGATCTAGTTAAAATTGTAGATGGTGTATTTAAAGTGTCCTGGACTGAACCAACGGGTACAGATGTATCACTCAATTTTATGCCTAATGACAAGCGCATGCATGGGATAATTTTCTTCCCTAAATGGGTCCATGAACATCCTGAAATTACTGTTTGTTACCAAAATGACTTCATAGACATGATAGAAGAATCACGCTTAAAATATGAAACTTACCCTAAGCATGTGGTTCCTGAGTTTGCAAATATCACTTTCTTCAAAAATGAGGGATTGAATAACGAACAGATTATTTCAGAAGCTCCTTATGATGGCATGACCGAAGATATACGCTCTGAAAAGTTAACTTTTTAAACGACAGTTACTACTAAATGAATTTAATTGACTAAAAATAAAATTATTTAGTTTTCATTTAAGCCCCGGCTTTCCACGCCAGGGCTTAAGTATTTCCTTACTTTATAAATTTTCTCTCTTAAAAGTAATTGAACATGTTTAAGAAACAAACAAATAAATTTGTGCCATTCCACCTTTCATAATTTCTGTGGATGTTTCGTGGGTGACGCTGCGGGACTTGAAAACCACTAATTTTAAAACAAAATAAAACCCCCGACACCAAAAGTGCCAAGGGTTTTGCTTCTTAATATGTTTGGATGTATTGTTCTCTTTCCCAAGGATGTACTTGCGTACGGACTACATTCTAATAGGAAGAAACTTGACCAGATCATATCAAATGATTGATAAATCAACCTTTTAAATAATTAGTTATATCAATTAAAGTCAATCATTTCCTAAATCCGTGGGTGTTTCGTGGGTGAACTCGTGGGTGTTTTCGTAATGGTCAAACTATTGATATAAAAGGTTAGCACCTACTTATTCGGTAGGTGCTTTTCTTTTTCCACGTTAATTCGAAAGGACTTATGCGAAATATGCTATTATTGTATTTTTTTACAATAAAGTAATCCCCTTATTTTAAATCTGTAAATAGCATTCCATACACTATGCTATCTGTCCATTCACCTTTATTCCAAAAATCTTGAATGAAATGAGCTTCTTTTCTCATCCCTATACGCTCACATAATTTTTGTGATGCTTCATTTCTTGCATCAAGGTTAGCATGTATGCGATGCACATCAAACTCATCAAATAACTTCTTGACTAAACCACTCACAGCTTCTGTTGCATAACCCTTTCCTGAAGCAGTCTTAGAAAAACTATAACCAATTTCAACTGTATCTTTCATATCTGTATACCATACAGATAAATCACCAACTACGTTAGTATCGTTTACTACCGCTAAACTTAACATTCCTTCTTTTGTGAGTGTTCTATTTTCTAGCTTTTTATTAAACTCTTCCTGCATATTTTCATGTGTCCACGTATCATGCAAGAGATATTTACATATATCATCATTATTGTAAATGTTAAATACATCATGTAAGTCATTACTCAAAAACGGCCTAATTGTTAATCTTTCAGTGCTAAATTCCAAAAAGACTCCTCCTCTAAAGAAAATGATTTCAATAAAACACTAACTACAGATTAATTTCAAAGGAACTGAAAATGTATCCATACAATAAAAATGTGAAGTAAATAGAATACTATGCATATCATCCGCTATCTCTAACCCTCTAACCCAAGGTTGAACAATTACTATTTTCATAATTGGATCTTTAATACCGAGCTCATCCGCAATAATAATTGTTTCCTCTAGAGGTAACAGTGGAAATTGTTCACGGAAATCTAATATTTCATCGGAATATTCAGATGTATAAAGTAATTTCGCTCCAAATCCGATAAAAACTCATGTTGTCTGCCAGTTTTTATACCTTTTAATCTCGTCGACCGACCTAACGAGGAAACATTGAATTTTTTAGCCATGGTTGATAATCTGCACCACTCCCAGTTCCTCTACCTTCTTTAATCCACTTATCGACTTTAGATGTTCTTTTTCTTTTCGTCACAAAAACACCCCTTTAGACAATCATATCCAAAGGGGTAAGGCTTCGCAACTTTTTTATAAACGTCGCGACTTTATTTTAAACATCGTATCTTTTTTCCAAACATCACGACTTTATTTTAAAACTACAGTTAGCCTATTTTTCATTTTGCTCAATTTTAATTTCAGTGACGAATTTTTGTTTTCCATATGATTAAAGCCCTGGTTTTCAACGCTAGATTTCTTTTAATACAAAGAAAAACGGAGATACTTTAATCCGGCTATACGGAAGAAAGTGTTGGTTATATTGGAGGAGTTGTTTGAATCAGTTGAGATAAACTTGAAAGTATAGTTAGATGTACTAGCACATTCACCTACGAGGTGTTCATATAAATACATAGATACTACCTTATAAGGAGAGATACTATGTATTCACATTACCAATATATAAATGATCCATATCATTACCGCACTTCAAGTCATGACGCTTTTATTAACTATCTTCAAAAAGCAATTAATGGAGAATTTAGTGCTATATCATGTTATGAACAACTTGCTAAAATGGCACCTAAAAGTCAGTTGAATAGAATTTTTGAAATAATAAATGATGAAAAAATGCATTTACAAAAATTTTCAAGTATTTATATCAATATGACTGGCAAAAAGCCTACTTATTCGATTACCGAAGAATGCCCTAATAATTATCGTGATGGGGTACGCTTTGCTTTTAACGATGAACAAGAAACCGTTGATTTTTATTTAGATTTAGCAGACAGATCAAACGATCCATATGTCAAAGAAGCATTTAGACGTGCTGCAGCTGACGAGCAAAATCATGCTGTTTGGTTTTTGTCCTTCATGCAATAAGGAACCCCCTCTCATCTCTAAAAAGTTGAGGGGGTTTTCTTTTTATTACAGTAGTTCACGACATTCAGCAATGCACTCTTCTAAATCTTTAGAAGCATGTTGCATTTTTTGTTTAGCTTGTTCGTGTGCTTTACTCATAGCATTATTTAAATGAGATAGTGCACTTTCACATTCAGTAATACATTCTTGTAGTTGACTTTGGTCCACAGAAATTCGCCTCCTTTACATAAATTCATTCATATTATTTGATACTTTTATTGGATTATTTATAATAACTTAATTTATTATAGGTTCTTTGCAGGAATTTTGTTGGCTGGTGTAGAAAGTTGTATTAAGAGCTAAAGTGTAAAACCAGATGAATTCAAAGGAGTGGTTATGTGTTGAAGGAACTAGAAGAATTTTTAGGAAGCCATTTAATTTATACATATGAAAACGGTTGGGAATACGAGATCTACATCAAAAATAAAAACACCATTGATTACCGTATCCACAGTGGAATGGTAGGGGGACGCTGGGTTCGTGACCAACAAGTAGATCTAGTTAAAATTGTAGATGGTGTATTTAAAGTGTCATGGACTGAACCAACAGGTACAGATGTATCACTCAATTTTATGCCTAATGAAAATCGTATGCATGGAATAATTTTCTTCCCTAAATGGGTTCATGAACATCCAGAAATTACTGTTTGTTATCAAAATGACTTCATAGATCTAATGGAAGAATCACGCTTAAAATATGAAACTTACCCTAAGCATGTGGTTCCTGAGTTTGCAGATATCACTTTCTTCCAAAATGAAGGATTAAATAACGAACAGGTTGTCTCACAAGCTCCTTATGATGGTATGACCGAAGATATACACTCTGGAAAGTTAACTTTTTAAACGATAGTTACTACTAAATGAATGTACTTGAGTAAAAGTATAATTATCCTTAGCTTTTTATATTAAGCCCAGGCTTTCCACACCTGGGCTATTGTTGTAAGTTTGGTATAATGATTGATCAAAAATATCTCACAAAATCGTTTTTTATCAAAAGGAAAATCCATTTTGAAAAAAAGAGTGATCATTTTCTAATTATGATCTGCAACAATTGCACATATGATTGATATAGAGAAAAATAAAGTAGGTTGCTTTTGCAATTCAATTGTGTTGTATAGCCTGAAACAACCATCTGGAGGGCTTTCATCACGCTATATTTTATTTTTTTGTTATCCTAGGTCACGGCTTATCTTGGCAGCAGCGTCGGTCGGTGGTGGTGGCTCTGGTGCCGAGGTCGTCGGAGTGCCCAGCCTCAAGCCGAGACCATTGAGCGGTCGGGCGGCCGTCCAGCTGAAACTGACCGCCTTTAGAGCCCCAATGCTGTGGCCAGCCCATGGGCGAGTCCTCCCAGTACTCTTGCCGACCGTAGACAGTCAGGTCCAGCAGTCCGTACGACGGAGCCATCAGTTCGTTGCCTCGCCCGGTGGTCCAGTAGGTCTCGTAGACCTTGTCACCGTCCCGGAGATAACTGACCAGGATGCCGAAGTGCCGGTCTGCGATCAACCGGTCCACGGCGTCTTGCGGCACCGAGTACCAGGGAACCGTCCAGCCCATGAAGTCTCGATACCGTGAACTCTCCTCGTACGGTCCCTGACAGAAAGTCGCATAGCTCACGTCTCGCGAGTGCAGATAGGACAGTTCGTTGATATGAGTCGTGGAGAAAGTGCAGCCCTCGCACTGCTCCTCGGCGGGTCTACCGGTGTGCCACATGTGGTAGTACGCGATCAGCTGGTGGCGGTCCTCGAATGTATCCAACAGCGTGACAGGGCCATCCGGGCCGATCAGCGGGATGGTCGAGTCCACCTCGACCATCGGCAGCCGCCGTCGGGCCGCTGCGATCGCGTCACCTTCTCGGGTGTGTGCCTTCTCCCGGACCCGCAACTCATCAAGTTTGGCCTGCCAGGTGTCCCGGTCGACCACCGTTGGTAGCGCAGAGGTTTTGTAATTATGATTCATGCAAACATCTCCTTTCGCTATTGTTTTCCTACACACTTGATAGTTTATCAAACATAAATACAAATGACTTCTTCTCGATTGCTAAAAATTTTTTATTCAACATAATAGTTCGTTAGTGGTATAACATTATATTATTTTCACCATTAAATCTACAATTGTAACTACATAGATTTTGTATTCAGGATTTATTAAAATGTACCTTTATTCAAACGACGTTGTAACTCTTTGACTACTAGTGATGGTTTGCTTAGTTTCTTGTCATAAACAGTACCTAAATACTCTTGAATTGTATTAGGACCTAGCAGACCATCCACCTTCGCACCAATCTTGCTCTGTAACGCTTTAATGACTAGACTACCTTTACCATTTCCAAAATCAATAGTCGTACCATAAAAAGTATTTGTCACGTTGTTACGTACTTGATCGCTTATAATTCCATCTTGTACTGTATCAAGGTATTGTTGCAATCCTTTGGTTGTGCCATTTCCCCACTTGCCATCTACTTTTAAATTAGCCTTTGGTTTACTTTTACTTGAGTTGTTATTAGATCCACTTGATTTCTTAGCTTTACCTAAATTAATAACCTGACCAACTTTTAGCTTGGTAGGATCCACACCTGGGTTAGCCTTTTTAAGATCCTCTACAGAAATGCCATCACTGTTATTAGCAATGCCCCATAGTGTATCGCCTTCTTGGATTTTATAAGTGTCTGGTGCACTTGATGGTTTGGTATCATCCAAGAATTTAAAAGCCTTTTTATAGTTATACACACAACAAGCTTTCCACGAATAATCTGGCATTTGGTGGTGTGATTTATCATATTTCCCAATGCTGTCTTTTACCAGGGCTTCCTGCAACTCGTCAATTGTTGCCTTTGTTGCATCCGATAATTCTTCTTTACGATAATCACCAGTTACACATACCCCAAGACTGAAGTTATTACTGTTACCAATATGATACGTTTTTTTACGTATATCATTGCAATAAACTATTCGAGCACGTGGTCCATTTGGTGTTTGAACAATATTCTTTGCTTCGATCACGAGATGATAACCACACCCTGGCCATCCTAAGGTAATATGGTAGTTGTTATATCCTAAAGCAGTAGAACCGCTTAAGTGTGATAACGTTAAACCGTGATGCCATACTCTGGTTGTAATAATGGTTGTTCTGTCAGCATAATGACCTTTCTTTGGCAGCGTGTTTCTATGATCAACTAACTGCGGTAATTTTTCAAAGTGTGTCACTATTTAACCACTCCTTTTAAATATAGTAGAAAAAGCCACCTCTAATGAGACGGCTTTATTTCAATCCTTTATCTTTTAATACTTGTTGTTGATATTTCCCTCTTGCAGTTACGGCATTGTCTTTAAACCATGCCCATACTGCAGCACCAACAGTAATTGCACTTGAGATTGCTTCTCCCCAAACATCTTCACTTCCTGAGATCGGATTTAAGCCTGTTGCCACTAGTACCTGGTTAATTAAAGCAATCACTAGGACTGCTGTACGTACGATTGCGCCTTTATCCATAGATATCACCTCCTTCAAATAAAAAATCAGCCCTAGTCTGGACTGATTGCGTCAATTCTTTTATGCGCTTGTTTAGTTGATTCATCTACCCTAGCTACTCGTTCAGATAATGCATTCATCTGCTTTTCGTTTGACCTTAGATCAATACGAATATCATCCACACCTTTTCGAATGTAATCTACCCCAGCTTTTAACTCCGCACTTTCTTTGGTGTCATTTTTAGTAGTAGTACTCCTTCTTGATTGATACGTCAAATATGCTATTAGCACACCTAATGCTGCTATTAATATAGATGCAATAGATATTAGAATCCCTAGTTCGACTGTCATGCTTTGCCCCCTACCTATTTTTGGGTATAAAAAAAGCACCTCTTTTGAGATGCTATAATAATCAGATATCTACTCTTAAATTTAAATGGGAATTAAACAAATAGTTAAACAAATAGAACCCTCGTTAAACTGATTCTTTAATCTTAATTTTTATTTCATGAAGCACTTCGTTTATGTTTACAGTTTCCCCGTTCTCTTTGGGAAAATGACCTATGGGTTTATTCTTTCCAATTATAAATAAATTTTCACCCTCCTCAACCAATGAAGCTGAACGTGAATCTATTCCAAACATGCTAAGAAGTTCTTGAGTGTTTGTATTTTCTAAAGTTATTTCCATTTCCTTAAGATCCACGCCCACACCAATACAATCAATAGCATTAAAACCTTTGCTCTTTAGTTCTTGTACAATATCCATTTCATCTCCCCTCCTCCTTATCATAATTCGACAAAAAGGAGGAAATTCCTGCATAAAAAATACGCCAATTAGGCGCTTTGTTCTGTTGGTGTCAATTTATCAATAACAAAATTTCTGATTAAATCACTTAATGTACCGTCAAGTCCTGCTTGAAAATAATCCATTTCTGGAACTTTAGGGATATAACCGTCTACATTTAATTCATTTGTTGGATCATTTCCCCGGAAGTTAATTCTACGGAAGCGTTGACCATCTTCCGTAACTGTGCGTGAACTGGTTTCTACAAATACGTATTCTTCCATCACTCTTCTTCACCTCCTTCAACATTTTCAATTGATTCAGCCAATAAAAAATGAGCCTCGGCAGATTTGCCGATGAGCTCTTTGTCGTAATCATTTGTTAAATTTTCGACTGTTTTTACAGCGGATTCTAGGTTCTTATCATCAATCACGTATTCCTCATCAAACAATTCTTTATGTTGCTCGTTAAAGCCTTTTTTATCGTCTACATCAAATCCCCCCTTCTCATTAGTGACTAACTCCCCTTGTTCATCTGTCTTGGCATACTCTTTTAAAAGAGCAACCTCTTCCTCAGCCAGCTTGTTATTACCTTCCTGTAGAGCCTTTACTATTCTCATACGGTGAATGTTTTTCTTTCCTTTCGCCCCCACATTGTTTTGTAAAAAATCTGCTACGTCTTTTAAATGTTTATTTTGTAATTTGATCATGCTACTTTTTCCTCCAATTGTTGTACTTTATTTTTTAATGTTGTTACCTCATTACGTAATAATTGATTTTCAACTTTAAGCCAATTGATTTCATCATCTAACTTTTTATCTATTTCTTGAACGGCTTTAATGGTTGGTGCGATTAGTTGTGTATAAGCTACTCCCATAACTTCTTCATTCTCGAACACCATGCTTTGTTAATCCAAATTAACATCATGGGCATCTAGAACGGATACTAATTCTTGGGCAATCACACCGGATTTATACTTTTCACTGCTTTTCATTTTAAAATCTACAACGTGAATATCTTTTACAAAGTTTAATCCGAGCTGGCTATCTTGTACATTATCCTTAATAGACTCATCAGAGCCCTCAATTAAATAATCTGTATATACATAACTATGTGGATTAGATGATGTCCCGATAGAATTACCTTCTACAATATTTAAATACGCTCTATTGATTCTGTTGTTTGAGCGACCAATATTGTAATAATTAGGTGTACCAGTGTTGATAGGGTAAAAGTCAACAGTAGAACCGCCTTCATACGCTAATTTCAATGTCCACCCTACGTTACTGTCGTCGTATCTATTACGAAATAGGATTTCATCAAATCCATTAACCCGATTTGTATTCACGTTTTCTATATATCCGTTGGAAAACTCTCCACCACCAGCGAATCCTAAATCATATCCAAAGTTTTCTCCGTCCATTCCGTAGATTGCTCTATTACGATTACCTGACCAAGCATTTTCTAATACCCAACCTTCGCCAGAGTAATCAGGATTTTGGTTTGTCCAAAATTGTTGGGAAATGATGTTAGTCATTACGCCATCCACATTACTTTCAACCCAACCACTATGCACACGTAACCCATTCCAACTTGTGTCATTTGGATCAAAGCCGTTATCTGACACGCCTAGTGCGACTAGCGGACGACCGCCACCATTTAAAGAGTGGTCAAATAATAAACCTCCATATACACTATTATTTGTGTAATATAATGTATTGGCTCTATCAGTAAAGTGTATCTTGGCATTACTACCTAACTTAAATTGAGAAGTGTTTAAGTTAATATCAATCGCATTGTTGTTAGATAATAATCGTCCTGCTGTTACCGTGCCCATGTTTGCAGTTATAGCTGATAATCTTGATGCATTAATCTTATCTGCATTTAAACTAGCTATCTTTGCATTGGTAACAGCTAAATCCTCAATCTGGGCTTCACCGATAACAGCTCTTACTAACTTAGCCCTTTCAATTGTTCCATTTTCAATATGAGCGTTTTGAATAACACCATTTTCTATAAGTGTTAATCCGTCAAGGTGTATGAGGTTAGATAGCATTATTCGAGAGTTGAAATATTGCTATGTAGTAGGTGATGAAGAATGAATCCGGGAGATCTAAAACAAAGACTGACATTTCAAAAACCTGCAGGTGGAACAAATGATAATGGATTTCCAATTACAGAACCGATTAAGTATAAAGCGGTTTGGGGTGCATTAAAAACGCTACGTGGTAATCAATTTTATGCCGCAGCAGCAGGAATGCGCAAAGGTGAAGTCGCTGCGCTTCAATGGTCAGATATTAATTTTAAAGACAAAACAGTAACAATAAATAATACATTGGATTTTCAAGCTATATCGGATGATGAGTTGTTTGGCGACCCTAAGACTTTTCGTTCTAAGAGAACTATCTCATTAACCAACAATACTATCAATCAATTAAAAGATCATCTCAAATGGCAAAATAAGAACAAACAGAATCTTAATGATATATATCGTCATGACCTCAATCTTGTATTTTGTCGTGAAGATGGATACATCATGCCTAAATCAAGCTTATTTAATGCATATGGGCGCATCTTAAAACAGGCAGGTATTAGGAGTCTTCCTATTCATTCGTTGCGCCACACGCATGCTGTATTACAATTAGAAGCTGGTGCAGAAATTAAATTTATTCAAGAAAGATTAGGCCATGGTAGTTATCAAATAACCGCAGATGTATATTCTCATATATCCAAAAGATTAGATGAACAGGCTATGACTAAATATGAGGAATATTTTAATCAAATTACAGGTGTTAAAAATGACTAAATATTTTTTTGTTATTTTTCGTGGGTGTTTCGTGGGTGACCTCGTGGGTGAATGATTTTCCATTGAAAGTAAAACCAAAGAAAAACCCCTCAACACGTTATGTATCAAGGGGTTGAAACTGTTAATATGTTTGGATATATTGTTCTCTTTCCCAAGGATGTACTTGCGTACGGAACATATCCCATTCGATTTCTTTTGATTCGATAAAATGTTCGAATAAATGCTCTCCAAGAGCTTCAACGACTGTTTCATCTTTTCTCAATTCATCTAATGCATCTGCTAATGTTGCAGGCAAGTCTCTAACTCCGTTAGCTTCACGCTCTTCTTTATCCATCACATAGATGTTGCGATCTACTGCTTTTGGAGCCTCTAATTTGTTTTCAATTCCGTCTAAACCAGATGCTAACAGAACTGATAGAGCTAAGTATGGGTTAGCAGCCGGGTCTACACTACGTACCTCAACACGTGTACTTAACCCACGAGAAGCTGGTACACGGATTAATGGACTACGGTTGGAACCGGACCATGCTACATAACAAGGTGCTTCATAACCAGGTACCAGACGCTTATAAGAGTTTACAGTTGGGTTTGTTACTGCTGTAAATGAAAGAGCGTGCTTAATAATACCTGCGATGAATTGATAGGCAGTCTCACTTAATTCAAGTGATCCATTTTCATCTAAGAATGTATTAGTCTTACCTTTGAATAATGACATGTTACAGTGCATACCAGAACCGTTAACACCAAATAGTGGTTTTGGCATAAATGTAGCATGTAAACCGTGCTTACGTGCGATTGTTTTAACAACTAGTTTAAATGTTTGGATATCATCTGCGTGCTTAACAGCATCAGAATATTTAAAATCAATTTCGTGTTGACCTGGAGCAACCTCATGGTGAGATGCTTCGATTTCAAATCCCATTTCTTCTAATTCAAGTACGATATCACGACGGCAGTTTTCACCTAAATCTGTTGGTGCAAGGTCAAAATAACCACCTTTATCATTTAATTCTAGAGAAGGTTCACCTTTCTCATCTAATTTGAATAAGAAGAATTCTGGTTCGGTACCAATATTAAAAGCAGTGAAGCCAAGATCTTCTGCTCTTTTAAGGTTGCGCTTTAAGTTGTAACGCGGGCAACCTTCAAATGGAGTACCATCAGTATTATAAATGTCACAGATAAAACGCGCTACTTTACCTTTTTCAGAAGTCCATGGGAATACAACAAAAGTATCTAAGTCTGGATAAAGTTTCATGTCAGATTCTTCAATACGTACAAAACCTTCGATTGAGGAACCATCAAATACCATTTGGTTGTCTAACGCTTTATCCAATTGGCCTAATGGAATCTCAACGTTTTTGATTGTTCCAAGTAAATCAGTGAATTGCAAGCGGATAAATTTTACATTCTCCTCTTTGATTCTTTGCTTGATTTCTTCTTTAGTTAATCCCATTGATTAAACTCTCTCCTTTATATTTTAATGGAAGAATCGTGATAACTCTCCCTGTCTTAACGAAGTTTTACCTAATCTGCCAGCATCAAATAATTCTTTATGTAATATTTTGCGCAACTCCTTATCAGATATATCAGCTGATTTTTTATCTGAAGCGGAATCCTCTGTCTTCGGCAGTGTTTTCATTTCAAGAACTTGTTTTATGCCTGCTAAATTAAGACCTTTTTCAATTAATTCTTTAATCTCTAATAGACGATCCACATCATTAAAAGAAAATAATCTTTGATTTCCTTCAGTCCGAGATGGATGGATCAATTGATGCTGTTCATAATATCGGATTTGTCGTGCGGTTAATCCTGTAAGTGATTTAACAATTCCGATAGAAAACAAGGGCATAGAACGTCTATCTAAATCACTCATCTCATTCACCCCTTCCTTCTGTTTTCTATAACTCTATTATACACTTTGTATATTTAGTGTCAAGATATGTTAGGTAAGTTAACATGTAAAATTAGCTGTAGGTGTCTGTCACTAAATAATCATGATCTTAACTCGTTTGCAGCATTTATAACCGCTAATTTAACATGACTGTAAGTTAATCCTCCTTGAACAAAAGCAGTATAAGGCTCTCTTATCGGACCATCTGCTGTTAGTTCTAAACTTGCTCCTTGTATAAAAGTACCTGCTGCCATGATCACATCATCTTCATAACCCGGCATAGGTGCAGGGTATGGCAGAACATGTGAATTAATAGGTGACTGTCTTTGAATAGCTTGACAAAAAGCAATCATTTCTTTAGAAGTATGAAAGGTTACCGATTGGATTAAATCCGTTCGATGGTCATCAAAAGCGGGTGTTGTATTGTATCCTATTTTTTTTAAATAAGCTGACGTGAATACAGCTCCCTTTAACGCTTCACTTACCACATGCGGGGCAAGGAATAAGCCTTGATACATTTCTTGTAACATCCCGATGCTTGCTCCTACTTCTTTCCCGATACCTGGAGCAGTTAAACGATTAGCTGCCATCTCCACATATTGTTTATTTCCTGCAATATAACCACCCATTCTGACAATGCCACCACCAGGGTTTTTAATCAAAGATCCTGCGATCAGATCAGCACCTAAATCTGTTGGTTCTAGCGTTTCTACAAATTCCCCATAGCAATTGTCAACAAAAATAATGACATCTTTCTTCAATTGACGAATTTGCTTGATGATTTTTTCCATTTCAACTATCGTAATCGATGGCCTGTCATCATAACCTTTTGAACGCTGAATAGCAACAACTTTAGTATGATCGTTAACCTTTTGCTTCACCTGATCACTATCAATATAACCATCTATTAGATCAGTATAATGATATTTCACCCCGAAATCAGAAAGTGATCCTGGGACATGTTTTTCGTGACCGATCACTTTGTTTAACGTATCATATGGTTGTCCAGTAATATACAATAGTTCATCCCCTGGACGAAGCACACCGAACAAAGCTGTACTTATTGCATGGGTTCCAGACGTTATTTGAGGACGGACAAGTGCGTCTTCTGCCCCAAAAACGGTAGCATAAACAGCTTCTAACTTATCTCTTCCATAATCATCGTATCCATAACCTGTCGTCGGATTAAAATCACTGTCACTGACTTGATGATTTCGAAAAGCTTGTAATACTTTATCTTGATTATACATTTCATTTGTTTGAAATTCTTGAAAAATTGGTTCTATTTGTTTCTGGACTTCCCTTATCAATGATTGATTCATTCGTGATGAAACTCCTTTATTTCTTTCATAATAGCATGATTTGGGTCGACAAATCCCTCTACTTGATAGCCTGATTTGTCCTCTTCATATGTCTGTTTTTCTAGAATGGTATATTGCCGAATTTTTGCTAGTTTACTTGCCTTCTCTTCAGGAACAACCCCCGAGAAATAAGTCCATTGCTCTTTAATCATTTTTTCCACTGCATGCTTTACGGTGAATATATCTTCACCTTCTAAAGCACTAATCATTAAATATGGATGTGCTGAAGGAATAAACTCGTCAGCTTCAATTAAATCCTTTTTATTATAAATAGTTAAAATCGGGATGTTATCTGCTTCTAATTCTGACAGTGACTGATCTACTGTTTTTTCGTGATCATCCCTGTTTGGTGCAGCAACATCGATCACATGTAAAATAAGATCTGCTTCACGAACTTCTTCTAACGTGGAACGAAAAGCAGCTATTAAAGCAGTCGGTAAATCCTGAATAAAACCTACCGTATCTGTTAATAACACCTCAAGATTGGACGGTAATTTCATTCTTCGCGATAAAGGATCTAGTGTTGCAAATAATTTATCTTCGTAAAGAGAATCACTTTTAGTTAGACTGTTGAACAATGTTGATTTTCCCGCATTTGTATAGCCAACAACAGCGATTTGAAAAAGTTGATGTTTACGTCTATTATTACGATATTGCTCCCGCTGATTAACCACTTGCTTTAAACGTCTTTTAATATCATCCATCCGATTTCGAATGTGACGACGGTCCGTTTCAAGCTTCGTTTCACCAGGACCTCTAGCACCAATACCACCCGCTAACCTTGATAGCTCTATACCTTGCCCATGTAGTCTTGGGAGCATATAGGTATATTGCGCAAGCTCAACTTGTAACTTACCTTCTTTAGTACGTGCTCTTGCCGCAAATATATCCAATATCAACTGGCTTCGGTCAATTATACGAACATCAAGTTGTTCCCGTAAATTCCTAGACTGTCCACCTGTTAGTTCCTCATTGGTTATAACAATTTCAATTTCGTTTTCTTCTGCAATTTGCTTAACTTCCTCTAATTTACCTTCACCAACATAATATTTACGATGAGGTGAAGGCCGTTTTTGAACGATTGTTTCTACTACTTCTCCTTCAGCAGTTTTCACAAGCGCTTCTAACTCACTTAATGAGTAATAAAATTGGTCCTCATCTTTTTGTTCATGCATAATAGCCATTAATAATACTTTCTCGATGTCGATCACCTACTATTTTATTTATTAGTGTAACAACTACTTTCGATTTAATGCATAGAAAAAGGCGCTACTTAAAGAATAGCGCCATAGATGCTTCTTTATTCCTTATCAAGAGTGACATTCTTAGATGGAGCAAAAGTGGATATCGCATGTTTGAAAATTAATTGTTGCTTTCCTTCTGTTTCAAGTAACACAGTAAAATTATCAAATGCTTTAATAACTCCACGTAATTGGAATCCATTAGTTAAGAATAGAGTTGATGGGATACGTTCTTTTCGAAGTTGATTTAAATATTGATCCTGAATATTAACTGATTGAGACATGGTAGTACCTCCTCTAATTTCTCTATGTTTTTTATATTCTATGTTTCTTTATAGAATCCTTCTAAATCTGTTAAAATATTTTGAAAAACCTGTTTCTTTGTTTCTACTGTTATTGGGTACCAGTCCACAGGCATCTTATTTTTAAACCATGTATATTGCCTTTTAGCAAATCGGCGCGAATTTCTTTTCAACGTTTCTATTGCTTCTTCCATGGTTTGTTCCCCTTTTATAAAGGGAAGTATTTCTTTATAACCAATACCTCGCATCGCTTGATTATTTTCCAGACCAGCTTGATAAAATCGGTTTACTTCATCGATTAAACCTGCTTCAATCATTTGATCGACACGGTTATTTATTCGCTCATATAAGAGAGGACGATCCATCTGCAGACCGACAATGCGAAAATCATAACGTGATTCTTCCTGTTGCTTTTCCTTGTACTCTGTCATTGTCATACCTGTTCGATCATAGACTTCAAGCGCACGAATAAGTCGCCGACGATTATTAGGATGAATTTTTTCCGCTTGTATAGGGTCTACCCTATTCAGACGTCGGTAAACATAATCAATTCCTTCACGTTCTATTTCAGACTCAATTTGTTCATGATATTCATTAGACCGTTCACTGACTGCGAATTCATAGTCATATAATACCGATTGTATATATAAACCAGTCCCGCCAGCTATGATTGGTAATTTATCTTTTTGTTGGATCGTATCAATATTATCTTGCACTTGTTGTTGAAAGTCAGCAACTGAAAAAGATTCGGTTGGATCTAAAATATCAACCATATAGTGAGGGATTCCGTCTTGTTCTGCTTCTGTTACTTTTGCAGTACCAATGTCTAATCCTCTATATATTTGCATGGAATCTCCACTTATTACTTCACCATTAAATTTTTTGGCTACCTCAATAGATAACGCTGTTTTTCCTACAGCAGTTGGACCTACAATAACGACTAGTTTCTCTTTCAAATTATCACTTCCAATGATGACAATGCTTTCTTACAGTATACCTTACATTTTCTGTTTCTTCATCCATTTACATAATTCGTTTGAACATTTTTTCCATTTCGTATTTGGTGAATTGGATAATAATTGGTCTACCATGCGGACAAGTAAAAGGTTCTTCACATTTTCTCAAATCATCAAGAAGTCGTTGCATATCCTCTATATTTAAATAATGGTTAGCCTTGATCGACCTTTTACAAGACATAAGAATTGCTGCTTCTTCTCTTAGCTTGTGCAAATTGACTTGTTTTTCCTGGATCAATTGATCTACCATGTCCCGGATAATCTCTTCTTCTTCATCTTTCGGAAACCAGTATGGATGGGAACGCACTATATAGGCATTTTGGCCAAATGTGTCTAAAATTAACCCTACTTTTTGTAACTCTTCCTTATATTGTTCAATAAAGAGTGCTTCTTGTTGGGTAAATTCAAAGGTTAGCGGGACTAATAAATCTTGTACATGTCCTTCTACTTCACCAATCTTATCTCGATAATATTCATATTTGATTCGCTCTTGTGCTGCGTGTTGGTCAATGATATAGAGACCTTCATCATTTTGCGCCAAAATATACGTGCCGTGGTGCTGACCAATTGGATACATAACAGGTACACGATTTACTTCATTCACTACCTGTTCCTGTTCGTTTTGAATGATCTCGATATCTTCATTCAAGTCATTGCTATTATGTTCATTATTTTCCATTGTCATACTACTGCCAACATGTTCTGACTCACGTACCATTCCGATATCATCTATTGAGCCATGATTGACTTCTTGTTGGAAAGATTCGTTCGTCGGTTTTTCCTTAGTTGATTGCTTCCTTTCAAATTCAAATTGTGGCTGTTCTGATTTAGCTTTTGGCAAATTTTTCTTCTGACCAGCAGGAATCAGTGTCTGTTGATGAAGTGCACCTTTAATCATTTGTTCAACTGCTTCAAATAATTCTTTTTCTTTACTAAAACGTACTTCTAGTTTAGTTGGATGAACATTAACATCAATTAAATAGGGATCCATCGTAATGTTTAGTACAACAACAGGTTGTCTTCCAATTGGAAGGAAGGTATGAAAACCATTTGTAATAGCTTTCGCCAGTATGATACTTTTAATAAAACGGCCATTAACAATAGTAGTAATATAGTTTCTGGAAGCTCGATTGACTTCCGGTTTTGCGATAAATCCATCTATTTCATAATCTAAAGTTCTGGTATGCACCGGAATCATTTGCTTCGCTACTGATATTCCATATACAGAAGCCGCTATTTGTCTCAAATCTCCTTTACCTGTCGTCTGGAAAATTCGCTTATCGTTATGTGTTAATTCAAAACGAATGTCGGAATGAGAGAAAGCCATACGATTAATAATATCCGTAATATGACCTAGCTCTGTATGAACGGTTTTCAAGTATTTGAGCCGGGCAGGTGTATTAAAGAAGATATCCTGGACAGTAATTTCTGTTCCTTGTCGTGCATCACTTCTTCCTTCTTCTTTAATACGGCCACCTTCTAATACCATTCTTGTTCCTGCTTCTGCTCCTGTTGATGTTTTGATTTCTAAACGACTAACCGCTGCAATACTGGCTAGGGCTTCCCCTCGAAACCCTAGTGTTCTCACATGAAAAAGGTCATTTTCATTTTTTATTTTACTTGTTGCATGTCGCAAAAAAGCTTTCTTGCACTGATCGTTAGGAATACCGTTACCGTCATCAGTTACTTTGATTTCTTGTAATCCTGCTTCTTTAATCTCTATTTTTATCCAGCTGCTATTTGCATCCACACTATTTTCAACTAATTCTTTCACAACAGAGGCTGGGCGTTCTACGACTTCACCAGCCGCGATCTTATTGGCTAAATAATCCGGAAGTTCGTTGATTTGCATCTATTTTCGCCCCTTTGTTCCTTGTGCTTGCTTTTGCAATTGGTAGAGCTCATTCATAGCATCCATCGGTGTCATTTCCAACAATTTTATCTTCTGTAAACTTTCTATTATCTCATGATTTGCTGACTTTTCTTCCTTTTTAGCAGGCTCTTCCGGTGCGAAAAAGGCTATTTGTTCCATTGTTAAGTCATTTTCTTTCCTGTTTTTTGAGAATAATGTTTTGTCACTTGACTCTCCTTCTAACTGGTGCAAAATAACATTAGCTCGTTTTATTAATGAATCAGGTAATCCAGCTAATTGGGCTACATGAATTCCATAGCTTTCATCTGCTGCTCCATCGTGAATTTGGTGAAGAAAGACTACTTTCCCTTCAATTTCTTCGGCTCGAACATGAATATTTTTAAGTGCTGATAAGTTTTCTTCTAAACTTGTTAATTCATGATAGTGAGTAGAGAAAAGTGTTTTAGCTTTAATATCATCATGAATATATTCAATAATTGCTTGGGCAAGAGCCATCCCGTCATATGTACTCGTACCTCTTCCGATTTCATCAAGTAATATTAGGCTATCTTCTGTAGCATGTTGAATCGCATGGTTGGATTCTAGCATTTCGACCATAAATGTACTTTGTCCCGATACAAGATCATCAGCTGCACCAATTCTAGTAAAAATCTGATCTGTAATCGATAGTTCTGCGCGTTGAGCAGGTACGAAGCAACCTACTTGAGCCATAATAATTGTTAAAGCTAACTGACGCATATACGTACTTTTACCTGACATATTTGGTCCTGTAATTAGTAAAAGATGCTTATCATCAGCCAATTCCAATGTGTTAGGAACAAATTGTTCATTTTTCATCACTTTTTCAACGACTGGGTGCCGACTTTCTTCCAAATAAATATGATGGTCTTTCGTAAAGTACGGTCTGACATAATTATTTTCTTCACTTACAGTAGCAAAACTTTGCAATACATCTATTTCACTTATTGTTTCTGCTAAATGCTGTAATTCAGGAATATACATCTTGACTTTTTCTCTCAGGTCCAGAAAAAGTTGATACTCCAGTTCGACACTTTTTTCCTCTGCCTCTAAAATTAATGTTTCTTTTTCTTTTAAATCTTCCGTAATAAACCGTTCTGCATTCGTTAAGGTTTGTTTCCGTTGATAGCGACCTTCCGGGATCATTGGCAAGTTTGGTCGAGTTACCTCAATGTAATACCCAAACACTCTGTTAAACCCGATTTTTAACGATTTAATATTCGTATCGGCTTTCTCTTTCTGTTCTAGTTCTGCTATCCAATGCTTACCATTCCTTGACGCATCTCGATACTGATCCAATTCTTGATGGTAACCATCCTTAAGAAGGTGACCTTCTGTTATCGAAATAGGAGGATCTTCGGCAATACTATTATCGAGAAGTTCGAAAAGTTCCGGTAATGGATCCATATTATCTGAAAGTGCTTGTACCGCATTATTATCAAACTGCTTTAACAGTTGCTTAATAAATGGTACTTTTGCTAAAGACCTTTTTAATTGAATTAAATCTCTTGCATTGACATTTCCAAATGATACTCTTCCTGATAAACGTTCCATATCATAAATAGACTGCAATGCTTCCCTAATTTCTTCCCGCTCGAAAAATTGATCATAGAAACCATTCACTAAATCCAGTCTTTTTTCAATTAAAGATTGTGTCAGTAAGGGACGTTCTAACCATTTCTTTAATTTTCGTGCTCCCATAGCGGTTACAGTTCGGTCAATTACCCATAATAAACTGCCGAATTTTTCCTTGCGCAATAACGAAGAAGTAATTTCTAAATTACGTTGTGAATACATATCCAGAGTCATATATTCAGCAAGTTCAATTTCCTGTGCTTTCTTCAAGTGATCTATTGCCCGTTTTTGTGTATGGAATAAATATTGATATAACACCATACATGTCTGCTTTAGACGGTCATTCGAAATATTTTCAACAAGTTCTGTGATAGCTTGATTTGATTTTGTTTCTTTTGCATAGGAAACGGTCAATTGCATCTTCTCTTTTAATTCATCAATATACGTAGTGGAGAGCTCTTGTTCTACTACTACCTCTTTAATGGGACGGTTATATAACTCACTTAATACTGCACTCCACCCACGTTTTATTTCCATTACAAAGGTTTCGCCTGTAGACATATCAGTATATGCAAATGCAAATTGCTGGTCTGCTATTTCTTTCACCACAGCAAGATAGTTATTTTCTTTATCATCCAGCATATTTCCTTCCATCACAGTACCTGGTGTGATTAGTTGAACTACTTCTCTTTTGACTACACCTTTTGCCACTTTAGGATCCTCAACTTGTTCACAGATCGCAACTTTATAACCTTTATCTATTAATGCCTTGATGTAGCTTTCTGCAGAATGAAAAGGAACCCCACACATCGGGATTTTTCCACCATCTCTGCTCGTAAGTGTTATTTCCAGCTCCAAGGCTGCTTTTTTGGCATCTTCAAAAAACATTTCATAAAAATCGCCTAAACGAAAAAATAAAAAGCAATCCTGATAATCTGCTTTTATTTTTAAATATTGCTCTATCATTGGCGTGTAACTCATTCTAGTATCCCCCAACATCTTTCATTTCTTGTAACATTATAGCACAGAAGAAGAAATCAGATAAACAATTAAGAGAAACCTCATCCGATCAATTCTCCTGTGTTTATCTGAATCAAAACTGATATAAACTACGCACTAGTGAAAATTCAGCTTTGGCGTTCTGGAAAACACGCCCTTTCAGCAAAAGCTAGAGATTTTCAAAAAAAATACAGTGTGAGCATTCCCCACACTGTATGCCTTACTCTTCTTCATGATCATCTAAAAAATCTGGATCAATGTCATCGAATTCATCATCTGAGATTGCTAGATCCCAATCTTCATCATCGTAGACTTTACCTTTTGGATCAACTTTCACAGAGATTTTTGTTTCACCGATCACTTCTACTAGAAATTCTCTTTCTGCATCTACTTTAATTTTATTGCCTCTTGTTTCAATACTGCATTCTAAACAATTTGGTTGTTGAATAACTTTAGCAATAACTTCACACTCATCACCAATATGGTGTTTATCTCTAATGGATAACGGTATATGATCACAATATTCTACTCGTTCTGTTACTACTTCTGTTTTTGTATTATCATTATATGCATACCATACATTGACATCGTAGCTTCCTTTAATCTCAACTGTTTCTTTTTTTACTAATTTTGCGTGATAGTTATGATTGATAATCCAACAACCTAATATACTGGATGGACGGTGTGACGGTGTGATGGTGTTCGTATCTTGTTTGAATTTTCTACCCTTTCCAATGACCGCTTTTGTTATAATTTCCCGGTATTGTTGGTCTAGATAAGACATCGAATTATAACCTCCCTCTTATTTCAATTCCATCATATGCGAGATATTCGTCTATAGTGCCTTCATTCGTTTAAAAAAATGTTAGCCATAGCGCCTACTTCATCCTATGCAGTTGCCTAGAAATGTGTACATATGTAAAAAAGGGATACTTCTTGTATAAAAAACCGTTCACATCCACTCTATTCACTTAAATGAAAAAGATAATTACTGAAACACAGAAAATTCTCATCAGCGAAACTTCCTCCCATTCTTTCGTGGATGCGGATTACCTCATCTTGTTCATCTATCATTCATATACAGTCGCAATTACTCCGTCCGTATTGTTTCCTGAAATCTCATACTCGTGATTTTCCGGTATATCAATTTTCATGTTTTCGGAAAAAGGGTAATAAGAAACAGTATAATTTTTACCATCTACTTCAACAGATACCTTCCTTTTGTCTTTGAGATAATCCAGATATTCTTCTAAAGCAAAATTCTCTTCCTTCATAATCAAACTATGTGGTAAACCTACATAACGAATATGCCATGGTTCATATTCAATCCCGGTAACAGCAACTTTGTCTTCTGGGTAGCGTAAAATGAAGCCATGTTTCCACGCATTTTCTTTTATCCATTCTCCTTCTGATGCTTCATACATGGATGTTTCTGTAGAACCTACATCAAGAGCTAAACCTAAATTGTGTTCACTATGTCCTGCTGGTAAAGCATAATCAGCTCCCATGTCTTGATAAAGCTCTCTTTGTTCTTCAAAATTCCGAAAACCGCTACTAATTAAAAATCGACTAACCCCATCTTTTTCAGCAGCATCAACCATCTTCGAAAATTTGCGTGCGACATCCTCTGATAAGTAAATATCAGACTCTAACAACACATATCCTTGAGTCAACTCTTTGTGTGTAAATAAATTTACAATATCCGCTTTTATACTCTCTTGCTCAACTGGATAGTCCCTGTTGACCAAAAGTAGATTTCCGTGATTAATCTGATCTTCGTTAATGTTTTTCTGTTGGGTACTTTCAGAAGACCATTCATCATCTAATGCACCTTTGTTATTTTGATTATACGGTTGAATCTCTACCTCTTGGAAAATGGGTGCTATATAAACATATGAAATACCTAAGCATACTAACAAAAACAATAAAATTCCCCACTTTTTCATTTTCAGTTCCTCCTTCATTCTAGTTGATGAAAGTATAGGATAAACTTCTTAAATAAAAAGTGGGGTAAATATTAAATTTTTCTTAAATTTGTATCTTGAACTTTAAACCTGTTCATTATTTGACTCACTTTCCTGTGGTAAACGAACTTCAAATATTGTACGTATTAAATTGCTATCAACAGTAACAGTTCCGTTGTGCTGCTCGACGATATTTTTCGCAATGAACAAACCAAGGCCTGTACTGTCTTCTTTATGACTTCGTGCTTTATCACCTGTGTAGAACATATCAAAGACATGTGGGAGTTCATCCGAAGATATACGATCTCCATAATTCACGATTTGAATAATAACGTTCTTCGAATCAATAAAACCCTTTATATCTATAAATTGTCCATCATATCCATATCGATTTGCATTAGTCAGAAGGTTTTCAAACACACGTGCTAACAACTCCCCGTCGCCTAAGATTGGTAAAGAGGAAATCATATTCGTTCGAGCAACTAAATCATTTTTTTCGAAGATAGGATATAATTCTTCCTTCAATTGATGAAGAAGATCAGATAAATTAATTTTCTTTTTATTAACTGGCAACATACCATAGTTCATTCTAGTTATTTCAAATAATTCATCAATTAATCCTTCTAAACGCTGAGATTTGGTAAAGGCAATCATTAAAAAATGTCTAACCTGGTCTTGTGTCAAATCTTTGTCCTTTAGGATTAAATCTAAATAACCTAACACAGAGGTGAGTGGTGTACGCAGATCATGAGCTAAATTTACTACTAATTGATCCTTACTGCTTTCCGAAAAATCTCCTCTTTCAATGGCTTGTTGCAATTTTTCACTTGCCAGATTAATATCCTGCGCAATGTCTTTAAACTCATCATTTGATTGGATTTGAACAAGATGTGTAAAGTCACCACGAGCGAGATAATGAATTCCATTCGAAATCTCATTGAAATAGGTAGAATAAGGCTTAGTAAGTAAAAAGAAAAAGAAAATGGAAAGTGGTATAAATAGTAGTAAAAAGAAATTAATGTCTCCAATCCTTCCTATGAATAAACGAACCTCAGTTAACGGATCTCCATACTCTACCATAGAGTTATAAAAAAGTTGCAGACCTTTAAAGATTAAATACGTTATAATACCAGAAAAGAGCATACTTAAACCAAACAATAACACCATCTTTGAACGAAAACTGCGTACCGTTTTAAACATTGAAGGCATACCCCACTCCCCAAACTGTTTTAATCCATTTATATTTCCGATTATCTTCTTTAAGTTTTTTCCTCAATGTCCGTACATGAACCATAACAGTATTGCCACTTTCAAAGTATGCTTCGCCCCACACCTGATGGAATATATTATCCACACTATAAACCTTCTTTGGGTGACTAGCTAGTAAATACAAAATATCAAACTCTTTGGGAGTGAGCTCAACGTTTTCACCATACAATAAAACTGTGCGTTGCTCAGGAGAAATAACTAACCCACCAAATTCCAAGTTCAAATTATTACCTGTTTTGGGTTGATTTAATTTCATAAAGCGTCTTAACTGAGCATTTACACGAGCAACCAGTTCAATGGGTGTAAATGGTTTAGTCATATAATCGTCTGCTCCAATAACAAGTCCATGTACCTTGTCGAAATCAGAAGTTTTAGCACTCAAAAATATGATAGGCATATTATGTTTGTCACGAATGCGTCGGGCTACTTCATATCCATCCATTTTTGGCATCATAATATCCAAGATCAGCAAATCAATCACTTGGCTCTCGATAACATGAATGGCTTCTGGTCCATCAGATACTTTTATAACATGATAGTCTTCTTTTTCTAAATGAATGGCAACAAGATCATTAATTTCCTGCTCATCATCAGCTATTAAAATTGATATACGTTTCATTATTCCACTCCTTGGATACATTGTTACATTAAGTGAATTTATAATATTTTAGCAATTATTCGCTACGTAAAGTATTGAATGTCCTAATAACCTGACCTTATCTAGCATGACAGGTAATTGAATAAAATAGTACTCTTTTTATTTTCTATTATTTCCGCTTCTTATTCAAGAGTATAGTCCGAGTGGTGAATATATAAATTCTAATACTTTAAAATAATACATCTGGTTTCAAAACATCTATGCAATGTATATATTTATTACAGTTGTTATCTGCAATATTGCCTATAAAAAAAGCATGATTAACTTTTTTAGTTAATCATGCTTTTTATTTATTCTTAACAATGACTTTGTCCCTTTTTGGATCCTGTTTCTCCGGCTAATACATCTCCATCTGTGGATCGAATCACTTCATTTGTAATCTCTCTAGCAATTGTATTGGTCACAAGTTGCAGAAGATCATTTATAACAACTTGTGAATCCTTAAATTCCTGTACAATTGGAATTTCATCTATTTCTTCTTGGATACGGTCGATTTCTGCTTCCACACGTTTTAATGCTTCGTGTTTTCCGTAAGCTTGGAAGTTAACCGCTTGTTTTTGTAATGCTTTTGTTTTTTTAATTAAGCTTTGAATTTTATTGCTTTCATTCAGTTTTACTTCTAATTGTTTGAAGCGATCGATTTCTTCAATGTTAGCCATTTTGTTAGCTAAGCTATGAGCTTCCTCAATCACTTCTGCTCTCGTATATTTTGCCATTTATCTCACCTCAACTGCTGATTCGACCATTTCTCCATCTAATGTCCATGTCTTTGTGTTAGTAATCTTCACTTCAACAATTTCACCAATGACAGATTTTGGCCCTTTAAAGTTCACTAATTTATTGCGTTCTGTATAACCAGATAAAACATCAGGATCTTTTTTACTTTCGCCTTCTACCAGTACTTTTACTATTTTATCTTGATAATGTGTCATCGCTTCTGCTGATTGCTTATTCACTAAAGCATTTAAACGTTGTAGACGTTCTTTCTTCACTTCCATCGGAGTATTGTCTTCCCAACGTGCAGATGGTGTACCCTCTCTTGGTGAATAAATAAACGTATATGCACTTTCAAATCCTACTTCTTCTACAAGAGTCATGGTTTCTTCAAATTGTTCATCTGTTTCATTTGGGAAGCCTACAATAATATCAGTCGTTAATGTAGCGTTTGGCATGGCCTCTCTAATTTTTCTTACTAATTCCAAGTAGCTTTCTCTTGTGTAACGACGAGCCATTACACGAAGAATATCGGAGCTGCCAGATTGAACTGGTAAATGAATGTGATCTAACAAGTTCCCACCTTTTGCCAATACTTCAATTAAGCGATCATCGAAATCCCTAGGGTGTGACGTTGTAAAACGTACTCGTGGAATATCAATTTTACTGATTTCTTCCATTAAATTACCTAGACCATAATCAAATTCTAAGTCTTTCCCATATGCATTAACATTTTGACCTAACAATGTAATTTCTTTGTATCCTTGTGCAGCAAGGTGACGCACTTCTTGAATAATATCTTCCGGCATTCGGCTACGTTCTTTACCACGAGTATATGGAACAATACAGTATGTACAGAACTTATCACAGCCGTACATAATATTAACCCATGCTTTGATTTTACCTTTACGTGCTTTTGGAAGGTTTTCAATAATGTCGCCTTCTTTAGACCAAACATCGACCACCATTTCCTTACCAAACAACGCTTCATTAATTAATTGTGGTAAACGGTGAATGTTATGCGTACCAAAAATCAAATCAACGAAAGGGTGTTTTTTCAAGATACGGTTAACGACTGATTCTTCTTGGGACATGCATCCACAAACACCTAAGATTAAATCAGGATTTTCTAATTTCAATGGTTTTAGATGGCCAAGTTCGCCAAATACTTTGTTCTCTGCATTCTCACGGATCGCACAGGTATTTAATAAAATGATGTCAGCATCATTTGTATCTTCTGTTGAGGTATAACCCATTTGGGTAAGAATACCTGCCATTACTTCTGTGTCATGCTCATTCATTTGACAACCATAAGTACGGATAAGAAATTTTTTACCTTTACCAATTTCTTTCATCTCTAATGGAATTTCAAAATCATAATGAATATCCACGTCTTTTTTCAAGCGTTTCTTTGCTTTACGCATATTAGGTGGTTCATAAGTTGCTTGAAAATATTTCGAAATCAACTCATCACTTGATATGTTTTTTAAACGGCCTAAATTATCGTTCGCATCGGATTTTACGTCCGCCGAACTCTTTTGGTTGATTTGTTGATTCTCTAATCGTTGTTTCTCGTTCATGCTATTTATCTCCTTTCTTACCCCTAATCAATCTTAAGATAAAACTACTTCATCTATTATAGGGGATAAACCGAGTAAATACAAAGCGAATTAATTGATATTTTATCAATTAATCTGGGAAATGCTTGATAAAATTTTGATAACTGATATTTTGGATGACTGATGCAGAATATCTTCGTTTCAATGCTGCTTGTAAAAAACTATATTGGTTAATGGAAGATAGATTTTCTACAAATTGATCTGTGCCATCGAAATCTGATCCAAATACAAGATGATTTTCTCCTCCAGCACTTAGAAAATAAGATATATGTCTAAAGAGGTCATTGACTGTCGCATTATTATTTATTGTCACGAAATATGCAACGAAAGTGATACCAATTAAGCCATTATTATCGATAATTTTACGGACTTGTTGTTCATTAAGATTACGAGAATGTCCACAAACCGACCGGCTATTTGCGTGAGAGACTATCAGATAATCGCTAAGTTCAACTGCTTCATCAAATCCTTGTTCGGAAATATGCGCGAGATCAATCCATACCTTCTGTTGATTAGCTAGCTGGATCACTTTTCTTCCTAGTGAACTAAGTCCACTTCCCCTCGGCTCTCCTATCCCGTCTACAGCTAGATTTGCTTGATTCCAAGACATGCCAATCATTTTAACACCCAGTCGAAGAAGAATTCTCAATTTATACAGCTCTGCACCTATACAATCCAATCCTTCTAACGTTAATATGGCACCTCTTTCATTTGGCTTCAAGCTTTCTATCTCTTCTTTCGTTTGAATGAAACGAATGTTAGAAAACGGTTTAATAATTTTCTCAAAAAAAAGGTCAACCATATGTAATGCCGCGGCGAATTTTGATTCTGTTGGAATGTTTTCTGGAACATAGATTGCAAAACACTGCACTTTCACAGGGCTATCCATCCATTTTTGGTAATTCACATCCAGAACAGAATTATCATCAAAATCGATATGGTGCGACCACATTTTATTTAGTGCATCACAATGACAATCGATAATCATGAGCTCCACTCCTAATAAAAAATTGGCATTTAAAAACCTGTTTGTCATCTAACAAACAGGTTACTAATATTCTGTATCATCTTGGCTCGACAATTAACTTTATAGCTGTACGTTCTTCATTATCAATCATAATATCAGTAAAAGCTGGAATACAAATGAGATCCACTCCACTTGGAGCAACAAAACCACGTGAGATTGCAACTGCCTTCACTGCTTGATTAAGTGCGCCAGCACCTATCGCTTGGATTTCCGCTGTACCACGTTCACGTAATACATTTGCAAGTGCGCCTGCTACAGAATTCGGGTTTGATTTTGCTGAAACTTTTAATATATCCATTCCTGGTACCTCCTTCGAATGCTATTGTTATTCCACTTTTACTATATTCATGATATTGAAAGATATTACTTTTTATTATGAAGGATAGCCGTCATAATTTCAAACTATTCGTTAGTGATGATGGTTTAGTTGAAGAATGGATGATCATCATTAATTTGAATACGATCGATTTTTTTTGCTTTTCCAGTCGTATTATCGACGTCTATTAATACACCGCTTAATTGGGAACGTCCCGATTTCGGTACCTCGAAACGGACGGGTAATCCTGTTTGGAACTTCTTAATGACAGCTTCTCTTTCCATCCCCAATATCCCATCATAAGGGCCTGTCATACCGACATCTGATATATACGCTGTGCCATTTGGTAATATACGATTATCTGCCGTTTGCACATGTGTATGGGTGCCGACTACTACACTTGCTTTACCGTCAGAAAACCATCCAAAAGCCTGTTTTTCACTTGTAGCTTCCGCATGAAAGTCAACAAAAATAATATTGGTACGCTTTTTTGCCTTATTAATCAATTCGTCCATTTTACGAAACGGATCATCTGCTGGCTGCATAAACGTTCTGCCAAGCAAATTGATAACAGCAATTTCTTGCCCATTTGATTTAATATAGACAATGTCATTTCCTGGTGTATCGGGCGGTAAATTACCCGGTCGAACTAAATAGGTAGCGTCATCAATAAAATTGAAAATTTCTTGCTTATCCCACGTATGGTTACCCATTGTTAGCCCCTGAGCACCCCATTCAAGTAAACTCTTATAAATTTTCTCGGTAATTCCTTTGCCAGCTGCTGCATTTTCACCATTGATTATGGTTACATGTGGCTGATATTTCGCTTTTAATTTTGGTAAATATGTTTGTACCATATCTCTGCCTGGTGAACCCACAACGTCACCAATAAATAAAATCTTCATGTACGTCTACCTTTCTATTATAGTAACCATATTCTTTTTAACATGTAAAGTGCATTGTAAAAAACTTAAAAACCCACTGTATCAACACTTTACTATTAATTGTTATAAAACGCAAACGCAAAATAATGAATACAAATGAATGTTTCTGGGGCTGATTTTGGGACTTAAAATAATACGTGGGTAGATAATACGGAATTATTTTAATCCGACAATAAGGAAGAAGGTTCTGTTGATTATTGAAGAATTGTTTGAATCGGTTAAGATGAAAGTGGCAGCTAAGGCTGTCTTTTTTTATTGCAAAAACTTTTTCTAATTGATCGTATAACTAGAAAAAACAAACCAATAATAAATATGACCATCATTCTAAAAAAAGGAGGCGATATAAATGAAGACACTACAACGTATTGCTTTGGCATTAGTAATTATTGGTGGTATAAACTGGGGGTTAATTGGATTATTTCAATTTGATTTGGTTGCATCTATATTCGGAGGACAAGATGCTGCACTTTCCAGACTAATCTACACATTAGTAGGAGTCGGCGCTTTATGCTGTTTACCCTTATTGTTCGCAGATGAAGATGAGAGAGTAACTGTGAGAGATAGAAAATTAGCCTATTCTACTGAGTTTGCGGAAGAGAATGACCCGACTGATTTTAACAATGATAAAGATAAATAATCAATTATTTTGACGTTTGTTATTCATTATATCAGGTCATTTGTTAGGGCCGGTTGTTC
>NZ_FOTR01000014.1 GCF_900114645.1 Gracilibacillus orientalis | reverse complement strand
TTTTTTCCTTGAACTACCTTGATCTAACACCGCTAGGTCGCTAGAATAACGGTATTCGGGTGCATAAAGTTAATACGCGCAATAACTGTCTGAACATGAAAAGTAAACAACTATTATTTGAACAAGCCACATTTTTCAACGGATATATGCGGATTCTCATCTTAGAAAGTAAACAACTTTATTTTCACTTAACATCGAGTCTGATGGAAATGTAAGAGCTGTTGGCGGTTGAGGATTTCACAAAATTATTAAGCATGATGAAAAAGAGCCATGAAAAGTTTTTTACTGAACGACGATCAAGTATGGAGCACCACTTCGACAAGCTTGGCGACTTTTTCGACAAGCATTCAAATGAACCAACCTAAAGGGAGGAATAAATGATGAACAAATGCTTTGCAACACACGACACTTTTGTCATTGAAAAGACCTATAATGCTCCACCTGAACGAGCATTCACCGCCTGGGCCGATCCCGCAGCCAAGGCAAAGTGGTTTCCGAAGGCTGACGAATTCGACTTTCGAGTTGGCGGGCGGGAGTACAATCAAGGTGGTCCTAAAGGAGGACCAGTCTTTACCTTTGATGCTTGCTATCAGGAGATTGTTCCGGATCAGCGCATCGTCTATTCCTATACGATGGATCATGATGAAACACGTATATCGGTATCCGTGACCACGGTGGAGTTCAAGCATGCAGAAGCTGGCACTCAGCTTATCTACACCGAGCAAGGAGTCTTCCTCGACGGCCATGATACGGCAGCTCAGCGTGAACACGGAACGAAGATCATGCTGGACAAACTTGGCGAGTATCTACAGAAAGAGTCAACAGATAATCGATGACAAATGCTATGACCGGGTCTAACCAGCAGGCGGGCATACGGGAGTAAATCGGGCTAGCGGTATTGGTTCTGGCATCCCTGATAGTTGCAATTGATCTCTGCGTACTGGTTTTGGCGCTACCATATTTGAGTGCAGATCTGGGTGCCAGTAGTGTTGAACAGTTGTGGATTATGGACATATACGTGTTCATGGTAGCAGGGTTTTTGATTACGATGGGAACGCTGGGAGATCGTATCGGTCGTCGTAAACTACTTTTGATCGGTGCGACTACATTCGGAATTAGTTCACTGGTTTTCACATTCTCCACAAGTCTTGAAATGTTGATTGGAGCCCGTGCTTTGCTAGGGGTTGCTGGAGCTACTCTGGCCCCCTCCATCCTGGAATCAAGACCTTTTCCTCAAGTCACAACTGGTGAACTCCCACGAAATGAATTATGTACTAAATATAGGGGAGATATGCTTTCAGGTGTAGGTGTTTCAATCTTTATCTTTGGTAATAAGCAAGACCAAAAGACAGGTAAAACAATAGGTGCTAATGGCATGAAGGAAGAATTTGATATTTCAATAAATAATGGCGCTATTCCAATCCCTGTAGGAGCTACTGGCTTTACGACTCATGAGTTATGGGAAATCACACCACTGTCACTTCAGGAATTATTTTGCACTATAAAAGGGGGTGTCAGGTTAAATATAAAAAAAAGCTAATCTCACAAAAAATGTGAGACCAGCTCCTGATTTATCTTGTCTTTATTTTACCCATTCGTCAACCAATTCTTGATTCTCATCGATCCATTCCTTAGCCCCATCAAGTGGTTCTTCAGCATTTTCTACATAGTCGATTAGTTGACCAATTTGTTCGTCATTCATCTTCCAATTTTTAAACCATTCGCTAATCTTTGGATAATCCTCACTAAATCCATCTCTTGTAGCATGGTGAATTTTTTCTACTCCACCGTAGATGTTTTGCGGATCTTCCAGGAATTTTAAATCATATTTGGAGAATATCCAGTGTGGGGTCCAAAGTGGTGCCACTATTGGTTCCTCACTTTTTATTGCTTCTCCAATCTCCACTAACATCGTAGGTTCAGAGCTTGTTAAGAGCTCAAAATCAAGATTATAATCTTCAATAAGTTCTTTTGTTACATCCATTGTACCTGCACCAGGGTCAAACCCAACGATTTCGCCTTCAAACAATTCTTTATGTTCATTTAAGTCTTCTATACTATTAACTTCTTCTAAATAGGATGGAACAACAAGTCCTACTTTAGCATTATCAAACCAAGTAGCTTCTGAGAAATTAACCGTATCTTTATATTTTTCAAAATAATTAGCATCTTGAACCGGTAACCATATTTCTAAACTAACATCTAGATCATCACTCTCTAAAGCTTGCATCGTAATACCCATATCCAATACGTTTAACTTCACATTATAACCTTTATCTTCTAGAATAGCTTTCCACATATTTGTTACGGCGATATTTTCAGCCCAACTAATTTGACCAATCGTTATTTCTTCATCATTTACTTCTGTTTTTGCTTCTTCTTCTACCTCTGTTTGTTCACTGTTCGATGCATCATTAGTGTCTCCACATGCTGTCAGTACAGCAATCACTAACAGCGCTAAAATAATACTAAGTTCTTTTTTCCATTTGCTCATTGTTGAAACTCCCTTTCCAAATATTAATTTAAAATATTTCGAATATAAAATTTGTTTAGAAATATTTTAATGAAAACGTGATACAAAAACTTATCTCTTATTCAGAAGAGATAAGACATATAGAAATCGGTAATCTTAAGCTACCGTTCTATAGAAAGCTTACTTTTCCTATTTTAATTCTCGATTTTGAACAACCCCTCATAATAAAATAAAGTTTGTTAAATTTTTTTAAAACGTTCTTTATACTTTTATCTTAACGTGTTGAGATTAAAAGTCAAGAGGTAAAGCGTGATTTTAGTCAATTTCGATACCAAAAGTTAAACGATCTTACTTTTGGTATCGAAAAATCGTTGAGAAAGGTTTCGGTTTGAAGAAGCAGTTTATGAGAGTTAACGGATATGTTTAGTTCACTCTTTTTAATTCCATTTCTCATTTTCCGACGGGAGATACAAAATTGTAGTATAATTGATATAGTTTTGAAACATTGTGAAGGGCTATGTTTGTTAGAATATAGGATAGAGTTTTTTAACGCAATTGTATATTATTAAATAAGGCAATATGGGGGATTGGGATGACAATGGAGAAACAATTAATTAGTAAATCCTATTATCATACATTTATAGAAGGTATTAAAGATGCGGATCCAATCAAGACTTTGGGAGAATTGTATATAGATGAGCAACAAAACGAAATGCCTGATCTATCATATATTCGCTTTGCTCAGGGAGAGGTTTATTATCTATGTAAAGATTTTGAGGCGGCCATTTTTAAATGGGAAAACGTTTCTAATGAATTAAAGCCTTGGGCACAGAAAAATATAGCAGATGCTCATGCTAATATGAATTTACTTGCCATTGCTGAGGATTATTATAATGAAGTTGAAACAGAATCTGATGTTTTAAAAACGGAAGTACTTCTCCAACTATTTTCACTTTACATACAGCTGGGGAAACATGCAAAGGCAGTTGACTCTATTAAGAATGCAGTAGAATTAAACCCAGATTATCCTGATGTAACTAATGTGGCGCGTGTTTTCTTTGAAGACCAACAAGATTGGGACAATGCTGTTGATCTTGCAGTGAATGAGTCAATGCGAACAAAGTCGTTATCATGGTTTGTGGTTTTAGAAGAGTATGTAGAACAAGGCCATACTAAAGAAATATTGCCAAACTATTTTAGTGAAGTATTAATGACTTTATATAATATCGATCAAAATCACTTTGAAAGCTTATCAACAGCACTATGGAATAGTTATAAACAAAATGATTTGTATTTTCCATGGCTTGAAGAGATAAACAATCTTCTGCTGAGCATTGAGCCAGGCCGTTCTGGTGTATGGAGTAAGCTTTCCAATTTGTTCAGGTTAACATACTTTGAATTAATGAATGGAAAGTTTTTAATAAGAGAATTTTCTTATTTAATACCAAGTCATTTAACCAATTGGATGAAAATATCTACATCTTCTGATGCGGTAATAGCTTCATCAGCTGTACTAGCGTGGAGCGAAATTTATCCGTCCGATATTGAAGCTTCTATTATTAGTGAGGCGGAAAGTCTGTTAAGCCGATCTGCTCGTTATCAGGATGGTATAGAAGATGGATTCAAGCTTTTCAAGTCCATCATGGAATGGGCAGAGGGTGAAGGCTTACTATTGGATAAACGTTACGAGTGGATTGTTCAGGAGTTACAGGATTTAAATCAATACCATCTAATGATTACTGGGACAGAGACGAGTGGAAAGTCGTCATTTGTGAACACGTTGCTCGATGAGGAGCTGTCAGAAGATCCTGCTAACGCTACTGTCCTTTATAAAGATGCAGATAATGCGCAAATTCATGCTATTACGAATGAAGGAGAAAGAAGCATAGCTGAACATAACGATTTTAAAGAATCAATCAAAAAACAGGAAACATTTATTTCATGTAAGATGCCGGTATCGTTTTTAAATGAAAATAAGCTTACCCTAATAGATACCCCAGGGCTTACAGATCAAGATCAATTTAGAAGTGATGGAAATCAATATCTGTATTTAGCGGATAGCCTACTGTTTGTTTTGAATGCGGACTCCAACCTGACAGGTAACGAGCTTGATATGGCTGTTAGAATCAAGGAGCAGGCACCAGATCTACCTATTCATTTTCTATTATGCAAAATGGACCGAAATACTGACAGTCAGGAAGCGATGGTACGGACTGAGAAAATAATAGCTAGGATCGATTCCTACTTCTCAAATGCAAAAGCCTTCACTTTTTCCACAAATGCAGAAAGAAAAAATCAAATAAACGATTTTTCTGCTTTTACTAAGTCGATGATGGATGGGCATAGCCTAGAAGAGGAGCGCACGGCTAAGATTCTGTACTATATTAAGAAATCAATTCAGCTTTTGCTTGAAAAACGAGAAGAAGTGGAATATTCATTAATGGATAATATTGAATGGAATGAAGAGATGGTTACCAAACTTAAGGGTGCACAAAATCAGTTATGTGACATAGAAGAGAATACGGTTCAAGTCATTAAAAAGTCATACAGCAAAATTATAGAGGAATGTAGACAGGATTTGACGATAAAGATTCCAGAATTGATTCGAAAAAGTTCTGAAGTGGTTAATGAAGACAGTGATTTTGGGAAAATTCATATGGAACTTAACGATAAAATAAATAAACGAATCAATAATTATATTGAAGAAGCGGTTTTACCAGATTTATATGTAGAACTCCAAAAATGGATTGAAAATAGTGAAAGGGAACTGAATGACAGTCAGGCGTACTTAGATGAAATGAGCGAGAGTTTTAATCATCTATACGGTAAAGAAAAGATATATTTCGAGTGTGACAGTAAGGTGCTGTATGACTGGCATCGGGATATGGATCGGATGACAAGGGGAAATATACAGTTGACTAAGGCAACTTTCATAAGCCAATTTACCATTTCACAATTTTTATGGAAAAGTGCAGGCAAGCTTATGGGTGCTTTATCAAAAAATACAGAAACTCTCCATGATAAATATAAACAGTATATTGAAGGAAAAGACTACAGTAAAACAGTTGAAATAATTATAGATGAATTTATGCAGCAATTCGAGTTATTTGAGAAATCTCTGGAACGGGATATTAACATATTCTTCACGGATCCGGATAAAGTGTTAAATGCGATCTTAGCAGAAACATATGATGAGATTGAAGAAAATAAAGGTGTCCTAAGTGACATGCGTAAAAGACCTGAGTTACACCGTAATCCAATTACTTTGTTTGAAATAAAGCTTCGTCAATATGAATGGATGACTATTGAAGATGAACGAATCTATAAAAATAGTTAATCTGTTTAAAATGGAAGATCTTTTTCATTAAATGGCCGAGAATGCTCACGAATTAAGTACTGTAGGTGGATCAAATAAAAAAAATAAATGGAAATTCTCGTCCGACCCTGTTTTCGTAAAAATAAAGATTTGCGAAAATAGGGTCTTTTTTGTATGACAAGAAAGTATATAACCATAGGTATCACAACTTTTATCACGGTGCTAACCGTCTGTAAGACCCCCACTTCAAGCTTCAAGTAATACAAGAAAGCTAAGGGGGGATAACAGACGCCTAACACCCTGATAAGTTTCGCTATTGATCAGTGAGGGTCAAAACCCCCACTGATCATAGTCTCACTTTATAAGCAAGTAAAATAGGAAAAGGTTGATGCAAAACATGTCATTTAAAAAAGCAAGGATAGATAGTCAGATGGAGTAAGATGTGTACTTCACCTGTTTGTCATTTTGAAAGATGGTTTGTGCAAGCCGACCGCTGCGGCTGACCGTTTCGCTTTCCTAGGGGCATGTTCTTCAGCTAACTTTTGCAGGAGGAGTTCGCTCCTGCAAAAGTGGATCTTCAGATCATGCTAATCCCTCAGGAGTCGAAACGTTCGGCCTCCGCTATACCTTTTTCTACAACGAATAGTAGAAAAGGCATATTGGTTTTATAACCATTATTAGTGATTTTTAACGCCATATCTTTTGCACTTCCACAGGGATAATAACCCAAGATTCTAGGTCTGACACATGTTGTAGAGCCATGATTCAGCGTAGGCCGCCCACTTCAACTCCAGTGGGACACGTTTTTCCTGAAGATCCACTTTTTCGAGCGGTTTTTGCGCGAAAAAGTTAGCTGAGGGAAAAACCCCACGGAAAGGGGGAGTGGGCAGCCGAAGCGGGGGGGGGGTTACTGTATAAAGTGAGACTATGATCAGTGGGGGTATTGACCCCCACTGATCATTAGCGAAACTTATCAGGGTGTTAGCGTCTGTTAGTCCCCACTTAGCTTCCTTGTGTTACTTGAAGCTGGGGGCTTACAGACGGTTAGCACCGTGATAAACATGTCAACATTACTACATGGAGTTAGCGCACAGCATCTGAGTTAAAGATAAGGACCGGGTCGTTTTTTTTGATCAACACTATATCATATGTATAAAACCAGACTGAATCTTCCTTTTTAAAAATTTTGATTGTTATTATCAAGCTTTGGAAAAATAAAACAAATAATTATCGTTAACTGTGTTATACTTATATGACGCATGAATATTTTTTTTACTCTGAAAATTACATTTTTCAACTTATAGTCTTTTTTCTATATGGGATAGGTGTTTATTTCCCAAAGATGTAAAATCTCTTTTGCGCGGAGATTTCAGTGAAAATAGATTTTAGGAGGAAAAGTCTTATGAAAGAAAAAGCAATAGTATATTGTGATAATAATTTTGGAACAATGGACGGAAAGACAGCTAATGGACTGGTTAGAAACTCAAGAAAATTTGATATTGTCGGAGTAATCGACAGTACAAAGGTTGGAATGGATGCGGGTGAATTCCTTGTAGGAGAAAAAAATGGAATTCCTATATTCAAGAGTCTTGCTCATGCACTTGAAAACTTACAGAGTGTCCCTGATCAATTCATTTACGGAATAGCTCCTTCTGAGGCATTTTTGAAAATAGATGAGAGAAATCTCCTTTTTAAAGCAATGGAACTAGGAATGAATATTGTTAATCCTCTTCATGAATTTTTCACAGATGATGAGGAATTTATAAAGCTTGCTAAACAGTTTGATGTAACGATCCTTGACGTGAGAAAGCCTGTACAAAAAAAGGATATGCATCTTTTTTCTGGCCGAATATTAGAAATCGATACACCAGTCGTAGCCGTTTTGGGTACGGATAGCGCAATAGGTAAGCGAACAACGTCGGTGCTACTCGAAGAAGCTTTGTTTGAAAGGGGCCTAAAGGTTGCTTTTATTGCAACTGGACAAACAGGGCTAATACAAGGTGCGAAATACGGTGTTGCTATTGATGCCATTCCTTCTCAGTTTATGACAGGTGAAATTGAGAACGAAATCATGAAAGCTTATGAAAACGATAACCCTGATATTATTATCGTTGAAGGCCAAGGGGCATTAAGTCATCCTGCATATATAAGTTCGTGTGGAATTATAAGAGGATCGAGACCTGGGGCGGTTATTATTCAACACGCACCTAAACGACCACATTTAGGTGATTTCAGTTATATAGAAATGCCAACGGTAAAAAGTGAAATCGATCTCATTGAAAACTTCTCAAAGGCAGAAGTGATCGCTGTGACTATTAACCATGAAAACATGTCTAATGAAGAACTTATGACAACGATTACAGATTATGAAGAAGATCTTAAACTTCCGACGACCGATGCTCTTAAATTAGGGTGCGACAAACTGACCGAAAGTATTTTTAAAGCTTATCCAAAATTGATTAGCAAACAGAAAAAAGTATTGTTTAATTGATCGAGTCTATTATACCGCGGGTCGAAATTAACCTTGCCAAAATCGCACATAATGCAGCGAAGTTAGTTGAAATATACGGCACTAAAAATATCGAGCTAATGGGCGTTACCAAAACGGTATGTGGAGCTCCAGAAATTGCAAAGACATTATTGGATCAGGGAATTCACATGCTCGCAGATTCTAAATTGTTAAATTTAAAGAAAATGCGTGATGCAGGCATTAAGGCGAATTTTGTTTTATTAAGAATACCTGCTTTAAGTGAAATTGATTCGGTTGTAAAAAATGCTGATATTAGCATTAACACCGAACTTTCTGTTATTAAAAAATTATCTGAAGCTGCTTTACGAAATAACACCGTGCATAAAATTATGCTAATGATCGAAATGGGAGATTTAAGAGAAGGGATAATGCCTGAAAATATCGATAATTTCATTCAAGAGGTCTTGGGGCTTAAAGGGATTAAAATGGTTGGTATTAGTGTGAACTTTGCTTGTTTTGGAGGAGTCCAACCAAACGAACAAAAAATGAACGATGTATCTAAACTGGCTAGCGATGTGGAAACGAAATTTTCTCTTCCTCTATCATATGTATCAGGAGGAAACTCGGCCAATTATAATTGGTTTATGGCAGCTGATAGTGTTGGGAAAGTTAATAACTTAAGGTTGGGTGAATCTATTTATTTAGGACGTGAAACTTTAAACCGAATGGCAATTCCAGATTTATATACTGACGCGTTTACTTTCGTTACAGAAATTATTGAATCGAAAACAAAACCATCTATACCTTACGGAGAAATAGGCCAGAATGCTTTTGGGGACTTTCAGCAATTTGAAGATCGTGGACAAATGAGCAGAGTTATTCTTGGAGTAGGAAGTCAAGATGTACTGGTGGCTGGACTAATACCAATGTTGGATATTGAAATTCTTGGTTCCAGCAGTGACCATACTGTCCTCGATGCCAAAAAAAATAACTTAGTAGTTGGGGATGAAGTAACCTTCAATTTAAACTATGGTGCTCTTCTTTCTGTCATGACATCCCCATATGTATATAAAAAATACAACAATAGTATTTAGGTAATCGATGGTATTCTTCAACGTATCTTTTGGTATGTTAATAGTGTAGGCTAATAAAACTATATCTTTTTATCTGCATTGAATTGTTGTACATTTCATTTACCAAACGAACGGTAGAATGGTCAGAAGAGAATTTTTTCGTAAATAAAGTTTTAACACAAGCGTTTTAGAGAAGCGAGGGAAGTGTTTGGAAAACTATGCCTCTGCCTCTCCCGAGCGCTTTTAGTTATGCTCTTTTTCCATAATCATAACTGAATTAATCCACTTCAAAAACGTTAATAACTACCATTGACCTAGTAAATCTATTTGCTGGGTCTTTTTTTGTTTTAAGAGAATCGAATCAGTTTGTAAAACTATTTGTGCAACGAAACTATCATATTAAACAGCTATAAAAATGTGTAAAAGAAGATTCATTATTTTAAAACACGATATGAACGGTGTTCGTCAATAATTTTGAGTTTGTGTGATAAACGTGATTTGAAATGAAATAGTTTGGAAGACTTTTAATCATTTGAAATAAAAGTATCATATGTTAGTATGTAAAACAGTGTTTGAAAAACGACATAAGATACAAAAATGAGTGGACTTTTGTATTATATTTCACAAATATGTCGAATGGTATTTACTATTTCGGTAGGTACTAGAATAATGGTAATCGTTTGAAAATTTTGAATTGAGGTGAAAATGTGAAAGAAAACAGATCAGTATTTTGGGTTTCGCTTTCTATTTGCGCTGCACTTGTCATTTGGGGAGCGATTAATCCGGATAATTTACAAGAAATTACTTTAGCTATCACTACTTATATTTCCGAAGTGTTTGGTTGGTATTACTTAATCACTATTATGATATTTTTAGCTTTTTGTATTTATCTCATTTTTTCGCGCTTTGGTAGTATTAAATTAGGTAAAGAAAATGATACTCCCGATTACAATTTAGCTTCATGGTTTGCCATGTTGTTTAGCGCAGGAATGGGAATGGGATTGGTGTTTTGGACCACAGCTGAACCGATTTCTCATGCATTTAAAAGTACACCAGGGGCTGAAGCTGGTTCCGAAGAAGCGATCAAACAATCTCTTCAGTTTTCCTTTTTTCATTGGGGTATTCATGCTTGGGCAGTATACGGAATTGTGGCGCTATCTTTAGCATACTTCAAATTTCGTAAAGATCAACCAGGTTTAATTAGTGCAACGCTTATTCCTATTTTAGGAGAAAAAAGTATGCATGGTATGGCCGGGAAATTAATTGATATCTTAGCGATTTTTGCAACCGTTGTTGGTGTTGCGTCCACGCTAGGTTTTGGGTCTGCACAGATCAATGGTGGGTTATCATATCTGTTCAATACACCAAATACTTTTAACATGCAACTACTCATCCTAGGTATTTCCACTGTGTTATTTATTTTGTCTGCTTGGTCTGGTATTGGACGAGGTATTAAATATTTGAGTAATATCAATATGGGATTAGGATTTGCTTTATTAGTACTGCTATTTGCGGTTGGACCAACTTTATATATCTTAAATATGTTTACATCCACATTTGGCAGTTATATTGCAAACTTTTTTGATATGAGCTTCCGTATATCCCCATTAAATGAGAAAGGTCGGACATGGATTGACAATTGGACGATCTTCTATTGGGCATGGTGGATTTCTTGGGCTCCGTTTGTTGGTATTTTCATTGCTAGAATTTCCAAAGGGCGTACTATCAAAGAATTTATGTTAGGCGTTCTATTTGTACCAGCATTAGTATGTTTTATCTTTTTCTCTGTCTTTGGCGTTTCAGCTTTGAATATCGAACAAAACGCAATCGATTTGATTTCAGAGTATTCTCTTGAAACGACAACATTTGGCGTTCTACAGCATTACCCGTTAGGTGATGTTATGTCGATGATTACGATTGTTGTTATTGCAATCTTTTTCATAACTTCTGCAGACTCTGCTACTTTTGTACTTGGAATGCTAAGTACAAACGGTTCAATTAATCCTTCAAGTTCTATTAAAATCACTTGGGGACTTACTATGTCTGCAATGGCAGCTATTATCGTTTATTTCGGTGGTACACAAGGATTGCAAAATATGTTGATTATTGCGGCACTACCGTTCTCTGTTATTATGTTTTTGATGATAGTTTCCTTTTACAAAACGGTAAGGCAAGAAGTGGAAAGAAGAAAGAGTCGAAAAAATAAAAATAAACAATCCACAAATACAGATTAATACTCACCCCATCCTTAACATGTCATTGTTGAGGATGGTTTTTTTATGCTTCTGCCCATTTGCTCCTTAGTCATATATCCTACTTTGGTAAATATAATTCTCGAAAAGTAAAAAAGTGCCACTGAGCTTCACTGAACATCACTGAGCTTCACTGAGCAAGATAGATGCCACTCAATACCACTCAGTAGATTTGGGTGTGCATTCATTCCTCTGATAGAATGCAAAGTATTCTAAACAATAAATTCATTGGAGGAATTTGCTTTGACTACAAATCAATTTGCGATCGTGGATACGGATATTCACGAACGCGTTCAATACAAGGATATCCTAAAGTACCTTGATGAACCATTTCGTCATTACATTACCAATTGTCATTGGATACAAGAAAAACATATGCCATATACCCAACCAGCTGTGGCAGGTGTAGATCGAGCGGATGCTATTACTCCTGATGGTCGTCCCGGTGGATCTGACCTAGCTTTTATGCAAAAACAGTTACTTGATGATATCGGCCATGAATATGGTATTTTAACAAGTGCCCTCGATCCGTCTCCATCATCTATGCATGGATGGTATGAAATGGCGACGGCTTTAGCATCAGCTTATAACGATTGGCAAATCGAAGAATGGTTAGACAAAGATGACCGTTTATATGGATCAGTTCATATTGCCGCACAGGATCGTGATGCAGCGATTAAAGAAATTGAAAGAGTTGGTTCCCACCCAAAAATGGTGCAAGTCTTATTGCCAATCGATGACATTATGTGGGGTGATCCATTCTATCATCCTATATTTGAAGCTTGTGAAAAGCATCAATTAATGATTGGAATGCATCACAATGAACCACCCGTTTATTATGGCAAATGGCCAAGGTATTTTATTGAGTGGCATACATTAATCCCAACCGCACATATGAAGCAAGTTACAAACATGATTTTTAATGGTGTTTTTGATAAATTTCCAAAACTCGGACTAATAATGATTGAAGGTGGCTTTACATGGGTTCCGCATTTGATGTGGAAAATGGATCAACAATATCGTGATCTGCGACATGAAGTACCATGGCTAAAACGAAAGCCAAGTGATATTTTTAAACAACAAATTAAAGTAACAACACAGCCAGCAGAAGAACTGACAAAACAAGAGTTTGCATCCCTTGTGGAACAAATGGGTACAGATGAGATCCTTTGTTTCTCTACGGATTATCCACATTGGGATTATGATTCACCAACACGGGCGCTACCAAAGATGGATCCAGAACTCAAGAAGAAAATTTTTGCGGAGAATGCCAAAGCATTTTATCCAAAGTTGCCCAAGTGAGAGGAGAATGAACATGAAAGAACAAATAGTATGTAAAACATCTGACCTAGAACCAGGACAAATGAAAGCATCCTTATTTGGAAAACAAAGTGTAGTGATCTGCCGTACGCTAGATGGAGAATTCTATGCCTTTCTCAATCAATGTACACACCAAGGTGCCCCACTAGACAAGGGGATGATTTGTGGTGCAACGACAGAAGAAAGCCAACCAGGAGAATACCATTATTGCCGAAAAGGGGAAATTATTCGTTGCCCTTGGCATGGTAGAGAATTTGATATCAAAAATGAAGGTAGAATGTTAGCAAATCCTAACAAAAAACTCCCTAATTATAATGTAAAAATTGAAAATGATCATGTAATTATTTATAAATAAGAAATCAAGTAGGTGAGAAGTAATGAATCAATCTGAAAATATAGTTGACGCTATTATTATTGGAGCAGGTCCTACAGGCTTATTTACCGCTTTTTACGGAGGAATGCGTGAAATGTCTGTTAAAATAATAGATAGTCTTCCACAAGTTGGAGGGCAACTGATGGCATTATACCCAGATAAATATATATATGATGTTGCCGGTTTTCCAAAAGTATTAGCAAAAGACCTCGTTCAACAATTAGAAGAGCAGGCAAGTCAGTTTCAGCCAGAAATTTGCCTTGAAGAAAATGTTCAACATGTAGAAAAATTAAGTGATGAACTTTTTAAAGTAACGACAACAAGAGATGTCCACTATGCTAAAACGATTATTATCACAAGTGGTGCCGGTGCCTTTCAGCCTCGTCGTCTCAAACATAGTGATGCACATTTATATGAAGGAAATAACTTATTGTACTCGATAACTGATCTACAATCTTTTAAAGGAAAAAAAGTATGTGTGGCTGGTGGCGGAGATTCTGCAGTAGATTGGGCACTTATGTTAGAAGGAGTTGCGAGTGAAACATCAATCATTCATCGGAGAGAAGATTTCAGAGCACATGAGCACAATGTTCATCAATTAAAAGCATCAAGTGTGGAAATTAAAACCCCTATGATCATTGACGATTTAATTGGAGAAAACGGGCGACTTGAACAAATAACACTCAAAGAAAATAAAGGAGTCCAAACAGATACCATAGACATAGATTCCTTAATCGTCAACCATGGATTCCTTTCAGATCTAGGTACAATCAACCAATGGGGATTACAACTTGAAAAAAACTCAATTATAGTAAACGAAAAAATGGAAACAAACATTGCAGGTATTTTTGCTGCTGGTGATATTACAACTCATGCTGGTAAGGTCAACCTGATTGCTTCCGGATTTGGTGAAGCTCCTACTGCCATAAGCCAAGCCAAACATTATATTGATCCAAATGTGAAAATACAGCCTCCTCATAGTACACGCGTTTTAAGTGGCGTATAAAAGTAACGCTTTTTAGAAAGATTGATCTTGAAAATAGGAGGAGACATAACTTATGAATAAAAAGAAAATGTATATCAATGGTATGTGGGTTGACGCAATTGGTGGGCAAATGCGTGACATTATAAACCCATTTAACCAAGAAGTCATCGCTACGGTAGCAGAAGGTAATCAACAAGATGCTCAATCAGCTATCAAAGCGGCGCGAACAACCTTTGATCAAGGTGATTGGGTAAGAACTCCAGTAACCGATCGTGCCATACTAGTTCGTAAAATAGCTGAATTAATTGAAAGAGATAAAGAAGAATTAGCTAATTTGGAATCGTTAGATACGGGGAAAACGGTAGAAGAAAGCCGAGGAGATATGGATGATATTGCTGGCGTCTTTCGATATTATGCAGAATTAGCTGGTAAAGAAAGTGGCGAACTCATTCATTCGCCAGTTCCTAATACTGTAAGTAAGGTTGTTCACGAGCCAGTAGGTGTTTGTGGACAAATTACACCTTGGAACTATCCGTTATTACAAGCTTCATGGAAATTAGCACCAGCCTTAGTTACTGGTAATACGTTGATTATGAAGCCAAGTGAAATTACACCTTTAACAACAATGAAAGTATTTGAACTGATTGAAGAAGCAGGCATACCAGCAGGTGTTGCTAACCTTGTCTTAGGTCCAGGAAATACGGTTGGTGCAGAGCTGTCTGAGAATGTCGATGTAGATTTAATTTCCTTTACAGGCGGAATTCATACAGGTAAAAGAATTATGAAAGCAGCAAGTACGAATATGAAAAAATTAGCATTAGAGCTCGGAGGCAAAAACCCTAATATCATCTTCGCTGATGCTGATTTTGACACCGCTGTTGATCAAGCCTTGAATGGTGTTTTCTTTCACGCAGGTCAAATATGCTCAGCAGGCACAAGATTGATTGTTGAAGAAACGATCCATGCTGATTTTGTCCAAGCATTAGTCGATCGTGTCAAAAATATTAAACTTGGGAATGGCTTTGATGAAGCCACGCAAATGGGACCTCTTATTTCAGCTGAACATTTAGCAAAAGTAGAGAACTATGTGGAAACAGGTAAGAATGAAGGCGCCAATCTTGTAATCGGAGGTAAACGACCGGAAAATCCTGAGCTTCAAGATGGATTCTTCTATTTACCAACCATATTTACAAACTGTACAACCGATATGAGCATTGTTCAAGAGGAAGTATTTGGCCCAATTATTACGATAGAGAAATTCCATACAGAAGAAGAAGCTGTACAGTTAGCAAATGACTCGATTTATGGTCTTGCTGGTGGTGTGTGGACAAATGACATTGTGAAAGCAGAACGGTGTGCTGCGACAATGCGCATGGGAACGGTATGGATAAATGAATTTAATCTCTATTTTCCACAGGCTCCTTGGGGTGGTTTTAAACAATCAGGTATTGGACGAGAACTTGGTAGACAGGGATTAGAGGAATACACAGAAACAAAACATATATTACAAAATGTGAAGCCAGAACCTTTACATTGGTTTTAGGATTAGATATTTCTTTATCATCTGCTTTTATGACTAACGAACCTTTGTGTCTAACTAAAATATAAATCTGCTAGTCAGATCTTGCATTCGTTAAAATAAACATTTACGAATGCAGGGTCCTTTTTTTATGTCTAAACCTTGTCCTCCTATAATTTTCCTAATTGTTGTTGGCCTATCAGATAAATGAGTTTATAATGTAATTGACCTAATAGGTAAACAATAAAAATAATTAAGGTGGTTATCATGCTTCCAAAAATTTTAAACCTCGAATCTAAAAGAAGGAATGTTATTTTAAATGCAGCATTAAAGGAATTTGCTATGAAGGGATTTGATGATGCATCGACAAATGTTATTGCAAAAGAGTCAGGGATTTCAAAGGGGTTAATGTTCCACTATGTAAATAGCAAAAAGGATCTTTTTCTATTTCTTTATGATTACTGCGCTGACATGATTAATAAAGAATATCTTAATTTAATGAACTTTAATGAGAAAGATATTTTTGAAAAACTACGGCAATCATATCTGCTCCAAATTGAATTATTGCAAAAACACCCTTGGATTTTCGAATTTATTAAGATCGATGCTATTACTAAGTCTGATGACATCAATAAGGAGCTGGAAAAAAGAGTGAACGAAAAACAAACATTATGTCATGAGACAATGTTTGATATCGTTGATGAATCTAAATTTAGAGAAGGATTAGACGTTGAAAGATGTAAACAGCTTATTTTTTGGTCGAACATTGGTTTTACAAATCAGATACTAGAGGATATCAGAAACTCAGAAGTCACTGCATTGGATTATGATAATATTCTTGCAGAACTTGATAGTTACCTTGACGAACTTAGGAAAATTTATTATAAATAAAGATTAATTATGGGAGGCTCGATAAAGCGATGAAAGATAATACAACCACACACCAAGGAGATAAGTCCCTTGGCAGTGCGCCGATTGGAAGTTTCTACAACGTGGAAGAGCGACGCTTGTTACTCGATTGTTCAGGGACCGGGAGTCCATCAGTAGTATTTTTACCGGCAGCCGGCATGGTCGGACTTGATTATCTAAATATCCATAATAAAATTAGTCAGCGTACAACATCAGTGATCTATGATCGAGCGGGAACGGGATGGAGCGATCCGGTCAAATTACCTCGAAGTGCCCTTGAGGTCACTGATGAATTGCGAAGCCTTTTGCAGACCGCTGGTGTACCAGCTCCCTATCTGTTCGTCGGCCACTCGCTAGGAGGAATATATTCACGCCGGTACGCCCAACGATTTCCAGATGAGGTATCTGGGATGCTTCTACTAGAACCGCCACATGAAGACTTTCTCACCAATACACCAAAGTTAAAGAAACGCTATTTACTTCAGCAGGTTTTTCCGATCCTCCGCACACTCCTAACATACAAGCAAACCTTTCGAGGTTTATTCGAACAGATGCTTGCAAGTTGGCCAAATTCGATACGTGAAAAGTTGATTAAATATCACCTCAGGACATTAACGAAAACGATGACGGAAAGGAAAAATTTGAATAGCGAGCTCTATGAAGAAGTTCGTAAAGGAGGAGACATACCTGATATTCCATTGATTGTGTACACAGCGATGGGAATCGATCCATTCATGACGCCGATCACAAGTAAATCTTTCCTCCGTGATACTATTGATCCATTCAATAAAGTTAAAAATACCACCTATACAAACTTAGCAAATTCCGTTCCGCGTGGGGAGCATCGTATACTCGAAAATGCCGGACATACCACGATCCACACAGATTGCCCAGACGAAGTGGTCGAAGCGATTTGGAACTTACTCGATAGTGTAGACAATCAAGGAAGTAAATTGATTTAATTAATTTTTGCTCAACAGAGTCATCATCCTATGTTTCCCACAAGGTACGGGTACCTCCAATTAGAACTGGTATCCAAATATTACTTGCTATTCCAAACACAGTCTGCTATGCTTAATAAGAATTATTTTTGTTCGGTATCGGTCTGAGAGAAAAGAGTAAATATTGCACTTTTCACCTTTTATCTAATTGGGCAATGATAGTATTAAAATGTGGGGATATCCACACGGGAGGCAACAAATATGCAACAAGGTACAGTTAAATGGTTTAACGCAGATAAAGGTTTCGGTTTTATCGAAGTAGAAGGTGGCGAAGATTTATTCGTACATTTCTCAGCTATTCAAGGTGAAGGATTCAAAACTTTAGAAGAAGGTCAAACAGTTTCGTTTGATACTGAAGAAGGTCAACGCGGACTTCAAGCTACTAACGTTAATAAAGCATAATTATTAAAGGGCTCTATAATAGAGTCCTTTTTCTTTTTTAAAAGTAAGAATAATAAACTAGGTAATCCTTTACGGCGGGTCGATCAAGCTGTTTAGTTACCTTTAAAGCGATACATTCGCTCTTCTTATATTTGAATATGATTAAGTGTCTGAGCAAATATTATAAGTAAATCTAATATAAATGAGGGTAACAAATGAATGAAGGAAACTTTAAAAGTTATCAATTAAGTGATGAATTAATTAAAGCATTAGATGTATTAAAATACAATAAGCCTACAGAGGTACAAAGTGAAGTTATTCCACGAGTGTTGGAAAACCAAGACCTAATAGTGAAATCACAAACCGGAAGTGGGAAAACTGCTGCTTTTGCCATCCCTATCTGTGAAAGAATGGTATGGGAAGAAAATAAACCACAAACTTTAGTGCTAACCCCGACAAGAGAGCTAGCTGCTCAAGTTCGAGAAGATATAACCAATATTGGCAGATTCAAACGAATAAAAGCGTTAGCTGTATATGGAAAAGCACCATTTGCCATTCAAAAGGATGAACTAAAACAAAAAACACACGTAGTTGTTGGTACACCGGGTCGAGTAATGGATCATATCGAAAAAGATACCTTAAACTTAGATCAAATAAAGTATCTTGTCATAGATGAAGCAGATGAAATGCTAAGAATGGGCTTTTTAGATGAAGTAGAAGCAATTATTAAACAGGTACCATCAAATAGAGTAACGACGTTGTACTCTGCGACCTTACCGAAAGAAATTGAAAAGCTCTGTCATAAATATATGCACGATCCTATCAATGTTGAAATTACAACAGAAGTCACAACTGACAGTATTGAGCACAGTTTGTTCGAAGTGAAAAAAGATTCGAAAATGGAACTACTCAAGGATGTAACCATTGTTGAAAATCCAGATAGCTGTATCATCTTTTGTAATACACAAGAACAAGTAAACGAAGTATCGACCGAATTGGAACAGTCTCATTACTCTTGCGAACAGATTCATGGTGGACTAGAGCAAGAAAAACGATTTGCTGTAATGGAAGGCTTTAAGTTGGGGGAATTTCGTTATCTTGTAGCAACGGATGTAGCTGCAAGAGGCATAGATGTGGATAATGTGTCACTCGTTATTAATTTTGATGTGCCAATGGAAAAAGAAAGCTATGTACACCGAACAGGAAGAACAGGTCGTGCAGGTAATAAAGGGAAAGCCATCACATTTGTAACTGATTCTCAAGGAAAATACTTACGACCAATAGAGAAATATATTGGTTTTGAACTTCGTAAACGGGAGCTACCTTCGAAAGAGGAAGTAATGGAAGCAAAAGAAGCCTTCGATAAAAAAATGCAGGAACGACGCATTGTAAAAAATAACAAAACAGCAAGAATCAATCAAGATATTATGAAGCTACATTTTAGTGGCGGAAAAAAGAAAAAAATCCGAGCAGTGGATCTTGTTGGTACGATTTCCAATATTCCAAATGTAACAGCAGATGATATTGGGATTATTACCATCAAAGATAATTGGTCTTATGTTGATATTTTGAATGGTAAAGGTTCTCTAGTCTTAGAAGCAATGGAACATACAAAAGTTAAAGGTAAAAAACTAAAAGTGAGTAGAGCGATGAAATAGACATATCTCACGATGTATGATTAACTGTAATTTGCTAGATCGCATAGAAGTTTGATGCCAAATTGAATAGTTAGTAGTTTTTCCGGCTAGGGTTATTGACTATGGCCGGTTTTATTTGTTATTTACATTAAAACACTAAAGTTTTAATAACACATAACACAATATACAGTTATAAATTCACAATAAATAACTATATATTGTGTTATGTGTTGCCCGTGTGTGTTATAATATATTAGTTGCTTTTCGATGAATGAACTACACGCATGTCAATATATAGTAAGAAAAAAATTGAAGATATAATATTCTTTCCCAATATAGAGGGTGCGAACTGTATATCGACTTTTATATTTTAGGGATAATTCGAAGGTAAAGAAGCCTCAAGTAGCTAATATATATTTAATAAAACTATTTTATTCAAATGCGGGTTCTAGATTTTTTCAAAGGGGCTAGATAGAATGGAAAGCTTTTATATCGATTGTTTAAAAAGGTTAAAAAAGACAAAAGGGGATGGATGGAAAATGATTACGATAGATGGTGTAGTCGGTGTAGGAAAAACTACATTAATGGATATGGTTGTAAAGGAGTTAGGGTATACACCATTTGAAGAACCCGTTGTTAATAATCCAATTTTAGATAAATTTTATTATGACAGGGAACGATATAGTTTTTCTTTACAAGTATTCTTCTTAAATGAACGTTTCAAGCATATAAAAAATGCTAGTAAGCTCAATCTGGCTGTACTGGACCGTTCTATTTATGGAGATGTCATTTTTGCAAAAATGCTAAAAGATAGTGGAGAAATGTCTGAAGAAGAATTCAACATTTACTTAACTTTATTCAAAAATATGATTGAACACTGTCAGCCACCAGCATTAATGATATACCTTGAAATATCAACGGAAGAAGCTATTTGTCGAATTAATAAACGAGGTAGAAGTTATGAAGTGGCTACAGAAAATGCATATTGGGAAAGGTTAAACAAAGAGTACAGAGAATATTTTGAGGCATACAATGCATCACCTGTGTTAAAAATTAACGTTGATCAATTAGATTTTGAGAACAATCCATCAGATCGTGAATATGTGATAGCTCTCATCAAAAAAAAATTACATGAACTGAATTTCACAGAAGCTAAACATACGAATGAAGAGACACTTTAAAACGAAAGACTGAATTAAATCATGAGAGAACGAAACATGGTGTTGTCAAAAAGAAATGGAATAATGCAATTTTATATAATTTTTAACAAAGAAGAAGAAGCTAGTATCAAAGCTTCTTCTTCTTTTATCGTGGTGCTAATCGTCCGTAAAATCCCCACTGATAGCAATATCTCCTCGGAATTGACAGTTAACATATTTTCCACATATCTCTAATTTTCAACTAAACCATCAATAAAGAGCAATCAACTGTTTTTATTGAAATGGATGTCAGGGCTGGGTTTGCAGTTCATTACAGTAAGTTAGCACATGGAGAAGTAGGTAGTTTCAGTTTTCGAGGGATAAATAGTGATGGAAAAATTGTATCCTTTGATTAAACAAACGGAATCTTTAGTTCAATAAAATGATTAATAGCCTGTATCAATGATTACTTGGTAATCTAAGATACAGGCTTTATAACTATCTCACCTTATATATATTTAATCATGAGTAGTTTTTAATCATGCTTTGCTCCTGCCTCTCGGGAAGTTATTGCACCTTGCCCTTCACTGACATCTTTTTGAATTTCTTGTCTTACTTTTTGTGCATCAGTTCTAGAAAATTCTGGTTCGGTAATAGAACCCTTCATTTTAGCCTTATTATCTTGTTGCATACAAGTCCTCCTTTAATGTATAACAAACTTATTATTTACAAAAGAAAGCACGGCATCCCCTAATATACACACTTATACTTTTATACCTACTTAGGTGTAGTGTCTTGTGAAACTAAAACTAAGAAGCATAAAATCTTATATCCCGGAGAAAAAATAGGTTTGTCATAAAGCCTGCGACAAAGATAGCTTTCAAGTATCTTGAAGGTAGGATAACTGTGGCATATGATTAATAATTGAGGGATATAAAAATGATATCGAAAGGGTGATAAAAATGGCTCAGTCAAATATAAAGGTAAAAGTCCAGCAGTTTGGTAATTTCCTTAGTTCTATGGTGCTGCCAAATATAGGTGCATTTATTGCATGGGGACTTATTACTGCTTTATTTATTGCAGATGGTTTTATTCCAAATGAAAACCTTGCAAAATTAGTAGATCCAATGGTGACTTATTTACTACCATTATTAATCGGTTACACAGGTGGTAAATTGATAAATGACCAGCGTGGTGGGGTCGTAGGTGCGATCGCTACAATGGGGGTTATTATCGGTGCACCAGACACACCAATGTTCTTAGGTGCCATGATTATGGGGCCACTTGGTGGTTACGTAATTAAAAAGTTTGATCAATTAATAGAGGGTAAAATTAGATCCGGTTTTGAAATGCTCGTGAACAACTTTTCTGCTGGTATTCTCGGTGGTTTCCTTGCAATTATATCATTTTTAGGAGTAGGCCCAGCAGTGGATGGATTTACACAGGTACTTGTTGTCGGTGTTGATTGGTTAGTTGATAAAGGATTATTACCATTAACAAGTATTTTGATTGAACCTGCGAAAATTTTATTCCTAAATAACGCTATTAATCATGGGATTTTATCTCCGATTGGTATAGAACAAGCAAATAACGTAGGACATTCTGTTCTTCTCTTATTAGAAGCCAATCCAGGACCAGGTCTTGGTGTATTATTAGCATTTATGTTGTTTGGAAAAGGTTCAGCAAAGCAATCAGCTCCTGGTGCTGGAATCATTCACTTCTTTGGTGGTATTCATGAAATTTACTTCCCATACGTATTAATGCGTCCAATGCTGTTAATTGCTGTTATTTTGGGTGGTATGAGTGGAGTCTTAACCTTAGTGCTATTAGGTGGAGGATTAACAGCTCCTGCATCACCAGGTAGTATCATCGCAATTACTGCTCTTACACCTACTGGAGATGCGAGTGTTTATATTGCTAACTTTGCCGCAGTTATCGTAGCTACCATTGTTTCATTCTTTGTTTCTGGATTTGTGTTAAAATCAAGTAAACAAGAAGATGAGGATATTGAAGAGGCAACACAAAAAATGCAAGAAATGAAAGGTAAGGAAAGTTCTGTTGCTGGAACACTTCAATCTAATCCCGGAACGTTGCCAGAAGACGTGAACAAAATTGTCTTTGCTTGTGATGCCGGAATGGGATCAAGTGCGATGGGAGCGTCACTACTACGCAAAAAAGTGAAAGAAGCAGATCTAGACGTTTCTGTTACCAACACAGCGATTAATAACTTACCGAATGATGCACAGGTTGTTATTACACAAGAAGAATTAACACCGCGTGCGAAAGATAAATTACCTAATACTTATCACATTTCAGTAGATAACTTCTTATCAAGTCCGGAATATGATAAGTTAATTGACAGTCTGCAAAATGGCATCTCAGAAGAATTGTCTGAGGTAGTGGAAGAAACAGAAGCAGATGTAACTGGGGCAGATCATGAACAAGATGATGATGACTTGTTACGAGAAGAAAATATTTTCCTAAACCAAGAATTTTCTTCTAAGGAAGAAGCGATTCGTTTTGCCGGTGAAGTGTTAGTCAAAGCTGGTTATGCGGAAGGAAGTTATATCGATGCGATGATTGAACGTGATAATATGACGTCAACATACATGGGAAATAACGTTGCTATTCCACATGGTACAGAACAAGCTAAGAAAGCTGTGTTACGCTCAGGATTTACCGTTCTGCAAGTTCCAAATGGTGTTGATTTTGATGGTCAAGAAGCAAAATTGATCTTTGGTATTGCAGGAAAAGATGGCACACATCTTGAAATTCTTTCTAGTATTGCGGTTATTTGTGCAGAAGAAGAAAATATTGAACAGATGGTACAAGCAAAAACCGCAAAAGAATTGCTGGATATCATAAATAGTAAATAATCTAAAAAAGAGTAGAAAGATGGTGTGTACTGTCTTTCTATTCTGTTATATTCTTGCTGTGATGATTTTAATAAGGAAACGAGTGGGTAAAAATGTTTATTACGTCAAGGGAAAAATTAATCATTGATTTAGTTATGAAGACCTCTGGTAAGCACACGCCTCATTCACTTGCCAGTTATTTAAATGTAAGTGTGAGGACAATCCAGCGTGATTTAAAGGCTGTTGAAAACATATTAAAGCCGTTTGTCTTACAACTGAATCGCACAACTAATGATGGTTTAATAATTGATGGAAAAAATGAACATATCTTTAAACTGATGCAGCAGTTATCCCATGAACACCCTACTGATGAAACACCAGAAGAGAAAAAACTGCAGTTACTCATTAAATTACTACATGAAGGTTCATTTTTTAAGAAGCAAGTGTTGGCAAAAGAACTAGGAGTAAGTGTTACAACGCTTGCATCCTATCTGGATGATCTAACAGATTGGTTAGCGAAATTCACAGTAGAATTGACACGAAAAAGAGGTGTCGGTGTAAGTATAGCTGGTGGAGAAGCAAATATGCGTAAAGCATTAGCTACTTATTTTTTGTTTCATTTTCACGAGGAACTGTTAGAGAATTTGTATATATTACAGAAGAATAATAAATTAGAAGGTCCAGTACTCAGCTATTTTTCACCGGATTACCTTTTGATAATTGATGATATGGTTCATCATTTGTTTGATCGAGGGCAAACACGGTTAGCGGATAATGATTACTTAGGTCTTATCATTCATATTGCTATTACCATTCAACGGGTAGAGAATCAACTACTATTGGAAGAAGAGGTTGAATTGGTGAATGATGAATCAGCAAGAGAGTTTCAATTGATTAGCCAGTTAGGTGAAGAATTAAAATCTGAATTATCTATCCTACTAACTAAAAGAGATATTCATTATTTAGCAGTTATTTTAAAAGGATCCAAATTACAAGATTCTGAAACGGTAGACTATGACAGTATCATGCTTGGACAGATTATTAAGAATATTATCCAAAGTGTTTCCAATCAATTACATGTTGATTTATCTAGGGATTTTTCGTTATTTCAAGGACTACTTGCCCACATGGAGCCTTCTATCTTCCGGTTAAAGCATCAAATGGGATTGTTTAATCCATTAACAGGGCAAATTAAAAAGAAATATCCTGTATTATTTATGGCTGTTCGGAATAGTTTGGAAAAAGAATTTCCTGACATCTCCTTCCCGGACGATGAAATAGCCTTTATTGTTCTTCATTTTGGTTCTGCCTTATTAATGAATGAGGAGAGGGCAACGATACATGCTGTCATCGTTTGTCCAACAGGCATAGGGACTTCCAAGATGCTGGCAAGTCGTATCCAGAAAGAATTTACCGAGATTAATTCTGTGGAAATTAAATCAATGAAAGAAATAGAAAAGTCGAATTTAGATGAGTTTGATGTTGTTATTTCCACTGTCAGGCTTCCGTTCGATGATGTTCACTATATTTTAGTGTCCCCTTTATTAAATGATGAAGACATTCAAATGATTCGAAGCTTCCTGCAGAGTAATATTCAACAATTAACTAGTAAGAATGAGTATGTGAAAGACAGTGACAAAGAGGTTAGGCGCGAGCAATCAACCTTGCAAGACATGTTGCAGGAAATGAAAGAAGTCCAAACTAGTATCGAAGCAATTCTGCATAATTTACGTGTATACCGAAAGTCTAATGCAGATTATAAGCAAGTATTGAAAGAGATGGTAGACGAACTAGAGCAAAAAGAGTTAATTACAGATACTACAACAGTTTTGCAGAAGTTAGAGTATAGAGAAAAAATAGGTGGATTGGGAATACCGGATACAAATATGGGGCTGTATCACTGTCGGGACAGTAGTATTCATGAGCTTATTTTTCAAATATGTCATTTAGAACAGCCTTGTGTCATTCAGGGAATGGATGGTAAGGAAGTACATTTGAAAAATCTGCTATTAATGTTATCTCCCGAAAAGTTAAGTTTAAAAGAACAAGAAATTTTAAGTCTAATAAGTACTAGTCTGATTGAGAATGACGCGGCAATGATGATTTTTTCATCTTCAAGTGAAGCGATGATCAGAGGCAAGTTAGAGGGTTTATTTTCAGACTATCTTCAAAATAAATGGATAAAGGAATGATAGAAATGAAACAAACAGTTCATTTTGGAGCAGGAAACATTGGTAGAGGATTTATCGGATCATTATTTTCCGAGTCAGGATTTCATGTCACATTCGTTGATATTGCCGATCAAATCATCAATCAATTAAATGAGCAAAAGAGTTACCAAGTAAAACTAGCAACAGATAAACTGGAAACAACCACGATTCATAATGTGGCAGGACTAAACAATATGACGCAGGAAAAAGAGGTTGTCGAAGCAATTTCAAATGCAACGTATGTGACTACTGCTATTGGTCCAAACATTTTACCAAGAATAGCACCACTTATAGCACACGGTTTATCTGAACGAGTGTACCAAACTGATGAGAAGTTGTATGTCATTGCTTGTGAGAACCAGATCGGCGCAACAGACATTTTGAAGCAACACATTTTAGACAATCTTGATGAGGATACGAAAGAAAGGTTAGCAGGACGAGTGCAGTTCTTTAATTCTGCGGTTGACCGTATCGTGCCAATTCAAGAAGATAATGAATCACTTGATGTATTAGTGGAGCCATATTACGAATGGGTTGTCGAGACAGAAGAAAACATTCCAGCAGTTGAAGGGATGACTATTGTTGCTGAGCTTGCTCCTTTTATCGAGAGAAAGTTATTTACGGTTAATACAGGACATGCTGTCATTGCATACTTTGGTTACTTGAATGGAAAGTCAACTATTGATAAAACATTAGCGGATGAAAAAATAGCGGAACAAGTTCAGGAAACACTAAAAGAGACCGGAGATTACTTAGTTAAGCAGTATGGTTTAGATAAAGAGGAACACATGAAATACATTCAAAAGATTATAGAAAGATTCAAAAATCCATATTTGAATGATGGTGTAACAAGAGTAGGACGTGCACCGATACGAAAATTAGGACCGGAAGATCGACTAATTCGCCCTGCAACAGAAGCGCACAAAGCAGGATTAGCTTTTACTAACTTAGCAAAGGCTATTGCTGCTGCATTATTATTTGATCACCAAGAGGATGAAGAAGCAGTAAAACTTCAAGCGATGATCGATGATAAAGGAATTGCGAAAGTATTGCAGGAAGTGAGTAATCTTCCTGAAGATAACGAAATTACAGAAGAAGTAATCAAACAATATGATTTGTTAAAATAAAAGATAAGTTCGTAAAAAACGGTTCAGCTCAAAAAGTAGTTGAACCGTTTTTAATAACAATAGATAACTTATAGTTCGCATGCTTATTAAAATCTTCTAGAAATTTATTCAATGTTTCATGAGATGGAAATTTACATTCAAGAAGATAACAGCCATCCCCACTAATTTTATAGTTATTTATAATGTATTGTTCTTGTGTGTTTATAAACGTGAGGTAAGGCTGATGACTAATACTTTCTGTGAAGACAGTGATAAAAGCATGTATGAAATATCCTAATTTATTTTGATTAATTTTTATCGTGTAGCCCTCAATCACACCATAATCTTCTAATTTAGCAACTCTATCTGCAGCAGCTTGTCCAGTCAAATGAACTTTCTCACCCAATTCCTTCATGGTTATACGACTGTTATTGGACAGTTCTTCTAAGATACGCATATCTGTACTATCTAACATTTTTCAAATCCTTTCATTTATCAAGTTAAATAGCAACAAGACTTGATTATATCCATGTATTTATGTACCGATCATAATATAAAATAGATGTAAATAAAAGTAAAGGAGTTTTAATCATGAATATACAACAAATTCGAAATGCAACACTAGTAGTGAATTATGCAGGAAAGAAATTTTTAATAGATCCTTTTTTAGCTGACAAGGGAACATATCCGCCTTTTCCGAATTCAGCAAGACAAGATCAAAAGAATCCATTAGTTAGCTTACCAACATCAATTGATAATATCATAGATGATGTTGATGCAGTCATTGTTACTCATCTTCATTTAGATCACTGGGATGATATTGCCAAAGAGGTACTTCCAAAAGGTATAAAATTGTTTGCACAAAATGAAAAAGATGCTACAGAAATAAACAATGCTGGTTTTACCAACGTGGAAGTCTTACAAGAAGACACTATCTTTGAAGATATTCAATTAATTAAAACAAAAGGCGAACATGGTAGAGGAGAAATATTAAAAGCTACTGGACTGGTATGTGGTGTTGTTTTTAATCATTCAAATGAGAAAACATTATATATAGCTGGTGATACAGTCTGGTATGAGGAAGTTCAGCAAGAAATCGAAACACATGAACCAGAAATCATTGTCGTAAATGCTGGAGATAATCAATTCCTTGAAGGTGGTTCGCTAGTAATGGGGAAAGAAGATGTTTATCAAGTGTATCAAACTGCTCCAAATGCTAAAATTATTGCTAGTCACATGGAAGCAGTCAATCATTGGACACTATCCAGAAAAGAATTAAAACACTTTATAGATGAAAAAGGAATCTCTTCAAATGTACTGGTACCAGAGGACGGAGAATCATATTTATTTTAAAGGTTAAAGTAGAAAGAAATAATTTTCTTTCTACTTTTTTCTTGGCACAAATTATTAATTTCCTAACAAAATGTGAATATCTTTAACATAAACCGCGTTTCCTGTAATTTCAACATCAAATGAGTTATTAATCTTTGAAACCTGAACTAAAACCTGACCATCTTTATCAATTTCTTGACCTTGTTCAATGAGTAGGTTAAGAGGTTCTTGAAAATTGCTATCTATGTATTTTGCATAAAAAGCCCCCATTACCCCAGAAGCAGTTCCTGTTACTGCATCTTCGACAGTACCTGAATAGGGTGAAGAGAAGTGCCGAGCATGCATATCAGCATGAATATCATAAGTTTCCATACAAAATGGATGAACAGATGCTTCTGGCATTTCTTTTAATATGGATGGGAACTCTTTATTAATAGGTTTCATTTTCTTAAAAGTGTTTAACTTTTTTATTGGTACTAGTAGTGTCCAAGCACCTGTACTTCCATATAAAATGGGTAAATCATCATGAAGATCAGATTCTTTTAATCCTATTGAGTTCGCTAAATCTTGTTTTGAACCTTTGAATTCTTTAAACTTTGGTGGAGCCTGTTTCATTGTAATATGTACTTCGCCTTCAGGGGTTGATTTAATAGTAACAGGTAAAATCCCAACCTTTGTTTCAATGGTAAGGCTTGTTTTATTTCTTATTAAGCCAGTAGATTTTAAAGCATAAACAGTTGCCATTGTGGCATGACCACAAAGATTCATTTCGTGACCAGGAGTAAAAAAACGAATTTTTAAGTCGGCTACTTCCGATTTAACTGGAAAGGAAGTCTCATTAAACCCTAATTTGAATGCAATTTCTTGCATTTCTGCATCTGTCAATTCGTCACCGTTTAATACTACTCCAGCCGGATTTCCTTTATCGGGTTTCTTACTAAACGCATCGTAATGATGAACCTTTATCGATTTCACTTTACATTCCTCCTATGGTCAAAATAGAGATTTTACAATTAATTATACTTTATAATTAATGCCTGTGTTAGTAAAAGTATGTGTTTATCGATGCATGTATCATTATCTCAAGAGTGGATTTTGAAATTTAATTGAACTTTAAAAATTATACTTGAAAAAAATCCCTGTGAGTAATAAAATATATGTAACTTTAAGGAACGGAGGTGGTGGTAAGATGTTGAATCAATCTGTTTTAGTGTACGGTTATTGGACTGAATTTCTTTATTTTAACCGTGCGAAATTTGCGATTGAAATTGTTAACGGGATACGTATGCCCTTTTTTAACAATTCAATAGCAAGCTAAAACAGTGAAAACATCTCTTACCCCACAATATAGAAGGACGGTTTGTAAGGGGAGCATTTTTCGTGCTCTTCTTTTTTAGTGCATATAGAACTGGATTTTTCAGATGAAGTTCTATTACTAGTCCAATTGGAAGCTATGGGAAGATGTGTCTTCTTATAGCTTTTTTTGTACTTATTTTTTAGGAGGAATGAATAATGATCGTATGCAGCACAAACAAAATAGCGAAAATGTACGGAGGAAATTTAATTTTTGAAGATATATCTTTTGAAATAAAGGAAAAAGACCGTGTTGGTTTAGTCGGTCCGAACGGTAGTGGTAAATCGACTTTAATTCGTTTACTCGCTGGTGTGGAAACACCTGATTCAGGACAAATCCATTGGAAAAAAGGAGCTAAGATAGGTTATCTTGAACAAATTCCGAATTATCATGATCAGACAACGGTGAGGAATGTACTAAAATCAGCCTTTTCCCCATTACTACAAATTGAAGAAAAAATGAAAAGATTAGAGAACGAAATGAGTATGGAGACGAACGCTGATAAGTTGGAAAAACTAATCGTTGATTATGGCAATTTACAAGACCAATTCACAATCAAAGGTGGATATGAAATAGAATCACAAATAGAGGGAATCGTACACGGTTTAAATATTCCATTGTTACTTGAACAGCCATTCTCCCAATTAAGTGGAGGTGAAAAAACAAAGGTAGGTTTAGGCTTAATGTTACTGCAACGACCCGACTTGTTGTTGCTAGATGAACCGACTAACCATTTGGATTTAATGGCAGTCGAATGGCTTGGAAGTTTTCTGCAAGAGTATAGTGGAACAGTCCTGATTATTTCACACGACCGTTACTTCCTTGATGAGGTTGTGAATAAGGTAATGGATCTGGAAGATGGAGAAATAACTTCTTATCATACAAATTTCTCAGGATTTTTTAAAGAAAAAGAAGCAAGACTTTTAAGAGAATTTCAAGCCTATGAAGAACAGCAAAAGAAAATAAAAAAGATGAAAGAAGCGATTAAGCGATTAAAAGATTGGGCAAATAGAGCCAATCCACCGAATGCAGGTCTTCATAGGCGTGCTAAAAACATGGAAAGAGCATTAAAAAGGATGGAAAAGTTACAACTACCGACATTAAATCGAAAAACAATGAACCTTCAAATGGACGGATCGGATCGAAGCGGAAATGATGTCATTATGCTTAAAGAGGTTTCGAAGAGCTTCCAGGAACACCTGTTATTTAAAGATATAAATATGTATGTAACATATCAGGAACGCGTTGCAGTTATTGGAGAAAACGGAACAGGTAAAACAACATTAATCAAATTAATCCTTCAACAACTGGACCCAGATAAAGGAGAGGTGAGACTAGGCAGTAATGTCAAAGTTGGATATTTATCTCAGCATATTTTCTTTAATATGAAAGATGAAACGGTTATCGAGACATTCAGAGATGCGGTGAAAGTATCAGAAGGAGAAGCGAGGCATATTTTAGCAAGGTTTATGTTTTACGGATATGCTGTTTTTAAAAAGATTACACAGCTCAGCGGCGGAGAAAGGATGCGTTTAAGGCTAGCGCAAATGATGTACCAGGACTTTAATTTGCTTATCTTGGATGAACCTACGAACCATTTAGATATTGAATCAAGAGAAGTGTTGGAAGAAGCTCTTGACGATTTCCAAGGTACCATATTAGCTGTATCCCATGACCGGTATTTCCTTAACAAGCTATTTAGCAAGATTTATTGGATCGAAGCAAAGAAGCTCTATTGCTTTGAGGGAAACTATAATTGGGCTAAAGATAAAATGGCTGAATTAAGGGATAAGGCAGTTCCGGAACGTGTTGAGAAAAAGAAAAAAACTCCGGTACAAAAGGAACCATCATTCATTAGCAAACGTGTGGGAAATAAAAACTTGGAGAAAGAATTAGCTTTATTAGAGGAACACATTATAGAGTTGGATCAAAAAATGCTGAATATGAAAGATTTGGCGTTATTACAACAGTTATATCAAGAAAAAGAGGACTTGGAGCACAAATGGGAAGAGCTGTGTGATCAGTTGGAGGAAGAGTAATATCAATATTAATAAACCAGATGAATTGAATATCGAAAGAGAATATCGGGAAACTAGTACAGAGGTGAAGGTTATGAAAAAAACTGGGGTACTGATATCTCTACTTATATTCATCTTGGTGCCTAGTCAAATTTATGCACAACCGGATGTTGAATGTCCGAAGTTGAAAACATTTGAAAACACAACTATGGAAGATAAGGATGAACTACTAAAAGCACTAAAGGTGATTGTTCCTGATATCTATGCAGAAGGTGAGTACGGAGAATTATACTCTGAATGGGAGGTAATAACTGCTCTTCCTTTTCCAAAAACAGTTGGCAAAGAAAAAGATGAAGCTTATTATGAAATGGCTAAGAATTTTTGCGGGGAAGAAATTGCGGATAAATCATGGTTAGTGAGATTGTACTTTCCTAAATGGGAAGGAATAAGTGCTAGTGCTTTAGAAGGCCAAATCTTTTTAGCTAAAAGTAAAGATAATGAGTGGTTTGTTTGGTTTAGGTATCATTAAAGTAAACAGCCTTGCTTGATTAGACACAAAAACGCTTGGATGAGTTATATATCCAAGCATTTTTCTTTGTTTCATTTATATTGTTGCTCAACTAAAGCCACCCGTTCAATAACTTTAATTTTATTTTCCGTTAAAAGACCGAGCTAACAGAATACCAGAAAAGGCGGTAAGAAGAATTTGAATTTCTGCTAATAGAAACATTTCTATAAAAAATGGGATATCGCTACCAAACCACTTAACCCAATACATTCGAGGAATAAAACTTATGATTAGACTTCCATAAAGCAATTACCGTTACAATATCGGTGATCCTCTTATTATATTGAAAACAATAATGGAATTATATGTTAAAATGTTAATAAGATCATATTAGATACTAGCGACTGTGAAACAATAAAACCATAAAAATTATGGGGGAAACTATGAATATTAACCATTTGTCTGAAAGATTTAAAAGTTTCGCAATTAAAGAATGCAAAGGTTCTAGTCAATTGTATGAACATTTATCTATTGAGATTTCTAAAGATAAGAATCTAATAGAATTAACAATGCAGACAAGGGAAAGCCAGCCTATCCCCAATTTACTTCTTGGTGCTGTTCATTACTTGTTGTTAAACGGTAAGGATCATAAACTTAAAAAATTCTATCCAAGTTTAGTTGAAAATCCAAGAAATATAGAAGAGTCATTCGATTATTTTAAGGATTTTTGTTATCAGTTCAAGGATGAAATTATTCCAATATTAAAAAATAAAATAGTACAGACCAATGAAGTTGGGCGTTGCTCATATCTGTACCCGACTTTTTGTTATATTTCTAATATCGTACAGAAGCCTTTAGCTTTGATAGAAATAGGAACAAGCGCAGGTTTACAGCTTTTTTGGGATAAGTATAGTTATTCCTATGGAACCAATGAAATTTATGGAGATAAAAACTCAGGTGTTCATATAACTGCAGAGATAAAAGGAGAAAATTCTCCGTTTCTACAAGAAAAAAATCCATCTATTGCATCAAGGGTTGGAGTAGATCTTAATATAATGGATGTAACGGATGATGAAGATAATCTTTGGCTGCAAGCACTTATTTGGCCTAATCATCATAAACGAAGGGAATTATTTAATAAGGCAGTGGATTATGTTAGAAAAAATCAATTGACTTTAATTAAAGGAGATGGAGTTGCATTACTTTCAGAACTGTCTAAACAAATTCCAAAAGATCATTCTATTTGTGTATTTCATACGCATGTTGCTAACCAAATGCCTTCAGAAGTTAAAAAAAGATTGCTTGAACAAGTAAAATCAATTGGAACAGACAGAGAAATATTTCACATTTATAATAACATGCAAGATAAAGATCTCCACCTTGATTATTATATAAACGGAAAAGAGTGTACTAAAAAAATTGCTAAGACTGAAGGTCATGGACGATGGTTTTCATGGGAGTTATAATGTTGTCTATTTTATACACTTCAAGCACATTATATATTTGAAGGAAAAGGTGAACACTAATGGCTTTATTTGATGAATTTATTGAAATTGCTAAAACGATGAATGATGAATTAGATATTGTTCCGGTTTGCTATGGTTCATTAGGACTTGAAAAAGCGACGGGAGTGGGATTTGATCCTCAAGACATTGATATCCTAGTTCCTTTAGTCTTTTTGAATGAGAAATGGAATCTATTGAAAAAAACACTTGAAGGTTTAGGATACGAATTAATAGATTTACATGAACATGAGTTTAAAAGAGGTAATATAAAAATCGGAATTTCTTATTACGAGGATTTAAAAAGCTTTGCAGATATAGATTACAATGATTTAAGAAAGAACGAATACAATGGAGCAACTTATTATACACTCACGATTTCAGAGTATCTGAAAGTGTATAGAAGATCTGTACTGGATGGATACCGAAGAACTAAAAATAATAATAAAGATCAAAGCAAGATTCAGATTTTAAATGAGCTTTTACAGAAGCGTTAAAGCCAATGCTATATACAGTGTGAACTTCAATTAAATAGGAGGACTTTAGGTGAAACAATTCGAATACAAAGTTGAAGATATGCAGATTAGATTGACGGTCAATAACGATTTCAATACAATCATAACCGATAAGTTAAACTCTATAGGTAGAGATGGATGGGAATTGGCTGGGGTCAATGGAACATTATGTTTCTTTAAAAGGGAAATAATTTTTGATTAATATAGTAATTCTGCATTAACGAAGAAAGTATTTCATTAAAATAGCATCCTACTGTTTTTCTATTCCTATAACATAGCGGAGATGCCTGTTTTGGTTGAGTATGTTTATACTAGCGATAGTTGGTTCGATGAAATTATTGAAAATTACATCTAAGAAAGTTTAACCTTCTTGAACAAGTTAAGTCTATTACTTTTTTCTATTTAGTAAAAGAAAGGAGATAAAAATGTCTATGACTAACCCAAGCGGAAATCAAATAGAATACGAAGCATACTTATTTGTCCATTTTATTCATGAAGATGTGAGTAGTGAGGATTTAGAGCAGGTTTACTTTTCAGTAAGCAAGGATGGCTTAAAGTGGGAAACGTTAAATGAAAAGCAGCCGATATTAAAATCGAAGCTAGGTGAATTTGGGGTAAGAGATCCATTTCTGATTCGCTCTCCAAAAGAAAATAAATTTTATATAATAGGAACTGATTTATCAATTCATTATCGCAAGGATTGGGAGGAAGTACAAAGATCTGGAAGCCAGCATATTAGCGTTTGGGAGTCTGATGATTTGGTTAATTGGTCAGAACAGCGGTTAGTGAAGGTTGGTCCAGAAACGGCTGGCTGTGTGTGGGCTCCTGAATCCATTTATGATAAAGAAGCGGATGATTTCCTGGTATTCTGGGCCTCTAGAGAGAACTTTGGTGCTGAGAAACAGAAAATTTATTACTCAAAAACCAAGGATTTTAAAACGTTTACTGAGCCTAAGCTATATATCGAAAGAGAAAATCATATTATTGACACGACTATTATTGAAGAAGATGGCTTATATTACAGATTTTCAAAGGATGAGACAGTTAAAAGCATTACCGTAGAAGCTTCAGATTCTTTATTGGGAGAGTTCACACCAATAGAGACTAATTTAAGTGAGATTATTGGTGTTGAAGGACCAGCCTGTTTTAAATTAAAGAGTGAAGCAGGGTGGTGCTTATTATTGGATCATTATGCGGTCGAAAAGAAATATATTCCTTACTATACATCGGATTTAAGAACTGCACACTTTACCAAAAGTGAGCAGGATATGGATATTCCTGTAAACTCTAAGCATGGTGGTGTATTGCCAATAACGATGGATGAGTATCATGCTTTGTTTCAAGCGTATGGAAAAACAAGAGTTAGTTAATATTAAAACCTAGTAGTGCAGGTTTAACAGTTAGAAAGTTGGAGAACATATGAAGTGCATTTATTTACTCAAAGGGGTGGGAAGTTTTGAATGATTTAGATTTACATCATATATTTGAGCTTGGTCTTATTTTAGTTATGATCGCTGCTGGAATTACGGCTATAGCTAAAAAATTTAATAAACCTTACCCAATTGCACTAGTTATTGTCGGAGCTATCATTGGTCTTGCAAAAATTCCTGTTATAGAACCTCTAAAGGAATTCATAACAGAAGGGGAAATTTTTAATTTTGTCATTATTACGCTTTTCTTGCCAGCATTACTAGGAGAAGCTGCATTAAAGCTTCCGTTCTCACATTTGAAGGAAAATAAAGAGCCTATTTTAGCCCTCGCATTTGGTGGAACTTTTTTGTCATCTATTATCATCGGTTTTTCCGCCATGTGGCTTTTTGATTTCTCACTGCCCACTGCTTTCGTTTTTGCTGCGCTTATGAGTGCAACCGATCCGGTAAGTGTTTTATCAATCTTTAAAAGTGTCGGCGTTAAGAAAAGGCTTGCTACTGTTATTGAAGGGGAAAGTTTATTTAATGATGGATTGGCAGTTGTTCTATTTAATATATCAGCTTTTTATTTACTATCCTATATCGAACAGGGGATTGCAGGTGTAGGCTATGGGATATGGGAATTCATCACGGTCGTATCACTCGGTCTAATCATAGGGGGAGCACTTGGTTATGGATTTTCACTATTAACGAAATACTTTGATGATTATCCTTTAGAAATAATTTTTAGTATTATCCTTTTTTACGGTTCCTTCTTACTTGCTGAAAGTGTCCATGCTTCTGGTGTCATCGCTGTTGTTGTTGCAGCACTTATTTTTGGAAACTATGGAGCAAAAATAGGCATGAGTCCAACGACAAAGTTAAATATTAATAACTTTTGGGATGTAGCGGCATTATTAGCCAATTCTCTCGTGTTTTTAATGGTAGGATTAGAAATTACAAGAATCCACTTTCTTGATAAATGGGGATTGATTATTATCGCTATTATCCTAGTATTGATTGCGAGAAGTGTAGCGGTATATACAAGCTTATTATTCATTAAAAATTTTCCAACTCCATGGAAGCATACCATCAATTGGGGTGGTTTAAAAGGTTCCTTATCCATTGCTCTAGTTTTGAGTCTACCAAGAGATTTTCCGGGGCGCGAGGATATTTTGATTTTAGCTTTTAGTGTTGTCTTGTTCTCATTGGTCGTCCAAGGACTTTCCATTAAACCGTTATTAACTTTTTTAGGCGTTAATAAAATAGAAGAAGGAAATAAGGAATATGAAGAACTAATAGCACAAAGATATCGATTCGAGATGGCTATTATGGAAATAAATAAAGTGAAAAAGAATTTACTTATAACTGATCCAGTATCGAAGGAAATCGTAAGTCAATATGAACAAAAGCTTGCAGATTTACAAAGTGAAATAACAATACTTTTTGATAAGTATCCTGGTCTTAAAGAAAAGCAGCAATCCGTTCTTCAAAAACATTCCTTATATATAGAGTACGAAGCCATCGATAATTTGCTTAAAGAAGAAATTATTTCAAGTGAAGTGGCAGAAAAAGAACAAGAGCGGATAACAAACCAACTGGTCAATTTAGAAGATTAGATGAAGAGTGTGTTAACACCTATTTTCCTTGTAGTAGCCACTTTCTTCTTAATTGTATAATAAATTGTTGCAATAGATATAAATAAAGGAGGAGAAATATTGAAACAAACTCTACTGATAATTGATGCTCAACAAGACTTAATGGAAGGCAGTACTGAAGAACAGGGGATTTTTGATAAAGAAAAAATCATCAATAACATTAACACAGTAATTCAAAAAGCGTTAGCTGAGAATATCCCAATTATTTTTATAAGAGATTTAGATGTTGCAAGTGGGGAAGGACCAGGATTTCAGATACAAAAGGATATAAGAGTGCCATCCACTGCTCTCATATTTGATAAAGCAGCAACCAATTCATTTTACGGCACACCTTTAAAAGAAAACTTAAATAATGCCAACGTAGAACATCTTGTAATAATGGGATGTAAGACGGAGCATTGTATTGATACAGCTGTTAGGACGGCAACAATAAACCATTTTGATGTAACACTGGTAGGAGATGGTCATTCTACATCTGAATCTAAACATTTAACTGCACAACAAATCATTCTTCATCACAATGAAACCCTTCACGGTCATTATAATGTAGACAATTTTTCGATCGTTAGGAATAGTAATGAAGATTTGTTTAAACCAAGCCATAATAGCTACCGTTAACAGTTAAAAAGCATCTGTTTTCTATCCGAAGAAAACAGATGCTTTTTATTATTCTTCCATTTCATAGTTTCCACGATCTTCTCCAAAATACTTGTTATATCGCTTCTTGAATTTATAGTACAAATATCCTCCAATTACCTTTACAATGGCATAGCCTGGAATACCAAGAATCACCCCGAGTATACCGAATAGATTTCCCGCAGTGAGCAAAACAAGAATAATCGTTAATGGATGAACTTTCATGGTTCTTCCCATAACGTTAGGTGATACGAAATTACCTTCTAAAAATTGTACAGCAATCCATACAATAACCAGCTTTAATAACATAAATGGTGAACTGACAATAGCAATGATAATGGCTGGAATAATGGCGATGGTTGGACCTAAATAAGGGACAACACTCGTAATTGCTGCAACAATTGCTAATGTAAATGCATAATCGAGACCAATAATCAGGTAACCAATAAATAACAAGATACCAATAACAGTTGCCACAATGATTTGACCTTGGATATAGGAACCTACTTGGGTATCCATGTTAGACAGGATTTGCCTGATATCATCACGAAAACGTGGCGGAAATACTTTTATGGTAAATTGTTTGAACTTTTTTCCATCCTTTAATAGGAAAAATAAAATGAATGGAAAGGTAATGATAGATACGACTGTATTCGTAATCGTACTCGCAATATTTTGTATCCCCTGAAAGCCACTAGAGATATAATTACCAATTATTTCCGGAAACTCTCCCAATCTTTCCATTAACCAATTATAGCCTTCATCATAATAGGGTCCTAAGAAGGAATTTTGAATCCATGTCGTCATTTCATTTCCGAGCTGACCTAAATAGTTTGGAAAGTTCGCTACTAATTCTTTTACCTGTGCTTCAATAGCTGGTGCGGTTAACAGAATAATTCCTGTTAATGCCCCACTAATACCAAGAATAAGTAAGATAATGCCCCATATTCTCTTAATATGTAGTCGTTCCAAAATATCTACGACCGGATTCAATAAATAGTAAACAATGAAAGCTAAAATCACAGGTGGAGCTAATGTAGAAAAAATAACCTTCAATGGATAAAAGATAAATGAAATCTTCGTATAAATGAATATGGTAATCCCGGTTAAAATGAAGAAAGCTAATATATAAAATATATTTTTACCGCCAATAAACTGAAAGAATCGGTTGGATGATTCCATTATTCCGCATCTCCTTTTCATTATCTATTTTACATTTTTTGTATAATAGTATTAAACAAGTAGTTATAATAATAATTATATACCAAATATTATCATCTTATTGTCATATTGCCAAAATATAGTTTAAAAATAATACCGATAGAAAAAAATAAACTCACCAAATATGAACTGAACTGTAATAATGTGGTATTATTTAGAAAAAGATTTTACTCGTAATATGAAATGGACACAATAGCAAAATAACGCGACTTAGTAAAACACTTATTTTTGCCTATCGGAGACACAGGAGTTGAGGGAGGGATACTTGTTGGCAACAATGATATATATGGTACGGCATGCAGAATCACCTTTTAAGCTAGGAGAAGAGAGAGTTCGGGGGTTATCTGAAGAAGGGGTAATAGCTGCCAATAGAGTAACTGAATTGCTAATGGAAAAAGATATTGCTGTAATTGTTTCAAGTTCTTATAAAAGGGCCGTTCATACTGTTCAGGGACTTGCGCTTCATAAAGGTTTAACCATTAAAGAATATGAAGAACTAAAAGAAAGACCGATTAAGGGGCTAGAATACAAACTTCCTGAACAAGAACTATTAAAAGCAATAGAACATTCTTTTGAAAATAAAGAATATTGCTTAGAAGGTGGAGAATCTACCATACAGGCTCAGAAACGTGTGATTCCGACTATTATACAATTGTTAAGTGTATACAATGGAAAGAAAATAGTGATAGGAACACATGGAAACATTATGACGATTATCATGAACTATTTTGATGAGCGTTATGGGTATGATTTCTGGAAAAGTACATCCAAACCTGACATTTATAAATTAACTTTTGATAATAAAAATAGTTTGGTAGAAGTTGAAAGATTATGGAGTTAAATAATCTTAAGTTAATAGGCTATCAAACTTTAAGGTATTTAAGGTATGGGGGTTTTTATGAAACTTCGACAAATGGCGGTTGTTTTTCTTTGTAATGATAGTAATCAGATTTTATTTCTTCAAAAGAAATAAAACAGTACATTTCTTCCTGGGCTTGTGGTTCCAATAGGTGGACATTTATAAATGGTGATGAAATAGATAGTCCATATAATATGAGTATGCGATAATAGATCAAGCAGGATCAATAGAATTTTACGAGAAAGTTTGTAATGCTCAACTGATACCAAAAATATATTAATGTTAGCATTTAGTTATGGTGATCAAATCTAGATTGACAAAAAACCTATTTTTTATAAAAGTGAAGTGAAAGGAGTGCTTTTGAATGTGTGGGATTTGTAAGTAAATTTCAAGAAAGAGATTCACATTTGCCGAAGCATCGTGACAAGTTACTTGAAAATACAATGGAGGATTTAACAAATGATTCTAATGTTTTAGCCGTATATCAAGGTGGTTCATTAGCAAAAGGAAATCGGGATAATTATTCTGATATTGATTTGCATATTATTGTAACTTCAGAGACTAAGGCTGAATTTATTCGTAGAAAATTTGAACGCCCTACAAAATGGGGGAATGTTTTATTTTTTGAAGGTGTTAAAAACAGTCCTATAGTAGTGACACACTTTGAATGTTTTGTGAAAGTAGATACATTCTATAAAGAACCGAGTGAGTTGCAACCTTCTGTTTGGTTACACGGACTTAAGGCACTTTACGATCCTCAAGGTATGGTTACAAAAGTGTTGGAACAATCTGCTGCAATCGAATATAGACCTACTATGGATGAGGTTGAAATATGGCGAGGTAAAGTATTTGCTTTTTATCATGAAACTTATCGTGCTGTAATGCGACGTGAAAATTATTATGCTTTAGCAAATTTAGATAAGGTTCGTTGGCTTATCGTTTCTGGATGGTATATGGAAATGGGGCAACGAATTGATGGGCCATACGGCATCTGGACAAAATTAGAAGGAAAAAGAAGCCATTTGAAAGAGTGGCAATTATCATTGTTAGAAAGTTGGGATTGTAGTCGAAATTCTAATGAAATTATGAAAACAATGTCCAATATAATACCTGAATTTTTTCGATTAAACAAGCAGCTTTGTAAAAAGACTGGTTTAGATGAAAGGGAAGATTGGTGTAAGAGAGTAATTGCATTGGTATTATAGGAATGAGGTTGGGGCAGAAGTATTCGATTTGCACGGGCATCAAGTTTGATGTTCGTGTTTATTGTTCCTTGGAAAAGTATCATTCTTCCTTAGAAAAATGCATATCCAAGGAACAGAAATACTTTTCCAAGGAAGCGAACTGGAATTCCAAGTAAGAGGTAACAAGCTCAGGAAGTATTTAGATGAGAAAGACTCCCACATTCGAGAAAGGACGGTATTGGATTTTGATTTTTTGAAGGTTTGGTTATCAGTATATTATTTTCCCGCCTCATTTTTTATAGGAAGTAAAAACATATCTAGCCAGTATGTGGCAACCCTAATATTATTCTCTAGTAGTTGGGATTCCTAAATATGACTAAATAGTAATGATATCGTATTCTTAGAAAGATATTATCAGGGCAATGAAACGTCAAGTGCCAGCAGGATCACCAGTTGACGATTCAAATCCGGAGGGGACAGCTTTTGTCTTGTATAAGAAAAGTTCTCAACTATCTGGCCAGAATGATTAAGATTATCTTACGAATGTGGCATTAAAAGTTGAATCATTTCCTCTCTTAACCATTTGAAAACCAAATGGTATTTTTTTGCACAGAATTAGTACCAGATCCTAAGATTAAGTGTTAGAATAAAAACAAACATAAAAATGAGGTGAAGAGTGATGACAAATTCCAAAGCTCGAATTACGGCAATAGGTTCATATGTACCTGAACGAAGATTGACCAATCATGATTTAGAGAAGATAGTGGATACAAGTGATGAGTGGATTATGAAGCGTACAGGCATGAAAGAACGAAGAATTGCCCATGAAGAAGAATTCACGAGTGATATCAGCTATAATGCTGTACTAAACTTAATGGAAAGATACAATAAATCTGTGGGTGACGTTGATTTAATCATAGTTTGCACCTTTACCCCTGACTTCAAAACGCCTAGTGTTGCTTCCTATCTTCAGGCAAAACTAGGGATAAACAATACTGGAGCCATTGATTTAAACGCAGCCTGTGCAAGTTTCACATATGGACTACATCTAGCAAATGGATTGATAACATCAGGTTTGAATAAAAAAATTCTTGTCGTTGGTGCAGAAACTTTATCAAAGATAACGGATTATACAGATAGAACGACTTGTGTTCTTTTTGGTGATGGTGGAGGTGCCATGCTCGTAGAATACGATGAAGAACATCCAAGTTTTATTTCAGCACATATGGGTTCTGAAGGAGAAAGTGGTCAACACTTATATAGCACAAACCTATCACACAAAATGCATAATCAACATTTAAACGATAACGGATTGATCGTACAAAATGGTAGAGAGGTTTATAAGTGGGCAGTTAAAACAGTACCAAAAGGTATGCAAGCTGTAACAGAAAAGGCATCGATGCAATTGGCTGAAGTAGACTGGTTTGTTCCTCACAGTGCAAATTTAAGAATGATTGAGGCTATTTGTGAAAAAAGTCAGTTTCCGATTGAACGGACATTATACAGTTTAGTTGATTATGGGAATACATCTTCCGCTACTATACCGTTATCATTAGATATTGGAGTACAAAGTGGAAAATTAAATAATGGCGATAAAGTCTTATTATATGGTTTTGGCGGTGGCTTAACATACGCAGGATTGCTGATAGAGTGGACACTGTAGCCAGTGAAAAGGAGCATGTGTTTTGGAAATTTCATTCATTAGACATGGCAAATCGGAATTCATAACTAATCGTCAGTTAACAGCTGCAGAATTTAATGATTGGATGAAAAGGTATGATAATAGCGGAGTCTTGAGAGCGGATCTTTATCCTTCAGAGACACTAAAGAAAGTGCAGACTGCCAATTTGATGGTGACAAGTGATTTAAAAAGGTCGATTCAGTCTGCAAAGTTATTGCATGCCAATTTTGATTTTATATACAATCGAATTTTTCATGAAACAGAATTGCCTAGATCCTCCCTAAAAGGAATAAAGTTGTCCCCAAGTATATGGGCATTTCTACTAAGGTGTTTGTGGTTGTTCGGATATTCAAAAGGTTGTGAGTCGATAACTCATGCAAAAAAGAGAGCCCGAACAGCTGCACAATTATTAATAGAATATGCTGAAACATATGATTCTGTTGGCTTAGTTGGCCATGGTTTCTTCAATATGTTAATAGCAAAAGAACTATTAAATATGGGATGGAAAGGTAAAAGAAAAACAAATAGTAAACATTGGAATTGTACGACATACATAGCTTTAGAATGATAAACAGGATATGGAAATATATTCATGCCGTGTTTAGGTCGCATTTTTGCAAATGATTCATGATATTCTATAACAGAGGTGATCAATAGTGGCAAAAGATAGGTTCAAAGTAATTCCCGCAGTACATATTTTTCTATTAAAAGATGATCAGATTCTGTTACTTAGACGATATAATACAGGTTATCAAGATGGTAACTACAGTGTTCCTGCTGGTCATTTAGAAGGTGATGAAGATGTGATTGTTGCTGCTCAAAGAGAAGTATTAGAAGAGGCAGGTATTACTATTTCTTATCAAGATTTAAGCATCGTCGGTGTTATGCATCGAAAGGCAACAAAAGAGGAAAGGGTTGATTTCTTCCTGATAGCTGATAAATGGGGAGGAGATGTTGTCAATAAGGAGCCTGACAAATGTGACGAATTAGCTTGGTATCCACTCAATAAGCTGCCAGATAATATGATTCCATATGTCAGTAGAGCGATTAAGAATTATAAGGATGACAAGCCTTTTGATGTGTATGGATTTATCTAAATTAATATAAAAGATGGTGGGACACAAAATAAATTAAATACTCTTTCTCATTTGAACAGATCAATGCTCTACTTCCTGTGCTTGTAGCCTCTTCCTTGGAATTCTCTTTCCCTTCCTTGGAAAAGTGCACCGCTTCCTTGGAATTATAGTTCTGTTCCTTGGAAATACTCATTTTTCCAAGGAAGAATGATACTTTTCCAAGGAACAGAACAACAAACACGAACATCCAACTAGATGTTCGTGTTTTGGCCTCATTCGAGTACTTCTGTCCTAGCTCCTCAGCTTATTTACTAGCTAACCATTTCTTTGCTGCGTCAACTTCACTGTATGTTAACTGATGTCCACTGTTTTCCCAATGAACCGTCACATCAGCATTGGCTGATTCAAATAAGGATTGTAATTCTTCTGTTTCAGATGGGGCACAGATAGGATCATTTGTACCAGCAGTGATAAAAATGTCTTTGCTAGATAAGTTGGGTAATTCGATGCCTCTTCTCGGAACCATTGGATGATGAAGGATCGCATCTTTTAATGAATCCTGATAATGGAATAACAAGCTTGCTGCGATATTTGCTCCGTTAGAATAACCAATCGCAATCATGTTATGGCGATCGAACTCATATTTTTCTGCCGCTTCATCCAAAAATTCATGTAATTCTTTGGTGCGTTCAATCAGATCTTCTTCATCAAATACACCTTCTGCAAGTCTTTTAAAGAAGCGGGGCATGCCGTTTTCTGAGACGTTACCTTTTACGCTTAAGACATTCGCTTCATCATCGATTTGCCCGGCGACAGGCAATAAGTCTAGTTCTGTTCCGCCAGTACCATGTAGTAATAAAAATGTAGGTTTGCTGGCATCTTTTCCTTTGTTAAAAATATGTTTCATTATTTATCCTCCTCTAAAATGCGTACCTCAACATCGGGTAGTTGCTCTTCTAATTCTGTTCGTTTTTCTTCCAACCAGGATGGTAACTTCAATTGCTCACCAAGGTGTTCTAATTCTTCATCTACTGTAAAGCCAGGCTGGTCTGTAGCAATTTCAAAAAGAATGCCACCTTTTTCATGAAAGTAGATTGAATGAAAATAATTCCGATCTTTTATTTCGGTAGGGTGAAATCTTTTTTGGGTCAATAAATCACTCCATGCTTGATGTTCTTGGTCATCCTTTGCTCGCCATGCAATATGATGAACCGTTCCTGCACCCATTAATCCTCTGACAGACGCTGTTAGTTTAATATCAATCGTTTGTTTTACGTTCCCTGATGCTAGAAAACGTAGATACTCTTCATCTTGTCCAACAGATTCGAGACCTAATATATTTTCTAAGGTATCCGCTGTTTCATTAGGTTGCACAGAGTTTAAAATGGCACCAGCAAATCCTTTTATAGCAACATCTGAACTGATACCGCTGATTTTTGAATCGCTAAGAGCGCCAGTTTCACGTTCCACTAGTTCTATGATAAGTCCATCAGGATCTTCCAACTGTATATATTGTTCCTGAAAGCGAATGGAGGTTTGATAATCGAAATTAAATTTTGCTAGACGCTCTTGCCAAAAAGATATCGCACCCTTTGGAATTGCATAGCTTGTGACACCGACTTGTCCTGTACCAATGCGACCCTTCAATTGCTTTGACCATGGAAAAAAGGTTATCACTGTACCAGGATCGCCAGTCTTATTACCAAAATAGAGATGGTATACTTCGGGACGATCAAAATTAATCGTTTTTTTCACTAATCGCATTCCCAGGATACCTGTATAAAAATCGATGGTTCTTTGGGCATCGTTTACCATGGCTGTTATATGGTGGATACCAGATGTTTTTAGCATGTTACCTCCTCCATTCTGTATTATTTTGGTCTTTCTATCGTGAATATATCGCCAACCTTCGCGTAATCTTGTCCGGCTAGACGGCTGACGGCGGCTAATTTTATTGGATCAATTTTCCCGTCATGATAAATTTCCGGAGCAACATGAAAGGCTATGATTTTTGCTATGATTAGGTCTGTACTAGGAGTGTCGTTATCACCTAATTCTAAGTGATGTTCTAACATGCATTCCATCCTAATCTTGGACTCTTTAATACCGGGTACGTTGATATTACTGCTGTCCACTAAGTGTAGATTCGCCAATTCTATTTCACTCTCGTCAGGTGGGAGACTTGCAGCTGTTTGATTAATTTTTGTTACATTTTCCTCATCAACAATATGAACGACAAATTCCTTTGAGTGAAGAATATTATGGGATGTATCCTTTAGTTTATTATTTGAACGTTGAATCGCTATCGATATCATTGGTGGCTTTGATGATACGATATTAAAGTAACTGAATGGAGCACCATTTACCACACCCGCTGCCGATTGTGATGTAACAAACGCAATGGGGCGGGGAATGATACTGCCGATTAATAATTTGTAATTTTCTCTTTCTGTGTTGTGTGAAGGATCGATGGTTAGCAAATTATTCATCCTTTCCATCAAGGCTTTTTATGGTTAGTGGTATTAAGTGTTGTTCTAATTTGTCACGTAGCGATTCGTATTGTGCCGGTAACATCAGTTTTTCACCCATCATTTCATAGGATTCATCGTGAGCAAAGCCTGGTAGGTCTGTCGCAATCTCAAATAAAATTTTTCCGTGCTCTCTAAAGTAAATCGAATTGAAATAATTTCTGTCCTGTACCGGAGTGACACGATAACCATTATCTGTAACTAATTGCTGCCATTCTAGTTGCTCATGGTCATCCTTTGCTCGCCATGCGATATGGTGAACCGTTCCAACTCCCATACTTCCTCGGTCAGTTGCTTCCACTTTTAAGTCAATAATATTACCGATCTCTGCCGGTGCACGGAAGCGTTGGAAATCTCCCTCTTTCCCAACAGGCTCTAGACCTAATACATTTTCTAAAAGTTCGGCAGTTGCTTCTGGTTGAGCTGAGAATAATGTTGCTCCACCAAATCCTTTAATTTCCACATCAGATGTGATGTCTCCCGAAGTCCAATTATTCTTTTCACCTTCCCCACGTTCTACCATTTCGATGTGAAGGCCATGTGGATCGTCGAATGTAAGGTATACTTCATTAAAACGTTCAGATTTTGTGTATTGGATATGGTATCTAGCTAATCGTTTTTCCCAAAAGTCCATTGTTCCTTCAGGTATAACATAGGATGTTACGCCAACTTGACCGTCACCAATTGCTCCTTGTTGAGCGTTGGCCCAAGGGAAGAATGTGATAATCGTTCCAGGTTTTCCGCCATCATCTCCAAAATAAAGGTGATAGGTTCCCGGATCATCAAAGTTAACAGTTTTTTTAACCAGACGTAACCCTAATACACCTGCGTAAAAATCAACATTTTCCTGTGGATGCCCTACAATTGCTGTGATGTGATGAATACCCGCTGTTTGCTTTTTCATTATTATTCACTCCTAATGAAGTATAAGTCCTTTTTCCATGTTATTACCTATTTACAGCTTTTCAAACTTTATAGGATAGTATGAATTCGAGATATCTAATTAAAAAAATTAAATTTTTTCTGCATGATAGCCTAATTTCTTTAATTGTTCTATCATTACTTCTTTTTCCTTGTTATCCAATCCGTCGAAAATAGTATTCATGGCATCTTTATGCTTAGGGAATATCTCGTCCATCAATTTCAATCCATTGTCAGTAAGTGTTGCGTGTGTGATACGCCGGTCGCTGGGGCAAGGTTTTCTTCGAATAAATTGTTTCTGTTCCAGTTTATCAACAACATAAGTAATGCTGCTGCTTGCTATTAATACTTTTTGGCCGATCTTCTGAATGGGTTGCTCGCCTTTACTGTAAATAAATTCGAGTACGGCAAATTCAGTTGGGTTCAATCCAAGGCATTTGATATCTTCTTCCACACGTTTTCTGATCGAAGCTAATGCTCGAGTTAGAACGACAAAAAGTTTTAGTGATAGATCATCACTGTTTGTGGGGTTATTCATAGAATCATTCCTTTTTATCTCGAATTCGAGATAATTATATAAAAATAAACGAGCTATGTCAATACATGGATTTTAAAAAACAATCAATATTTATGATAACATTACTATTACTTTAATATTACCTTTACATTAACAGTAATATGATATATATTGTATTTGCGGGTGACAGAGACATCATCCCAAAACAATAGATAAGGAGAATGCCATTATGGTTGATTCGAAGGAAACTGTCGTTGCTGTTCGAGATCTTCAGAAGTCCTATAAAGGCCAAGAAGTATTAAAAAATATCAATCTTTCCGTAAAAAAGGGTAGTATTTTTGCTTTGTTAGGTTCCAATGGAGCGGGAAAAACAACAACAATTAGAATCCTCTCGACACTTCTTAAAGCGGATAAAGGCTCTGCCTTTATCAATGGATTTAATGTTTCCAAGGAGCCGGAAGAAGTACGCGGAGTTATTAGTTTGACAGGTCAATATGCTGCGGTGGATGAAGGATTATCAGGTAGAGAAAACTTACGCATGATTGGAAAACTTCGTCATTTACCAGAAGCAAATAAAAAGGCAGATGAGTTACTTGAAAGAGTTGATTTACTGGATGCTGCTGATAAACGAGTTGCCACATATTCAGGAGGTATGCGACGTCGACTTGACCTTGCGATGAGTTTGTTAGGAAACCCACCAGTTATCTTTCTAGATGAACCAACTACAGGATTAGATCCACAAAGTAGGTTATCTCTATGGCAAATGATTAAGGAATTATCTGCTGCCGGAACAACAGTATTTTTAACAACACAGTATTTAGAAGAGGCAGATCATCTTGCTGATCACATTGCTATTCTAAATAAGGGAGAAATAGTTGCTGAAGGTACTTCACGAGATTTGAAAAAACTACTGCCACATGGTCATATTGAATTAGGGTTCCATCAAGTAGGGGAAGTTAGAGCAGCATTTAAGTTACTAGATGAATTTCATCCAACTATTCATCCAGAAGGTCAAAAAATTATCCTCTCTACTGATGGAAGCATTAAGCAAATGACAGATATGTTAAATCGCTTAGACCAAGCAGAAATTTCGGTTACACAATTAACGCAAAAGCAACCGACACTAGAGGATGTATTCCTTACAATAATTGGTGAAAAGGAGGGTGCCTAATGGAAATAACGAATAAGTTCAGTGATACAAAAGTGATGATCGGACGAAGTATGCGACTTTCATTTAGAAGTCTTGATACGATGATTACTACTATAGCCATGCCGATCATGATTATGTTTGTCTTTGTCTATATATTTGGGGGAGCTATCGAAACGGGTTATGAGAATTATGTAAATTATTTAGTTCCGGCTATCATTTTAATGACAATTGCTACAGGAGGTACTTATACTTCTGTACGATTAAGTGATGATATTAATAAAGGAATTATTGACAGGTTTCGTTCCATGCCCATCGCTAAATCATCTTTATTATCTGGTTATGTATGGACATCAGTCGTATTTAATTCTCTTTCTACTTTTTTGGTTATTGGATGCGCATTTTTTATGGGATTTCGTCCGGGGGCAAATATTGGTGAATGGTTATTAGTAATTGGCATGCTCATTTTGTTTATCTTGGTAATTTCCTGGATATCTGTACTGTCAGCTTTATTGGCAAAGACGGTAGAAGGGGCAGCGTCTTATGGTTATCTGGTACTACTTCTGATTTTTATCAGCTCAGCTTTTGTTCCAACCGATTCAATGCCGAATTGGATTCGCGTATTTGCAGACAATCAACCAATGACATCGGTCTTAGAAGCCGTACGAAACCTCTTGATGAGTGAACCGGTTGGCAATCATATTTGGGTGTCTGTTCTATGGTTATTGGGGTTATTGTTTGTCACTTATATAGCTTCTGTTCAGGTGTTTAAAAGAAAAACATCTTGATCACGTTATTTAATACCTCCTTTGGGAAATCTATAACAGCTTTAACAATACAATGAAGCTAAAAGTAATGTATTATTGTATATAGGAGGTGCAGAGTTAATGAACATTAAAGCTTCCTCTGATTTGCTTAGAGGACATACAGATACAATTATTTTGAACTTATTAATGAGTGGAGATAAATATGGATATGAAATAACGAAATTAATAGCGAAATATTCAGATGGAGAATATGAGCTGAAAGAGGCGACAATGTATTCAAGTCTGAAGCGCCTTGAGAAGGGTGGCGGTATCATATCCTATTGGGGAGATGAGACCCAAGGTGGCAGACGTAAATATTACAAGATAACGGAAAAAGGAAAAGATAACTATTACGACAATAAAAGAAATTGGGAAGCATCCAAACGTATTTTAGATCAATTATTAGAGAAAGGTGGAAATGAAAAATGACGAACAAAATAATAAGATATGTTGACGGTATATTGTTACCTTATGAAAATACTCATTCTGTTGGGGAGTTGAAGGAAGAGTTAAACAACAATTTACAGGACAAATTAAATGCCTTCATAGAACAGGGTTATGACGAAGATACCGCTTTTAAAATGACTGTTAACTCGATAGGTGATGTAAGTGAAATGGTGGAAGAATTTTCAAAAGGAACGGATGAGAATCAGATAGGACAGAAAAAAATGGATTTTACGAAAATGGATCTTAAGGATTCTGATTTTAAAGAAGTGAATTTACAGGGAACCGAGTTTAGGAGCAGTGATATAAGGGGTTCAGATTTTACTGGAACAGACTTATCAAATACTAATTTTGATACTTGTGATCTAAGAAATGTTATGTTTGACGATGCAAATCTTACAAGCGCTACTTTATCGAAGGCAGATTTATCAAAAACAAGCTTTAAAAAGACTACTTTAGATGACACTGATTTAAGCTATTCTAATTTATCTGGCATTGATTTTGAGAACCATACATTCAATGGTACAAGTTTTTACCAAAGCGGATTAAAAGGTGTAAACTTTAAAAATGCTATATTTAGAAATGTATCTTTTAAATATGCTTATTATTGTCATAAAGCAAATTTCGATGGGGCAACGATGGACAAAGTAACCTTAGCCACATTGAACAGAACGAAAGCAGATTTGACGAATGTTACGGTCATATAATGAGAGGCTAGGACAGAAGGACTCGAATGATGAAAAAACACGAATTTAATGTTCGTGTTTTTTTGTTCCTTGGAAAAGTGCTGCTCTTCCTTGGAAAAATGAATATTTCCAAGGAAGGGAAAGAGAATTCCAAGGAAGGGGTGTACTTTTCCAAGGAAGAGAACGAGAATTCCAAGGAAGAGGCAACAACAAGCACAGGAAGTAGAGCAAGGGTCTGTTCAAATGAGAAAGAGTAATTAATTAATTTTTTATAAAGAGTATTAGAATTTAGTTCCGCTTTTTGGTAAAATATCTTCAATTTACTGATGGGAGAGGACGGGAGACTGAGATGTTTGTACATAAAATTGATGAGCATTTGTCTTTGAAACTGATTGACTTAAGAGATGCAGAAAGAGTGTTTGAATTAACCGAAAATTCAAGAGACTACTTAAAGGAATGGCTTCCTTGGGTGGATAATACCGTTAAAGTAGAAGATACTAAAGCATTTATTCAATCATGTTTAAAAGGTTTTGCTGACAATAACAGTCTAAATGCAGTTATTTTATATAAAGATGAAACAGTTGGAGTTGCTGGTTATAACAGCATTGACTGGTCCAATAAGATCGCATATATTGGTTATTGGCTTGGAGCTGATTACCAAGGAAAAGGAATAATGACAAGAGTAGCTAAAGCATTAACTGACTATGCTTTTACAGAATTACAGTTAAATAAAGTGGAAATTAGAGCTGCGGTCGACAATCAAAAAAGCAGAAGTATACCTGAAAGATTAGGATTCGTGGAGGAAGGTCATATTAGAAGCGGTGAATGGATATATGTTCGTTATGTTGACCATGTTATTTATGGAATTTTAGTTGATGAATGGGTGAAATAACATACATGATAATTGTCGAAATATATTGACAATTTCAACGAAAGCATGCTAAAGTGTAGTGTATTACTTGGATTTGAAAAAATGGACCATATTATTCTTGTCTTATCAAGAGAGGTTGAGGGAATGGCCCGTAGAAACCTCGGCAACCATTAAGTTTTACTTAATATAGGTGCCAATTCCATCTAAGTGGTCTCACTTAGAAGAGATAAGAGATTCATAGCTTTCTAATGTATCTCTCTATCTCTATGTAGAGGGATTTTTTATTTACGAAAAATATTCAGAATATTTAATATAATATATCGAACTTATCAAGAGAGGTGGAGGGACCGGCCCAATGAAACCCGGCAACCATTAAGCAATGGCTTAAAAGGTGCTAATTCCAACAGGAGTAATCCTGAAAGATAAGAAGAGTGAAAGAGTCCTCTTTTTATCGAAGAGGGCTTTTTTATTTACATGTTAGGAAAATATAAAATGTTTGCATGGAAACGTGGTGAAAATCTTTACGTGTGAAGTATAAGAAAAAAAGGAGTTATAACTTATGTCGATTGTCATTTTAGACGGGATCCGGACACCTTTTGGGAAATGGAATGGTGGGCTTTCGAAATTTGATGCTGTATCTTTAGCGAGCAAGCCACTGAAACATTTAGTCGAAAAATATGCAACGTTACCTATTATAGATGGAGTATTATTAGCGCAAGTTATTCAGGCTGGTCAAGGACAAAACCCTGCTAGGCAAGTTGCATACAAGGCGGGGTTGGATACCAGGACGCCAGCAATCACACTGAATAACGTATGTCTCGGGGGAGTTGCCTCGGTCATTGATGCCGTACGCAGAATTAAATTAGAAGAAGGGTCTTTTTATGTTGTAGGCGGTTTTGATTCGATGTCTAATGCACCTCATGTGATTCCGACTCGATCGATCAAAAGTATTGGACACCAAACGATAATCGATACGTTACTTCACGATGGATTATGGTGTTCCTTAAGTGATCAGTCCATGGGTGCCCTAACAGAACAATACAATCGTGCATACAACATTGGTCGCGAGGAACAGGATCAATTTGCAGCTCTCTCTCAGCAAAGAGCTGCCGTAGCTTCTGAACAAGGCTTGTTGCAAGAGGAAATCCTTCCGATCGATGGAGTGCTAGCAGAGGATGAAGGGGTACGACCTCAGACAACGGTTGAAAAGTTAGCGAAACTTAGGCCAGCATTTACGAAAGATGGAACCATTACACCTGGAAATGCTTCACAAATGACAGATGGGGCAAGTATTGGTGTGGTTACAACATTAGAGCAAGCACAACAACTAGAAACAGAACCACTTGCTCATGTGATTGACTGGGCAGAAACTGCGGGACCGGATGCTAGTTTGCAAACAAAACCAGCAGATGCAATGCAAAAAATATTAGATAAACAGCAACTAACAGTAGATGATATTGATTTATTTGAAATAAATGAAGCATTTGCGAGTGTCGTTATCTCAAGCTGTCAGGCACTGAATATTGATTATGGCAAAGTAAACGTTAATGGAGGAGCTATTGCAATAGGTCATCCACTCGGAGGTACTGGTTTCCGTCTAGTATTAACATTGGCACATGCGTTGAAGCGACGTGGTGGTGGTAAAGGCATTGCTTCCCTATGTGGTGGTGGAGGTCAAGGGATTGCCATTTTGATTGAGGTACCAGAGGAAGGAGGAAAAGGATGAATACTCAAACAATAGAGAAAGAGAATCATATATTATGGCAACCTGGGGATAAAGATATCGAGCAATCACATCTTAAAGCTTTTGCAAAGTCTGTCAATCAACCACTCTTTCCCTATGAAAGATTACATCGTTGGTCGATCACTAATATTGGGGACTTTTGGTCCGGCGTATGGGACTATGCCGGTATTATCGGGGATAAAGGAGAAACAATCTATGTTCCCGCAGATTCGATGGCAGATGCGGTCTTTTTCCCTGATGCTCGATTAAATTTTGCTGAAAATCTATTAAAAGGTAATAAGGAGCAAGTTGCTGCCCATCAAGCGGATGAAGCAGGTGTAACAGGGCAGATTACCTTTCAAGAATTGCGCAAACAAGTAGCAAAAGCACAACACGGTTTAAAGCAACTTGGAGTGCAAAAAGGGGATCGTGTAGCAGGTATTACTACTAATAATATGGAAGGCTTAGTCGCTTTACTTGCTGCAACATCACTTGGTGCGGTGTGGACTTCTTGTTCACCAGACTTTGGTGCTAAAGGAATCATTGACCGGATTGGTCAAGTGCAGCCGAAAATACTGATTGCGAATCTCAAATATTACTATAAACAGAAGCCTTTTGATATTTCGGAAAAAGTACAAGAAACAGTTGGGCAGATTGATAGTATTAATCAAGTTATAACCATTGCGGGAGAATTGCCAGAGGCGATCACATGGCAATCTTTACTTGAAAATGATGCGGAGACACCTGCATTTGAACGAATCGATTTTCATGATCCCTTATATATTTTATATACATCAGGTACAACAGGATTACCAAAAGCAATTGTTCATTCTGTCGGAGGAACGCTTTTACAACATGTTAAAGAGCATCAATTGCACTGTGATGTCCATGAAGAAGATGTGTTGTTTTGGTATACCAATACGGCATGGATGATGTATCCATGGATAGTTACTGGTTTGGCTAGTAATGCTTCAATTTTATTATATGACGGTTCTCCGGTGTTACCTGATAAGCCGACACATTTGTGGGACATTGCAGAAGAAATCGATCTTACACATTTTGGCACGAGTCCAAAATACTTAGATTCGTTAATGAAAGCAGATGTTGTATTGAAAGATCACTATGTATTAGCTTCCTTGAAAAGTATTCTTTCCTGTGGTGCACCGCTTGTGGCGGAGCAATATGACTGGGTATATGAAACCATTAAAGAAGATCTTTATTTAGCTTCTATTTCAGGTGGTACCGAGATTATCGGATGTTTTGTGATGGGTTCACCAGTTCATCCTGTTATTCGTGGTGAGATCAGTTGTAAAGCATTAGGAATGGCTATGGAAGTTTTCGACGAACGTAATGCACCTGTCTATGGTCAAAAAGGAGATCTTGTATGTACGCAACCCTTTCCAAGCATGCCGCTAACATTCTATGGAGCGAATGGGGACGAACGTTATCGTAACAATTACTTTGCCCAACGACCTGGCATATGGACACATGGTGATTTTGCGGAACAAACGATTGATCAGTCTTTTATTATCTATGGTCGTGCAGATACTGTGCTTAATCCGGGCGGTGTGAGAATCGGTACAGCAGAAATTTATAGTGTCGTAGAGCAGATTGAAGAAGTTAAGGATTCGATTGTATTTGGCTTACCTTGTGATAATGATGAAGAAATTGTTTTATGTGTAGTAACAGATTATTTAACGAAAGACCTGGCTAAATATATTCGCCAGCAAATACGTGGAAAGGCATCACCAAGACATGTACCAAGACGTATTTATCAAGTTAATGATATTCCATATACAATCAATGGTAAGAAAGTAGAAGGTGCAGCTAAAACAGAAGCTGCTGGAAAAGAAGTCAAAAACAAAGCTTCTATTAGTAACCCTGAATGCCTGAAAGAATTGACAGATATTAAAGAAAAGGAGTGCTACTAATGGCGAAACGACCGAAAGGAGCCATTATTGGTATCGGTGAACTAAAGCCAGTCCGTTACTCAGAGGGGAAAACGACTTTAGGATTGATAGCAGAATCCGTACAACTGGCATTAACAGATGCCGGGATAACTAAGGATGAAATAGATGGATTGCTAGTTGGACCACAAGTCGGTGAAACACCACAACATGTGCCTGCAACAGTGTCAGAATATTTAGGGCTCTCACCGATCATGTCAAATACCGTTGATCTTGGTGGTGCAACTGGTGCAGGAATGGTATGGCGTGCAGCAGCCGCGATTGAAGCAGGAATGTGTGAAACGGTTGTCTGTGTATTAGCAAATAAAAATGAAAAAGGACAGGCACCACGTTCACCAAATCGTAACCCAATTCGTGAATTCGATGTTCCATTTGGTGCTTCAGGTGCAAATACCTCCTATGCATTGTTAAAAAGAGAACACATGGAAGTGTATGGTTCCAAACAAGAGGACTTTGCCAGCATTGCCTATTGGGCAAGGAAAAATGCCCTAAAAAACCCGAAAGCCATCTTTTATGATAAACCAGTTGAGTTGGAAGATATTTTGCAGTCACCAATGATCTCTGATCCACTGCGACTTTTAGAAATTGTCATGCCGTGTGCAGGTGGTGCAGCGGTGATCGTGACTTCAGAAGAAAAAGCGAAGCAAGCTAAACATAAACCGGTCTATCTTAAAGGAGCAGGGGAAAAAATAACACATCGAGCGGTCAGCCAAGCCCCGGCTACTGATCAGTTACCTTTTGCATATTCGATTCCACAAGCCTTACAACAGGCGGAAATAGATGGGAAGGATTTAGATTTACTGTCCTTGTATGATTGTTATACAAATGTTGTAGCGGTACAGCTTGAGAGTATGGGGATATGTAAGCCAGGAAAATTTGGTGATTTTGTCAGAAGCCATACTTTTGGACCTGATGGGGATTATCCACTCAATACACATGGCGGTCAATTAGGATTTGGACAAGCAGATTTAGCGGGAGGGATGTCGCACGTAATCGAAGCAGTCGTGCAATTACGCGGTGAAGGAAAAAGGCGACAAATTCCCGGTGCTAGACACGCTCTCGTTACTGGAAATGGAGCGACTTTAAGTGAAACAACTGCTTTAGTATTAGGAGGAGAACAATGACGAATATATCATTTCCGGAACCGACGATTACAGCAGTAAGTAAACCTTTTTGGGATAAAGTTGCCGAGAAACAATTCTATCTACAGCAATGTGATGATTGTGCTCAGTGGGTTTTCTATCCGCGAGCTCATTGTCCCCACTGCTTTGGATCTCATCTGACATGGAAGGAAGCTTCAGGGCAAGGAAAGTTAAAATCATGGAGTATGGTTCATCGAACAGGACATCCTGCCTGGCAGGAACGTACGCCATACGCAGTAGGAATTGTTGAATTAGCCGAAGGACCGTCCTTACTCACTCATTTGCTAATTAACGAACAGGAATTGCACTATCAGTTACCAGTAGAAATATCCTTTCAGTCACTAAATGAAAGACTATTACCATTTTTCCAAAAGAAAGGGGATTAAATCATGATCTATATGTATCTCATTTTAGTTGCAGTTTTTTGGATTATCGGACTTATTATATGGAGCAAGTATTATAAAAATAATTAAAGGTGGTTTTTTTGCATGTTAGCGGAATCTAGTTTACTTCTTTGGACTGTTATTATATTATTAATTGCTTATTTCGGCGTTGTAACATGGATCGGAAAAAAAGGACGTGCTCATAGCAAATCGATGAATGGATTTGCTACCGCGAGAGGGAAGGTCAGCCCATGGCTGGTAGGTGCTAGTTTCGCCGCCTCTTACTCTAGTGCGAATCTATTTATTGGTGTTCCAGGCTTAGCTTATGAGTATGGCACATCGGTTTTATGGTATACATTAGGATGTTTTGGAGTTTCATGGGTAGGTCTATTAATTTTTGCGAAAACATTTTGGCGTTATGGGAAAAAATTCGGTCGAGTTTCCACGGTACCAGAATGGTTAGGTCGACGATATAATTCTAAAACGTTACAGGTTATTGTATCACTGCTTATTTTGTTCAATGTCTATTATATAGTCGGGCAAAATGTCGGTCTTGCCACTATCTTTGAAACGGTAATCGGGATTCCATATTTCTGGGGGATTATCATCGGGGTAGCCATTACGATTTTATATATCGGACTTGGTGGTGCCTTTGCACAAATGATTACGGACGGTATTCAAGGACTGTTTATGGCTGTAGCATCAATCCTTATTTTTATTTCATTCTTTTGGACAATCGGTGGCGGATTCAATGTATTTGGTGAATTAACCAATCAACTTAATGCTGTAGATTCTAATTTAACAACTTTTGTTGGTGTAGATGGTCCATATAATAGTGTGTTAGCCATTATGGCTGTTCAGTTTTTACTATTCAGCTTTGTTTTAATGCCACACCTGTTAAATAAGATTTTATCGATCGAAACAGAGGAAGAACTTGCTCCATTCACCTTATCATCAGGGATTGTTTTGTTTGTGATTTCAACATTGATGGTACTTGGTGGATTAGCGGCACGTGTAATCTTCCCAACATTAAATAGTCCGGATTCAGCGATTCCAATGTATGTGATCGAATCGTTCCCTAGTATTATTGCTGCGATTATGATTGTCGGTATTATTTCTGCTATTCTTTCCAGTACAGACAGCTTGTACTTGGGAGTGACAACTAGTATCGGGAATGACTTTTACCGGGTACTGGCACCGGTATTTAAGAAGAATATCAGTCAGGCGAGATTAGAATCTCAATCGGTTAAGGTGGCGAAGGGATCGCTTATTGTAGTTGGTCTCTTGTCTTTATATATTTCCTTAGATCGGCCGGATTCATTGTCAATATTAATTCAATTTAGCTTTTCTGCAATTATTTCTGGTATTTTAGCACCGATAACATTAGGATACTTTTGGAAGAAGGCAACAAACTATGGTGCAATTGCAGCAGTAATCACGGGTGCAGGTTTGTATGTTGTCTTTACTCAATTTAATATAATAGAAAATATATATCTTGCGATGTTCTTTGCTTCTTTCGCATCATTTATTGCAATGGCCATCATTGGATGGTTGACAGCTACTGAAAAACATGAGGAATTAGTGTTGAAGAAGAGCGGATAAACAAAGAGGTTGTCCTGAGGATAATGACAGCAACTGAAACTCTAGTTGTTTAATGATCTTAGGGACAGCTTTTTTTATAAGATAAGAAAGTATATAGTAAAAGATGTGTACTTCGCCTGTTTGTTATTTTGAAAGATAGCTTGTGCAAGCCGACAGCTGCGGCTGACCGTTTCGCTTTCCTAGGGGCATGATAAATAGATTGATAACAAAAATGACTAGAATTATATCTTCCAGTTATGGAAATATGATATTATGTAAGTGCATTCATAAAATCATGAAAATGACAACTTTATAGATAAAATACATAAATAATCTTGTGAAAAAGGTGAGGATAGGATGTCAAATCAATCAAATGTAACGTTAACAATGTCTAAGTCTTTTGAGGTAGAAGCAGACAAAGTGTTCTCAGCGTGGATTCAACCTGAATTAATGAAAAAATGGCTTTTCACTATGGAAATGACCAACAAAGAGACGAAAAGTGATGCTGAAGAAGGTGGTAGCTGGGAAATTGTCGATCACCGTGAAGGCAAGGATTACCGTGCAATTGGGGAGTATCGAGTAATAAATGCACCTAATAAATTGGTGAAAACTTTTAAAATGCCACAATTTAGTGACACGGAAGATGTATTAACTATTTCCTTTGAGCCGACTGATTCAGGGTGCAATATGACTTTTGTACAAAAAATTGTTGTGCCACATGAAGAAGGATGGACGCAGGAAGATATTGATAAGGCATGTAAAGAATATCATGATGGTTCTAAAGCTGGTTGGGAAATGATGTTTGAAGGGCTGAAACAGCTAGTGGAAACGGGTAAAATTGATTACCCTACAGACAACAATTAATGGAATAAATTTAGGGAAATCCTTTGGAGTTACCTTAGATTTATCAAGAAAAGGGCGACTGATGAGTATATTTATCAGTCGCTTTTTATATAATGAAGAGCATCTTATACGTGTAAATTTACCTGTTATTCATTTTTTTGAACAACTAATGTGGAATTTTACCAAATGATGCATGATTTATAACATAATACAAAAAGGGGGGGAACAATGAAGATACAAATTGATATTGACCCGAAATATGAAGAGTGTAATGTGACGATTCACGCGAAGGAATAGACAAAAGACATTGAAGAACTGGTTCAATTGCTTCAAAGGAAACAACCGAAAAGAATAGTATCTGTTCAGGAAGATCGATCTATTTTATTAAATCCTGAAGAAATTGATTTCGTATTTGCCAGAGAACGGAAAGTATTCGCGGCGATTCATGGGAAGTGTATGGAGTTGAAAATGAAATTATATGAGGTAGAGGAAATGCTTCAGCAATCTGGATTTATTCGGTTTTCTAAATCCGTTGTTGGCAATATAAATCAAATCGATCGGTTCGAATTATCCTTTAATGGTAATTTGTGTGTCTATTTTAAGTCTGGAAGTAAGGAATATGTGAGCAGAAAATATGTGCATGATTTAAAATCTCAGATTGTCGAAGGAGGCGAATACAATGATCGTTGAGGGCCTGAAACGAATTATGATAGGTGTTGCGGTCGGAAGTCTTATAACCTTCGCAGTAATATCTTTCATGATTATTCAATCCATCGATTCCTCGATGCAGGAAATATGGAAGCATTGGTTGGCAAGCATGCTGATTGGTATTTTATTCAGTTTCGCATCTGCTATATTCGAACGGGAAGAATGGAGCATTTTGAAACAGACCGTCATGCATTCGACTTTAACATTCCTAGTTCTTTTTCCTATTATCATTCTAGCAGGCTGGCTTCCGTTTAATCCAGTGTCGTTGATCATAGGTTTAGGTATATTTTTAACTACCTATTCAATCATGTGGGTTAGTATGTATTTCTACTATAAAAATGTAGAAAAGTCCATGAATAAATGTATAGACAGTGATAACAAATAAAAAACGTTTTTTCATAGAGGAGGGATTTTATGATGATTGATGTGCAAGGTGTTAGTAAAACATATGGTTCAAATCAAGCATTGGATAATTTGCAATTTCAAATTAATGAAGGCAATTGTTATGGGTTAGTGGGTCCAAATGGTGCGGGAAAATCTACTTTCATGAAAATATTAGTTGGTGTATTGCAGCGTTTTGATGGGGATATTCAAGTTTTTAATCATTCGGTTAAAGAAAATAGATTGGGAGTAAAGAGTTATATTGGCTACGTTCCGCAAGATATATGTCTGGAGGAACTATTAACGGCTAAGGATAATTTAATTTATTTTGGAAAGCTGTATGGCTTATCAGGTGAACATTTGCGTAAACGAATAAAAACAGTCCTAGAACAAATTGGATTAAGTGAGAAGGCGAATCAAAAATTAACCGAGTTCTCAGGTGGAATGAAACGTCGTTTGAATATTGGCTGTGCCATACTTCATGAGCCTTCTTTGATCGTGTTAGATGAACCGACTGTGGGAATTGATCCACAATCAAGGCACTCGATTTTTTCGCTTATTCAGGAACTAAAAGAGGCAGGAAGTACGGTTGTATATTCTAGTCACTATATGGAAGAAGTAGAGGAATTATGCGATAGCGTAGGCCTTATCGATAAAGGAAAATTGGTAGAGCACGGAACCATGAAGCAAGTATTGAATAAACACCGTAGTGCGTCTATATTCGTTTCGGCGGAGGGAATCAGCGAAGAAGAGCTGTCATCACATGGGGTGACAATCAAGAAGAAAACTGGATTCACTGTGAATTGTGATGATCCCCTTCTGACAATGGAGAATATGATTGAGCAATTTCGTAACAAAGGGATTCATCCAGAACGGTTGGAATTAAGTCAATCAAGACTGGAAGATATTTTCTTTAATTTAACAGGAACACAATTAAGGGATAATGGATAGGAGTTGATTTTAATGTGGGCGATTACTACGGTTGAATTAAAAAAGAAGCTGCAGGATAAAGGTCTTTGGTTTTGGACTTTTATATTGCCAATTATTTTTATCATCGGTTTTATAACGATATTTTCTGGTGTGAACAATATGGAGCCAGAACAATTGGTTACCCAAATTGTACCGGGTTATACTGTTATGTTTTCATTCTTCATCATGATTTCGATGGTCATTACATTTATTAAAGACCGTGATAGTGGAATGGTTGCTCGAGTCGCTAGTACACCTTTACCATTAAAGCAGTTTCTTATCGGTAAATGGTTACCATTTATGATCGTGGTTATTATTCAGATTATCGTACTATTAACATTTGGTGTGGTAGTGTATGACTTGCCTTTGGGTGATCCACTTGCTTTGAGCGTTTTATCGCTAACACTGGCCTTTATATCTACCAGCTGGGGATTAGCGATGTCGTTATTAGTGAACACAGAAAACATGGGAATAGCTTTGACACAAGTGATTGCTTTAGGTGGTGCAATGCTTGGTGGTTTATGGATGCCACTAGAAATTATGCCGGACTATATGCAAACGATAGCTAAGTTCTTTCCACAATTTTGGGGATTGGAAGGATATAAACTCATTTTAGTGGAAAACGGTCAAATCATTGATATTTGGTTACCAATATTGGTCTTGATATCGTTTGGTCTTGCTGGAGGTTTACTTGCTTTCTTAGCCTATCCTCGTTTTTTACGGCAATCCAGAAGCTAGCTTTGCTTGGTGGAGCATTTGTTTTCACGTATGTTCAACATTTTGTAATACTTTCTTATATGGAGTCATAAAAAAGGTTCTGATTATTGTAGAAAGAGATAGTAAAAGATACAATAGACAGGAAAGGTAAGGTGTAGGATATATGACAAATGAAAACAGTATGCCATTACCACCGAAAACTTGCAGCGTTGACCGGCTGGTTACACTTCCAGATGATGTGGATAAAGTATTAGAAGGTATTAAAACCGCAACAAGACGTAATGGCCGTTATGCAGATATCGGTGAAATCATGGAACTAAAAGATAAAAAATTTCGAATTGATAATGTGTATAAGCAAAAACTTGGCGAATTAACGGATGAAGACGGCAAGCGAGAAGGATATGAAAGTTTAGAGGCATATAAAGAATCAATCTTATCGATCCATCCTGGGATGCCATGGCTTCCTGAAATGGAAGTATGGGTACATGAATTCAGTGCTTTAGAATAAGGGATTTCCTAAATGGTTCAGACTACGTTTTATTTTAAAGACTTCAAATTATTGGAGTCTTTTTCTATCTATTTTTTTATATAGATGGTTAGTGTCTCTACTGTGAATTTGTAGCAGATAAATTATGATTAAATAAAAAGAAACGGACAATATATGAAGGATGGAAAGAAATTGTTGAGGAGAGAATGTAATGGATTTTTATTTCTATCTCGTTTTTACACTATCCTATCTTATTTTATTAATAGTGGGCTTTGTTAAAAGAAGAGAGAAGAATATCATGAGCTTTACTGTCTTTTTATACTTAGTCATAGTTGGTTTAACTGTTGACAATGCTATTATCGCTTTTGGAAAATGGATTGGAACCGGCTCTCTTTTGGAAAGTCTCCATCTGTTCCGTTATTGGATACATGCTTTGATAACACCAACACTTCTTCTGTTCTGTTTAGGTCTATTGCAAAAGTCTGGTAAAAAATATTTTAGCACAGCTAGGGCAGTTTGGATTACTTTGATGTGTACATGTGTATTAATACTTATCGAAATTATTACTGTAGTAGCGGTAATAGAGCTAAAGCCAGTTATGGAATATGGTATACTCCATTATGTTCCTGTAAAAGAACATGTTGGATCTATATTAATGATTATCATGGTTAGTTTAATTCTTCTTGTTACAGGTTTTCTTCTTTATATCTTTACGAGCTGGAAATGGATGCTTGTGGGTACTATCATAATGGGAATAGGTAGTGCTCTACCAATCAAGGTTGACAGTACAGCTTTTACAAATGCACTGGAGTTGGTGCTGATGATTAGTTTAGTTGCAACGGATATTACGTTTTCTAATAAGAAACAATAGGCAAACCGCCTTATCCACCTCTACATATGAATAAGACGTTCCTTATTATTCTACAAAAACCTGTAAGGCTATGATGATTCTCCATAATTAAGACCCAATTCATAAGCTTTTTCCAACCACTGTTCCATATATCCAGGCTCTTCTTTAATCGTTTCATACAATAATTCGAATTTAGAAGAGCCTATCCCACAGTAATCCGCTAACCCGACATTGAAATAGTGTGTCATCATTTGATCATATTTCCTCTTTGTAAACCTTTCTATCGGGGCTCCTGCTAGACTTAACCATAAGACATGTTGATGCGGTAATTTTCCTGGACCATAGGCAAAGCTGTAATTCCAGACTCTGTCAATATAGCCTTTTAACAATGCAGGCATGCTCCACCACCAGAGAGGGAAAACAAATGCTAAACCATCATATTGCTTCATTCTTTCCATTTCCTGATGTACTCTAGCAGAAAATTGCTGTTGATCAGCTCCCCAGTCGGGCTCATCCGCTTCTTTTAAAACAGGATCAAAATCACTGCGATAAAGATCCAGAACATCTACTTCGTGTCCAGCATCCTGCAGTCCTTCTATCATGCGATTAGCGATTGTAAAAGTTAACGAATCTTGGCGGGGGTGTGTAACAATTGATAAAATCTTCATATCATCTCTCCTTCTTCTCTTGTTCTTTTGTTAATTTCATTATATAGTTATTTTATAGTTCAGTAAAATTGATGTTTTTGATATATTAGTTCAGCGAAAATGATAAGAGGGGTGGATAGAGTGGAACTTAGGCATCTCATTACCTTTAAAACCATTGTGGATGTTGATGGTTTTAAAAAGGCAGCGGATAAATTAGGCTATGCACAGTCTTCGGTAACGGCACACATAAAGGAATTAGAAGAAGAATTGGAAAAACCCCTCTTTGATCGGCTGGGAAGAAAAACGATCTTAACGCAGGCAGGTCGGGACTTTTACCCATATGCAATAGAAATTATTGATCTCTATGCAAAATCGAAATCAGTCGTCAGTGAAGGAGAAGAGCCATCAGGTCCATTAACAATCGGTGCTAGTGAATCTTTAATGGTTCATTGGCTTCCGGAATTGATCATGGAATTCGCGCAGAAATATCCTAAAGTAGAATTAACTTTAAAATCTCTTCAGTATGAAAATCTCACCTCCCAATTAAAAAGCGGGGACATCGACATTGCGATGCTTGTTGAGATGCCGCATTGGCAAGTAAATGAGTTGCAAATTGATCAAATTAGGGAGGAGAGGCTTTGTTTCATTACAAGTGGTGATAAGCGAGAGCGGATGCTGGTAACGGAATACCGTTGCGGCTGGCGTCCGATAATTGAAGACTATATAAAAAAGACCGATACGAGTATGTCCAGAATAGAATTACCTAGTTTGGAGGCCATTAAAAAGTCGGTGATGTGTGGTCTGGGTGTGTCGATGCTCCCTTATTTTGTGGTGAAAGACGAACTCAATAAGGGCAAACTAGAGGAGATAAAGCAAAGTATAAGTCAGTTAGGAATCTATACAGCTGTTCATAAAGATAAATGGTTATCAAAGAACATGAAAGCTTTTCTTCAAGTATTAAATAATCAAGGAGAAGATAGCTTCGGAAAATAAAGTAAGTCTGTTGGCGAGATGGTCCCTTCTCGCCAACAATCTTAAAATTGTTTTCCTTAGAAATAGTACTTTACAGCTTCCTTTTTTTGTGCTTTAATAAGAGTGAGTAATCACTCATTTTTGATGAAGAATGGGAGGAAATTATCTATGTCTAAAATACTTGAAATGAATAAGGTCTCTCTTTCATTTGGTAAAGAGAGAGTGTTAAAGAATATTAATTTATCTGTAGAGAGTGGAGAGATATTCGGTTTATTAGGTCCATCTGGCGCAGGGAAAACGACTTTAGTGAAGATCATTGTAGGAATAATTGAAGCTGATAAAGGCTTGGTCATGTTGCAGGGGAAGAAGATGCCATCACTCGCATTAATGAAGTCGATTGGTTATATGTCGCAATCAGATGCTTTGTACCAAGAATTATCTGCAAAAGAGAATTTGGATTTTTTTGCTACCTTATATGGTTTGAAAAAGAAAAAGCGAGAGAAAGTGATTAACAAAGCAGCAGATATTGTTAACCTTTCTGAAGAGTTAAATAAGGAAGTACGTCATTATTCTGGTGGCATGAAAAGAAGGTTGTCTTTAGCCGCTTCCTTAATGCATACCCCTAGGTTGTTGATTTTGGATGAACCAACAGTAGGAATAGATCCAGTCCTGCGACAATCGATTTGGGAAGAATTTCGAAAGTTAAAAGAAAATGGAGTTACCATTATTGTTACTACACATGTAATGGATGAAGCAGATAAATGTGATCGACTTGCCATGTTACGTGAAGGTTCGGTGATTGCTTGTGATACGCCTGATAATTTAAAAGCAGAGCAGCATGTTGAATCGATTGAGGAAGCATTTCTAGCGTACGGGGGTGGCTTTCAATGAATGTAATGGCAGTAGTGAAACGAATTACACAACAATTTATGCGAGATAAACGATCATTAGCCCTATTGGTCATAGCGCCTGTGTTAGTAATCACCCTGATTTGGCTTGTACTGGATGGGAATGAATATGAGCCTGAGATCGCTATTGATGACGTCCCACCACCTTTGGAAGAGGTATTACAAGAAGAATTCGACAATGATACGAAGGAAATGTCTGAAGAAGCAGCAAAGCAAGAGTTGCAAGCAGGTGATATTGATGCATTTTTAACTATCAAGGAAAATGAGGTATTTATCCTGTTAGAAGGAAGTGATGCAACCGCAAATAGTGCTACGTTACGGACTATTCAGGAAGCGGTACAGTCAATGGATGCTGGTTCAGCTGCAGAACCTGTCATTGCATACTATTATGGGTCTGATCAACTTAACCTTTTTGATCAGGTTGGTTCTGTACTAATTGGTTTTTTTATCTTCTTTTTTGTTTTTATTATCGGAGGTATTTCTTTTTTAAGAGAGCGGACACAAGGAACATTAGAAAAATTATTATCGACGCCTATTAAGCGATGGGAAATTGTTTTTGGTTATTTGATAGGGTTTGGGATTTTTACGATTCTCCAGTCACTCATCATTGTGAGCTATTCTGTGTTTGTACTAGATATTTGGATGGCAGGAGACTTTTGGCAGCTTTTACTTGTCACTTTCTTATTAGCCATTACAGCTTTGAGTCTGGCGACATTACTATCGGCCTTTGCCAATAATGAATTTCAAATGATGCAGTTTATTCCTTTAATTATCATTCCACAAGTCTTTTTTTCTGGGATATTTCCAGTGGAGTCACTGGCGGAGTGGTTACAGATTCTCAGTAAATTAATGCCATTAACCTATGGAGCGAATGCAATGCAAGCGATTATGCTTAAAGGACTGGACATTTGGGATGTATGGCAAGATGTATGCATTATTATTGGTTTTACGACGGTTTTTGTTATTCTTAATATCTTTGCATTAAAGAAGCATCGTAGGTTATAACTGTATTAGAAGAAAAACGTAGAGGTGAGAACAATGGGACAGCTTGATAAAGAACTACTACAAGAATTATTAGATGTATCAGAGAAAGAATTGACACCAAAACAGACCAAAATCGTGCAAGCCGCTATCGAAATTTTTTCAGAAAAAGGGTTCGCTGCTGCTTCCACTAGCGAAATAGCTAAACGAGCTGGTGTAGCGGAAGGGACGATTTTTCGCCATTATAAAACCAAAAAAGATTTGCTGATTTCGATTGTGTTACCTGTTATTTCAAAATTTGCTGTTCCATTTTTAGCGGAGCAATTCCTTAATGAAATTTTTGAAGGAGAAGAGTTTGAAGAAATGGACCAGTTTCTTCGTAAAGTGATTTATAATCGCTATGAGTTTGTCCGAAAAAATACGGCATTACTGAAAATATTACTTCAAGAAATGTTTTATCATTCCGAAATCCAAGATACCTTTAAAGAAATATATATGGAAAAAATTGCACCGAAGTATCGAAATTTAATGGAGCAATTTTTAACAAAGGACCAACTTGAATCTATTCCAATGGAAACGATCTTCCGTTTAACCATAAGTACGGTTTTAGGCTTTTTATTAACTCGTTTCATCATTGTACCTGATTATGATTGGGATGATGAAAGAGAAATAGAATATACCATTCAATTTATCAAAAACGGAATTAAAGGGTTGTCTTAATGATCCTCACAATGCTGCTAATGATTAATCCAAAGCAATGCATAAGAAGAGAGAATGCAACTAATATTAATACAAGAACGACTTATGTTATGCTAGATGCAATATTTTCCGGAAATAACCGGTGTTTAATGAGATGATTTTTTTGTCTCATGAAAGGAGATAGTATGACTGTAACAACAAATGAGGGTTGGAATTTAGATAATAGTTATCAACGTTTACCTGGATTGTTTTATTCTCGTGTCCAGCCGACACCTGTAGAGGATCCCGAAGTCGTGATGTTTAATCAGGCTTTAGCAACAGAGCTTGGTTTGGATGCTTCGAACTTAGAGAAAAGTGCTGATCTTTTTTCTGGGAATCGACTCCCTGAAGGCGGACTTCCCATTGCACAAGCATATGCAGGCCATCAATTTGGTCATTTTACCATGCTTGGTGATGGGCGGGCGGTCTTACTTGGGGAACATATTACCCCTGATGGCCGCAGAGTTGATATCCAATTAAAAGGTTCAGGAAGGACTCCGTATTCACGTGGAGGAGACGGACGATCGAGTTTAGGACCAATGTTGCGTGAGTATTTGATCAGCGAGGCAATGTATGGCTTGAAGATCCCGACAAACAGAAGTTTAGCGGTTGTAACAACGGGAGAGTCTGTCGAGCGTGAAGTTGCATTTCCTGGTGCGATTTTAACAAGAGTAGCGAACAGTCATCTTCGCGTCGGGACATTTCAATATGCGAGAAATTGGGGAGAGAAAGAGGATCTCCAGAAGTTAGCAGATTATGCAATAGACCGCCACTACCCAGAACTGAAAAACGATGACAATAAATATATATCTTTTCTAAAAGAAGTGATCAGGAAGCAAGCTGGATTGATCGCAAAATGGCAATTAGTCGGTTTTATTCATGGTGTGATGAATACAGATAATGTGACCATTAGTGGTGAAACGATTGATTATGGACCATGTGCTTTTATGGATACGTATGATAAAAGAACGGTATTTAGCTCGATTGATGTTCGAGGACGTTATGCTTACGGAAACCAACCTGATATTGGCGGTTGGGACTTATCCCGTTTTGCAGAAGCGATCTTATTATTAATTGATGATGATGAAGATAAAGCACTGGAAGCAGCTAAGGAAGCCATTCAAGAATACTTACATTTGTATGATCAATATTGGCTTACAGGAATGAGAAAGAAATTGGGATTGTTTGATGAGGAAGAGGCAGACGGGGAGCTTATCCATCGGTTGTTAGATTTGATGGAACAGCATCAGGCAGACTATACCAATACTTTTCGATCCTTAACACTTGATCAATTTGATAAAAAGATGAGACTTTTCCAAGCTAATGCGTTTAAGCAATGGTATGAGAAATGGCAAGCACGATTAGCAAGACAGAGTGAAACAACTGAACAGACACAGCAGTTGATGATGGCTAATAATCCGTCTATTATACCGAGAAATTACTTGGTCGAAGAAGCCATAGAAAAAGCTGTAAGTGAGAATGATTACAGCGTGATGGAAAAATTATTAGCTGCTTTATCAAATCCCTACGCCTACTCAGAAGAACAGGAAGAATATGCCGTTTTACCACCTAAGCCAGACGAACCATACCAGACATTCTGCGGAACTTAATAAGAAACAAAAAAGGCTGCCCCTAAGACTTATGGAGCAGCCTTTTTCATCCTCCCGTCGAATAGAGTACATAAAGCCTCTGTTGATTATACCTTCGTCCTATTTGATTAATGGATCTGTTTTTGGAATAATAGTTTATGATATAAAGATAATTTAATTATTAAGTGTGTGGGGAGGATAAAGTGATGAGTAGTATAATGTTGAAGAATCCTATTTTTTGGTCGGATGTGCCTGATGTTGATGTGATCAGGGTTGGCTCTGCTTATTATATGGTAAGTACCAGTATGCATTCGATGCCCGGCTGTCCGATTATGAAATCGTTTAACTTAAGAGATTGGGAGATTGTCTCTTATGTGTACGATACGTTAGAAAACAACCAGGCACATCAATTACTGGATGGGGAAGGTATCTATGGACAAGGACAATGGGCGACAAGTTTGCGTTACCACAATCATACATATTACCTTTGTTTTTCAAGTAATGATATGAATCAATTCTATGTTTATCAAACAAAGGATATTGAAAATGGCCCATGGACGCGTTCATTGATTGAAGGTATTTATCATGATCCAGCGTTACTATTTGATGATGACAGGGTTTTTGTTCTTTATGGATGCGGTGATATTCGGATTACAGAATTAACAGCGGATTTAACGGCGGTAAAACCAGGTGGAGTTGATCAATTATTACTGGAAACACCAAAGGAGAATATTGGACTAAGATGTGAAGGGTGCCATGCTTACAAAATAAATGGGGAATATTATTTACTTTTTATTGAATGGCCAACTGATGGCAATCAACGAAGAAGACAGGTCTGCTATCGCTCCTCAAAATTATTGGGAGCGTATGAGCGAAAGGTTATTCTCGATGATGATATGGGTTACCACAATAAAGGGATTGCCCAAGGTGCGATTTTTGATACAACAGATAATGAATGGTATGCGATGCTGTTTCAGGATCATGATGCTGTCGGGAGAATTCCGTATATACTGCCAGTACAATGGGAAAACGGTTGGCCAATGGTAGGTATTAACGGAAAAGCACCGAAACAGTTGGAAATTAATCTTCCCGATGATGAAGCGAAACCATTAGTAATCAGTGATGATTTTGATTACGAAAAAAATGAATTAGCTTTAAATTGGCAATGGAATCATAATCCGGATCAGTCCTTATGGTCGGTCACGGAAAGATCAGGATATTTACGACTAACAACTGGCCATCTTACAAAGAGTGTTTTAACAGCACCGAATACATTGACACAACGAACGGAAGGACCAGCGTGCAGTGGCACGATCCTACTTGATGGTTCTAATATGAAGGATGGAGATTTTGCAGGACTAATTGCACTTCAAAGTAATTTCGGTACGGTTGGCATTAAACGAAAAGAAAACAGTGAATATGCTGTTGCGATGACAATCAATGATGGAAACGGTCAGGAAAAAGTAGTGGAGGAAAAAGCTTATTCCAATGAGCAGATTCACTTGAAGATTGTCTTTGATTTTGAAGATAGTGTTGATGAAGCAACCTTCCATTATTCTGCTGATGGACACCACTGGCATCCAATTGGTGAAACGCTCCATATGAAATATACATTAGATCATTTTATGGGCTACCGAATTGGTATATTTAATTATGCTATCAAGGAAACTGGTGGTTATGTTGATATGGATTATTTTAAATATGATAGAGGAAGCCATTAGAGATGATTGAGTCCATTCCGATGGTGAATTCAGCTAAAGTCATGGAGAAAATTGAAAAGGGATTTTCCAGGGATCAAAAATATATACTTGACTATCAATATCTATTACGAATATTTCCTGTTGAAGAGATAGATAAAAGAAAAGTAGAATATCAAACGTTAAAAAAGCTAGCAGAAATTTCTGATTTTGTACCTGAACCAATAGAATTCGGCAAGGGATATATGATACTTACCTACCTTCCAGGTGAAGATGGAGAAGATGCTCTACAAAATCTAACAGAACAGGATCAATATATAGCTGGTTTATCAGCTGGGCGAGAGTTAAGAAAATTACATCAATTAGATGCACCTCAAGACTACCCGTCGTGGTATAAAGTAAAAAAAGAAAAAAGTGATAACTATTTATATGAATTAAAAAAGCTGGATCTGGATCAAAGTTTATGTTCATTATTACAACATTACATTAAAGATAATGAACCTATTATGAAAAATCGCCCAAATAAGTTTCAGCATGATGACATTCATCCTTCTAATTTGTTAATTAATCAAAAGAAATTTTCTGGTATTATTGACTTTCAAAGAATGGATTGGGGAGACCCTGTCCATGATTTGCAAAAGCTAGGGTTTTTCTCTGTGCAGGTAAGTATTCCTTTTACCAATGGAGTCATTGACGGATATTGCAGGGAAAAGCCAACTCAAGCTTTTTGGGAATTGTACACATTGTATAGTGCTATGCATGTGGTTTCCGCACTGGTATGGGGAAAAAGGATAAGCTCAGTACAAACTAATTTGCTATATAATTATTCATTGCGTGTTCTTGAAGATCATGATCACTTTTCCAAGATAATCCCAAGCTGGTATGGAAAATAATAGATGTAAGACATGTTTCGTTCATTCCCTCCATAAATGGTATACTATATAAAACTAATATTTTGGGGAATGGGCGAATATGGTAGATCAACAATATCAAACAGCCGAAAAGAAAGCACAGGCTTATTTTCAGGCATTAGTGAAACAGCTAGATGAGCCGCAATTTACTGCAAAACTAACAGAAGATATGCAAGCATACCAACGACATAAAAAATCATCCTTTTTGAATTATGATCATATAGCATTAACGCAAGATCAACAATTCCTGCAAAAACTAGGTCAAAAAGGGATGCTGGACGATTATTTACACCGGAGTATTTCTTATATTTACTTGCGTGATTTAGGTAGGGATATCACTTCAACAACGATGCAGCAAAGAATCAAATCAGTAGCCGAGGATGTTAAAACCTATTTACATCAACACTCGAATCAAGATTTATTCAGTTTGGCGAAGTTGTATCGCATTGCGGAGAAGGAATCATTAGAAGCGACTTATTTTTGGTTAATGAAGAAATTAAAGCATGTGTCCTCGCTAATCCCTGAAGGGCTGAACAAAGTGCATGCACAACGAAAATTAATCAAAATAATTGCCGGAGTATTAATGCATGAAATAGAAGAATTACAGGAAGAGACGTCACAGGATGTCAGGGCGAAACGTTTGGACAAAGCGGTTCGAATTGGCTATTGTTATGGACTTACGTATCCTTTTATTGACGATTTATTGGATGCCTCAGTATTATCCAATCAAGAAAAAAATCAGTTTGCGTCTCTTATTCGTCATACATTACGGACTGGAGTGCTTACTCCTTTGTCAGAATGGGATGGGGATAATCGGGAAATTGTGGAACCAATCTATCATGAATTAACGGATGCCTTTATCTATCTAAAGGAAAATCAAGAACCGGAAAATCTCGATAATTTTTATCAAAATGCCTATTTGTTTTTTCATGCACAGGAAATAGACCGGAATAAGAGTTTAGATAACCCTGATTATACGAACGAAGAAGTGTATATCCCTATCATTTTGAAATCATCCTCATCAAGAATGATCGTGCGTTCCTTTCAAACATTTTTTGCTAATGATCAGGTTGAGGAGCATATGTTTTATTACGGGATTTATAATCAATTAGCAGATGACCTGGCCGATATGGAGCAGGACCTAGCTTCTAATAGTGTAACGCCATATACTTATTTTCTTAAATATCGTGATCAGCGACCTGATTTGATCAATCCTTTTGCTATGTATTGGTCGGTTATTTCTTATTTAATTAATAACGTGTATAAAGGTGATGAGAAAACTCGTCAGATCATCTTAAATCGGGCTATTAACGGTTTGAAACGATTAAGGAAACGGCTAGGGAAGCAACAATACAAAGAAATAATGCAAACATTTTCAGTTAGCCCTTCTTTTGATTCGTTTTTGCAAAAAGTAGTAGAACGGACTAAGAATGTTGCTTTCTTTGATAAACTAATTCGTGACAAAATGGTTGAAACACTACAACAGCAAGAAAAAGAGAAAGTAAGATTTCGAAAAACAATAGAAGGTGCACGGGATGCGATTAACCAACTCTTAATGATTAAAAAAACAGATCAAAAGGCTATCGTTAACCATTCTATTATGGATGCAGCTAACTACAGTTTACAGGGAGATGCCAAACGGTTAAGACCAATGATGACTTGGGTCATGGCGACTGAAGGGTTTGGATTGTCGGGGAAGGATATCATTCCATTATTAAAAGCCATAGAATATATGCATACTGCCTCTTTAATTTTTGATGATCTACCTTCTCAAGACAACGCGCAAATCCGTAGGGGTAGACCAACATTGCATGAGGAATATAATAGTGCGGTGGCAGAATTAACTGCTCTATGGATGACACAAAAGGCGGTACAAGAACAGACGGAATTACGAAAATATCAGGCAGACAAGATTTTAGACTTGATAGCTTATTCAACACGGATGACACAAGACATGTGTATGGGACAGATTATGGATCTCGAAGCAAAAGGAAAAGAATTATCTGTTGAGGAACTAAACAGATTATGTCTCTACAAAACAGGCATTGGTTTTGAAGCAGCGCTAATGATGCCAGCCATTGTCGCAGGTGCGCGAGAAGGAGTAACGAAGGCGATCAAGCAATTTACTTATCATGCCGGCATTGCCTTTCAAATTAAAGACGACCTGTTAGACTTAGAAGGAGATTCAACTGTATTAGGCAAACAAGCAGGTATTGACTCACAAAATAACAGTTCTACTTTTGTAACAGTTTTAGGTGAAGAACAGGCTAAGAAAGAAATGTGGAAGCATTATTGTGATGCGATAGAAGCATTAGAGAACTTCCCACACAACATTTCATTTTTAAAACAACTCATGGACTATATTGTCCAACGAGAAAAATAAAAAAAGAGGGACATTTCCCCTGACCTTTGGCTCAAATTAGGTCCCGAGGACGGGGGAATGTCCCATTATTTTTCTTCCCGTTTTACTTTCAGGAATTTGTTGGTTTCTGCGACTACGATGCCAGATAATGCCAGTAGTCCGATTAAGTTTGGAAAGGCCATTAAGCCGTTCATAACGTCGGAGAAATTGAATACTACATCAAGTGACACTACTGCACCGATAAAGACAAAGGCGATAAAAATATAGCGATAAACCTTAACACCTTTTGCTCCCATCAGGTAATGGATAGATTTTTCACCGTAATAAGACCAACCGAGAATCGTCGAAAAGGTAAAGAACAAAATACCGAATGTGACAATATAAGAACCAGTTGTCCCTAAGAATTGAGCAAAGGAAGCACTTGTTAATGCTGATCCATCCAATCCATCATCCCATTGACCTGCCATGACAATCGTAATACCTGTAATCGAACAAACAATAATGGTATCAAAGAAAACTTGCGTCATAGACACTAATGCTTGTCTAGCTGGATAATCAGTACGGGCAGCAGCTGCGGCTATTGGTGCAGAGCCTAAACCAGCTTCGTTAGAGAATACACCACGAGCCACACCATAGCGGATTACCGTACCTAGTAAACCACCACCAACAGCACTACCGGTAAAAGCATCTTCAAAAATAAAAGCGATCGCGCCAGGCACTAAATCGAAATTTAATACAATGAGTATAAGTCCACCTAAGATATAAAATGCACCCATCACCGGAACAAAGAAAGCAGTAACTTTCCCTATACTTTTAATCCCACCAATGATAACTAAAGCAGATAAAACGGTAAAAACAATCCCAGTTATAAATGGATCAATTGAGAATGATTCCTCTAAAGATGAAGCCGCCGTATTCGATTGCACCATGTTTCCAATACCAAATGCCGCAATCGAAGCGAAAATCGCAAATAATACACCTAAAAATTTACCTATTGGTTTGTTTTTAAGTCCTCGTTCTAAATAATACATTGGCCCACCGGACATTTCACCATTTTCATTTTGAATACGAAATTTGACGGCAAGCAATGCTTCTGCATATTTGGTAGCCATCCCAACTAGAGCGGTAATCCACATCCAAAATACTGCACCAGGGCCACCTGCAACAACTGCTGTTGCTACACCAGCGATATTCCCCGTACCAATTGTTGCTGCCATCGCTGTCGTTAATGCTTCATAATGACTTATATCCCCTTTTGCTGTTTTATCATGATTTTTACTAAAGGATAGCTTTAGTGCATAAGGCAGTAACTTAAATTGCAGGAATAACAAACGGAAGGTTAAAAATAAACCTGTTCCAACTAAAAGAATTAGCAGAGGAGCCCCCCACACCCAACCCCCAATTTTACCAAGTATTGCAGCGCCATCTTCATTAATTTTTATCAACCAGTCCAACAAAAAGTCCATTGCACTTCCCTCCCAATATTTTATGAAAAGCTTATTAGTAGAATTATTCCAATAATCACGAGAGAATGTCAATAGAATAGGGAAAGTTTCTATCAACAAATAAATTTTAAGCAATTAAAAAAGTATACAAACGTCTCTAGATTAAGATACGTTTGTATACTTTTGAAAATCAATGCTTTAATAATATTTTGAACCGAGATAAAAAATAAAGAGAATTAACCCTCCGAACCCAAAAATATACGTTAAAAAAATAGGGTTGAAAAGTATCGGGTGTTTCGCTGTTGCTTTGGTGTCTGTATCATGCTCTCCATTTTGCTCGTCGACTATTTTACCAACCTTCCATGTGTAGAGAAACGAAATAAGCGCAATGATAATGCTGATAATCGCTAAGCTTACAATCATATAAACATCACCTATCTTTTTTCTTAACTTTATCTATTTGTAGCAGTATTATACACGGAGGAAATATTTTTATTTGTATAGAAATATGTTATAGTAAAGATAATTAGCAGTAGGTACTAACACCATATATCAAGGATCAGTAGGAGGACGTTATGGAAGATTTATTAAAAATTAAAGATAAAAATATTGTAGTGATGGGTGTAGCAAATGATAGAAGTCTTGCATGGGGAGTAGCAAAATCACTTCATCAGGCAGGGGCCAATCTTATTTTTACGTATCGCAAAGAGCGTTCTTTAGCAAAATTAACGAAAATGCTAGATAAAACAGATTTAGATGCTAAGCTGGTCGTTCCATGTGATGTCAACGATGATGGTAGTATTAAAGAAGCGTTTAGTAAAATTGCCGATGAGATTGGTACCATCCATGGCGTCGTGCACTCGATCGCATTTGCACACGGGGAAGATCTGAAAAATCGTTTTGTTGAAACATCTCGAGATGGCTATGCATTTGCGCAAGACACTAGTGCCTATTCATTAATAGCAGTTGCTCGTGAGGCAAGGGCTTTAATGACAGAAGGTGGATCTATTATGGCGATGAGTTACTTAGGTGCAGAACGAGTAGTGCCAGGTTATAATGTCATGGGAGTTGCCAAAGCAGCATTAGAGTCCACTGTAAAATACTTAGCGATGGATTTAGGAGAAAATAATATTCGAGTGAATGCTGTTTCTGCTGGTGCAATTAAAACCTTAGCTGCAAAAGGGGTTCCATCATTCAATGAAATCCTACAAAAAATTGAAGCAGAATCACCATTAAAACGAAATGTTACACAAGAAGAAGTAGGCGATATGTCATTAGCGATGATAAGTAACCTATCCAGAGGTGTTACCGGCGAAATTGTTTATGTCGACTCTGGCTATAATATTTTAGGATAATCATAAAGACAAACAGACCATCGAAGGTTTGTTTGTCTTTTTTTAATGAAGCAAGAAAGTATAAACGGAGATGTCTAGCTCCAAGCTTCAAAAACTAGGCGACTTCACGAATCACCCTACGTTAAAGAAGACTTACCGATTGGTGAAACCAAAGGCTTAGTTGCACTTATGCCTATAGGTGAAAGTCACATCGGTTCACATGCTCACCGTGATTCCTTTATCTCAGTTGCTTCGCTCCAGTCGCTCTTGTTTTAAGCGGGCGCTTTGCGCTTTTTAGCTCTTCCCGTCGTTTGAACTGAACAATCGATAGAGCGCAGGGATCAATAATAGTGTAATGAACGTAGCGAAAAGTAACCCTGATATGATAACCGTTGCCATTGGTGCTCGATAGTTGCTCGACGTCCCTGTTGTATCGCTAATTATCCAATTAGAAATTGTTCTTGAGGCGTAACTTTCCTAAGGCTAGAGACTTAGTTGACATATGCTATACTGAAAGAAAAAAGTTTTGGTGGTATGAAGGATGAAAAGATTATTACTAGTGATGTTATTAGTTGTAAGTGGATGTAATCAAACAGGTGATGAAGCAACATTACCAAGCAAGAAGGTTCAACAGACAGATAAAATTAAAAAAGAATTAATATATCCTGATCGGCCATTAGACAGGTTTTGGAATATTACTGATATCGATTTAGATGCAAGTTCTGTTATTTTGATTAATGCCGATTCAGGACATGTTATTTATGAGAAAAATAGTGATGTACCATTACCTACAGCGAGCATGTCAAAAATGATGACTGAATTGCTCGTTTTAAAGGAAATTAATAGTGGTGAATTGGATTGGGATAGTGAAATAGTTATAAGTGATTATGCGTATGACATCTCCCATCATCCCGGATATGCTTCCGTCGATTTATCAAAGGACCGTCATTATACGGTAGAAGAATTGTTCCAAGCGATGGCAATTCATTCCGCGAATGGTGCAACGATTGCATTAGCGGAAGCTGTCAGTGGCAGTGAAGAATTATTTGTACAACAAATGAATAAACAAGCACAACAATTACAGTTGAAAGACACTCAATTTGTTAACACTACTGGATTAGACAATTTGGATCTGGGCGATTATTATTCTGTTGGTAGTATAAATGATACCAATACGATGTCAGCACAGGATTTAGCGAAACTTGCAGAGCACTTGATCACTACATACCCAGAGTTACTGGAGATTAGTAATCAACCTGCGTATGTATTAAATGGCCAAAAACATGAAAACACTAATTGGATGCTGGAAGGTGACTTAGCTTTCAACGGGGTAGATGGATTAAAAACAGGATACACGAGTCTTGCTGGCTATTGTTTTACCGGAACAATTCAGAAGGACGGTGTAAGACTTATCTCTGTTGTAATGGGGACATCCTCAGAAGTTGAACGCTTTATCGAAACAGAGACATTATATAAAAAAGCATTTGAATCAATGTATTAGTCTCCCTGATAACAGAAAGGAAGGTTCTAAGCGAAACAAAATGGTTAAAATTTGTTTCGCAAGTGATAGTTGCGTATAATTGGTTTGTTGATTTTAAAAGCAGAAGGCGATGAATATGAAAAATAGTTTACATTTATACAAAACAGACATGAAAAATACTATGACAAATTGGGTTGCAGCGATTTTAATAGGTGGCTTGATGATCCTGCCCTCATTATATGCCTGGATGAATATTGAAGCATCTTGGGATCCGTATGGCCAGACAGATCAAATAAAAGTCGGAGTAGTGAACAAGGATACAGGTGCCTCTGTGCGTGACGAGGACATACACGTAGGTAATGAATTAGTAGAAACACTGAAAGATAATAACTCGATGGACTGGCAATTTGTCGACGAAAAAAAAGCAATGGATAAATTAGAATATGGAGACTACTTTGCTGTAATAGAAGTCCCAGAAGATTTTTCGGAGAAGCTTGCTACGGTTATCAGTGGGCAACCAGAAAAAGCAGAAGTAGAGTACTATGTGAATGAAAAAATAAATGCAATTGCTCCGAAGATAACGGACAAAGGAGCTACTGTGATAGTAGAAGAAATAAGTTCAAGTTTTATTTCAACGGTCAATGGTGTCATCTTTGACATGTTTAACCAGGTCGGCATCGAATTAGAAAATTCACAACCTGACATTATAAAATTTGAAGACTATATTTTCACAATCGAAGAAAAGCTACCAGAAATTAAAAATATATTAGATGAATCATTAGCAGATGCTGAAAATGCTGAAGGTATGATAAGTGATGCCAATAGTCTTATTCCTAAAGTAGAAGGGGCAACCAATCAAGGACTTTCAACAGTGAATGAGACCTTAGATTTTATCCATGAAGCAGAAGGACGCTTAGATGAAATAGCTCCACGAGTAAACGAAGATTTAGATACTATCCAGCAAGCAGTACAAGATACCAATGAGTTTTTAGATTCCATGGATCTCTCTACTCAGGACTTGCCAGATATAAATCAGCAAATGGACAATTGGAATGAACAAATAGATAGTAGTATTGCTTCTATTGAAACAATCGAGGAAATTTTACATCAAGTTCAAGATGAACAAGGATCTAATCAAGATGAAGAAACAGAAGGTAACGCGGATGAGAATACATCAGAAGAAGGTAATCAAGAACCTGACGGAGATACAGGAGAAGAACCGAATCAACAAAATCCTGATCAGCCAAATAATCAAGAGCAGATTGAAAATGCACTAAATCAACTCACATCAATGAAAGCAACATTACAAGACTTACAAGAACAATTGAATCAAGCGGATGAGATGATCACGGAAAATAATGAAGCATTAGAAGAAACGATGGCTAACTTAAAAGAAACTGCTCAATTTACAAATGAGCGACTTGATGCATTTATTACAGAGTATAAGGAAACGATTGAACCACGAATCAAAGAAGAAATTCAGCATGCGAAAAGTTCGTTAGAATCGGCAAAAAACATTTTAACGGAGATTCAACAGACCATACCGGAAGCGCAAGAAATATTAAATAGAACAGCAACAAATTTAACAGATGGAGAAGACTTACTGGAAAGTGTTTTAGCAGAATATCCATATATTAATACAAAAATTAATGAACTTGCTGATAAAATCCGTAGTGTTGAAGGGAAAACGGATTTATCAGAGATGATTGAATTGTTACAAAATGATCCTGATGCGGAACGAAACTTTTTTGAAGAACCAGTCATGTTAAATCAAAATAAGTTATTCCCTATTGAAAATTATGGGACGGGAATGACGCCGTTTTATACGATTTTAGCGATATGGGTTGGTGGATTGCTGTTAATTTCTTTATTAGCAACAGATCCTCATCATGGAGAATCATATACAGGAAGGCAGATTTATTTTGGTAGATTATTTACCTTTATCACGATTGGATTTGTTCAAACCTTAATTGTGACAGTAGGTGATATGTATCTTCTTGGTGTAGAAATTAAGGAGCCTATTTGGTTTATATTATTCGGCTTGTTATCAAGCGTTGTATTTATTTTGATTGTATACACCTTAGTGTCGGTGTTTGGTGACATTGGAAAAGCTTTAGCGATTGTTTTTCTAGTATTACAAATCGCTGGTGCTGGAGGTACCTATCCAGTCGACTTGTTGCCAGAGTTTTTTCAAGCAATCAATCCTTTTCTTCCTTTCACCTATGCGATTAGTTTGATGCGAGAGGCTGTAGGAGGAATTGTTTGGAGTAGAGTACAACATGATGCCATTGTGCTCTCGATGTTTGGACTTGTAGCCTTACTGGTGGGAGCGCTATTCAAAGCGCGATTGAACAAGTACACACATAAATTAATGAAAAAATCGAGAGAAACTGGCTTGTTCCATTAATTAAGCAACCCTCCATTTATTTTAGAGGGTTAACTTTTAGGGGAGGGCATGTAATGAGAAAAAAAGGATGGATTATTTTTAATGGTAATCTATATACAAAGAAATTTTCTGAACAAATCGAGTGGCTACAAAACACTGCGAGGACGTTTGATTTTGACATAGATGTGATCGCTAATAATCAACTCCTTGTTGCAATAGAAGAAGGTCAGGCACGAATACTTACTGAAAAACAAGAGCCAGACTTTGTGTTTTTTTGGGATAAGGATTTATTTTTGGCAAGGCAACTGGAAGATCAGGGATTGCGCTTATTTAACCCAGCAAAAGCGATTGAGATTTGTGATGATAAAGCATTAACCTATCAGCAGTTAGCGAATCAAGGTATTCGCATGCCGAAGACGATAATTGCCCCAAAGGTCTTTGTTTCGTTAGAAGAGGACAGCCATCTTACACAAGTAATCGAAATACTTGGCTTTCCCATGGTCATTAAGGAAACATTCGGATCCTTTGGTGAACAAGTATATTTGATTGATAATGAGCAGCAATTACGGCAAAAAGTAAAGGAATTACAACATAAACCACACCTTTTTCAAGAGTATATTGCATCAAGCTACGGCCGAGATGTGCGCTTAAATGTTATAGGAGATCGTGTAGTGGCCGCGATGTTAAGAAAATCAGATCAAGACTTCCGCGCAAATGTAACAACAGGCGGCAAAATGTATCGTTATCAGCCAACAGAAGAAGAACAGGCAATGGCGGTTCGCTGTAGTCAATTAGTTGGAGCAGACTTTGCAGGTGTTGACCTCCTTTTTGGAGAAAATGATGAACCGATTTTATGTGAAATTAATTCCAATGCTCATTTTAAAAACATTTATGATTGTACAGGTATTGATATTACACAGAATATGATGTCTTATATTAAGGAAACTATCTCATGAATGGCGGTATTTCCGCTCACTGAATAAAATAAGAAGCAACCTATTTTAACTGGGCAAATTTTTGTCCAGTTTTTTTGTATCTATTCTACCTTTTTACAAATAATAGAACTATAAAATGTCAATAAAGGATGAGAGTAGAAAAATGAGGAGACTTCGGAAAAGTAGTGAAAATAAAGGATCCCAACAATCTCAGCAATCTAAACAAATGGCTAGAAGGGTAAGCATACAGTTAAAAGATAATCGATCCACATTAAAGCAAAACTTTAACAACAGTATTGATATCCAGTTCAGAGACCTGCAGTTACAAGATAAAAATAATACTCGTGGATTTATATGTTATACAGAAGGACTAGTTAGAGAAGAGTATATTCACCAAAATGTCATGGACCCGTTATTGGGAATTAATTTTAATAAGGTAAAGGTGAACGCTAATTCACTTATTTCCTATATGGACTCCCACATTATCAAGGCTTCGTCTGTAAATAAGACGTCTAGTTTAGACGAAGCAATCGAAAAAATACTTCGGGGACAAACAGCGATATTTATCGATGGGTTTGACAGTGCCTTACTGGTTAATACAGAACATTATCACTCAAGAGGGGTAGAAGAGCCCGAAACGGAGGCAACGATTAGGGGATCAAGAGAAGGCTTTAACGAAGTCATTCGTACAAATACATCCTTGCTCCGCCGTAAAATTAATAATCCTGATTTAGTTTTTGAGGAATTCATCATCGGAGAAAACACCAAAACGAAAGTACGGGTTGGCTACATCGATGGTATTGCAAAAGAAGAGATAGTAGAGGAAGTAAGAAAGCGTCTTAACTCGATCGAGACGGATGTTGTACTGGAGACAGGTTATATAGAGCAATATATAGAAGATCATCCTAAGTCAATCTTTCAGACGATCGGTAATAGTGAAAAATCAGACAAAGTAGCTGCTAAATTATTGGAAGGCCGAGTAGCTATATTGTGTGATGGTACGCCATTTGTATTAACAGTTCCTTATTTATTTATTGAAAATCTGCAAGTTCCGGAAGACTATTACTCAAGGACTTTTCGATCTTCAATAGTTCGTTTGATTCGTTTGCTTGCATTATTTCTAACTGTTTTTACTCCAGCAGTTTTTGTGGCGGCTTCTACTTTTCATCATGAAATGGTACCAGCCTTATTATTAACAACGATGGCAGCTGCTGAGGAAAGAGTACCTTTTCCGATATTGTTAGAAGCCTTAATTATGATTGTTATCTTTGAGTTACTTCGTGAGGCTGGGGTGCGAATGCCTCGACCTATCGGTTCAGCTGTAAGTATTGTTGGTGCACTAGTAATTGGAGAATCCGCAGTGCAGGCCGGGCTGGTAGGGGCACCAATGGTTATTGTTGTGGCATTGACAGCTATCAGCGGCTTTGTCGTTACAGCGGTTAATAATACCGTCATTTTGATTCGATTTATTTTGTTGTTTTTAGCAGGAACTTTTGGATTCTATGGTTTATTATTGGGGACGCTATTCTTAGTTGGACATGTATGTTCATTGAGATCCTTTAGCATTCCTTATCTAACACCACTTGCGCCAGTGGTTGCGAAAGAATGGAGAGATACATTTGTTCGATCGCCAATGAAAGATTTACAAGGACAGCCAGGTTCCATTGTTCGAAAGAAATTTTAAATACATCCTAGGAGTGTAAACATATGAAGAAATTAATACCTTTCATGATGGTAATTTTATTAACAGGTTGCTGGGATGTGCAAGAATTGACAGAGATTGGAATCGTAGCTGCGATGGCCATTGATATGGATGAAGAAACGGGAGAATACCAATTGACTGCACAATATTTAAGACCATCTGCTGAGAGTACATTTGTTGCTTCGCAAGACGATCCTTTTTTAATGATTACAGTAACGGGAAGATCGATATCTGAAATGCTTAGGAAAACAAATCACAAAATAGATCGAAAAGGCTTTTATGCCCATAACAAAGTGGTGATTGTTAGCGAAGAAGTAGCCAAAGAAGGTTTGCTGTCAATTTTCGAAACGTTCCAACGAGAGCAGGTAGTGCGAAGTTATGTCTGGTTGGGAGTGACTAGAGATACAAGTGCTGCTTCTGTCCTTGAAAAGCAAAAAAATAGTATCTCAAAGGTTTCCGCCAATTTTCTGAGTAGCCTATTTGACAATGCCGAGTATGAAGCTGTTGCTTTTAATTTATTGAAATTTTATAAGCAAGCCTTGCGGCAAGGAATGAGTCCCGTATTAGGTGTCTTAAGCTTTGATCAAAGTAATCAGAATACAGAAGCTGATGTACAATTGTCTGGCGGGGCAGCATTTAATAAAGACAAACTTATTGGGTTTATGAATAACAAAGAAACGATGGCGTATAATTGGATTACCAATCATGGCGGAAGTAGTGCGCAAGGGGGACTAACTTTTCCTTATAAAGAAGATAAATACGCTACACTTAAATTAATTGATATTAACTCAAGTATTAAGCCAAAGGTAACGAATGAAAAAGATATCTCCTATACTATTGAAATAAAAAAGCAAGTGGAAATTACGGAACAGCAGGAATTAAAGAAAACAGAAACAAGAAAAGAGCTTCCTAAATTAGTTGCTGAACTAGAGAAGCAAGCAGAAAAAGAAATAGAAAATAGGGTAGCAGAAGTCATCAAAAAAGCACAGGAAGAGTTCCAAGCAGATATTTTCGGTTTTGGATCGTCGTTACGAAATAAGTATCCCAAAGTATGGAAAAAAGTAAAAGATAATTGGGGACAAGAATTTGCCAATGTTCCTTATGAAATAAAGGTTGAGGTTGAAATTTTAAATGCAGGGTTATTACAGGGATCTTTACATCCTCAAGAATAACTTAGCGCAAGAAACCCTTGAAAATATAATAAATAAGCACAAGAATTAAGACCACAGCATAGGCAAGTCCGCCAAATATTAAGAAGCCTAAGAAAGGGTCTGCTTTTAGTACTTCCATCTCTATGAGCATGAGAATCCTCCTTTTGATTTCCATCAGGTTTGGTAAAAACCAACTGATGGAAATTACTGTTTATTTATTATGTTTCTTCTTCACTTTGATAATCAGCAGAATTAACAACGGGAGGAGTGCATACAACAGGATACTGTAAACCCCCCCTTCCATTCCTTTCCATCTCTGATCGTCTAAATTTTCAAAACGCAGTATCGAAAGAAACGGAAGTGCTATACCAAAAATAATAATGATCCATTTAGGATTTGATTTATTTAGTAACCAAGTAAACACTAAGGAAAAACCAAAAAAATGTATAGCTGTTTTATAGAATCCTCCGATAAATATGATAAACACACCGATAATATCGAGATTGGTAAAAATCATAGCAATATGAACCGAGAGCATTGCCTCCAGTAAGGGTATTTCTGAGCTTGCTGTCAGTTCTGAACCCAGAACAGCAATAAAAACAATCTGAGCGATTAATAATAAAAACGTTGA
>NZ_FOTR01000012.1 GCF_900114645.1 Gracilibacillus orientalis | reverse complement strand
CATCTTTCAACTTCCCCTCATGTGAAGAAAAGTGTTATCCGGTATTAGCCCCGGTTTCCCGGAGTTATCCCAGTCTTATAGGTAGGTTGCCCACGTGTTACTCACCCGTCCGCCGCTCGTTCCACTCGCTTCACTCCGAAGAGATCAGACAAGCTTCCCGCGCTCGACTTGCATGTATTAGGCACGCCGCCAGCGTTCGTCCTGAGCCAAGATCAAACTCTCAATAAAGTTGTCTTGCACTCGCTTCTAAAAGCTAGCTTGTTTCATGTTTAAAATCATACTGGTTGTTTTGTTCAGTTTTCAAAGATCAATGTATAAATGGTGGGCCTGAGTGGACTCGAACCACCGACCTCACGCTTATCAGGCGTGCGCTCTAACCAACTGAGCTACAGGCCCACTTATTATGGAGCGGGTGAAGGGAATTGAACCCTCGACATCAGCTTGGAAGGCTGAGGTTTTACCACTAAACTACACCCGCATAATAAATACGTTTTTGATATGGTCGGCTGGTCGGGAAGACAGGATTTGAACCTGCGACCCCTTGGTCCCAAACCAAGTGCTCTACCAAGCTGAGCTACTTCCCGGTCATGGTGCGCCCGAGAGGAGTCGAACCCCTAGCCTCTTGATCCGTAGTCAAACGCTCTATCCAATTGAGCTACGGGCGCGCTTATCAAAGCGACATCTACTAATATAACACAGAGCGCTTAACTAAGTCAATAGTTTTTTGTTTATTTTTTGATGCGGTCGAGAGGACTTGAACCTCCACGGGATTACCTCCCACTAGGCCCTCAACCTAGCGCGTCTGCCATTCCGCCACGACCGCTTGCTATCTATATATTTTAGAATATAGATGGTGAGCCATGGAGGATTCGAACCTCCGACCCTCTGATTAAAAGTCAGATGCTCTACCAACTGAGCTAATGGCTCTTGCTGCAATGTTAATCACGACGGTAGCTCACTTTCTGTTTTAGAAACTACATTATAGTAGAATCAGAGAAACAGTAAAAGCATCCTCAACTACATCTGCTTCAGTTTTGATTTATTCGGATCCGCTTTGTGAAGAATCGATCAAACGGAAGGAATAGTGTATTCGTCCTTATGACGAATGATGTAAGCTATTTTTAGTCAAAAAAATGGCTGGGCTAGCTGGATTCGAACCAGCGCATGACGATACCAAAAACCGTTGCCTTACCGCTTGGCTATAGCCCAACAATGGCGGTCCGGACGGGACTCGAACCCGCGACCTCCTGCGTGACAGGCAGGCATTCTAACCAACTGAACTACCGGACCTATTAAATTTCTACTATAAATGGGATGACCCGTACGGGACTCGAACCCGTGTTACCGCCGTGAAAGGGCGGTGTCTTAACCGCTTGACCAACGGGCCATTATTTGAAGTGTTAATGGCGGAGAAGGAGGGATTTGAACCCTCGCGCCGCTTACGCGACCTACACCCTTAGCAGGGGCGCCTCTTCAGCCACTTGAGTACTTCTCCATGGCTCCACAGGTAGGATTCGAACCTACGACCGATCGGTTAACAGCCGATTGCTCTACCACTGAGCTACTGTGGAATAATGAAACAATTCATGTTGACGACGTTAAATATAATATAACAATTACATCAAAATGTCAACTGTTTTTATTATTTTTAAAATTGCTGTCTTTAATCTAGGTAAGTGCCTTTCAAAGTGACACCAATACAATTTATCATATTCTTTACATCTAAGTCAATAGAATTATTGATTTTTTTCATTTATTTTGAAGCAATGTTAATTCACCTCTACACTTCCCGCAACGATACCTTTTGACATTGATTCTTTTTCTTCGTTTATAAACATGGTAACAAGAGGTGCATTGGTATTGATATTTAAAATCATTATTCATCGATGGTAGAGGATTGCAATGCCTTGGAGAATTCGTTGCTTTTAAAAGTTGTTTAAACTCTGGATCACGATGTTGATATCCTTTTCCTTCTATATGAAGATGGTAATGGCATAGTTCATGTTTAATAATACCAACAAACTCTTCATATCCCAACTCCTTATAATATTTAGGATTTAATTCAATAACTCGTTTAGTAGGTATATAACGACCACCAGTTGTTCTTAATCTATTATTAAAACGTACTGCATCGGTAAATGGTTTGTTAAATACATTATTGGAAAGATCTTTTGTAAGCTTCTCTAATTCGACCTGTGTTATCACTTCCATACTTTCACACCTATCTATCATATTACATACTATAAAACAACATCATTAATTAGAGGATGATAAACATGCCTAATTGGTTAAAAAGACAATTAGCAGGCGCATTCCTTCATAAAAACAAATACCAAATTCGGTTATTGAATCAATGCTGGTTTTTCTACTGTGATAAAGAACAAAATAAAGCGGAGTAAAAGGCACCTAAAAAGTACCCTTTACTCTCTCTATTTAAGATGGAATCATGGTTAAAGCAATTCGCTGTTTTTCCATATTCACTTGATCTACCCATACAGTTATCACATCACCAACAGAAGCAATATCCATTGGGTGCTTCACAAATTCATTAGACATTTTCGAAATATGAACTAAACCATCCTGCTTTACTCCAATATCGACGAACACACCGAAATCGACTACATTTCGAACTGTACCTTGAAGTTCCATACCATTTTGTAGATCTTCCATGGATAATACATTTTTCTTCAACAATGGTTGTGGCAAATCGTCACGCGGGTCACGATTTGGACTAACTAATGCCCCGATAATATCGCCTAAAGTTGGCAAGCCAATCTCTAATTTTTCAGCTAGCGATTTTTTGTCCAATTGGTTAACTAATTCTTTTAATTGGTCCGTTCCTAAATCTTCAACAGAACAATTCACTTCAGTTAAAATCTGTTTTGTTGCCGCATAAGATTCCGGGTGAATAGGGGTACGATCTAAAGGTTCTACACCATCCATTACTCTTAAGAAACCAATACTCTGCTCATACGTTTTGTTACCTAACCTTGGTATATCTTTTAATTGTTTACGGTTAGTGAATTTCCCGTGTTCGTTACGATATTTCAAAATATTATTTGCCACAGTCTTGTTTAAACCAGATACATATTGTAATAGAGACGAAGAAGCTGTGTTCACGTTTACTCCAACCTGGTTTACTGCTGTTTCCACCACAAATGTTAACGATTCAGTTAGCCTTTTTTGACTGACATCATGTTGATACTGACCAACACCAATTGCTTTTGGTTCTATTTTAACTAACTCTGCCAGCGGGTCCTGAATACGTCTGGCAATGGATACAGCGCTTCGTTCTTCTACTTTTAAATCCGGAAATTCTTCTCGGGCTAATTTTGATGCAGAATATACACTTGCTCCTGCTTCATTGACAATAATGTAGGCAATGTCGAGCTGATGTTTTTCAATTACATCCGCAATAAACTGCTCTGTTTCCCTTGATGCAGTTCCATTACCAATCGCAATTAACTCCACTGGGTATTCTTTTAAAAATTGGATAACCTTTTTCTCAGCACCTGCCGTATCATTTTTTGGTGCTGTTGGGTAAATGACATCAACTGCTTTCATTTTTCCTGTATCATCGACAACAGAGAGTTTGCAACCTGTTCGAAATGCTGGATCCACACCTAATACATATTTACCTTTTAATGGAGGTTGTAACAATAAGTTCTTTAGGTTTTTAGAGAAAATATCGATTGCTTGTTCTTCGGCCTTCTCTGACAAAGCAGATCGAATTTCTCTTTCAACAGATGGTTGCGTCAGTCGTTTATAACTATCTTCTATGATTTGGATTAAAAATTCTTTCATTTGTGGTGTAGCATCGTTTCTAATTACTTGCTTTTTCAGGTAATCAAGCACACTGTCTACTGGTGGTTCAACCGAAACTTTTAGCACACCTTCTTTTTCTCCACGGTTAAGTGCTAAAATGCGATGTGAGACAATTTTACTTATGGCTTCACTGTAATCGTAATACATTTCATATATTTTCTTTTCATCCAATTCAGACTTCTTGGCTTTGGATGTAGTGAGCCCTTTTTGATGGGTTTGTTTACGGATATGTTCACGATACTTTGGTTCATCCGCTATCCACTCTGCAATGATATCTTGTACACCTTCAAGGACGTCTTCCACTGTATGTAATGCATGTTCTTCTGATAGAAAGTCTGTAGCTTTATCTTCCAGATCGATAGTTTGTTTTTGGTATACTGTATCAGCTAATGGTTCTAGTCCTTTTTCTTTAGCAATCGTTGCCCTTGTCCGACGCTTTTGTTTATATGGCCGATACAAATCTTCTACTTTCTGTAATTGGGTCGCTTGCACAATTTCCTGTTGTAATTGATCTGTTAGTTTCCCTTGTTCATCAATCAGCCTGATCACTTCTTGTTTACGATCAGCTAATGCATTTACGTAATTCCATGCATCTTGGATATCTTTAATTTGTACCTCGTCAAGTGAGCCTGTCATCTCTTTTCGATAACGAGCAATAAAAGGGACTGTATTTCCTTCCTCTAATAATTGAATGACGCTTTTTATTGATTTTTGATTAATTTTTGTCCTGTCGGTAACAGCATTAATTAATTGTATATGTTCTTCACTATTTGCCAATGTGTTTCCTCCTTCATACTAATCCTTCTTTATTCTAACAAAAAGAACAGGTTAGTTCACATAAAACCTTAACTTACTGCATGAACATTCTAGGAAAACGCCCATTATCCACAGCTACTTCACCTATTCCATCACGACTCTAGTCAACCCTCACCCAGTCCTATTTATATTATTTAATTCAAAACAGATAAAAACTGCAAAGTAATGAAAATTTTTATAGTGTGACTTTCTTCCATTCTTTCCATAAAGAGTGCTGGAATACCGCTCCAGCAAAATACTGCGCTTTCCGTGGGCACGGCTTCAGCTAACTTGATAAAGAAAATCACTTTACCAAGTGGATCTTCAGTCGTGCTGTCCCCACAGGAGTCTCCGTATTCTGCCTACGCTAATGACATTATTCTATCTTTTTAAAGTGGTAATACTCAGAAACCCATTCCCAGGTATTACTTCTTTCAAAAACCAAAACACTACGCAAAGCGGAGACAAGATACGTAGACTCCTACGGGAACAGCGCGAGCCTCAGCTTCCTCAGAAAACGTTCTTTGTTTTCTGAGGAAGCTGAGGCCGTGCCCTGTGGCATAGAAGACACTGTGAAAACTTGTTTGAACAGATGTCGCACTTGTGCCCTCGGGTGAAAGCGCAGTATCTTGCCGTAGCGTAAGACGTGCACTCATCAACATTCAGATAAAAAGGAATCCCATCATTTAATGGGATTCCTTTTTGTATTTCATAGCAATTAACGTAGTATCGTCATCTAGTTTTTGTTGATATAGATAAGCAAAGGTGTCTGTTATATGACTTACTTCTTGATGAAGAAAATAGGAGTTGGAAATTTCCTTTGAAGTTACACCATCGGAGAACATGACAAAAATCATATCTTCTTCGATAGGATCTGTCATTACTTTAAATGGTCGGTCATATCCGCTTAAATAACCAACCTGTGGAATATTTCTTTTTTTAATAGAGTTAGTGGTAATAGTCATTAAACCAATATTTCCGATCGACGAATAGGCATAACGCTTTGACACTAAGTCAAGTTGTAAGATTCCTAAGACAACACCACGTTTACCTACCAACTTTTCGTTACTTTTTTTCATCATGGATGCTACAGAATCATCCTTATTATCACGAATCACTTCCATGACAACTTGGGATGATTCTTTTGCGAATTCACCACTGCCAAGACCATCAGCTAAAGCACAAATAAACTTTCCGTCAGACTCATGGTAGAAATAACTGTCTCCACAATAGTAATTACCTTTTTTAGCTTTTTGAAAAACAGACACTTCTACTTGATGACTATTTTGCATTAACGAATGGCCTCCATCTTCTCAGCTTGTAGTGCTTCACGAAGTTTTTTCAATGCATGTCGTTGTATTCTTGATACATGCATTTGTGATATGCCAAGCAATTCACCAGTTTCTTTCTGGCTTTTATTCTCAAAATAAGTTAATCGAAGAATTTCCTGCTCTCTATCATTTAAGATGGGCAATATTTTTTCCAGCAGTAATTGGCGATCCACATCTTCATATCCAGACTCTTGGTTGCCGATTAAATCCAATATCGATACTTCACTGCCATCTGAATCTGCCTCAATTTTACGATCGACTGACAATGCATTATAACTTTGGCTCATTTCCATCGTTTCAAGCACTTCTTCTTCTGATACTTCAATATAATCAGCGATCTCTTTAATTGTAGGTGATTGTTGATTATCCGTTGTTAAAGCCTCTGTCGCTTTTTTGATCTTTGGTCCTAACTCTTTAATTCTTCTAGGAACATGTACACTCCATGTTTTATCTCGAATAAAACGTTTGATTTCCCCAATAATCGTAGGGATAGCAAAGGATTCAAAAGATCTACCTACATCTGGATCATATCTTCTAATAGCTGCTAAAAGTCCTAACATTCCTACTTGTTCGAGATCCTCGTAAATCATTTCATTTTTGGCATATTTTCGCGCTAGAGATTTCACAAGTTTTTGATATGTTAAGACAATTTTCTCTTGTGTTGCTTGATCATCAGGGTTCTCTTGAAAGGTTCGAATCCACTGGTAAACCTCATCCTCACGGTTATTGTGTGGTCGAGATTTGGTCGTCATTGATATCCACCTCATTTTCATGGAGGTATTTGGTCATTAACACAATCACACCATAATCATTTTTGATCTCTACCTTGTCCATCAGAGCTTCAATTAAGAATAGGCCAAAGCCTCCTTCGCGCAAATCTTCTATTGATTGATTGTTTTCATAAGGTCCTATATTTTTTTTGATTTTTTGAAGATCAAAACTTCCACCACGATCAGCAATCATTACTTCTAAACGTTCTTGATAAAGACCAAAACCAATTGTTACCTCGCCATCCTCATTTTTATAAGCATGCTCAGTAGCATTTGACAAAGCTTCAGAAATAGCTACTTTTAGATCTTCAATTTCTTCGTAGCTAAATCCCATCCGGTTAGCAATTCCTGATGTAGTTAACCTGACTACCCCTACATATTCTGCCCTTGCTGGTACTTTCATTTCGATGAAGTCCAAAGATTCCATATTATTTCCCACCTCGTACCGTTGAGTCAATATTAATAATGCTATCTAATCCAGTAATGTCAAATAAACGTCTAACACGATCTTGTAATGCAACTAATCGCAAATCACTATTGTATTCTTTAGTCGATTTCAGCGCACTTATAAATACTCCTAGCCCCGTACTATCCATATAGTTAACACGCTCTAAATCTACAACAATAGTTGTTCCTTCATGCTTTGTTAATGGCAAAAGAGCTTCTTTCATCTTAGGAGCGGTATAAGCATCAATCTCCCCTGCTAATTTTAACCCTTGTGTTTTACCATTATCATTCCATTCAATATCTAAGTTCAAAACGATTACCTCCTCATCATCCTGTTATACTTGCGAATTACATATATTAGTCCTCTATTGTTGAATACAAGTAAGGCGTACTAGAATATTAGTGCAAGACTTACGATTCACGATTCCCTGTTTTTTTTCGCACTAAACTATTTTTTTAAAAAGATCAGCGTAAAATCATCTCTTAACTGGAAATCTTGTAAACGTTCAAAGTGACGATATACTAACTCTACCGCTTCTTGTGCAGGTAAATGCATATACTTACGAATAACTTCCAGTACTTCTTCCGTATCAATAAACCGTTCTCCAATCCGGCATTCTGTCACACCATCCGTTAATAATACAACCATATCATCAGATTCCATAGTAATGTCAAACTGTTCATATGTTGCCTGATCGGAAACACCTAACACCAAACCTTTTGTCGTCATTTCAAAAAATTGATCTTTATCTGCACAGTAATAAAAACCCGGTTCATGGCCAGCCGAAGAAAACTGCAGGGAACCTGTTTCAGGATTAAATAATCCATAGAACATTGTAATAAACATGCTTGTGTCCACATTCTGCTCAACCACACGATTTAAATTTTCCAATATTACACTAGGATTTCTCATTGTTTCCGGGAAACTATCCAAAGAATATTTGATCATCGACATCGCCAACGCAGCAGGTATACCTTTTCCGATGACATCAGCAATAGCAATACCTAAATTATTCGATTCATCGGTCACAAAATGGTAGTAATCACCATTCATTTGATGAGAAGGTACACTAATCGCACCTATATCCAAACCCACTATATCCGGTATCGTAGTCGAAAGAAGAGTCTGTTGCATATTCGCAGCAATCGAGATTTCCGACTCTAGTTCTCCTTGTTTTTCCCTTAATGTCTGAAATTCCTGATAAGCCAGCCCGTATGAAATCATTGTTTCTAACAAGAAATTCATGGAGGAGTCTATCTCTACTGGTAAATCAGGATATAACTCTTTTAACGCTTGTATATGCACATTAATAATTTCTTCAGGAGATATATTATGTTGCATCGATAACTTACTAAATTGTTCTGCTTGATATAATGATGTTTCGTCCTGTGACGCTATATATTTTTTTAATAAATTTCGATAGTTGTTGACATCGAACTTATAGGGCTCCATCTCATTACCTCCTAACTACGATTGCTACATTTTTAACCTACATTGTCATTATGGTATAGGGGTAATATAAACATTCTATAAATCAGTTACACTAGTATATCTACTTTACCGAACCCATTTGATCGTAGTTATGGTCGTACCCATACCCGGTTCAGACACAATATCAAAACAATCCATTAATCTTTTTACACCTGGCAGTCCAGCACCGAGTCCTCCAGAAGTAGAAAAGCCATCTTCCATTACCTTACTTAAATCATGAATACCAGGACCTTGATCAGAAGCAACGATTCTTAACCCTTTTTTATTCATATCTTCTATTTTTTCATACGCCACTTTACCTTTATCAGCATATAAATATATGTTACGGGCTAATTCTGAAATAGCAGTAGTAATCCTGGCTTGATCTACTGTACCGAATCCCAGTTCCTTTGCTAAATTTCTTCCCATCTGTCTTGCTCCTACAATATCCCATTCTTTTCTTATTTGCACGCTTGATTTTGTTATCATAATTACTCCTCCAGTTCCTGGCGAAGTTTAATCAGTCCTTGTTCTAAATCAAGTGCGGTAGGAACATTTTGTAAATGAATTCCTAAATCAATTAGCGTCATCGCAACTGCAGGCTGAATACCAGTTAATACTACTTTTGCACCCATTAAATCTGACATTGATACAACATCACCTAACACTTTTGCAATAAAAGAATCGATGATATCAACAGAGGTTAAATCGATGACTACTCCTGTTGCTCCACTTTTATGTATTTTACTAAGTAAGTCTTCTTGAAAATCAATTGCAGTTTGATCATCGAGATCGATTTGAATCGATACCAATAAATAGTTGTGTAGTTTTAATATTGGTATTCTCATGAAAGCACCTCCTTATTTAAGTGAATCAATTGTTGTCGTTATATCTTCTTCTTTGAAATTATTTAAATCCACTATCTCACGGTTGGTTAATTTCAATGCTGTTTTAAATCCTTTTCTTAAGGAACTCTTGGTCGGAAATTTGCTTAAATCAATACCTAAATTGACAATTGTCTGAGCTATTTCCGGGCGAATACCTACTAAAATACAAGTTGCTCCAATTAAACGAACCGCTTCTGCAGCTTGTATTATATGATGTGCTACCATTGTATCGACAACTGGTACTCCCGTAATATCGATCAATACAACTTCCGAATTGTGTTTTATCACACCTTCCAAAAGGTTCTCCATAATTAATTTTGCGCGCTCTGTGTCGATTGTTCCAATTAAAGGCATTACAGTAATATTGTCCATAACAGGAATAAGAGGAGCAGATAATTCCTGCAATGCCATCCGTTGCAAGGAAACCGTATGTTCCCAACTTCCTGAATATTGCTTCACAAGCTGATTAATGATTGGTTCCACCCAATCCTCAACAATATTAAAAATACGTGAGAATTCTTCTGTATCTACTTGGTCAGATTGACTTAAAATAAAGTCAATCGTTACTCTTCTAAATGTTTGCAATCCGTCTGTTATATAACTTAAAGGCCAGCCAAGATTTATCAATCGTTCCGCAAAATCATCCATATCTCCGGTATCCCTTCGTTGATTAATACTGGAAAAAATAACATTGATGAACTCTTGATTCGTAGTGTGGTATAAACTATCCGATATAGTTGAAGTATAGTCGGACTCACGCTTTTCTGTTATATCGTCTAACCAATTTTTAGAAATAACGTCACTGTTTTCTACTACAATTTTTCGTAATGTTTCTGGCATTTTTTCAACCTCCGCTATTTTCTTTGGTATCTAATAGTTTACAATAAAATAGGGAAATTTACGATTAATAATCATCTAAATAGTTACAAAATCGGTCATTTTTTTCTATAATTCGCAAAAAAACCCTTGCTTTTAAGAATAAAAGCAAGGGTTTCTGAAGATAGAAGATTAGAAATCAGTTAACCCTAAACTAATTTCTAATCCTCTATCTATACGTTCCATCATGTTATTGTCTAATTGTGTTATTTTATCAGTTAATCGTTGTTTATCAATTGTACGAATTTGTTCCAATAAAATAACAGAATTCCGTTCAAAACCATACTTTTCCGCATCAATTTCGACATGTGTTGGCAATTTCGCTTTTTGAATCTGAGCAGTGATGGCCGCGACAATAACAGTGGGACTGAAACGGTTTCCAATATCATTTTGCAAAACTAATACAGGACGCACGCCGCCCTGTTCAGATCCCACAACAGGGGAGAGATCGGCGAAGTATACGTCGCCTCTTTTTACAATCAAGATCTACACCCCGCTCACTAAGCGCTCTAGGGTGTTTTCTGCCTCCTCTTCCGCTTGAAAAGCTTCTGAAGCAATATTCAAATTGATTTTTGCCATTTCCATATAACCACGTTGCATCGATTCTTGGATATGGCGTTTTTTCGTTTCGCTTAAATACGTCTTTGTTGCTCGGCAAATAAAATCACTCAAATTGCTATCTTCACTTTCCATCAAGCCGTCCACCTCATTCAACAGGTTTTTAGGTAATCTCACAGCAACTTCTTGTAAGTCTTCAGACAAAACCATACACCTCCACCAACATTGACAAGCCTAAATGATAATCCAATACAATCATACCATTCCGTAATAGGCATTGCAAAGGGGTTTTTGATAATTTATCGTTTTTTTCTACAATATATCTTCAGTATTACCAGAAGATTGAAGAATTATCTTGTCTTACCGACTAAATATTTTATATTTTATGAATAAATTCTAGGAACTCGATAACTAATCATACAGGCAATTTCATAATTAATCGTGTCCAACTGTGTTGCCCATTCGTCCATCTCAATTCTTTCCTTGCCTTGTGCACCAATTAAAGTGACTTTATCTCCTACCTTAGCCGGTTTTGATAGCCGAACCATCAGTTGATCCATACAAATACGTCCGACAATTGTACACCGCTCACCATTAACTAAGACTTCTGAACCTTGTAAGGCTCGACGAATACCATCCGCATAACCAAGCGGAACTGTACCAATCCATTCTTCCTCTTTCGCTAAATATGTCGCCCCATAACTAATCGGTGTTTCTTTATCTACTTTTTTTACATGGATTAATCGACTGTGTAACGAAAGGGATGGCTTCAGATCAATCGGCTTTTCCTTTTTGACAACAGAAGACGGATACAGTCCATACATACTGATACCAAAGCGGACGAAATCAAACATTTTTTCTGGAAACCGCATGCTTGCTGCACTATTACCAGTATGAATCATCACCTTATGCCGTGACCAGTTCTTTTGAAAAAAAGCCCATAGTTTGTCGAAATGAGTTATTTGTTCTTCAAAATGCCCCAGATTTTCTTCATCCGCAGTGGCAAAATGAGTGAAGATTGCCTCTAAATAAATATTTTTATGTTGTAATAACGGGATTATTCCTAATAATTCCTGTTCTGTTCGGATGCCTATCCGTCCCATCCCGGTGTCCCATTTAAGATGGACTGTTAGCGGTTTGGAAAGGGATAGCTTTTGCACTTCCTCTAACCATTCTTTTTGATAACAAGTAACAGTAATATCATGTTGAACTGCAATTTCTGCATCTTCCGGACGAATCCATCCCATAACCAAAATAGGTACTTTAATGCCTCCACGGCGAAGACGCAATGCTTCGTCTAAAACTGCAACAGCAAGTCTTGTGGCACCTCCTTCGAGCGCAGCATTGGCAACTTCCATATCACCATGCCCATATGCGTTTGCTTTCACTACTGCATAGATTTGCGTTTTATCTGATAATTTATTCCTTAATTGCTCTATATTATATATAATATGATCCAGATTCACTTCTACCCAAGAATCTCGGTAAAATTTTTTATCCATGTTAAAAATACTCCTTCAATTCAATTGAGTGTAACGCAATCCATTATAAACCATTTAGCAGAAAAAGAATATTAATTAAACAAGTTTCGTTTATTTCCTATTTTCAAATCCACCCTGACCTATTCACAGATTTATTACAAGGAAAAGGAGGTCATCACCTATGAGGAGGTAGAAAGTGATGACATGCCAAAAGAGGCTTTGCAGTTGTTGGAGGAGGTAAAGAATTCCTAAGATATATATGAAGGTAGGAAAAAAATAAATTTTTCTCATTTGAACAAGACCTATGCTCTAGTCCCTGTGCTTGTTGTTTCTTCCTTGGAAAAGTGCATCGCTTCCTTGGAATTCTCTTTCTGTTCCTTGGAAATATTCATTTTTCCAAGGAAGAATCATATTTTTCCAAGGAATAGTAAACACGAACATCAAACTTGATGTTCGTGTTTTGTCCTATCTTGTACTTCTGTCCCAGCCGTTTACTTTATTTCATTGCTTCTTCTGTTGACATGGATTTTGCAACTTCCTTCATTTCTTCTTTCGTTAATTGCTCACTTGCTACATAATAATTAACACCTTGGTAATGCCATTCTAATGAGTTATTAGTGAGTGCCCCAACGGTAAAACCTAAGTCTATTGGTTCACCACTTACCATCTCCGGTGCTGCTGTACTTGTCGGAAATACGTCTACTGTCTCTTGAATAATCGTGAAATTTTTATCTCCTTGATACGATAACATCACACGTTTACCATTTTCCCTGTCCATTTGATTTTCTTCTACCAGTTCAGAACCCAAATTTTCAGAAGGGTAAAGCACAGTTAATTGTGTCGGCAAATCTTCTTGTGCCATGACAGGTACCCCAAAAATACTGCTCGTCATGTTTGTTTCCATATCAAATGTATTTTCCGGTAATTCCGGATCTATCTCAAAATTCGTAAATTCTACCTCAACTAGCGCATTCTTATCATTATCTAATACCTTTACTAACACAGGTGCATATGTTTTTTTATCAAAATAAATGGTTTGATATGGGAGGTTACTATTACTTTCATAGCTTGTTTTCGTTTCAAAGACAAAATAACTGTCTGTCACAGTAAATGTGGCATCACTGTCAGCTGCTAAGTCTTTTATTAATGATTGGAAGAGATATGGCTGGCTGTTGTTATCCGGCCATTCACTTTGAAATTTAAAGCTTTTGTTTAAAGCTGGCGTTAATACAAAGACCCCTTCATCATTACGCAAAATAATCTGACTGCTTTCCTCATCATTTTCGTTCTTTAATAATACACGGTAGTAATTTTTTTTCTTATGGGATACCTCAACTCGGTATGCCTGTTTATCTTTTCCTGTATTTAACGTCATCATTGCCTGTGATTGGTAAGAACTCATATTCTCTGCCATACCTTCCAGTTTCTCCACAACATCGTCTTTAGACTTTTCCCCACAAGCCGTTAAAACAATAAGCAATAAAATACCGATTACTATACTTTTATATTTTTTCATCGCGACATCTCTCCTTTGTCTCATCTGAGTGGACAAAGGGAACACGATCACACGTTAAGACAATGTACGAAATACTTGCGATAGTCCTTCGATCACATCGGTAGCTAACAAATCCATTTCTGTATGGTCCGTTTCCACCAGATAATCCGCAGATTTACCATGAAGATAACAACCATTCGCAAGGGCTGGTAGCAATTCTTTATGCTGCATGATCATCGTCAATAAAATCCCTGACAGCACGTCACCAGTCCCACCTTTGGCTAAGCCGGCATTGCCCTGATCACTGATAATTTGTTCTCCATTTGGTGCTGTAATAACGGTATGTCTACCTTTTAACACCACATAGACTTGATATTTTTCAGCAAACTGCCTAGAGATAGAAAAAGGCGACCGCTTCACTTTTGGAACAGTTGTATCTGTCAACATGGCCATTTCTCCATAATGTGGTGTAATCACAATCGGTGCTTCGTGTTGCAATTGTGTTTCCAATAATGGTTTTAACTGATACAGACTATCTGCATCAATAAGTAATGGCTTGTCTAGTTTTTCGATTAAATCGGATAAAAGTTGCGATTCATCACGTCCGACGCCCATACCAACCGCAATAGCATCTATTTGTTCAAAGGCTTCAAGGTCACGGTCTGTTAATCGATCCGTTAGGTTTGGCAATAGGTGATACGTAGCTTCTATACAACTACTCGACACGATCGGGAGATTCTCCTTCACTGTTGCAACGGTTATGAGTCCCGCTCCTGAACGGAGTGCTGCTCTTGCAGCTAGCACAATAGCTCCCGGCATCGTCAGCTGACCACCAATGACTAAACCTCTACCATTAGTTCCTTTGTGCGCATACTTATTACGTTTTGGAAAAGTTGCTCGGACATTTTTTTTGCACCATCTTTGTCTCGATGTATGCTCAAAATATGCCGCTTGTGGTACGCCGATTTTCACCGTTTCCCATTCACCATAGTAAATGCTGGTATCTTCACAAAAAACCGTTTCTTTTGGAGCTTCAATGATATACGTTTGATCTGCTTGAATGGCAAGATCAACCTCGATACCATCATTTGCTGGTAAGCCACTCGGAATATCAACTGATATTTTGGTGATTGGTAAATGATTGATTACATCGATCATACTTCGAATCGGCTCTCGAATCGCTCCAGAAACTCCTATCCCCAGAATCGCATCAATTACCATATCAAAATCTACTAATCTTTGCTTCAACTGATGCGAATCTGTTACATGGGCCAGCTTGTCTGACGTGTTTAACCACAATTGCTTATAAAAAGCTGCATCCCCTTTAATTTTATGATCTGCTACTAATTGAAAAACTGTAACGTTATATCCGTATTCTGCTAAATAACGCGCAATAACAAAACCATCACCGCCATTATTTCCACTACCAACAACAATTGCCAGCTTTCGATTGGTATTATAGGCTTGAATTATCTGCTGAGCTACCTGTGATCCGGCATTTTCCATTAGAACCTTGCCTTCGATTCCCCCTTTTTCTATCGCATAACGATCTATTTCGTACATTTCCTCCGCGGTTACGATGTACATCTTGTTCCCTCCTACCCGCACTAAAATAGTATGAGACAACCTCTCTTAATATGCAGATTCACTTTCAATTATTACTTGTGACACTGCATAATCTTCACTGTGGGAGATTGATATAAAGCATGTCTCAGCAGTTAAAACTTTTGATTTTAAAACAGGTGCACCATTTTTGTGATTGGTAATTTCAATATCTAAAAAACTTAACTGCCCCATTCCGGTCCCTCTTGCTTTAGAAAAAGCTTCCTTAGCTGCAAATCTTCCCGCAACAAATTCTATTTTTCTTTTATTCGATTGGAGATTCTCCAACAATTCTTTTTCACTTTTTGTTAATATCCGTTCTAACAATTTCGGTTGACGTTCTACCATCTCTTTAATACGCCGTAATTCAATGATATCTATTCCAATTCCTTTTATCATTCTTATCACTCCATTTATATGATAAGTATAGCCTAATTACCCAGATATTTAAAACGGGGAATTCTACTGTTAATATCATTCATAGTTATGCTAAAATATAAGCAATTAACCATAAAAGGGGATTACTATGTTTCTACGCACGGAAAGTTTTCGAGGTTTTTTACAATTTTATCCTGTTGTTTCTGCGATTGTCGCCTTTCAAATTATTATTTGGCTAATCGTTGGCTTAGTTCCTGGTTTAGGTGAATGGATTTATACAATGGGGGTTGGTTCGAATCTTATGATTAGCCAAGGTGAATATTGGCGATTAGTTACACCCATTTTTCTTCATGCTGGTTTCGGTCATATCATTTTCAATTCCTTTTCACTGATTTTATTTGCACCAGCTTTAGAACAAATGCTAGGGAAAATAAAGTTTTTAGTTGTTTATTTTGTCGCTGGGATTGCTGCAAATATTCTTACTTATCTTGTAGAACCGAGTCCTTACTATTTACATGTAGGAGCTTCAGGTGCGATTTTCGGTTTGTTCGGGTTATATTTATTCATGGTCTTTTTTGAAAAGAGGTTAATCGATCCACAAAACGCACGACTGATCTTGATTATTTCCGTTATCGGATTAGTTATGACATTTTTCCGATCGAATATTAATGTCGCAGGTCATTTATTCGGATTTATTGCTGGATTTGCTATTGGCCCGGTTATCTTAAAAAATGCGCAACCATTCTCTCCATGGAAAAATAGACGAAAAGTAAAAGATAACGATCTCGGATTTGATCCTAATCGTTGGAACAAAAAACGTTATCGTTACAAACCCTATTTAAAGCCCATTTTATTTGGATTATTGATCATCTTAGTTTTACTCGGAGTAATTTCTGGTCTGTTTTAACCGAAAGGAGAATGTATCTTGATAGCAGTTTGGCTATTCACGGTATCATCAGTGCTTGCTGGTTTAGGTATTTTATTTGCCTTCAAGCGACTGATGAGAGGATTATCTTATCGAATTAAACGAAATGAATTTCATTTTAAAGGTCTGCAAAAAGATCAAATACGTTTTTTAATTCAAGTTGGTTTAATCGAAGCGATTCCAATATTTATGATCATTTTAGGCTTTATGTTTATGGGAGAAGAAAGCTTGTCAATTGCTAGTTTAATTGTACCATTGCTTATTATTTTAGCAGTAATTGTTTTCTGTTTCCTACAAATTCAAAAAATAAAAGCAGAAGTGATGGAAGTAGCATCCAACTTAAATGCAGAAGAACTAAGCTATGTAAAATCGCTATCCTTTATCGGCTATATGACCGTATTAGGCATTCCTATTTTAGCGATTGTAGCGATATTTTTAGTGTGAAGGGTGTAGATTGAGGGCTAATTCAATATCTTGATTTTATGTTACAGTCCAAAATATAAAGCAAAAGTCCGTAGCTATACATAGCAACGGACTTTTTTGTGATAATTCGGACTGTGAATCTGCCCTTTTATCTATTACTATTACTGTTACGTTTGTTTTGGAATTTGCGGTTACGGCCACCGCCACCCTGTTTTCCTTTGCGACCAAACCCACGTTTATCATTTCTAAACTTTTTGTTATTACCTTTATTGTTCGATGATTTAACACTTACCGGTTGAACAGAAGTTAAGGTAACTGGTGTTTGTCTTCTTTCTTTGGTTAGCATTTTTAATGCTGCTGCGACAACTGTTGCGGAATCATATTCGTTAAGAATTTCGCTTGCTGTCTCACGGTAATCCTGCAGTTCTTTTTTCTCAATCATTCTCATTAATTTTTGTACCGTTAATTGTTGTTGGCCTCGTTTTGCTTCGTCATAACTAGGCGGTGTCAAACGTTTAATTTTACCTTTGGTAACTTTTTCAATTAAATGTAAGTGAGGAACTTCCCTTGGTGTAATAAATGAAATAGCCTCGCCCATTTTTCCAGCACGACCTGTACGCCCGATACGGTGTACATAGCTTTCCGGATCTTGTGGAATATCAAAGTTATATACGTGTGTTACACCCGAAATATCTAACCCGCGTGCAGCCACGTCAGTTGCTACCAAAATTTCAATGCGACCGAATTTGAATTTTTTCAATACAGAAGTACGTTTACCTTGTGTTAAGTCACCGTGGGTTCCTTCCGCACTAAAGCCTCGAGCTTGCAGACCTTCTGTTAATTCATCGACACGCTTTTTCGTACGACCAAAAATGATTGCCAATTCAGGTACGTGAATATCTAACAAGTTTGTTAGTGTATCGAATTTTTGTTTCTCATGTACTTCCACGAAGTATTGATCAATATTCGAAACCGTCATTTCTTTTGATTTTACTTTTACCTCTTCAGGTTGTTTCATCAATGTTGACGCAATATCACGAATTTCTTTTGGCATCGTTGCAGAGAACAGTAATGTTTGTTTGTCTTCCGGAATCGCCTTTAAGATATCACGAATATCATCGATAAAGCCCATATTCAACATTTCATCTGCTTCATCTAGTACAGCAGTGTGTACTTGATCGACACGAATTGTACGACGACGTAAATGATCTAACAATCGACCTGGTGTTGCCACAACAATATGTGGGCGATCCTTTAACGCTTTAATTTGGCGTTCCATATGCTGACCACCATAAACAGGCAGTGTACGAACACCTTTAAACTTCGCTAATTTATGCATTTCTTCTGATACCTGTATTGCTAATTCTCTTGTAGGTGCAACGATTAACCCTTGAATTTTACGTTCTTTAGGGTCAATTTTTTCGATCATCGGAATACCAAAGGCTGCTGTTTTACCAGTACCAGTTTGGGCCTGTCCGATTACATCTTTGCCTTCCATCCCTAACGGAATCGTTTGGGCTTGAATTGGTGTTGCCTCTTCAAATCCCATGTTCTCTAATGCTTTCATAATTGACGCTGAAATTCCTAATTCATTAAAATTTGTCACTATTAATTTCTACTCCTTTTTTTCACTATATAAATCTCATCTTTATTATCATTTTTTCGTCGTTATTAACAGTGTATCCAAGTTATACTATCTACATTAAAAAATAGGCACAAAGTAGGATAAGCTACCTTCTATAAATGTCGTTATCGTAAGAAATCTTGACGCTGACTAAGATACATACGAATAACAATGAAAAAAAGCCTTCCTCCACATTTGGAAGAGGCTTATAAATGACCACTCAATGGATTACTACATCATAACACACTCTTCATGTTAATTCTATATAATATTTCGTATCGTTTCAAACATTTGAATTTTTCCTGGATAGATATTATTAGGATTTCCTAAAATAATTGTTATACTTAAGAAAAAGAGTGATTTTTAACTATTGTAGGTGATGTTGTGAATAAGTACTCTATTTCATATTTAGCGATTATCATTGGTGTGATCTCTGTTTCTACTGCCGCGGTACTCGTCAAGTTAGCCTCAGAAGTTCCTTCGGCCGTAACAGCCAATTACCGTTTGTTATTTGCAGCAATTATACTGTTACCATATATTCTCTTGAAAAGAAGAGATGAATTAAAAAAATTAGCTAAAAGAGAATGGATATTAACGATAGTAGCTGGTATCAGTTTGGCGATACATTATATTGTCTGGTTCGAATCATTTCAATATACATCTGTAGCTAGTTCTACTGTGATCGTGACATTACAACCTATTTTTGCTTTTATTGGTACATATCTGTTCTTTCATGAACGTTTTTCTGCCGGTACCGTGATTAGCATGCTTATTGCCATTTTCGGTGGTGTTATTATTACATGGGGAGATTTTCAGATAGCTGGTGAAGCTCTTTATGGCGATTTTCTGGCATTGTTAGGTGCCTTGTTTATTACGATTTACTTTTTACTTGGCCAAGGTGTACGGACGAAAGTTTCAGTCATGAGTTATACATTCATCGCTTACAGTATTGGTGCACTAGCGATTATTATCTATAATATCTCTGTGTCGAATCCTTTAACAGGCTACGATTCGAATGAATGGCTGATCTTCCTCTGTCTTGCCGTTGTCCCAACGATTTTGGGACTGAATTTACTGAACTGGGCATTAAAATGGGTGAGCACATCCGTTATTTCAATGGGGATCCTTTTTGAACCAATCGGTGCATCATTACTCGCCTACATCATCCTAAACGAACTCATTACCTGGTCACAATGGCTAGGAGGAACTATTGTCATCTTCGGCTTGCTCCTGTTCATCGCTAGCACTAGGAGAAAACGCAAAATGAAAATAACCATCGACCACAGCTAAGCTGGACAAGCGACATTACACTAATTACCTAGATGCGAAGTAGTGAAAATCTGTCTTGGTGTAGCTTCCTTCCATTCTGACTTAAGATGAGTGCTTTAAAACGCTCCGGCAGAATACTGCGCTTTTACCCAAGGGCACAAGTGCAACATCTACTCAAGCAAAGATCGCTTTCGTAGTGTTTTCTATGCCGTCGGGCTCGGCTTTAGCTAACTATGCAAAGAAGACCACTTTGCATAGTAGATCTTCAGCTTTCGCTGTCCCACAGGAGTCTCCATATTCTGCCTCCGCTGATTTTAGTGTTCTGATGATTAGAAGAATCGAACTCATGGAACTATATTCTTTGGATTTCCTGTCTTTTTAACAAAACACTATTCTAAGCTGCGGAAAAATACGACACTCCTGTGGGAAAGGAACAGTCTGAAGACCCCGCAGTGAGCGTTCTTTGCTCGCGAGGAGGCTGAAGCGTTCCCCACGGAAAGGGAGTGTTTTTCCGCAGCGTTGGACTAGCACTCATCTCCAACAAAATGGGAGGAAGAACACAAGAGTTACTTCGCAGTTTATGGTTTCTGTACATAAAAGAACGCGATTTACTAATCCACAGTAGATCGCGTTCTTTCTTCTTTAATTAAAAATTGATAGACTGCATCGATGACAACATCTTTATCCTCACCAAGACAAATTAGATGCTTCGAATCATGATAATAAATGATCTCCGCGTCTACTGGTATTTCCTTGTCCAAATAATGTACCGCTGTATACGGCACCAGACCATCCTGTATTCCTTGTGCTATAAAAACAGGACAATGAATTTCCTGCAAATATGGTTTGGTAAACTTCATGCATTTCAGAAACTCTCGGATTGCCTTCACGGGAACAGTACCATATTTCTTTCGGTAATGATTAAACAAATGATCATCTTTTAACTTTCGTCTTACTGCTTTTTGTGCAAAGTTCACTAGGTCAACACTTATCCGCGGAATACTAATATACTTTCTCGACGTAGACAGCAAGACTAACTTCTTACAAGTGTACTTTGCTGCCAAGTAAGCTGCAATCATTCCTCCCATAGAAAAACCGACCAAATAAATCTCATCATGATCTTCTTTCAATGTCAGATAGGCTTGTTCCGCTTCTTTAACCCAATCTTTATAGGATACATCTAAAAGATCTAGATCTCTTCCCTCACCTAATCCGTGTCCAGGTAAACTAGGTGTTACTACCTGCCAGTCTGTATGTTTCTCTATATAAAAAGCAAGTGGTTCCACTTCATATGGACCACCAGTAAACCCATGAATCACAAGACACGCAGTCATCAGTTGGCTACCCCCTATCATAATAGAAATCCTTGCCACATTCGACAAGGATCATTTTACATTATTTCTGAAAAGTTTTTAATATATTTCCGACGTTCTTAAATAAAGGTGATACCTGTTGATAAGTGTTCGCAAATTGGTTAACAGTATGAAACACTTTATCCAAATCCATTTCCCCATTTTTATTTTGAAAATAGTGCAACATCGAATTGTTTTGTTTCCCTAAAAAGGAAGGCGTAGGTGTTTCGAACCCATCATATGGATTTGGAACCAACGGCTTTTGATAATATTGAAATGGTGTCATCGGCATCGGTGATGTATTTGTTGGCGGCTGATAGGGATACATCCCCTGCTGATATTGATTTTGATAATTAGAAAAGCCATTATATCTGTAATCCATTTTCTCCCCTCCATCTGCTATTTTTGTAATAGCCTATGCAGAAAAAGAGGAATTTGTTCACCTATCATCTAAGTAATTGTTTTATCTTGCCTTGCTGAAAACCTATGATACGGTAATAATTATCGATAATAATTGTAGGTGTTATATAAATGTTCTCTTGTTGTAACTGCCGTAAATTTTCTTTATTTACGGTTGTATTTTTTTTATTAAACGAAATGTTAAGTTCTGATAAATAATTAACAAGTTGATCACATTCAGTACAATTATCACTAATATATACGTCTATCAGGTGTTTTTTCACGTGGGTAATCCCCCTCTCAACTATCCTATTCATAGTTAAATTTACCCACCCGAAACAACATCTAAACATACTATCTATTATGATTTGCCAGAAAAATCATCTGCGTACATTCCTAGTTTTTTCAATAATGGAATAGCTGCTACTTTCTCTTCTTCATTTAAGCCAGCAGTTATTGCTTCAATTTGTTTCCAGTGTTCCGGGAATATATCATTTAATAATTGTTGCCCTTCTTCTGTAATCGACGCAAAGGTGATTCTCCTGTCATTTGGACACGGTGTTCGTTTCACTAATTCTTTTTTCTCTAATTTATCTACTACATATGTAATACTTCCACTTGCTAATAAGATTTTATCACCTATTTTTTGCAAAGGTTGTTCTCCCTGATGATATAGTAATTCCAACACACCAAAATCTGTTGTATTTAAGCCATGACTTCTAATATCTTTTGCTACCTGATCAGCCACCGAGCGATAAGCCTTCGATAGTACAACAAACAATTTCAGGGAAGGGTCTTGCTTTTTCTTTAAATATTCGTTTCTCTTTTGATCCATCCCTTTCATCCTCTCTCAATATCTATATATGAATGGTATTATATGCAAACAAGTAGAACTAGTCAATTTTCAATGGAAAATAATGTTTCTTTGCAATCCAGTATAATAATATAATCGTTAAATAACTAATAGTAAAAGGATATAATAAACTAACAGCCATTCCAACATAAGTTAATATACCTATAACCTGATCGAAATAAGCAGGTTGAAACCTTTTTTTATCTAATGCTTTTACTTTCCTCTCTATCTCACAATCTAATAAAAAGAATAGTGCAACTACAATGAATAAAAGTTGGGCTACTAACCACCAACTCCATGTATTAGCAAGTAAGACAGCCACTGAAATTATCACCATTATCATTATACTTAATATGGATACTATCTGCCAAAAAGCAGTGGTTATTACTTTCATATTCCAAGGAATACTGTGAAACAACTTATCTTTAAAAATCTCACTAAAAAAACTTACTGTTAGCTTAACAAAAATAAAAACGGATAACATGATAGCAATTCCCTGTAGCAATGGCCCTTCTCTTAATGATAACACAATCATAATTGCTAAAATCGAAAACATCATCATATAGATAATATGGACTTCCTGATTGATACTTCGCCTCCATAATTTCCGCATTAGTTTAGCAGGTTGCTGATAAGGAAACGGCAACTTTGCTTTCTTTGATGTGAAAAGTGTTTGTAAAAAGTAGTTTCTTCGTTGTTGTTTTACTTGATCCATTCTACTCATGTGATTGATAAAAAACATATTCCACTCTTTACTGTCACTTTTCTCAATCACTTGCATCCAATTGATTTTTTTCAATCTTCGTGGCCATATCCACACATTTAGGCCAAATAGCAAGATGATCAATATCCAGACAGATTCCGCGTTTAACTCAAATAACACGAAAGCCAGCCTGATTACTCCAATGCTTAAAACACCCAACAGATAGACCCCGATTTTTTTAAAGCCTTGTATCTGAAAAAAGTACCATTGGGGTATGACCGTTAATAAAAATACAGATAGGATTACTCCATACCATTTAATTAGAAATAATGAAGAAAAAGGGGTTATCAAAACCAGTAGCATGATTAGCAAACTTAACACAACAAACCGCTTTTTAATTACAATCCACAAAGAATATAACCATATATTCCTTATCGAAAAAGGAAGTGATGTTAACTTCCACTCTGCACTTGTAATGTTTATCGATGGATGCTGAAAGGAAAGGGCAATCATCCCGAATATCAAACCGATTACTATAAGCGGAAAAAATGATTCGATATTTGCTTGATATTCTAGAAAAACAGCTTCCAACTGTTTTAAACTGTCATATGCAATAAATAAAAACATAATCGCAAATAAACCAGTATAAATAGTTATAGTCAAATCAAATGCCACACCAAAGGCTAATTTGTATAATTTTTGCTTTTTTCGTAAGCGACTCTTTTTTAGAAATCGCATCAAATGAATGGTTGATTTCATTCTGTTCCTCTCCTTGATAATGAGTGGAAATCTTCTATCAACCCATGTTCTGCAACATGCCCCTGATGTAGCATAATATATGTATCTGCCAACTCTTCCATTCGCTCTAATTGATGCGAGGTAAGGAGTATACTTGTTCCCTTTTTAGCCTTTTCGACCAACATTTCCTGAAGATCTTGAGCTGCATGAACATCTAAGCCCATAAAAGGTTCATCAATTAATAATAAAGGGACATCTGGTAATAATGCACAAATGGTTTGGACTTTTTGTCGCATACCTTTGGACAAGGATTCTGGGTATTCATTCAATTTATCTGTTATTTCGAATTGTTCTGAAAGCTCCTGTGCACGTTTCGTAAACGTTTTTTCATCAAGTTGATAGCTTTGACCATATAATTGAAAATGTTGCATCGTTGTTAGTTCAGGTAATAAAAATGGTTCTTCCGGTATATAAGCAAGTTGTCTTTTAAATCTGACAAATGATTGGTCTTGATCTACTTTATTTAGGATAATGGTGCCTTCTTTTTTGTCTTGCCAACCCATAATGGTTTTCATAACGGTTGATTTCCCAGCACCATTATGACCTATCAATCCTACGATACTTCCTTCTTCTACGGAAAATTCAACATCTTCAAGGATCGTTTCTTTCCCGATTTCGACCTGTAGTTGCTTAACTTCTAACATAAGAATCCCCCCATTTCTTATATACGATAAATGTTGTCAAAAGGTTTCTACAATTGAAATTATATACAAATCATTTTAAACATTAAAAACTCAGATTCTCTGCCTTTCTAATTCGTAATAGATACAAACTGCGCAATAATGAAATTCATCTTGGTATAGCTTCCTCCCCTTCTGATTAATGATGGGTGCTTGGAAACGCTCCAGCAGAATACTGCGCTAATTTTCGTGTTCTGATGATTATTAGAAGAATTGAACTCATGTAACTATATTCTTTGGATTTCCTGTCTTTTTAACAGAACACTATTCTAAGCTGCGGAAAAATACGACACTCCTGTGGGAAAGGAACAGTCTGAAGACCCCGCAGTGATGCGCCTGTGTCTTCTAGTAATGCTTCGAAGTATGCTTCCTCGGCGCAAGGGAACAAAGAAGTTATTCAAGTAGTCCCCTGGCTGAAGCGTTCCCCATGGAAAGGGAGTGTTTTTCCGCAGCGTTGGACTAGCTACTCATCTCCAACAAAATGGGAGGAAAATACAAAATTACTTCGCTGTTTATGTATTTCAGATATAAAAAGAGAGACAGTGTTCATACTGTCTCTTAGCCTAGTTCTTCTTGCAGGAACTCTAATACATCGTCTGGTGTTTTGGTATATGCACTGTGACGGTGTGCAAGTTTTTCTCCGTTTTGGAAAATAAGTAAGCTTGGTATACCCATCACATCATACTTTTCTGCTAACCCTTGTACTTCGTCACTATTTATCTCATACCAACCAAATGTATTATATTGCTCTAAAATATCACCAATAAACATATCCATACGCTTACAGTCTGGACACCAGTCTGCAAAAAATTTAATAATAACTGGGTCTTTTGAAGCGATAATCTCATTAAATTGATCTTCAGTTTTAATGGCTTCCATTATGCATTCTCCTTTTATTTAAATGGTTCTTTACTTTAATAAACGCTAGCATGAACATAGTTTGAAAGCAACTATTCTGTTTATCGATACTCCACTCTGCCTAATAAGTAAGCAAAAAGAAGACCACCTGCAAAAGTAACAACACACATCATCGTCCCCATCATACTAGCGGGCCATCCTGGGAAAATGACAAAGACTGAACCAATCACCATGCCAATCACCAGAGCATACGTAGCAACCGGAAACGAAGCTAGAAAATAATGAATCACTTTACTCATCAATACAATTCCTAATAGAATACCTACTCCGACAGTTAAAATAACAACGAAATCTAAATTTTTTATCGCACTAATAATCGTAGTATAAGAGCCTATCACATATAAAAGGAAGGAACCGCTAATCCCCGGTAATATCATTGCAGAACTTGCTATAAATCCCGAAGCAAACAGCCAGAGGTATGTAGATGTTTCAAATTGTGTAACCACTTCAGGTTCTCCCGTTTGAAAAAAGACCATAGAGCCAACGATACAGGCGCCAATCAATACCAGCAATATATGATTTCCTTTAAACATTTTTTTTGCATTCGACTTTTGAAACAGAAAAGGTAACACACCTATAATTAGACCCAAAAAGGCAAATTGTGTTTGTTTTGGATAGTGTTCAAACAACCATTCAATTAAGCCAGCCAATAGAAATACAGCTGTCAGAACACCTACACCTAGTGGGATTAAAAACATTAGATGCTTCTTAAAATCCTTACTAAAAAACCCATTCACCGCCTCAATTAGCCGGTCATAAATCCCTAATACAACAGCAATCGTACCACCACTAACACCTGGCACAACATCACTTGCTCCCATTAACATACCTCGATAAATATTTCTCCATTCCATGCTCGATTCTCCCTTATTCTATAAACTGCAGATCTTCTATATTTTGTGATAGATGTTCTTTTATTTCAGCCAGATGGTCAGATGCATCGGGCAACTGTTGATCTGAGACATCCTTTAGCGGTAATACTTGAACATCTGTCATGGTATCACTGATCATATCAAACTGAACAAACGTCGGCAAAAAAGACGGGGAATGTACCTTCACCTGTGTTCCATCTTTTTTAATTGAAAACTGTAAAATGCCACCGATTCTCTTATATAGTTCGTATTGACCAGAAAGGAAATTTCCTAACGAGTAGGCAACTAATGTTTGATTACCGTCTTTCCCCTCCAACCAATCTAACGGCTGCAGAACATGTGGGTGATGGCCAATCACTACATCCGCACCAAGATCAGCAGCAAATTGTGCTAAATCTGTTTGTTGTTGATTTGGTAATCGCTGATATTCCTCCCCAAAATGATAACTAACGATCGTAACATCCGCTTGCTCCTCTGCTTCTGTTACTTCCCGTTCTATTTGCTCTCGGTCGATTAAGTTTACTAAATAATCCTTCCCATCTGGAACCGGAATACCGTTTGTACCATATGTATAGCTTAGAAAAGCTACCGAAATATCTTCCTCGGTTTCTATAACTCTTAAAGTACGCTGATCTTCCTCACTGTTAAAGCTTCCCGTATAATGCATACCTATCTCTTCATAATAATTGGTCGCATTATATATGGCTTCTTCACCTCTATCCAACGTATGATTATTTGCCATTGTTACCACATCAACACCGACTTTCTTTAAATCCTCTCCTAATTCAAACGGACTGTTGAATTGAGGATAGGTAGATAAGCCAATCTCTTCCCCACCCATGATTGTTTCTTGGTTCGCCATGGTGATATCTGGTTGTTTTAAATATTCCTTTACCGGTTCTAACATGGATAAGAAGTCATACCTTTCCCCATTCCATCCATCATCATATACCCGAGCGTGAATCAAAATATCCCCAATCGCTGCTATAGAAATTTCATGTTCAAATAAATTTATATCTGTGTCTTTTGTTGGTCTGTCTATTTCATTCGTATGGTGGGAGTGCCCTTGATACTCCTGTTGTCCCTCACACCCTGCTATGATCAAAAATAATATTATCAATAAAGCGGTACACACATTTTTCATATGAAAACTCCTCTAGGAAGACTCATTTTATTTTAACATAAAAAAATATTATTTATTGTCACAAAAATGAAGTAATGAAAGATTTTCATTCGTCAATTACTAGTGAAGGGAAAAAAGGAGGATAAAAAATGATTGAAGCAAAAGACATCAACCATACATTTTTATTAGGAAAAAAACAAAACGAAACCGCTCTTCAAGTATTAACAAACATTTCATTTTCTGTAGCCAAAGGAGATATTCTGGCGATAACGGGAAAAAGCGGTTCTGGAAAATCGGCCTTATTGAATATCATTGCCGGATTTATGAAACCGACTAGCGGATCAGTCTGGGTCAAGGAGAAAAATGTAACTAATTTTAGTGAAGGGGAATTCGCAGATTTTCGTTTAGATAATATCGGATTTATCTTTCAAAACTTTCAATTGATTCCAAGTATGACAGCCTATGAAAACATAGAATTGCCATTGGTATTAAAAGGGCTGCCAGAAAAAGAGCGAAAAGAAAGAACGGAACAAACATTGGAAAAAGTCGGTCTTTCAAATTACCATCAGCATTATCCCAGTGAATTGTCTGGCGGCCAGCAGCAACGGGTAAGTATCGCAAGAACGCTCGTAATAGAACCGCCTATTATTCTAGCCGATGAACCAACAGGTAGTTTAGACAGTGAAACCGAACAAGAAGTTTTAGATTTGATTACAGGATTAAATAAAGACTTAGGCATTACATTTTTAATGATCACACATGATGAAGAAGTTGCCCGAATTGCTTCGAAAAAAATCCATATTCATGATGGGGAGATTGTAAAGGAGGAAGTTAGTGCATGAATTTTAAAGATCAATGGCGATTTGTCCGCAGTAATATGAAACGGAGCAAATCACGAATATTTATGACGGTACTGGCCACTGCAATGGGGGTAACATTCTTAATTGTTTTAGCCTCTGTTGGATTTGGTTTACACAGCACCTTAATTGCCGATATCCTTCAAGATCGCTCGGTCACGCAAATGCAAATATCCGGAATCGAAAATGATGATGGCTATGCACCGATTACGGATGAAGAAATTGCTGAACTGGAAAAAATAGATGGTATGAATGCTGTCACAAGACAACAAAGGTTAAGACAGACACCTCGATTTAGTATCGATGATTACAATGGAAGCACAGAAACAGTAGTAACCCACTTTCCATCAGAATTAAAGGCTGGTATGGAGTTGGCAGAAGGTGATTTACCAGAGAAATCTTACGAAGTAGTCGTCGGCCCACATTTTATTGAAAATATTTTTCCGAAAGATCTTCCAGCAGATGCGGAAATTTATGATAAAGAAGGTATGTTAAATGAAGATTATAAATATGATGAATCACTCGTCGGTAAAGAGATTGAAATGGTTGTCGAGCAAAATGTGGATAACGAAATCAAAGAACATACGATCACACTAACAATTACTGGTATTGTCGAACCCCCTGCAAAGAATTGGTTACAGGATCAGCAAGTATATATATCTGAAGAAGTTTTAGCTGACGTGGAGGCATTTACCGAAACCTCAAGAGGAGCGGTTATATCTGAAGATCAGCCAACTTCTGGTGAAGAGGTAGAAGGTTATGATAACGTATATGGGTATGCTGATTCATTGGAAGAAATACAGGCAATAATGGATGATTTAACAGAAAAAGACTACATGGTTTACTCAGCAGCGAGTGAACTAGAATCCTTAAATTCCGTTTTTACCATTGCCAAAGCCGGTCTTATTTTTATTGGAACAATCGCCATTCTTATAGCATCCATTGGTATCTTTAACACAATGACAATGGCTGTCACCGAAAGATCATCTGATATCGGGATTATGAAAGCGATCGGAGCACATCCTAAAAAAATTAAGCAGATATTCTTACTGGAAAGTAGTTATATCGGGTTACTTGGTGCAGTAATAGGTACCGTAGTAGCTTTTGTCATTAGTATTCTCCTAAACATTGGTTTACCAAGGATCATTGAATCTGCTTTTGGACAAGAGTTACCTGAAGGGTTTCAATTTTCAAGTATCCCTCCTTCGTTGATTCTTATTTCAGTTGTAATTTGTTTAATTGTGACGATTATATCTGGATTAAAGCCTGCCAAGCGTGCTACTGAAATTGATGTCTTAAAAGCGATGAGAAGAGAGATGTAGAGAGTGAGAGTTACTTAACTCTCTATATCGTATTTTTTCCGCAAACGTTCCGGCGCCATCTTGACCATTTGCTGGAGAATTAAAGTCGCGATCATAACGTCATCAAAAATGCCGAGCACTAACAGGTAATCGGGGATTAAATCAAATGGAAAAAGGATATAGCTCACTATAAGAATTATCGATGCCAATTTTGCAGTTACTCTTACTTGGTTGGATAAGAAAAATTCCTTAAAGAAAGGAAAAGATTTACGGAATGTAAATAGAAATTTTAACCTTCTAAAAAAGCGCATAGCACACCCTCTTTTCTCTTTATTCATTATTTAATTATTCCCTGTAATTAGATAAAAAAACTTTTACCTTTGCATAAGATTTTCGTGTGATGTGTGGGAGGGGACATCAGAAAAAACGGGAAAGCCCACCCGGTCCTTTCGTTTATAAACTAGGATAATGTACTCTAACCAAGTTAGAAATGATGAAATGTTTTCATCTGCTACGGCAACCGCTTCGCTGTCCGGAGCTGTGCCCAGCACTCTATACATTTCAAAACACTTTTTATTTATGTCGCTGCTATAAGACAAAACGCTGTTATACCAAGGATTTTATACTTTCTTTAATTATAAATAAGACGTATTTACAAAAATACTGTCCTTCATAATCAAAAAAACCCGTTTTGATAATATTTCACTATCAAAACGGGTTTTTACTTTTTCAATTTAACTGACTATGCATTACTTTTTTTCTTTGATGCTTTTTCACGTTCGTTTTTATTTAGAATCTTCTTACGTAAACGAACGGACTCAGGAGTAACCTCGCAATATTCGTCGTCATTTAAATATTGGATTGCTTCTTCTAATGACATGTCACGAGTTTTGCGAATTGTTGATGTCTGATCCTTATTTGCAGAACGTACATTGGTCAAGTGTTTTTCTTTGGTAATATTAACTGTGAGATCATTCTCGCGGTTATGTTGACCAACAATCATCCCTGCATATACGTCCGTGCCTGGCTCTACAAAAATTACACCGCGGTCTTCCAGGTTCATAATACCATACGTAGATGCTTTTCCGTGTTCCAAGGAAACAAGCACGCCTTCACGACGGCCACCTACTTGGCCTTTGACAAGTGGTGCATACTCTTCAAATGTGTGGTTGATGATACCATAACCGCGTGTTTGTGTCATAAACTCTGTAGCATAACCGATTAAACCACGAGATGGAACTTTAAATTCCATACGAACTTGTCCATTTCCGTGATTCACCATATCCATCATTTCACCTTTACGTGCACCTAGTGACTCCATAACTGGACCTGTATAATCATCCGGTACATCAATTTGGACACGTTCTACTGGTTCACATTGGACACCATCAATTTCTCTAATAATAACTTGTGGTTTGGAAAGCTGTAATTCATAGCCTTCTCGACGCATGTTCTCTACTAAAATAGACAAGTGTAATTCCCCACGTCCAGATACTGTCCATGCATCTGGTGACTCTGTCGGGTCTACACGTAGACTTACATCTGTTTCTAATTGTGACATTAAACGTTCATCGATTTGGCGGGAAGTAATATATTTTCCTTCTCTTCCGACAAAAGGACTGTTATTGACTACGAACTTCATTTGTAATGTCGGTTCATCAATACGCAAAATCGGCAATGCCTCTTGATGTTCAGTCGGACAAACCGTTTCACCTACGTTAATATCTTCCATACCAGCCACCGCAATGATATCTCCTGCTGTTGCTTCTTCGATTTCAATTCGTTTCAAACCGATAAAACCAAATAATTTGGTAACACGTAAATTTTTCACCGAACCATCTGTTTTCATTAGAGATACTTGCTGTCCTACTTTAATCGACCCACGGAACACACGGCCTACACCGATACGTCCTAAGTAGTCATTATAATCAAGCATGGTTATCTGGAATTGTAATGGTTCGTCTGCATTATTAATTGGTGCCGGAATTTTCCCTAAAATAGTTTCAAAAACTGGCTCCATTGTTTCCTGTTGTTCTTCATCTGGAAAGCTAGACGTTCCATTTAATGCCGAAGCATAGACAACAGGGAATTCTAATTGACCATCGTCAGCGCCAAGTTCAATGAATAAATCCAATACTTCATCGATTACTTCATCAGGGCGCGCACTAGGTCTGTCGATTTTGTTTAGTACTACAACCGGCTGCAATTTTTGTTCCAGTGCTTTTTTCAATACAAAACGGGTCTGTGGCATACACCCTTCATAAGCATCAACCACAAGTAATACCCCATCCACCATTTTCATAATACGCTCTACTTCTCCACCGAAGTCAGCGTGTCCTGGTGTATCCAATATATTAATACGAGTATCATTATAATTAATTGCTGTATTTTTCGCTAAAATCGTGATTCCACGTTCTTTTTCAATATCATTGGAATCCATTGCACGTTCTGCCACTTGCTCATTTTCACGAAAAGTTCCCGAGTAACGGAGTAACTGGTCTACTAACGTCGTTTTGCCATGGTCAACATGGGCAATAATCGCAATGTTGCGAAGTTCTTCTCTCAATTGCGTCATTTTATTCTCTCCTCTTAAAGATGCGTTCATCATATTATAACTTATCTAGTATATCATAATAGTCAGTAATTGTTATCATTAATCATTATTTTTTTCAAATTCCGTAAAAATAATCGTAAATCTTGCCCCACCATGTAGAGCATTTTCTGCTTTGATTATTCCACCTGACCGTTCTACAATGGCACGCGCAATCGCTAAACCAAGGCCTGTTTCTCCACTTTCACCTTTCACAAAACGATGGAATAACTTTTTAATTAATTCATCATCAATTCCTTCACCATCGTCCGTAATTTGGATATAAAATTGTTTATTCTCTGTAAATGCTGTAACTTCCACCTGTTTATCCGCGTGTCTAATCGCATTGGTTATAATATTCATAACAGCCTGCAACATTTTTTCTGCATCAAACATTACATGAACATTTTCCACTTGACCTTGTTCCACCTGGATATGTTGTTCATTGGCGATGGCGATTCCTCTTTCCATTACTTGTTCCATAAATATTTTACTATTTACCTTTTCAGATTGATATTTATATGCTTCACTATCTAGTTTGGCGAGTAAAATAATTTCATTGATAATTTTTTTCAGCCGTTTAATTTCCGTTACCATCACTTGCAAACCTCGCCTAGCTTCTTCTCCTTCAAAAATTCCATCACGGATACCTTCTGCATACCCCTGAATGGTCATTAGTGGTGTTTTGAGTTCATGGCTTGCATTTTGAAAAAAGTGGTGTTGTGACTGAATAAAACTATTTAACTCATTAGCCATCTCGACGATACTTTGCTCGACCTCTTTGATCTCACCTGTTGCCTTTACTTCTTCCATCTCATCAAATTTACGTTTTTCTATTTTCTTTAATTGATGTTTTAATTTTGTTAATGGTGTGACAAGCTTGGCAGTCAAATAATGACTAAGTAAAACTGCCACTGCAATTCCAATTAAGAAAATGAGAATCAATCGATTAATCAAGCTCTTCTGTACTTCCTGCAGATCATCTAACGGTGTGAGTAACACCATGTGTTGAGTGGCCAACGGGGACACAATCGGAATAATCGATACTACATAAGTATCATCTTTTCCCTGCCATAATGGCTGAGTCTTACTGTCAAGATCGTATTCCTGTATCCATGATTCAATCGTGCTCATATTAGGAATAGAGGAAAAAACAACCCTTTCACTGCCTTCATCGTACGCAAAAACTTGCAAATTATATTCCTCTAATAATTGCAAAAACCGTTGGACGTTTGCTGTATTATTGAGATCTTCGGACAATACAAAGTTTACGATTAATTCCCCTTTGTCTTCTAACTGACGCTGCTCGTCCTTAATTAACATCTGTAGCATCTGTGAGTAAATCATAATCCCAGTAACTGTCATGATAACCACTAGTAATGTTGTAAAAGCAATCGTTAATTGATACTGTAACTTCATTTTTGATCCTCATCATATTCTAGACGGTATCCATATCCCCACACTGTTTCAATCGGTAAACTATCCAATTTTTTCCGTAACCTTTTCACTAAATCATCCACTGCCCGATCACTCCCAAAATAATCATCACCCCAAACCAATGTGAGTAATTCCTCTCTTGAAAAAGCTCGCTTCGGTTTTTGAGCAAAGATCTCTAACATCTCAAATTCTTTGGAAGTCACGTCAATCTCTTGTTTTTTCCAATATACAATCCGCGCTGCTTTATCGATCTCCAATTCTCCCAGTTCAATGACAGCCGTTGTATCAGTTTGATCGATTGGACGAGCTTCTGCTCTTTTAAACAAACGCTTGACTCTCGCCACTAATTCTCGCGGGCTGAACGGCTTCGTTAAATAATCATCACTACCAAGTTCTAAACCGAGAATTTTATCTACTTCTTCATCTTTGGCCGATATGATAATAATCGGTACTTCACTTACTTGCCGAATTTTCTTGCATAACTCATAACCATCCATACCTGGTAACATAATATCGAGAATCCACATTTCTGGTTGCCCACTCTGAGCTCGTTGCCAAGCATCTTCGGCATTCTCCAAAAGTGTTACCTGAAATCCATCTTTTATTAAATAGGCTTTCACTATATCTCTAATATTTGCGTCATCTTCTACAATATAGATTTGCTGATTCATATTACTCACCTCTCCCATTATACCCCAGTTTACTTGCTCTTATTTTCGCACACTTACGTTAAAAAATTAAGCAACGAGCAATAAATTCTTACTTTTACACATTTTTTATACAATTATCCCATTAATGTGCCGTATATAGCGGATATGATTATTGTATAAGATACATTAATATTCCTGGGGAAAGGGTGAATATAAATGAGTGAAGAATTCAATCAAGAAAAAACACCTGAACAAGGTAAAAAGGTCAAAAAAGAGAAAAATACATTAGCTATGTTAATGAGCGGTGTTGCAGGTGGTGTAATTGTAGCACTGTTTACTGGCGGAATTTTCATTAACATGATGAATGATGAACAAGCTACTACTGCTGAAGATAGCCAGCAGAAGGAGCAAGCAGAACAAACAACAACAGAAGAAGTTCTTCCAACAGCTAATCTTACCAATCAATCCTCCAATTCGATTGGCAGTGCAGTAGAAAAGGTATCTGATGCAGTAGTTGGTGTCTCCAACATTCAACAAATAAGTCTTTGGGAAGAATCAGACGCAGCTGGTACAGGTTCAGGTGTGATTTATAAGAAAGATGACGAATACGCTTACGTCGCAACGAATAATCACGTAGTAGAAGGAGCCCAAGAGCTAGAAGTAATTCTTACAAATGGGGAGCATGTGGAAGCTAATGTATTAGGTACAGATGCATTAACCGATTTAGCAGTACTTCGCATTCCTAATGATCAAGTGGAAACTGTAGCAGAACTAGGCTCTTCTGACAAGCTGACTGTAGGTGACACCGCGATTGCGATTGGTAACCCACTTGGTCAAGATTTTGCCGGTTCTGTAACACAAGGTATTATCAGTGGTTTGGATCGTGCAGTTGATATCGACTTAAACAATGACAGTCAGCCAGATTGGACTACCAATGTTATTCAAACCGATGCAGCAATAAATCCTGGTAACAGTGGTGGTGCCTTAATCAACACCAACGGGAAAGTGATTGGTATTAACTCCATGAAAATTGCCCAGTCTCAAGTAGAGGGAATTGGTTTTGCGATTCCAATCGATGATGCCAAACCAGTCATTGATCAATTGGAAACAGGTAATGAAGTTGTTCGTCCGTTTATCGGTATCAGTGCTATCGACTTGTCTACCGTACCTCAACGCCATATTCAAGAAACATTGCAATTAGATGAAAGTGTAGAACAAGGTGTTGTTATTGCACAGGTTGAGCCAAAATCACCAGCAGAAGAAGCCGGATTAAAACAATATGATGTCGTGACTAAAGTTAATGATAAAAATATCGAATCCATGTTAGACCTTAAAAAATATCTTTATAATGAAACAGAAGTTGGTGAAGAAGTAACGATATCCTTCTATCGTGAAGGTAACCTACAAACTGCAACATTAGCTTTAAGTAATCAAAATACTAAGTAATGCAATATGAAAACCTCAAGCTTTTGCTTGGGGTTTTCTTTATATTGGAAACAGCCTATAACGGGTATCCCCTCGTATCACAACCAAAGTTAGGTACCTTCTTCTCAAGTATTTTCATATCCGTAAATGCATTATCTTTAGTGGGATTGTCTGCTGATTTTTGGTAAAGTAAAAGAAAAAAAGGAGGAGTATAAAATGACAAATACAATTGGCTTTATCGGTACTGGTGTAATGGGGAAAAGCATGGTCAAACATTTAATGAATGCTGGACATAAAATTCATCTTTTTACAAGAACGAAATCAAAGGCACAAGAACTTTTGGACCTTGGGGCAATTTGGGAAGAGTCAGTTGCTTCTCTAACAAAAAATGTGGACGTAATTATTTCGATCGTCGGGTATCCGCATGATGTTAAAGCTATTTACCTCGGTGAAAATGGGATTATTTCAAATGCACAACCAGGAACCTTTTTAATAGATATGACTACTTCTGATCCTGTTCTAGCTGAAACGATTTTTAAAGCAGCAGAGGAAAAAGGAGTACACAGTCTTGATGCACCTGTCTCCGGTGGTGATGTCGGTGCTAAAAATGGAAAACTTACCATTATGGTTGGCGGTCAGCAAAAGGCTTTCGAATCAATGCGCCCAATCCTTGAAAAAATGGGTGAAAATATTGTCTTGCAAGGACCTGCAGGGGCAGGACAGCATACAAAAATGGCGAATCAAATTACGATCGCCTCAAATATGATTGGTGTATCAGAAGCAATTATGTATGCCAAAAAAGCTGGCCTTGATCCGGTCCGCGTCCTAAAAAGCATCTCCACTGGTGCTGCTGGCAGTTGGTCCCTCTCCAACCTGGCACCTCGGATGATCAAAGGGGACAGTGATCCAGGTTTTTATATGAAGCATTTTATTAAAGATATGAAAATCGCATTAGCAAATGCTCAACAAATGGGACTACAAACACCCGGACTGACATTATCTTTAGAGTTATATGAAGAATTGGCCGAAAAAGGATTGGAAGATCGTGGTACACAAGCTCTGATCAACTGGTTTGAGGATGATTTGTAATACTTCCATCGTTCATAAATCTTCACAAAATTCCTATTGACTATCTGCATCGACAGGAGTAATGTGAAATTATCAATTTTATAAACCTACCTTTTAAGCTTAATCATGCAATATGAGCGGGGGAACCACTTTTGATAAATCATGTTTATCTTGGGGTGAATCTTAACATACTTAGTTAAGAAGGGATACTCTCATTCCCTAATCCGACAGCTAACCTCGTATGCATTTGTGAGAAAAGGGTTAATGAAACCATTGACCATTCTTATTAAGAGTGGTCTTTTTTTGTTGAGAAAGGAAGAGATGATAATGAAAAAGCAGTATGCAGTATTTGGTTTAGGTCAATTTGGTGGAAGTTTGGTTAAATCGTTTGTTGAATTAGGTGAAGATGTATTGGCAATTGATACTAATCCAAGCAAAGTAAAAGAATATTCAAAAATTGCAACACATGCTGTTCAGGCAAACGGAGTGGATGAAGATTCTTTGAAAGAAATAGGTATAAGAAATTTTGACCATGCTTTTGTCTCTTTCGGAGAAAATATTGAATCTAGTATATTAACATCATTATTATTAAAGGACCATGGAGTCCCAAGAGTATGGTCGAAAGCACAAAATGAATATCATCATAAAGTATTAAGTAAGATTGGAGTCGACAGGGTTATCCATCCAGAACGGGAAATGGCAAAACGTATCGCCCATCATACAGTATCTGATAACATTATTGATTATGTAGAACTATCTGAAGAGTATAGTATGGTGGAAATTGTCGCCACAAACAAATTATATGATAAGTCATTAACAGAATTAAATGTGAGAGGAAAATACGGATGTACGATTGTAGGTATTCAAAGAGATAAACAGATGATCATTAGTCCAGTTGCTGACGAAAGGGTATTAAAAAATGATATTTTAATTGTGATGGGACATAATTCCGCTATTCACCGTTTTGAAAAAGAAGGAGTATAAGCCTTATATTAAGTATCACGAAGAAGAACATTACCATATTGTTTTAGGTTTCCTGTATTTGGAATTGTGGTATTATCAATGGGTATTACTGATTCATAACTGTGGTAGGAAAACTCAGACCACTTACGCTAGATATTCTGACTGGATAAAAAATATGAATCAGGGAAACCATAACTTATTAGTGCAAAATCTTAGTATTTACGCGTTTTGAATTGTTTCAGCAGTATTGTTAATGCTATAAAAACATGATAGAATATTGTCTTGCAAGATTATAAAAGTACAAACCAACCTAAAAACATTTATATCTTGCAAATATCTTTTGGGGATTAAATAGGCAAAAATAGCAACTACACGAAATTTGAATTACAATGATTCCGCCATATATAAAAGTAAAGCATCAAATAAAAACTATTAATAAATATACTGTTTGTTAGCAAAATGTTAGCATTTTGTTAGCAACTACATGATGTATGAATGTAAGGTAGCCTTGGGCTACCTTATTTGTTTAATTCATCAAAATCATTAAACGCAAATTAATGTATAAGAAAGAATGTTTATGGGGCTAATTTGGAGCTAAAAATGATACGTGGGTAAGATAACTTTTTGGGATAACAGTAGCACCTACTTATTCGGTAGGTGTTTTGTCATATGCTCCATGTCTAATCAGATGCATTCTTTTACGCAGATAGTGCTTCATAGGGTGCAAATCTCTGTTGGTCAAGTTCTCCACCGCATCCTCATAGTAAATGAAAGTTTGACCATTATCTCTGTCTAATATATGTATCGAACTTTGTTGCATTTCTTCCTCATATACAGTATGGATTTTAAAACGGTCTTTCTTTTAGCTATCAAGCATTGCTCTCCCTCCTTTTAATCTTATATCCTATAAATTCGACATAAATAGTGAATATCCTCCCACTTCATTTACAGTTTGCATAAACTTAACAAAAAAGAAAGAAGCACATTCATGTTCCTCTTGAACGTCTTATAATATAAGCAGATAAAGTGTTATCAATCTTAAAATTTCTTCATATTCTTAGACATCAATAACAATAATTATTTTATCTAATTATATTAATCAGCCATTGACATGATAGCATTTTATGAACATTTCTTGTTTTAAGATTTTTTGTATCTATTTTTATCTATCATTAATTTCTGAACCCCAGTACATATATGGAGGTATCTCCAACATTGGTATATTTTTGATTGATAAGGAGATACTACGTATATTGGAAATGAACATGGATTATACCCCTATACCATGAGAAAGTGTGAGCCAAGTGTTTAATCGAAGAAAGATAAAGTTCAACCAAAAAAATAAACAACAGCAGGATGATAAACTAAATTCAAATCCTCTTTATCCTAACTTGGACCAAAACCTAGAAGTGTTACATTCTCTTTATAAAGATTGCTCAGATGTGGTTTTCCGTTCATTTGTAATTGCTGACCAGACAAAGGCTCAATTAATTTATATAAAAGGCATGTCAAATATTGAAGAAGTGGATAGTAATGTACTAACTCCGCTTATGCAAAAAGCTGATCAGAATTCCATTAATCCTAAAGTCTTGATTGAACAGAGACTGTCTGTTGCGGAGGTAACAAGGATTGAATCTTTTGATGCTTGTATCGATCAGTTATCCATTGGTAATCCGATTTTGTTATTGGAAGGTGATCAACAGGGATTTGCATTGGGATTATCTAAATGGGAGAAACGAGCGGTTGAAGAACCAACTGGTGAGTTGGTTGTTAGAGGACCTCGTGAAGGATTTATTGAGAGTGCAGAGGTAAATACCTCTTTGCTGCGAAGAAAGATCAAAAGTCCCCAACTAAAAATGAAAACGTTAAAAGTGGGACGTTATACTCAAACTACGATTATGATAACTTATATTGAAGATCTATCGGATGAAACGTTGATTGAAGAAATTAGTCAACGTATAAAACGAATTGATATTGATGGAATATTAGAATCCGGGTATATAGAAGAATTAATTCAAGACAATTCTTACTCTCCTTTTCCGCAAGTACTTGTTACGGAACGGCCTGATACAGCAGTTTCTAATTTGCTTGAGGGGCGTGTGGTTATTATTGTAGATGGTACACCTTTTGTTTTGGTTGCTCCAACGACGTTCTATTCCTTATTTCAATCTGGAGAAGATTATTATCATCATTTTATGATAGCCACGGCAACTCGCTGGTTGCGCTTTTTATTTTTATTCATTTCTCTTCTGTTACCTTCTTTATATATCGCTATTATTACCTATCACCAAGAGATGGTGCCAACTACATTGTTGCTTACAATGGCGGATTCACGTGAGGCAGTTCCTTTTCCAGCTCTAGTTGAAGCTTTAATTATGGAGATTACGTTTGAAGGATTGCGGGAAGCAGGACTTAGACTTCCTAAACAAGTAGGGGCTGCCGTTAGTATTGTAGGAGCATTAGTTATTGGTCAAGCAGCTGTGGATGCTGGCTTAGTTTCAGATCATATGGTCATGGTCGTTGCCCTTACCGGTATCGCTTCCTTTACCATTCCACGTTACAATATTGCAATCCCTTTTAGGATGTTACGTTTTCCAATCATGTTACTTGCAGGGACGTTCGGACTGGTAGGCATCATGATGGGACTCTTGGCTATTTTGACACATATGAGCACATTACGTTCCTTCGGTGTACCTTACCTTTCCCCAATGGCACCGATGAAAGGAAGGGATATGAAAGATACTTTAATGCGAGCGCCTTTATGGAAATTAAATACGCGTCCCCATTTAACGGGAGAATATAATAAATATCGGCAAGATTCCGATCAGAAACCTTCTCCCGACAAGGGAAGTGAGGGAGAGTAAAGTAGAGGTGAGATAAATGATTGAAAAAGGAAAAATATCTGCCTTACAGATGGGCATTATGATGTATCACGCTATTATAGCAACGGGGATTCTTTTTATTCCAAGTACAGTTTATGAAGCTGCCAAGCAGGATATTTGGATCTCACCAATTTGGGCTTGTCCTTTAGGTTTGTTAAGTGTATATATCGCATATAAGTTACACAAGCTTTATCCCAATCATACAATTATACAATACAGCGAACATATTCTAGGTACCTTTTTAGGTAAGGTGCTTGGATTAGTCTTGTTGTTATTGCTATATACTTCTGTTAGTGTGATGATCTGGCAATATGGAGAATTCGTTGTTAGTGAATTTCTTCCACACACCCCGAAGTTCGTGATAATAGGAATGATGGTTCTATTGTGCGCATTTGCTGTACATGGTGGACTTGAGGTTATAGGAAGACTTGCTGAAATGGTTGTTCCAGTTTTTTTCTTACTTTTTTTAATCATCATCATTCTACTCCTTCCAGATATAGAAATAAAGCGAATGCTGCCAGTGATGGAAAACGGGATGATGCCTTCCGTAAAAGGTTCAGTGGCGTTATACACATGGTTCGCTCAATTCGGAATCATTTATTTTTTTCTCCCATTTTTAACAAATCGTGAAAAAGGGATGAAATCAGGGATGTTTTCGGTATTAGTTGTTACGTTAACGTTGATGTTTACCAATATCATCGTTATTTTGGTCTTTGGTAGTGTAACTGAGAATTTTAATGCCCCACTCATGAGCGCTACGAGATATATTAGTATAGCTGAATTTTTGTCTCATCTTGAAGCACTTGTTATGGCGATTTGGCTTGCGGGAACATTTATCAAAATCTGCGTGTTTTATTATGCAGTGGTGTTGGGAACTGCCCAATGGCTCAATCTTTCAAACTATCGCTCGCTTGTATTACCAGTTGGTTTTTTGATTGGGGTGTTTGCAATGCAGGCATTCCTTAATTCAGCAGAGGCGGCCGAACATTTTCGTCTAGTCTCTCAAGGATTAATGGATACTTTAGTGTATGGAACAATGATTCCAATGTTTCTCTTCTTTGTAGCCTACATACGAAAACTGAGAATTTTTAAGCAGAGAGGGGAGAGAGAACGGTGAGATGTATGAAAGTAATTGGTTTGATTGGTATCATCTTGTTTTTGCTCACTGGTTGTTGGGATCGAAAGGAAACCAATGATCTTTGGATTGTAACTGGAGTCGGGTTGGATCAACCAAAAGACGGAGAAGTAGAAGTAACAGTTGAAATACCCTCCCCTAGTGGTAATGAAGGAGGCGGAACAGGAGGAGAAGGCAATCAGGCGGGAGGAAATGAAACGATTCTTCAAACGGGAAAAGGAGTATCTATCCCCAAGGCCATTGAGGATCTTGAAACAAAACTTCCGCGGGAAATTCTTTGGAGTCATACGGAAGCGATAGTGATCAATAAGGAGTTAGCTGAGACAGGAATTCGTGAAGAATTAGATTTCTTTATCCGTCATCCCGAACCGCGTTTGAGAAGTTACGTGTTTATTAGCGAAGGGAGTGCGAAAGAAATCATGGCATTACTTCCTCCAATGGAAAGAAGCTCGTCCGAGGTACTAATAGAATTAGCTAAATCTGAAGTATTGATGAAGGTGACGCTATTCGATTTACTGGAAATGCTGAAAGGGGAATCAGGTGCTTCCATTCTTCCTATGATTGATAAATTGCCTCCTGAAGAAGGGAAGCAACCATTAGAAACGATTGCGTATATTAATCGTTCAGCTATTTTAAAACAAGGGAGAATGATCGGAACGATTAATGACCGGTTAACTAGAGGAGTGCTCTGGTTTAGGAATGAGATCAAAGAATCTACCGTTACTGTAAAACCTGAAGAAGCAGATGGACTTATTTCGATGAATTTAATGAAAGGAAGGACAAACTTGATTCCAAAAATAGACGGCAACCAATTAAAAATGACGGTTAAGGTAGAAACGGTAGACGATGTCATTCAGAATAAGACAAAGTGGGACTTGAAAAAAATGAAAAAACATAAAATGTTGGAAAAAGAGTTAGCACAAAAGATTGAAATGCGTCTAACTGACACGCTAGAAATGGTCCAAAAAGAGATGGAAGTAGATATACTAGATTTTGCAGAAGAATTCCGACGAAAACACCCTGATAAATGGAAGGGAATAAAAGCAGATTGGAAAGAAATATTTCCTACTGTAAAAGTGATCTTTGATATTGAGGCAAGCGTTTTAAGAACAGGGCAAGGAAATGTACCTTAATGTAAGAGGTGAAGAATATGAAAGGGGTCTATATAGTCAGTATAACAGCAGTAGTAATGTGGATGTTTATCTATCAATGGCCTAAAATAGAATCAACCAAGGTAAAGGAAAAAATTGCATTTGCAACCCTAACAATAATAGGTTGGGTAGTATCCATTATTTACATTATTTTCCCAAATGCGACTTCGCCGGCAAAAATCGTTGATTTCATTTTAATACAATTAAAAAATATCATCTTAGCCCTTTTTTAGTTAACAAGTTATTGGAATTACTTTAATCCGGCTATTCGGAAGAAAGTGCTCGTTATATTGGAGGATTATTTTGAGAGGTTACAGATAAAATAATTACCATAAATATTTTATCTGAAAAAGAAGATAATGTTTAATCAAAGAAAAATGGTCTCTTATTATTACTGACTATATCTTCAAAAGCATCCTTTCCAATCCTTGTTTTACATATATATTATTTATATAATTAAGGAACGATAAACAAAGAATTCATCAGGATAATCGGAGGCTTATATGGCACTTGATCTAGCAACACTTCTACTAGTTACGGGCATCATTAATTTTATGGCATTAACATTAATGGTTTTTTTATGGAGAATTAACCCTATGGTAAAAGGTCCTGCTTTCTGGACTTGGTCGACTGTGAGCTGGTTTGTGAGCTTTAATATTATCTATTTTTTTGATGGAAGTTTGATCACGTTCTTAAACAATTGCTGTACATTGATCGGTGCAGTTCTATTAATGGAAGGAATCCTTAGATTTCGCGATTTTGGTAATGAAAGAAAAAGACAAAAACTAATAATAGCGTTAATTTTGGTATCCGTTATCATGTCGTTTATAAATCAAACCAATCCAACTGCGAGATATCTTTACCATGATTTTATTGTCGTATTGCTTGCAGTGATTTCGATAGTGGCTATGCTTTATAAAACAAATAAAGTTCAATTTTGGGTGCATTTATATGCAGCTGTTTCAGCCGTTTTGATCGTCCCAGTTTTTTCTTATAGATGGTATTTAGCATTTAGCGGTCAAATCGAGGATCAGCTAATTGGACCGACACAACATTCATTCCAAGTTTTATTAGTTCTATTAATTATCCCTCTTTACATTGGATTGCCTTTAGGATTAGGACTTGCTTTATCTTATCAAATGAGACAGGAATTGAAATCCGCAATGGAAACAAAATGGTTGCAAGCACAAATACAACCCCATTTTATTTTTAATACCTTAAATTCTATTAATGCTTTAAGCATCGTAGACGTTGAAAAAATGCGTCGATTGGTAGATGAATTTAGTGAATTTCTACGGAGTAAATTTGACTCAGATTCCTTTAATAAATGGACACCTGTTGAAGAGGAAATTTCCGTCGTAGAATCCTATCTGTATATAGAGAAAGTAAGGTTTGGCGACAAATTAAAAGTTCATTGGAATGTAGAAGATGTAGAAGGATTTTATCTACCGACGCTGACCATTCAACCAATTGTTGAAAATGCAATAAAACACGGGATTATGCAACGGGCTTCAGGTGGAACAATTGAAATTAAAGCTTTTAAGAAAAAGGACTATTTACGAGTCATCATTAAAGATGATGGAGTTGGAATGAGCAATGACGTCATTCGCTCTATTAAACGCATGGAATCAGTTAATTCTACAGGGATAGGACTCAAAAATACAGATAGAAGACTAATTGAAGGCTTTGGAACAGGAATACAAATTAAAAGTCGAGTAAAAGTGGGTACTGTGATTGCTTTTAATATTACCAAAAACGTTTCACCATAGAAAGAAACGGATCGCGGAGATTTCTCATGATGCTATAACTAGCTTCCCTTTAGATTGGGCTTTTTTACGTATTCATGACTAAACCCACCACTTAATAGTGATGGGCGTTGGAGCTGTAGCCAGAGTTTTACTCTGGTGTTTTTAGTATGGATAAAAATTATGATGTTTTTGCAGGAATTTTGTTGGGGTGTGTAGAAATACTTTCGTAATGTCTCCATTGAGTTTCCAAAAGGAGGTCTTACAAACTATTTGTGCTACAATTGGATGATTATAGTGATCTTAAACTAAAGGTGCAGGTTTGTGGAACAAGAGAAACATTACATTAGAGATAAGGTAGCATAGTGGTTACGATTATCGCATTATCCAAACTGATATTTATATTTTATCTTTTAGAAAACATAAAGAATCATTTGAATGTTATAGTTTCTATTTGACATTCAATGTAGCTTAATATAAGCTTTATATGATAACATGAGTATATGTTCATATAGTTAAATAAATATATTATATAGGAGTGAAATAAATGAATGAAGAACAGAAACCTGAAGAATTGTTGAATGAAGGAAAGCAAGACTTAGATGAAGAGACGTTGTTTATCGTTTCGCAAACGTTCAAAGCATTGAGTGATCCAACCAGAATCCGCATTTTGAACTTTCTGTGTACAGGTGAGCATGCTGTCAATGATATTGCGGAGACATTAAACTTGAGCCAATCCAGTGTCTCCCACCAATTGCGTTTCTTAAAAAATTTAAGACTAGTCAAGTATAGAAGAGCAGGAACAACGTTGTATTATTCGGAAAATGACGTTCATGTTATTAATTTACTGAAGCAGGCAATTGAGCATGCTTCACATCATTAATTTAGGAGGTACTTAAAATGGGACACGATCATGGACATGACCATACACATGGTGCAAATAAAAAGGTTTTATTGATTAGTTTTATTATTATTACGTTATATATGATTGCCGAGGCGATAGGTGGATATCTTACGAATAGTCTTGCCTTGTTAGCAGATGCAGGTCATATGTTAAGTGACGCCATATCACTTGGTATTGCGCTACTCGCCTTTACACTTGGAGCAAAGGTTGCTAACCATAGTAACACATATGGTTATAAGCGGTTTGAAATACTGGCGGCTGTTCTTAACGGATTGACACTCATCATCATCGCACTTTTTATTTTTTATGAAGCAATCGGACGTTTTCAAAACCCACCTGAGGTTGCTTCAACCGGAATGTTAATCATTGCTACAATTGGTTTACTAGTTAATATCCTTGTTGCTTGGATTATGATGCGCGGCGGAGATGTAGAAGAGAACTTGAATATGCGTGGAGCATACTTGCACGTGATTAGCGATATGCTTGGTTCCATTGGTGCGATTGTTGCTGCATTACTCATCATGTTCTTTGGGTGGGGCTGGGCAGATCCACTCGCAAGTGTCATTGTTGCCGCACTCGTGTTACGCAGTGGTTACTTTGTTACGAAAGCAGGGCTACATGTCTTGATGGAAGGGACCCCAGAAAATGTTGATATGGACGATGTGGTTGAAACAATCCAAAACAAAAAAGGCATTGAAGGCGTCCATGACTTACACGTTTGGTCGATTACAAGTGGATTAAACGCGCTTTCCTGTCATGCTGTTGTAGATGAACGAATGTCGATTGCTGAAAGTGAACGATTGCTTCGTCAAATCGAACAGGACCTTGAGCACCAAAATATTCACCATATGACGGTTCAATTAGAAACGTCTGATCATCTGCATGACAATTCAATTTTGTGTAAAGTGCAAGCTGAGTCATCTGGACATCACCATCATCACTGATAGGAAATTGTAATATCAACTAAAAGACGAGACGCTTAATACCCAGTAGATGATGATGTATTTGTGTTTAGAATTAATTTACGTCTCATTTTCTACATCCAACTTTAAACCCGGTTACTTCACCATTTCTGAAGTAACCGGGTTTTATATGCTTACAATAGAAGGAGGAGTGATTTAAGAATAGAATAGTATTTTAACTATCTGGTGCGTTAGTTGAATTACACAGTTTACATTTAAATATACATTCAAGCCCTGGCTTTCCACACCTGGGCTTTTGTTAACGACATAGATATTGTATTTACGACTTGACTAAAATGTACCTTTATTCAATTGACGTTGTAACTCTTTGACCACGAGTGACTGTCTACTTAATTTCTTATCATAAACAGTACCTAAATACTGTTGAAGCTTACCAATTGTGTCAGGACCTAGTAGACCATCCACCTTAGCACCGATCTTGCTCTGTAGTGCTTTAATGACTAAGCTGCCTTTTTTTCCATTACCAAAATCAATAGTGGATCCGTAAAAAGCTTCGGTTATGGCATTACGTAATTGGTCACTGATTATACCATCTACTACTGTGTCTAGGTATTCTTGCAATGCTCTTGTTGTAGCATTACCCCACTTGCCATCTACTGTGAGATTAGCTTTATCCGGCTTTGGTTTCCCAACAACTGCATTAGGATCCTTAGCCTTTACCTTCTTCTTTAAATTAAAGATTTTAACTAGACCATCTACATGACCTTGTGCAATATCGTTGAGGAAAGAATCTTTCTTTAAACGAGCTGCATCATTGGCAGCGTCAATAAAACCATTTTCCGTTAGGATAGCTGGCATTCTGGATTCTCTTAACATGTGGAAATTAGCTTTTTTCTTTCCACGATTAGGTAGATGGACTTGATCAATGATCGCTTGGTGCATAATTTCACGCATGTGTTCTGTCTCGGAACTAGATGACAAGCGATTATAAATAAAATCTTCATAGCCAGTTCCACCACCAGCATTAATATGAACAGACATTAAATAATCTGCTCCCCAGTTATTAGCATCATTCGTACGTTGATTTAACGATAGTGTTTTATCAGTAGTACGACTTAATCTAGTAGAAACACCTTGATATTTTCTTAATTTTTCTCGTATTTTTAACGAGATTGCTAGTGTTAAATCCTTTTCCTTTAAACCGTTTCCTGTTGCTCCTGGATCCGTTCCACCATGACCTGGATCAATATAGATTTTAACCATTTAAATCTCTCCTTTTTTATTATAGTAGAAAAAAGCCATCTCACAAATGGAGACAACTTTACTTCCCATTACCTTTTTCTTTTAGTACCGCCATAAACTTCTCTACAGGTCCAAGTGGTACACCTAATCGTCCGCCATTTTCAACCAAGCTGATAAATTCAATGATCACATAAGCAATCGTTACTCCATCTCCAAGGTGCTTAGTATCAAAGATTGTCTTTTCCACTAGATAGACAATTCCTATTAAAATAAGGATGTAGAGCTTCTTAATAAAACCTTTTCGCCCAACATTACTATTTAGACCATCCTCTTTTCCACCAGCCCATGAGCCTGTAATGAAATCGGCTACCATTAAAATAATTAGTGTGGGAAACGCCCATCCAATTGTACCTACAATAAATGACCACACTGCCCCTATACCAGTACCTATTCCTTTTAGCATTAGTGAAATTTTATTTCCATCAAACATTTCCTCATCTCCTATTTTGAGTATAAAAAATACGCCCTATTAGACGTTTCTTCGAGTTTTTGCATCACCTCCTAAACAGTATAAAATAAGATTTGTACGATATTTTCTGATACTCGTTTAATCACTCGATACCCTGTTTCACTTGATGTTGCAATGCCTTCATCATTAGGTAAACAGTAGCCGTTGACCTGGCATGTGCCATCATCACGAACAAGTAATTTCCCAAGCATACCTACAGCATCCCATTCCGGTCTTTTTTCTCTAGGAATATATTTTTCTTCATTGTTCCAATCAGGATTAAGTACAGGTAAATATGCTTTTTCTTCTTTTTCTATTTCTTCACCATCTTCTTTTACGTCTCTAGATTTAATTGTTGTCCATTCGTATTGAATTCTACCCCAGTCATCACGAATATATTTCCCTTGCCAATCGTCTTGGTGACTGTCGCCTATGACAGATGGATTAGCCGATATAATACCCAAAACAAAGGAATCATCCGACTTGGCTTTCTTGATCTTGTCACCGTCTAAGGTCACAAAAAAACCAACCCTATCTTGTTTATCAGGATTGGCATCTAGCCACTCTAAATATTCTGCATAATCGGCACCGCTGGAATTAAATGCTGATAATCCATATACTTTACCGTCAAATGTTACTCGAAATGCATTACCTTTTTCGTTAGAACTAGTACCATTACCAATAATCATAGCATCATCTGTATTGTTTATATCAGTAGGTGATCCGTTCATCGGATTATTATATCTACCTTGTGCATGTGATGCAAAAACACCTGCTCTTGTTTCACTTCCTTCAGCATGGGAAGCGTCACCGATTGCATAAGAATTATCTCCTTCAGCATGGGAATATCTACCTTCTGCGTCAGTGCCAAATCCTTCTGCATGGGAACAATAACCTTCTGCTTTAGAGCCAAATCCTTCTGCATTAGCCAAGCTTCCACCCTCTGTAATATTACTAGCGTTCTTATGTTTTAAATTATCTCCAACATGATCATCAAATTCTGTTTTAGTTGCTTGTTTCACATTGTCAACGTTATCTAAACCGACTTGTGATTTCGTGACACTATGTGGATTATTTTTGTCATTGACATGTTCGTCTATAGTTTCGTGTGCTTCTTTTATTCCATCTTCCCAGCGATTAGCATCATCCTCTGTAACAACATCCTCAAATTTCCATTCTTTCTTATCAAAAGCCAATACTATCCCTCCATTACTTCGAACGATTGTAAGATTACCGTGTCCGATGTGATTGGCACAACTACATCATTGGTGCTTATTACCTTGCCGTTTTCATCCAACAAATCAATGACAGTAATTGTATCCACACTACCATGTGGAACCAGTATTTCCATGGCTACACAGCACTCTTGTACTTCTTTGACAACAAAATTGTCAATGACATACGAATTGTTTATTCGAACAGACGATATCCTTTGCTCAATGTATGTTGCCACGTCATTTATAAACGATTGGTTAATCAAAAATGACCACCTCTTCCCCTCTATCAGCCCACGGTGTTCTTCCAAGCTTCCATGTCGTACCTAGCCTGGTATTACGAGTCAACACCTGCTTTTTTGCTGATTCCTTTATCACTATTCGCTCCATAATGGATGTCTCTTGTTGATAAAGCATATTGGCTGGCTTAACAGTATTGATTGTGTATTCCATCTCTCGAAATAGAAAAGCGTCATCAATACTTGTGGTAACAGTTAATATATACACCTCTGGGTTTATCGTTACATTGGATCTGGCTACACCTAGCAACATATCTAACTGTTGCTGTAAGTATCTCTTCGTAAATGGTGGCTTTGTCTGATAACGATTAAGTATTCTGATTCGCCTATTCTCTAAAGTTTCTACTGATGGATCAGCAATGATATTAAGCATGTGTTCTCGACGTTCAATAGCTTTTAATGTCGCTGTTTCAATAAATTGATCATCCAATGTTAGGTCAATACTTTGTGCCAGCTGATCGAATTCTTGTAATTCTGCTTCCGTTAATCCTTTGAATTCTCGTATGTTATAAAGTAGATCAGGAAGTCTTTCAAGGAGTCGATTCATTCAGGATCACCTCTTCTAACATAGGGATATTTACAGCAGTTATTTCGATATTAGCTGATTGCCCATTTATGAGTGTATCAGCAACATCTAGCACACCAGATACATTTAATATGCGTGCCTCAATTTGGCTTGTTCTGACTACTAAATTTGATTCATTTTCCCACATTTGTCGCAGGTCATGCATGTATTGGTCACATATTTCTTTGATATTGTCCTCTACACTTCTGATTGACACACCATTTTCTAGTGTCAGCGATGTTTCAATTTCTATCGAGGTTTCTTCTACCCCTTCAATTGTGACTACATGACCGATTGGGGCCACACCAAGACCTTGACCTTGATTTACTTCCGGATCTATCTCTTCTTGTATCGAAGCAACTAAAGCATTATCAGGCTTCAAGAAATTCGCTCCAATAAACACACATTTAACAGATCCACCACCATTCCACACAGGAAATACTTTGGTACCACCCACACCAGTGATAGCATTGATCTTATGGCGGTAATCAGATATGTTCCCGCCGAATGCTGGCTCATTAACCATTTGATAATGCCTAGATCTCAACGACTCGTCTGATTCTTCCTCTTCGCCAGCTGCAATAATATCGGTCATAATGGCTTGTTCTAAGCCAGGTATAGTATTTAAAGATAAAATCGCTCCATTTGGGTCATTTCCTTTGGTACCTAACTCTTCGCACGTCAAGGAATACTGACCAGCTGACAGCCTTTCAGTAGCCATATAATGCAAATCATCAATAAAAAAACGACTTCCAATCGGAATGTCAAATGCTGTCTCATTTTCTCCATAGAATAAGCCACGTCTAACAGCTGCAGTTGCTTTTTTTCGGTTGGTACCAAACTCAGCTGTCCGTCGCTCAAGGTATTCGCCTTCTGCCGTATCTGCAAATGCTAATGTCGGGATCTGATTCATCCAGATATAACTCATGGCAAGTTCAGCAGCTGCAGGAGCCAGCGCATTCCATATTACGCTGTTTTCGCGTTTATCGATGTCAGCTGGCACTTTATCAAGCATTCGTTCTAAAATAGCTTCATAGCTTTGCTCTTCTTCCAAATTAAATCACCTCCTCTATATCCAATTCCCCTTCGATTGAGTTAACGGTGAACTTAATGTGCAGCTCATCATCAATTTGATTTAATTCAAAATCTGAAACACCGTCTATGCGTTCATCGTATATAAGCGCTTCTTCTACCAATCTTGGTATCTCCATCTCTATGAAATCAGGAGACACCTCTTTATCGGATAACAATTCAACCAATTCGGATCCCGTTTCATCTGAGTAAATAGAATGAGCGAATCTAGGTGTATTTAAAGCCAAATAGATAAACTGGCGTATCGCTTCTTGACCGGTTATTATCTCATTAGTGACAACACCCATCTCAAAGTCAATACGGTAGGTTCTTGATGTTTCTTCTTCCAGTTCATCTTCTGTAAAATCTTCTATTTCAATCTCTGGTGAAAGCATACTCCTCACCTCACCGTTTAAAATTTATCGATAATAAAAAATGATTGCCCGCCTTGTATGACTGCAACCATTACCTTATCACCTGTTTGTAGTGCACTTGCAAATTGAATTTGGGCATTATTCAAATTTATCGATTGAATGTTATGCGTATGCTCTGGATCCCCTGCCTGAGTCATTGTTTCTCCGACACTTCCAGCTGAAATTGTAGCTGTTCTTGTATGACTCTTTAAGTGCTGTGCTACATGAATAAAATCGCTTGGAATAATCAGCTTATCATTTTGCTTCAACTTTAAAGTAATAGGGGAAGTAGATTGAATCACACCTTCTACTAATTGCACAGGATTACCTGCAGCCACAGCTTCATTTGCCATTTTCTTAAACATTTGCCCCAAGCTAGCCATCAAAGCACCGCCCTTGTATTTCGAGTTATCAATTTCAATTGCATTTCGTGGTGATCCCCTTTAAATGTATGGGTATCCACATCCACATATCGGGTACCCTTAACTCCTATTTCATTTTCTAAGACATAGATAGGTTTCCCACTGATTATTTCGGGAATCCCCAGCGCGGTAACATCTAATTCCTTTTGGATACCCTTCTTTTTGTTTAAAAGGCTATTGGATCTGCTGTTCAGCTGCGCACGATTTAGTTTGTCAGTCACTTTTTCAAAATACTGTAGCACACCAAATTGTTTCTGGCCAGAACTGTCAGATACCGTTACTGATATAGGATTATTTTCATCTCCACTAACTAATTTTACTTGTGTTGCCGTCTCTTCGATCGATGTGAAGTAATTATAATCAATTAAATTGACACCTGTTTCAAGAACCCATTGATCACTCGATATCTTTTGTTCTTCGAGCATCAATTTTCCTTTTTCCGAAAGAAGATTATATCTTATACCACTTTGCTTTTCTGTGTTAATCAATGCTGTAAGAACCATGTCGTATAATGTCGTTTCATTAGTATGAATTTGATTCAACACCGTTCCTGTATTGGCAATTGAAGTAAAAGGTATCTGAAAGTCTCTACATATCCTAGTAATGATCTGATCTGCTCTTCGTTTATTAAAGACATAAACATCTTTGTTCACAAGAAGGTACTGCAGCATGTCATATGCAATAAGGCTTAATAGTCCACCCTTGGTCTTAGCTTTACTAAAAACGGTACCACGGAACAACTCTTTGCCTTTCCACTTAAATAGGACGGTGTTTCCTTCTTCAACCTGTGTATACTGGAGCCCTCCTTTATCTGTGTAAAGAATATTGGCCGTAATCTTTCTAGCTGCCTTGTATCGTTGTCCAGTCCATGTGATGGACTCCGTTGGTATCTCTATCATCTCTCCTGTTTTCACTATGAATAGTTCAATCAAAATTCAATCACCAACTTACATTTCAGGGGATTTTTAAACGTTGTTGCGGATATATCCAGTGTCCTGGTTGTTTTAAATTCCTTTTATCACGCTTCACCATCATAGGCTTATTGGCATTCCAAATTTTGCGCCACTCCAAACTATTACCATAGTATTTCCTTGCCAAATCCCATAATGTATCTCCACTTTTCACAGTATGTGTTCTAGGTTTTGGCTTTGGATTAGGGCGCTTAGGTTTCTTGGGAACCTTGACTTTAATTTTGCGAACTGAGACAAATTTGTATTCTTTTAAAGATAAATCATATAAAATATCTCCAACTGATCCGCCTTCTTCGCTATAATTAAAAGTATCTATTGATACAGGGATATTGATTTTTGTTTTTGTTACAACAAGTCTTAATGGTTTCTTAGACTTCTGCCATTTCTCAATTCTTTGAATAGCCTCCCACGGCTTAGGAAAACTACTATATTCCACCAAAGGAGTGCTCTTGGCAGGAAAGAATGAAGAAAATTGAACAGTCTTAGGCGAGGGATCCTGAATAACTGTTACCTCGCCTAAGTTTGATATATCAATAGATTCATTCTTGTTACCTATCGATAAACCAAGCGATGAAGGAAGGACTGGCAGTCGCAGTCTTTCCTTGTTATCGGCTGTAGACAGCCATATTTCATACACACTTTTAGTCATTGACTACCACCTCTCCTCCCTCGTTGTATTCATCTTTCACAATCTGTTCAACAGCACTTTTGACCTTGCCTACGAAGCCTGCTTCATCCTCATCATTATAAAAATGATTATCACCGTTGAAGTTCAAGATTACACTACCTTTGCTCCCTCCGGATGATCTATGTCTACTATTTCCTGTTGCAGCAGAAACCTGATTGGATGCAACGCGCTTACTCTCTCTGTTTGATAATACCTCGGATCCTCTTGGCAAATTAACAAGTTCCGGACCACGTTCACCAACCCAAGCCGTTTCACCACTTCGTAACGGACCTTTAGTACCTTTCCAGTAACCACGATAAGCACCGCCAGATGCCATTGACTTGATTCCTGGAACATTAAAAACATTTCCATATCGAGACTTGATGTAATTGATAGCTGCCACAGCATTGTGTATCGGATTGAATATATCTTCCATCCCGTTTCCTTTATAAGCGTTGAAAGTTGGTCCTATCGTCTGCATAAGCCCTTTCGATGGTATACCACGCTTAGCATTGATATCCCAGTTGTTTTGTGCTCTAGGATTACCGCCAGATTCCTTTTGAGCAATTACACTTAGTGGACCTAACCAAGATGACGGAACGTCTGTAATCATCATTGCAGTTCTAATCCATTCGCTAACGTTACCTCCAATGGCACCCATTCCGGAAAAAGCAGCTGCAAGTGATCCGGCTTGTTTTTCAGCAAACGCTTTGATATCTACTTTACCAAATCCTTTTACAATCCCCAGAGCTGTCCACATGCCGTCTTTCTCCATGACACGGGACGGAGAATTGATTCCCAACTCTGCTTTGAACGTTTTGTCCACTTGTTCAGCAAGGTATTTGGATGCTTCTTGAACTTTCGAGTCTTCTGAACGCATACCAGCAACAAATTGAGATATCGCTCCGGAACCCCATCCAGATCCTTTAGCCTTAGTCTCCTCGAATGGAGTATGAACGTTAGATACAAGATACGGCCTTGTGCCTGTTAGAGAAGAATCTTGACCAGAACGGAATCCGCTAACAGTACCCTTACCCCACTCGGAAGCTCCACCTTCAATCACCTTGAATGGTGCTTTTACTTGTGTATCTAAGTGTGCATCAGTCTTCGTCTGTGTTGAATTTTGCCCTGTCGAGAACGATGTGACGGTACCAGAACCGAATCCAACTGCTTCTTTAACAACACTCTGCATTGGATTTTCGATGTTATTATTTTTCCATTTGTTGATTGGAACAACATTATTGTTTATTCCAGAAGCGACTGCATTTGTATATGACTCACCATATAATTTCGCTTCTTTGCCCATTCCTTGAATAGATACTGAACCGGCATTAACGGCAGCTTGAACTGTTTGAGGTTTAACAGCTTTCACCGAACCACCAGCTAAGCCGCCGTTAGCGTATGGCTTTACTCCTAGCATTTCACCTGTTTGATTATACAATTGCATAGCGCGTCCGCGTCTACCTGACGATAAAGGAATAATCATTTCTGGACCAGCTTCGCCGACTAGTCCTAAATGGGGTCTAGTGATCATGCCGCCGTTAGCGTATTTTTCCGCTGTTTCATTACCTTGATCACGACCAGAACTAAACCTTTCTTTAACATTGTCAACTAACCCAGATACCAAAGTTCCAACGCCACTTAGTTTCTCCTGGGCCCATCCGCTGACATCATCCCATTTGCCTTTCCACCAAGAACCGTCAAACAATGTATCGCCAAGAGAGGTTTTAACAGAGTCCCACACTTCCTGTGCTCCGTCCCATTTTTCTTGAGCCCAACCGACAGTATCATCCCAATGACCTTTCCACCATTCACCATTGAAAACGGTATCGCTTATTGCCTTTACACCTGCATCCCATACATCTGTGAAACCATCCCATTTTTCTGATGTCCAGTCCTTAACGCCTTGCCATTTTTCTCCCCACCAAGCACCATTGAATACAGTGCTGTTGATGGCTGCCATGCCTGCGTCCCATACATCAGTAAATGTGCTCCACTTCTCGGACGTCCAGTCTTTGACACCTTGCCATTTCTCACTCCACCATTCACCACTAAAAACAGTGCTACTTATAGCTTCTACTCCGGCATCCCAAATGTCAGTGAAGCTCTCCCATTTTTCAGATGTCCAATCTTTAACACCTTGCCATTTTTCTCCCCACCAACTAGGGTCGAACATAGTGCCTGCAGTAACTTCCTTTACAACTTCCCATTTTTCAGACCACCATTCACCGCTGAATATGGTGCCTTCAAGGAAACCGTAAACTTTACCAGCTTGTTCAGCCCACCATCCAGCACTGAATATAGTCGAAGTGGCTGTTTCTTTGACACTTTCCCATTTTCCAGACCACCAGTCTCCGCTGAAGATAGTACTTGAAATCGATTCCTTAACGGTATCCCAGGTATCTGTTGCATTTTGCCATTTTTCCGATGTCCAATCCTTTACCCCGTTCCACTTTTCACTCCACCAGTCACCACTAAATAAAGTGTTGCTGATCTTTTCTTTAGTAGTATTGAAGGCATCTCCAACAGATGTTGCAGCTCCGCTTGCTTTGGTTTTAATTGTATCCCAATTATCGCCAAGCCATCCACCGAGTTTTTCTCCACCAAATGATCCAGCAATACCCCCGATTATGCCTCCAATAGCAGTTCCTATTCCTGGGATGATAGAACCTATTGCAGCACCTGTTGCCGCTCCACCAAGTCCACCACCGACACTTCCGATAGCTTTTCCTTTTTGCTCTTTTGGCGCAGTAAGGATAGCTCCAGCTCCTAAAATAGTCCCCAGTACAGGCACTCTTTTAGCGAACGCTCCTAAACCTTTTCCGAAAGAATCCAATCCTTTAGTGAGTTTAGATCCACCTTGCTTTGACATGTTTGTTTGAGGTCTTTCACCTTTATTGAACCAAGGATTCGTGTAGACAGGTGTTCTTTTTCTGTTGGTAGTTGTTGGTGATTTCTTTTGTGTGCCCCCACTAGAAACGGGAGGTACTGGTGGTTTTGGTCCTTTGCCCTTTCCTTTACCGAATAGCCCACCTATCCACCTTCCGGCGCTCAGGGCTGCTCTTATGATGGAGCCACCTATTTTAAATGCTGCAATTAAGGGGCTAACGAGTAAGGATATAACAGACGCGCCAATTGCAGTGGCTATTCCTGCACTCGCGAAACTACCTACACTAGGATCTTTAAAAGCGTCTGCCCACATAGAGCCAATTCCTTTAAACCCTTCTTTGATCCCCCAAGTCACACCATTAAAAACAGCTTCGCCGACATCTTTACTTACTTCTACAAGCCAAGGTCGCCCTGTTTTATCCCACCATGCCCCTAGATCTTCCATGATAAATTTAACTTTTCCTTCGAAACCAAGGTTTTTAAACTCATCATTTTCAAGGTAGTTGTCACGAAGGTAGGAAAAAGCACCTTCCAGCTTGGAAAATATCCATTCAGCACCTTGTTCACCAGCTTGTTGTACTGTGTTTTTCCATTCTCCCCACTTTTCTTGGTTATTGTCTAACCAATTTGTTATGGCGTTTAAGCGAGGGGTCATAGATTCGAGAATGCCGACTCCAGCCTCACGGAAGATAGATGATGTGTAACCTTTTAATGTTGAAACTTGTCCAGATGCCGTTTGCGAGAACTTAAGAGCTCCGTCCTTAAATTCTTTATCGACCATGCCGATAAAACTTTCCCATCCGCCCATATTGTCGTATTCTTCTTTGGTCATGGCGACGTTATAGCCTTTCATCATTTCAAACTGACCCATTTGAGCACCGCCGAGAGCTTCCATAGCGTCGGCTACTGTGCGTCCTGGTGTTAAAGCCGCCATGTTTGTGGCGATTTCTAATAATGATTTAGCTTGATTGACATCTCCGCTGGTTAACCCTACACCTCGAGATAGTGCTGGGAATAAGTCAGGGCTACTGAATGGCGTTTTATCCGCGAATTGCCCCATCCAGTTGACCAGTTTATCAGCTTCTTTTTTATTTCCGTCCAACCAGTGTTGCATAGCTACTTCATAACCTTCAAAATTCATAGCAGCACCTAACGTAGAAGCCCCAACACTACCTAACCCGACCACAGCTAACCCTACTGTAATCATAGTTGGCACTGAAAATAATGCTCTCTTAACTGAACCAATCACTCTAGAAGCACTATCGATGGCACGAACGGTAAAATTCCTAACTTTTGGAATTACCCTGCCTGTATACGAAGCAATACGGCCAACTGTCTTGGTTGCAATATCAATGGCTCGTACCGAGAAGTTATATCCTCGAGCAAGTTGACGTTTGGTGTAGCTAGCAATCCTTTGTAGGGTTGGCATAGCTTTATCACGGACCAGCACTTCAAACATATGAGCACCTAATATATTCTTGCCAAGATATCTTCTAATTCTTTCAAGAACTGTTCTCGATCGATCGCGTGCTTGCACCATGATTTCATGTGCCCTAGGCATACGACGTTTAATAAAATCATTGATACTTCGCATATCTCTTGTAGCGTTGTCTTTTACCTGCATTAGTAGAGTGTGGGATTTAGGGAATTTTCTTTGTAAATACTTATTAATCCCTGCCATTGGTTTTGTCATTTTATCAGCTACAGCAAGTGTTACAGTTCGGTTAGTCGATAACTTATCAGCTGTCTTTCGTATGTTCTTCAATTGCTTAGTAGCTCGATCCCTAACTTCAAACACCGCTGGTTTACTCATTGCCTTTTTCCGTTTATTGACCATATCTAATTCTCCACGAAAAGAACGCATTTTTTTGCTGATTTTATCTACCATCTCAAATCTTGCGGTTAATTTAGCCATTGGTTACCCCCTTTCTATGTATTTTTTTTCTTGGATTCTTTCGCACGTTCTTCTAATAAGAAATCAATAGAACCGTATAAAAAAGCCTTAAAATTTCTAGGTGCTTCATAAAGTTCTAACAATTGAGAAGGCGAATAATGCAGCTCATGCATTGCATAATGTAGATAAACCGCGTCTTTATTACCTTCTCTTATGAGTTTTTTGCTAATTCTTCTAGATCATCTGGCGTTTCATCAAAACCATTTACTTCTGAAGCTTTCGACAGCCATCCACTAAATTCACCCGCTATATTTAAGACCTTTTTAGCCACCTCAATCGGATCTTCTGTTTTATAGGCCTGACGAAGTTCCTTAGATTTGAAATCTGGGAATATAGTAGATTCAACAGCAATTCTAGCCATAAAACGTGCTTGATCTAACTCTTGGCCAATATGACGACCTTTTTGCTTCACCATCTTCATACTCTGTTTCTCTAATTCATCAACACGCTCCGTGGTGATTGGCTTAAATACAAATGGAATAATGTTTCCTTGGTTATCTTTATAACGTTTAGAAATAGGTGCTTTAATTTCGTCAGCCTTTTCAACTTTACCTGGCATAAAAAAGGAAATATCGTTCACTACAGTTGTACTTTCCTCTTGATTTTCAGATGTGTTTTCATAGTTTTCAGTCATTTAAATCTCTCCTCTAATTTGGTTTATAAATTGAAAAAGAGCGAAGTTAATCGCTCTCTGATTAATTGAAGTCTGATCTTAATTCTTCTGGTAAGTCTAGGTCCTCAAATGTAAATGGTACTTCTTCTTCCAAAGCAGCTGTTTCAGCATCTAATCCGGCAACCTTAGCGCTATCGAAGTTAACTTCATATAAGGTCACTCGCTCCGTACCCCTGCCAGAAGTTTTATCATCAAGAACTGATTGCAATGTAAAATATGGGTCAACACCCGTTTTTACATAATCAATCATAATTTTTACCATTTGGGAAGTCACCTTATGCAATGTCATTGTTCCAGAACCACTTGCACCATTCGTTTTATGCCCCATCATTCGACGACCCATGATTGGTACTTCTTCTTTGTTTTTCTCAACCGTCGCTTCAAATGACTTGATTTGTGCCATCTCTTCCCCATCAAGGAATAAACGCCCCTCTTTTCCGCTTATTACATCTCTTGAACGTAATGACATGTATTCTCACTCCTTTTTCATGATAAAAAGAGACCCCTTAGGATCTCTTTTGGATAACGTATTATTCAACTGTTACATTAAAATAGAATTTCTCAAGACTATCCGTTGGCTGAACTCCTAGATTTACTAAGACACCATCACCTGCAGCAGTTAATTCAATAACCACATCTTCACTTTGGTCAAAGTTTTGAATGATATTATTTTCTTGCAATTCATTCAAGTAAATAGACACAGCCGTTTGAATGATTTGAACACCATCAGCATTAGCTGGGATATCTTGACCAGTATTTTTACGGTTTTTAATTGATTCTTTCAAGCTACGAGTAATATCATTGTTAATTGCATCTAAAATGCGGACAATTTTATTTTTCCGCAACTTACTTGTTCCAGTGATTGAATTGATATCTTGTTCAACAGTGACACTCTTGTCCCGAGCATTATAAGTAAACAAAAATTCGCCTCTTTGAAGACGTTGCTCGATCTGATCATTGTCAAAACGCGGCTTAACATCAATAGCACCTTCATATTCCATAAAAGTAAGTGATTGTTGTAAAGTAGCACCGGCACTAGCACCTGTTACCCATGCAACAGTTTCTGGTACTGTCAATTCACGATTAGTCAAAGCAACAGCATTGGTAACATTAATGATCCCCTCATAGTTACCTGGATAATTTGGCAAAACACCTTGTACCTTAATACCCTGGCCATCGCGTAAACGGCGAACAAAGGAAACAAATGTTGCTTTCAGTGCTTCCTCATCGATTGGTAACCCAATAGTATCAAAATGCTCTGATTCCGCTGCTCCGATGAAATCAACGTAATCCTCATTAGCAACAGTACCATTAGATCCGCCTGCAAGATTTGTACCAGCTGTATCTTCAATTTCCCCAGATCCCGTAAATTCTACATATTGATTGTTCTCCAATTCTTCAAAAGTAGTTACAGTTTGCTTATCAACTTCACGAGTATCAAAAATAGTTGTAACATCTTTCTTTGTCTCGTCAAGGACGTTAGGGGCTACGACGATTCGAATATCATTCCCTTTTATACCGCCATATAACGCTGTGACGGATTGCTCCTCACTCTCTTCACCCCCACCCCTCACTATTGCGGAAGCTTTCTCTCCTGTGTTCACACGATATACAAGTACTGTGGCACTACGTTTCTTTGCCTCTCTTAATAAAGACATTGTTGGATCAGTAATATCGACCCCCAAACGATTTCTTGCATCGTTTTCAGTGTTAATTTCTATCATTTTCTTTGACTCTCCCCAACCTAATACGAGAGGAAGTGCAGCCCGACCTCGTTCACCAGTTGAAATACGTTCATTCGCTAGTATTTGAAAATTAAAGTAAATACCTGGACGTATTTTTTCTACACCAGGTGTAAATGTTCCACCATTCATATTACTTTACCTCCTTCTTGAGAAAGGACTTAATTAAGTTCTCTGCCTGCTTTTTAGTTGCTTTCACATTTTTGTAATTTAAAAAAGCACCATCAATGACCTCTGACTTCACGCCAAAGAGTTCAAGACTGTGCTCTCTTAACTCATACAAGGGAAATTCTGTTTCTTTTTTAATAGTCTTTGCTGTGGAAACAGCTGGTTTAACAATCTCCTCAGTTTTTTTAATCGCTTTTTCATTGCTCAATTATTTCACCCCACTTGTAATATCAACATATTGTATTGCTGGCGCTTCATCATGGTGGTAATGGTAACGACTGTCCCAGTTCAATATAAGTATAGCCACTCCATTTTCACCTATCCTTGTTTCAATACGATTGAACCGGATATAGTCGCCTGTTTTCTCCCCTTCTACATCTACCATCGGTATGACTTCACGATTGTTAGCGATATGATCTGCTAATTCTTCAGCTTTGTAATAAGCTAGTTTGCTATCATGGTGAAACAACTTGACGTTCAACGTGTAGCTTTTCAAGTACGTCTGATTTGTATCATTACTGCTGAAAGATGTCGGTACTGGGAAATACAGGGATGGTACTTTGAAGTCTTGTGGCAACTTCAAATCGTAGATCTTTACTCGAAACAGTTGATACAGATATGCCATGATGGATCCTATTTCTTGATTCAATTAACCACCACCTTAAAAATTAGAATCAAGCCACTTTTGCAGCAACCGATCTAAACTCTTTTCAAATGTCTTATCTAAGATGGCAAGTGCATTGTCCCAATAGCCAGTACCATCTATCCAGGTGATTTTCAAAAGCATGCCCGTTTCGCGCTCACTCGGGTCATATTCAAATCGATCGCCTAACCACCGACCTGGAACCCAGCGTCTATCCTTCCCCGAATTTGGGTCCACAGTGAAGTGGCCATCATTTGCAAAGGATGCATAATTAAGATTGGTACCTATATCAAGTACCATTCCTCCGCTACTTATGCTCCAGAGGTTTTCTGAGTCACCTCTACTAAATGAGTTTAAAAGATTCCTAGTATCAACAGTCTCAGTGCGGACAATCTCGTCCTGTACAATGTCTAGAAAATCAATTCCAATAGCTTCTAGCCAAAGACCTAATTGTTCAGCGAATCCACCTTTCTCAGTGTTTTTCAATGCACTTATAAACTCATCTAACCCCTCGATTTCTATGTCAAAATTAATTTCACCCTTCATAGATTAACCCTCCTCACAAGGTTGACCTCAATGTGGTGATCCTTTATGTTTCGAGGTTTTTGAGCCTTTAAAGTAATGCCCTCCCAGACAACCTTGTCATTAATTTGGATATCTGCATCTATAGGAAAATGCACACGATAGGTTTGAATTATTTCGTTGTTAGGTTCGCCTTGAGTTATGCTTTGGTTTTTCTCAACGAAGTAGCATGACTGCTCTTCTACATCAGGATTATCAGCATAATAATGATCCTGTTGCCTATCATCAGAAGGAATGCCCCATTTACCACCTGAAGAACGCGAATTCAAATGAAAAATAGAGCACGTATCGGTTAGTAAGCTTTCATAACTCATAATGACCTCATCCTCATAAAAAAGCCTTTATTTCCCCCATCATCTGGAATAAATTCTGCTAGCAAGGATGAAATATCAGGCATGGTTAAGCTACTACCATCTGATAAGGTATAGGAGTAGTCTCCTATCTTCTCGGATTTGTAGCCTTTGGCCATGGATTCATCACTATTAATGAGTGCATAAAATTGAGCCACCTTCAACCAAGCTATTTCTAGCTCATCAGGTAACTCTTCATGTTCATCTAGTGGCTTTTCAACTATGTTATTTATATATACCTTAGCTTCAAAGATGTCTTTTTCCAGCTGTGAATCAGGGCGCTTCTTAACCGATTCGAAAGTAGTGTAACCCTTTAAACCTTCAGGAGTGACAGACATAATCATCACTCCTCTGTCTCTGTTGGATTTGAATCCTGTATTTCTAGAATAAAAGAAATACGATCTTCCTCATTTTTGGCAGTAGATGGGTCCCAACCCGCTTGAGAGATTATTGCTTCTTGTTGTTCTTTATTAAGCTTTTTTAAACTTGCCTTTGTATGAACCTCTGGCTCCTTTGGTTCTTTTGGTTCTTGCTCTTCCACAACCTCGAAATAACCAGTTTTAACTGCCTTGTCAGCCGCTTCCTTAGATTTAACCTCAACAAAAGGACTCTTTTCATTAGCAGAAACGACACCATTATATGACAAGGCATTTTTAAGTTTTAACTTAATCATTCAGTGGCACCTCCGTCTCCTGCAGGTTGAAGTATTCCTTTAACAAGAACTGTTGCGTCTTTTTCCTCAATAACAGGATCAAAGTCAAGATGAACAACATAAAAACGCTTATCCTGCATGATCGCTTTTTCTCCCTCTGTCGTCTTACGAATTTTCACATCATAAGTATTAACAACGCCAAGATTTCGAGGATTAGACAGCAAGATTTTGTCTGCTGGCATCCGCGGAACTGGAACGAATTCAATACCTGCTGGCGCTCTCATGACAGAGTCAGATAATCCTCCGCCATTGTTGATGCTTTGATTTAATAAATATTGTTCCCATTTTTGTTTAGTGGATGGAGCGACCAACCATTTCAATGTCCCATCATTAAACTTGTTCGGCATTTGTTCCAACGCATCATAAAAAACATCAAGGGAAATTGCCCCACTGTTTTTGGCAGAACGATCCTCGATGTGTGAACCTGTTTTAAGTTGCTGCAACCATCCGTTATTGATTTTTAAGAAGTCGTAATCTTCATCATCAGAAGGTGTATCTTCATCGCCGTTGATATAAATGTCCTCAAGATCAACACCTAATTGAGTAGTCATCAGTTTAGTGGTGATGTCCTCAAAGTTTTGACCCTCGATGTTTTCATTTAAAGATTCTTCAGTAATTTCCCAAGGTAAACGAACTGCAGTAGTCGCATATTCTACCTTGCTAAATTTAGTTTTTGCACGGTACCCGTCATCTGTGTTCTCTGTTTTCTTACGTAAAATACGAGAATCGATACCGATTTTATCAATTTCCCCTGTTTTTGCTTTACGCGTTTCCTTACGAATTAATCCACCTAGTGCAGTAGATTCAAAAGTCTGTTGAATAAATTTTTGAGCCTGCTCCGGACTAAGTAATCCGGAAGTAATAGAACCAGTTGTAATAGTTTTCATGATCTGCTGATTTGTCGGCATTTATTTTTCCTCCTTTTATCGGATTCCTTTTACAGAATCCCTTCTAAATAATGCTTTTTAACAGGCTCTTGATTATTTTCATCTTGATCTGCCTGTTTAGAAATTCCTCTTGCCTTTTCCACAGTTTCAAGACGTTTAGTGATTGGACTCAACTTCTCATCCAGAACAGAGGAAAGTTGTTTCAATACGTCGTCTTCCTCACCTTCTATCGATTCTTGCCCCTCGCCCTGATCTTCCTTATCGATGGCATCCAAACGCTTTGTGATTGGATTCAATTTGTCGTCAAGAAGCTTTTCTATATCTTCCTTTTTCATTTCGCCTTCACCCTTTCCAATTGTTTCTGGTTTCTCTTTCAATGCTTTCAGGACATCACCTGATGATTTGATTTCTTGTAAAATTTCAAGGAAATCCTGCACACCAGTTTCTAGTCGCTCGAAATCTGCGACATCAGGTGTGCGGTTGTCCCAAAGAGACTCGTAGAAGGTATCTTCCATTCCGTCCCATACAGCCCATAAATTACGTCGTTTCTGGTTATCCTCGTAACGATCACGAACTTCTCCTTTTGCGAAAAAGCTTTTAAGTAAATCAAAAAAGCCCTTCATTTCCTCATCGTTTTCAGACTTAGAAACAGGCTTTTCTTTTTTTTGCTTTTTAATTGTCTCTGCAGTACCAGCCATGGAATAACCAGTAATTTCACCTTTTTTAACTTCTTCCCAAACTTCATCGCTTGCTTTAGTAACAAGTACCCATGATCCTTTTGTGATTGTTTCTTCACCTAACTGAAATTCGGCAGGAGCGATGTACGATTCGACAACCTCGCCTACACCAGATTCAAAGTCATGTTGCTTATCAATATTGCGGGCATCTTTCATGAATCCGTGAGCCGCTTTCTCGATTTCAGGAGCTGTCATGAAATCCTCGTGTGAATCCTCAACATCCGGCTCATATACAACCCCATAAACTAGCTGTTGATCTTCATCATCCTTGTTGATAAACAATTTAACTTCCTTTTTAAAATCTGGCTGCTTATCCGACTTCGTAAAGAAGAATTGCTTCTGATTTGCTCCCTTATCCACGTATGAAACGTGGGTGATGTTCGCATTAACTAACTCTCTTGGCATTTAGTGTTCACCTCCTTTCAATTCACTTTGGAGTTTATAGCCCTCGAGCTCCCATAGTTTGTTAAACACTCGTTGCAAACAAATTTCATAACCTATCTTTTCATCATAGTTGGTAGGATCAACACAACTAGAAGATTCAACGATAACGAATCCATTTGGAAGTTTTACGGACATTACCGTAGTTTTATCCCACAAAGTCATAACTTCGACCTCCGAACCACTAAATAGCGATTCAATTTGCTCTTTTGTCACCACGTTGATCACCATTACACCCCCTTACTATTTTGTTACTTCACCTTTTCCAACTTCTTTCTGTTTGACCTTTGTTAAGTTAGGATATTTAATTTTCTCTTGGCTTACTTCACGTTCCTGTTTATCTAAGATCGAAATAAGTTCCGCTATCTCTTTAGGTGTACCTTCAAAAGTTTCGTAATAATTTCCTATAGAACGTGTATATTCCATAACTATCACCTCCTAACCATTCAATTCTGCTAAAACTTCCTGCCTAATAGATTCTTTCTCTTCCTTAGACAATCCTAAAATGACTTCATCAACTTCTGGACCAATAACACAACCACAATTAACCCTGTTCTTTGCCGAGAATGCTGGGTCTCTTGGATAAAGTCCTTCTTCCCCATCAACAAGAAAATGATCATCTACTGGTACAACTACACCGTCCATTGCAATATGTGTAGCTCGTGGATTAGTTTTCTTAGCTCCGCTATGCTTCCATCGTTTTCCTTTAACAGCTGGGCTTTGCATAAAAGATTCATAATGTGCTCTACTAGAAGCAGTCAGTATTTCTGTTCTTGCCGTGGCTCTCGCTCTCTTACGGTCGAACTGAGGCAATTCCTTCATACGTAACTCAACATCTGCTATTGATTCACCAAGTTCAATAGCTTGCAGTACTTCGTTTTCCAGTGCTGTGTGGGTGATTAGCTGCATTAGATCAGCTAAATCTCCGGACCATCTTTGCATCCAATCAACAGTACTATTTGAAAGAATCTCGAATGAAATATCTCTGTCAATGGACTCCATGATAGACTTGGTTAGTTCCTCAGTTGTTAACTGTAAGAACTTGGCTGTTTCCTCTCCAAATTCTTCGGCGAAGCTATCTGATGCAAACAAATCGCTTCTCAGAAACACAAGGAAGGACTCTAGTGTTTGTTTGTCATCTTTAGATACAAAACCATTAAAGGCATCTACAAAACGCTTACGTTGTACCCTCAACAATCTTGCGATGGCTGTTTCATAGTCTTCTATAATCGCTGGCAATGTCTCAAGTCCCGGAAAATCAGGAACATCGTCAAGGAAGTCTTCCTCATCCTCTGCTTTGGCAATAAAATCATTTAGGCTTTTTAATAATTTATCAACCATACTCATGACTTCTGCAGCCCCTCAAGTACGTCCCGCATATCTTTTAACAGATTGATAAGGTCAGGTTGTTTGTTTTTAGACTTTTGTACAGCAAATAAATCGGACACAGGGTTACTCTCTTGCTCCTTCATCATTGCTTGAAAGGGAATGTTGTACTCTTCGCTGAACACTTCTAATTTTTGACCAAGAACTTGGGATGCTAACGGACGTAGATCATTAGGCGAAACCGATCCTGCAGATATTAACGGATAAAGTGCTTTTGCTATTTCTAACGGATCTCGGAAATCTGCCCCGTTTACTGTTAATTTGACGTATTTTAAACCAAGTGGTTCCAGAAATAGAGTATTTAATGCCCTTGCCAATCCCTTTCTTTCAGGTTGAAAGACTTGCTCTTCTGTTACCTTTCGTGCTGTATCCGCGGTTGCTCTGCTGAAATCTTGTGACTCTCCAGTATATAGTGGTGGCAACCGAAATGATGAACGTATCTTCTGCCTTGTTTTTTCATCATACTCAAGAAACAACGCGTCTTGCTGTAGAATCTCGGCAAGTGACTTTATTTCCACCTTCGCCGGAGTAACCTTTTCATCACCCATTTGGTCCTCTTGTGTTGTACCCATAGCTTCTAAAAGAAGGAACCTATGAGCGTTTTCAGCCCCGGATAGGTCGTTCATGTAATCCTGTAGCGCTTCAAATGAGGTATCGTCTAACTTTCCGTTTGAAACTGTTATCGCAGCTGGAATATGCCTTCCGTTTGTGAAATACGTTAGGTTTAATTCTTCTGCTTTTCTTGCACCGTACAAGCTGATAATATTACCTATCCATCTCGGTTTTCCATAGGTTCCTGAACCAATCTTCATGTGATAGATCTCGGTTGCTATTAGGTTTTCTGGAGTACTGTCATCGAATTTACCTGTTGCAGAGTTCATGATGCGCGGATCCCCATATTCCTTAAAGAATACTTTTTTTTCGTCTATCAATTGGACATACTTTCTGAATCTCTTCCATCGTTTTACCTTTTTTTCCTGGCCATTTTCTAATATAGTGTATTCAATTTCCTCAGGGACGGTCTTTTTACAAACTCGCATGTATTGAGTATCCGCATATTCAATCCCAACCGGTAGCCCTACTCCGTCACGAATTATCTCAAGGTAACCGTTACCTGTTTTCTCTCGATCGTCGAAAGCATAACCCAGGATAGTTTCTGGTGATTCATCCATGTTTAAATAACGAGTAAACTCATCAAGTCTGGTCCACTCTGATCGAGCTTGCTCTTTCTGCTCGTCCCTTACTTCATCCGAATTCATATCAATTTTAAATTCCGGTTCAATACCAAATTCAATGATATTTGTTTTATACGCATCGACACACTGCTGCAAGATAGAAGAGTACTCTCCGATCATCTTTAATTCTTTTAAGTTGTATGGAGGTTCTAGGATATCTCCGTATTGATTGGAAAAGTCATCTCTATATAACTGTTGAGTGGACGAAGTAACAGAAGCCTTGATAACCCTTGCTTTGACTGTTTGTTCTGACATAATTATCTTTTCCTCCCTCCCGAAGGTCGTTGCCTTGTTGGTCTAGCTTGTTTCTGTGCTTCATCTTTTAAGTCAATAACCTCGTATCCATCTAATCCATAAGCCATAGCATCGAATGTATGCGCATCAATTGCTAATTCATCCTCAATGACATCTCCGTTTTTATCCTTTTTAAAAACAAGGTCCTCTAACTCATGGATGGTATTTTCACAGGCATCAGAACAAACTATTTTTTTAAACCTTTTTATCTTTTTAATGTTCGCAAGTACGGATCCAGGGAACTTATGCGCTCCTACCATATTAAAGTCTTGCTTCTTAAAATATTTTATTGTTTTCGGTTCTGCGCTATCAGCAATAATTCGCTCGCCACTATTTTTAAATTCTGCCAAGTCTACAATGGTTTCGTCATCGGTCTTACCCCGCTTGTAGTATTCCCAATAGATATATAAAATCTGCTTTTCTGTGTCTACAGCTAAGCGAAGGAATGCATTGTATGAGTTAACGAAACCCCAATCTCCTCCAACTCGAAATAAAGGTTTCTCAATGCGGTTTATAGCTTTCATTACTTCTCGATGTTCCATTTTAGTGAATTGCGGCAGCACTCGAACTCCGTTAACACCAAATCTCCCTTTACGGGCAATCCGATAAAGATCTGGATCATACTCTTTCATTTCTTCCAGTTGCTCAATATAACTCTCCGGAAGGAATAGGTTATCTTCTGCCGTCGAATGGTGATAATATGTGTCGCCAATAACCATGGTCCGCTCTCGATAGAGATCTTTATCATCCAAAACATAACGTTTATTGATTCTGTCTTGGAAGAAATGTTTATACGTCCAGTTGTCCTCACCAACAGGGTTAGTTGAAAGGATCATATGCAGCTTCAAAGATGGATGGCGTAAACGTCCCATCAATTCCTTAAAACCTTCGTACTTAATTTCTGAGCACTCTTCCAGCCATATCAGTGATACATTGTTGATGGACTTTAACTTAGCTGGCTTATCCATCCCTTTGAATATGATTTTGCTGCCATTTGGAAATCTTATCTGCATTGGTGAGCCCATACAACGTATTTTACGGGATAAATCCATGTCTTCTATGATTTCTTCAAATAAAGAAAAGGTTGAATCTCTGTGTGTGTCATATACTTCTCTTACCACTAGCGCTGTTCTCTTTTCTTCAAGTAGCTTTAATATGATTTTTAGAGCAACATGATAACTCTTGCTGGATCCGTAGCCACCAACAAGAAATTGAAACTTCTGATACCAATCAAATAGAAAATCTTCAAAGTGAGGATTAACTTCTTTTTCAATCATGAGCCCTCACCTTTTCTTTTGATCATGATTTCAATAGGTTTGTCGCTATCATCATCCTGTAGCTTATCAATCTCAGCTTTCGTTTTATCGATGCTAAGTTTCATTTTCTCTAACTCCAGCAATCTCATATCATCTGCATTAGCAAGTTCATAGAATTGCTTCAACATACTTCTGAGCTCACTCATGGATCTACTCAAAGAATTCATAAAAGTAGCCTGGCGATCCCAGGCAAATTGAAATTCGTATTCTATTTCTTCAATGTCCATATTTTCATTGGATGTTGTTTTCTCCTTTTTGAGCTCCTTGATCATTTCATCCTTGCTCTCTACATGCATTATCTTTTGTGCTCTTAGTATCGAAGCAAATTGCATCTTAATGTTCATCCAAAGTATATCTAATGGATTTATACTATCCATATCATTTACTATATCTAAGGTTTCTTGCGGAAGATGCTTAGCAAATAATCCATGCGTTACAGCATTAGCATTTCCTTTTGGTGCTGCACCTCCTCGATTACCTAAAGCGTTTTTACTTCCTTTAGGAGCTCCCCTTTTTCGTTTCGTAACGTTACCATTCATTTTGTCGCTCCATTTGTCTTGGTTTTTCCACTTGCGTATCTGTGAAGATGACACTTCTAATTCAGCTGCAATGTCTTTTAATTTCTTTTCTCCATTGCTTGCTTTCCATATTTGATATGCTTCATCTCTTTTTGGATTTCGTGGTCTTGCCATCTACATCACCGCCACCTCCGACTTAATTTAAGTTTGTTTTGAGTATAAGAAAAAGCACCCTTTTAAAAGATGCTTTTAACTAATTAAAATCTTATTTTATTTATAGCTTCAGCGTCGACTTTCAATTTTTCTTCAGTAATTCTTTCTTTTTCTTCTCTTTCCGATTTCGTTTCTGTAGTAACTTTTATAACATTATTAAAATTAATTAAAACATGTTTATTTATCACAATTCTGTTTGATTTTGAATCCTTAATTTTGGAAGTAAGCTCATTATCATCTTGTTCGAACTCCTCTGTTGTCCCATCAACATAAGTGAATTTATAATAATATTTTTCTTCTTTCATCTTAACACCTCCCTCTATCAATATAAATTCGACAAAAAGGAGGATATTCCTGCATATTAGTTGTTTTTTATAGTACTTATGATATATAGTGCTCTTATATAAAAGACCGTAAGGTCTAAAAAAGATATTACGCTTGCTAGATGCGTGCTTTATCTATAACCCCTTTCACTAATTAAGAACACTGTATGACATTTGCACGACAAGAAATTTTATTTTTTGCCCTTTCTACGTATTTTTGTACAGTGCTCCGTCCAACTTTTAATTCCTCTGAGATTTCAGCATAAGACATCATATAAGCTTTATTCATAATAAAACACTGTCTTTCACGTGGCGATAACTCTGCAATTATATTAAAGATAACTCGTTTCTCTTCTTCGTCCAATTCACGTTCCTCTGGAACAATGTCAAGTGATGGAAACATATCCATGTCTGCTATTGCACGCCTTTGGTAAGTTGCCTTTTTATCTACCCCCCTTAACTTTCCTGGCTCTCTTCCTGTCGTCATCCACTCGATAGACTCTGTCATGGTTCTAATCATGCTATTAATTTTACTTCTATCTTCACGTTCCGCTAGATTAGCTGGATCCAATTCATTTTTCATTGTTGCTAAATCATGTCTACCTATTTCATATTCACGAATCAATCTATCTGCCCAGTTATTCATACTACATCGCTCCTTGGTTGCAAAAATATCGGATTTAGGCACAAAAGTTGCAACGATAAAAAAGGACACCAATCAAGAAGCTGCTTTTACAACTTTCCGATTAGTGCCCTCCAGTTGGCTGGTAGAACATTATTTTTATTTTTTCCTAAGACTGGCTTTGTACCTTCTAATTTCTAAAATCAAATTGCTCCATATACCTTGTACCAAATATGGTAAGAAAAGATATTGAAAGGATAATTCAAGGAATTTTTCTAGCTCTTTCTTTAATATAACTTCTAAATCATCTCTAATAACCTGGGGTTCCAGAAAATCTCCATTTTGATTTGTTATATCCATTTTTATTCCATTAGATTTTATTTCTTTTTCTAAGTCTTCTATAAATTCAGGATTTTCAAGTAATTCTAAGTTAAATTCCTCTTGAAAATCATTATAAACTATATCAAATATACTCTCATACAAATCTGGTTTTATAATAAAAAAACAGGCAGTAATAGTTGTTATAATACAAATTTGAATATTGATAGATAGCTTTAATTTATCTAAGTTCCCTTTATTTACAAATATAGCTAAAAATACTGGGACAAGAAAGCAGCATGAATAAATTAATTTCAATATCATCATATCACTTAGAAAATATGTATCTTGTAAAAATACAAGATTAAATGCCATAATAAATAATATAATAAAAGGCAATAGTAACAAAATAATTATATACAATAATAAATGATCATATTTGTCCAAAGTGTATATTAAAATTCTTGCTATTAAGAACGACCAAATCACAATAAAAAAAATTAAAGAGAAATTACTCTTAAAATATATTACGAAAGCCAAAGACAGTATTGCAATTATGGGAATAACAATTCTAGGTTTATTTATTAAAATCCACAATTTCATTCAATACTCTTCCCCCCCTCGTTTTTCTTTTCCCTGCATTAATGTACTTCTTACTTATAGCGTCTCCAGATAGTTGATAAAATCATTTATGGTGTTCTTTTTCTCTATCTTCGACCTGTTTTAGTAAATTCAAATAGTACTCTTCTAATTTGAAATAAGCATCCATAAAAATCCTAAAACTCTCATTAACTTCTTCTTTTAATTTGGTATCAAGTAAATTGTTTTTATTTAAATTTGATTTCTTAATTGTTGAAAATATTTTTGCGGAAGCTGTTCTTATATTTATAAAATGCCTTACTTTGTGAGATGGAAAGGTATAGTTGTCTGCTATAATATGATCGAAATGGCTATTGTATATCGATAAGTCACTTATTAACTTTGTAAACTTATCCTTATAACCATCATTTTGATTTATATAATCATAGACTTCTTTAAAATAATCTTTTAAGACAATTATAGTAAGTCTAGTATAAGAATAATTAACCAAAAACCTTTCTTCTCTTTCTTTTTTTTGTCTTTTATATGCTTCTTTATCCTGCCTTTTAGAGATGAAAAGGGTAATCAATCCCGCTAATAATGCGCCAAAGAATGCGCCAATTAAAGTACCTGCACTACTAACTATCGCATCAGGAGAAACACAATTCCAAAACCCTTCACACTTTTCCTCAAAATTTATAATATAAATCAAAATTCTTCCCCCTCATCAAACTTTACCCTCTTTACCTTCCCTTGATGTGTAATTACCTTCGTCTCACCATGATCAGGCAAATAGGTCTTTTTAGCTATTCCATTACAGTATACGACAACAAATGGCAAATTTCCTGCTTTAATTGGTATTTTTATGTTAAATTCTTTTCCTTCATCTTCAATATTCACATTTTCTAATCGCATAGAGCATGCCCCCATGTTATAATAGTTTTAGGTTTGTGAGTTGGGAGCTTGCTTCTAGCTCTTTTTATATGTTTGTTTCCGGATCCCATGTTACTTGAATAGGGGATCCTTCTTTTTTATGTTTGAGTAGCTTCTTACTTGCTTCAAACCATGAACATTTATGATAATCCTGTACACTTTTTACATATACACTCCATCTATGCTGAACCCTCTTAAATGCCTTTGATTTCGGACTGTTCTTACACTCCAGAGGAGAAATAATGTCATCTGGTATTATAATTTCTATTCCTGGATCAAGTTTCTCCTCGTCATCCTCTAGAAATTCAAATAAATCCATTTGAACCAACTGATCGAATTTTTCTTCCTCCAAGATTTCCGGTTGTTCGATCTTTTCTTGATCGTCAATGACTTCGAACCTATTACGTTGAAATGCGCCGAAATGAGCTTTTTCATTATTAAACTTTGAAACATAAAAAGTGTTAGAGCCACCAGGAAAAACAAAATATTCCTGGCCAGCTTTTAATACAGTTAAACCCGATGCATTTATACATAACCCTTTCATTTAAACCACCATTCATTTTCTAAATAAATACTGTATTTACACCTTCTAAACCTAGACTCTTTCTATTTTCATTAATTCTAACTTTTCCTTGTCTACAGTATTTTTTATCAAGTTCAAATCCAATCCAATTTCTTTTTGTATTGTCACAAGCCACTGCTGTAGTAAATGAACCCATACAATTATCTAATACAAGATTTCCTCTGTTCGTATAAGTTTTAATTAAGTATTCAAATAAAACTAAAGGTTTTTGAGTAGGGTGAAACGTTTTGCTTTCCCTAGAGTAATCCAAAATAGATCTCGGATAATTTGTATGAGTTGTCTCATACTCTTGTAATAGACTTTCATCTCCTTCTCGAAAGATTCCACCTATCTTCTTTCTCTTATTTTTTCTAATTTTCACCAAAGGAATAATACCCTGTGGATGATACGTGGGTAACTTTTTATAAAATACGCAAATATTCTCATGATTTTTCAAAGGCATTCGCTTTGCATTTTGAAAACCAGTTACATGCTTCCCTTTTTTCCATATCCATTCATAACGAAATAATCGCATATTGCTGGATATGAGTTTTGTAGTAAAGGGTTGACTAGCTGTCAATACAATAGCTCCGTTATCTTTAATAATTCTCTCGTATTGTTCCCACAAAGATTTAAAAGGAATGATCTCATCCCAACTACAATTAGTGGTCCCATACGGTAGATCACATAGAATCATATCGATAGTTTTATCTGGAATATGTTTCATCCCTTCTATACAATCCATGTTATAAATTGTGCTTGACTTAATATTCATTTTCTTTTCCCCTCTCGTCTGATATAATAAATACGCCAAGGGGAACGCAAGTTCTCTTGTCTTTTTGAGACCTGTTTTATCAGGTCTCTCTTCTTCGATATTAGATTTCCAAATCGAATATATTAATCTGCTGAACCTTCTCAGCTGCTACTGGATTAATCCACAATACTTCTTTCCTGCTTGCTCCACCCTCGGCTTTTGCTTTAACAACCTCTTTCCGCCAGCTTGTTAATAGATCGTTATACAAGTCGTGCTCATATCCCGATAAGATAACAGGTCCTGTATGAGCATTAAGTCGATCAAGTAAGATCTCATGGTCAGCGTCTGTCATTTCGTGCTTGTAACTTGTAGTGGTTCGAGTTCCTAATAAATAGGGTGGATCCGCATAAATTAAAACGTTTGGTCGGTTATACCTTTCTATCAATAGTTCTGCAGGTTGATTTTCAATTTGAACACCTTTTAATCTCTCTGCCACAACTGATATTTTATCGGGAAAACTTAGCCATTCTTTACCTGGTAATGGTCCATTGCGCTCAATCATGCTTCTCCATCCTGTTCTATGTGCTGTTTTCCCTCCACGTCCTTGCCAGAGCCTCACAATTAATCTTCTAGCGCTTTCTAAATTATCTTCTGCCTCGAGGTAGCTTTGATAGTACTCTTCTCTGCTATGTGGTGTGAATATAATAGCTTTAGCCAGCTCATCGGGACGTTCTCGAATGATTTTAAATAGATTGACAATCTCTCCATCAATATCATTTACGGTTTCTAACCTGCTACGATTCTTGGAAAATAATACTGCTCCTGAGCCAAAAAAGGGTTCAAGGTATGTTTCATGTTCTGGAAAGTAGCTAATTATCCAATTTGCCAGCGACCATTTACTTCCTGGATAATGCAAAATTCTTGGTATGTTCATTTCCTCAACTCCCACTTTAAGCTACGCTATCGAAAAGCTTGTCTACTAAACTTAAATAATCCAGTGGTATCCCGTTTCGCGATTTTAATAGACCTACAGAGTAATAAATAAAATCATCATAAGGGATTGATTTCCGTCAGCAAAGGGTTTGCCAGTCCAACTTGTTAATTCTTCTAGATAAAACGGTTCATCACATCTGGGACAGCATGGCAGCATCTTCTTTCCACGATATTGCCTTTCGAGTTTCTTTATCGTTACTAGCCACGGTTTGTAGTTTATGATCTGCTTCCGTTGCTCTAACAACTGATTTACTTCCCCTTGCAACCTATTGCCTTTCATCGCTAAATCGTACATAGCATCGTAAGGGGCAATCATAGCGCCACAATCTCGACAATGTATTTTTCTATTTCTTGTATCTATTTCAAATCGTCTATTGCTGCATTTGCATATTTTGTCCCTGCTTCTATTTATTTTTACTTGCTCAATGCTAATTACCTTTTCCGGTAGACGATCAGTCATTTCGATGCCCCCTCAGAAATTCATTTACCATCGTCTTCAAGTATTTGGTTATGATCGTAGTTTAAAATAAATCGAATCCACTTGATCAGAGTGATCATGTCATCTCCCCTAATTGTTCTGTTGTTTTAAGTATTCTTCTAGCATTCGATCAGCTTCCTCGGCAGTGCGCTTTCGCTCTTCTTCTGAAGATTGTTGACCTTTCCGTTCCTGTTCTTTTTTGCGTTGCTCTTCTTTCTGCTTGATGTACCAATCCGGCGTTATGTCTTTCTTGTTGGATCCGTAATTCTTCGGCTGATATGTTCGCCTTTTGCGAATTTCCTTGAACTGTTTTTCGTAAAGACGAGCATCGTCTAATGTCTTTACACCTGCTTCTTGCCAGTTGAATAGTACGCTTTCCACAAATTTAACCCCTTGCACCTCTGCTTTCGCTGATAGTTTCATAGCAGCAAGTAATAGGTCGTAGCCAAATTCTCCATACCATTGTTCGATTAGTTCGTAATTAAAAGTGGACTCACTAACATTTTTTTGTAAATTTTGTTGATAGAATTTCATAACTTCCGCAAAATAATTATCTCTGTTACTACTACTACATTCTTTTATGTCTTTAATAATTAATGTCTTTAATAATGTCTTTAGAGAGCTGGAATCGCTTATCACTATTGACTTCCCATCGTCTGACGGTTGGTATTTTACTAACTTCATAGTTAGTGTTTTACTAACTGTTTTACTTATAAATGTTAGTGTTTTACTAACCGAACTTTTGTTTGTAGTTGGTATTTTACTAACTTTTTGGTCTTTTTCGGTTAGTGAATTACTAACTTTTTTCCGGTTTTTTGTTAGTGTTTTACTAACTTTTTCATTATCAGAAGTTAGTGTTTCACCAACTTTTTTTCTGTTTAGGTTGAGGTGAATAAGGTCTTTAAATTTATCCCCATCCCAATTTTTGTTAGGTGATACCTGCCAAAGATGATAGTCTTTGTTGATGCTGAAAGTCATCGATTCTTCATCCCACTCTAAAACCGAGCATTCCCTCAGAAACTTCAACTCTTTTTTTATGTCATTCTTGTAAACGCCTGCTATCTCAAACTGATTAAACCTATTAACTATGCAATCTTTCTGTCCTGTTCCATAAGACAACCTCCAAATGAATAAAATTAAGTTCATTTGTCTCTTGCTAAAATCACGTCTTAATATTTCATTCCAAAGGTCATTCGCTATCCTGATGTAACCTTTCTCAACCTGGGGACTTGCCACCTTATCACCTCCACCTCTGTGTCACGCTATATAAACTACTTTGCCTGTCAGTTGTTGAATCTCACGCTTAAAAAGTGCTTCATCACTATTACTGTCTGATAAATGCAGCAAGTGTATCTCTTGGACTCTACTTAAATCATTTGCTTTTAAAAATTCTTTGACGTTCTCTAAGCTAAAATGCGACCTCAGGAGACGCTTTCGCATCACTTTAGGTGTTATACCTTCTTCAATGTTCCTATCTAGGATTTCTTTACTGTAATTGCACTCTATTAGCATGTGTGAGACGTTTTTAAACTTGTACTTGATGTAATAGGTGTCTGTTGCGAATAATAGCTTATCTCCGGCTTTATTTGCTAATAAGAATCCTAATGGTTCTGATACATCGTGCTGTGCATCAAATGGCATTATTGTCCATGTTCCGATCGTGAATGGTTCATGAGATTTAACTGGATGCCCTCTATGATGTCCGTCTAGTAATAATGCATCCCAAGTGCCATCACTGGCATAACAATCAATACCTGCTCTCAAAACGTCTTTTAATCCTTTGCAATGATCACCATGCTCATGTGTGATTAAGCATCCTGCTAAATTGCTAGTGTTAAAGTCCAAAGCTTTTCTGATCTCTCGAAAATTTATTCCTGCTTCCAGTACTAAGGGAGTGTTACCGTCCGTGACGTAGTAGCAGTTTCCCTTTGAACTAGAAGCTAATGTTTTGATAGCTATCATTAGAAACCTGGTCCTTCATCTTGAGTTTGTTTATCTAAATCTTGTGCTGCTTGCTCGAATTCATTTTGTGGTTCTGTTGGTGTTTCTTGCTCTTTTTCCTGTTGTGGTGGTGAATCCTCTTCTACCTCGTTGTACTCTACATCTATAAACTCTTTATTAGCATTTTCGCTAACTTCTTGCTGTGCTTGCGCTTCTTCTATTTTTTCATCTTGTTGCATAAAGTGATCAATTACTAGACTACTATCATCACTAGAATTCAAGAATTTCTTACAAGCGCGATTAATGACGGTTTTCTTTGCCATTTCTTGTTTGAAATTATCATGCGTGCTTCCTTTTTTCTCTTTTGTTTGCTCTTTTCCCCACATTTGAGATTGTGACCAGGCCTGGCGAAGTTCATCAATCGTCATTAGTTCCGTGTAAACATCATCATGGCCAAGATCTATGACACAATAAGCACCTATGATGTTTTCTTTGTTCAAGTTTCCAAATTTTTGTTTGTGCGTTAAATTCTTAATTCGACCGTTTACCATCTCGTAATCTACATCATCACCCTCATAAATAACGGATGCGTTTATACTTTTTGCGCCTGTTACTCGTTTTGTTACGGCCATTGTTCCGAAGTATGAGCGCTGAAACGTTAATGATTTTCCGTATGCAATAAAATACCCTTGGTTCTTAGCTGGATTGAGTCCTTGCACTACCATGTTTAAAAGGCTGTTTGCAATACTATCTTTTGTACAGTGTTCTAGAATTGGAACGTATGAATTACCATTTTTCGCTTTCACTTCTTGCAGTTTTAACCATGCTGATTTCATTGCGTTTTCAGGTGAATAGTGAGCAGGGAAATGAAGTTCCCCTGCTTCTTGAAACTGTTTTACTTTTGATGCGACAACATCGACTGTATCTTTTTTCACCAATGCCAATTCGTTATTATTAGCCAATTAAACCAACTCCATTTCTTCTGAATTTTCGATTCGTAATACTGCATCATTTTTAGAAGCGAACAATTTAATAACTTGTGCGTTTATATCAGCAAAGAAGTGTGTGACTTGCTCTGCATTGTCAATAAAGATTGGTGCTTGTACTTCATAATGCTTGGATAATGTTTCAATGATATCTAGGCCAATATTAATAATCGCCCCATCGTTCATGTCTTTATAAGGAACACCTTTAAAAGTGGTATCGCATATTTCTTCTAAACCACCATTAATGTTCTGTTTGAATAGATTAAATCGAGCATGTTTGAATTTGCTGTTGATCTTTTCTTCCAGAAGATCGACTTTGGTGCGAATAAATTCTTCTGTTAGGTGTAATTGTTCTTCTTGCTTTTCAAATTCTGCAGCAAGTTCTTCCTCTTGCTTTTCCAGTTCAGCAATACGGTTATTAGACTGTTCAAATTGCTTAATCATGCTTAAATCTAATTGCAAGGCTGACTGTTTCTCTTTTAATTCGCTCATTGCTTGTCTTACTTTATTGATAGAATCTTCAACGTTACTCTCTATATTATTTATCTCACTGTTTAAGCGAGCTTTTTCAGCTATTAATTCCTGGTAGTCTTTATTCTCGCTTAATGGCTTCACGTTGCTTTCTGCATCTTCAATTTCATGTTGTAATTTCTCGCAAGCTTTCCTTTTCTCTTCTAGCTGCTCATTGTATTTGTTGATGTCATTTAACAGTGATTCGTTCTCTTGCTTTAATGATTCAACCTTTTGTTTAGCTTGTAATCCATCTTCTTTCACAGCTTCAAGATAGTTTGATTTAGCAGTATTAAATTGTTTCTCTGCTTTTTCTCTCGTTGCTTGTACTTGTTCTTCTGGTAACTCTTGTTCACAAGTAGGGCAAACGCAATTATCTTCGTGAGTATACTCTTCTTTGTTTTTCGCGGTCCATTTGTCTCTTAGAATGGCCATATCTTTGGTAAAGGTTTCAATATTACGATCGTTCATTTCTTTGCGTTGCTCGTTATTCTTAACTTTTGATTCAATGATGCTTGCGTTTGATCGTTCTTCCTGTAGCTTGGCTTGCAGACGATAAATGACTTGTTGGTTATCCTGTTCATGCTGATTCTTTACTTTAGATATCTTTAAATCGACATCGCTGATATGTGCCTTTAATTGGTTCGCTTCACTACCATTTTTAATATCATTTATTTCATTGTTCTTCGCTTCGATTTCATTGTTTATATCTTCTAAGCGAGTGTTTATATTTGATTCATCTAATCCGTCTGTATCTGGCTTATTTCGATTGATTTCGTCGATTCGTACTGGTATGCGTTCTAGTTCTTGATTGATTTCTTTTCGTTTAGCAGCAATGATCTTTTTTAAATCCTCAACATCTTTTCCGTCCAAAATGTCAGTTAAATTCGATAAACTTCTGTTAGAGCGAATAACCTCTTCGTCTGATACGTCACCGGCAATGTCTAACAGTGTTTTTCGTCGATCTTTCCAGTGCAATTGTTCGTTAAAATAGCTAGGCGATGTTAATAGTTTGAATATTTCTTCATCTACTATCTCTGCAACTTTATCTGTGAATTCTTTCTTCTTGCTAGGTACGCAGTCGATGTAATAATCAGTTGTGTGTCCAGTAAATTCTTTTCTAACGGAACCTCTTTTCTTAGTCCATTTTTCAGCAAATACTTTCTTGAGCGATAAATCTTGACCATCTATTAAAAATGTTGCTTCTACTTCATGATTAAGGTTGTGCTGCACCTCACCATTTACCAATGTTTTTATACCGAAATCCTTCTGGTTGTGGCTGTTTTTATCGAATAATAACCAGATAAATGCATCAAATATAGAGGTTTTACCTACTTCATTTTTACCGAATACCGTTTTGTTTTCACCTTCTGCATTCAACTCAAATGCTTTAATACCTTTAAAGTTCACTAAATTTAACTCCATCAACTTCATTTGTTTCATTGATTAAACCCTCCTAATATTGATAATATAGAGGTATTCGCTTATAATGGGGCTAACACTATTTAGCGAATACCTAATGATCAGCTATGCCGAGCTGGTCATTTTTCTTTTACTTCCGATTCTGCTTTTACTCGTACCGCTCCAAAAAACTGAAGCAACTCTTTCTCGTCATCCGTTGTTGCATTTACAAGCCAAAATTCTTCTTCATAAATGTAAATTTCATCACCGGCATAGACTTCATTTCCTTTGTAATCTGTACCATAAATATTAGTTTTTTTTGTTGTGTTGTCTGTTTTGCTAGTTTGATAAACTTCGGGAAATTCCACTTAACTCATCTCCTTCAATTGATTAATTGCAACCAAGCCACTTAATAAGGCATACCTCTGTTTCTTGGTTAGTGCTTTCCATGTTCCTGCTGTCATTCTCAATATTACTCACTCCCATCTGACTTACCACAGACAATGCACCGTTTTGTAAAGATACTGTACCTGTGTTTCTTTCTTAACTTACAATCAATTAAGTATCTAATGAACTTCATTAGATCACCTCCTACAGCGCGTAGAGAAATCAGTAAACCATCAAGACAAAAACAATAGAAATAAGGTGCCATACTTCATGATATCCATCCTTGCGATTTCCAATATGGAATCCTTTTTTTACTGATTGTTTTCAGTGATAGGTGGTATTCCTTGGCTAAAATTGCTTTCAAGTTTGTTACTGCAAGTTCGGCATCTAGTAATTCAGCTATAACATTTTCTATTCGATCTAACTCTTCTAACTCCGTCTCATCAGGTTTCTTGACAAAACTTACATCATTTAATATTTTGACTGCTTCTTGCACCTCAGTAATCGCAAGTTCTTCTAAAGCTAATCGATGCCACTCGACTGCATTACCATTTAATCTAGGAGCTGTATATCCGTCCGAGAACTCTCGAATGACTTCCATTGCATAAACTGGATCGTCATACTGCTTTAAAGTCCTCTGTGCGAAATCTTCCTGGACGGCTCTTTTATTCGTTTCGATCAATGCGATCAAGGAAGAACTAACATGCATTTCTTCAGCGAAATCTTTTTGCGTTAAACCCTCATCGTCTCTAAATCTTTTTATTAATTCTCCTAATTTCATAATGTTCTCCTTTGTAATAATGTTTTATAGAAACCTTACAAATAGATTTTGTAAGGTAAAGTTAGGGAGTTAAGATACTTTTCTCGGCACCCAATTCTCGATGTAGTTCAGAGCAGTTTGCAGGTCTTTTCGTTTAACGTCTTTATAACTGGAAACGCCAAATCTATCTTTAATTTCCCTATATAATTCACGGAACAGTCTGCTAGCTTCGCTTCTATCTCCTGTGAATTGGTATACCCTATGAGCAACACCTTTTTGAAACCGGCGTTGTTCACCGTGATCAAGGGTAATCTGTTCATCCATTTTCGATTTGAGTGTTGATAGCTTTAGCTGCTGATCGTTTACTACTTTTTGTAGTTGATCCTGACGTTCAGCAGTTTCAACTGTCATCTTTAAGGATTGGATAAATGCTGTTCGGTCATCTAATACTTTTACATTGTTTTGTAATTGCTCTCGCATTTTGTGGAACTCTGCAATGTATTTTTCTTTGAAATGTTGAGCTTGTGAACCGGTGTAACCCATGACCAATAATGTAAATGCTTGCTCAGTTAAGATAAATTTTGGATATGATCTACCTTGAGTATTGATATAGCTTGACTCGGCAAAATTGCCGACCCGAAATTCTTGGCTACATTCTAATTCTCGAATGTCTCTCATTACTCGTGCGTGTTCTTTTTGGAATGTTTCTGCGATTGTTAAACTGTCTGTAACAATCTGTTCATTTTGGATAAATACTAATTGTTGCATTTAGTGCACCTCCAAAAATTATTTAATGATGCTTAATCTAGTAGTTTGCTGTTCAATAACTTCGATGTTTTTATGGATCCATTCTTTTACCTGATCACGAGGATATAGAACCCTTTCACCGACGTGAATCTTCGGGAAGTCCTCCCGGTGCAAGATGTGATTATTTAAACTCTGAGCACTAACGTTAAAAATATGCTCGGCCAATTCTCGCTTGCTTAAAAGAAACGGTAACTCGTTTTCTTGCTTGTGATCTTCAGTGATGTCTGATACTACATCATAAAGGAGATCATATAATTCCTTTTTTATAGCATCTGGATCAACTTTCATGTTTATTTCAAGCATTGTGTACCTCCTTGTTATTCCACCCCAATCTAGTAAACTAGTACTAGAAAGGAGGTAACCATGATGAGAAATTTGAAAGAAAAACTGAAAATAAAGACCTTGAATATGTTCAAAAACATGTTGAATTAGGTTGAAAACGAATTTCAACATTTAATCTAGGAAATGAAGTCTATTTCGTTAATCTAATTTGGGACAGTGATGACAATCCTATTTATCCGCCTGAATCCCAATTAGGTAAAAATCGGTAGAGTTTGTACAACCCATATTTTTTATAACTTGAGGCTCAAACAATACTCCTATATTGTCTTGAGCCTTCATCTTTTCGTAATGTTGAATATCGTTAGTAAGGACCAAACTTTTCAGATTCACTCGACCAAAATCAACAGTAACTTTTTGTTTTTGTCCATTCTTATCTGAGATTCAGATCACCTCCTTAGATTTATTCTGTTCGTTTTGTGCGACATCATTTATAAAAAAATATCTCTTGGATCTTTGTTAAAAAAATGACCAATTTTTATAACCATCTCTCCAGTTGTATTTGATCCATTTTCAATTGAAATGATGGTGTGCCTTGAAACTTTTAACTCGTCCGCTAATTGCTGTTGGGTTAAATTAAAACCTTGACTACGTCTTAAGAATTTTAAATTATTTTTCATTAAATCACCTCGCTTTCTCTGTCGCACATTGTTTACATTTTTCATTGTAGTACACTGTTTACTAATTGTCAACTATGTTCAACAGGTTTTTTTTGCTTTTTTATTTATTGATTGTAAAATAAAGATTACAATATGTAGTACATACTATACTTTTTTGAAAGTTGGAGTGATAATGAACGAGCTTGGGGAATTATTGAAAGAACTAAGAGGTAAGAAATCTTTAAGGGAAGTAGCTAAAGATACCGGCCTGAGTCATTCCTACATATCAGATATTGAAAAGGGATTCCGTAGAGACACCAAAACTCCTTTAAAACCGTCCCCAGAAACTCTAAAAAGACTCTCTGATTCTTATGACTATCCTTATGAGTCATTACTAGAAAAGGCGGGATATATAGATAAAAAGCCAGAATCTGAATCTGTTGAAGGCTTCTTCGGTTACGATCTAGATTCCTTAACAGAAGAGGAAAAGAAAGAATTAAAAGATCAGCTTAAAAAAGAAGTTGAGTTTTTCTTGTGGCAGAAAAATAATAAAAAAAAACCATGATCAATTATCATTATAATACATTGTTAAATTAACATTATTAATTCAGTTCGTTTAATAATGTTAATTATTTATCATCTATTTAGGTATTTTGTATGAAAAACTTTATTACCAGAAGCGTTTATACGCTTTTTATTTTTAATTGTTAGGGAAAAATTTGTCTTTTTATGAATGTTTATACATATTATATTATGCAAGGAGGAGTACTATGTATGTACCTATTATGAAAAATCTAGCACAAGAAATAAAAGTAACTAAGGATCTGAATCAACATTTCGGCGAATCTATAATGCCTTTATTTGAACTAATAACAGAAAAATATAACGATAGATTTAAGATTGATCCAAAAACCGGAGACCCTGTTAAAACACTAAAACCTGGAAACAAGATAAAAACCAAAGTAAAACTACCAAATAAACCTGAAGATATTAAAACATTAGATGAAATTGTAACTAATCTTCAAGGAAAAAGAGCTTTTATAGATTTTTTTAGGCATCAACCAAATGAATATAAAAATGTAAAAGTTAGTGATGTGCAGTTATCATTTAGTTTAAGTAGGGATTATAGTTACTATAGGGATAGGATGTTAGAAATTAAGGACTACGAAAATCTAATACCTACTATTTCAATAAAAGATGGTTTTAAAATGAGTATTACTGATCTTAATTCATTTATTACTGAACTTAAAAAAAACAATTCATGTATAGCTCTGAGAATTACAGATAATTATTTAGAAGATTACATTGAAGAAATTGCAAAGTTATCACACCATGATTTTATAATGTTGGATATAAGAGAGCAAAACGCTGAAGCAAAATTTATAGAGCTACAAGAATTTCAAGAAATTGAAACAAATGCTAAAAAAATTTTATTAAATTCCCCTCGACCTAGGAAAAAATATAACTCAGAATTTAATAACTTAGAATTTACACGAATTATTGATAATATTGTTGCAACTGAATACAGGCAATATAAACTAAATGGTTTTGGTGACTTTGGAGGATTAAAAGATCGATTACCAAGTCCCGGTGGTGGAAATAATGGTTCAGCTCTAGCATTAATTTTCCTTAAGGATAAAAATAAGTTTTTTTCAATTGTTAATGAAGATAAAACTTTGGGAGTAACTGGTTATCCATATGTAGTACAAGAAGTATTAAATAACGTCTCATTATTAGATAAAACAAATACTTGTCCAATAATAAAAGCCATTAGAGATAATGCAAAAAAAGGCTCATTTGGTGGTTGGCCCAGTTGGATATATTATACTTTAGCAAGATATATTCATCAGCAAGCAACAAAATAGTATACCTGTAATTACTGGTATACTATTTCTGGTGATAGTAAATTTTTATAAAACCATTGATAATCTATCTCCAAGATATCGGATTTGTTTTCTAAAAGAAATTCCCATTTTTTTAAGTATTTATTCTTTAAACATAATTTAAATATTTTATTTATTTCTTTGTTTGTGTTTGAATTAATGATCATCTCTATCATTGAATCTTTATCAATATCATATTTACATTTAAAATAAACTTGTAAATCTTTTTTTGTTAATGATGATAATTGACTGTATGAAGAGATTTGACTAGATTTAATTGCACTTCTTTTTTTCTTGAAAATGTATCTCCCAGTTTTAGTCGAATAATATGTGTAAATACCGCACTCTTTTGGTATTTTATCAATCATCTTGTCAATATTGCTTTCTGAGCAAATTAAGTATACTTTTTCAAAAGTTTTAAAATAATCCTCCATTTGGTGCTCTAATCTTACAGATGTATCTAACTCTGTTTTAATTTCAAAAGCAGTACTAATGCCGTTTATTTTACATAAATCGAGTCTACTATTACCTACTTTTAACTCAAAGACTGTCACATGATTAGTTGATTTTAAAAGTACATTATTTATAAATGTAGATTTTATAGATGTCTCATTTGGGTAATAACGTAACAGAAATTCATTAATAAATACCCTTGGAGTTATATTGTTTTCTTTAAAGTAATCAGGTTCTATATTTCCATTAAAGGTATTAATTATTCTGTCCTCAACATTTTCATTGCTTAAGACCGTTGAATAATTTTCAAATAATAATTGACCATATTCAAAACAATCAATTTTTTTACTAATCATTTACCGAACACTCCTATCTATATAAATTATACATTCACTAAATCAATTAGTCTACACCTACAAAATTGACCTACGGGGTTAATTTTGGTAAAATATTCTTATAAAGAAGGAGGAACCATATGAATATTCTATACTCCTCTAGAAAGTTGGAGAAAATACTTAATAATCCAAGACTTATAAAAAAACAATACAATAAATTATACGATAAACTATCGATAAGACTGTCTGAATTAAGAGCAGCTAATTCACTTGAGGATATTTCATGTGATCCTCCCCCCCGCAGGCATAAACTTAAAGGCACTTTTAGTGATTGTTGGGGAATAAATGTTTCTAAAAATTATCGTATTATCATCCAACCTCATGGTGAATATAATGAAAATGACCTTAAAACAATAAATGAAATCCTAATAAAAGATATTGAGGATTATCATTAGAAAGGAGGGGTGGTATTGAGTAATGAGTTTATAGTACCTACTGGCTTTGTAATAAAAGACTATTTGGATGAACTTGAGATAAGCCAAAAAGACCTTGCAAAAAGAATGGGCATAAGCGAGAAACACATATCCAACCTTTTAAATGGTAAGAGTAGGTTAACTGAAGATTTTGCAATTCGATTGGAAAAAATCATACACTCTGTACCCGCTTCATATTGGTTAAATTATGAGAGCAAATATAGAGAATATAAAGCTAGAAACGACCTTGCTAATGAGTTTGACGAAGCTACATTAAAAACATTCGATAAGAGGTTTAATTTCTCAAAAATATTTTCTGGATTAGACCTTGATCTAAAAGAACAAGCAAATGAAATGCTTAAGTTGCTGAGATTAAGTAACTTTGAACAATTTGATAAGGTATATTCTAATTTAGACGTTGATTTTATGGAAGATGGCGGTGAAAAAGAAGCAATTGCAATTTGGCTAAATTTAGCTAGGGAAGAAGTCGAAATTCAGAATAACGATTTAACTAATAAAAGATACGACAAAGAGAAATTAGAGAAATCATTATCTAAATTTAAAAAACTTGCTCTTAACACAGATTATGAAAGTTCTATAAAGAGTGCAAGGAAATTACTCAACAGGTTAGGGATATATCTGGTGTTTTGCGATGCTGTAGTTAATAGTAAAGTGAGAGGTGCGCTAACAAGTTATAAAAAACACCCATCTATCTTCTTAAGTGGTCGGTTTAAATCCCATGATCATGTCTGGTTTGCTCTAATTCATGAAATTGGACATTTATTACTTCACTATATACCTGAAGAATCACTAATAACCTTGGAACATGATTTAGAATTCCAAGAAGTTTCTCACAAGGAAAAAGAAGCAAATAAATTTGCAAGAGACTTCTTTATCCACCCTGATGATTATAAGGATTTTGTTAGCACACAAGAATTTGATAAAAAAAATATAGAACAGTTTGCCAAAAGTCAGGATATACTTCCTGGCATAGTTGTAGCTAGGCTTCAACATGACGGTTATTTACTTTATGATCAGTTAAACTTTTTAAAACAATATAACTCATAGAATTATGATGGAAATAAGCAGGCATGGATTTTACTTATCAAGTAAATTCATGCTTTTTTTATTGACAAATGAGCGTTGTTATCACCCTTGGTATAAGTATGATATTTACTATAACAAAGAATGAAATCAGTATTGTATATATAACATTCATGTAAATGTGAACATCATTTCTTCTTGCAAAATAGAACAAATGTTCTATAATGGGTATATGCATTACTCATTTATTACCATTTTTGGATTACAATCTGTAATCTACCTTTAGCCAGGATAAGGCTTTTTTATTCATCTTTAAAACGAACGAATATTCGCAAAAGGGGCTGGATAGTATGGATTACATGCCAACTAACTTAGAAATGGAAATTGAAAAGGAACTAAAAAGATTGCATGTCAGATCACCATTGCAATTGCTAGATGTAGAAACTATAGCTGATGAATATAACATCTTATTAAAGGCGCATAAAGGACCTTCAATATCTGGTATCTTCTCTGGCATAAAGATTATCAAAATAGACTCACGATTGCATTCTTTTTTACAAAGGCAGCAATTTTTTCATGAACTTGGCCATGTTCTTCATCACTATGGTGATCAACAAGAATTACCTGAATCATTTAAAGATCTACAGGAATATAGAGCACGCAATTTTGCTTTTCACTTTGCAGTACCTACCTTTATGCTTCATAAAATTGATTTTTTAAAGTATCGTTCAGAAACCGTTGATATGATTGCTAATACTTTTCAAGTAACGATAGATTTTGCAAACGAGCGATTGAAGCATTATGAGAACCAAGTTAACGGAGCTCTCTTCCAAAAAGAATTTGAAAAGTTGGTATCGCTCCCACCAGTAGTCAATGAAGAACCTAAAACCATAGATATTTATGGAGATCTTCCCTTTTGGGAACAACCTGACTTTAAGACTTTCATAGAAGGCTTGCGTAAAACAGGCTTCAGAGAAGAAGAGATTCGCAATATTGTTAATCAGATTAAACGAAAAGAAGCTAATGCACAGTCTCATCATATTATTACTTACTAATAGCCTGGAGGGATTGAGATGAGTTTAGATGATGCAATTCGTGAACTAGAAAGATTAATAGCTATTTATTACTTAGGTAACAACTACGTCAGTGACAGTGTTGAATTTTCCAGAGAAGAGTCGAGATTAATTATGCGTTCTATTATGCAGGCACTCGAGATAGCTGAAATGATAAAAGATAAGAAATTGTAATCATTCACTGATGTCTTATTACAAACAATATCCTTACTATTAAAATAGAGGAGGTGTGTAAATCGATATGGCTTATGTAGGAAAGCGAGGGACCTCATGGGGATATGTAGTTGATATTGGTATAAACCCTAAGACTGGTAAGCGAAAACAAAAAGCTAAGAGTGGGTTTAAAACAAAAAAGGCAGCGCAACTTGCTGCAGCTAAAGTGGAAAAAGAAATACATGAAGGAACTTTTGTTCAAGAGTCTACTATTACATTTCGAGAATATATAGATCAATGGTTTCCTCGATATTCCAAATTAGTGCAACCAGGAACTTCAGACAGTAGGCGTACATCGATTAAAAAATTAAACGAGTACTTTGCTCACTACCCTTTGAAAAAGATTAAAAAAAATATGTATATGGAAATGTTACACGACTTACATGATAATGGCTATTCTGAGAATTCAATAAAATCCATCCATTCTACAGCTCGATTAATTTTTAAATCTGCGCTTGAAGATACGATAAGATTAGATCCTACTGATAATATGGATTTTAGATTCTTGAAGAAGAAAAAAGTTGTGGAGGATAAATTAAACGTAGATGAGAACTTTCTTGAAAAAGAAGAATTGGCAATGTTTCTGCAAATAGCAAAGCGTCAAAAGTTTCCTCAAGACTTTGCTGTTTATTCTGTTCTTGCATACACTGGTTTAAGACGAGGAGAGCTCTGTGTTCTAAAGTGGGATGATATTGATTTTGCAACAAAGACTTTGTCGATAACAAAAACCTATTACAGTGAATCAAAAAGGATTGATGATTTTTCTTTGGTACCACCTAAAACGAGGGGGTCTATCCGTGTGATTGATGTGGATGATTTTGTGATCGATACATTGAAAGAACACAAGTCATGGCAGAATGAATTTATAATGAAAAATAGAAAAACCTATACCGATTATAATTTTGCCTTTATTAATACTAGTAAGTATCCTGGGTTCCCTATGCACCCTCACTATATTTATGATCATATGAAAAAAATATTAAAGAAGATGGAGCACCCTAAAAAACTGGCACCCCATTCTCTAAGACATACACACGCTTCCTTATGCATCGAAGCAGAAATCGAACTAAGAGACATAGCTGAAAGGTTGGGTCATGACGATATGAAGACATTAAATAAAATTTACGCTCATACGACCAAAGGTCAGAAGCAAAAGACATCAGCTCGGTTCAGTAATTTAATGAAGGAAGTAAGAGAAAAAATCAGTTTTTAAATTAAATGTTAGCAAAATGTTAGCATTTGCATAATTCAAGTTAATAAGACTATATTGAGTATGCAAAAAAAACGTGATAAAATAAGGACTTGCAAGATTATAAAAGTACAAACCAACCTAAAAACATTTATATCTTGCAAATATGAATTGATAGGTGGTAGTAAAATGGAAAATAAAGAAAAGTATCAAGTATTGTTGTATTATAAGTTTGTCACAATCGAAGACCCAGAAATATTTGCGCAGGAACACTTGGAATTCTGTAAAGACCTTGGATTAAAAGGACGAATTCTTGTAGCAGAAGAAGGTATTAATGGTACAGTTTCTGGCACAGTGGAACAAACAAACAAGTATATGGAAGCAATGCAAAGTGATCCTAAATTTAGTGACATGATGTTTAAAATTGATGAAGCGGATGGACATACATTCAAGAAAATGCACTGCCGCTATCGTCCAGAGCTAGTAACACTTCGCTTAGGTGAGGAAAATGTGGATCCACGCGAAAAGAATGCCGATTTCTTGAATCCTAAAGAATTTTATGAAGCAATGCAAGATGAAAACACTGTTATTCTAGATACTAGAAATGATTATGAATATGAACTAGGTCATTTCCGCGGTGCGATTAATCCTGACATTGATAATTTCCGTGACTTGCCGGAATGGATTGAAAACAATCGTGAAATTTTAGAAGGTAAGAAAGTACTAATGTATTGTACGGGCGGCATTCGTTGCGAAAAATTTGGTGGTTGGATGAAAGAAAAAGGATTCAATGATGTCGGACAACTTCACGGTGGTATTGTCACTTATGGGAAAGATCCTGAAGTACAAGGTGAACTATGGGACGGACAACTTTACGTATTTGATGAGCGTATCTCTGTTCCAGTGAACCGCAAAGACCATGTTGTAGTAGGTCGTGAGTACTTTGACGGCGAGCCTTGTGAACGTTATGCAAATTGTGCCAATCCTGAGTGTAATAAACAAATTTTATGCTCAGAAGAGAATGAACATAAATATATGCGTGGATGTACACACGAGTGCCGTGTTCACCCTCGCAATCTATATATTAAAGAACACAATCTTTCTGAAGAAGAAATCCAGGCAAGGTTGGATCGTATCGCTGAAGAAGACGGTGTAATGCAAGAATTTTAATGAATCACGAGGTATATGCCTCGTGTTTTTTTGTTTTTTAATTCAGCTGTGAGCTGTTCCTCGTAGTTGTCGGACGAATATGCTATCCTTTTTATGAAGGAGGCGATTAGATTGTCATTGTATGATTTTTCAATTGAAACAGTTAAAGGTGAAAATAAAACGGTTAACGATTATAAGGCAAAAGCGATGATTGTTGTAAATACCGCTAGTAAATGTGGCTTTACTCCCCAGTTTGACGGGTTACAAGAATTGTATAATAAATATAAGGATGAAGGATTAGAAATTTTAGGATTCCCTTGTAATCAGTTTATGAATCAAGAGCCTGGATCAAGTGATGAAGCGGAGGAATATTGTCGTCTCAATTATGGTGTCAACTTCCCGATGTTTGCCAAAACGGAAGTCCGCGGCAAAAATGCACATCCACTTTTTCAGCATCTAACCAAAGAAGCACCAGGAGTGATTTCAGATCAAATAAAATGGAATTTTACGAAATTTTTAATTGATGAGAATGGAAATGTCGTGAAACGCTATGCACCAAAGACAGAACCAAAAGAAATCGAAAATGATATAAAAGCATTACTTCCATAAGAAAAGAAGGTGGGACAAATACTTTTTCTCATCTGAATATATTGGGCTTGTTGCTTCTTCCTTGGAATTCTAGTTCTCTTCCTTGGAAAAGTGCTGCTGTTCCTCGGAATTCTAGTTCCCTTCCTTGGAAATACTCATTTTTCCAAGGAACAATAATACTTTCCCAAGGAACAATAAACACGAACATCCATTTGATGTTCGTGTTTTGTCATAACTCGAGTACTTCTGTCCCACCCTCTTTTCAACTTAACCAATCTCTTTTAATAAATTCGCCATCTCAATTGCTGAAATTGCTGCTTCTGCGCCTTTGTTTCCTGCCTTCGTACCAGCACGTTCAATTGCTTGCTCTATTGTGTCTGTTGTTAACACACCGAAAATAACCGGAATACCAGCATCCATAGAAACTCCTGCTACTCCTTTTGATACTTCATTACTGACATAATCAAAGTGTGGCGTGGATCCTCGAATAACCGTTCCTAATGTTACTACCGCATCATATTTTCCTGATTCGGTCATTTTTTTCGCTACTAATGGAATTTCAAAAGCTCCGGGTACCCAAGCTACATCTACATCGGCTTCTGCTATACCGTGACGACGGAAAGCATCTTCTGCACCGCTTAACAGCTTACCCGTAATAAATTCATTAAATCTCCCTACGACAATCCCTACTTTTAAACCTGTACCTACCAAATTTCCTTCAAATGTTTTTGCCATGTTAAATTCCTCCTCCATCTTGGTTCCCTTTTATGTGTAATAAATGATCTAATTTTTCTACTTTCGTTTGCAAATACTTTTCATTATTTTTATTGGACGGAATTTCAATTGCTTTTCTTCCTACTAATTCCAGTCCGTACTCTTCCATACTTGAAAGCTTACGAGGATTGTTAGTGAGTAAATGAAGCTTTCCAACACCTAAATCCCTTAATATCTGAACACTAATCGCATAGTCTCTCAAGTCATCCGGAAAGCCCAACTGGTGATTTGCTTCCACCGTGTCATAGCCTTCTTCCTGCAATTTATATGCCTTCATTTTATTGATTAAACCAATACCACGGCCTTCTTGGCGCATATAAACGAGTACACCTCTCCCTGCCTTTTGGATTTCCTCTAATGCTTTTTCTAATTGCGGTCCACAATCACAACGCTCTGAGCCGAACACATCACCGGTTAAACATTCGGAATGTACTCGTACCAGTGTCGGTTCATCCGAGTTTAATTCACCTTTATATAATGCAATATGCTCCTTACCAGTATATTTTTCTGTATAGGCGACAAGTCTAAATTCACCATATGCAGTCGGTAAATTAATTTCAGTTTCTTTCACAATTAATTGGTCATAACGTTTGCGGTATTGAATTAATTCCTGAATCGTGATCATCTGCATGTTATGTTTGTCAGCCATTTTTTCTAAATCTGGCTGGCGCGCCATCGTTCCGTCTTCATTCATAATTTCACAAATAACAGACACTGGCTTCGAACCCGCTAAGCGTGCTAAATCAATCGCTGCTTCAGTGTGACCTGTTCGTTCGAGTACTCCTGCTGTTCTTCCGATTAACGGGAAAATATGTCCAGGTCGGTTAAAATCCTGTGCTGTCGTCGTATCATCGACTAATTTCTGAATCGTTAATGCTCGCTCCTGCGCACTAATTCCCGTATGTGTCGTATGATAATCGATACTGACGGTAAAATTAGTACCATGATCATCAGTATTTTTTGTGACCATTTCTCCTAATTGAAAACGATCAGCATAACTTTTGGTCATCGGTGCACAGATCAAGCCACGACCTTCCTTGGCCATAAAATTAATCACTTCTGAAGTCGTGTGTTCTGCTAAGGCAATAAAATCCCCTTCATTTTCACGATCTTCATTATCCACAACGATGACGATTTCTCCTTTTTTTAGTGCTTCTATAGCTGTTTCAACTGAGTGTTTCATTATTGCACCTCCTTAAAATCCGTATTGCTGTAATTTCTCTTCCGTAATACCTGATGTTTGATTGGATGTTTGCAGGAGACGCTCCATATATTTTGCTAACATATCAAATTCAACATTCACGATATCTTCTTGATTTTTTGCACCAAGGACAGTTGCTGTTTGTGTTTCTGGGATGAGTGAAATAGTAAACCCCTTCTCATCGACTCCAAAAACAGTAAGCGATGTGCCATCTACTGAGATTGAACCTTTCATCGTAATATATCGCGTTTCTAGTACGGAAATGTAATAATATTTAGCGTTATCCTCTTGCCATGTACGTTCAACCTTTCCAACTGCATCGACATGCCCAGAGACAAAATGGCCGCCAAACCTCCCATTCGCATGCATGGCACGTTCTAAGTTAACTTCAGACTGTGCAGTTAGTTTGGATAGCGATGAACTACGAAATGTTTCGGGAATTACATCAACGGTAAACCAATCAGATGCAAACTCAGTTACAGTTAAGCAAACACCATTGACAGAAATACTATCGCCAATCGAGATTTCTTCTGTTACCTTTTTTCCATGAATCTTTATCTGTAAAGCTTGATTGTGCTGGGTAATCGACGCTATTTTTCCCTTTTCCTCTACAATGCCAGTAAACATTAGGACTCCTCCTTTGGTTTTGCAATAAGCTTAAGATCCGGACCAATTTGTTTAATATCTATAAATTGCAGTTGCTGTGCTGCCTTCATCGTTGAAGGTGATGCACCACCAATCACGGACCTGGCATCTTGACCTCCTAATAGTTTTGGTGCAATATACCAATGGCATTCATCAAACAGACGCTCTTTTAAAAAAGCTTGATGGATGGTAGCTCCACCTTCTACATAAAGGGATTGTACCTTTGCCTCTGCTAAGACTTCCATTAAATCGGTTAATGCAATTTTTTCAGTAGGCAGTTGAATCACTTTGATATCTGGATACTTTTCTGTAAAGTGTGCTTTATCTGCCTGATTACCACATATCATCCACGTTGGTGAATGGGCTTCAAATATATGAAGATCCCCTGTGAGTGATAAATAGGTATCTAAAATAATGCGAATGGGACTTTTTCCGCCTTGAGGCAAACGCGTTGTTAAACTAGGATTATCTTTTTCTACAGTTTGTCTTCCCGCGAGAATTGCATCATGTTTATGCCGTTCTTTGTGAACATCTTCTCTTGCTTTTTCAGACGTTATCCATTTGCTATCACCTGTGACAGTTGCTGTTTTACCATCTAAAGTCGTTGCTGCCTTCAAGGTGATAAAAGGACGCTTTTTTGCCAAGTAATGAAAAAAATGTTGATTGATACGTAAGGCACGCTGCTCTTGGATACCTATTTCAACTTCAATACCCGCATTTTGTAAGATAGTGACACCTTTGCCCGCAACTTTTGGATTGGGGTCGAGGCAAGCGATATAGACTTTATTTACTTTGCTTTCTACAAGCAATTCTGCACATGGCGGTGTTTTTCCATAATGGGCACAAGGCTCGAGCGTAACGTAGACATCTGCGCCTTTTGCCTTCTCACCTGCCTGAGCGATTGCATGTACTTCGGCATGTGACCCGCCCGCTTTTAAATGTGTGCCAACACCGAGTAATTCACCATTTTTCACAACTACCGCTCCAACAGAAGGATTTGGACTCGTTTGACCTATCGTTGCTTCTGCAAGATTGAGTGCAAGGTCCATCCATTCTTCATTCGTTCTCACTTCATCATCACCTTTTATTTGAAAAGTCAAAAAAGCCCTAGGCGATATACCTAGGGCTTTTGTATTTTAATTCATAGTAAAGAACTTGGTTTTGTGGTTGCAAAGCTATGAGGACACAAAAAGAACTACTTTTCCCCATAGAAAAGTCACTACGTCACCAATCCCTTTTCCCATCCAGACTATCACTGTCGGCTTCGGAATCTCACCAAATCCACCTTCACATTGTTAAATGATCCGGGTCACGGACTAAAAAAGCGTCTATGCTTTTATCACCGTCGGTCGGGAATTACACCCTGCCCCAAAGGAATCTTTATCGCATATTTTATTATGTAAATAGTATAAAGAATTTTTCTCCTGTTTGCAAAATATCTGTTTTGTTGATTTGTGGAAAATTGTGTTAATATATAAGTATATTGACAGAGAGGTGGTTAGTACATGAACCGGAAATTGCGCAGATCATCTACAGACAACTCCCTTCATGGAGTATGTGGTGGTATTGCTGAGTACTTTGGGATTTCTTCCTTCCTTGTTCGTCTTCTTTTTCTTTTCTGCATCCCAGCTGGTCTTGTTATCTATATCATCCTAGCCAATACACTTCCTGCCACCCCGAAATCCTTATAGAAAGGAACCATTCTATGATCGAAAAAGCCTTGGAAAAACCACATGAATTAGTCATGTATGAAGCATTGTTTGCTAGAACCCCTTTTTCAATGAAAGAAGATCGCTACTTTTATAATTTAAAAATGGGATATGAAGGTGAAAAAAAGTTCGAACAATTTTTGGATAAAACAGTTGATAATCGTTTTATTGTGCTCAGCGATCTACGGTTAGAGGTTCAAACCACCACATTTCAAATTGATTCGATAGTACTAACAGGCGACACACTTTACTTTTTTGATGTGAAAAATTATTCCGGTGATTATAAGTATGCTGAAAAGCGTTGGTATAAGCTTCCGGATAAAGAAGTCAGTAATCCGCTCTTACAACTAATGAGGAACGAAACGTTAATGAGCCAAGTCTTACAACAACTTCATGTTAGTCTTCCTGTTGAATGTTTCGATGTCTTTATCAACCCCGAATTCAACCTCTACCAAGCTCCATTAAATAAACATATTATTTTTCCGACACAATTACCGAAATCCATAAAAGAATTGGCTTCAAAAATTCCGGTGACATCTTCACAACATACGTTGGCACAACAACTGATTTCAAGGGATATTGGAGACTATCCACACCCTAGGATCCCTGCATATAATTTTCAACAATTAAAGAAAGGATTGCGATGTAGTAAATGTTCTGGTTTATCTGTTTTTATCGAAGGCAGAAAAGCCCTCTGTCCACATTGTCAACAGGTGGAGCCTATTCATAAAGCACTCCTTCGAAATATTAAAGAACTACACATGTTGTTTCCAGATGAGAAATTGACGACTAATTTCGTTTATGATTGGTGTGGTGATGGATATTCTAAGAAAAGTATTCAACGGTTATTAGATGACCATTTTCAAAAAAAAGGAGTTCGCCAATGGACTTATTATGAATAAATTTTGCTTTTTCTTTAGCAAGTTGCCCATGAGTTGAATTCAACTCATGGGCAATTTTATAATTTTTGGTTTCTTTTGTCCTTCGTCTTGTTTATGATGGACACTTTTCAGCGATTTTTACTTCTTTTGTCCTTCATCTTGCTTATGATGGACACTTTTCAGCGATTTTTACTTCTTTTGTCTTTCATCTTGCTTATGATGGACACTTTTCAACGATTTTCACTTCTTTTGTCTTTCATCTCAATCTGCGCTCGTTCATTATTCTAAATAAATTAGTCTTCTCCCAGTATCCTCACTTCTCGTTCTAATTCCACGCCAAATTTTGCCTTTACTTCTCGTTGCACCATTTCGATGACAGAGATGTAGTCAGTGGCTGTGGCTTTGTTTTTATTTACGATAAATCCGGCGTGCTTGTTAGATACTTCTGCTCCGCCAATACCTTTTCCTTGTAACTCACTATCCTGAATCAATTTTCCGGCAAAATATCCTGGTGGACGCTTGAATACACTCCCGCAAGATGGGTATTCTAAAGGCTGCTTTGATTCTCGTTTATAAGTTAAATCATCCATAACTGCTTTGATGTCATCATATTTTTCTTCTTCGAGGCTAAAAGTTGCTTCTAATACAATATAACCTTTTTCTGCGATATTACTTGTACGGTATTCTAAAGCAAAGGCATCTGCAGGCAAGCGATGTACTTCTCCAGTAGAATCGACGACAAGCGCGCTTTCCAAACAATCTTTCACCTCTCCACCGTAGGCACCAGCGTTCATGTACAGTGCACCACCTACTGTTCCAGGGATGCCACATGCAAACTCTAATCCGGTTAAATATTCGCTCAATGCAAAACGGGATGCATCAATTATACGGGCGCCACTCTCTGCAATCACTTTGTCCTCTTCTCTTTTAATACCTGAAAATTTTTTCAAACTTAAAACAATCCCGCGAATGCCTCCATCTCTCACGATTACATTTGAACCATTTCCTAATAAAGTAAAAGGGACATCTGTTTTATTAGCATAGCGGATAATTTCTTGCACTTCTTCGACAGTGGATGGAGTTACAAAGTAATCAGCTACTCCTCCTAATTTTGTATACGTATGATTTTTTAACGGTTCATCTATCAAAATATGTTCTGGATTTATAATTTGTTGTAATTCTTTTACGATACTCATGTCATATCAATCCTTTAATTTACTATTGTGTATTGCCACACAATTAATCTTTATTATAGCAATAACAAAATATGAACTGCAAACACGAAAAAAAACTAGATCTCTCTAAAAGAGATCTAGCCCATCAGCGCAACCATTAACGCTTTTTGTGCATGTAATCTATTTTCCGCTTCTTGGAGGACAACCGATTGTGGTCCATCAATAATTGCTGCTGTGACTTCTTCTTCTCTGTGGGCTGGCAAACAATGCATAAAAATGGCATCTTGCTTAGCGTGCGAGAACAGTTCCTTATTCACTTGATAATGAGCAAATGCTTTTTCCCGTTCTTTTTGTTCTTCTTCCTGCCCCATACTTGCCCACACATCTGAATAAATGACATCCGCATCTTTCACTGCTTCCACAGCATCTTCAGTTACTAGCACTTCACCACCATCTGCAAAAGACTTAGCTAATTCCGTAATTTCCTCTTTTGGCTGATAGTCTTTTGGCGCTGCAATAGCAACATCTATCCCCATTTTGGCACAACCAATCATTAACGAGTGGGCCATATTGTTGCCATCACCAATATAAGCAAGTTTTAAGCCTTCTAGCTTTCCCTTTTCTTCTTTAATGGTTTGCAGGTCTGCTAACACTTGGCAAGGGTGATAATCATCGGTTAAGCCATTGATTACAGGAATCGAGGCATTCTCTGCTAATTCCCCGACATCTTGTTGGGAAAAAGTACGAATCATAATCCCGTCTAAATATCCGGACAATACTTTTGCTGTATCAGAAATGGGCTCTCCTCTGCCTAATTGAATATCATTAGAGCTTAAGAAAAGGCCGATTCCACCTAGTTGGTAAATGCCTGTTTCAAAAGAGACACGGGTACGGGTGGATGATTTCTCAAAAATCATTCCCAATGTCTTTCCCTTTAGTGGCTGATACAACTCACCCTTCTTTTGTTTTTGTTTGATTTGTACAGCCAGTTCTAAGATATAAGCTATTTCAGCTTGCGAGTAATCAGCAAGTGTCAGGAGACTTCTTCCCTTTAATTGTTCTTTGAAACTCACGGCATCGCACGCTCCTTTTTGTTTAAGTCTGGTTTATTGCTACGATAATGCTGAATGGATACAGGTGATTCTGCATTTGTTGTTGTTGCTTCGATATAAGCACTTAGCGTATCATTTGCTGTAAAATGCAATGTATCGGAACGTAAGGCTGCCTCACGTAATGAAACATGCTGATCCTTTTCACCTGTGCGATGTGTATCTGCAATAAAAGTGTACTTTTCGTCTACACATTTTTGCTCTGCTTCCTGTAGGTTTGTAGTTGTGCGAACTTGAATGCCTTGCTCTGTTAATAATGTTGCTGTTTCCGGATCTGCTTCTATCGATGCGGTCACAGACTTCAATTGTTCGCTTAGTTTTGTATCTATTTTGGTTAATGATAAGAAAATAGTATCTTGTTCGCTTAATGCTTTGAGGCTATTTTCTTTCCAACCAAATGCTTTAGCCATCGCATGTTTTACCGTTGAGCCGAGTCCAATCGCTTCACCTGTTGATTTCATTTCAGGCCCTAGAATCGGATCCACACCTGGTAACTTGTTAGTAGAGAATACCGGCATTTTTACCGCATAATACGGCACCTCTTTATGGAGTCCAAGCTTCCATTCCTGGTCGCTCAGTGATTCTCCCATTTGCACACGTGTTGCCAGGTCGACCATTGGAATACCAGTGACCTTACTTGCGATTGGCACGGTACGAGAGGCACGCGGGTTTACTTCTAATACGTAAATAGTTTTTCGATCTTCACTTAGAACAAACTGGATATTCATAATCCCTTTGACATTCAGTTGCTTGGAGATTTTTTGTGCATATAGTTCAATCAGCTGTTTATGCTCTTTGGTCAGATTAGGTGCCGGGAAAATAGCCACACTATCTCCAGAGTGTACCCCTGCTTTTTCGACATGTTCAAAAATGCCTGGAATCAACACATCTGATCCATCACAAATCGCGTCAATTTCCACTTCATATCCTGCAATATAACGGTCAATTAACAATGGAAAAATTCGATTACCATGTGCTGTTGCCTGTAAATCTGCCAAATATTCAACCAGTTGATTTTCATTATGCAAAATTACCATTCCTTGACCGCCAATAACATAGGATGGTCGCATTAAGATCGGATAACCTATTTGTTTTGCAACTGCTTTAGCGTCTTCTACCGCCATGACCGTGTCACCGGGAATATGTGGAATATTTAATTGTTGTAAAAGTTGATAAAACAGATCACGATCTTCTACCGATTCTATTGCTTCCAGTGCAGTACCAGTAATTTTAACACCTGCTTTTTGCAGTCCGTCAGCTAAATTAATCGCGGTTTGACCCCCGAATTGGACTAGGACACCTTGTGCATTTTCTTTCTCAATTACATGTAACACATCTTCAACTGTTAACGGTTCGAAATACAAATGATCTGCCGTGTTAAAATCGGTACTCACAGTTTCAGGGTTGTTGTTAATAACAACCGCATCAATACCCTGCCCTTGCAGAGACTTGGCTGCATGAACGGAGCAGTAGTCGAATTCCACCCCTTGGCCAATGCGGATCGGACCAGAGCCTAACACAACCATCCGTTTATCTCCATTCAACGACTCTACTTCATCCCATTCATTCCATGAGCTGTAAAAGTATGGTGTTTCTGCCGAAAATTCAGCAGCACATGTATCAACCATTTTATATGAAGGGGCTAGTTTTTCTTCCTTCACTTTCTGTTGAATAGTCGATATATCTACGTTTAATAGCTTAGCTAAGGTAAGATCGGAAATACCAAAAGATTTTGCATCTCTTAAGTCTTCTGCTTCGATCGCTTGCCATTCTTTTGCGGCAATTTCTTTTTCTTTTGTAATCATTGCTTCTAACTCATATAAAAAGTACTTATTGATCGCTGTAATGTCATGGATCTCTTCCACAGTCATTCCTCTGCGTAAGCTTTCCGCAACTATAAACAACCGCTCATCTGTTGCTTGATCCAGTGCGGTATGTATCTCTTGATTAGATAACTTTTCCACACCAGGTAAATATAATGAATCCAAACCAATTTCCAGTGAACGGATCGCTTTATTAATCGCCATTGGGAAGTTTCGTGCCAGTGCCATCACTTCACCAGTTGCTTTCATTTGTGTGCCTAATAGACGGTCTGCTTGGGTGAATTTATCGAACGGCCAACGCGGAATTTTTGCTGCAATGTAATCAATCGCCGGCTCAAAGCTTGCATACGTATCACCTGTAATCGGGTTAATCACCTCATCCAATTGATAACCTAGCGCTACTTTTGCCGCAATTTGTGCAATGGGATAACCCGTTGCTTTAGATGCTAATGCACTGGAACGGCTAACTCTCGGGTTTACTTCAATGATGATATAGTCATCATTGTCCGGGTTAAGCGCAAATTGAATATTACACCCTCCAATCACACCTAACTCACGGATAACCCTTACCGAAGATGTACGAAGCATTTGATATTGACGGTCCGTTAACGTTTGAGATGGCGCGACAACAATACTATCTCCTGTATGCACACCAACCGGATCAAAATTCTCCATATTACAAACAATGATGCATGTATCGTTGGAATCGCGCATTACCTCATATTCGATTTCTTTCCAGCCTTTTACACTTTGTTCAATTAAAACCTGGCTGATTGGACTGAAGTGCAGACCGTTTTTCACGATATTACGTAATTCCGCTTCATCATTTGCAATTCCGCCACCAGCACCACCAAGTGTATAAGCAGGCCGTACGATCATCGGGTAGCCGACTGTACCGGCAAAACGCACAGCTTCGTCAACAGAAGAAGTGGAAAGACTCTCAGCAGTTGGTTCTCCAATATCTTTCATCATCGATTTAAAAATTTCACGGTCTTCCCCTTTTTGAATCGTTTCTAGCGGTGTTCCTAATAAAGTAACATCGTATTTTTCTAACACACCAGCTTCATCTAGTAAAACTGCCATGTTTAATCCTGTTTGACCACCTAAAGTCGGCAAAATACCATCAGGTCGCTCTTTATCAATAATTTTCGTAATTGAGTCACAAGTCAATGGTTCCAGATATACTTTGTCTGCTATATTTTCGTCCGTCATAATCGTCGCAGGATTATTATTTACCAGAATGACTTCTACGCCATCTTCTTTTAAGGCAAGACACGCTTGGGTTCCTGCGTAATCAAATTCGGCTGCCTGCCCAATGACGATTGGACCGGAGCCGATAACAAGTACTTTCTTTATGTTGTCTTTCTTAGGCATGCTGTTTCTCTCCCTTAGTAATAAACTGCTGAATAAAATCTACGAATAAATGGTGGGTATCGATTGGACCAGGGTGTGCCTCAGGATGAAATTGTACCGTCATTAAAGGTTTAGTTTTATGTTTTAAACCTTCTACTGATTTATCATTGACATTAACGTGCGAAACGTACCAATTTTTCATATTAACAGAGTCATAGTCAACTACATAACCATGGTTTTGCGATGTAATCATTACTTTACCGGTTTGTAAGTCTTTCACCGGGTGGTTACTGCCTCTGTGACCATATGGTAAGCGTTGGGTTGTTGCACCATGTGCTAGTGCGATCAGTTGGTGTCCTAAACAAATGCCCATCGTTGGAAAGCTTTCTGATATTTGTTTAATGTTTTCCGATAGATCTGCCAATGCTTGGGGATCACCTGGGCCATTGGATAATAATACACCGTCCGGATCCAATGATTGAATTTCTATAAAAGTTGCATTATATGGAACAACAGTTACCTCACACCCCAATTCTAATAATGATTGGGCGATAGAATGCTTATAGCCAAAATCCATTACGACCACATGTGGTGTGGGATGATTTGTTGGATTATCTATTTTGTAAGATTTTTTTTCTTTAACGGATACCGTTGAGACGATATTAGTATTAACGGAAGTATTCACAGGGCTTTCATTTGGGTCCTGTGTAATTTTCCCGTATACCTCTCCATGCTCACGAATAATACGTGTTAGTGCTCTGGTATCGATATGAGATAATGCTGGAATATGGTGCTCCTCCAACATTTCCATTAACGTATTTTTCGATTGATAGTGTTCTGGATTATGACTAGGTGTTGAGACGATAAAACCTTTTAGAGATGGCTTGATACTTTCATAATCGATCTCATTCCAACCATAATTCCCAATTAATGGATAGGTCATAGTAACGATTTGCCCAGCATATGAGGGGTCTGTCATCACTTCTTGATAGCCCGTCATCGCTGTATTAAATACGAGTTCTCCTTCTTCTTGCTTTGGTGTTCCTAGCCATTTTCCTTCTAAAATATCCCCCGTATTTAAAACAAGATAACCTGTTGTTTCTGACATTTTGCTCCTCCTCCAATATCTAACAATATATTATCTCAAGTCATATTAATTTTTCATGTTTAATTATTTATAATTATACTACAAAGTTTATATTTATGCATTAATTTTTTGAAAATTTTTGAGAAAGGTTTAAGCTTAGTGCTTAGGCTACGCATCTCTTTATAACAAAAACGCAACTGAATTTAGTCAGTTGCGTTTTTAAGTTATTTTTTAAGAACATTCACTTTTTCCTCATGGATTTCGATCCACGTTTTGCTTTCCTGGAGGCGATTTTCTGCCTGTACCATTTGATCTTGAACACGGTTTTTCGCTGTTCCGCCGACAACATCACGAGCGTTTACAACCGCTTTTGGTGATAATATGTCATAAATATCTGCATCTATTAACTCAGAAAAGCTTTGGAAATCCGTTAAGCTTAAATCAAGTAAATATATATTTTCCTGTATACAATGCAATACAACTTGACCGACAACCGCATGTGCTTCACGAAATGGTAAATCTTTATTCACCAAGTAATCCGCTAAATCCGTCGCATTAGAGAAATCATCTGCAACGGCAGCATACATATTATCCTTCTTTACTTCCATTGTCTCAATCATCGGTGCAAAAAGAGCAAGTGCACCTTTTAATGTTTCCATCGTATCAAACATACCTTCTTTATCCTCTTGCATATCCTTGTTATATGCAATTGGTAAACCCTTCAAGGTTGTCAGCATCCCTATTAAATTCCCATAGACACGCCCTGTTTTTCCTCTTACTAATTCAGCCACATCAGGGTTTTTCTTCTGAGGCATCATACTGCTACCCGTACAGAAGGCATCATCTAATTCAACAAAATTAAACTCAGCGCTAGACCATTGCACTAATTCCTCACTTAAACGGGATAAGTGCATAATGGTTAAAGAAGCATTGGATAAAAATTCGACGACAAAGTCACGATCGCTAACTGCGTCTAAGCTGTTTTCTACCACACCATCAAAGTTCAGCTTCTCTGCAACATCATGACGATCAATCGGGAAAGTTGTTCCAGCTAATGCACCTGCACCAAGCGGTGAACGATTTACCCTTTTGAAACTGTCACTTAACCTCTCCACATCACGTTCAAACATGGATACATATGCCATCATATGATGGGCGAACAACACTGGCTGCGCTCGTTGTAGATGCGTATATCCTGGCAAAATTGTATCTAAATTCGCTTTTGCCTGTGTCAGAAGCGCCCCTTGTACTTTCGTTAGCAATTCGACTAACGTTACAAGTGAATCGCGTAAATACAAACGCATATCTAGTGCTACCTGATCATTTCTGCTTCTTCCAGTGTGCAATTTACCACCAACAGCACCGACTTCATCAATAAGCAGCTTTTCAACATTCATATGAATATCTTCGTTTGCTTCTGTTAATTCTGCTTCTCCAGCTTCTATTTTCTCAGCTACAATCTTCAAGCCTTTTTTAATCGCTTCAGCGTCTTCTACCGGGATAATCTCGCATTTAGCAAGCATTTCCACATGTGCCAGACTGCCTTGAATATCATATTGTGCTAATTTTTTATCAAAGCTGATCGATGCTGTATATTCATCGACTAATTCATTTGTTGGTTTTGTAAATCGTCCGCCCCATAGTTTCATTGTTTCACTGATTCCTTCATATCAATTTTTGTTTTTTCCATAATTTTCGCTTTATCTGCGTGTACATTATTCACTGTTGAATGAACTTTTGTTGGTAAGCCCCAAAGTTTGATAAAACCAAGTGCCGCTTCATGATCAAATTCGTCCCCTTTACTATACGTTGCAAGGTTCAGATCATATAATGAATTCTCTGATTTACGTCCAATCACAAATGCTTGCCCTTTGTAAAGTTTCACTTTCGCCACACCATTCACATATTTTTGAGTTTCTGCAATAAATGCTTTTAGTGCATCTGTTAATTGTGTGAACCATAAACCATCATAGATTGCTTGTTCTAATTGTTGCTCCACAACCGGCTTGAATTTTGATACTTCTCTTGGAAGTGTAATGGTTTCTATTTCATGATGTGCCTTGATAAGCGTAATCGCTGCTGGCGCTTCGTAAATTTCACGAGATTTAATTCCTACAAGACGATTTTCTACGTGGTCAATTCTTCCAACCCCATGCTTACCTGCAATATCATTTAATTCTAAAATTAATTCATGCAAAGGATATTCTTGCCCATTAATCGCAACTGGTTTTCCTTGTTTGAATTCAATTTCCACAATCTCAGGCTTTTCAGGTGCATCAATCGGATTAACCGTTAATTCAAACGCATCTTCCGGTGCCTCTGCCCAAGGATCCTCTAAAACACCACATTCATTAGCACGGCCCCAAAGATTTTGGTCAACACTATAAGGACTATCTAAATTAATTGGAATTGGAATACCATTCTCTTGTGCATATTTTATTTCTTCGTCCCTTGTCATTTGCCACTCACGTACAGGTGCTTCAATTTTTAACTCTGGGTTTAATGAGGTAAAGGCTACATCAAAACGTACCTGGTCATTCCCTTTACCAGTACAACCATGTGCAACTGCTACCGCCCCTTCTTTTTCCGCGATATCTACTAATACTTTTGCGATTAGCGGACGAGACAATGCGGATACTAATGGATATTTATCTTCATACATTACATTCGCCTGTAATGCTGGTAAAACAAACTCTTCTGCAAAAAGCTGTTTAGCATCAACTGAATAAGATTTGATTGCTCCTACATCGATTGCTTTATTTTTCACAAATTCTAAATCTTTTCCTTCGCCAACATCCAAACCAACAGCAATAACGTCATAATTGTATTTATCTTGTAACCATTTAATTGCAACAGAGGTGTCAAGTCCCCCAGAATAAGCTAAAACAATTTTCTCTTTACCCATGAAATAACCTCTCCTTAAGTGTATTATCTATTTCTAGATGTATTCGTTTGATTAATTATGTATTATTATGCACTATTTAGTATATTAATTCAACAGTTATCATGAAAATTTTTTATTTTTTTATCGGAAAAGCGCAAGCCCCTGTTTAGCTATGTTTCGACTGTGCCCATGCAACAAGGAAGAATCGACATTGCCAACTAAATGGTGTTTCTATTCGCTCATGCCTTCCATCCCCGTTGGAGAGTATAGATGGTTTTTGTCTTCTTTTTCAATGATTACACCACACCGAACGAAAAATATACAAGTGATTGAATAAATATAAATTGTAATCTTTTTGTAACCTCTTTACTTTTGCCACGTCTAATCCAACAAAAAGGGAGTGGTCCATTTGAATAAAGTTGTATATGTGTTGATGTTGATTGTTTTCCTCTCTGCTTGTTCCAACAATGCAGAAGATAATAACTACGAATCTGCTGACACAGATAGTGCCGCTAGTGAAGAGTCAGCCAGCCAGTCATCGGGTATGAGTGCTGATGAGCAACTAGAAAATAAAGTTGACATGGAAAAAACAGAGGAAGCAACAAGTGAGGATAATGAAGGAAATGAGGAAAGCTTGAACAATGTAGAGGACAGGAAAATTATTTATAATGCTAATTTACATTTAGAAACAGAAACTTTTGATAAAACAGTTGATTTTTTGGAAACAGAAACGGTTAATTATGATGGGTATGTTGTCAATTCCAATTATGCAAACCATGGAGAAGAAGCGGAACGATTTGCTACATTGACCGTTCGAATACCTGCAGATCGTTTTCAAGATTATATCGCATTAGTAGAAAATGGCGATGTAAAAGTTTCGGATAAATCAGTTAGCGGGGAAGATGTCACGGAGCAATATGTTGACTTAACTTCCAGATTGAAATCACAGGAAGTGGTCGAAGAACGATTACTTTCTTTCATGGAAGAAGCTGAAAAAACGGAGGATTTATTGAAGATTTCCGATGACCTAGCAGCTGTACAGGAAGAAATTGAACAATTAACAGGAAAAATAAATTATTTAGAAAATCAGTCTGACTATGCGACCATCAATATGGAACTGACAGAGCGCAGAGTTGATATGCCATCTGTTCAAGACGAATCATTAAGTACATGGGAAAAAACAAAAGATCAATTTCTTAAAAGTATACAGGTAATTCTATCGATCGCGTCTGGACTTTTTGTATTTCTTATCGGCAATGCACCCATTATTATTCTATTCTTGATTATCGGTCTCGTCATATTTTTTGTTATTAGAAAGAACGTCAAAAAACAGAAAGAATAGTCCTCCTCTGATATTTCAGGTTATCACCGCTAGTCCAATTATCTAGTAACTGGTACGTTAGATATATACTGCGAAGTAATGAAAGTTTTGTTTGTTCTAAGTAGTGCAGTAATTAGATGTGCGGTAATCTAAGACATAATTTTGAAATATATCGTGATGATAACTACCACTCCGGCTGCCCACTTCCCTTTCCGTGGGGTTTGCCCTTCAGCTAACTTTTTCGAGCAAAAACCGCTCGTAAAAGTGGATCTTCAGGTCAAACAGGTCCCACAAGAGTGGAAGTGGGCGGCCTTCGTTAAGATATGCTCCACAACACTAATCCGAAATCAACCAGTCGATTTCTCCCCCATTTGTAGCATGAGAGGGTACGGCTATGCTAAGGGGCATTCACAACCGATTA
>NZ_FOTR01000011.1:82174-112850 GCF_900114645.1 Gracilibacillus orientalis | reverse complement strand
GTAGCCATTTCGTTGATCTTGACGTTCTTCTGATCGTTCATAATGATCTACTTTTAAATAGGCATCCCGTTCTTTTTTCATATACTCATTCAAAATCAGAACCATGGAGGACTTCACCACTGCCTCCATATTAGAGTTCATCACGGAATCTTTTAATTCCTCCATGTTTAGGTTAAAATGTAATTGGGTCATTATTAATTCCTCCTCTTTGTTTATCGTGGTTGAAAACATTGTATCATGAGGAATTAATAATGACTTTTCTTTTTACACAATTATATGGACTTAATCAAGGATTTGTCACAAAAACTGAGATAACTGACAAATCTCATAAGAAAGGATAAGGATTTGTCACAAAAACTGAGATAACTGACAAATCTTATAAGAAAGGATAAAGATTTGTCACAAAAACTGAGATAACTGACAAATCTTATAAGAAAGGATAAAGATTTGTCACAAAAATTGAGATAAACTACAAATCTAATCGTACTGAGTGGAGATTTGTTGAAAAAATCATGATAAAAATTAAATCCGTGGCTAATATTTCTGATCTCCTAATATTGATAGTCCATCAATCAGGTCGGTTAATTCTCAAACATACCATTCCCTTATCCCATTAAAAAATATAAATAAAATTTATGGCATATTTTGTAGATTATTTGGTTAACCTACCTTTGAAGACAACTTAAAGGAGGATATATATGGAATTAAAATACGTTAAGTATCTCTCAGCATTGTTATTATCACTAGCTCTGCTAGCAGGTTGTGCACAAGGAGATGAAGAAGAACAACCACTTGAAGAAGAACAGCCACAACAAGAAGAGCAAACTCCAACTGATGAAGCTCCAGATGGTGGCAATGGTGGAACAAATGGTGGAAACGGTGAAGATATGGGTGAAAATACCGAAGAAAACTTAGAAGAAGCGGAAGAAGAAATGGAAGATGCCGTTGAAAATGGTGAAGGTCCAATCGAAGACGAAGATAACCCAGAGGAATAATTGATCGTTACAAAAGGCTATCTGAAATGGTAAAACCCTGTTTCAAAATGAAGCAGGGTTTATTGCTTTGCAATTCTGCACTATCACTGGTATAGTGTTTACTGACTGACCAGTCATTCACAGAAATAAAAAATGAAACATTATGGGTGAACAAACCGTATAGAGAAAGTGAGGCGCTTATAAGAGATGGACAGTAAAAAGAAGCGCATGATTGAAGTGAGTTTGAAACTATTCTCGGAAAAGGGGTTCCACTCTACTTCTATTCAGCAAATTGCTGATCAAAGTGAGGTATCCAAAGGAGCATTCTATTTACATTTTGAATCAAAAGATGATTTGCTTGTAGAAATTTACAAATATTACTCAGAGACAGTACTTCAAAAGCTAAATAACATGCAACATGATACAAGTAACCCATTTGACCAATTCACCAAACAGATTGGAGCATTTCTTCAATTATTTAGAGAACACAAGGAATATCTCATGATGCATTTCCGAGATAATATCCATCTTGGTGATAAGAAGGATGATTTGATTTTTAAGCTACATAAACAGAGCTATGATTGGATGGAAAACCGCTTAATAAATATTTACGGTGAAGAACTTAAGCCATACATAGTAGATGTTATTATTCAAACCGATGGGATGCTAAGTGGTTATTTTAAATGGATTGCGATTCATGACCTTTCATTCGATCCAGACCAATTAGCTACTTACATCACCAAAAATATAGATGTTCTGGTGCAAGCCATTTTAACAGCATCAGTGCCTCCTGTTTTTCAATATCGGGATTTAAAGCTATTTAAGCAAAGAAATAGCCAGAACATTCAATCAGTCATCGAGCAAATAAAAGCTAAAACCACAGAAATGGAAAGAGGTGAAAAAGAACAGATAACGGAAGCATTACATGTACTCGAAGAAGAATGGCAAAAACAAGAACCAAAACAAATTATCATTCAAAGTATGATGGAGCACTTAGAATCTTATACAACTATTAAACCAATTGTTCAATCGTTAAAAACATACTTATAAAAAATAGAGAGGGGACAAGAAGATGAAGCGTTTATTATTTTTATTGATGATTGTTATCATCACGTTAGTTGCGTGTTCAGAAAACAGCGAGGAAGAGGAAGATCAAGTGGAACGCGTAACACCAGTGGAAACAGGAGAAGTAACAACAGGTGATCTTGCCATGGAACGCAATTTCTATGGCCGTACCATGCCAAATCAAACAACACCTGTCATTCCTTCTGTAGCAGGTGAAATCGATGAACTGGAAGTAGAGAATGGAGATAAAGTAGAAGAAGATGATAAAATTGCGACAATCTCCAGCCCACAAGGAAACATCACAGTAGAAGCATCGGCAGAAGGGGTTATCTCACAATTAGAAGCAAAAGAAGGTTCCATGGTCTCCAATCAGGATCCGTTAGCAACGATTATTGATTTGGAGCAGTTAACTGTGCAATTACAAGTACCTGACGTACAACTCGATTTATTTGAAAAAGGGAAAGAAGTAACCCTTTTATTACAAAGTGCAGAGGAAGAAACAAAGGAAGCAGAGATTGAATATGTAGCAGACTCTGCTGATGAAACGGGACTATTCCCGATTGATTTGTCATTTGATAACGAATCAACAGATTACAAAGCAGGCGTTATTGCTACCGTACTGTTAGAAGATACGGTAATTGAAGATTCATTGTTAATTCCAACAGCAGCATTAGTCGAAGAAAATGAAGACACTTATGTTTATGTAGTTGATGAAGATACAGCAAATAAAGTAGAAGTAAGTGTTCAGGCAACACAGTCTGAAGTAACAGCTATCGAAGCAGAGCTTAACGAAGGAGATCAGATTATTACAAGTGGACAATTGACGCTTGTAGATGGCAGTAAAATTAGCGTAGTAGAGGAGGATTAATCATGAAACTAGTCAATACATCAGTTAAACGGCCAGTCGGGGTCATCATGATTGTCCTCGCTATTATTGCCATGGGTGTTATATCAGTTCGAAGTTTAGCGATAGATCTTTTTCCAGAAATTGATTTACCAATTGCAGTGGTTGCGACTAGCTATCCAGATGCAGCGCCTCAAGAGGTCGAGAAACTAGTCTCTGAGCCAATTGAGGGTGGTCTGAGCTCCATTGAAGGGGTAAACACGATTCAATCCCAATCACAAACGGGCTCTTCCCTTGTGATTGTTATGTTCGAAAATGGCACCAATCTCGATAATGCCTTACTGGAAGTCAGGGAAAGTGTAGATCAGGTCAAAGCGATGCTACCGGATAGTGCTAATGATCCGAGTGTTCTGCGCTTTAACCCAAATCAAATGCCGATTATGTGGGTAGGCTTAACAGGTAGTGATACCACCACCTTACAAACGGTAGCAGAAGATACCATTCAACCGTATTTTGAGCGACAAAGCGGTGTGGCTTCTGTCAGTATCGAAGGTGGAGAGGAAAGAGTTATTGAATTAGCGTTAAATCGATCATCCATGATGCAATATGGTGTTTCGACGCAATCGATCCAACAAGCATTACAAGGAGCAAACCAGTCTGGATCAGCAGGCGCCATTCAGCGAGGAGACCAAGATTTACAACTACGTGTTGACGGTACATTTGGTTCAGTAGAAGATATTGGCGAAACAATTATTCAAACACCACAGGGCTCACAAATAACCGTCGAAGATGTAGCGGATGTTAATGATACGTTACAAGCAAATGGTACAACACTTGTTAACAATGAAACAGCCGTTGTATTAAGTATTTTAAAACAATCAGACGGTAATACCGTTGAAGCATCAGACAATGTACTAGCTGCAATGGACGATTTAAATAAAGATCTGCCGGAAGGTGTCAGTCTTGACGTAGTGGTTGATACCTCAGATTTCATTAAACAATCGATCAATTCTGTTATTCAGAATATGATTTTCGGTGGCATTTTCGCCTTGTTAGTATTGTTGTTATTCCTGAAAAGTGTCAGAGCAACTCTCGTTATCGGAGTATCGATTCCAATTGCGATTGTTTCAACGTTTGTACTGTTGTATTTCACCGGTGGGACGCTGAACGTGTTAACGATGGGTGGTCTCGCTCTCGGTATCGGGATGATGGTTGACAGTTCGATTGTCATTCTCGAGAATATAGTCTCCTACAGGCAAAAAGGCTATAGCATCAAAGAATCAGCGATCAAGGGTGCCTCAGAGTTAGCACCAGCTGTTATCGCATCAACAACGACAACATTAGTAGTATTTCTACCCATTGTTTTCGTTGAAGGGATGGCGTCGGAATTATTTACGCCATTAGCGTTAACTGTTTCGTTTGCATTAATTGCATCACTTGCAGTTTCGGTCACATTAATCCCGATGTTATCATCCAAACTTTTATCGAAAGCAATGGAGGATAATGGTCGTCGTTACTGGTTCGATCGTTTCTTACAAAAAGTTATCAACGGCTATCAACGAGTGATTGAAAAAGCATTGAAACTACGAAAAACAACGATTACGGTTACGATTGTCGCGATCATCGCAAGTGTTTCTTTAATACCATTTATCGGTACAGCATTTATTCCAGAAGGTGATCAAGGTCAAGTGGGTATCACTGTAGAAACGCCAACAGGTACAAATGAAGAGAAACGACTTGCTATCACCGAGCAAGTCAATGAAATATTGACAGATTACGATGATGTCATTGATGTCAGCTATGTAACAGTCGGTGGTGGTAATCCAGAAGACGCAGTGATGACAGGAGGTTCGGATGCCTCTTATCAGATTCAATTATTACCAGCAGATGAACGAGATCAAACAACCTCATCCGTTGTTCAACAATTAGATGAAGAGTTGCAAGATATTGCCGGAGCGGAAATTATCGTTAGTGAGGCAAGTTCTGGTGCTGGTTTAGGAGATCCGATCCAAATTCAAATCTCAGGTCCGGAAACAGATGTGTTACAGGAACTGTCAGATCAAGTATTGATGGTGCTAGAAGATGTGGAGGGTGTCTACAATCCGACATCATCTCTGTCTGATACGCAACCAGAAATGTCGGTTCAAGTAGATCGTGAACTGGCAGCACAATACGGTTTAAGCTATCAAGAAGTAATGAGTCAGATCCAGCTTGGATTCACCGGTCAGACGGTTATGCAATATCGTGAAGCCGGCGAAGAAATGAATGTAAAATTAATGTATCCGGAAGAACAGCGGTCAACTATTAATGATTTAGAAAACTTAATGATTCAAAACCAAGAAGGAACAACGATTCCATTGCAGACGATAGCCGATTTTGAACAAGTACAAAGTCCCGCAACCATTTCACGTCAAAACCAGCAACGCCAGGTTAATATTACATCAGGTATTGAAGGTAGTGATTTAGGTACGGTATCGCAAAATGTTGAAAGTGCATTAGATTCCATGGCCTTCCCAGCCGATTATGAATACTCGATTGGCGGCCAAGCGGAAGATATGGCAGAAGCTTTTGTTGATTTAGCTCTGGCGTTGGTACTATCGATTTTCTTAGTGTACGCCGTCATGGCCATTCAGTTTGAAAACTTCCTGCACCCGTTAATTATCATGTTCTCGATGCCTGCAACTGCAGTAGGGGTGTTTGGTGGCCTGTTCATTACCGGTCAGCCATTATCGATCACAGCCTTTATCGGGGTGATCATGCTCGCAGGGATTGTTGTTAACAACGCGATTGTGCTGGTCGATTATATTAATATTCTCAGAGATCGTGGAATGGATCGACACGAAGCAATTGTGGAAGCCGGGAAAACAAGGTTACGTCCTATTTTAATGACAACCTTAACGACGATTCTGGCCATGGTACCATTAGCCTTAGGATATGGTGAAGGTGCGGAAATGCAACAGCCAATGGCAATAACCGTTATCTTTGGTTTATTGACATCCAGTATCTTTACATTAGTATTAATTCCAGTCGTTTATACGTACTTTGATAACTTGTCAGAGCGTATTAAAGGATGGGGTACGAGAAAGAATAAGAAAAAAGCGTAAAGGGCAGCCTGGTGAACATCACCAGGCTGTTTTGTTCTTCTAAAAAACACGATCAGTCATTTTTAAGCTCACCCGATCAAAGAAAGCTTCAAAAGGGCGGGAGGCTCCAAGATTAAGGGTGTCGCGTCTGATAGAAAGCTTTAAAAGGACGGGAAGCTCCAAGATTAAGCACATCCGCTCGGATAGGGAAAAGGGTGCTTCAAATTTAGTAATACCCATCTATCAGAAGACGTAAATTCGAAAATTTAAGATTAAACATTAATGAGGAAAGTCTTTCCTTATATCAGTCGGATTTCCGTTATGTTACAATTCGATAATAACACTTTCGTTTCTATTCATTATCGTATAAAATAGAAGGATATGTGATCAAGAGAGACATCTATCAATGAGGGTCTTATGGGCGATTGTCACCTTGATAAATTTTTGAAATAGTACAGTTTGCAGTTTTTTGATCAATACAGTCATAAATCAACACTTTTATCGAAAAGATATAATTATGTATGCATCCTGATAGTGAGCAGGAGGAAATAAAACAGATGAAAAAAGTAAACATCGTGTTCTTTATCTATCAAATGGGGGCCGGCGGGGCTGCCAGAACATTATTAAATATTATCAATAACTTAGATAGAAATAAATTTTCCCCCATTTTAGTAACGTTAAACTATGATGGGTCATATGAGCATGCACTGAAAGATGATGTAACATTAATTAAATTAGACACGAAACGTTTGAGCAGATCCATCTTCAAAATAGCAAAGATTATTCGAGATCGAAAAGTAGATATTGTTTTTAGTACGATTCCAAGAGTAAACACTATTGCGATTCTGGCAAAACTGGCCTCTTTCACAAAAGCTAAAAACGTCATAAGAGAAGCGGATAATCTTGGTGGTACGTTCAAAGAAAACCTTCAGCTATTAGGATTCGGCCTTATCTATCGATTGGCAAACCAAATTATATCACTTTCCGAAGGGGTAAAAGATAATCTGGTCAAACGGTATAAAGTACCAAGAAAATCAATTGAAGTAATCTATAATCCGGTCGATGTGGACAATATCACGAATCTTGCTAATCAAGAAGAAGATTTCGATCATCAATCGTTCTTCGATACAGAGGACAAGATGATTATTACCGCTGGACGATTAGTCCCTCAAAAAGATCATCACACCATGATTCGTGCTTTCGCAAAGGTTAACGAACATTGCCCTAGTCAACTGGTGATGCTTGGAGAAGGGTATTTATATGAAGAATTAAAAAAACTATCAAACGAATTAAACATAGTAGAGCGTGTCCATTTTCTCGGTTTTCAACAAAATCCATATGTCTATTTCCGCCATGCAGACTTATTTGTCTTGTCTTCCAAGCATGAAGGATTTAGTCATGTTATTGCCGAAGCATTGGCAACCAAAACCGCTGTAGTATCAACAAACTGCCGATCAGGCCCATCAGAAGTATTGGATAACGGCGAATATGGGTTATTAAGTCCTGTTGGGGATGAAGAGCAGCTTGCTGAGAATATGTTGTCTGTTTTACAAGCAACACCTGAAAAGATGAACGAGATTACAGAAAAAGGCTACGAGCGGGCTACATTCTTCCGTTCAAACAAGATCGTCAGACAATATGAACAAATCTTCCTGGATGTGTTATAATAAATGGTTGTTTGTGTCAAGTCTTTCGATACAGGTTAGGAAAGTATCCAATCTTAACAGAGTAGTAATTCGAGACGCGATGAAAATTTTGAATAAACAAAGTTTAAGTAAACTAAGGCTTTCGCTAGAATTTGGCGATAAGCCAAGTTTTTCTTTATAGCTAAAGAAAGTATAAACGGAAATGTCTAGCTCCGATCGCCCAGAAACTAGGAGACTTCACGAATCGCCCTACGATAAGTCATCATCGGTTCGCAAGCTCACCGTGATTCCTTTATCTCAGTTAATTCGCTCCAGTCGCTACGTTTCTAAACGGGCACTCTGCGCTTTTCATATAGAAGTGGAGGTTTATCCATTTGTCTCAATCAAGCAAAATTGTCCATATGACGACAGTACATCATCTCTATGATACGAGAATCTATCATAAGGAATGTGTATCATTAAAGAAAAGCGGATATGATGTGTCGCTAATGGCACCAGTCGACGAACTAAATGATAGTCAGGACAAGCAAAATAAGGTAGAAATCATTCCACTCAAGAAATATACCAACCGCTGGAAACGAATGTTGCTAGGGCCAATCCACGCCTATAAAAAAGCAAAAAAGATGAAGGCAGACATCTATCATTTTCACGATCCGGAATTAATCTTTGTCGGTTGGCTGTTAAAAAAGAAAGATAACACAGTCATCTATGATGTACATGAGGATTACTATACAAGTATTATGCAAAAAGAATACTTTTCCAAGCCAATCAAAAAGCTGATTGGCAAATTGTTCAATAGCCTTGAAAGCTTTTTAATTAAAAAGATGGATCTTTGTCTGGCAGAAAAATATTATGTTGATCGCTATCAGCGTGGAACATGTATCCTCAACTACCCGATACTGAATGAGAAACTGATCAATAAAAAGATTGATCACCATACAGCCAGTGATAAATTACTATACACCGGAAATGTAACGGTAGAAAGAGGGGCCTTTTACCATGCCGGAATACCAAAGACATTGAAGGACAAGCATGTTTATTTTGTTGGGAAATGCGCAAGTGAGTTAGCAGAACAAATGAAGGAGCATGCAGGCGAAAAGCATAATTATCTCCATTTTGATGGGATCGACCGTTTTGTCGAGAGAGAAGAAATCGATGATTATTATCTTTATGAAAATTGGATTGCAGGCTTAGCGATTTTTCCAGCTACTGATCATTATTTGAAGAAAGAGTTGACTAAGTTCTTTGAGTATATGAGTGCAGGATTGCCGATTATTTGCTCTAATTTTCCCAAATGGCAAGCTTTTATCGATCAACACCAGTGTGGTATCACTGTTAATCCTGATAATAAGCAAGAATGGATCGATGCAGTAGATTATTTGAAGAATAACCCAATAGAAGCAGAAACAATGGGTTATAATGGTAGAAAGGCAGTTTTAAATGAGTTAAGTTGGGAATCCCAGGAAACAAAGCTGTTGGCATGGTATGATCAATTATTAAATAAATAGGATGGAAAATATGAATGAAATAAAAGATCAACATCTCGTTTCTGTAATTACACCAACCTATAATTCAGAAACTTATATACGAGAGACGATAGAATCGGTTCAAATGCAAACCTATCGTAATTGGGAAATGATAATTGTCGATGATGGTTCAACCGATCAAACAATCTCGATAATAGAAGAATATCAGAAAGAAGACGATAGAATACGGCTGATTCTCCTTGAAAAAAATCAAGGAGCAGCGGTCGCCAGAAACACAGCGATAGAAAACGCACAAGGCAAGTATATCGCTTTTTTAGATAGTGATGACAGGTGGTTGCCGGAAAAATTAGAAAGACAATTAGCTTTTATGCAAGAGCATGATTATGCTTTTACCTATACAGGATATAATCGAGTTCAGGTTAATGATGAAGGAAAAACGTTAGAGAAAGAAGTGCAAATGCCAGAAAATGCAACATATAAACAGCTGTTGAAAAGCTGTGTGATCGGATGTTTAACCGTTATGCTGGATCGAGAGAAGATTACTGACATTCGTATGCCTAACATCCGGTCACGACAAGATTATGCATTATGGCTTCATCTTACTAGACGTGGCTACACGGCTTATGGATTACAAGAAGCATTGGCTGCGTATCGGGTAAGAAGCCATTCGATTTCGAGTAATAAAATCAGAATGGCAAAACAAAATTGGATCGTTTACCGGGAAATTGAGAAACTAAGCCTTCTAAAAAGTGTGTGGTATTTTGTACATTATGTATTTTTGAAGGTGAAGGCATATTTAAATTACATGAAGTAAGAATTGGTGGTGTCTAAAAGCAAATGTTGAATTATATATCGGAAATATTAAAAAGAAAAGATTTACTTATTTATCTTGTTAAATCAGGTTTGAAAGCAGAAAATAGAAATAGTTATTTAGGATATTTTTGGTGGTTACTAGATCCATTATTAAACGTCATCGTCTATTACTTCCTTGTTGTTGTTATATTAGGACGTGGTGGACCAGACTATCCGGTATTTTTAGTAATAGGTTTAGTGGTATGGCGTTGGATCAATACTACCGTTAATGCTTCCGCAAAAGCTATTACCAAGTATACATCGATTATTAATCAAGTTTATTTACCTAAATCGATATTCCCGCTATCTTTATCGATCACACAATTGTTTAATTTTTGTTTTGGATTAGTTGTTATAGCTATATTCTTGGCTATCTTTGGCTATGTACCAGGGTGGCAACTTATTTTATTACCTGTCGTTATCTTAATTACGCTTATTTTTTTAATTGCGATAAGTTTATTTTTATCATATATTACCGTATTTGTACGAGATATAGATAATGTCTTAACACATGTGATGCGCTTATTCTTCTATGCTTCACCAATTATTTGGGAAGGTGGTAGATTGCAGAACAGTGATTTACCAGAACAGTTTCTTGTAATTTTGAATATGAATCCTGTAGCGATATTATTAAATGCTTATCGAGATATATTAATGGATCAGAAGGTCCCACAATTCTTAGGTTTGTTCGTGTTGACAGTATTATCGATACTAGTAATAGTATATATGTTACATCACTACAACAAAAATGAGCACAAAATCATTAAAGTACTATAAAAAAAGAGGGTTGTTTACCATGTATACAACAAGTGAAGAGCAGGCAACACAACATCAAAATGAGAAAGAAATAGTAATTAAAGCAGAGGATTTAGGTGTTGCCTTTAATGCTAATTATAAACGAGATGATTACAAATCGATTGCCATTAAATATCTTTCGAAAAAGGAAAAAAAGAAACAAGCATCCAAGCAAACATGGCCTCTTCGAAATATTAATTTTACCGGTTATAAGGGCGAGGTACTTGGAATTGTTGGATCAAATGGTTCAGGGAAAACAACGTTATGTAAGGCTTTAACTGGAATATTACATGCAGATGAAGGAAATTTAAAAGTGAACGGAAAAGTGTCAGCATTATTTTCATTGGGAATGGGTTTTAACAAAGAACTGACAGGACGAGAGAATGTCTACTTAAATGGCATGATGTTAGGGATTGGTAAAGCAAAAATTGACCATTTTTTTGGTGAAATACTTGAATTTTCTAACCTTGGCAAGTTTATTGACAGACCAATGAAGACCTATTCTAGTGGGATGAAAGCAAGGCTAGGCTTTAGTGTGGCGGCACACTTAGAACCTGAAATTTTAATTTTAGATGAAGCCCTCAACACAGGTGATCGAGCATTTTCACAAAAAGCATCTAAAAAAATTCGAGAACTGTTAAAACAGGCAAAAATGGTGATTATCGTAACCCACAGTCACCGTTATGCTAAAAATAATTGTGACCGATTAATTTGGTTAGAGCAAGGCGAAGTTAGGGCAATAGGTGATCCTGAGGAAGTATTGAATCAATATGAAGCAACGATACCAAAAGTGAATAGAAGACCGAGAAAACGTTTGGAGCTAACTAAAACCGAATCACAAGTGAAAGATAAAAAGGTTGTATCGGTAAAAGACATAACGATTAAATTTAATATGAGGCGCAAAAGTGAACATATCGCCTTAAATAAATTAAATTTTAATATTTCTGAAGGCGAAGCGGTCGGTATTATCGGTCATAATGGTGCAGGTAAGAGTACGTTATGCAAAGTGCTAACCAAGATACTGAAGCCAGATGAAGGTGAAGTAATGATTAACGGAGAAACCACTGCACTGTTAAGCTATGGTACCGGATTTAATCAGCAGTTGTCAGGTTTGGATAATATCTACTTAAATGGATTGTTATTAGGTTTATCAAAAGCTGTAGTGGATAAACATGTAGATGATATCGTGGAATTTTCAGAGTTAGGAAACAAGATTCAGAATCCTATTAAGCAATATTCCAGTGGAATGAGAGCAAGATTAGGTTTTAGTATCGCAGCTATGTTAAAACCGGATATTTTCATTATTGATGAAGCTTTATCAACAGGTGATGTTGCATTCCAACAGAAAGCAAGTGAAAAAATCCAAGATATGATGGAACAAGCAAAGGCAGTAATCATTGTTTCGCATAGTATGAGCTTTGTTGAGAAAGTTTGCACAAGGGCGATATGGATTGAAGAAGGGCAAATTCGACAAGACGGTGAGGCTGAAGAGGTTGTAGCTGCTTATCGAACAGCAACAAATAGAAGTAATCCTAAAATTAAAAGAAACAAAAAACAAGTAGTGAAACAATAACCTAAGTATGGGTGTGTTATAAATGATAAGAACAGTAAAGAATAAACTTTTTGCGACAGCAGATTGGATCCTTTATAAGAAAATGAATACGAAACAAAAAGAGTTTTTAACCAGTTTGCTAACCGATAAACAAAAAGCAATGCTTAAAAAGGTTATTAAACCTGGTAAAAAAAGATCGCAATTACAAAAAGTTGATCGAATCAGAAATAAATTATACGGTATGGGCTTTACAGAAAAAGGTTTAGAAGATTTATCTAGCCTGTATCAAGCTACAGAAGATCGATTTTTAAAGAAATTATCAGGTCGTGAATTGAGTCTTTGGCATGCCAATAAATACGATAAAGAACAGGCTAAACAAAGCCTGATGATTATCCGTGAGCTTGCCAAGGGTGAGAAAGATAGTGTCCTAAACCGTAAGTATGCGATCATGGCTGCTGAAGCATTAGTAACATGGGATAAAAAAGAGCAGGCAAAAGATATATTATTAAAAGCTCTTAAGCAGGAACAGCATGACGACCTTTATTTGGCATTAGCAAATGTAGCAGATGATCACGAAGAGAAACTGAAATGGATCAATACTATTTATTCTGGTTATCAAAATACACCTATCAGATTTACTGACAGCAGAGCAACTACAACGTATGATTCGATTAAGCCAGATGAAGGCCAGTCAGAACAGATTAATCAGTCTAAAGTAACGATTATTGTACCAACCTATAATGCAGAAGATACGATTTTAACGACATTGCGTTCCTTGACAGCACAATCGTGGCAAAACCTTGAAATGATTGTAGTAGATGACTGCAGTACGGATCATACATTAGAAATCATTGAAAACTATTTAAAAGAGGATAACCGCATTAAATTAATGCAAAACAGCCGGAATTCCGGAGCGTATGTAGCACGAAATACTGCTTTACAACATGCTACTGGCGAGTTTGTAACGGTAAATGATGCAGATGACTGGTCACACCCAGAGAAGATTGCCACACAAGTGGATCATTTAATCAAACATACATCCATCATGGCTAATTTCTCACAACAGGTTAGAGCTACAACAGATATGACATTTTATCGTAGAGGGAAATTTGGACAGTATGTTTTTTCTAATATGTCGTCGTTTATGTTCCGTAGAGAGCCAGTAATGAAAGCTATTGGCTTTTGGGATAGTGTGCGATTTGGAGGAGACTCCGAATTTGTTCGACGAGTGAGGCAAGCATTTGGAGAGAAGAGTGTTGTAGAACTGAAAACAGCGCCATTATCTTTCCAAAGACAAACAGAGACATCGCTAACTGCAAGCTCTGCCTTTGGTTTTCCAGGTTATTTCATGGGAGCAAGGAAAGATTACTTAGAATCACAATTATATCATCATGAACACGCAACTGATTTATATTATCCGTTTCCTCTGGAGAAAAGAGCCTTTCCCATTCCGGAGCCAATGCTACCTGAACGTCAGAAAAATAAAAGAAGGCATTTTGATGTCATTATTGCATCAGAATTCAGACTGCTTGGTGGCACCAATGCATCTAATATCGAGGAAATAAAGGCGCAAAAAGAATTAGGGTTAACGACAGGGCTTATCCAAATGTACAGATATGATTTGAATTCAGTTACAACACTTAATCCAAAAGTACGCGAACAAATAGATGGTAAACAAGCACAAATGGTAGTTTATGGTGAAAAGGTAAGCTGTGATGTACTAATCGTTCGTCATCCGCCTGTGTTGCAGGACTGGCAAAAACATTTACCAGATGTTGAGGCTAAAACGATAAAGGTAATTGTCAATCAGCCACCAAAAAGAGATTACACGATTGATGAAGAAGCATTATATGATATCCCGACATCGGTAAATAGGTTAAAGGAGTATTTTGGTAATAAAGGAACATGGTATCCAATTGGTCCATCCGTAAGAGAAGCATTAGAAACTTATCACAAGGAAGATATAGCAACTATTAATCTCGCGTCTGAAGATTGGCTAAATATTATTAATGTAGCAGAATGGAAAAGAACAGATCGACCAACTAGACAAGGTCCCATTAAAATAGGACGTCATTCACGATCACAATATGTAAAATGGCCAAATGATCCAAACGAGCTATTAACCATATATCCGGAATCAAATGTATATGAAATCCATGTCTTAGGAGGCGCACAAGTACCAAAGAAAGTACTTGGTCAAATTCCTGCCAATTGGAAAGTATATGAATTCGGTGAAATAGAGCCGGAAGAATTTTTGAAAGAAATAGATGTTTTCGTTTATTATACACATCCAGGATGGGTCGAAGCCTTTGGACGGGTGATTTTTGAAGCAATGGCAGCGGGCGTGCCAGTGATCATCTCACCAAGTTACAAGAACCTGTTTAAAGATGCAGCGATTTATGCAGATCCAGATCAAGTCCAGGATAAAGTGCAACAATTAATGCAGGATCAGGAGTTATACAGCAGCCAAGTAACTAAAGCACAACAATTTGTAGAACAACAATTTGGTTATCAGATGCACTTTGTAAGATTGGAGCCAGATCTTCATGACCAGAAAAGATCATAATCAAATGGAAGTGGAGCAAAAGTTACTGGAAGTAGAAGCCATGTTAGAGAAGGAAAAAGACCAATATATTCAACATAGGCAGGAATATCGCCAGGTATTAGCAACATTTAATCGTATCGATCAAAATAGAGCTATCAGATCCGGATTTACGTGGATGAAAAATGCCAAAGCGATAGCAACAGGAAAAAAGACAGTCAAACAGACCTTTGACAAAAAACAAATGCAAAAAAAAGCGAAGCAAAAAATCAAAAAATGGAAACGTTCTTTATATGAATATGGGTTTTATGAAACTGTAATACCAGAATTAAAGCAAATAGTAGAAAAAACAAACAATCCCTATGATAGAAAAAATGCTGCCATGGAACTTGCTGTTTGGTACGCCAACCAATATACGGTATCTGCAGCTGAGCAAGCACTTTCCTATCTGGACGTGTTAAAAAAATATACACTCTCGAAGGAATGGTCCAGGAGAGTAACGATTCTGGAAGCAGAATCATTACTACATTTGGAAGAACACGATAAAGCGAAACAACTGCTATTAGACCAAATTGAAATGCAGGAGCACCCAGATCTGTATTTAGCAATGGCTTCTACAGAAACAATCAGTGACAAGAAAGTGGAGTGGATCAATCAAGCATTAGCGCTTGATCAACTAAAACCAATCACACTTGAACAAAGTCACCAGGATAGGACGTTATATGATTCGATTCAAGTAACAGATCAATTAGCACAACATGATGAGAGACCAGTCGTAACGGTTATCATCCCCGTTTACAATGCGGAAAAGACTGTACAAACAGCATTAGACTCGATTATTAACCAAACATGGTCGAAACTTGAAGTCCTAGTCGTAGATGATTGTAGCACGGATAATACGGTTCAAGTAGTGGAACAGTATGTGCAGAAGGATCAACGGATTAAGCTGTTAAAAAACAGTGAAAATGCCGGAGCATATATAGCAAGAAATAGAGCTCTACAACAAGCAACAGGTGAATTTGTGACGGTCCATGATGCTGATGATTGGTCACATCCGGAAAAAATGGAGATTCAAGTAAAACACTTACTAGAGAATGAACATGTTATCGCCAATACCTCACAACAGGCGAGAGTTACGGAAGATTTACAATTTCATAGACGGGGCAAACCAGGAGAGTATCTTTTTGCTAATATGTCTTCATTAATGTTCAGAAGAGAGATAGCCCTTGAAAGAATTGGTTATTGGGACAGTATCAGATTTGGGGCGGATGGTGAGTTTAAAAAGCGTTTAATAAAGGCCTTTGGTAAAGAGGCGGTAGTTGACGTAAAAACTGGACCATGTGCATTTCAACGTCAATCCAGTGGTTCGCTGACTGCTAACAGTGTGTTTGGCTACCACGGATACTTTATGGGTGTCAGAAAAGAATATTTAGACGCTTATACGCATTACCATCAAACACATCAGGACGTATATTATCCATTTCCCATGACAGAGAGACCATTCGCTGTACCAGAGCCAATGTGGCCGGTTCGTGAAGCAAAATCACATGACAACAGGCGTCATTTTGATGTGATCATTGTTTCAGAATTCAGGTTACTCGGTGGGACTAACATGTCAAACATCGAAGAAATAAAAGCGCAAAAGGAACTTGGCTTAAAAACAGGTTTAATCCAGCTCTACCGGCATGATTTACATTCTGCCCAGATGATTAATCCGAAAGTGCGTGAACAGATTGATGGAAAGCATGTACAAATGATTGGATACGGGGAAAAGGTTACCTGCAATGTTTTAATTGTCCGTCATCCGCCTGTTTTGCAGGAGTGGCAGAAATATGTGCCGGATGTAGAAGCGAAAAGTATCAAGGTGATCGTTAATCAACCACCCAAAAGAGATTATACAAAAACAGAAGCAGCCTTATATAATATAAGAACATGTGCCAAGCGGTTGAAGCATTATTTTGGAAAGAAGGCAATATGGTATCCGATTGGGCCTTCTGTAAGAGAAGCGCTTGAAGAACATCATCAGAAGCATTTAGCTGCCATTACTGTAGCACCGGAAGATTGGGTAAACATTATAAATGTAGCAGAATGGAAAAGAACAGAACGACCAGCTAGACAAGGGCGAATTAAAATAGGCCGGCATTCAAGAGCTCAATATGTAAAATGGCCGAATGATACAGAAGAATTATTAACCATTTATCCGGAGTCCAAGGAATTTGAAATTCATGTGTTAGGTGGCGCCCAAGTACCAGAAAAGCTGTTGGGCCAGATCCCGCAAAATTGGATGGTACATGAATTCGGTGAAATTGAACCGAAAGACTTTCTGCAAGAAATAGATGTATTTGTTTATTATACACATCCAGGCTGGGTCGAAGCATTTGGCAGGGTGATTTTCGAAGCGATGGCAGCAGGTGTGCCAGTGGTGATCTCGCCAAGCTATAAAAACTTGTTTAAGGATGCGGCGATTTATGCAGAACCAGATCAAGTTCAGGCTAAAGTGAAGCAATTAATGGAAGACGCGGAGTTATATGAAAGGCAAGTCGCTAAAGCATTGCAATTCGTTGAGGAACAATTCGGCTATTCTTTACATGCTGATCGGCTGGAGCCTCATTTATTACCAACTATTGCGGAAGTAGGTGATAATCATCACTGATCATAAAGAGAATCACGACCGTGAACCGATTCAACAGCTCATACAGAAAGAAGCAGAATTAGCCTATATGAAAAAGCAACATAAACAAACAACCAAAGAAACAGAGAAATTAAAGGACAGTAAGAAATGGAAGGCAGCAAACAAGTTACCTTCTTATGAAAAGCAACCAAAAAAACAAACATTAACCCAACAAATCGAGAATTTACAAATAGAACTTGAACAAGAAAAGGAAAAAAACGCTGTGAAAGAAAAATTTACACAGATTTTGTCAGAAAAAGATCTTGAAAGAACGAAAATCGAGAGTATAATAAAGCAAGGTGCACAAGTTGCTGAAATAGATTCTTTGTTGGATATGCTGATAGCAAAGAAGCAGAAGGTAAATCAAGATTTAAATCATGGATTAAGAGCAGTAGCTCATTTATATAAGAACAATGAAAATGTTGAGATCACAGATTATCTCTATCAGAAAATACTGGCGAATTTAACATTGGAAGAAACACCTGAATTTATGCTAAGAGATCTAGATGATTTTCCTTCTGCCAAGGTAAAATCATCGTTTCAGGCAAGTCTCGTTTCCCAATCAAAAAAATGGCGTATGAATAAAGTAATGCCGGAAATCTTGTTAGATGATAAAAGACTAGCATATAAATTCAGCGATTTATTAAAAATAAGAAGGCCATGGTTTGAAGAGCAGACATATTCTATTGATCATGTACCACTGCAAGAAAAAAGTGTGATAAAACCAGTCAATGGAGCTGGATCTCGCGGGGTATATCTGGTTTTTCATGCAGAATATATTCAGGATGTACGCAGGAAAAAAGTAATAAAAGGTATCGAAGCTCTGAGAGAACATATGAGCCAAGATTTAGATCGCAATTGGGTTGAGGAAGATCAATGGTCGATAGAAGAACTAATAGGTAAAGAAGAAGAGCGGGCAGCCAAAGACATCAAATTTTATTGTTTTTATGGTAAAGTCGCATTAGTTTTAGAAATAGAAAGATATCCGGCATTAAGGTATTGCTGGTGGACAAGAGATGCTATAAGAATATCTACCGGAAGATATGAAAATGAATTGTTCAAAGGTACAGGAGTCTCACATCAGGAAATTGAACTTGCTGAATCAATTAGTAAAGAAATCCCGGCACCATTTATTCGAATTGATTTCCTGAAAACAGATGAAGAAATGGTGTTTGGTGAATTCACACCAAAACCAGGTAATTTTGATGACTTTAATCAAGTAACAGATAGTTGGTTAGGTGAGTACTTTACAGAAGCGGAATCACGTCTATTTCAAGATTTAATAGACAAAAAAACATTTCGATATTATGATGAAATGATCAAGTCTTTACAACAGGAAGAGAAAATGTAGGAGGCATCTTTATGCAAGATCAGAATACAAGTTGGCTTCCATATCTATCAAGTGAAATTGTTACCGATGCACGAGGATCGGAATTAGATGCATATGTCATTGCGCTTGAAGGTTGGAGAAGAGGCTTAGAATTAAGATGGCATGTAAAAGATTCAGAAAAATTTAAAGATATGAAAACCTGGGCAACAGAAAAGCCAGGTAAATTATTTTCTCTAAGCTTAGGGGATAAAACCCATTACTTCTTTAAAAGTAGAGGGGATAAGGTTAGTAATGAAGCGGTCACGGCTGGTTCAGATAAAGAAACAACAAAAGAAAACCTATTAACAAATAATATCGTTACACCTTTAAGTAAGACATTTTCTAAGGATAGTACGATCGAAGAAATAAACGAATATGTAGAAAGTATAGGCTATCCCGTTGTGGTAAAACCGGTAAACGGAAGCTTTGGTAATCAAGTTTATACGAATATTAAGGCAGTACCAGAACTTCAGACTGCTGTTAATAAGGTGAAACAAGACTTGGAAGATGATCTTCTGGTCGAACAATTTATCGAAGGTGAAGATTATCGATTATATGTCGTTGATGATACAGTGGTCGGTGCTATTAAAAGAATCCCAGCGAATATACTCGGTAACGGTGAGAATACGATTAAGCAATTAATTGATCAAAAAAATGAAATGCGGAAAGAAAATCCACGATTAATCAGTTGTCCGATAAAAATTAATCAAGAGCTTATCGATTACGTATTAAATCAAGGCTATCATTTTGATGAAGTACTACCAGCAGACGAACAACTTTATCTTACTAATAAGTCTAATATATCACTTGGCGGCGACCCAATTGACGTTTTAGATGAACTGGATGAAAAGGTGAAACAAGCTGCGGTGGATGCACTAAAGGCCATACCAGGATTATCACATGGAGCGGTAGATATTATTGAGCAGAAAGATGCCGAAGAGAACACTCCGTTCGTATTAGAAATTAATCCTACTGCTCAAATAGGGTCTCTTATATTCCCGATGAAAGGACAGGCCCGGGATGTCCCGGCTACTATTATTGATTACTATTTTCCTGAAACAAAAAATACAGACAAGCAGACAAGTCTCTATTTTGATTTAGGAGATATGCTAGAACCGCTAATTTCAAAGGTAGCCACTGTTGCAAAAGTGTCAAAATCGCCAAAAGGGAAAGTTTACGGTAGAAAATTTATTGTCTCAGGTGATGTTCATGGTATTGATTATCACAGAGGGTTAAGAAAGCAAGCATTTGAAAGAAGAATAAGTGGATTTATTAGCAAATTATATGACGGACGAATAGAAATAGTTGTTATTAGTAACAGTGAAGAAATGTTGCAAGAGTTCAAAGACTCAATAAAAGAGGATCCTGAAAGATCGACAGTAGAAGATATTCAGGAAGAACTATGGGATGAGCCTGTGAAGATAGGATTTGAAATTAAAGCAGATTATAAGACACAGTTAGAATACTTGAAAGAATTAAATGATGAAATGAACATGACGAAGAAAGAATTGAAGCGACTAGAAACCAGATATATTAGTTATCATAAAAGTAAGTCATGGAAAGTTACCTATCCTTTTCGAAAGGTATCAGATGTAGTGAAAATGTTTTATCGCGTATCCAATCGAAATAATGACTAGTACATTTTCGATTAGCATGTGGAGGAAAAACTATGAAAAATAATGAAGCAATATCATTGCCGCATCTTACCAATGAAATTGTTCGTGGAGCACGGAAAACGAAATTATGCGCTTATGCAGTAGCGCTTGAAGGTTGGCGAAGAGGATTAACCTTAAAATGGTATACCATAGACTCAGGTAAATTTGACGATATGATTACTTTCGGGGTTAATCCACCAGGAAGGTTATTTTCCCTAAGTTCGGGTGAAAAAACCCATCATTTCTTTAGAACTCGAGGGGATAAAGTATCAGATGAAGCGGTCGAAATAGGATCTGATAAGAATGAAACAAAACACTGGTTAGCTAATGCTGGTGTACCTGTACCTGCAGGAGAAGAGTTCTTGGAAGATACTGGTGAAGAAGCAATTATAGCCTATGGCGAAAAAATTGGTTACCCACTCGTTTTAAAGCCAACGAATGGTAGTCTGGGCAATGGAGTAATTACCAACATAAAAAATTCTTCTGAATTAAAGAAGGCGATCCATTACGTTAGAGGTACGTTGGGCTATGGCGATATAATCGTGGAACAGTATATGCCGGGTGAAGAGTATCGTGTCTATGTGGTAGAGGATAAAGTAGTAGCAGCTTATAATCGCTTGCCCGCTAATATCATAGGCGATGATGAACATACCATTGAAGAATTGATTCATTTGAAGAATGAACAAAGAAGAAAAAATGCACGATTATTCAGTTGTTTAATTGATATTGATCAGGAAACATTGGAATTTATTGAGGGTAGTGGTTATCAGCTGGACAGCATTCCGAAAAAAGATGAAAAAATTCTGCTAATGGAAAAAACAAACGTCTCTGCTGGTGGAGATCCAGTTGATGTCACGGATGAAATTCCAGAAGAATTTAAAGAAATTGCGATTAATGCGGTACATGCGATTCCAGGTTTATATCATGGTGGTGTTGATATCATTGTTGATTTAAACAAGCCGATTGATCAAGCTGCGGTTGTAATTGAATTAAACCCTACTGCACAGATAGGTGGAATACTTTTTCCAATGAAAGGTCGCGCAAGAGATATTCCTTCTGCTATCGTGGATTATTACTTTCCAGAAACGAAGGATATTAAAACGGATCGTGAGAAAATATACTTTGATTTCAACACGGTATTAGCACCACTGCAGAATCGATCAGCTGAAGAAGTAGAAGTTGCTCCAGCTCTAGTTGGAGAAATATATCAAAAGCGTTATGTTGCAGTAGGCAAAGTGAATCGCATCCGATATCACAGATATATTAAACATGCAGCTATTGATCTGAATTTAAGTGGTTATATCACAACGCTAACAGAAAATGAAATAGAAATTATTGTTTCTGGCACAGACAAGTCAGTTATAAATAAGTTTAAGCAAGTTATTTCAAATGTAGACAATATAGCTGAAGTAAAGAAAGTTACGGAAGAAAACTTTTATCAACCAGTACGAATTGGATTCGAGATTAGTGAAGAGATGGAATCAATTAGTACGAAAAATATTAATACAGTTATTAAAAAATATGAAAGAGAAATACACAAGATGAGAAAAGATAAACGACGTCTAGAAAAAGAAAATATTAAAATTAAGATAAGTCGTTCCTGGCGTTATACTGAATTTTTACGCAAGCTAGAAAAAAAGACAAAATCAAGTGATTAGATCATTTCTAATCACTTGATCTTTTTTTTATTATTAGTAAGGTAATAATGTATAGCGGATTTAAAGAATAAATACATGGCTCCGATACCAAATTGATAGATTTCCTGATCAGTAAGGTACGCCACAATTCCGTCTTTATTCTTTACAGGGCGATAAAGCTCAAGTATAAAAGGGAAAGAATTAGGTGTAAAAGGATTAGGTTTGTTAAATAAATAACGTCTGGATAAGCCATTGTGCTCACGGTTATTGTGTTGATTCCATTGCTCAACTTCTCGATTTGCATAAACAGATAGAGATTTGGCAATAAAATCCCGGTATAGATCTGATTCATGATCTACATTACCAACGATCATATCCTGATAATTTTGTCCACCATCTTTACGTGGAGCCATAAGGTGACAGTCAAGGTAAAAAAATGGCTTGTATTTATCAATCACCTTTTTTATATGTTGTGATTCTTCTTGGGTAAAATCATAAAAATCACGATTTAGATTTACTTTATTAGCATTTTTTCTGCCTTTGTATCTAGACAAGGGTGTTGTATGATTATACCCCCACGGATTAGCTACTGGTATAAACAGAATATGAAATTGACTCAATATATATTGTCTAAACTTATGGTCTGGAAAAGTATCATTCTCTAATTGCTCCATAAACTTCAAACTAAATTGGGTTGATTGCCACTCTGTACCATGTAAACATGATAATATCATTATTTTTGGTTTTGCTTTATTTCCTAATTCAACTAAATACATGCCGTATTTGCCACTAGCATCTTTTCCGATTTCAGTATAACATTTAAATTTTTGAATTCTATTTTCTACTTCATTATATGGTTGGTATTCGACTTGCTCTGTTAGTGTGAATGGGATGAAACTATCTAGGGTTTTATACTTTCTTTCCGTTAGTTTCAATTGGAAATATTGAAGGGGGTTCATGCTTGAAAACTCCTTTATGAAGAATGTACGATAATTAATAAAATAAACAAAATTGCAAGTCATATAAGAATATCATAAATGCCTAGAAATCCATAGTTGTGGATATTTTTAAAAGATAGTACTATGGTAATAGTGACTAAATTCACGAATAAGCTTGAGTTATTATAGATGAGGATGTGTTTATATGAGTCAAACAAGAAGTTTTAGATTAGGTGCAACAGGAGATATATTATTACACTTACGTTTAATAGAGAAGGCAAAACAAGAGAACGATCAGTTTAATTTCACACCACAAATGGAGAATGTGAGAGATTTATTCAATGAAACAGATCTTAACATTGTAAATCAGGAATCCATAATTGGTGGTGAAAAAATTGGCTATTCAGACTTTCCTAAATTCAATAGTCCAGCTGAAATAAGTGATACATTGAAAGAGTTCGGTGTAGATATGGTAACTATAGCAAATAATCATACACTTGATAAAGGTGAAGAAGGTATCTATGAATCTATAAAAAATTGGGAAAAGAGTAACCTTCCGTACGTAGGGGCATATAAATCAGAGGAAGATTTTAATACACTAAGAGTTATTCATAAAAATGGCTTAAGAATAGGATTTGTATCTATTACTAAACGTATGGCCGGCGTTAAAGTTCCTCAAGGTAAACCATGGATTATTGATTCTTTCGACAATGCAAATGTTGTTAAAATTTGTAAAAGACTTAGAAAGATAAAAACAAGAAAATTAGTGGATGTATTAATTGTTTCTTGTCATTTCGGCAAAGAATATCACTTTATTCCAACAGCTGATCAGCAAGAAATTTCAAAGTCAATAGCAGATGCCGGAGCAGACGTAATACTTGGACATCATCCTCATGTATTACAACCGATGGAATATTTATTTGATTCCAGAGGTTGGGATACGTTTGTTGCTTATTCGTTGGGGAACTTTTTTTCTGGTCAAAAAGGAGTTTTTCGACAAATAGGAGGTTTTTTGAATATCGGTATCGAGAAGCCGGATGATAACAGTCCCATTAAATTTACAGACCCAACTTTCACCTTAACATTTACAGATATGTATGATGGTTTTAAAATGCATAAGCTAAGTGAGTATATGGCTGAAAACAAAACAATTAAAACACATATGGGCGAATTTAGTAGTGAGGAAGCATTTGAAAAAATGAAATCTGTCGTTACAAAATGGATGCCTGAACTGAAAGTAAAATAAATAATAGAAACTTTAGGGGGGATTAAGATGGAACAACCACAATATTTAGCACACCTTGAATCTTCTATTCCAGAAGATGCTTGGGGTTATACGGTGAGTAGTTATACCGTGGTTTTGGAAGCATGGCGCAGAGGCTTAAAAATAAAATTTATAAATGAAAACAGAAGAAAATCAGAATTAACCTATACTATTTCTAATGGTGAAAAAGAACATGTTTTTTCAGTGGCTAGAGGAGATTTAGTACCGAGAGAAGCTATATTAACATGTAAAGATAAGAATAAAACGAAAGATGTACTACTAAAACATAACGTTCCAACACCTGTAGGAAAAGAATTTAACTCCGAAGCAACAGAGGGGGACTATGTAAAGTATGGCGATGAATTAGGTTATCCCCTTGTAGTCAAACCAGTTGACGGAACAGGTGGTAAAGGTGTTATTACAGGTATTCAGAATAAGGAAGCATTACTATCTTCCATTGACTATTTAAAAACAGATTTAAATGTTAATAATATAATAATAGAACGGTATGTAGAAGGTAAAGATTACCGGTTATATGTATTAGACGGTAAAGTGATTGGAGCATTTACAAGAGATCGTGCCAATGTGATAGGTGATGGAAAATCATCTATAGAGCAACTTGTTGCGAAGAAAAATAAATTAAGAGGACAGAACCCCGCTTTGAAAGGAAGATCTAAAATTCTCTTGAATAAGGAAGCAAAAGTCCTTTTAGAAGAGAAACAATATGATTTTAAGAGTGTGCCCGGGAAGGGAGAAAAGGTTTATCTTAACACGAAAAATAATGTTTCGTCAGGTGGGGATCCAACAGATGCGACAGACTTTTTTAAGGATAGTATAAAGCAAATTGCTGTGGATGCTGCTAAAGCTATTCCTGGTTTAATCCAAGGTGGCGTAGACATGATAATTGATGACAACCAGGAACATGGCTATGTAATCGAAGTGAACTCAAGGCCTCATATTCGTGCACACATGTTTCCTATGCAGGGTAAAGCTCGTGATATTCCAAAGGAAGTAATTGACTTTTACTTTCCTGAGACGAAAGGACAGCAAGTGGAAAATAAATTGTTTTTTGATTTTGATATAATTTACAAATCCTTTGTTGAGGGAGTTTGTGGTGAATTTACTTTACCAACATATCCAGAAAGTGAAATTATTTTAAAACGTTATGAACTAACCGGTGTATCCGAAAAGGAGCAAATGAGTAAATTTTGTTCCTTGCGCGCACGCAGGTATCAATTAAATGGTTATATGAAAGGAATTGGTGCTAGTAAAAGTTCGCTCGTATTAGTAGGTACCAGTGAGGATATTCAAACCCTTCTAAAAGATGTAAAAGCAAAATATAAAAACATACAATTGTCCGAGAAAGTAAGAAAGTCACCAGTGAGAATCGGATTTAGCACAATAAATATGAACCGTAATACTTCTAAAAAAAGTAGTACAACTTCCAATAAAGGTAAAGGTAGTAAAGCTTCTAAAAAAGTCGTTTCAGATGACATTAAGGTAACTAAAAATCCAAATGATCCGAATATAGATGGCTATTTTCCTTTAAAGTTGACTGAAGGCAGTAAGAAGTCTGTTTCAAAGAAAAAAACAACGAACAAAAAGACATCAACTTCACTTAATAAAAATACGACGAAAGCAACACAAAAAGAAGCTAGATTCAAAAATAGAACGTCAAGAACAGCCACTAAACCATTACGTGTTGTTTCTCGTATGTTGAAAAGGAAATAATAACAGGTGAATTTTTAGAAAAAATAGACAGAAAGTCCTATTTGAATAACATGAAAAAAATGTCATAATAAGTAATGTACTAGATTTGTAGTACTTTATTCACAGAAGGAAGATTACTAATGAACAATAGTTCAAATAGTAATCTAATAAATAAAACAAAAGGGAGTGATTCGTTCGAATGCAAATACAACTTAATAGAGTATTAGTTACGCTAGCAATAATAGTAGTTTTGTTAGTAGCGAATGTTTCTATTAGCATGGATGCAGTACTAGCTAATACCTCGGAGGAAGTTACTGAAGATGTAGTAGAGAATGAAGAAGAACAAGAAACAACTTCTGAAACGAATCAAGAGGAAACTAATGATTCTGAAAACGATGAGGTAAAAGAAGAAACGAGTGAAGATACTGAGTCGTCAGACAAATCCTCAGAAGAAGATGTTGATGAAGAATCATCTGAAGTAGAGGAAGAGGAAGATAAGGAATCTGAAGAAGCAACTCATTCTGAAGAAAAAGAGAATGCTGAAGTGACTGAGGAAACCGAGGAAGATACCTCTACTAGCAAAGAAAATACAGAAAACGAGACTTCTGAAGAAAACACAGAAGATGACACGTCTTCTGAGGATGAGACAGAAGAACCTTCTACTTTCTCTGCTGAAGCAACCACCATGCAAGATACTTCATGGGTTACTCCTTTTAAAGAGGACTTAACACGTTTAGGCTTTGGCGGCATGAACATCAATGATACATACGGCAACTTTACTGCTAAGCGTGTTGGAGAATTTCAAGCCTACTATGGTCTGAATGTGAACAAGGAAGCAGATGAAGCAACCTTGGCAAAACTTGACGATATTTTGTCGAGTCCATTCCAGAAAGGCGAAACTCATGAAGACACGATCGAATTGAAAAAGCTGCTAACATGGCTTGGTTATGGAAACATGAACATCAATGAGATCTATGGTTCGTTTACTGAGACACGTGTACAACAATTTCAACGTGATCATGGCTTGAAAGATCACGGAATTGCAGATGAACCAACATGGAACAAGCTGCGTGAAATAGTAGATACTGTATTTCAAGTAGGAAATGAACATCCAGGTGTGGTGGAATTGAAGCGAAACCTTACTACCTTAGGCTTCGGTAACATGAACATCAACGAGGTGTATGGTAATTTTACTGAGACAAGAGTACGCCAATTCCAAGCTAATTATGGATTATCGGCTACCGGCCAGGTAGATCAGAAAACCTTGAAAAAGATCGATGAGTTACTGAAAGTGTCATTTTATCAAGGAAAAACTGATTCCGATGTGGTTTCTCTAAAAGAGGGCTTAACCAAAGTAGGCTTTGGTAATATGAACATCAATGAAATTTATGGAAACTTTACTGAGACACGTGTTAGCCAGTTTCAAGACTACTACGGTTTACGTGCTACAGGTGTAGCTGATCCGCAAACGGTGGAGAAACTCAATCAGGTTGTCAATAGCCCGTTCCAGGAAGGCGAAACCCATGAAAATACGATCGAATTGAAAAATCTGTTAACATGGCTTGGTTATGGAAACATGAATATCAATGAGATCTATGGATCGTTTACCGAAACACGTGTACGCCAATTTCAACGCGATCACGGGTTGAAGGATAACGGTATTGCTGATGAACAGACATGGAACCTGCTGAGTGAAATGATAGATACCGTATTCCAAGTAGGAAATGAACATCCAGGTGTGGTGGAATTAAAGCGAAAACTTACTACCCTAGGCTTCGGTAACATGAACATCAACGAGGTATATGGTAACTTTACCGAGACGCGTGTGCGTCAGTTCCAAGACTATTATGGTTTACGTGTTACAGGTGTAGCTGATTATCAAACCGTTGAATTACTATATGAAATAGCGGATAGCCCATTTCAGGAAGGCGAAACTCATGATGATACGATCGAATTGAAAAGGCTATTAACATGGCTTGGTTATGGAAACAACTGGTAGCCGGAAAAGATAGACGAATTATTGAGAGTATCATTTTACCAAGGGAAAACTGATTCAAATGTGATTTCCTTGAAAGAGGGCTTAACGAAATTAGGCTTCGGTAATATGAACATCAATGAAATCTACGGCAACTTTACTGCAATACGTGTTAGCCAGTTCCAGGATTACTATGATTTACGTGCTACTGGTGTAGCTGATCCGCAAACAGTGGAGCTTCTAAATGAGATTGTTGATACTCCGTTTCAAGAAGGAGAATCTCATAGTTCTGTTAGTACTCTAAAAGAAAAGCTTAAACGCATTGGCTTTGGTGGAATGAACATTAATGAAGCGTATGGTTCCTATACAGCAAAGCGTGTGAGTGAGTTCCAATCACTTTATGGGTTAAAAGCAAACGGTATCGTAGATCCGGTAACAGAATCTCATATTGATCAGATTTACAATAGCCCTTATCAGAATGGTAAAGAGCATGAAGATATGATTAAGTTTAAAGAGATGCTCAATAAAATTGGTTATGGCTATATTAACGTAAATGAAACGTTTGGTTCTTTTAGTGAGCAGAAGGTTAAGGAATTCCAAGGAGATATGGAATTACCTGTCTCAGGAATTCTCGATAAATTAACCATTGAAAAACTCACTGAAGTATTCGAACGTAAAATAATCTATTATGAGACACCGTACGATACGACTGTTAACGAACAGCTAAATCTTCAGCTTGGTTTGAGTACACCACCACAAACAGACTTGTATAGTAGTAGCCATGGATATATCTTAACAGATAATTTGAATTTTGAGCAAAACGGTTCTATTACAGGATCAGGTGTAAATGTCCGTAGCGCACCAGATACTACAAAGAATAATGTGGAGTATACTTTAGCTAGAGGTACAACATTTGAATATATTAAAAATGTAACAGGTACTTCAGTTGGTGGAAATACGGAATGGTATGAAATTAAATATAAAGGTAAAACTTTATATGTGCATAATTCACTAGCTTCTAAGAAAAGTTTATCCGCAACTGTGAAGGCAGTGTCAAATATTTATGAAAGCAAACGAACAGATAGTCATACGTATTATCGTTTGTCTAGTGGATCTTCAGTAACTGTAGTAAGCAAAGGGTCTACTTGGACAGAAATTAATGGTAGGACATGGCGAAATGCCAAGCGAAATGATGTCTTGCAATATCTCGATCCACAAAAGCAGGATGATTTCCAACATCTTCTATTATCTAGTAGTCCAAATGTGTCCAGTTCTCAGATTAATAGAGTACTAGATGGAAAAGGAGTTCTAGATGGGGAAGGTTCCGCATTTATTGAAGCTTCGAAAAAACATGAAGTGAATGAAATTTACTTGATTTCTCATGCATTACTTGAAACTGGTCATGGTACGTCTGATTTAGCCAAGGGTATTGAGGTTGGTGAAAATAGCAGTGGAAACCCAGTGCTAGTTAACTCAAGTAATCGAAGCGATTTAACAAATGTTGAAGAGGTTTATAATATGTTTGGTATTGGTGCGTATGATGGATCAGCCAAAAGAGATGGTGCTATCAGAGCATATAAAGAAGGTTGGGATTCAGTTGATAAGGCTATCATTGGTGGAGCTAAATTTATCGGTGAAAGCTATATTCATAATCAAAACCAGCAAAATACGTTATATAAAATGCGATGGAATCCTTCAGCACCAGGATATCCACAGTATGCAACAGATATGGGCTGGGCGGCCAAGCAGGTTTCAAATATTAAATCTATGTATGATAAGTTAGACAATCCTATTTTAGTTTTTGATATTCCGAAATATCGATAAGTTGCTGAAAAGAGGAGAACGTATATAGTTCTCCTCTTTTCTAATGTAATTCTTTATTTTAATAAGTTTAAATCGTGTGCTGAATGTTCATCACGATTTAGCTAAAGAAAGGTGATAATCAAAACATGGGTGCAACATTAAGCCGAGTATTTTTTATATTTACGTTTGCTATGCTGATATCTTTGTATAATTCCAGTTTTATTAGTGCTGAAGAAGCGCAAAAAACGAATGAATTAAAAGAGGTTGTTGCAGAGGAGCAACAAGAGTCTGAATCTGCGGAAAAGGGTTCTTCTGAAGATAAAAGTCAAGGTACAGAGAGTGTTGAAGAGCAACAAGAGGAAAGTGTCGAGAAAGAAGTTTCCGAAGGGGATAAAGAGAATGCTTCACAAGGAGAAACTTCAGAAAAAGAAAAGCAAGAGCCTGTTGAAGAAGAGACCGAAGAAATTAAGAAAGATAAAACTTCTGAAGATAAGATAGAAGAAGCAACCATTACTGTTCAAGAGGATATATCATGGGTTATTCCTTTGAAAGAGAATTTAACTCGTTTAGGTTTTGGTGGAATGAATATTAATGATACGTATGGAAGTTTCACTGCTCAGCGTGTCGGGGAATTTCAAACCTATTATGGTCTGAAGGTGAACAAGGAAGCAGATGAAGCAACCTTGGCAAAGATTGACGATATTTCTTCGAGTCCATTCCAGGAAGGCGAAACTCATGATGATACGATCGAATTGAAAAGGCTATTAACATGGCTTGGTTATGGAAACATGAACATCAATGAGATCTATGGATC
>NZ_FOTR01000011.1:0-81754 GCF_900114645.1 Gracilibacillus orientalis | reverse complement strand
GAAAAGATAGACGAATTATTGAGAGTATCATTTTACCAAGGGAAAACTGATTCAAATGTGATTTCCTTAAAAGAGGGCATAACAAAATTGGGCTTTGGTGGAATGAACATCAATGAAATTTACGGTAATTGGACCGAAACGCGTGTGCGTCAATTCCAGAACTATTATGGATTACGTGCTACTGGTGTAGCTGATCCACAAACGGTGAAGCTAGCTAATCAGATTGCCTCTAGTCCCTTCCAAGAAGGCGAAACCCATGAAGATACGATCGAATTGAAAAAGCTATTAACGTGGCTTGGTTATGGAAACATGAACATCAATCAGATCTATGGATCGTTCACGGAAACAAGAGTAGGCCAATTCCAACGTGATCATGGTTTGAAAGATCATGGAATAGCAGATGGACCGACATGGGACAAGCTGTACGAAATGGTGGATACCGTATTCCGAGTAGGGAATGAACATCCAGGCGTGGTGGAATTAAAGCGGAACCTTACTACCTTAGGCTTTGGTAACATGAACATCAACGAGGTGTATGGTAATTTTACTAAGACAAGAGTTCGTCAATTTCAATCTAACTATGGACTATCGGTAACAGGTCAAGTAGGTCAGGAAACCTTGGCAAAAATCGATGACTTATTGAAGAAGTCACTTTACAAAGGAAAAAACGATTCAGATGTGATTTCCCTAAAAAAGGATCTAACAAAATTAGGTTTTGGTAATATGAACATCAATGAAATCTATGGAGGTTTTACTACAACTAGAATGAGCCAGTTCCAAGCTTACTACGGATTACGTGCTACTGGTGTAGCTGATCCACAAACAGTAGAGCTCCTAAATAAGATTGTGGATACTTCATATCAATACGGGAAGTCTCATGGTTCAGTTAAATCTTTAAAAGAAAAGCTCAAACGTTTAGGTTTTGGTGGAATGAATATTAATAAAGTATATGGTTCATATACCGCCAAGCGAGTGAGCGATTTCCAAAACTATTATGATTTAAAAGTAAATGGCATTGTTGATCCGGTGACAGAGTCTTTGATTAATGAAATATATAACAGTCCCTATCAGTCAGGGAAAAGTCATAGAGATATGAAACGATTTAAAGAGATGCTTAATAGTATCGGATATGGTTATATCAATGTTAATGAAACGTTTGGTTCTTTTTCTGAAAGGCAAATTAAGAAATTTCAATCAGATCACCATTTACCGAATTCAGGTATTTTAGATGAGAGAACGATCGACCTTCTGACTTATGAATACGATAATCGAGTTACTAAAATATTCATTGATCCAGGTCATGGTGGTTATCAACCAGGTGCTTCAGGCTATGGTTTACAGGAGAAAGATCTAGTCTTAGATATTGCTTTGAGTGCAGCGACTCAATTAGAAAAAAATTATAAAGATATTGAAGTTAAACTATCAAGAAGCAAAGATGTAGATCGAGCTCTGGAGGAAAGGACTAATATGGCTAATGACTGGAAAGCAGATTACTTTGTAAGTTTTCACAATAATTCTCATAATGGTCAAGCAAGTGGCTTCGAATCTTTTATTTATAATGGCAAAGTTTCTTCTGCGGCGATGAGACATCAACAAAATATACATCAATATCTTGTCAATATGCTGGATGTGAATAATCGAGGAGCCAAAAGGGCTGACTTCTCAGTACTTAGAAAATCTATCATGCCCGCTATTTTGCTAGAATTTTTGTTTATTGATAATAAAGAGGATAATAAGTTATTAAGGAAAAAATCATATAGAGAGTGGTTAGGTGTGATTACAGCTGAAGCAATAGCAGATTCCTTTAACTTAAAAAGAAAATAAGTAAACGATAGTTTAAAGTTCTCACGTACGTCAGTGTGAACTTTATTTTTTTAGTATGTTCATGTTAAGTAAAGTTTGATTAGTAAATGAAAGGGAATATTATATCAATAATGAATAATCATATATTTTATAACTATCCTGCAGAGAGAAATTTTTCGTTTACATAGAAGTCTTCAAATTAGTAAATTGTATGAAAAGATTATTTTAATTATTGTATAAAAATGAATTTACAGGTAAAATAAAAAATTATATTAGGATAAAAAAGGAGATAAGCATGAATCGAACTGTTGATACATCAAACGCTAATAAAACTAATTTAAAAAAGTATCAAGAGCTAGGAATGAAAATAAAATCTAAACCCTTTAAGAGATATTATAAATCAGGGTTATTAGACAACCTTGATATAGATTATGTAAATAGTGTTAGGGACTATTGGAAACTTCATTATAATGAGGAAATCGATCCGGTTTTAAATTTAGCTTTCAAAAACCTGACAGGGAACGAGAATAGCCGAGTAGTTCCAGGTCCTGTTATGTGGAAAGAGTTAATTCCATATTTCAATGACATGGATATTAGAGCAGGCTATAGTGATAAAAATATCTATGATAGTTTAATCAAAACGGAAAGAGCAGTGAAAATTATTCTAAAAAGAGTAAGAGGTACTTACTTTAATTCGAATAATGAAAGTTTGACAAAAGATCAAGCACTCAATGAACTATTGAGTAAAAAACAAGACTATATTATTAAACCTAGTAGAACAGATAATGGAAAAGGTATAGCAAAGTTAAACTATGAAAACGAAATGATTACACTTAAGGATAAAAAGGTTTCGATGGAAGAGTTAGAAGATCTATATGGTTTGGACTTTGTGGTGCAAGATGTCATTAAACAGCATCCAGTTATGGGAGATCCTCATCCTTCCTCTGTTAATACCTTGCGTATGGTAACATTAAGATGGAAAAATGAAGTAAGATATTTATTATCATTTGCTCGTTTTGGAGCAAATAATGCAGTGAGGGATAATGCGGGAACTGGCGGAGTATGTGTTGGAATAACTGATGATGGCAAATTCATGGACTATGCTGTTGATGAACATACCAATGTTTATACACATCATCCAACAACTAATTATGCTTTTGCTGAACATGCACAAATCCCTAATTTTGATAAATTCAAGGAATATGTTATAGGTTTACACAAACAAATTCTGCATCATGATTTTATATCTTGGGATATTGCAGTAGGAGAAGATGGATTACCTGTATTTATAGAATTAAACTTTCGTGGTGCAACATGGCTGTACCAATTAGCTAGTCAGCGTTCGTTATTCGGTGATCTAACTGAAGAAATTATCGAACAAGTACGAGACGAAAAGCTAGATAAACAATCAAAAGCAAGTACAACTCCTGAAATCACCAAATTAAAACGTGATCACAAAAAATTGAAAGCAGATAACAAAAAGAAACAAGAAGAGATTCTTCAGTTGAAAGAGGAGAATAGAAATTTAACGATAAATAATAGCAAGATTGAAACAAAGCTCATTTCAACAGAAAATGAATTAAAAAAGCATAAAAAAGAATTGAATAAACTGTTAAATAGTACCTCCTGGAAGTTATCAAAACCGGTTCGACTATTCGGAAAAATAAAAAAATAAAAAAGTATAAAGTCTAGAGTTTTAAACTCTGGACTTTTATCAAATATAGATGGTTAGGTGTTATTATGGACCATAAGAAGAAAATATTATCTTCAAGTAAAAACTATAAAATCACATACTATTATAATGAAGAAAAACCAAGTAATAAATGTGTAATAGCATTCGGCGAAATCGACTCTAACATGGAAGAGGTAGGATTTGGTCAAAAGTTAGTGTTGGAATTGGGGTATGATTACATTTATGTGTCTCAAAGAAGGAGAACGCAATATCAATTACTGGATCACCATACTTTTTATCAGCATGTTAAAGAAATTATAGCGGGCAAAGAGGTTTATACATATGGCTCTAGTCTAGGTGCATATTGTGCCATTTACTACGGTAGTTTCATCAATGCGAATATATTATCCATGAGTCCCAGAATACCTGCACATCCAGTAATTGATAAACTAATGGGAAGCAGATATAAAAACAATGGCTTTAAACACAATGAATTAGACCAAGTTCCGCAGACAACAGGTAGAATAAGTATATTCTATGACGATGATAATGAGATAGATTCCTATTATATCAACTATTTTGTAAAAGACCTCTATCCAAATGCTGAATATTTTCATATCAAGTATGCTGGTCATTACACTGCAAGAGCACTGTTGTTATCGGATGAATTGAAAAAAACTGCTCGGGACTTCTTTGCCAATCAGCCGATAGAATTTAAACTAAATCAAGAGGAAATATTAAATTGGCATATGATGAGAGCGGGTATTCGCCTCGAAAAACGCCAATTAGAACATGCAAAAGAGAATTTAGATGTTTTATTAGATTCTAATCGTGCGGAATCTGGGGAAGTCATGAAGTTAGTGAAGCAATATAAAAAGAAGGCAGTACAAAAAGCTGAAAACAAAAGTAAAACCAGTACCAAACCGAGTTCGATTATTTATCCATCTATTACTAACGATGAGCAGCAAAAAATAAAAGATGCTGTATCTATTTCTTTTGTAGGAGATTTACTTTTGCTACGTGATCAGGTCTTCAATGCTTGGGATTTTGAAAAAAAAGAGTATGTATTTGATGATATGTTTGAGTATGTAAAGAAATATTTAGCTTCGTCAGATTTTTCAATGGGGGTACTTGAAGGAACATTTGCTGGTGATACCCGAGAATATAGTACAGATATATATGAAGACAAGATGCCGTTACATTTAAACTTTCCTGACAGTTTTGCCCATGCTATGAAACGAGCTGGATTTGATTTTTTGACAACAGCTCAAAATCATCTATTGGATAATGGTAAAAAAGGAGCAATGAGAACATTGGATGTTTTGGATGATGCAGGGATAATGCATAAAGGCTCATACCGAAATCAAGAGGAAAAAGATACATTACCTATTTATGATATCAAAGGATTAAAAGTGGCAATTTTAACTTATACAAAACGAAGTAACAGATATAAAAATGAATTCTTTCTAAAAGAAGAAAACGATCATCTGACATCCCTATTAGTTTCGCCAACTGACCCTCATTTTGAAGAAGTAAAACAAAGTGTCAAACAGGATTTCGAGAGAGTTAAAAATGCCAAACCAGATTGTATAGTGGTACTTCCTCATATGGGCAAGCAGTTTACACATAAGCCTGATAAATTTCAGAGGACATGGTGTGATATCTTTGTAGACGCCGGTGCCAATATTATTCTAAGTGATCATGCTCATGCTGTCCAACCGTATGAATGGAGAAAACATCCGGAAGATAATAGTGATGTGTTAATCTTGCATTGCCCAGGTGATTTTGTGAACTCATATACCAAAAAAGATGGTGATGCTTCAGCTCTAAGTGAAATTTATTTGAATCCTGAGAATGGAAAACCGTTTGCTGTTTCCTGTGTACCTTTATGGGCACATTCCTATGTCGATAGAAACTATAGAGCTTTACCAATCTATGAGGTCATTCATAATAAACAAATTCGCTCAACACTCAGTACGTATGACTATGAGAGAGTAAAGACAACTCATCAACTGATAACTAAAACGATGCTTGGAGAAGAGCTGACTATCGATCAAATACAAGAAAAGTATTATTTATTTGCCAAACGTGCAGATGGTAATACAAAAGGATATGTTCGAAATTGCGTTAAACCTCTTTCATTAGATCCAAAGATGCGAGCAAAAAAGATTATTTATTTGATCCAGAATTCAAAAAGTGTATGTTTTATCGGTGATTCCATAACGGAAGGTACAAAAAACGGCGGATACAGTTGGTATGAACCATTAATGGAAAACTTTGAAGGTATCAAGGTGAAGAAATTTGCTCGAGGGCAAGCCACTCCTTATTTTGTTAAGAATTCTCAAAAGATAGCAGATATAAGAGCAAATCTTTATATAATTGCTGTGGGAACTAATGATGTAAGGTATCGTGATCCACAAAAATGTGCGATGACATCAAATGAATATATTGATAATCTTCAAAAAATAATTAAAAAAATAAAGGCTAAAAAGAAGAACGCGAAATTTATTTTCATAGCACCGTGGACAACAGATCAATACGATCCTACATCTGAATTGAGTACAGAAGAAAGATTTAAGATGCTGCAAGAGTATAGTAAAGCTTTAAAAAGTTTTTGTGATAAACATGAGCATCTGTATATTGATCCAAATGAAACAATTAGTCAAACCTTTAAAACCAGAAATCCTAAAAAGTGGTTAGTTGATCACATTCACCCAAATGCGTCGGATGGTATCAATTTATATAGTAAAGCGGTAATAGACGCTTCTCCAAACGAGTCTCTAATTTTTTTAAGAAAAGCAAAGAAAAAGTTGAAGCAATGGATAAAATAGAACAAGCGTAGTAATTTTTAAAAAACCGAACTTCTTTGATAGAAGTTCGGTTTCGTTTATTGTAAGGGGGCTTCTGTTGTTTGCTCTGTCTCTGGTGCCTCTGTCGTTTCTTCTGACTCTGCTGTCACCGTATTATCTTCGGCAACATCTAAATGTGTCTGTAAAATCTGCTTCGTCTCAGCTAGTTGCTGTTCATCAAGGCTGTAATAGTATGTGTTGTTCAGCCGCATGTCACTTCCATCAAGGTTCAGCGTATCCATATCAATGCTACCAGATGTACCATATGATAAGAAAGCTTTCATTTCATCGAAAGATAAGTTTGTTGTCATGTTGTTACCAACACCCTGAATAGCATCATCTAATTTAAATACGGAATTAACAGATGTTGCTTTACTAATAACAGCTTTCATAATTTCTTGTTGTCTTTTACCACGTTCTATGTCATTATCAATTTTCCGTGTTCTTGCCAGAGCCAATGCATCTTCACCATCTAGATTCTGTTCACCAGGATAAAGATGAATGGAATCACTTTGATCATCTGAGTTCGATTCGGTAAATTCAAATGGAACATCCATTTCAACACCGCCGATTGCGTCAATTACGTCAACGAATGCATTAAAATTAAGTTTAACAAAATAATCAACAGGAATATCTAAGAAACTTTCCACTGTTTCAATGGTTGCTTGAACGCCGCCAAATGCATGTGCATGTGTAATTTTATCTTCATATCCGACTTCAGGTACATACACATATGAATCACGTGGGATACTTAACATTTTCACACTATTATCATTCTTGTTAAGCGTAGCTAAGATTAAGGCATCTGAAAGAACTGATTCACCGTTTTCCTCTCTGTGTTCACTACTATCTACACCGATAAACAGTACGGAAACGTGATCCTCTGTAGGATCTACCTCTTGAGCACGTAGTTCGGATTTGTCACGGCCATCACTTTCATAAGAATTTGATACGACTTGTTCTGCTTCATTGACTAAGTTGATGACATAAGCAGAGACGGCCCCAATTAATATAATTAAAGGTACGAAAATAAAGAATATAATCTTCCTACGTTGACTCTTCTTTTTCTTTTCTTTCACTTCAATTCTGGAATTAACATCTTTTTTTGACATTGTATTTCCCCCGATTTCTAGAATGAACCACACTAATTATATAGTTTACTATGAATACATGTTGGCGTAAATTGGATTTTAGAAAATATTTTACAATTTAATATAATAGACGTTTTTTTGTAACAAAAGTTACACTATTTTAAATAAAATAAGTAGATCATATGCTGTATACTAAATATACGGTAAGATATTAACAATGTTAATAGTCGAAGGAGAGGAAGAAATTATATGAAAATAGCTGTAGCAGGAACAGGCTATGTTGGGTTATCAAATGCTGTATTATTAGCACAGCATAATGAAGTATATGCTTTAGATATAGTAGAAGAAAAAGTCCAACTCATTAATAACCAAAAATCTTCTAGCCATTGTAGATGCCAACCATAATCGTAAGGATCATATCGCAACAAGTATTTTAGCCAAAAATCCTAAGGTATTGAAGTTGTAGTATATGAACCAAATCTTGATGAAGAAACATTCTATAATTCAAAAATTATCAGAGATTTTGATGCATTTAGAGAAGTAGCAGACGAACCGTTTAACAGAAGAATTAAAAGCTGTGAAAGATAAAGTGTATACACGAGATCTGTATAGTAGAGATTAATTAGCAAGAAACAGTCTTGAATTTATCATTAAAATCGTATATTTATAGTATACATGAAGTGAAATCGTGCTATAATGGTGCAAGACATTTGTACTATAATATAAGAAAATATGTTAAAATTCGTAAAAGGACTTCAAATCATTAAGTAGGTGTATATATGTTTAACATAACGGAGTTAATCGTAGCATTTCTGATATCAGCTATCGTAGCTTTCGGATCAACTCCTCTTATCAAAAAAATAGCAATTAAAATTAATGCAGTAGACCGACCAGGTGATAGAAAAAAACATGATGGTATTAAAGCCCGATTAGGTGGCCTTGCTATTGTTCTGGGGGTCGCTGCAGGGTTGCTTTATTTACAACCGCAGCATCCACACATGTTAGAGATTATCATTGGTGGTATTATTATTGTTATCACAGGTATCATTGATGATATTGTCGGATTAAAAGCATACCAGAAATTAATCGGACAACTTGCTGCCGCGTTTGTAGTTGTTTCATCTGGCTTAGTGATAGATAAATTGACCATACCTTTTGCAGGAACGGTTCATTTAGATGAATTTGGCTTAGTTCTAACAATTATATGGGTTGTTGGTGTCTCTAATGCCATTAATCTTATCGATGGTTTGGATGGACTTGCAGCAGGTGTATCAGCCATTGGTTTAACAAGCATCTTAATTATCGCGATCACTGATTATCGTATGATCGTTGTTTACTTGGGGATGGTTTTAGTCGGCAGTTGCCTTGGCTTTCTATACCATAACTTTTATCCGGCAAAGATTTTTATGGGTGATACGGGTGCTTTGTTTTTAGGATATGCGATTTCCGTTATATCCATGCTCGGTCTCTTTAAGAATGTCGCCTTTTTTAGTTTTATCATACCGATTATTATTATAGCTGTTCCTATTTTTGATACGCTTTTTGCCATTGTCAGGCGCGTAATCAATAAACAGAACATAGGTACAGCTGATCGAAAGCATATCCATTACCAGTTAGTTGAGATGGGCTACAGCCATCAAACTTCTGTGCTAATTATTTATGCATTTAGCGGTTTTTTCGGCGTTATGGCGATTATCTTTAATAGTGCAACAATGTTAACGTCCCTGATTATTTTAGGATTTATTATCCTCGGAATTCAGCTAATAGCTGAGCTCTCCGGAGTCGTTAAAAATGGTCAACAACCAATATTAAGTAGTATCAGAAAATTAACCGGCAGAAACCAAAAAGTGTAGAAAAGTCAGTACTTTAATGAAAAGTACTGGCTTTTTTTATAATTTAAACAACAAATCTTCTAAGAAGCTGAGATTTGTTAATTATCCTCATTTTATCACCAGTAACACTGTCATCCCATATGGATCAAAGTTATGAATAGTAATGCTAGAGTGGAGACTGTTTTCCTTATTGTCCACGACACCTACTGACCTTACCGATTGATTATAAAGGTGAAGGGAGGTGGCATACATGGCATTGGCGGAAAGAATTGATTCCAGACTGCAGTTAACATTCGAAGAAGGGACAGACCCAGTCTCTGGTGATCCGATTTATAAGCGAAAGTCTTTTAACAACGTGAAGTTAGATGCGACAGCAGACCAGCTTCTAGCGGTGACTCAAGAACTTGTCCCATTACAGCAACTTGACTTGTATTCGGTGAAACGTAATGACACAGAATTGATCACAGAAGATTAATTCTAAATTAAAAGAACCAGGGAGGTGAAGTGATGAAGAAAATCGAATTGAAATTCGAAAATGAAGAAGGAAAAACAGTAACTTTCTCATTGGATAATCCGGTGGAACCTGTTGATCCGGCAGCGGTAAGTACAGCAATGGATGCTATCCTTAGCCAAAACGCCTTCTTTTCTTCAGGCGGTGATTTAGTGGCAAAGAAAAGTGCCCGCATCGTCGAGCGAAATGTTAATGAAATTGAAATCTAATGCAACAAAAAGGAGAGCATACCAGCTCTCCTTTTCATTTAGGTTATCTATAAAGCACGTCTTGAAGGAGAAAGCAGTCTGAAACCGTCCAACTAAAAGGAGAGGAGTGCATCACATGGAGCAAACATGGATATCAATATTTACCGATCTCGGTTTTCCGGTTGCGGTGACATTTTATTTGTTACACCGAATTGAAACAAAGCTCAATACATTAATTGAGTCCATTGTTTCTTTACCAGCAAAAATGCGCTAGTGCATAATTTAACCTCAGCTAACCCCCATAGTTAGCTGAGGTCATTAAAGAAGGATGTGATGCTAGACGGTCGGTTCGAATGTTTGGCAATCTGTTTCTCTCTCATTGGCAGCACTTTTTCCGGTATGGCTGACAACATAGATGGTATCTGCGTGACATCTATTGCCTTCAGCCCAGAACTTACAGTTATTTACCTCACATTTTACATCTTTCGCCATCTCACACACCTCCTATATAAATATTTTGATGCAAGCATACAAAATAATGTCTGGGAATTTTTACTTTTGCGGATACTTAGTCAGTAATTCGGAGATGTAAGAATTACCAGGATAAATATAATATTGATTAGCAGCTTCTTTATAAAACTGTATGTGATAATAAACATCGCCGAGTATCGCATGACAATAATTTTTTTCTAACATATTTCCTTTCAACTGAAAATAGGGAATAATTTCTTCAGCTACTTTTTGGCGATAAGCTTCAGTGCCATGTGTTCCTTGAATAATACCCTTTAATAAGTAAAAGAAATACTCATATTTTTTGTCTTTGTTAATCGATATTCCGCCTTCAATGACGGTTAATGCCATCTCGTCATCTTTTAGTAGCGCATATACATAAGCTATAAAAAAGATATATCTAACTTTTAATGCGGATATTTTTTCATGTCGTATTGCTTTTTTATTATACTTTAACGCATGTTCAAAATCATTATTTTGGAAGTAAGCGATGCTTAATAAATAATAAATGTAATTTGTATGTATGCTAGTATAATTATCTAGAATGTCGTGTAACTCTTGGATAGTTTCTTGTATCGGTTGATTTTGACTACGAAGGGTATTCTTAATCTTAACTATGCGAGACAGTAAAATATTGGGCTGGTTCAATTTTGACTGAAATATAGATAATGCTGTGGTGGCATGGGTAGTGGAATCTAAGGCTTGTCCGATTTTATCATAGGCAAAAGCATAGTACAGGTGGATCTCACCATCTTTTTCAAACAGGTCAGGGTTCATTTTGATTGCCACATTGAAATAAGTGAAAGCATCTTTTAATTGATCAAGTAACAAATAGTACAAACCGATAGCTTTTATATAGGGATAGTTATTCACAGGGGAAAGAGTATCGGCATATTTTTGGACATCCTCTAAAAATTTCGATGCTTGATCTGTGCGGAAGTAAATAAGTTCCTGTTGGAAATTACACAACGAATATAATGCTAATTGATTGTAAAAATAGCTTATGGGAAATTTTTGGAGCTCTTTGTAGTGTTTATTTGCCGTAGCATAATTCCTTTGAACAATGCTTTGTTGCCAAGAGGTTAATTGGGCAATGAGTGGATGATATTCTGGGTAGGTAAGTTCTTTAATATTGAGAACTTTCAGGATCTTCGACATTAATTTTTCCGGCGGATGATATTTTCCTGATTCAATTTTACTAATCATGGAGGTACTAGTATTAACCTTTTTGGCTAATTCTCCTTGTGTCCAATTAAGTTTCTTTCTGTATTTACACACTAGCTTTCCTTTATCATACACTTCTTTCACATCACTTTCTATTTAATTTTAGTACAATATATATAATACTATAGAATCATAAAAAATACACAAAAAATTCAAAATTATACAATTTATTTACAAAATAACTCAAAAAGAAAACTTAAAATTAATACGATAATTAAAATAATAAAGGTTTTCAAGCCGATCATCGGTACAATAAATAGTAACCAGATAACAAACATAGCGAAACCAAAAATCATGATAAAACAAAAATAAAAAAACTTTTTCATGGTGTTATCCCCTTTAATCATGGCTTATTATAAGTTATGACATTCGCCTAGAATCGTGATTTTTGAGATACTCTCCGATTTGTCATATAATGTATCGAAGAAGGGGGAATTTACAGATGAAAAGTATAAATATAAATGATTATCGTAAAACGGAATATCCTATTGATGATATGTTCTTAAGTCGCTGGTCACCTCGCTCTTTTGCAGAAAAAGAGGTCGATGAAGAAACATTGATGACTGTTTTTGACGCATCACGCTGGGCACCATCTGCTATGAACAAACAGCCATGGCGCTTTATTATTGCGAGAACAGAGGAAGACCGCAAGAAATTCCATTCTTTTATTATGGACGGAAACCTGGCATGGTGTACAAAGGTACCAGCATTTGCACTATTGATCTCTGACACCGAAGCGGGTGGATCACACGCTTTTGATACAGGTACAGCTTGGGGTTTCTTATCTTTACAAGCAATGAAAAAAGGACTAATAACACACGCAATGGGTGGATTCTATAGAGATAAAGCTCGTGAAGTATTAAACATCCCAGAGCAATACGAGATCCATGCAGTGGTAGCAATCGGTTACCAGGATGAGAAAGAAAAATTAGAAGAAAAATTGCAAGAACGCGAATTACCTTCCGATCGTCGTCCACTAACAGAAACCGTTATGGAAGGTGAATTTAGAGCCTGATTTTATTCCAGTTCGGTGGAGTAATGTGATAACCCATAAAAAGCAGACCAAATCCAATACGATTTGGTCTGCTTTTTGTAGTTAGATAAACAAGTATAAAAAAGGAAATGGGAAGTAATTGAAAAGAAAAAAAGAGAGGAAAAGACATCGAGTATAGTAGAGTAAAATGCGAACAACAATACCTTGAAAAAAGATATGAAGAGGAAAGAAATAAGACTAATTAGCTTGTAGAGCTTTTGGGAAATAGTAAATGAGGATATGGTAACAAAGATATAAGATATTCATATAGGTGCTTATAAAATTGAAGAAAAGAGTGTTGGCGAACCTTTTTTTAGCTTAAAAATTATTGGGATTTTATGTTAAAGTTTAAATGTGAACAAATAACAACTAGGGAGCAACTTAATTCTTTCAGGGATTTTAGTGTTAGGTGTTGAAAAATTTTAATAGCTTTCATAATGATCGCTGGTTTCTATGTCGTTAAGATTTAAGAAGAGATTACTAATCCAATCAAGTGTTCATGAATTTTGCCACAGAAGGGATTTCTAAAGATGAGTGATGAAAGAGAGCTTGATGATGAAATTAAGCGTACTAAACAACAGGCGAAACGAGGCTGTTTTGCTTGGATCACAATTATAATCTTAGTTCCAATTCTCTTTATTATTTACAACGTAGCGATGTTTTCATATGAAGTATTCTTGAAAGAAAGTATGCTTGTAGAAAGCAATTCTCCTAATAATGTAAATACAATCGAAGTAGTTGAAAAGGGAGAGGCCTTTTCATTTGGACCATCATCAGTAAGAATTAAGTATGGGTCAAAACATGAAGACAGTAGGATTAGCAACGATGGAGCAACGCTTAAATCTGGGAATGTATCAGTCGATTGGAAAAATGATTATAATGCTATTGTAACTTTATATGGCGATGAGCAAGAACCAGAAACCATTGAAATTCGTTTTAAATAATTTGTTTAAGTTCCCATTTGAGGTGATTTTGATTAAAAGGAGAATCATTAAATAACTGTGTGGGGGGATAATATGAGCTTGTATTTCCACAACTATTCAAATGTACTTAAAAAAAACTATATGTTACTCATAATGGCATTAGTTTTAATGGTATTAACCTTCTTTATATGGGCTGGGATCCCTATTTTTATAATGGTGAATGCAGTAGCAGAAATAACTTCTAATGTGGTAATTATTCATCTTTGTATTTCTCTTTCTGGAGGGTTTCTGTTTTCTTTGTTGTTTGCGCCAATCAATTTAAAAGTTGCTATAAATCTAGCTGATATAAAGCATCGTAGTGTGATAAATTCTTTTATTCGTATAGAAATAATATGGATGTTAGTATGCTCTTTGATTTTTGAATTAGTTTTTATTGTGGTTACTCAATTATAAGTTGCAGAGTTTGAACAGGAAGATCATTTTATCACGCAGATAACCGAATCGAGCTATTGATTGATGGACCGGGAGAAATTATCGGCATGGAAAATGGGAATTCACAGGATCTACAGAACTATAAATCGCATCACAGAAATGCTTACCACGGAAAATTGGTTGTATTTGTTCGTTCCAAAACAGAAGAAGGAACTATTTTTGTAACCGTAAAGTCGGAAGGTTTAGATACAACTCAAATTTCCATTCCAGTCATTAATTAACTCATAAACAACAAATCACAGCACATATTTGCTGGATTTGTTGTTTGTTTTGTTTAAAAGTCATTGCGCAAGCTCCGAATTATCCATTTATATGACAAATCTATTGTGTATTCCCTTAGATTTGTCAATTATATTCATTTTTACGACAAATCTTTAGCGACTTCCCTTAGATTTGTTAATTATATTCATTTTTACGACAAATCTTTAACGACTACCCTTAGATTTGTTAATTATATTCATTTTTATGACAAATCTTTAGCAACTTCCTTTAGATTTTGATGTATATAAACCGATACAACAAAAAGCATATCTTTTATTCAATAGGTATGCTCACTTACTATAATTAGAGAGTTACAAGTTTAAAAATTAAGCAGGCTCAGCCATCCTATTATTTCTCACTTCCACTTTCTCAAAAGCAACATAAGTAAAGCGCATAATCAGCAAACTTAATACACTGCCAGAGAAAAATAAAAAGAGAACTGAAAATGAAACAGTTACATAGTAGACAACAAAAGTCACAAACGCCATATAGATTGTTCGAATCGGATAAGAAGCTCCAATAATAAAGGCATATTTAAAACATTCCATTAACCTGATATATAACTGAGGATCTTTTACTTTGGGGTGAAACGGTAATGTAAAACAATAAATCCTGAACTAAAAAATCAGGACTATCCCAAGAGAAAAGAGGGATTTTCAAAATACTTACAAAAGAACAAATGTTCGTTTTATGATATTTATAATAAAGTTAACTAGGAGATAAATATGAAAATTAAAAACGTCAACATTAAAGAACGAATGAAACATCATAATGTAAACGGAGTAAGTATTGTGTTGATTGAAAGCGGCAACAAATATACGGAAAATTATGGCATACTAGAGGAGAAAAGTGATAGAAAAGTAACTGAGAATTCGATTTTTAGTGCGTGTTCCATCAGCAAATTCTTAACTGGAATAATGGTTTTAAAGCTAATTGGGGAAGGACTTCTTGATTTAGATGAAAATGTAAATAAAAGACTTGTAACCTGGAAAGTACCTGAAAATGAATTTACAAAGAATAAAAAAGTTACGTTAAGAAACTTGCTTTGTCACCAATCTGGAATCAAAGACGCTGAAGGTAGTTTTTCGGAACTGAATTCAAATATAGGTATTCCTTCAATGGTTGAGTTGTTAGAGGGGAAAACTTCCTATTGTAAGATTCCTATTGAAGTACAGTGCGAGCCAGAGAGTGAATTTCATTATTCAGATGCAGGCTATTGTATTATCCAGCAACTAATCGAAGATGTGACGAACAGGCCGTATTATCATGTTTAAAGGAGTTCATATTTAAGCCGTTAGGAATGGAAAATAGTCATTTAAATATAACGATGTTAGAAAAGGATAAAAAAGAATTCTCTGTGGTCATAACAAAAATGGTGAATTAGTATATGGGAAATATCCTATATACCCTTATCCAACAGCTTCTGGATTATGGACCACTTCTTCAGATTTAGCTATATTAGTTCTTGAGCTAATGAATGCTCTAAAAGGAGAAAGTAAAATTGGCATTTCAGAAAGTTTAGCAAAAGAAATGATAACTTCTCGAAGAGGTAAAAGTTGGACTGGATTAGGTGTGTTTCTAGAAGGCTCTGAAAAAGCGCTAGAAATCACATCTATGGGTTGGGGAGTAGGTTTCCAATGTATGATGGTAGCGTATCCTCACTTAGAAAAAGGTGCTGTTATTATGACGAATGCAGAATTAGGTGTTCATCAATTAAAAGGAATTATTGGAGAGATATATAAATCTCTTATATCTTAATAAAAGTAATAAAAAATAGAAATTCTTTAGTTTATATTGATACCTTAGGCAACACAAAAAACGCCTTAATGTGGCTTTAGAATGAAGTTTGATAATTTATAATAAAGATTGATTATTTTATATAATGTTTGATATATTTATATTGATATGTTTGATTCTTACAATTCAGTAAACGGACCATTTTGTTGCATAAAGCAGAAATTTAAAAATGAAAAGGGGGGTAAAAAATGAATTTTACTTCAGAAGAAAAACAATTCGCAGACTCATTAAAATTCATTGCAAGGAATTTAGAGATAAAAGAACACATTCAGCAATCTCCTGAACTTTATCCGTTGTTTCAAAGGTCAGCTAAACGATTTGTAACAGGTGAATCAAAAGAAGATGGTTTAGCGATCGGTAATCAGCTTATAAATAAGGGGTACCGCATTTCTCTTGAATTTATCGGGGAAAACACGGTCAGCAGGGAAGAGTGTGTTCAAGCAAAAAATGAATTTTTGAGATTAATACAAGAATGCGGAGCACAGGGGTTAAATACTCGTATCTCTTTTGATCTATCCCATATTGGTTTAGCAATTGATTCTGAATTAGCCTTTCAAAACTTATTAGAGATGGCAAAAGCGGCACATGATAATGGCGTGTCGCTCATGATTAGTGCCGAGGAATCAAATAAAACAGAACAAGTCTTGTCAGTTTATAAAAGAGCTGTGGCTCGATATACAAACATAGGGGTTACTCTTCAGGCTCAATTGTATCGGTCGTTAGATGATCTTAAGGAGTTACTTGACTACTCCGGTACGATACGTCTTGTAAAGGGAGCCTTTCAAGAACCGTCAGATATTTGTATCCCTCGTTCCGAAAAGTTGAATGAACGGTATCTTGAATTAGTGGATTTATGCGTGGAATCGGAACATACAGTTTCAATTGCTTCGCATGATGAAGCAATAAATAAGCATGTTATCGAACATGGTTATTTAAAAAAACCATATGTAGAAGCAGAGATGTTGTACGGCATTCGTCCTGATCTTTGTAAACAACTTAAAGATGCCGGACTCCCTATTCGTGTTTATCTGACATATGGTAGTGAGTGGTATTTATATCTCGCTCATAGAATAGCTGAATATCCACCAAACATTTATGTTGCTATTACAGACATGATTCACGGGGCTGAAGATACTTCGGTACATTATTAAACAAACGGGTGTAGTTTTATAATAAAGTCGCGACGTTTATAAAAAAGTTTCGAAGCTTTCCCCCTTTGGATATGATTGTCTAAAGGGGTGTTTTGTTGGTTAAAAGTTATACTGCGAACAGGCCATTATCCCTAAGAATACTTTTATAAAGAAGGTTTTCAAAAATGTTGATTACGCAAGCTCTTTTAAGAGGGGGCATACCACTTATTGTTATGGGAGGTATTGCTTTATTATTATATTTTCAAGGCAGCTATTTTGATGCTAAAGGAACATTTGTGGCCAGCCTAATAGCTTTTTTTGTTGGTGCAGCAACTGTTATTTATAACATTGATCATTGGAGTTTTACTAAGCAAAGTGGTGTTCATTTTTTAATCATGTTAATAACAGTTTATCCGATTCTATTGTTAAGTGGTTGGTTTACAATTTCCTCTATATTGGATGCATTTAAAATTTTCCTCCTTTTTGTTTCAGTTGGTGTAGTTATATGGATTGTGATGTCAATACTAGCTAAAATATTCTCATGGTAAACATTTAAGAGATATTCCATTATACCAGCTAATAACTGTCAACACTTAAGGGTAAAAAAGTTCAAAAAAACATGTTACACTAAAATTGAGCATACCAAATAGCCTTCATGCCAAACAAGAAGGTTTCAAAATATTGGAAAAAACTATTACTTTATGATTGATCTACAAAGACTTCCTGACGCTTTAACATGGCATGAATCCAATGAACGAGTTTATTGGCACAAGCAATCACAGCGACTTTGTGTGGCTTGCCCTCGTTTCGTTTGCGATCATAAAAGGTGATAAGCTTCTTGTTCCGTTCCTTTGCCAGACCACATTGCACAGCCGTATAAAGGGACTGACGTAATCTTGATGATCCCCTTTTCGTGATGCGGTTGATCGAGGCTCTAAATTTGCCTGACTCAAAAACACTTGGGTCAAGTCCTGCATAGGCAGTCAATTGCTTGGCATAATGAAATTGATTGATGTCCCCAATTTCGGAAATGATTGTTGCTGCAATCTTATCTCCGATTCCAGGAATGGATTGGATCAATCCATAGTCTTCAAAGGTCTGTGCCAGGGCATCTATCTCTTTTTTTAACTTGGATAGGTGCTCTTGGTATTGAAAAAGCATTTGAATGTACATACGCAAACTGACTAGATGCCCATGACAAACAGGAAATTGAAATGGATTGCGTTCCGCCGCATCTTTTAATTGAGATGCTTTATCCAAAAACCATGCTTGGGAACGTCTCGCTCCGAATTGACGCATTTCATTGGCCAACGTCTCTTGAGAGACCTTGTGAATATCTGTTGACGTTGGATAGTGCAGTAAGGTGTTTAACGAGAGGTTGCCACAAAGATCACTAAAAACGCCATGATATTCTGGGAAAATCTGATCCAGAGCAGCCTGAAATTGAAGCTTGATTTCAACATAGCTGTCTGTTAACGCGCTGTGCTGTCTCGTCAAGAGACGCAGATTCAAGGCCTGCTCTGTTTTCCTTTGATAAACCTCAAGGTCCTCTTTGTAGTACAGCTCTCCTAAATGAAACGCATCGATTTTGGCCGTTTTCACCTTACGCAGGCTCGTCTTTCTGGCCCCAAAGGAAACCACTGGATTGATTAAATAATACGTTATACCATGATTTTCAAGAAATTGAAGCACAGGCTCATGATAGTGTCCGGTAGATTCAAAGATGATAGACGGAGGCTGACCCGAAACCTGTTCCACCTCTTGATAAAAACGATGAAATGCGTGAAGCCCCTGTAGATCGTGAGCAAATTTAAAGCTTTGCTTATAAGTCTGTTTCCTTTGTAAAAAAGCTTGGACCTGGCTTTCGCCTTTTGCGACATCCAGACCAATAACAGGCTCCATATGAATCACAACTCCTTTAATAGATTCGCCGGTGCGCCCCTACATCACTTTGTAGTGTCATAGCTTCGCTTGTTATGCGGGATCGTGTCCCAACCAGCCTCAAACATGTTTCTACAAGGAGGGGGTGGACAGTATTACGGACGGGATCAGTATCCCACGGGCGCGATTGTTGAGTAAAATAGGTAGAAAATAATCCACCTTTTTTATAAAAATTAAATTCAAATCTCCAAAAGAGAAATCCATTTTGATCAATCTTTTTTTCAAAATGGATTCTTTTATTTGTCATAAAATATAGGTTCGAACGATATTTTTGATCAATCTTTATTTCAAAGCTACACTTAAACTAGTAACTAAGCATCTAAAATATCAGCTTTTTTTGCAAGTATCTCTTTTAATTAAATTGTTAATGACTAAAACAGTTCTCTTTGCTAATAACGGAAAGACGACAGATCTTATGGGAATGATACAGAAGCTTCGTTAAGACCTATTAAAGAAGATGGTTTAATTCCTTTGGAGTGACAATGGTTTAAATAGTCTGATAAATAAATTGGTAACAGCATAACAGCCTCCACTAATAATAATTTTACGCACCCAAATATATAATAAGCGTTACGCTAAGGGGGAAGAAGCAGATAGAATTCACATTTCTGAAGTTGTGACTTTCTTCAACGAAAATTTAGACCTCAATAACAGTGCAATATATTGTAAAGATGCTGAAATAATCTTCTTTTGTTCTCCGAGGGTAATATTAAAGCTGTGAATGGAATCAGTGTAATTGTCAAATAAATACAGTGTTTTTACAGTTTTAATACTATTTTAAGCTACTATTACAAATGATGAATTTGCACACTTTCTTCATATTTTCTAGTTAAAATAGAATATTATAAGTATTTCTAATAGGAGAGTAGCAATGAGAAGGTGTGTACTATTTTTAACTACATTAATTGTGATTAATACTATTTTTCTTTCAACTCTTAGTGCTGAATCGAATGATTTGCCCAGCATTGAAAGTGAAGCAGCGATAATAATGGAAGCAGAATCTGGACAAATTCTCTATAAGAAAAATGCCAACTCCCAAATGTATCCTGCAAGCCTTACTAAGATTATTACTGCAATTTACGCAATCGAAAATGCGGATCTAAATGATATGGTGACTATTAGTAGTAATGCCAGTGCTAAAAATATAGAAGGTACAACTGTTTTCTTAGAGAAAGGTGAAAAAGACCGGCTAGAAAAATTAATTAAAGGTTTATTAATTAATTCTGGTAATGATGCTGGAGTAGCAATTGCTGAGTATGTTAGTGGGAGTGAAGAGCAATTCTCGGAAGATATAAATGATTATCTCGAAAATGTGATTGGTGTTGAGCATACTCATTTAAAGAATCCACACGGTTTATTTGATCCTGAACATGTTACAACGGCTGAAGATCTAGCAAAAGTAACAAAATATGCTATGGAAAACGAAACTTTTGCAGAAATATTTGGTACCAAAGAAATGGAGTGGGATGGAAAGGCGTGGGATACGACACTTATTACTCATCACAAATTACTAAAGGGAGAAATTCCTTATGAGAATATTACAGGCGGAAAAACTGGTTTTGTTAACGAATCTGGTTATACACTTACCACAACAGCACAGAATGATGATTTAAGTTTGATCGTCATTACCTTGAAAAGCAATGATAGCAATGGGGCATATGAGGATACTATAAATCTCTTAAACTATGGATTCGATCATTACAAAACATCTTACATTGCTGAAGATACTTCCTTTACTATAGAAGGAGATAACTACATTACTCCTAAAAAATTAGCGTATACGCACCTTTTAAATAATGAAATCGATAAACGGGTAACTACAAATGGTGAATTGGTTATCGCCAATGAAGATGAGGAAATTATTCATTCATTTAAATTAACAAAAATGGATTCAAAAGAGGAAAAACTTCCTAATGGTTCTGATAATGAGAATATAGAAAATCAAGATGAGGTGCAACTGAATTATATTGCTTTAGGTCAACAACTTGTAGTGCCAACTTTGATATTAATTGTTATTGGTTACTTTTATCGTAAAGTCAAAAAGTTCTTCATTTAGTTAAACATCTACAGATAGTTAAACATCTACAGACAAAATAGGGGCAATTTTAATGGTCCCGATGAATAATTTTGGTGATTGTATTCCCGATAACTTTTGGTGGACATTCTCCTAGCCCTGTTACAGGACTCGTAACAGGGTTGATATCTCATCAAGAACAATATAATTCTCCTACACACACATCGACCTACCCAGTGGTAAATACTACCTAAACGCTTATCCCTTTCTTAAATTTATCCATAAAATAATAAAGTAATGCTAGTTTTTCATCATAAAATGTATCCGTTTACATTTTATGATGAAAGCGTAAGTTAAAAATAAGGAGGAGATGAGATGTTAAAGAAGGTAATCAGTATGTTGGCATTAGTAGTACTGATGTTGACCAGTTTTTCTGTCCCAATTTTTGCAGTTGAAGAAACAGAGGCTCCTCAACTTAGACAAGACAACATTGATGAAGTCATTGCAGCTATGACATTGGACGAAAAGGCGAAAGTTGTCACTGGTATTGGTTGGGCAGCATTTAATGATGAACTAGGTGCTGCTGGAAAGACACATGAAATTCCTCGTCTAGGTATTCCATCCATCGCATTGGCAGATGGTCCTGCAGGTGTCCGCATTAACCCAACAAGAGAGAACACCGAAGATACATTTTATGCGACGGCATTTCCGATTGCAACAGCTGTAGCTTCCTCATGGGATACTGCTGTAGCGGAACAAGTCGGTACCGCAATGGGAAATGAATTAAAAGAATATGGAGTCGATGTTTTATTAGCTCCTGCTTTGAACTTACACCGTAATCCGCTAAACGGTCGCAATTTTGAATATTATTCTGAAGATCCATTAGTATCAGGAAAAATGACAGCAGCCGTTGTGAACGGAGTTGAGTCAAATGGAGTTGGAGCGACAATTAAGCACTTTGTTGCCAATAACCAAGAAACCAACCGACAATCGATTGACACGATTGTATCTCAACAAGCATTACGTGAAATGTATTTAAAGGGTTTTGAAATCGCCGTCAAAGAATCGCAACCATGGGCGGTGATGAGTGCGTACAATAAATTGAATGGAGTCTATACACCGCAAAATAGTGAGTTGTTAACAGATGTCCTTCGTGAAGATTGGGGATTTGAAGGATTGGTAATGACAGATTGGGGTGGTGGTGATGATCCTGTTGCCGCGATGGAAGCAGAGAATGACCTTCTTATGCCAGGCAGTGAGCAACAATCAGATGCTATTATCGCAGCGGTAGAAAATGACGAACTGGATGAGGCTTTATTAGACCGCAATGTAAAAAATATATTAAATATTGTCGTCCAAACACCTTCATTCTTAGGATATGAACACTTTGACAATCCAGACTTAGAAGCACATGCACAAGTATCGAGAGAAGCAGCGACAGAAGGTATGGTGTTACTGGAAAACCATGAGCAGGTATTGCCGATCCAAGAAAATCTCTCTATCGGTTTATTTGGAAATGGACAAGTTGACACCATCAAAGGTGGTACAGGAAGTGGTGATGTAAATGTCGAACATACAGTAACTATCACGGAAGGGTTACAAGCAGCTGGTTATACATTGGATGAAGAGCTAGTAGAAAGCTACCAGTCATATGTCGATGATTTAAAATCATTACCTGAATATCAGCCGCCAAGTTCGTTCCAACCAGCGCCACCACTACCCGAACGTGAAGTAACAGCAGAAGAGGCTCAAAGCTATGCGGAATCATCGGATGTTGGAATGATTGTGATTAGCCGTAATTCAGGTGAATTTGCAGATCGAACTGCAACAGAAGGTGATTTTTATTTAACAGAAACCGAACATGCAAATATCGATACGGTCTCTAATGCATTCCATGATGAAGGCAAACAAGTTGTAACTGTATTAAATATCGGTGGTCCAATCGAAATGATGAGCTGGAAGGATAAAGTAGATGCTATTCTTTTAGCTTGGCAGCCAGGTTCTGAAGCAGGTCATGCGATTGCAGATGTACTTTCAGGAAAAGTAAATCCATCTGGTAAATTAGCAACAACATTCCCGAAAGATTATCTAGATACACCTTCAGTAGATAATTTTCCTGGTTATCCAGAAGAAGATCCAACAGAAGTAGTCTATGAAGAAGATCTTTATGTTGGTTATCGTTACCATCATACATTTGATGTTAAACCAGCATATGAATTTGGTTATGGACTGTCTTATACAGAATTTGACTATAACAAAATTCGTGTTAACAAAAATGGTCGCTTTAAAGATAAAATTACCGTATTTTCATCCATCACGAACAGTGGTGATGTAGCAGGTAAAGAAGCCGTACAAGTATATGTTTCTGCTCCAGATAGTTCTATTGAAAATCCGGATATAGAATTAGCTGCCTTTACGAAAACAGATACAATCCGTCCAGGTAAGAAAGAAAACATTAAAATCGACATCACGGCTAGTGATATTGCATCCTTTGATGAATCTAAGTCTGCATGGGTAGTAGAAAAAGGCACATATGAATTACATGTTGCCTCTTCCTCCGAAACTGTTGAAGGAACTACAAGCTTTACGGTACCGGAAAATATCGTTGTCGAAGAAGTAAATGATGTACTAGTACCTGAGCAAGACATCAATCGGTTGACGAAGTAAATGAACAGGGGAAAGATCCACCATTTTGCGTGGATCTTTCCATAAACTAAGGAGGGTTAATTATGCTAAAAAAGTTGATTATTTTTTGCAGTATGATCGTACTGACCATTGGATTCAGCCTAACCATTTCAGCAAAAGAATCAAACGGATACTATACCCTTACAGAGATCCAGGATTGGGGACCAGCGATTACCAAGGTGACCGTGGAATTAGGAAAACCTGTTCCAACTGGTTCAATAGATGAAGACACATTTTCGGTTCACGTGACGCGCAGTGATGACAGATTAGTAGACCCATTTTTAGAAGAAGGATTTCGAGAGGTAACCGATGCATATGTAGCGGATAAGAATGGCAATTCAGCCAAAGAAATGGGGAAATACGCTGTCCTTGAATTAGAAATCGGTCCTGATAAAACACTAGGTGCACCGATGAATTATACAGGCTTGAATGACTGGATCGATACTGATTATACCATTACTCAACAACAGGCAATTGAGGCACCATATGGAGAAGTAACAGATCTAAAAATAACAACATTTAAAGGTGATACGAAAAAAGCTGTAGAAGATTTTGATATGTCCAGCGGTACTTTTTCAGGTATGGATATGTCTTATGCTAGCTATACACCAGAAAAAGATAAGCAAGATAATCCGCTAGTTATCTGGTTGCACGGTGGTGGAGAAGGTGGAACAGACCCTACGATTCCGCTATCAGCAAATAAAGCAGTAAGTTTTGCTTCTGATTCGGTTCAGGATTACTATGACAATGCATATGTATTAGTACCACAGGCACCGACGAGATGGATGGACGGTGAATCCGGTAGTGCAGACGGTACATCCATTTATACAGAACCACTTATGGCGTTAATTGAAGAGTTTGTTGCAACGCATGATGACATTGATACCGATCGCATTTATATTGGTGGAGCATCAAACGGTGGTTATATGACACTTGTGATGACAAGAGATTATCCAGAATATTTCGCTGCTGCTTTCCCTGTATGTGAGGGATTAAATGATACTATCATTTCGGATCAAGATATTATGGATTTAGCGAAAACACCAACATGGTTCATTGCAGCAGAAAACGATCCAACATTAGATCCGGCAGAAAATACAATTCCAACTTATGAAAGAATGGTAAGCGTAGATGGTGCTGATGTCAACATGACCTTATTTGATGGCGTATTCGATACATCTGGACTTTATACAAATGAGGATGGCACCCCTTATGAGTACAACGGCCACTGGTCATGGACCTATGTTTATAATGATGAAGTACCAGGCCTGTTCGAATGGATGGCTGATCAAGAATCTGGGACAAAAGTACCCTGATTATGACAACACACGAACATCAAGTTTGATGTTCGTGTTTATTGTTCCTTGGAAAAGTATCATTCTTCCTTGGAAAAGTGAGTATTTCCAAGGAACAGAAGCACTTTTCCAAGGAAGGGAACTAGAATTCCAAGGAAGAAGCAACAAACCCAGGCTCTAAGACCCTCTGTTTCAGTGTTTTGTCCCACCTTCACGCCACTGCTAGATCCTCTCCCCAATCAACATAGACAATCACAGAAAAAACGCTTACAATTTAAAAAGGAAAGTTATCTCAATTTCAAGAAGAAGGTGATTACTGTGGTACGAAAAATCTTCTTTACCATTCTGTTTCTTATCCCTTTTTGTCTCATGCTTTATTATGGAAAAGAAACGTTTTATATCGACCAACAAGCTGCAACCCAAGAGATGTATGATTATCACTTCGCTCTTGTAACTGAAGAAGTCGGGAATAATTATTGGCATTTTATCGAAAAAGGTGCGAAACAAGCAGCGGAAGAACATAACGTTTACTTAGAATATGTCGGTCCGAAAGTAACAGATACTGATGAGCGGTTGGACACATTGGATCGCATGATTGCTGCTAATGTCGATGCCATTATTACAAAAGGAATGAGTGATCCGAGATTTCGTCAGCTCGTCCAAAAAGCGAAGGAGCATCAGATCCCAGTTGCAACGATCGATACTGATAATTCGGGAAGCGGTCGAGACTTTTATGTGGGAACAGATAATTTTGAAGCGGGTTACCTCGCAGGAAAAACAATGATCGAAGAAACGGAAGGTGAGCAGAAAGTTGTAGCTATCATCGGGCTGAAAGATGCTCAGAATCAAATGGAGCGTTTAGAAGGATTTGAAGAAGCGATCAGTCAAGAGGAGCGAATAGAGTTAGTCGCCGTAGCAGAATCGAATATTACCGAACTAGGTGCAGCAGATGCGACCTATCAATTATTGAAAAGCCGATCCGATATCACCGCTATTTTTGGTATCAGTGCTTTAGATGGCATGGGAATTGTGCAAGCCATTGACGAATTTCAACCGACAACAAGACCATATGTGTTAGCATTTGATATTCTCCCCGAAACATTGGAATTAATAGAAGATGACAAAATTCAAGCAACGATTGCCCAATACCCGGAAGAAATGGGGAAAATGGCGGTAAAAGAAATGTATCAGCTGCATCAAAAGGATCAACCCGAGAACATACACCACACCAAAACAGGTGTGATCAAGAAAGAAGACGTTATGAATGGCGAGGTATTTTTGAAAGAAGGTGAGTAAACATGCGGATAAAAAAATTACTGAACGGTCGGACGATTCAGTCGAAATTAACACTTATCTTTGCTGGAATTATTATTTTATTTAATATTGTTACCATTTCGATTTATGTCAGTTCGACCCAGTTAATGCAACAATATCATCAAGAATTTGAAACATTACTTAACCTGAACGCTATTTCCCAATCAGCTCAGGATCTATCTGACAAAACAAAAGCATATGTATTAAGTGGAGAAGAACTAGACTTAGAAGCCTATTATGAAGCAAGAGAAACATTCCATGAAAGAACGGCTCCAATTATGCAACAGACAAACTCGATTCGCTATAAAAATTATATTAACTTAATCGACGCTCTCCGTTACCAAACGGATTTAACAACAGGGTTTGTACTCCGTGATGATATGGAACGCTACTCGATGCATGTGAAAGAAGTGGACCAAACGTCATCGTATATTCAGGAATCAACATTGGAATTATTAGATGGATCACTGACAGAATATCAAACCTTGTACGCGGACATCCGCGAGCGTAATGAAGCATTCAAATATTTTACACTCTATTTATTAATTACATCGATTATACTTGGGGCATTGATTACAGTACGGTTTTCCAGAGGAATCCACCGACCAGTTCAAGCATTATCTCAAGCAGCGAAAGAAGTCTCCGTTGGAAAATTTGATGGTAAATCTGTCCGGATTCAGTCACCAGATGAGTTGAAGTTGTTAGGCGACTCTTTTAACAAAATGCGGGACAGTATCCGAAATTTAATTAAAGAGATTAAAGATCAGTCCAAGCAGGAACGATTGATGAAGGAACTGGAACTGAAGCATTTACAAAATCAAATTCAGCCGCATTTTTTATTTAATACATTGAATACTGTATCGAAAATGGCGTATTTAGAAGAAGCAAGAACAACGTCCAACCTGATTGACTCATTGGCATCGATGATGAGACACAGTCTTGGCGATTTGAAGAAAACAACTACCTTAAAAGAAGAAATAAAAATGGTGGAAGATTATGTCGCGATCCAGAAAATGCGATTTATGGAGCGGATTGAGTTTGAGATTGACCAGTTGCCAGAAGATTGTGATATGCCTTTGCCAAGATTAACCCTGCAACCTCTTGTCGAAAACGCCTTTATCCATGGCCTTGAGTCATTAGAGGAAGGTGGAAAAATTTCAGTTTATATTAAAACGTATCATAGCGGAGTAATCGTGGAAGTTACCGATAATGGTGCAGGAATGACAGAAGAAAAACGAAGGCAATTAATCCAATCAACGACAGAAAGCGATCAGCATGTCGGTCATATGACAGGGATTGGATTAGTCAATGTGATCAAACGCCTGCAAATGTTCTATCAAACAGAAGATGTGTTGGAAATTGATACAACGGAAGGTAAAGGAACGATCATCCGATTATATTTACCAGATAGACAACAGCAAGAATGGGGGGTACTAGCATGAAAGTAGTCATCGCAGAAGACGAATTTTTAGAGAGAAAAGCAATGCATAAATTTCTCGAGGAACATTTTTCTGATATCGAACAGATTGAAGAAGCGGTGAACGGTCGTAAAGCTATTGAATTAGCGGAAAGCATTCACCCGGATATTATGTTAATGGATATCAAAATGCCAGGCATCAATGGATTAGAAGCGATGGAGGCAATCTGTCGTGACTTTCCCTTAACGAAATTCATTATGTTAACAGCTTATGATTCATTTGATTATGCCAAACAAGCGATGAAATTAGGGGTGCGGGAATACATTTTAAAACCAAGTAAGAAGGAAGAAATCATTCGCGCCTTCTTAAATGTCAAAGGGGAGCTGGAACAAGATAAGCAAATTCTCGACAATCGGCGTGCGCTTTTTCTAACGAAAGTGATACAAGGAGAAGATGCGGATATGATTCAACCAAGTCTCTGCCCAGATATGCAAAGCGGTTTTTTTATGATGGCCAATAAGGCACTCACGTTATCGGATGACTATATAACACAAGATAACATTGCCTTGTATATTTCCAATCAAAGATTAGACAATGCCGACGTGTTAAAACAAATTCGCAGCTTACAATTAACACTAGGTGACGACTATTATATTGGTGCAGGTCATCCGTATGATCATGTCGAAGATCTCACGACTTCTTACTATCAAGCAAAGAAAGCACTACGGCAGCTATTCAAGGCAAAACAAAAGAATTACGGATTTGCAAGCAATGAAGCAGAAGAAATCCCGACAAATAAATTCTTAGATGCAATCCGTGACGGTGAAGAACAAAAAGTCTGGGTCTTATTCGATGTAATTGCACCCTATGCAAATGTGGAATTATTTGTGCAAATCAAACAAATCGCAGAAGATAAAGGGGTCAAACTCGACACCATACCAGAAGAATTAGTGACAACGGAAGACTGGAAGGAATTCATGCAACTGGTATGTAGAGAAATCAAATATTATTTCCAATCACAAGATAAAATTGTCAAAGCAAAACAATTTATAGCTAACAACTATCACAAACAAATCAACCTTATGGACGTCTCGGCCTATACCGAATTAAGCACTAATTATGTTTCTAATCTATTTCATGAAGCAACCGGGAGTACGTTCATTGATTATTTAACAGAGATTCGAATCAAGAAAGCGAAACAGCTCCTGCAGACGAACAATGCGACATTGAAGGAGATCAGTTATGACATAGGCTATAAAGATCCAAACTATTTCAGTCGTGTTTTCAAAAAACATGTCGGACTCTCACCAAAGCAATATCAGAGCCAAATCGTAAAATAATACAGATTTTCGTAATATTGTACAGAAAAATAGTATCAAATCGTAAGCGTTTTCTCTATATAATTATAGCTGAAAGCGCTTATATTAATCAGAGGGGGTAGAAACATGTTGAAAAAGAGTTTAGCGTTTCTATTTATGTTCATCTTGATGATTGCCTTAGTAGCATGTGGTGGAGATGAAGAGACGACAGATGATACAGACAGCACAGATGACCAAACAGAGGATACATCAGATGATGCTACAAGTGAGGAAGAAGAAGCTGAATCTTCGGGAGACGGTGGTTCAGTAGAAATCTTTAGTTGGTGGACTGGTGCAGGGGAAGAAGATGGATTACTTGCACTCATTGATTTATTTGAAGAAAAACATCCAGATATTGCAGTAGAGAATGCAGCAGTTGCGGGTGGTGCAGGTACTAATGCAAAGGCAGTTCTAGCGACAAGAATGCAGGGTGATGATCCACCATCAACTTTTCAAGTACACGGTGGAGCGGAATTAAATGAGAGCTGGGTTGCAGCAGATAAGATGGAACCATTAAACGACTTCTATGAAGAATATGATTTAATGGATAAATTCCCTGAAGAATTAATTGACATGGTAAGTAAAGATGGAGATATCTATTCCGTACCGGTAAACATTCACCGTGGAAATGTCATGTTCTATAACAAAGCGGTATTTGAAGAGAACGGTATTGAAGAACCAACGACATTAGACGAATTTGTTGATGTATTAGGTCAACTTGATGAAGCAGGTGTCACTCCATTGGCAATGGGTGATAAAGAAGCTTGGACAGCGACACAAATCTTCGAAAACGTATTATTAGCAACGCTTGGTCCAGATGATTATCGTGCATTATGGGCAGGCGAAGTAGGTTTTGATGACGATCGTGTTCGTGAAGCAGCAGAAAAATTCCAAACCATTTTAGGTTATGTAAACGAAGACCACGCTTCACGTAACTGGCAAGATGCTTCTCAGCTTGTAGGAGAAGGGGAAGCAGCGATGACCAACATGGGTGACTGGGCGAAAGGTTACTTCTCTAATGACTTGGACTTAGAGACAAATGTTGACTTTGGCTATTTTGCATTCCCTGGTACAACAGAGGATTTCATGGTTATCACGGATACATTCGGTTTACCTAAAGGTGTAGAAAATCCAGATACAGTCAAAGAATTCCTAAACGTGCTTGGTTCAGTGGAAGGTCAAGATACCTTCAATCCATTAAAAGGTTCGATTCCGGCGCGTGTTGATGCTGATCCATCAAAATATGATGAATACGGTACAGACACAATGGAAGATTTTCAAAACAGTAACTTGGCCCCAAGCTTAGCGCACGGTTCAGCAGCATCAGAAGGATATCTGACTAAAATAAATCAAGAAGTAAATATCTTTGTAACGCAACAAGATGTAGATCAATTCATCGAAAAATTACAACAAATAGCAGGAGAACTTTAATATTGGAGGCTCGCCCTGTGCGAGCCTTCCTTCACTCTTATAAAAAAAGAATTTTCTTCAGATGGGAGGACAATCGCAATGAAAATTACCAGAGATCAGCTGATGGCATTATTGTTCTTAGCTCCATCCTTTTTGCTCCTTATTATTTTCGTATATGGGTTTATTGGCTGGACTGGTTGGGTTTCTTTAAGTAACTGGAACACCTTGGTGCCTGACATGTCATTCGCTGGTTTGAAAAACTATATCTATCTATTTGGAGATTATCGTTTCCAAGCAGATTTACGTAATACCGTCTTTTTTACCATCCTTTTTATTGGATTTGTTATTATCCTAGGTTTAGGCTTAGCCATTTTGCTTGATCAAACAAAGAAAGCTAATGCCCTATTCCGCAATATCTTTTTATTCCCAATGGCTCTATCCTTTGTGGTAACGGGGGTCGTTTGGCAATGGCTATTGAATCCATCTACTGGCTTCAATCAATTCTTACAAGTATTCGGCATCCAACCGAAATGGTATACCGATACCAATATTTTGGCGGGATTCCAGTGGGAAAGTATTGAATTCGGTTTACCTGTTGCCATGATTGCTGTTGTTATTGCAGCTGTATGGCAAATGACTGGATTCTCACTTGCGATGTATGTCGCAGGACTTACTGGAATTCCAGAAGAGCTTCGAGAAGCGGCACGAATCGATGGTGCATCCGAACTCCAGATTTATCGTAAGGTGATTTTACCGATGTTAACACCAATCACGATGAGTGTGGTCATTATCATGGCACACATTTCACTAAAGATATTCGACCTAATCTATGCGATGACAGGTTCTGGTGCCAATTTCGTTACCGACGTGCCAGGTGTTTACATGTTTGAGACGACATTCCGCGGTAACTATTACGCAAACGGTGCAGCAATCGCGATCATCATGTTGCTACTCGTTGCCGTATTTATCGTGCCATACTTAATCAACAGCAGAAGGGGGGCATCATGATGGTAGTGAGAAGAATAATCAAATATGCCGTGCTAATCGCCATCGCTATCTTTTTCCTGACACCGATCTATGTCATGTTGATTACTAGTTTCAAACCACTTGAAGAAGTATCTTTATCCGAAATGTGGGCACTGCCATCAACGATTGACTTTTCCAGTTATACGCACGCATTCTCGGAGCTCGCACCAAATTTAATGAACAGTATCTACTTGGTTATTCCAGCTACATTATTATCAGCCATACTAGGGGCAATGAATGGATATGTTCTGTCAAAATGGAAATTCAAAGGATCCGAAATCGTGTTCACGATGATTCTATTCGGGATGTTTATTCCATACCAAAGCATTCTGATTCCATTAATCCAATTCTTGAACTCTATCAATCTATATAATTCAATCATCGGGCTTATCTTCACTCACGTGGTTTACGGGCTACCAATTACAACTTTGATGTTCCGTAACTTCTATGCGAATATTCCTGATTCGATGATTGAAGCAGCAAAAGTAGACGGCGCAAGCTTCTTTGGAATCTTCCGCCAAGTCATTCTACCACTGTCAATCACCGGATTCGTTGTTGTTGCGATCTGGCAATTCACCAACATCTGGAACGAATTCCTATTCGCCGTGACGATCACAAACAACGATGCACAACCAGTCATGGTAGCACTACAAAATCTGTCCGGAAGCCAGATCGTGCAATGGAACGTCCAAATGGCAGGCGCCTTACTTGCTGCCATGCCAACACTATTAGTCTATATTTTATTAGGAAAATATTTCGTCCGCGGTTTATTAGCCGGGTCGGTAAAAGGGTAAAGAAAAAGACCTTCGCGAATGCGAAGGTCTTGACCTATTAGTGCCTTTGTTCCTTGGAAAAAAGAATAATTCCAAGGAACAGCAGCACTTTTCCAAGGAACAGGAACACATATCGAAGACCTTCGCATTGGCGAAGGTCTTGACCATTTTAGAGCCTTTGTTCCTTGGAAAAAGCGTTCCCTTCCTTGGAAAAAAGAATAATTCCAAGGAACAGCAGCACTTTTCCAAGGAGCAGAGGGAGAATTCCAAGGAACAGCGGCACTTTTCCAAGGAGCAGAAGCAGAATTCCAAGGAACAGCACATATCCAAGAATCGAAAATCACTTTTTTAAATAATAAACGCGTCCCTTAGTCCCCCTATTCCAATCTAGTATCCCTGCGTTTGTCATTAATGCCCTAGCAGTATGCTCTTTTTCCACATGCAAAAACTTCCTGCATTCTTGATTTGTCATCGTCGGTTTAACAAATACAAAATGATCGAGTATGCTCATGACGTGTGCGCGCCGATCTCTTCCACCGCAATGAGGGCAATCCCATATTACCCGCAAGCGATCCATTGCCAACCTGTTACAAAAAGGGCAAAGCACCCCACCTTTGACATCCCCATCTACAAGTTCGAATCTTTTCCAATAGCGTAACTCTGGTTTACAATGCGCCTGCGCTAGCTGATAACCAATACGCGTCAACTCACTTAATTGAACAAAGGCTTGTGTATACTGTTCAGCAGCACGCTTAAATGATTTTTTCAATAACGCAAATGGCATGACACAATCATATACCCAGTCACTACTCGAATCCGTAGCTATCTCTGCACTTGGATCTGCTAGAGCTACGAGATTAATGATCGGATAATTTTCCCACCCAGCACCTAGCCAGAATCGAAGTTGATCACACTGTTCGTCTACCTGTGATAGAGGATGCATCATCCCGTATTTTTTTCCATGCATATAGTATTGGAAATTTCGCGCGTTGTTTTGAAAGGTGAATTTACCTGGTTGGCTTTTTACATCAATATTGACAGCAAAGTGTGTGGTAAGGAGGAGGTTATCCATTTGAAAAAAGGAATGCCCATCTGTGGCGGGGAGGCGGAGGTCCTGGAGAACAATTATATCGTTTGAGTTCATCCCCATCCGTTCCAAGTAAAAATCGAGTTTACATTCAGCAAGATATCCCTGTTCGATATTGCGAAGTTCAAATTCCATTTCCCGTTTTCGTTTGCTGATTCGTTTCACACCACGTTCCAGCATCAAAATACTTTCCGGTGCCTGTCGTTTTTTAATAATAATCGAAATCACATCCTTTCTTTCTAGGATATTCGACATAAATAGTTAAAATCCTGTTATGTCCACGATAAAATACTATAGATAATCGAGAAAAATATGAATAATAAATTTATTATATATTTACATTGCATTAAAAATTATTAGTATTAACTTTACAGTACTTTAATACTCATTTGATACATTATAGATAATAAGCTGAAATTTGTCGAAATAAGTATGACAAGGTTTTCAGCGGAAAGGAGGAGAGCTGTAGAAAACGCTTTGTTAATTGAAATTTGGGGAGGGATACATATTGAAAAGCAAGAAGATAAATGCGACCGGAAAATTAACATTTGTTGTACTTTTTGTATTCGCAAGCATTAGTTTTTTGTTTTTGCGCTATGTAATGGCAGATGAACAGGCGGCTGCAGTAAATGAAATAAATCAACTTTTAGAAGCAGCTGATAATGTTGAATGGAACTATTTAGATGACGGTTCTCAACTGGAAGCAAATTGGACAAGCATTGAATATGATGATTCTACTTGGAACAAAGGAGTAGCTCCATTGGGGTATGGCCGTGATGATAACGGTTTAAATACAGTTATTGAATATGGAGATGACTCAGGACAAAAGCATATTACAACATATTTTCGAAAAGACTTTCAACTGGACAGCACTGAAGAAATTAGCAAATTAACCGCGAATTTAGTTAGAGATGATGGTGCAGTCGTCTATTTAAATGGTGAAGAGGTGTATCGTACCAATTTACCAGATAGTGAGATTGCATTTGATACTTTAGCTTCGAATGCTGTCAATGATGAACGAGATAGTCATTCGTTTGAGATTGACCCATCTTTACTATCGGAAGGGAAAAATGTGCTTGCTGTGGAAGTACATCAAGTAAACCAAACTAGCTCTGACAAATTCTTTTCCTTGTCTTTAGCAGCGTCTTCTATTTCAACAGCAGATAACCAAGGCTTGCTTGCTGAATATTACACCAATTCAGGTGATGGAAATTTTGATAAAGTTGATTGGAAGGGAACAACTATTGAATCTAATTTTGATTTTAATAACCTTGATCCAATCTTACAGGAGCAAGTTGGCAGAGCAGATGACGCGAGTATTGATTTTACAGGCCAAATTATGCCTGAATACACAGAAGATTATACTTTCTATATGACAGGTGATAATGGATTTAGAGTATGGATTGATGATCAGTTAATGATTGATCACTGGGAAAATGACTGGGATAACGAACAAACAAGTGATTCTATTCGTTTAGAAGCAGGCAAAAAATATGACATTATAGTTGAATATTTCGAAGATTACGGTGGCTCGAATTTATATTTAAGATGGTCAAGTGATAGTGTGGACAAAGAAATCGTTCCAGAGAGCGCTTTTTACTTACCAAGTAACTATAGTGGACCAATGAATGGAAAAGTGCTAGAGAATGGAACGGAAGTTAATTTGGACTTTTTAACTGATCTTACCAATCTATCAGCAGAAATAAATACGCATTTCACAGTGAAAGCTGATGGAGAAGAAATAACAGTAAATGATGTCCAGTTAAACGAAGGGACACTACAGCTAACGCTAGACGGACCGGTTGAACCGGATCAGCCAGTCAGTGTTGAATATGATGGAAAAGGAAGTCTCGCAAATGCAGAGGAAGAAACTGTGAACGCATTTGGGTTCTCGCCTGAAAATTTATCAGAGTATGTAGATTATTCACCAATCTCCATAGCACTGTCCTTTTATGGTGATCCAAAAACACAACGTTCTTTTGCTTGGTATACAAACCATGAGGATCCTGAAAACGCTCCAGAAAATGTATTAGATAGTATTGTGGAGGTTGTTCAAGCAGGAGAAAGTTTCGATTCGGACAACGTACTTCGATTTACCGGAGAATCACAAGTGCTAGATTTAAAGATTACCAATGCTCAAAATGGAATGTTTGCCAGCCATAAAGTATTGGCAGAAGACCTCGAACCCAATACTGCCTACCAATATCGTCTAGGTAGTGAGGGGAACTGGAGTGAAATTGGTGAATTCAAGACAGAAGCAGAAGATGAAAAAGAATATGAGTTTTTGTATATGACAGATTCACAAGGTGCTAACTCTAATGATTATCAGGTATGGTCAGATACACTAGCGCAAGGTCTAAATAAATTTCCTGATTCCAAGTTTCTTGCAATGGCTGGAGATCAAGTAGATGCTGGTGCGTTGGAATATCAATGGTTAGATTTTTTTGGGAAGCCGCAAGATTTACTGATGAATCTACCTATAATGGGAGCAATAGGAAATCATGAAGGACCGTATAATAATAATTTTTATCACCATTTCAACTATCCTAATGATGCAATAAAGAACCCTTTGCCGAAAGGAAGTATTTATTCATTTGATTATGGTGATGCACACTTTATGGTTTTGAACACAATGGACATGGGGTGGGATGATCGTCAACGAGACTCGTTCGAACAACAAATTGAATGGCTCAAAAAAGAAGTGGCACAGACAAATAAAAAATGGAAAGTCGTTATGATGCATAAAGCGATCTATTCTGTTGGTGGTCACTCAAAAGATGGCGATGTCTTAGAATTAAGAAAAAAGATGTTCCCTATTTTTGATGAATTAGGTATTGACGTTGTGTTACAAGGACATGACCATTCCTTCATGCGTTCGTATCAAATGTATAATGATGAGCCGCTTAAAGAGCAGGAAATAGATGAAAATGGAAATGTGATAAATCCTAATGGAACGATGTATATCGTCAATAACGCTGTTGGTACAAAATATTATGATATCGATCAGAATGTAGATAAATATTATGCAGCTAAATATGAACAGCCAAGAACACCGATTTTCTCAGGGGTAACTATGACAGAAAATAGTCTTACCATTGATTCATTCAAATCTGAAGAAACTAAGCCATTTGATAGTTATACCATTGTGAGAAATGATTCATTACCAGAACCAGTAGAAAATTTATCTGCTGTGAAAAACGGGGACGAAAATATCGTTCTTTCCTGGGATATGCCAGAACAAGTAAATGAAGAAGATCCAATTCGTGGATTCAGGATATATGAAAAAGAAGGTAGGTTAAAGAAGAACTGGAGTGCTTATATTCCAGTAGAAGACGACCAAACAAGCTATCAACATACTGTGGATATAGCAGATGATAGTGACAACTATGAATTTGTTGTTAAAGCTGTTGATAAGCGTGATAACTCTGAAGGGGTAACCATTTCTACGGAATCTATTCAATTAGCTGCACCAACAGAGCCAATGGTAGATGATGGCTATAACACATTCGGTTGGACGAATGTAGCTGGATTTGATGAGCCTTCAGATTACGAATTCACTGTCGACAATGGCGAAACATGGGAGACTGTCTCTGCAAATCCTCAACCTGTTGGAGATCGTGATATTCCAAAATCTCATGTACAGGTTCGAGTTAAAGCGGATGACGAAACGGAGAGACCTGCTGGTTTAGCAATCGTTTCACCAGAAGCATATACCCAAAACAGCATTAACAAGACATTTAACATAGATGGCAGTATTTCACATGATGACAAGCTAGTTGTCGACGTAACAGTCGATAAACAAGCTCAATATGATGAAGACGCATATGTTATCTTCCAGTTAATGGAGGGCAACAGACCAGTATTGATTAATGCCATTCCATTACAACAAGATTCAGTTGAACTCTCTCAATATTTTGATGTGCAAGGTGACAATTATAAAGTAAAAGTGTTTGTATTCGATCAGTTTAATGGTGACAAGAATCTTCCAAAGCTATTGGGAGAACCATTGGAACTGAAATAGACCAACTATTTTAAATAAAAAGTGACCGGGAGGGAAATAGGGTAATGAGCAAAAAGATACTACCTATCTTTATGATCGGATTAATGCTTCTGTCTATGCTACCATCATGGATTGGTACCAACACAACAGTATATGCAGAGTCGAATAACAACATGGATGCCGAAGCTAATAATCAAGAAACTACTGACACGTCTAACCTTGCGTTAAATGCTGAAGTAACAGCCAGTGGTCAATGTAATGAAGAGGAAAAAGGGTCATTTGCTGTTGACGGAAAAACAAATACGAAGTGGTGTAATAGTTCCAGCGGATTAGACAAATGGTTAGAGCTTGATTTAGGGAAAGTGTATAACATTAATCAATGGGTCGTGCAGAATGCTGGAATTGGAGAAACAAACATGTATCCATTTTGGAATACAAAAGATTTCCGTCTTCAAAAAAGTGTAGACGGAGAAACATGGGAAGATGTCGATGTTGTAAAAGATAATGTACAGACAATTGTTGATCGTTATGTGCCGACATTTTCAGCTCAATACGTACGGTTGTTTGTAGATAAAGGGGCTTATGATAATAATACAGTCCGTATTTATGAATTGGAAATATACGGGGTAGAGAAGGATCAAACACCTTCCAAGTCACAAACAAATTTAGATCCAGTTGATTATGTCGATCCATTCATCAATACGCTAGGTGATAATGGTCAGACAAACCCAGGTCCAACCACACCATTTGGTCTCGTTTCACTTGGACCGGATAGTGATGGGGGAGCATTTAGTGGTTATTATTATCAGGATGATTATCTGAAAGGCTTTTCCCATTTGCGATTTAGCGGTGTAGGTTGTAGTGGTGCGGGAGGAAACATTCTAGTTATGCCACAGACCCAAGATTTCACAAACGATAGCAATACGTATAAACAAAAATACGACAAAAGCAGTGAAGAAGCGTCTCCTGGTTATTATGGTGTAGAGCTTGCATCAGGTATTCAAGCAGAGTTAACAGCATCTGATAATGTTGGATTCCACCGATACATGTTCCCAGAGGGTGAAGAGGAGGGATCTGTTTTAATTGATCTTTCCAACTCTTACGCGGGAATGATTGACGCAAATCTTAAGGTCGAAAACAATAATGAAATTTCTGGAATGATCCAATCGAAGAATGTTTGTGGTCACGGTCATTACACGATGTATTACTCTATCCAGTTTGATCAAGATTTCGAATCGTTCCAATCATGGTCAGACGATCAAGTAGGGGAAGAGACAGAACGTACAGGCATTAACAGTGGTGCTTGGGTGAACTTTAATACATCTGAAAATAAAAAAGTACAAGCAAAAGTTGGTCTCTCTACTATTAGTGTTGATCAAGCAAAAGCAGAACGTGAACATATAGATGCCGGCTGGGATTTTGATGCACAGCATGAAGAGACGCGTGAAACGTGGAGTGACTTATTAAGCAAAGTAGAGATAAAAGATGACAATGAAGAAAACAAAACGATTTTTTACACGCAAATGTACCATTCATTCCTACATCCGAACAATGTAACGAGTTCAGTTGACACATTCCGTGCAGCGAGAGAAGAAGATACGGTTCGTGAAACATCTGAGATCGGTGAGGACTTTGACTATTATAACGGCTGGTCCACTTGGGATGATTTCCGTAAATATTCTTTATATTCTCTTCTTGCACCTAATGAGTACGAAAACATGGTGAAATCAATGATTGATGTCTATAACACCAGAGGCTCATATGTACAGTGGGGAGAAGGCTACTGGCCAAGTCCAACAGTAAGAAATGAATTTAATGGTGCTGTCATTCTTGATGCTTATGCCAAGGGTTTTGATTTAACAAATGAAGAGGTTAATACAGCTTTGCAAGGTATGGCTACTGATACAGATAACTATTCTGTCAATGACAACGAAGTCTCAGGAAAATTGGAAAAAGCATATAGTGCTTATTATCCGATGAAACTAGCTGAATTAATTGGTGATAAGGAAACATATGAACAATATAAAGAGATCTCATTGTCTTATCAGTCACTTTGGAATGGGGAGCAAGTTGATGAGAGTGGAAAGCAACGAGGTTTCTTTACACCAAAAGCCATGGATGTAAATCAGAATGATATAACACAAGTAAATAAATATGCTTACCAAGGGAATTTATGGACATATCGCTGGTTTGTTCCACATGATATTAACGGTCTTTCCGATTTAAGTGGTGGAGATAAACAAATGGCGAAGGATTTAAAGTATTTCTTTGAAATTGATGAATATATGGCGGTTAACGAACCGGATATTCATGTTCCATATTTATTTAACTATTTAGGAATGCCGTATTTAACACAATATTATGCGAGAGAGTTCACAACAGAAGAAGTAACACAGAAGTATCATAATCATGGATTATATGCATATCCCATGGAATCACGCGTATATCGTGATGACCCTGAAGGTTATTTAAAGTCGATGGATGATGATGCAGGTGCGATGTCTTCCTGGTTTATCTACAGTGCAATGGGGCTATTTCCAGGTAACCCGGGAGATCCATATTATTTAATAGGTTCACCTATTTTTGAAGAGATGACATTGCATTTAGAAAACGACAAGACCTTTACAATCAAGGCCAATAACGTTTCGAGTGATAATCGTTTTATCGAGTCAGCACAATTTAATGGAGATAACTTTGACCAAGCGTTTCTTGGTTATGAAGATGTGATGGCAGGAGGAACATTAGAATTAGAAATGAGTGCAGAGCCTAACTATGAGTGGGGAACAGAAGCTACAGTGCCAACAACAGATTTCAATCAGGAATTAGATAATAAGATTACAAGAAATGAGTTAATCTCCAAAGAAACAGAGTGGAAATACTTTGATAAAGGACAAGCAGCTGGAGACAACTGGACAGCGGTTGATTTTGATGACAATGAATGGCAATCAGGCAAGGCGATGCTTGGCTACGACAGGAATGGTAATGTTAACACAGAAGTAAGTTATGGTCCTGATAGTGGAAATAAATACGTAACTACTTATTTCCGTAAAACGTTTGAAGTAGAAGATGCAGAAGATATTATGGGATTAGAAGCGAGTTTAATACGCGATGATGGAGCTATTGTTTATTTGAATGGTCACGAAATTATCAGAACGAACATGCCGAGCGGGGATGTCGATTATGAGACCTATGCAAATGGTACAGTAAATGATGAACGTGACGAGAATAGCTACACGATTGATCCGTCATATTTAGTAGAAGGCGAAAACGTCATTACAGCAGAAGTTCATCAAACAAATGCGACAAGTTCAGATATTGCTTTTGATTTCGGCTTGGAATCAGTTGGTAAGATGGAAGTCCCAGAAGCTCCGACCAACGGTACAGTTGATGATGAAGAGAACACATTTGGATGGACAAATATTGAAAAATTTGATCAAGTATCGGATTACGAATACAGTCTTGATGGTGGGGAGAATTGGCATACAGCAACTTCCAATCCGCAAACGGTAGGACCAGTAGCATATGAATCTGGTCAAATTCAAGTGAGAGTAAAAGCGAATGAAAGTGAAGATCAAACATATGGAGATGTTCTTGTTTCAAAGGATCCATTTACTTCAGATATGCTTTGGGAAGTATATGATTTAGATGTCAATATTGCTCAAAAAGGTAACCTAGAAGTAAATGTGAAAGGTACCTTAACAGGAGATTATGATGAATCAGCCACAGTTGTATTCCAGTTGATGACGGAGAACGACGAAGCATGGATGACGAATACTGTTCCTGTAGAAAATGGCGATTTTGATCTCACTCAATTATTTAACATTGATGAAGAAGAGTATGATATCAATGTTTATCTAGTAGATGAGTTTAATGGTAATATCTATGATTCCTTATGGCTTGCAAAACCATTAGAACAAAAACCAGAAACAGTGCCAGGTGTAGAGCCAGATCCCGAAAATCCTGATGCTGGAGAGGAAGAAGATGGAGAGGACGGCAAAGACATAGATCCAGTGCCGATTCCAGAAGACGAGGATAAGGACGAGGAAGAAGGAAATGATAGCTTTGGTTCAGAGATTGAGTTCGAAGCAAGAACAGCTTGGTCTTCCGGTGTTAATAGTTTTAACGATGAACCGCTGAAGACAGAATCGAATAATGGTGGTGTTGTAATAGCTAACACATTTGATGGTGGATGGCTTGCTTATCAAGAGGTGGAATTCGGTACAGAAGGTAAAAACCAAGTTGCGGTGGAGTATGATGCACCGAAATCAAGAGTTCCAGCTGGAAGTACATTAGAATTTCGTCTCGGTTCTGCTGAGGGTGAGCTAGTCGGCACCATTGAATTAGAGAATACAGGCGATGGTTGGGGAAACTATACGACAACTACGGCTTATTTAGATAAAGTTGTCACTGGTACACAAGATTTGTTTGTCCTTATGAAAGGTGACACAAATAGTAGCCAACCGTACATTGGTAACTTTGATAGCTTTACACTAGCATATGAAGATGTTCGTACTGACTTTGAAAAACTGGAATTAGAAGACTATGATAATTGGTCAACCGAAGATAATCCAGCTAATAATAGCCCGATGAAAACAGAGAATGGAAAAAGCGGCGAGCAAGTGGCAAATACATTTGATGGTGCATGGTTGGCATATGAAAAGATGAATTTTGGTAGTGAAGGTGTCAATCATATTGCTGTGGAGTATGCCAGTAATTCAGGGAACAGTGCATCGGATTCAACTATAGAGGTTCGTTTAGATGCAATAGATGGGAAATTAGCCGGCACCATTGAAGTACCGCCAACTGGTGACGGCTGGGGAACTTATCAAACAGTTACTGCTTCCTTGGACGAGAAAATAACTGGTGTACAAGATGTTTATTTTGTGCTTAAGGGATCCACTGACTCTACTTATAAGTATATCGGGAATTTTGACAATGCGAGCTTTTTCAATCAGGAAGAAGTTGAAGATAATGTAGTAGTAGAGTTAGAGAATCGCAGCGATTGGACAGAGGAAGTAAATTCATTTAACAATGGTCCTTTGAAAACAGAAGGAAACAATGGTGGAACGGTTGTTGCGAATACATTTGACGGTGCATGGCTTACGTTCAACAACATCAGTTTTGGAACGAAAGGCAAAAAATATGTCAAAATGGTGTATGATGCTCCATCGCAAAAAGCACCTGATGATGTAGTTGCAGAGATTCGATTAGATGACAAAGATGGTGAATTGATTGGTACGGTAGATCTGGCCAATACGGGAAGTGGTTGGGGAACCTATCAAACAGCCAGTGCCACGTTAGATAAAGTATTGACGGGCGATAAGACAATTTGTGTAGTCTTTAGCGGATCTACTACATCAGAACATCGATATGTTGGTAATATCGATAAAATGATCTTTTCTAATGTAATAGACTTTTAAGTGACCCTAAGGATAAGGTGAAAATGAACCATTAGCATAAACGATTCTCTGATAAGGGGATGAATTTAGAAGGCGAGGAGAAAAAGTGAAATTACGTATTGTTTCAATCCTTTTCATGACGTTGTTGATTGCTCAAATGCCAATGACAGTATTTGCTGCAACTGTATCTTTAGATATAGATAAGACTGAAATTAGTGCTAGTCAAGAACTTGAAGTGTCAGGAACAGCGACAGATTTAGAAGAAGTACTGATAAAAATTGTTGCACCTGATGAAGCTGTTTATTTTATGGATGTGTTAACAGTCGAAGATGGGGAATTCCAATCAACTATTGGTTTTCCGACTACGGCTAATGGAGATACTGCTGGTGATTATACGATAATTGTAGGAAATGATGAAATTCAGGATATAACTACCGTTACCCTAACATGTGAGGAAGATTGTGACGACGGAGGAGAAGGAAATAACGGAGACGACTCTGACAATGATGAAGGAGAAGGAAATAACGGAAACGACTCCGACAATAATGAAGGAGAAGGAAATAACGGAGACAACTCTGACAATGGTGAAGGAGAAGGAAATAACGGAGACGACTCTGACAATGGTGAAGGAGAAGGAAATAACGGAGACGACTCCGACAATAATGAAGGAGAAGGAAATAACGGAAACAACTCCAACAATAATAATGGAGAAGGAAATAACGGAGGCAACTCCAACAACAATAATGGAAAAGGAAATAACGGAAACAACTCTAACAATAATGATGGAGAAGGTAACTTGCCAAACACTAGCACTTCCATTTTCAACTTTTTGATAACAGGTTTGATGTTGTTAGTTGTAGGTAGTGGTGTTGTTTTCTATCAAAAAAAGAAAAAAGCTTAATTATTACGATTAAATAAATTGCGTAGTCCCAAGCTACGCAATTTATTTTTGACATTAATCTTTTGCAAAATGACGAAATGGTATATATATTACGTCCATAATTAGTTTTATTTTTAATAAGGATAATCCTATTTATGGTTAGCAAGATAAAGCCGATTTTCTTAAATTAGAAAATCGGCTTATCTTAATTCTTTCTGACTCTCTCATGGCTAAAGTCCAAGTATATGCAAGCTCTCTGAATAAAAAGTAAAAATAGTAAAAAACGATTAGAAAATGTGATTCGAAATTCCTTTTTATTCTTGTTTTTGTTCATAAAATGTTTATTTTGAAGGAATATAATAGAAACGTGTATTTTTCTGTCCTATTTTGTCACTTTTAGGAAGGGGGATCAAAGGGACAAACCATTTTATAGGATTAACAAAGTAGGAAGCCAGACGACGCAATACATATTGAAGAAGAAAGTTATTGCAGTTATTTAATACTAATTATAATGAATATTGGAAAGAAAGGGATTCGTATGAGTGAGTTACAAATCGGAGGTAAATTAAAAACTCTTCGTAAAGCATTAAATTTATCCATGGAAGAAGTAGCGGAGAAAGTAAATCTTTCACAATCATATATTAGTTATATAGAAAAGGATCGTTCTGTTCCTAACATTGTGCTACTTTCTAAAATATTAAAAGCTCTTGAAACTGATCTAGTCACTTTCGCTGTTTATATTAACGAAGATCAAAAACAAGCAGAAGAATTAATTTTACTGACTAATAAAATTAAGCAATTATCGCCAGCAGAAAGAACACAGCTAAACTCATTTTTAGTATTCTTAAAAAGTTTATAAGAACTTTCGAATTATACATAAAATAGTCTGATGAAGTGAGAAGGAGTGTGCAGAATGGATAAACTTGAGTTTCCGGACATTACGTGTTCCTTCCCTGTAGGTATTAACTCCTATGCTCAGGAAGTACATATAATAACTAAAAGATGGGGTGAAGAACTAGGTCTTTTTCAATTTAGTCAACTTGATAGTGATGTTTTCGATACTATTAAGTCAGGTTACTTTTCAGCCCGTTTGTTTCCACAGGCTTCATTTGCCCCACTAATTATGATATCCAAATATAACTTACTTATATTTGTTCTAGAAGACTATTTAGAAAAAAACAGGAATAATTCCAAAGCTTATAACCTTGTAAAGCAAATGGTTCAGATAATGGAAGGAAAGCTCTCTCAATTATCACATAAGAATGCTTATTTACTCGCATGGGCCCAATGGTGGGAAAAAACCAAAAAAATGACACCCTATCAATGGCAGAATCGATTTGCTAAGAATATTCAAGCTTATTTGTACAACAAGATTTGGAAAATGGAAAGCCAACAAAATGATATCATCGGATTCGAAGTAGATGAAGATTTAAGTTATAATCAAAATCAAGAAAAAAACTTCCACTATTTTGATTTAATAGAAATGGCTAATACTGTTTATTTGCCTGAAAAATTAATCAATAACACTTTTATAGAATTAAAAACTAATGTTAGTGCAATTATTAATTTGACAAATGACATTATATCTTTGAAAAAAGAATTAATTGCTAGTGATATTGATAATATATTGTTATCTTTGCATCAAAATCAAACATTTATACAGGAAGTGATTAATGACACAGTAGAGTTACAGAATCTTTATATAGAAGAGTTCACACGTTTGGAGAGAGAGTTACTAAAAAACGAAAAAATTTATCAGAGAGAATATAAAACGTATAGTTTGGGACTTCAATCAGTTATCAGAGGAAATCAAGATTGGTATAATATATCCAACTGATTAAAGTATCTGCTGATACCCTGTGCGTATGGCTGATATTAGGCAAAAAATTTCATCTAAACAAATGAAGCAAATTCTTTTTGTGAGCAAGTTGCGATATATCACCTGAATCAGCTCGGAGGGGTATTAATGGATAAGAAGTTAAGAAAGTCAGCAACAGATAAGGCTTTGTACGGCGTATGTGGGGGGATAGCAGAGTTTTTTGTATTGTTAGGTTAATTTTCTTTTTCACTTCATCAGTTTCTTTCTGGGTATATATACTTCTTGTTTGGTCCTTAGATGAAAAACCGTCTTTAAAATAACTGAACGAAATAAGGGACCGAGGACTAATCTTTTGGCATACAGGAGGGAATGAAAATAAAACACTCTAAAAATAAGAGATATTGGATACTTATGCCACCATTTTTAATTACAGCAATAATAATATATTTCTCTGTTCCGAGTGATTATGCGAGCTACTATACATTTATAGTGATCATCGTATTTTGGCTCGTCTATTATATCTGGAACTATTTCGCAAAAAAGAAGCATAACAGTAAAAATAGAGAGAATCCATTATAGATAAACAGTTGAAAAGAAAAGGAGTTTTTCCAATGGAAATTGTCATAGGATATGCTTTAGGCGCATTTGTCTTAGTCTTATTTTTTATTTCAGTGGTAAAAATGATATCTAGTCGATTAAATAAGGAATTAAATAAAAAGATAGATAGTTTAGAAAAGCGTGTAGAAGATTTAGAAAGTAAATGAGTATCTTCTTCTCTTTGATTATCAAACCTTAAACAATAATTTCGGGCGCTATTCTTAAAACAATGGTATACCAACAGAAGGAGAAACAAACCTATGTCAGAAGATAAAAATGACTCATTTCGCGATATGAATAAAAAAGAAAAAGCGGCAACTATTGCTGGAATAGCACTTCTCATTATCCTTGTGATCGGCTTTGTAATAGGGATTTTTTTCTTTGGGTTGGCAGGACTTTTCGAACTGCTCGGTGTTCAGTATCAATCCTTTTGGTCACTGATTGGTTTTGTTGTCAGCTTCTTTCTTCTAGGATTAATTGCCGAACTGTTCTTCAAGGTTATTTTCAAGTTAACCGTCCGAAATATAACGGAAAAAATAAAGATAGTATTTTTCAGATTCAGTTTTGAATTCTTATCAAACTGGCTAGTCCTGTTTACGGTGGATGAGTTTATGAGGAGCATTACGCTATCCTTAAAAGCAGAGATCATCATCGCATTACTGCTTGCTGTACTTGAAATTGTTTTTGACGATAAGGATTAAAGAAACTTTTTTTAAATTCTAGAAAAAGTAGGGGGAATGGTAATGTTTATCTTAGGGAGTATCGTTGTAATAATTACTCTTCTTTCCATAGAAGGACATCTTAGAAAAGGAAATAAACAAAATGAAGAAATAATAGAATTATTGAAGCAAATAGATGAAAAAAATGGGTAACTCCTTAAACGCAAAGTCCAAGGGAGAGATTGAATATGATGTCTAATGAAGATTGGAAAAAAGATAGAATAGGATCTGCACATCGCGGGGAAAATCCAATGATTATTACCAAAATGAAAAGTGGTTTTGCTATGATTGGAGATACTCAGTTTCTGCCAGGATATTGTGTGCTTTTACCATTTAAAAAGTATGGATCACTAGAAGAACTTGACTTTAAACAGCGAAGTGATTACTTGTTAGATATGAGTTTGATTGGAGAAGCCATTTTAAATGTATGTGAACCTAGACGAGTGAATTATTCCATTTATGGTAATACAGATGCTTATTTACACGCACATGTTTTTCCGCGCTATAATTGGGAACCAGAGGAACGAATTCCTTACCCCGTTTGGCAATATTCTAGTGAAAAATGGCGTAATCCTGAATATCAATACTCTCATGAAACACATGGCGAATTAAAAGAGAAGTTAAATAATGAAATCAATGAGTTAATGAAAAAAGCTTATTAAGTTCATTAAGGGTGGAGCTTTCTCGAAGACACTTTTTCCCATTTATAGTTTCTTTCCACATTTCCACCTTCTTCACCAAGATGAATGAGTTTTAATCTGCTTTTTTCTTTTATATAAACACTTTTATATACTTTCTTTCCTGCCTCTGTCTCAAATATAAGTACTCTTTTCTCTGAATTATCTTTGACGGTTATTTGCTCTAGAGTTGTCAGATCAATATATTGGTTCAGTATATGGTGTTCTGGTAATTCATTATTTTCTTTCTGCACTTCAGGTTGTTGGCTACCACAAGCCGTAAGTATAATGGTGAGAATACTAGTAATAATTAATAGCTTTTTCATTTTTCTCTTCCTCTCTTGTCTTGTTAGTTTATATACTACAAAGTTTTTCTAATAAAATGCTGATAAGAAAATGAGAGTTTCATGAGAATCAAATAAAGTACTATGGATATGGAATATTATGTTAGTGTATTATCTAAATAGGTAAAAAGTCGATTCCCCAAAAGGAGGAAGTATCAATGGAAGGTTTATCAATAATGGATATGAATGAAACATTTGCAAAGGAAATAGTAAGCTGGAAGTATGAATCCCCTTATGATTTCTATAATATAGCTGAAAACTCCATAAAAGAATTTCTTAAAAATGAATATTATGCTGTTGTAGATAGACGCAATCAATTAGTTGGATTCCTTTGTTTGGGAAAGCCTGCACAAATACCGATTGGCTCTCCATTTGGTGCTTATCCAGAAGGGTACATTGATATTGGAATTGGTATTAAACCTGAATTAACCGGAAGAGGTAACGGCTCCATCTTTTTCTCTTTTGTTCTTAACTATATTGAAAGAAAGGGCATTACATTAATTCGTCTAAGTGTAGCTAAATTCAATCATAGAGCAATTCATTTGTACGAAAAATTTGGTTTTGTTAAGGCTGTTGAATTTTCCAATGAGTCCACTGAATTTATGACAATGGTTAGAGACGGTTCAATCTTCCAGCATTAAAAAGGGGTGCAGTGATACTAATGAGTTGGGCACTTATTATAATTGGTGTAATAGTAATCATTATTAGCGTAGTAGTAGGACTAATGAATGGAACTTTTTTCGTTTTATTAATGAGCATAATTGGTGGAGTTACAGCAGCTATGATATTTTTTGCATTAAGTATGATTATAGACAATCAAGAAAATATATTATTCCAATTAAGACAACAAAATCAGTTCATGAAAAAACTTCATAAAACAAATAAAAATTGTCCGAATTGCGATTATGAATTTGATGACACGTTAAAATCATGTCCGAATTGTGGATATCGATAATTGATATTTAACTAAGCGGAGAGATTTATTAGGAGGAAAATAATGAGAAAACCATTATTAATTGGTATAATAATTATAATACTACTATCAATCATAACTGTTTTCTTCTTTAGCTTATCGGATTATCACGGTATAGTAAGTGAGTTAGAAGAAAATAAATTCTTGTTATTTCCTCTTAAAATAGATCCTGAAGCAGATTATAATACACCTGTCATTCATTTTGATGACAGCACAAAAGTAGTAGGGAAAGTAGAGGATGTTGATGGTTTAAATGAAGGACAAGAAGTGAAGGTATGGGTCAAGGAGAGTGAAGGAATTCAAGTAGCTCATAAAATTAAAGTTATAAAAGACTTCGTAGCAGATTAACACATATATTTTTTGGAACTGCGATCGATTTTACAATAATGAAAGGAACGATTAACAAATGAAAAAACTAACTATAATCCTTTGTTTAAATGTTGCTGTATTTGTGCTAGTTGGATGTGCTAGTGATACCAACGAAGAATCCTCAACTGATTCTTCAGAAAATAGTGCTGCTTTAGAATTAACAGAAAAAGATACCACCGAAACAGACAAAAATACTTCAACAAATGAAGTAGAGGAATCAGACACTAATAATGTAGATAACATCTCGTCAGAAGAAACAGTTAATAATGATTCCGATAGTACCACGTCTGAAAATAGTGACTCAAATGCACAAGATAATAAAGATACACTAGCTCAGTATTCTAGTGAACAGATTGAGTATGCTCGCGTTTGGTTGCAACTTGGGCCAAATCAAGAGATAGATGAATTGAATGTTCGACATATATCAAGTGGTGAACCTATCAATCCTAATGATGACACAAGTGCTAGTTATCCAGAAGACGTGATCCAGTTAGCAGGTTCTCGCTTAGTAGATGGATCAGTAACGTATAGTGGTAATGGTGATGGCACGATTAACGTATACAATGTTCCTTTACGTTGGGATTCTCCAGCTGATGTGGATGAAAACTTCATGCAAGAGTATACAGAGGATATTAGTGATAATACCGAGCAAGTGTATGTTGATCCAGGTGATGATGAAGAAATCATCCAATTAATAGAAGTGTTACATGTTCATTAAGCTAACGTTAGGAAGAACAGGGGGAAGGAACCATGAAAAGGAACATCCACATATTAGGTGCGTCAGGGGCTGGAACATCGACGCTAGGAGCTGCATTATCAAAGGTTTTAACTCATACACATCTTGATACGGATGATTACTTTTGGACAACCAAATTCACCAAACAAAGACAAATACCTGAAAGACGAAGAATGCTTGAAAAGGATTTATCACTATATGAAAATTGGATTCTATCAGGTGCGGTGTGTGGTTGGGGAGATAACTTTAAAAGCTATTTTGACCTCGTTATATTCTTGTGGACTCCCCAAGATATAAGGATTGAAAGACTTAAAAAGCGAGAATTTCAGAGGTATGGAAACGAAATATTACCAGGTGGTAGCAAATATGAACAATCCAAAACATTTCTAGAGTGGGCTTCTTTATATGATAGTGCGGGAATGGAAGTTAGAAGTAAAACTTTACATAAAGATTGGATGGCAGACTTATCTTGTCCAACACTAAAAATAGAAGGGGATTATTCAGTTAAGGAACGAGTAGATATTGTCTCGGACTATTTAAAGTCGAATGGAATGAATGAAGATATTTGAGAACACCCCTCCAGGTCATAACCCCGTTATTAACAACAAAAGAGAACCAAAGGGAAAGCAAAATATTCCCTTGATCCTCTTCTGCTTGATGATAGAGATGTCGAACACTAACTATATACCCGCATTAATTATGCTATAAACTTTCATTATTTAAACTAGTAATCAAACCCCAGCCCAAACATCTTTCCCATATCGTCCTTCACGTTGTAACTGATCTAACCAATTTTTCGCTTCTTGTTCACTGACACTATGATGTTCTTGGTAAATCTGACAAAGCGTATCTTCTACATCGGGCGCCATTTGATTACCATCACCACATACATATAGGTGAGCTCCATTATCTAATAATGAAAGTAATGAAGATCCATCTTGTTTCATTACATGCTGTACATATGTTTTAGGTTGCCCTTCTAAGCGAGAAAAAGCTGTGTGCAAGGATATTAAACCGTCCGTTTCTTCTCTTTCTAATTCTTTTCGATAAAGATAATCTAGCTTAGGATCACGACAACCGAAATATAAATGTGCCTTTCCTAACTCTATCCCTTCTTGTCTTTGAACACGACGAGCTTGTAAGAAACCTCGAAATGGTGCAATCCCAGTTCCTGGTCCAACCATAATAATGGGAGTTGCTGGATTTTCTGGCAACTGAAAATTAGATTGTGGCGTACGAATAAAACAAGCAATATTATCGTCCAGGCTACATTGAGCTAAATAATTAGAAGCAATCCCTTTATATTCTCCTAGTCCACTCCATGCAGGTCCGCTGACAACACTGACTGTAATGCTTAGGCGATCCTTGGCAACGAGTGATGAACTTGAAATAGAATAGTAACGCGGTTTGAGTGCAGGAAGAAGTTCTAATAAGCGCTCAAACGGCATTTCACATGCTTCATACTTTTCGATAAGATCTAACATGGAAATACGTTTCTTTAATATTTGCTCCTGATAAATTCCCTCTTCCACTAAATGTTCCAATTCATGTTTGTGTGGAGGACAACTCGTAAAAGATGCCACTTCTCGTATTTGAGCTCTAGTTGCTGCTTCCTGTAATTCTACACTATAGCTAAGCAGATCATGTAAACGAACAGGTACATCCACTGGTAAATGAGTCGCGTTCCGACCGCTTGCTGACAGCACTACTTGATCATTCCCGTTCAGTTGATATCTATGAAGCACGCGGTTGACCATTTCCTCACTATTGTGTGGGAGTACTCCGAGATGGTCTCCTACTTGATAAGTAACTCCTTTTGGTAAAGCTACCTCGATATGTCGAGTGCTTCGATCACTGTCAACTGATTGGAGTTCACGATTTTCCACAATAGTCGCGTTTACTGCTTCGTATGAGCGAGCAAGTGGAGAACCTCCAAGTCCACTGACAAACTCAAGGCTTAATGTATTCCGTTCTTTTTCTACATTTTCATTGAGTTCTAATTCAAAGGTTTCCATCGCGTCCGACCACATGCTACTTTTCCATTGGTCAAACTGCTCCTCAAAGTCTCCACTGACGTTCCCTTCTCCTCGTGCTGAAAAACGGGTTGCTCCTTTTTGGGCAAGCAGTTCATCGATTGTTCTTGGGATATGCTGATAGGTACTGGCCCAGTTAAGGTCTCCACAGCCAAACACTGCATAATGGACATCAGTAAGCTCATCTGGTTTTAGTTCTTCTAGCCATTGTTTAAACTGACCGGCATTGGTTGGCGGATTTCCGTTATAAGAGGAAGTCACAATCAGAACTGCCCCTTCTTTTGGTAGATTTCCGATTCGATCGTTAAGGGGGGACACTTCCGTTTGAACACCGTGTAAACTAGCCGTGTCCGCCAATTCTCGTGCAACTCCTTCTGCTGTCCCTGTATCAGAGCCGTAAAGAACAAGCAGTGGACGATCATTAAGTCCAGAAAGAGGAGCGACATTCTGTTGTTCAACTTGCTCTTTCTCTGGTGTATCCACTACCGGTGCAAGGGTAGATGGCTGGCTTGTAGATTGATTCCGAGGTTGAACCTTAATTTTTAAATCGCCAGGCTTTAGTGTTAATGTTTGCTTCACATCCAGCTGATAGTTTTGATCATCGATAAACTCAAAATGTTGAAGGAGCATTCCCAGTACGAGAGTAGCTTCATGCAGAGCAAACTGCATACCGATACATGCCCGCTGTCCATTTCCAAATGGTTTATAAGCATGATGAGGTATTTTTTCTGGATCTTCAAACCGTTCAGGATGGAACTCTTCCGCGTCGTCGCCCCATGCATCTTTATCACGATGTAGCTGTGGAATAAGAACAGTAAGGCGATCTTCCCCTTTCTTAATCGAGTATTTCCCACCAATCACCGTGTCTTCTTTTGCATACAGACTGAATGCTGGTGCGGTAGGCCATAGACGTAGCGATTCATTTAAAATCATTCGAACATACTTAAGCTGTAGCACTTGTTTATATGTTGGAGCGGGACCTGTTAATACTTGGTCTACTTCTTCATAGGCTTTTTTCAATTTATCTGGATTCTTTAATAGGAAATAAATCGCAAAGGACAACAATCCACTTGTGGTCTCGTGCCCAGCTATTAAAAAGGTGATGATTTGGTAACGAATATTTTCATCATCTAGATTTTCACCTGTTTCGGGATCCTTCACATTCAACATACGGGATAGTAAGTCGTTTTCCTCCTGGTTTCCATTGGCCTTTCGTTCAGTAATAATATTATCCACTAAAGAAAACATGGTTTGAATATCGTGCTGAAATTGGCGCTTCGTTCTCACCATGAGTTTGTCTTGTATATCCAGTCGCTGTATTTGGTGCATTGCTTCATCGAGAGAACGGACCATGCTGGTGATAAAAGGATGTGATGTCTCACGATAATAACTGTTAAATCGGTAATTAAAACCACATAGTCCAATCGTGTCTAAGGTAAGACGGGTCATATCTGCGGGGACATCCACCTCTTCATTTGGATTCAGGCGTGCCCATTTTTGAACAAGTTGTGTAGAAACATCCACCATCTTGGCATGATAATCCTTCATTGCCCGCTGGCTGAATGTAGGCATTAGAATATTATGTGCTTTATTCCAGTTAGCCTCATGGGTCCAGCTGGTAAACAACCCGTCTCCGCTGAAAGCACGAACCTTTGCTAAAGCACCTTCAACACTTTTATCAAACCGTGATTGATCACAGACTTCTTCTACTAGATCATGACCAGAAACGATAATGGTGGTATTTCCTGGGGTTTGCAACCGAAAAATGGGACCATGTTCTTCCGCTAGTTCCATAAAGGATAAAACGGGTTTATCTTTATTGACTAATGGGATATTACCAAGCGGACCATAGGTTTTCGGTTGAGGGATAGTTGCCTTTTTTTCCATTTGAAACACCCTTTCAAGAATGAGTTGTGGTATTATTTGATAAAATTTACTTTTAAACTGTGTTTGATTGCTTGTTTCCACTTCTCTTCATCGTCAGTTACATTCGTGAATTTCCCTAAAAGATGTGGGACAGCCTGTTGGTATGAAACAGATGACAACAACATGATAATCAGTTCTTCTGGATGCTGGTCTTCCAGAATACCTAATTCGATTCCTTTCACAATAAAAGGATAAGATTGGTCATGATAAGGCTTGATTAACTTATCAAATAAATGGTCAAATCTTTCCCCTTGCTGCACCGTTTCATTAATGATAAATAAACTGAATTCCCGATGTTGAAAACTCATGTCAACCATCCTGTCGAACAATTCAACTAACAAGGCTCTCATATTAGCATCATCATCGACTTCTTCCACAGTGAATTCATTAACTTCTAGCACCTTCTCGGAGAGTTTTGTTATCACTCCCTTCCATAAATTTAACTTGGAACCAAAATGGTACTGTACGAGAGCCATATTTACATCAGCATCTAACGCAATTTCGCGGAGACTTGTTTCTTCAAATCCTTTTGTGGAAAAAAGCTTGGTAGCAGAGTTTAACAGCTCCATCTTTGCTACTTCTTTATCTTTGAAAGGTCTTCCGCGAGTTTTTTTGCTATTTGCAACATTCATAATAGAAGTTCCTTTCTGTAATTAATCACTCGTTTAATTAAATTCACTTCCATTATTAATCAATTGATTAATATAGTCAAGAGAAGTTAAAAGCTACTATATTAAGTTATTTCTGTGTCATAAAAACATTTTTTTTGAAGCTATATTAAAGTATAAAGAACTATGTTTCAGATTGACGACAAAAAAAGACAAAAAACAAGTCCGTACCCATGATTAATTACCAATAAATTAGCAATTAATAGGTTAAAGTGCTTATTTTTGTAGTTATTTCTCCCTTAATATTGAAAAGATAATAGGAAAGATGTATCATGAAAGACAGAATAGAATAGTGAGAAAAAGGCAAACTGTTTGAAAAGACAGGACGCAAAGCCTAGGGTCTAAGGGTATAATTACCTATGATGGCCTGGTTACCTAAATTATTTAAACGTATACGGAAGTTGTTTTAGGCTGTTTCTGCACTATCAGAAATAGCCTTTTATTTTAAAAAAGGAAAACAGGAGGAAATATCAATGCGTATAGCAATAGTGAAAGAAACTTCTATTTTTCGAGAAGGTTTAGTAGGGGTGCTTTCGAATGAGTTTGAATCTTATAATATCATTGCGGTTGAACCGAAACAACAAGAAAAACTCCGAGACTATATTATCGACCTGCTCATCATTGATATTGATACAAATGTAGATACCATGAGCCTAATTAATACATACATGAAAAACAACAAGCAAATTATTGTATGGACAGAAGATGCCAATCATCCAAGCCTTACAGAGTTATTTAAAATGGACCTTAATGGTTACTTCTTTAATGGAATGGAGAAGAAAGAGCTAGTTCATGCCATTCAAAAGATTATATCTGGACAACACTATATTCATGAGGATTTAAGTCAAGTTCTATTAGGAGACTACCGTGACATTCATAGTCGCAAAGAAAGGCGGCCAGTGGGTGTATTCACCAATCGTGAATGGGAAGTGATGGAACTCTTAACACAAGGATATAGTAACAACCGTATCAGTCAGAAATTATATATTACCGACAAAACGGTTAAAAATCACATCAGTTCGATCTTAAGAAAATTAGAAGTACCTGATCGAACGAATGCGGTGATTACAGCACTAAAGAATCAATGGTTCCATGTATCGTAATGAATCAAAGTCTGTGTTGATAGATAACGCAGGCTTCTTTTTATACGAGTATAACAAATAGTACCTAGAAAATTCACAAAAAATCACAAGATAATTATGACAAATAAAAACAGTTTATGTTATAATTTCGTTTATGGTGTGATCGTATACAATATAGCGATAGACTTCATCTGAAAGAACTATATGCGGAGGTAACGAATAATGGAAGAAACGATATCACTGAAAGAGATTTTCGAAGTCCTGAAGAAACGTTTATTACTGATTATATTATTAATTGTTGGCGCTGCCGGGATCAGCGCAATCCTTAGTTTTTTTGTTTTAACACCAACTTATCAATCTAGTACACAATTTATCGTCAATCAAGATACAAATGAGACAAGTAATGTCGACCTTAACCAAATTCGATCCAACGTAGAAATAATCAATACATATAACGATATCATCACTAGTAATCGAATATTGGATCAAGTAGTGGATGAAATGAACTTAACGATTTCGACATTAGCGTTGAGTGAAAAAATATCTTTATCTAACTCAGAGAGCTCACAGGTTGTTACGTTAACGGCAACGGACTATGATCCGGCAGTAGCGGCGGAAATAGCTAATACGACGGTGGAAGTTTTTCGTGAAGACTTACCAGAATTAATGAACGTTAGCAATGCGAATGTCTTATCCGAAGCGGTTGTACCAGCAAATCCGTCACCCGTGAATCCGAAACCACTGCTTAACATAGCAATTGCGATGGTACTTGGGGCAATGGTTGGGGTAGGTTTAGCGTTCTTGTTTGAATACTTAGACAACACAGTTAAAACCGAGCAAGATGTGGAGGACAAATTGGAATTACCGATTCTCGGAGTAGTCTCGCATATTGAGGAAAAAGATATGATGTCGATGGGTAAGCCCGTTTCGATCAATCAAACAAAGGAGAGGGGGAACGTAAGTGGCCAGAGGAAAAAAACAGTTTAAATTAAATAATGTAAGACATTTAATTACAAAGATGAACCCGCGTTCTCCTATTTCAGAACAATATAAAACGATTCGAACGAACTTGCAATTCTCAGCTGTAGATGGAGAACTTAAAAACATACTTGTGACATCTTCTGGACCTTCAGAAGGGAAGTCGTCTACAACGGCGAACTTGGCCATCGTGTTTGCCCAGCAAGGAAAGAAAGTATTGCTCATTGATGCGGATATGCGTAAACCAACATTACACTATACTTTCCGAATTGATAATCGTAGAGGATTAAGTAGTGTACTGGTGGGTGAAACAGAATTACGTGAATCTGTTACGAGCAGTGATGTGGCAGGACTTGATTTATTAACGTGTGGGCCGATCCCGCCGAATCCATCTGAATTGTTAGGATCTAAAGCGATGGAAAATCTTATTTCTAATGCTGGACTGGATTATGATATCGTGCTTTTTGATACACCACCAGTATTAGCAGTAACCGATGCACAAATTCTTGCTAATATTTGTGATGGTGCAGTAATGGTTGTTCGTAGTAAACAGACAGAATACGATGCTGCCACAAAGGCAAAAGATCTGTTAGAAGTTGGTAATGCGAAACTATTAGGTGTTGTACTAAATGACCGTGAACAGAAAAAAGGTCACTACTACTATTACGGAAACTAAAAAATACCTTTCGACTAATTAAAATGGTCGAAAGGTATTTTTTTATGAATGAATCCCCATAAAAAAAGGTTGTTAAACTAATGTGTATATGATGAGGGACTGAAATTGTTAACACTTTCCTAATAGCAATGGATATGCTATTCTTTATATATGATAGGACTAAGGTCTTATGTGAGTGAATAGAATGACGGGAAAGGGTGGTGCATATGTTGGATATCAATCCATATATTCTTCCAATTAACAAAGAAAGTGTGGCAAATATTTCTTCGTCGATCGCAATAGTGAAAGAAGCGGAAAAAGCGGGGGTGAGAAAAATCATTGCAGCACCCAGATACATACAAGAAAAACAAGAAGTCAATAAAGACACTATTATCAGTCTTGTTGAGAAAATCAATCAACAACTAGTGGAAGAAAATATAAACGTGGAAATCATTCCTGGACAAACAATCCGTATCTATGGAAATCTAGAAGATGACATAGAAAATGGTAGTTTAATTACTTATGGTACAGAGCCTAAATATGTCTTCATTGAATTAATGTATGATTACATTCCGGAATATACCAAACAATTGTGCTATGAACTACAATTAAAAGGTTATAAACCTGTGCTTGTTAATCCTGAAAAAAATCTGCAGATTCAGGAAGATGATGATAATCTCTACAGTATGGTGAAGAATGGTGCATTAGTACAAGTGAGTGCTAAAAGTATAGCTGGCAAGAACGGTAAGAAATTGCAAAAGTTAACCCAACAATTTGTGAAGAGTAATCTGGTCCATTTCGTTGGTTCAGACACCTCAGAAGCAAAAGAATATTACTTGGAACCTGCGTGGAAGATGATAAAGCGGAATACTTCTTTCAACCAGTGGTATGTATTACGGGAAAACATGAGTTTACTCTTGGATAATAAAATGGTTCAAGGAGAAGAACCAGCTAGAATTAAAAAGAAGAAACTATTTGGTTTGATTTGAAAAGGTTAATTAAACCTTGATTCGGCAAAAATCATCATTTAAATCCTATTTCCATTTCGTTTGTTTCCTGTTATACTTTAACATGATATTCTGACAAAAAAGTTTATATTTTAATAAGAAAGGACGATGAATTGATATGATCGATATTCATTGTCATATCCTTCCTGGTGTGGATGACGGTGCGAAACATATGGAAGACAGTGTTCAAATGGCAAAAAGTGCCGTATCACAAGGGATTAACACGATTATTGCCACACCGCACCACTTAAATGGTAGCTATGATAACTATAAAGAAGATATATTAGTAGCCGTGGATCAATTAAATGATAGATTACAAGCAGAAGCTATTCCTCTTACCATTCTTCCAGGACAAGAAACACGCATAAACGGAGATATGTTAGATGACTTAGAGAACGGACAACTGCTACCACTAAATGATACAAGCGGATATTTATTCGTAGAGTTTCCATCCAATCATGTGCCGCGATATACGAAACAATTAATGTTTGATTTACAATTGCAAGGAATCAAACCGATTATTGTACACCCAGAACGCAACAAAGAATTAATCGAAAATCCTAATATTTTATATGATTTGGTAAGCAATGGTACGCTAACCCAAGTTACCGCAGCAAGCGTCGCAGGGAGATTTGGTAAGAAAATCAAGAAATTCAGCCTGCAGTTAATTGAAGCAAACTTAACGCATTTTATTGCATCTGATGCGCATAATATAACGAGTAGAGGTTTTGTGATGCAAGAAGCACATGGAGTTATCAAAGATAATTATGGTACTTCACTGGTTTACTGGTTTATGGAAAATGCGCAATGCTTAGTGAATGGGGATCATGTAGTAGGCGATGTCCCAGAGAAAATAAAAAGAAAGAAGATTATGGGAATTTTTTAGTTGTGAAGAACTATCTGTTAGAGTTAACTTTTAAAGGTGCATTTTAGTTGAATGTTTAAATATGTTTTGGAGGACTGTTATCTATTATGAAAAAAGTAAGAAAAGCGATCATTCCAGCAGCAGGACTAGGAACTAGATTCTTACCTGCCACGAAAGCGATGCCGAAGGAAATTTTACCAATTGTCGATAAACCAACGATACAATATATAGTAGAAGAAGCGATTGCATCTGGAATAGAAGATATTATAATTGTAACCGGTAAAGGTAAGCGTGCAATTGAAGACCATTTCGACCATAATTTTGAATTAGAAGATAACCTATTGAAGAAAGGTAAGTTTGATCTATTAGAAAAGACGAAGCAACCAGCAGAAGTGGATATTCACTACATACGTCAAAAAGAACCTTTAGGCTTAGGACATGCTGTATGGTGTGCACGTAAATTTATTGGCGACGAACCATTCGCAGTATTACTTGGCGATGACATTGTTCAGTCGGAAACCCCATGTCTAAAGCAATTAATCAATGAATACGAAAGTACAGGTGGATCAGTTATTGGTGTGCAACAGGTTCCAGAGCATGAAACACACCGTTATGGAATTGTTGATCCAAAGGAACAGCATGGTGATAACTATTCGGTAAATAAATTTGTTGAAAAACCTAAACCTGGAACAGCACCATCCAACCTAGCAATAATGGGACGTTACGTATTATCACCTACTATTTTTCAATATTTAGAACAGAAAGAAGTAGGTGCTGGTGGCGAGATTCAATTAACCGATGCGATTCAGCGATTAAATGAATCTCAAAGTGTATTCGCGTATGACTTTGCCGGCAAACGTTATGACGTTGGCGAAAAGCTAGGATTTATCAAAACAACGATCGAATTTGCACTGCAAAATGACGAAATTGGGGATGAAGTGCAAAAAATCATTAACCAATTAGCTGTGGGAAGCAGCAAGGTAAAACAATAATTCTGAACCATGGAAGGGATGGCCCAAATGGGTTATAAAAAACGAATTTTATTATTAATGTTATTAGATTCTCTGATTGTTAGTACAGCGATTTTTATAGCTTCATGGATTGTTTACCCTGATATTCCATACTTTGAAGTTGGAACAATGGCGATTACAGCGATCGCCTTACTATTGTTTCATCACTTTTTTGCGTTTGTCTATAAGCTGTACCATAAAGTTTGGGCTTATGCGAGTATAGGGGAATTAATCGCAATTGTGAAGGCAATCACTTTCACAATAGTGGCGACAGGGATTGTACAATTTTTAGCTAATGATTTCACTATTTACAGAAGAGCTCTTCTTGTAACGTGGTTATTACATATTATCTTAATTGGTGGCTCAAGATTTGTTTGGAGAGTTTACCGTGATCAATATCTGCAAGACAAGGAAAATAGAGATCGTACATTAATAGTCGGGGCTGGCGCAGCTGGGGCGATGATTGCTAGACAATTAAAGAATGAACAACAACATACTGATCTATTACCTGTTGCATTTGCGGATGACGATATGGCAAAACATAAAATGCAATTGTATGACCTTCCTGTAGCAGGGAGTACAAAAGAAATCCCAGATTTAGTGAAAAATCTAGAAATCGATCATGTGGTGATTGCGATTCCATCTTTAACAAATGGTGCATTATCAGAATTAGTTGCCATTTGTAACAGTACTAATGTAAAAGTACAGATGGTTCCAAAGATAGAAGACATTGTGTCAGGAAAAATTTCAGTAAGTTCACTAAAAAATGTTGATGTAGAAGATGTATTGGGTAGAGAACCTGTTGAGTTAGACATTAACTCTATTTCAGAGTATGTAACGGGTAATACAGTCATGGTTACTGGTGCAGGTGGATCGATAGGATCGGAGATTTGTAGACAATTAACGCGATTCACACCTTCGAAAATATTATTAGTTGGACATGGTGAATTCAGTATTTATTCTATTGATATGGAGCTTCGACAAAAATGTCAACAAAAAGATATCGAAATTTTGCCAATAATTGCAGATGTACAAGATCGTGAACGAATCTTTGAAATTGTACAAGAGCACAACCCAAGAATTATTTATCATGCAGCAGCGCATAAACATGTACCATTAATGGAATATAATCCACATGAAGCAGTAAAAAATAATATTATTGGAACGAAAAATGTAGCGGAAGCGGCAGATGAATTTGGCACTCATACTTTTGTTTTAGTTTCCACTGATAAAGCCGTTAATCCTACAAATGTAATGGGAGCAACTAAGCGAATCGCGGAAATGGTTGTTCAAGACTTAGCAACCCGAAGTAAATCGAAATTTGTTGCGGTACGATTTGGTAACGTACTTGGTAGTCGTGGTAGTGTAATCCCATTATTTAAAAAACAAATTGAAGAAGGTGGACCGGTGACGGTCACACATCCAGATATGACACGCTATTTTATGACTATTCCAGAAGCGTCAAGACTTGTAATACAGGCTGGTACTTTAGCAGAAGGTGGAGAAACTTTTGTGTTGGATATGGGTGAACCTGTAAGAATAGTAGATTTAGCAAAGAACCTTATTAAACTATCTGGATATACGGAAGAAGAAATCCCGATAGAATTTACCGGTATTAGACCTGGTGAGAAGATGTATGAGGAGTTGCTTGGGAAAGATGAGGTTCATCCTGAAGCAATTTTTGAGAAGATTTATGTTGGGAAGACTATAGAAGTGGAAAGAATACACTTATTGGAATTGATTGCTAGTTTCACTAGTTATAAGAATAAAAAGCAGTTAAAAGAACTGTTGATGGATGTTGTATACGCAGAGAGTAAGAAAAAAGTAGAAATAGCTAAATAATAGATAATCTTTGTAATGTATTATGATAAATAATTTTAACATTTATTACTTTACATTGCGAAGGTTATATTACATTGTAGAAAAAATTGATAGATAGGGTATTGTCCTCTTAACTTTTATCAATAGAGGTACTCGGTCATAACTGTGGGAGTTTGTCGAGGTGTGGTGTGAGACGGGGAAGATGCTCCTTATTCGTAAGGGTATATTTGTTCAATAATTACAAATCCATTATTTAGGTGATCTTAGTTCTAAGCGAGGAAGTTAAACATTCGATGGAGTTGTTTAATGTAGTGATGTTCTTATACGCCGGGAGTGTTCCACTTTTGAATTTTGTCTAAGTTAATGGTCTTTTCTAGTGGTTGGTTGAAGGAAGAAACTTGGCGAAGAAGTAAATATCTATTTTGTGTTTGTTTAAATGATTGAATAGAAATTATGAGGTGGCTATCCTATTTAAATTGATATTTAATTTAGTTGATTAGTTATAGTTCGTTGAAAGAGTGCTTTAATTAAGTACTAACGAACTAAAAAACTTTCGAGGAGTGTAACGGAAATGTACATAAAAATAAAAAGGTTTATAGATATTGTTATTTCTTTAATAGGGTTGGTTATACTATCCCCCATTTTTTTTATTCTTATTGTAGGAATTAAATTAGATTCAAAAGGTCCTGTCCTATTCAAGCAAGAGCGTGTCGGAATTAATAAAACACTTTTTAATATGTTAAAGTTTCGTACGATGAGATTTGATACACCAAAGGACACGCCAACTCATTTGCTAGAAAATCCAGTGCAGTACATTACTAGAATGGGGAAACTTTTGAGAAAGACTTCACTTGATGAGCTACCTCAAATCTGGAATATTTTTATTGGTCAAATGAGTATTATTGGCCCTAGGCCAGCGCTTTGGAATCAGTATGACTTGATCGCTGAACGGGATAAGTATGGGGCTAATGATGTGCCACCAGGTTTAACTGGATGGGCTCAGATTAATGGTAGAGATGAACTTCCAATAAAAATAAAGGCCAAGTTGGATGGGGAGTATGTTAGGGAAATGGGCTTCTCTTTGGATGTCAAATGTTTCTTCGGTACCATTGCCAGTGTTTTGAAGAGTGAGGGTGTTGTTGAGGGTAGAAGTGAAAATAAGAAAGAAGCAGCAAGCAATAAAAAGACTAGTTCATAGTGCAAACAGTTAGTTTATGGAGGTGTAGCGGTGTTATTAGTCACAGGAATTACTGGACATACGGGAAGATATTTCTTACAAGAACTTATCAATCACAAATATCGAGGTGCAATCCGCTGTATTGTAAGGGAATCTTCTGACACTTCATTGATAGACAACAGTGGCTTAAATATAGAAAAAGTGTCTGGAGATCTAGATGATCCAAACTTTATTAATACTGTAATGAATGATGTTGAAACAATAATGCACATTTATAATATTCACCATTCACCATTAATAGTAAAAACGGCTATTAACAAAAATGTAAAAAGAGCCATATTGATACACACCACGGGGATTTATTCCGAATTTAAATACGCATCAGAAGAATATAAAAGGATAGAACAAAAAATTAAGGAACTTACAAACGATCCAAAATGTCTGACTAAAGTAACTATTTTGAGACCCTCTATGATATATGGAGATCTTTGTGATAGAAATATGAGTAAGTTTATTAAGATGATAGATAAGCTTAGGGTTATGCTTGTAATCAACGGCGGAAATAGTTTAATCCAACCAGTGAATGCTAGAGACTTAGGGGCGGCATTTTATACTGTTCTAACGACTTCACATGAAACTGATGGGAAAGCATATGATTTAACTGGCGAAAAACCAATCAAAATAGTTGATGCTCTTAAGTTAATAAGCAACGAATTCAACAAAAAAACTGTTTTTATTAGTGTACCTATAGATGTTGGTGTATTAATGGCAAAAATTTTTAAAATTGTATCATTTGGAAAAGTTGATTATATTGAAAAAGTTCAAAGAATGGGTGAAGATAGAAGTTATTCACACAAGAGTGCAACTAATGATTTTGGATACAAACCAATGTCGTTCAAAAATGGGATAAAGATTGAAGTTGCAGAATACGTGGAGGCAAAGCAGAAAAATGAATAAAATATTAATTTTAGCAAATCACTTTATTACAATATATGCTTTTAGAAAAGAATTAGTAAAAGAATTAATAGAAAAAGGTAACGAAGTTTATCTTGCTTTACCAGAGTCCGATGAGAATGAATTTTTTCAAAATATGGGATGTAAAATAATCGAAACACCAATTGAAAGAAGGGGTACAAACCCTCTTTCTGATATTAAATTATTATTTAAGTATCTAAAAGTAATTCGAAGTATTAAACCAGATATAGTTCTCACTTATACAATAAAACCTAATATTTATGGAGGAATTGCAACTAGATTCTGTCAAACAAAGGCTATACATACAGTGACTGGTTTAGGATCTATTTATATTCAAGAAATGTGGCAAAAAAAAATTGCAATCTTTTTAAATAGAATAGCTTTTAAATCAGCCTCAAAAATTGTGTTTTTAAATGAAGAAAATAAGAACTTCTATAATCAAATAGGTATAATTTCTACTAATCAAAATACTATGCTAGTCCCGGGATCAGGAGTTAATTTAGAGAATTTCAAATACGAGCAACAACCGAATGATACGAATATTACTTTTACCTTTGTAGGAAGAGTACTAAGAGATAAAGGGATTGAAGAATACTTAACGGCTGCGAAAGAACTTGCTTTAATATATGGCAATATTAAATTCGAGGTAGTTGGATTTGTAGATGAAGAAAAATATATAGATATCCTTAAACGATATGATAATGAAGGGTTAATAAATTATTTAGGAAAAAGAGAAGATATTCTTGATATAATGAAAAAATCAAGTTGTATTGTCCTACCTTCTTATGGAGAAGGTAGAGGTACAGTGCTTCAAGAAGGTGCTTCTGTTGGCAGACCTTTAATCACATGTGATACTTATGGTTGTAAAGATAATGTAGAAAATGGATATAATGGATATTTATGCAAAGTTGCAGATGCAGAATCCCTTAAAAATGCAATGGATAAATTCATAAATTTACCATTAGAAGAAAAGACTTTAATGGGAAAAAGAAGTCGAAAAAAAGCAGAGAAAGAATTTGATCGAAAAATAGTAATAAAAGCTTATATAATGGCAATTAATAAAATAATTAATTATGGGGGATGAAACCGTGAGTTTATATGAAAAAATTCTGAATAAAGATGATAAAATAGCAGTGGTTGGATTAGGGTATGTCGGGATGCCAATCGCAGTTTCATTTGCTAAAAAAGTAGATGTGATTGGTTTTGATTTAAATGAAGAGAAAATTAAATTATATATTTCTGGCATGGATCCTACAAATGAAGTTGGTAATGAAGTTATTAAAAAAACATCTGTAAACTTCACTTCAGATGAAACAATGCTTCAAGAAGCTAAATTTCATCTAGTTGCGGTTCCAACACCAATTAATTCTGATAAAACACCTGATCTTGCCCCAGTTGAAGGTGCGAGTTCCATAATAGGTAGAAATCTTACCAAAGGTTCTATTGTAGTATATGAGTCTACTGTATACCCAGGAGTTACAGAAGATATTTGTATTCCTATTTTAGAAAAGGAATCAGGATTGAAATGTGGGGTTGACTTTAAAGTTGGTTACTCACCCGAGCGAATTAATCCTGGTGATAAAATACATACTATTGAAAATATTATAAAAATCGTCTCTGGTGTAGACGAAGAGAGTTTAGAAGAAATTGCAAAAATTTATGAACTAGTTATCAATGCCGGCGTTCATAAAGCTAGTTCGATTAAAGTAGCTGAGGCTGCTAAGGTTGTGGAAAATAGTCAACGTGATATCAATATAGCCTTTATGAATGAACTTGCCATGGTATTTGATCGTATGAACATTGATACAAAAGAAGTCATTGAGGCAATGAACACTAAATGGAATGCGTTGAAATTTTATCCAGGACTTGTAGGGGGACATTGTATAGGGGTTGACCCTTATTATTTCGTGTATGAAGCTGAAAAATTAGGCTATCATAGCCAAATTGTTTTATCAGGAAGAAAGATTAATGATGGGATAGGAAAGTTTGTTGCTGATGCTATAATCAAAAAGCTAATTTTAAGTAACAAAGTAGTCAAACAGTCTAAAGTTGTCATATTAGGGACTACATTTAAAGAGAACACTCCTGACACTAGAAATTCAAAAGTTTTTGATATTATTGAAAGTTTAAAAGATTATGGCATAGAACCTGATGTTGTAGACCCAGTAGCAAATACTGAAGAAGCAGGAAGAGAATATGGAATAGACTTGTCGGATATCAATGATATAGAAAATGCCGATTGTCTAGTGTTAGCTGTTGCCCATGAGGAATTCAGAAGAATGAGTTGGGAAGAAATAGACTCATTATATGGTGATTATAATAATAATGAAAAAGTGTTAATAGATATTAAAAGCATTCTAGATAAAGAAGACCTTGAAAGACAAGGATACAATTATTGGAGATTGTAAACCTTCCCTAATAGATGGATGCTAGATTACGAGGTGTATTTAAATGAAAATACTTCAGATTGCCACTGGAGTTAGCTATTCAAAAGTATATAATAACTTATTTTCGTCATTCAAAAAAAATGCTGTTGAATTTGAGGTCTATATCCCACAACATCAAGATAAGGCGGTGAGTATTATTACAAAGAAAGAATTTCCATTCGATTTTTACTCAAGAAAAATAATTAAACCGTATGATAAATTTTTGTATTTCACAAAAATAAATAGAATGACAAAAGATGTTGAGGATAATTTTGATTTGTCAAGTATTTCAGTGATTCACTCACATAGTCTATTTAATGATGGTGCTGTAGCATATCAAATTAAAAAGAAATACAAAATACCATATATAGTAGCAATAAGAGATACAGATGTTAATCAGTATTTTCGTAAAGCTATTCATCTAAGGAAAAAAGCGATTAATATTTTGCGAAATGCAGAGAATATAATCTTTATATCAAAATCATACGAAAAGTACGTATTTAATAAATTCATTCCAGAAAAACACCGAAGTGAACTATTAAGGAAATCAAAAGTAATACCTAACGGCATTACAGATTTTTGGTTAAATAATAAGTATATTAAAAATAACAAGAAAGACAATAATGAATTTCGACTAATATTTGTAGGACAAATTACTAAACGGAAAAACATTTTAAAGATTGCAGAAGCCTCTAATTTATTAGAAAATAAATATAATAAAAAAATTGATTTGGTTATAATAGGAGAAAAGAAAGACGAACAATATTTTAATAAAATTTCTAGTATAAGATCATTTGAATATATTCCTTATCTAAAAAAAGAAAAGTTGATTAATTATTATAGAAATTCAGATATTTTTGTAATGCCTTCAATAACCGAGACCTTTGGATTAGTGTATGCTGAAGCAATGAGTCAAGGACTACCCGTCATTTATTCAAAAGGACAAGGATTTGATGGGCAATTTGAAGATGGCGAAGTAGGATATAGGATCGATCCGTTAAATGCCTTAGATATTGCAGATAAAATAAAAATTACTATTGATAACAAAGAGAATATTATGCAAAGATGTTACAAAAATGCAGATAAGTTTAATTGGAATAGTATTTCTAAACAATATCTAAGGTTATATAAACAAATAAAAACGTAAATGAAGAATTATGCCTACTTTACAATGAACAATTTTTTGATACTGATGAATTGTGTAATTAAGATGTTAAATAGCTTCAAATTTGAAAGTTAAAAAAAGCTAATCACATGAAATTGTTCTCGTTAGGTATCATACTTCATAGCAGAAGTATAAATACTTATATACTATGGGGGGGATTAAGATACTAATATACTTGATTATTTTTATTATTATCTTTTCGATCGGTCTATTTTATAGTAAATATTGGAATAATTCGCGATTGTATTCGAAAGTATACTTAATATCTTCTTTTATAATACTTTTTATAATTTCTAGTATACGTGCTGAGAGTGTTGGAACAGATACGGATAACTATCTTAGAGGATTTAAAGTGATTAAAAATACATCTTGGAATAGAATGTTTGAAGCTGAGAGATGGGAATTTGGTTACATATTTTTGAATAAACTTTCAGCATATATTTCTAATAATGACCAGATTATTTTGTTTGTAACAAGTTTTGTTTTCCTTTTTGGAATAGGTTATTTTATTTATAAAAATTCGAATAATGTTGTATTTAGCCTATACCTGTTTGTCTCATTATTTCTCTACTTTTTTTCATTTAATGGAATTAGACAGGCAATTGCAATGTCTATAATAGCTTCAGGATTTCATTTGATCCGTGAGAGAAAACTAAAAAAATATTTAGTAATTGTTTGTATAGCTTCACTATTCCATATAACAGCAATACTCATGATAGGTATATATTTTATTTATAGTATTAAGCTCACTAAAAAAAATATAATTTTCATATTGGTAACCTTTGTTATTTTTTACAGTTTGCTTGGATCAATTATTAATTTTGTATTAACAAATATAGATAGTTTGAATTATCTTTCGAATGATGTTTCATTTGAAGGTTCAGGTTTTTTGTTCCCTTTAATTACCATAAGTGTATTATTATTATTATTTATAATTAGAATAACTGAAGGGAACACTAAATATCTTGAATATATGACGATTTTAGTACTTCTCTCATTTTTAATAAGTATAATTTCAATGAAAGTAAGTTTGATATTAAGATTAAACTATTATTTACTAATATATTATATTATTGCTATACCTTATGCATTAAATCTAGTTAGAGATAGGACGTTAAGATTTTTATTGACCTACATAACAATTGTTATAACTCTAGCATATTTAGTTATTAGAATGATAGAAGGTTGGCATGGTATTAATCCATATTTAATGTTTTGAGGTGATTAAGCTGAAGGTTTTATTCGTTTCTAGAATATATCCAAATGAATTTAGTAGTAACGGAAGGGTATTCCATAGTCAAGCACAAGAGTTAATTAAGCAAGGTTTTGAAGTAAAAGTAATATCACCTATTCCTTTTACTCCAACTCTCTTTAAAAAACACAAAAAACTTTGGGAAGAATACAGTAGGTTACCCAATAAAGCTAAGTATGATGGTATAGATGTTTATTACCCCAGATATATAAAGATTCCTAATAAGTTACTCAATAAAGTTACAAGGAAATTAAGTGACACTTCTTTTATTAACGCAGTTATGAGTGTGATTAATCGTGAGATGGAGAGTTTTGAATTTGACTTAGTTCACTGTCATATGACTTATCCAGATGGTTTAGTAGGGAAAAGTATAATAGAAAAGTATAAGGTACCTTTTGTCTTATCAGCTAGAAGTTCCGACCTTGACATTTCAATAAATAAAGGTATTGTCAAGGATAAAATGTTACAAATATATAACTTATCTGACGCAATTATAACGCCTAGCCCACAACTTAGGCAAAAGTTAAAAGAGAATTTCAATTATGATTCGACATTAATTGGCAATGGTATTTATCCTGAAAAATTAAAATATGTAACTAACGTTGATTTTAATAGTGAAAATAGAAACATAATTTTAAGTGTTAGTAATTTAATGAAAACTAAAGGTATTCAATATAATATAAAAGCAATGTCAAAATTAGTTAAAGAATTCCCTGATCTCCTGTATATTGTAATAGGAGATGGGGATTATAAAAATGAGTTAGTAGATTTAACAAGCGAATTAAATCTAATGGACCATGTAGTGTTTTTAGGTAATATCGATCATTATGTTGCTATGCAATATATGAAAAAATGTGATATATTCTGTTTGCCAAGTTGGAGAGAGACTTTTGGATTAGTGTATTTAGAAGCTATGTACTTCAATAAACCAGTAATATTATGCGAAAATCAAGGAATTCATGGGATAGTTATAGATAATGACAGTTGCAAAGTTGTGAAGCCACATTCAGAGGAGGAAGTATATAAATCTATTAAGTTTCTACTTTTGGATAAAGAAAAAAGAGATGAAATAAGCAAAAAAGGAAATTCACTCGTTAAAAACCACTATACTTGGGAAAAAATAGGGGATAACCTCAAGGATTTGTATATCTCTGTTAATAATATTGATTAATAAATTGAAAATTCAGATGGCAATAAAATTGATATTAATTATATATTTGCTTTAAAGAGCAGTTAAAGTTATTAAGTATATTTTTAAAAAAAGAGAGAAAAGACAAATTGTAATTAGAGAGTCCAGTTTATAACTCAATATCGTTTGTGAAATTCTAGAGATTAGATTTAATTATTGAAAGTTTTTTGATAAAGATACTATGTATAAAAGGGAAGTAATTAATAATGAAAATACTCCATTTGTTTTTAAGTACAAATTATGCGGCAACAAAAGCTATAATGAGGCTAATAAATGACAATTTCCATCAGCAAAATTATGAATTAGTTATAATTGATAATGAAGAAAATATACCAAATGAAATAAAAAAAAATAAAAATGTACAAATAATTAACAAAACAACAGGCGTGTATAATATTGGTAACATTATATTTAATAAAATAAAATACAATGAAAAGGTACTAATGCATTCAATAAGCCAATTAAATAATGTTACTAAATTAAAAATATTACTAAGACCAAAATTATTTAAAAAGATAACATGGATTGCATGGGGTTCTGATTTATACGAGTGGAAGACAACCTCTAAAAGTTGGAGAAGTTGTCTTAGTAGAATAATAGAATGGTCATTTAGGAAAAAGATAATTAGATTTGTAGGGATTTTTCCTCCAGATATTGATTATTTTAAACGACAATTTAATTCTAAAGCAAAAACTTTTTATGCACCTTATCCAGGAGCGATATATAATCCTATTTATAATACAAAATTTAAAAATCAAAATATTAATGATAAGATTCAAAAGAATTCAGCGATAAATATACAAATAGGTCATCAAAGCAATCCAATACTTAAGCATATTGAAGTATTACAAGATTTAAAAAAATTCAAAAATGAAAATATAAAGATTTACCTGCCCTTGAACTATGGTGACAAAGTTCATGGAGATAAAGTGGAACAAATAGCAAAAGAATTATTTGGGGATAAAGCTATATGTATAAGAGATAAAATGGCTTTGGATGATTATATGTCTTTTTTGTCATCAATAGATATAGCAATATTTAATACTAATAGACAAATCGGGTTAGGTAACATTAATCCACTGCTATTTATGCAAAAAAAGATATTCATTCCCAAAAATTCTGTAATGTATGATTTCTTTCATTCGGAAGATATTAGTATCGTAGACTATAATGATATAAAGAGTGAATCTTTTAGTTCATTTATTAAAGAAATAAATACGGAAAACGGCAAAAAATATATTCAGGTGAATCACTTAAATATAGAAAACAACATTAAAATGTGGAAAAAGGTTTTTGAGAATTAATTATCAACGCATTTTTCACTATATTGTAAAGAGGTTGTATTTATGTCAGTAACTATTAAAGGGATTTTGTGGAGTTTTATAGATTTATTATCAAAACAAGGAATTACTTTAATTATTCAAATAACTCTAGCTCACCTATTACTCCCTGAACACTTTGGTTTAATTGGGATGATAACAATATTTTTAGCTATTTCGACTTCCTTAATTCAAAGCGGTTTAGATCAAGCTTTAATTCGCGAAAAAGAACCTGGACATAGCGATTATTCTACGGTTTTTTTCTTCAATTTAGCACTGTCGCTTCTTTTATATATACTAATTTTTATCTCATCACCACTAATTGCCTCATTTTATGGAGAGCCAGAATTAATTCCAATAATAAGAGTATTAATGCTAGTAGTTATAATAAATGCCTTAACAGTAATCCAACGTGTTATTTTAATTCGTAATATTGATTTTAAAACTCAAACCAAAATCACTGTCATTGCAGGAATAATTTCTGGAATTACAGCAATACTTTTAGCTTTAAATGGGTTTGGAGTCTGGAGTTTAGTAGCGCAACAACTTACAATGCAATTATTAATAATGTTTTTATTATATTTTCACAATAAGTGGTTCCCTTCATTAATATTTGATGTTGCTTTATTTAAAAAGTATTTTGCTTTTGGATATAAATTGATGTTATCTGGATTAATTGATACCATATATAAGAATATCTATTTTGTATTAATAGGTCGTATGTATCCGGCTGAATTGCTAGGTTATTATACTAATGCATCAAAGTTAAGAGATACATCAACAACAGCACTTAGTCAAGCACTTCAGAGAGTAACATACCCAATGCTAAGCCAAATGCAAGATGAATCAGAGCGACTAGTAGCAAATTATAAAAAATTATTACAAATGACTTCTTACTGCATATTCCCTTTAATCTTAGGATTGGTGGCAATAGCTCCAAATTTAATTCCATTTTTGCTAGGGAATAAATGGCTACCTTCTGTGAGTTATTTTCAATTATTATGTTTAGCTGGTATGTTGTATCCTATTCACGCAATAAATTTAAATGTATTAAAAGTAAAGAATCGTTCAGATTTATTTTTATCTTTGGAAATAGTCAAAAAAGTAGCCTTAACTATTTTTATAACAATTAGTGTATTACTAGACTTGGGAGTTGAGGGCTTAATTTATGCTGCGATAGTTAGCTCGTTTTTTGGTTTGTTTGTTAATACTTATTATTCAGGAAAAGAAATTAATTATTCCTTTTGGAAACAAGTGAAAGATATGATACCATCTTTTGCAATTGCTGTTATAATGGCATTCATAGTTTATATTATTGGAATATATTTGAGTGTTTGGATATTCCCCCTTTTAATAGTTCAAACAATCACAGGAGCAATTGTTTATATATTATTGAGTATTTTACTAAGGTTGAAAGTGTTTTATCTTTTTTTTGATTTAATAAAAAATATAAAGAAGTCTTATTAAAAAGAGGTGATTAGCTGATGGGTATAAATGTAACACGATCGTCTATGCCGCCATTAGAGGATTATATTAATGAAATTAGTGACTTATGGAATTCGCGGTGGCTAACTAACGGTGGGATGAAATATCAAGAATTTGAGACGCAGTTAACAGAATACTTAATGGTATCAAAGGCAAGTTTATTTTCAAATGGACATCTAGCTCTAGAGACTGTTCTTCAAGCTTTTAATTTGTCTGGAGAAGTTATTACTACACCTTTCACATTTGCTTCAACTACACATGCAATTGTAAGGAATAAATTAACTCCTATCTTTTGTGATATTGATCCATTTGATTTTACTATGGATGTCACTAAAATAGAAAACCTAATCACAGAAAAAACAACAGCAATTGTTCCAGTTCATGTTTATGGAAATATATGTGACATGAATAAGATACAGAAAATTGCAGATAAATATAATTTAAAAGTTATTTATGATGCAGCACATACTTTTGGTATGAAAGTAAATGGACGTGGTATAGGGGATTTCGGTGATGCATCAATGTTTAGCTTTCATGCAACTAAAGTATTTAACTCTATAGAAGGAGGAGTTGTTACTTATAAAAAATCTCAAATTAAGGAGTCATTAGATGCTATAAAGAATTTCGGTATTTCCGGAGAAGATGAAGTAGAATACATAGGCACTAATGCCAAAATGAATGAATTTCAAGCAGCAATGGGATTATGCAACTTAAAATATATAAATGAAGAAATAAGAAAGAGAAAAATAGTATACGAACGTTATAAGGAAAGGTTATCTCATATAAAAGGAATTAGAATAAGAGTTGATCAACCAAATGTAGAAAATAATTATGCTTATTTCCCTATAATATTAGATGATTACATATACCATAGAGACGAACTATTAGCTAAATTAAAACAAAACAATATAATCGCAAGGAAGTATTTTTATCCATTAACTAGCAATTTTGAATGCTATAAGGGTTTATTTAAAAATAGTATTACGCCAATAGCTGAACAGATAGCGAACAATGTGTTAACTTTGCCACTATACTCTGATTTAAGTTTAAATGATGTAGACCATATTTGTGATTTAATAATAGAATAAATGGAGGGGATATATATGAAGGGAATTATTCTAGCTGGTGGTTCAGGTACTAGGCTATATCCATTGACTAAATCTGTTTCAAAGCAAATATTGCCTGTTTATGATAAACCTATGATTTATTATCCATTATCAGTATTAATGTTAGCTGGTATTCGAGAAGTACTTATAATAACTACCAAACGAGATTTGCCAGATTTTGAAGAATTACTAGGTAACGGAGAAAAGCTAGGTATGCATTTCGAATATAAAATACAAGAAAAACCAAATGGATTATCAGAGGCATTTATTTTAGGTGAAGATTTTATTGGTGATGATAATGTTGCACTTGTATTAGGAGACAATGTGTTTTATGGATCTAACTTTAGTAATCAATTACAAAGGGCGTTTTCATTAGAAGAAGGTGGATTGATTTTTGGATGTTATGTCAATGATCCAAGAGCATACGGCGTAGTAGAAGTTGATGATAATAACAATGCTATATCGATTGAAGAGAAACCAACACAACCAAAATCATCTTATGCTGTTCCAGGTTTATATTTTTTTGATAATAATGTAATAGAGTATGCTAAAAAGGTAAAACCATCACCAAGAGGCGAATTGGAAATAACCTCTCTAATTGAACAATATTTACAACAAAAAAAATTGAAAGTGGAACTAACGGGTAGAGGATTGGCGTGGTTAGATACTGGTACACATGAGGCGTTATTAGAAGCATCTAACTTTGTTGAGGCTATTCAAAAAAGACAAGGATTATATATAGCATGTGTTGAAGAAATTGCGTTTCGAAAAGGTTATATTGATGTAAATCAATTAGAAAAATTATCGCAACCATTATTGAAAACAGCATATGGAAAATACATTCAAGAAATTGTGAATGTAAGTCGAGGAGGGAACACATGAATGTTTTAGTTACTGGTGGAGCGGGATTTATTGGTGGCAATTTTGTACACTATATGATAGATAAATACCCGGATTATCATATATATAATATTGATAACTTAACTTATGCTGGAGATTTAACAAAACATAGAAACATAGAAATGTTACCAAACTATCATTTTCTTAAGACTGATATAACGGACAGAAGAAAAATATTTAAATTGTTTGAAGAGTATCATTTTGATTATGTGATTCATTTTGCTGCTGAAAGTCATGTAGATCGTTCTATATCTGATTCTGAAATTTTTATACGCACAAATGTATTGGGGACTCAAATATTATTAGATGCTACGAAAGAATTCAATGTTAAAAAGTTTGTCCATGTGTCAACAGATGAAGTGTATGGAGAATTAAATTTTGACCCTGATACATTTTTCACTGAAGATTCTCCGATTCAACCAAACAGTCCTTATTCCGCTAGTAAAGCATCTTCAGATTTGCTAGTACGTGCTTACTATGAAACATATGCTATGCCAGTAAATATAACAAGGTGCTCAAATAACTACGGACCTTATCACTTTCCGGAAAAATTGATTCCATTAACGATCTCTCGTGTTTTAAATGATGAAAAAGTTCCTATATACGGAGATGGAAGAAATATCCGTGATTGGTTACATGTGTATGATCATTGCAATGCAATTGATCTTGTTATGCATGATGCACCATTTGGTGAAGTATATAACATCGGTGGTCATAACGAAAAAACAAATTTAGAAGTTGTTAAAACAATTATTCAAGTATTAAATAAATCTGAAGATTCAATTGAATTTGTAAAGGATCGATTAGGGCATGACAAGCGATATGCAATTGATCCAAATAAATTAGAAAAGCTAGGTTGGAAGCCTACTTATGATTTTGAATCAGGAATTAACCAAACGATTAACTGGTATCTAAATAATAAAGATTGGTGGCAAAGTATTATAGAAGGTGATTATCATCAGTACTTTGAGCATCAATATAATTTTAAAAAATAAGTATACTAGCTATAGGAGTGTGTGCATTGAAAAAGAGAGTCGCAGTATTTCCAGCAGGTACAGAAATAGGTCTAGAAGTTCATAGAGCTTTATCTTATTCCACACATTTTGAGTTATATGGGTTTTCTAGCACTTCAGATCATGCAAAATATGTTTATAAAAACTATGATGAGACTTTACCATATTTTAATTCTGAATCATTTATTACAACTTTAAATAACTTACTTGACAAATACTCCATTACTTATATATATCCAGCACATGATGATGTACAACTTTTCTTAACGGAAAATGAAACTAAAATACATGCAAAAGTTATAACTTCAACTTTAAATAGTGTTACTATTTGTCGTTCTAAATTACAAACTTACCAATATTTTAAAAAGACTGAATTTGTTCCTAAAGTGTATGATGAAGACAATATTCCTGAAATATATCCTGTGTTTGCTAAACCCGATATTGGACAAGGATCTAAAGGAGTACGTTTAATAAAAAATAAAACAGAATTTAAAGAAGTAATAGGGAATAAAGAGAAAATGGCGATTGTTGAGTATTTACCTGGTGAGGAGTATACGGTTGATTGTTTTACGAATTATCAAGGTAGATTACTGACAGCTAATATGAGAAATAGAAAAAGAATTAGAAATGGAATTAGTGTGAATTCTCAATCCTTACCTTTGTCTAAGAAAGTAAAAGATATAGCAGAAAAAATAAATGCGAGTTTACAATTGAATGGAGCTTGGTTTTTTCAATTGAAACGAGACCGAAATAACGAGTTTAAATTATTAGAAATAGCCCCCCGAATATCCGGGACAATGGGTCTAAGCCGAAACAAGGGCATCAACTTCCCTTTATTATCTTTATTCAATTTCGAAAAATTAGATGTAAGTATTATAAATAATGAATATGATTTAGAAGTAGATCGTGCTCTCGTAAGTAGATATTATTTAAAATTTAATTACGATACAGTATATGTAGATTTGGATGATACATTAATAGTAGATCAAAAAATAAATACTACTTTGTTAATGTTTTTATATCAAGCTTTAAATAGTGATAGAAGTATTATATTAATATCAAAACACGACAAGAATATAGACAATACTTTATTAGAATATAAAATTAATAAAAATATTTTTAAGGATATTGTGCAATTGAGACAAGATGAAGATAAATCTGGATACATGAAGAGTGATCACGCAATTTTTATTGATGACTCTTTTGCAGAAAGAATTAATGTATCCAATAAGCGAGGGATTCCAGTTTTTGATAGCAGTGAAGTAGAAGGATTAATTGATTGGAGGCGATAAGTATGAGAAATGTGAAATTAGGTATAACCGGTCCTATGTCTGAAAGTAATTTCGGAGACTTTGCAATGTTCATTAATAACGTATATGAATTAGGAGTTAATGAAATAGTTGCATTTAGTTATAATAAAGGTTTTTCTCAAAAAATTATAAATGATTATTTAAATAGTTATAAGATTAAAAATGTTGAAGTTATATTGAAAGAAAGTTTAGATGGACCTGAAAAAACAAATAAAGATATTAATAAGAAAGTAGGTTATTTACCTTTCAATGCCCCTACTCTAACACCAATAGACATTTTGCATCAAATTGATAATTATAGTGAGCTTGAGTCAAATATAAAAGAAATAGATGTTTTAGTTGTTAATGGTGGAGGTTATTTTAATCATCTGTGGAATAATAGCTTATGGCGACAGGATATGCTTAAAAAAATTATCGCGCCAATATTAGTAGCCAATCAATTAAATAAGCCTATATACTTTACTGGAAATAGTTATGGTCCTTTTGATCAAAGTGAAGAGTTTTTTAACTATATATTTAATTATATAAAAAACGTTCGATTTGGAGTTAGGGACAAAATGTATTCCAATGTTTATTTAAGTCGTATAGGAATAGACTCTCAAAAACAAGTTTTTATACCAGATGATTTATTTATAATTAATAATGATTTATTAAACCTACCGAGAAAAGAATTTAAAGATTTAAGTAATATTGGAAAATATATAGCAGTAGAAATTTATTACCCTCTTGATGAACTAAAAGATATTATTGAGGATTTAAAACGATTTAGTGATGAAATATACAGTAAATATGGTTATTCAATAATATTTTTACCTTTTGATTTTAATAATGGAGGAATGAATCAAGGAGAGTTTTTAAAAAATAACCTAGAGCATTTTTATTTATATGATATTTCTAAAACAGGTTATTTACCAATTGAAGATGTGGCACATATTATAAAACAAGCTGAATTGGTATTTTGCACCAGGTATCATGCGTTGGTTTTGGCTGTTGGACAGGGTACACCAGTAATAAATATGATGAAAAAAGTGTGTAATGATCACCGCTATTATTTTAATAAAAATTATGGAATATTACAGTATGTTTTTGAGGGTATTCAATTTAACGAAATGGACTTCATTAAGAGAGATTTAGTAGAAACATTGGAATATTTAGAAGAAAATATATTAAATGTTATTAATAGTCAAAAGCAAGTATTTAATAATAAACGTTATTCAGAAAATTTAACAACTTTAAGGAACAAAAGATTGAATTATTTAGATAACATATTAAATCGCAAATAAAATTCTGACTTATATTTTCTGAGAATAAAATATATTAATATTTTTTAGTGACAAGTAAGTATAAAACCCGAGTTCGAAGTCACTAGGTAACATAGAGAACCTAACGGATTGCATCATTGATAACATTGAACCAAACCATTATCATGTTTAATAGTGGCTCACAGTTTTAGCATAATTGGGTATTCGAAGTGGATCAAAAAGATGTCATGGATCTAACGAAGTGTCGAATAGCGCACAACTTCTGCAACTAACAGGTTCTGTGCTGTATTTGACGAGTAAAAATATATGTCACTTATCACCTCAATTTATTGTTGTAATAGTGATTTTTATAATGAAAACTATCACCATTAAAAACGAATAAATGGGAAAGATGAATAAGCCTATACTGCCTCTGTTAATGTCGGACCTCCAAAAACTTGAATTGGAGGTTCGTTGTATTACTAAGATTTTGTTTCCATAACACATCGGAATCACTCGGGATAAAAACCTGCACCTTCTTTATGAAGCGGAATATGCGCTAGTTCATCTAATACCAGTAAATCCAATTTCCATTTGTGTCATCAGTTTAGAAAGAGAACCTTTCTGATTCAACTCGATTAATTTATTTGCCATAGATGCCACGGTAAAGAACTTCACTTTATTGCCAAAGCTAAGTATTACCAATAGCATCTTTGCTTTTTCAATCCGTAGCTTTGTTATATATTCGGTAATGGTTATTTTTATAGATTGCTTAAAGATACGGTGAAAAGTAGCTCGGGTGCACATGTACGACTTTTGCTAATCTTGTACTTTGATTTTATAATTATAATTCTCATGAATGTAAGCGAGTACTTGAGTAATGAAATACTCATTTCATTTATATGTTCCTTTTGATCAGTTCTATTTTTTGCCACTGAGAGTAATAATTGAATAAATAAAATATCTATAATTAACTCATTTCCCGGGTACTTTATGGTGCAGTTCTAACAAGCGAACGTAAATGATTGTAAACATAATAGACATCTTTAAAGATAAAATACTTTTCATCATCTAAAAACATCTCCATTAATCTTTCATCATGCTTCATTAAGTATTTATATTTGTGAAATGATTGCTATCCTTTCTCCATTTAAACTCTACATTCAACATTCGAGAAGAATATTTTTTTCTGCAATAATTAACTGATTCCTGAAAAGTTTTCAATTCCACTTTAAACACCACCTGTATATGGGGTTGGTAGGAAATTGTGATAGTATTTCCTGATCCATTATACAATTATATATAATTTGATGGAGGTATTAGACAAGTGATAACGCTATGTAAGGATTAACATAAAGAAATAGGTAAGAAAATATTGAGGGTAAGTACTTCTTAGGAAAAATAATAAATGGAGTGTTTCATATAATTTTGGCTATGCTATTATTAGAGAAGCTATAGTGTAAATTGAGCCTCTAAAAGGCAAGGCTGTTTTACCAAATTCAACCTAATCGATTAAATATGACCATACACATACCTGTCCGTTCATATTGTTTCTGAATCGAATATTGAGATTCGGCTAAAGTAATAGTAATAGTTTCATTATTAACTAAATGGGCTTGTGTGCCATAAGGATTTGTTTGAATCGATTGTATTGCATGCCAAAAAAGCCAAATACAACTTATATCATTAGGAGATTTTGTTGGGAAGGCATAGATTCGCTCTGTTGGGTAAATAGGTACAGGTATTTTTTGTTGAAAATCCAAATAATATTTTACAGCTTCCATTCTTCCATTGTAAGAGGATCCGCCAAATAAGCAATTTGTCTTAATAATAGTGAAAGGTGGTTCTTTTACAAAAACATCATTGGTCATTTCAATAATTTTAGATTGGTACTTCATATCATACATAGATAATATAGCAAGAGTTTCTGTTGTAATACGATATGTTTTTTGATTCATATAAGTATCCTCGACTTTTTTTGAACTTTGATTACTCTTTATTTTATTCTGAAGAGCAGAAGCAATTGAAAAAGCCAGAGTAGAAGTACTAAGTTCTACTCTGTTGTTGATTTCTATAATCTATTCACAGCCAATTCCATCACCATCTCGGTCTAAATTTGAGGCATATCCTGGATCGCCTGTTCGTACTGGTGCAGCACCAGCTTCTCTAGCTTCAGAGCAATTTTTATAGTAGACAGAACCTGAACTTGAGAATTTGCTACTTTCAACGGTAACAGAGGAATTGCTATTACCGGAAATACTGTTAGCTGTAAGGGTTTCTACTTTGCTTTTTGCATTTGCAAGTTCTGTTTCTAAATGTTCTACCTCTTGTTCTAAATCATCATTTAATATAGTTAAATTTTCTACTTCGTCTTGCATGGTATCTTTATCATTTTCTATTTCAGATTTCTCTTCTTCCAATGAGGCTGATTTTTCTTCATACTCATTAATGGTGCTTTCCAAATCGTTTTGTTGATCTTCAAAAGCTTGGAGTTGTAATTGAAATTCCTCATTATCTGATTTAAGCTTTTCATTTTCTTTAAGCAGTGAACTGCCCCCTGTCAAGTAGACAGTGGAAATAATAAAAAATGTTTATTAGGCGGCCTTAGCCCTATACTCCATGGGGCTTAGGCCGTTTAGTCGTTTTTGGTATCGTTCGTAATTATAAAATTAAATATATTCTTCAATGGCTTCAACCAACGCTTCGTACGTGTGATAGTCTTTTTGATGTAAATAATACTTTTCGCATTTCAATGTCCCCAAAAACGACTCCATTGGACCATTATCAATGCACCTTCCCACTCTCGACATACTATGCTTCACCCCAGCATTATCAATGATATATTTAAAGCCAGGTGAGGTATATTGATAACCACGATCACTATGGATTAAAGGTTTCGCATCTGATGACGTCTCTAACGCTTGTTTCAACGTGTCAAAGACCAATTGATTATTGTTAGAAGTACAGATTTTATAGCTTATAATGGATCCATCATACAAGT
>NZ_FOTR01000010.1 GCF_900114645.1 Gracilibacillus orientalis | reverse complement strand
TTCTACATGATGCAGTAAACGCAAAAATGATTCTATATAATAAGTTGTAGAACATAACAATAGCGCAGGCCGACCGTTTCGACTCCTGGGGAATTAGCGTGATCTGGAGATCCACTTTGAAAAGCGTTTTCCTTTTCAAAGTTAGCTGAAGAGCATGCCCCCGGAAAGCGAAACGGTCAGCCGAAGCGGTTGCCGTAGCAGATAAAAACATTTCATCATTTCTAACTTGGTTAGGAACCGTCTGTAAGACCCCTACTGATGGAAGTTTCATTTACATCTAGAAACAGAAGAGCTTGCAAAAAGCAAATTATTGCTAGTGTGCTCTAATAAATTATTTTAACAAAGAAATCGTTTTCTTTGTTAAAATAATTTATTTATTAATCTTAGATAAAAAAGTATTGATTTTTTTATATTAAGGAAATATAATCATTGTAGAAAGCGATTACATTTACTGCAGAAGATGTTCGCTGGATTTTTTTAGATCTATGAAGAAACCGGTTTCCTATAAGTCCACTTAGTCAGTCATAATAAATGATGTATTTTATTTCCTACTAGAGGCTACACCTTAGAGCTTTACCTCGTAACATATTAAAATTAAAAATTCAATGGGGGTTAGGAAAATGAAAAAGTGGTTAATGCTTGTGTTAACCGTAAGCTTGTTCATGATGCTAGTGGCATGTAGTGATGATGACACCAGTGGAGATAACACTTCTGATGGTGGAAATGATAGCGAAACAACAGAAACAGAGAATGATGAAGGAGAAGCTGCCAGTGGTGAAGCAATAGAGTTAAATTTTTGGGTATATGGTAGTGCTGGATACGATGTTTTAGTAGATGAATATATGGATGAAAATCCAAATGTTACCATTAATATTAATGAAGGTGAAATGGAAGATGTGCATAATAACTTATTCACTTCGATTTCAGCTGGTAGTGGTGCACCTGATATTTCCATGATTGAGATAAGTAACGTAGCGAAATTTATGGAAGCAAATGATCAATTTTATAACCTGAACGACTATGGTGCAGCAGATATAAAAGATAAGTATTTGGACTGGAAATGGCAACAAGCAGAGAGTGTTGATGGCTCCTTCCAATTAGGATTACCAACAGATATTGGACCGACTACGATGTTCTATCGTACAGATGTAATGGAAGAAGCAGGACTTCCGACTGATCCGGTAGAATTAGCTGGTGAGATTGATACATGGGATTCTTATCGAGAAGCGGCAGAGAAAATATATGATGAAACAGGGAAACCGATCACAGACAGTCCGGAGTTAATGTTTTATGCGATTCGTGATCAACAGGAACAGCAATATTTTAATGAAGATGATGAATTAATTGTAGAAGATACGGTAAAAGAAGCGTATGACTTTACGACACAAATGATTGAAGACGGATATGTAGGACAAAACTCACTGTGGACACCAGAGTGGGGTAGTGCAATGGAGGAAGGTAGCTATGCAACTCTAATTGGTGCTCCTGCCTGGATGATCGCCAATGTCAAAGGGAATGCGCCTGATTCCGGTGGTGATTGGTCTTTAACGACGATTCCCGAAGGTGCAGGTAACTGGGGTGGCTCATTTTTAACGATACCAGCAGAGTCTGAACACCCACAAGAAGCATATGACTTTATTGAATGGTTAGTATCACCTGAAAACCAATTAAAGTCGTTCCATAACAATGGTTTATTCCCATCTGCACCAGAAGTGTATGAAGACGAGGAATTTTTGGCTACTACTGACGAATATTTCAGTGGAGCAGAAACAGCTCGCATTTTTGCAGAAGCAGCAGAAACTGTTCAACCAGTTTACATGGGAGTGAATTACTCCATAGTGAATGATGAGATTGTAACAGCTCTTACCAATGTGGCGGTTGAAGGTGCAGATCCACAAGAAGAATGGGATGCTGCGATCAGCCGAATTGAATCACAATTAGAAAGACAATAACGATAAAGATAAGGCTTGTCCCCTTAAATAGGCAAAACGGCCAATAGTTATATGTTGGTCGTTTTGCCCTTAATGGAAAATGAAGAGAGGAGTGTCCATCATTGGAGCATGTTGATTCACAATCTCGTAAGACTAGAAAATTTTGGAATGAAGATAGAAAAGAAGCTTTTTCAGCATACTTATATGTTTCTCCATTCTTTATTCTATTTGCTGTTTTTGGTTTATTTCCGATCCTATTCAGCTTCTATTTAGGCTTTCAAAAATGGGATGGCCTTGGGGAAATGGAGTATGTCGGATTGCAAAACTTTGAGTGGATTTTGACAGATCCGATCTTTTGGAAATCACTGAGTAATACACTTATTATGTGGGTTTTGGGTACGATACCACAATTAATTTTAGGAATTATATTAGCATATGCGCTGAATTCCGCTCTCATTAAAATGAAAAGCATCTTCCGTGTTTCGATATTTATGCCCTATGTAACATCAACTGTTGCTGTTGCCATTGTGTTTGGTGTCATGTTCAACAGCCAGGATTTTGGTTTGATGAATATAATCATAGGTTGGTTTGGTGTTGATCCACTCAGCTGGACAACTTCTGAATGGGGTGTGAAGCTTGCTATATCAACAATGGTTTTCTGGAGATGGGTTGGCTATAACACGATCATTTACTTAGCAGGTTTGCAAGGAATTCCCAACGAATTGTACGAAGCATCTGATATTGATGGTGCAACAGTAAGACAAAAGATTCAATATGTTACCATACCGATGCTACGACCGATCATCATTTTAACTGTTTTCACATCAACCATTGGTGCATTGCAACTATTTACTGAACCGTTAATTTATATTGGACGTTCGTATCGCGAAGAAGGTATAACAGTAGTGCTTTATTTATATCGTGAAGCATTTGCGAACCTTGCATTCGGACCTGCATCCGCAGCGGCCATTATCTTATTCGTGATTATTATTATTATTTCAAGTATAAATGTCTTTGTAGCAAATCGGATTGGACGTTAGGAGGAATGAATGTGAGTACACAAGCTTCGATGAAAACAAAAAATACCATGGAGAAAGGTTTTATCTATTTAATCTTAGCTGTAGCCGCTATTCTTTCCATCTTTCCTTTTTATTGGATGTTTGTAATGGCGACGAATCATAATAGTGTAATCAACAGTGTGCCACCTGCCTTTATTCCTGGTGCGGAATTGGTGGCGAATTTCAAAAATGTTATAAACACGATCGATTTTTTTGGCGCGATGTGGAATTCTTTGCTGGTTTCGACGATCACGACAATTGGGGTATTGTTTTTATGCTCTTTAGCAGGGTTTGCATTTGCTAAGTTAAAGTTTAAAGGAAAAAATTTCTTGTTTATTGCGATCCTGGTAACTATGATGATTCCACCACAATTAGGTTTAATTCCACAATATATTATCGTAACTAAACTAGATTGGTTAAATGATTTAAAAGCGATTATTTTTCCGGGATTAATTGATGCGTTTGGTATCTTCTGGATGCGTCAATATATTAGCAGTAATGTACCGGATGAATTGGTAGACGCAGCAAAAATAGATGGCTGTACCAACTTTCGGGTATATTGGAACATCGCAATACCCGTAATTATTCCAGCTTTTGCAACACTGGCGATTATACGTTTTATGTATATTTGGAATGATTTCCTCTGGCCATTAGTCGTGTTACGGGAAGAATCCTCTTATACGATCCAGGTTGCCTTACGTGGTCTGATTGATAATTATGTCCGGGATAATGGTATGATTATGTCAGGAACATTTTGGGCAACCGTTCCATTAATCATTATTTTCTTATTATTGAACCGATTATTTATTTCTAGCTTGACAGAAGGGGCAGTAAAAAGCTAAAAATAGAGTAGGAAATGTTTTGATTGTTTGGACATTTTAACTAGTTAAAGAGGCAGAGGGATAAAATCATGAAGTTGACGATACGAGAAATAGCAAAAATGGCAGGGGTTTCACCAGGAACTGTTTCAAAAGTAATTAACCAAACTGGCAGTATTAGCCCAAATACGATTCAAAAGGTAAAGAAGGTTATAGAAGATACAGGCTATCAACCAAGTTTTTCAGCAAAAGCTCTAGCAACCAAAAAATCGAATATGATTGGACTTATTTATGCAGGGGAAGTACATGTAGAATTTAACCATCCTTTTTTTAATCAGGTTATTAATGCCTTTAAAAATACAGTAGGACAACTCGGTTATGATATTCTCGTTTTCTCGAATCAAGCGTTTAATGTTGGGAAAGAGGACTATGTAGCACGAGCAAAACATTTTCAATTAGATGGCTGTTTAATCATAGCAGGGGAGCATATCGAGGAAGCAATATATCAATTAGACCAAAGTGATATTCCAACTGTTGCTGTCGATTTAGAATTGTCCGGAGAGAATTCCAGTTATGTGACGACCAATAATTATAAAATATCCAGACAAGTGGTTGAATATTTTTATTTGAATGGCATCCGAAAATTAGCATTTATTGGTGGGCAAGAAGATTCCATTATATCTAATGTGCGTAAAGCGTCATTTGTTCAATCGATGCAAGATTTTGGTATGGATCTTCGAGATGAATGGATTAAATATGGGAACTACTTTGAAGAAAGCGGCTATGAAAAAATGAAAGAAATTCTGCAGGAGGAAGGTTTACCAGATGCGGTCTATGCGGTTTCTGATATGATGGCATTAGGAGCATTGAAAGCGATTAAAGAGGCGGGGTTATCAGTGCCTAAGGACATAAAAATTGTCGGGTGTGATGACATTGAGGCTTGCAGATATAGTGATCCTGCTTTGGCAACAGTCAAACAGGATCAAGTAAAAATAGGTAGACTAGCAGCCAATATCCTGCACGATTTAATTAATGAGAGAAAGGTACAAAAATCTGTATTGGTTGACCCTGAATTAATTATAAGAGATTCGGGTGAAATTTAATCGCTTAATTCTCATAAGATACGTTTATTATTTTAGAAAAGGGCTATAATGTTAACACAATATTCTAAAATAATATCATGAGAAATGGGTGATGAGATGAACCAAACTGAACCAATGCTGTTTCGTATTTTACATGTATTTGCTTCGTTTGTGACATTGCAGTTATTATGGTTTTTCTTCTCATTAGGGATTATTACGGTAATTCCCGCAACTGTTGCCATGTATGCCGTTGTGTTGGAATGGTCGAAAAATGGCATCGATATAGGGATATGGAAGACGTTCTTTCATTCTTTTAAAATGCATTTTCGAAAAACGTTATTTTTGGGAGTTAATGTAGGTGTAATTGCAATTATTCTATTTATGAATGCGAGCATTATTCCGACATTAACTGGATTCCTGCACTTTTCTATGCAAGTAATATGGTTGTTTGCAGCAAGTGTTTTCCTATTTACCGTAATAGCGATGATTCCATTAATCGTAACTTCTCATTTAAAAGGGATGAAGTTATGGAAGCATGCTTGGATTGCTTCGATTACCATATTGCCTGATATCTTGCTAATTGGAGGTATTGGTGCTGTTTTTGCGATTGTGGGGCTGTATTTTCCGATCGCTATTATCATAGGTGTAAGCCTTTTTGCCTTTATTCACATTAATATATGGCAACGAGCTGTCAAAAAATTACCACAAGACTTTTTAGACCGGTGTTTATTAAAATATCGTTATCGGTAACTGCTTCTCTAATGGAGAAGCAGTTTTTTGTCTAAGAAATAATAACATGCAATAACAATCATGTTTCCTTTACATCGCAGTTTGTTCCTACGTTGAATCAGAAAAATAGAGCTAGATCGGCTGGTTCGTGTTTGGTCTTTCTTATGATGAAAGTGTCGAGAAAGTTGTATAAAGTACAGTTCACTTTTGAATGGTATCAACCTCTACCGTTTCAGTATATTCTCTTTCGTTAACTGTTTCTCCATTGATTAATTCAAATAATCGTTTGACGATGAGTTCTCCCCATTTGCCTTGATTTTGCGAGATAGTGCTTGTGATTTGTCCATTCTTCACTCCTTCCAGAATAATAGGTAAGTTATCAAATGTAACAGCTGTTTTATCAAAGCCATGTGCTTTCCATACAGTAATGGCAGCAGGTCCTGCCAGTGAATCTATTCCAACAAAACCATCAAAATCAGGGTGATGATCTACCAATTCTTCAATCTTTGTTAATGTATCAGGTGCTGTTCCGTTACTATAGGCAGTTGTTTTTATCGATAAATTAGGGTATCGATCGACGACAGCTTTTAGACCTTCTATTCGGAGTCGTAAATTTTCCATCGATTGTAATCCACTACTTACAATTAATTCTCCTTTATACTCTAATTGCTTTGCCACAGTTTCGCCTAAATGTAGGCCAGCTAAATAATTATCTGTTCCAATATAGGTATATCGATTACTGTTCGGTGCATCAGTATCAAAACAAACTATAGGTATTCCTTGCTCTACCGCCTGATTAATGATGGGAGTTATCGTTTCTGGATCTGTTGCTCCGATTGCAATTCCATCAACCTGTTGTTCGATATATGTTTGAAGAATTTTCGCCTGATCTTCAGCAGAAGCGATTTTCGGTGCATCGATAATCAAGCTAATGCCAAGGTCAGATGCGTATTCACGAGCTGTTTCTGTTACCATTTCAAAAAAAGGATGTGCGACTGGATAAATAATGGCAAATGTATGATTTGAAGGTAGTTGTTCCTCATCCTGTCTAGTTTCTTCTTGCAATACGGGAGGATTTGTTCCAGAAAATAAAATAAAAATACTACTAAAAATACTAATACTGATTATGATAAAAATCCATTTTCTCATGTCTATCCCTCTTTTTAGGTGATACTAGTCTTCGGAAAAGTCTCTATTAGATGATTTTTGTATTCCTTTGTTGTCATGCCTGTCACTTTTTTGAATATGTGGCAGAAGTAATGAGAATCATTGAATCCCACTTTATAAGCAATTTCATATGTTTTATTGTTTGTTGTTTGTAGCAGTTCTTTTGCATGGTCCATTCTTATTTTTGTTAAATATTCCGTGATCGTCTGGTTCATTTCTTTACTGAAAATATTACTAAGATAGGAAGCACTAATATTAATTTCTTTTGCAAACTCCTGAAGTGATAAACTAGAATCATGAAATCGGGTAGCAACAATCTGTTTCACTTGTTGTATAACCATTCCATATTTACTGGAATGGTTATCATGGTGAACTAATAATGGATGTAACATTTTTTTCATAAAATAGATCATATCTTCTTTAGTTCGAACTTGATGAAGCGTATTCTCTAATGGTTCAATCATTTCTTTACCACGGTTGTCATACTGTTCTGATTCGTCAAGATGATGTCGGATTGTAATCGTAAAATCTAGCAAAAAATAATAGAGAAATACATTGGAAAGATCCCTTTTTTTATAAATAAAGCTAGCATAGGTTTGAATAAACGTATCCAGTTGATTTAGCTGCCCGAATTTTAGAAAATGAATGAGTTTTCTTCTATCAAAGCACTGCATTAACTCCCGATGCACGTCCTGATGATCTTGTAAAAAGGTATAAGATTGTATTGCACGACTATAGCTATATGATTCTACCGCATTTTCATACGCTATAGTAATATGTTCGGTTCGTGTTTCGATGGAACCTAATCCGAATAAAAGCGGTTGATCATGTGATGTTAATATCTGTTTTATCTCTTTTATTTGCTTTAGTAGCATATGCTCGAAGTCATGTTTTAAAATTAGGATCCATTTCGTTCCTTTTACAAAAAGTAAGGGTTGGTAGCTTGTTAATTTTTGTTTTATCGTTTCTTCCTTTTTTTCAATTACAAGGACAGTGTAGTAACTAGCCATTAAATCTACTTGCAGATTTTTAGCTTGGTGGGTGATTTCCTCTGTTGATAATGAACCTTTGCAAAGTTGCTCATATAACTCTGCCTTTGTTTCAATACTAGTAAAAACTTTCATTGTCGTCTTCATTTTTGATTTTACTTTTCGCAAAATAGATATTAAATCCTGACTGCTGACAGGTTTCAGACAATACTCTTCTACTTGTATTCGTATTGCTTGCCTGGCATACTCAAACTCATCATGTCCGCTTAAAATAACGATTTTAACATGAGGCATTTTTTCTTTTAATATTCTTGATAAAGTTAACCCATCCATGAAAGGCATTTTAATATCAGTAATCACAATATCTGGTTGATGTTTTTCAATTAACGGTAATGCCATTTCTCCATCAGATGCATCACCACAATAGATAAGTCCCTCGTCTTCCCAATCAATTTTTTGTGCAATCCCCCGTCGGATTACTGCCTCATCATCAACTAAAAATACTTTTGTCAATGTTACTCGCCCCTTTTTGGAATTGTTATCGTTATTCTTGTACCAGAGCCTTTCCAACTATTTATTTTTAATCCATACTCTTTTCCGTAATATAATTGTATTCGTTGTTGTACGTTAATAAGTCCAAATCCGTTTTTGGAATCTGGAACTACTTCGCCAGAGATTAAGTGATTTCTCAACTTTTGTAATCGCGCTTCACCCATTCCAATACCATTATCGATAACCTCAAAATGAATCCTATCTTCACCTTCTAATGATCCGTTTATCCGTAAAAATCCCATGCCACGTTTATTTTTAATACCATGATAAATGGCATTTTCCACTATTGGTTGTAATAATAGCTTTAAAATATGATAACGGTAAAGCTCTTGGTCCACATCAACAGCTACATCTAAAATGTCTTCATATCTTGTCTTTTGAATATATAAATAACTATCAATATGGGACATTTCATCTGCAATTGTAATCCAGTCTTTACCTTTGTTGAGAGAGATTCTACTATATTGAGATAAAGCTTTTGTCAGTTCAATTACAGATTCATGTTCTTCTGTTTCAGCTAACCAGACGATGGTATCTAGTGTGTTATATAAAAAATGCGGGTTAATTTGTGCTTGCATGGTACGAAATTCTGCTGCTTTCAGTTTTTTTTGCTCTTCAATACTTAGATCTAGAAGCGATTTTATTTTTGAAATCATTTGGTTGAAACTATGGCCTAAGGTTGCAATTTCATCTTCACCAACTGGATTTACTTTTGCTTTAAGATTTCCGTCGGCAGCCTGTGTCATTTTGGTTTTTAATATACGGATTGGTAATATTAACTTGTTAGAGATAAACATATAAAGTCCGATAATGAAAATAATACTGCTGATTACTGTTAAAAAGATTAAGGTACGAATGTCATTACTATCCTTCATGATTTCGCGGATTGGTGCTTGACCGATCACTTTCCAATCTGTCATTTTAGATGTTTCATATACATAAAATGTGCCATTTTCTGTGTAATAGCCCTGTTCCTTTTCAGAAATGCGTTCCAAATCGAAATAAACATTGTCCGCAGAAGTACGTTGTGTTTTTTGAAAAAAGATATCCCGTTCGGTCGATGTAATAAAAAAGGAACTGCTCTCAGTTAAATTGACATCATCCAGCACCGAAGTGATCGCGGAAACATCAATCGTTATTTTCAACATGCCGATCACAGAATCCGTTATATCCCAAACAATAGCATTTGTTATCACTAGAGTAGGGAAACCATTTCGATAGATTATTTCCATTTTTGATTGTGTTGGATCTTCTGCAAACCCTTCCTCTATTTCCATATCGTTTCGTTGATAAACACCTTTGTTATTGCTAATTGTTTTACCTTCTAAATTCATAATTTGAATGTCAAAAACATCTTCACCTGATAAATAGCTTTTTTGGTAAAAATCAAATAAACTTAGAATTTCTTTGGCTTCATCGTAAGTTTCTTCTTGGTGTAGCAGGAATTGAACGGTACTATGCTGTTTTCCTATCTCATTAAAACGATGAATATCCTGAAAAAGGACATCGATTTCTCTCGTTATTTGACTAGTTTTAATTTGTGCCAAGCTGTATGCTCGTTCTGAAACAATATTAGAAGATTTTATATAAGTTATTAATCCGATTAAAATTAATGGAAAGACTGTTAATAGAACAAACATAACGAGCATTTTAGTACGTAAGCTTTTGTCTAACCAATTCCATTGCATGGCATATCATCCCTCAAGTAGCAGTTAAATTGTAAATTGTCTTAATTGCAGCTGTAGTTGATCTAAATAGGCAAGTTGCTTATCAGAGTATTCGGTAATTTCCTCGATGGTAGTTAATTGTTCTTCGCCTAGTGCTCCGATCACTTCCATATTTGCGAAGCATTTAGTGATTTGTGTTTTAAATTCCTCCATATTTTTTTGTAGTTGAATGATCATGGTGATAGTAATGGAAGTGTGTTCATGGATGAGATGGTGTTCCTCTGGAAGATTATTTACTTGTTTTTGAAATCTTATTTGTTTCTGTAATAATTTTTCATTCTCCCGTTGCAACTGTTCCAATTGTGTGTATTGTAGTTGTAAGTCATGGGTAATGAATTGACTTGTAGATGTCATTTGTTCACCAGCAGCCAAGTTTTCTTCTGTACTTAGATGGATTTGACGAGAGGTGTGGATAATCTTATTACTTGTATGATGAACCTGACTAATAATATGTTTTAAATAATTTGTCATCAAATGAAAACCGTTATATAGATCATCTATTTCATTTGTTGCTGTTACCGGAGTAATCAGGACATTTAAATTTCCTTTAGCAATCTCTTTCGCATGGTTTTGTAGGGAATAGATTGGTTTTAACATGTGTTTTGAAACAATCCAGATAATAAAAAATGTAATCACTACTAATAATATGTAGATGGTGATACTTATAACGATATCACGATTGATTTTTTCTTTAATTGCTTCTTTTTGTACTTCACTTTCTTGCAAGTTTTTTTGCAGTAATGTCTGGACATGTTCATTGATTAACCCAGAGGCAATACCAATATACTCTTGTGTAGTATATTTTTCTTCAGCTGGTGCATTAAATTTAATTTGATGACCAAGACGGTCGACATATTCGGTAGTTGTTTCTAGAATTGTCCTGACGTCTTCTATTTCGTTTGTAAAAGGTTGTGCCATTTCTTTACTTGCTACCGTATTTAGGTGCTCTTCCATTTGGGATAAAATTTGATATTGTCTTCCATCTTCAAAATATACTTTGCCATAAACAATATCTCGAATTTCTTCTTCTAACTGTTCTCTTAACTCCCCGTGAATTGAATTAGTTAAATGGATGGTTTCTGTCATTTCGTTATATTGCTTGATATAGCTGATAAAAAAGAAGAGCTGTACAAGCTGTATGAGGCCAAACCATACAAAAAGCAACACAAATAAAACAAGAAATTTTGAGCGAATCGATAATTTGCGCATTTTTGTAAACGCATTCATTTTGATCTTCACCTCACTTCTAGAATGTATGTAGAAGATATGCTCGTTGTATATTTCAGTTGTACTTGTTACTGACTAGACTCTCATATAGTTTAACTTATTAGAACAAGTTTCTATAGTCTATTCTACGCATTTTATAAAATAATACAATTTTAGTTAAAAAAATTGAACCAAAAAAGAAAAATTAATAAATATTTAATTTTTTTCAAAAAAATTTCTATTACATCTAATATGGAAGCGTTTTAAAATGGACATATACCAACATTTATTGGTAACGAAATAGGGGAGGTTATACGAATATGAAAAAAATTTTAGAAGCTAAAGGGTTATTAGTATTACTATTTGTTCTTTTGTTACTGTTAGCAGCTTGTGGCTCTGCAGATGAAAGCGGAGGTAATGACGAAGTAGCAGGCGACAACACAGAACAAGAGGAAGAAAATGATGCGGAAGAGACAGATAGTGATTCCGGAGAAGAAGAAAGTAATGACCAATCTGGTGAAAAATTAGTGATCGGTTTTTCACAAGTAGGTGCAGAAAGTGAATGGCGTACTGCAAACACGAAATCGATCCAGGATGCAATAAAAGATGCTGGCCATGAGCTGAAATTCTCTGATGCTCAGCAAAAACAAGAAAACCAAATTAAAGCAATTCGTTCTTTTATTACACAAAAAGTAGATGCGATTGTTTTCTCTCCAGTTGTTGAAACTGGATTTGAAACCGTACTTCAAGAGGCAAAAGACGCTGATATTCCAGTGTTTTTAGCTGACCGTTCTGTAGATGTTGAAGATGATTCTCTATGGGTTACCTTTCTAGGCTCTGATTTTGTAGAAGAAGGACGTAAAGCAGGAAATTGGTTATTGGAAGAGATGGCAGATGAAGAAGGACCAGTCAATATCGTAGAATTACAAGGTACAGTAGGTTCAGCACCTGCAATTGACCGTAAAGAAGGTTTTGAAGAAATTATTGGTCAAGAAGATAAATTTGAAATTACCAAATCACAAACAGGTGACTTTACAAGAGCAAAAGGTAAAGAAGTAATGGAAGCATTCTTAAAATCAGATGGCGAAAACATTGATGTTTTGTATTCACATAATGATGATATGGCAATTGGTGCAATTCAAGCAATTGAAGAATATGGATTAAAGCCATCAGAAGACATCAAAATTATTGGTGTGGATGCTGTAAAAGGTGCTTTTGAGGCAATGGCAGATGGAAAAATGAACGTTACAATCGAATGTAATCCATTGTTTGGTCCACAATTAGTAGATTTAATCGAACAGCATTTTGCTGGAGAAGAACTAGACAAACGTATTGCAGTAGAAGAAAGCATGTACACCATGGATCAAGCGGAAGAGCTATTACCAACACGTGAATATTAAAAAATAGAGATAAAGCAATGAAGTAGCCTAAAGCAATACTGATTTGTTTTAGGCTACTTGAATAGGAAGAAGGAGGTAAACAATTTGCCTGAACAACAACCAAAATTAGTAATGGAAAATATCGTGAAAGAATTTCCAGGAGTTAAAGCTCTTTCCAATGTACAACTGTCGCTCTATCCTGGTGAAGTCCATGCCTTAATGGGGGAGAACGGCGCTGGAAAATCAACATTAATTAAAGTTTTAACAGGAGTTTATTCAATTGATCAAGGATCCGTAACACTTGAAGGAAAGCCTGTTCATATTAATAGTCCGTTAGAAGCACAAGAAAATGGAATAAGTACCGTGTACCAAGAAGTGAATCTATGTTCCAATCTTTCGGTAACCGAAAATATTTTTATTGGTCGAGAAATTAAAAAATACGGTAGATTGGCTTGGAAAGAAATGCATCAACATGCTGAAAAATTATTAGAAAAATTACAGCTTAAGATTGATGTGACGAAATTATTATCCTCTTATTCAGTAGCTATTCAACAAATGGTAGCAATCGCACGTACACTTAATGTGTCTGCCAAAATACTAATCTTAGATGAGCCGACATCTAGTTTGGATCGTGATGAAGTGCATCATCTTTTTGCAGTCATCAGACAATTGAAAAAAGAAGGGCTTGCCATAGTGTTTGTCAGTCACTTTTTAGATCAAATCTATGAGATTACCGATCGCTTAACTGTTTTGCGGAATGGCGAATGGATTGGGGAGTATAAAACGAAGGAAATAGATCGTATGGAACTTGTTTCGAAAATGATTGGTAAAGAGTTACAGCAGATGGATGATATTTCTTCCAAAAGTACCGTAAATCAAGAAAAGATACCTGCATCTTTTCTAAAAGCAGACGAGGTTGGGGTAAAAGGAAAAATTGATCCATTTGATCTGGAAATGCGCAAAGGTGAAATCGTGGGGATTGCAGGGTTATTAGGTTCAGGGCGAACAGAGATGGCACGTGTTTTATTTGGAGCTGATAGAGCAGATAAAGGAAAAATGAAAGTAGATGGAAAGGAAGTCAACTTTTCTTCACCAAGAAATGCCATTTTAAAAAACATTGGCTTTTGTTCAGAAAATAGAAAATCGGAAGGAATAATTCCTGAGTTAACTGTACGAGAAAATATGATTCTCGCTATCCAGAGTATATACGGCTGGTTTAATTATCTATCAAAATTGAAACAAATCAAAATTGCAGAAGAATACATTGAATTATTAAATATTAATCCAGCTAATCCAGAACATCTAATAAAAAATTTAAGTGGTGGAAATCAACAAAAAGTTATGCTTGCAAGATGGCTGATAACCAATCCAACGTTACTAATATTAGATGAACCTACTCGGGGTATTGATATTGGTGCGAAGACGGAAATTATGAAATTAATGACACGGCTTAGTAAAGACAATAAGTCGATATTATTCATTTCATCTGAAATAGAAGAGATATTGAGAACGTGTAACCGAATTGCAGTACTTCGAAATAGAAAGAAAGTAAAAGAGTTTTATAACGATAAAGAGTTAACACAACAAGATTTAATGAAAGAAATGGCCGGGGGAATGTAAAATGATCAAATCTATGTTGAAATCCAGCCTATTTTGGCCAATTATCGTATTATTGCTTATTTTGATGATTAATTTATTTTTTGATAGTAGCTTCTTTTCCATAGAAGTACGAAATGGCCATTTAACAGGAAGCCTTATTGATATTTTAAATCGCGGTGCACCTTTAATGCTGATTTCTATAGGAATGACATTAGTGATTGCGACAAAAGGAATTGATTTAAGTGTAGGTACTGTGATTGCAATGTCTGGAGCGATAGGTGCAATGACCATTGCTAGTACAGATGGTACAGGTTTAGGGCCGTTATTTATGGCGATAGGCTTGTCCTTATTAATTTGTACATTAGTAGGTTGCTGGAATGGTCTGCTTGTGTCAAGGCTTGGTGTACAGCCGATAGTAGCGACATTAATATTAATGGTTGCTGGAAGAGGGGTTGCCCAACTGATCACAGGTGGTCAAATCACAACCGTATATTATGATCCTTATTCTTATATTGGTGGTGGCTATTTATTAGCATTACCATTTTCCATTTTTATTGTAGCCTTTGTTTTCTTTGTTGCAGTCTTATTAACGAGAAAAACAGCACTTGGGCTTTTTATAGAAGCAGTTGGCTCAAATCCTGATGCAAGTCGATTAGCTGGGATAAATTCGAAAAACATTATGCTCATGGTCTATATGTTTTCTGGTTTTTGTGCAGGAGTTGGTGGTTTAATCTTATCATCTAACGTAATGAGCGCAGATGGAAACAATGCAGGATTATGGTTTGAACTAGATGCTATTTTAGCTGTTGTAATTGGTGGTACGTCCTTAATGGGTGGTCGTTTTTATTTAATGGGAACTGTTATGGGAGCATTGATCATCCAAAGTTTAACAACTACCATTTATTCAATTGGTGTCCCAGCAGAAATAAATTTAGTAGTAAAAGCGATAGTAGTATTAATTGTTTGTTTATTACAATCACCGGAATTCCGCCGAAAAGTATTTGGTTTTGGTAAAGTAAAAAGATCAGGAGAACAAAAAGAAAGGGAGGGTGTGACATTATCATGATCAATCGACTTTCACTTGACTATAAACAACTTCCTTTACTTGCGACCATTTCTTTATTTGTTCTCATGTTTAGCTTTGGTTCGTTAAGGTACACAGGTTTTTTCTCTACACAAGTATTTCTCAATCTATTTATCGATAATGCATTCCTTATTGTAATAGCAGTAGGAATGACATTTGTTATTTTATCTGGCGGTATTGATTTATCTGTTGGTTCGTTGATAGCTCTGACAAGTATGGTTGCTGCGAGTTTAACAATGGAAGCACAATTATCACCCTGGATCGTCGTACCAATTAGCTTGTTGGTAGGTACTGTTTTTGGTGTTGTTCAAGGTGCTTTGATTCATTTATACAATTTGCAACCTTTCATTGTAACATTAGCTGGAATGTTCTTAGCTAGGGGGCTTAGCTATGTGATTAGCGTCGAAACGATTGCAATTGATCATCCTTTTTTCAGTTATATGGCAAGCATACAAATTCCATTACCGGGAGATAATTTTATTTCTATTAGTGTGGTTATTGCTTTAATTGTTGTCGTTATTGCGATATTTATTGGTCACTTCACGAATTTTGGCAGGACCGTATACGCAATAGGTGGAAGCGAACAATCAGCAATGTTGATGGGCTTACCAGTTGGAAGGACGAAAATACTAATCTATACGTTAAGTGGTTTCTGTGCTTCTTTAGCAGGTTTAATCTTTACTTTCTATATGCTTTCAGGTTATGGCTTGCATGCGAATGGGATGGAACTAGATACGATTGCAGCAGTTGTCATTGGTGGCACACTTTTAACCGGAGGTGCTGGTTATGTTGCTGGAAGTGTAGTTGGTGTATTAATTCTCGGGATTATTCAAACCATTATTGTTTTTGAAGGGACACTTAGCTCGTGGTGGACCAAAATAGCAATCGGCGTATTGTTATTTTTATTTATTATCTTACACAGAGTGATTGTATTAAGAAGTGAGAAGAAGCAGGCTAGTAACTAAAAATGTGATAAGGGAGTTTGAGAAAACATGAAAAATAATCGAAACATTTCTCTCCTTATAATTTTGTTATTATTTCAGGTCATAGTAGGAAGTATTCCCATCACAGTGATTGCAGAAGCAGTGGAAACAAATCAAGAAAGCAATCCCCTCGTTCATTATGATATGAAGCAGTCAGAAGAGGTAGAAGGAAAAACAATTTTTGAAAACCTGTCAGATGATGAGTTTGAAGGTATTTATCAAAATGAAGACAAAGGCCGTCTGTTGGCTAATGAAGAGGTTGGCTTTGTCGCATTAAATGGTGGTTCAGCAGGCGATAACAATGCTTTCATTGAAATTCCTAAGTCTGGTGATGGGAGTGATGTGTTATCGGATTTAGAGAATGTAACCGTAACCACTTTAGTGAATTGGACAAATGATGGTGTGAATCGTTGGATATATGGTTTCGGAAAAATAGACGATGATATTGCAAACGGAAACAGTTATCTATTTACAACACCACAACATGGTAATAGTAATACTGCTGCTTCAGGAATTTCTGAGGCTGGTTGGCAGAAAGAAGCACTGATTACCACAAGTGAAGCAATGTCTGCTAACAATTGGAATGTTGTAACATCTGTTTTTAACGGTGCAGAGGATACGTTGACATTATTTATAAATGGTGATGAAGTAGCACAGGGTTCTACTAATGGTTTACAACTTGCCAATATTATTGATTCTAAAGCCTCGTTTTCAGGATTCATCGGTAGATCGATTTTTCAGGATGATGATTACTTTACAGGAATGGTGGCGGACTTCCGCATTCACGGTGATGCACTATCATCAGTAGAAGTGGCTAATCTGTCATCAGAATTGCAAGCCAAAAAGGATCCTTTAAATCAACTTTTGCTAGAGGATCAAAGGGAACAATTAACAATCGAATCGATGTTACATCAAGGAGATAATGTGGAGCAGGTGTCACATGATTTAAACTTACCGACAAGCGGTGATAACGGTGTAGAAATCACGTGGGATTCCAGTCATCCAGATGTGGTTGCCGTGGATGGTACTGTTCAACGACCTGCCTTAGAGAAAGGGGACACAGTAGTAAAACTAACCGCCACCTTATCCTACCAAGGAGTAACAACCACCAAAACATTTGAGGTGACGGTTGTAAAAGAATTTTCAGATCAGGAAAGAGCAGACCTTGATGCTGCAGCGATTTCTATCTATAACCCTGACAGTGTCAAAGGGAATCTAAATTTACCGACAAGTGGTGATAATGAATCTGAAATTAGTTGGAAATCCTCACATCCTTCCATTATTAAAGGATCAGATGATATAGCCGATCAACCCTATCAATTGGGGTGGGTAGATCGTCCAGATGCAGACACGGAAGTAACCTTGACAGCTACTGTTCAATATAATGATGCAATTACAACAAAGGATTTTCAAGTTATTGTCAAAAAAGACCCCGGTGATAAAGAATATGATGCCTATTTCTTTAGTTATTTTACGGGAGAATATGAAGGTGGAGAAGAAATTTCTTTTGCTGTCGCCGAAGATCCTTTACATTGGCGTGCTTTAAACAATGGTCAATCTGTGATCCAATCAGATATGGGAGAGAGGGGTTTACGTGATCCATTTGTAATTCGTGCACCAGAAGGTGATAAATTCTACATGATTGCAACAGACTTAAAAATGGGTGAAAGCACGAATTTTGATCAAGCGCAAATGACGGGAAGCCATTCAATTATGGTGTGGGAATCAGATGATCTTGTCAATTGGAGTGAACAACGTATGGTAGAGGTTGCTCCAAAAAATGGAGGCAACACCTGGGCACCAGAAGCATTTTATCATGAACCGACTGGTGAGTATGTGGTGTTTTGGGCATCTTCCATACCGAACGAAGAGACATATGGAGATTTCTCAAATGGTCGCCCAAATGGCCAGTATAATGTTATGTACTATGCCACAACAAGAGATTTTCAAACGTTTTCCGATCCCAAAGTATTTATAGATGATAGCTTTCCAACTATTGATACAACGTTTATTGAACACGATGATACATTTTACCGTTTTACAAAATCCGAAGCAAATTACAAAGTCTACTATGAAAAGGCACAAGATATTTTTGATGATTTAGATGGAATAGAGGAAAACGGCTTCCAATTTGAAGAAATTGCAGGAACGAAAGATGGTAATCAAGGTTTAATTGGACATGGCGGTAACAACGAAGGACAAACTATTTTCAAAGCAATTGATGAAGAAAAATGGTACCTTTTCTTAGATTCCTGGCCATATCACGTGCGTTGGACAACTGATTTAGAAGATGGGCCTCAGCTAGTAGATAATGTACTTGATCCATCTGACTATGCACTGCCACCTGGTCCACGTCATGGAACGGTTATTCCGATTACAAGTGAAGAGTACCAAGCTTTAACCAATCATTATCTCCCGGAAGGTCCAGATCCAACTGATGATCCTGTTGTCCATTACTCCTTTGATGAGGAAGAGGATGGTGTTATTACCGACAACAGTGGAAATGGTTATGATGCAACAACACAAGGGAATGCATCCATTGAATCAGAACCATCCATTGGAGATTCCCAGGGGTATATACAATTGGATGGAGAATCTGGATATGTCGATATGCCAAAAAACCTGATTCAACAAGAAAATTTGGAAAAAATGACGATATCGACTTGGGTAAAAGTAGATCGTAATCAAGCAGACCAACGCATTTTTGATTTTGCATCTGATACGGGAAGAACAGCGAACCGTAATAGTATGTATTTAAGTACACAAGGTGACGATGGACAGTTAGAGTTTGCGACAGTAACCCCTTTTACAGAGAAGTTTGCCAATGCTTCATCAGATTTACCTTCTGATTATAAGTATCGCTTAGCTTCAAGTCGGTTAGGATTAAACAATTGGCAACATGTTGCGGTCACTATTGATGGGTTTCAAGCTAGCCTGTTTGTTAATGGTGAAGAAGTATCTTCAAATGATACATTTAATGTTGAACCGCGAATGCTGATGGAGACAACCATGAATTATCTAGGAAAATCAAGTCGTAACAACCAAGCTTATTTTGCAGGTGGGTTCGATGAATTTAAGATATATAACCGCGCTCTATCTGCTACAGAAATTAAAGAGTTAGCGGATGAAGTAACAGTCGAGGTACCTGAAGAACCTGTTTCGGAAGCGTTAAAGGAAGCGATGCAGTCTTTAGTCGTACACAATATTCAGGATGTAAGAGGACATCTGACATTACCGACTAAAGTAGCAGAGATTATTGATGTCACTTGGGAATCTTCTCTTACAGACGTGATTACAACAACTGGTGAAGTAACGAGGCCTGTACATGGTGAAGGTGACACGGATGTTATGTTAATCGCAACATTAGAGTTAGACGGCGAAAAATTACGCAAAGCATTTAAAGCTAAAGTGAAGGAATTACCAGAAGAACAAGATTATCAAGGCTATGTATTCCCTTATTTTACAGGTGAAGGATATGAGAATGGGGAACAAGTCTACTTTGCTTTAAGTGAAGGAAATAATCCATTAAAGTGGCAACAATTAAACGAAGGGGAACCTGTATTCACTTCTGAGTTAGGTGAAGAAGGATTACGTGATCCATTCATTATTCGATCACCTGAAGGCGATACGTTTTATATGATTGCAACAGATCTAAAGATTTATGGTAATGGCGATTGGAACCGTGCCCAAACTCAAGGCAGTCGTTCGATTATGGTTTGGGAATCAAATGACCTTGTCAATTGGTCAGAACAACGGATGGTTGAAATAGCGCCACAAGAAGCAGGAAATACATGGGCACCTGAAATTTTCTATGATGACACAACAGGTGAGTACATCATATTTTGGGCATCGAAGTTATATGAAGAACTGAATGACCGCAATAATGGCAACAGTTATCAGCGGATGATGTATACCAAAACCCGTGATTTTTATACATTTACAGAACCAGAAGTGTATATGGACTATGGTTATTCGGTTATTGATACGACCATGATCGAATATGATGGAAAAATTTATCGTTTTACAAAAGATGAGCGAGGCAATCATCCAGAAAATTCTCCGAATGGGAAATTTATTTTCCAAGAGGTTGGAGATTCTGTGCTAGATCCAAACTTTGAAATGATTAAAGAAGGCGTTGGTAAAGGACACATTAGTCAAGGAGAAGGACCTGCCATCTTTAAATCGAACGCGGAAGAGAAATGGTATCTCTTTATCGACGAATTTGGTGGAAGGGGCTATGTGCCTTTTGAAACAACAGATCTTGATTCAGGTGAATGGACTATTCCAGAAGAATACGATTTACCAGACCGTCCGCGTCACGGTACGGTTTTACCGATTACTGCAAAGGAATATCAAGCTTTATCACAACAAATACCCCAAGAGCAGGAAGAAGTGGCTGATGAGATAACATCCATTTCATTAGTTGAAAAAGATATTACGCTACCTGTAAATGAGACAAAACAACTTTCAGTAGAAGTAACTCCAGATCAATCAATTGAATTGTTATGGGCTTCAAACAATGAAGAAGTGGTGAAAGTCGATTCAGATGGGAAAGTAACGGCTGTTAGTACAGGAGAAGCATTTGTTACTGTATCCACTGCCGAAGGTCTTCATACAGATGTTGCGAGAGTATTGGTAACAGAACAAGATGTAGAAGAACCATCAAATAAGTTGGAAATAGAAAAACAAGCAGAAGTAAAAGCTGGAGAAACTTATTATCTTCAAGGTACCAAAGTAAGTATTAAGATGCCAGATGATCTACCTGAAGGATCTTTATTGACGATAAAAGAAGTGGATGAGGAAGCACTGGCAAGTGACCAAAACGTGGCAATAGCAGGAGAAGTCTTTGACTTTGAAATGGTTTATCCAGAAGGAACAGAAGAACCAAACGATCCATTTGGGTTAACGTTAGGAATAGATGAGATGTCTCAAGAACCTACAATATCTATTTATTATTACAATCGATCACAACAGAAATGGGAAAAACAAGAAAGTGACATGCATGTTGAAGCGGGGACAGTAACATCAAAAGTTTCTCACTTCTCGATTTACGGCGTACTTGAGACGACAGAGCAACAATCAGAAAAACCTGATGAAGATCATAAGGAAAGACCTTCCCAGCCATCTGATAATGATAAGGATACACCAAGTCCAGATGGTCAGCAAAGTGGAAATAACGATGAAGGAGGAAAGCAACAACAGAATTCGGATCTGCAAAAAGACCAAGACAAAGAATTACCAAACACTGCAAACATGCTATTTAATTGGATATTACTTGGTGTAATATTACTATCCATTGGTCTTGGGCTATACTTTAAACGTAAACGAAGTGTTTCATAACTAACTAGTAGATACTAAAAGAGCAAACTGGAATATACGAATAACAAGTATATTCCAGTTGTGCTTTGTATTAACTATCGGGGTCAAATCCCCACTATGATTGGCAAAATGAATCATTTGCACAATTTTCTAAACTAGTGAACAAAGAATGGAAGCTTGTGACTACTGTTGTAAATGGCCCTTTGAATACCATAAAAGAAAGGAGAAGAAATATGTATAAAAAAATCTTTGGTTTACTGTTGGCGCTGACGTTCATTAGCATGGTTGCCACTACATTTGTACATGCAGATAATCCTATTATTAAGGATGAATTTTCAGCGGACCCCGCAGCAATTACACATGACGGAAAAGTGTATCTTTATACCGGACATGATGAAGCAGAAACAAGTGGTAATGATTATGTGCTTAAAGAGTGGAGTATCTATTCCTCTGAGAATTTAAAAGACTGGGAATTAGAGGGAAGGGTGCCTCGTGGCATTTTTGATTGGGCAGTAAATGATACGGCCTGGGCATCGCAAACTATTGAGAAAGATGGCAAATTTTATTGGTACACAACGGTTGAGAATGGTGATAGTTCAGCTCCAGGGATGGCTATTGGAGTTGCAGTATCTGATCATCCGGTTACAGGATGGGAAGATGCTATTGGTGGTCCACTAGTTAAGAGTACGGATACCGAAAACCCAGGTAATATGGGTTCTTGGTCCTGGGATGATATTGATCCTACTGTATTCATTGATGATGATGGTCAAGCCTATCTTTATTGGGGAAATACGCATGTCTATTATGCCAAATTAAAAGATAATATGATGGAATTGGATGGTGATATCCATCGTTTTGACATTCAAAATATGCCTGGTACTTTTACAGAAGCACCATGGCTTCATAAACAAGATGGCATCTACTATTTACTTTATGCGATGAATTTCCCTGAAGAATTGGTATATGCGACAAGTGATAGTCCTGAAGGTCCTTGGGAATACGGTGGTAAATTGATGGATGAATTACCTTTTACAGGGACTAGTCATCCGGCTGTATTAGAATTTAAAGGGGAAACATATATGGTTTACCATAACGCAGCACTACCAACCGGTGGAGATTACAGAAGGTCTGTTGCGATTGAAAAATTACACTTTACACCTGAAGGGAAAATAAGAAAAGTAATCCCTACTGCTTCTGGTATTACGCATGACAGTTTTGCTATAGAGTCGTATGATAAATCAAGCTATATTCGTCATTTGAATAACAGTTTAAGAGTCGATCCCCTTGAAGGAGATACCTATGATTTTAAATGGCATATCGTTGATGGGCTAGCTGATAATGGGGAAGGTACCTTATCCTTTCAATCTGAAAACAATCCAGGGCTTTATCTTGTAAGAGATGGTTCCTCTCTAAGCTTAGAAAAACATGATGGAACGAATAGCTTTGAAGAACGTGCAACATTCAAGCAAGTTCCAGGTTTGGCAGATGATTCTTTGAAGTCATATCAAACATTTCATGATTCACTTTATCTTTCGATAGCAAGTGATAACACTTTACAACTAGTAGCGGAAGATAGTATAGCAGATGAAGCAAATGCTACCTTTCGTATGATGAATGCAGATGCTAAAGGAGTAAGCGTTTCCGAAGATGAAATCGTTATGTTAGAGGATTCCACGACAACAGTTTCCGCAAAAGTATTACCAGGTGATGCATTAAGTAGGGAAGTAGAAGTATACGTGGAAAATGATGAGATCATTGATGTAGATTCCGCGTATCAAGCAGAAACAGGTGAAACGAATGTAACTATTAAAGGAAAACAAGAAGGTGTTACAACGGTTACGGTTTCCACGTTAGATAGAAACCACCAGGCGGTAATTGATGTAGAAGTGAAACAGATCAAAACAACCGTCTCATCATTAGAAGATGTAATTGTTTCTGCCAGTTCAGAAACAAAAAACGTTCAGATAACAGGTACGCTTGGAGAGACAGCAGGTAAGAACGTGACACTAAAAGTAGAAAGTCCAAATGGTGAAGTGGATTATTTGGATCAAGTTTCTTCAAATGATGCAGGTGAATTCAACATTGCATTTATGTTAAAGAGTGAGTTAACGGGTGATTATCACGTTTTAATAGGTGCTAATGATAATGAGCCCTATGAAACTACTTTTACAATAAAAACACAAGATTCAGCAGATACAGATAATGATCAGCAGGAAAGCCCAACAGACAACGATGGCGATAACAATGATCCTTCGGGAAGTGATCGCGATTCATCAACAGATCATGGACCAAAAAATGATAGTGAAAAGCAAGGAAATCAGGATTTACCTAATACGGCAACGAATCTATTTAATTTGATCTTGATTGGTGGAATCCTTATTTTATTAGGTCTCATTGCCACTCTTGTTGTCAGAAAAAGAAAGGAGGAAACGAGATGAGTGAAAGTTTGAAAAAAATCACTCTATTATTGATGATTATTACTTTGGTCATCAGTCCATTTCCTGTGACAGATCTATCCAGTGTGAAAGCGGAAGAGTTGCAATTGGAGGATGGATTGTTATTGCATTATGATTTTGAGAATGCATCAGGCAATGTTATTGAAGATAAGAGTGGGAATAATCATGATGGTGAGCTAATCAATGAAGCCACTCTTATTGAAGATGAAAAAGGTGGGGCACTATCATTAGATGGTGATCAGGACTATGCATTATTGCCTCCAAACCTTTTTGACGGATTGGAAGATGTAACGATTAGTACATGGGTGAAGATTGAAAATCATAAAGATTGGGCAACGATTTATTCTTTAGGTAACTTTATAGATAGTGAAAATAGTGATTATGCCATTAATTATGCAGCCCAAAAAGCTGACTCTGATGAGGGAGCGCTTGAATTGCTTGGACCTTGGCCTTTTCCTATAGTTGAAACAGGTCCAATCACTGAAGGGGAGTGGGTCCATGTTGCAACAATGATCCAAGATCAGGAACTACACCATTATATTGACGGCATCCATCAAGGATCAGTTGAAATTGGTGTGGATGCAGGGGACATAGACATAGAAGAAAACCGCTTTATAGGCTACCATGCTATGCCACATGAACAAGGGGAAGGCAAAGGATTAGACGGTCTTGTTTCCGATTTTCGTATGTACGACCGTGCATTGTCCTTAGTGGAACTCCGTTCTTTAGCGGATTTTGATTTTGATATTCATGCTGTTGATGAAGTAAATGTAAATACGGAGGCTGGTTCCATCCCAGTATTACCCGAAAATGTGACGGTACATTATCCGGATGGAACGTCAGATACGGCTTTAGTAACGTGGGATGAAATAAATCCGGATGGCTATCAAACGCCAGGTGTTGTAACGGTAGAAGGTACCGTAACAGGAACAGAATTAAAAGCAATTGCCAATGTCACTGTAGTTGCAGATAAGACAATAGAGGAAAAAGAGCCTGTTGTTGTTTATGCACACGAAGGAGAACAACCTGATTTACCTGAGCAGATAACAGTAACATACGAAGATAATTCAAATGAGAAAGTGGCAGTTGAATGGGAAGAAATCACTTCAGAACAATTAGCACAGACGGGTATCCATTTTGTCGTAGAAGGGATGATCCCAGAAATTTCCGAAACTGTGACAGCAACGGTATATGTTACAGCAGATGTCGAAGCAGATTTTATTTCGTGGTACAATTTCGATCAATTTCAGAATAACACAGTGTACGATATCTCTGGCAATGAGCAACATGCAACACTTGTTAATGATGCCACCTTAATAGATTCAGATAAAGGTGGTGCAGTTGACTTAGATGGAGATCGTGATCACGTCCGGATGCCAACAGGTCTTTTTGAAGGTGCTGACAATATTACAATCAGCAGTTGGGTCAAAGTTAATACAGCTAAAGATTGGGCAACTTTATATGCCTTAGGAAATTGGGATCAAGGCAATGCGATAAACGTTGCTTTAAAACAAGCAGGTACGGATGAAGGTATGCTTGAATTATTCAGACCAGGTCAATCTTTTTATGAATTGGCAACAGAACCAATTGTAGAAAATAACTGGGCGCATGTAGCAACTGTTATCAAGGATCAGCATATGACACATTATATCAATGGGATTTCCCAAGGAACTGTAGATATAGAAATGGATGCCAGTGATATCGAAGTAAATGAAAATAGGTATATTGGGTTTCATGCAATGGAACATGAACAAGTTGAAGGAAAAGGGCTAGATGGTCAAGTCGCGGATTTCCGTATTTACAATGATGGTTTAAGCGAACAAGAGCTGCAAAAAGTGTTGAGTGAATCATTAACAAATCAAGAAGCCGTTGAAAGAGCGATCACCATGTTTGAATTGGGTGACATGTCAGAAATAATTGCTGATATTGAATTACCTAATTCAATAGGAAATGGTGTCGAGCTCACATGGGAATCCAGTCATTCAGAGATTATTAACGCATCAGGTGAAGTGGCAAGACCTGAACAAGGTGAACAGGACACTGTCGTCACTTTAACAGCAACATTTACTCGTGGTGATAGTAGCCAATCGAAGTCATTTGAAGTAAGCGTTTTAGCAGATAATATTGAAACGGTAGATGAGATCAGTGTGATTACACCTCCACATCACCCAGCAGCATTACCGCGCAAGGTAGAAGTAATCTATTTTGATGGTAGCTCTGGTACGCAAACAGTAGATTGGGAGAATATTAATAGTGACGAATTATCAGAAGTTCAGTCTCCATATACAGTGAATGGTGAGGTTTATGGGACAGATATTCCAGCAAAAGCGGTAATTCATGTAGCGGAACTGGATTATGTTGAGGAGGTGTACGTTGAGACAGAAGTTGGTGTAAAGCCTGATCTGCCAACTACCGTTACTGCACATTATACAAATGGCATGTCAGATGAAATAGCGATAGGATGGAATGATATCGATTCGAATCAATATAAGGAAACAGGTTCCTTTAGCGTAAAAGGAGAAGCAGCAACCTATACGTATACGAATCCATTAATTGAACAACGTGCAGACCCTAACATCTATAAGCATACAGATGGTTATTATTACTTTACAGCTTCTGTTCCAGAATACAATCGCATTATTATGAGGAAGGCTAAAACAATCCAAGGTCTAGCAACAGCTGAAGAGAAAGTTATCTGGGAAGCACATGAATCCGGAGACCAAGCGGCACATATATGGGCACCAGAAATCCATTATGTCGATAACAAATGGTATATCCATTATGCGGCAGGAGCTTCTGATGATATATGGCGGATTCGACCATATGCATTGGAAAATACTAGTTCAAATCCAATGGAAGGTAAATGGGAAGAAAAAGGTATCATTCAAAAGTCATCAGAAGATAATTTTTCTTTTACAGGCTTCTCGTTAGATGCAACTATTTTTGAGCATAATGGTAAGAATTATTATATATGGGCCCAGAAAGTCAACAATGCCTCTAACTTATATATGGCGGAAATGGAAAACGGTTATACGATAAAAGGAGATCCAATGCTTTTATCTACACCGGATTATGCATGGGAACGAATCGGTTTTTGGGTGAATGAAGGCGCTGATGTGATCAAGCGTAACGGGAATATTTTCGTTTCGTATTCTGCAAGTGCGACAGATGATAATTATAAAATCGGGCTCTTAACAGCAGAGGAAGACAGCGATATTATGGATCCGACTTCTTGGACTAAATCACCTGAGCCTGTGATGGAAAGTAATGAAGTAACCGGTCAATACGGTCCAGGTCACAGCACCTTTACCTTCGCAGAAGATGGAGAAACGGATGTTTTAGTCTACCATGCTCGTTCTTATAAAGAAATTGAAGGGGATCCATTATATGATCCAAATCGTCATACTCGAGTTAAAGTATTGCATTGGAAAGAAGATGGTACACCGGATTTTGGTGTTCCGAATGGAGATGGTTTAGTTAACGGTCCAGCTGTAGAGGTAAATGCAACAGTAGAAGTGAAAGAAGCGACAAACTTTAATGTGAGTCAACAGTTTAGTCATGACCAATTAATAGCAAATGAAACACTAACATGCCAACTAATTCTTGAAAATAAGTCGGAAACAGATGAAACGGTAACTGCGATTATTGCACTCTATAATCAAGATAAGCAAATGGTGAAATGGAAGGAAGAACCAATCACGATTAAAACAGGCGAAGAAGAATCAACAGAAATCAGCCTTGATCTGCCTGATGATGTAACTGATCATCTGGTAAAAGTAATGGTTTGGCGTGGAGAAGGGATCAATAATACATCCATGCAGCCAGTTTCACAAGTTTATTCATTAGAATAAGCAAATAGAGAGACTGTCTCATAAAGTTAGTTTGCGAATGTACTTGACGTAGTAACAGTGTTTAGTACAGTAGTGGGGTAACTGAATGAGACAGTCTCAATTTTTTTGAATGAAGCAATATAACTCAAGCAATCACTTTCCGAATGGCTTGTACTATGCTCAATGCTTCTTCTGTATCTCCGTGCACGCAAATCGTATCTGCTTTGATACTGATTTTCTCTCCAGTAACAGTAGTAAGTTTGCCGTCTGCCACCATTTCTTCTACTTGTTTCACTACCTGAGATGGATCGTGAATAACTGCATTAGGCTCAGTTCTTGGTGTTAAGCTGCCATCAGCCTGATAGGTTCTGTCAGCAAAAACTTCATTTACTACGCTTAACCTTTTTGCTTCTCCAGCATTAATTAACTCGCTATCGGCAAGTCCCACTAAAATTAAATTCGGATCCACATCATATATTGCTCGAGCGATGGCATCTGCTAGTACACGATTTTTACATGCCATGTTGTATAAAGCTCCATGCGGTTTGACGTGTGCCAAGCGCATTCCATGTATTGTCAAAAATCCTTGTAATGCACCTAACTGGTAAACAACCAAATCATAGGCTTGTTCCGGTAGTATATCGATATTTCTTCTGCCAAAACCTTGTAAATCCTGAAACCCTGGGTGTGCCCCTATATTAACTTGATATTTTTTAGCTAATTGGACAGTTTTATTCATCGTATGGGGATCCCCGGCATGAAAACCACAAGCAATATTCACTGCATCTACCAGCGGAATGATTGCTTGATCATTACCGATTCGGTACGCACCAAAACTTTCACCTAAATCACAATTCAACGTTATTTCTGACACAGCTTAATCCCTCCCCATTTTTCATGGACAAAGTACTGAATAGTTCGTATTAATCTCTCTCGTCTTGCTAAAAGGGTGATTGCTTTATCGATGGTTATTTTTTTGAATCTAAAAGGCTGACCAGGCCTTAGCTGGCTTACCTTATTCAAATCTACTTCTGCAACCTGTCCGATTTTTGGATAACCTCCTGTTGGTTGACCATCTGCCATTAAAATAATTGGCTGTCCATTCGATGGTACTTGAATCGAACCGAAAGTAGTTGCTTCAGTTAAAAGCTGTTGATCTTTTCTTTGTTTTATCGGGTTCCCTTCTAAGCGGTATCCCATTCGGTTGGACTGGGTGGTGGCAATCCATTCCGTTTGTTCAAAACTGTTGGGCTCGAACCAGTCATACTGGGCACCTTCGATATATCGTATAGTTTTTGCCGGCTGTTCAATATATGTAAAAAGGTCTGGAGTGATTCCCCAGTTGAGCTGATATCCCGTAGTGTAGGAATGAGAAAGGGGAATAGTGTCTCCAACAGAAAGCTTTCTTCCTAACACTCCTTTTACATCTGCTCGTACAATCGTACTGTGACTTCCCAGAATCTCAGGTAAGTCAAGTCCACCTTTAATGGCCAAATATCCAAATCCACCTGTTTTCACCGTGCGAAACTGTAAGATATCATTCTTTTTTACTTGGACAGGTTGGGCAAGAACAACAGGCTGTTCATTTAAATTAGCAGACATATTTCCACCAGTTATCGCAATAATTGTATTCTGATGAAATATAATAGTTGGACCAATAAAGCTCATTTCTATTACTGCTTCGTCGGGGTTATTATCAACAAGTATATTTGCCATCCTGGCAGCGAAATCATCCATTGGACCACTGACTGGAAACCCATAAGATTGAAAACCTAGACGTCCTTGATCTTGGATGGTGGTGTGTAATCCTTCTTCTATTATTTCAATTGCCATTTTTAATACGCTCCTCTTTCTGAAGCTGTTCAAATTCCGTTTTGTTGATGGGATAAAATCTAATCTGATCCCCTGGTACCAATAATGTTGGTCTGTCAGCGTCTAATGGTAATAGATTGATTGGTGTACGACCGATGATTTGCCATCCTCCAGGAGAAGTGCTAGGGTAAATCCCTGTTTGACCACCAGCTATTCCAACTGAGCCTTTCGGTACTTCTAGTCTTGGGTTGTTTTTCCTCGGTGTAGCAAGATGTTGATTCATACCCGTTAAAAAAGGGAACCCCGGTGAAAACCCTAAAAAAGAGACGTTATATGTGGGTGTTGTATGTAATGCAATGATTTTTTGTAAAGAAAGTTGATGTTCTTTCATTACATGTTCTATATCGATGCCAAATGCTTTATCATAACAAACCGGAATGTGATGCAATGTACTATGTATTTGCTCTGCTTGTTTTTGTTCCCAGGTAGCAGTTATGAACGTTAATATCTCTTGGTGAGTAACTTGCAAAGGATTAAAATATACGGTTATGGTTCTGTAACCAATGACTGTTTCCAAAATAAACGCCTGATTGTCTAAGTGGTGCTTGACAGCAATCAAATAAGTAGATAAGTCAGGATTATTTGGTAATGTCATCATGATGGTATTTTCTGAAATAGATTGAAGACGCATCTCCAACAACCTTCTTTCTTTTCAATAATCATTCATTATATTATAACACACAAGAAAACCATCCCTATCAGTTGCAAGGTGTGTAATATTGGACATTTCTTATAAGTAACTTAATGGAAGAAGTATCATCTGATTCTAGATAATTTAAGATTTAAATAGACAAAACTCCCAAACATCTTGGGAGTTTTGTTATTTCTTAATGTCATTTTCGCTAATTAATATCTTTTCTACCAGATTATAAATAGACAATAATTCATATAAGATAATCACTTCTGGTGTGAAAAGGGTAGGATTTTTATCCTCATTTGGCTTTTTACTCTCCCAGAATTGTTTCATCAATTTTTTTACTTGTTGTCGATAGGCACTGGCCTTATAATGATCAGGATATTTCATAAAATCAACTAATGTTTCCACCATTTCCATAATATCTTCGCACTCTTGTTTCGACCAACAGATACTTTGGATGGGTGTATTAATTAAATTACCAATGTGATAATGAATCAATCGCAATCTTACCAGGTTTTTTTTCTCATAGTCAAATACACTTTTCGTTTGCTTGTCCAGTCGATGATATTTGGACTCAGCTGCTTGAAAGTTCAACAATTTATCAGTCTGATCCAAGGTATTTTTTAATGTAAGAAAACGTTGGTCAATCTCTGTTTTCTGATTTGTGCTCCGATCTCTTCCAACTAATTGCTTTAAGATGATCTCTAATTCTTCTCCGGTCTGTTTCAATAAATCATGGATATTAGTCATAATCTTTTTCGTATAGTTAGGTGGTAAGATAAACATATTGACTAATGTCGATACTGACAGGCCAATCGTTGTCGTTCCAAGGCGAATAAAAAATGAGACAAATAAATTAGTATGAATAACTTCGATCATCGCAACCGATGTTAGTGTTGCCACAAGCAGTCCTGCATGAAGGCCTAATCGATAACATGTGATAATCGTTAATAATACGGATAGTGTATACGTAATTGGCGAGTTCCCAAATAAGTAAATAAATAAAACGGCATATGCCGAACCTATCGCCGATGCAGGGAAACGGATAACCCCTTTTTTTATGGAATCAGCAACTGTTGGTTCAATTGTGACAATAGCGGTAATGACAGCGAAAACTGGCGGCCAGCCAATCCATTCACATAGTAGAGAGGTTAAAAAGACAGCCAATGCTGTTTTGATTATTCGTCTACCAAAAATACGGTAGCCTATTTTTGACCATTTCATTAGAAAAAATCTCCTTCAAACATTCTATTGCATAGTATACAGCAGAAAACTGTAGCTTACCATGTTGAATTTTTTTAGTTGACAATACAACAGTTACCATCCAAAAATTTCTTTTTGTTAATTAGTTGTAAACGCTTTCTTATTTCTTGCATATGATGTAAGATAAGAATATATCTCAATCAAGTTAGTGCGTTGTGAATTTTTGAGGAGGTGTTGAACTTGCTTTCCGTGAAAATGTTAAAACCGTATTATGTCAAAGAAGAAGGCAAACACATTCGGGTGGTACTCGCTTATCAATATTTTTCTTTATTAATGGATGATGAAGTATATCATTTTGTTCCTCTCGAAGCTCGAGAAATTCGAATTAATCGCGATACACAACAAATTGAAAATGAAAATGATGTTTTTGTTTTTCAAAAAGGAAAGAAGTATAATCGGATCATTTTATCAGATCTGATAAAAGTAAACGATTTTCAAGAACATCTTTCTACCATATTAAGCCCATACATTATCATGTCACAAACTGATGAGAAAGAAGATAACATCGACCATGTGATTATGGAATTAGAGAGAAGTAATTTATTAAGACTTATTGATCGGGCTTTAGAAGAACACAATCCAGAAAACTTCCATTTATATACAACGATATTAAATGAAATGTAGCAGTTGCTTAGGCGACTGCTTTTTTTTTCAAAGCTCTTGTTACTTGCTATTGTAATCGCATCCCTTTTAAAATAGAGTATAGGAGGTGCGCCATGGATTTAGGAGTAAAGGGTAAGAAAGTTCTTGTCACAGCTGCAAGCAAAGGTTTAGGTAAGGCATGTGCAAAAGCCTATGCAGAAGAGGGAGCGCAAGTTTTTATCGCAAGTAGAAATAAAGCGCAATTAGATAGAGCAGCAAACGAGATTATCGAACAAACAGGTAATGCTAACGTTGAAGCTATTGTCTGTGATCTTACTAAAAGTCAAGATATTGAAAACATGATGCAGTCGATTGGCCGTGTTGATATTTTAATCAATAATGCCGGAGGGCCACCAGCAGGTAAATTCAATGACTTTGATGATGCTGACTGGCAACATGCATTTGAATTATTGCTAATGAATATTATTCGTACGGTCCGAGCTGTAACGCCTGCCATGAGAGAACAACAATTCGGACGCATTGTTAACATTACATCAAGCTCCATGAAACAAGCATTAGATGGACTATTACTATCCAATACGTTTCGACCTGCAATTGTCGGCTTATCCAAGAGTTTATCCCAGGAATTAGCGTCTGATCAGATTTTGATTAATTCAGTAGGCCCAGGCACAATGGAAACCGATCGAATTCGTGATATTTATAAACAGCAACCTTCAGACGAATCTGTCGAAGAACGTTTGAACAAAGCAGGAACAAACATCCCGATTGGTCGAATTGGACAACCTGAAGAATTTGCAAAAGCAATCCTTTTTCTAGGATCAGCTGCTAATACATATATTACCGGCCAAACACTAATCGTAGATGGTGGGGCAATGAAAACATTATAAAGGAGAGGTAAGATGGCAACATTAAAATGGGGAATTTTAAGTACAGCAAAAATCGGAAGAACACAAGTTATACCAGCAATCCAACGATCTGGTAATGGGGAAGTAGTGGCAATCGCAAGTAGGAATCAACAAACGGCAAAAGAAGCCGCAGAAGAACTTAACATTCCGCGTACTTTTGACAGCTATGAGGCGTTAATAGACGACCCAGAAATTGATGCAGTCTATATTCCGCTGCCAAATGCTTTACATAAAGAATGGGTAATCAAAGCAGCTGAAAAGAAAAAGCATGTGCTTTGTGAAAAACCGGTTGCTGTTACCAATGAAGAACTGGAAGAAATGATAATCGCATGTGAAAAAAATAGTGTAGTATTCATGGAAGCGTTTATGTATCAATTCCATCCACAGCATCAAAAAGTAAAGAAATTAATTCATGAGGGTGTGATTGGTGATGTAGCTTTCATGCGTGCAAGCTTTTCCTTTTATCTAGAAGATCGTTCCAACATTCGCTTAAATCATGACCTTGGTGGCGGATCGATGTTTGATGTCGGATGTTATTCATTACACGCGATTCGCAATATTTTAGAGCAAGAACCAGTTTCCGTTTATGCCAGTGCTCATTATCATCCAGAATTAAATGTCGATACTACCATGACGGGCACGCTTAACTTTGGAAATGGTATTGTCACATCTTTTGACTCCAGCTTCGATTGTGCATCACGTGAACAATATGAAGTAGTCGGTTCAAAAGGAAACATTACCATAACATCTGCATTCCGTCCAGATACGAACGAAGGCATGATTGGAGAAATTCATGTAAAAACAGATGAGGGTACAGAAGTGTTGGAAGCGGCTGGAGATCAGTATACATTAATGGCAGAAAACTTCGCCAACGCAGTCCTTAACAAGCAATCATTATTTTACGATACCACCAAAATGCGTAATCAAATGAAAGTACTCGACGCTGTCTATGAAAGTAGTAAAACAGGGCAAGTAATTTCATTATAAAGGAAAGCACAGTAGATTTCTGCTGTGCTTTTTGCTACTATATATTGGAAAGGGGAGGAGAAATGATACCAGATACTTCATTAAAATTATTGAAGCACAAAGTACTAGTGGAACGTCTTCCGGAACATCATCCACAATATAGTCATATTTATCAAAAATGGCGGCAATTTGAATCAGGACAAGCAGGAGAAGCAAACCTCGAATATTATCTTCAACAAGCCAACCTTGATTCACCCCAATTCCTTAACGGTCTCCGCATCGAGCACAAATCAGCATTCCAGATCGACTGGATCCTTTTTGATCTAGGCTATCGTGTCATATTAGAAATCAAGAATTATACCGCACCCATCTACTTTGATCCGCATTCCCGACAGTTAATACGAACGAAAGCAGGGGAAAAAGAAGGATTTCCCGATCCATTACTGCAAGTAGATCTCCAACATGCACAATTACGCCGGTTTCTGGATGAGCATAACATCGAGCAGCTCCCCACCTTTACCATAGCCGTTTTCGTCAACCGTAAAGCTATATTACACCTTCAGGATTATCCCGAAAGGCGCCGTATTCTCACAGCACAAGCAATTCCATCCTTTTTAGAAAAAATCGCACGAAAACACCCAGCCAAGATATCATCTGCACAAAATCAAGAAATTGTCTCTTTTTTGCGTGATCACCACCAAGAAGCTCATTTTCCTATTCTCGAAAGATTTGGGATTGAGTGGAGAGATATCATCAAAGGTGTGCCCTGCCCCAGATGTGGGAGATTTGCTATGAACAGGATACGGTTGCGTTGGCAATGTCCACATTGCGACGAGCGCAGTACCGATGCCCACTTGCACACCTTATTTGAATTAGCATTACTATCGGAGAATAGGATAACAAAGAGGATGGCTCGGGAGTTTTTAGGAGAATTATCTCCAGATGCTGCAAGGAAAATAATGCAACGAGCAGGATTTGTCAAAGTGGGAACTAGCAAAGGTGCTTATTATAGACATCCTGATCTAGCACCATTTATATAAGTGTCCAGATAATATGAAAAAGTGTCCAGATTATCATCAAAAGCGTCCAGATAAAAAATAGCTAGCCCCAAACCAGGGGCTAGCTCACTTTCTATTTTTATTTAATTTCAGAAAAAACATTCCCGACTTTTTCTGCGACATAGCCACTGCCATGATCTTTGTCCTCAATATTTTCTACCATCATAGAAATGATTAAACTGCCGTCTTCCGGATAGCCGACGAACCAGCCATTCTCAGCAGCACCTTCTTCATCAAGGGTTTTCTTCAGTTCAGCAGTTCCGGTTTTTCCAGAAATACCTAATCCACTAACATTTGCGCTTCCTCCGGTACCGTCTGTTACGACAGCACGTAATGCATCGCGAATGATGTCGGCATTATCACTGGAGAGCAGTCCTTCTTTCCATGTTTGCCCTTTTTCTTCATCCATTAGCAATGTTGGCTGTACAATGTTGCCATCATTTTGCAAAATTGAATAGCTGGATGCTAGTTGCAATGCGCTCATTTCGATTTGCCCTTGACCATAGCTGGTGTCTGCCAGTAACACTTCTTCGCTTAAACTTCCGTCAGAAGAGATAGTGCTTGATTGGATTGGATAGGTGAAAGGGAAGTCCTCACCAATACCGAAAGCTTCCAACCCGGAAACAAAAGCATCTTCACCCATTTCCAGTGCCTGCTTGGCAAAGTAAATATTGTCGGAGCGGACGAGAGCATCTCGTAAGTCAACCGGACCATTTGATTCAGAAACACGTCTTACTGAGTAGTTACCCCAGCCTTCTTTTTGCCATGTAAGTCCTTCTATGGTAAGTCCTTCATTTGGATCAATGGAGCCATTTTCCAAGCCAATAGTACTGGTAATTGGTTTGAAGGATGAACCAGGTGCGAAAGTCGCGCTAAATCGATTTAATAATGGTTTTTTTGGATCTTCCTGCCACTCATTCCATTGATCACCGCTAAGTCCATACAGAAAAGCGTGCGGGTCAAAAGCTGGACTACTTACTAAAGCCAGGGTTTCGCCGGTAGTAGGATCGATTGCTGCTGCGGTTCCGGCATCTCCATCTAATGATTCAAAAATGCTTTCTTGTACTTGTGCATCAATCGAGAGTGTGATTGTTTCACCATCTTTTACTTCTTTTTCGGCTATCACGATTGGATCCTGTTCTTCTTTACTCACATAAATTTGGACACCTTGTTCACCGCGGAGCTCTTCTTCAAAGAGTTCTTCCAGTCCACGATAACCAATTAAATCACTTTCAGAATAGATATCAGAATCGACTTCTTCTAATTTGTCTGCTGTAATCGGTGCAATATAACCAACTAAATGAGCAGCTGCTTCATCTAAAGGATAGATACGCCCTGTAGTGGTTTGCTTCGTAAATGGTTTTATCGATTGTAACGCTTCTTCCAAACCATTTTCACTAATACTGGGAACTACTTTTAATGGAACAAACACTTCCGCTGTTACCCAGTCAGCACTTAATGCATTATCGATATCTTCTACCGTAATATCTAACAATTCTGCTATTTCTTCTTTTTCCTGCTCTTCATTTTCCGTAAACCAATCTTGTACGACACCTAATTCGTAGATACTTTCATTGACAGCAAGTGCTTCACGATTTCGGTCATAAATTTCTCCACGGACCGGCTCCACGTTATTAACACCAATTTCTCCTCCATCTTCTAACTCAGGAAAAATAAATCCAGGGTTCCAATTAACGAGCCAATTCATTTCTTCTTCACCCTCGACAGTTTCTATTGTTTTCACCATTTCGATCTCAGTATCAAAAGAAATAGGTCCAGCCAATGTTTCCATAGTTACACTTAGTGGGAAAGTCATCGACTCAATCTCTTCCAAGTCAACTTCTTCCTCATCTTCCGCTGGTTCTGGTACTTCGTATTCAACTGATAGATCTGTTACTTCCAGGTCTTCATATATTTTAGGATAACGATCAAATTCTTCTTTATCTACATCTTTCTCAACCATTGGATACATACTTTCAAAGTCTTCTGCCATCCATAAGTCTACATATTCCTGTAAACGATCTTCAGGCTTAACCTGTTCATCCTCTTGACAGGCAGCTAAAAATGCTACCAAACCCATACATACTACTAATAACCGTTTCATCTAATATATACCCCCTCTAAAACAAGTGAAAAGCGTATTGCAACAGACAATACGCTTAATAAATTGGTTTTGCATAAATAATATATCTTTCAGGTGCGTTTCCTACATAGGAAAATGGATAACAAGTAGTGATAACCAATTCTTCATCAGGCGCTGTTGATTTAATTATGCTTGTATCGTCTGCATCGACAATTTTGGAATCAACCATTTCATATTCAAAATCGCCATGTTCCAATTTTATGGTAAATGTATCACCAACTTCTACGTCACCTAATTCACGAAAAACCGTATCCCTATGTCCGGATAGAACGATTTGATCATTTTGCATCGGATAGGCAGAACCACGGTAATGACCGACCCCTTTTTCTAAATCATCTGGGTCTGTTCCTTCTACTATAGGTAGTTCAGCATCGAGTGTCGGTATTTCCAGAATTCCAACTGTTTCCCCCATGTCTGGAAAATAGTCTTCAGGTGTTTGTTTTTCTGCTTCGTTAGTTTTGTTTGTTTCGTTGGAAGACTGTTCTAATAATTCCTTTGCCTCAGACATTGCCTGGTTTTCAGCAGCTTGTATTTTAAAATATTTATAACCGCCAAAGCCTAAAAGTACGATCCCGACCAGAATAAAAAGTAGAGCTAACTTCTTCATATTATGCCACACCTCTTTAGTCTATGTATTATCCATATTATACTAATAATAATGGTAAAATGCACGTATTTATGAATAGAAATAGTTGCAAATGTTCGACAATTGACCCATCCTCCCAAAAACATAAACAAATTATTACGTTTTAACGAATATTTTTACAGGACTTTAGTCTTTATTTTTTAATAATCATGTAAAAATAGTCATAAACCCTTGCGTGATTCGACAAAAAGACGTACCTTTATATAGAACAGAAAAAACCATTTATGTTATAATTATATTAGCAGGAAAGTGGGTGAATTTTTGTGATAGGGCAAAAAATTCAAGAATTAAGAAAACAAAAAAGAATGTCATTATCAGAAGTTGCAGATCAAGCTGGGATTGCTAAATCCTATTTAAGTTCAATTGAACGTGGAATTCAATCCAATCCATCGATTCAATTCATGGAAAAGGTGGGTAAAGTTCTTGGTGTGACCGTTAATGAATTATTAATGTCTGAAACGGATGAAGAAATTAAAGAACAATTAGATGAAGACTGGTTAAAACTTGCAGAAGAAGCGATGCATTCAGGTGTCTCTAAGCAAGAATTCAAAGAATTTTTAGAATTTAACAAATGGAAGCAAAGTCATTAACCAAACAGACAAGTCAGCCACTTGCAGAAGTAGCTGACAATTTTTTTGTCTAAATTTACTACTCAAAACGAAAAATATAGCCAATGGAAGGAAGTAATGTCATAATGAAATCTAGTATGACATTTTTATGTGTGGAAATAGATTGTTCGACGGTCAGAAAATGTTCCTAAATTTAGAAAATATATGTAGAATAAAGAGGAGTTTTAGGGATTAATGAAGAAGTTAATATATTGGGTGTTTCCTATTCTATGGATGGGAGTTATATATTATTCATCTGATCAGCCATACGAGAAACAAGACATTAAACCCTTGCTTTCTCAATATATCGACATATCCTTTTTAGATGTCATTCTACAGCCGATTGCCTTTAGCTATCATCAATCGATAGTGAGTGTCGAGCAATTGGGAGTAGAAGGGGTTGTTGAATTTTTCATTCGAAAAGGTGCTCATGTAGGAGTATTCTGCATGCTATGCGGTCTATTTTATCTAGCGTACAGAAAGACGTGGCAGAATAAGAATGTAACTCTATTAACTTTTTTTGCATTTTTCACTACTTTATTGTACGCTGTTTTTGATGAATGGCATCAAGGGTTAACGCCCAACCGTACACCGTATACAGGGGATGTCGTATTGGATGGAATAGGGGCTTTGATAGCGCTTTTTGTTATTTTACTAGTAAACAAGTTGCGAAAATAGAAGTACGAACATATTGTATAATTAGGATGGGTAAAGGGGTTGAGTCGCTTGACGGAGCAAGAAGTTTATCGATCGATATTGCAAAAAATGCTAGATCAAACGGAGACGCAACAAATCGATAATTCACAGGAATTTATAAAAAGGCTGAAGAATGAACTTAAACAGGCAAATCTATTATCATTTCAAGAAAAATAAAAAAGAGTGTGAAGCTGTTTCACACTCCATTTATTTCCGGGGAAATAGTCACTCGGTCGAAATGGCTATTTCTATATAAGAATCTTCACCTTCCTGAATCTCAACTTTTCCACTAGTCAAATTTGTGATCCAATCCATGAACGTCGTTTCTTCCCCGTTTAGCGTTCGCACATGTAAAGTTACTTGGTCTAGATACTCCATTTCGCCTAATATATAAGAAGATTGTCGTAACTCATTTTCCACTTTGCCTAATAAGGTATAGTCAACTGTTACAAAATACTTCTTCATTCTCTTTCGTTCGACAACACCGGTTGTATTGATCGCTAATGTTGTAGTACTAGAATATGCCCGAATCAATCCGCCAGCACCAAGCTTGGTTCCGCCAAAATATCTGGTAACTACTACAGCAGTGTCTTTCAGTTGCCGTTTCTTTAATACTTCTAATATCGGAACCCCTGCCGTACCACTCGGTTCTCCATCATCATTTGCTTTCTGAATCTGGTCATGTTCCCCAATCATATAAGCAGAACAGTTATGTGTCGCATCAGCATGCTTTTTTTTAATGCTTTGAATGAATTGCTGAGCATCATCTTCATTTGCTACGCGTTGTACATATCCGATGAACCTGGATTTCTGAATCAACTGTTCATCAGTCCCATTAGGTTTTACTGTGAAATAGTGGTTAAGCATATATAATTCCTCCTATATACGGATAAATTTGTATTGATTAAAACAGTACGTGTAAAATAATTGTAATAGGGAATAAAGAATATTATTATAACCCCCTAAAAAAGAACTATATATTTCGTATGGTATAAAATGAAACTAGGTGGTGAGGTTTGGTATATGAAAAGTACAGATCATACATTAGATTATATAATAGACGAGATGATAGATACAGTAAAAAACAGCAAGGATGAAGTCTTTGAAATTGCTGAGGAATCTCGTAAGGAATATGAAACGTTAGAGCAAGAACTAGCAGTGTTGAAAGAAGATGTAGCAACGGTTATTGCTGAAGGAGATATACTTGAAAAGAAATCAAATTTATCCAGAAAAAAATTATCAGAAGTCAGTAAAAACTTCAAAAAACATTCAGAAGATAAAGTTAAGGAAGTATACGACCAAGCCCATCAGCTTCAAACAAAATTAGTTGTTACACGTGATAAGGAAAAAGCACTTAGATTAAGACGTGACGAAATCGAGTTACGCCTAAAAACAATCGAACAAATGGTGGAACGGGCAGAAGGGCTAGTCGGAAAAATTTCAATCGTGTTGAATTATTTAAATGAAGACTTTAAAGAAGTTTCCGAATTGATCAGTGATGCCCATGAAAAGCAGGAATTTGGTTTAAAAATTATTGAAGCGCAAGAAGAAGAACGTAGCCGCCTTTCAAGAGAAATGCATGATGGACCAGCACAGATGCTGGCAAATATTATGCTACGATCAGAAATAGTCGATCGTACCTATAAAAAAGGCGATGTAGACAGTGCAGTCCAAGAAATGCGCAATGTAAGAGTAATGATTCGCGATTCACTATATGAGGTAAGGCGTATTATCTATGACTTACGACCAATGGCGCTGGATGATTTAGGATTAATACCTACGATAAAAAAGTACATAAGCACATTAGAAGATCAACACCCTAACATCCGGTTCAAGTATCAGTCGACTAACGAGCGATTACATAGTCATTATGAAGTAGCTTTATTTCGTCTAATACAAGAGTCCATTCAAAATGCAATCAAACATGCTGAAGCAGGACTGATTCTAGTGGAGTTAGATATTTCTTGTGAAAAAGTCGTTGCTACTATCACTGATAATGGTAAAGGAATTGAACAATCCGAGAAAAAAGATAAATCTTTTGGTATAATAGGCATGCACGAGCGAGTCGAGATTCTCGGAGGAGACTTAAAAATTAACAGCAGTGAAGAAGGAACAGGTACTAGAGTAAGCATAACGATTCCTGTTGAACAAGAAAACACTACTGCAAATTAACCAGAATCAGGTATAATAGTAGGGATAGGAGACCAATCGTATTACAACGACGATTATGTCAAATAAATGAAGAAGTTATTTAGGAACTTGAGGAGGAGTAATCATGACAACCAACATTGTATTAATTGACGATCATAAGTTATTTCGTGAAGGGGTAAAAAGGATATTAGAATTAGAGACTGGCTTTAACGTATTAGCAGAAGGTGATGACGGCTCCGCAGCAACAGAGCTTGTTAAAAAGTACAAGCCCGATGTGGTATTGATGGATATTAATATGCCCGGTGTTAACGGCGTAGAGGCAACTGCTGAGTTATTGGAACGTTATCCAGGCGTAAAAGTCATTATTCTTTCGATTCATGATGACGAGAATTATGTTACACATGCACTGAAATCAGGTGCACAAGGCTACTTACTAAAAGAAATGGACTCTGATGCATTGATTGACGCTATTTCAGTAGTATCAGAAGGTGGCTCTTATCTTCATCCGAAAGTTACACATAATTTAGTGAAAGAATATCGCAGGTTAGTTTCTGAAGAAGATGCGTTATATGATTCTGATACATCTCTTTCAAAATTAAAAGAAGTAGAACATCGTAAACCTCTCCATTTACTTACAAGAAGAGAGTGCCAAGTATTACAACTACTAGCAGAAGGTAAAAGTAACAAAGGGATCTCAGAATCTCTTTATATAAGTGAAAAAACCGTGAAAAACCATGTAAGCAGTATTCTGCAAAAAATGAAAGTAAAGGACCGTACCCAAGCAGTCGTTATAGCAATCAAAAAAGGTTGGGTAGAAATCCTTTAAAAAATAGCTCCTATGGGGCTATTTTTTTGTCTAGAAAATACTGTTGAAAAGTTTTATAAGCTTGCGTTTTTGACTATGCAACCAACAGAATATTAGGTAAAATGAAATATAGTAAACTAATAACTAGAAGAAAGGTTAGATATAAGTATGAAAGTTGCGGTCATTACCGATAGTACGGCATATATTTCAGATTCGCATAGAAAAGAAAAAAATATACATATGGTTCCCCTGAATGTTGTTATTGGGAATGACTCCTACCAGGAAGAAATCGATATTTCTACAGAAGAATTTTATCAGAAAATAAAAGAGGTTGAGCAATTTCCCAAGACTTCTCAACCCTCTATCGGACTCATAACAGAAAAATTAGAAGAACTTGCAGCAAATTATGATCAAGCTATTTTTATTACATTATCCAGCGGCATCAGTGGTGCTTTTCAGTCTGTTGTAACTGCACAATCCATGGTAGAGGGAATTGAAGTTTTCCCATTTGATTCAGAAATCAGTTGTATGGCACAAGGATTCTATGTACTAGAAGCAGCTGAAATGGCACAGGATGGCCAAGATGCTGAAACGATAATATCACGTCTGCATGAAATAAAAGGATCACTTCGCGCCTATTTCATGGCAGATGATCTAACTCATCTTCATCGTGGTGGTAGATTGAATGGTGCTCAAGCCTTGATTGGCAGCATGCTGCAAGTAAAACCAATTCTGCATTTTGAAGATACAAAAATTGTGCCATACGAAAAAATTCGAACTAAGAAAAAAGCCTTAAAACGAATCTTTCAATTATTTGAAGAAGATGCGTCCACGGGTGTACCGATTCGAGCAACAGTTATTCATGCCAACCGTGAGGCAGAGGCTGAAGAACTTAAACATCAGTTAGAAACACGATTCGATAATGTAGAAGTATCAGTAAGCTACTTTGGTCCAGTTATTGGTACACATCTCGGTGAAGGATCACTCGGGATGGGATGGTATAAAAAGAAAAGTGCTCGTTAAGTGACGTTTATCTCGTATAGAGGCATGAGATAGTCTCACTAGTCGCTGGATCTGGATATAAGAAATAATGTGGTGGGGCTTGTCCTCACCATCTATACAGGAGGTTTGCTATGAATTTTTCCAAATTCCTCGCCGGAAAGCTTTTATTAACCTCGGAACTTCCCCTTACAAAACCAACAATAGATTATCTATTCCGCACCAATCAATCGAAGCAATTACCAAGTATAACAACCAAATATGGTCGGCATCAATGTAACCGTTGCGGCAATAGAAATCAACAGCTGTTTGCCGATATACCTTGTGCGAGATGTGATCACCCCCATCTCTATTGCCGCAATTGCATCCAGACAGGTAGAGTACTGCAATGTGACATACTCATTGTTTGGAACGGATCAAAGCCTGCTTGGCCACTTCAAACACAACCGTGCCATTGGACAGGCACATTAACCCCACCACAACAAAAAGCAGCAGACGCAATTGAGCAAACGATCGAATACAAGCAAAAAGAACTACTTATTTGGGCTGTATGTGGATCTGGTAAAACCGAAATGCTATTCCCGGCAATAACCAAAGCTATCACAGAAAGCAAACGAATCTGCATTGCTACACCAAGAGCCGATGTGGTAAGAGAACTATTTCCCCGCCTCAAGCAAGCCTTCCCTGACACAGAAATTGAAGCATTATATGCGGATTCACCAGATCGAACCGATAAAGGACAACTGATCATTAGCACTACCCATCAGTTAATCCGTTACCAGGAGGCCTTCGATGTCATGATTATTGATGAAATTGATGCTTTCCCTTTTCACCATGACAAAACTTTAGCTTACTTAACCACCCGAGCTTGCAAAAAGGATGCCACATCTATTTATTTAACAGCCACCCCGAGACCAGAACATAAACAAAAAATTAGTCACAAGAAACTACCTGTACAATTTGTACCGATTCGCTTTCACGGTCAACCACTGCCAATACCCCAACTTAAGATCGAAATAAACCTAAGAAAAAAACTCCAAAAGGGAACAGAATCAAAAGCTTTGCAACAGTTCCTTACCACAAGACCTGAATCGCGTCAATTATTAATATTCGTTCCAAAGATCCCACTACTAAAAAAAGTAGCAGAACGATACCAAGCAATTGCAGTTCATGCCGAAGACCCCGACAGAAAAGAAAAAGTAGAACAATTCCGTCAGAAGAAGATTGACATCCTTGTTACAACAACGATTCTTGAAAGAGGTGTAACATTTCCTTCCGTTGATGTCGTTATCCTTGATGCTGGACACCATGTCTTTGATGAAGCAGCATTAGTGCAAATTGCAGGACGAGCTGGAAGAAGTCCTGATGATCCTGGTGGAAACGTTCTGTTCATTCATCAAGGCAAAACCAATGCCATGGAGGATGCAATTGCTCAAATTAAAATGATGAATAAGAAGGGAAAAAAGCTATGATGTATTGTTTAAAATGTCAGGATTGGATCAGTCAACCTGTCACATGGAGTACACTTTTTCTTCCAAATGAACAGACTCAATTATGTGACAGCTGTCAATCCCAACTGAAAAGAATTGCAGGCACTATTTGTGAACGGTGTGGAAGACAAATGCCAAATGAAACTATGTGTGAAGACTGCAATAAATGGCAATCTAACAAAAAATATCGAGATACTTTACTGTTTAATCGATCGCTTTTTCAGTACACACCGTTTATGCAAGAGGTCATTACTCAATGGAAATACCGTGGTGATTATCAATTGAAAGACATATTTTCTCCTTACATCAAAAAAGAGATACGAAACTTTTATCCAACAAAATCCTTCACGATTGTACCAATCCCCCTAACTAATGAAAGACTTCATGACCGAGCATTCAATCAAGCAATAGCCATTGCAGAAATTATTGCTCATCATCATAAGAACCCGGTCATACACGCACTTTCAAGAAATGTAAGTCATTCAGAAAAGCAATCAAAAAAATCAAGACAACAGCGAATCACCACAAAAAATCCTTTTTTCTTAACAAAATCACTTGAAACGGATGTCTTACTTGTCGATGATATATATACAACTGGTATGACGATTCATCATGCAGCAAAGTTACTTCAAGAGGCAGGATGTGCCCATATTTACAGTTTTACATTAGTTAGGTAAATACACATAATGAAACAAAATAAATAGAAAGAGGGTGCTAGCAATGGGAGAATTAGCAAATTGCGCCAGATGTAATAAAGTCTTTGTCAAAATAACGAAATCGATTTGTCCTGATTGTGTGAAGGACGATGAAAAACAGTTTCAAATTGTTTATGATTTTCTTAAAAAACGGGAAAACCGACAAGCGACCATTCCGGAAATTGTGGAAGCGACCGGAGTAAAAGAGGATATTATTTTACAATTTGTTAAAGATAACCGTCTTCGATCTTCTCAATTCCCAAACTTGAGCTATCCATGTCAACGTTGTGGTGACCCAATTGCAAGTGGGAAAATCTGTGAGAACTGCACAAATAAAATATCATCAGACCTTCGCTATCAGCAGGAAGTCGAGAGAGTAAAACAAAAAAACGAGCAAGAGCAAAAACAAATTGAGAAAACATATTACACAAGAAACCGTAATAACTAAAACCTCCTTTCAGATAAAAGGAGGTTTTCCTCTTGATAAGATAGTTACTACTAATTCAAAAGATCCCATTCTAATACTTTAGTCCTCTTTCCAATACCCAGTCAAATCGATATACTAAAAGAATATTAAACAATTCAGATAATCGTCCGATATAAATAATAAATAAATATGCACGAAAATAGGAAAGAGGTGAAAGGTCTTGAAAATACATGGACCAAACCATTCAAAAATGAATCCATATCAAAAGCTACAACAAATAGAGAAACAAACAGCATCCAAGTCCCATTCACTTAAACCAGATCAATTGCAAATATCAGATGAAGCACTAAAAATGCAACAAAAGGACTCTCGCCAGGCTTATGTGAACGAAATTAAACAGCAAGTAGATAATGGCGAATATAACGTCAACAACAAAGAAACGGCGAAGAAGCTGTTGAACTACTGGAAAGCTTAATAAAATGGAAGAAAAAGGAGCAGACCACTTATGTCCGTTCAGCCTATTATCCAACATCTAAATAAATTGATTGAGTTACATGACAGTCTGCTGCGCATCTCCAAGCAAAAGACAGAAATTTTAAAAGAAGGTAACACGGATGCATTGCAAAAGTTAATGACTAAAGAACAAAAACATGTGCAGGCAATCAACCAAATCGAGCAAAAACGAATCGATGCAGTAGCAAGCTGGGCAACCAAGCAAAACTTGGACCAGAAAACTGTCACCGTATCAACCATCATTGAAGAATATACAACCGGAGCGGATCAACAGCAATTGGAACAAGTGACGTTAACATTAGCGGAGCAATTAGTCGAATTGCGCCGACAAGAGGATTTAAATAAACAATTAACCCAACAGTCGTTACAATTTGTCCAGCTGTCATTAGACATGATGCAGCCATCGATGAAAAATATGACATATGGAAATGCTAAGCATCAATCAAAGCCATCAGCACCGAGACGATCGGTATTTGATTCAAAAGCGTAAGTAGGAGGAACAAACAATGTCATCAACATTTAATGGATTGGAAGTAGCAAAACGAGCACTCCATACGCAACAGTCAGCATTATATACAACGGGCCATAATATCGCCAATGCCAATACGGAAGGCTATACAAGACAACGAGTGAATATGACCCAAACGGCGCCATATCCACCAGCATCACGAAATCGACCGGAAATACCAGGTCAGGTCGGCAGTGGGGTGGAAGCAGGCTCTATTGAACGAATTCGTGATAGTTTCATTGATAAGCAGTTTCGTCAGGAAAATACTAAGGTAGGTTATTATGAATCAAAAGCGGATATGATGTCGAAGATGGAAACCATTTTGAATGAACCATCTGAGCAAGGTTTATCCCATTCAATGGATCAATTTTGGCAATCTTTACAGGATCTATCGGTAAATCCTGAAGATTCAGGGGCACGATCTGTAGTGAAAGAACGAGGGGTAGCAGTTGCAGATGCCTTTCATTATATTGATAGTTCTTTAAAAGATGTAAAGGTAAATTTTAAAAATGAAATTGATGTCAATAATACGGAAGTTAACTCCTTAATTGATCAAATTAATGGATTAAATGAACAAATATCAGATATTGAACCACATGGGTTTGTACCAAATGATCTATATGATGAACGCGATCGTTTAGTTGACAGTCTATCGGAATATGTAGACATCAATGTGTCTTATGATAAAAGCTCAGGTCAACCAAGCCCGATAGCACAAGGGATTGCAACAGTTGAAATCAAAAGTGAGGGGCCATCGGATGGCGTGAAACTAGTTGATGGAAATACAGGTGCTGTAAACCATATTGATTTTTCATTTAATGAAAACAATAATGCAACACAAATTGAATTTTCTGGTGGTGCAGCGGGTACCACAGTTCCTGCAGATGAATTTGTGGTAAACGGTAAACTGAAAGCAATGATGGAAGGCGCTGGATATGTAGATGGTGCTGGTGATCCGGCCGGAGAATATAATGATATGCTAGCCGACTTAGATGAGATGGCAGATAATTTTATAAAAGAATTCAATAATGTTCATGAGAACGGTTATACCTTAGTCGATAGTGATAGTGATGGTAATGGGGACCAAGGTGGCGCATTTTTCACAGGGAATAGCGCTTCCGATATAGATATAGCTGCTAGTATTAAAACGAATGTTGATAATATTGCAGCTAGTGACTTAGGACCACCAGGTGATGGCGAAAATGCGGTGGAATTATCAGATGTCTATACGAGACTAGGTGAGAATTATAATACAGCAACCACAATGAATGACAAAACATCTATAAAAAGTTTTTTCGAAGGTGTAATCGGTGAAATGGGTGTCAGTGCAGAAGATGCTAACCGGATGCAAAATAATTCCGAAATACTTAGACAGCAAGTGGAGGGAACGAAGCAGTCAATTAGTTCCGTATCACTGGATGAAGAAATGACCAATATGATTCAGTATCAACATGCGTATAATGCAGCAGCAAGAAATATGACAGCAGTAGATGAAATGCTAGATCGAATTATAAATAATATGGGCTTAGTAGGGAGGTAATGAATAATGCGTGTAACACAAGGAATGTTAACGAACAACATGTTGCGTAACCTCAGTAGTAGTTACGATAGTTTGGGTAAGTATATGGAACAATTGTCAACTGGGAAAAAAATTAATCGTCCTTCTGATGACCCCGTTGTTGCGATGAAAGGGATGAATTATCGAACCCAAGTTACAAATTCAGAGCAATTTGAACGTAACATTGGCGAAGTGCATAATTGGATGGATAACTCTGATGATGCATTAGATAAGACACAAAAAGCTTTAGAACGTTTACGTGAACTTGCGGTACAAGGAGCTAATGGAACATATGAAGAAGGACAACGTGGTAATATGGCAGCCGAAGTCGATCAGTTAAAAGAACATATCTTAGATATCGCAAATACTGAAGTAAACAATAAATATATATTTAATGGCACCAATACAACAGGTGTAGATGGAGATAAACCATTTGACATTGATGCGGATGGTAACTTCCAAAATGCGATTAACAATCAAGATGTAAATATTGAAGTGTCAGAGGGTACGAAGCTGCGTGTTAATGTACGACCAGATGACGTGTTTAATGAAGAACTTTTCACCGATTTATCTAATTTTGCAGAAGAACTTCGCACTGGTACGGACGATGATGCGATCAGTGCATACATTGGAGAAATCGATGACCATATTAATAACAATGTGGACACGCGTGCCGATTTAGGTGCGCGACAAAATCGTATTGATTTAATTGAAAATCGTGTACTGGAACAAGGAGTTTCAGCAAAAGATATGATGTCGAAAAACGAAGATGCCGATATCGAAAAAGTAATTATGAATTTAACCTCACAGGAATCGATACACCGTGCAGCACTTAGTGCCGGATCACGTATTATTCAACCAACCTTATTAGATTTCTTACGATAATCAAAAGCCTTGCCTTTATGAAAGGTGAGGCTTTATTCATCCATAGGAGGGGATTCTATTTATGCGATTACCTCAAATTCGCATACAATCACAAAATGCTTTAATTGGAATTCAAACTAGCGATGCCCAGCTTTCGATTCAATCAGGATCAGTAAAACAAACCATCAGACAACCTCAAGCTGATTTGCGAATAAATACCAGACCAGGAAAGATGACCATTGATCAATCGAAAGCATTAGCAGATGTGGGAATTATTCCAACCGAACAATCAATAAGAAAAATGGCTCAAGAATCAATGCAAACAGCTATTCAAGGTTCAAAAAAACGTCGTCGTCAAGGTGATGAATTAATGAAAATTGAAAATGGTGGAGATCCTATTCTAAGGCAGTCCAAGGTAAATGGTGACAGACCAATGAAGCAGTTCAACATCGGTTGGATCCCATCAGGTGATGCAGTCAAATTTGATTATCAACCAGCAAAAGTGAACATTGAATCTACAGCGAATAAACCGCAAATTGAAGTTCAAACGACAGAAAATCAATTTCATTATCAGCCAGGTGGAATTGATGTCTACTTGGAACAGAAAAATTCAATCAACATTGATTTTGAAAATGTGAAATTTGTCGGAAATAACTTTGAAATGCAAATATAAGAAGGGTGAATGTATGCAAATTAATACGAAATATTTTGGAGAAGTAGATATTAACAAACAAGAGATTATCCATTTTACAAAAGGAATTCCAGGTTTTTTAGATGAAAAAGAGTTTGTCCTACTTAGTTTTGAAGAAAGTGGATTATTTCAAGTATTGCAATCAACTAATGGAATCGACCCAACATTTGTGGTGGTGAATCCATTTTTGTTTGTAGAGGACTATCAATTGGATCTAGATGACCAAACGATAGAACAATTGCTGATTAAGGATGAGAAAGATGTTATGGTTTTAGCAATTGTTACCGTAAAAGATCCGTTAACCACAAGTACAGCAAATCTCCAAGCTCCGATTGTCATTAATCAATCGTCAAAAAATGCGAAACAATATATTACGAACAACAAAGATTATACAACACGGGAGCAAATATTCAACAAAACCTCCAAGGAAGAGGAGGCATAATATGCTGGTACTGACTAGAAAAGTAAATGAAGCCATTCGAATCGGTGATGATATTGAGGTGAAAATTGTTGCTATTGAAGGGGACCAAATCAAACTAGGAATCTCCGCCCCAAAGCATGTTGATATCCACCGACAAGAAATTTATCAATCGATACAGGATGAAAATAGTGAGGCAGCTGATGTTTCGACAAAATTATTAGATTTAATTAAAAAAAATGATAAAAAGGACTAAACATCTGCTAACAACGACCGATATTTAAAATAGAGCTAATTCTAGTGATCGGCGGCCGCTTTCACTAATTAGTATATACCACAAGGATGTGGGAAACACAAAACTCAAGGAGGAACTATACTTATGATTATTAACAATAATATTCCAGCGATGAATACTCATCGTCAAATGGGAATCAACCAAAACAACATGCAATCTTCAATGGAGAAATTATCTTCAGGTCTTCGTATCAACAGAGCAGGTGACGATGCAGCAGGTCTTTCAATTTCTGAAAAAATGCGCTCACAAGTCCGAGGCTTAGATCAAGCTAGCCGTAACTCTCAAGATGGTATCTCAATGATCCAAACTGCAGAAGGTGCGCTTGATGAAACACACTCAATCCTTCAACGTATGCGTGAACTTGCGGTTCAATCTTCCAACGACACAAATGTAGGAGAAGATCGCGCTGCTTTAAACAATGAATTTACACAACTTGGCGAAGAGCTAGGAAGAATTAAGGATAATACACAATTCAACAAACAGAATCTACTAGATGGTAGTGCTGGAGCTGCAGGTTCATCAGGTGCAGTAAGTATTCAAGTAGGTGCAAATGAGGATGAAGTCACAGTAATTGACTTTGCTACTTCTGGTGTAAACTTATCAGGTGTAGTTACAGCAGCACAAAGTGGTGATATTTCTTCTTTATCAGGTGCTCAATCAGCTATTACTAATATTGAAAGTCAAATTGCAACAGTATCTGAAGGCCGTTCTTATTTAGGTGCTATGCAAAACCGTCTTGAGCATACAATTGCTAACTTAGATAATTCATCTGAGAATCTATCTGCAGCAGAGTCTCGTATTCGTGATGTGGATATGGCTAAAGAAATGATGGAGATGACAAAATCAAACATCCTTTCCCAAGCATCTCAATCTATGCTTGCTCAAGCAAATCAACAACCACAATCAGTGTTACAATTATTAGGTTAATCGTTAATATGTTTAAAAAGACTCTGGATTTCTCTTCCAGAGTCTTTTTTGTTTAAACGTATTAAAAGTTACTGAAAAATGCCGATATAGTTATTAGGTAATTTAAATTAGTGGGAGGGATCATCATGAAAATAGTTTTGAATAATGATCAAAAATCATTAATGCTAGATAATACGAATAACATAAAAGCTGTTATCCAAGCTGTAAATAAATTGATTGGAACAGAGTTAATCCTTAGTCATCTGATTATTGATGATCAAACCATTTATATAGATTATGAAACATATATTGGCGATCACCTAAAAGATATTCATGTTATCAATGTAATTGGACGAACCAAACCAGAATTTATTAATGAAACATTATTAACAGCTGAAACATATTTAGAGAATTCTTTCACTGTGATCAATAAGTTAATAGATCAATTATTGAAGCAGCCATCAGATGATACGTGGAAAACATTCACTCAATTAACAGATGGTATACAATGGTTAACAGATATAATTTTCATGATTGATAGAATGGAGGAAAGACCAACTAATTGGCAAGCATATGTAGAAGTGTATCATCAGTTAGAAGAAAATGTAGCAGAGTTGGCAGACGCATTAGATAATCAAGATACTATCTTAATTGCTGACGTGATTAACTATGAAATAAAAGCAATATTTGAAACATTGATAGAATTAATAACTAATACGATTGATCAAGAAGGAAGTCGTCCAAATGCTAATTGATAATCGCAATCTATTACGTATAAAAAATCGCCCATTACTAGACCAACTTAATCAGTATACATTAGTTGAGAACAAAATTGTGACAGAAACATCCAAAACTGGTATACCAACATTAAAATTGAATGTAGATGGTAAGTTTAAATATATACATAGTAAATATGATCCGGAGAAAGAAGCAAGACGAACGATTAATCATTCTGATATACCTAATGAAACAAAACATGTTATTTTATTTGGTGTGGGTTTAGGTTATCATATTGACTTGATAACAGAAATATACCCGTCGTTAACGTTCACTATTTTTGAGCCAAATATAGATATCCTAGTTAACTTTTTAGATACTTATTCACTTGATAAAGTTGATCAATTAAACAGTGTCATTCACGGAAAAACCCAAATCAATAATGAACTGACACGACTAATTGATCGTTATAATAACTCTATAAAAATAGTTGCATTGCCGTCCTATGCACAAATATTTAAAGCAGAGTTAAATCAATTGTATGGAAGAATGATAGATATATTAAAAAATAGAAAAAGTAAACTAGTAACAAATGTAGCTTTTCAGAAGCGATGGACAATCAATGCAATCAAAAACTTTCCGAGTGTACTGAAAACACCAAATATTCTTAAAGATGTTGATCACTCATCATTTGAAGGAAAGCCAGCAATTATTGTTGCAGCTGGTCCGAGCTTAAATGAGGAATTTGATAACTTAAAATATATCAAAGAAAATGGATTAGCTTATATATTTTCTGTTGGATCGGCAATTAATTCTTTAATTGAGCAAGGAATTTATCCTGATGCTGTTTGTACATATGATCCGCAAGCACATAATTACCAAGTTATACAGAAAGTAAAGAATAAGAACATCGAAACAATACCGTTAATATTCGGTAGTACAGTTGGTTTTGAGACACTAGATAGTTATAAAGGTCCGATATTACATATGCTCACAAATCAAGACACAGTAGCCCAAACTTTACTTAAAGATGAAGGTGCAATAGATATTGTCTCGGATGCACCTTCTATTGCACTAGTAACCTTCCAACTGTTAACAAAGTTGAATATTAAAGCAATATATTTGGTTGGTCAAAATTTGTCCTTTCAAAATAATCGTCGCTATGCAACAGGAATTGAATATGGACAAGATTCTGTAAACGAGAATAAGATGTTTTCTGTTAAAAGTGTAGATAATGATATTGTTTGGACAGATGATGGATATAATCGTATGCGTGAACAATTAGAGTCTTATATTAAAGCAACACCAAATATAGAAGTATACAATACTACTAAAAATGGAGCTGATATCGAAGGAGCACCATTTATAGCGATGGAGCAGGTAATAGAGGATCATTTTACAACAAAAAATCAAGTCACGGACAATTGGTTTCATGCAAGTCCAACATACAATGGTAATAATGTTAAACTAAGTCTTAATAGATTGAACAAAGTGAAAGATAGTTTTACAGTTTTATTAAATGAACTTGAGAATATTGTGAGCCAAATTCATAAAATGAAGAATCAAAGCAGTACACAACTAGAGAAGCAATTTGTTAAATTTGATAAAAAATTTAAGAAGTTAAAAAATAATAAATATTACGTTACATTTTTATCACCCATGCTTCGGGTCCAACTGGAAAACTTAGCAAGTAATTCATCAAAAATTAAGAATGAATCAGATCTTGTTAAGAAAGTAGAGTTATTCTTTGAAGCATTTGACAACTTATTTATGCAATTAAAAAGTCTTGAAAATGAAATAGATTCCTATTTCACTGAATTGATAGAACTTATAGAATTAGAGCAGAGAGAGGTAACTAAATAATGTACTTTGACAACAAAGTTGTACTTATAACAGGTGGTACAGGTTCCTTTGGGAAAAAAATAACGAAAAGAATATTGGAAACAACCGTACGAAAAGTTATCATTTTTAGCCGTGATGAATTGAAACAATATGAAATGAAGCAAGAGCTTACAGATGATCGCTTAAGATTTTTTATCGGTGATGTACGCGATAAAGATAGATTATATCGAGCTTTTGAAGGAGTAGATTATGTTGTTCATGCAGCTGCCATGAAGCATGTAGGAGCATGTGAATATAATCCATTCGAGGCAGTGAAAACAAATATTCATGGTGCGCAGAATATTATTGAAGCAGCAATTGATAAAGGTGTACAAAAGGTTGTGGCGCTAAGCACGGATAAAGCAGCAGCACCCGCTAACCTATATGGTGCGACAAAATTAGCGTCTGATAAACTATTTGTAGCTGGAAATTCATATGCTGGAGATAAGAACACTCGATTTGCTGTCGTCAGATATGGAAATGTAGTAGGTAGTAGAGGTAGTGTCGTACCTTTCTTTGAAAAAATGAGAGAAACAGGCCGATTACCGATTACGGATGAAAGAATGACACGTTTTTGGATTACCTTGGACCAAGGTGTACAGTTTGTTATCGATAGCTTTGCTAGAATGCAAGGTGGAGAAATATTTGTACCTAAAATTCCTAGTATGAAAATAACAGATTTAGCAAGAGCAGTAGGCCCTGAATGTGAAATTGATATCATTGGAATTAGACCTGGCGAGAAGCTTCATGAAGTAATGATAACGGAAGATGATGCTAGGAGAACAGTAGAGTGTGATAATTATTATATTATTCAACCGGAATTTCCATGGTGGCAAGCAACTGAAATACAAGACCATGAGTTGTTAGATGATGGATTTAAATATAGTAGTGAAACAAATGAAGATTGGTTAAGTATAGAGGACTTAAAAATGCTTATCAATGAATGAGGAGTAATATGATGGTCAATAATAAAAATAGCTTTATCCCTTATGGACATCAAACGATCGATGATGATGATATTAATTCAGTAATTTCTATATTGAAAAGTGATTATCTAACAACAGGACCAGCAGTTGAAAGATTTGAAAAATCAATTGCAAACTATGTTGACACAAAGTATGCTGTTACTTTTTCAAATGGAACAGCAGCCTTACATGGTGCATGCTATGCTGCTGGTATTCAAAAAGGTGACGAAGTAATTACTTCTCCAATGACGTTTGTTGCTAGTAGTAATTGTGTTCTGTATATGGGAGCTACTCCTATATTTGTAGACATCGATCAAAAAACATATAACATAGATCCAAAAGAAATATGGAAGAAAATTACTAGTAAAACAAAAGCAATTATACCTGTCGACTATACTGGACAACCTTGTGATTTAGATGAAATTAACGAAATGGCAACTAAACACAATTTAATTGTTATTGAAGATGCAGCACATGCGTTAGGAGCAAGACATAAAGGGAAAAAAATTGGTAGTATTAGCGATATGACAATGTTTAGTTTTCATCCAGTTAAACATATTACAACTGGGGAAGGTGGAATAATAACTACCAATAACAAGGAATATTATGAAAAATTGCTTGAGTTTAGATCTCATGGTGTTACGAGAGATCGCTCGAAATTGAAAGAAGATCACGGGCCTTGGTATTATGAAATGCAATTTTTGGGATATAATTATAGAATGTCGGATATCCAGGCAGCATTAGGAGCTAGCCAATTAAGTAAGTCAGATGACTTTTTAAAGAAAAGAAAAGCGATAGTGGATAAGTATAATGCTGCCTTTGCCAATATTCGAGAAATTAACACTCCTTTTCAGAAACAAACTAATAATAGTAGCTGGCATTTATATGTACTGCGTTTCAATATAGCAGAGCTTGTCGCCTCTAGGAAACAAATTTTTGAAGAGCTTAGAGGTCAGAACATAGGGGTGAATGTTCACTATATACCTGTATACTATCAACCATTTTATCAAGGATTAGGATTCAAAAAAGGAATTTGTCCTAATACAGAAAAGTTATATGAAGAAATAATTACATTGCCATTATTTCCAAGTATGACAGAAACAGAAGTAAATTATGTAATTGAATGTGTAAAAGAAATAGTGAAAAAGCATTCCAATAGAAATTAAGGTGATTTCGATGAAAGTCGTTGCAATAATTCAAGCGAGAATGGGGTCAACTAGGCTACCAGGAAAAGTACTAAAGCAACTAAAGGGTGAAACAGTACTGTCACATGTTATGAAACGAGTCTCACAATCTAATTTAGTGGATGATATCGTTGTAGCAACAACTGTTGGGCAGATAGATGATCCAATTGTGAAGGAAGTAGTGAAAAGTGGGTATCAAATTTATCGAGGTTCCGAAAATGATGTTTTAGATAGATATTATAAAGCAGCGCTTCAATCATCTGCTGATATAGTTGTGCGAATTACATCAGATTGTCCTTTGATTGACCCTATTGTTATTGATAAGATGCTTAATATATATATTAGGAAAAATTATACATTAGTAGCGAATATTGGGTTGAAATCATTTAATAGAACTTTCCCGAGAGGTTTGGATGTTGAGATATTCTCAATAGATACTTTAGATAAAGCTGTCCATAATGCTAGTGCATTTTATCAAAGAGAGCATGTAACTCCATATATGTATGAAAATGAATGTGAAATCTTTTATTTTAAAAATAACAAAGATATGTCAAACCATAGATGGACTCTAGATACTGCAGAAGATTTTGATTTAATTAAAGAAATCTATGAAAAATTATATTCAGGGGAACATGACTTTTTCATGGATGAAATATTATCTTTATTTGAAATGGATAAAGAATTATTTAATATTAATGCACACATAGAGCAAAAAACATTAAAATAAGAAAGGTTAATGTTATGAGAGTTTTAATATTCACAGAAGGCGGAAGTAAGAGCGGGTATGGTCACATAATTAGATGTTCTTCTATCTATGAAGAACTAAAAGCTCTGAGTATTGAAGTTCACTTCATGATTTGTGGAGACGTTAAACCGTATGAAATGCTACAGAATATTGAATTTGAAGTTGTGAATTGGTACTCTCATGCGTATTTAAAGAAATTTATTAAAAAAGATGATTACTGTATTATTGATTCTTATATTGCTGAACAAGATATCTATGAATTAATCTCATATTTAGCAAAGAAATGTTTATATTTAGACGATTATTATAGGTTGAAATATCCTAAAGGTACTGTAATCACACCATCATTAGAAAAAAGAGTCTATGTCGAAAACTCAACACATTATATAGCTGGTCCGAATGTTATTTGTTTAAGAAGAAGTTTTACCGATATCCAAACACGATGTCCAGATGAAAAAATATCTAATGTATTAATTACTTTGGGAGGATCGAATTTAAGGAGTTTAATATTAAAGATAAGCAATCATTTTTGTGACAGATATTCAACTATTAATTTTAATTTAGTTGTGGATCAAGTAGAACAATATCAAGCAGTAAACAAAAAATATAAAAATCTAACAATATATAGTAATATATCAGCTGATAGAATGAAACAATTAATGGAAACTGCAGATTTAGCAATAACAGGGTCTGGACAAACTATCTATGAGTTATTAGCAACTGGTACTCCTTTTATACCTTTAAAAGTAGCAGAAAATCAGCAATCAATTATTAATAGTTTATTAAAGTTAAAAGTAGTCGATTACTACTTCGACCCAAATGATGAGGATGATTTAAAGGATTTAATGATTTATTTTGAAAATATTGTCGACTCTTCTATTAAAATAAAACAAAATTATAATATTATTGATTTGTCGGGGATTAAAAATATTGTTAATTATTTATTAATTGACCATGAAATTGATGATAACTATAGATTGAGAAATGTAAAGAAAGAAGATATTTATCAAGTATATAATCTATCGAATGATCCAACTGTCAGATATTTTTCTTTAAATCAAAGAGAGATATCATGGGCAAATCATACTGAATGGTTTAGTAAAGTGAGAAATGATCAAAATTATTTGTTTCTTATTATTGAAGATATTAATGGCAACTTTGTGGGTCAAATTCGATTTGAAATAGATGAAGAAAATGCATCAATAAGTATAAGTTTTAATGAAGAACATAGAGGAAAAGGACTCGGCTTAACTCTACTATTCAAAAGCATTAAAAAACTAAACTCGGATTTTCAAAATATATCAAAAATTATTGCGTATATTGATAAAAGTAACCACGCTTCTAAAAAACTTTTCGAAAGAGCGGGTTTTAAATGCAGAGATATCGAAGGGGCATTTTTAAAATATGAATTATTGGTAGGTGCTTAGTTTGTTAATAGGAGATAAAGATATTAATCAGCAGACAATAATAATTGCAGAGTTATCAGCTAATCATGGACATGATATACAGGTGGCAAAAAATACTATTAAAGCAGCCAAAGAAGCTGGTGCAGACGCGATTAAACTGCAAACATATACAGCTGATACGATTACCCTTGATTGTGACAATGAATATTTCCAATTGAATAATGGTACAGTTTGGGATGGGCGCACCTTGTATGATTTATACAAAGAAGCATCTACACCTTGGGAATGGCATGAAGAATTATTTGATTATGCTAACGAATTAGGTTTAATATGTTTCTCCAGTCCATTTGACTATTCGGCAGTGGATTTACTTGAGAAATTGCATGTTCCTGCATATAAAGTAGCTTCTTTTGAAATTACGGATATACCTTTGATTGAATACATAGCATCAAAAAAGAAACCAGTAATAATATCTACTGGGATTGCTACTTTATCCGAAATTAATGAAGCTATTGAAGCATGTAGAAGAATGGGAAATGATCAAATTATTCTTTTAAAATGCACGTCATCATACCCTGCTAAAATTGAGGATGCTAATCTAGTCACAATGAAAAACATGAAGGAAACATTTGAAGTACAGGTTGGATTATCAGACCATACATTAGGTATAACTACACCTATAACTGCTGTTGCTCTAGGTGCGAAAGTAGTTGAAAAACATATTATATTAGATAAATCTATAGGTGGTCCTGATGCTAGTTTTTCATTAGATAGAAATGAATTTAAGCAAATGGTAAATGCTGTGCGTGATGCGGAAAAGGCTGTCGGTAAAGTCGACTATGAATTAACTGATAAAAAGAAAGAGAGTAGAAAGTTATCCCGTTCTTTATTTGTTGTTCAAGATATTAAAAAGGGTGAAAAACTTACTAGAGAGAATGTTAAGTCTATTAGGCCAGGGTATGGTATTTCGCCAAAGTATTATGATGATATTTTAGGCAAAGAAGCGAAGAAAGATTTGTTAAAGGGAACTCCATTGGATTGGAGAATGATGCGACAGTGTTGAGAGCTATTATAATATTTCTAACTCTCTAAAAGAAACAGATGAAATGATATATACCAAGAAATGCTCCCACGATTCAGAGAGTAATATTTGAAATCATTATTAAAATCCTATTTTTAATTAATTAAATGGCATTTAAACACTGTACTGGCAAATCTGTCTCTTTTTATAGTGCCAACTCATTTATTAAAATTTTTCACTAAAGATTGTGATACTATGTCCGATATAATAAATAAGATCAAATGGATAAAGGACGTGAAACCATGAGAATTAACGGTATGGCTAGTGGTATGGATATTGACCAGATGGTTCGTGATCTGATGAAAGCTGAAAGCATGCCATTACAGCGCATGGAGCAAGAAAAACAAGTATTAGAATGGAAACGGGACGATTATCGTGAAATGAATACCTTAATGCTCGATTTCCGTTCGCAGTTAACCGATATGAGAATGTCGACAAATTACCGTGCACGTCAAGTAACCTCTTCTGACGAATCAAAAGTCACAGCAACAGTAAGCAGTTCTGCTAGTGAATCTTCTTATGACATATCTAATGTAACACAACTAGCGTCTGCAGCGACTTTAAAAAATGGTGGAGCTATTTCTGCTGATAGTACAGATAAGATTGATGCATCTAAAAGTTTATTTTCACAAGATGGGAAATTAGCCGCAGGTGTGACATGGAAACAAGGCGCAATTAAAGACCAAAATATTACCGCAGAGGCAGACAATGAAGTCATTCAGCTAGGAGATGCAGTTAGCGACACAGGTGCTATGGACATTCAAGTGAATGGAAAAGGCTTTAAAGTGATTACGGATCAAAATACAACTTTAGCTGATGATGAAGTATATGTAAATGGTACTACTGGAGATTTAACTTTTGCGGATGGTGTTGTAAAGCAAGGGGATACAATTTCTGCTGAATATGTAACTGCGGATCGTACTGAAACAAAGACGTTAGAGAGTGACATTACATCTTATCAATTGGATGGTGGCTCAATAAACAGTTTAAATGTAGACATAGATGGTACATCCTACACCATTGGTAATACTACCGGAAATGAAAATGAATATGAATTAACAGATGGAACAAACTCTATCGGTACCATTAATACAAACACAGGTAAGTTAAACTTTGATAATGCTGTAACATCTGGATCAGCGATTTCAGCAACATACGATCAGAATTATGCTTCTTTTGACGTAGGTGCACATACTTCAGATGGAGAAACATATCAAAATTTTGTGATTTCAGGTAATGAAACTTTAAATGGACTAACTAGTAAAGTATCTAATGCTGATTTAGGGGTATCAATGATGTATGATTCGTTCTCCGATCAATTGACATTAACTAGAACAGAGACCGGCGATTATAATACGAGTGGAACTGAAATTATGACTAATGGTGATTTTATTAACAATGCCCTTAAGTTCGGGACAGGAACGGAAACTGGTGGTAAAAATGCTCAATTCACTATAAATGGGTTAGATACGGAACGTGAAAAAAACACTTTTGAAATAGATGGTGTGACGTTTAATATAAAACAGACATTCACTGACTCTGTTTCTACAAATGTTTCCAATGACACCGAAGCGGTTTATGAAAATATTACCGAATTTGTTGATACGTATAATACATTGATTGATGCGGTTAATAGCAAAGTGTATGAGGAACACCACCGTGACTATAAGCCATTAACGGACGAACAACGAGAATCATTATCCGATACACAACAAGAAGATTGGACGGACATGGCAAAGAGCGGTTTGTTGAGACGTGATTCGATTCTGCAAGGTGCTTTATCGGATATTCGTTCCGACTTTTACGCATCGGTGAATAACGATGACTCCGTTAACAGTTTTAGTCATCTTTCTGACTTAGGTATAACCACAACTAGTGACTATATGTCTGGTGGTAAATTAGAAATTGACGATAAAAAGCTAAGAGAAGCAATTGAGTCCGATCCTGATGGGGTACAAAATATCTTTAGTAGTGATGGAGATACTTACGAAGAACAAGGTATTACGACACGCTTATTCGATACTGTAAATAGTTCGATGGACCGCATTTACGAGCGGGCTGGACGTGCTACAGCAACGGAAAGTCAGTATACGATTGGACGAAACCTAACTGATATTGAAGACCAAATTACTCGATTTGAAGATCGTTTACAACAGAAGGAAGACCGTTATTATAGTCAATTTACTGCAATGGAGCAAGCGATGCAGCGCTATAACTCACAAGCTCAATACATGCAACAGGCACTAGGTGGCATGGGTGGCGGTGGCATGTAGTCTAATCGAAAGGGGGGGTTAAAATGGATGTAGCTGCAATGTCAGTGGTGATGAACCAAGCACAAGTTAAGCAGCAAGCGAGTATTTCTGTCATGGATAAAGCATTAAATAATGCCGAAACACAGTCAAATAATTTGATAAAAATGATGGAATCCTCCATGCAACCACATCTGGGTAGTAACGTAGATATTAAAGGCTAACTGCCTCTTTTAAAAAAGGTCAAATAGCCCTCATAGATAGGGTTATTTGTTCCTTACAAAAGGACTAAACTTTAACATAGTCATACCTCCATATAAATAATGAGCAGATCTATGGGTGTGACATTATTTATATGGAGGTATTGTTTTATGATTTATAAAAAAATAAGCAAGAGGTCACTAACCCCTTGCTTAAAATCCATTTATCATTTCAAAGTCATACAAAAACTGCTCACTAACTCCAAAAAACTCATCACCATCTAATTCCAAGTCATCTTCCACTTCCAACTCCATTAAGTCAATCTTTTTTATCGAGGCCGTATTCGTCATTTCAAAAAGATACAGCTTATTTTCTGACCATGAAGGAAAAAGAAACGTGCTATCATCATTTGCGTCTGGGATGTCATAGGTTGTATCTAACTCGCCATCTTTGTTAAATTGATACAAATTACCTTGTCCATCTAAGAAAAATAACTGGTTATCTGACCAATGAATACTATTGTAGACGGAATGTGGCAAATGTGCAGACATTTCTTCAGAAGAATCGAAAGATAAAAAGTTTTTTTCGCTGACTTCATCTGTTTTTTTATTTATCATCAATACGGAATATGCCTGTTGTATATTGACGATACCATAAATATATTCTTCCGTAACGATCATATCAGTTAATGGTACTAGCTCGTCAGTTTTATAATCTAATGGTAAGAATAATGAATCGTCTTGGATAGTTTCACCTAAGGTAATTTCATGCAGGGTCATGACTTCATCTGCTTCTTTTTCCTCTAAAACATAGAGCGAGTCTTCATATATACCTGCTGTTGTAATAAAATAAGGTAAATCTTGATACTGCATCGAGCCATCTTGTTCCCAATAAAGGTGAGAATGATAGGTTCCATTTTCATCATATCCACTGTTGTATAGTTCCACTCGTTTATCATTCATATAGCCAGCGAATATAGCTGTATATTCTTTTTGATCGCGCTCTTCTTCAATGATTTTTTCGTTTTCCATGATATAACTAGTTGATACATCATTAAGGATCACAGTATTATTATGATGATATAATTCTCCTAGCTCCAATCCTTCCGTTTTTAATGCATCGGAAACATTACCAGATGAATCTATTGTGTAAAGACTACCTTTTCCATCGGTTTTATCTATTGAGGAAGAAAAATATAGTAGACCAAGAGCATCATTAATACTATCAGCATGTGTACTTTTTTGCATCACGATACCATAAATCACTATTAAAATGATCAATGCTAATAACGTGAAATAGAGTAAACATTTTTTCATACAGTCTCCTAAGCATTAATTAATCGTGTTATATGTCACGGTATAGCTACTATCTCGAATGTCTGCAGGATATACCCCAAATCCTTGGTTCTTGTCAAGATCAATGTTCGCCTCTAACATAAAGGCACTCCATATTAATTTAGAGCAATTCTTGTCGCCATATTTATCTGTAAAGCGGTTGGTAGCAAAGTTATAGGAATATGCATCTATTGCTACTCTTTCATTTGCCCAATCAGCAGCCTTATCCCTAGTTGATTGCGAGGATTGAACATATTGCATCACAGCATTTGCTTCGACATTCCTTGCATTATATTTAATTTTTCTAACACCTGTATCAGGAATGGATTCTACGATATTAGTAGTCGTGTGATAGATTCCATTGTGGCCGTGCTGGATACCCAATGTAGAGGAAGGAGTATAAAATAAGTCCCCTTTGTTTCTAGCAGGTACTAATTTATAAGTTCCGGCACTTCCACCCATAATCGAAATAGAGGTATTTTTCTCTGGCTTCTCCTGTTGGATTGCTTGGTTCAGTTCACGTAAAGCCTGTTTGGCAATGACTATTTCTGGTTTTCGAGTTTCTTCAGAAGCTAATATGATGGCTTCTTCCATTTCATCTGTAGTAATACCAGGTTGCTTATGGACAAGTTCTGAAACATAGTAATCTAACTTTTCTTCCTTTGGATCAACATGGACCCCAGCAACAAGAGAAGGGGAGACAGTCAACATTACAACAACCAACAACGTAAAAACAGCAATAAACTTCTGCATTTCATCCATTCCTCCTATCTATTATTTTACAAGTCTAGTGTAGCACCATAAATTGTAAAAAGTGTTAATACCATATTAAAAAAACAATAAGATTTATCAATGAAAAATATATCGTTTGGAGAGGAGTGGAAAGGATGGAAAATAAATAGAGCAGAAGCCCAATGGGTTCTGCTCTATTTATTCGCCGTAAAATGGTCATCTTCTCTATCATCCATTTCAAATTTCTTTATCACTTCTAATGGTTCTGGTCGTGCTAATAAAAATCCTTGTACAATAGATACACCAATTGACTTTGCCATTTCTAAATCTTCTAGAATTTCAACGCCTTCTAATACAAATTTGGTATTTGTATTTAAACAATAAGTCACAATGGACTTTACCATTTCTTGTTTTCGACTGGACTTTGCTAAATGTTTGGCAAAATATCGATCCATTTTAACAAAATCAGGTCGTAATTCAACGATTGCTTGGAGGGAGGATACTCCTTTTCCTACATCATCTATTGCGATTAAATATCCTTCTGATTTTAATTTCTTCACCGTTGTTCTAAAGTAGTGGACGTTCTGAATAATTTCGGACTCATTAATTTCAATAATGATTTGATTAGCTGATAGGTTCGTTCCACCTATTATATTATTTAATTGACCTAAAAATTCAGGATCAGCTAAGTTATTAGGAAAAACATTGATTAGAATCTTTTTGTTGTTATATGTACGTTGGTTAATCGTGTTATATGCTTGAAGCGCTTTTTTTATCGAGCGCATTTCTAACTCAAAAAATCGATTGGTATGACTTGCTTTTTCGAAGAGAATTTCGGGATTCTTAAATAAATCAGTTCTCAATAATGCTTCATATCCAATAGGAGTTAAAGTATACAGGTCATAGAGCGCCTGAAAATGGTGCTCAAACTTTTCGTTATCAATCAAATCATTGATTTTTGCAATAGACATCCATCCATCCTCCTCGAACACAACACTGACATTATTACCATTGATCATAAAGCTATATATATTACTCCGTTACAATGTACCTAACATTTTACAACAATATTTACTTATTTTCTATACTATTTAATAGATTTCTTTGTACATAAAAAAAGAATAGGTGTTAGAACCTATTCTTCAGCGGATTTATTTCGTTTGAGATAGAGTAGGACAAATGCACCTGCTAATAAGAGAATACAACCAATTAAAAGGACATTAAACATAATAGTAGCTGTATTTGGTAGTAGCGAATCACTCGTTGATTGACTGTCAGTAGAGATCGGAAAAGTAGAAGTTTCCGTTTCCGTGTCATCATATGCTGTAATGATAATTTCCGCGTTTGTTGTTAAGCCTTGATATTCATTGCCTGATTCAGGAGGGAAGGTTAGGTAAAAAGCAATATTGTCTTCACTATTAGCTAGTAAAGGTAAATCGGTCATTAAGGTGAATTGGGATAATTTATCATGAAATAAAACATCATCACCTTTTGTTATTTCAAGTGATAGTTGCTGATAGAACATTTCGGATCCGTCCAAATGACGAAGGTCCATATCATAGGTAATATCATGGTCCGTTTGATTACTAATAGTGATTTCTCGTTCAGCCCAATCTCCAGGCTTCAGGTTATCCAGGTCGAATAAATTGCCATTTTCACTAAATGAACCGTTTAGGTCAATAATATTATTGTTATTTGCTGCTTGTAGAATAGGAATAAACAATAGAAAAAACAGTAGGATAGTGCTGAAAAACATTTTCGGTTTTATCAATTTTATTCACCCACCTTTCATGAAGTTGCTTTAATTCGAATAGGATTTTATCACGGTGCTAACCGTCTGTAAGCCCCACACCGATATAGTAAGTATCAATTCATTACTCTTGCTTAATCGTATCCGTAACTTTAGATTCAGAGGTTTGTTTAACTTCTAATTGGGATATCGCTTGCCAAATGGTAAGCGCTGCGTATCCTAGTAATAAAATACCGGGTAGGATTAATAAAATAGCACTGCCTGTTTGCGAATGTGCAAAATTGACTATATATCCTAAGTAGGGAATGGTGAAACCTTCATATTCCGCCACAACATTATCTGAAAGAACAGGGGATGGATCAACTGCATTATTATTATCCCCTTTTGTTTCATACATGATATGCTCACCACTCTGATTGACATTGGCAACACGGTGGGTAATTAAGTTTTCATCTTCATTCATGAAGGTAATGACATCACCTTCTTTAAATCGTGTCATGTCTCCATCTGGTTTTACGGCAATAATGGATCCTGTTTGAATATCGGGTTCCATGGACCCTGATAACACGGATTTAAATTGATATCCCATTAATTCCGGTTCTCCATCTGAGGCTTTTGTTGAGATAGTGATAAACACCATCAATGCTAGCGTAATTAATAGTAGAGTGGTAATAAGCAAACTAATCAAACGTCTCATCTTTTTAAATATGCTTTTTTTCATTCCTGTTCACCTTCTTTTAATTTTTCAGTTGGAGAGATTTCTTGTTTTTTAGGTTCATCTGGGTTATCTTTTTCAATTTGTTTATTTTCTGATTGCTTTGGTTCATCATCAGTTTCTTCATTGTCTGATACTTTTGGCTCTTCACGGGATTCCTTATTTGCTGTACTAGAACTTTCTTGTTTATTTTCTTGCTCCGTGTTCGTTTGTTCGTTTTTACTATCAGATTGTTCAGACGATTTATCTGTTTCATCTTCAGCTTTTTCTGATGATTTTTGTTCTTGCTGTTCTTCGGTATTTTCTTTTGATTCCTCTTTCTTTTTTTCTGGTTGCTTTGTTTGTTCTTCATTTAAATCCTCACGCTCTAATGGTTCAACATCATCAGATTGTTTCTCTTTTTCAATGTTTTTCTCTTTCTTCGGACATTTAACCTTTATTTTTTCGCTCCAAATAACTTTCTCTGCTTCCCCTTCATATTCTGGATGTTGAAAGGCTTTAACTGCATAAAAGCCTTCATCTTCGGCTTGATAAGATAGGGTGGCAACATCCCCAGCTTTAATAGGTTCTATCGTTCCTTCTGCAATTTTTTCGCCATTTTTCGGATTGCCGTTTTCGATATAAAAGACTTCATAATTCGTTGAGCTAATCATGCTGTAACCATTGTTTTTTAGCTCGACTGAAAATTTTACCGGTGGACAAGCATCATTTAAATTCTGATTACCATTTCCAATAAAAGTTAAGTCACTTCCGTCCCACCACGATCCAGTGGGTATCGAAACACTGACCGCTCTCGTATTATTAAAAAAAGCACTAGTATTAGAGGTGAGTAGCGATACAGAAACTAAGGCGGCATATAAAATGAACAAAATTTGCACAGCAATCATTATCTTTTTATACTTCTTTCCGTACTTGGCTATTCTTGTACTTCTCATGGTCATTCCTCCATCTTGGAAAAAATTTATATATTTTCGTGAACCCATAAACTAGTTATAAACTCACGGTAATAAATAAATAGTTGGAAAGGTGAGACTTGCTCACCTTTCCTTATAAAATGGAACTTATCTTCTTTCTCCTTCTTCTTGTTCAGCAGTGAATTGCCATTCAAGCTCTAAAGAGTCACCTTGGAAGATGTTTTGATCTTCATCATTATCTACAAATTCAATTTTTACAGCCATGTAATCAGTTCCACCAGCAGGAATACCGTCTTCTTCATAATCCCAGAATAAGAAATCTTCTAGTTCTACAGCTAAATCATCTGGTGTCATAGTTGATAAATCAGCAAGGGAAATCTCTTCAACTACTGTATACTCATCATTATCTAACCAACTTTCTGGGTGTCCTTCGTTTTTAAGGAATTTAACAACAAAGTGCTCACCTAAATCTTCATTACCATTATTATCATTTGCATCTGATACATTATAGGAAGTATCCAAGAGCACTCTTGCAATATCCAATGAACCTGTATTTTGCATTTCAAAGTATCTCTTCATTGAGTCCCCGGGTTTTAAGTTATCTACATTAAATATTACTTCCGGGTCCAACGTAAGATCCAATGTTCCTGCTGCAAATGTGTTTGTAGAAGTCTCTGTGTCATTGAAATATGCATATGTACCTCCTCCTACTAAAGTAAGTCCTAGTACCGCTGATGCTACGCCTAAACCTAATTTCTTTTTTAAAGACATAAATAATTCCTCCTTAACATTTTTGTTCTTTATTAAGAACTAATAGTATTGTACCTCTACATATACTTTTTTAAAAGTCCGAAAAAACGGTGAATTCAGCCTTTTTGATCGTTATAAAGAACATAAGATTTAAATTCCTTTAGATTTCAACAAATTTCAAAAGTTCTTGATCTTTTTTGTTCTCCGTAAAGAACAGTTGAGTCAAATAAACAGACATGCTATATAACATGTCTGCTTATTTGACCTTATCTAATTTAATGTCGTTTATTCAACCAAAGTACACCGGATTTCGCCAAACGTGGCAAAAGGCCTGTTACGGGCTTACGGTACATATTACCGAATCCGTCTGATTTACCAAGGGAACCGAGTTGGCCTTTAAGCTTAATATCTCCTGGTTTACGAGCTTCTTTTCCATTTAACACGTCAGCGAGAATATCACCGATTTGTTCCCCTTGAACCCCTGCAAGCTGAGCACTTGGTGAATGCTCAGAGGCAACACAGTCACCAACAACAAATACATTAGGGTTGGAAGGGACTTGATAAAATTCATTCACGATAATTTTTTCCTGACGATCTTTTTCAAAGGGGAGACTACGTACTAAATAATTTGGTCGTACCCCAGCTGTCCAAATGATTACATCACTTTCAATACCCTCACCATTATTATAGAAGATGCCTTCAGCAACTAATTCTACATTACTGTGATGCAAAATTTTCACTTCATTTTTGTTGAACCAATCTTCTACATATGATTGAATTTTTTCATCGAAAGCTGACAAAACAGAGGAACCGCGATCTAATAAGCGAATATTCAAATCAGGTCTGCTTTCTCTGATTTCAGATGCTACTTCAATACCACTTAAACCCGCACCAACAACAGATACTTGACTATATGCTGGCAAACAGTTGATCTTGATGCTTGCCTGGCGTGCTTTAGTGATCGTTTGCACACTTTCCGTATATTCCATTGCACCTTGAATGCCGTGATAATTATCCTCACAACCTAAGCCAATTAATAGAAAGTCATATTCGACAGGTACTTCATTATCTTTCATGCGAATGTGTTCTGTTTCCGTGTTAATTTCGACAACTTCACCAAATATGTATGAAATTTGTTCATGAACAGGGAAGTCAATCCGGACTTCCTTGTCTGATTTCGTACCTGCTAAAATGGCATAAAATTCCGTTTTCAATGAATGATACGGGTTACGATCAATCACCGTGATTTGCACATCATTTGGTATCCCATTATCAATTAATTGGTGTAAGGCGTTCATTCCTCCGTACCCTCCACCGATTAAAACAACCCTTTTCATCTTTTCAAAACCCCTGTCTATCGTAAAATCAATATTCATTAAAGATAGTTTCCCAATCTTTTCTATAATTAGACTACCAAAATTAGTGCGATAAAACTATACAAAACCATAAAAAATCTTGATAAAATCGAATGTTTGATTTTTCTGAAAATATAATGGAAATTTTTTGCCTAATATATAAAGAAATGTTATAAATATAACATACCGTGTTGTAAGCGCAAACATTACGTAAAGGGGATTTTAATTGATGGAATTAACGGAAATTCAAGAGATAACGAGCAAAATAAAAGCGAATGTTAATCAAGTTTTAGTAGGTCAGGGAGAAACGATTGATCTTTTGTTAGTGGCGATGATTTCTTCTGGTCATGTGCTATTGGAGGATGTACCTGGAACAGGAAAAACGTTGATGGCCAAATCATTGGCAAAGTCACTTGCGGGAGATTTTAAGAGGATTCAATTTACGCCGGATTTACTGCCTACTGATATAACAGGTATCCATTTTTACAGCCAGCAAAAAGCAGAGTTTGAATTCCGTCCGGGCCCGATTTTTACCAATATATTGTTAGCAGATGAAATTAACCGTGCGACACCAAGAACGCAGTCCAGTTTACTGGAAAGCATGGAAGAACGTCAGGTTACGATTGACGGAAATACGCATACTCTCGCAAAGCCTTTCTTAGTTATCGCCACACAGAATCCGATCGAAAGTCAAGGTACCTTCCCTTTACCAGAGGCACAATTAGACCGCTTTTTATTAAAAATAAATATGGGATACCCGAGTCGTGAGGAAGGTCTGGAAATTCTGAAGCGATTCAAGGCAGAGAATCCGTTAGAGGCATTGCAGTCGATTATTACCGTTGATGAGATTGTTAAGATGCAACAAGTTTACAGTAATGTTGATGTTAACGAAGATGTACTTGGATATTTGATCGATGTAGTCGAACAAACACGTGATCATGATAGTGTAGCACTGGGTGTTAGTCCGCGTGGAAGTCAAGCATTATTGAAAGCTGTACAGGTATATGCTTTGTTACAAGGAAGAACCTATGTCATTCCCGATGATATTAAGAAAATGGCAAAGCCTGTACTAGGTCATCGTATTGTCCTTGCTCAAAGAATTGGCGTTAAACAAGGTGAAGTAGATGGTGTACTACATGACATTTTACGTCAAGTCCCTGTTCCAACAGAATCTGAGAAGGAACTGGTTCAAGAATGAATATCGCCTGGGTCATTGTAGTACTATTAATCATTATATTATTACAGGGAATGCTTTATAGTAAGATCGGATTAAAGGGGATTTCCTATAAGCGTGCTTTTAAACAGGATGCGGTTTTTGAAGGAGAAACAATTGAGATGGTTGATGAAATTATCAACAAAAAACTGTTACCTATCCCGTGGATCCGCTTAGAGTCCAAAATGAGTCCCTATCTAATCACCCAATCGGAAAAAGAGAAACAGCAGAAAGAAGGAGACATGTTTCACCGTACACTCTTTAGTCTGTTACCATACCAAAAGATAACGCGTCGACACCAATTAATCGGGACTAAACGAGGTTATTATCCGTTGAACACGGTTTCAGTTACTACGGGGGATGGTGTCGGTTTTTCCGAGGTGTTTCATTCCTTTGAGGCAAGTACAGCAATAACCGTTTACCCGAATCTGGTACCGATCGATGATATTCCTTTGCCATCGCATAGTTGGTTGGGAGATATTACTGTAAAAAGATGGATTGTAGAGGATCCATTTTTACAAGCGGGGATCAGAGAATACCAACAAGGTGACCCACTTAATTCAATCAACTGGAAAGCCACAGCAAGAACGCAATCATTGCAAATTAACAAAAAGGATTTTACAGCTGACCACCATTTAATGATTTATGTTAATTTTGACACGAACGAAGATATCCGGATGCCGATTGAACAGCCAGATGTGATTGAAAAAGGATTATCGTATGCTGCTTCCTTAGCGAACTATGCGATAGAACAGGGGATTTCTACCGGTTTTGGCTGCAATGGCTACTTTGTTGAGCCATTCACTAATACAACCGATCGGATAAAACCATCTATTCGTGTGGAACCATCCAACAGTGGTCAGCAATTTGCTTATATTCTTGATGCCATCGCAAAAGTGAAGATGGATCGGAGTAGAAATTTCCGAGCCTTTTTACAGGAAGATATTGATCAAGGTTTAACTAAAACAGATATAATTATTTTTGCTGTTAAAGTAACTGAAAAGATGGAAAAGCAAATAGCGTATCTTGAAAGCCTTGGCAATGCAGTAGAGGTAGTCGTGATTGGGGACGCAAAGGAAAAGGGGGCAAAAGCCCATGCCAGCTAAAGTGAAACAGCATCTCTCATCGATTTGGCACGGGATAATTGAGTTTATTGGATTTTTCCCAGTTTTCTTACTGATAGGGGTTATTACTTTTGGTGAACCTGCTTTGTATTACTGGTTTCTGTCGTTACTTGTTTTATTTACTGTTTCATACTTTAGCCGTTGTTGGTTGGTCAATCGCTGGAAGGTGCTCATTAGTGCAATTATAATCACTATCACGGTAAGCTTAGTTGTTTCACCAGATATCTGGGCATTGATTCCGGGATTGATTTTCAGTTTGATCGTTTCTTATCGGGGAATTCAACATGCAGAAAATGAATGGCAGGATATTTTACCAAGTCGGGTTTTTTGGGCTTTCAGTATGCCCATTTATTTCGTTGGTTACCTCGTTTTTATCAATTTTGATTCGCTGACAGGATATCAAAATTGGATTAGTTATTTGGGCTTTTTGTTTATCATTATTATGTTATTCATCACCAATCGCGAGCATTTACAAAAAGAATCACTAGCAAAAGACAAAAAGAGAATTGGCCCAGAGATTACTAGATTAAATCGGGTGTATTTAATCTTAACCCTGCTTGTTGTTTTTGCGATTACGAATTTCCAGGTGGTACAATCAGCTCTCTACCATGGTGTGCGTTCCATTATTCAATCGGTAATATGGCTTGTTAGTTTATCTGAAAATGATGAAGAAATGGTGGAAGAACAGCCACCTTCAAATGACATGTCTGGACTTCCACCGGCAGAAGAGCAGGAGACATCCTGGTTTGGAGAGTTGATGGAGACTTTAACTTATATCATGGGATTTGTTCTTATCGTTATTCTCTTTATTCTGTTCATTGCGATCTTATTTAAGAAGTTCCGCAGATTGATTATTCAAGCAGTAAAGTCATTATGGAATGTGATTCAACAGGTTTTCGGAAAGAAACATCTAGCCGAAACAACGACAGACTATGAAGATGAGAAGGAGAGTCTTTTTGACTGGAAGAAATGGCGAAAGGAAAATCAGGAAAAAATCAGTGAAACTTTTCGTCATATAACAAGAAAGAAACCGAAATTCGAACGATTAACAAGCGAAGAAAAAGTGCGTTTTCTTTATCGTCGAATTGCCCGCGATATCAAAAAACAAGAAAAATGGCGCAAATCCCTTACCGCACATGAAGTATTGGCATTAACAGAAAAAAATCAACGATTCGCCCAATTAGAAAGATGGTATGACGATATCCGTTATGGCAATCAACACTTTAATAGTGACTATGAGAGCAAACTAAACGACATATGGAATCAGATGAATCAGAAATAACCGCCTGATAATGGTGGTTATTTTTATTTCATTAACCTAAATTTGGTAATAACATTGATATCAAAGGTTAATAGGGGCGAAAAGGAATCTAAGTGGAGAGTACTTTTACCAAAGAAAATCAAGAAAATGCTAAACCTTTTTATAGAAAATACCGATATTAATAGAAACAATTGAATAAGGGAGATGAAAATTGTCATGGAAGTTGGTAAAATGATCACTGGATCTCAACCCGTGCAACCGACAGAATCCACATCAACAAGAGAGCAATCCCATAACCATGAACAAACAGAACAGCAATTATTGAACGGGAACGTTGAATTAAATAAAGATCAATTACAAAGTATGGTAGAAGGACTTAATTCCTTTTTAGAGCCTTCCAACACCAGTATTCGTTATGAATTACATGATAAATTAGATCGCTATTATGTAACGATTGTAGATCAAAATACTGATGAAGTCGTTAAAGAAATTCCGCCAAAGAAAATGCTCGATGTTTATGCATCGATGGCAGAATTAATGGGATTTATCGTTGACGAAAAAATATAGTAACAATGAATAGAGGAGCGTACGTTTTATGGCTTACCAACAATACGAAGCATACCAGAACAATTCAGTTAACACGGCATCACCAGGAGAATTAACATTGATGTTATACAATGGATGTTTAAAATTTATCAAGCGGGCAAAGAAGGCTATTGAAGAAAAAGATCATCAAACAAAAAATGAAATGATCCAAAAAACACAAGATATTATTCGTGAATTAATGGTGACTTTAGACCAGGAAGCCCCAATAGCAAAAGAAATGATGCCCTTATATGATTTTGTTTATCATGCGTTAACACAAGCCAATATAAAAAGCGATCTGGATCAATTAGAACAGGCACGAGAAATTATCGAGAATTTCCGTGATACATGGAAAGATGTGATCAAGCAGGAGCGTATTCGTCAGCATGGTCAAGGTGTTAATGCCTGATGGAAGCACTTAAACAATATTTTCAAAAAACAAAAATGATGCTACAATTACTAGAACAACCTTTTAAAAATGATGAACGGGAAAGAGCGATTGAAAAAATAAATCAATTACTAGAAGAACGAGAACCTTTAACTAAAGAAATAAAGCCTCCTTTTTCTTCTGAAGAACAAGTACTAGGGAATAAAGTCCTTGAGCTTGACCAGCAGCTAGATCAACAATTAAAAAAAGTATTTCAGCATATAAAAAAAGATATGCGTAATGCGAAGAAACAGCCACGCTCTAATCATTCATATTTAAATCCATATAAAAATGTCGCAAGCTATGATGGCAGATTTTTAGATTCGAAGAAATAATCACTGTAAAAGAAACAGTGATTATTTTTTATGTAAAGGAATTGTAAGAATATTATGAAATTTATTCACAATTTTTTTGTTTAACTTTTACAAACTGTGGTATTATAGATATATAGCTTATTATTATAGCTTGATAGTTTGAAAGGAGGACACTTTCATGAAATATAACTTCCGAGGAGAAAATGTAGAAGTGACAAGTGCCATTAAGGAGTTTGTTGAGCGAAAAATAGGTAAGTTGGAAAGATATTTTGACACTCCTCCCACTTCTGATGTAAATGTAAATATAAGTGTCTATAATGACGAACAGCAAATCGAAGTAACCATTCCAATGACAAACTTATTACTACGAGCAGAGGAACATCACGTTGACTTATACGCTGCGATCGATCTTGTTGTCGACAAACTAGAAAGGCAAATTCGTAAGCATAAAACAAAAGTAAATCGAAAATTCCGTCAGCAAGGTGCAGCAAAGCACGTATTTGCGGAATTGGAAAAAGAAGCCGCTCAATTAAGAGAAGAACAATATGATGATGATGAAATAGACATTGTAAGAACGAAGCGTTTTGATTTAAAACCAATGGATTCTGAAGAGGCAGTGTTACAAATGGATATGTTAGGACACGTATTCTTCGTTTTTGAAAATTCTGATACAGGTATTACGAATGTTGTTTATAAACGTCGTGATGGCAAATACGGCTTGATAGAACCAAGCTAACAATACTTAATAAAATAAATATAATATAAGATAGCAAGACTAACCCGTTTCAATAAAATTGAAACGGGTTTTTAAATGTGCACTTTATAACCATCACCCCTCCAATAAGTTCTTTTTACCTATACTCACGTAAAAATAAATAGGTATATATTACTCTTTTTCTGAAAAAGCTATTAGTATTTAGCTGTTTCTTTTTGATGCGTTTTCAATTCTAACTTGTAATATATTAGAGGTATTCGTATTTAAATCATTTAATGAATGGATCACTTGTTTAAGATTTTTAGTTTAAACACTTACATTAAACCTTGAAATTCAGATTTCACCTATATTAATTGTTAAAATGTCTTATTTCCAGTCATACCAATGGATGGAAGTTTATCCATAAGGATTTCGAATCAGATTGGAAAGGATTACATATTATGTTGAAAAAGTCCAAAAATTCAACTGAATATTCAACTTAGTACAATTGAACGTACCTATTAAATTTGGCTTAGTAGAATTAACTTAGAGAAATATAAAAGATGTCTATTAATCTTGAGTTCAAATAGTAAGAATTCAAGGTAATTTGACATTGAATTAAAGGAGTCTAATGTCCTATATTTAAAGTTTGTCAGTAAATGTCGAAACAAAAACAAGACTTTATAACTATGAAGAAAAAACCTCCTTATATCATGTTCATAGCAATTATAACCAAAAGAACAAAAAAATAAAACTAGTTAATATAACCTACAAATAATAAAATAATGACTTTTAACCTATATTAAAATGAGTGTATAAACCTATATGAATAATATGCATATGTGGTTAAATGTAGTGTAGTAACATTACGAGAATTTTGTAGAAATTTACAAAAAATTATTCTGAAGTGTCTTCTCACCTTGTGAGGCTTGATATTTGGAGGAAATCAGAAAATGAATTTACATATGAAAATAACAATCTTATTAATAGTGTTGTCGCTAGTATTTATAATAGGTGGAATTTTAAAGTTTTTAGGTCTTTTTTAAAAGGGGGATACCATGAAGAAATTACGTCTTGTATTATTTGATCTTGATATGGAGTATATAGAGTTGTTTGCTAATTATATTAGAACTTCAGAATATGCAACAAGATTTGATGTTAAATTGTTTTCCAGATATGAGAGTTTACAGGAGTATTTAAAAAGTGGAGAACGCACCGATATTTTGTTGTTATCTTCTGAAGGTATGCAGGTTGAACCTGAAATTGAAAATATCGGTACTCTACTCTACTTGGTAAATGATATGGAACAAGAACCAGGGAAAGATGAGCTGTTTAAATATCAGCCGCTGAGTCAAGTGATGTCGCGAGTATTATCGTCCCATTACGAGCAGGGTGATAAAAAAACGAAAATAAAAAAACCTCAGAACGCAAACACAAGTGTTATCTCTGTATTTTCGGCATCAGGAGGAGCAGGCAAAACAACAACTGCCTTCCATTTAGCAAATCAGATGAAAGAAAATGGACTGAATGTTTTCTATTTGAACTTGGAATTAATTAATACTAGTCCATTGCTTTTTGATGTAGAGAACCTTTCTTCTTCCTCTCCGCTTTTGTATTATCTAAAAACAAATGCGGATCAATTACAATCAAAAATGAAGGAATTGGTAGCAGTAGATCAGGACACAGCTATTCCTTTCTTTTATTTTATGCCAAGTGCAGAAGAAGTTCTCGATTTAAGTGAAAAGGAAATCGAATTGTTGATGGATAATCTCATCAAGATGGAAGAGTATGATTATATTATTGTCGATTTAGAAAGTACAATAAATCCTACGGTCCTAACTGCACTAAAGAAAAGTGATCATGTTCTGTGGCTTCTAGCAAACGATATGTATAGCTTTCATAAAACAGGCTATCTATTAGAGGAACTACACGGATTTGTTAACGATGGCTCTTTTAGTAACAGAGTCCAGTTAATACTGAATAAGTACACCGGTTCAATGGATCCAGCGCTTTCTGAAACAGGAATTGAAATCGATCATTATCTTCCATATGTTCCAGAATGGAAGCAACTAGTGGACAAAGAGCAACTTAATAACCATGTGTTCGAGGAGTATATTCAAAAACTCATTTCTTCCTTTAGCAGAGCAACAAGTGGGGTAGGTGGATGAGATGGAGCAAAATCATGATTTAACAGAATCCATTATCGCTCATGTCCGTGATATGTTAAATGAAAGACAGACCATGGAAGACAAAGCATTGCATGAATATATTGAACACTATGTTTTTCAGCAAGCGGATGAGCATAGATTAACATCCATGCAAATGAAATGGATGATTGATAGAACGTACAATGCATTTCGAGGCCTGGATGTACTCCAGCCATTAATTGATGATCCTTCCATAACAGAGATTATGATTAATGGTTATGATGAAATTTTTATTGAACAAGATGGACGGATTTTCAAGAGTGATGTGCAATTTGAAAGCTCCGAAAAACTGGAGGATATTATTCAGATGATTGTAGGAAGAGTTAACCGTACAGTTAATGCTTCATCACCAATTGTCGATGCACGTTTGCAAGATGGTTCACGTGTGAATGTGGTTTTACCACCCATTGCACTTAAAGGTCCGACAATGACCATTCGGAAATTCCCAGAAAAACCTTTAACCATTAATGATTTAGTCGAAAAAGATTCAATTTCTGAAGAAGTTGCAGATTTTCTCAAAAAACTCGTTCTGGCTAAATATAATATCTTTATTAGTGGTGGTACTGGTTCAGGTAAGACAACCTTTTTAAATGTTTTATCTAACTTTATCCCAAAGTCAGAAAGGATTATTACGATCGAGGATTCTGCTGAATTACAGATTAAGAGCGTGCCTAACCTTGTCAGCTTGGAAACACGTAATGCGAACACAGAAGGTAAAGGGGAGATCACCATAAGAGATTTAATCAAATCCTCTTTACGGATGCGTCCTGACCGTATTGTTGTTGGTGAGGTGCGTGGTGTGGAAGCTTTAGACATGCTCCAGGCAATGAATACAGGCCACGATGGTTCACTTTCAACAGGTCACTCCAACTCAATAGAGGATATGTTGAGTAGGCTGGAAACAATGGTATTAAGTGGGGCCAATTTCCCGATACCGGTAATCCGCCAGCAAATTAGTTCAGCAGTTGATATTATGGTCCACCTTTCTAGGTTACGGGATCACTCTAGAAAAGTTGTGGCTGTCAGTGAAGTAATAGGTGTGGAAGATGGAGAAGTCCAACTATCACCATTGTATGAATTTGTTGAAGAGGGTGATGGTCCGGTTGATAGAGTAATAGGTTCTTTAAAACCGACAGGTGAAACTATACAGAACAGACTCAAATTAGAAATGTCAGGAATCAAGCTGTGAAAAGGGGTGATCTAGATCGAGATTTTTATTATTGCTGCGGTAGTAGTAGTCATTACGATTCTTATATTTATAATCCTTGATCGAAAAAAGAATAAAAATAGGGATGAATCTGAGGAAAAAAAGGCTACGATTCAAAAATCGAAAGTCAAAGAGAAACAACCAAAGGAAAAGAAAACAAAGAAAGTACAAGAGCCTCCATTTAATGAACATGGCATGACAAATTATAACGCCTATCAATATAGCACTATTGAATTTGTTTTCTGGGCAATAGTCGGATGTGGGATGTTATTTGCAATAGGATTTATCTTTTATCAAAATGTCATAATGGCAGCTTTATTTTGTCTCATCGGACTATATTTCCCGAAGATGAGAAAAGAGCAAATCATTCAAAAGAGAAAAGCAGAACTAAGCCGTCAATTCCAGCAAGCACTCTTTTCATTGTCTTCCTCTCTTGTAGCAGGAAGATCGATAGAGAATGCATTTAAGGAAGTGACGAATGACTTATATTTACTATATCCAGGAAAAAAAATCATGATCATTCAGGAATTTGAACATATTAACAAGCGGCTCGAAAACCGGGAGCCAATTGAAAGAATGCTCGAGGAATTCAGTGAAAGAACAGGTATTGAAGATATTACAAACTTTACAGATGTGTTTGTGACCTGTAAACGAACCGGTGGCGATTTGGTTGAAGTTATCAGAAGAACAGCACATATGATCAGCGAGAAATTCGAAATCCAACAGGAAATTTCGGTAATGGTTGCCCAAAAACGCTTTGAATCGAATGCCTTGGCGCTAATCCCAATTGGAATCGTAGCAATGCTAACATATTTCTCTGGTGACTATATGGAGCCGTTATATAAGTGGTCAGAATTCGGTCCAATCGTTATGACAGTCTGTTTAAGCTTACTTGCTTTCTCTTTCTGGATTTCTCAACGAATAATGAAAATTGAGGTGTAAAATATGCTAATTAGCGGAATATTTTGCTCTGTTGCTGTTGGATTGGTCATAATATGCTTCATTTTTGCTGGCTCTAAATATAAATTGTTTATTGAAGAAAACCAGGCAGATTTTCAGTTTTTATTTTTGGCACCAGCATCTTTATGGTTAATTGATCGTACAAACCTGTTTGAACGGTTGTCATCGTATATCACACCAGTTCAGCATAAGGTAGCAATTCTGTATTCAGCAGGTAAAAAAGTACCTCAATATACGAAGATGTTCATGGCCCAAATGATATCGATTGTACTGCTTTGTTTAGCTGGTGGAAGCTTATTCGCAGTATTAAATGGAGGCGATACAAGATTTGTTGTATTCGCAGTTGTACTGGCTATTCTTATTCCAATTGTTTCAGTGAAGAAACTGGACGAAAAAATGGAGAAACGAAAACAGGATATTATTATAGAACTTCCAGAATTCGCAAGTAAGATTGCGTTACTTGTTAATGCTGGGGAAACCGTTCAGCAAGCAATTGTCAGATGTACCATGATGAAAGCTGATATAGACCATCCTTTATATAGAGAATTAACTGATGCTGTAACGAAGATTAAAAACGGGGATTCTTTCAATGGAGTTATGGAGGATTTCAGTAAACGTTGCGGTGTGCAAGAAGTATCGATATTCACCACTACAATATTATTAAATTATAAGCGTGGTGGTAATCAATTATCATTATCCTTGAGGGAAATCTCAAGGGATTTGTGGGAGAAGCGTAAATCGATTTCGAAAAAACGAGGTGAAGAAGCTTCTTCCAAACTCATTTTTCCAATGATGCTAATTTTTATCGCAGTACTCATTATTGTTGCGTATCCTGCGTTAAGAATTTTTTAAGCATACATCTAAGTCAGTCACTTTAAAGGAGGTGAGGGAACATGAAAGGATTTTTAACTAATCTGTGGACAGAAGAAGATGGTATGGGTACTTTAGAGCTATTATTAATTGTTGCAGTACTTGTTGCAGTTGCAATTCTATTTGGAAATCAAATTATTACTTGGGTAGAAGAAGTCATTGATGGAATTAGTGTTACTCCACCAACTACAGACAACTAATTAGGTAGAAGAAGGGGGACTACATTATGTTCCTTTCAATACATGAAAAGTGGAAGATGCTCAAGAAGGATGATAAAGGGATGTTCACTATCGAGGCATCCCTCATTTTCCCTGTTATATTCATATCAACAATTGCCCTTATACTGTTCAGTCTCGTTATCTACGAAAAAGTTGTTATTTATCAGAAGGCTCAGATGATAGCAGAGCGGACTGCATTCACATGGGATAACAGCTATAAGGATTTTGAAACTGGAGAATTCGCAGAAAATGAGTATACTACCATGGATGGCGGAGATGGACTTTATTGGCGCAGTAATTATATAGGTGAGGAATTTATTCGTAAGATATTCAGCTATCGCTTGACTAGTGATGCAACAGGTAGAAAAGAAACCCGTGCAAATACAGAAGGTAGTGAAATGTTTACGAGTGGAAATGTAGTAGTTTCTAGGGCAGATAGTATGGGCTTTGATAGAAAAGTAGATGTTACGGTTTCAGGAAATTTAAACTTCCCAGACTTTCTAGGTTTTGTGGTCAGCGATAACTTTGAGGTGACAGCCAGTGCTTCAATTAAGGATCCAGTTGAACTAATTCGGACGACGGATTTTATCGTGCATTACGGTAAAGAGATAATAGGGGCAGTCGTAGACCGATAGCTATGAGGTTAACTTAGAGGTGAGTGTATGAGGCGATTTTTTAATAAATTAAAATATGATACAAAAGGTGCTGTCACAATCTTTTTTTTATTAATCATTGCAGTTGTTTTTGCTTTTAATGCTGTACTGATAGACTATGCACGAATTATGTCCGCTGAACAACAGGCTGAATATGCTGTACAAAGTGGAGTCCGTTCTGCAATGGCTGGATATGAAAACGACCTTAGAGAATATGGGCTTTTTGGGGTAGATGAAAGCTCTGTTGAATCAGATTTTGAAGATCTTCTGAAAGCGAATATTGAAGCCACTTCTAATGAAGATACTTTTAACTTTATAAATCCTAAGGTAGAAAGTGCTGAAATTGACTTTTCACGTGCTTTGGCTAACCCAGAAATTTTAGAGCATCAAATTTTAGAAGAGATGAAATATAAGGCTCCCGTTGAGGTAGTGAAGGAATTAATAGAAAAATTCTCATTCCTAACAACAGCATTAAAAGAAACATCAGCTTTTGTTGATACTGCAGAAAAAATACAAGATGACTTTGAGGATAGGGAAGAACTATTGGATGAAGTTGAAGGTGAATATGAAAGCCTTCAAGAGCAAATTTCTCTTTTTAGGGAAAATTTAACACATGATGAATATAGTAACTATCCAAATGTCTCTTTTTTTACGGATGTTGTACATCATTATTCTACATATAGTCAAACAGATAGCGATATAAGTCAATTGGAAAACGAAAATGTAGCCACAGAGGAAAGTAATGAAGATATTCAAGACCAATTAGAAGAAATGCGTACAGAATTAGAAGATTTGGAAAAGGTTGAATCAGGTGAAGAACTTGACCCACCAATGACAATTGAAGAGTTAGAAGAGGAAATCGAAAAGTTAGAAGAAGAAATAGAAGATAAAGAAAATCAACTTGAAGTAAATGATCAAAACTTTTCAGACAATGAAGCTGAAATAGAGCAGTTAAGAGAAGATAGTGAAATCTTTAAAGAGCAGGCGGAAGCAAAAGCATCGGAAATGTATACATTATCCAGTGATATAGTAGATTCTTTAAAAAACATAAGAGAAAGTATAGATGAAGCAAAAGAATTAAATGAGAATATAGCCAATGCTGTAAATGACGCTAATGATGAAGCACAAGAAAATTATGGAGAGGCCGAGCAACACGTAGAACCTCCGAGAGGCGGCATAGGTACTGATTCTGTTGATGATGTTGCTGGGGCTATAGAAGAGACTAGTGCAAAGCTTGACGACTATCCTTATGAATCAGAATTTTTTGATCATATACTTGAAGCAACAGATGAGGCTATTACTAATGTAGAAGATTTACCGAGCTTATTTGAAGAATTGAAGACGGATATAGACTCATCAAGTGTACAAGCAGTGCTACAAGCAAAAAATGATGCGTTAAACATGATAAATACCGGTAGAACCGAAGTCGATTCAGGTGCAGACAAGTTAGACAATGATCGAAAAGAATTCGAGGAAGACCAGGAAAAGTCAATGGAAGAGCATGAGGAGGATGCTGAAGAATCAAGGGATGAAGCAGAAGGAGATTTTGGAGATATTGAAAATTTAGCAGGAAATCTCGAGGAAGATAGCGATGCTTATATTGAATTGGCAGACTTGGTAAATGATTATGAAGAGTTTATTGAAGGCGTCGATCAAGATGTTCCTGAACTAGATTTCAGTGGAGACGCCGGTAATAGTGGAAAAAGCGCCATGAATATAGTTGATACTATTTTTAATGGTATTGGAAACATACTTAATTCTTCAAGAGATAGATTGTATATAAATGAATATATATTATTACATTTTGAAAGTGCGGAGCCAACAAGTATTACGAATTCGGATGATTATTTATTCGAAAATCGTGAGGTGGAATATATTCTATACGGCCAACATGAGGTTGGTATGAATTATTCAATGGCGTTAGGCCAATTGTTTGCACTTCGGTTTGCTATTAGATTTATCGATGCTTTTATGCAGACAGAGGTCCGATCAGCAGGTCATCCTCTTGCAATATTTATTGCGGCAGTGGCTTATGCTTTAAAAAGTTCAATTGAAGATACTAACAACTTAGCTAAATCAGATAGTGTTCCTTTAATTAACGATGAATTAACTTCAACTCGTGCACTTCCTGTAGTGTATAAAGACTATTTACGTTTATTCCTATTTATAAACCCAAGTGGTGATGCTCGCTTAAGAAGAATTATGGCTGTTATTGAAAAAAATACTGGCGTGAGTTTAGCAGAACGTCAAACATACGTACAAGGGAGTGTTAAAACCTCTGAAAATCTAATATTTTTGCCACAAATAGCTGATACATTAAACCTTGTTGGAGCAATTGATGGTCAGTCAGATGATGGGAAATTCGTTTTTGAAAAAGAAGCACATTTTTCATATTAAGTATAATACATCAAAATATTGAATATTCATGGCTTATAGAAAATGATTAGTAAAAATATGACTCAAAGGAGAATGAAGAATGAAAATGTTTCGTTTAAGTTTGATAGGAATGTTATTAATGATTGTATTAATAGCTTGTAGTTCTAATGATAAGAGTGATCAAGAGACAAATGATAATTCTAATGACAATGAGACATCCCAAGAGAATGCTGAAACAGAACCAGCAGACACAGAAGATGAAGAAGACGAATCTGCGGATGATAATGAAGGGTCAGGGGAAGAGATTAATAACGAAGAATATTTAAGTTTAGGAGAAACTGGTGAGGTTACCGGTGTCCTGGGTAACTATGAAATAACTGTTAATTCTTTTGAAATTATTGATGAGATTGAAGGAGAACCATCACTTATGGATGTGCTTGTATTAGTAAAATTCGAGGTGACAAATATAGATGACTCACCTATTGTTGGTAAGGATGTATATAATGGAAGGTTGTTTAATGATGAAGATTCAAGTCAAGGAAATCTTTATGATTTTGAATCGGTAAAAATGTTAACGGAAGAAGAAATAGAGCCTGGAGAAACAGTAGAAGCAGAAATGATCTTTGATCAAAATAATTCTGATTACTATGAGTTAGTTTTCAACTTCGGAGCATTGGAATCAAATGCAACCATTTTAACTTGGCGTTTTGATGCAGATGAAGCAAGTTAATAATTTAAAAATATAAGGAGAGAATATTCTCTCCTTATAGATACTATATTCATTCACCTAAAAATGGATAACTGTATTTCTATTAATGTTGACTAACACTTTACTACTTTTATTTTTACTTTTTGCTATATACATAAGCTGTATTAAAAAGTAATAATAAAATATTTCATACAAAGGGAGAGTTTTCAGTGAAAAAATATTTAGCGATCTTCGCAAGTCTTTTAGCAGTTTTAATTTTAGCTGCATGTAATTCAGAAGGATCAGATGAAGATGAGGAAAATGAAGAAACATCTGTGGAAGAAACAACGACATCGGAGGAAAATGAAAGCGAGGAAGAAGAGACAGAAGAGATACCTGAAGAAGAGTCGAAAAAAGATGATTCTGAATCAGCAGGAAGTGACATAGAAGCAGTAAAAGAAAAAGCATTAGAACGATACCCGGATGATGTAAGAATTGGAGAAGAATTAGAGTTTGAAAGAAATGATATTGCTCATGATCATGTTAATCAAATAGTAAATTCTTTTAAAATAGTAGATGAAATAGATGGAGTAGAGCCTAAAAATGACCATTTCATAATAGTCAATATGACAATTGAGAACTTAATTGACGATTTTGCATATGGTTTAGATTTTTTAAAACCAGTAGGATACGATGATAGTACAAGCACTTTTCAGAGAGAATCCGGTGAATTGGAAGAAGAATTTGTTGATGAAGGTGACGGTATAACGACAGGTAATATAATTATTGATATCGAAGACTCTGATTATTATCGCATTAAAGTGAACGGAGGATATATTATATTATTCCGTGATGAGGCAACTGAAGAATAGAAAGTATCTGAAGATAAATGAAGAGAGTTTCTCGAGTTAAAAAGAGGTGAGTTTTACAGTCGTTTAGCAGTATTAATGTTAGCAGATTGTAATTCAGAGGAAACTGATGGTGTCGAACCGGATAATGACTGTTTCCTTGTGGTAAATCTCACAGTCCGTGATGAAGAATCATCGAATGATTAATACCAAACTAAAGATTAACAAACATTTAATAATTTGATCTATGATACAGGAGGTGAGGGAATGAAGCGGCTTATTAGAAAAGAAGATGGTAGCATTACATTGGAAGCGGCAATTGTTATGCCATTCTTTATCTTATTCTTAGTTTTTCTAATCTATATGATTAAATTTGCCTTGGTAGATATTGCAATCAATCGAGCAACCTCAGAAGCTACCAAACAGGTTGCAACCCAACTATACCCTGCAGAAGTAGTTGTAGATGAGGTACATACAGTTGTCGAAGGGACAGATATTTATCAGGATTTGGTACCAGGTATACAAGAAAATATCGGTAACATTGAAGAAACAGTAATAGATACGCTAGGCAATGAAACTTACAATTCGATTAAAGAAGGAGCAGGTGCTGTCCTTGATGAAGCTGGTGCCGCTGCCTTCACCTCTGTTGTGAATATGTACTTGGAAAAAGAAGAAGAAATGAATATTGTCAATAGGGACAATATCAAAGTTACGTCTGTCGTAATTCCTAATATCTTAACAGGTAGTGGAGATAAATATGTAGAACTCACTACGGAGTATGAACTAGATTTACCAATACCATTTATCGAAGAAGCTTTCATTATTGAAAAACATTCTAAAGAAAGAGCATGGGTTGGATCATAGGAAAGGAAATTGTTACATATGGCATTAAATTTCTATATTCTGTTTATTTATCTATTGATTGGCTTATACACAGATGTACGCTATAGCAAACTTCCAAATTGGTTAACGGTAAGTGGTGTATTAGTAGGTGTGCTATATCATGTCGCTACTGATCTAATTGGAGGTCTTATCTTTACCTTACTAGGGCTTGCTGTAAGTATTTTCGTACTCATTTTATTATATCTCTTCAAAGCATTGAGCGCAGGCGATGTGAAGCTTTTCGCCGGTATTGGTGCGATTGCAGGGATGGAATTTTCTTTATACAGTATCCTTTATTCAGTACTCGTAGCTGGACTCATAAGTGTAATTATTTTAATTGTGTTCAAGCTGAAATTTTTAAAAAAACTCATGTATCCAGGTTACTACCGATTGTTAACAATTTTAAAGAAAGAACCGAAGCATACTCGTGAAAGTTTTATGGATTTAAAGATTAAACAATTTCCTTTTATGTATGCAGTTATACCAGGGGTCCTCATTACCTTGTACTATTTTTAATAACATGTGAAGGGGGGACACTCCTCTTCACAAAATAATGTTCATGTAACAATCAATAATAAATATTTTATTATTACTTTTCTAGATATGTCTACATGTATGGAAAGGTAATAATAGAATGATGAAAATGAAGGAGAATTAGAGCATGAAGAAAATAATATTAGCCATTACAAGTTTAATAGTTTTGCTTGGTTTAGCCGCATGTAATTCTGATGAAGAAGCAACGGAGGAAGAGTCAACTAATACTGAAAATGAAACCTCGAATGATGAGAGTAATGATGAAGAGTATTTAAATCTTGGCGATACAGCAGAAATTCAAAGTGTAGTAGGGGATTATAACATTACCGTTAACTCATTTGAACTTTTGGATGAATTTGAAGGGAGTCAACCTTCTAGAGACACCTATATTTTAGTTCAATTTGAGGTTGAGAACATTGGTGATTCACCGATTGTTGCAGAAGAAATATATGGTGCTACAATTTTTGATACAGAAGAACTGAGCGCAGAGAGTGCTTATCATTACGATTCAATAGAAGTATTTGGAGATGAGGAAATTCAACCAGGTGAAACAAAAGAAGGAGAATATATATTTTCTCACACTGAATCCAATTCATATACATTGCATATTAACTATGCAATGTTAGATTCTGTAGCAACCAATGTAACTTATGAGTTATTTGTAGAGGATGCCAGTAACTAATGAGTTTCTTGTGAAGAGAGGCTTTCCTCTTCACAAAATTAAATATTACATATAACTAACATATTATTTTCATTCAAACTTATCCAAACATATATAAATATCTGGGAAGGTAAGAATAAAACGAAAAATAGAGACGCACGGTTAAAAAGAATAGTGTACGTTATTGAAAAAATACAGAGATAAACCTTGTTGAAAGGCAAACATATGTGGAAGGAGTGTCGAAACTTCAGCCTATCTTATATTTGTTCCGCGAATTGCAGATAGCTTAAAGTTAATCGGTGCAATTGATGGTCAATCACAGTATGGAAAATATGTCTTTGAAAAGGAAGCATATTTTCCATACTAGATGAAAGATGCTAATAAATATACTGTGTGAGTATCTGAATAGTTTAATATAGGAAAGAGGAATGGAAAATGAAGAAGTTAACTGTTATAGGGGTATTACTAGCAATGTTGCTAATTGCTTGTAATAATGAGAATGAAGAGGACAATGATATTAATGACTCAACCGGTGATGCGTCGGAACAAGAATCTTCCACAAATGATGACTCAGAAAGTGAGAAGCAGGAAGAACAGGGAAGAGAAACAACAGATAAGGATAATAGCAATAATGAAGGATTAAAGCTAGGTGAAACAGGAGCAGTAACCAGTGGGGTTGGAGATTATAATATAACAGTCGATTCTTTCGAAATTTTAGATGAAGTAAATGGGGAAGAATCGATGATGGAAATGTTTGTGTTAGTACACCTAAAAGTAGAGAATACAGGAAATGAACCCTTTGAAGGAAAAAGTATATACAAAGCAAAGTTATTTGATGATCAAGAACTAAGTCAAGGAAACCTATTTCACCACGGCATTAATGAATTAACTGAAGAAGAAATACAACCAGGAGAAACAGTTGAGACAGAAATGGTGTTTTACGCAGATCCCTCAGATTACTTTGAATTAGTATTCAACTTTGGCTTAGTGGATGATGTAGCTACTACCTTATCATGGGAATTTGAACTAGATGAGGCAAGTAAACAGTAATTCAAATCAAGTATTCTGTATACTTTTTGTATTAATATAACTACCCAGAAAAAAAGGAGAGGTGAAATTGAAGAGAAAATTAGTTTTGATCACCGTTTTTTTAGTGCTTATAATCCTTGTGGCGTGTAATGAAGAAACAAATGTTGAACAAGAAGAAACGGAAGAACCTGTTCCAGAAGAACATGAAGCAGAGAAAGAAACGGAAGAACAAGATGAAGCTGAAGATACAGAGGGAAACAATTCAGATGATGCTGTAACGGAAGCATTAGAAACATTTCCGGATGCAGTTCGTTTAGGAGAAGTAATAGAATATGAAAGCGAAGATTCAGCCTCACAAGATCATATTAACCAAAAAATAAACCATTTTCACTTTGCTGACGAAATAGATGGAGTAGAGCCTTCAAATGACTTTTTCTTGGTAGTAAACATTACCATTGAAAATTTAATCGATGATTATTTTTATGGGGTTAATTTCTTGAGTTCTGTTGCGAGGGACGATAAACGTACTACATATAACAGAGAACCAGGAGAACTGGAAGAAGAGTTGACGGATGAAGGAGACGGTGTCAGTACAGGAGATATAATTTATGATGTGAATGAATCTAAATTCTACAGAATTTCGATGCACGGTGATAAAGAATTCATTTTATTCCCAGATGAAGCGGAAGAGGCACCAGAAGAGTAAGGGCGGTATAGTTTACCAAAAGTGTATTGTCCTCTTCACGATAAAATGTTCAGATTCTGTACAACTTATCAATTATGCTAGTAAATGATGAAGTAAAAACATCTTTTTGATTTTTTTAATAAAGATAGAAATTCAAAGCGGGGTGAACAATGATGAGTGAAACAATATATGGGTTGAAATGTGATTTTGAACAACAACAGGGTCACTTTATGACTATATTTCGTGAGGAACCTTCTCCAATTCATAGTGAAGAGTTAGCAAAAATTCAGGTGAACATGATGAGTGCAAACAGTATCGATCATGTCTTACCTCTTGAAGTTCAGGAAATCGATTTTAATGTCAAATTCTACTTTGACATTTCTTCTAAAAAAATGCTTTCTCATTATGTGAGAGAAAGTTCGCTAACCATGCATGATCTGTATGAATTGTTATATGAAATAGGATCAGTAATTAAATCAAGCAAGGAATTGATGTTAAATGAACAGCAATATGTCTTACACGAAGATTTTATTTTTGTAGAAGATAATGTAAAGCAACTTTATTTAACCTACATACCGTTAAAAGAGATTAATCAAAAACCTGATCTCCATCAGGAGTATAGAGAGTTGTTCTTCCGATTAGTCGGTTCTGTAACAGAATTATCTGGTGATGGTGTACAGCAATTAACAAGTTATTTAAATGGATCTAACTTCCAATTGGACGACTTGTTGAAGAAATTGGATTCACTGCGGAAAAATGTTTCGCGGCAGTCGGTTCCTTCGCAGTCTGCTCCATCTGAGCCTGAAATGAAACGAATTGATTACGCAAGACCAACAGTTCCAAGTACTAGTAAACAGCAATCAAATAGGCAAAACGAAGCTACTCCAAAAAGAGCTCCTTCGAAACCTAAACAACCGGTTAAGAAAAACGAACCGAATAAGCAGACCGAAAAAGAGGAAATTATCGAGGAAACAATCGAAAGAAAAGCGCCTAGCCCTATTATTATTAGTTGTTTGGCTCTTCTTGGAATTGCGGTTATCTGGAGATTGTATATGTCCTTTCCAACTGAAGGTATCTTCTATATTTGTATTGGATTATCGATAGCTATTGTAGCTATAGGTTATTATTTCCTGATGGTTTATCCCAAAGCTACGAAAAAAATAAATTATTCAACAACAGGTAAAAAAACAAAGAAAAATAAGGTGGATAAAAACCTTAAAAAAGATAAAAAAGTAACAACTAGCCATGAAATTAGCCCAAGAAAAGTAGATAACATGGAAGACACACCACCGGCAAAACCGCACAAGCCTGAAGTAAACAGTGCTAACTACTTTCAAAACTTGAATCATGAAACAACACTTTTATCCCAGCCAGAATCTACAGTCGCCCTTGATGATAGTTTACAAGGAGCTGAGCCTACAGCATATCTTAAAGTTGACCGTAATGGAAAAATGGAATCTATTCCGATTAACAGTGAATCTTTTATCATTGGCAGACAAAACGATGGCGTCAATTATGTCGAGGATTCTGTTGGGATATCAAGGTCACATATCGAAATAGTCAATAATGGCACATCCTTTATCGTAAAGGATTTGGGTTCCAAAAACGGTAGTAAGCTTAATGAAGAGTCGATGATTGCTTATAAAACTTATCCATTGAAGGATGGGGATCAAATTAGATTGGCAAAAATCATCTATACTTTTAATAGAGGATGAAATAATGGCTGAAGTTAGTGTTGGACAACAGTTTACTAATTCAACTGGGAGAAACTAAAGAAGCAGAAATGGTTTTTTATCATGACGATTCCGAATCATATGAGCTAACTTTTAATTATGGTGCACTAGAAAAAAACGCAACAAATTTAACTTGGCGATTCGATACAGATGAAGCAAGTTAATAATTAGGGAGAGTTTTCAATGAAAAAACATTTAGCGATCTTCGCAAGTCTTTTAGCAGTTTTCATTCTAGCTGCATGTAATTCGGAAGGATCAGATAAAGAAGTTGAAAGTGAAGACACATTGGTGGAAGAACAGGGATCAGAGAAAACTGAAACCGATGGAGAAGAACCAGAAGATTCTGAATCAACAAGCGAGGAGTATTTAAGCCTAGGAGAAACTGGAGAAGTTACAAGTGTTATGGGTGACTATGAAGTAACAGTTCAGTCCTTTGAAATTTTGGATGAATTAGAAGGAAGAGAACCATATTTAGATGAGTTCGTATTAGTTAAATTTGAAGTGGGGAATATTGGAGATACAGTGATTGTCGGAGAAGACCTACTCAGCGTAAAGTTGTTTGATGACAATGAATTAGGTGAAGATATAATTTATGACTTAGACACCGTCAATATGCTTGATGAGGAAGAAATTCATCCGGGTGAGTCGAAAGAAACAGAAATGGTATTTGAACAAGATCAATCAGAATCATATGAATTAGTATTTAATTTTGGTGCCTTAGAAAGCAATGCAACAAATGTAAGTTGGAAATTCAATGCAGACGAAGCAGAGAACCAATAAAAATCAGCTTGCTATTTATGAATTCGAGTAACAAACATTACCGAAAACTTTAAATAAAGGATTAAATCAAATGCTACGAAAAAAAGAAAAATGGAGCTATGGGGTATCCACCCATAAAGGATCTGTTAGAGAAAACAACGAAGATAATGCATATCTCAATTCAAAAAAGGATCGAAAAGGCAATCATTTATTAGTCGCGGTCGTAGCGGACGGTATGGGTGGTTATCATGCAGGTGATGTGGCTAGCAGTATCATTGTTGCAAAAATTGATGAATGGTACCGAAAGAAGGCATCCATCTTTTTGCCATTACCGTACCCATTAGCAAAAATAGAACAAGAAATGGAGCAATTGTTAAAAGAAGCGAATCAAACATTGCTTGAAGAAGGGGAACGTCAGGGGAAACGAATGGGTTCTACTGCTTCGATCCTGTTTCTCTATAATGATAGATATTTAATTATTCATATAGGAGACAGTCGAATCTATCAGATCACTAGATTAGAAGAAATGGATTACAGTATCAATCAACTGACAGAAGATCATTCCTGGGTGATGGACCAAGTGAGAAAAAATTTGCTGACAGTTGAAGAAGCGGAGCAGCATCCCAAAAAAAATGTACTCATGCAATGCCTAGGAGTAAATGAACAGCTTTCTCTTTTTGTAACAGAAGGAAAATATGATGAAAATGATCTCTTCTTTCTCTGCAGTGATGGTTTTTATAACATCTATCCAAATGAAGCATTATTATCCAACCTAAATAAATGTGAACAAGAGAAACAACCGTTCCAAGAATTTGCTGATTACCTAGTGGAAGATGCTGATGATAGAGGGGCAACAGACAATATTACGGTATCACTTGTTGCACTGAAATAATCAATAACGAAAGGATGGCAAGCCGGTGCCGTTTATTACCGCTTATCAAACAGAAAAAGGAGACACCAAACCAATCAATCAAGATTCATTAATGATTCAATCTGCAAGGAGTAAACAAGGATCGGTCGGCATGTTTGCTGTTTGTGACGGAATGGGTGGGCTGAACCAAGGTGAGGTTGCTAGTTCTACCATAGTCAAACAACTGTCAGACTGGTTCAAGCACAAGTTGCCAATCCTTTTAGATACTGCAGATGTTGAGGACTTGCCTTTTTACCTCATGGAAAAAATTGAAGCTATTAATCAAGATTTAATAGAAGACAGTAACTTACAGAAAACACAAATGGGATCAACACTTACAGTTATTCTCATCGTAGATCAGCAATACTTTACCTTTCAACTAGGTGACAGCAGAGCTTATGCGGTAGGACAGAAAATCACACAATTAACAAAGGATCAATCATTAGTAGCAAGAGAAATAGCGAGAGGCATGATAACAGAACAGCAGGCGTTGACACATCCACAACGTCACGTTCTATTGCAATGTATGGGGGTTCAATCAGACATACAAGTAGCAATGACAAGTGGAGTTTTAGCAGAAGGTGAGCAGCTTATGCTTTGTACAGATGGCTTTTACAGGTCTCTGACTCCAGAGGAAATACATCATGCTATTACATCAGATGTATCAGTCAACAAAGATGAAATGCAGGAGACCTTAAACTTTCTTATTCAAACTGTTAAAAACCGGGAAGAAACGGATGACATTACTGCATTGCTAGTACAAACCATATGAGAGGAGGACAAGCATGCTGGAGAGTGGAGTCGTCATTGATGGCAGATATGAAATCCTGAAGGAGATTGGCAGAGGCGGGATGAGTATTGTTTATCTCGCAATGGACAACCGGCTGAAAAAATCGTTAGTAGTCAAGGATATTCGCAAGCGCCAGAACAATAACCATGAAATCCTGTTGAATAGTCTCGTTGTCGAAGCTAATATGCTGAAAAAACTAGAACACCCTGCTCTACCAAGAATCTATGACATTATTGAAACAAAGAACGGTATTTATGTTGTGATGGACTACATTGAAGGGGAATCACTCAAGGAGAAGCTGGAGCGCGAACACCGTGTTGGCCCGGATGAAGTGATTGAATGGGCGAAGCAGATCGCCAATGTGCTCGGTTACCTTCATAGCAGAGAGCCATACCCGATCATATATCGTGATATGAAACCGGATAATCTTATGTTGACCCCAGATGGCAAAGTTAAGCTGGTTGACTTCGGTATTGCCAGGGAATATAAAACAGAAAACTCATCAGACACTACTAACTTAGGAACAAAAGCCTACGCAGCCCCGGAACAGATTGCCGGTAAACAAACGGATAAAAGAACCGATATTTACAGTCTTGGTGTAACACTTTATCATTTGGTAACTGGCAAAACTTTGAATGAGCCACCCTTCGAAATCAGACCGATTAGAACATGGGATCCGTCGCTACCTGAAGGGCTGGAATATATTATTCAGCGTTGTACACAGATAGAGCCGGAAGACAGGTATCAGCAGGTAGAAGATTTATACGCAGACCTGTATCAAATCAATAAACTTACTCAAGGCTATAAAAATCAATTATTTAAAAAGCTATCATACTTTCTCATCCCAGCAGTGCTTTTTCTCACCTTTACAACTACAGCGGTTTTTGGCTATACCGGTATACAAAAAGAACAGTATCAGGAGTATGTTAATTTGTTAACTGAAGCAAATATGGCATTGGTAGATGGTAACGAAACGAAATCGATGGAGCTTCTGCAAGACGCTATCAAAGTTGATAACTCAAGAGCAGAAGCTTATAACCGTTTAATTGACCTATATATAAATAGAGACGATACCGAAACAGGACTTTCAGTTATCGAATCAGATATCAACTCTGGTTATGGTAGTTTGGATCAGAATAATGAAGTGTTATTCAAAGTCGGAATGACCTATTTTGATATACAGAGGGATTATAAGACAGCACTTGATTATTTCCGTAAAGTTGATGAAGAGGAACTAGAAGATGCTAAGTATTATAAAATACTTGCTAATCAAATGAGTAACTTGAATATTGATTATCAACAATTTAAAGAGGAATTGGAAGTATTTGAAGGTTACAATGATAGTCTAGCTAACAATAATAGAAAAGTAGAAAATTACAATGCTTTGGCTAATATCTATTTATCTTATAAAGGTCAAATAGATGAAGCAAATTCTAAAGCAATCAGTGTTCTATTGAAAGCCCAAGAAATTTATGAATTGCTTGATGACCAAGATGTTATGCCGCAATTTGAAGAAAATTCCCCTAGGAAATTAGCACAGGCCTATTTCAGTCGTGGAGTCTTTTCTGAAAATGATGATAATGCAAGTGAAGATTTTTATCAAGCTATTGAATACTACAATCAATTGCTCGATCAGAATGTGTCAGATCAAGAAAATGTGATGATTTCGATAGGAAATGCTTATCAAGAAATGGGCGAATATGAGAATGCCACTAGTCAGTATCAGCAAGTAATGGAACAGTATCCGAAATCTGCCAAACCATATGTTAAGCTTATTAATTTGCTTATTGACATCGAGCAGGAAAAGCAAGCATCAGACCGAAATTACAATAATATATTGGACTTTTATGAAGAATTAATAGAACTAGATGATGCTAGAAATAATTCGGAGGTAGACAAGCTAGAGCGAAGATTACAAAATAATTCCATTATATAGGAGGGGTGATATGGAAGAAACATACAGAATTATGCTATATGGAGGTATTGTTGGTGCACTTATCACCCTTTCGATTGCAATATGGCTGTACATTAAGTTAGATATTCGCCATGTGATGGAAGATTTAACAGGAATCCGTTTAGGCAAAAGCAAAAGAAAACAAAGCAATACCTCATTCGAGATGTGGAGTGAGAGGGAACATACATCCAGTCAAATCGAATTAAAGAAACTGGAACAAACGGATGAAAGTGCCCGACAAAGTCAGAAGATCCAGAACATTCCACAAGGAAATAAAAGTCAGAAAATGAAGGAAGAGAATTTCTCGAGAGTTGATAAGTTCTCCGTTCCAACAAACAAGCATTCCGATGAACAAACCGAATTATTAGAAGAAGAAAGTGCCAATTACCATACCGAACTATTAGATGATGTTTCGGACGATAATCATACCGAGTTATTGGATGAACAGGATTATAATCAAACTGAATTGTTGGAAGAGACAAGCCTTTTGAAAAACGAAAACGAAACCGAATTAATCGGTGAAGAAGAAGCATCATTTGAAATGGAAGAGGAAGTTATCGTGACTCACAGTGCGTCAAACAAAAAGGAGGGATTCAAGTGAGGAGTAGCAAAAAGAAAAGTAGTAGAAGGTTTCCGTTGTATGCAATTATCACTTTTATTATTTTCTCAGCCGTTATTTTTACATCAAACGCAATTGCATCAGATGAATTGGACATGAGAATTCAGTATGAAGGGGAAACATGGGATTTGAGCAATGAACCGACAAATGATCCAGATTGGTACACCAGTCAGGACCAAATGAAATTTAAAGTGAATTTAAGTGACTATTATCAAGACCTTGAGAAAGAAGATGAAGATGGCTCAACCATTCAATATGGACAGCCTTTTGAAGCAGATGTTTCACGAGCATCCGTTAGTGTTGCTCAAGTAACAAATGCAGACGGGCAATTTAATGGTGTCTATGAGGTAACCGTGGATCCTCATGGTAATCATGAAGGTCAAATTGAAATCAATTTAAATATAGAGGAAGACAACAACTGGGAAATCCCTTCTGAACAAAGTCCGATTTCCTTTACAATTGTGAAAGATACGGAGTCGCCTGAAATCAATTATTCAGGTATTGAAGATCAGAAGGTGTATTATAGCGAGCAGGAATTACAAATGGATATCGATGAAGAGAATATCGATACGAAGCGTGTATCTGTTACACATAATGGTAATGAGATGGATCCAGCTGTTGAATGGAATGATAACAGAGGTACAGTTTCATTTTCAGAAAGTGGTAACTATCAGGTAGAAATTACTGCGGCAGATAAAGTAGATCATCAAGTCAAGGAAGAACTTACTTTTTATTTAAATACGGATGATCCAGTATTAGAAGTAGAGACAAATTCCGGTGATGTAGTAGAAAATGGAACAGTACTGACAAATGAAAATTTCACATTTACAGTAGAAAATGGTATAGCAGTGAAATCAGCGAGGGTAACGATCAGCGAAGATAATAGTGTAATAGATCAAATAAATATGACTACGAATGGTAAAAGTGCAAGCGGTGATTATGAATTTGAAGAAGAAGGAACATATGAAGTAGAGGTAGAACTCGAGGATGCTCATGGTGGTGAAAGACATGAATTGGAAACTTTTACGCTTACAGTCGATCAATCCAACCCGGAAATAACGATTACGGATAATGATGATCAACCAGTTACAGATGAGGAAGTCTATAAAAACACATTTGATCTGGACTTTCTTGTAGAGGACCCCAATCTGAATCTGGATCAAAGTTCTATTACAGTGAAACACAAATATGCTAACAGTGACACGAAAAAAGAAGTGGCATTATCCTATAAAGATGGGTTCGCCACAGCAGAGTACGATGTCGATGCTGAAGGGGAATATGAGATCAGCGGAACATTGGTGGATGATGCCGGTAATGAAAACACTATTGATCTAAGTTTTGCATTGTATACGGATAGTGATCTTATCGACATTTCTGATGAAACGAACAATGGAAATCTAAAAGAATATTATCAAGATGACGTATTAGTGAACGTGAAATATTGGGATTTTAACCCGATTGAAAAATCATTTACCGTTACAAAACGTAATCTGATTACAGGAGAAAATGAACCATATTTAGATAGTTCTGATCTTTCCAGTGTAGTATTTATGAGCTGGATTGAACACTTCTTTAGTGAGGGCGAGTACTATTTATCGATAGAAACACAAAATGTAACTGGTGATACAGAAACAGAAAAGCGCAAGTTTATTGTCGACAAAACAGATCCGAAAGTGAAACTTGGTTCACCTATTTCTAACAACCAGCACATTACATCTGCTTTTCTTGAAGAGCAGGAAGGCAGCCTGTTCAACCTAAGCGTATCTGATGACTATCTAGAAGATTATCAGGCACAGCTTGAATTTACTGATACAGATGGCGAAAAGCAAACATGGGTAGATGATGATGCAGGCAGCTGGGTAAATCGTGAAGGAACCTATCATTTTAATCTAAATGAAGAACTGATTGGTGCTGAGGGCGATTATACGATTTTGTTGCGTGCTGAAGATGAAGTAGGACGAAGCGCAGAAAAAAGTCTTTATTTTACCATTGATAATACAGCACCAGACATTGAACTATCTGATGTAGACCGATTTAATGATAAAGAATTAGTTAATACCGTAACAGTAAAAGAACATAATTATGAGAAAAATAACGTAACCATTAATATTGAAAAACGTAATAAATCAGGTGAATTTAAAACTTATGAGTCAGAAGACTTTGATGAATGGGAAAACAATGGTTATTTATCAGAAGCAGATTTCCCATTTCACGAAGATAAGAAAGATGAGAGCAAATCTATTGATGGGACTTATCGTATCACAGTAGATGCTGTTGACGCTGCGGGTAATAAAGCAACAAGAAAACGTGCTGTTTTCACTATTGATACGAGTGATCCTAAGTCAGCGATTTCGGGTGTCGAACACCAGGAACACTATATAAAGGGAAAAACCGCACAAGTAGATATTAAAGATAATAATATTAATGAATCAGCTTCAAGCCTTACGGTAAATAAATGGGATCACAACAGTGAAAAATTTGAAAAACACGATATTGATACAAATTTAGAGTTTGAACGCAGACAAGCAGAATGGCAACATGATTTTGAAGAGGAAGGAACATATGAAATCATTGTAAAAGCCATCGATAAAGCTGGCAGAGAAGCGGAAGAGGCACATGCAATCTTTACAATTGATAACACTGATCCGGTTGTGTCGATTGATAATATGAAAGACCAAACATATTACGATAGCGAACTAACCGCTATATTTGGTGTAGATGAATTAAATTATCAAGATAATAACGTTACCTTTGAAGTAACTAAAGATGGTGCAGAGTATACGGAACAAGTAGAAGGAGATACTGACGAAGGTTGGAGAAATACAGCAAAACAATCTGAATTGACATATACCTTTGAGGAAGACGGAGATTACCAAGTAACACTGCGCGCTAAAGATAAAGCGGGTAATACTTCAAAAGAAATCAACAAAACATTTACAATTGATACAAATTCTCCTTCGATCTCAGTAGTAGGTGTCGAAGATGGTGAATATTATGACGGTAACAAAGACGTAGACGTAGGTATCAGCGATACGAATTTTGCTGATTATCAAATGACGATTACGAAAGATGATGAAGAGTATGAAATGGAGGACATTGAGGAAGAAGATACAACCATCTCCTTTGAACATGAATTTGCAGAAGATGGAGACTATGTCATTAATCTTTCTGCAACAGACCGTGCTGGTAATCAGTCGACTGAAAAAGTCAGCTTTACGGTAGATAAGACGGACCCTGCCATTTCAATCGATGGTGAAATACCAGAGTTTATTAGCAGTGATGACATTCAAGAAAACTTCATTCCGATTACTTTGACAGAAACGAATAGTAAATCTAAAGAAGTGAAGATTTCACGCGTAGATAATGATGGTAAAAAGAAGACATATCCTGAAGAGGAAACTGGCGAATGGACAACAAATGGTGACATACATCGATATGATCTGAACGAAAGCTTTTTCGAAAAAGATGGTGATTATGAGATTGTCGTTGTTGCAGAAGACAAGTCTAATAATACAGATAAAGCGAGCTTTTCATTTACTGTCGACAATATTGCGCCGGTAATTGACTTGTCTGACCTAAATGAATTTAACGATGCAGCTAAGACAGAAACGGTTAAAGTAACAGAGCATAATTACAATACAAATGAAGTGGATATTAAAATTTATCGAGAGAATGCTCAAGAAAAGTTCGTTGCATATGACGATGATTTTAATAGTTGGAAAAATAGAAAAGAAGTAACGTCATTAGATTTTCCTTTCACAAAAGATGGAAAATATAAAGTGGAGGTACGTGCAACAGATGCAGCGGGAAACACTGCAGATCAGCAAACGGACGTATTTACAATTGATACGGTAACCCCTGATTTAAGTATTACAGGTGTCAAACAGGATACACATTATCGTACCAGTAAAGAAGTGAGAGCTTCTGTCGAAGATGCCAATGTTAGTAAGGCAGATACCGTATTAGGTGTATATCGATTAAATTCGTCAACAGGTAGAATGGAACCATTTAACAGAAATAAAAAACCAACTTTTACAAGACGTTCGATGGATTGGCGATATAATTTCTCTACATCAAATGAAGGAACCTATCGTGTTCAGTTAAATACAACTGACTTGGCTGGTAATAAAGGCGCAGAACAATCTGTTGACTTTACGATCGATAATACCGCCCCAGTTTTAGCTATCAACCATATTACAGATGGTACGTATTACGATGCTGGCAGATCTGCTGAGATGACCATACAAGAAACGAACCATAGTCAAAACAAGGTTCAATTCGAGGTCAGTCGAAATGGTCAGGAGATTACCAATACCGTAGAAGGACAGAGAGGACCGTCTTGGAGAACTGCAAGTGAGTTATCAAAATTAAACTATAACTTTACTCAAGATGGTGCATATAGCATCGAATTAAATGCAACAGATGAAGCTGGAAACAGAAGCGAGTCTAGTCAAAAGAATTTCGTAATTGATACTGTACAACCAGATATCGAAATTTCTGGTGTAGAGGATGGAGAATATTACAATGAAGATGTACCATTTGCAGTAAGTATTGCAGATGTGAATCTTGATGAGAATACTATTCGTGTAACTAGAAATGGTCAAAATTATCCAGTAGGCGGCTTTGCTGTTACTGATAATACGTACCAAAATTCCATTGCAAGTTTGAGTCATAATTTTAGCCAAGAAGGCGATTATGAAGTCGTTGTAGAATCCATTGACAAGGCAAATAATCAACAATCACAATCTGTTTCCTTTACCATTGATAAGACAGATCCGGTTCTTACCCCTGTAATGGGTGGAGAAGATCAGGAGCTTGTAGATGGCTCATACATTAATCATGTATTCCAGCCACAGTTCTTATTAGATAATGATGAAGATACGATTGTATCTGTACAATTAAATGGTGGTTCCAATATTGCTGGTAATATCCCACTTGCATCAAGTGAAATGGAATATAATTATGAAGTATTAGCACGAGATAAAGCAGGTAATGAAACAACATTAACAATAAGCTTTACATTGGATACAAGCAAACCAGAATTAAGTATCACTGGTATAATCGGCAACTTTACAAATGAAAATGTCAGACCACAGGTAACATATTCTGATAAGCATTTAGATGAAGAAAGAACTTCTGTGACCTTGAACGGAGAACCCTTCAGAAACGGTGTAGAATTAGATAGGGAACAGGATTATAAACTGGAGGCAGTCATTACAGACTTGGCAGACAATGTTACAGAACAGTCCATTGTGTTTACCATCGACAAGACTGGTCCAAAAATTACTTTTAATGAGGTATTGTCAGGTAAATATTTTAGTGAAGTTCTGATCCCAGATATTCTTGTTGAAGATATGACTGGCTATGATATTATTGCATTGACCCTTAATGGAGAACCTTATGAATTAGGTGATCCAATTGAAACAGAAGGGAAGAATGTACTCTATTTTGAAGTTATGGATCAAGCTGGAAATGTCGAACAACTAACGGTAGAATTTATGATTGATTTAACGCCACCAGCAGTTATTTTTGATGGGGTTGAAGAAAATAGTGAGAATGTAGAGGCAGTTGACTTATCTATTCAATTAGATGACCCAGAGGACACGATTCAATCCGTATCTGTTAACGGTGAGGATCATGGAGGGGAAGTGACGGAGGAAGATGGAACAAAAGTAATTAACTTAAGCTTCTCAGAAATCGGCGAATATAATGTAGAAGTTTCTGCATATGATAAAGCAGGTAATGAAGTTACTGAAAACTTACAATTTGTAATAGCAGAAAAAAGTTTACTAGGAAAGTTCAGTGAAAATAAACCATTATTTTCAGGAAGTATTGCAGGACTTCTAGCGTTGATAATCGGTATTATTGCAGTATTAGCGCGTAAAAGAGCAAGAGCTACAGCAGAATAAATAAGAAACATAAAAACAAATAGAGCGGAGCCTCTATTTGTTTTTATTTAATATGAAAGAAAAAAGTTACATCTACTGGCTTGTTTTGCTGCTAGCCATTTTCATTAAAAAAGACAAAATTGATATTTCTATTACCGCAAACATATAAAAATACCTAAACTTTTAAACGAAAAGTATATTTTCTACGACTTCACTGTTATGAAAATCGGAAAACACTGATTTTGTTTTGTGATGAAGCTGTGTTATAAAAAGAGTAGCTCCTTTTTGGGGGGCTAAAACCTCCCAATCTTCCTTTCAATCGAGAAGCAATCAGGGCCCCTCCGATTGCTTCTCGTTTCTTTTAGCGGATTATTGTAATTTTTGTCAAGCAAGTGTTATGATAGTTAATGGAAAAATATTTTATTAAACATGTATCGACTTTAGGATAAAGAGGAGCGGCTAGAATGCGTGGATTATTAAAAAAAGTATTCGGTGATGATAACCAACGTCAACTCAAAAGCTTAGAAAAAATAGCAGATGAAATAGAAGCGTTAGAGCCATCGATACAGCTATTATCAGATGATGAATTGAAAAATAAAACGCAAACTTTTAAGGAACGCTATCAAAAGGGTGAAACACTAGATGAACTTCAGGTTGAAGTATATGCCGTAGTTCGTGAAGCAGCGAAACGTGTGTTAGGCTTACGACCATTTTATGTACAACTAGTTGGTGCGATAGCAATGCATAACGGTAATATCGCAGAAATGAAGACAGGGGAAGGGAAAACGCTCGCTTCCACCATGCCAGCATATTTAAATGCCATAACCGGAAAAGGTGTACACATTATCACGGTAAACGACTATTTAGCTGATCGTGATGCCAAAGAAATGGGGGAATTATATCAATTCCTCGGTTTAACCGTTGGATTTAACCAAAACAGTATGCCTAAAGAAGAAAAAAGAGAAGCTTATGAAGCAGATATCACTTATGGTACAAATAACGAATTTGGTTTTGACTATTTGCGTGACAATATGGTGTTGTACAAAGAACAAATGGTACAACGTCCATTACACTTTGCCATTATTGACGAGGTCGACTCGATTTTAATTGATGAGGCGCGTACTCCACTTATTATTTCTGGTACTGCACAAAAATCAGCAAGTATGTACCAACAAGCGAATTCTTTTGTTCGTACATTAAAGAATGAAGAAGATTATACATTTGATGAAAAATCAAAAGGTGTACAGTTAACAGAGGAAGGAATGAACAAGGCAGAACGTTTCTTTAACATTGAGAATCTTTTTGACCTTAACCATGTGACACTAATGCATCATATTAATCAAGCATTAAAAGCACATATAGCGATGCATCGGGATACCGATTATGTCGTGGATGAAGATCAAGTGGTAATTGTTGATCAATTCACAGGCCGTTTAATGAAGGGTCGACGTTACAGTGATGGTTTGCACCAAGCGATTGAAGCAAAAGAAGGCTTGCAAATTCAAAACGAAAGCATGACCCTTGCATCGATCACATTCCAAAACTACTTCCGTATGTACGAGAAGCTTGCTGGTATGACTGGTACGGCGAAAACGGAAGAAGAGGAATTCCGTAATATTTATGCAATGGATGTTGTTGCGATTCCGACTAACCAGACCATTGTCAGAGACGATAAAGCAGATTTAATTTATAAGACGATGGATGGTAAGTTTAAAGCAGTTGTCGAAGAGATAAAAGAGCGTTATGACAAAGGTCAGCCAGTATTAGTTGGTACAGTAGCGGTAGAAACGTCTGAATTAATAGCTAAGTTACTGAAAAAATCCGGTGTGAAACATAATGTGTTAAACGCGAAAAACCATTATCGTGAAGCTGAAATTATCGAAAATGCCGGTCAAAAGCATGCTGTGACGATTGCCACCAACATGGCTGGTCGTGGTACAGATATCAAACTAGGCGATGGTGTGACAGAGTTAGGTGGCCTTTCTGTTATCGGTACAGAACGTCACGAATCTCGTCGTATTGATAACCAGTTACGTGGTCGTTCCGGTCGTCAAGGGGATCCAGGTGTAACGCAATTCTATTTATCAATGGAAGATGAATTAATGCGCCGGTTTGGATCAGACAATATGAAAAATATGATGGAACGCCTTGGAATGGATGATACGCAGCCGATTGAAAGTAAAATGGTATCTCGTGCAGTGGAATCAGCACAAAAACGTGTTGAAGGGAATAACTTTGATGCTCGTAAAACCGTTCTTTCATATGATGATGTGTTACGTCAGCAACGTGAGATTATTTACAAGCAACGTTTTGATGTGATTGATTCTGAAAATCTACGTGAAATCATTGAACAGATGATTCAAACGACAGTGGAAAGTGCTATCGACACTTATATGGCAGATGATATTCCGGAGAATTGGAACTTATCTGGTTTAATCGAATATATCCATGCTACCTTACTGGAGAAAGAATGGATTACAGAAGATGATCTGAATGGGAAAGAAAAAGACGAAGTAATCGACTTGATTATGGAAAAAATCAAGAAAAAATATGAGGAAAAAGAAGAAGAAATGACTCCGGAAAGAATGCGTGAATTTGAAAAAGTTATCCTTCTTCGTACAGTTGATACGAAATGGATGGACCATATCGATCAGATGGATCAACTTCGCCAAGGTATTCACCTGCGAGCATACGGTCAAAATGACCCACTGCGCGAATACCAGATGGAAGGTTTCGGTATGTTTGAACAGATGATTGATGTGATCAATGAAGAAGTATCGAAATATGTAATGAAAGCACAAATTCGTGAAAACTTAAAACGAGAAGCAGTTGTGAAAGATACCCAAGCTGTTTCTGGCGGAGATCAGCAAAAGAAAAAAGTAAAAAGACCTTATGTCAGAGCACAAGCAGTCGGACGAAATGAGCCATGCCCTTGTGGCAGTGGAAAGAAATATAAACACTGTCATGGACAATAAGGTTAAATGAGGTGGAAAGATGGAATTAGTAGAAATTAAACAAGAATTAGATAAAATCGCTAAGCGTTTAGCGGATTTTAGGGGGTCTCTTTGACTTAGATGCCAAGAGAGCCCGTATTGCCGAATTAGATGAAACCATGTCAGATCCGAGCTTTTGGGATGATCAAAAAGCAGCTCAGAAAACGATCGGTGAGGCTAATGGATTAAAAGAGTTAGTACATGCATTTGATAAAAATGAAGAATCCTTAGAAAATGCAAATGTTTCCTATGAACTAGTAAAAGAAGAAAATGATGAGGACCTTCGTGAAGATGTGGAAAATGAAGTGCAAGCTCTCACCGAAGCACTCAATCGATATGAATTATTTATTCTTTTAAGTGAACCATATGATAAGAACAATGCCATTTTGGAATTGCACCCTGGTGCAGGTGGTACCGAATCACAAGACTGGGCAAACATGCTTTTACGTTTGTATACAAGGTGGGCTGAATCAAAAGGATTCAAAGTGGCAACCTTGGACTATCTCCCAGGTGAAGAAGCAGGTGTCAAAAGTGTCACTCTTCTCATCAAGGGGCATAATGCCTATGGTTATTTGAAAGCTGAAAAAGGGGTACACCGTCTTGTTCGCATTTCACCATTTGATTCATCTGGTCGTCGTCACACATCGTTTGTTTCCTGTGATGTAACGCCGGAATTAGATGATGATATTGATGTTGAGGTTAATACTGAAGATTTGAAAATTGATACCTACCGTTCGAGTGGTGCTGGGGGTCAGCATGTCAACACAACCGATTCAGCTGTCCGTATTACCCACCTACCAACGAAAACGGTAGTGACGTGTCAATCTGAAAGATCGCAAATCAAAAACAGGGCACAAGCGATGAAAATGCTTAAAGCGAAATTATATCGATTAGAAATCGAAAAACAACGAAATGAAATGGCAGAGATACGTGGAGAACAAAAAGAAATAGGTTGGGGTAGTCAAATTCGTTCTTATGTATTCCATCCATATGCCATGGTGAAAGATCACCGTACGGATTATGAAACAGGGAACACGCAAGCGGTAATGGATGGAGAGATAGATAATTTTATTGATGCTTACTTACGTTCTGTCATGAATTAAACGAGCAAAAGGGGGAAGCTCTCCTTTTGCTCGTTTTACTGTCTAATTAACAAATGAGGAGAGATGCAAATATGCTAGCAAAATATCGGAGAAAACAAATGCCTAATGGCTTACGCCAAACATTAGATTATAGTTTTGTACTAGTAGGTGCTTTTTTTGTCGCCATAGCCTTTAACCTATTTTTATTACCCAACAATATCGCCTCAGGTGGTGTGGCGGGGGTCAGTACGATTACTAAGGCTGTCTTCAATTGGGAACCTTCCATAGTACAATGGGGATTGAACATCCCGTTATTTATCGCTGGGGTTGTCATACTAGGAAAGAATTTCGGGGCAAAGTCCCTTGTTGGTACGATTATTTTACCATTTTATGTATTTTTAACGAGAGATTTGCAACCAGCTACAGCTGACCCACTGCTGGCAGCTATTTTTGGTGGTATGATAGTCGGTATCGGAATTGGCATTGTCTTTCGTGGAAAAGCTTCAACAGGTGGAATGGATTTAGCAGCACAAATATTACACAAGTATACTGAATTACCATTAGGCATTTGTTTAGTCGCATTCGACGGTTTAATCGTACTAACAGCGTCATTTGTATTCTCGATTGAAGAAGGCTTATACGCATTAATTGGTTTATTTATTACTAGCCGGACGATTGATTTTGTTCAAGTGGGGCTAAATACCTCCAAGAATGTGATGGTTATAACGAATCAACCTGAAGAAGTTCGTCGAATTTTGTTGAATGATATTGACCGAGGTGTTACTATTTTTAAAGGATTTGGTGGGTATACAGACGAAGATCGAAAAGTGTTAATGTGTGTTGTTCAGCAAAATGAATTCAGTAAAACAACGCGAGCTGTCAAATCCATAGACCCAAATGCCTTTGTTATCGCCATGAACGCAACAGAAGTGTTGGGAGAAGGATTCAAACGATAGTTTCCATTAATTGGTATGAAACCCTAGACTTAGGTAACGAAGTAAGTAGTTTTAACATTTTGAAATATAATTGTAATAAAAAATAAGGTAAAAAATATCGAAAATGATGTTATAATGTATATGGTTAGGAACAGAGCGTCGAAATTTGATGCTATCATTCGAGAAATTTTTATATAATCTGATAAAAAGGTGATTGCTTTATGATAGAGATGCAAGAAGTATATATGACTTATCCTAACGGGGTTGTTGCCCTTAACGGATTAAATGTAACAATTGAGCAGGGAGAATTTGTTTACATAGTAGGACAGAGTGGTGCGGGAAAATCAACCTTTACCAAACTGTTATTTCGAGAAGAAATACCGACAAGAGGTTCCGTTGAAGTAAATAATAAAGACATAACATCGTTAAAATGGAAGGAAGTACCTTTCTTTAGAAGAAATATTGGTGTTGTATATCAGGATTTTCGTTTGTTACCGAGATTAACAGTATATGAAAATATAGCATTTGCTTTAGAAGTAATTGAAGAATCACCAAAGAGCATTCGTAAACGGGTGATGAATGTGTTAGAACAAGTCGGGTTAAAAAATAAAGCACGCTTTATTCCTGATGAGTTATCAGGTGGGGAACAGCAACGTGTCGCCATTGCAAGGGCGATGGTAAACCATCCGTCCATATTAATTGCGGACGAGCCCACCGGAAACTTGGATCCAGAGACATCTTGGGAAATTATGCGAATATTAGAAGAAATTAATGCAAGTGGTACAACGATTTTAATGGCAACGCACAGTAGAGAAATTGTGAATGCAATAAAAAAACGTGTGATTGCTATGGAAGACGGTATGATTGTACGTGACGAGCATCGAGGAGAGTATGGATATGAAGTTTAGTACGTTAAAGCGACATTTCAAAGAAGGTGCTAGAAACACGTGGCGTAATGGATGGATGACTATCGCATCTGTTGGTGCAGTAACGACCACGCTAATTTTGGTCGGGGTATTTCTTGTATTAATGCTGAACCTGAATCATATTGCCAGTGAATTGGAAGAGGATGTCCAAATCAAAGCATTGGTCGAGTTAACTGCAGAGCAGAGTGATCTGGATCAAATAGAAGAAAATATTAATGACATTAGTGGTATTGAAAGTATAAATTTTGTGACGAAAGAAGAAGAGCTTGATAATTTAGTTGACAGTATGGGTGAGCAAGGACAAGCATGGGGCTTATATGAACAAGAAAATCCGCTGAATGATGCCTTTATAGTGAAAGCGTCAGATCCACTGGAAACAGAAAGAATTGCAGCAGAAATTGAAGAGTTTGATTTCATTTATCGTGTGAATTATGGTCAAGAATATGTAGATACTCTATTTAAATTCAACGAATATGCTAGAAACATAGGGTTAGTTTTAATAGGAGCATTAGTATTTACCGCCATTTTCTTAATATCCAATACGATTAAAATTACGATTCTAGCTCGTAAAAAAGAGATTGGTATTATGAAATTGGTTGGTGCAACGAATAACTTTATCCGCTGGCCATTTTTTGTGGAAGGTATGTTGTTAGGGGTATTAGGCAGTCTGCTTCCGATTGCAGTGATAATAGTAGGCTACTATTTCTTAACACAGAACGTGACGATATTACAGCAATTTGATTTTGTGAAGATCTTGGACTTCTACCCGTTTGCACTACAGATTTCACTGATTATTGTGGGTATAGGTGCCTCTATTGGGGTATGGGGTAGCCTAATGAGTGTCCGTAAATTCTTAAAAGTTTAATAGAATACGAGTAAATTGCTATATAGAGAGGAGAAATTCTATGAAACGGTGTTATTTAATCCTAACTGTATTGATTATGGGTATTATTTTCTCTTCGACATCAGTTTTTGCTGAGTCGGCGAATGAATTGGATGAAAAAGTCGATGAATTAGAAGAGGAAAAAAATCAAATTAATCAAGAAGCTAATGGTGTAGAAAGTGAAGTAAATGAGACTGAGGGAAAAATTGATGAAAATCAGGAACAACAAGAAGAGACAGAAAGTGAAATCGAGGTTATAAATAGTGATTTAGCAGACACACAAGCTAAATTACAAGCAAAAGAAAGCGATATTGCTGCAACTAACAATAAAATAGCCGAAACGGAAGATGAAATAGCAAAGACCGAAGAAGAAATACAGGAATTAAAAGATGAAATTGAAGCTTTAAAAGATGAAATTAAAGAGCTTGAAGAGAAAATTGATTCTAGAGAAGAATTATTAAAAGACAGATTGCGTTCCATTCAACAGAACGGTGGTAACACTAGTTACTTGGAAGTAATCTTAGGTGCACAAAGTTTTGGTGATTTTATTAATCGTGCTACTGCGGTAACGAAAATCATGGATTCTGATAAAAAAATCATGGAAGAACAACAAGCTGATAAAGAGAAAATGGAAGAAAACAAGGTTGCTGTAGAAGAGAATAAAGAAGACATGGAAGAAAAACAAGAAGGTTTAGAAGAAGACAAACAGGATTTAGAAGATACAAAAGCTACATTAGTAGTTCAAAAGCAGGAATTAGATGGGATTCAAGTTACATTAAATGATCAAATGGATGATAGGCAAAATTTGATGGAACAATTGGAAACGGAAGAAGAAGAGTTACACGAGCATAAGATGAGTTTAGCTGAAGAACAAGAAACACTTCAGCAGCAAGCAACTGTGATTGAGCAGGCAAAGAAAGAAGCAAAACAAAAAATCGAACAATTAGCAGAGGAACAACGTAAGGAAGAAGAAGAAGCAAATAATTCTTCAGGTGGTCCATCTGATGCAGGAGTTCAATCCAATAATAATCCTTCTCTTTCAGCAGGAGGAAATGGAAGTTTAGCATGGCCGGCAGCAGGCACAAAAACTTCGAACTATGGTTATCGTTCATTTGATGGTGGTGGTTTCCACTACGGTATTGATATTGCGAACGGTAAAGGCACAGCGATTAAAGCTGTTGCTGACGGTGTTGTATCTAGATCGTACGTATCTTCCAGTTATGGAAATACCATCTTTATTTATCACCCAGAACTGGACCTTACTACAGTATATGCACACTTAAATAGTAGAGGTGTATCATCCGGTGATTCGGTCTCACGAGGTCAGCAAATAGGTGGAATGGGCGATACAGGTCATTCATTTGGAGATCATTTACACTTTGAAGTACATATAGGTGGGTGGAAACAACATAATGGTGTAAACCCACTAAATTATTTACCATAAAAGCGAAAATCGAAAGACATCACAAAATACTTGTGATGTCTTTTTTAAACCTTCATAATATAGAAGTAAAGAAGTTTTTATTTAAGGCAATGGGGTGGAATGATGAATATTAGAAAAAGGTATCTCGTGTTATTTTTGTTTGTAGCGATTGCCTTAGGGGCAGTTGGTACTTATGCAGGCTTGTACTTTTTCGCAGGTGGAACAAGCTCTAATGAGAATATAGCTAGTTCTGATCGGAATTTATTAGCGGAACTGGCTGATCAACAGGAAACCATAGAAGAAAATATGGGTGAAATGTCAAAAGTAGTAGATGCATTTTCTATTATTAAAGAAAACTATGTAAAGGAGGTTGAAGATAACCAATTAATCGAAGGTGCCATTCAAGGCATGCTCCAATCTCTTGAAGACCCTTATAGTGTTTATATGGATCAGGAAACAATGGACCAATTCAATGAACAGATTGAGTCCTCTTTTGAAGGAATAGGTGCTGAGGTTTCCATGACAGAGGGAAATGTGACGATTGTTGCACCGATAAAAGATTCTCCAGCTGAAAAAGCAGGTTTGAAGCCAAATGACCAAATTCTTTCCGTTGATGGAGAAAGTGTTGAAGGGTTAGACCTTTACGAGGCGGTTAATAAGATCCGTGGTGAAAAAGGTTCACAGGTAATGTTAGAAATCAGAAGACCTGGTGTCGATGATTCGTTAGAAATAGAACTAACAAGAGATGCGATACCGTTAGAAACGGTTTATGCCGATACAAGAGAAGAGGATGGAAAGTTAATAGGTATCATTGAATTAACTTCATTCTCAGAGGATACTGCTAGTGATTTTGAAAAAGAGTTAGCAAATTTAGAGGAAAAAGGTATTGATGGTTTAGTAATTGATGTGCGTGGGAATCCAGGTGGCTTGTTACCTTCTGTACAAGATATTTTGAAGAATTTTGTTCCTAAGGATACCCCATATCTTCAAATTGAGGATCCATCAGGAAAGAAAGAAAGATATTTTTCTGATCTTGAGTCTCCCAAAGAATATCCAGTTGTAACATTGGTTAATGAAGGTAGTGCCTCTGCATCTGAAATCTTGGCTGCTTCCTTAAACGAATCGTTAGATTATGATATTATTGGTGAAACTTCATTTGGAAAAGGAACAGTACAGCAGACCGTATCGATGGGTGATGGTAGTACAATTAAAATTACCCGATTCAGATGGTTGACACCTGAAGGTAACTCGATTCATGAAGTTGGGGTAGAACCAACCATTGAACAAAAAATGCCTGATTATTATTACACCAATCCAGTTCAGGTTGAGGAACCATTAACTTATAATCAGAGTGATGACAAAATAGAAAATGTTCAAATTATGTTGGAAGGATTGGGTTATGAGCCAGGCCGAACAGATGGCTATTTTAATGAAACAACCCAAGCAGCAGTTGAAGCATTCCAGCAAGATCAGGAACTTAATGTAACTGGTGAAGTGGATGAAAAAACAGCAGAAGTACTGCAAACTTCTATCATCGAAAAAATTCGAAGTAGTGAAGACGACCAACAATTAGAAAAAGCCTTAGACACCCTAACCCAATAATCAGAACAAATGCCACCATTGTTCACAGAGAAAAGCTGCCATAGGAGTCCCTATGGCAGCTTTTTTTACAAGTGGAGAAAGTATAAACGGAGATGTCTAGCTCTAAGCGCCAAAAACTAGGCGACTTCCCGAAAGCGCTCTACGATAAAGAAGACTTACCGATTGGTGAAATGAGAGGCTTAGTCGCACTTATGCCTTTAGGTGAAAGTCATCATCGATTCGCGTGCTCACCGTGATTCCTTTATCTTAGTTGCTTTCGTCCAGTCGCTCTTGTTTAAGCGGGCGCTCCTGAGCTTTTGTAATAAGTATAGAAAGCATATAATCATTGGTATCACAACTAATAGCTCTTTATTGCATCAAACGAAATGAAGTTAGTTCGTAGGTCGTTCCTTGTATTTATCGGGTTTGATCGCCTCGATCGCTACGTGTTACCTTACTTTTTGATAAATATCGAAAGGTTCACTTTTATTTAATGAACTTGGCAGAATAGTATTGGATTTTATCGATGCTTGCAACAGTGTGGATTCAGGGTTAACGAAAATAACTATTATTATATAATAAACCCAAATAACAATAAATCTATTAAGAATGAGGAAATATATGTTTTTTTAAAACTGATATAACTGACAAATCTCAGGAGAGAATCTGAAGATTTGTCACAAAACCAGATATAACTGACAAATCTCAAGAGAAAGGCTGAAGATTTGTCACAAAAATTGATATAAACGACAAATCTAATCGTATTGAGTGGAGATTTAATGATCGAAGTCGAACTGGATTTAGATACTCGTATGTTGGCAGTATACAAGGAGAGCACTCAGATAAGCAAGGGTGTTCTTGTAGAATTATATGGCGATGTTTTTGTTGTCTGTGTGATTGCTAGTCCATAAACACCATGGCATAGGAAGCTACAGGCTGAACGAAAAAATCCCGATTTCTTTATTATTAAGGTAGAAGGAGTATAAGCGGCGATGTCTAGCTCCAAGCGCCCTACGATAAAGAAGTCTTGCCGCTTGGTCGCACTTATGCCTATGGGTGAAAGTCATCATTGTTTCGCTTTCCGTGAGCACAGCCTCTCCCCTGAAGAAGAACGGTAGTAAGAAAACCTGATTTTTAATTATCTCGTAGTTTGTTTCTATCGTTAGATTCCATTTTAACTAAAATTACATTTATGGGTAGCCAAATGTTGTTTTTTTTATCATAATAAAGATAATATACATATTTTTTACTATCAAAACATAACTAGATGTTTTATGATGAAGGAAAAAGTAAAACTAAGCTTTTCGCTATAATGATTTCGCGAAAGCTAAGTTTTGCTAATGATGTTTTGTTGGGGAGGGGTTGTTTGGGATGGATTGGTTGATGGAATTTAGCGGAGTTATTGCACGTGTTTTTATGCAGCCGTTTATCTATTTATTTTTACTGCTCCTATTGCTGAGTGGTTACTGGCGTATTAAAAAGGATCGACAACACTTTGGAACGAAAGTGTATCCGTATTTTCATGAGACAAAACATACATGGTCGATATCGATCATCATAGGGTTGATCTTATCGATTTTATCCATTGGGTTTGGTTTTGTCATTTCGATTCCATTTGCTCTATTATTAGGCCTGGTTATGTTAATCGTTGCGATTGGTAATCGATTCAGTTGGATGTCGGCAGGGTACACGTTAGCCATCGCGTCTGTGATTATGTATTTTCTCAATATATATGGGGATGATTATCTACCAAGTAATTGGCTTGACTTACTTGATGCAACAGATTTATTCTATATACCTTTTATCATTGGCATCCTGTTACTAACAGAGACGTGGATCTTATCCAGAATACATCACGATGATACATATCCTGAACTTGTTAAAAGTAATCGCGGTAAATACTTAGGTCAGCATCGAATTAAAAAATTGACCATTATACCATTCATTGCTTTAGTACCTGGTGGGTGGATAGAGCCCTTTGCGGAGTGGCCACTATTAGAAATATCTGGACAATCGTATGGGGTAATGATATTACCATATGTATTTGGTTTAGAATATATCGTTAAGTCCCGATTACCGCGCGAGGCAGCAAGCTGGTTATCCAAGAGGGTTGCTCTATTAGCCATTGTCATTTTACTAATAGCAGTAGGTAGTTACTTCATTCCGTTTTTAACCGTTGTTGCGTTTGCTGTTGCATTTTTAGGGAAGGAATTGATACAGCTTGTTTACCGGGCTGCAGAAGAGCGCCGTACTCCTTATTTCCGACCTGCAGAAAGGGGTTTGTTAGTACTTGGCACATTACCAGGTACGCCAGCTGTTGATTTAGGTCTAATTCCCGGGGAAAGAATTGTTAAAGTGAACGATATAACAGTAGAAAATGAAGATATCTTTTATCAAGCAGTTAATCAAAACAGAGCTTTTTGTAAATTAAGTGTTAAAGATTTAAACGGCGAAGTCCGCTTTGCTCAACGTGCTCTTTATGAAGGTGAACATCACAAACTGGGTATATTGTTTGTGAGAGAAAATGATAGTTATGTACAAGAAGAAATAATAGAAAAACAAGAGAGCTGATCATCAGCTCTCTTGTTTTTCATTAAATTGCAATAGTTCTCGAATTTCTTCTTCAGATAGTTTGGATAGTAAGGTCTCACCAGGCTGAATGATTTGATCGACTAATTCGCGTTTCTTTTGTTGCATCTGATAAATTTTTTCTTCAATTGTTCCTTCGGTAATAAAGCGAATCACTTGGACCACTTTTTTCTGACCGATTCGATGTGCTCTTCCAGCTGCCTGTTCCTCAACTGCCGGGTTCCACCATAGATCATATAAAATAACAGTGTCTGCTCCGGTTAAATTAAGTCCTGTTCCCCCAGCTTTCAGGGAAATTAAGAAAAATCCTTTTTCACCCTCGTTAAATGCTTCGACCATTTTCATTCGTTCTTCAGAAGGAGTCGAACCATCTAAATAAAACACTTCCTGACCATTTGCTTGTAACGTATCACGGATAATCTCGAGCATGCTAGAAAATTGGGAGAAAATTAGTGTTCGCTTGCCGTTCGCTTCTAATTCACCTGTTAACTCCATCAACTGTTCTAATTTTCCTGATTTCCCACTGTAATTTTCCAAAAATAAACTTGGATGGCAACAGATTTGCCGTAGTCGGGTGAGCCCGGCTAAAATTTGCAGTTTTCCACGGTTAAATCCTTTTTCTTCAATTGTCTCGTCTAATTCATTTTGGATTCGTTGTAGGTACCCAACATATACTTCTTTTTGGTCTTTTGTCAGCTCTGAATATTGAACTGATTCAATTTTGTCCGGTAGTTCATCCAGTACTTCTTTTTTTACACGTCGTAAAATAAATGGTCTGGTAATCCGGGAAATATAGTCTGTATCCAGATTGCTGAATGCCTTTTTACTGCCAAATAATCCAGGTGATATCGTATAAAAAATTGACCACAATTCATCCAAAGCGTTCTCGATTGGTGTTCCGCTCAGTGCAAAAAATTGCTTCGCTTGCAGGGAACGTACTGCTTTTGCTGTTAGGGTCAAATGATTTTTAATCACTTGCGCTTCATCAAGAATAATGCAATCAAACAAATGATCTTCGTACAGATCCTGGTCTTTTCGTAATGTTGGATAGGATGTAATCAAAATATTAGTATCTTGATGTTGCTCTAGCAATTTTCGCCGTTCATGCTTAGGTCCGATAATTACACCGGCACTCAATGTCGGTGAAAATTTTTCGATTTCCTTTTTCCAATTGTATAAAAGCGAAGCAGGCGCAATGACGAGCGCTTGATAACGATCAGTTTTTTCATTTGCTTCAGATAGAATGTAACTGATCGTCTGCAATGTTTTCCCTAACCCCATATCATCCGCTAAAATGCCGCCTAAATGGTAATGGGATAATGCCTTCATCCATTGAAATCCGGTTACTTGGTAGTCACGGACATCCGCTTCTAATTGATCTGGTAATTCAAATTGTAACTGTTCCGGATGTTTGAGTTGCTCCAGTATTTGTTGGAATGATTCACTATAGCGATGACTGGTCTTTTTCAATGCTTCTTCGACCTGGAAACTGCGAGCAGCCGGAATCGATATTTTGCCATCTTCCATCTGTTTTTTGGATAAATCTAATGACTTTTGCAACCTTTGAAAGGAAGAAAAATCATCCGATTGTAAATGGATAAGTGCTCCGTTTGGTATACGATAGTATCGCTTTTTCTCGACTAAAGCTTGCAAGATATTTGTTACATTTTCTTCCGAAATACCCTCCATGTCAAATTCAATATCTAACATACCTTCAGATGGGCGATAATCCACATTAGATTGTAATGTCATCTGATCGATACCTTCCAGCATTTGTTTGACACTTCTGGATAAGTAGACAGACGCAATTTCTTCCAATTGGTAGACGCCTTCATGGATGAACGAATAAATTGCATCATCATTAAATAAATAAAATGTTTGATTCATTTCGATAAAAGCTTCATCACGAAGCAACTGCAACATTTCTTGTTCCCTGTGGGTTTCGCGTTTGACAATGGTTTCTCCTGCCCCATGTTCAGAGAAAGGGGTGAATACTGACTCCCCATATTGATATTCCACTTCAGCTTTTAATGCCCCATCTATTTCGTCAACATAAATTTTCGTTTGTAATGGTGCTGTGTTAATCTGTTTCTCCATTCGATCTGTCATATTTAAATTTCCTACTTGCTCAAATTGCGGCATGACATTTTTGACAAAGACATCCATTTCATTTGGCGAGATCAACTGTTTTTTCTTATTTTGAAAAGGGACAACCCGAAACAATTTGTCTAAAATTACTTTTTGTTGATAGGTGATTTTGTAGAAATGATGTTCATGTACCACATAACGATAACTATCTAAAAAGTAATATTCAGATAGATCTGTCATCTCCAATGTATAATTATTTGGTTGTTGGTAATCGAGATGAAACTGTAGCTGATCATCCATTTCGCTCACTTCAATTACTTGATATTCTTTACTGTTACCGAGTCGGAATACATAGTCCATATCAACTAGTTGGTCTAACAATTGGTCCACTAAACTTGGAGGAACATAAATACTTCTAGGTTGTTCCAGCTTCAAAACATAGCTATTTCCGAATAGACGCTCCTGCTCATAACAGGTCAATAGCATTTCGATCATTTTTTGGTCTTTTGATGTAAAGTAGTGAATAGCTGGATTAAAAGTAAAGCTTTGATTTACTTTATGGGATTCACCGCTACTTAATGCTTTTAAGAACGTGCGAATATCCCGAATTACATAGGGTCTTTTATCCCCGATTTTCACTTCAATACTAAGGGCGTACTGGGAGTTTTTATTTGCCTTAGTTAAGGACAAAAGATACTCCGTCTCAACTACTAGCGGTGTTTCGGTCTGTTCTTTTTTATTACGAAATGTATGTAATAATTGTTTAGCGAACAGATCTGTATCTTGTGCAGGTGCTTGGTGGGCACTCCGGTCAACTGCAAATTTTCTGCGATTGGATTGAGCACCCTGAGTGATGGCTAATAGCACGGCAGCTATGTGCTTACAGGAACCATGTGTTTCACAAGCAGGGCAGTTGCATGTCGTATCCACCTTCATGTCATCTGTAAAATAAATACGAACGGTATAAATTTTAGTGCCCTTTACAAGTCCGCGCCAGGAATTAGATTCCGGATTATAGGAAAGTCCGTAAACTTTTCCAGCTTGATAATATTGATAACCTCTATTAAAGAAACGTTCACCGGTTAACTGGCGAATCGATTGTTCTGTCATTTGAATTTGTTGCAAATTGATCCCATCCTTATTTAAAGAATCCATCATTATATTATATCAGATTCTGTTTTTGATGCCATCTTATTGATGTTTTTTATTTTCACTCTGTTTGATAAGTGTTAAAATAGGAGAGATTAATAGGTACGTCAAGCAGAAAGTAGGTAACAATATGGGATTACAAGAAGAAGTGAAAAAAAGAAAAACATTTGCGATTATTTCACACCCTGATGCAGGGAAAACAACGATGACAGAAAAGCTATTGTTGTTTGGAAAACTAATTCGCTCAGCAGGTACAGTAAAAGGGAAGAAGTCAGGAAAATTCGCGACATCGGACTGGATGGAGATCGAAAAACAACGTGGAATCTCAGTGACTTCCAGTGTGATGAATTTTGATTATAAAGGGCATAAAGTCAATATTCTCGACACACCTGGTCACGAAGATTTTAGTGAAGATACCTATCGGACGCTGACAGCTGTCGATAGTGTAGTTATGATTATTGATGCAACAAAAGGGATTGAAGCCCAAACGATTAAGCTATTTAAAGTATGTAAAATGCGAGGGATTCCGATCTTTACGTTTATCAATAAATTAGATCGTGAAGCACGCGAACCTTTAGAGTTATTAGACCAGATTGAAGATGTGCTGAATATCGAAACTTATCCAATGAACTGGCCGGTTGGTATGGGAAAACGTTTCTTGGGTACTTTAGATCGTTACCATGATCAATTTATCCGCTATAATGGTAATGAAGAAGAAACATATATTCCAATGGCTGACATGGAAAAAGAAGAAGATATTTATAACCATCCAACATATCAGGAAACAGTAGAAGAATTAGAATTGCTCGATGAAGCGGGAGATCAATTTTCGATAGACCGTGTATGGGATGGTGAACAGACCCCGGTATTTTTCGGAAGTGCGCTTGCACCATTTGGTGTACAGACTTTCTTTGATACATTCATAGACATGGCGCCTGCACCAAGACCACGTCGAACGGAAGAAGAAGTGATCAGTCCTGATTATCCGGATTTTTCTGGATTCATTTTCAAAATTCAAGCAAATATGAACCCACAGCACCGTGATCGTATTGCTTTTTTACGTGTTTGCTCTGGCCGGTTTGAACGCGGTATGAATGTAACACTCGCTCGTACTGGTAAAAACATACGCTTGGGACAGACACAGCAATTTGTCGCTTCCTCTCGAGATACGGTACAAGAAGCTTTTGCCGGAGATATCATCGGTGTCTATGATCCCGGTTCTTATCGAATTGGCGATACATTGATCGAAGGAAAGAAGCCGTTTGAATATGATGAATTACCACAATTCCCGCCAGAAATGTTCCAGCGTGTAACGGCAAAGAACGTTATGAAGGCAAAGCAGTTTAGAAAAGGAATCGAGCAACTTGTACAGGAAGGCGCCATTCAATTGTTTCGCGGTTATCCAACCGATTCGATGATCATCGGTGCTGTTGGCCAACTGCAATATGAAGTGTTCCAGTATCGTATGCAAAATGAGTATAACGTAGAAGTAATGCTTGAATCGATTGGAGATCGCATTCCGCGTTGGCTTAATAAAGAACAAGTCGATCCTAAATTATTTGATGAACGTAATCTGCTAGTCAAAGACCGTGAAGGCGAGTTTCTTGTTTTGTTTAAAAATGATTTCGCTTTGAGATGGTTCACCGATAAACACCCAGAAATTGACCTGATCGATTTATATGAAGTAAATCAATACGATCAAAAGACATAAATAGTAAAACCACAGCTAGGAATAGCTGTGGTTTTTGTTTTAATCAGGTTAAAAAATAGAGCATCCACATATATTTCTGTTGTTTCACATGCCATAATTCCACAAAAAACATCATATCTTTTTATCATCCCGGTACCTTTGGTTATAATGAAGAAAGAGAATCAAAAAACGAAACGAATATTTGTTCGCTTTTTATTGGGATATAGTGTATAATATTATAAGAAGTATGAGAACGGAGGTATCAGAGTGGAAGAGCAAACTTTTTCATTACAAGCACCTTATCAGCCACGAGGGGATCAGCCTCGCGCGATTAAGGAGCTGGTAACAGGTATAGAGAAAGAGAAGCGTCATCAGACCTTGCTCGGTGCCACAGGGACTGGGAAGACGTTCACCATCAGTAATGTCGTCACAGAGATCAATAAACCAACATTGGTGATTGCACATAATAAGACGTTAGCGGGACAGCTCTACAGTGAGTTTAAAGAATTTTTCCCGAACAATGCTGTCGAATATTTTGTCAGTTACTATGATTATTATCAACCAGAAGCATATGTGCCGTCGACAGATACATTTATTGAGAAAGATGCGAGCGTCAATGACGAAATTGATAAATTGCGACACTCGGCAACTTCTTCATTATTTGAACGTAGTGATGTCTTAATTGTTGCCAGTGTGTCCTGTATTTACGGTTTAGGGTCACCGGAAGAATATCGAAGCCAAGTGTTATCCTTACGAGTAGGAATGGAAAAAGACCGTGATGAACTTTTAAGAGGTCTTGTCGATATTCAGTATGCTCGTAATGATATTGACTTTCAACGTGGTACATTCCGTGTTCGTGGTGATTCAGTTGAAATTATTCCAGCTTCACGGGAAGAGCACTGTATTCGCATTGAATTTTTTGGTGATGAAATAGACCGGATTCGCGAAGTAGATGCGTTAACAGGTGAAATTATCGGTGATCGTGAACATATTGCGATTTTCCCGGCATCACACTTCGTTACCCGTGAAGAAAAATTAAAAGTAGCTATGGAAAATATCAAAAAAGAATTAAATGAACAACTGGAAACGTTCCGTGAAGAAGATAAATTGTTAGAAGCACAAAGATTGGAACAGAGGACCAATTATGACCTAGAAATGATGGAGGAAATGGGTTTTTGCTCCGGAATCGAGAACTATTCCCGTCATCTTACATTAAGAGAAGCAGGTTCGACCCCATATACATTAATTGATTATTTTCCGGAAGATTCTTTAATCGTCATTGATGAATCTCATGTTACCTTACCACAAATTCGTGGTATGTATAATGGAGACCAGGCACGGAAAAAGGTGTTAGTCGATCATGGTTTTCGTTTGCCGTCTGCATTAGATAACCGTCCGTTAACATTTTCAGAATTTGAGAAAAAGGTGAATCAACTGATTTATGTATCTGCCACACCGGGTCCATATGAGTTAGAACATACACCGAAAATGACCGAGCAGATTATCCGACCGACAGGTTTATTAGACCCAGAAGTTGAAGTTCGACCAATTGATGGTCAAGTAGATGATTTAATCGGCGAAATTAACAAAAAAGTGGACCGAAATGAGCGTGTGTTAGTAACGACACTCACGAAAAAAATGTCAGAAGATTTAACGGATTATTTAAAAGAAGTCGGTTTAAAAGTTGCCTACTTACACTCTGAAATAAAAACACTAGAGAGAATTGAGGTCATACGTGACTTAAGGGTAGGAAAATATGATGTATTAATCGGTATTAACCTTTTGCGTGAAGGGTTGGATATTCCCGAAGTATCGCTCGTTACGATCTTAGATGCTGATAAAGAAGGCTTCTTACGTTCACAACGCGCCCTAATCCAAACGACGGGACGTGCAGCACGTAATGAAAATGGTAAGGTTATTATGTATGCCGACAAAATGACAGACTCGATGAAAACCGCCATTGATGAAACGTATCGTCGTCGTGAAAAACAACAGGCTCATAATGAAAAACATGGTATTGTACCAACGACGATCAAAAAGGAAGTGCGCGATGTGATTCGTGCTACGATGGCCGCAGAAGATGAAGAATCATATGAAAGTAACGCAAAACAAGTGAGTGAAATGACGAAGAAAGAAAAGCAGGAACTAATTGAAAAAATGGAAAATGAAATGAAACAAGCAGCTCGCGAACTCGATTTCGAACGAGCAGCGGAACTTCGTGATCTTGTTTTAGAATTGAAAGCAGAAGGGTGAAATGAATGGCTAAAAAATCCATTTCCATAAAAGGAGCACGTGCACATAACTTAAAAAACATATCCATCGAGATTCCAAAGGATAAGATAGTTGTTTTAACAGGATTGTCTGGTTCAGGTAAATCATCATTAGCTTTTGATACCATTTATGCTGAGGGACAACGTCGGTACGTAGAATCACTCTCGGCATATGCTCGTCAATTTTTAGGGCAAATGGACAAACCGGACGTTGATTCTATTGAAGGCTTGTCGCCTGCCATTTCTATCGATCAGAAAACGACAAGTCGTAACCCACGATCTACAGTTGGTACCGTAACAGAAATTTATGACTATATGCGTTTACTTTTTGCAAGAATTGGACATCCGATTTGTCCGATTCACGGCGAAGAAATCACTTCACAAACCGTTGAGCAAATGGTTGATAGAATTATGGATTATCCGGAACGTACAAAATTGCAAATACTTGCACCAGTTGTCTCTGGTCGTAAAGGAACACAGGTAAAAGTGTTGGAAGATCTACAAAAAGAAGGATATATCCGTTTACGCATCAATGGAGAAATGCGAGAAATCAGCGATGATATCCAATTAGACAAAAACAAAAAACATTCGATTGAAGTTGTGGTCGACCGGATTGTTGTAAAAGACAGTATCACAGGTCGTTTGTCTGATTCCTTGGAAACAGCATTAAAATTAGGTGATGGCAAAGTCATTGTCGATGTTATCGGAGATGAAGAACTGTTATTTAGCGAAAATCATGCCTGTCCGATTTGCGGATTTTCGATCGACGAATTGGAACCGCGACTATTTTCTTTTAATAGCCCATGGGGAGCATGTAAAACTTGTGATGGCCTCGGTTCACAATTGGAAGTAGACATTGAACTGGTAATCCCGAATAAAGACTTAACCCTCAACCAGGGGGCGATTGCTGCATGGGAACCGACAAGTTCACAATACTATCCGGAATTACTGAAAAGTGTTTGTAAGCACTACAAAATAAACATGGATGTACCAGTGAACAAACTGCCTAAAAAACAACTAGAGAAGATTTTATATGGTAGTGGTAAAGAAAAAATCCATTTCCGTTATGAAAATGATTATGGTATGCTTCGCGAAAATGATATTTATTTTGAAGGTGTATTAAACAATATAGCTCGTCGTTATCGCGAAACATCATCAGATTTCATCCGTGAGCAAATGGAAAAATATATGGCAACTAATGATTGTCCAACGTGTGAAGCTTACCGTTTAAATGATGAAGCACTCGCAGTTAAGGTAAATGACTTGCACATTGGTCAAGTAACAGCATTGTCAGTGACAGAAGCACATCAATTTTTCACCACACTTCAACTATCAGAAAAAGAAGAACAGATAGCAAATATGATCATTAATGAATTAGATGATCGCTTATCATTTTTGAAAAATGTCGGATTGGAATATCTTACTTTATCCCGTTCTGCTGGTTCATTATCAGGCGGGGAAGCACAGCGTATTCGCTTAGCAACACAGATTGGTTCTGCATTAACAGGGGTGCTTTATGTGCTGGATGAACCATCAATCGGTTTACATCAAAGAGATAATGATCGATTGCTTCAGACATTGGAACGCATGCGCGACCTCGGTAATACACTGATTGTCGTTGAACATGATGAAGATACGATGTTAGCAGCAGATTATTTAATTGATATCGGGCCAGGTGCCGGTGAACATGGTGGAGAGATTGTAGCACAAGGGACACCAAAGCAAGTAATGAAAAAGAAAAAATCTTTAACTGGTCAATATTTATCAGGAGACCAGTTCATACCAATTCCTGCTAAACGTTCTGGATCTGACGGACGTTTTATCGAAATCGTTGGTGCCGAAGAAAATAACTTAAAGAATGTCGATGTAAAGATTCCGATCGGCATTTATACAGCAGTTACCGGTGTTTCTGGATCGGGAAAAAGCTCCTTAATCAATGAAATATTACACAAAAGTCTTTCCGTTCAATTACACCGTGCCAAACAAAAACCGGGTAAGCATAAAGAAATTAGGGGTATCGAGGATTTAGAGAAAGTTATCGATATCAATCAATCTCCAATCGGTAGAACTCCTCGGTCGAATCCGGCAACATATACTGGTGCTTTTGATAATATTCGTGATGTTTTTGCTCAAACCAATGAGGCTAAAATTCGTGGTTATAAAAAAGGACGCTTCAGTTTTAATGTTAAAGGTGGCCGTTGTGAAGCATGTCGTGGCGATGGGATTATAAAAATCGAGATGCACTTTTTACCAGATGTCTATGTTCCTTGTGAAATCTGTGAAGGTAAACGATATAACCGCGAAACATTGGAAGTGAAATATAAAGGGAAAAATATTGCCGATGTTCTTGATATGACTATCGAAGAAGCATTAAAATTCTTTGAAAACATTCCGAAGATCAGACGAAAATTAGAAACGATTTATGATGTTGGTTTAGGTTATGTTCGACTTGGACAATCAGCAACAACGTTATCTGGTGGGGAAGCACAACGTGTGAAATTGGCAAGTGAATTACATCGTCGCTCCAATGGAAAATCATTGTACATTTTAGATGAACCGACAACAGGTTTGCATATCGATGACATCTCCCGTTTGTTAGCCGTGATCCAACGTCTTGTAGACAATGGAGATACCGTCATTATTATCGAGCATAATTTGGATGTAATCAAAGCAGCAGATCACATCATTGACCTTGGTCCAGAAGGAGGAGACGGTGGTGGATCAATTGTTGCAACCGGGACACCAGAAGAAATAGTAGAAGTCGAGGAATCCCATACAGGCAGATATTTGAAACCAATTTTAGAACGTGACAAAGCAAGAATGGAAGCGAAGATAGGAAGTTAATGAAAAGATGGCTGTCCAGTAGTTGGTCAGTCATCTTTTGGTATGTATATCATGGTGCTAATCGTCCGTGAAAACCGATATCAAGGTGAGTAAATCAAAGAAGTTAAGTGAGGGATAACGGATACTAACAACCTGATGGAACTCTCGCTTTATATAATATATTAGTGAATAGATCACTATAATTCTAAGACGAGAACTTCAGCTCATACTATGCTAGAATAGAACAAGAATCAGGAAGAGGAGGAGTCCATTTTCTATGGAACCAATTGAAATTAATCAACTACAAAACCATATTGATAAACTTGCAAATAAAGAAGTATATGTTCACTTGGAAACAACCAATGGAGCATATGCAAGCCATTTTAACCAAGATGCCTACAATGTAGGTGCATTTATTCGTAACGCCCAAGTGACCTATCAGCGAGGAAAAGTAGTTGGAACAGGAACTACGTATCGTGTAGGATTAAAGCTTGATATTGGCTGGATTTATGCAGAAGGCGTCAACCAGTATGAAGTAGAAGATCAAAATAAACTTTTAATGGCAGGACATGATCGTGAAGGAAGATTAATGGTAGCCTTACAAATAAGTGAAACACCATTTCAGTATTAATCTATAGGGGGAATTATTGTGACAGAGCACGTGGTCGTTATTTATCCACATCCAGATGATGAAGCGTTTGGTGCATCAGGAACCATCACTACGTTTCGGGAAAAAGGAATTCCGGTAACTTATTTATGTGGTACGTTAGGTGAGATGGGTCGAAATATGGGGAACCCTACTTTTGCAACAAGGGAAACTCTACCAGAGATAAGAAAAAAAGAACTCATCAAAGCATGTGAAGTACTTGATATCAACTTGGAGATGCTGGGGTATCGTGATAAAACACTAGAATTTGAATCAACTGAGGAAGTTGCAGCACATCTTTTTTCTTACTTAGAGAAAATTAAGCCATCATTGGTGATTACACATTACCCTGGACATGCAGTACACCCTGATCATGATGCATTTGGGGCAGCAGCAATTAAAGCGGTAGAAAAACTTCCTGAAAATGAACGTCCAACAGTATGGGCACAAGCAATTAGTCGTAACCACCTGGAAGATGTAGGTGAACCGGATATCCAAAACGATGTAAGTGAAGTGTTCACCAAAAAATTCGAGACGATACAAGCGCATAAATCACAGGCTGATGGAATGCTCTCAAAGGTAAGAAATGAAGCAGATGATATCGTAGAAGCAACTAAGCAATGGCTAGGTGTAGAATCTTTTTACACTTGGAAATTTTAAGCATCAACTTTAATCATCAACATAGCATAATAACATAGGTTTATTCTCGCTGTTTTGTGGAAATGTAATAACACAACACAGTCATAGGAGGAGCAACAGGGTGGATAATAAATTATATCGGTCCGAAACAAATCAAATGGTTGCTGGAGTAATAGGTGGGATCGCAGAAATGACCAACTTAGATGCTACGATCTTACGATTAATTTACATCATCTTGCTTATTTTTACAGCAGGAATACCATTATTTATTCTATATATAGCAGCTTCTATCATCATACCAAAAAGAGGTGTTCATTAAGCATGCGCTGGATTCTATCGCTCGTATTTAATGCATTAGCGTTAATGTTAATTGACTATCTGTTTGATGGCTTTATCATTGACAGCTTTGTCGTCGCTTTGATTGCTAGTGTTATTCTTGCAGTATTAAACGCTATTGTGAAACCAATTTTAGTTGTACTAACGTTACCAATCACGATAATAACATTAGGGTTATTTTTATTAGTGATCAATGCCGTTACTTTATGGCTTACACAAGCGTTATTAGGTGACAATTTCATCATCGAAGGATTTGGCACTGCATTTATCGCAGCCATACTATTCTCGATTATGAACTTAGTCATAAATAAGATTGTAAAAGACTAAACCGTTATGTACCCACATAACGGTTTTTTATAAGGAAAGAAAGTATAAAATGTGCGGTATCATAGGATTTCTGGCAATCATAAATGGATTACTTTGAAAAGCACAGCTTGCTCTTGAATCGCTACGGCTGGCTACTTCCCTTTCCGTGGCGTATTACCTTCAGCTAACTTTTTTAAGCAAAAATCGCTTTAAAAAGTGGATCTTCAGGTAAAACTATTGCCACAGGAGTGGAAGCAGCCGGCCTTCGCTAAAAATGATGCTACAACGTTTGAGACACGGAACATATCGAGTTTTTAAAGCGAGGAATGCACAGTTATTCTATCACTACCCACAGCAAATGTAGAGCTGACGAGCATGCCGAAGTGAGTGTTACCTCTACGATAACTTTCAACATAATCGTTATTGCTTTTTTTACGCTTTAAGATAGGTTCTACACTTATGGTGATAGCTAATATGTTGGCTTTTTATAGCGATAGAAAATAGGGTTCTACATGATGCAGTAAACGTAAAAATGATGCTATATAATAAGTTGTAGAACATAACCATAGCGCAGGCCGACCGTTTCGACTCCTGGGGAATGAGCATGATCTGAAGATCCACTTTGAAAAGCGTTTTTCTTTTCAAAGTTAGCTGAAGAGCAGGCCCCCGGAAAGCGAAACGGTCAGCCGAAGCGGTTGCCGTAGTAGATGAAAACATGGCATCATTTCTAACTTGGTTAGCGAACATTATCCAGGTTTTTCTTACTATATCGGCACAGCTCCGGAAAAATGCGACACTGAAGATCCCGCAAGAAGCGTTCCACACGGAAAGGGAGCGTTTTTCCGCAGCGATGGTTTACCACTCATTCACAAAAGAATGGATACAAGCCTCATTAAATAGAGAATTTTCATTACTTCGCACCATCTATTTTGGGCTAATAAGTATCGATCCGTCTTTGTTTTTCTTATTCAAGCACAGACATGCATAAGTATTTAATATGGAAATATATCAGTTACTCTGCTCATATACTTTGGTAACAGTGAGGCTATCAAATAGACTCGAATTTTTTCGACCAAATCTGTACTATATCTTTCAAAAAGTGCTACAATAGTTACATCATGAAATAAAAAAGATGAGAAAGAATGGGACAAGGACACACTGTCCCTCTGTCCCAAAATAAGGGGGCTTTTTGTATGGCGAAGGTGCGTACACAGGATTTGTTGGATCGTTTTCAGATTGAGCTGATTGCTGGTGCGGAGGGAGTTCATCGTGAGATTTTCATGAGTGAAGTTTCTCGACCGGGCATTGAGTTGACAGGTTATTTTAAATATTATCCGAAAGATCGGTTGCAATTATTAGGGAAAACGGAATTATCTTTTTTCTCCGAATTAACACAAGAGGAAAAAAAGGACCGTTCTTATCGTTTATGTACAGATATCACGCCGGGCATTGTCGTAACAAGAGATATGGCTGTCCCAGATGAATTAGTGGAAGCTTGTGAAGCTTCAGGTGTGCCATTAATGCGTTCACCATATAAAACAACACGCGTCATCAGTCGTATTACGAACTTTTTAGAGGCGAAATTTGCTCCTTTTACAGCAGTGCATGGAGTCTTAGTCGATATCTACGGGATAGGTGTTCTGATTACAGGGCAAAGTGGAGTTGGTAAAAGTGAAACAGCACTGGAATTAGTGAAAAGAGGACATCGCCTTGTTGCAGATGATAGTGTTGAAATTCGCCAAGAGGACTATGACCGTTTGATTGGATCATCTCCTCCTCTAATTGAGCACTTACTGGAAATAAGAGGGCTGGGCATTATTAATGTCATGACATTATTTGGTGCCGGATCAGTACGTTCACATAAACGAATTTCATTAGTTATTAATCTTGAAACATGGGATCAAAAGAAACAGTATGATCGATTAGGGTTAGAAGAGGAAACCATGCAAATTATTGATGTGAAAATTCCAAAAGCAACACTTCCTGTTCGACCTGGTCGTAACTTAGCTGTTATTATAGAAGTGGCTGCGATGAACTTCCGTCTGAAACGAATGGGTGTCAATGCAGCAGAAGAGTTCTCACAACGATTATCGAGAATGATTCAAAATGGGGAACAAGAAATATCAGAATTTGAAACAGATCTTGATATGGATTAATAAATGAACGGAGGAGATCGACTTTGGCATGTGAAGCTCCTGCACTTAATCCCGTTTTCCTGCAACTAGGTCCATTACCAATCTATTGGTATGGCTTAATTATCGCAACAGGTGCTTTTTTAGGATTATGGATTGCGACGATGGAAGCAGACAGATTAGGTGTAAAAAAGGATTATATTGTCGATTTAGTAGTGTTTGCTATTCCAATTGCTATTTTATCTGCAAGAGTATACTATGTAATTTTTGAATGGGATCGTTATGTCGGAGAACCTTGGTGGAAAATGTTTGCCGTTTGGGAAGGTGGTATTGCCATACATGGTGCTTTGATTGGTTCTGTGTTAACGGCTATCATCTATACTCGTATTAAAAAATTATCCTTTTGGCAAATTGCTGATATTGCAGCTCCTAGTATTATTTTAGGGCAAGCGATTGGGCGTTGGGGTAACTTTATGAATCAGGAAGCACATGGTGGACCTATTTCAGAAGCTACATATCAAAATTTCCATCAATACTTACCAGATTTCATTATGAATCAAATGTGTATTGAAGGTACGATGTATCACCCAACCTTTCTATATGAATCAGTTTGGAATATCATGGGATTTATTTTATTATTAATATTGCGCAAATACTCGTTGCGTCGTGGTGAAATGTTCTTAACTTATGTAATTTGGTATTCATTCGGCCGATATTTTATTGAGGGTATGAGAACTGATAGTTTATATATTGTTGGAGACCTGAGAACGGCACAGTTTATTTCGATTCTGTTAATCGTTGGTGCAGTACTTACTATGATCTACCGTCGTAAAAAAGGCTTAGCAGATCGTACGTATCAAGGTAAAAAAATAACACAAGATAAGAAAAAATAATGGAACTATGAGCTTTTGCTATGTTCAGGCAAAAGCTCGTTTCACGTCATTTGGAGGTAAAAAAAACATGAAAACAAAAACGATATTATTTGATTTAGATGGAACGTTAATCAACACAAATGAATTGATTATTGCTTCCTTTAGCCATACGCTGGAAAAATACGGTGACCGTACTTATACGAGGGAAGAAATTCTTGATTTTATCGGCCCACCTTTAGTAGATAGTCTGAAAAAAGTAAACCCAGACAAAGTGGAAGAAATGATTACTGCCTATCGTGAGCATAACTATGCTAATCACGAAAAATATGTGGAAGCATATCCAACAGTAGTCGATACTATGAAAAAATTGAAGGAATCAGGATTTCAGATGGGAATTGTCACTACAAAACTGAGCGATACCGCTAAACTAGGTTTAAAGATAACAGGTATGGATCAACTGTTTGATATTTTAATCGGTCTTGATGATGTTGATAATGCCAAACCGCATCCGGAGCCAATTTTAAAAGCTATTGATGAATTAAAAGCAAATCCGATGACAACGATGATGGTTGGGGATAACTATCATGACATTGAAGCAGGTCATAATGCTGGCGTTCAAACAGCTGGTGTTGCCTGGACGATAAAAGGAAGAAAGATTTTAGAAGACCATGATCCGAATTATATGTTAGAAGAAATGAGTGATCTATTACAAATCGTTGGAGTGGAATAAACATGCGAAAAACAGATCGATATCGTGTCCATGGTGCCAATAGCTTATGGCATGTCTATAAAACTGTTCCTTTCTGGAAAGTTATCAAAAACTTTATTATCATCCAACTTGCTAGATACACCCCTTTTCTAAAACTGAAAAATGCAATGTATCGCACTTTTTTGAGGATGGATGTCGGGAACGAAACCGCATTTGGACTAATGGTCATGTTAGATATCATGTTCCCAGAAAAAATTCATATCGCGGAAAATACGGTAATCGGTTATAACACCACGATTTTAGCTCACGAATATTTAATTGAAGAATACCGATTAGGGGAGGTCTATATTGGTGAGGAAGTAATGATTGGGGCCAACAGTACCGTTTTACCTGGAGTGACGATTGGTGATAGAGCAGTTGTTGCAGCAGGTACGGTTGTACATAAGGATGTCGAAGCTGGAACTTTTGTTGCAGGTAACCCGATGCGTATGATCTTTACGAAAGAAGAAATGCAGGAACGCAAACAAAATGATACTTTCTTCCAAAAAGCTGATGATCAAACATGAGATCATCAGCTTTTTATCAGGTTTTCTCTGCGCTGGCAGTGATTTTTTGACGTTTCCTAGCTAACTATTGACAGTGGTTATTCCCGAATTTGCAGTAATAAACATATACTTATATCAGCCATAACTTGCGATTTCTGCTGATTGTTCGCCAATTGCTATCTATCCTTTTGTTTAAGGAATCAAGTCGGATTTAATCAATTTTACTTCTTAGCTCTTTTTTTCCAAAAGATATATTGCATATTTGGCACCTGGTTTGGACCAACGGGTGTCAAAATAACCTTCTAAAGCGCCTCCGCCTTATAAAAAGCTATTTCATTGTAGTGAAAATGTGTTATAATGCTAAAGTCATTGTATTTAAATGAAGGAACGACCATATAGAAGTTATAGTAAGAATGGGAGGGGAATACGAAGCGTGTCTAATCCATATCAAATAGAAGGAAACATCATACCTTTCATACCTGAAGGGGATTTTTATTTTTCAAAGGGAGTAGAAGCCTTTCAAAAACGAAAATTTGACCTCTCCTTAAAATGGTTTAAAAAAGCGATTGCTGAAAAGCCCGATAACCCACTATATAAATGTCAGACATCGATTGTCTATACGGAAATAGGTTCGTATCATTTAGCTAATCAATTGTTGACGAAAGTACTGTCAACACATGGTGAAGATTATGTCGATTGTTATTACTTACTAGCTAATAACTATGCACATTTAGGCCTGCTACAGGAAGCGATGAAATATGCCGAATTGTATGTAGAAAGAGCGCCAGATGGTGAGTTTACAGAAGAAGCGCAATCCTTATTAGAAATATTAGACTTTGATGAAGAGGAAGAAGACGATGACGATGAGTGGGCGTTAGAGGAAGAAGACGACGTTTTAATTTATCAGGAAACAGCTTTTTATCACTTAGAGCGTGAAGAATGGGAAGAAGCGATTGCCGTGTTAGAAGATATGATCGCCTTGTTTCCAGAGTTTTCACAAGCAAGACATGAGTATCATTATGCGTTATTTTTCGTAGGAGAACGAGAAGAAGCCATTGAAAAGGAAGAAAAATATTTAAAAGATCATCCTGATGCATTGTTCAGCTGTATGAATTTAGCGATTTTTTATGCACACGAAACAGATAAGGAAAAGTTAAAGTATTATACCGAGATGCTTGATAATATTTATCCGATACATGAGCAACAAAAACTAAGAATTGCGGTGACGTTAACTCAAATCGGCCTTTACGAAAAAGCATTGCTCCGATTCAAAATGTTGCATAAATCAAAACTAAAAGGCCATCCTTCCTATTATAGATGGTATAGTACTTGTCAGTATTTTTTAGGAATGGAAGAAACAGCGCAGCGTTTATGGGATGAAGGCTGTAGGCAACATAATATCTTAGCCATACAGACACCTCCATGGAAATGGCAAAAGTGAGCAAAATAGTAGACCTTTTATTGGGACCATAGGATAATGGTTTTAAGATAAAGAAGAAAGGATGACGATAATGACTGGAGAAAGAATATACGATGTTATTATTGCAGGTGCTGGACCAGCTGGTATGACAGCAGCGGTTTATACATCTCGTGCAAATTTAGATACATTAATGCTTGAAAGAGGAATTCCTGGTGGACAAATGGCAAATACGGAGGATGTCGAAAATTACCCTGGTTATGATCACATCTTAGGGCCGGATTTGTCGAATAAAATGTTCGACCATTCTAAAAAATTTGGTGCGGAATATGCTTATGGTGACATTAAAGAAGTAATTGATCACGGTGATTACAAAACAGTTGTCGCCGGAGCAAAAGAATATAAAACAAAAGCGATCATCATTACAACAGGTGCACACTTTAAAAAGTTAGGTATCCCGGGTGAAGATGAACTCGGTGGCCGTGGTGTATCTTATTGCGCAGTTTGTGATGGGGCTTTCTTTAAAGAGAAAGAGCTTATCGTCGTTGGTGGCGGTGACTCTGCTGTTCAAGAAGGTGTATATTTGACAAGATTCGCTAGTAAAGTGACAATTGTGCACCGTCGCGATGATTTACGTGCACAGAAAATCTTGCAAGATCGTGCCTATAGAAATGACAAAGTTGATTTTATTTGGGATACGATTGTGAAATCCGTTAATGAGAAAGACGGAAAAGTCGGTAGTGTTACATTGTTCAATAAAAAGACTGGTGAAGAATATGAGCATAAGACAGATGGTGCTTTTATCTATATTGGAATGGTGCCATTAAGTAAACCATTTAAATCATTGGGTATTACTAATGAAGAAGGTTATATCCCAACAAATGAGAATATGGAATCAAGTGTACCAGGTGTATTTGCTGCTGGAGATATTCGTGAAAAAGAGTTACGTCAAATTGTGACAGCAACAGGTGATGGCAGTATTGCGGCACAAGCAGCACAAGAATATATTGAAAACTTAGAAGAAGCGGTCAATACACCAAGTTAGTTTCTGTAATCTTTTGACATAAATACGTAATTAGAAATTAACGTGGCTGTAACACGGACGAAATATAAATTAGATATAATGTAGTTAACTAATTGACCCCCTTTTAATAAATATAAAACTTGACGGCATAGGTTTTTCATACCTATGCCAATTTTTTTTGAGTTTAGAAACTAAAGCTGAGAGCAACATACTATAATATCATGTTACGTCAGATCGATAAGTGAGAGCTAATGGACACAATAATGGAAATTAAAGAAAATTCTGCAATAACGGCTACTATTAGACATATTACTTAGTAAGTATTATCAGCTTTTTTGGTGGTAGAGGTTCTTCACTCTGTGTATAATAGAGATATAAACAAATGTAGTATTCTTACATCAATTTGTGAAAGAGAGGAGTGTTTGAACTTGGGGAGACAATCTGAGGAAATAAAGTTAGTGATTATCACTGGGATGTCAGGGGCCGGTAAAACAGTTGCCGTTCAAAGTTTTGAGGATCTCGGTTATTACTGTGTCGATAACCTTCCACCAGCACTCCTGCCGAAATTCCTTGAACTCATGAAAGACGCCACTAATAATATCCAAAAAGTAGCACTGGTAATGGACCTACGAGGCCGAGAATTTTTTGATACATTATTTGAAGCACTAGACACACTCGGACAAGTGGAATGGTTAGAAGAACACATATTATTTTTAGATGCAAATGACCAGGTTCTTGTATCCCGTTATAAAGAAACACGACGATCTCATCCATTGGCACAGGACGGACTACCATTAGAGGGAATTCATGCTGAAAGGAAAATATTAGATGAACTCCGCGGGCGGGCACAACATTTCGTTGACACGTCTAAATTAAAACCAAAGGAATTGCGCGAAGAAATTGTGCAACGCTATAGTAAAAAGGACCAAGAAATATTTTCTGTCCATACTGTTTCTTTTGGATTTAAATATGGTTTACCGATAGATGCAGATCTCGTATTTGATGTCCGATTCTTACCGAATCCACACTATGTGGAGCAAATGCGTCCGCTGACTGGTTTAAATACGGAAGTATCGTCTTATGTATTTAAATGGTCTGACACTCAGAAATTTTTAGAGAAAACGATCGACTTATTGCAATTTATGCTTCCACAATATAAGCGTGAGGGGAAAAGCCAGCTCGTAATTGCGATTGGATGTACAGGTGGGCAACACCGGTCTGTTGCAATAGCCGAGCAACTCGCAAAGCATTTCCAAAAAAATTATGTCACACATGTCAGTCATCGTGATATAGAGAAACGAAAGGGATAAAAATGTCACAATCCGACTTAAAAAAAGTAGTAGTTATCGGTGGTGGAACGGGTATGCCAGTTCTTCTCCGAGGACTAAAAAAACAACCCATTGACTTATCCGCGATTGTAACTGTTGCTGATGACGGTGGCAGTTCTGGGCGCTTACGGACGGAAATGGAGATGCCGGCACCAGGAGATATCCGTAATGTAATTGTAGCACTTTCAAATGTCGAACCAATGTTGATGGATTTATTTCAACATCGTTTTACAAAAGGAAATGGACTTTCAGGACACTCCATGGGTAATCTCTTACTAGCAGCAATGACATCTGTTACCGGCGACTTTTACAACGGCATTAAAGAAATTTCACGCGTATTAAATGTAAAAGGGAACATTTACCCGATTGCCAATCAAAGTATGTTTCTTCATGCGGAATATGAAGATGGGGAAGTAGTAGTAGGAGAATCCAATATACCAAAAGCTAATAAACGTATTAAACGCGTTTTTCTACAGCCAAACCCAGTACTTCCTTTACCAGAAGCAATGTCAGCTATTCATGAAGCAGATCTAGTCGTGATTGCACCAGGCAGTTTATATACCAGTACATTACCAAACCTGATTGTTCCGCAAATTGGTGAGGCATTGCGCAAGACGAAGGCAAAAGTTGTCTATGTGTGTAATGTTATGACCCAAGCTGGTGAAACTAATCATTATACTGCATCAGACCATGTACAGGCAATTATGGATCATATTGGTACTGGATGTCTTCAATCCGTTATTGTTCACAATAAAACAATCGCCCGTAACGTGCAGATGGTATATGCCGAGGAAAATGCAGAACCGGTAAAATATGATCTTGACAGGTTACGTCAAATGGGCTTGGAAATTATTGAAGAGGATATTGTGAAAGAACGTAATCACTCACTACGTCATGATACGGATAAAGTAGCAAACGTGTTGTATTCGTTAATGTAGTTGGAAGTGGTTGGAAAGAGGGGAGGGAGAAAGTTGTCGTTCGCAGCAGAAATAAAAAAAGAGTTAACGAAAATCGAAAGTGATGATTGTTGTCAGCAAGCAGAGTTAGCGGCATTGATTCGCATGAATGGCGCCATCTCGTTTTCAAAAAATCATTATTCCTTAGATGTACAAACAGAGAATGCAGCAATCGCACGTCGTATTTATACGTTAATTAAATCAATATACCAAATACCGGTAGAATTATTAGTTCGAAAAAAAATGAAACTGAAAAAGAATAACGTCTATATCGTTCGAATGAATGAGGGCGTAAAAGAAATGCTTCAAGACATGGAGATATTAGAGGAACCACTACGGTTTATCCCTACAATATCTAAAAAATATACTAAAAAACAATGTTGTCGTAGAGCTTATTTGCGAGGAGCTTTTTTAGCCGGTGGGTCGGTTAATAATCCAGAAACTTCTTCCTATCATTTAGAGATATATAATTTTCATGAAGAACACAATCAATCGTTGTGTGATTTATTAAATGAATATGAGCTTCATGCTCGCGTTTTGGAACGCAAAAAAGGGTTTATTGCATACATTAAAGAAGCTGAGAAAATTACCGAGTTCTTAAATTATATTGGGGCACACCAAGCATTATTTAAATTCGAAGATGTAAGAATCGTTCGAGATATGAGAAATTCTGTTAATCGATTGGTGAATTGTGAAACAGCTAATTTAAATAAAACGATTGGTGCAGCATTCAGACAAGTTGAAAATATCCGTTTTATTGACAGAACGGTGGGATTGGATGCATTACCAGGTAAGTTGAACGAAATCGCAAAGCTGAGAATGGAGCATCAAGATATTTCTTTGAAAGAATTAGGTGAAATGGTATCCGGAGGTAAGATTAGTAAATCTGGCATCAATCACCGGCTGAAAAAAATCGATCAATTTGCTGATCAACTACGAAAAGAAGAAATAACAATGAAATAAACAAGAGGAGGATTTTTCCTCCTCTACTATATTATAAGAATAAGATAAGCTGTTCTATAGTAGAATGAAATGATAGCGCTTACTAAACAGGAGGGGTTAGCATGTTAGAGAAAGAAGTTGTTATTGCAGTAGATCCAGGGTTACAAGCAAGACCAGCGGCTCAATTTGTCCAAAAGGCAAATAGTTTTACTTCGGAAATCTTTATTGAGAAAGAAAATAAACGCATTAACGCTAAAAGCATTATGGGGCTAATGAGTCTGGCTTTGTCAAAAGGAAATACCATTAAAATTATTACAGATGGCAGTGATGATCAAGAAGCATTAGACGAACTTGTGGATTTTGTCGAAGGAAAAAAATAAAAGTAGTACCTATCTGTTGAAAAAATGAATCGTGTTACTGATGATTAACACTGCTCTTGCAGTGTTTTTTATTGAAAAATTGTTAATATCGCAATATTATAGGGAAAGTAGGAGATAAACGTTAGGGGTAACGACATGAGTCTTAAATCGAAAATAAACCATCTGTAAGATCCCCACTTCAAGCTTCAAGACAGCAGGTAAAGCTGTTAGAAAATTGTTTGAATAGCAGGATAAGGACAGCTCGGCCTGAAGATCCCGGAGTGAATAGTCTTTGCTCGTGGCAGTCTATCTTTTTCTTGGTATGATTTTAAAGCTTTTTAATCATATAAAAATGCACTTCTCAATCTGCTTCAGAGCGTGAGAAATGCATTAGTTAGGGATTACCTGTTATTATTAGTGCGCCCGGAGGGATTCGAACCCCCGACACATGGTACCGGAAACCATTGCTCTATCCCCTGAGCTACGGGCGCATAAAATGCGACAAGAATAATTATAGCGAAGTGTACGTATAATTTCAACACATTTATCAAACTTTGAATATTTGATCTTACATGTTTAATTCGCTAAAGTTAAGGGTAGGATGAAGTTAGAAAATCAAATCGTTTGACCTTTTTTGACCATTCAGTTAAGATAAAAATAGTTACAATTCATGAATGAAAAAGTAAGTGCTAAAAGGAGGAATTTTTCATGAACTTAATCCCTACAGTAATTGAACAAACCAACCGAGGCGAACGCGCATATGATATTTATTCACGCCTTTTAAAAGACCGAATTATTATGCTAGGTAGTGGAATCGATGATAATGTTTCAAACAGTATTGTAGCACAAATGTTATTCTTAGCAGCAGAAGACCCAGATAAGGATATTTCACTATACATCAATTCTCCTGGTGGCTCTATTACAGCTGGTATGGCGATTTATGATACGATGCAATTCATTAAACCAAATGTATCAACTATCTGTATCGGTATGGCAGCATCCATGGGTGCTTTCTTATTAGCAGCTGGTGAACCTGGTAAACGTTTTGCATTACCAAACAGTGAAGTAATGATTCACCAACCATTAGGTGGTACACAAGGTCAAGCTTCTGACATTCAAATTCATGCTAACCGTATCATCGAAATGCGTAAGAAATTAAATCAAATTCTTGCTGACCGTACAGGTCAACCACTTAAAGTAGTGGAAAAAGATACAGATCGCGACAATTTCATGTCAGCAGAAAAAGCAAAAGAATATGGTTTAATCGATAAAGTAATGGAAAACAAATCATCAGAATTAAACTAAAGAACCAAAAGTGGCGGAACTAACCGCCGCTTTTTTTTGTGGGAAAATTTAAATGATGAAGTTGATAGTTAACTTCAACTCGGATTAGTGCTTATCTACTTAATTTGAGTTAATTTTCAGAAAATATATTGACATCATTTTGACGTCATGCTAAAGTGTTAGATATCTAAAGTTAAAAACGAGTAAACAACTCGGAATTATATACTTCTTATCGAGAGAGGCGGAGGGACTGGCCCGATGATGCCCAGCAACCATTAAGCAACAGCTTAAAAGGTGCTAATTCCTGCAGGATACTAATCCTGAAAGATAAGAGGAAGTCTACTGTTATGTCAGTTAAAGCCTTCTTCTTATCGAAGAAGGCTTTTTTGAATTTTTAGAAATTGTACTTGGGGAGGAAATAAAAAATGACTAATAACAAACGTTCAACTTACGATCCGGAAACAATTCATCTACATGGTGGGCAAGCGCCTGATCCGACAACAGGTTCACGAGCAGTACCAATCTACCAATCTACTTCATACGTGTTTCACGATACAGAGCACGCAGAAAGTTTATTCGCTCTTGATGAACCAGGAAATATTTATTCCAGAATTGGTAATCCGACGGTAGATGTTTTTGAAAAAAGAATGGCACTATTAGAAGACGGGGTAGCGGCAGTGGCAACAGCTTCAGGGATGTCTGCTATCACCTTATCGATCCTAAACCTGGCAAGTGCAGGGGATGAAATTGTCGCAGGTATTAACTTATATGGCGGAACATACAATTTATTCAATGTAACACTTCCGCGCTATGGAATTAACGTTAAATTCGTTGATCCCACCGACCCTGAAAATTTCAGGGAAGCTATTACCGATAAAACAAAAGCTGTGTACGGTGAAATTATCGGTAACCCGGGCTTACAAGTATTAGATGTAGAAGAAGTATCTGCAATCGCACATGATGCTGGTATACCTTTAATTGTTGATAATACATTTGCAACACCATTTGTTTGTAGACCAATCACATTAGGAGCAGACATTGTCGTTCACTCTGCAACAAAATGGATTGGTGGTCATGGTACATCAATTGGTGGAATCATTGTCGACGGTGGACGTTTTAACTGGAATTCTGAAAAATATCCAGCATTTATTGAACCGGATCCGAGCTATAATGGCATCCGCTATGCAGTAGATTTCGGAACTTTGGCGTTTATTACGAAAGTGCGTGTTCAATTGTTAAGAGATTTTGGTCCAGCACTTAGTCCGTTTAATGCCTTTCAATTGTTGCAAGGATTGGAGACATTGCATATTCGTATTGAACGACATAACCAGAACGCTCAAGTTCTTGCAGAATACTTAAATGAACATGAAGCAGTGGAATGGGTGAGATACCCAGGACTTGAAAGTCATCCATCTCACGAGTTAGCAAAACAAATCTTAAACAATGGCTTCGGTTCGATTATTGTATTTGGTATTAAAGGTGGACGTGATGCAGGACGTGGTTTAATCAATAATGTTGCATTGTGGTCACATGTTGCAAACGTTGGGGATGCAAAATCATTGATTATCCATCCAGCTTCTACAACACACCAACAACTATCAAAAGAAGAGCTTGATGATACGGGTGTTACTGAAGAATTAGTGCGTTTATCTGTTGGTATTGAATCCGTTAGAGATATCAAAAATGATTTAGATCAAGCCTTAGTCAAGGCAACAGGAATTGGTGAAGAGAAAGATAGACAAATTGTTGTTAACGATGAAGGTATTATCAAATGGGCATTAAATTCACCATATGAACGATACACTAAAAACGGCGAAGAGGTAACACATCAAAAAACATTAGCAGTCGTTGGTCTTAGTGGAAAAGAAGCAAGACCTAGTTATCGCCTGGCAAGAAAAATGCAACGACTAGGCTATAAAATCATTCCGGTTAACCCTAGAGAAACGGAAATCTTAGGAGAAAAAGCTTATCCAGATCTCAAAAGTGTTCCGGTTGATATTGACATAGTACAAGTGTTCCGTAGTCCAGATGCAGCGATAGAGATTGCTAAAGAAGCAATTGAGGTAAATCCAAAAGTATTCTGGCTGCAAGAAGGGGTTGTCTCACCAAAAGCAGAAGAAGTAGCGCTTGAGGGAGGCTTGCAAGTAGTTCATAATCGATGCACATATAAAGAAGCGCAACGGTTAAGAGGAACAATTTCCACATATGCTTGTGAAATTTAATTGAAATTTAGGGGGATATCAATTATGAAAAAGATACCATTAATTGATTTAAGAAGCTTTCTTGCGATTGTGACATTTGGAATTATTATCATCTTAGCAGTAGGGTGCTCATCAGACAGCCAAGCTGACGAAGGAAAACCATCTGAGATCCGATTAGACTATGCCTATTATTCACCAACAAGTATCGTATTAAAGGAATTCAAATGGGCTAAAGAAGTATTTGGTGAAGAAGATATTGATGTAAAGTGGACATTAAGTCAAGGAAGTAACAAGGCAATTGAATATTTAAATAGTGACAGTGTTGATTTCGGTTCTACTGCAGGTGCAGCAGCGCTTATCGCCGAATCTAACGACGTACCTTTAGAAAATGTGTATGTGTATTCTCAGCCGGAGTGGACTGCATTAGTTACCAATAAAGGTTCAGGTATTGAAAAGATTGAGGATTTACAAGGGAAAAAGGTAGCCGCAACTCTTGGTACAGATCCTTATATTTTCTTAGTAAGAGCACTTGACTCGGTTGGAATGTCTATTGATGATATTGAACTTGTCAATTTACAACATGCTGATGGTGGCAATGCACTTGTTAATGGTGATGTAGATGCATGGGCAGGACTTGATCCACACATGGCAAAACATGAATTGGAATCAGGTACGGAGTTATTTTTCAGAGATATCAATCTTAACACATATGGATTTTTAAATGTTCGAGAAGAATTTGCTGAAAATCATCCGGAATACGTTGAAAAAGTAATTGAATTATATGAACGTGCTCGTCAATGGACACTTGATAATCCAGAAGAAGCGGCAGAACTTTTAGCAGAACAAGCTGAGATTAGTGTAGATGTAGCAAATATTCAATTAGTAGAAAGAACAGATTTAACTAATCCATTACCTGGAGATGAACATGTGGAAGCAATTGCCGCTGCAGGGAATGTACTGAAAAATGCAGAGGTTTTAACGGAAGAAGACGATGTGGAAACATTAACGAATGAACTTATCAATCCAGAGTATGCAGAAGCAGTTATCGAATAACTGTTTGAGGAATTAGGAGGGACAAAAATGGCTGAGCAGCAAAATGAAGTATCGGCTGGATACGTAAAAACAGTACAATCAGAAGTGAGCGGAAAAAAAGCAGCAAGCAAAACAAATAAAGATTCACTGCTTAAAACTGTATTAATAGGTAGTATTATTCCCGTTGCTTTAATTGTGTTATGGGAAATCTTAAGTCGTGCTGGTGTTGTCCCTCCTAATCAACTTCCTGCACCGACTACTATTCTTGATAAAATTGTAAGTATGGCACAGGATGGGTCACTATGGGGGCATGTTTGGATTACAACATATCGAGTACTTGCTGGGTTTGTGATCGGAACCGTTGCAGCAGTTATACTTGGGTCACTTGTCGGTTTTTATAAAAAGGTAGAACAGCTTTTTGACCCGATGGTTCAGGCATTTCGCTCCATTCCATCTTTAGCATGGGTCCCGTTGTTTATTTTATGGATGGGTATTGGTGAAACATCAAAAGTAACGATGATTGCAGTTGGGGTATTTTTCCCTGTCTATTTAAATATTTTCAGTGGCATTTTAGGTGTAGATCGTAAATTAATTGAAGTTGGTAAAATGTACGGATTAAATACTTTTCAATTGGTGAAACGGATTATTCTACCAGCTTCATTACCTTCCTTTTTAATAGGCATGCGTAGTGGTTTAGGGCTTGGTTGGATGTTCGTGGTAGCAGCAGAACTGATGGGGGCTAGCCAAGGCTTAGGATTCTTACTTGTCTTTGGACAGAATATGACACGTCCTGAAACAATTTTAGCAAGTATTATTCTATTCGCGATTATCGGTAAACTAACCGACTGGATTTTAAAGCTTGTAGAAGATCGTTCTTTGCATTGGCAGGACCGTGTTCAGAAATAAGAAAGGATGAAAGAAATGAGTCTAGCACTAAGAGATGTAAGCCGTACATTTAATGGAACTACTGCCGTGAAGAATGTCAATTTAGAAGTGAAACCTGGTGAAATTATTGGTTTGCTTGGAACAAGTGGATGTGGGAAAAGTACCTTATTAAGAGCAATTTCAGGACTTGATTCAGAATATGATGGTGAAATTGAAATAAATGGCACAGTATCAAAAGAAATTCACGATACAACTGGTTTCATTTTCCAAGAGCCGAGACTGCTTCCGTGGTTAAATGTGTTAGATAATGTGACATTCGGGTTGACAGGTAGTCGTAAAGAAAAGGAAAATAAAGCTATTGATTATTTAGAAAGTGTTGGTTTAAGGGGGAAAGAAAGGTTATATCCTCGTGAACTATCAGGAGGTATGGCTCAACGTGTAGCCATTGCAAGAGCGTTGGTGACATCACCAGAAATTCTCCTTTTGGATGAACCATTTAGTGCACTTGATGCTTTCACAAAGATGCAATTACAAGATCTATTATTAGAAGTGTGGAAAAAATATCAATCTACTATCGTCTTAGTAACACATGATATTGATGAAGCAAACTATCTATGTGACCGTGTTGTTATCTTAAGAGGACAGCCGGGAGAAGTAGATAGAGAATTCATCATAAGTCAAAAACGACCAAGAGATCGCGGAAGTGAAGAGTTAGCACATTTTAAATCAGAAATTTTGGAATCTTTAGACTTAAACAAATAGTAATTGCCTTCAAGGGGGATAATCGAATGTCACAAGCAACAACACATATAGAAACAATTGAAGGTGAATATAACCTTAACAACTATGATGAAATTCGTGAAAATTTTGATTGGTCAGACGCAAAAGCATTATTATCTGCTGCTAAAACAGGAAAGATTAATGCAGCATATGAAACGATTGATCGTCATGTAGATGAAGGATATGGAGATAAAATAGCCCTTCACTATATTAATGAGGGTGAAAAGCGATCTTATACGTTTAAAGAAGTAAAAGATCAAACCGATCATTACGCTCGTATATTAAAAAGACATGGTGTGACAAGAGGAGACCGTGTATTTGTTTTTCTTCCTAAAACACCAGAATGCTATATTGCCATATTGGCTGTCATTAAAGTAGGTGCAATCGCTGGTCCTTTATTTGAAGCTTTTATGGAAGATGCAGTTAGAGATCGTATCAATGATTGTGATGGTACGTTATTGATTACGGATCAGCAATTAGTGAAACGCGTTCCCAAAAAAGATATTCCATCATTGGAAACAACCCTATTTGTGGAGGATATTGAAAAAGAACCTTTACAACCGGTTGACGGTGACGACTATGTGGAATGGGTGGACTGGGAAGATGGTTTAATCATTCATTATACAAGCGGTTCTACTGGTAAACCAAAAGGGGTATTACATGCCCATCGTGCTGCTCAACACCATATCGTAACAGGTAAATGGGTACTAGATATTAAAGATGACGATGTTTATTGGTGTACGTCCCACCCAGGCTGGGTCACAGGAAGTGTCTACGGTTTGTTTGCTCCACTACTGAACAGAGCAACAGTTGTGATCCAAGGCGGGCGTTTCAGTGCCGAGAATTGGTATTCCTTAATTGAAGAATTAGGGGTAACGATTTGGTATAGCGCGCCGACAGCTTTCCGTATGCTACTGTCAAAAGGCGATCTTTACAAAGATTATGATTTATCATCTGTTCGACATGTGCTAAGTGTCGGTGAGCCATTAAACCCTGAAGTAATCCAATGGGCATGGAACAGTTTAAATGTCCGTATTCATGATACATGGTGGATGACGGAGACAGGAGGACATTTAATCGTAAATCTTCCTGCTGAGAAAATTAAACCAGGTTCGATGGGGAGATCTTTTCCTGGCATACAGGTTGGTATCTTAGATGAGGAAGGTAATGAATTGCCTCATGGTGAAGTTGGTCAATTAGCGGTTCGTACACCATGGCCAGGACTAATGAAAGAGATTTGGGGAAATCAGGATAAGTTTAAATCCTATTTCCAATATAAGGGCTGGTATATCTCCGGAGACCTAGCGTTACAGGATGAAGAAGGCTATGTCTTCTTCCAGGGACGTAACGATGACATGATCAACTCTGCTGGTGAGCGCATTGGTCCATTTGAAGTGGAAAGTAAGTTGATCGAACACACGGCAGTTGAGGAAGCAGGCGTAATTGGTAAACCTGATGAATTACGCGGGGAATTAGTCAAAGCATTTATTACATTAAGATCTGGATATCAAGAATCAGAGCAATTATTAGAAGAGATTCGATTATATGTTAGAAAAAACCTATCAGCACATGCCGCACCAAGAGAAATTGAAGTAATGGATGAATTACCGAAAACAAAAATTAGTGGAAAGATTTTAAGAAGACAATTAAAAGCATTAGAAATAGAAAGAGCTAATAAAGTGAAAAATTAAAACATATAGATACTCTTATGAAGAGTGGTGGAGGGACTGGCCCGAAGAAACCCGGCAACCTTAAGTGATTTACGCTTAAAAGGTGCTAAATCCTGCAAACTTTAGTTTGGAAAATAAGAGGGAGATAATCGCCAGAGTCTCTCTTGTTTATCAAGAGGGACCTTTTGTTTCCCTGAATTATTAGGAGGAAATATAACATGGTAAAAACAAAAGTAAAAAAAAGTGTCGTAGAGGATATAGAGGAAGTAGCTGAAAAACAATTATCAGAAGCAGCAAAATTATTTTTAGATCAAGTAACATCTCCAAAGCTAAATTCTACATCATTCATACTCAATCGCACATCACCATCAAAACTAAAAATTTCTCCACTTTTATTAGGAGCGGTTGGTGCTCAGACCTATTTTCACGAAGATGGTGAATTAGCAACCGCACAAGCTGCTAGTAAGCAAGGGGTACCTTTTATCGTTAGTAGTCATTCATCCTATAGCATGGAAGAAATTAGTGATGCTGTACCAGATAGTGAACTTTGGTTTCAAGCTCATATTTTTCAGGATCTAGAACTTACCAAACATTTTATCCAGCGTGCTGAATTAGCAGGATATCAAGCAATTATTTTATCCGTTTCGAATGATAAGATTCATCACCAAGCAGATCAATTAGTAAAAGGAACGGCCAATTTTGTAGTGGATCCGATTTTTACCAAGAAAAATTATCTTAGTAAAAGTACTCTGACTGAACAAATAGCTCACGAATATCAAAAGCGCTACATTAACTGGGACGATATTCAATATCTAAAACAATTTACAACGTTACCGATTTTTATTTACGGAGATTTGTCACTTGATGATGTTCGTTCGACACTAGAGCAGCAAGTGGAAGGTATTATCCTGTCTAATATTAATCAATCTAATCTTGATTTACTGGAAAAAATCGATATTATAGCAAGTGAAAGGTTAACTGTTGTTGTTGAAACAGAAGTGAAAGCGAAAGAGGAATTAAATCACTATCTACAACAAGGTGCTGATGCTATTTCGATACGAAAAAGTTATATTTATGGATTAGCGACATCGGGTGTTTTAGGGGCAGAAGAGGCAATTGCTCATTTATTCACATAATTGTCAGAGAGAGTCTGTTTCATAAATATCTTAAATGGGATATAGTATAACTATATCCCATTTTGTAATATAAGCGTAACAGATTTTATGGATGATAGTATAAGTAAGACTAAGACTTTCTAATAACGGAAGGAATGGTTGTTTATGCCAATTCGTAAGACGAAATTAAGAAAAGTAGTTATTATTGGAACAGGGTTTGTAGGAACTAGTTATGCTTATGCTTTGTTAAATCAAGGTGTGGTCAATGAACTGGTACTGATTGACTTGGATGAAGCAAAAGCAGAAGGAGAAGCTCGTGACTTAAATCATGGTATGGCGTTTGGCAATCCAATGCGTATTAAAGCAGGGGATTATGAAGAGTGTCATAATGCAGATTTAGTTGTCATAACTGCAGGTGCTAATCAAAAACCAGGAGAAACTAGGTTAGACCTTGTAACCAAAAATGCGAAAATTTTTAAAGGCATTGTCACTAAAGTTATGGATGTTGACTTTCAGGGCATTTTTGTTGTTGCAACCAATCCGGTCGATATTTTAACACATCTGACAAGAGAAATATCCAACTTACCAAAAGAACGTGTAATTGGTTCTGGAACTATTTTAGATACTGCTAGGTTCCGTTACTTATTAGGAGAACATTTTGAAGTGGATGCTCGAAATGTTCATGCTTATATTATTGGAGAACATGGAGATTCAGAGTTGCCGGTATGGAGTCATGTGCAAATTGGTGGTGTACCATTAGGCCAATATGCAGATATCGATAACCTTTATCAAAATAAGGACATGATAGAAATATTTGAGAATGTACGAGATGCTGCCTATCATATTATTGAACGGAAAGGTGCAACCTATTATGGCATTGGCCTGGGATTAGTTCGACTAACAAAAGCAATCTTAAACAATGAAAATGCTATTTTAACCGTTTCAGCAAAATTAGAGGGGCAATACGGATTAAATGATCTCTACATCGGCGTGCCGGCACTGCTAAACGAAAACGGCATCCGCGAAGTCATAGAACTAGACCTAACCGAAAAAGAATCCCAACAACTACACGAATCCGCCGCAGTCATCCAAGAAATGATCGACACAGGAATGAAAGCAATAAACTAAACACACGTAGTTTCCTGATAAAATTAGAAAGTTTAAACATTTGTGCTCAAAAACTTTGGCGTGAATTTACTTCCTAACAAAACCTGCACTGCTAAATCGATAAAGATAAAAACTGTGAACTAGTGAAATTTATTATAGTGAGACTTTCTTCCATTCTTTCCAAAGATAATGCTGGAATACCGTTCCGGCAGAATACTGCGCTTTCCGTGGGCACAGGCTTTGAGCTAACTTGATAAAGAAAACCACATTATCAAGTGGATCTTCAGCCCGTGCTGTTCCCACAGGAGTCTCCGTATTCTGCCTCCACTAAGCAATCATTCTATCTTTTAAAAGTGGAAAATCATAAAAATTAATTCCTGTGAATTTATTCTTTCAAAAAATCAGAACAATACCCTAAGCGGAGGCAAGATACGCAGACTCCTACGGGAACAGCGCGAGCCGAAGATCCCGCAAGAAAACGTTCTTTGTTTTTTGAGGAAGCTGAGGCCGTGCCCGTGGAAAGCGCAGTATCTTGCCGTAGCGTATCCTAGCACTCATTAAAAAGAAGAAGAGAAGGATTTCTAATCAACTCAAAGGGTGGGAATGATGAAATTAAAACTATATGGTAAAGAAAATTGTAGCCTTTGTGACGATGCGAAAGCAACACTGGAAATGTTGCAACAAGACTATTTATTTGAAATAGAAGAAATTAATATTTATAATGATGATGAGTTGTTAGAAACTTATCAACTCATGATCCCAGTAGTCAAAGACGAAGATACCGTTGTAGACACCGAAATAATTGACATGGATAAGGTCGAAAACTATCTAAAGATGAAAAATAATTCAGAAAATAGTTGAGAGATGCTATACCATTTGATACAATTATTTATGGAAGTTGATTTTTTTTGTTCTGTGTGGGACGGAATGCGACTGCGAGGGACAAATATTCCCCGGTAAAAATAAAGGAGCGTTTCCGATTGAAGGACTTACTAGATATTCAAGAAAAATTGTACCCTGATTTACTCGATATCATGCAGAAAAGATACAAAATACTTCAATACATACAAATGATGCAGCCAATCGGACGCCGTAGCTTGTCAGATAATATCAAACTAAAAGAACGAGTAGTTCGTAGTGAAATTGAATTTTTAAGCAAGCATGGATTTATCATGGTGACCTCAAAGGGAATGCGCCTTACTGATGATGGGGACACGATTATTGAGAAGTTATCGTCATTTATGAATGAAATTTCTGAATTTCGTGTTTTAGAATCTCAAATTAAGGATAAATTACAATTGGAGCATGTCATTATCGTATCGGGGAATAGTGACACACAATCATCTGTTAAACAGGATATGGGGAAAGCATGTGTGCAATTTTTAAGTTCCATATTAACTTCCAATCAAACAATAGCAGTTACAGGTGGTACATCTATGGCGGAAGTTGCCAACCAGATGAAGCCTTTAGAACATGCTGCGAATTGTACTTTTGTTCCAGCAAGAGGTGGGCTAGGAGAGCAAGTAGAAAACCAAGCTAATACCATTTGCGCACAGATGGCTAAAAAAGCAAATGGTAATTATCGCATGTTATATGTCCCTGACCCATTAAGTGAGGAAACATACCATTCGATTATTGAAGAACCAACTATTAAGGATATTTTAGCAATGATTCATGATACTAAAATAGTACTTCACAGTATTGGTGACGCAATTACGATGGCAAAACGCCGTAAAGCTTCTGAACAAGTGTTAAATGAATTAGGAAGTGGTAACGCTGTGAGTGAAGCCTTTGGCTATTACCTTGATGAGCAAGGGAAGGTCGTTTACAAGGTTCGCACTGTTGGTATGCAATTAGAAGAACTGGAACGTGCGCAATATGTTATTGCTGTAGCTGGTGGTTCTTCAAAAGCAAAAGCCATTCAATCTTACTTTAAGCAAGGAAAAAGTAGTGTGTTAATCACAGATGAAGCGGCAGCAAATCAGTTGTTAAAGGGTTAGTCCCTTTAAATATAAATCATAAAGGAAACTTTAAGGAGGAAATTTAGCATGGCAGTAAAAGTAGGTATTAATGGTTTTGGCCGTATTGGTCGTAACGTTTTTCGTCAAGCTTTAAAGAATGATGAGGTAGAAGTAGTAGCAGTTAACGATTTAACTGATGCGAATATGCTTGCACATCTACTGAAATATGACTCTGTACACGGTAAACTAGATCAAGAAGTTTCTGTTAATGGAGATTCTCTTGTTGTAGGTGGAAAAGAAATAAAAGTACTCTCTGAGCGTGACCCAGCTAACTTACCATGGGGTGATCTTGGAGTAGAAGTTACTGTTGAATCTACTGGTATCTTCACTCAACGTGATGCAGCAGCAAAACACTTAACTGCTGGTGCGAAAAAAGTTATCATTTCTGCACCTGCGAAAGAAGAAGATATTACAGTAGTTATGGGTGTTAACGAAGATAAATATGATCCTGCTAAACATGATGTAATTTCTAACGCTTCTTGTACAACAAACTGTTTAGCTCCATATGCTAAAGTATTAAATGATAAATTTGGTCTAAAACGTGGTATGATGACTACTATTCACTCATATACTAACGACCAACAAATTCTTGATTTACCACACAAAGACTATCGTCGTGCTCGTGCAGCTTCTGAAAATATCATTCCAACAACTACTGGTGCTGCAAAAGCAGTTTCTCTAGTATTACCTGAATTAGAAGGTAAATTAAATGGTATGGCAATGCGTGTACCTACTCCAGACGGTTCATTAGTTGACCTAGTTGCAGAACTAGATCAAGATGTAACTGCAGAAGATGTAAATGGTGCATTCAAAGAAGCAGCAGAAGGCCACTTGAAAGGTATTCTAGGATTCTCTGATGAGCCACTAGTATCTGTTGACTATATCGGAAACACTAACTCTTCTACTATTGATGGACTTTCTACAATGGTAATGGAAGGTAACATGGTTAAAGTAGTATCTTGGTATGACAACGAAATGGGATACTCTAGCCGTGTAGTAGATCTAGCTGCATATCTTAAAAAACAAGGACTATAAGTGTAACAAATGAACGGGAGGGGGAATGGTCCTCCTCCCGTTTTTGCCTACTATCAAGACGTAAATACAGCTGAAATCAAAGTCCTTAAGGAGGTTCATTTTAGTGAACAAACAAACGATTAAAGACATTGACGTAAAAGGAAAAAAGGTATTCTGTCGTGTTGATTTTAACGTCCCAATGAAAGATGGCGAGATAACGGACGACACACGTATCAAAGCAGCATTACCAACTATCAAATACTTATCAGAACAAGGTGCAAAAGTAATTCTTGCCAGCCACCTAGGCCGTCCGGGTGGAGAAGTAGTAGAAGAATTCCGCATGGATGCAGTTGCAAAGCGTCTGAGCGATCTAAGCACCAAATCAGTTATCAAAACAGATCAAGTATATGGCGACGAAGTGAACGAAGCCGTAAGCCAGCTAGCAGACGGTGACCTCTTGTTAATTGAAAATGTACGATTTGAGCTTGGTGAAACAAATAATGATCCAGCACTAGCAAAAGAATTCGCTAGCCTTGCAGATTTCTATGTAAATGATGCATTTGGTGCTGCTCACCGTGCACATGCTTCAACAGCAGGTGTAGCAGAACATATTCCATCTGCAGCAGGATTCCTTTTGGAAAGAGAATTAGAAGTACTAGGAAAAGCACTGTCTGATCCAGATCGCCCATTCACAGCGATTATCGGTGGCGCAAAAGTAAAAGACAAAATCGGTGTGATTGACAATTTATTAGATAAAGTGGATAACCTGATTGTCGGTGGTGGTCTAGCGTATACTTTTGTCAAAGCATTAGGCCACGAAATTGGTAAATCACTATTAGAAGAAGATAAAATTGAATTGGCAAAAGAATATATGCAAAAAGCAAAAGACAAAGGCGTGAATTTTGTTTTACCTGTTGACGTTATTGTTTCGGATGACTTTTCAAATGATGCGAATACTCAAACCGTAGACATTGATGCAATTCCGGCTGATTTAGAAGCGTTGGACATCGGACCGAAAACTCGTGAGAAATATGCACAAATCGTTGCAGGCTCTAAACTAGTTATCTGGAACGGGCCAATGGGAGTATTCGAATTAGAAACGTTTGCAAATGGTACAAAAGCTGTCGCAGATGCACTAAGCAAAACAGAAGGTTATACTGTAATTGGTGGTGGAGATTCTGCAGCAGCAGTTGAGAAGTTTAACTACGCAGAGCAAATGGACCACATCTCAACTGGTGGAGGAGCTTCCTTGGAGTTTATGGAAGGTAAAGAACTGCCAGGTGTTAATGTACTAACCGATAAGTAATCAAAGGAGAGGTGATGAACATGCGTAAAAAAGTAATTGCAGGTAACTGGAAAATGAATAAACTGCTAGGTGAAGCTGTTCAGTTTGTCGAGGATACAAAAGACAAAGTGGCTAGTAAAGACAAAGTGGAATCTGTAGTTTGTGCGCCTTTTCCTTACTTACCAACATTAGTAGAAAAAACAAAAGGAACTAACTTAGAAATCGCTGCTCAAAACATGCACTTTGAAGAAAGTGGTGCATTTACAGGAGAAGTAAGCCCAAGTATGCTTGCGGATATCGGAGTAACATATGTAGTACTTGGACACTCTGAGCGTCGTGAAATGTTTGATGATACAGATGGAGTAGTGAACAAAAAGGCGAAAGCTGCATTTGCTCATCATTTAACTCCAATCATTTGTGTTGGGGAAACACTAGATCAACGTGAAGCGAACGAAACAAAAAGTGTTGTAGAAACTCAGGTTAAAGCAGCTCTTGAAGGTCTGAGTGAAGACCAAGTAAAAGAATCGATTATTGCGTATGAGCCAATATGGGCAATTGGAACAGGTAAAACAGCTACTTCTGAACAAGCAAATGAAGTTTGTACACATATCCGTGAAGTCGTAGCAGATGCAGTTTCTGCAGCAGTTGCAGATGCTGTTCGTATTCAATACGGTGGAAGTGTAAAACCAGCTAATGTAGACGAATTATTAGCACAATCGGATATCGATGGCGCATTAGTAGGTGGTGCAAGTCTTGAGGCTGATTCTTTCTTACAGCTAGTGGAGGCTGGTTCTAAATGAGTCAAAATCGACTAGCAGCATTGATCATTCTTGATGGTTATGCGATAAGAAACGAAGAAAAAGGCAATGCAGTTAAACAAGCTAATACACCAAACTTTGATCGTTACTGGAATCAATACCCGACAAGTCAATTAACAGCTTCAGGGGAAGCAGTTGGTCTTCCAGCGGGTCAAATGGGGAACTCAGAAGTAGGTCATTTAAATATTGGTGCAGGTCGTGTTGTGTATCAAAGTTTAACTCGTGTTAATTTATCAATTAAAGAGGGCGACTTCTTTGAAAATCAAGTATTAATAAATGCAGTAGAGCATGCAAAAAATAACGACAAAGCTCTGCACGTTTTTGGTCTGCTGTCTGATGGTGGTGTGCATAGTCATATCAAGCATATGTATGCTGTATTAAGGCTTGCTGCAGATAAAGGGCTTAAAAAAGTATATGTACATGCCTTTTTAGACGGTCGCGATGTAGATCAGAAATCAGCAAAAATTTATATTGAACAAGCTTTAGAGACAATGAAGGAATATGGTGTTGGAGAGTTTGCAACCATTTCCGGACGTTACTATTCCATGGATCGTGATAATCGTTGGGATCGTGTCAAAAAATCTTATGATGCCATGGTACATGGAGAAGGACCTAAATATACGGATCCGTTCGAAGTTGTAGAAGATTCTTATAAAAACGAAATTTATGATGAATTTGTCATCCCATCAGTGATTACAGATGACCATGGTGAGCCAAAAGCTACGATTCAAGATGAAGATTCTGTGATTTTCTATAACTTCCGTCCAGACCGTGCAATTCAAATTTCACGTACGTTTGCAAATGATGATTTCCGTGACTTTGACCGTGGTGACCAACCACCAAAGAATATTCACTTCGTTTGCTTAACAAACTTTAGTGAAACAGTGGATGGTTATGTGGCATATGAGCCAGTCAATCTAGACAATACAGTAGGTGAAGTATTAGCACAAAATGATCTAAAACAACTACGTATTGCCGAAACGGAAAAGTATCCGCACGTTACCTTTTTCATGAGTGGGGGACGTGAACAAGAATTCCCTGGCGAAAAACGTGTTCTAATCGATTCACCTAAAGTGGCAACATATGACTTGCAACCAGAAATGAGTGCTTACGAAGTAACGGACGCGTTACTAGAGGAATTGGATAAAGATGAGCCAAATGCGATCATTTTAAACTTTGCTAACCCTGACATGGTTGGCCACTCTGGTATGTTAGAACCCACTGTGAAAGCCATTGAAACCGTTGATGAGTGTCTTGGTAAAATTGTCGACAAAATCACTGAAAAAGGTGGCCAAGCTATTATTACTGCTGATCATGGTAACTCTGATGAAGTAGTAACGCCTGACGGTGATCCGATGACAGCTCATACAACCAATCCAGTACCAGTCATTGTGACAAAAGATGGTGTTCAATTACGTGATGGCGGAATTTTAGCCGATCTGGCGCCAACATTATTAGATTTATTACAAGTAGAAAAACCAAAAGAGATGACAGGCGACAGCCTTATTCAAAAATAATTTTTTATAAAAAGGAGAATTTTACATTATGCCTTACATTACAGATGTTTATGCACGCGAAGTATTAGATTCCCGTGGTAACCCAACAATTGAAGTTGAAATTTTTACTGAAGCAGGAGCTTTCGGTTCTGCACTAGTTCCAAGTGGCGCATCTACTGGTGAGCACGAAGCAGTAGAATTACGTGACGGTGACAAAGATCGTTACCTAGGAAAAGGTGTATTAAAAGCAGTAGAAAACGTAAATGAATTAATTGCACCTGAATTATTAGGTATCGACGTAACTCGCCAAGTTGTTATTGATCAACTTTTATTAGAACTTGACGGTACAGAAAACAAAGGAAAATTTGGTGCGAATGCAATCCTTGGCGTATCAATGGCAGCAGCACATGCAGCAACTGATTACCTAGGTGTACCGTTATATTCTTACTTAGGCGGATTCAATGCAACTACTCTTCCTACACCAATGATGAACATCTTAAATGGTGGGGAGCATGCAGATAACAACGTAGATATTCAAGAATTTATGATCATGCCTGTAGGTGCACCAACATTCCGTGAAGCACTTCGTATGGGTGCTGAAGTATTCCACAACTTGAAAAAAGTTTTAAGTGGAAAAGGCTACAACACTGGTGTTGGTGACGAAGGTGGTTTCGCACCAAACTTAAAATCAAACGAAGAAGCTCTTTCTACTATCATTGAAGCAATCGAAGCTGCTGGTTACAAGCCAGGAGAAGAAGTGAAGCTTGCAATGGACGTAGCATCTTCTGAATTCTATGAAGATGGCAAGTATAACCTTAAAGGAGAAGGCGTTGTTCGTACTTCTGAAGAAATGGTTGCTTGGTATGAAGAAATGATCAACAAATATCCAATCGTGTCTATTGAAGATGGTTTAGATGAAAACGACTGGGAAGGTCACAAGCTTTTAACTGACCGTATCGGTGACCGTGTACAATTAGTTGGGGACGACTTATTTGTAACTAATACGAAGCGTCTAGCTCAAGGTATTGAGCAAGGTGTAGGGAACTCTATCCTGGTAAAAGTGAACCAAATCGGAACACTTACAGAAACATTTGAAGCAATCGAAATGGCGAAACGCGCTGGCTACACTGCGGTTATTTCTCACCGTTCTGGTGAAACAGAAGACGCGACAATCGCGGATATCGCTGTTGCAACTAACGCTGGTCAAATTAAAACAGGTGCTCCATCCCGTACAGACCGCGTTGCTAAATATAACCAACTACTACGTATCGAAGATGAACTAGTAGGCACAGCAAAATACGCTGGAAAAACAGCATTCTACAACCTAAACAACTAATGATACAAACAGAAAAAAATTGAGTTAGGTTGTACACAACATGTTTGTGAGTTCGAAATTTAGTCATACACTGAATTAAGACATACAACTATTTATTACGGAACCCCCCTATTTACATGTGATTAAATCACAATGAATAGGGGGTTTTTATGTTAAATAAATAGATCGAATGCGCTGTTAAAGTACTTCAACCATCCGTCCCCACCACTCGCTTTTATATTTATAAAATTTTATGTATAATTAATAGAAAGTTATTTAATATTGAGGTGTTTTTTGTCAACTAATTGACAGTTAGTCGTTAACTATTATTAGTAAAAATAATAAGGAGGAAACTAATATGACAAAGAAAAATAAGGAGTTATCACTAGAACAACGTGAAGAAATACTCGAAGTATTGAAGGACCGTTTTGAAAAGAACATGCACCGTCATGATGGTCTTGAATGGGCTAAAGTTCAAGCAAAGCTAGAAGCTAATACTGAAAAACTTTGGTCACTCCATGAAATGGAAAGAACTGGCGGTGAACCGGATGTTGTTGATCATGATAAGAAGCAGGGCGAATACCTTTTTTATGATTGTTCGGCAGAAAGTCCTAAAGGCCGTAGAAGTGTTTGTTATGACAGGGAAGCGCTGGAGTCAAGAAAAAAATACAAACCAGAAAATAGCGCTATTGATATGGCTACTGCTATGGACATAGAACTTTTAACAGAAGAAAAATACCGCGAATTGCAGAAACTTGATAATGTCGATTTGAAAACATCTAGCTGGGTGCAAACACCTGCTAATATTAGAAAACTCGGTGGAGCTCTATTTTGTGATCGTCGCTACGATACTGTCTTTGTGTACCACAATGGAGCAGAATCCTATTATGGTGCCAGGGGATTCCGTGGTATGCTAAGGGTCTGAATTTTGGCATAGACAGCAAAATTGGAGAACGATTCATCTAGGGAAAGGCTTTAATATCATAATTGCAAAGCTATAAAACCAAAAGATCTTCAAGATACATAGGTTGAAGGTCTTTTTTATATGTAATAATATTCTGCCCCTCCATGCATGAGTTTAATGCCAAGTACAATTAGATCAGTACTTAAACCGAAACAGAAATCTACTTGACAGACTGCTAGCAGGCATGTAATATAATTATTGTTGCAATTGATAATCTTTTTCAATTAGAAAATACATAAGAGAGGGGCTAATCTTTATATGAAAAAGAGTTTACTGTTATTATTCATTGGTTTATTCGTGAGTGTATTCGCTGTTGCTTGTGGAACTGACGACAGTGAGACAACAGAAAAAGAGCAAAACCAGGAAGAAACAAATACAGAAGATGAATCTGCAGAAGAAAATAGTTCCATTACCGTATCTGATATATATGGTGAGCAAACGTTTGAAGAAGTTCCAGAACGTATTGTAGTCCTAGAGTGGGTGTATGCTGAGGATTTATTGGCACTAGGTGTACAACCTGTCGGGATGGCAGATATTGAAGGGTACCAATCTTGGGTAAATATTGAGCCTGAACTAGGTGAAAACGTAGAAGATGTAGGTACCCGTCAGGAGCCAAATTTAGAGGCAATTCACGCTTTAAATCCAGATGTAATTATTACTTCAAATTCTCGCCATGAAGCAATCCTTGACAGTTTAAAAGACATTGCTCCGACATTGGCTTATAATTCATATCCTGAAGAAGGAGAAGGTACACAGTATGAGGAAATGGAAGCTACCTTCAAAGAAATGGGGAAACTTGTGCAGAAAGAAGAGCAAGCAGACGAAATTTTAGCTGACCTAGATCAAACCTATCAGGATACGGAAGCAGAAATTGCTAATGCTGGAATTGAGAATACTGACTTTGTTTTATCTCAAGCGTTCAGTTCTGAGAATACCCCTGTTATACGCTTATTTAAAGATAATGCGATGGCTACGGAGATTATGACTAATATCGGTTTGGATAATGCCTATCAGTCAGAAGAATTCCAACTATACGGATTTGATGAAACTAGTGTAGAGTCATTACAAACAGCACAAGATGCACATTTCTTCTATATTGTTCAGGAAGATGACAATGTTTTTAGTGATCAATTGGCAGGCAATCCGGCATGGGAAGAGCTTGCATTTGTAAAAGAAGATAGAACATATAGATTACCGGGTGATACATGGACATTTGGTGGTCCGTTGTCTGCAGAAGTTTTTGCAAATCAAATTAAAGAAGCAATATTACAAGAGAAGTGATAAAATGATGTCAAAACAGAGTTATATAGGAAGAACGGTTCTGACCTTCGGGGGCGGAACCGTCCTTTTGCTTTTATTATTTTTTATACATATGAATCAAGGAAGTGTATCAATCGCGCCATCTACAATCATCCATGCGATTTTTATGCCAGAAAATCAGTTAGAGCACCATACCGTTCGTTATTTGCGAATGCCACGAGCGATTATAGGGATCTTGGCGGGTGGTGCTTTAGCGGTATCTGGTGTGCTTTTGCAAACAATAACAAAGAATCCATTAGCATCTGCTGGTACACTGGGGATCCATTCAGGCTCGTATTTTGCAGTAGTATTTGCAAGTGTATTTATCTCTGCAACAAGTGGATGGAGTGGCTTACTGGTCGCATTCCTGGGAGGTATTTTAACTGCGATTTTAGTTTACACATTAGCAGGTGTTGCTAATTCGAATCCTGTCAAAATGGTCTTAGCAGGCATGGTTATTACCATGATGTTCTCAGCCTTCACTTCGCTATTACAGATCTTTTTTGAAAATGAAACCGCTGGCCTTTTTTTATGGGGAGCAGGAACACTGGTGCAAAATAACTGGGAAGGTGTGCAATTCTCATTACCTTTTATCATAATGGGACTTATTGGTTCATTATTTATCTCGAAAACATTAGATTTGTTTCAATTGGGAGAAGAAGTGGCGACTGGTTTAGGGCAAAAAGTACAGCGAACAAGGATGGTTACTGTAATACTTGCTGTTTTTCTCACGTCAGTTACAGTCAGTGTTGTAGGTCCAATTGGGTTTGTTGGTTTAATTGCACCTCATCTTATTAAATTATTGGGCTTTCAAAAGCATTATGTTGTCATATTAGGTTCATTTTTATGGGGAGCAGTTGTCTTACTAGGTGCTGATGTTCTGGCCAGAGTGTTAGATCCTAGTTTTTCCGAATTGCCAGTAGGGGCGATTACAGCGTTTATCGGTGCTCCATGGTTAATCTGGTTAATTATGAACAAACAAAACAAGCATTATGGTAGCAAGGATACTGGTATACTAGCTGGACAAATCAATTCTGCTACAATGGGAAAATGGATTATCCCCATTCTTAGTGTTGTCGCTTTATTGGTGGGTTTTGTTGGAATTTCTACTGGAAACAATGGTATACAATTAGTTCAGACTTTTCAGGCGATCTTTTTAAATAATGATGAATTCATTAAAAATATGGCACTTGATTTACGGTTGCCAAGGTTATTGGTAGCGGCAGGAAGTGGCGTATTGTTGGCCATTAGCGGCTATATTTTTCAGGGGGTATTACGTAATCCATTAGCTGATCCGTCTGTGATTGGTATTACATCAGGTGCCGGTGTAGGAGCATTAATGTTTCTATATATCGGTTCCATTTCAGCTGTATGGGTTCCACTAGGAGCATTTATTGGTGCGCTTGCTGCCTTTTTAGTTGTCATGTTGTTAGCTTATCGTGCGGCATTCCAACCGGCATTGTTAGCACTGCTAGGTATTGGTGTATCAGCGTTTGGTTCAGCAGTGATTCAAATTATGGTTGTGCGTTCAGATATGGCGGTAGCCTCTGCATTAACTTGGTTATCGGGTACGACTTATGCGACAAGTTGGACTGAATTGAACTATTATTTATTAGGACCACTTCTTATTCTGGTTCCAATCGTTTATTTAGTGAGTGATCGAATTCATACTTTGGCACTAGGAGATGACACGGCTAAAGGGTTAGGATTGTCGGTGTGGAAGACGCGATTTAATTTAGCATTGTTAGCTTCTGTAGTAGCTGCTGCAAGTGTAGCAACGGTTGGTACGATAGGATTTGTCGGATTAATCGCACCACATGTTGCTCGCTTGATGCTAGGACCAGCACACAAGCACTTGTTTTTCACTACAGCATTATTAGGTGGCGTAGTTCTCATGGTTGCTGACGTACTAAGTAGAACTCTATTAGTACCAAAAGAAATACCATCAGGAATCATTGTAGCCATCATCGGAGCTCCATATTTTCTATGGTTAATGAACCGATCAAATAAATGGAAAATGTAAAAGCTGAAGGATGAAGTGAGGCATGGGAAACGTCCCGTTTTTTGAGGATTAGTACCTTTGCCCTTATACCTCAATTGTTGAAATCAAATCCGTTTCGTATTAAAATAATTGTTAGACTTTTATGTATGCGCTTTACTACTGAAGTGTTGATAGTAGAGGAGTATCGAAGTAAGAAAACGACCCAGAATAAATTCTGAGTCGTTGTTTTAACCATTATTGATTTGTTTTTTCACGGATAAATGCTTCTACTTCATCTGCTGTACCCATGCTTAACAATTGATCTTTATAAGATGCTAATTCCTCTTTTGACAGGTCTTTCATTTGTGTACGAGCGGGCAAGACTGATGTTGCACTCATACTGTATTCATCGAGACCTAATCCAAGAAGAATCGGAATTGCGATGGAATCACCAGCCATTTCACCACACATTCCAGCCCACTTACCTTCTGCATGTGCTGCTTCAATCACGTTGTTGACAAGGTTAAGGATTGCTGGGTGGTATGGTTGGTATAAGTAGCTTACACGCTCATTCATACGGTCAGCTGCTAATGTATATTGAATTAAATCGTTCGTACCGATACTAAAGAAATCAACTTCTTTAGCAAATTGACGAGCAATAACCGCAGTGGAAGGAATTTCGACCATAATACCAACTTCGATATTATCAGATACTTCTGTTCCTTCTTTTGTTAAGTTTTCTTTTTCTTCCAGTAAAAGAGCCTTCGCTTGACGGAATTCGTCCAATGTTGCAATCATCGGGAACATAATTTTTAAATTTCCGTATGTACTTGCACGAAGAAGTGCACGTAGTTGTGTACGGAAAATATCATCACGTTCTAGACAAAGACGGATTGCACGATACCCAAGGAATGGATTCATTTCATCTGGCAATTCTAAATATGAAAGTTCTTTGTCTCCACCAATATCTAGTGTACGAACGACTACAGGCTTGTCTCCCATTTGTTCTAATACTGATTTATAAGCATCAAACTGTTCATCTTCTGTTGGAAGTTCAGTTTTACCCATGTATAAGAATTCAGTACGATATAAACCAACACCTTCACCACCATGGTTGAGTACACCTTCTACATCATTTGGTGTACCAATGTTAGCTACTAACTCAACATGTGTACCATCTTTGGTAACAGTTGGCTCATCTTTCAGTTTAGCCCATTCTTGTTTCTGTTTTTCATAGTCTTCTTGCTTCTGTTGATACTCATTGATTTCATCTTCTGTTGGATTGATGAGTACTTTACCATCAATACCATCCACTATTAAGTTGTCGCCTTCTTTTACTTGCTCTGTAATTGCTTTTGTCCCAACAACTGCTGGAATTTCTAAAGAGCGAGCCATAATTGCTGAATGAGAAGTACGACCACCAATATTGGTGGTAAAACCTTGCACAAATTGTTTATTTAATTGTGCAGTATCAGATGGAGTTAAATCTTCAGCAATGACAATTACTTCTTCATCTATTAAGGCTGGATTTGGAAAGGAAACCTCTAATAAATGTGCCATTACTCGTTTGGTAACATCCTTGATATCCGCAGCACGTTCTCTCATATATTCATTCTCCATATTTTCGAACATTTCAATAAACATTTGTGCCGTTTCATCTAATGCAAACTCTGCATTGACTTGTTCAGTCTCAATCTTATCCTTGATCGGATTGATGAGCTCAGGATCACTTAGTACTAGTAAATGTGCAGAAAAAATTTCCGCATGCTCATCACCTAAAGAAGCGCGAGCATGCTCTTTGATTTTTTCCAGTTCAGATGTAGAAACATCCAACGCTTTCGTTAAACGCTCGACTTCACTTGTTGTATCATCTACTTTCTTTTTATCAAAAGAAAGATCTGGAATAGCGAGTTTGTATGCTTTAGCAATTGCTATTCCATTAGATGCAGCTATACCTGTTAATTGACTCATGGATGAATTACTCTCCTAGACCTTCTGATTTAATTACCTCAACCACTGAATCTAGTGCTTCTTGTTCATCAGAACCGTCAGCAACGATTTTGATTTCAGCACCCTGAGGGATACCTAGAGACATAACACCCATAATGGATTTTAAGTTAATGGATTTACCGTTATATTCTAAGTTCATATCAGATGCAAAGCTACCTGCTTTATTCACTAATACTGTTGCTGGACGTGCGTGAACACCTGTTTCATCTGTAATTGTTACTGTTTTTTCTACTGCCATAAAGAAAAACCTCCTAATAAAATTATATTTGAATAGTACTACAACCTAATTTTACTCTTTATCTAGGTTATATTTCAAGAGAAATAATAAAGTAACATGCTTATTATAAAGATTGTGTAAAGTTGTGACAAGCCATTTGCTTTCGAATCCATGTGACAATATCGTGAAAAACCTCTTTTTTGTTAGTTTCATTCAAGATTTCGTGCCTACCTTTTTCGTATAAATGATAATTAACGTTTTCCATATCTATGGAACGGTAAAATGCGACGGCTTTTTGAACACCTTCTCCATATTGTCCAACAGGATCTTCTTTTCCACTCACGAAAAATAATGGGAGATCTTTTGGAATGTTGGCGGTTTTATCTTTTGATTGAATCCATTGTAATCCAGTATATAGATCGTAAAAAAATTGATTGGTAGGTGTAAAACCACACCATTTATCTTCTGTGTATTTTTCTACTTCTTGTTGATCTGAACATATCCAATCAAAAACCGTTTGATTGTCTGTATGTTTGTTATAGCCGAAAAAGGTAAGTTTATTCATTAATTTTGCTTCTGTATTGCGGCCTTTGAAGTAACCAACTGTTTTGGCCATCTGTTTAGCAACTTTCAGCAATCCACTTGGTTGAAAACCTGTACCAATTAGGATAGCTCCAGCTAAATGATTAGGTGCTAACATCATATATCTTCTGCAGATAAAGGAACCCATACTATGACCCATAAGAAAAATAGGTGTTTGTGGATATTTTTTCTCAATCATCTCTGTTAATTCGATACAGTCTTGCACAACACGATCAAACCCGTTTTCTTCAGCGAGATAGCCAAGCGAGTTTGCGTTTTCTCCTGTTTTACCATGTCCGCGATGGTCATGACCATATACAGTGAATCCCTGTTCTGTCAGGTATGTTGCAAATTCATGGTATCGCTCAATGTGTTCTACCATGCCATGTGCAATTTGAATAATTGCTTTTGGTGATGAAGTATGTTGCCAGTGTTTTACGAAAAGCTCGTGTTGATCATTGGTATGAAACCAAAAAGATTCTTCAAGCATTCCTTTTCACTCTCCTTCTTTTAGTTTATGTTATCATGGATAGTAGTATATAATTAGTAAAAACTTCTTGCTATTTGATATACTTTTTGCTACATTGTAGGTATGTATTTGTACGTCTAAGGGGGGTTTGCAACATGTTAACCGTTGCAATGACTTTGTTAATTATTGATGCTATCGTATTAATTGTATTTGTATTATTACAATCCGGTAAGAGTGCAGGACTATCTGGAGCCATTTCAGGTGGTGCAGAGCAATTATTTGGAAAGCAAAAAGCAAGAGGTGTCGATGCTATATTGCACCGAGGGACAGTTACAACTGGTGTTTTACTATTTGTTCTTACATTTGCAATTGCTTATTTATTATAATCCAAAAATGGGACAAAATAATATTGCATCAATATAACATCCTTTGCAAAGTGCAGAGGATGTTTTTGTTTAGATGTAAAGAATGTAAAAGGGATTTAAAGGGAAATATACATTAATAGTTAAGAGAAATGGCGATAATGTGCTTATTTCACAGTGCAAATTCACGAAAGGGGTTTACATAGAGATGAAGATGAAGCAACCAGAACCTTTCATGTTTGAAGGGGACGATCGTGCGGTATTATTATTACATGGGTTTACTGGGCATTCTGCTGATGTGAGAATGCTTGGCAGATATTTAAATAGTGAAGGATATACTTGTTATGCTCCGATTTACCGTGGTCATGGTAAGTCACCGGAAGAGTTAGTCGGAGTTACTGCTGATGAGTGGTGGGAAGATGTCCAGGAAGCATATCAGCATCTAAAAGACAAAGGTTACCAAAAAATTGCTGTAGTAGGTCTTTCACTTGGAGGAGTATTAGCATTACGGCTGGCTGGTAATACCCCATTACAAGCAGTTGTCACGATGTGTTCTCCGATGTTCTTTGACAATGAGAAGCAATTAACGGTTGGTTTCCGTAAATTTGCCAAAGAATATAAACAATTAGAAGGAAAAGACGACGACACTATCGAACAGGAGGTTGAGCAATTACTTGAAAATTCGAAAGAACTATTCCGGGAAATTGAGACATCGATTACACGTGTCAAAGAAAATGTGGATATGATTTACACCCCAACCTTTGTAGTACAGGCAACTAATGACGAAATGATTAATCCAGATAGTGCGAATTATATTTATGAAAATGTGGAATCGGATAATAAACAAATTAAATGGTATGAAAATGCCGGACATATTATTACATTTAGTAAGGAAAAAGATCAAGTACATGAAGATGTTACAGCATTTTTAGAATCAATAGACTGGTAAAAGCCATACTAAACAAAAAAGGTGAAAGAGGTGACGATATGGAATCACTACAACAACAAATACTAGACTTTTTTAAAGAAAATGCTACCAAGCCTTTATCTGTACAGGAAATAGAAGAGGTTTTAGAACTTGAAGATGCAGATCAGTTTACGGAATTGATGAAATCTTTAAACATGTTGGAAGAATCAGGTGAATTAATTCGTACCCGAAAGAATCGTTATGGTTTACCGGAAAAAATGAATTTAATCCGTGGAACGATTCAGATGCATGCGAAAGGATTTGCCTTCTTACTCCCTGATGACGAAACGATGGAAGATGTTTATATTAATCATGCAGACCTAGCCTCTGCAATGAATGGGGACAAGGTTTTTGTCCGTGTCGACCGACGCGATGATGATGGTAAAAGAGCAGAAGGCGTCGTCGTAAGGATCATTGAACGTTATTCGAAAGAAATTATCGGTACTTATGAAGATAACGGTGCATTTGGTTTTGTTATCGCAGACGATAAACGAATACCAAATGATATATTTGTACCAAAAGGACAAGCAAAAGGAGCAGTAAATGGCCATAAAGTTATTGTGGAAATCACAAAATATCCAGAGGGTAGGAAGAGTGCTGAAGGCAGTGTTTTGAAAATCCTCGGACATAAAAATGACCCAGGCATGGATATTTTATCGATTATTTATAAAAATGGTATTGCCATTGATTTTCCACCGGAAGTACTAGAACAAGCGGAAAATATTTCCGAGGAAATAAGAGAGGACGAAATCCAAGGGCGCCGTGATCTACGGGATGAAACGATCGTTACGATTGATGGTGCAGATGCGAAGGATTTAGATGATGCAGTAACAGTAAAAAAATTAGATAATGGTAATTATAAATTAGGCGTTTATATTGCTGATGTTACCCATTATGTAAAAGAAGATTCACCTATTGATAAGGAAGCTTTTGAGCGTGGGACGAGTGCGTATTTAGTCGACCGAGTTATTCCGATGATTCCGCACCGTTTATCCAATGGTATTTGCTCATTAAATCCACAAGTTGATCGTCTGGTATTAGGTTGTGATATGGAAATTAGTACAAAAGGTGAGGTAATAAATCACGAAATATTTCAGGCAGTCATTAAAACGACGGAGCGAATGACCTATACAGCGGTGAACCAAATATTAGTGGATAATGATCAGGAAACAATTGATCGATATGAATCGTTAGTACCTATGTTTCAGGAGATGGAAGATTTAGCTAAGATTTTACGTGGAAAACGATTTGGACGTGGTGCGATTGACTTTGATTTTAAAGAAGCACAGGTATTAGTTAATGACGACGGAAAAGCAGAAGATGTCGTGATTCGAGAACGTTCAGTAGGAGAACGATTAATAGAAGAGTTTATGTTGTGTGCCAATGAAACAATAGCTGAACATTTCCACTGGATGGATGTACCTTTCATTCACCGTATTCACGAAGATCCAGACCCTGCTAAGCTGCAAACATTCTTTGAGTTTATTGCAAGATTTGGTTATGTTGTAAAAGGGACATCGAATGAAATTCATCCGCAAGCTTTACAAAATGTTTTAGATGAAGTAGCTGGAACAGACGAAGTTATGATTATTTCAAAACTGATGTTGCGTTCGATGAAACAAGCGAAATATGATCCAAATGGGATTGGACATTTCGGTTTAGCAACAGAATTTTATACCCATTTTACTTCGCCGATCCGAAGATACCCGGACTTAATTGTTCATCGTTTGATCAGGACCTATCTAATCGATAATAAATTAGATGAGCAGACTAGACAGCACTGGAAAGATAAAATGCCAGTCATTGCCAAACAGTCTTCACTAAAAGAAAGAGCTGCAGTAGACGCTGAACGTGAAGTAGATGACTTGAAAAAGGCGGAATACATGCAAGATAAAATCGGTGAAGAGTATGAAGGTGTAATCAGCTCAGTTACTAATTTTGGTCTGTTTGTTGAACTGTCTAATACAGTGGAAGGTCTTGTTCATGTAAGTTATTTAACAGATGATTATTATCATTTTGACGAGAAGGCCTATGCGATGATCGGTGAAAGAACCGGTAATGTATTTCAAGTCGGTGACGCGATCACGATTAAAGTCGCGCAGGTCAATTTAGATGAGCGGGCTGTTGATTTTGAGGTTGTCGGAATGTTACCAAGAAAGAACAGACCTTCTAAAGCAGGGAAAGTCATAAATGCCAACCGTGGTAATGGAGAATTGAAGAAGACAGCTAAAAAAAAACAGAAATCAGGGGAAAATGGCAAGAAAAAGAAACAAGGACGTAAAAAGAAGAAATAATTAACGATAAGATATGTACGACGCAACTGGAATATATTCGCTTCCACGGTGTATGGTTCAGTCTCCACGTTTTAGACGATAATTGCTACCGTAGGAGGTTCATATATTCCAGTTGCTGAATGTCTATTCAAGGTATGAAATAATCGTTTTATTTAACCACGTTAATAAACTTCTTACTAACTATTCGCACGTTTCTCGATTTTTTGTTAAAATAGCTTTACGTTGCAGTAGGAGGAACGGAATATGGGAAAAAGTTATGGAAGAGTAATCGCACAAAACAAAAAAGCAAATCATGATTATTTTATAGAGGAAACCTTTGAAGCTGGACTTGTCCTTCAAGGGACGGAGATTAAGTCAATCAGGGCTGGACGAGTCAACTTAAAAGACAGTTTTGCAACAATTAGACAAGGGGAAGCGTACGTAAACAATATGCACATTTCAGCTTATGAACAAGGAAACCGTTATAATCACGAGCCTACTCGTCCCCGTAAATTATTATTACATCGTAAGCAAATCGATAGATTAATCGGGGAAAGTCAGCGAACAGGATATTCGATTATCCCGTTAAAGGTGTATATTAAAAATGGCTTTGCTAAAGTGTTAATTGGATTAGGCAAAGGGAAAAAGAAATATGACAAACGGGAAGACTTGAAACAGAAACAGGCAAAACGAGATATGGATCGAGCAATTAAAGATAGACTAAGCTAAATATTACCAAGTAAGTTATCTTGAATTTCATATGTTTTATGTTATAATAAGAATATCGGCAGGACATCTATAATTGAATAAGAGCATGATTGCTCTTGTCCGTGTGCCCTTATATATTTATATGGGGACGTTACGGATTCGACAGGGGTAGATTGAGCTCAGGTTGCGCGTCGAGGTTACGTCTCGTAAAACGTTAACGCCAATAATAACTGGCAAAGAAAACAATTACTCTTTAGCAGCTGCGTAAGCACTGTTGAAGGATCCTTCCTACCATCGCCCATGTGGTAGATTGAAGGGTCACACTCATTAGTGGGCTACGCTACTATCCTCCGTCTGGGGATCGGTAGAAGAGACTAATCAGACTAGCTACTCGGACGCCTGTTGGTAGGCAGATGAGCTAGCGAACTCTTAATATACCGACTATGCGTGTAGATGCCTGAGTGGCGATATCTTTGGACGTGGGTTCGATTAGAAAATAGTCGCCTTATGTGGTAACACATGAGTGAAAATTCGGCTTTATCGGTGAAACCTACGTTACCATTTTGGTAATAAGGCAACATCGAGCGGTATGTGAAGTAATTCAACAGCCGTGTATCGACTTATAGACTGCCCTTTTATTTGGGTAGTACTAGGATGCAAAATGCTACTTTCTGTCATAAGAAAGTAAATCTAAATTTTGTATAATACGCCGAGGAACCTGTTAAGACTATGCAGGCTCAAGATATAGTCAGTGCCATGGCGAAAGCATGGAAGAGCACGTCCCACCGTCTCCACCAATACATAATTGGTGGTTTTTTATTTTTTGTAACTAAAAGTTTATACCCATCAAATTCTTGATATGATTTGGAATGCAAGAAGGAACGAGCTTATTCCTTCTTGCATTTTATTATTGCTTGGGAATATTATCATCCCTAGTGTCTATATATAAAGTTCCATCTTTTTGTATCTCAGCGAAAAAAATTTCGGATATTGAATTAACTTCAGCTTGTTTTAATTGTTTTTCAAGCCAATTTTCATCGAGATTTAATTTTGATAAATTTGACGTGTTGACCTTTCCGTCAGAAATGACTTCGGTAGACATGGGAAATGGTTCTGTTTTTACTTGTTGTATATTCATATCACTTTTTGTTATTGTCTGTTTACTATCTTTTTTCATTACAGAGAGTGTCCCATCACTTTCGAAAATTGCATAGTCAACATCAGCAAGAGAAAATACATTTTTCTTTCTTAACATAGCATTTAAAGCATTGATATCTAATCTGGCCTTTCGTAGTTCGTCTTCCATAATTTTTCCTTGTTTAATAAGAATCATCGGTTGCCCCTGGATAACTTCTCGAGCATTCTTTGATTTAATATCAATTAAACCCATTATGATGGTTAGAATGGTCCATCCAGTTAAAGCATATATCCCAGCCCAGATGTCTAAATTCTGATTCACAACAAGTGAAGCTGCGATCGAACCAACTGCAATGCCAGAAACAAAATTAAAAAATGTTAGCTGACGCAGCTCTTTTCTTCCCATTATTCTAGTTAGAATTAAAAGAACAAGGAATGCAGATACAATTCTAATCGTTATTTCTATTAAATCCATAGCAAACTCCTTTCCATAATTAAAATTCATCTTAATTATTCCTTCTAAAAATCTCCATGTACCACTATACGGTTATAGGTTAACCAAATTAATTTTATTTAACTATTGAGGAAAAATTATATTCTTTTCTAACGGTGCTATAAAAGCAACGATAATCATCTAAAATAAATGGAGGAAAGCTAAAACGGGACTAATCATTTGCATGGACATGTACCTGTAAAGGCTGCTGATACGATGTGTTATGACATTGACAAAATTACAAAAGAAGTAAGTGCTTGTAGCACTTACTTCTTTTGTATGTACGAATCTCATTAATCGGTGTGAAGTGAGAAAATATTCTGGATGAGCAGGTTACTTTCTAGTATTTATAAAGAGGTTTGTAGAACAGAGTTATAGTATTAACTTAGAGTAAACTTCTCCCTATCATGTAGAACTTTCTGTTTAGTTGTTTAAATAGAAGAGGAAGGGGGCTTAAAAAATGATTTGTGTAAAAAGCCGAGAAGAATGAATTAATGAAGATAATTCTTCAAAATCAATAGTTGAAGTAGCAATTTAAAGGAGAGGTTTAGAGAATGTCGGCAAAGTTTTTAATTAACCTATTGCCGTATTCTCTAGGAGAAAAAGTTACATGTACCATACTTCGTTGTTAGTTGTTGAAATAGAAATTGCACCAGCCTGTAATGCTGTAACAACGTCATCTTTCTCGCAAACAAGTCCACTTGCGATAATGGGGATGTTCGTTTTATCTTTCACCCAACCAATCATTTTTGACATACCACCCGGCAAGACTTCAATAAAGTGTGGGTTGGAATTGGCAATCTGCTTATCGATATTGTGAAAAGAGAAGGAATCGACAACAAAAAATCGATGGATGGTGAAGAAACCGTAATTTTTAGCTGCTCGTACCATCTGCGCTTTAGTACTAATAATCCCATCTGCATTAGTACTTTCCTTCAGGAATTCCAAGGCTACTTCTTGGTTAGAGGTCCCCTCAAGTAAGTCAATATGTACAAAAGCTAGTTTGTTATGAGATTTAATTTTACGGACGATATTGTCGATATTTATGATATTACTATTTAATATGAAAATGATATTGCAATCAGTTTGGATAGCTTCCTCTAAGCCCTTTTCGTTTTTCACTGCTGCAATTATTGGATTTTCTTCCATAGCTTGATAAATTTTTTCTTTCATTATATATCTCCTAATTCTAAGAAATTACTGTCTCTATTATATATTAAGCTAAGGTAAATTAAAAGGTTTCTGCTTTAAAGTTAAACTGTTACCGGAAGAAAAATGCTAAAAAAAGCCTTGAACATCTTCCGTATTAAGAGATGTTTTTTCGTGAGCTGTTGACAGTTTAGTAAAGGAGCAATATACTAAGTAATGTTAAAAGTTACTAGAGCCGAGAGAAAAGTAACTTCCCTTGGGGGAAGTCTGCTTTTCTCTCTTTTTTTTGAGCAAAAAAATAAATAAAAGAAGTGAAGAGAAAATAAAAAATGGAAGTGAAGGGCGGTGAGACAGAATGAATATGGTTGATTTTACAATGGATTTCTTTTCTTTAGAAGGGAAGACGGCCGTTGTCACAGGAGGTAATTCTGGCCTCGGGAGGGCATTTTCTCTCGCGTTAGCTAAGGCTGGAGCCAATCTATTCATCCCAAGTATCATTGATGACGATGATACGACGAAAGAACTAATAGAAAATGAAGGTGTTAAGATAGAATTTATGAAAGTAGATATAACTGATGAAGGAGCACCGAAGCGGATTATCGATCAATGCATCGAGAAGATGGGAGACGTAGATATTCTCGTGAATAGTGCTGGTCTAAATAAAGTTGCTTCATTTGAAGAATTCGGCAGGAAAAAATGGGATCCAATGATTAATGTTAACTTAACTGCTTCATTCGAATTAAGTCATGAAGCGGCAAAGCACATGATTACGAAACACCAAGGGAAGATTATAAATATCTGTTCGATGTTTTCATTTCATGGCGGACAGGGGTCACCAGCTTATGCAGCCACTAAACATGGGATAGCTGGGTTGACAAAGGCTTACTGTGATGAGCTCGCTCAATATAATATCCAGGTGAATGGACTTGCTCCAGGTTATTATGCTACAGAACTTACTAAAAAAACGAGAAATGATCCAGAGGCAAATCAACGGGTTATGGATCATATTCCTGCAAATCGTTGGGGTGATCCTATGGATTTAATGGGAGCAACGGTATTTCTGGCCAGTAGAGCATCAGATTATGTGAATGGTCACATATTAGCCGTTGATGGAGGATATCTCGTTCGTTAGGAAAGAGTTTCAATTGAATTAAGAATATAAAGGAAATGTGATAGACATATGGTTGAGAAGTACATTATCGGTATAGATGGAGGTTCACAGAGTTCTAAAGTAGTTATCTTCGATTTAAATGGAAACGAAGTAAGCAGGGGCCAAGAAAGATTACAACCAATGAGCACACCTGATCATGGCGTAGTTGAACATCCAGGTGATGACTTATGGGATTCATTGTGCAAGGCTAGTCAAAAGGCGATGGGTTCGTTTCCTGGTAACGAGGAAGATATTATTGGTATCGGGCTTTGTACCATTCGATTCAATCGCTGTTTACTAAAGATGGATGGCACCCTAGCATCTCCAGCAATAAGTTGGATGGATGATAGAGTATCGAAGCCTTATGAACACAAAAATGACGATGTGGCCTATGTTACCACATCATCGGGATATATCACGCATCGCTTTACTAATGAATTCAAGGACACGAATGCCAACTATATGGGAATGTGGCCCATTGATACAGATACCTGGCAATGGAGTGACAGTGATGAGGTATTCGATTATTATAATATACCTCAAGACATGTTGTTTACTATTCAAGACCCAGGAACAATTCTAGGAAATGTGACAGATAAAGCAGCCAAAGAAACAGGAATTCCTGCTAATATTCCAGTTATAGCGACTGCTAACGACAAAGCGGTTGAAGCATTGGGATCGGGAATTATATCGAGTCACAGCGCTCTAGTCTCTTTAGGTACATATATAGCAGGTATGATTCTTGGACAAGAGAATACCAAAAATTCCAAGAGTTTTTGGACCAATTTTGCATCTATTCCAGGAGAGTATCTCTACGAGAGTAATGGAATCCGTCGAGGAATGTGGACAGTTAGTTGGTTCACAGATCTTTATGGAGAAGAATTAACGGTAACAGCCCGAAAGCACGGCATGTCACCGGAAGAATTCCTCAATGAGGAGGCAGCAAAGTCGGTGCCTCCAGGTAGTGATGGGCTGATGACTGTTCTCGATTGGCTGCCACCAGCAGATAAACCTTTTAAAAAAGGAATGATGATTGGCCTTGATAGTCGACATACTAGGGCCCATATGTATCAATCCATTTTAGAAGGTATTGCCATGACGATGAAGACGAATATGGATTCCATGCTAGATGAGGTGGATCAGAATATAAAAGAAATGGTTATTTCAGGCGGTGGATCCAATAGTGATTTAATGATGCAAATTCTTTCTAATGTTTTTGGACTGCCAACTAAGCGGAACGTAACGAATGGGTCAGCTAGCTTAGGTGCAGCTATTAATGTAGCAGTTGCTTTAAATGTTTATTCTACCTATGAGGAAGCCACTAAACATATGGTGAAGGTAAAGGACATGTTTCATCCCGAGGAGGATAAACATGCATTCTATACGCGAATGAACAATGAAGTTTACCAACATATTTCTGCTTATACAGATGGTATATTGCGGAAATCCTATTCTTTTTTCAATAGCTAAAAATTTACTAAAAAAGGAGTACATGAAATGGTATTATCAAAAGAACAAATAGTGAGCGATGTAAAAGCTATCTTATCAGAATCGCAAGTGATTACAGATGAAGAAGTGTTAAGAGAAAATAGTGTAGACCGTTTTCGAAAATATGAGACGATTCACGAGGTTTATACACAACCATTACCGGCAGCGGTGGTGAAAATTAAAAATGAGGAGCAAGTATCACATATTCTGAAATATATGAATGAACATAAAATCAATGCTGTACCTAGGACAGGTGGTTCAGCGACTGAGGGTGGTTTAGAAACTGCAGTAGAAAACTCCTTAGTAATTGATGGGTCAGAAATGGATGATATTGTACAAATTGATCCTTACAACATGCTTGCTACTGTTCAATGCGGAGTACCATTAGAGAATTTGGAGGATAAGTTGCGAGAACAGGGTCTAACTACAGGACATTCCCCACAGTCTAAACCTTTAGCTCAAATGGGAGGGCTTGTGGCAACCCGAAGTATCGGACAGCTTTCTACTTTATATGGTGGTATTGAAGATATGGTTGTGGGTGTTGAAGCTGTTTTTCCTAATGGTGAAATCACTAAAATTAAGAATGTACCAAGACGTGCTGCTGGACCAGATATCAGGCATGTTATTATTGGGAATGAGGGAGCTCTTTGTTACATTACAGAAGTTACAGTGAAAGTTTTCCAATACAAGCCTGAAAACAATCAGTTCTATGGATACTTGTTGGATGATATGAAAACTGGTTTTGAAATGCTGCGTGAAGTAATGGTTCAAGGCTATCGACCATCTGTAGCACGTCTTTATGATCCAGAAGATGCAGCCTATCATTTTGATTTCTCAGAAGGTAAATGTGTACTCATTTTCATGGCAGAAGGTCCAAAGCCAATTGCAGAAGCAACAGGTAAAGCAATCGAAGACATTGTAGCTAAATCTGGCAAAAGTGATAGAGTAGAGAGTCATTTGATTCAAGAATGGTTTGAAAATTTGAATTGGGATCCCTCCAATGTAATGGAAGAGAGGAAGGAGATTAAGCAATCCAATAATATTGGCTTTACTACAGAAGTTTCTGGTTCATGGGGAATAATCCATGATATTTATGAAAATTGTATCAAGCGAATTAGAGAAGAAATCCCTCATATTACAATGTTAGGAGGACATTCTTCTCACAGTTATATGAACGGTACCAATATGTATTTTATTTATTATTATGATTTGGTTGATATTAAACCTGAAGAAGAAATTACAAAATATCATTATCCAATTAATAAAATAATTGTAGAGGAAACCATTAAGGCAGGAGGATCCATGGTTCATCACCACGGTGTTGGTAAGCACAGAACACCATGGATTAAAGACGAGTATGGTTCTTCATATTACATCTTAGAAACCTTGAAGAAAGCATTTGATCCAAACGGAATTATGAATAAAGGGACCATTTTTCCAATGGAAGAATAAAGTGCAATTTTGTGTGCATAATGCAGATTACTGCTAAGTATAAGGGTTTCAAGACCCTGCATAGTATTTTCTGAAAATAAAAGAAGCTGAAACTAGAGATATCGAAAAGTTGGAAACTAGTTAAAATGTCCATTCTGTTTAGGAGGTGTTTACTATTAGTCAATTATTTAATTATATTCAAAGTGATTTAGGCAATATAATAACATACACCATCGAACATGCTCAGTTGGTTGGACTGGCTATTCTTATAGCAATCATAATTGGTGTTCCTTTAGGTATATATTTAACCACTAATGAGGAATTAGCAGAAACCATTCTACAAATCGCATCTATTTTTATCACAATTCCTAGTATTGCGTTATTTGGTATTATGATTCCGATTCTATCTAATATTGGCCAGGGCATTGGTTTTCTGCCAGCGTTAATAGCTTTGGTTCTGTACTCGCAACTCCCGATTATTCGAAATACTTACACGGCTATCAATAATGTGGATCCAAATATTCGTGATGCCGCAAAAGGAATTGGAATGACGAACTTTCAGCGGCTAATCAAAGTGGAAATTCCAATCGGTATGCCACTAATTATGGCAGGTGTCCGCACAGCTACTGTCTTAAATATAGGTATTGGAGCAATTGCAGCCTTTATTGGATCTGGCGGATTGGGTGTCTTGATTAACTCAGGTATCAGTCGAGGCAACACTAACATGGTTATGACGGGAGCTATCTTTGTTTCTATTTTGGCGTTAATTGCCGATTTTCTGTTAAAGTGGATTCAAAAAAAGGCTACACCGAAAGGGATTCAATAAAGAAGTATAAGAAGGGTGATTCAAGTGATTGAGTTTCAAAATGTATCAAAAGTTTATCAAGGCGATGTAAAAGCTATTGATGATATTAATATGACAGTGAATGACGGTGAATTTGTAATATTGCTAGGGCCTTCTGGCTGTGGAAAGACAACGTTACTTCGAATGGTAAACGTATTGGAATCCATAACGGAGGGAGATATTCGTGTTCAAGGGAAAAGCAGTAAAGAATTAAATCCGATTGAACTTAGAAGAAATATCGGTTATGTTATCCAAAGTAATGGATTGTTTCCCAATATGACGATTGAAGATAATACGATGATTGTACCTGACTTACTAGGATGGGATAGAAAAAAGAAAAGAAATCGTTTCAACTACTTGATGGATTTGGTGGGTTTGAATCCAGATGACTATCGAAAACGTTTCCCACATGAGCTATCAGGAGGGCAACAACAACGTATTGGAGTAATCAGGGCTATGGCGTCCGATCCACCAGTAATGTTAATGGATGAACCATTTGGTGCTCTAGACCCGATAATCAGACATCGAATACAGGACGAGTTCTTAGCTATTCAACAAGAAGTTAAAAAGACAATCCTATTTGTCAGTCATGATATTGATGAGGCCATTCGAATGGGTGATCGGATTGCTCTAATACGTGAAGGGAAAATCATGCAGTATGATACTCCTACTGAAATATTGACCCACCCAAAAAATGAATTCGTCTCTGAATTTGTCGGTCAAGATCGGGTACTAAAAAGTATGAGTCTTTATAGTGTTCAAGATTTGGTGGATGCATTTAATCTTGAATCAAGTAAACAGGAAGTAGCAGATACGAAGATGATTCATTCTGATACTTCGTTAAGGGTAGCTATCTCGATGTTACTAAACCAAGAGGCAGATCAGATTGTTATTGTTGATCAACAAGATAACCAACTTGGAAGTCTCACCTTGAATTTAATTGAGAAATTCTTGCATAGAGAAGTCAAAGGTAAAGAGAGGTGACTAGATGTGAATGCTAAAAAAACACTTGCTACCACAACTAAGATTATACTTTGGCTGCTTGTTATAGTCTTTTTTTGGTGGGCTTTATCTAATCATATGTTTTCAAAAATCGTTGAACAGCCTGCCCAGTTTATCAGTCTTCTTGAAACACATCTAAAGCTAGTAAGTATTTCTGCAGGAATAGCAATTTTGACATCCATTCCCTTGGGGATTTTGATTACACGTCCTAAATTCCGTAAATTTGAATGGTTGATAGTTAATACTGCTAATTTAGGTCAGACGATCCCAAGTTTAGCCATATTAGCTTTGGCAATGGGGTTTTTAGGGATTGGTATTAAAGCAGCGATTGTAGCATTATATATTTATTCTCTACTGCCGATTTTACAAAATACAATAGCGGGTCTTGATTCTGTAAACCCTGCTACTAAAGATGCTGCAAAAGGTATGGGACTGACGTCAACACAAATTCTCTTTCGTGTGGAGCTTCCATCGGCGGCTTATTCTATTCTAGCGGGTGTCCGAACTGCCGTGGTACTTAATATAGGTACTGCAGCCCTTGCTTATTTAATTGGTGGGGGTGGTCTAGGAGTATGGATTTTCACAGGTATACAGTTATTTGATAATTCATTTTTGATTTCAGGTGCCGTACCAGTAACATTGCTTGCTGTAATTGTAGATTTATTATTTCGAGGACTGCAACTATTGTTAGTTCCTAAAGGATTGCGTTTAGCACGTAAAGCGGCAATAGATTCTGTGTAAAAGAAAAAAATAGGAGGAATATATATGAAAAAAATACTAGGTTTACTTACCATTATATTATTGACTACACTTATCCTTTCTGCTTGTGGAGATGACGAGAAGCATGTAACAGTAGGAGCGAAAAATTTCACAGAACAATTTTTAATTGCTAAGATGACTGAATTAATCCTTGTAGAAAATGGATTTGAAGTTGATATGAAAGATAACTTAGGATCTACAGCCCTACGTAAGGCACTTGAAAATGATCAAGTGGATATTACATGGGATTATACTGGTACTGGATTGGTAACATATAATGACCAAGAACCAATTGCAGACAAACAAGAAGCTTATGAGAAAGTAAACGAAATTGATACGGAAGAGAACGGTATAACATGGACTAATCTTTCTGAGGTGAATAATACGTATACACTTGTTATGCGCTCTGACCAGTCAGATGAACTTGGAATTAAAAGTATTAGTGATCTTGCAGAATACGTGAACAATAATCCAGGAGAGTTGAAGATGGCAACTGATGCCGAATTTGCTAACCGCCCTGATGGACTTCCTGGTGTATATGAAGCATATGGTTTTGAATTTGGTAGTGACCAAGTTTCTGAAATGAGCTATGGATTGAACTATGATGCGCTTAACAATGATGAAGTAGATGTTGCTGTAGGTTTTGCAACTGATAGCCGAATTCGAGAGTACGATTTGATGAACTTAGAAGATGATCAACAGTTCTTCCCATCTTACAATGCAGCAATTTCCATGACAAGTGAAGTATATGAGAATTATCCAGAGATTGAAGAGATCTTTGAACCATTGGCCGAGCAGTTGAATAGTGAAACAATGCGTGAATTAAACTATCAGGTAGATGTGGAAGAACGAAGTGTGCAAGACGTTGCTGAAGAGTATTTATCTGACAATGGTCTACTTGAATAAGAAGAATTATAAAAAAGTGCCAATAGCTTAAGCTATTGGCACTTTTTTGATCATATTTACTAATCATTTCAATCTAGTTGAGCCACTTCTGTCATTATTTTGTATTAGTCTAGCGAGGAGGAGTCTAATACTTCCTGTACATCTTGATTTAGCTTTTCTACGTCCACAGACTCTATTCTTTCATCTGTTATGCCGTGTTTCTCCTTCAATTTTAATACCCGATTCACACTATCATCCAAACTTTGCATTGAAATATCTCCGTTATCTACTGCTTTTTCAATTGCTTGAAATACTGCGTTCATTTGGTCATATCCGTGACAAACCAGTAATAAATCTGTTCCCGCCTGAATTGCTTTGACAGCTGCAGCACCAATCTCATAATTTTCTAAAATTGCCCCCATCGTTAAATCATCGCTTATCACAAGGCCATCAAAACCTAATTCCTGCCTTAACAATCCTTGAATTATTTCTTTGGATAAAGTAGCTGGATTGTCAGGGTCAAGCGATGGTACCATTAAATGACCAACCATCATTGCTTCAGCCCCATGGTTAATAGCTTGTTGAAAAGGTACGAGCTCCACTTGATGTAACCTTTCAATGGAATGATCAAGCAGAGGGAGATCGATGTGTGAATCAACATTTGTGTCTCCATGACCAGGAAAATGTTTTCCGACTGGAATGACATGATTGTCAGTCATTCCTTGCATTTGTGCGATTGCCATGTCGCTCACCAAAGAAGGTTCAGATCCAAATGAACGGTCTCCAATAATAGGGTTATCTGGATTACTATTAACATCGAGTATAGGAGCAAAATTGAGATTAAAGCCAAATGCTTTTACCTTTTTGGCTAGTAGTTTTCCGATTTGATATGATAAATCACTGTCCTTTTTTTCTCCTATCGTCTGACTTGTTGGTGTTGCTATGATTTCTTCGGGAAGTCTTGTAACTCGTCCGCCTTCTTCATCAACTCCTAAAAATAAAGGTATTTGGTTGTCATTAGCCTGTTTTAAGTCATTAATTAAATCAACTGTTTGTTGGGTATTTTCAATATTTCTCTTAAATAAGATAAACCCGCCAACCTTATTTTCTTTTATATAATTCGTAGCTTGTTGATCGATGGTTGTACCTTCCAATCCAATCATCATTAACTGACCAATTTTTTCGGGTATTGTCATTGAATCGAGAGCATAGGATGGTTCCGTTTCTTTAACAGAAGGATCCCATGGTAAATAAACTACAGAGACATGACTTAGCTTTCTATCATCACCATCTGCTACTGGAGGAAATATAAATTTTAATTGATATGTTTGGTTCGTTTGATAGACATAAATATTTTGGTCTTGAAAATGTCTTATTTCATCAGGTGCACCTAATACTTGTTCCGTCTCATTTTGGGTAATGTGTTGTAATTTATTAGAATGAGACCGTATATCGTAAATTTGACCTTGTTCATTAAATCCAAATACTCTATGTTTTTTTTCGTATGTCGAATAAGTACCAGAACTAGCTTCTGCCTTGTCATCAGCTACTCCCCAGTCTTTCTCCACTTCCATAATGGTGTCTTCACCACTTTTCCATTTGTCTTCTGATACTTTTCCTGTTTTAGCCATTTGATATAACTGAGTAATTAACCTGCTGTTAGATTCAATAGTTGTTAAAGGTGTCAGGTTAGGACTGGAAAAAGAGTGTTCTTTTATTGGCTTGTTACTGCAACTGCTTATAAACATGAGTAAAAACACCATCGATAATAATACTAATTTCTTTGTCATCATTAAATAACTCCTATTAATAGAATGTTGTCCATTGCTTATGACCAATGGTTAGTGTATCAAATTAAGTCTGATCGGAATCTTGTTGGCTATTTTTACATTACAAACTTTTAATCTATATTAAAGCAACTTCATTTTATCAAACCTGTCAAAGCATACTCATCTTGAGCAGTCAATAATTCTTGAATTTAATTGGATAGCAAAGAAATCTAGTCAAGTTTATATGGACTTGCGTTTCTAATTATCGTTTGATATTCTTCTTATAGGAAATTGGTTGGTTATTCAAACAAAAAGGGAGGGGAGAAAATGAGTGCAAAAGGGGAAAAACGACAACAGATCCTTGATGCAGCCTATAAGGTTTTTAGTACAAAGGGATTTAATAGTTCTTCCATTAAAGATATTGCTAACGAAGCAGGGATTGCAGCTGGTTTAATCCATTACTATTTTAAAAGCAAAGAAGAGTTATTATTAACCGTTCAGCGAGATATTCAGCAAAGTTTCCATCAGCAATATCAAAATAACAAAGACGTGGATCCTGCAAATGTATTAACCGAAATAAAAGAACGAGTAAACAATTTTCCTGATTGGTACCGATTTCGATTTGAGCTTTATGCTTTAGGCTTAAAAGATGAAAATCTTCAGTCTGAGGTAAATCATATTTTAAATGATGGAAGGGAAAGTCTGGCATCATTCCTTCAGGAATATATCGATAAGCAGGAAGATACTGACGCGCTTGCTAGTATTTTATTGGCTTGTTTTGACGGAATAGCACTTCAAAAATTATTTGATGAAAATTTTAATATGGATAACGCATATCAAATGTTACAAGACATTATGGTAAGCTATACCAAAAAATAAAATGTAGTTAGAGGAGAGATTATGAAGAAATTATTAATTAGTATGCTAATATTCTTTTTTGTCTTGCCAGGTAGCCTTTCAGCAGAAGAAATAAGTACAGAAGAACAAATAAACGAATTTGTAGAGCTGTCGCTACAAAAGTATCAAATACCTGGAGCATCTCTTGCTGTATTTACCAATGGTGAGGAGTTTTATAATAATTGGGGGACAATGAGTGATGGGAAGGAAGTAACAGCCGATACCCCTTTTTTAATTGGCTCATTAAGTAAACCGATTACCGCCCTTGCCATTATGATGCTAGTTGAAAAAGGCGAGATTAACCTTGATGAACCTATTGATACATATTTGTCTGAATTTACTTATCAATCAAAAAGCTCAAAAAAAATCACCGTGTCAGAGCTCTTAAAGCAAACGAGTGGTATTAGTCCTTTTGATGGCCTAAAAGTAACGGATAAAGCTGACAGTGAAAACACGATTTTTCAGGCAGTCGAAGAACTTAGTGGAGTAAAATTAACGACAGAACCAGGAGAGGAATATGCTTATAATTCAGCAAATTATTTATTATTAGGTGCCATAATTGAAAACGTAACTAATCAAACTTATGCTGAATTTATAACCGAGAGTATTTTCACTCCTCTTGGAATGACACAGTCAGCAGCTGACTATGATAACACGTTAACAAAAGGGCTTGTGTCTGGTTATCGATCATGGATGGGAAAACCAATACCCGGTAAGTTGTATTTTGATAACGCTGGCGCTCCTTATGGTTATTTGGTTTCAAGTTCGACTGATTTAATGACTTTTTTAAAATTAATGTTAAGGGGCGGAGAGATTATATCGAACGAATCATTAACATTAATCAGTACCCCACCGGATGAAGGTAGATATGGGTATGGTTGGCATTTTTCCAATACAGATTCTTTTCCCTATCATGGTGGTGCAACTAGAGATTATCGGAGCGAAATGTATTTTAATCCTGATCAAGATGTAGCTGCGGTTTTGTTGACGAATAAGTACCATAGTTTAGAAGATGCTCAAGTTACCTATATTATGAATGGTATTCAATCGATTCTAAACGGGGATGAACCAGATCCATTACCAGATCAAAGCTTTGCTACGCAGTGGACTTTAATTATAACCATTATAACCTTCCTTTTGTTGACGGTTATTCATTTTATAATGCTCAAGAGAAGGAAACGACAACTGGTTTTCTATATAATCGGCATATGCTCTGTTGTGTTGGGAGCTTGTGTAATCCCAATATATGTTGGTATCTTGGACACCCCATGGAAAACGATTCGCTTGTTTGCACCTGACATTGCACTATTAACATATATTATCATTGGAATACTTACATTTAATGGGCTAATGGCATTTGGCTATGGAGTGATAAAGAAAAAAGGATAGATTCTTCATTGTAGGATAATACGAGAAATTTTTATGACGGACATTTGCTTATATTAGAGTGTCCGTCATATTTTTTTGTGAATTTGAAATCCGCAAAATCCCCCCTGATGGAGGTCTCACTATATGGTTCAAACCAAAGTTGACGAGTAACCAGTATACCAATATAATTAGGTGAAAGCGGTGTCAGATTAAGGTGGAGTGATGTTAGATGATACGAAAAATTCGTCAAATTTATATGGACTTGCGTTTAAAATATAAAATGGTTATATTAACTTCGCTAGTATTACTCGCTTTTAGCATCGGCGGTTTATCGATATTACAGTATGCCTTTCAAAAATATAATAACGAAATATATCGACAATCTGCTCAAGCTATACAAGTTTCTACCAACTCTGTCGAAGCTGAATTAAAAAAAATGGAGCGATTATCTTACCAAATTTCAACTGATATGTATGTACAAGCTTATTTACAAGAGTTAAATAATACGGATTCTAATTATAATAAATTTACAATAGGTATGGAGTTAAGAAAAAGACTTATCTCCATAGGAGCACTGAATAAATATGTCCAATCCATGCAAGTTTATGATAGGAACGATAAGGAATATGCGAGTGGTAATTTAATTATAAAATTATCAAAAGATAGATTGAATACAATGAAAGAAAATGCAGCAGAAGAAGAGGGAGGTGTTAGTTGGGTTTCTTCATCAGAAGAGGATCCAACTTTAATTGCAACACGAGAAGTAAGAGAATATATGGATTTTTCATTTGAACAACTAGGAACAATTGGAGTTAGAGTGGATATCCAAGAGATTGTTCATGATCTTACAAATAATTTGGAAGAACAAAAAACTAGCTTTCTCATTTTTGATAGTGAAGATAGGAGAATTTTTTCTAATAATAGTCAAGTAGAAAATATTTATCCATCACAATATAAGCAAGGAGAACAAGGCTATCAAATTGTAAAATACAAGGGTGAAAGGTTTTTTTTAACATATTCGGATGAGAACCATTTAGGCTGGACTTATATGATTTTAACCCCATATAACAATCTTTTTAACGTTATTACCCAGACAAGAACTGCGGTGTTTTTAACCTATTTTGGCTTATTTCTATTAATGATTTTTTTAGGATCTAAATTTACAGGAACCATTGTGAACCCAATTGAAAGTCTTAATAGAAAAATGAAAAAAGTTCAGACCGGTAAGTTCGATTATGATGATTCTGATCTAAAGCCAAAGTATCCAAGAGACGAAGCCGGACAGATGCATGAGAATTTTCAAATAATGATGCAACAAATCAATGATTTAATTGTAGAAAATTATAAAAAGCAGCTGCTTATTAAAGAGTCGGAATATAAAACCCTACAAGCTCAGGTAAATCCACATTTTTTATATAATACACTGGAATCGATAAATTGGTCTGCTAAAATTGCAGGAGAGAAAAAAATTTCACAAATGGCTGAATCTCTAGGCTATGTACTAAGAGCGTCTATCAATATGAAAGGAGCTTTTGTTACGTTAGCAGAAGAAGTAGCTATTGTAGAACATTATATAACAATACAAAGCTTTCGATTTGAAGAAAGACTTGATTTTCGTAAAAATATTCCACCAAAGTATGATGAAGTATTGATACCAAAATCAATCATACAACCAATTGTAGAAAATTCCATTCGATATGGCTTACAAGAAATGATAGGTGTTTGTACTATAAAAGTGGAAGTGGAAGAAATAAATGAAGATTTATTAATCTCGGTATCAGATAATGGTCCTGGTATGGAAGAAGATTATTTAAATAAAATAATGACTGGGGACTACCAACCAAAAGGTACAGGGATAGGTTTAAAGAATATAGAGGAAAGAATTAAAATTTTGTTTGGAGAAAGCTATGGAATTTATATAGAGAGTGTAGAAAATCAAGGGACCAAAGTAATTATCAAGGTTCCTAAAAAGGGGGAAACAACATATGTACAAAGTGTTGTTAGTGGATGACGAAAGGATGATTCTAGAAGGAATAGCAAAGATTGTGGATTGGGAAAAACATGAAGTGGAATTAATTGATAAAGCAATGAATGGTCTAGAAGCTTTGGAGTGTATTGCAAATAATTGTCCTGATATAGTAATTACGGATATTACAATGCCAGGACTGGACGGAATTGGTTTAGTATCAAAAGCCAAGGAAGAGTATCCAGACATCAAATGGATCTTTTTGTCTGGTTATAGTGAATTTGAATATGCACAAAAGGCTATACGTTTTGGAGTAAAACATTACTTACTCAAACCTTGTAATGAAGAAAAAATTGCAGAAGCGCTTGATGAAGTGGTAACGGAGAAAAAAAAGGAAGATGAGGCTATAAAGTATCTTCAATCAATGCAAGATGAAGCGTTGAAGCTATATCATTATGAATATGAGGATATATTAAAAAAATATTTAAATTATCAAGAATTGCCCAATGAATTAATAAAACAACTTAAGGTAATGTTAGAAAAAAAATTCAATGATCATTTGATTTGTTTTATCGTTCTTTGTTTAGACGATGAAAATGAATATATTTTACTTCAAAAGTTATTAGAAAAGTATAGTAATACAAACAATAATGAACATATATGTACAATTGTTGATGATAGTGTAGTTATCATGGAGAAATATACCCCAACTATAGAAGATAGACTAACAAGATACCTTCAGCACTTACCTGATCAGAGTAATCAGAATATTACTGCTATTATATCTCCAACTTTTACAAAAGATGAAATATTTAACTCTAGTTTTCGCTTAGAGAATGCAATTGCGCAGTCCTTTTATGTAAGTTCTTCTAAGGTAATTAGAAGTCAAGATTGGATTACATTTCTAAATACTGATAAAAATGATATAGAAATAGATTTAGATAAAATTATAATTGACTTGAAGAAAAGCGAATTGAAAAGAGCAAATCAGATAATTCAGGAGTTTTGCCAAAAATTACAAGACTATTATATACATCCCAAAATAGCAAAAAGTTATTTTATTAAAATATATATATTAATATTAAGCAAATATAATTCAAATATAGAAGAGAATAGGATAGGTTCTATAACCAAAATGGAGAATTTCTTACATATTCAACATGTTCAACAATTTTTTCATGATTTGTTCGATGCTTTATTGCAAAATGATCAAAATTCAAAACATTATTCAAAAGTTGTAAGACAGATGTTAGACTGTATCGAAAAAGAAATCGAGAACCCTAATTTGTCTTTAAGATGGATTGGAAATAATTGTTTGTATATGAATCCAGATTATCTAGGCAAAATATTCAAGAAAGAAGTAGGACAACGATTTTCTTCATACGTAACGAATCTGAGAATTAATAAGGCTGTAAAAATTATCGAAACAGAAGAGGAAGTAAGGGTCTTTGAGTTAGCAGAAAGAATGGGATTTGGCAATAACCCTCATTATTTTAGCCAATTATTTAAGAGAATCAAAGGCTATACCCCATCAGAGGTTATAAAATCACATGATTAAAAGATAACTTATTCATTTAAATATCTGAAAAATTCACTATTTTTTACACAATTATATCTGTTTTTTCTATCAATGAATTATAGTAATTTTGGTATACTAATCTTACTTTCTATAATATCTTGATGATAACGATAAGTTTTATGAAACATAATAGAATAATATTTTATCGCGGTGCTAATTGTTCAATAGACTTCCAAACTTCCAAGAATAACGGACGCTAACACCCTGATAAGTTTCACTAACCATCAATGGTGATCAAAAAAAACAACTGATGGAAGTCACTCTTTATAAATATTACTAGAGTTTTAATAGAACTCTGGTAATATTTTTTGTAGTTAATTACATAGTTCAAAAAGGTTTAAAATGAATGTTTGTTGCCTCGATATTCTACCATGTATTTTACTGAAGTTTTTTTGAAAAGGGAGGCTATTAAATGAGAAAGAACATGTTCATTTTAATGGTTGTTTTATTAGTTGCTTGTAGCAGTAATGGAAGGACGGCTGAAATAGGTGAAGAAAATAATGAAGAAGTCACCATTAGAATTGCATGGTGGGGGGATCAAAAAAGAAATGAGGATACTTTAAAAGTAATTGAACTATTTGAAGAAGAAAATCCAGGTATTACTGTGGAACCAGAACATGCAAATTGGGATGACTATTGGCAAAAGTTACCGCCTAGAGCCGCTGCTAACGAACTACCTGATATTATTGCTATGGATCAATCTTATATCTCCCAGTATGCTCAAAAGGAGCAGTTAGCCGATTTGTCACCTTTTATTGGAAATGAAATTGATGTATCCAATATTCCAGAAGATGTTGTGAATACTGGTGAAATCAACGATGGACTCTATGGGTTCAATTTAGGTGTAAACGCTTTAGGTTTTCAATATAACCCAGAGGTGTTAAGTGAAATTGGTGTAGATACTATTCCAGAGGAATGGACATGGGACGATTTTATGGAAATATCTGATAAAGCAGTAGAAGCAGGATATTACTTTGATAATGGTCATACTGCTGATGTCATCTTAAACTATTATTTACGTACACAAGGAAAGCGTTTATATGCTGAAGATGGAAGCGATTTAGGTTATGAGGATGATCAATTATTTGTGGATCTATATACCATGCTTACTAATCAAGTAGAAAAAGAAGCAACACCAACGCCGGATTATTTAGCGCAATTAGCAGGTCC
>NZ_FOTR01000029.1 GCF_900114645.1 Gracilibacillus orientalis | reverse complement strand
GATCAATTATTTGTGGATCTATATACCATGCTTACTAATCAAGTAGAAAAAGAAGCAACACCAACGCCGGATTATTTAGCGCAATTAGCAGGTCCGGAAGATGATCCGATTGCAAAAGGAGAAGGTGTTGGGGTCTTCCAATGGTCTAATCAGTTTGCTGGTTTAGAACAAATCTCTGGACTAGATTTTAAATTTGCTCCGATGCCTGGACCTAATGTGGAGTCTGGATTGTTTTTGAAACCGGGTCAGTTTTTTTCAATTACTAAAAATTCAAAAGAGAAAGAAGCTGCGGCTAAATTTATTGATTTCTTTGTGAATGATATAGAAGCAAATAAAATAATTTTAGGAGAACGAGGAGTACCCGTTTCTTCGGAGGTGAAAGAAGCATTGAAAGCAGAGGTTTCTGCGTCTCGAGCGGAAGTGTTTGATTATATAACATGGGTAGAAGATAACAGTTCACCTATGGGTTCTCCAGACCCAGCTGGTGCCGGCGAAATCATTGAATTATTGACCAATCTTTCTGAACAGATGTCATATGGCCAAATTACGCCGAAAGAAGCAGCGACCACTTTTAGATCAAAAGCAGAAAGTATTTTGAATAACCAATAAAATTACTAATCGATAGCTGGTCTTAACGGATCAGCTTTTCTGTTTATCATGGTGCCAATCGTCCGTAAACCTCCACTTCAAGGTTCGAGTAAAGCAAAGAAACTAAGTGGGAGCAAACCCGCCAAAAAACAATCACACTCTACAATATGACCTTCTCTTCTAAACAAATGCATTTTACATATTATCGTTATAAAAGAAGTCTGAATTTTGAGGATTATCATCTGATTTTTCTATTATAGTGGTGGCAATGAACATGGTATGATAGTAATGAAATCGCTTACTTGTATCGATTAGAAAAAAGGGAGGTTATTAAATGAGAAAGAATTTGTTATTTTTATTAGGTTTTTTATTGGTACTATTTCTAGTTGCTTGTGGCAATGAAGATGGTACGGAAGAAACAGGTGGTGAAACATCGGAAGGAACTGCTGAGGAAGAAAATACAGATGATATCACATTACGAATTGCTTGGTGGGGGGAACAAACCCGAAATGATTATACGTTAGAAGTGATTGAATTGTTTGAGGAAAAAAATCCAGGCATTACAATTGAACCCGAATATGCAAGTTGGGATGATTATTGGCAAAAATTATCGCCACAAGCTGCAGCTAACGAACTACCAGATATTATAGCAATGGATCAATCTTACATTTCCCAATATTCTCAAAATGGCCAACTCGCCGATTTGTCACCTTTTATAGGAAATGAAATTGATGTATCCAATATTCCTGAAGATGTTGTGAATACTGGTGAAATCAACGATGGACTCTATGGGTTCAATTTAGGTGTAAACGCTTTAGGTTTTCAGTATAACCCTGAGGTGTTAAGTGAAATTGGTGTAGATACTATTCCAGAGGAATGGACATGGGACGATTTTATGGAAATATCTGATAAAGCGGTAGAAGCAGGATATTACTTTGATAATGGTCATACTGCTGATGTCATCTTAAACTATTATTTACGTACACAAGGAAAGCG
>NZ_FOTR01000001.1 GCF_900114645.1 Gracilibacillus orientalis | reverse complement strand
GAAGAAGCAGACTTAGGTACAGATCCAGAAAATGCTGACTCTGATGGCGATGGTGTCAACGATGGAGACGAAGTAGATAATGGAACAGACCCATTAGATCCAAACGATCCTGATGCGGATGAAGTCTACCCAGATGTACCAGAAGTGAATAATATTTACGATGGCGATGATGTAATCTATGGTCTTGGACTAGAAGGTGCAACTGTTTATGCAGTAGTTAACGGAGAGGTAATTGGTGAAATGGAAGTTACAGCTCCTGAATTTCAAACATTTGCCACAGTCGTTCCAAATGATAATACAGTATTCGCACTTGAAGTAGATGAGCCATTGTCTGCAGGTACCGTTGTAGAATTGTATCAGGTTAATGAGGATGGAAACGAAGGTGAATCCACATTTGTCACAGTATTGGATGAAGATGATGAGCCGACTGAACCAGATGCAGATGCACCAGTATTAGATAGTATTACAATCGATGGTGATAGTGAATCTGATTATGAAATTTCATTTGAATCAGATGAACCATTAACTAAAGTTTCTCTTGAAAATAGTGAAGGAGAAACAGTAACTGATGAAGTTACTTACGATAGTGAGGCTGGTGTATATACACTCGCTGTTTCAGGAGATACTGTTGAGGCTGGAGATGAATTAACCATCATTGCAACAGATGAGTTTGGAAATGCCAATGATTCAGAGTCAGTCATCGTACCTGAAGATCCTGCTGATGGTGACGCAGACGCCGATGCAGACGCAGACGCAGATAGCGATTCTGATACAGATACTGACACAGATAATAATTCTGACACAGACACTGACAGTGATAGTGGTTCTAACACAGACACAGATAGTGATTCTGACACAGATGATTCATCTGCATCAACAGATAATGATACAGATGATAACGAACTTCCCGATACAGCTACCAATACTTGGACTTACTTTGCTGGAGGGCTTGCAGCTCTATTAGCTGGTATTGCCGCAAGAGTATTTGGCCGTCGTAGACAGTCATAGTTTAAGGTCAAGGAGCAAATGCTTATTTACGGCATTTGCTCCTTGCTTTAAAAATTAAATAGAGGTGCATACAATTATGGATCACGATCATCTGAACAGGGAGGAAATGTACGATGGTAAAGATGAAAGCTGATGTTAAAGAGCAATATAACTTACAGATGGAGAAGTTACATCAATTTATCCAAGAAAAAGAAGATTCACTATCCCAATCAGAAGATACTACTCTGTTTTTATCAATTGCTCATAAGAGTGAGCGTGCCACGGTTTTAGTTGAAAAAAACACATCATTTAGCAATGCCTGGGAAGAGCTTCACCACAAAGGTCAAGCATATGTTCAAGCTAAATCGATAGAACAGCCACTGCTTAAAGTTGACATTGTCAAAAACATAAAAAAAGAAAATGATGTAGAGTTTGCTGAAAAACTTACAAAGACGAAAAAGAATTATTTTCGATATGGAATTAGTTTCGACGATCAATTTCAACATGCCTTTTTGGAACAGGAATTGAACGGAAACGCTATTATCAGAATTGATCCTAAAAGTAAACGAGGATATATCGATGAAAGAAATTTGCATTTTTACATAAAAAAACATAGACCGCAATTAAAAGCAATAAATTTCTCCAATGTAAAGTCTGTTTATACCTTCATGACGAAGGGTTATATCATTGAAGGAGAAAATTGCTATGAGCTACATATAGATGAACGAGAAAACGGTAGACGATCGACTCCATTAGACAAACAGGAACTTGAAAAGTTGATAGAAGGTGGACGAGACTATTTAGTTCATTTATCTAAACAGTCAGGTGTGTTCACCTATGGTTATTTCTCCTGTTTTGATAAGAAAATAAACCATTATAATACATTACGTCACGCCAGTACGCTGTATTCTATGTGTGAGACGTATGAATTTTTTCCGACACAAGAGTTGAGGCTTGCGATTATCCGCAGTTTACAGTACTTGCTTAATAACTGCATCGGCGCCAACCAATCAGATTCTGAAGCCTTTTTGTTAGAAAAAATAAACGACGGTATTGAAGTAAAACTAGGAGGTAATGCCGCAGCAATTTTAGCCATCACAAAATTCACGGAAGTGTTTGAAGATGATCGTCACATAGCAATTGCGGAAAAATTAGCTGCTGGTATCGGTCGGATGCAAAACGAAGAGGGTTCCTTTGTCCATGTGTTAAACTTTCCTACTTTAAATGTTAAAGATAAGTATCGGATTGTCTACTATGACGGGGAAGCGGCACTTGCATTAATGCGACTCTATCAACTGACAAAAAGTGAGAAGTACTTACAAATGGTGAAGAAGGCTTTCGAATATTTCCTTGCAAATGATTATTGGAAACATCATGACCATTGGTTAAGCTATTGTACGAATGAATTGACGATATATTGCCCAGAAGATCAGTACTTTGAGTTTGGTCTGAAAAATGCGGAAGGTAGATTGAATTTTATTTATCATCGTATCACCACTTTCCCGACATTTTTGGAGTTAACGGTGGCAGCATACCGGATGGTGGACAGAATCAAAGAAGTAGGATCAGATCATTTATTAGCAAATTTCGACGAACAAAAATTGATCAATACTATACACAAACGAGCTGATTACCAGAGAAACGGTTATTTCTATCCGGAATTAGCGATGTACTACAAAAAACCAGACAGAATTTCAGGTGCATTTTTTATCCGTCATCATTCATTTCGTGCGCGTATAGATGACGTGGAACATAATCTATCTGGGTATATAGAATATTATAAAACATTTCAACAGCATCTCATAAGTTCAGATAATCTAGCGGATGCTACTAAAAATATCATCTAATAGTTAAGAACTAGAGATGAGCCGATTTGCTACTTTTTATTAGTCTATTTTCCTATTTTGGATGTTTTATTTCAATTATTTGTGGGAATTAAGAAGACTAAAGTCGGTATTTTTCAAGAAAGCATAAGCTAGGTCTCTGAAATAGTTGCTAGAAACTTAATATCTAGTTCCGCATGATTATATTCAGTTCGACTAATAGGAGGTAGTGAAACGGTCCCGTGACCTGCGATTTCACGTGCTCTCATGCCTAACTTAGATCGTAAGGAATGCAATTTTTCTACTATTTAATGTATTTATAGCCAACTCCTTTGAAGTTACAGGTTAGACTGTTTAGTACATATAGTTATAAAATCTTTGACATTTTATGACCGTTTATCATAAAATAGTCCATAGATACTAATATATTCCATAAAAAGTACCAATTTATATAAGACTTTCGACAAAAGTAATAAATGGTGCCTCATAACACTTCATACTCTCACATGAGTTAATCCTTCAAACAAAAGGATAAAAAGAGTTTAGCAGAAGTTTCATACTGAAAACCGCATGTAAGCGCTAAACTAATTAAAAATGAATGGGTTAATAAACAATTTATCAATCTATCTACTCCATATGAAGAAGGTGGTATTGTTTTGAATAGTTTAGAAAGATACATTCCACACTTAGTCCATGTAAAAAACAAACATTTCGCTTACAAAGAACAGGCTGCGAAAAGCAATACTTCTGTATTTGGTCAAAATATGAAATATATCATTTTTTTATCAGTTTCTGATGGTAACACAAGAGCTTCAGTTTCGATAGGTATAGGGAATTCTCTGGAAACATCATGGAAGAATGCTGAAACAAAGAGCTTAGCGTATATTAATAAAAAAAGAATAAGGCCCATATGGATCAAAGTAGATTTAGTAATAAATATGAAAGTATTATCAAAAAAAGAGTTTTTCAAAGAATATAATAATACGAAAAATAATTACTTTCGCAAAGGAGTATCATTCGATAGACAATTCAATCTAGCTTTTTTAGAGCAAGAATTCCTTGCCAATGCATTTATGAAAGACGGCACATTTTCAATGAATAATATTAATTATTATTTACAGTCATACAGAGATATCCAATATCCAATTCGCGAAGCAAGTATAAATGAAGTCGTAGTGTTTGATACAATAAGTTATTTTTGTGATAAAAATAATGTTTATCCATTGCATTCAGGTGGTTTGGATAATGGTAGAAGAATAGTAGAGGAAGTTGATGAGGAAATTGTTTATCAAATGATAAATAGCGCTTCCCATTTCTTAGCTAATCAAGTTAAACCAACAGGTGAATTTATTTATGAGTATTATAGTCATCTTCACCATGGTGTTAGTTGGTACAATATGTTGCGCCATGCCAGTACAATATATTCATTAATGGAAGCTTATACTGTGACTAAAAACCCAATGCTTGAAAAGTCCATTAAACGAGCATTAAATTATCTAATCAATCAAGCAATTATTACTAGAAAACATCCTGAATACGGTAAAGTCTCATATGTTGTGGATAAGCAAAATAATAATGAAATTAAATTGGGAACACTCGGTGTATCTATTCTGGCAATTACCAAATATGCGGAAGTATTTCATGATGATTCTTACATGGACATAGCAATTTCATTAGGAAACGGTATTCTTACTATGCAACATAATAATGGACAATTCACACATATTCTCAATGCCAAGGATTTGAGTGTAAAAGAAATACATAGCAGAGCTTATTATGACAGTGTGGCCGTTTTTTCGTTACTGCGACTGTATGAGTTGTATAGTGACAACAAATGGTTAAAGACAGCATCTTTATCCTTTGATAACTTTATAAAAAACGAACGATGGAAGAATGCAGACCATTGGTTAAGCTATTGTGCTGATGAAATAACAAAATATAAATTGGAAGATCGATATTTTGAATTTGGATTAAAAAATGCAACTTATAAATTAGATTATATTTTTAACAGAGATACAACCTGTCCTCAGTTTTTAGAGTTATTAATGGCAACGGACCAAATGATTCAACGGATTAGGGCATTAAGAAAGGAGTATTTATTAGACAAATATCCAATAGAATATATCTTTAAAACGATAAATAAGCGGGCAGAGCACCAATTAAATGGGTATTTCTTTCCTGAGATAGCTATGTATATGGAATATCCAAATAAAATTAATGGCAGCTTCTTTACAAGGGATCACTCTTTTCGTACCAGAATTGACGATATAAAACATTATATTTCGAGCTATCACTATTATTTTCAAAAAGTTTCTCAGGTAGAAAAAGTTTAAGTAGCATGATAATCACGGTTAATTTTACATCAAGTAGAAGGGACTGCTTAAATGAAAAACACAAGCGATATTTCTAATCCAAAAAGACTTACACCAGAAATTAATGACCTGCAGCACGAGTACTTAGTATCTGATAATACACACTATTGTTTCGAAACAGAAGCAGAATTTTTGAGGTTATTTAGAAACGGAGATATGCGCTCGTTGGAACTTTTTAAAAATGATCGAGAGAACTTTGTTCAAACATTAGCAACATCGAAAAATAGAAATCTGAGAAATAATTTAATAGTTTTAGTATCAAATTTAACACGTGCAGCGATAGAGGCAGGATGTAATCCTAAAGAAATGGTTTTATTAATGGCTAATACAGTGAAGAATCTGGAGAATCGACTCACTCCTATTGATCAAGAAGCGTTTCTTGAATTAGAGACGAAGGTATTATTGATTTTTATAAGAAAAATAAAGCAGAGTAGAGTCGAAGGGTTGAGCAAAACATCATGGATGATTGTTAATTATGTCCAGGAACATTTATCTGAAAACATTACGTTGGATGATTTGGCATTACATTGTGGCAGACACCCAAACTACTTATCAGCATTGTTTAAACGCGAAACAAATAAGAACATTCAAAGCTATATTTTGGAAGAGCGTATAAAAAAAGCGAAACATCTTATCACCCATTCAGATTATTTGTTTATTGATATAGCTCATTTGTGTGGATTTGATAGTCAAAGTTATTTTACTGTTCAATTTAAAAAAGTTGTTGGATGTACGCCTAAAGGATTTCGGAATATGTAATGGCTCATAATCCCCATCTGTTATTGGATGGGGATTTATTATTTAATAATGTTTTGAAGATGGGAGAAAGTTTTAGGAGATGTTTCATAAATCGCGAGGCTAATTGCTTCCTAAAGAAAAAGAAGTAATCGTTCATCATGCTAGAGAACGGTTACTTCTATGTGTTCCTTTTTAAAACGTTAAGGAACTCTGTTAACTTGATTCTTTCCTCAGGTGTTAATTGTTTACTCATTTCAATAAGTTGAGCTAAATCTTCAGGAATGCTTTGATTATCTTCCGCATAAGAAAAAAAGGATGCCATATCCGTACCAAGAGCTTTTAATATTTTGGATAACATATCAACATCCGGGACGGAACGGTTATTTTCGAATCGACTGATATATGATTGAGAGATGTTTACGCGATTGGCTACTTCCTGAGTTGTTAAATTTAAAGATTTCCTTAATGACCTTAATTGTTTGCCTATATTCAATTTATCCATAGTTAATCCTTTCTTTAGATTATTATCTTCTTATTTTGTTAAAAAATGCAGGAAAAAGCAAATTATTACAAATAGTAATAGGAATAATCCTGTTTATTCTTATTTTGCATAAAAACATCCCATAAAATTATATTTACTATTTGTCTTGTTTAGTATTTTCACATCTACTTTATTTTATTCATTAGATCACACACAAATAAATATAAAAGAGATAAAATATTTCCCAATCGAGTATTATTAGGAAAAACTACTTATAAACATTTGAAATGTACTGAGGGCACTATCACATATGTGTTTGATTTAAGTTAAGGTTAGCTGGTGCTTGAATTTTGAATCCTAACTGACATAGTTGTGTTAAAATAACAGTTCATTATACCTACATTATATAACTTAATAGATCTTTTGACTAGTTAATTGAAAGAATTTTATAGGTATTTGTGACTTGTGTGCTTTTATTCGGTGTTAATCGTCCATAAAATCCCTACTGATGGAAGTCTCACTTTATAAGAGAAACTACAATTTAATTATACCAAATGAAGCAACTTTTTATTTCCATTTTTGTTACATATAAAAAAGGGGAGTGCCACTATAATGTGACACTCTCCTCATTAATTAAGGCTGAACTACTCCAACTCCAGCATATTGTGTAACAGCTGCTTTTACATCTTCAACAGGTGTGAGTGTATAATTATATGGAACAGTATAATTAGTTGTAGATGTCGTTGGTTGGCTGCCAGTGCTGTTTATATATAAGTTGTTAGAAACATTCCAATAGCCTGGTGAACTGCTATACCAAGCACCAAGGGGATCATTTGAATTTTCAAATACGTTATTCTCTACAAGTAATTCAGCACCCATTCTGGCATTAATCCCTGTATCAATAATTCCTTCAAAATAATTATTATACAAGTGACCTTCACCATGACGGAAGCTAGGAACGCGTGAATTTAAATCTTGAAAATAATTATGATGGAACGTGATGTTTCGATCGTCGCTGTCACTATCTGATGACCCCATTAACATAGCTTTCCAGCCATCATGGACATAATTCCATGAGAATGTGATATTATATGCATCTCGTTTTACATCAAATAAACCATCATAATAATCTTTGTCCACATTCAAGCTTGCATAAAGTTCATTATGATCAACCCAAATGTTACTCGATGGTCCTTCAATGCTAATGGCATCCTTGTCACCAGTGCGTACTTCATGAATCGTGAGATTTCGGATGATAACGTTATCTGCTCGCCACACTTTAATACCTATTCCGTCAAATTCAGCATTTGTACCCACACCTAAGATAGAAACATCTGATACATCTTTAATATTGATTTTGCTGTCAGGCGTATTGTCAGGTGTAATTGTACCGTCTACATAAATAGTTAAAGGAGTAGCATCGTCTTTATCTTTTAATACTTGGACAAGCTCGTCTCCAGTTTGTACCGTTACGGTATCTCCATCAGCACCACCCGTTGTACCACCGTTTTGAGTGGCAAAACCTGTCATGTTGAAATCAGGAGTACTCGCAGATACAGATTGAAACGACAAGCATAATAATAGAGTAACGAAAAGACTGAAAGACATCCATTTAAGCAAATTCTTTTTCACTTTTCCCACGTCCTTTTTTAAAAGTTTTTAATGAAGTTTAGGACTGACACCGATGCGATAAAATATCAACCCTCCCTTCGCAAGTAATACTTTAACCATAACATGAAAACGATTTCTTAAAATAATCATTTTACCATATATTTACCTTATAATAGAATATTTTACCACGAACGAAGCCTTTGAGTGTAAAAAATTCTAACAATAAATCCCAAATAGTGGATTTTCTCATATTGGAATATGAAGTAATGATTATTTTTTGGGTGAAAGAATAATGTTATCGTATGGACTGATTTTTAAATGAAGCAAAATCATAAAGTATATATGGAGGTTCAAGCTCCTAGTGCGATGGGGAGCTGAACGTTTTACAATCTACAAAGAGCTGACATAATTTTAATTACCAAATCTAAGTGCCATTCATAAAGATTTGTCTTAAAAATGAAGATAATTACCAAATCTAAGTGTAATTGACAAAGATTTGTTGTATAAATGAAGATAATCAATAAATCCGAGAACCCTCACTAAAGATTTGTCGCAAGATAAACAACAAATTTCAATAGTAAGAAATTTAATGGAGGTGGAAGGATGAAAAAAGAAAAGCTGATCAAAAAGTATGATAAGCAGGTGAAGGTGTATGAAAAAAATCGCAATCATTCAACACTGTCAACGTGGAGAAAGAAACTAATAAATAAGGCATATGGCAATGTTTTAGAGGTTGGAGTTGGAGCAGGAGCAAATTTCCCTTACTACACTGAAGAAACTGTTCAAGTCACAGGAGTAGATTTTAGCTCAGAGATGATAAAGAGTGCGAAACAGGCTGCATCTGATTACCATTTCCGTGCAGAGTTTCTGCAAGAAGACGTTGATCATTTAACATTGGCACCAAACTCCTATGATTGTATTGTATCAACCCTTTCACTATGCAGTTATGCAAAGCCCCATGAGTTAATGAATAAATTTAATGACTGGTGCCGAGAAGATGGCATCGTGTTATTAATGGAACACGGACTTAGTTCAAACCTTTTTTTATCCTATTCACAGAAGATTTTAGATCCGTTATTCACAAAAATATCTGGCTGTCACTGTAATCGAGATATCTTGAAGATAGTTGAAAAATCAGATCTACAGCTTATAAATATCGAAACATATTGGTCAGGTATTGTATACATGATTTGCGCTAAACCTAATAAGAATTAGGACTGTTCTGTTAACTTGCTAGATTACTTTTTTTTGATTCTGGTTTCAGAAGACTTTGCCTTTCTCATGTTAGTTGAGCATTATCTTTGAATCTATCTCTTCCTTTTGATACCGTTTTCATAAATATCGTATGATAAGGAGGAGTTTTTTTATGGCTTTTACGTTGGAATTGGGTCAGAAGGCACCAGATTTTATGCTTCCTGCAACTGAAGGTAAGTCGTATAGCTTAGCAGATTTTCATGATGCAAATGTTTTAGTCGTTTTCTTCACTTGCAATCATTGTCCATTTGTTGTTGGATCGAATGAAGTGACACGAGCGACCGCTGAAAAATATGTGGATCAAGGTGTAAAGTTTGTGGGGATCAACTCTAATAGTGTAAATACCAAACCAGATGATTCCTTTGAAGTAATGGTGGAACAGATGGAAGAGGAGAAATATCCGTGGGTATATTTACATGATGAGTCGCAGGATGTAGCCAAGGCATATGGTGCTTTGCGTACACCACATTTTTACGTATTCAATCAAAATCGTGAGTTGATTTATACTGGTCGTGGCCTTGATGATCCACGTGAGTCTGAAAAAGCAACGGTAAATGATTTGCAAAATGCGCTTTCTGAACATTTGGCAGGTAAAGAGATTTCAACACCATTAACTAACCCACTCGGTTGTAACGTGAAATGGCATGGTGAAGATGAACATTGGATGCCAGCAGAAGCATGTGATCTCGTTTAGGAGCAATGTTAACTAGAAGAAGCATAAGAAAAACAGGCAATCTCGAAGACAGCTTTTCCGATTTATACTTTCTTTCCACATTAAAAAAGGCTGACAGAAAAAATCCTGTCAGCCTTTTTTCTGCATTATAACCCTAACAAGTTAGGAAGGAATAAACTTATTTCTGGGACATAGGTAACAACCATCAATAGGACAAACATGGCGATATAGAACGGCATTAATGGTTTGATCAAATTTTCGACCTTTTCTTTTCCTACCATGGATCCGACGAATAAACCGGTTCCGACAGGTGGTGTAATCGTACCGACACATAAGTTTAAAATGAAGAAAATGCCAAAATGGACCGGGTCTATCCCAATTCCCTCTGCAATCGGCAAGAAAATGGGTGTGAATATTAGAATCGCTGGCGCAATGTCCATGAACATACCGATAATTAACAAGAAGATATTAATCAGCAATAAGATAATCAATGGATTAGTGGATAAACCAAGAATAAATTGACTAAGCGCATCAGGAATCCCAGTGAAAGCCATCGCAAACGACATAAGTGAAGATGCAGCGATAAGTAACATGACCATACCAGACATTTCGACAGATTTGATTAAAACTGCAGGTAATTGCTTGATAGTTAACGTTCGATAATACACCAGTGCTAAAAATAAGGCATAAACCACACAGACAGCAGATGCTTCAATTGCTGTGAACACACCGGTTAAAATTCCACCGATAATAATAAAGATTAAGAGAATACTAGGGATTGCATCTAAGACTATTTTCTTTTTATTTATGTTGGCGGTTTCAGATTTTTCTACAATTGGATACTTTCGTTTTCTAGCAATAACAAATGCAACTGCCATAATCGTTATGGCCCACAATATGCCGATGACGTATCCACCCACAAACAATGCGGCAATCGATGTGCCTCCACTAATTAAGGAAAAGATAATGAATGCCGTACTAGGCGGTATTACCATTCCTGACGGGGCAGAAGCGATATTGACAGCTGCTGCAAATTTTCGATCATAACCTTCTTTTTCCTGTAGTGGTACCATAACCCCACCAATCGCTGTAGATGCTGCAATGGCAGAACTGGAAATCGAACCAAACAATGCATTTCCAACCACATTAGTATGGGCTAAAGATCCTGGAACCCTACCGACTATTAGCTTTGCAAAATCTACTAATTTATGAGCGATTCCACCATTATTCATAATAATACCTGAAAGAATAAAGAAAGGAACCGCAATTAATGAAAAGCTATTCAGACTTGACACCATTTTCTGTCCGGCAGTAAACACTGCAATATCCAATGGCAGCATCAAGAGAACCGTAGCCAATGATGCTACGGCGATACATATCACAATCGGTATGCCGACTGCTAGTAATATAGCAAAAACAAGAACTAACAAAATGCTAGCTTCTGCAACCATATCAAAGTCACCTACTTCTTTAAGAGTTTTCTTGTATATGTACTGGTTTTGAACCGATTAGGTCGATTAAATTAATTAAACAATATAAAAAGATGGATATTCCCGCAACTGGAAGGGATAAATACACATATCCCATCGGTAAATGAAGTGATGGAGAAATTTGCACCATCGTCAGTGATACAGCCTTGAAACCTCCCATGATCATAATGACAGCAAAGAGGGCAAAACTGATTTGCACGAAAATTTCCAACATCCGTTTTATCTGTTCACTTTTTATTCGGTTACTAAGAAAAGTGATGGCGATATGTCCTTTTTTACCAACAACATAGGCACCTGCTAATAAAGAGAACCAGATTAAACCAAATCGAAGGAATTCGCCTGTTAATGAGCTTGGATTATTTAATATATATCGACTGATTACTTGCCAACTCGTGACAATAACCATAATCAATAGCAAAGTACAGGTAATGACTTCGATCGTACGGTCAAGGTATTTACGAAAAGCTTTGTTCATACACTTACTCTCCTTCGGAATTATTACTTGCATCGCGAATTGCTTGATAAATCTTGCCTAATTCCTCATCTTGTTTGAACGTTTCATGAATAGGCTGCACCTTTTCTAAAAAAGGCTCCTTCTCTACTTCATTAAACTCGACATCATATTCTTCTACTGCCTCATTTTTTTCTGCTTCCACAGCGGCATTCCAAACTTCTTTTTCGTATTCAGTCGATTCTTTAGCGGCTTCTTGTATAGCTTGTTGTTGGTCTTTGGTCAGTTGTTCTAAAGAATTATCATTCATAATCACAATGTCTGGAACCCGTGTATGTTCATCATAGGAATAATAGGAAGCCACATCTCCATGACCAGCTGTAACAAGAGCAAATTCATTGTTCTCTGCACCATCGATAATGCCTTGTTGTATAGATGTGAACACCTCTCCACTTCCAAGTGGTACCGCTGTTCCACCTAATAATTCGATCATTCGGATAGCGGTTTCACTTTCCATGACACGAATTTTTTTACCTTCAATATCCTCTGGAGTTTGAACAGGTCCATCCGTTAAATAGAAACTTCGCTGGCCAGAGTTGTAATACGTTAATCCGATAAAACCTAAATCTTTAGTAGATTGATAAATCGGTTTCATTATTTCCTGATTTTCCATGACACGGACAAAATGATCAATATCATCGAAAAGATAAGGGATACCGAAGACAGAATACTTATCGGAAAAACTTTCAAGTGCAGATCCGCCTACCTTTGTCATATCTATTGCCCCTGTTTGTGTTAATTCAATTAGTTCGCGTTCTCCACCTAATTGTCCGTCAGGGAAATATGTTACACTTACTTGTCCATTCGTCTTTTCTTCTACTAATTCGCCAAACTTTGCCATAGCATCTTTCACCGGTTGCGCATTACTTGCATAAGCAAAGCGCAAGACGACACGCTCATCTGCATGTGTTTGTTGATTGCATCCGGTTACAATTAGCACGATACAAACACTAAACAGTGCCCATAATATTGTTCGTTTCATCATTTTACCCCCAAGCACTTAGTTTCTCAGTTGTTTAATGGGAAATCCCTTACATTTTTAAATCTACATAATTCGATTTAAAGTATACTAACAGATAAAAATAAAGTCAAAAAATAATGTTTATATATTTTTGTTTTGTTGGTTTTGTCTGTGTTTCGAAAGCGGATACAACAGCGTGTTCATTTGTTAATTAAAAAAAGTTAAAAAATTTGACAATAACATCATAGGTTATGAAATAATTAAGTACGATTAGAATAAATAACTTGGAGGAAAGTGTATGAAGGTAACTGCAAAGATGATAGCAGAAGAATTAGGAATTTCAACAGCCACGGTAGATCGTGTGTTGAATAATCGCAAAGGAGTAAGTGAAAAGAACATTCACATAGTGAAGCAAAAAGCGAAAGAACTTGGATATCAACCAAATAGAGCTGCAAAATTTTTATCAACCCAAAAAGTTGTACGTGTTGCATTTATTTTACCTGTTTTTCCAGATTATTTTTGGAATGAATTGGAGATGGAAATAAAAGAAGCTGCTTCCCTATATGCAGATTTTGGTTTTCAAACGGATGTGCATAGAATACATACGATTCCGCAAAATGATCAACTGGACTATATGGAGGAACTTATCGAGCAAGACAAATACCAGGCTTTTGTGATAGCACCTCATGACGCTAAACCAACTGAATCGGTTATTAACAAGGCAATGGATAAAAATATTCCGGTTTTTACGATCAACACTGATGTACCTGACAGTCAACGTATTGCGTATGTTGGTAGTGATTATTACGATGCTGGATATCTTGCTGGAGAATTAATTTATTTGTTTCAAAAAGATCTCTCCAATATGGTATTAATCAGAGAAAAAGAAAACACCTTTCAAATGCAACAAAAAGAAAACGGTTTTTTAGATTTTTTTAAAGAAAAAAGGATGGAAAATAAAGTCCAGATTGTGAAATATAACAAAAGTGCCTATATACAAAAAGAACAAGTCGGTGAATTGTTACACGACCATAAAGAATTGTTTAATCAATCTGAAGCGGTATATGTGGCAGGAGGTATTATCGATGAATTGCAAAAATATTGGTTCTTCTCAAAAAAAACACATATTATTATTGGGCACGATATTAACCAAACGATTTATAATGCGATAAATAAAGGAGTTATCACTGCAACCATTTGTCAGGATCCTATGGCGCAAGCAGCTATCACGCTAAAAAAATTGACTAAATATTTTCTTGATGAGAATGTAACGGAGTTAGATAATCACATCGTAAAATTAGAAATTGTAACAAGAGCGAATGCTAAATATTATTTAAAAAATACAAAAAGTGATTGACGTACATCACGGTATTGGTTATGATATAATCAGTAAAAGATACTAACTTTTGCTCAATATGATGTACGTACATCAACATTTATCCAATAAACTCAGCGGTATTTATTATTATTTTTTAGCTTGGATGATGTACGTACATCAGATAACAGAGGTGGTTTGCTTTATAACATAATGAAAGGGCATACGTAGCTTTTTTAAACGATGATATGACAGAAGTTATTCGAGGCTCACAGCAAAATGCGTCAAAAATGAAAGGGTTATCAAAGAAAGATATCTTGAGGAGGATAATAATGAATATCAAAAAATTATGGATTGGTGTTATAGCATTAGTAACGATGATGGTGTTAGCTGCTTGTTCTGATGAAAGTGATGATAGTTCGTCAGATAATGAACAAGGGGAAGATGAAGTAACTGTTGAATTATTTAATATTAAAGTAGAAACAACAGATCAATTAGATTCACTGATAGAGGATTATGAAAGTGAGAATGAGCATGTCAATATTAATGTCACAACGGTAGGTGGAGGACAGGATGCTTCTTCTGCATTACAGGCTAAATTCTCATCTGGAGATGAACCTTCTATCTTCTTACTAGGTGGTCTATCTGATACAGAAAAATATAGTGAATACTTATTGGATGTTTCTGATATGGAAAGTGCGAAAACGGCAATTGACGGTACATTACAAGGTGCTACCCTTGATGGAACTCCATACGGTATTCCTTTAAACATTGAAGGGTTTGGCTGGATGATTAATAAGGATATTTTTGAAAGAGCTGGGGTCGATCCGAGTACAATTGATAGTTATGACAAATTTGTTGAAGCGGTAGAAACAATCGACTCTCAAAAAGAAGAATTAGGTATTGATTCAGTGTTTGCCTTTAGTGCAATGGAAGATTGGGTAGTTAGTCAATTTTCTAATCACTTTACTGCACCAGAATTCGATAATGATGTGAATGTTGCATATGAGGCAGACGAATTACAATTTGAGTATGGCGAGCGTATGAAAGAGTATACAGATTTAATTAATCAATATAATTATCAGCCGATTCTTTCTTTAGACTATGGTACATCGGTAGAAGAATTGTTTGCGAATGATCGTACAGCTATCATTCATCAAGGTAACTGGATTGTTCCGTCATTAAATAGTATTGATGAAACATTCACACAGGAAAAGCTTGGTATTTTACCATTGTTCACAGATTCTGATGATGAAGGCTACATTAGTGCGGGGCCATCATGGTTCTGGGGAATTAATAAAGAGAAAGATGATGAAGTAGTAGAAGAATCCAAGAAATTCATTGATTGGATGTATACATCTGAAAAAGGAAAAGAACTCATTGTCACTGATTTTAAATATGTTCCTGCACATGAAGGCTATGATATAGAATCTATTACAGATCCGGTATCTAAAGAAGTATATGAAATGTTACTAGATGATAAAGGAAGAGTATGGGCGCACAACCAATATCCTGATGGGTTTTTCTCAACAGCCTTATTTCCTGAATTCCAGAAATATCTAGGTGAAAAAATTACATGGGAAGAATTTGAAAAAGTAGCAGCGGAGAAATTTAAAGAAATGCGCTAAATCATGTGAAGAGTGGAGTTACCGCAATGGCTCCACTCTGAACTTGGAAAGGATGTGGAGTAAGTGAATTTTAGCAAGCGCACGTATTGGTTATTTTTGTTTCCGACATTACTGGCTTTATTACTGGTTTTAATCATACCTTTTGGCCAAGGTATTTACTATTCATTTACTCAATATAATGGGTTTGAAGTGAGTGCATTTGTTGGTTTGGATAATTATAAGAACCTATTTAGCGATGATCAATTTGTTTACAGCTTATGGTTTACCGCTGGATTCTCTATTGCATCTGTTATTGGGATTAATGTAATTGGTCTGTCATTAGCGATGTTAGTTACGCAGAAACTAGGAAGAATAAGTACATTGTTTCGGACAGTTTACTTTATGCCGAATTTAATTGGTGGGATTATTTTAGGTTTTATTTGGCAGTTTATTTTTCTAAAAGCATTTACCGGTATAGCAGATTTGACAGGATTGGATATTTTCCGTGGGTGGTTATCTGATACGGAGACTGGCTTCTGGGGACTTGTTATTCTCTTTGTATGGCAAATGAGCGGTTATATTATGGTGATTTATGTATCCTTCCTCAATAATGTGCCGAAAGAACTGATGGAAGCAGCAACGATTGATGGAGCTAATATTTGGCAAAGTTTTTGGAAAGTTAAGTTCCCGATGATAGCACCTGCCTTTACAATCAGTTTATTTTTAACTTTATCGAACGCATTTAAAGTATATGACCAGAACATGGCATTGACATCTGGTGGACCATTTGGCTCTACGGAAATGGTTACGATGAACATCTATAATACAGCATTTAAAGTGCAAGAGATGGGATATGCACAAGCAAAGGCGATTCTATTTCTTATTATTATTACATTTATTTCGGTTCTACAGCTATACATTACTAGAAAGAGGGAGACAGAACTATGAAGAATAAAATACGTATACACAAATATAGTATGATCCTAATTGGTTTGATCGTCTCTTTAATATGGATATATCCTTTCTATTTAGTAATTGTCAATTCTTTTAAAACCAAAGCAGATATTTTTAATAGTACATTAGGATTGCCGCAGATACCAACACTTGAAAATTATCCAACCGCATTTATGGAGTTGGATTTTATCCAAAGTTTTATGAACTCTTTTCTGGTAACCGGAGGAAGTATTTTGATTATCGTCATGTTTACTTCTATGGCTGGCTATGCACTATCCAGGAATCCAAGTAAAACGAGTTCAGGCATATACTTTTTGTTTGCGATTTGTATGCTCATACCGTTTCAATCAATTATGATTCCTTTAGTTTCCTTGTTTGGTGCAGTCGATATGTTAAATCGAACAGGAATAGCTATCATGTATTTAGGATTGGGTTCCAGTATGGCGGTGTTTCTATATGTAGGTGCTATGAAAGGTATCCCGAGAGCACTGGATGAAGCTGCAATTATCGATGGTTGTAATCGTCTGCAAGTCTATTGGTATATTATTCTACCAATGTTGAAGCCGACTACTGTAACTGTCATTGTTTTAAATGCCATCTGGTTTTGGAACGATTACCTATTACCATCAATCGTCATCAATAAGGAAGGAATGTACACTATTCCATTAAAGACTTTTTACTTTTTTGGCGAATATTCAACGCAATGGCATTTAGCCTTAGCGGCATTAGTGTTAGCGATCATTCCAATCATTATTTTGTATGTGATTCTGCAGAAATATATTATCAACGGAATCTCAGATGGAGCAGTTAAATAAAATAAAGATAAAGGAGATGGAAAAATGAAATTCACAAATGGCAATTGGCTCGTGCGAGAAGGTTATCAAATACACTTTCCGAGAATAGTTCATGAAGTAGAAGAGCAAGATGGTACGCTCACTTTGTATGCACCTTGTAAATATCTTAATCATCGCGGGGATACACTAGATGGACCGATACTAACGATTAACATTTCTTCACCTCTCGAAGATGTGATCCGTGTCCAAACATGGCATTTTAAAGGCGGCAAAACAAAGTATCCAAATTTTGATGTGATCGAACAAGCGAAAGCAGTTGAAGTAACAGACCATGAAGAGAAAGTAACATTCCAAAGTGGGACTTTATCGTTATCTATTTCAAAACAAGACTTTTCATTAGCATTTGATAATGAAAATGGACGTTTAACCGATGCAGATGGAAAAGGTTTATCCTGGATCGAGGCTCCAGAAGATACAACATATATGCGTGGGCAATTACGACTTGGCGTAGGAGAGCATCTCTATGGTTTGGGAGAGCGTTTTACACCATTTGTAAAAAATGGGCAAACCGTCGATGTTTGGAATAAAGATGGTGGTACAAGCTCGGAACAATCTTATAAAAATATTCCTTTTTATTTAAGCAGTAAAGGTTATGGTATTTTCGTAAATCATCCGGAAGAAGTAAGTTTTGAATTAGGTTCTGAAACGGTAGCACGTTCCCAATTTAGTGTAGAGGGCGAATATTTAGATTATTACTTTATCAATGGTCCGACACCCAAAGATGTAGTAAGCCGTTATACTGAATTAACAGGGAAGCCCGCACTACCGCCTGCATGGTCATTTGGTTTATGGTTATCGACATCGTTCACAACAGATTATAATGAAGAGACAGTCAACCATTTTGTCGATGGCATGGCAGACCGTGGTATCCCGTTAAGTGTCTTCCATTTTGATTGTTTCTGGATGAAGGAATTTGAATGGAGCAATTTTATTTGGGATCGCCGTAACTTCCCAGATCCAGAAGGTATGTTAAAACGTTTGAAAGATAAAGGCTTAAAGATTTGCGTTTGGATTAATCCATATATTGCGCAAAAGTCAGTCCTTTTTGATGAAGGAATGGAAAAAGGCTACTTAATAAAAAAGCCAAATGGAGATGTATGGCAGTGGGATCTATGGCAGGCCGGAATGGGGATTGTCGATTTCACCAATCCTGAGGCATGCAAATGGTATCAAGAGAAATTAAAAGCGTTACTAGATATGGGTGTGGATTCCTTTAAAACCGACTTTGGTGAGCGCATTCCGACAGATGTTGTTTATCATGACGGATCAGATCCACAGAAGATGCACAACTATTATTCCTATATATTCAATGAAGTCGTATTCGATCTCTTAAAGGAAGAAAAGGGTGAACAAGAAGCAGTTGTCTTCGCACGTTCAGCAACAACAGGCGGTCAGAAATTCCCTGTCCACTGGGGCGGTGACTGTGATTCAACCTATGACGCAATGGCGGAAAGTCTTCGTGGCGGTTTGTCCTTAACATCATGTGGATTTGGTTACTGGAGCCATGATATTGGTGGCTTTGAGAATACTGCAACACCAGATGTCTTCAAACGTTGGACGGCTTTTGGTTTATTATCAAGCCACAGTCGTTTTCACGGAAGTTCTTCCTATCGTGTACCATGGAATTTTGATGAGGAAGCTGTGGATGTTGCACGTTATTTTACCAAACTGAAAAACAGTTTAATGCCATATCTGTATGGTCAAGCTGTCGAAAACAGCAAGACAGGTGTTCCGGTTATGCGTTCGATGGTGTTGGACTTTCATAATGATCCATTATGTGAGACGTTAGACAGACAGTATATGTTGGGCGATTCGATTCTTGTTGCACCGATTTTTAATGAGGAAGGGATTGGCTCTTTCTACTTACCTAAGGGAAGATGGACACATCTTTTAACAGGGGAAGTTGTTGAAGGTAGTACATGGATCAAACAACCATATGACTACTTCAGCCTGCCACTGTTTGTAAGAGAAAATACGATCTTACCAATCGGCTTTAATGAGGAGTCCCCGGTTTATAACTATAACCAGGATATTAGATTGAAAGTTTACGAGATAGCAGATGGGGCTAGTGCAACACGAACATTATATAACCAACATGGTGTAGAAGTTGGCAGTGTACATGTCAAGCGTCAGAGTAATCAGTTTCATGTCGAGCTTTCTGGTATAGAAGGTGAGTGCACGGTTGAAATTGTAGGTTATAAGACGGTGCATTTAGATAAAGGAACAGAATCTTATGTGATTGAAATTTAAATTCAGAGTGAAATATCAACAATAAGCTAGACTACTTTATTAAAGGTAAAGGGGAGCAATTATGCTCCCCTTTTTTGGATGATTTTATATGAAATTCTCACTTTATCTAATGACATCATGATTTTTATGTGACATTAGAGATATAATATCTCGTTCGGTTGACATTGGTGTATCCCCTTTAGTTGTATGTGCCAGTACTGCTGCTGATGTTGCGAAATTGATTGTATCTTCTGATGAGTACGCATTACATTCACCGTGGATAATGCCACTTGCGAATGCATCACCTGTACCGATTCTATCTAGTACGTTGAATGTTTTTTGATTGGAAAAGTGAAAGATTTTCTCTTTATACATATACCCTTGAATCGAGTGTTTGTTTTCTGTATGTACAGAACGACGAGTTCCCGCGATGATAGAGATATTATATTCTTTAGCTACAAGTGGAATTAGTGATGTAAGTTTTTCTCGTTCATTGTGAGCCGTCGTTTCAAAACCTAAGGTATGTATCGCGTCTTTTTCATTCATGATTACGATATCTGCTAATCTTAACATATCTTCATAGTGTGGTTCCGCCTTTGAATGCCCGTTTTCACCCCAAAGGGACGGTCTGTAATTACAGTCAAAAAATACTGTTCCTCCTCGTTCTTTAACTAAAAGGGCCAAATGTTTCATCTGATTTCGGACCGTATCATTCATTGCCAAGCTGATTCCGCAAAAATGAATGAAATTTATGTTTTTGGCAATATGCTCAACATAGTCTGATTCGTATTGGGTGGTATTGAAACTACTCTCTAATCTATTAGAATAGGTAACTCTAGGTGGCCTAACTCCAAATCCGTTTTCTAAAAAATACATTCCGATATAGTTGCCATTTCTATTTACATATTGAGTGTCAATGCCGAGTTTTCTTAAATAAGCTAAAGCGGTATCGCCCATAGTATTCTCCGGTAATGTAGTGATTAACATTCCTTTATGTCCTAACTTTGATAAGCTTCCACATATATTTACGCCTGTACCTGAGAAGGTATATGATAATGTATCTGATTGAGACAATAAATGATATCCTGGAACCTCTAACCTCATCATCACTTCTCCATATGCTGCGATATTATCAGACATATTGATCTACCAACTTCTTCATTTTATCTCTTAATGTTTTAACATCTTCCACATTTGTTATACCTGTTGTGGAATCAATGATAGATGAATATACATGAGGGATAATATGTGGGACATTTGCTTTTAGAGCGATGTCTAAAATTTGTTCGAAATTATCAAGATCGATTCCACCTGTAGGTTCTAAAGCAAAGTTCTCCTCCCCACATGCTGTAGCGACCGCACGATACTCTTCTTCAAAAGTAAGTCCTTTCATTGGGAAATACTTCAAGGCATTTCCTCCCATATCTCGCACGAGAGCAATAGCTGTTTTAATTGGAATATCTGCGGGTTGACCTGTTGCTTCACTTTGAGGTCCTGTAGCTATATTGACATATCCTATTTTGCCTGTTGGAGAGACCAAAGCATTTATCCATCTACTACCATCAGAAAGTAAGCCTCTTGTAATTCCTACATATGGAAAAACTTGATTAATGTGGTGTGCACTATAGCCCTTTGCAATCTCAGCCACAGCGTTTGCTTGTTTGCTATCACCACCTCCGAGACCAATTGAGATGGCGTCATCAAGCTTTGCACCGAAATGTTTCATGTTTTTAATTGCTTGTTTGGTGTCTGGATAGTCTTTAGATAACAGACCAATAAAAACATATTTATTAGCAGCAAGATATACTTCTTCTGCATTTTTTAAATCCTTTGCCAATACATTGAGTGCTACACGATTTTTGTAGAAATGTTCATATATAGATGGCAAATTATTTCCCTCCTAAGATAGTGTGTAAACGATCAAAAATAATGTCTATATCACCTTTTTTCAAAGGGCGTGGATCAATATCAAAATATCCTTGTGATACACCATAGTTTCTTGTATAGATTGCAATATCTCCTGCTTCTAGTGCTGCGGTTAATTGCTTGGCAGAAAGTTTCAAGGAGTTTGAATCAATAAAAATTCTCCCTCTGAAAATATTACGTCCGGCTTCGTCTTGAACAATCGATATTTCTACACCTTGTAAATCATTTAAAGGTAGTAGTTTTTCAAGCTGTTTGTGATCTTCTTGGTTGGAATCAGTGTTGTCAAAATAGTCATTTAATGCTTGGAGTAAACCAAAACTAGATTCTTTACCCACTTTCATACTACGTCCAATCCCATGAAGTTGCTGTTTCACCCATTCAACATATTGCTTTTTACCTGCAACTATTCCTGATGTCGGTCCTTCTATAGCCTTTGATCCACTAAAAATAACAAGGTCTGAACAAGATATATACTTTCTTAGGTCCCCTTCAGCCGCGGCATCTACAATCAAAGGTATATTGTTTTGTTGTGCTACTTCAAAAGCTTCCTCCACAGAAATGGTGTTTTTTTGCACGGCATGGTGGGACTGAACATATAAGATGGCAGCAGTTTGGTCATTAATAGCCTCCTCCATATGTTCTTTTTTTCCTTCATTCGCATAACCTACTTCAACTACCTTACCTCCCCCTAGATAAATCATTGTTTCAATTGGGGCACCATATTGCACATTATGACCCTTAAACATGATTATTTCATTTTGGGAAAGCGGTTCTTGATGGAGCCGCATACTTTTTCGCTTATTACCTTCTGTCACTAATCCAGCAATTGAAAGTGCAATGCCACTAGAAGCAGAGTTGACAATGACAGCCGCTTCACTATTCAACATGTGAGCAATATAGCTGCCAGACTTTTCAACCAAATCTGCTATCTCTACATAGTTTTGTCCACCCACTTTCATAGCTTCCATCACTCGATCACTCGGAGCAGATACGCCTAAAATACTCATTCTCCCACTTGCGTTGATGACTTGTTTGAGACCATATTTAGCATGTAATGAATTCCCCATTAATGACCACTCCTCTTGGTTTAATAATCTGATTGCCTACTCTCGATTCACCATCTGAATCTACTAATTGTACTTTAGTGTTTTCTACAGAAAAAATTGATAGATTGGCTATGTCTCCAACCTGAATTCTTCCTAAATCGCTTCGGTTAATTCTCTTGGCTGGTTCGACGGTAATGGCATGGATAACTTCTTCAAGTGTATATCCTAGATACAGAAATTTGCTTGCTGTCATTCCTAAACTGTAGACAGGTCCATTCATCCGATTTTTTCTGTATATATCAGTACTAATGGAGAATGGATAAATATCATTTCTTTTCGCCAGTTCTCCAGTAGAAAATGAAAAGCTGGCACTTCCATGGCCGACATCGATGTGTACACCGCGGTTGATAGCATCGATAAATGCAGGTAGGGGCTTTCCGCTCCTATCAAACAAGTTATTAGCCTTTCCATTAAGAAAATGTGTAACGATATCGTGTTTTTTTAATAATGGAAGGATTTCTTCAACTGACGGTGGACCTGATCCGATATGTATCATGAGTGGAAGATTAGTATGTTCTGAAAAAAGACGTGCTTTTTTTAGTGGAAGCAATGCTTGTTCTTTGACAACGCTTTTACTAATGCGTGCTTTTAATCCAACAATAAAATCATTATACTGTTCTACAACTTTCATTAATTTTGATTCATCAAGCCATGCCATATTGGACAGTTCATCTATTCTTGTTAACCCTATACGAGAAACATTTAGGAAAGCGAATACATTTGTTTTACTAATGCGACTATTATTGACTAAATCCACCAATTGATCTGCACCACAACTCCCAGCATCAACGATAGTAGTTACTCCTTGTTTGATGCCAATTTCATCAATGTTATCTCCATAAGGTTGTAAGTCTTCAAATGCATGGACATGCAAATCAATCCATCCACTAGATACATAGCAATCAGAAAAATTTTTGGAGTTAGCTAATCGGCTACTTCCAGCTGGTATGATTTCTGAAATTTTCCGGTCGTCAATCACAAAATCTACTTTTTCTCCTGAGAGCAGTTTAAGATTTTGAAGTGCAAACTTGTTAGCCATGACTCTACAGCTCTCCTTTTCATAATGAAATGTTATTATTCCCTTCTTTTTATGTCTAGCTAAAATAATATCAATTTAAAGTATAGTTGTCTATACCTATTTTAAGATTTTTTTAAGAGGTACTCAAAAAATAGTAAACTAAATGATAGATTTACTAGATAATAACATAGTGTTATAATCTTTTCTAATAAAATCATGGGTTAATTTTCCAAATAAAGGTTAAAATTAATGTTTTTAAAAAAGGAATTAATTTTCTAGAAAAGGGCGTACAAAATATGAAAAAATGGTTTCAACGTTCTTTACAAAATCAATTGATGGTGTTGATACTTTTAGCAGTTATACTTCCTATTTGTTTATTAGGTGCTTTTTCTTACACGATGGCAAATCACTTATCTAAAGAACGTGCAACGGTGTCAAGTTGGTCTTCACTACAACAGTTAAAAACATCGGTAGAATTTATAGTAAATGATGTGAACAGTATGTCGGTGTTTCTAATCGGTAATCAAGAAGTACAAAGTTATACTCAGTCCATGGACGCAACGATTCAACAACGTCGCAACATTAGTGGTTTTTTAGCTAATTTAATCTTTTCAAAACCTTATATTGCCAATATTTTGATTGAACCAAATAATAACATATCGTCCATTTCTTATATACCGATCCTAAATGTAGAGGAAGACCATTTGACATATGATAATCAAAACAAATGGTGGTCAGGCCGGTATAGGAATCAAAATTCTATGGAAACACAAGATGTAATTTCATTTGTACGACCCATTCGAAGTATTCATAATTATACGACTTCGGGATATTTAACTATCTTTCTTGACCAACAATACTTGGAAAAACAATTGAATGCTATTAATTTTGAATGGGAAGGCAGCACGTTAATATTACAAGATGACTTTGTTATTGCAGGTAGTCTGGAACATTCGATCGAAGAGGAAGATCTTCAATTACTACAGTCGTTAACTAGTAGTCCACAACAGACACTAAACAAAAAAATAGCCGGTGTCGAGAGTACCATATTGACAATGGAGTTATCAGATGTTAACTGGAAATTAATTCGAGTGATTCCAACCAAAGAATATACAGCACAAAATCGAAAATTTATTTTCCTAACAATAGCTGTTGTTTTTATTTCACTATTTTTAATCGCAGGACTTGTTATATTTTTTATTCGAAAAGTTACTCGTCCATTAACCAGGTTAACAAATACTATTCGTCATGCTCAACCGGACCAAGGAATTAAAGAACTGCCACGAAGTAATAATCATGAGGTAGGTCAATTATTGACGAGTTATAATTCATTGACTAGCCGAATTCGTCAGTTGATGGATAAAATTAAAAGGCAAGAAGCCCATAAACGAGAAGTGGATTTGCAAGCTTTGCAAGCGCAAATTAACCCACATTTTCTATACAACACCCTTGCATCGATTCAATGGATGGCATTAGTGAATAGAGATAAGCAAATCTCAACAATGGTTTCATCATTGAGTAACGTTTTGCGATTTAGTTTAAACAAAGGAGACGAATATTGTGAGGCAAAACAAGAATTAGAACATTTATATAACTATGTTCGCATTCAACAAATTCGCTATCCTGATAAATTTGAATTAAAGTTAAATTTTCCAGAAGAAATTAAGTCTTATCATATGTTGAAGCTCGTTCTACAACCATTAATCGAAAATAGTATTGTACATGGATTCTTATCAAATAACAATGAAAACGGTATCATTGAAGTATCGGGTGATTGGAATGGATCTTTATTACATGTAAAAGTTCAAGATAATGGAGCAGGGATGTCTGAACGGCAAATAGCACAACTTAACCAACAATTTATAGAAGATGAAAAATTGCAAAGTGTGCTAGGTAAACATTACGGATTGCGTAATGTGCATTTGCGTTTGGTGCTTCATTATGGATCCGTTGCGAAACTAAAAATTAAAAGTGAACCAAATAAAGGAACAAGTATTACATTTAAAATTCCATTAGATTGAAGGTGACAGGATGAAAGTATTAATCGTAGATGATGAAGTTGTCATTCGTGAAGCTATTAAAGATGTTATTTGTTGGGAGGAGTACGGTTATGAAGTTATCGAACCTGCTGGATCAGCGGAAGATGCGATACTCAAAATGGAAAGATATGCTCCTGAAATAATGATTACAGATATAAAAATGGGAGGAAAAAGTGGATTAGATCTGGCTAAGTATGTCAAAGAGATGAATTTATTGATGGAAATGATTGTACTGACAGGATATGATGATTTCGAGTTTGTTCAAGAGGCATTGCGAAAAGGTGTAGGTGATTATTTGCTCAAGAACAGTAACCCAGATGAGATTCTTGCAGCTGTTCATGAGGCAAAGGAACGACTGTTAGAAAAAAGAAAGGAAAGGGACAGAAAAAAGATGGAAGATATTAGAGGAATCGAAGAAAGCATTCAGCAGCTCATTATTTCTTCCGATGCATTGTCATTAAATGAGACAGCACTACAACTCATTCCCCAATCGCATCATTCAGTTTATAAAGTAGTAATTATCAAGCAATCAATCACTGGCGATCAATTAAAAGAAATGGAGAAAATATGGAATAAGTATCTTTTCGGGTTGTGGGTATCGATTCAAGATCAAACCATTATCGTTGTTCATCAAAATAGTCAGACAAATAGTGATTATTTATTAAAAATGGCTTCAAAAAAAGTCTGTCAACAATTACGTAGTACATTGCTTATCGGAGAAGCTGTCCATAAGTTAGAACAACTTTCTATCTCTTATCGAAGTGCCCAGTCGCTTATACTTTACCAATGGATTTTAACAGATTTAGATGTAATTAACCCAAATGATGTACAACATCGAGCAGGAATTAAAAGTTCAAATTTTATTAAAGAAAAAGAAGAAGAGTTAGTGGGTTTAATCACTAGAGGGCAAGCTGAGGACTTAGAAATGTGGTTAAATACGTTCATGCAATATTTATTACGACATCCACATGCAACTCCAGACTCCATTCATTTTGTGATCCAATCGTTATATATTACCAAAATTCGATTTATGAATCGTGCAGCGCAATCTATTGGAAAACCAGAATGGGATGTGATCACATTACCTGATACAAATCAATGGTTATCAGACATTAACGTATTGTTATCTTATTTTGAACGACTACGTCGAGAGTATCAAAACGTGATGAATGAACATAGTAATTTTATCCATGTGGCTCTACACGTCATGGAAGAAAATCTAAATGAATCCCTCACATTATCGGATATTGCCAATAAAGTACATGTTCATCCCAATTATTTAAGTGAATCACTGAAGAAAAAAACAGGGAAACCCTACGTAGAATTAATGAAAGAAATGCGTATGAAAAAAGCTCAAGAATTGCTTCTCTCACTCCCGGCTCCAGTAAGACAAATAGCGTCCCAAGTAGGATATACAGATTGGAAATATTTTGCATCTCAATTTAAAAAGTATACTGGAATGACACCAACGCAATATAGGGAGAAAGAGAAGGAAGATGTTTGATTAGCTGGAAGAAAAGAAATTTCAGATTATGCTGTCTAGCACAGAACGGGCAAAATCTAGTATCATTTCTTCAGATAAGTCGTCATCAGCCTCCTTTGTCACTGTAATTGCTGTGTTCGATTTATACCGTCATATTCATATTGTACAAAAATATTGATTTACCCGTATTGCATGGGCGCTTGCCCTATAATACGAATGTCATAAGTAGTGAACTAAAAAAATGCAGCATTCGACTACTTGGAAAATTCCACCCACAACCTTTAATTTATCCCCCTTCAAAAATAAAGCGTTTACATTAAAATGATTGTATTACAAAGAAAGAGGAGGATTTTTCATGAAAAAGTGTATTGTATTTATAATTTTATTTATAATGATGATCTTAGCGGCATGTGGTAATGATGACAGTACGAATGCGAATCAGAATAATAACGGGGAAGAAAATACAGATTCGTCAACGGTCACAATTTGGCATAATTTCGCAGGAGATGACCTTAGAGCTAAGACGGTACGGGATTTAATTGAAAAATTTGATGAAGAAAATGAAGATATTCAAGTTGAAGCAGAGGCGATACCTGTAGATGGTTATAGACAGCGGATTAGTACTGTTGCAGCTGCTCAAGAATTGCCGGATGTCTTCTTTACTTATGCAGGCAGTTTTACGGAACGTTTTTATGAAGGTGACCTTATTCAACCTATTACTTCGTTAATTAATGAGAATACAGAATGGGCAGATTCCTTTTTACCAACTGCATTGGAAGCTTATCAATATGGAGAAAATGAAGATATATTTTCTGCACCCGTAGGAATGTCTTCAACATCTTATTTGTTTTATAACAAATCGCTTTTTGACAAATATCAGCTTGAAGTTCCAAAAACATGGGATGACTTTTTAGATGTAATTAACACCTTAAATGAGCAAGAAGTTACTCCACTAGCACTTGGAAATAAGGCTCCATGGGTAGCTCAATCTACAACCTTCGGAGCTATTGCTGATCGAGTAACAGGTACTGAATGGTTTATGGACGCAGTTGCTCAAGAAGATGCTTCTTTTACAGATCCCGTTTTTATCGAAGCATTAGAGTATTTTAAACAATTAGTTGATGCTGGTGCATATCCAGAAGGAGCAAATAGCATGGATAATACCCAAGCTGAGCAATATTTCCTGCAAGAAAATGCAGCTATGATGATTAATGGATCCTGGACGATCAGTAGTTTCGGTTCAACTGTTTCTGAGGATCAATTAAATAATATTGGTGTCACGGTTATTCCTAGTATTCCTGAGGGAGAAGGTAAAGCTAATACGATAACCGGCGGTCCAGGTGGAGGTTTTGTATTAAATAGTAATGCTGAAGGTGAGGTAAAGGATGCAGCATTAGATTTAATTTATGCCTTAAGCAATGACGAAGCACAAAAAGCTATAGCTGAGAGTGATTCCATGGTTATGTACGATGTTGAGATTGATCAAGACAAAGTATCCACATTATATTATGAAGCTTTTGAATTGGTGCGCAGCGTTGAATTTGCCCCTGTGTATGATTTGCATTTATCTTCGGGTGCGGGTGAAGCAATTAATAACGGATTGCAAGAAATTATGTTAGATGGAGATGTGGAAGCGGTAGCAAATAAGCTACAACAAGCACAAGAAAATGCCCAAAATGAAGAATAATGTTTGACAAAAGTGGTAGTCCTACATCGTTACTTAGGACTATCACTCATCGTTCCATTTCGTTCGTCTTTTCCTAGTTTGGTAAAGGAGAGATTTACATGCAGAATATTTTAAAGGTAAGATATTGGTTGATTCTGTCGCTGATGCCTGCCTTGTTAATCTATACAGTTATTGTTATTGTGCCAATATTTTGGTCCTCGTACTATGGTTTTTTTAGCTGGACAGGTACAACTGACCCTAAATTTATTGGATTAGAAAATTATATCGAAGTGATAAAAGACCCTATCTTTTGGCGCGCACTTAAGAATAATCTTATAATTGTCGCTGCTTCGGTTTTTGGTCAAGTTCCAGTTGCATTGTTTTTAGCACTGATGTTGCGTAAAATATCTTTATTTCAGCGTTTTGTACGTTCGGCTGTTTTTTTGCCGATGGTTATCTCTACAGTTGTTGTAGGGTTAATCTGGGGTTATATTTATAATCCGCAATTTGGGATTGTGAATTCGTTTTTAGAATGGATTGGACTTGAGTCATGGACTAAGTCATGGCTATCTGATCCAAGCGTGAACATGTATGCGGTTTCGGTGCCGATCATATGGAACTATATTGGTCCGTATTTAATTATATTTATTGCTGCCATGCAAAACATTCCTTCAGAAATTGAAGAGGCCGCAAAGATTGATGGTGCCAATGGTTTGAAAAAGTTAATCTACGTAACATTGCCAATGATGTGGACAACAATAAAAGTGGCTATTGTACTATGTATATCAGGAAGTTTAAAAGCATTTGACCAAGTGTTTGTTATGACAGGTGGAGGTCCAGCTCAATCAACGGAATTGTTAGCTACGTATATGTACAATAATACTTTTGTTGTTTACCGTTATGGGTTTGGATCAGCAATATCGACTATGATTATTATCATCAGTTTAATTTTGATAGTAGTCAGTCAGGTGGTAATGAAAAAAAGAAATAAAAAAGGAGGGAAGGAGTAATGCAACAAGATATAAGAGTGGAAAATAAATCGACTTATCAATCTCCTTTTTTTACTAAACGAGGAATAGGTTCTGTTTTAAGAATTATTTTTTTGCTTGTATTCTCGTTCCTTATGATTTATCCGCTTTATTGGCTAATGATTAGTGGGTTTAAATCGAACGAAGAATTTTTTGCCTCTCCATATGCACTACCTCAAGAATGGACCTTTCAGAATTTTATAGAGGCATGGCAAATAGCAGATCTAGGTACAGCTATGATTAACTCAACAATTGTCACAGTTGGTGGCACACTGTTGACGGTATTTATTGGTGCACTTACAGCATATGTATTGTCGCGATTTGACTTTCGTCTGAAAGGATTGGTAATGGTTTTTTTTGTGATTGGGATGCTTATACCAGTTCATAGTACGTTAGTGCCCTTATTTACGATGATGAATAAAGTGGATATGTTAAATACGTATTGGGCATTGATTTTACCTTACACAGCTTTTGAATTGCCTATTGCAATATTTCTCATTACCGCTTATATGTCTTCTATTCCGAAAGAAATTGAAGAAGCTTCGGTAATAGATGGTGCAGGCTATTGGGGGATTTTTTTTCGAATGATGTTACCTATGTCAATACCTGCTATGGCAACAGTTGCTATCTTAGCTTTTTTAAGATATTGGAATGAATATGTATTTGCACTAGTATTCATTAACGATTCATCACTTAAAACGTTACCACTTAGCCTCTCGATTTTTTCGGATGGATATAGTACTAATTATTCGTTAACCATGGCAGCGATGGCAATTGCTGTGATTCCAACAATTATCATGTACGTCTTCTTTCAGGAGCAAATTATGAAAGGGATGGTAGCAGGTTCAGTGAAAGGGTAATAGTATTGGTTTACAGAACAAGACATTGAAAATCTTCATCTAAATAAAGATTTTCAGATTGTGGAAGAACCACAATTGGTCCAATGTTTGATTTGTCCAGAAATGCAGTCATTCCCATAACTACATTTGAAAATCTTTTAAGAAAATAGCTTTGATGGGCTTTAATACAATGATGTTATATATGGAGGATACATTTGAAATTGAAAATTATCCATATTTTTGGCTATATGAGCGGAATGAACTGAGAGAATTAGATAATTATACAGGGCTGGTAAGGCGTTTTATCAGTTGGGCTTTGATGCTGCCCCTGATTGCTTTTTAGTAGAAGGTGATCAGGGGTTTTTAGGTAGTAAAAGAATATAGAATAATTAGGAGGTATGTCTAAAAAAGTGGTAAACTACATATAAATCTTGGTAGTTTCACATATAGGGAGGGCTATTATGTCTGAACGGACACTAGTCATAAACTTGAATTTAGATGAAAACTTGTTCAAAGAAATAAAGCAAGAAGTACCTGACTGGAACATCATCGCAAACAAAGACATCGATAAGATTCAAAATGAACTTGTCGAGGCGGAAGTAGTATTGCATTGGAAAAATGCCACTGCACCGTTTTTGCTTGAGAAAAATGATCGCTTAAAGTGGATTCAAACATGGAGCGCTGGAGTAAACGGCCTTCCGCTTGATGCGTTACAACGAAAAAACGTGACATTGACGAGTGCAAATGGCGTACACGCTTACCCGATTTCCGAAACAATTCTTGCTCTTATGCTTGGATTAACGCGAAAAATTCATACATACGTGCGTCAACAGCAGGAGAAAACGTGGCACAATGCAGGACTAAAATTAGAAATTCATGAAAAAACAATTGGTATTATAGGTGTTGGTGCCATTGGTCAAGAAACAGCCAAAATTGCAAAAGCTTTTGGCATGAATGTCCTTGGCGTTCGCCATTCAGGAAAACCAACAGACCATATTGATGAAATGTATACACCTGATCAATTGGTTGACATTTTACCTCAATGTGACTTTGTTGTAATAACACTTCCATTGACAGAAGAAACAACTGGCATGTTTGGGGCAGAAGAGTTCCGCCAAATGAAAAATAGTGCTTTTCTGATTAACATTGGAAGGGGTCCAATTGTAAAAGAGGACGAGCTCATTCAAGCGCTAGAAAATCAGGAAATTGCCGGAGCTGGACTTGACGTGTTTCAGGTGGAGCCCTTACCGGAAGCCAGTCCATTATGGACTATGGATAATGTCATTGTAACTCCGCACACGGCAGGAGCAACAGAACACTATACCGAGCGTGTTATTCGGGATATATTTATTCCTAACTTAAGACATTATCTTAAGTATGGTGCTCCCGAAGTGAATGTCGTAGATTTTGAGAAGGGGTATTAAATGTTCGGTAGCAGTTGTTGAATTTGTATCCATAGTAACATTTTGTTGAATCGATATTCTGATGGTAAAGTAGAGGGGCAAGTGAATTTTTTGTAAGACAATAAAGTATAAAATTTGCGCGGGTGTCTAGTTCCGAACGCCCAGAAACTAGGCGACTTCACGAATCGCCCTACGATAAAGAAGACTTGCCGATTGGTGAAACCAGAGGCTTAGTCGCACTTTCATCGACTAAATTCGGTCACGTCCTGTGACCAACGTCGATACTAGAACATCGTATTCGTCGTGCCTTTAGGCGAAAGTCATCATCAGCTCGCAAGCTCACCGTGATTCCTTTATCTCAGTTGATTCTGAAGTCGCTACGTTTCTAAACGGGCGCTCTGCGCTTTTCTTAGTTGGGAGTGGCGGTATGGACTGGAAAAAATGGTTGTTCATCTCATTGCCTCTATTTTTGCTGGTAATTGGCTTGATTGTTTTGATCAATTTACATAAGTTTTTGGTATTAGAACAACAACCAAAAAAAGCAGATGCAATTTTAGTACTAAGTGGCGGAAAAGGCGAGCGAGAGGCAGAGGCAGCTAAACTCTATCATGAAGGATGGAGCGATACCATAATAGTTACTGGTGCTCTTGTCGGTTGGGATACTTACTCATCGGAGATTATGACGGAGCACTTAATCGAATTGGATGTGCCTGCAGATGCTATTTATTCTTTCAAAGAAGTGACAAGTACCAGAGAAGAAGCAGAATTGTCCCAACCACTGCTACGCCAGCTAAACGTAGACAGCCTAATGCTCGTAACTAATAAATTTCACTCCGCACGGGCAAAATGGATTTTCCGAAAAACATTACAAGATGAAAATATTGAAGTCATTTCTGTCCCTGTCCGTGATGACGTTTATGACAAGAATTGGTGGAAAGACCATGAAACAAGAAAGCAGGGAGCAAGCGAAGTATTAAAATTCATTTGGGAACTTTTCCGACTATAACAACAAAAAGGGAAGTAAGCATGCAAAAAGCTACTTCCCTTTCATATACTGTTCCATTTCTTGATCGCACCTGCCAGCCACAACTAGACAGCAGTATAGTACAAACGTTATGAATGAAAATAAACCGCTGATAATCCACCACATATCGCACGACCCTCTCTTTTGATGTCCATATGTCGAATGACGTGTACGCAGAGCATACGTATGGTTTTCCTCTCCATTTTTCACAAAAAAGTAGTTGGATATACATTTATTATGTGCATATTGTTTTTATCGTCAGTGTATCTTGCGTTATAATTACTTCGACTATCGAAATAAAGGAGTCCTGCTTGTGAGTCAATCGCAAAAGAAAAAAGAGAAGATTTGGACGAAGGATTTTGCCCTAATTTGTATGGCAAATTTTTTTATATTTTTAGGGTTTCAGATGACGTTGCCAACAATTCCGTTGTTCGTCCAGCACTTGGGCGGCAGTGATGAATTTATTGGAATTATTACAGGTATTTTTACATTTTCGGCATTACTTTTACGTCCAACTGCTGGCCATGCGTTGGAAACTAAAGGAAGACAGTTTGTGTATATGATAGGACTAGGAATATTTGTGATTTCAATTGGTTCATTTGCATTTATTACGAGTATTGTCTTTTTGATTTTAATGCGTTGTGTACAGGGGTTAGGTTGGGGATTCTCAACAACGGCTACTGGTACGATTGCGACGGATTTGATTCCAGTGAGCAGGCGTGGGGAAGGAATGGGTTATTTCGGTCTTTCTGGTAATATTGCGCTTGCCTTCGGGCCTGCATTAGGACTCACTTTATATGGTTATATCTCGTTTACGACATTATTTTTAATTTGTTCAGCGTTAGGATTAGTAGCGTTATTGTTGTCTAGTCTAATTACATACAAGCCTGTTGATCCTGAAGCTAAAAAGGTAGTTGCTCCAAGATTTGATGTGTTTGAGAAAAAGGCATTACGACCGTCCTTGTTATTGTTTTTTATTACGACATGTTTTGGTGGTATTGCTTCGTTTCTGCCGTTATATACGGAGCAAGAAGGAATTGCAGGAATTGAGGTTTATTTTGTTGTTTTTGCTATTTTCTTAATGATCACGAGGACGTTTGCTGGGCAATTGTATGATAGAAAAGGGCATATTGTGGTGTTTTTACCTGGGACGTTTTTAATTTTTTTGGCCATGATTTTATTAGCATGGTTGCCAAATGAATTTGTTTTGTATGTAGCGGCTGCGTTATATGGGTTAGGGTTTGGTTCCGTACAGCCAGCGCTTCAAGCATGGGCAGTAAATCAGGCGCCTGATAATCGCAAAGGAATGGCGAATGCGACATTCTTTTCCTTTTTTGATTTAGGTGTAGGTGTCGGTGCGATTGGCTTTGGCTTTATTGCATCCGTATTGAGTTATAGCTACATTTATATTACAGGTGCCGCCTCAGCGATGATTTCGATTGTATTATATATATCTTTGTTGGTGAAAGATAGAAAGGTGCAGCAAAAGAAAATAGTTTAATAAAAAGTGCTAGATTTAGTGAAAATGAACAAACCTAACATGAAGACATTATTCTTCAGACAACAGATGTAGAGAAGTTAGATGAGTTTGAGGAGCCGTTATAATACCTGCTTTCAAGAGGATGATTCTCCAATACAATTATACATGTGAAAGGAGCTCGCTTTTTTCTAATGATGTAAGAAAGTATAAACGGAGATGTCTAGCTCCAAGCGCCAAAAACTAGGCGACTTCACGAATCCCCCTACGATAAAGAAGACTTGCCGATTGGTGGAACCAGAGGCTTAATCGCACTTATGCCTTTAGGCGAAAGTCATCATCGGTTCGTAAACTCACCGTGATTCCTTTATCTCAGTTGATTCGCTCCAGTCGCTACGTTTTTAAACGGGCGCTCTACGCTTTTCTTAGCGGGCTCCTTTATTATTGTTATACACGTAATGAATCTATTTTATATTGATTCGGGTATGCCTGTGTTTTTATTTCTTGTGCTTTTCCAGCGCAACCGACTAAAGTCATTTTCTCTGTTGCTAGTTTCTTAGCTACTTCTTTTGCTTTGGATAGATACTTTCTAGGGTCTAAGGAATCTGGTGTTTGGGAAAAGTGATCCTTGATTGCTTCTGAGTAAGCATTTTTAAGTTCCGTTGATACGTTCATTTTTGCCATCCCTAATGTTATGCATTGTTTTACATCTTCTTCGGGTATCGCAGATCCACCATGTAGAACGAGCGGTTCATCGACAAGGCTGGCGATTTCTTCAATTCGTTTAAAGTCTATATCCGGATCACCGCTGTAAATACCATGTGCCGTTCCAATTGCTGGCGCTAATGTAGGTACACCGGTTCTTTCAATAAATTCCTTGCATTCAGATGGTACTGCTTTTTCCGCATCTTTATTTGAGACAACAATATTGTCTTCTACACCACCGACTTTTCCTAGTTCTGCTTCTACATTCACATCAATATATTTTGTAATATTTATAACTTGGTTTGTAAGACTTATATTTTCCTCAAATGGATGCATGGAAGCATCAATCATGACAGATGTGTAGCCCGCGCGAATACACTGGATAATTACATCTAAATCTGTACAATGATCTAAGTGAAGTGCCATTGGAATATCATATTTTTCAGATGCGGCATTTGCTGTTTTTACAATGCTATCTGGGCCTAAGTTTTGAACTGTTCCAACAGTTGTTTGAATGATGACAGGTGCATCTATCTCGGCTGCAGCTTCTGCAACGGAATATAGCATATCAAAAGAGTGAACATTAAAGGCGACTATTCCATAACCGGATTTTCTAGCTTCTTGTAACATTGGTGTTGATGATACGAGTGTCATATGATTCTCCCCTTAAATTAAATTTTATGCGAAAGCTCCCGCAAGTTCTTCCATTACGGTGTTTGCATCTTCAGCATGTGCTAGTACTTCTCGTTTTTCTTCATAAATTAACATTCTTGAAATAGATGCTAGTGATTGAATATGTGTTGTACCTGCTTCTCTTTTTGGCACTAGTAAGGCGATAAAGAAGGTAGCTGGTTTTCTATCTAAAGCATTCCATTCTATTCCTTCTTTAGAAGATACAACAACAATAGCAGGTCGTTTAATCGCATCCACTTGTGCATGTGGAATGGCAAATCCATCTTGAAAACCTGTTGTACTTTCTTGTTCGCGCTTTTGTAATCCAACTACTACCTCTTCAGGATCTGAAGCAATCCCTTGAGTAACAGCAATGGCAGCTATTTGTTCGAAAACCTCTTCCTGTGTTGTCAGCTGTTGTTTTAATTTAATTTGGTTGATATCAAGCAATTTGTTGTCCATCATTTCCTCCACCTTTACTTTGTTGGTCTTTTAAATAAGCACGTTTTTTATGAAATCCATATATAAATGCTCCAACTAAGGAGCCGATTAATATAGCAATTACCCATTGTATAGCTCCTGTAACTACTGGTAACACAAGGAATCCGCCGTGTGGAGCTGGTACTTCGATGTTCATCATATACGTCAAAATAGCTGATACAGATGAACCAACCATTAATATCGGAATCACGATAATAGGGTTTTTCGCTGCAAAGGGAATAGCGCCCTCTGTAATGTGGGTGGAGCCAAGAATGAAGTTAACTCCACCGGCATTACGTTCTGCCTGATTAAAATATTTTTTAAATAACACGGTTGCAAATGCTGTAATTAGTGGCGGTGTAATACATGCTGCCGAAACACCTGCCATAAAGTAAAAATTACCTTCTCCAAGTAAAGCAGTACCCGTTACATATGCTGCTTTATTGACAGGACCACCCATATCAAAGGCACTCATGGCTCCAACAATTAAACCAAGTAAAACAGGGTTCGCATTTTGGAAATTACTTAGGAAATTAATCATGCCCTCATTGATTGTTGTCATCGGCTCTACTAATAATGTCATGATCACACCTACTAACAGAATACCGATTAAAGGATATAAAAAGATCGATTTAAGCCCATTTAATGATTTTGGCATTTTCTCCAGTAACTTACCTAGTAATACAATAATGAAACCACCAATGAAACCAGCAACAATACCACCTAAAAATCCGGCTCCACCATTACTTGCAATCAAACCACCGATAAAGCCGACTACCATACCCGGTCTCTTCGCAATTGATTCGGCAATAAACGCTGCTAGTATTGGTACCATCATTTGAAAGCCAAGACTTCCAATATCATTGAGCATTGCGGCAATAGGGTTATAACTTTCGTGATCTGGATCGGCAGAGTGTATACCAAATAAGAATGAAAGTGCAATAAGAACCCCACCACCAACGACAAATGGAAGCATATGTGAAACACCATTCATAAGGTGTTTGTAAATGGAATGTACTACATTATTTTTGTTATTGCTTGATACGCTTTCATCTTCATTCTCTGCATCACTTTCCTTCGTTTTATATACGATTGCTTTGCCATCAATGATTGTTTGAATTAATTGCTCTGCTTCATGGATTCCTTTTGCAACAGATACTTCAACTGTCGGTTTTCCATGGAACCGATACGCATATACATCTTTATCTGCTGCAACGATGACACCATCAGCTTGGGCAATGTCCTGTTTGGTAAGTTCATTTTCAACTCCAACTTGTCCATGTGTTTCTACTTTAATTTCTACACCTAGCTTCTTAGCGGCTTTCTTTAAAGATTCTTCTGCCATAAAGGTGTGTGCTATACCTGTCGGACAACCTGTTGTTGCAACGATTTTTACGTTAGCCATACATATTTTCCTCCTTTAATTTTTCGATTTGAATTTCATGAACAAGTGCCTCGATATCTGACAGGCTACAAATCCCTTTACTGAAGGCGGTAGCTGCTCCTGCAGCTGAAGCATAAATTAAAGCATTTTCTAACGACTCATTTAGATCTAATTTTCCGATAAAGGTACTTAGCATAGCATCACCTGCACATGCAGTGTTTACTACTGTTCCTTTAGTTGAACTTACCTTCAAAATACGGTTAGAAGAGGTGTAAATCGCCCCTTTTTCACCTCTTGAAACCAGAACTTGCTGAGCTCCCATGTTTAAAAGTGTTTGACTGAGCTCGATGATTTTCTCTTGTGTTAGTTCTGATACTGATAGCTGAAAAAAAGAGGCAAGTTCATCATCATTTGGTTTAATTAGTAACGGTTTATATGCCAAGCACTCTAGTAAAGCATGAGAACTAATATCTAAAATAAGTTTGATGTTGTTGTAATAACATATTTTGGCGATTTTGATATAAAAATCATCTTCTATACCTCCTGGTAAACTACCTGAAACAAATAATGTGCTATTAGCTGGTATTCGCTGAATTTTTTCGAGCAGTTCTACTTTTTTTGTTGTTGAAATCAGAGGTCCTTTATTGACAATCTTGTATTCTTTGTCAGCATTAGCGAATACATTTATTCTAGTAATTCCTTCTACGTAAACCATGGAAGTGTTGATAGACTTCTTCTTTAATTCTTGTTCGATAAATTCTCCAGAAAATCCACCGATAAAGCCCATGGCAGTATTGGAAATTCCTAGTTCACTTAAAATAATAGATACATTAATTGCTTTACCGTTTGGCTGATAGTCTTCTTCATATGTCCGATTGACAACACTAGGTTTTAATTGGTCTAATCCAACATAAAGATCAATGGCTGGATTGGGGGTCAGTGTATAAATCATGTGCTCACCTGCCTTGCTTTTCTATTTGTCTTCATTATGGCACAGGAAATAGTGTAAATGTTTTCAGAATATGTAAAGGTTTTCGTGCTTTGTAAAATAAAAAAACTTGGCGTACAGCCAAGTTTTAAAGCATTCGTATTGCGTAGGCATCTAATAAAATTCGTGAGATTACACTTAGAGGAAGACGGGAACGCACTTCGTAATCGGGGAAGTAGGACTGGGTTCCCTTGTACCCGACAAAAGTCATCTCTGACATCTGACCAAGACTTGAATCGAATCTCGTAGTGAGAGCGATTGTAGTGATTTGCCTAATATTTAAGTTTTTACAAGCTTCGACTAATTCCTCTGTTTCACCATTTAGCGAAACAAAGATTGCTATTTCATTTGGTTGTATATTTCTTGATTTTATTCTAATGATGTTAGGATCGTTGTGTTCTTCACAATTTTTCCCCATTAACTGTAGTTTAATTGTCATTTCTTTAGCTATCATTTCAGAGAATCCACGCCCAAACACGAATATTTTCTCAGCATCATCAATTTTTTGAACAGCATCTTCTATTTGGCCGATACTTTGTAATTGAATGGTTTTTAAGACTTCATGCTCATTCTTTTGAATGGCATGCTTGATCTTTTGATCGATATTTTCCATTTCATTATTATCATCTGAAAGCTTCACTTTTTCTTTTAGACTATACTTAAATGAAGTATACCCGTCATATCCAATTTTCTGCATTAATCTTACTATAGTGGCGGTGGATACATTAGCGTGTTCACTTAGTTTGACAATTGACATAGATGAAATTTCATCTAAATGATTGTGAATATATTCTAATAAATATTTTTCCGTTTCGCTTAACGTTTTATAAGTGTTTGCAGGAATATCGAATAATATATTGCTCATGAGAGGGCCCCCTGTATTTGAAACGTTTGATTATATTTTAACGAAGATTTACTAAGAACACTAGATAATTAACTTTTTGGAGTAACATAATGGCGCGAACGAAAGAAATATCCCTATTGTCTAACTAGTTGGAAGAATGTATTTTTTATTTAAGGAACGTGGGTATTGTGTTAAAATGTTGAAAGCGATATCAATAGTGATGAAAATAAGATTTATGTTAGTAAAGGAGGAGAAAAGATGATTAAAGGCATTGGTCATACCGCATTTACCGTTCAAAATATGGAGAAGTCATTAGAGTTTTATTGTGATCATTTGGGTTTTAAAAAGCTGTTTGAATTACATAATCAAGATAATGAGCCATGGATTATATATTTAAAAGTTTGTGAAGGACAATTTATAGAATTGTTCTATGGCGGAAAGAAACGAAATAACATAGATGGTGAGACCATTGGTTATAATCATTTGTGTTTAGAAGTAGACGATATAAATGAAATTGCAGGTCACTTAAAAGGAAAGGGTTTAACACTAGATGTCGAACCACAGCAAGGATTAGATTTAAACCATCAATGTTGGGTTAAAGACCCAGATGGTAACCGAATCGAATTCATGCAACTACATCCAGACTCTCCGCAATTAAATAAATAATTATATTTGGACAAAAACCTGAAAATGCTCGGCATCTTCAAGTTTTTGTGACATCACACCATAAACTTATCCGAATAGCTTGTCATCATTATTATTTGCAACATTGATTACGTTATTCCCACTTTATATGGATTTTGTTCAACTGTTATTTGGAAATTGAATAATTGTATAAAAATCCACGTTTAATAAAAAGCTATTACTGTTCCTAAATTTTAAGAAAGGGAATGATGATAATGGGTGTAACGAATAGGATATTGGCGGCAGGCGCAGCTGGTGCAGCGATTTATGGAATTACAAGAGGTGTTCAAAACGGAACTTTTCAGCGATTACCTGAAACCATTAATAATGCATTGAACAACAATGGCCAAATGCAACAGTTTACGCAGCCGATACGAAATATGGTAAATCAAAACCAAAACCAAAGCCAAAATCAAAATATGATGCAACCAACTAATGCAGTACAAAATGCTGTTCAGACATTTGCTGAAGATGACAATAATAACTCTGTTATGTATGAACAGTAATTCTTCATATTTAGGTTAAGTGATAATGAAAAAGCCCCTTATGGAATGAAACTGTATTCTGTAAGGGGTTTTTTTAGCTTGGAGATAAACTTCTTCCTGAGGTTAAAGGTTCTAATAACTAGCATTATTTTTTTAATTATTCTATGATGTGTTATAAACCTTACTTTAGGAAGTGTTAAGTAATGAACAAAGAGAAAGCGATTCCAAAAAGTGACTATGATCAAGTTACATTTCGTACTCTTCTTTATTTTTTTATTCCATTAGGCTTATCGGCAAGCTTAGTGACGATTTCACACGTTATTATAAACAGTACACTGGCCCGTGCGCCAGAACCAGCCGTTGTTATTGCCAGTTATTCTGTAGCAATGAGTCTATTTGGGTTATTGGAACGCTGTGCAGTCATATTACGGCAAACGTGTTCCACTTTAGTACGAGATAAGATTTCCTACAAATTAATGAAAAATGCCACGTTGTATGTGTTGTCAGCTATTTTTTTGCTGAGTCTTATCCTAGCCTATTCACCTTTAGGCAAAGGCTTTTTTTCAGTATTGCTTGGCGTCAGTGATCGAATGCTTGAACCAACGTTGAATGCCTACCGCGTGCTGATGTTCGTTACCATTTTTTCAGGCATTCGTTGTTTGTATCAAGGTGTAATTATATCGAATTTGAAAACCAAATGGCTGACAATTGGAATGTTTGTACGACTTATAATTATGGCTTTTTTGGCTTGGCTTTTACTTAGGAATGGTTGGGTTAACCATGGCTACATAGGTGCTTATATCTTTTTAGCTGGTATGGCCATTGAGGCACTTGTCAGTGTTCTGGAAGGAAGATTGATTGTTAGGGAATTACCGCAAAAAAAGGAGGAACATAGGATTTTTCAACAATCACAGATTTTTCGCTTTTATAGTCCTTTAATGGTGGCATCATTAATTGCAGTTAGTGTTACTCCAACGATAAATGCTGTTCTTGGTTGGAGTACGAAGGCGGAAATTGCAATTGCTTCTTATGCTGTTGCTTTGTCTGTAGTACATTTGTTGAACAGTATTGCCTCTTATATTCATCAAATTGTTATCAATTTTTATCAACAAGACCAACGATCTGTCATCCGTTTTACTGTTATCATGAGCTTGATTCCTAGCTTAATGTTAACGGTTTTTGCTTATTCTCCTGTCGGTGTATGGATATTTCAACATATTATCGGAGTTTCTGGAGAACTGCTTGATCATAGTATTTTAGCATTACGCTTTTTTGTTCTCTTTACACTCTGTTTTCCGTGGATTGATTTTGCCAATGGGATACTCATGATTAGAAATAAAACAAAGGTCATGTCATTTTCACAAACTGGAAACGTTGTTGCGGCAGTGACGGCATTGTTTATCCTTATTTATGTTTTTCCTAGTGGTGGCGGATCGATTGGAGCATTGGCGCAATCTATTGGCTTTTTAATAGAATTGATCATTTTGTTATTATTTTTAAATGCTACATCTGAAAATCCAAAGTGGATGAAGTTCTTAAAAGTGTTTACCAGAAGGAAAAAAGCCTATGTAAACTAGTCGGAATTGTGAAGGAAGAATGTTCTATGATTTGAATTGGCATGAAGCTAATTATCACTGGAGATGAGATGTTTGAGAAAAGAAGGTGAACCCACCTAAGAAGAAAAAAGGAATGGTTTCTAGTGATAAAACAATCAACGGACATTTATTCCGTATAATCTTCTAAAATACCTATTTTAAAAGATTATACGGAGATCCATTCCGCCATTTAACGGAACAAATGTCCGCTTACTAAGACACTGAATCCCTTATAGGGTTTACTTGCCTTCATCAGTACACTAGCATTGCATACAAAGCCTTTGCAGATTTAGTTAAGGAGGTAACCGCTTACCTTTTCTTATTGTATAATAGCTTTATGTTGGAGGAACCGAGAAGTACTAGCACAATTTAAAGATTTTCTAGATTATTTTAATGTGAGGGGAAAGCGTAAGCAAGCTAGAAACTTTATACGCAGCTTCTTTTTTAGATTGCTAGTAAAGCGAAAATGGCCAGTATGGCAACCTGCATACAATATAGGAAAAGAATCAGAAAAACCTTCTAATTCCCTCTCATCTCTATTATTTGCGTATTGGTTAAAAATGTCGCCTTTTTCACCATAGCTCGGAATAGATAGAACCATGAACAAAAAAATTGATTATGGAAACATACCTTTTCTAAAAATAGAGAAACGTTTTCATTTATGGTATGCTTTTATTTGAGGTGATACTATGGCAACGATAAAAGATGTTGCGAAGCTAGCTGGTGTAGGGATTAGCACGGCTTCGCGAGTTATTAATAAATCTGGATATGTGAGTGAAAGTACAAAAATAAAAGTCCAAGATGCAATTAATAAATTAGGATATGTTCCCAATGAAACGGCTAGAGCATTTGTGACGCAAAATAGTAAAATTGTGGCACTATTTTTACCGTCCATTCATCATGCCTTTTTCTCGGAACTTGCTTATTATATTGAAGATGCACTAGATAAAAACGGTTACAAAATGCTTTTATGTAATTCTACCGGCAACATTCAAAAAGAGTTGAGTTACATCAGTATGCTTAAACAGAACAAAGTTTCTGGTATTATCGGGATTTCTTATAACGAAATTGAAAGTGAAATTCATAATTCTATGCCGATTGTGTTGGTAGATCGCCATATTGGTACAATTCCTTATGTATCCAGTGACAATTACGGTGGAGGAAAAATCGCTTTTCAAGTATTAAAGGACACGGGGTGTCAGCATCTTGCTTATATTGGATCTTATTCAAACAGCGTACTAACAGAAGTTGAGAAACGGCAAAAAGGGTTTGAAGATGCAGCAAAAGAAGATGGAATGGATTATATTATTTATACAGAACAAGACCCGATAGAAGACCAAACAGCATTTTTAAAGCGATTTCTATCTCAATATAAAAACGTAAATGGGGTTTTTGCTGAAAATGATCTTATGGCATTGGAGCTTTTTGAACTGGCAAAGGAACAAAATATTAAAGTTCCTGAAGAGCTGTCTATAATAGGGTATGATGGCATTAAAGTTTATGAAGTGTTAAAATCAAAACTTTCATCGATTAGACAACCAGTAGAAGTAATGGGAAGAAGTTTGGTGGAATTATTAATCAAAAGAGTAAATGGTTCTTATGTAACGCCAGTAATACACCCGGTTGAATTTGTAAAAGGGGAAACAACGCGTTAATGGAAAAATATTAAAATACGGATTGACAATATGAAGGGGATTATATATACTAACTTCAAAGATGGAAACATTTCCACATAACATTAAAAAGGGGTTAACCCCTTTTTAAATTTACTATTGTGGAAACGTTTCCTTATAAAAGGAGGAGAAGTTATGAAAAATATAATTAGTTTTCTGGTGATCCCCTTGATTTTCTTGGTATTAGCTGCTTGTTCTAATTCATCAAATAATGCTTCGGAAAACAGTGATGCAGAAGAGGATGTAAAAGAGTTGGAAGTATGGGTCCATGTTCCTGCTGATGAACCAGAAGGAGAAAACTATGATGTGAGAGCGAAAGAATTCGAAGAAGCTCATGAAAATGTAGACGTGACGGTAGAACATATCGTCAAAACAGGAGGAGGAAGCGGCTATAATGATCGGGTCAATGCAGCGATCACTACTCGAGAACTGCCAGATATTATCGCATTAGAGAGCGTATATGCTGCTTCGTATACGGATTCTGATATTCTTTTACCGCTCAATGAATATTTAGATCAAGCAACATTGGATTCATACCTAGATACCATTATTTCAGCTGGTAGTGTAGGAGATAATATTTACGCCTTGCAATCATTTGATTTATCATCACCTGTTTACTATAACGTCGATTTATTTGAAGAAGCGGGCATTAAGGTGCCGGCAGATGAAAATGGCAATTGGACGTTGGATTTAGCTTGGAGTTATGAAGAATTTTTAGAGAATGCGAGAAAGCTTAAAGATCACATGGGACAAGAACCTGTCCATATGTTTACAGAAAATAACGGTTGGCATATGTATGCCCATTCTCCTATTATTTTTTCCAATGATGCGAGAATGGTCGGAGAAAATGGTCTCGATACAGAGGGATATTTAGATAGCAATAATACAATGGAAGCATTACAATTCATAGACTCATTATTTAGAGATGGCATTGTAGCTTCCACAACAAGAGAAGACGCTTTTGCATTAGAGGAAGCGGCGATTAGTTTTGAAGGACCATGGATGGTGGATGTATTTCAAAATGAATATCCAGATTTAAATTGGTCGATCATGCCTTATCCGTATGGAAAAGATGGGCATCAATCAGCACCTCATGGCAGCTGGTATATCGCAGCAACGCAAAACACAGAGTATCCAGAACTGTCAGCTGAGCTAGTAGCGCATTTAACAAACAAAGATAGTGCGATCAAAATGGAAGAAGCGACTGGATTAATTCCAGGTCATAAAGAGTTGCTAGATTCATCCGAAACATATAGCGATTACCCGAGAAAGCTTATGTTAGATCAGTTAGTCAATACGAACCATCTTAAGCCAAAATCCCCCATTTTCCCAGTGTTGGAAGATGCACTTGGTGACATTATGGAAGGAATTGCATTAGATAATGGATCACTCGAAAGTCTTATCAATGATGCGAAGGAAAAAGTAGATCGTGAGGCAGATAGGTTTAAGTAAGGATTAGAAAATAGCAAGTGTAACGCTAAGTCGTACACTTGCTATCCCGTCAAAGGAGTATTTGTTATGCATAATATCAAGCAAAAGATAAAACAAAATAAAACTCTTGATTTTATTTTTAGTGGAAAAATATTATTTTTGCTTCCGGCTTTTGCGTTGATCAGTATCTTTGTTATTTATCCACTAATTTTAGCCGTTGGTTATTCTTTTACTGATTATTATTTGCTGAAACCAAATGATATATCTTTTGTTGGCTTTGATAACTACATGGAAATAGCTTATGACAAATATGCTAAGAAGGCTTTCTTTAATTCAGCGAAATACGTTATTTATATTGTGCCATTACAGGTTATTTTATCTTTATTTTTGGCCACGCTGATTGCGAAAAAGTCCAAAACGAACACACTTTTTCGAACGGCTTTCTTTTCACCGTATATTTTGTCTATTATCGTTGTTTCCTTATTGTGGAAAAACATCTTAGATCCCAATTCAGGAATTGTAAACGAATTTTTGGCTTCATTAGGCTTTGCAAAACAAGAGTTTTTCTCTGACCCAAATTTAGCACTCCCGACCATTTCCTTCATTATTCTTTGGCAAGGGATCAGTTTTCAGATGTTAATCTTAATGGCTGCTCTTCAGGATATACCATCTTCTCTTTATGAAGCAGCTTCTATGGAAGGGGCAAATGCTTGGCAGAAATTCAAACATATTACGCTTCCTAGTATAAAAGGTCAGGTCGTATTTGTACTAATTGTCGTGACCACAGGAACTTTTAAAATCATCATTGAACCTTTAGTTATAACAAATGGCGGACCGCAAGGCAGTACATCAAGTATTCTTTTATATATGTTTGAACAAGGAACAAGGTATCGTCAAATAGGTTATGCCAGTGCCATCACCGTCATTTTTGCCATCATATTGATTATGATTGCCTTTGTCCAAAGAAAGCTAGTAAAGGAGGAAGAAGGGTGAAAGGGATTACGGTCATTCGTTTATTAAAATATATCGTATTAATCGCCTTTGCTATTTTGTTCTTATTTCCCACTGTTTGGATGTTGGTAAGCAGTACAAAAACCGTGGTGGAAATTTCAGAAGAAATAGGTTCGATGCAAAGTTTTATACCGAATTTCAGTAATATTCAAAATTGGTTAATACCTTACCAAGAAATGTTTAGCCGATTTAATTTCTCGATCCATTTCTTTAACAGTGTTTATTACACTTTTATTATTGTATTCGGAAGCTTATTCGTTAATTCGTTGGCAGGGTATGCTTTAGCTGTATTTGATGTACCCTTTAAAAAGTTTATTACAGGCGCTTTAATTATTTTAATTATTTTTCCATTTCAATCTGTATTTATTCAAATTTTTATCATTATCAATCAATGGAATCTGACGAATACAGTTTGGGGATTAGCGCTTCCTCATATTGGAAGTGCCTTTTATATTTATCTGTTTATGGTGTTTTTTCAAAGAATCCCTAAAGAACTAAGGGAATCTGCCTATATAGATGGGGCATCTAATTGGAAGATATTTACCAAAATAGTGGTACCAATCTCCCGACCTATTTTTATGACCATTGGTATATTGGTTTTTGTCGGCGCGTGGAATGATTATGTTTGGCCGCTAATGGTTTTTACAGAAGAGAGTAAATATCCATTATCAGTTGCGGTAAATATTATGAATGAAACGAAGCCTGCTTATTTAAACCAAGTCATGGCAGGATTAACTGTCACCACCATTCCGATTCTATTAATCTTTATTTTGGGGCAAAAATACATTACTCCTCAGAATTCTTCATCTGGAATTAAATAATGAGAGGTGAGTTATGAGTTTAATATATGATCTACCTTTTCGTGAAGGAAAAGGTAATCAAACAAAAGAAGCAATTAGCGGCAATATATTACCCATTCATTATGTATTCAATCACGCAAAATATAAAGCAAGTTCTTCTCCTAATTGGGTGGAATCACCCGTATCTGGATATGCAGTGGACTTTGATGGATATTCCACTTATATCAAAGATCAACCTTTAGAAGTAAATGGGTCTTTTTCTATATCTGCCTTTCTTGCACCTCGGTGTTTTGAAGCATGTCACGGGGATGTACCTACTACCATAATCGATCAGATTAATCAGTCGAGTCAACAAGGATTCGCTTTAAGTATTTTTCGACACGGAGAAGTGCAATTCGAATTAGGAGATGGAAGAAATATTTATCGATTTAGAACCGATAGACAACTTGAATTGTTTACTAAATCTTTCCTAACGGTGACATATAACCAAGAAGAACTCTCCGTTATGATTTATATCAATGGAAAGAAGGAGCTTGAAAGTACTAACATAAAATATTTCCGTCCAGCTGATATCGCGTTATCCATCGGATTAAATAATCACCTATTTGAGATTAGTGAGGTGTTTAAAGGGGGCATGTTTGCTGGACTGATAGATTTTATAAAGGTATATGATCATGCACTGACAGATGAGGACATTCAAAAAGAATATGACAAAATACGTGACAAGCGATCAGTGCCATTAGAAGATATCGATCTCGATGAACAAAAACTATTAGATGATGTGCATCGTCCTCAATATCATGCCATTCCTCCGCAACATTGGATGAATGAGCCGCATGCCCCTTTTTACTATAAAGGGAAATATCACTTATTCTATCAAAAAAATGCATCTGGTCCTTATTTTTCCCATTTACATTGGGGGCATTGGACGAGTGATGATTTAGTATTTTGGCAAAATGAAAAAACGGCTCTCTTTCCGCAAAAGGGAGAATTGTCGCCATCAGGTGTATGGTCTGGCTCTGCAACTATAGGGCCCAATAACAAGCCTTATCTTTTCTACACCTTTGCTAATTTAAACAAAAAATACAATCAAGGTGTAGCGATTGCTCGTCCTGAAAATGTTGAAGATACCCATTTAGTCGATTGGAAAATGAAACCACAAGGAGCTATCTATCAAACCGACCAACAAGGAATCCCTTCACAATTTCGAGATCCATTTGTTTGGAAAGATGAAACAGAAGAAAAATGGTATTTGATCATTGGAGGCGGTGTGAAAGATAAGGGACCTACAGTTTGGATATATACATCCACTGATTGTGAGCATTGGGATTTTAAAGGGGAATTATTTTCAGTAGATAGTAGCCTATATCCATACCTCGGAACCAATTGGGAGCTCCCAGTTTTATTACCAGTACGTGATCAGCAGGGGCAAGTGAAGTATGCCTTTATTTTTATGAGTTTCTTTGATGATGAATCGAAATATGAAGTGGATACTTATTATTATTTAGGAGAATTCGATAAGCAAAAAGCCCAATTTATCCCGGATACAATAGAGCCGGAATTAATGGATTACGGTCGATTTAAATTTAGCGGTCCAAGTGGATTTGTGGATCCTGTTACGAATAAAACGATTGTTTTCTCCATTCTTCAAGGAGATCGAGAGGAACAAGAAGAATATGAAGCAGGATGGGCTCATCATGCAGGCCTGCCAATTGAGTTATTCTTGGAGAATCAGGCATTACGTATCCAACCTTTAGAAAATTTAGCTTCATTAAGAGAAGAGCTGTTAATCCATGAAAGCAATAAATCTATTGAAGAAGTCAATCATAAAGTGAAAAATATTCAGGATAAAATGCTAGAGATCATGATTGAATTTGAAGAAACCGAGAATCTAGTTGGACTCGAGTTAAAGAAGGATCCCGCTAATCAAGAAAAAACAAAGCTGCTTTTTGACAAAGCAAACGATAGGGTTTGGCTGGATAGAACGGAAAGCAGAAAGGATAAAGAGGGTGACATTCAAGGCGGATCACTAAAACTGGATGAAGGTTTTAAAGCCCATATTTTTATTGATCATTCTGCGATGGAATGTTATTTGAATCAGAAAAAAATGATATCCAGCAGAGCCTACCCCGTATCATCCAATAGTGATTACTTGTCTATTGTTGGTAACACTGATATTAGAATTAAATCAATCAAAATTTTCAGACTTCAATCTATTTGGAAACAGAAAGAAATGAGTGATTAGATATGACAATAAATACAAAAAATACAAACGAGACTTATCGACATCATTATCATCTAATGCCGGAATATGGCTGGATGAATGATCCTAACGGCTTTTCATTTTTTAACAATAGCTATCATCTATTTTATCAGTATTATCCATATGATACTGTATGGGGGCCAATGCATTGGGCTCACGCCGTTAGTGATGATTTAATAAAGTGGGATCATGAAAAAATCGCTTTAAGACCTGATAAAAGTTATGACAAAAATGGTGTTTTCTCAGGATCAGGGCTTCAAGTAGGGAATGAACATTGGCTTTATTATACCGGGCATAATGATTCTTTCCTGGATTTTTTATATGATCAAAATTTGAAAAAGAAAGAGGGGGTGATAGAAAGCGAAGAAATTGTTTCTCCTATTAGACAGGTTCAATGTTTAGCTAAGTCAGCGGATGGTATAACATACGAAAAATATGAACATAATCCTGTCATTTCCTCCCAACAAGTTCCTTCCAACATAAGATTGGAAGATTTTCGAGATCCAAAAGTTTGGGAGCACCATGATCAATTTTATATGATAGTTGGTGCAAAGAGTCATGAGAATGTTGGACATGTTTTATTCTATTGTTCCAATGATGGCGTTACATGGGAATATTTAAATCAACTCTCACTAGGTCCAGAGTATGGAACAGCATGGGAATGCCCGGATTTATTTGAATTAGATGGAAAACATGTATTGATTTTTTCACCTCAAGAAATTCCGCGTATCGGCTATCGCTATGAAAATATTCATTCTACGATGGCTTTAATCGGTGAGTTCGATTATGAGACAGGTGAATTCATAGTGGAAAACGAACAGGAACTGGATAAAGGTTTCGACTTTTACGCTCCGCAAACTACCTTGTCAGAAGAAGGAAAACGGGTGATGATTGCTTGGATGAATATGTGGGACATGGAATATCCTTTACATGAACTAGGACATAGTTGGAATGGTTCCATGACACTGCCCCGAGAACTATTGCTAAAAGATGGAAAGCTTATTCAAAAACCTTATCATACGATAGACAAGTATAGAGAGGAAAGGATAGAGTGGAGTCATTTTAGTATAAAGGATTACTTTGAGAACGATAAATTACGCGGGAATTGTAAGAAAATGGAGATTAAATTTTGTATGAATGATAGTGATTATTTTAATATGGAATTTTTTAAAGGGGACCGAGAAAAATTATTGTTAAGCTTTGATAAATCTAGAAATGAAATAGTCCTAGATCGTCGAAATGCTCAATTCCCTATTAAAAATACGGCGATTCATAATGATTTTACGAGAAGCCATTCTATAGATTTAAGCCAAAAAGTTAAGCTAAACATTTTTTTAGATGTTTCTTCGATTGAAATTTTTGTGAATGATGGAGAACACGTATTTACTTCGTTATTCTTTTCAAAAGAATTAGGAGAGCAAGTGTTGCTTCATTCAGAAGGCCATACACATATTGATAAATTGATTAAGTGGGAACTTAGATAGCCATAAAATTAAAGAGGGAGTAGAAGGTAGCTTCCTCTTTATGAATAGGTTTGGGTAATACGGGTTAATCAAAATAAAAGCGTTTTATGAAAAGAAAAAATGGCCAAACAGATTAGTATATGTTTTTTGATAATCTTGCTTTATGGGAGTCATTGGATGATCTCAGGAGATATACCGGATGTAAAAGCTGCCAATACCATTACAAACCCAGGATTTGAAACAGGAGACTTGTCAGCTTAGGAAATCGTCGATGGAACAGCTTTTACTGACACAGATATCAGCTCGAAATCAGAATATTGGGATAAACAATCCTTTATGGCTCACAGCAACAGTTACACCATCTCATGGACATATTAACAGTGATGTTGTAAATGCTCCTGTGCATCCCCCCTGAGAAAAATAAGATATCACCGATGCCAATTTTGAAAGTGGAGATTTAACAGGCTGGCAAATCATGAGTAGAGATGGGATTGCTCCTTCAATCACGAAGGAGAGTATCATTTGCGGAGTTTTTGGGGACAAAGCCAGAGTTTGGCATATAGTACGGATAAAGGAAGAACTTGGTATATATATTTAGGTAATCCTGTCATTCATAATACTGAAAATCTCCCAGTATTTAGAGGTCCAAAAGTATTCTGGCATGAAAGTTCAAGTTAATGGGTGATGTTACTAGCCGCAGAAAATGATGCACAAGAACAGTTTGTCACTAACTTCTGCTGTTTGGCGAGCAACATCCCCAACTTGAATTCCATTTGGACCATTTGAACGATAAACAAAAATCCCCTTAGATGTAGCATGGTCACCATTTTCCGTTTGAGGTTGCCTCTGTTTAAATTACTATTAAGGTGAAAAATATTGAATTTTTGGATACAAAAGTTACCAAAACTATTTTAAATATTTTTAATTAGAAACGTATTTTAGTGGATAAAGAATAACAGTTAATAAAAAACTTACTCAAAATATTTTACACTCTCAAATAATCATTGTATGATCATAAAAAAGAATGATTTGGACTAGTATAATTCTTTAATATTTATTTTCAAGGAGAAACACACATGACCATTAAGCTAAATGATGTTGCTGAAGTTGCAGGTGTATCACCCACAACTGTCTCACGTGTTATAAATAATCGCGGGTATATTAGTGAGAAAACAAAACAAAAAGTTGAAAGCGCTATGAAGGAATTAAGTTACTATCCAAATGATGTAGCTAGATCATTATATAAAAAAAGAACCTATTTAGTAGGTTTGATCATTCCGGATATTTCGAATCCTTTCTATGGTGAGTTATCTTTAGCTATAGAAGGAATTTGTTCCGATGTGGGTTATAGAGTGATTTTATGTAACAGTCTTGGCCAACCGGAAAAAGAAGAAGCGTATTCCGTTATGCTGATAAGAAACCAAGTAGATGGTATTATTGTTTGTTCATACAATCGAGATGTTGAGACGTATAAGAAGTCAAATCTCCCGATAGTAGCCATTGATCATTACCTTGCTGAGACGATACCAGTCGTGGGATCAGATAATTATGAAGGAGGTAAAATGGCAGTTCAACATTTGATTGAACGTGGGTGTAAATCTATTATTCATATTAATGGACCTGCTGAACTGGAGACACCAACTCAGTTAAGAAGAAAAGCATACGAAGATTTAATCAAAAAACCTATAACATATGTAGTAAAAAGTCCCTTCGATGAAGAAGAAATCATCCAAACAATCAAAAAAATATTTAACGAATATCCTGAAACAGATGGTATCTTTGCTAGTGATGACTTGATGGCAGCAAGCTGTTTGCAAATTGCTGAGGAAATGAATATTGAAGTACCTAAGCAGCTGAAAATTGTTGGTTATGATGGTACTTCCACTGTAAACAGGTTATTACCACAGTTGACTACGATTAAGCAGCCAATAGAAGATATTGCTTCAACAGCTGTATCGCAAATGATGGAGCTTATTAAGCATCCAGATAAAGAGCTTCACAGGGAAACTTTTCTATCACCTCAGATCATCATAAATAAAACGACATAAGGGCCTTTATAGTTCAACTAATGGCTTATTTTCTATGTGTCAACCGGTTGACAATTGAAAACGCTTACTTTATTATTGGTTTTATAATAAAGTAAGACCCTGATTTAAGCATAATGTCAACCGGTTGACATTATAAAAAAACTTATTGCGAAAGTTATTGTTAAATCAAAATGTCAAGGAGGTGAATATTTAAGAAAAACATGGCTGACCAATAATCCGAATAAATCTTTCTTTTGGAAAGGAGTTTTGTTGATGAATCATACATTAAATGAAAAGGTTGTTTTTCGTTTGCTTTTCTTAATTGTAACAGGACTAATAATCACTAAATTGATCTATATGGAAGCATTGGCAACAGAGCAAGTAGTAAATACAAATGAAGATAAGGAGGTTTCTGTGATTAACGCAAACACAAATTTAGCTAATTGGATAGTGCATGGAGCAGGCACACTTGAAGACACAGAACAAGGATTAAAGCTTACATCCGAACCAAATGAGAATGTAATGGCGATTTCAAGTGTTCAATCAGAAGACTTTATTTATGAAGCAGATATAAAAATTTTGGACCAATCAGCAGACGCTACCTTGATTTTTCGATCTGGTGAAGATGGTAGGGATTCTTATATGGTTCAAATAGCTCCAGATTCAGGAATTATTCGACTTCGTGATGCTCGTGATGAAGGTAGATTAAAAGAAGAAACTCACGTAAATATTCAAGAAGGAGAAATCTATCATTTAAAAATAAAAGTAGTAGCAGATAATATTAAAGTATATTGGGAAGATCAATATACTCCAGTCATAGATTCTAATGTATCGCTCTATCATAACGGATATCTAGGACTAAATGTATGGAATGGCTCTGCATTATTTCAGAATGTAAAAGTGAGTGAAGTTACTACAAATTTAGGTTCAACTTTAGTTGAGGAAGGGAATTGGGAACCAAATATTAAAGGTTTAAAAGGACTAGCAGATGAGAACGAAATAGCTAAGAAAGCATATGAAACACAAGCAAGTGACTTTGTGTTAGAAGGTAATGTCTCTCTTGATGACGAACAAGCGGAGGCAGGTCTTACATTCCGTATGAATGAAGATGGGACTGACGGTTATCAAGCTATACTTATGAAGCATGGAGAGGAAATGGAAGTTCGGTTACAAAAAACAGATGGAACAGTGATTGGAAAATCTACACGAAGCTTTAAATCACCAAATGGTACTAAGCACCATTTGGAAATAATAGTGAATAAAGAGCAAATAACATTATATCTAGATGGTTATGCAGATCCCGCAGTACAAGTTACAGATAGCAGTTACTCGGATGGTTTAACAGGATTGACGGTTTTAAAAGGGGAAGCTTATTTTCAAGATGTCTATGTAGTTCCAACAAATAGTTATTACAAAGAAAATTATAGACCGGATTATCATTATACGCCAGCTCGAGGATCCGCCAGTGACCCGAATGGACTTGTATATTTCGAAGGTGAGTACCATCTCTTCCATCAAGATGGTGGTAAATGGGCGCATGCAGTTAGTGAAGATTTAATTCATTGGAAACATCTACCTATAGCTTTGCCGTGGAATGATTATGGGCATGTATGGTCAGGATCTGCAGTAGCAGACTTGCATAATGATTCGGGGCTTTTTACTGATTCTGGTGGCAAAGGATTGATAGCGTACTATACTTCTTTTAACCCTGATGCTCACAATGGAAATCAGCGAATTGGTCTTGCTTATAGTAAGGATAAAGGCCGTACATGGGAATATTCAACAGAACACCCGATTGTAATTGAAAATCCGGGGAAAAACGAGGAAGATCCAGGAGGCTGGGATTTTCGCGATCCGAAAGTAGTACGTGATGAAGCGAATGATCGTTGGATAATGGTTGTATCGGGCGGAGACCATATTCGATTCTTTACTTCTAAAGATCTTATTCAGTGGGAACATACAGATAACTTTGGCTATGGTGATTATATTCGTGGAGGAGTATGGGAATGTCCGGATCTTTTTGAACTGCAAGTCGAAGATACAAACGAGAAGAAATGGGTGCTTATGATCAGTACCGGGGCAAATCCGAATACTGAAGGTTCTGATGCAGAATATTTTATTGGAGAGTTGACACCAGATGGGAAATTCATCAATGACAACTCAGTTGGAGAGGAATTGAAGACAGATTATGGTAAAGAATTCTATGCTTCCATGTCGTTTGCCAATATGCCGGATAATCGCCGTGTAACGATGGCGTGGATGACAAATTGGGACTATCCATTTGATTTTCCAACAGAAGGATGGCAGGGTCAACTTACTATTCCAAGAGAATTACGGTTAATACAAACAGATGAAGGAATTAGACTTGCTCAAGCGCCGATTGAAGAATTACAAATGATTCGCAAAACAGTTTTTGAAACAGAGAATAAATATATAAAACCTGAAGATGCCTTGAACTTATTAAAAAAAGTAAACGAAGGATCCTATGAAATCGAAGCGGAGATTGAAATACCATCTAATAGTGACGTAACCGAGTTTGGTTTCCAACTTCGAGAGGGAACAGAAGAAAAAACTTTGGTCGGTTACAACATAACAGATAATTTAATGTTTATTGATCGTTCCAATTCAGGTTATACAGATTTCTCTAAACAATTTACAACTTTACATGAAGCTCCGCTACTACTAGAAAATAGACGCATTAAACTGAATATTTTTGTGGATAATGCGTCTGTTGAAGTGTTTGCGAACGATGGAAAATCAGTATTTTCTGATGTCATCTTTCCTAAAGCAACGAGTAGAGGAGTTAGCTTTTACACGGAAGACGGCGCTGTTAATATAGTGTCGCTTAAAGTCCATACACTTAATGATATCTGGAATCGAGATATAAATGAGAAAGCAAGTATCGTGACAAATACGAAAGAGATAGAGATGAATATTGGAGATACCCACTCAGTGTATGCAACGATTGATGGCAGTAAAGAGAATGAAATGCAGCCAATAAAATGGGAGGCATCAAATGCTGATATCGTAAAGATAGAATCTGTTAATAATCGTAATGCAGTAATCAAAGCACTAGGTGATGGAGAAGCAACTATTACAGCATCAACCCCAGATAAGAAAGTGTCTGAAGAGATTCATGTAAGCGTATACGATGGTGAGTTTCATACAAATCTTACAGGTTGGACTTCAGATATATCTGGTGCCACTTGGATTACTACGGAAGATGGGATACGAGGTTCGCATAACAGTGATGTTAATTACATGGCAAAAGAAAATGGAGGAAATTTTATATACGAAGCAGACATGATGCTTGATGAAGCTGGAGGAGCTGGATCCATACTATTCCGTGCAAGCAAAGATGGGAGGAGTGGATATTACTTTAACTTAGATCCTAATATGCAAGCTTTTCGTCTTTTTTATAAATTGGATGGACGTTTTGAAGAACGTATGATAATCAAGAAAGTCCCAGCATTTATTCAGCCTGGAAAAATATATAAAGTAAAAATTGAAGCAAATGGTCCACAGATTCGAATTAATGTAGGTGGTGAGAACATTATAAATATTAAAGATGGTACCTTTGCAGAAGGACACTTTGGGTTAAACGTATTCGGAGGGCGAGCTACTTATCAAAATGTGAAAATTAGTAATGTAACGGAAGCTGACTTAATGGAAACTTCCTTTATCAATTCTCATACTGGGCAATCCATCTATGCAGCTACTTCTAATAATGGTGAATTGGTTACAGTAGGAAAAGAAGATGAGCTGACAAATTGGACCTTAAATCCTACTGGAGATGAACACGACTCCTATTCAATAAGGAATGAAGATGGAAAAACTATCGATTTAGATACGGGCGAGAATAAAACTCAGCTATATGATTACCTCGGTTACGAGAATCAACGTTGGATAATAAAAGAAAACGAGAATGCAACTGTATCGATAATATCTGTTTTTAATAGTCAAGCAATGGAAGTAACAGAAGAAGGTGAATTAACGTTACAGGAATATGACCCATCGAAATTACATCAGCAGTGGACATTATCTTCAGAAGTAGATTAACTGGTAAGCAATAGGCTGAAAAGGGAGGTTGGTAAACTTCCCTTTTCTAAATTAATTTATCATGGCCTAACCGTCCGTAGTACCCTCAATGATTGAAGTCTCACCTTGTAATGATAACGCTAAAGAGAGGAATCTTTCCCGTGATATAATGAGAAGTGAAATTAATCTATTTGTTAATTTAATAAAGCTTAAAATGTTCTATCTGTATTTGGAGGAACGAATATGTTTTTTTCATTGCGAAATAAGCTATTTCTAGTGTTTTCTTGTTTATTAACCATCCCGTTTCTTGTTTTGTCTTTAGTTATTCCTAGTTTATTTACTATTTATATTAAAGATCAAACGCAAGAATTAACGGTTGAGATAATGGACCAATTTTCACTTTATATTGATTCCATTACCAAGCAGGCTGAAGATGTAGGACAACAAGTGTTGGTTAACCCGATAACGCAGGAATGGTTACAATTGGAAACAAAACAAAAAGATGATGATACACTGAACATTGCTCGATTATTAGTAAGAAATGAATTAAACGCTTTACTAAGTTCGATGATGGTCAATAACTCTAATAATATTTCAGTGTCCATCTTTACACATGACGGGGAAGGGATTTGGGGAGATTATGCTGATATAGAAAATAACACTTGGTATAGCGAGTTTGAGAATCATAATAAAACATATACACGTTCACATATAGACCCTAATCAACAGTCAGCTGTAATGCGAGATTTGCATATTAATAGTCATCTTATCCCTTTAGTTGATATGAATTCCTTTGGTGATAGCGGTGTTATTAAGGTTAATTTTTCTACAGAATTGATTGAAAATGCATTAGATAAAATAAAGATTGGTGAGCAGGGAAATACTTTTATCGTCAACGAACAGGGAGCAAATGTATTAACAGGGGAAATAAAGACACCTCAAGAGATTGTTACTGATTCTTTAGAAGAGATGAAAGACAGGCAAAACGAGCAAGGATTGTTAGAAATAGAAGGTGATAATGAAAAATATTTATTATTTTATCAACACTTATCAGTAGGTGATTGGATTTTAATGAGTGAAGTTACTGAAGCGGATTTGTTTGCCCATCCCTATCAAATTCAGAAAAGTATGCTTTTACTGAGTTTTGGAGTGTTTTTAATTACCATTATTGCTTCATTTGTCTTTTCATCTTCTATTACTAATCCACTTCGAGAGCTAACGAAAGCAATGAATTACCTGGAGAAGGGGGATTTTAATAGTGCCAAGCAGATTATGCCAACAATAAAATCAGAAAATAATGAAGTACGTTATGTTTTACGTGTATTTGCTCATACGCTCGAACAGTTAAAGAGTTTAATTGATAATGAATATAAAGCTAATATTCGTCGGCGTAATGCAGAGTATAAGGCATTACTGTTGCAAATAAATCCTCATTTTTTAAATAATACCTTGGAAATTATGGGGGGAATGGCAGCTCAAGGTAAGAATAAAGATGTGATGAATGTTAGTGTTTATTTAGGGAAAATGTTGCGATATTCTTTGGATACAAAGTCTAATACTGTCACACTTGGTGAGGAGATACAGTATATTCGTAACTATGCAACTATTTTACAACTTCGATATGAAGATGCGCTCCATATATCTATTGATGAAGATCCGGAATGCAAAAATCTTCCAATTATTAAATTTATTATTCAACCACTAGTTGAAAATGCAGTAAAGTATAGCTTCATTGCCAAAAACCATGCAAAAGTGTATATAAAAACGAGTTATCAATCAAATCATCTCACAATCGTTATAGAAGATGATGGGATAGGAATGTCCGAGGAAGTTATTTATCATTTGATAGATAATGATGATAACAATACTAAATCTAGTACATTGGAAAGTAGCGGAAATAGTATTGGCCTTAAAAATGTCTTGGATCGCTTACAGTTATATTACGGAGAACAATTCTCTTATCAGATAGACTCAGAAATAAATAAAGGGACAAGAATTACGTTAGGTATAAACTATGAGGGAAGGGAAATGAATGAGGAAAGTCATAATTGTTGATGATGAAGCGCAAGTACGTAAAGGACTACATTGGAAGATTGACTGGGAAGAGGAAGATTTTCAAATCGTAGCAGAAGCACCAAATGGCAAGGAGGCACTCGCATTAATTGCTGAGAATAGAATTGATCTGGTACTGACTGATGTTAGAATGCCGATAATGGGCGGAATTGAATTAGCAAAGCAGTGTCAGGAAAATTATCGAAATACGAAAGTTATCGTATTATCAGGTTATTCAGATTTCGAGTATGTGAAGAATTCAATGAAAGAAGGGGTGAGAGATTATTTATTAAAACCAGTAGATCCAGACGAATTACAAGAAGTATTAAAGCGAATGAGACAAGAAATAGAAAATGACAAGAGTAAACAATTAGAATTAGAGAGAGTGCAAAGACTTGTCAGTACCCAACTACAGGAAGTGCAAGAGCAATATTTACTTTACTTAGTGAAAGAAGAATGGCTGCAGCATAGTATTGTCAAAGAAAGATTAAAACAATTAAAATTACACAGTCTTCTGCAGGAAAACGTAAAGGTTCAGTTTATCACAGTGGAGGTACGGGATCTAATCGAGCATTCTAATCGAGTTAAACAATTACAGATGACTTTTCAAATGTTATGTAAAGAAATTGCCGAAAAACAATCTGGTGTCTTATCTTTTTATGATCCCAATTATACGAATATGATCCATTTTTTAAGATTGGTAGATGACTCAAACAACCCGTCTTATTTAGTTAAGTCAGTTCAGCATAATGTGAAAGTTTTACTTAAATTAGAAGCGGTGATTGGTATCGGCAATATTGTGACGGGAATAACCGAATTTAAAATGGGGTATATTTCTAGTTTACTGTCTTGGAGTCAAAGTCAATTAGGAACTCATTCGCAAGTTATTGATGAAACAGTGAAAAAAGAAGGAATTGCCGATTTTTCACCAGAGTTAGAAAAAAGAATAACGAATGCAATTGAACAAACCAATTTGGAACGGTTTAAGTCAGAACTTGAATTGTTGCTTGGCGAAACGAATAAGCAATCTGTGTTATCTTTCTCCATCATGTCAAACAGAATATTATTTTCTTTAAGCGCAATTGCTAAAAAATATGATATGGAAACGACCCAAACACAAAGATTTATATGGGAAAGCCAACAAGCAATTTGGGAACTTAATTCCCAAAAGAGAGTGATGGATCACCTTGTTCAACTTGCACGTATAATCATTGAACAAGTAAGTAATACCCGTATAACCGATGGGAAATTAATTGTTGATGGTGTTAAACGCTACCTAGATCAGCATTATGGAAATGATGTTTCTTTAACCGCCTTATCGGAATTATTTCATATTAATAGTGCTTATTTATCAGAAATTTTCAAGCTTCAAGTTGGTCAAAACTTTAGTGAATATCTTGTTGAAAGACGAATGAAGGAAGCAAAAAAATTTCTAAAAGACCGACATTTAAAGATTATTGATGTTGCTAATTTAGTCGGTTTTTCTAGTTCCGCTTATTTCAGTACAGTTTTTAAGAAACATGTCGGTCAAACACCAGCAGAATATCGTAAGTCTCTAACAGTATTTTCTGATTTTGAATAAAGGGTGTATGCATATGAAAAAAATAGTCTATATCTTAGTCTTCATTTTATTAATTAGTATTGTCACTTGTTATTTATTAATGGTAGTAAAACCACTAACATCTGATCGTGGTCGTCATAGTGCTGAAGAGGTGATAAATGAGGAAGACAAGGTGCACCTGACATTCTGGCGTAATTTTGGTAATTCTGCTGAAAATGAAGCATACAACGAGTTGATTAGTGACTTTGAAACTGCGCATCCTAACATAAATATTAATATGGAAGAAATAGAATATAGTAACTATGAAGTGAAATTGCGTACGGAAATCGTTACTGGAACTGGACCTGATATTATGGCTATCGACAGTCCTAATTTAGCATTGTACGCTAATTCAGGAATTTTGCTATCATTAGATCCTTTTGTGGAAGAAGATGTAGATATAAAGGGAAACTTTCCAGAATCAATCATAGAGGGTTTAACGTATCAAAATGAAATCTACTTAATGCCAATCGTAGAATCTAGTATTGCATTATACTATAATAGGCATATTTTTGAAGAGGCTGGTGTACCTTTTCCAGAGAAAAGTCCTGTAAAGCCTATGACTTGGGAAGAGACTATTGAAATAGCTAAAGCTGTACAAAACAAAGAGCAAGGTGTGTATGGGATTGATCCAGCTCAAGGTTTCAGTAATGGGGAATCTCCAGCTTATTTTAAGTTACCCTTCCTATGGCAGTTCGGTGCTAGTGTATTAAGCCCTGATGGCTCTACAGTAAGTGGTTATCTGGATTCAGAAGAAGCTCTTGCTGCTCTTCAGTTTTACCAAGACTTGTATCATAAAGAAGGAGTCGCAGCACTTGAGTTACCAGATAAAGCTTTCGAAACCAATCAACTGGCAATGACAGTTCTTGGTTCATGGGCATTAATCGATTTGGAAAAAAACGGATTCATATTAGGGGAAGATTTTGGAGTTGCGCCGCTCCCGAAAGCAGATAAACAGGTAGTTCCAAATGGAAGTTGGGCGTTAGGTATTTCCTCTAAAACAGAACACCCTGAAGAAGCTTGGAAGTTTATTCGTTATGTCACAAGCTATGAAGGAATGAAAAAGTATGTAACCATAACTGGAGATATTCCAGCAAGATATTCGGTTGCAGAGGCTTTGCCAGTATTTGATGAATATCCTTACAATATATTTTTGCATCAAGCATATTATTATTCAAGAAATCGTCCTGTAACCCCTGCTTATCCTGATATCAGCACTGCAGTAAAGGAATTATTTGAGGATATTGGTATTGCTAACAAAGATGTTGGGTCTTCTGTTGATGAAGCAGTTGAAACAATTAATAAACGTTTAAAAGAAATAGAGTAACCATAAGATTGATAGATTCCCTTCCTGTATTTAGGAACTTTCAAAGTTCCCAAAAATTTTATATGACATTATCCAAAAATATTATAATCCTAAAAACGCTCCTTTTGTTAAAGTGAAAGTAGTTATAGGCATTAATGGCATTTAGATGAGGGGATGAATCAACATGCTGGAAAAAAGGTGGTATATACGACTGGGGAATTTAGGATTTAATTTAATTTTACTAAATATATTATGGATTACGTTCTCTTTATTAGGTCTCATTGTGTTCGGTTTCTTCCCGTCGACAGTAGCATTATTTGCTGTTATCAGAAAATTTATATTAGAAGATGAGGACATACCAGTTTTACCAGAGTTTATAAAACAGTTCAAAAACGAATTTATGAAATCAAACCTGATGGGATACAGTGTTACTTTCATAGGAGTATTTTTATTTTTAGATTTTAAAATTGTCCAACAAATAAGCAACGATTATTTGCAAATTATGATGTTTAATTTGATTTTGGTCATAGGGATATTCTATGCGATTAGTATATTGTATATTTTTCCGTTGTATGTTCATTTCGATTTTAAGTTGATACAGTATTTTCGATATGCATGCATACTGACAATAGCTCGACCCTTTCACACTATTATGTTGATCGCTTTTCTAGGCGCTATATTATTTATATATATGTATATCCCGGCGTTAATTCTCCTTTTTGGAATCAGTTTGTTTTGCTTTGTCGTAATGAAAATAGCGGCATTATCTTTTCCGAGAAAGCAAGGACTTAAAGAGTCATATTAATAAAAAGCATTCACTATCACTAGTTTGTACTAGTGATTTTTTTGTTTTATCAAAATTTACCATCCAAATATTTTGAAGTTCATCAACCTAAAATATTGAAATAAAACGTTTTCATTATTTGGTATATTAAACACATGAAAGGGTTCGCTAACCCTCAGTGGGGGACAAAAATCCCACTGAGGGAAATCTCACTTTATTCTAAAGAAATCAATTGATCTAAGGAGGACTTCTAATGGGGCAAGGCTGGGATACTTCACCTAAGTCAGATGCACTGACCAAACAGATAAATGAAGGGAGGGAAAAGAAGAAAAGTTCATTAGAATATATCAAAAAGAATTATATTTTGTACTTGTTCTTATTACCTGCTGTTATCTTAGTTTTTATTTTTAATTATATTCCGATGTATGGTGTGACAATCGCATTTAAAGATTTTAGCCCATTAAAGGGAATTATGGGAAGCGAATGGGTAGGTTTTAAACATTTTATCAAGTTTTTGGAATCGCCAAACTTTCATCAAATCTTTATGAATACGATAAAGCTTAGTACATTCGAATTGCTGATTGGCTTCCCGGTACCTGTAATATTAGCTCTAATGTTAAATCAAGTAAGAAGAGCGAATATTAAAAAGAATATTCAGCTAGTGCTTTATGCACCACACTTTATCTCTGTGGTGGTTATTGCTGGTATGACTTTTATATTTTTATCACCTGCAGGACCGTTAAATGTACTATTGACATTAGTAATAGATCGTCCGATTTCCTTCATGTCTGAGCCTGAGTATTTCCGAACCATTTTCATAGCATCTGGAATTTGGCAGTCTGCGGGGTTTGCATCGATTATTTACGTCGCAGCTCTATCGAATGTAGATCCACAATTACATGATGCTGCCACTATTGATGGTGCTTCATTATTTCAACGTATCAGACATATTGATTTGCAAACATTGAAACCAACGATGGCGGTGTTGTTTATTTTAGCTGTTGGAGGAATAATGACGATTGGATTTGAGAAGGCATACTTACTTCAGACTTCGATGAATTTACCTGCATCAGAAATTATTGATACCTACGTTTATAAACGAGGACTGCAAGCTGCTGATTGGTCATTTGGTGCGGCAATTGGTTTATTCAATTCTATAATTAGCCTGGTTCTGTTAGTAACAGTTAATACAGTTGTAAAAAAAGCAAATGGCGAAACCCTTTATTAGAGAGGAGGTAGTGAAAATGAATAATAATCTCATTAATAATTCGGAAACAGACAAAGTGCTACTCTTTATTAATAAGATACTTTTGGTTGTCGTAGTGCTAATTGTTACATTACCTCTTTTGTATGTACTATTAGGTTCCTTTTTACAGCCTGATGTTCTTTTGACGAAAGGACTTTCATTCGACCCCAAACATTGGACAGTTGATGGGTATGTTCGAATTTTTAATGATGGGTCGATCGTGAGAGGATTTATAAATTCTATTTTATATTCAACAGGTTTTACTCTTGTTTCAGTTGGGTTTACTATTCTTGCGGGTTACTCATTATCTATTGATAATCTGGTGGGGAAGAAAATAATTATGCTTTATTTTCTTTTTACCATGTTCTTTAATGGGGGAATGGTTCCTGTCTATTTACTGGTAAAAGATTTAGGTTTGCTTAACAGTCCATGGGCGATTATTTTACCGGGAGCTATTACTGTTTGGAATATTATCTTGGCAAGGACATTCTTTAAAGGCTTGCCTAATGAATTGAAAGAAGCTGCGAGAATTGATGGTGCATCAGATGCTAAGATCTTCATTAGTATTATATTGCCATTAGCGAAACCTATTATTTTTGTTCTTGCACTTTACTCATTTATCGGACAGTGGAATGCCTACTTTGATGCCATGATTTACTTAGAGGATAAAAGTCTGTATCCGTTACAGTTGGTTCTACGTGACATTTTAATTCAAAACGAAATAGAGCCAGGTATGATTGGAGATCAACTGGCGAGAGCAGAATTACAAAGAATTGCAGAAATGATTAAGTATTCTGCCATTGTTATAGCAAGTTTACCATTAATGATCATGTATCCTTTCTTCCAGAAGTATTTTGAAAAAGGTGTCATGGTTGGATCATTAAAATAATAAAAGCGAGGGTTAAAAGGATGAAAAATATGTACAGAAGTTTATTAACACTAACGAGCGTGTTGCTCGGTATTTTATTAATTGCTGGATGTGGTAATAGTGAAAAAGCTTCATCAGAAAACTATGAATTAAATGATATCACGTTCCCTTTAGAGGAGGAAGTAACACTAAAATTCATGACGGAAAGTTCACCAATGGCTCCTGAAGATCCTAATGATAAATTAATTTTACAACGTTTAGAGGAAGAATCAGGAGTACACATAGAATGGAAGAATTATACTGGCGAATCCTTTGCTGAAAAAAGAAATTTAGCAGTAGCAAGCGGTGAATTACCTGATGCAATTATGAATGCAGGTTATAGTGATTATGAATTACTGGACTTAGCGAACGACGAAGCAATTATACCTGTTGAAGATTTAATTGATCAATATATGCCAAATCTGCAGGCGGTATTAGAGCAAGCACCTGAATATCGTGCTATGATGACAGCACCTGATGGTCATATTTATGCTTTTCCTTGGATTGAAGAATTAGGAGCTGGCAAGGAAAGTATCCATTCACTAGATGCTACAGGTTGGATTAATGTTGAATGGTTAGATGAGCTTGGTTTGGATATGCCTTCAACAACTGAAGAACTCAAAGAGGCCCTAGTTGCATTTAAAGAAAATGATATGGCTGGCGATGGCCAAACCATTCCAATGTCATTTATTATCAACCATGGTGGGGAAGATCTTTCATTTTTATTTTCTCCATTTGGTGAGGGCGATAACTGGGATCATACTGTTGTAAGTAACGATGATGAGGTTATATTTACTACTGCACAAGAAGAATACAGGGAAGGAATTAATTATCTACATGAATTATATGAATTAGACTTAATGGATGTAGAAGCTTTTGAGCAAGATTGGAATTCGTATCTAGCTAAGGGTAAAGAAGAAAGATATGGTTTGTATTTTACTTGGGATAAAGCAAATATCACTGGTCAGAACGATAAGTATCAATTGTTGCCGCCGGTAGAAGGTCCTGATGGGCGTAAACATGTTGCTCGTTCGAATGGAATGGGATTTGATCGGGCCCGAATGGTCATTACTAGTGCAAATGAAAATCTAGAATTAACGGCGAAATGGATTGATCAACTATATGATCCTCATCAGTCTGTACAAAATAACTGGGGGACATATGGTGATGAAGAAAAGCAAAATATCTTTGAATATGATGAAGGCGAAAACATGCTAAGACACTTATCTCTAGAAGGAACTGCGCCAGTAGAATTGCGTGAAGAAACTTCGGTTGGTGGACCGTTAGCGATTCTAGATGAATATTATGGTGATGTCACAACAATGCCGGATGATGCAGCGTGGAGATTAGAAATACTTCATGAAGAGCTGGTTCCATATATGAATAATGACAATATTTATCCAAAAGTATTTATGACATTAGAAGAATTAGATGACCTTTCTACCATTGAAGCAGATTTATTTCCTTATGTAGAAAGGAAAAAGGCGGAATGGATCTCAAATGGCAATGTTGATGAGGAATGGGAAGAGTATCTGACAGAATTAGACCGTCTTGGTTATCAAGAATGGTTAGAAATTAAACAAACAGCCTATGATAGAAATGCGAAGGAGTAATAATTATGTCACTAAGTCAAGTGCAAAAATATCGACCACACTTACATTTTTCACCACAAGAAAATTGGATGAATGATCCAAACGGTTTAATTTACTTTAAAGGAGAATACCATCTTTTTTTTCAATACAATCCAAATGACAGCAAATGGGGTCCCATGCATTGGGGCCATGCTGTCAGTAAAGATCTGGTTAAGTGGACAGAGTTACCTATTGCCTTATATCCCGATGAAAATGGCACCATTTTTTCAGGGAGTGCTGTAGTTGATTGGAATAATACCACAGGTTTCTTTCCTGATGAACCGGGGCTTGTCGCGATTTTTACTCATCACTTAGAGAACGAAGTATACATCCCACCAAAGCAATCACAAAGTTTAGCTTATAGTTATGATAATGGAAGGACATGGGTAAAGTATCAACATAATCCTGTATTAGAACATGACTCAAATGTTGATTTCAGAGATCCAAAAGTATTTTGGCATCACTCCTCTAACAAATGGATGATGGTGTTGGCGACTGGTCAAACTATATCTATTTATTCATCTCCTAATTTAATAGATTGGTGTTTTGAAAGTGAGTTTGGAGATAACATTGGATCTCATGACGGGGTTTGGGAGTGTCCGGACTTATTTGAATTACAGGTAGAAAATAGCGAAGAATCTAAGTGGGTACTTTTTGTAAGTATAGGAGATAATCCTAAATTCGAAAAAGGTTCACTTACTCAATATTTTGTCGGGACATTTAATGGTTCTGTATTTCAGGCTGAACATGAGGATGAAAAATGGTTAGATTACGGCAAAGACAATTATGCAGGTGTAAGCTTTTCTGATATACCAGTAGAAGATGGTAGACGTATTTATTTAGGGTGGATGAGTAACTGGCGTTATGCTAATGAGGTACCAACTCAAGGTTGGAGAAGTCAAATGACATTACCTAGGGAACTAGGGATTCGTAAAGTCAAGGATTCCTATTCCGTGATACAGAAACCTGTACAAGAATTAGATGTTTATTTTACGAGAAAAGAAGTAATCAATAATAAATTGATAGATAAGGAACTACGATATGATTTTGATGAATCGTATGGGATGATAACGCTAAATATCGAAAATATGGATGCGACAAAATATGGAGTGGATATTCATCATACACAATCAAATGTAACATCCATAATAATTGATACACAAAAACAATTATTAATATTGGATCGTAAAAATTCAGGCATGAATTCTTTTTCAGATAATTTCTCAATGCCACAAGAAATAAAATTATTTGATACACAAAAGCTTAAACTAAACTTGGTTATTGATTCTTCTTCTATAGAAATATTTGGAAATGGAGGAGAGTTTGCTTTAACAAGCCTAGTATATCCGGATAAAGCATGTGAAGAAATTTCGCTTCATGCTTTAGATGGTGAGATGAAGGTTGAAGAGGGATATCTTTTAAAGCCTAGAACTTAACAATTTTAAAATGTGTGAAGCAAGCCAGAAGACCGAGAAATAAGATTCTGACTTTTTTCTTAGAAGTATGTAGTAGTGAAACTATATAAAAAATGAAAGTTTAAACTGTCTATAGAGACTTGTGAAAGAGTAAATTATAAAAAAGTTGGTGAAAAAATGGTAGATGTAACAGCATTAGGCGAGATTTTAGTTGATTTTACACCAAACGGAGTTAGTGAGCATGGGAATCCGGTTTATGCTGCAAACCCAGGAGGAGCTCCCGGTAATCTATTGGTAGCACTCTCTCGATTAAGTAAAGAAACATCATTTATAGGCTCCGTTGGGAATGATCAGTTTGGAAATATGCTTGAAGAAACATTGTACAACAATGGGGTCAGCACATCGGGCATGGTGTATTCCGATATACATACAACACTTGCAATTGTTCATATAGATGAAAGCGGAGATCGTTCTTTTAGTTTTTGCAGAAATCCAGGAGCAGATACAATGTTATCAAAAGATGATCTAAAGCCTGAATCAATTGCTCAAACTAAGATTTTTCATGTGGGTTCTATTTCGATGACAAACGAGCCATCTAGAAAAGCTACGCGAACAGCTTTAAAAATAGCAAAGGAAAATGGTGTAACTATTTCATATGATCCAAATCTTAGACGTGATTTATGGGATTCTTTAGAAGGGGCAAAGGAAAGAATAGTAGAATTATTATATTATGCAGACATAGTAAAACTCTCAGAGGAAGAACTAGAATTTATAGCAGGTACGAACGAGGTGGAGAAAGGTGCTAAACTGATTTTTCAGCAATATGATGTATCTTTACTTTTTATTACAGCTGGTAGTATAGGGAGCTATTGTTGTAACAAACATGTTATTTTGTTTAAACCAGGATTGTCTATAAAAGCTATCGATACAACCGGATGTGGCGACGCTTTCTTTGCAGGAGTTTTATACAAGATATTAGAAAACAACATGCCATATCAAAATATTTCGGAAAAGGAAATGAGTGAATTACTTCTATTTGGAAACGCTATGGGGGCATATGTTGCTCAAAAACAAGGAGGTATTCCAGCGCTTCCAAATTTAAATGAAATAAGTAAATTTATATCAGAGGTAAAAGAAGAATAATTATTTAAACTAGCAAGATTTTGTATGAATTTTTGCCATTAAAAAACAGCTCTCGGATTTACTTTAACCAAGAGCTGTGTATATATTTTTTTATTAATTTTACATTAAGTCATATACAGAATCTTCGAAATAGAGCCAGTGAAAATATTCAATTTGTTCGTCTGTCATGTTGTATATGGTTTCCTCATTAAATTTGTTTTTCTCTAGTAGGTGTTCCATTTTGTCATTTCTTTCTAATTGGCTCATGCTAAGTCCTCCTCATGCTCCTATTCAAAGAGTTATTCATTTAGTAAAGCGTTTTCATCTCGTTGACTTAATTATAAATCTCAATATGAGATAATGCAAATATCAAATTGAGAACGGTAGGACATGAAGTGATATGAAGTTGTTATGGTTAAGTGAACCTTTCCCGATTAGAGTTGACAAGTTCCCTAAATTTAATACAATATAAGTTGGCTCTTTTATTAGAGCGGGTCGGGAGAGGGACAATTAAATAGAGGGAAATACATTGAGAAAAGATATTTTTCAATTAAAACAACATGAGACGAGTGTAAAACAAGAACTATCTGCTGGATTAATCGGGTTTTTCACGATTGCTTATATTATTGCTGTGAATTCCTTGATTTTATCAGAAGCTGGTGTTCCATTAGAAGGAGCAGTCCTAGGAACCATTCTTACTTCATTTGTTGGTTGTTTGATTATGGGAATATGGGCCAATGCACCAATCCTGATCGTTCCTGGTATGGGTATTAATGCGATGTTTACCTATACGCTTGTACAATCAATGGAACTTACGTGGCAACAGGCGCTCGGTGTAACTGTTGTTTCAGGTCTTGTGTTTACGTTGATTGCATTTTCATCTTTAACGACTGTGATCAAGAATGCGATTCCGGAGTCATTGAAGGAAGCTATTAATATCGGCATCGGTCTGTTTCTTATGTTGATCGGTTTAGAGAAAGGTCATCTGGTTGAACGAGGCGACCAATCAATCCTTGCCTTAGGTGATTTCAGTGATCCCGCTGTCTTTGCGACGATTATTACCTTTATCATTGCGCTAATATTATTTATTCGTAATGTAAAAGGTAACTTTTTATGGACGATTTTGTTTGGTACCGGAATAGCATTCTTTTTAGGAGTACTGCCTTCAAAAGCAAATGAATCGTTCTCACTGCAAGGATATCAGGAAGTATTTTGGGCTTTTTCTTTGGCGGATTGGTCTTCCTTTCCGTATTTAGTAGCGGTATTTTCGATTACAATGGTTGTGTTGTTTGAAAATATTGGCTTAACATATAGCCATGTTGCGGCAACGAATCATCCGGAGAAATTTAAGAAAGCCTTTCAAGCAAATGGGATCTCGGTTATGCTCTCCGGTATGTTTGGCTCCAGCCCGACAGTATCGACTGCCGAAACAACGGCGGCGATTACAGCAGGAGGACGGACAGGCTTAACTACGATTACCACAGGTTTCTTATTTTTAGCTGTAACGTTTTTTATTCCATATATCCAAATGATTCCTTCCAATGCGATTGCACCGGTATTAATTATTATCGGAGGACTTATGGTTCAAGGTATTAAGCAGTTAGACTTACGTGATCTAACGGAGTCTTTCCCTGCGATATTTATTATTGTGATGATACCATTCACCTATAGTATAGCGGATGGAATTGCCATTGGATTCATTCTATATGTGATTTTGAAATTGAGTACTGGCAGTGCAAGAAAAGTATCCTTTACACTTTACGTGATAGCTTGCTTGTTTTTACTCCATTTCATTATTCAGTTTGCTGTTTGAGCCTTTGAAATTTCAAAGGCTCTTTTTTACACTCTCTTAAAAAATTAATTAATTGTAAATGAGTAGAAGTTGGAACCAATCTGCCTAAGCAGCAAACCTGATCTCGTCATATTAGGTGCTAAAAATCGATTACATCCGAATGAAGATGTAATCGAATAATGGTTACCAGAAGAGGATGTAGAAGTTATTTCTGACTATGTTATGATTGCAATACAAAAAAGTAAGGATCAAGTACTCTTTACTATTGGTATGTCTTAAATTTGAGGTGATTTATATGGATGAACTATACTTTAATATTGATGACCGTTCAAAATTATCAAAATTTATAATTGATGGTGCTCCAAGTGAATGGTTATTCTATGCTGAAGAACTAATGGAGTCAGCAGAGATTTTGTGGGAAAGTAATAATGGTTCTATGAAATCCGAAATTCGGGGTCCAGTTTTGGATGAAAAAATAAAATTCAATGAATCAAGGAAAATATAAGGAATATCCAGAACTTATTTTTTATTGGTTGGTTTTGCTATTGAAAATTTGTTGAAAGGATTTATTGTTTTTGATGATCCATCAACAATCACACGAGGGAAAATAAAATCTCACAAAATCACTCTCCTTGTTAAAGAAATAGATGGGATAAGACTTTCTGAAGAAGAACTAGACATATGTAAAAAAGTCGAAGAAGCTATTCCTTATTGGGGAAGATATCCGATACCTTTGGACTATTCTGGTATTGCCCCAGATATAGAGATAACTCCTGAACTAAGACTAATTATAAAAGAAATGTATAATAGGTTAGCATTGCAACTTTACAATAAAGTAAAAGATGGTTGGGACTCTGTAACGAGGGAACGTGTTGTAAATGTTTTTATTAAAAAATATAGTTAGCATTTATTATTGTGCTTTGATCAGTTGTTAAAAATTATGCATTCGGGTATAATGTAAGTAGAAAAGACATATCATAATAAAAACCGTTTGGTACTGGTACACCAAACGGTTAGTGCATAGCCCTTTAAGGGGGCGACTTGCTTAATAAGGTGAAAAATAACCACCCTCATTAGCTGATCAGGCTAGGGTGGTTATTTTTTTGATGAAATGACAGTGTAGCCACGACTAGTGTTGCGGAAGAGATCATCAAAAAATTATCAATACCTTTTTACAAAAAAGTTTAGGATAATCTTCCTCTTTCACTGTTAACATGTGTGTAACGATATGAAAATTGAAGTCAGAATGGTAAAAATGTGCACTCTTTTTTATTTTGCATTTTATAGGGCCTGCCGACACAACGCGAGTTTTATAAGCTAAGGAACCGACTTTTTAAATTTGGCTTGTTCAACTAACGCACCCGTTAGCACAATAAGGCTAACCTTTATTTATTTCAAACCACTCATTTTCTAAAATACTCATTTCCCATAAATTCCAATACTCATCACCTATTTTTCTTGCGTCTCTGAATAATCCCTCTTTTACAAATCCTGATTTTTCATAACATGCAATTGCAGAGGAATTGAAGTCAAACACTCCGAGACTAACTCTATGTAAGCGAAGTTCATCGAATGCAACTTTAAGAATTTCTGTCATCATTTGTTGACCTATCCCTTTTCCCCTTACATTCTTATCACCAACTAAAACTTTTCCAATTCTTGCTGATTTGTTTTTTCTATCAACATTCCCTAACGAAATATGTCCTATGACTTTTCCAGTTTCCTTTTCTATAACGCTATAAACAAAAGTATTAAAATTGTCACTGTTTGCATTGTTTAGGTAGTTTTCTAATTGCAGTTCATCTAATGGAAAACTAAAATTAGGACCTCCCCATTGCAGTAGAAACTCTGGTGTTTCAATCCAATCTATTAGTTGTTGGAAATCTGAACGCTCGAAAAATTTTAATTCAATCATAATAAAGTTCCCCTCGTTTCTTTTGTTCCATTAACCTGCTAGTTAATTTAAGATCAACACTTCACAAACCAATAATTCCTCATAACAAGATTTTACCAGAAAATAACGAGTTATTATTTTTATTTCCTACAAATGTGGAAATAATTCCTTACAACAAGCGAAATATTTTGGAGGGATCATTCCGATCAAAAGACCAAAAAATATTTCCATCCTCTTTTAGGTAGGGGCAAAAAGGGAGACCATCAAACGTCCATCGACGATCAAGAACCTCGTAAATATAGGTCAATTAATATTCGTCTAATAACTGAATAGCTGTCACAGCTGATATCCTGTTGTCATCTTTGAAAGGTGTTCTTTCCAAATTGCTCATTTAACTGGAAATGTAATGTTCTTAACAGTGTATCGCTCATAGGAAATTTACGTTTTTTAACTAAACATTTATATTGCATTAATATTGATAAGTTATCCTCTGGGTAAGGAGGGATAGAATGAAATTTTCTGTATTAGGTGATTTGCATTTTCCAGAAGTTGAGCAAAATGTTCAAGGATTAAAGGAAGCAAAGCGGGATTTTTATCGTTCTTTTCTAGGCCATTTTCTTGATAATGAGGCGGACATGCATATTTCGTTAGGTGATTTAACTAACTTTGGTACTACTGAGGAACTCGAAGGAGTTTATCAGATTATTCATAACAAGCCTAATCATTTTCATCATGTACTAGGGAATCACGATTTATATGGCCAGTCTATAGAAAGGGTGCTGGAGATTACCAAGCAGCCTTTGTATCATACCGTTGCTAAAGATGATGCCATTTTTGCCTTTTTGAATACTGCGAAAGAAATGGACTATGAGGACTGGGGTGGTTCCATAAATCAGGAGCAATTAGATTGGTTTGAAGAGGTAGTCGAAGCTTCTGGTACAAAACCATTATTTGTTTTTGCACATCATCCAGTATATAATACAACTTCTCGCTCGGATATGGATAAATTATCTGTTGACCCTAACATAGATATGTGGCGTATTTTAGATAAGAAAAAAGGTCAAGCTGTTTATTTTAATGGTCATAATCATCAGAATTCTATTGTACATAAAGGTAACTGGACTTTTGTTCAAGTTGCGGCTTGTTTAGATGAACAAGCATGGCGTACTATAGAGATTACAGAAAATCATATCATTATCTCCCATCATAAAGTTATGTCAGAGCAAGCAGATTTTGTCTCTGAACAGATTAATCATTTTCGCCCGTCCCCGGAAGCTGCAGGTACAGATAAAGACGTACAATCTGTAATTCCTATTCTTGCAACCAGTGATATTATTTCATAAAATAAGTACCATTACGTATTATTTAAAAATGAATACTATGATATCTAAAAGGCTGTCATATAAGTAATACTAACTTATAGCAGTCTTTTTGTGAGAACAATGTTCACTAAGATATTCTAAATCACAAAGGCTTACTCTAATGTTACAGATTTTACGAACGAGAAAGCCCACTCCTTTAGGGATGGGATGATAGTGAGTTCGGACTGGGGCGGCCCCTTGCGGGTCGTACATGTCCGACATAACCACTATCCTAGTTCTTTTTTGTTGTGTGTTTTCGTGATTTTATCGTTAATACATACGAACTGTGTGGTATAATAGAACCATGACAGAAGATTATAGGCACACCAAAACAACTGTGAGTCTTCTCAACTATCATTTTGTTTTCTGCCCACGATACAGGAGAAAGATATTCCTGAATGAAGCCGTTGATTGAAGATTTAAACACCTGGTTGAGGTATGTTGAGATGCAACGAAAACGCTAGAAAGGAGGCGACCTCATGGCAAAAGCGAAAACACCAAGCTATGTGCTCGAACTAGAACTTCAAACAAATCAAGCTGAACGAGTCATCTTAGAGAAAAAGATAAAGATAGCTAAACAAATCTATAACGCTTGCCTTGGGTTTGCCCTCAAGCGTTTAGCTGAACTTCGTTCAGACAAAGAATACCATGTGCTAGTTGCTGATAAGTCTGCCAAAGGTAGAACTAAACGACTCAAAGAAATAGAACGGTCACATGGCTATTCTGAGTATCAACTCCATGCATTTGTCGCTCCTATGCAGGCAAAGTATGCCAAAAATATGGGGTCACTCGAAGCACAAAAGTTGGCAACCCGAGCGTTCAAATCAGTTGAAAAACTCAAATACCACCAAGCGAAACGAGTACACTTCAAACGACCGTTTGATGATATGTCGGTTGAAAACAAGAACAATGCAACCGGGATACGTTTCGATGGTGAATTTCTGCTTTGGGGAAAGAAGAACGCTAAGGGTTCGCTCAAACTGAAAGTTTTTATCAAACCAAATGATGAATATGCACACATGGCTCTTTGCGATAAGACAAAGTATTGCCGAGTAGTCATGCGTGAGATTCGAGGGAAACCACGATTCTTCGTACAGCTAATTCAAGAGGGATTGCCACCTACTAAGCGAGATAAAGATACTGGCTTGGAAAAGAATCCAGTAGATACATTTAACAGTCGAGTAGGAATTGATATGGGGACTTCCACTGGTGCTGTCGTATCTGAAGATAAAATTCAACTCGTCGAGTTAGCGGAAGCCTGTAAGGCTGATGCGAAAGAGCTACGTCGTATGGAACGCGCTATGGACCGGTCGAAACGTGCAACGAATCCTCATAACTTCAAAGAAAATGGTGTGGTCAAGAAAGGCGTAAAGTGGTCATTCTCTAACCGCTACATGAAACGGAAAGCGAAAAGAAAAGACTTGCACCGCAAGATAGCTACTAAACGAAAACAGGCACACGAAGAATTGGCGAATGACATATTGTCGCAAGGTTCAGATGTGCGAGTAGAAACGATGCGGTTTCAATCCCTTCAGAAGAAAGCTAAAAAGACAACTCGAAACAAGAAGAATGGGCGTATCGACAAGAAGAAACGATTTGGTAAGAGCTTGTTGAACCATGCACCTGCCATGTTAATCACCATATTAGACCGAAAACTTGGGTATCAAGGAAAATCGGTTAAAAAAATTGATACCTACGCAACAAAAGCCAGTCAATTCAATCATAAAACTGGCGAATATACTAAGAAACAACTAGAGCAACGCTGGAATGACATTCAAGGCTTGTCGATTCAACGAGACCTATATAGTGCTTTCCTTATCGGAAATACAACTGATAGTCTTGATTCCATTGATGTGGATTTATGCGACTCTCAATGGGAACAATTTGTAGAACTGCATAATCGTGAGATTGCACGGCTTCAACAATCTACAAACAAGACACTTCACTGGTTTGTGAAACCAGATAAACAGAGAAAGACCGCTGTAGCGGTCTAAGGTGAATCGATATAGGTTGTCGCTTGGACTGACTGGCACCAAGAGAGTTCTCCTTAAACTCAAGGATTCGATAGTTAAGTCGATGTACGGTCTCTTCGGAGGCTAGGCATGTGTAAGTAGACTAAATGTCATGCGCTATCGTGAAAGACTTGCTGAACCCATTCAGTACTTAGGATGCAAACTCAACCGCAAGGTTGATAAGGTACCTTTGAGACGATGGAACGCTTGTATTCTTCGCGGAACACAAGCTGTAAGTCACCTGCTGTCTAGGTCGTGGGAACCCCACGTCTTTAGGCGTGGGAGCCGTCAGATGACCCACTTACAATCGGTGTGGCAGTATTCCCATCACTAGTGAGGACAAAACAAATGTCAGTAAATGTTATAACAGACGGAGACGAAAGTGGACAAACTATCGAAACAGAAGATAAGAATGGGAATGTGAAGGTGGCACTTGAAGTAGATGCCGAACAATTTGTTGATCATTTTGTTAATAGAATAGTAGGTTAATGTAAAAAGGGAGCTATCTTAGGATAACTCCCTTTTTATTAGAGAAAAGATACTACCTTTCAAAGTCAATTTTTTCTTCCGTATTTATATAAATAGTAGATTCTTTTGGTTTTGTGACTGCTAGTTTCACACCATTACGGTATGATGCTAACACTTCTGTTTGTTTCCGAACTGCATCATAAACATTGTTAGCATTTAATATGATAAAATTGGCTGGTTTTCCAACTTCTATACCATATGTATCTTGGATATCTAATGTTACTGCACTATTTTCAGTAATGAAGTCAAAGGCATCTATAATTTGATGATATCCCATTAAATGGGTTACATGTATTCCCATATGTAATACTTGCAACATATTTCCTGTTCCAAGTGGATACCATGGGTCAAAAATGTCATCATGACCAAAGCTAACATTAAGTCCTGCTTCTGATAATTCCTTAACTCGAGTAATACCACGTCGTTTTGGATAATCATCAAAACGGCCTTGTAAATGAATATTAACGAGTGGATTTGCAATAAAGTTAATATTAGCAAGTCCTAATAGTTTCATTAATTTTGATACATAGGCGCTATTGTAAGAATGCATGGCAGTTGTGTGGCTTGCCGTCACTTTACTACCTAGTCCGCGATTATATGCTTCTGCTGCTACTACTTCAACAAAACGCGATTGTTCATCATCGATTTCATCACAATGAATATCGACTAAGCGGTTATATTTTTCTGCTAAGTCAAACGCAATTTTCATCGATTCTACACCATATTCACGAGTGAATTCGAAGTGCGGAATTCCTCCAACAACGTCGGCTCCCATTTTCAATGCTTCCTCAACCAGTTCGGTACCATTAGGATAAGACAAGTACCCTTCTTGAGGAAAAGCAACCAACTGGAGGTCAATATATTCCTTCATCTCTTCTTTCACTTCGAGCAATGCTTTCATCGCTGTTAAAGATGGGTCACAAACATCGACATGTGTTCTGACATGCTGGATACCTTGTGCGACTTGCCATTTTAATGCTTTCGTTGCCCTTGCTTTCACATCTTCTATAGTCAGTGATTTTTTTCGTTCGGTCCAAGTAGAAATCCCTTCGAAAAGTGTCCCACTTTCATTCCATTTGGGATCACCTGCTGTTAATGTCGTATCAAGATGAACATGTGGTTCAATAAAAGGCGCACTCACTAGTTTTCCACCAATATCTAGCGCACCATCTATTTGTTTTGCTTCTTCTATCTTTGTAAACAACCCATTTTCAATATGAATATTCCAAAGTCCTTCTTGTTTTGGTAATGTTGCATTTTGAAGAATCATGATTTATACCTCTTTTCCTAATTTCATGCTTTTTTCAGCTTTAAAAGATTTTTCTAATACCATTGTCAAACCTATATATAACACAGTTGCACAAATAATGCCATTTAATGGCGGAATCCCTGGTAACCATTGTGCTGATGCAAATCCACCTATCCAAGCAATAATAGCTGGCCAACGAATAACTTGGAATGTCATTTCATTTAATGCTGGGTAACGGCCTTTTCTTAACAAGAAGAAGTCAGCTAATAATATCGCACCTATTGGTGGAAGTGCTGCTCCTAGTAATGTTAACCAATCAACAAAATTATTATATAACCACATCGCAAAGATGGTACCGACAATTCCGTTAAATATAACCACTTTACTTTTTTTGATTTTTGTTATGTTGGAAAAACCTAAACCGGATGCATATAAAGAGTTATCATTTGTTGTCCAAATATTTAATCCTAATACAATAATCGCTGGAACGATCAAACCTTGCACAAACATTACTTCCGAAATATCTCCTAGACCTGTTGAGATGGAACCAATAGCACCGAATAAAAACATTAATGAATTTCCGATGAAAAAGGCAATCAGTGTTGTAATAACAGCTGTCTTTTTTGTTTTAGCGAAACGGGCAAAGTCTGGCGTCAAAGTTCCACCACTTGAGAAAGACCCAACACAAATAGTTAAAGCTGCAGCGAAACCTAATGTTGTTTCAGGTTGATAAGCAAATAATTCGGATATTCCACCTAAATCGCTAATCGCAACTCCAACAGAAATACTTCCTAAAATCGCAATAGCTGGTACAGCGATAAAACTTAATATGGCTAATGCTTTCATGCCAAAGAACGCTGAAAATGTCATTACCATTCCTGCAATAATGATTAATGTTAACATATTAATTCCAGTTACTTTATGAACGGGTACAGCAAACATGGCTAACCCGACTCCAAACCAACCTACTTGTGTAGCACCTAATAAAAATGAAACTAAATAGGATCCTTTTTCACCAAATGCAAAACGTGCAAGCAAGTGAGTAGATAAACCTGTTTTGGCTGCCATAAAGGCTAGTCCACCTGTATATAAACCGAGTATTAGATTTCCGAGTAAAACGATCCAGATAAATTCTTTCATCGTTAATCCTAACCCTAGCTCTCCACCTGAAAGCATGCTTGCAGAGAAGAAAGTAAATCCGAGCATCACCACAAACATTTTTAAAAAGCCATTTCGGTGTGATTGTGGCACAGCTTGTAAAGAAAATTCTTTGTCCATTTTTGGTTCCTCCTTGTCATTGTATTAGTACCAAAGCCGAGCAGTTTATTTGATTGTAAAGTAGTTGTACATGTTGTACTAATAGTTTGGAAGGTTTTTAAACAAATAAAAAAAGCTTCCTGCCCGACTGACAAGAAGCTTTTGGCAAATAGATGCACGTGTTTTGTACACACTTATGCATGCTATTAGCAAATCCGTTGTCCTTGTCAGCCTCACGGGACTGAATTAAAGGTACCAATATATAATTTTAGACATTATCTCAATGTTTACTAGCTTTGTCAATATGTCGTTCTGTTTTTCTCATAACAATAGATCTTTTGTTTCTAACTGTGTATTATGCTTTTATTCTATTATCTAATTACACTATAATAATATTAGAAAAAGAAAGCGCTATAATAGATTCTCCAGCATTCAACTAACCGTGTGCTCGTATGAATGCGAATAGAAGAAGGAGGAAAAAATGGTGAAAGCAGAAGTAGCTTATGAAATCAAAGCATTGCTTGGTGAAGGGCCTTGTTGGGATGAAAGAAATCAGGTATTATACTGGACCGATATTACAGGAGAAGTAATTCATCGATTCAATCCGCAAAAGGAGCAGAACGACACGTTTGAGATTGGTGAGATGGTCGGTGCAGTTGTTGTAGCAGAAGATGGACAATTAGTGTTGGCGGCGGAGAATGGCTTTTATTTTTATGATACTGAAACAAAACAAATGAATGCTATACATGATCCAGAACTAGACAGGCCAGACAATCGATTCAACGACGGTAAGGTGGACCCTGCAGGAAGATTTTGGGCGGGAACGATGCAAAAAAGTGATAATGAGCCAGAAGGCACTTTGTACTGCATGAATCATGCGCTTGAAGTGGAAGCAAAGTTAACTGAACTGAGAACCTCCAATGGTATGGCCTGGGATATGAAATATAGACGAATGTATTTTATCGATACACCGACTAGAAATATTTATGTATTCGAATACGATTTGGAAACTGGAACTATTACGAATCAGCGTGTTGCTTTCCAATTCACCGAAACATATGGTTTTCCGGACGGCATGACAATTGATACCGAAGGCATGCTCTGGATCGCAGGGTGGGGATCAGGAAAAGTAAGCAGATGGAATCCGGAAACTGGAGAGGTTTTGTCTGTGGTAGAAGTGCCAGCCAAAAACATTACATCCTGCACTTTTGGCGGTAAGGATTTTGACACACTATACATTACAACTGCAAGGGAAGGAATGACAGAGGAAGAACTGGGAAAACTTCCATTGTCCGGCAGCCTCTTTTTTATTAAACCGAATGCAAAAGGGTTGGAAGCGAATCGCTTTAAAAACAATCACAACGCATAACCGTAAGACTCGGAATCAATTTGCGATTCCGGGTCTTTCTTCATCTGGTGACGAGGAGTATCCAGCGTGCTTATATTAAGTGGAAAATGGGGAATTTTATTGTGTTGCCCCTGATTGATTCTTAGTGGAGTTGATCAGGGATTTTTGTATTCTTCAACTTTCAAACTGTCTTGAATCCTTCTATCATCATCTCTCAAGATGTTGTTCGTTTATTATTTAGTTATTTTTCAGGACGAGCTTCATATAGTTAATAGTGGAGAGTTTTATAGAGAGGGGTTTTGGTATGAAGAGGCTTTTAATGAGTGTTATGGGATTGATTTTACTTACTCTAGCTGCTTGCAGTTCTTCAGAGCCTAATGGAGATACGGAAGAAGGTAATACAGAGAGTGGTAACAACGAAACAAATGAGGAAACGGAAGCTAATAATGAAGACGGTGAAGAATATGTTTTGAAATTTGCGCATGTGGTGAGCCCTTCTACTGCAAAAGGGAAGGGTGCAGAAAAATTTGGAGAGTTACTTGAAGAGAGAACAGATGGACAAATAGCAGTAGAAATTTACCCGGACTCTCAACTTGGCAGTGATCGAGAGATTCTGGAGCAAATGCAATCTGGTACAGTCCACATGAATGCTCCGTTTACTGGTGTACTGCCAACTTTTGTAGAAGAGTTTGAAGTATTTGATCTGCCTTATCTTTTTGAAGATCGTGAGCATGCTTTTGAAGCAGTCAATGGAGATTTAGGGGATTATCTTAGTGAAAAATTAGAGGAACAAAATTTAAAACTAATTGGTTTCTGGGATGGCGGATTTAAACATTTTACCAACTCGAAAAGACTGATTGAAACGCCAGAAGATTTAGATGGATTAAAGATGCGTGCGTCACAAAGTCCATTATTAATTTCGCAATTTAAAACATTAAATGCGGGTGGAGTATCGATCGACTTTTCGGAATTGTATACTTCCTTACAGACAGGTACTGTCGACGGACAGGAAAACCCTCTATCAAACATTATCAGTCAAAAATTTTATGAAGTGCAAGATTATGTAACGTTAAGTTCTCATGGTTACATGGGGTATCCTCTTATCATTAGCCAGTCTTTCTATGACAGTCTGCCTGGGGAATTGCAGGAAGTGGTGGAAGAAGTGGCGATGGAAGTTACGGAATGGCAATGGGATATGTCAGAAAGTGATGAAGAGGAGTACATGCAAATATTAGAAGAGTCTGACGTCGAAATAAATGAATTGACTAGTGAACAGAAAGAGGCTTTTAAGGATGCATTAAGTGGAGTATTTGATGAATTCCATGATAAATTTGAGGATTCGGATAAGATGATCGAGTTAATCGAATAGAAGGAAAGTGTTGAGGTGGATAAGAGCGAGGGATCGCTCTTATTTCACGCTATAAGTATGTATATAATTTTATGGTTTATAGTATAAAAAAACTTATATGGAAAATTTTCCTAACCATAAAGGGGGCTTTGTATGAAGAAGTTCAATCAAGTCGTCAATCATATTGAAGAATCTTTTGCTGTGTTTTCCATGATAGTCGCTTCTATTTTAATTTTTGTACAAGTTATTTTACGTTATTTATTTAATTTTTCTTTGATTTGGTCGGAAGAGACTGCACGCTTTTTAGTTATTTGGTTGGTGTTGATTGGCAGCAGTATTGCGGTCAGGGAAAAAGGGCATGCGACGGTTGATGCGTTGGTGGCATTTCTTCCATCGGCAGGAAAAAAGTTTTTTTCCATTTTTGCTAATTTAGCAGGTATTGTTTTTTGCTTGATTATGATTTTGGCAGGCTCTGAAATGGTTTCCAGTGTAGTGGAGCTTGGGAATGTTACCCCTGCATTAGGTGTACCAATGGCGATACCGTATCTAACGGTTCCAGTTGGTGGAGGATTGATGTTGTTTCGCTTTGTTCAAATGCTAGTTGTTGATGTAAAGCGATCTTACTCTGATGATCAAGGACAACCAGAGGAGGTCATGGAGAAATGATTTTATTCATTTTTATCGTTTTGCTGCTGATCGGTGCACCTATTGCTATTGCCATTGGAATAGCTAGCTTTGTGGCGATGTATCAGCAAGGAATTTCACTTGATGTCTTTGCGCGAACGCTTTTTTCCGGAATTGATTCTTTTACATTGATGGCAATACCGTTTTTTATTTTCGCTGGAGATTTAATGTTATCTGGAGGAACATCAAGAAGGATCATCGATTTTGCTCGGAAATTGGTTGGGTGGACGACAGGTGGATTACCAATAGCTGGAGTCTTATCCTCGATGTTATTTGCCGCATTGTCAGGTTCTAGCCCTGCGACTGTAGCAGCTATTGGGGGCATAATGATTCCATCATTGCGTGATGCAAATTATTCAAGAAAATTCTCTGTTGGTTTAATGACTGCAGCTGGATCTTTAGGGATAATTATTCCTCCGAGTATTACGTTGCTGGTTTATGGTTCTGCTGCTGAAGTGTCAATTGGAGATCTATTTATTGCGGGAATTATGCCAGGGGTTTTTATAGGATTTGTATTAATTGTCGTCAGTTATGTGATTGCCAAAAAGCAAGGACATCAGCCAGAAAAACGGGTAAGCTTCGGTGAATTGTTGCGATCATTTATCCATGCTTTCTGGGGGATTTTGTTGCCAATCATTGTGCTTGGTGGTATTTATATTGGTATTTTTACTCCGACAGAAGCGGCTGCTGTAGCTATTGTTTATAGTTTTTTAATCGGTTTGTTTGTCTATAAAGAACTAACGTGGAAGAAAATATATAACGTCACGCGAAAGTCTGTGATTACCTCTTCGATGATTATGCTGGTGATTGCAACATCTAACGTGTTCAGTTGGTATTTAACCTATGAAAATATTCCGAAAGAAATCGCAGCCTTTTTCTTAGAATATGCAGATACTAAGGTTGTTTTCCTGCTTATGGTGTTTGTGATTTTGTTAGTGGTTGGGATGTTTATGGATACAAGCGCTGCGGTATTAATTTTCGTTCCGTTGTTTTTACCGATTGTATATGAATTTGGTATTGATCCGATTCACTTTGGAATTATTATGATCGTCACGTTAGCGATTGGGATGCTAACACCTCCATTTGGACTGAACCTTTTTGTTGCTTCAGGTGTGAGTAAAACACCCTTTTCTAATGTTGTTCAAGGAACCTTTCCATTCATTATTGTACTGATTATTGCTGCACTGTTTATTCTATTTATACCGGGGTTATCGCTTTTGTTTATATAAGAATGTTCAAAAATATATATGCTTTTTGCTAATTATTCGTCTCTCATCCACTAATGATGGAGCAGGAACTGTTACCAGGAATTTCGATTGGCAAGGTGGAGACGTCTAATATGTTTGATAATAACCTTGTTTCTACATATGAAATGGGGTTATTTTTTAGTTCGTTATAAAAGTACGGAAATTTATAAATAAACAAGCATTATTACAAATACATTTTTGGAGATCCCTTTTATTATGAAGAGGAGTTTAAATTAGATAAAGGGGGAGAGTAAAATGAAAAGTGTAAAACAGGTATTTGTAATCTTGGTTACGGTGCTATCATTAGTATTGATTCTTTCAGCATGTAATTCAGAAAACACAAACTCAACTAATGAAAATAATGAATCAGACAACAATAGTGAGGAAGCTTCAAATGAAGACTCTTCTGGTCCTATTGTGATTGGTTTTTCACAAATAGGTGCAGAGAGTGGATGGAGAACAGCTGAGACAGAATCTATTAAAGACACATTAGAAAATGATCCACAGTTTGAACTGAAATTTTCTGATGCTCAACAAAAACAAGAAAATCAGATAAAGGCACTAAGAAATTTTATTGCTCAACAGGTAGATATTATAGCTTTAGCTCCTGTAGTAGAATCTGGATGGGAAACGGTTTTAACAGAGGCAAAGGATGCAGATATTCCAGTAATTTTATTAGACCGTCGTATTGAAGTAGAAGATGAGTCATTGTACACAAGCTTTATAGGATCTGATTTTATTCTTGAAGGTGAGAATGCAGCAAAAGAATTAATTAACCTTGTTGGAGAGGACGTAGAAACGAACATTGTAGAACTTCAAGGGACTGTCGGTGCTAGTGCAGCAAATGACCGGATGGAAGGATTTGCGAATATTATAAATGAGAACGATAAGTATAATATTATTAAATCCCAAACTGGTGAATTTACAAGGTCAAAAGGTAAGGAAGTTATGGAGGCATTCTTAAAATCTGATGGTGAGAATATAGATGTAGTTTATGCCCATAATGATGATATGGCATTAGGGGCGATACAGGCGATTGAGGAATATGGCTTGAATCCTGGGGAAGATATAAAAATTGTATCTGTAGATGGAATTAGCGATATATTCGAGGCAGTTATTGCAGGAAAAGCAAATATTATTGTAGAATGTAATCCATTATTGGGACCACAGCTTGCACAAGCAGCAAAGGATTTAAAGGAAGAAAAAGAAATTGAGCGATGGATTAAAACAGAAGAAACGGTGTTTGTAGGTGCAGAAGCAGCAGAAGAAGCCTTACCTGATCGCAAGTATTAAATGGAAATGAAAAATCGAGATTGAATTTTCAATCTCGATTTTTATTCATATTTCAGTTCCTCTTGATAAATAGTTCTTTGTAATGAATAATAAGTTTACAAAGGGGGGAGAACAATCAATGTAAAAAAAGTAGTGTTATATTTTAATAACAAAAGTATTCGATTTAAGCTCTTATTTTATTTTTTTATTATTATCATTTTATGTGTGTCTACATTAAGTTTTTTTGGCGGAAATATCTACAAAGATTCGCTAGAAGAAGAAGCGAATATGCATACTGATCAAATGATTAATCAAGTATGGAGCAATATAAAAACACTGATAGAAGAAAACGAAAATATCATGTATTATCTCTCTCAAGAGGAATTAGTGAAAGAATTCATGTTGGAACAAGAGAGTAATAGTTCTGATGAACAGTCAATAAAAAACAAAATGCAAGTTTACAAAGATAGACATCCGGAGATTGCGGGAATTTTAATCCTAAATAAGCATGATAGATTTATTAGTAACGAGATATCACGTATTTCAAGAGATCCACTCACAACGGAGCCGTGGTATGTAGAGACAATCAAGTCACCTGAAAAAATGCATTTAATTAGTAATCCAATTGGAAGAAATATAAAAAACAATTCAAATTATCAAGTAAATAATGTACTCACACTTGTAAAAGCTGTGAAAAACTCTAATACAGATGAAGTAATGGGTGTTATTTTGATAGACCTAAAATTAGATTTTATCAAAAATATTATTGAATCAATTAAATTAGGAAAAAGTGGTTTTGTGTTTATAACGGACGAGAACGGTAAAGTTGTGTATGCACCAGTAAATGATATCGTTTATCGAATACATCCAAGTTGGCTACAAAATGAAAGCTCTTCACCTGTTGAACAAACTATTAAAGGAAATAATTATCAAATTATTTACAACACTATTTCTGATATCGGTTGGAAAGTAGCTGGTGTTTTTTCTCTAGATGAAACGACAAAAGTGGTTTCGGATGTTCAGAAACTCACTTTTGTAATCGCTTTAATTACTTTGTTGGTCGGATCTGTATTTTCATTATTTTTCGCAAGTATGATAACAAAACCAGTTAACAAATTGAAAACACTAATGGGTAATGTAGAAGAAGGAAGATTTGATTTACGATTTCATTCCAAATACAGAGATGAAATAGGACAATTAGGTAAGAGTTATAATAAAATGATCGATGAAATTGAACGTTTAATCGAATTAGTATACAAAGAACAAAAAAGTAAACGAGAAGCAGAGTTAGAGATCTTGCAAGCGCAAATCAAACCTCATTTTCTATATAATACTTTAGATACTATTCAATGGATGGCTGATGAATATCATGCTACAAAGATAACTGAATTAGTGAATGCGTTAACAACCCTTTTCCGAATTGGTTTGAATAAAGGAAAGGAATTCATCACAGTAGAAGAAGAAGTTGAACATGTAAAAAGCTATCTCATTATACAAATGACTCGATACGAATCAAAGTTAGAGTATGAGATAAATATGAACGAGCGTGTAAAAGATTATCAAGTCTTAAAACTGATATTACAACCCTTAGTAGAGAATGCAATATATCATGGTATAAGAAATAAGAGAGGTAAAGGAAAGATTATAATTAATATTGATACTCAAGATGATAAGCTTCTATTTACAGTTCGTGATACTGGAATGGGAGTGAAAAGTGATAAATTACGAGAAATTAACAATTATCTAAAGAAAATTGATTCTAATGTGTCTAAGGGGTATGGTTTGTTCAATGTTAATGCAAGAATCAAACTATCTTATGGAACAGATTATGGGCTGGAAGTGTATAGTGAATTTAAAAAAGGTACAACAATTAATGCAATCCTTCCTCTTAAGCCATTCTAAGCTATTTTCAAGGGGGTTAATTAATGTGGAAATTATTTATTGCTGAAGATGAAAGTATTATTAGAAGAGGGTTAAAAAAATCATTAAATTGGGAAAGTTATTCAATCAATGTGATAGGTGAAGCAGAGGATGGAGAAGAAGCGTTAAACAAGGCTATAGAATTGAGGCCGGATATTCTATTTATCGATATCAACATGCCGTTTTTAAATGGATTAGAATTAATGGAAAAATTACGGTCGATATTACCTGATGCCGTTTTTATTGTTATTTCAGGTTATAATGAATTTATTTATGCTCAAAAAGCAATAAAGATGGGAACAATAGACTATATATTAAAACCCGTAAAAAAACCGGAGCTAGAACAGTCGATTGAGAATGCTGTTGATATTTTGACGAGAAGGTCTAGGAATAGGCTTCGTGAAAAACAATTGGAAGGCAATAAACAACTTCTTAAGGAAAAATTTCTATTGAGTTGGAGTCTTGGACACTATCAAGAAGACGAAATGAAAAAACATGCAAAGCTACTTGGAGTCAGTTTAACGAAAAACACTGGATTATTGGTATTTAAGGTTATAAAAGAAATTAACATAGGAAGTATGGAACAAAATTGGAGTGATGTTCTGTTAAGTTTTTCAATCAAAAATATTATTAGTGATCTTTTAAGTGGATATCAATCAAAAGAAATGTTTGAGGATCAATCTGGTCACATTGTTTTATTGTTACCACAGATAGACACAGAATTTTTATTCGATATCAATCAAAAAATAGTACTAGAGTTAGAGCGTTTTCTAGGAAAAGTTGTCACTTGTAGGGATTCCTTATTAACTTCATCTTTGGAATTTCCTAATGAATATAAAAAAGTAGTTAGTGATTTAAAATCAGCGAATAAAATGACGCCTATTGTTGCATTGGCTAAAAATTATATTGATCAACATTATTATAGTCCATCTATTTCATTACAACAGGTTGCAAGTTATGTGCAAGTGAATCCTACGTACCTAAGTAAACAAATAAAAAATGAACTAGGTGTCTCATTTATTCAATATCTTAAAAATGTGCGAATTAATAAAGCATTGATCTTAATGAAGGATCCTTATCTGAAGATATATGAAGTAGCTGAAATGGTTGGTTATAGTACACAACATTATTTTTGCAATGCCTTTAAAAAAGTAGTCGGGATTTCACCAACTGTATATCGTACAGGGGAAAAACTATATGAATAAAAGAATCGTCACTACTATCATGTTGTTTGTAGCACTTATGATATGCTTAGTATTTGTTATATTGTTTCAATCAAATTCTCATACAGAAACGGAAGTCGACTATGTTATTGGCGTTTCACAACCTAACCTCCTAGAACCTTGGCAAATTTCAATGAATGAAGAAATACAAGAGGAAGCATCAAAATATCATAATATAAGAGTGATTTACACTGACGCAGCTCAAAATACGCAAAAGCAAATTGATGATATTAAAACGTTAAAGGGATATGATATTGATTTATTAATTGTGTCTGTTGAAGATTCAATAGCAATGACACCCGTTATATCAAAGGCATATAATGAAATTCCAGTTATTGTACTAGGAAGAGGTGTAGAAGGTTACAATTATACACTTTATATTGGAACTGATCATTTTTTAATAGGTGAAATGGCTGCTGAAGCTACTACAAATTTGTTGGGAAATCAAGGCGGTAACGTAATTGAAGTACAAGGCTTAACGAGTGCAGTACAAGCAGAAGAGAGAAGTCGTGGTTTTAGAGAAAATATAAATCAAATGAAAAACATAAAAATTATAAACACACTTGTTGCTAACTGGCAACGTGATAAAGCAGAGGATGAATTAAAAGCATTATTAAAAAAGAGTAATGATCAACCTGATCTCATATATGCCCACAATGATGCGATGGCTTTAGGTGTGTATAAAGCACTTCATTCCCTAGATATAGATCATATTAAAATAATTGGAAGTGATGGCGTAGATAAACCAAATGGAGGACTGCAACTTGTAAAACAAAAGAAAATAGATACAACATTTATAACACCTACAGGAGGTAAACAAGCGATACACTATGCTATTCGTATTCTAGAAGAAGATACAGAAATTCCTAAAAAAATAATATTAAGAAATCATGAAGTATCTTCTCAAAATGTGGAGGACTTTTATCATAACAGAAATGACTTAACTAGCCATATAGAAAATGATGAGAAAGTCACCCTTGGATTTGCACAAGTAGGTAATGAAAGTGCATGGAGATCAGCGAATACGGAATCTATTATAAAAGCAGCTGAGCAAGAAAATGTAGATCTTCAATTAATAAATGCAAATAATAATCAAGAAAAACAAATAGCAATAATCAGGGATTTTATTAAGCAAGGTGTAGATGTCATTGCATTTTCCCCTATGGTAGAGAATGGATGGGATGAAGTATTACAGGAAGCAAAAGATGCAGGAATCCCTGTTATATTGTGTGATAGGGAAATAAAGGTTCAAGACGATTCACTTTGGACATCTTTTATTGGATCAGATTTTGTTGAAGAAGGAAGAAGAGCTGCTCAATGGGTAGTAGATCATAAGGAATCTAATACGGAAACAGTTAATATTATAGAATTAGAAGGCACAAAGAGTTCAGCACCAGCAACTGATAGAAAACAAGGATTTAAAGAAGTATCAGAACATCACCCCAATCTTCATATAATAGATTCTTTATCAGGCGATTTTACATTGGGAAAAGGTAAAGAAATGATGGAAAAGGCGTTGCAACAGTTTGGCAGTGAAATAGATATAGTGTATTCGCACAATGATGACATGGCAATTGGGGCAATTGAAGCAATTGAGGAATACGGTTTACAACCTGGATTTGATATAAAAATTATCTCAATAGATGCTACAAATAAAGCTTTTAAAGCACTAAGTGCTGGTAAATTAAATTTTACGGTGGAATGTAACCCGTTGTTAGGACCACAGATTATGCAAGCTGCTAAAGAATTAAAAAACGGTACGGAAATACCGATGAAAATTATTACATCTGAGGAAACCTTTACACAAGAAGAAGCAAAGAAAGAAATAAAAAAAAGAAACTATTAGAGTTAGCTATTACGCCAGCATAATATTATAATCTATCCAATCCCCGTTTCACAAAGTGAAGCGGGGATATTTTAATAGCTTTTTTAATTATAAAGCCGAAATGTGCAAAAAAAGACTTTTATTTTTAAATACAAAATTTCAACAAAAAATTATACTTTAAATAAGCCTGTTCTTACTATATACAACAGGTTAAAACACAGAATTAAGAGGGTGTTCTATATGGTTTCTGAGTATTTGCTAAGATCTGAAGGAATATCTAAATTTTTTCCAGGTGTCAAAGCTTTATCAAACGTTAGCTTCACTTTAAAACAAGGTGAAATTCATTCCATAATGGGTGAAAATGGTGCTGGTAAATCAACTCTAATTAAGGTGTTCACAGGAGTTCACAAAATGGATGAAGGTTCAATATTTTTCAAAGAAGAACAAATAGATCTTGATTCTCCGCAAAGTGCTCAAAACAAGGGAATTAGTGCGGTGTTTCAGGAAGTTAATTTATGCGAAAATCTCTCTGTAGCAGAGAATATTTTTATTGGTAGAGAACCAAAAAAAAATGGAAGAATTAATTGGAAGGAAATTAAAAAAAGAGCTGAGCAATTACTTTTAACGAGATTAAATATAAAGATTGATGTATCTAAAGTTCTTTCTTCGTATTCTACTGCCATTCAGCAAATGATAGCCATAGCAAGAGCTGTAGATATGTCTAGTGGTGTTCTTATTCTGGATGAACCCACTTCCAGTCTGGACAAAAATGAAGTAAAACAATTATTTAAGGTAATGAAATCATTGAAAGAGGAAGGCATGGGGATTATATTTGTTAGTCATTTTTTGGAGCAAGTCTACGAAATTTCTGATCGAATTACTGTTTTAAGAAATGGCCAATATATCGGAGATTACGTAACGAATCAACTCCCTAGAAAAGATTTAGTATCGAATATGATTGGACGGGAATGGGATGAAAATTCTAATCACAAAGAAAAACAATTTAAAAATTTAAAATCATCTGAGTTGTTATTAAGTGGAACTAATCTAGCCAGAAAAGGCTCTATTAATCCATTAAATATAGAGATGCGTAAGGGAGAAGTATTAGGGTTAGCTGGGCTGTTAGGTTCAGGTAGAACTGAATTGGCTAAAGTAATTTTTGGGATTGATAAGCCAGATCAAGGGGTTCTTTATTTAAACAATGAAAAGATTGGATCTTTAAACCCAAAATCATCGATTGAAAGAGGGGTGAGTTTCTGCCCGGAAGATCGCAAAGTAGAAGGAATAATTAATGATTTAACCATTCGTGAAAATATTATTCTAGGACTACAAACCAAAAAAGGCCTATTAAAATACATTCCTATGAAAGAACAAGAAAGGATAGCCAATAAATATATCAAATTATTAAGAATAAAAACACCGAGTATAGAACAAAGCATTGATAATCTTAGTGGTGGAAATCAACAAAAGGTCATTCTTGCTAGATGGTTAGCTACAAATCCAACTTTACTTATCTTAGATGAACCAACTAGAGGTATTGATGTAGGATCGAAGCAAGAAATTAGGCAATTAATTTTTGATTTAGCAAAAGAGGGAATTACCATTTTATTCATATCTGCTGAACTTGAAGAAACAGTAGCTTGTTGTGATCGAGTCATTGTCTTACGGGACCGTCAAAAAATTGGAGAACTACAAGGAGAGGATATGACAGAGTCTAAGATTATGGACATGATAGCAAAAGGAGATGAAATAGATGAAACAATACCTTCTTAAATTTACTAGGCAAAAAATATTTTGGCCTTTAACAGCATTAGCTTTGTTTCTTGTTTTAAATCTGTTTATAGATCCTGGCTTTTTTGAAATTGAAATAAAAAACAATCACTTATTTGGCAGTCTTATTGATATTTTAAATCGTTCGATCCCACTTGTGATAATTTCTATTGGAATGACGTTAGTTATTGCAAAAGAAGGTATAGATATTTCAGTTGGTTCAGTATTAGCCATATCAGGTGCTACAGCTGCAGCAATCATGGAGCATCAAAACATTTGGCTTGCTTTGATTGTAGCTTTAATCGTTGGAATTGTTTGTGGTTTTTGGAATGGTTTACTTGTATCAGTATTTGAAATTCAACCGATGGTAGCAACTTTAATTTTGCTAGTTGTTGGCAGAGGTATTGCTCAATTAATCACTGGCGGACAAATCTTAACGATGGATAACGAAATCTACAGTTTTATCGGAACTGGATTTTTGTTTGGTTTTCCTTTCCCTATTTACATTGGTATATTTGTTTTTTTGATGATGATTTTTTTAAAGAAACGGACAGCAATGGGGTTGTTTCTTGAATCTATTGGTAATAACATGACTGCCAGTAAATTTGCCGGCATTCAACCAAAAAAAATAATTTTGCTCGTATACACGATTTGTGGGCTTTGTGCTGCGATCGCCGGCATTATTGTAAGTGCAAATGTCAGTAGTGCGGATGCAAATAATGCAGGATTATGGATAGAACTGGACGCAATACTTGCGGTAGTCATTGGTGGAACGTCTATGCGGGGAGGAAGATATTTTTTAGGTGGCACTGTAGTTGGTGCATTGTTTATTCAGACATTATCTACCACTATTTATTCGATTGGAATCAATCCTCAAATTGTAATGGTAGTTAAAGCGTTGGTAGTAATTTTGGTGTGTTTAATGCAATCAGAATCATTTAGAAGAAGCTTTGCAAATATGGGCAAAAAGAAGGTGTCATACACATGAAAATGGTTGACATTATATGGAAAGGTAATCATGTTTTCATTCTCGCAACCACTGTATTAATTATATTGTTATACGGATATGGGTCTTTTACATTTACTGGATTTTTTAGTGCTCAAGTTTTCTTGAATTTATTTATTGATAATGCTTATCTTATTATTGTGGCAACTGGGATGGCTTTTGTAATTATTACCGGTGGCATTGATTTGTCAGTAGGAGCTTTTGTGGCGTTAATAAGTATGATTTCAGCTACTCTTTTAGAAATGGGCTTTAATGCATATTTAGTTATCGTACTCACACTTTTAATCGGTGTTCTTTTCGGTGGATTTCAGGGATATCTAATTAGTCAATTTGATTTGCACCCATGGATCGTTACATTAGCGGGCATGTTCTTAGCGAGAGGTACTAGTTTTCTAATTAATACGGAGAGTATCGTAATTACTAACGAAACATATAGTTATCTGTCTAGTGCGAAAGTGCCGATCATAGGAGGAGGCTATGTATCTATTGGGGCAATTATTGCGTTATTGTTAGTAATAATCGCTATATTTATAGCCAAATATACCAAGTTTGGAAGGAATGTTTATGCTGTTGGAGGTAATGTAAGTTCTGCAAGATTAATGGGACTTCCAGTTAAGCGGACCACCATTTTAGTTTACATGTTTTCAGGTTTCTGTTCTGCGCTAGGTGGTTTCGTTTTTACCATATACATGCTTTCAGGATATGGTTTGCATTTATTGGGGATGGAAATGGATGCAATTGCAGCTTGTGTAATAGGAGGGATCTTATTAACAGGTGGATTTGGCTATTTAATAGGACCTATGCTTGGAGTATTAAGCATGGGAGTTATTCAGACGATCATTATGTTTCAAGGTACACTTAGCTCATGGTGGACAAAAATAGCTGTCGGATTTTTACTTTTTATATTTATTGTTCTTCAGAGACTCGTTGTCATAAATAGGAGAAGGAAAGAGATGGAATTTAGCAAAGAATTAAATGTCAAGCCTGAAACGGAAACGTTTACTAGAAAGCAGTTAGATACGTAACCCTTTTTGACGAGCGAAAAGTATATCTAGTCAACAATATACCTTTGTTATTGAATTGAAGGAGGTGATGTAAGTGTAATGTTTAATAAGAAGTTCTTGTACGCGATAGTCAAGTTTGTATTAACTATGTTAAGAGGAGGATTCTATGAATATCAATATTAGAAGGAAAGGAATTTTTACCTTTTTTATCATCATGATGTTTTTGCTCCCACTATCCACTTTAATTGCAGATTCTGAGAATGATGGACAACATGGTTTAAAAGGGGATTTTTATACTAGTTCAAGTCCAGGTGCATTTGACTTCGATGAAAAGAAAGCAACTGTTGTTTCACCAAATATCAACTTTAGTGATTTAGAGTCATTATTAGAAGAATTGACGGGACAAGCTGATGATGCATCTGTTAGATGGACGGGTCAGCTAAAGCCTGAATTCTCCGAAGATTATACTTTTTCGATGATAGGAGATAACGGGTTTCGTTTATGGATAGATGATGAATTAATAATTGATCACTGGGTGAATGATTGGGATAATGAACAGGAAAGTACCCCTATTTCACTGGAAGCTGGACAAATGTATGATATTAAAATTGAGTATTTTGAAGACATGGGTGGTTCGAATTTAAAATTAAACTGGTCAAGTGACTCACAGCCAAAAGAAGTGATCCCAAGTCAAAACTTATATCTACCAGAGGACTATACGGTAACTGGTCCTACTGATGCATCTGTTTCAGCAGATGGTATGAAGGTTTCACTGACATTTGAAAGCGTTTTAAATAGTTTGCCAGATGATGCTGCCAGTTACTTTTCTACAATAGGTAACAAGCAACCGATTCACGCGGAGTTAAAAGCAGATGACCCATCCACCATTCTTTTGGATCTGGATTATCCAATTACTGCAAAAGATAATGACAATTTATATATATCTTATGATGGTGATGGTCCAATTACTACTACAGAAGGAAATTCATTGGAAGGCTTTACGACTTTTGCTGTTAATAATTCTGAATATATTATAGCCTCTCCGTGGGCAGAAGATCTCGATAAAAATAATGTATTACCTGAATACCCAAGACCACAGATGGTTAGAGATGATTGGATGAACTTAAATGGTGAATGGCAGTTTGAATCTGCATCAAGTGATGATTCACTTCCAACTGGTCAAACCTTAGATGAAACAATTCTTGTACCGTTTGCTGTTGAGTCTAAATTATCAGGTATTGAAAGACATGAAGATCATATGTGGTACAAACGTAGTTTTACGATTCCTTCAGGATGGTCTAATAATGATGTGTTATTACATTTCGGGGCTGTGGACTGGGAATCCAATGTTTATGTGAATGGTAATGAAGTAGGTACACATAAAGGTGGCTATGATGCATTTAGCTTTAACATTAGTGAGCATTTAGTTGAAGGAGATAATGAACTAATAGTTGAAGTAAAAGACTCTACGTCATTAAGTCAAGCACTTGGCAAACAACGTTTAATTCCTGGTGGGATCTTTTATACATCTGCTACAGGTATATGGCAAACACCATGGTTAGAACCTGTTGCTAACACACATGTTAGTAACCTGAAAATGACACCGGAAATACATGACGAGTACTTAGAGTTACAGGTAGAGGCTTCGAATCATGCCGATCAAGAAGTGGAAGCAATTGCATACAAAGAAGGTGAAGAAGTTGGTAGAGTGGTAGGTGCTGTTGGAGAAAATATTCAAATTCCAATACCAGATCCTAGATTGTGGTCAACTACAGATCCATTTTTGTATGATTTAGAAGTTCGCCTGAAAGATGGGAATACGACTGTTGATGAAGTGTCTAGTTACTTTGGTATGAGGGAGATTTCAAAGGGTATGGTTGATGGAACGCTACGCCCTTTACTAAATGACGAATTCGTATTTCAAATGGGACCGCTTGACCAAGGATATTGGCCAGCTGGTATTTATACAGCACCAACAGATGAAGCGTTAAAGTTCGATATAGAACAAGCAAAATCTCTTGGATTTAACATGATCCGTAAACATGCCAAATTAGAGCCACAACGTTTTCACTATTGGGCGGATAAAATGGGTATGTTAGTATGGCAAGATATGCCAAGCATGTTTGATACTAATCCATCTCCAGAAGATGCTGCACAATTCGAACATGAATTTGAAGAAATGATCGATGAGCATTACAATTCCCCTTCATTATTTTTATGGACAGTGTTTAATGAAGGATGGGGTCAATATGATACAGAAAGAATAACCAATTGGGTAGAAGAATTAGATCCAACCCGTCTTGTCTCTAATGCAAGTGGATGGACTGATGTGGGTGAAGGTGATGTAATAGATTTCCATGCATATGTAGGTCCAGATTCACCAACACCTACGGAAGATCGTATTGCCGTACTTGGAGAATATGGTGGTCTTGGCTTACATGTTCCTGGCAATGAATGGAGTGGAAATGTCTTTAATTATGAAATGCAAAGCAGTAAGGAAGAATTAACAAACCGCTATCTAGGGTTAATTGATGGTATCAAACAGCTAAAAGAAGATCCAGGTCTAAGTGCAGCCGTTTACACACAAATTACTGACGTGGAGACTGAAATTAATGGCTTGTTAAGCTATGATAGGAAAATCGAAAAGGCTGATTTTGAACGATTACGTAAAGCACATAGAGAATTAATTGGCCTTGTTGATAATAGTGATTTAGAAAAGCTAATCAATGAAGCTCAAGAGTTACTTGATAATGCCGAAATAGGTGAAAAACCAGGGCAATATGAGCAAGATATTGTAGATGCATTACATTCAGCAATAGCTAGTGCTCAGGAAGTTTTGGAACAGGATGATCCATCTAATAAATCGCTACAAGAGGCAATAGAAGCTTTAGAAGAAGCAGTTGATCAATTTAAAGATCAGGTGAATCCGCCCATTGCTTTAGGTGCAAATGTTGATCATTTTGATAGTGATTCATTATCAGAAGAATGGTCCATTTATGGAGAAGTAGAGGAAAGATGGAGTTTAACAGAAGTACCTGGCAAGTTAAGAATTCTAACATCTGAAGGAGATTCACACGAAGAAGCCAACTCTTTGAAAAATCTATTTTTAAGAAATGCTCCTGAAGGTGATTTTGAAATTACTACAAAGCTTACAGCTCCAATCCGCCAAAATCACCAACAAGCAGGTTTGTATATTTGGGAAGATGAGGATAACTATGTAAGACTAGGTCATGTTTGGGATACTAGTACTACTGATGGTTACAGCATAGAAACAGCTAAAGAAGAAGATGGTACGTATTCAAAACCTGATAATATGGTCGCACATCCAGAAACAGATACCGTTTATTTGAAGTTGACAAAAGTTAATGACCAAGTGACCTCATATTATTGGGATGGATCAGAATGGATTCAAGCGGCAGATCCAATGACGGTTTCACTCGATAATATAAAAGTTGGATTATATGGTACATCTACTTTAGCTGGAGATATTAATGCTGACTTTGACTACTTTACATTTCAAGCTTTGCCAATCAATACATCAGCATTCCAGGAATTAATGGATAGCTATATAGAATCTGAAGATTTAAACGGCCCATTGGCGGCACAATTGTCAAACACGTATAAACAAGTGGTTCATCATTATGAGAAAAAGTCAGAAGCTAAAGCACTTAAGTTTATCCAAAAATATTTGACTCAAATCGAGAAATCATCGATGCAGAAGCATATTTCAGAGGACGCAAAAGAAACATTAGTGGAAGAAGCAGAAGCTATCGCTGAGCAGTTGAATTAAATTATATTAAATAAACTAAATAGAAAACAGGGGAGTAGGCGACCGCTTGCTCCCTTTTTCTAATCCTTTTACAGTACTAACTTCTTTCGGCTGTGACGGAAGAGGATTGACAATAAATGTATCAACTTCATGCCGGACAACTTCTTTACCTTCTTACTCCCATGGTTTCATGGCAGAGCCAATGGTTTCTCTGCTCATTTCTCCATTTGTGACAGGCTTTTTTAAAATATATTAAAAGTTTTCTGGTGAAATATTGTAATCTAGGGAAGATATATGTACAAATTACATTTTGTAAGAATCTAGTGTAAACTATAGTAGTAAAAGTAGTATTTCGATTTCCAAATACATGTTGTCCCCTTATTCTTAAAAGTAGGATGAAGGACAAAAGAAGAGCAAATCGGAAAAAAGTGTCTATCATAAGCCTGATGAAGGACAAAACTACGTAAAATAAAATAATTCTGTCCATCATTATAAATATTATAGAAAATGATAATATGTTTGTTATCCTTGTCGCTACCGTATATAATCAACTGATTACAATGTTTCCGATATTTATTGTAGTGTATATTTTTTTGCGGAATTTTATCTCAGAATTTAATACGTAAAATTTAGTTAATAGTAGAATTAGCGTTAGAATGTAATAGCAACCTATTTTAAGGAAGGTGATCTTTCTTCATTATGCTTGATTTTTTTCAGAATTTTAATCCTATAACACAAACGTTGATAGCTACTTTATTCACTTGGGGGATGACTGCATTAGGCGCTAGTCTCGTTTTTGCAACCAAAACCATCAATCAGCGACTAATGGATAGTATGTTGGGATTTGCTGGCGGTGTTATGATTGCAGCAAGTTATTGGTCTTTACTAGGACCAGCTATTGAATTATCGGGTGATAACGCCATCGGAACTTGGTTTCCGTCAGCATTTGGATTTTTATTAGGTGGTATTTTCTTATGGGGAATAGATAAGGTTTTACCCCACCTTCATCCAAATACCCCTGTTGATAAAGCAGAAGGAATCTATCAGGAAAAAAGAAAAAGAAGTACACTACTAGTACTCGCCATTACTCTACATAATATCCCAGAAGGGTTAGCGGTCGGAATTGCTTTTGGTGCTCTTGCAAATGGTGGAACGGAAGCATCTTTAGCTGGAGCCATCACATTAGCGCTTGGAATTGGCATACAAAACTTTCCAGAAGGAGTTGCAGTTTCTATGCCATTAAGAGCAGAAGGGATATCTCGAAGTAAGAGTTTCCAATACGGGCAATTTTCCGGAATGGTGGAACCAATTGCTGCGGTTATTGGAGCAATTGCAGTATCCTTTATTGAACCATTATTACCTTATGCATTAAGTTTTGCGGCTGGAGCGATGATTTTTGTAGTAGTCGAAGAAGTTATTCCGAGTTCACAAGAGAAAGGCAATAAAGACTTGGCTTCCATGAGTTTAATGATTGGTTTTGTATTAATGATGATTCTTGATGTGGCATTAGGTTAATTCACCTTATGATGAAGCAAAGGTTTAAATTAAATTTAGAAACAAAAATGTATTGCTGAAGCTTTCTGGTTGGAGAAGGTTTTAGCAATACATTTCTTATAAAGAAGGAGATACACAATGTAGAAATACTGTGAGATTTTTATGGGGATAATTTTCGTGGTGCATAAAATATTGGATATTATATTAACTTTGTTGGATTTTTTTGCTTATTCTTCTGTGAGATAATCCTTAATGAAAGCGATAACAAAGTGGAGGGTTGATTATGAGAAAGAGGAGTAATAATTTATTTTTAGGTTTAGTTGTTTTACTGGTTAGTGTACTAGTTGCATGTTCAAGTGATAACGGAGAGGAAACATCATCTAATGGAGAATCGACAAATGATGATGCTGTCGAGCTTAAATTCTGGAAATCAGAAGATGTTGGTCGAGCGGATTACCAAGCATTTATGGATGTGGTAGAGAAATTTGATGAAGAGCACCCGAAAATTGATCTTCAGGTAGATACAACTCCAAATGCTGATTATCGAACTCGGCTAAATACACAGGCAGCTGGTGGACAATTACCTGATGTATTCCAAGTATGGCCTGGAGCAGAGTTAGAACCACTAGTAGATGGCGGTGTCTTACAACCAATCAATGATATTGTCAGCCATTGGACAGAGGAGACTGGCTTATTAGATGAAGAAGACTTTGAAGATTTTTCGGTTGAGGGTGATACCTATGCTGTACCTGCTAACACGAACCCAACAAACATGGTCTTTTATGACAAAGATATGTTAGCAGATGCCGGATATGATGAGTTTCCTGAAACGTATGATGAGTTCTTACAACTGATCGATGATTTAAAAGGAAATGATATTACACCTATCGCATTAGGTAACTCAGATGCTTGGGTATTGCAATCTGTTTATATCTCAACGATAGCTGATCGATTTACTGGCAATGATTTCTTGGAAGATGTTGCAAATGGAGAAAGAGCATTTACAGATTCAGACTTTGTACAGTCCTTGGAAGTGATTGATGAGTTAGTGAAGAAAGAAGCATTTAATGAAGATCTTAATACCATTGATAGTACACAAATGGTTGATTATTTTCTTCAAGGAAGAACAGCCATGGTTATTGATGGTAACTGGGGGATTTCTTCCATTCTAGAAAATAAGCCGGAAGATAAAAATATTGGTGTTTCGATGATTCCTTTAAATGATAAGAAAACGATATCCACTGTTGCAGGAACGGGAGTTGCTATTAATAGTGAATTAGAGGGCGAAAAACTCGAAGCAGCACATACATTTTTACAATATGTCTACGATCAGGAACTATGGGAAGAGTTAATTAAAGTAGGTCGTCCCATTATTGCAAACGTAGAAGTACCGGATGATGCAGAACTTAACCCATTAACAGAAGAAATGTTAGAAGTTATTGCTGAATCTGAACCAGCGCCAGTTTATGATGCTACGTTAACACCAGCAGTAAATGATCAATTAGAAAATGAGCTGCAATCGATAACGGTTGGTGGTTCAACACCTGAAGAAGCAGCTGAAAATATTCAACGTGTTGCAGAAACCGAACTAGAGTAGTTCATAGTATGAATGGTAAGTAGAGTGTCTTACGGGATACTCTACTTTTTGCGCATAAGCAAAATGTTATAATCTTCTTACTACTAATTATGAAGTATGGGAGAAATTAAACATGCAATTAATCCAATATATTAAAAACAGCTTAAAATGGAAATCAGTTATTATTTTCCTTTTGCTTGTGACGATTCCAAGTGGTTTAATCGGTTCGATCGTTATTTATCAATCTAACAATATATTAAAAGAGCAAGTTATTAACACTACGTACCGTAATCTCAATAACATGGAGTCACAACTAAACAACGTTATCGAAGAAATTGAGGAGATCTCGCGATATATGATTTACAGCAATGAATTCCGTGACTTTATGACCTATCCAGCAGTTACTGGTGAAGATTATAACCATTTAAATCAAATCCGGAGTAATTTAAATGGTTTCTTTGTCTTCCATCAATCAGAGAAAGATTACTTTCATTCTGTGCAAATCGAAGGACAGAATCAGCAAGTGTTGTCAGTTGGTGAGATTGTTGAAGGGGAGGAAGAGAAGTGGGTTAACAAAGCAATGGAGATGGAAGGGGAAATACTGTGGAGCACACCATATAAGATGCATAATCAACCAACCAATGAAGATGAAAAGGTGATCACCTTCTACCGAGTGATTAATCATCTCTATGACATTAAGCAGCCAATTGGACTTGTTCGTATTCGCCTTGATCAGCAGGCATTGTATCAGCATGTAACGGCAGGTTTTACAAATGAACAGCATCAAGCCTTTTTTGTACATAACCAAGAACAGGATATTACTGGATCTGATGAAGCAAAGGACTTTAGCTACCAAACCTTTATGGATAATATTCATTCAGAAGGAGAAAGTTTTCAACTGGAGTCAGATGGAGATGTTTATTACGGTGTATCGAGATATATTGAGCAAATTGATATGCATTTAGTATCAGTTGTCAGTGAAAAGTATGTTTTATCTGAAATGAAGGATACTCAATCAACATTTGGATATATGATTTTGATCGCCGTATTTATGGGATTAATGACATTTGCAGGATTTGTTTTCTTTGTCGTCCGTCCCATACTGGAATTAACAAGAGAAACAAAACGGTTAGAACTCGGGGACTTTAAAGCGAGAGTTAAAATCCGATCGAAAGATGAAGTCGGGCAACTTGGCTATCGATTCAATTCGATGGTTGAACAGATTCAGAGATTAATTGACAGTAAATATAAGTTGGAAATTCAACATAAACATTCAGAATTGAAGGCGTTACAAAGTCAAATCAATCCCCATTTTCTTTATAATACACTAGACATGATTCGTTGGACCGCTCGTTTGGAACATGCACCGGAGACAAGTAAGAGTATCGAAGATTTATCTACTTTATTTCGTATTACCCTTAGTCAAGGAAAGGTATGGATTCCATTAAAGGATGAAATAAAGTACGTCCAAAGCTATATGGAACTGCAAAAAAAGCGGTTAGGGGAAACATTTCAGTATGCGATTTTTATGGAAGCGGGATTATCCAAAAGTGTTGTTCTAAAACTAATGTTGGAACCACTTGTGGAGAATAGCTTTAAACATGGCTTTCAGCAATTACAAGAAAAGAAACAGATTACGATACGCTGCTATCTTAAAGGTGAAATAATCATTATTGATGTATTGGATAACGGTATCGGAATGGATATCGACAGAGTAAAGCAATTGTTGCACTCGACAGAAGAACAAGACAGTTATGCCTTAAAAAATGTTCATGATCGTATTACCAATGCTTTTGGCAATCATTATGGACTTAAGATCATAGATGTGAAGGAAGGTGCCTGTGTCCGAGTATATTTACCATGGATTAAAGATGAATTGATGCTGAACCGACTGATAGAAGGAGATGAAAGGCCAAATGACGTTAAAGATGTTGATCGTTGATGATGAACCATTAATATGCCAGGGACTATCTAACACCATTCCTTGGGAGGAAATAGATATTGATATTGTTGGATCTGCAAATAATGGTAAAAAAGCATTGGAAATAATTCAACAAGAGCCGGTGGATATTGTCATTACCGATGTGTATATGCCGGAAATGGATGGTATACATTTATCAAAGGCACTTGCTGAAGGTTTTCCTGAAGTGACCATTATTATGATCAGTGGATATGAGGAATTTGAATACGCGCGCCAGGCGATTCGAATTGGTGTTGAAGATTATTTATTAAAGCCGGTAGATATCGATGAATTGTTTGCATTAATCAAAGATGTAAAGCAGCAAATCGAAAAGACAAGAAAAGAAGAGCAGGATCAGCAAGAGACAATGTTGACCAACTATTTATCTCAACAAGTATTCGATTTACCGGATTCATATAATCTTGAGGAAAAAATTAAAATGCAAGCATATTCATTTCGTTTATTGATGATCGAAAGAAAAAACTATATGGCAGTTTGTTCAAAAGATACAGAGATGGAATTGGCTAACCATTTGAAAGAAGTAATAGCACCATGTGAACTTTCATCGATATGTATCGAAACACATGAGAATCAATTGGTGGTATTTCTATATGATCAGCAGGATGTTTCTAATGACAATATTAATCAGTTCATTACCGTGATCACGGAAGCATTTGATAACCAGGTTTCCCTGGCTATATCTTCTAGTTATCATGATTTACATCATGTTTCACTGCTTTATCAGGAATTAAATCAGCGCCTCAGTTTCTATCGAGGCTCAGCTAAACAAGTGATTACTGATAAAGAAAATATGCCGTCTGAAAAGCATTTCGATGTGGACAAACAAATAGTGGATTCAATAAGTAATGCTGTTTTTCAACAGGATAAGTTAGAAGTGGATAAAGTAGTGAACCAGCTCTTTATAGATTTGGAGCAAAATCAGTTAACGTTGGTACAAATCAAAGGTGTGGCCATTTTTCTGCTTAACTCAATTAAAGAAAGGGGTCAGGCTTCAACTTTCGAAAACCTTGAATTTACGTTGGGGCAGGAACTCGATTTACTTATTTATAATAGTATAGATGCTCTTCAAGCGGTGCTGTCGGATGATCTTGAGCTGATGATCAATTTTTTACAGCATTCAAGCGAAAATCATTGGATTATTCAACACGCTAAACAGTATATCGAGAAAAACTATCAAAAAGATATCAAAGCAGTAGAAGTAGCGGAAGAACATTATATTACACCTAATTATTTTAGTATGCTATTTAAACAAGAGACAGGTTACAGCTATTCTGAATATCTCAATACAATACGTATTAATAAAGCGAAAGAATTGCTCACAGGAACCTCGAACAAAGTGTTTGAAATAGCGGAGTATGTCGGATACCGGGAATATAAATATTTTGTTCAGGTATTTAAAAACTATGCTGGAATCACGCCTACTCAATTTCGTCGGATTCATTCCATAGAAAAGTAGATATAATGTTAACTTTATAGGATTTCGAAAATATGTAAGCCCTTTTATAATAAAGGAAAGTTAGCAGTTGTAGGGAGTGATGACATGCATTTACTAAAAAAACCGTGGATTATAGCGGTGGGTGTTATACCCGCATTGACAATCTATCTGATTTTTAGTATTTTACCAATTTTTATTTCTTTTTATTATTCTTTTATGTCTTGGAATGGTTTTTCTGAGATGCAGTTTATTGGACTGGAAAACTTTAAAGAGGTACTTCAAGATTCTGTTTTTTGGTTATCGGTACGGAACAACATTTTAGTAGTTCTGGCTTCTGTGTTTGGACAAATACCGATTGCTTTGGGACTAGCGTTATTATTAAATCGAAAAATAAAGGGCGCTAAGTTTTTCCGTACGATCGGTTTTATGCCAGTAGTTATTTCAACGGTAGTTATTTCGATAACTTGGCGTATGATTTATAACTCGGAATATGGTATGATCAATAACTTTTTGGATGCAATAGGGTTAGGTTTTCTACAGCAGAATTGGCTTGGTGATCCAACTTGGGCAATCATTGCAGTTTGTATTACGATTATTTGGCAGTTTGTTGGGCTTTATTTTATTATTTTCTTATCCGCATTGCAAACGGTTCCGAGCGAAATTTTAGAAGCGGCAGATCTTGATGGGGCTTCAGAGTGGCAAAAAACGCGCTATGTGGTTCTACCGTCGATATGGAATATCATTCTAATTTCAGTCGTGCTTTGTATTAGTGGAAGTTTGAAAACGTTTGATTTAATTTATGTTATGACATCTGGTGGTCCTGCGAATTCCACGGAGGTAATGGCTACTTATATGTATGGCAAAACATTTGAAGGACTTCGCTATGGGTACGGTAGTGCGATTTCTGTCTTAATCTTTTTATTTAGTATCGGGCTTATCTTAATAACTACTAAATTACTACGAAGAAAAGAGGTGTAGGTAATGAGTGAATCAGTGGTTAACTACGATACCGTTTCGAAAAATGCTCGCAAGAAAAAGAGGTTCAAACGAAGTACTATTTATTTGATACTATTGGTATTTACCATTATCAATGCTTATCCTATCTTTTGGATGATTATGAATTCCTTTAAAACAGGTCAGGAATTTTCCTTTGATCCATTCGGCCTGCCAGATGATTGGGTGTTCGTCAATTATGTCGAAGCATGGGTGACGGCAAATATAGGATCTTATTTCTTAAATAGTTTATTTGTCGGTATTGTTGCTTTGTTTATTTGTATATTGGTTGGCGCATTAGCTTCCTATTTTCTGTCCCGCTTTCAATTCAAAGGCAGAAATTTATTATACGGTTTTTTCGTAGTAGGTCTGCTTGTGCCAATTCATGCCACATTAGTTCCGATGTTTATTTTAATGCAAAAGCTCGGTTTCATTAATACCCATTTGGCCTTAATTTTTCCATACGTGGCCTTTAATTTGCCGATTACGATTTTCTTGTTAACGAGTTTTATGGGTTCTTTTCCTAAAGAAATTGAAGAATCAGCTATTATGGATGGGTGTGGCCCTTTTCGGATCTTTTGGTCAATTATTTTGCCGATGAGCCGTCCAGCATTAGCGACAGCAGTAATATTAAACTTCATTAATAACTGGAATGAATTTTCATTTGCATTAGTTCTAATTAATGATGATGCATTAAGTACTTTACCATTAGGATTAGCAAACTTTGCAGGTCAGTATTCTACTAATTATACGGCTCAAATGGCAGGGTTAACGATGGTATTAATTCCAACTATTTTGTTTTATTTAGTAATGGAAAAACAAATCGTGAATGGTATGACACAAGGTGCTGTAAAAGGCTAAGAGGAGGGGTATCTGTGACAAAAACATTGATTTTTTATGATGAGAAATTTCCTTATGAGGGCACAAGGCCCTCTCAAGAATGGCTAGATCAAATGAGGGATCAGTACGAGGTGGTAGATGCGAATCACTTATCCGAAGCTTTAGCTAATCATGATTTTAGTAGTTATGTGCATTTACATGGCCCCTATTTTCCGAAAGAAGCATGGCCTAGTTTGTTCGCTTTCTTTAGACAAGGACATGGTCTATTACATATAGGTGGTGCTCCTTTTCGCAATCCGGTTAATCAATCCAAACAAGGGGATTGGCAAATAGAAAGAACACAAACCGCTTATCACCGACAATTACAAATCCATGAAATATTGCCGGTTGATCCTGAGCCAATCACAAAGTTGACGGCAGATAGAAAGTTGCCGGTTTTTGAAGGAAAAGAGTCGCTGTTTTCGATTGAACCAACTCATAACCTGATTTTGCACGTAACACGCTATCGAGATCGCCCAGAAGAAAATGGCTCCAGTGGTCCAATGGATGCTCATGTTTATCCGCTGCTAAAAGGTATATCTAAAGCTGATCGGGAAGTAGCTGCTCCAGCAGTATTACTTGAAAATACGAAGGGTAGCTTTGCTGGTGGTCGATGGTTATTTATTAATCAAACCGTTAGCGATCATTTCTGGCAAAATGGCGGATTAGATGCTATTTCAGAGTGGGCTGCTTTTATTGGTGAAGGTGTGACGGAAATCTGGGTGAAGCCTAATTACGCAACATATGAACCAGGCGACAGGGCAACCATTACGATTCAGACAGAAAAAATAGGTAGAAATGAACAGCTTCCAAAAGAGTGGCAGTTTGACATTACCCTTATGCACGAATCGGAAATAGTCTGGACTGCGAATGATAATTTAACCGCAACAGCAGAGTTGCAATTTTTAAGAATACCGGTAAACATAGCTATTCAAAAAGGACAATATCAATTGGAATGTCTTGCTACTTCTAAGTCAGGAGAAAAGCGCATCTATACACAAGGTTTCTGGGGAAATGATCCTGATTTATTACAGCAAGGAAGTGTCATGGAAGCAGGGAGAGATTACTTCTGGAAAGACGGCCGGCCGTTTCCGATTGTTGGTCAAACCTATATGACTTCTGACGTTGCACGTAAGTTTATTTTTATGCCCAACGTAGCAGCTTGGGATCAAGATATGGCAACAATGAAAGATGCAGGGATCAATTTAATTCGTACGGGACTTTGGACAGGATGGCGTCATATGATGTTTATCGATGGACAGGCATCTGAAGAGGTATTGCGTGCAATTGATGCCTTTCTGCTTACTGCAAAAAAGTATGATATGGAAGTAACCTTTAACTTTTTCGCTTTTACACCAATTGCTTTTGAGGGGGAGAACCCTTATCTTGATCCGCGTAGTGTAAAAGCACAAAAACGTTTTATTAGCGCGTTAGTATCGAGACATGCAACAACGACCAATGTGCAATGGGATTTAATTAATGAGCCATCTATGTTTGACCCGAAACGCTATTTTCAAGGTCCTCGATCTGCACAGGATCGCTTTGAGCATGCCGCATTTTTAAAATGGCTAAAAAAGCGACATGAGTCCATTACCATACTTCAGGAGCGTTGGGACATGACACCTAGAGAATTACCGGACTTTGAGTCAGTGGCGTTACCTGAGCAAGAAGAAATTAATTTTGATATCCAGGATATGAAGCAACCCAAACAAGGACTGCGCTGGCTGGATTATACATTATTTACGATGGAAATGCATAATCAGTGGGCAAAAGAATTATCAGCAACAATTAAGTCCATCAATGAAAAACAATTAGTAACTGTCGGTCAAGACGAGGCTTTAAGCAGTCAGCGTCCCACACCGTTCTTCTATGAGGAAGCAGTTGATTATACAACTGTCCACTCATGGTGGTTGATGGATCAGCTTGTATGGGATGGTATTTTTACCAAAGCACCATATAAACCAAATTTGATTCAGGAAACTGGTATTATGTATGTCGAAACAGCAGACAGTAAAGCAAAAAGATCGGAAAAAGAATTACGTAATATTCTTGAACGAAAGTATGCATATGCCTTTTCAACTGGTGGAGCTGGTGCAGTCCAATGGTTATGGAATACTAATTTTTACATGGATAATACGAATGAATCTAATATTGGTGCATTGCGAGCAGATGGTACGCAAAAACCGGAAGCAGATGTATCGTATGATTTTGGAAAGTTTATCGGTGAAATTCGTGATCTATTTGTTGATCGTCAATTAGAAGAGGTTACGGTTGTGTTTCCATATTCAAATGACTTTTCTAATCGTAAATTTGCTTTTGATGCCACCAGTAAATTAACAAGAGTTCTCGCCTATCAAATGAATGTGCCATTTCGAGCGATGGGTGAATATCACCTACAGGCAATAGAAGAACAGCCACCAAAGTTGTTGATAGTACCTAGTGCACATAATTTTAGCAAGGAAGCGGCTGATAAAATATTCCAATATGTTGAAAAGACCGGTGCGACTCTTCTATGGACAGGTCCAATTGGTTTGGATGCGTATTGGGAGCATTCTCGGAAATTAACAGACCAACTAGGAGAGTATGAACTATCTAATGTTTTACGTGAAGAGTTAGTCACGATTGATGGTGTAAATTATCCAGTTTCTTTTGGTGATCGTCGTATTGGCGAAGTAAATAAAGAGATTATAGCTGGCAAGGATGATGCAAGTTTAATAGAAGTAGAGATGGGCAAAGGAACCTTACTATGGTGCCCGTTGCCTGTTGAATTGAATGAAGGTACCGATGTGCTAGCGGCTTTATATCAAAAAGCAATATCTCAGGCAGGCATAGAAGCGGAACTGGAATGGATTGAAGGTGGGGATCTTCCAGGGGTTTATGGAAGGAAATTGACTTTCCGAGATGGATATCTGTATACATTTGTCTCCGAATATGCAGTTGATACCAATATAAAAGTAAAAGATACTGTAACTGGTCAAGTATTTCAATTCACCCTAGAGAAAGAACGATCTGTTTTATTTGCAACAGATAAACAAGGTAATATAAAAGCATCCTATCGTGATCAGGAAATTGCCAGTCAAAACTAAAGAAATTAGAATAAATATCCCCATCCTTTTTGTCGTGTTTAGAATATAATTCATGGCCAATTTGATGGGGATAGATTTTTAAAAAATAGGTATAGAGCGATTGAAAATTATAACATTTAACAGGTTGGTAATCCGAAGATAACTGACCAAACCGATTAATTGCACAAAGGAGTTGTGTAAATCGAAACAAACTAATCTTTCTCCTTTATAAAGACATTAGAAATAATGAGTAGAATTATGCCAATTATAATGGCAGAAATGGAGAAAGAATAGAAACTTTCAGGTGCATTCGTAATTATACCTAATGTCTCATTAAAGGCTGATCCGAGAATGAAAAGTAGAAAACCTAACCAAAAGATTACTTTACCGAATGGAGTATGTTTTTTCATCATGTCCTCCTTAATAACTATATCAATCTCTTTTCCTCGTAAGTAGAATAACACATATCTATCTTTTAAAACCAATACTATTTTTTTATGTGATTAAAATATAAATAAAACCCAATCAAACCACCTGTTTGTCATTTTGAAAGATAGCTTGTGCAAGCCGACCGCTGCGGCTGACCGTTTCGCTTTCCTAGGGGCATGTTCTTCAGCTAACTTTTGCAGGAGGAGTTCGCTCCTGCAAAAGTGGATCTTCAGATCATGCTAATCCCTCAGGAGTCGAAAACGGTCGGCCTCCGCTATATCTTTTTCTACAACGAATATCAGAAAAAGCATATTGGTTTTATAACCATTATTCGTGATTTTCAACGCCATAGCTTTGCACTTCCACAGGGATAATAACCCAAGATTCTAGGTCTGACACATGTTGTAGAGCATGATTCAGCGTAGGCCGCCCACTTCAACTCCTGTGGGACTCGTTTTTCCTGAAGATCCACTTTTTCGAGCGGTTTTTGCGCGAAAAAGTTAGCTGAGGGAAAAACCCCACGGAAAGGGGAGTGGGCAGCCGAAGCGGGGGAGATTACTGTATAAAGTGAGACTATGATCAGTGGGGGTATTGACCCCCACTGATCATTAGCGAAACTTATCAGGGTGTTAGCGTCTGTTAGTCCCCACTTAGCTTCCTTGTGTTACTTGAAGCTGGGGGCTTACAGACGGTTAGCACCGTGATAAACATGTCAACATTACTACATGGAGTTTACGAACAGCATCTGAGTTAAAGATAAGGACCGGGTGGGCTTTCCTGTTTTTTCTAAATATCACCTAAAAATGGTGTCCTTGGCATAGGATTTTCTACGTTTATAAAAAATGCTATAGAGAGAAATAACATATAAAGTAATCCAACCAATAAAACAAAAATCTTTTGAGACTTTAATAGTATCAATTCAATCCCCTCCACCTTCATCCTATCTACTGAAATATTTATATAAAATTTTTTATAATTATTCTTATTTTCTACAATTTTCAAAAAATGATTTTACCTATTTCATTACAAAATAACTAGAAGAAGGACCGGACTGGTTATGTCCGGTCCTTCTTCTATCCTCGTAACTATGTCAAAAATTTTTTAATATAGTTTGTATGTTTTTTAAAATCATATTGTTTGTATAGCTCGCTTGATAGTCGATTTGGGCTTCCTAAGAAAAAACGTTCATATTGCGTTTGTCTACTGCCAAACGCACTCATTGTTGCGTCCCAAGCCAGGCGAAACAATTGTATTCGGTCTTGTGCCTCTAGTGTTGCACTTTGTAAATATTGATCTAGGTCTACTTTAATCTCGGACTCAAAATCAGCTTCGGTTGGAATGGACACAAGTCCACTAGATCCTAATAGTTGGACAATTTCTGATAGTCGAGCATATACTTTGGGATAAGTAGAGGTCGCTACTTGTAGAGGAGTGAGTTCTGGGCGCATTAGCTCAAACTCGTCTATTTTTGCGTTTGTTTCTGCTTTTATTAATAGGGCTTTCATGGTTTCTAGCGCTGAAATCATTTCAGCCATCATTTCTTGGACATTTGGATACTCATTAATATTAATGGTATTTACAATAGCCTCTGACAGTCCTAACATAAATTCAGTTTTGATAATCTGTCGGCTAACGATTTGGTGTAAGGTAAAGGGCGCAAATGCACTCGCAGTTTTAAAGTTATTGGATACTTCTAAATTGTTATAAAAGAATACTCTTTCCCACGGAACGATCACATTATCGAATACCACCAAACTATCTGATTCTTCAAACCTAGAGCTGAGTGGATAATTATAAGTTGACTCACCACCAACAAAGGAATCTCTGCTAATGAATTTCAATCCTTTTGTATCACTTGGAATGGCAAATGCAAATGCGAAAGCTTTATCAGTGATGCCGCCAGGAGAAAATACAATGATTTCATCGGTAATGCCACCCTGGGTTGCTAGTAAACGAGCTCCTTTTATCACTATTCCTTCTTCTTTTTCGGCAACCATTTTCGCTGCGATCGGTTCTTTGGAGTCTTCAAAGTAAAGTTGTGAACGATTAACTTGTGGGTTTATAAACGTATGTGTAAAGGATAGATCTTCTTCTCTGGCCTTCTCATAAAAGTTAATCAAATGTTGTGGAAAGCAATTTTCTTTTCCACTCAATAATTTAGCTGATGCAGCAAAGGTCATTAAAATGGTATTCATATAATCAGGACTCCTACCAAGCATGCCTCCGCTTATCTTCGCCCAATGTTGAATCATTTTTCTTCGTTTAATAAGGTCTTCCATTGTGATTGGCTTTAAGTATGAGGTTCCAACTAAACTTCCTGTAACAGGTGAGGGATAGGTCATGATGTCTTTTTTATGCTGTAGGTCATAAAGGGAAGCCTGACTATTAATAACCCCTTTAAATGCAGGATGTTCTAGGATGTCTTTAACCTTTTTTCCATTATGCCACAATTCTACTTGGTGTTTTTTTATTCGATTTTTGTATTCTTCCCCTGTTATTGCTGACATACCATAGCACTCCTCATTACAAAAAATAAATTCATATTATTATATTTTTTGATGACGAATATGTTCCGAATGAGGAGGTATTGGAGATTTCATACAGAAAGAGAGACATATTAATGTCCCTCTTTTTGTTTGGATAGCTTAAGAGTACGAGGTGTCTCTCCTTCAACAAGAGTAGCGCTAATTTCATCCTTCTTGATTTGGAGTTCCCCTTTGTACATATCCATTAGTCGTTTGATTGTTTTTTGTCCTAATTCTTTTTCATTTTGTTTTAAATGTGTAAAGTTTAATTCTAGGTCATTATAAGGTGGACTATCAAAGCAAATAATAGATATATCTTCTGGAACGTTCAAATTTAAATCTTCTATGGCTTTTTTGGCTAATAACGCAATGTTATATTCTAAGGCAAAAATAGCGGTTATTTCTGGGTGTTTTTGAATATGTTTTTTAATCCTTTCAATATCTTCTTCTTTAGAAGCTAGCGGATAAGGCAAAGTACTGTGAATATCAGCATGCCATTGACTTTTATTTACCATCACATTTTTTTCTGCATATGCATGTACAATGCCAGCAATACGGTCTTCAATAGTTGTTGTTTCATAGTTAGACGGCATAAGTACGGAAATATGTTTATGACCGATTTCAAATAAATAGTTAACACCTGTTTGTGCAGCTTCTTGATTGTCAGTTGAAACAGAGGTTACGCCGATTCCCTTTATGGATCTGTCGATTAAAACAAGTGGAAATTTATTCACAACCATTTTTAATATTTCTGAACTGTAATGATCGGAATGTGCTGGAGCTACAATCATTCCGTCTACTCCTAATTCCATTAACTCCTGCATTAATTGTTCTTCTTTATCTGGTAGCCCTAAAGATATTTTTAAAATGATGAAAAATCCTTCATCGGTATCATCGGTTAGTGCTGTTACCAAATTATTTCCGAAACTTGCATCAAGAGACGTCACAATTAGTCCGAATAGAGGCTTTTTGGTATCAGATGGCTGCTTTTTTTGATTAGTGGAGAATTCATCCACGAAAGTTCCTCGTCCTCGTTGTCGATATACATATCCTTCATTCATTAATATCTCTAGTGCTTTTTTACTGGTAATTCTACTGACCTGGAATTTTTCAGATAATTCCTTCTCTGATGGGATACGGTCTCCTACTTGGAATTTGCCGTTTGTGATATCAGCTTTTATGGATTGATATACTTGTTGATACAGTGCTTCCATTGTGCATACTCCTTCATTAAGACCTAGTTGATATGATTATATATATTAATCATACCAAAAAGGTCTGGAAAAACAATCTAATTAACTTTTTAGTTCAATAATGAATGCTTTGATTTCATATGGATGTATAGTGAAATACAATGGTTCATCTTTCACTTTTTCTGATATTGGTTCCTCTAATAAATTACACTCTTGCCAGGAATGAATAGGGAAATCACTGTTGATATGAATCGTTTCTCTGGCTCCTGTAAATTCATGCAGTCTAACAATGATTTTATTGTCGTCTTCTGCTTTTTTCACAGCATCAATCATGACGTGATCAGTATCCATCGAAAATAAGGATTTGTTATCCATCTTCCCCTCGACAGCAACGAGTGGATTATTCAGGTTCCATGCTTGTTGAACTGTTTTCGCATTTCGCCAGTCTCCTTGATGCGGGTAAATGGCATATTGAAAATAATGCTCGCCTTGATCCTGCTTGACATCAGGATCTGTAGAGCTTTTCAATAGTGTTAGTCTCATGATGTTATCTTTGATATCGTAACCATATTTACTGTCATTTAGTAAGCTGACTCCATATCCTGTTTCGGATAAATCTGCCCATTGATGTCCAACGGTTTCAAAACGGGCAAGATCCCAGCTTGTATTCCAATGGGTTGGGCGTGTAACATTTCCGTATTGTATATCATAAGTAGCTTCTGTTGATCGTACATCGACCGGAAATGCAGCTTTTAATAGTTGCTCTCGTTCATGCCAATCGATATATGTCTCAAAATCAATACGCGGATTTTCACTATAGACGACCATATTCTGTTTGATGGTCGAATTAGCATATTCCCATTGAAATTGCACAATAGATCGAATTGGTCCATCTTCTATTAACTCTACAGAGATTAACTTCTGTATCTCTTTCATTTTTTGTTGATAATAGATGTCGATATCCCATGCATCAAATAGCATTGGCTTATCCTCAAACACTTGAAAGATATTGGCTTTCGCTTGGGAAGGGAGGACATCTCTTTTTGCCTTTTTATCAAATATTTTGGTGAGTTGGCCATTTTCATTCCATGCGATTTCCAATAAAGGTGTTGATAGTTTATCACTAGTATAGGAAAAGACAGCAGATGACACGTCTTTCTCCCTTTTGGCATAAATAGATTTACTGCCTAACGCGGGAACGTCATTTACCTTCACCATCCAGTTGCCATCCTTTGTTTTTTGAGATTCCAACTTTTCTCCTTGATAGTCATACCATTGAAGCTCATCTTCTTGGTTTGTTATTTCGACCAGATCAGTTCTCATAAAGGATGCAGAGTTCGTAACGGTATAAAAATCGAGTTGGTTATCTACCAGACGAGTAGATGCCTGATCATGAGCTTCTTGTGCCAGTTGATAAGCTTCATTATACTCCTGGTAGCTATCTTCGTATACTTCTCTTATCGATGAACCAGGGATAATATCATGGAACTGATTTCTTAAAACAATCTTCCAACTGTCATTAAGCTTAGCTTGAGGATATTGTTCCCAATCTTGATTTATAACCGAATGAAAAACGTTTATCCACTCTGCTTCTCTTAATAACAATTCCATCTTACGGTTCATTCGTTTATTATAGGCTTGGCTTGTATAGGTTCCACGGTGGTATTCTAAGTATAATTCTCCGTCCCATGTGTGAACATATTGATCTGTATTTTCAACCGTTTCATGCAGTTTTCTGAAATAGTCATCAGCTCTGCCAGTTTTGATATTCGGTAAACCAGGCATTTTATCTAATCGGTCTATCATTTCCAGCATTTCACGGTTTACACCACCACCGCCATCACCATAACCATAAGATAAAATCAATTCGTTGTTTACGTCTTTGTCTCGATATGCTTCCCATATACCTTTCACCGATTTAGGATTAATTTTTCCATTATACGTGTAAAACCAACGATCATCTTCAGGCGTTGTAATAAAGTGGGTTAAAATTTCTGTTCCGTCAATACCTCGCCACTTGAATGTATCATGCGGCATCTTATTGTACTGGCTCCAACTTATTTTCGTTGTCATAAATGTATGGATTCCCGATTTTTTCAATATTTGTGGTAATGCCCAGCTATAGCCAAATACATCAGGTAGCCATAAATATTCACAGTCTTTTCCGAATTCCTCTTTAAAAAATCTTGTGCCGTGTAAAAGCTGTCTAACTAATGATTCCCCAGACGTTAAATTACAGTCCGCTTCTAGCCACATACCACCTTCGGGCTCCCAGCGTCCTTCTTTTATTCGTGTTTTCATTTGTTGGTAAATGTCAGGATAGTCGTGTTTTATATATTCATATAATTGTGGTTGTGTTTGCAAAAAGATATAGTCTGGGTATTGCTCCATTAAACGTAATACAGTAGAAAAAGAACGTGCCACTTTCTCCCGAGTATGTTTTAAGCGCCATAACCAAGCGACGTCTATATGTGTATGACCTATGGCATTAACGGTTACCGGATAGTGATTTGGAATTTGTTCTAGTCTGTCTTTTAAAACAGATAAGGCAAGATAAGTAGATTGGTAGAAATCGTTTTCATTATTACTAGACCAATCAATTTCACGAAAAGACATATCCAATGCCTTTAATAATTCTACTCTTTCTGGTTGATTTTGCTCTAAGTATTTCACGGTTTCTATCGTTGCTTTTGACGTAAAATACAAATCATCTAATCTTGGATCTAAGCATGCTAGAAATGCAGTTTTTAACTGATGCTCCTGAATGGTAGGCTGGCCACCACCTTCAAGCCCTGACCAGAGACGAAAGCAAAGTGTAACGTCATCGCCAGCTAGTTGTGGGTTAAAAAATACTTCTTGATGATTGGAATCCACTCCTTGGTAGGGCTGATCATTCACATATAGTAACGATTCGAATCCAGAGTTATGACCTCCACCAGTTTTTCCAAAGTCAAAAACACCAATTATTTTGGCATCTTTCCAGGTTTTTGGGATAGTGATATCTGTTTTTAACCAAAGGTATTTATCTCTTCCTTCCCATTTGTCATTAATGTTTATGGTTTGCCAATCATTTGTATTAGCAGGAGGACGTTCTCCGACTTTTCCTTCTTCATCTAATAGGCAGTTAAACGATGTAATTGCTTTAATATTCCGGTATCGATAAGGTTGTAATTCACTTACTTGTTTGTCTAGTTTTTCAACAGTCCAAAACATGTTCTTTTCCCTCCATCTTATAGTTATTAAATGATATATTGGTATACTATTATAAGATAATTATTATGTCAATTCACTTCATTTATATCATTTTTATTAAAAATTTAAAAAGAAATTTAGAAATGTAAGCGAAATACGATGAAAGTATAAAATTATGTAACCTCTTAATTAGTAAAATAAAAGTAATAACAATATTAAATGGAACAAGAGTACTGCAAAGAGATATTGGAAAGGGGAGTAGTCAATTGCATCACAAGATTTTGTGTCACGGGGTTAATCAAATGGATAGAAGTCTTTATTCAAAATAGGAGAGGATAGTGGAATATGAGAAAGTTAATTATGCTTTTGCTGGTATCATTCATCTTTTTATTTATAATAGCGTGTAGTGATGACAGTACTTCAAAAGAGGAACAAAATAATTCTGATGGTAATGAGTCAAACAATTCAGATGAACCATTTGAACTGTCTATTATGTTGAATCTCCACACACCAGAGGTACCTCAAGATAAATTAGAGAAGTTACTAGAAGAAAAAACGAATACAGCACTTGAGATTCAGTGGATTCCAGACGGTAACTATGAAGAACGAGTGAACACCGCTTTTTCCACCAATTCGTTACCTCACGCCGTTCTAGTCAAAACAGAACAATTTACGCAATTTAAAGATGCAATTAGAGATGAACAGTTTTGGGAGATTGGTCCGTACTTAGAGGAGTTTGAAAATTTAAGTAAGCTCCGAGAAAGTACATTGGAAAACTCCAAAGTGGACAATAAATTATACTCTTTATATATGGGGCGTCCATTGTCACGTTCAGGACTTATTTACAGAAAGGATTGGGCCGACAACTTAGGAATCGACACACCTACTACTACAAATGAATTTTATGACATGTTGCGTGCTTTTACGGAAGATGATCCGGATGGTAATGGAGAAGATGACACAATTGGTCTCACGGATAGAGGGAATTTAGGAACATTTGTTACGGTTTCTAGCTGGCTTGGAGGACCTAATAAATGGGGCGAACAAGATGGTCAGTTGTTACCTGAATTTATGTTTCCAGAATATAAAGAGACATTGGACTTCTTTAGAGATTTGCATAGCAATGGATATATGAACAAAGATGCACCGGTAACTAGTAAGACAGATCAACAGGAAATGATGAAAAATGGAACAGCAGGCGCTTACATTGGATCCATGCAAGATGTGCATGGCATTTACCAGGATGCAAAGGTCATCAATCCAGATGTGGAATTTGATGTACACAATTATATCGAAGGACCAGACGGGGAGTTTGGCGTCCGTGCTATACCTGGATATGGCAGTCTTATCCTGTTTCCAAAGTCTTCCATAAAATCTGAAGATGAACTGAAAAGTGTACTTCAATTCTTTGATTATTTAATGTCAGAAGAAGGTGCTAATTTACTCATTTGGGGACAGGAAGGAGTACATTATGAAGTAGTGGATGACCAGGCAAAAGTAATTGACCAGAACAAATTTGATATCGAAATTAAGCCATATACGCCATTTGAGATTGGTGAACCACTTACCAATGGCAGATATGAATCTTATTTCGACTATGAGCCAGCCACTAAAGCAAATAAATTATACAAAGATAATGATAACTATGTTGTCAATGATCTCACAATCGGGCTGGACTCTGAAACGTACAATCAAAATGCTGCTTCATTACAACAAATTATCGAAGATGCTACGTATCAATACATCTTGGGAGAAATTGATGAAAAAGGATTTGACGAAGCAATTGAAAAGTGGAAAGAGGCTGGAGGAAATGACGTGATTAAGGAATATAATGAGTAACTATATGAGTTTAATGTCCCGCTTTAATTAGAATAAGCGGGATATTTTCCTTGTCTTTCTGATTGGATTAATTACTTAGGCATAGGTATTATTGCACTTTCTATATGAGTGGGAATTCGGTATGCTGAAATTACTTTCCGAAAAATTGGAGGAGGGATAGTTTTGGCAGAGAAGGTAAATGTATCTTTAAGAAACCGGTCTTTTTACATCGATTATTCCCGTGGTTATGAGAATAGTCGCGATATGAAGAATTATCATCTTCATCAGGATTATGAGATTTTCTATTTACTTGAAGGGGAGAAAGTTTTCCTGATAAACGGTGAGAAATTTGTAGCAATAAAAGATACGATTATGCTGATTGATAAAAATATCCTACATAAAACGATCGTCAATGATCATAAATATCAGCGAATTGTTCTGAATTTCCGAGATTGTTTCCTTTTGGAAGATGATCAAATCCTCCTTTCTACTTTGTTTAAAAGAGGCCCTCTTATGCTCTCAGTTAAGAATCCGACCACATTTCAAATGATACTAGAAAAAATGTTAGAAGAATATCATATGGATAATACTGGTGGTGATCGTTACTTACAGTTACTCCTGTCACAATTTTTAATTGAATGTAAACGTCTGATCTGTAGTCATACGTCCATGTCGGAATATTCAAAGGCTACTTGTAATCAACATGAATTAATAGATGGTATGATTACGTATATAAATGAACGTTTCCATCAAGACATCACGTTGTCGATCCTTGCTGACAAGTTTTTTCTCCATGAGCAATCGATAAGTAAGTTATTCAAGCAATCTATTGGATGTAGCTTCACAGAATACATGAATGCGGTGCGTATTACGGAAGCGAAGAGATTACTAACGGAAACTAATTTAAAAATCAATCAAATTACAAAGAAAGTCGGTTACACCAATCATGTCCACTTCTGGAGAATTTTTAAGAAATTCACTGGTATGTCACCGAATAACTATCGAGAACAGGAAGTAGAAAATTGTAAGCGTTTTACTATCAAGGCGTAAAAAAATGTAATCTATCAATTGGTAAAATTAAACTAATAAATGATGGAGGTGAATAGTGGAATGAAAAAGTTGAAAAACATGCGACAAATCTGGTTGATTGGTGTCATCGTGATTTTACTTGTCCCTTTGATGGAAGTGGATGCTGTAAACGCAGAAGCAACTGAGGACGAGAAAGTATTAGCTTTCCCTGGAGCAGAAGGCGGGGGGAAATATACATCAGGTGGTAGAGGTTATGATGTGTATGAAGTAACAACAACAGAAGACTATGGTGAAGAGGAAGAGCCGATTGAAGGGTCACTACGGGATGCGGTAAGTGAGGATAATCGAACAATAGTTTTCCGAGTATCCGGTACCATTCATTTGGAGCAGCCACTAGGAATTAACAGGAAAAACCTGACGATTGCAGGTCAGACTGCACCAGGTGACGGTATTACAGTTGCAGGATATGGTACCAATATAAGTAATTCAGAAAATCTTGTGATTAGATATATGAGATTTCGTCCAGGTAGTGCCAATATTCACACAGAGTTTGATGCATTTGGTGGACGGGATATAAAAGATGCGATTATTGACCATGTATCAGCAAGTTGGGGTATTGATGAAGCTTTTTCTTTATATCGAAATGAAAATACAACCGTACAATGGAGTGTGATTAGTGAAAGCCTGCTCATCTCCGGACACTCAAAAGGCAGACATGGCTATGGCGGGATCTGGGGCGGACACAATGCGACGTTCAGTAATAATCTAATCGCAACCCATATAAGTCGTAATCCCGCGCTTGGTAATAGCGGAAATACAATTAATCCGGTAGCCAATGATGAGCTCGTTAATAACGTTATTTATAATTGGGGATTTAACTCGATGTATGGCGGGGAAAACCAGCAAAATAACATTATCAATAACTACTACAAACCAGGTCCGGCAACGTATGACAATGTCAGCCAACGTATTATCAGTCCTGGTCGAGATGGTCAACCAGGGTGGTTTTATATTGCAGGTAATGTGATGCATAATAATGAAGCAGTAACGGCTGATAATTATTTAGGGGTAGAAGATATTAAAGAGGATGTGACGTTTGGGGATGAACCTTATCCTGTCGCCTATCAGGACGAATTAAATGTAAAACCTGCTGAACAAGCATATGATCTTGTGTTAAAAAGAGCAGGTGCAACTTTGCCGAAACGAGATCCAGTAGATGCAAGAATCGTGAATGATGTTAAGGATGGTACTGGTCGTATCATTAATAATGAGTGGGAGGTAGGCGGTTTCCCAGAAATGAAATCAGAGGAAGCGCCACAAGATTCTGATCATGATGGAATGCCAGATGCATGGGAGTTGGAAAATGGACTTGATCCTGAAAATGCAGAAGATGGCAAAGAGATTACTGATTCAGGATATTCTAATTTGGAACTGTATCTGAATTCATTAGTAGATATGGAGCATGAACCAGCAAATCCTGAGGTTGAGTTAGCGTCTCCAGCTATGCACAGTTTACATGAGGCAGGTAAGGATATTACATTTAAAGCGAACTTGGCAAACAAAGGAAATATTGAAAAAGTGGAATACTATCAAAATGATGAAAAAATTGGCGAAGGTTCAGGAAGGTCTTTCTCTTTTACATGGGAAGATGCACCAGAAGGGACCTGGTATGTTTCTGCAAAAGCTATTGATAAAGATGGTAATGCTACCCAGACAACATCCGCACCTATTTATGTAAATACGAAAAATCAAAGTGGTGAATGGAAATCGAAAGATATCGGGGATGTGGAAGTAAAAGGTAACGCCAGTCTTGAAGATAATGCCTTAACAGTAAAAGGTACCGGCCGTATAATGGGAGATACAGATGAATTCCAATTTGCTTATCAGAAATTAAAAGGTGATGGTTCTTTAATCGCAAAAGTTTCTGATATAACCAAATTAAACAATAATGCGATCTCCGGTTTAATGGTAAGGGATCAGCTAGCACCGGATGCCGAAACTGCAATGATTAGTACGTCGGTCATCAAAGCAGATAATCAAGATTCATTATACGCTATCCACTTCTCATCCAGAGACGAGAAAGGTACTGACATCGTTGCTCCGGGTGAACACGACAGACCGGAAGAGAATGGAATTCCATCACTTTTAAATACGGACATTCCATATTGGTTAAAAATAGAACGGGAAGGCAATCAGATTACAGGTTATGCCTCTGAAGACGGAGAAAACTGGGTGGAAGTCGGTCAGAAACAAATTAACATGTCCAACAAAATTTATATCGGCTTCGCAGTCGATGGCTCACAAAACCCTAATCAGTTAATCCACTACACTACGGCGACTTTTACTAATATTGAACTAGAGAACGGGTTATAAAAAGTAAATGTACCATAAAAAAAGTCACACCACTCCCATTTTGAGGTGGTGTGGCTTTTTGTGATGTTTAACTGCATATCATGATAGAATAGATTAACAGAATGTGTGAGGAAATGTACTTATACTAAAGGAGGGATATTATTGGGTTCCAATACTAAATTGCCTTTAACAGACGTTGAAAGATTAAAACTTAGAAGAGCAAAAGTGAAAATTAGCGAAATACATTCTTTTAACAAAGAGCAAATTGCTCAGATGCTAAATATATCAGTCGAAAAGGCTAAGAATTTAAAGGGGTTAGCTGCTTTTCAAAAAGTTCCTTCTGTTGGATATAAATTAGCTGAAAGGTTGGTTTATCAGTTAAACATTATTTCATTATCAGAAATCAAGGACAAGGATGGTGCCGAACTTTTTGAACAATTAGAACAAAAGCAAGGTGTATGGATAGATAGTTGTGTTGAAGACCAAATTCGTTGTGTAGTTAACTACGCAAATAATCCTAAGAGTAATAAACAATGGTTTGATTTCACTGAAGAAAGAAAAGCCTATCGTAAAAAAGTGGGGTTTCCAGAAAACAGGCCTAAAAAGGCTTGGTATGAGTGAAAAATATAATGGTACCTAGATGTAAATAAGGGAGCCTGTTTTGAGGCTCCCTGTCACATTACTATCGATCCATTACAAATCCGGTTTTAGAGGATTGCTCATCACTTAGCCAACCTGAATCTGTTAACTCTTCGAACCATGCTGTTTCAATTTGATCTGCTTCATCTTTTTCGGAGGTCTTCGTTGAAACCTCAACGATTTTCTCGCCTTTATAAGACCAAATCTCTACATCTGCATCGACATCAAGAAAATCACCTTCGTAGGTGTGTGCTAACGCTGGACCATAAGGGACAGTGTTGCCCAATGTTTCTTGATACCAGTCTTCATCGTCCCAATTCCTATACTTTCTAGAAGCTTCTTCCTGGAAAAGGTTAACAGCGTACTGCGGATCAATTAGATCAAAGCGTAATGAATCATTTTTCTCAAATTTCTCCTTGCGACTTATTGAAAATGTGTCTATTCCCTCTTTTCGGTCATTTTCAAATTTGTAATTGGACATATCACCGTGAAAATCTTTTGCACTTGCTTCCTCAATCGCATCAGTGATAGCCACTCCTGGGAATACTTTCTTGTATGTGATATTTGTTTTCTTGTCACTTGCATAAACACGAAGACGGTGGATGTATCCTAGCTCACGAAATGTCTGATCAGGTGTATCAAAATAATAGACCATCAAATCTTCGTCGTGTTCAGCGTCGAAAATATCGAGCATTTCATTGGTACTTTGAAAAGAATCCAAATCAAGATTAAATTTCACTTCATAACCAGGTTCAATTTCACTTTCAGCATAGGATGGAGTAGCAACACTAACCATGACAGCTAACAACAAGGTAAACAAAACGATTATTTTTTTCATCGTACAAACCCTCCAATAAAGTAATTTTCTGAATGTAACGCATGTAAAATAGTTTCTAAATCTTGATGTTTACTATGGAAAAAAATATATTTCTTTGCATCGATTGTTCTCACTAATGCTTTTACATCTTTCTGATCAGGATGTGATTTATAAAAAGGGGAATGCTCACCCTTATATACACTGGTCTTTATTTCGTGAAATCCACTTGGACTGCTTAATAATAAGTAGACACCCGCTTTTTTCATTCCTTGCTTTATTTGTAAACGTCTGCTTTCTAACATTGCTTTTAATTGATCCATTGTTTCTTTGTATATGTTATCTGTGTGCGTCAGATAGCTAAGTAAATGTTCATATAAAGCATTATCGATAAAAAAGTTTCGGTCAGGAAGTGCTTTAAACAGTGAGAATAAGAGATCACAAGCTTTTCCTGAAATCGTAATCGGAATTAGGTATCTGTCAGATGGAGCTTTCATCGCTGACACAATATTAGTAATACTATTTTCATAGGACATCGTTTGAGCGCCATGTCCACTGTCTATCAATGCGATATCATAAGCAATCTTATCCGGCATATCCGTAACTAACAGGGGAGAAGCAAGTGCTATATCTCCAGAGTAAAAGATAGATTGTTCTCTTAGATAAAAGGTATACCATACACTTCCGAGCATGTGCCCACTATAGCCCCAAGTAATAGAAAGATCCTCCGTTATTTTCATTCGCTTTCCTCTTGTATTTTGAGGAAAAGAGCGAAAATGTAAATCGTCTATCGATGTATGAGGTGCTTTTTCTTGCCATTTTGGAATGATGGTTGGCAATTGTTTTAAGCTTGCTTCACTCATCCATACGTCACCTGTGAAGCCCTTTTCTGCTAATAATGGTAGTGCTCCGGTGTGATCGTTATGAACGTGTGAGATAAATACAGCTTGAATGGATTGCGCTATTTCTTCAGTGATTGGTGGATACAGTTCCGGGTTCCCATTTCGAACGCCACAATCAAGCATTATGCGTGTGTTGGTTGCTTGGTCTGTAACTAAAAAGCAGTTTCGACCATATTCTCCTACTCCTCCAAGGACGGTTACATCAATCATTATTGTGTATGTAATGCCTTTCGTTGCAAAAGTTCAATCAGAAAAATACAGAGTACCGTTAACAGTACGGTGATTACCGCCATTGCCATTCCTTTTGATACATCACCTTGTTCAAATTGGCTATAAATAAAGGTGGCACTAGTTTCAACTGATGGAGGAAGAATAAGTAGGGAACCAACTAACTCACGCATAGAAATAATAAAGGTCATCATCCACCCGGCTAAAATCCCTTGTCCTAATAGTGGAAGCCATACTTTTAACAGAATCATCCTATTGTTTTGGGCAAACACCGCATTGGAATGGTGAATGGATGGGTGAAGCTGTGATAATGCTGATTTGGTATATTGAACAGAATAAGGTAAGAACAGCACAATATAAGTAAGTATCGGCATCCAGTTTGTATTGTAAACCGTCGTTGGAAGCCAAGCTGCATTCCAGAATAGAATCAGACCTACGACAAAGATAATACCGGGAATAATATTGGACAACAGACTGGTAAAATCCAATAGCTGTTGTGGCTTCCTTTTGGCGTCTCTCACATATAGTGCAATACAAAATCCAATAAGAACTGCTATAGTAGAAGCTACAAAGGCAAAGTTAATGCTGTTCATTAGTGCTGTGAAGCTAGACGAGCCAATTGTGAAAAGCTCTTCATAATGACTGATTGTTAAGTTGTTGAAACTTAATGGCTCACCACGCACTTTTAACAAAGAGGTAGCAATAATCGAAAAATAAGGTACTCCAATAGATAATCCTAATATGATAAGTACATATCCGGTGGAGAAAATCCGAATAGAAAGCGAATCTTTCGGTTGACTCGAACTTGCTGATTTACCAGAATGAATGCCATACGTATATTTATGGCTGATAATGTTCTGGATATACCAGATCACCATACAGACAGTAAGCAATACTAATGATAAGCTGGTAGCGGCTGAAATATTAATTGGCCAACGTGATAAATAAGCATGGATCTCCGTCGTAAAGACATCATAGCCGATTCTTTTACCGAAAGTGACAGGTGTTCCGAATTCTGCTAATGTTTTGATAAAGACGAGTAAGGCTGCCATGATATAACTGGATATTAGTAATGGCAATATGACGCGAATCCAATTCAGAACCGGGTTACCCCCATAAATCAATGTTGCATCCTGGAAAGAACCATCAATTCTCATTAAGGCGTTTTTAAGCATTAAATAAAGAAATGGGTAAAGGTGCATGCTCATGATAAATACCATTCCCGCTACACTAAAAAAGGAAAAAGGAGCTTCAGCAGAAAATAGTTGCTCATAATAACCATTGTGCTGCATGAACAAAATCCATCCCATTGAACCGATATACGGTGGTGTCATAAAAGGAATGATAAATACAATATCTAACCATTCACTTTTCACTAGAAAAGTTTTCGTTCTAATGATGGCTAATGGGAGTGCTATACATGTAGTAAAGGCAATCACATAAAGGCCGAGTAATAACGAGTTTTGCATCGTTTCTACAATACTATTGTTTTGTAAAACGGATAGTAATGATTCAAATGACAAAGTGCCATTTTCAAAAAAAGTGTAGCCCAGCACCGCAAGAAGTGGTGCTATAGCTAATATAGTAAGTATGATAAACAAAGCCGTAAAAGGGGCATGTCTACGTACAATCATACGTAATTCCTCCATTATGGTTTACTTCAGCACTACAGGTGTACTAATAGTGATAGAAGTCTTAATTCATAGTTGAAAATTCATTTAATGTTTTTGTTTGTTTCTCTTCAATATTTTCCAATTCTAAAGGTAGCGTTGGAATATCACTTAAGGCAGCGCGATTATTTAATTCAATTGCATCATTGCCTGGTAAAATATAAGCATCCGCAACCAATTGTTGTGCAGTGTCAGATAAAAGGAAGTCAATAAATGCTTGTGCACCATCCACATTATGAGCATCCGCTAAAATTCCTGCAGCACGAGGGCTGATCACTGTACCACTTTCAGGATAGTAAATATCAATTGGTTCACCACTATCTTTCGCTTTATATGTCATATAATCTACAGAGGAAACGACGACATCTTTATCCCCAGTAATGACAGTATTTAATGCTTCTTTGTTAGCGCCGGCTATAAGCAAGTCATTGTCCATCCAGCTTTGAACTGTATCCCAACCATCTTCATTTGCATTTGTTAAACCATATAGAAAGTCAACAGCAGATCCAGAAGAAGTAGGATCAGGCATGGCTACGCGTCCTTGCCATTCTGGCTCACTGAATTCATTCCAATCAGCATCAAGGGATTCGATTTGACTTGTGTTATAAGCAACACCAAGTGCAGCGGCACTGTATCCATAATAATGTTTGTCTGGATCGCTCCATTCCGAGTTGATGCTGTCGCCATTCTCAGATTGGTATGCTTGTAGTTTATCTTCAGATTTTAATCCTTCCATAGATGGGACAGAAGCAAGTACGACAACATCTGCAACGGAGTTATTTGCTTCCGCTTCTAAACGGGATAAAATTTTTCCTGTCGTGCTTTGGAACATTTCCACTTGGATTCCCGTTTCTTCTTCAAAGGCTTCTTGAATATTTTCTGCTAGTCCACCCGGTCCGGCAGAATAAACAGTAATGGTATTATCGTCAGATGAATTAGTATCTTCAGCGCCTGAAGCTTCATTGGATTCAGCACCACATGCACTTAATAGTAATGCGGATGTAAAGATTCCTGCCATAGCAGTTAATTTTAATTTTTTCATGGTTATGCCTCCTGTTTAGTTAAAGAATGAATATTATTTTCTTGCACATAAAGCTTAATGTTAGTTCCTTGTTGATGAGGATGATTATCATAAAACTTCCACAACTGGCCGTTTGTCTCGGCAAAGATTACATAACGGTCTCCTGCATACATGCTTTTTTTTATGACCCCCGATCTACATGTCGTATTTTTTTGTGGATAGAGATGAACGTTTTCAGGACGAATCATCCTCTCATTATCCTCTATCCAATTGGTTTTTCCGATAAAGTTAGCTACAAATGGATTAGCTGGAGAGTAATAGATTTCTTCAGGTGAACCTGTTTGTACAACATCTCCCGTATCCATTACAATCATGCTGTCTGACATAGCCATTGCTTCTGTTTGATCGTGTGTGACAAAGATGGCTTGTGAACCAATCGATTGTACAATCGTCAAAATCTCTTCACGCATTTGTTCACGCAAAATCGCATCGAGTGCACTTAGAGCTTCATCGAAAAGGATAAGATTTGGATTAACAGCGATAGCTCGTGCCAATGCAACTCGTTGCTGTTGGCCACCTGATAATTCTCCTGGTTTCATGGATGCTTTAGCCTCAAGCTTCACTTTCAACAATGCATCACGAACGACATCAGCTCGTTCTGTCTTGGATAACTTCCCTCGAAGACCAAATGCGACATTTTCAAAGACAGTCATGTGGGGCCAAAGCCCGAAATCTTGAAATACCATCGCAATTTCACGTTTGTTCGGCTTCACATTGATTTTCTGTGATTTAGAAAAAATTGTCTGGTCATCAAAAAGGATTTCTCCAGATGTAGGTTCTGTCAGCCCGGCTAACATCTTTAACAAGGTCGTTTTGCCACAACCTGATTGGCCGAGGATCGTAACAAAGGTGTCTTCTATCGTTACATCAATCGGCTTTACTGCTTGTACATTGTCATATTTCTTCTCGATGTCTTTTAAGCGAATGATCATGTTATCCTCTCCTCATTTTCTCCTCACTTCTTAGTGTAGAGAAGTAATGTTTAGAAAATATTAACTAACTGTTAACATTAAATTAAAAAGAATCTGATAAAATTGATGTATTGTTAGATAAAATCTAAAATACTTTAGGGTGATAAAGTGAATATTCAAAAATTAAATGTTTTTATCACATTGGTAGAAACGAGAAAAATGACAGATACAGCAAAATTACTTGGTTTATCTACTCCTACTGTTTCTTTTCATGTTAAATCTTTGGAAGAAGATTATGACATTAAGCTTTTTCGCACAAATGCTGGAGGATACAGACTCACAGATGGGGGAGAAATGCTCTATCATTATGCCAAGCAGTTAAGCCAAACAAATAGTGCACTGGAAAAAAGTGTAGAAGATTATAAGAATGGAGAGAAAGGGTCTATTAAACTAGGTGCAAGTGGTGTACCGGCTCAGTTATTTATGCCAGAACTTATTCATCAACTGGCAGAACGCTACCCAAGAATAAAGGTATCGTTAGATGTTAAAACAGCCCCTGAAATAGAAAAGAGGCTGCTGTTACAAGAACTGGATTGCGGTTTAGTGATGGAAACGGGTAATAAAGAGGCAGACCTTGTATATGAGCCAATCACGAGTGATAAGATTGTATTAGCTTTTAGCAAGATCCACTCGTTTGCTGGTAAGACAGCTTTGGCAGAAAATGATTTATATGATCAAACACTACTCGTGCACAGACTATCCAGTTCAACAGGACGTTTCTCTAAATCGTGGTTACAGGAGAAAAAGCTAAAAATGGAGATGATTCAACTAGACTCAGTATCTACGATAATTAAGATGTTGTCTTACGGTAAAGCAGTTGCTCTTATTTCTAAAAGGTTGATTGAAAAGGAGGATCACTTATCATATATTGAATTCCAGAATCAAGACTTAGAAAGACAAATTCATTTTGTCTATCATCGTAATTTATGGATAAGTAGTCCATTTCGTTATTTTCAGGAACTTGTTTTGGGGTTAAAAGAAGATATTCAATAATGATAAAAAACGCCACTGATCAATCATTTTGGAGAAGAATAATTTCTTACTACTGTATCGAATCTTTGAAAAAGAGGAAATAGTGAGTTCCTAAAATTTAAACGCAAGAAGTTAAAGATGTAAGAGCATGGCTCCAACAAATGAGAAAGATATATTAGTAGTTGAATTGTTTTACAAAAATCAAACTGTTGAAGAAATAACAGTGAATGGAGAAACTGCTATGTTACATAAAACAGACCCTAAGAGTTTGCGGTTCACTTTATGACAAAAATGTAAATAATTCAAAAAAGAGTAAAAATTCATGGTAAGATGAACGGAGATTGTAAAAGAGACACTTAAAGTAACAGGGCAGTAATAATGAATAGGGGGGGGTTGTCTTTGAGTAAGTATAAAGTTAAGAAATTTTTATACGCTTTAGTGCATATAATCGCACCTATTATTTATTTAGTAGTATCAATTGCTTGGGGATTTTTTTTCACTTCCAAGACCTTATTGGATAACATAACAGATAACCTTTGTATTTTGGCAATTTGGTATATAGGAATAAGTGTATTATGGTTTTTTAGCATAAATTACTTAAATGGTCAGGCTGAGAAAATATCAAAAGAAATTGACAGCAAACATAGCAATGCAAAATAATGTTTGTTCAACAATTGGGCCATAAATAATTTTACGAGTCAAAAGAAAAAGAAGTTGATATGATGAAAACTTCTATTGTGGCTCCATAGCTACTATTGGTGTAAGTTCTAGAAGGAAGCAAAAGTAAAGCAAACGGGTGCTTATCCGAAATAAGAAAATGTGCTCCTTTGTCTCACTAGAGGAGTTTTTATAAAGTCCTTATAAGATTTGGTAGTTCTTATAAAAAAAAGGGGGGATATTTTGCAAAAATGTAGTAAATGCAACAGGCACTTTAGATGGGCGGAAATCTATAATTCTTTTGTTTGGTCATATAAACCAATTGAGTGTAATAAATGTGGTACAGAACATAGAATAACCATCTCTGGACGGTTCACATGTGTATTTTTGATCATTGTACCGATGTTAATTTTCACTAACTTTCTTTCACCTTTCGAAAATTTCTTTGTGACACTTGCCATAGGTTTATCCCTGCTCATAATTGGTTCTTTGTTAACTCCGTTTTTTGTGACGTACAGAGAGAAATTGTGAAGATTTAAACTTAAAGTAAAAATGAGAAGAATTAAAAAAACTTTTTTCAATTATTATTGGAGTATTCGCAACATTTTTCTCAAGCTATGCTTTAACTACACATAATGATGAGTTACTATTGCTTCCGTTAATACAATTAATTTTGGGTTTGGTAACAGCAAATATGTTAGTGTCTGGAATATCTGCTTTCCGTAGAAAAAGTATAGGATTAGGCTTGTTCTTTACTTTCATAACTTTATTTATGCTTACTGTTATCATTCTAAATAATACTATGACAATCGAAGGAATAATTCCAGTTTTATTTATGTATATTGTTTTTGGGATTTCAGTCGGTATCATTGCAATGTTTGCCCATCGAATAAATACTAAATAAGCGAACCCTGGATTTGGTAAGGTTATACATTGCAGAGTAGCAGCAAACTCGAAAAAAGGATGGTCCCAAACTTTCATTTGGACCATCCTTTTCCAATAAGCTAAACTATTTTCAGTAACATCAAACCATTCCCTATTTCCTGATTCTAAAGCCTAAAAGACTTAATGAGCGTTCTTTTTCTCCACTACATCAACAAAAATGGGGTTTGAATAAAACCACATACTTGTGTAGTTACGGTCATTGATATTGTTAAATCGCTCTTCATGCTGCTCTGGTGTTTGAGTTCCCTCATAATCAAAAGATTGATCCTTCAATGGTTCACCGTTACTCGTATAGCCTTCTACATCGGTACCAAGGTTTGTGCCGCGTAAACGATAATATCGGTCTTTATCAGCCTTTACTTTGTAAGTAATAGTATAATAACCATTTTTATCAGGTTTTCCCCAGTCGTCCTTAGTAAAGCGCTTGACGACTTTAGTCGTATCATTCGTTTTATTACTGGCATACTGGCTTTCATCAATCTTGCCCGTTACTTCACCAGAGATTAAATCAATATGATCGACCTTGACCTTGTTTGTAACGGAGGTTTCGTGGTCGCTAATAGGTACATAGTTGTTGTACTCTGGACTTTTAAAGCGAATGGAAATGGTTGTTTTTTTTCCGTCATCTGCTTGTAAATGTTCTCCCATCTCAGCTTTCTTATTTTTACTTTTTACAGTGAAATCTAGTGCATTAATAAGATCCCCATATACGGAGAAGGATTTACCTGAACGCATGCCCTCAACGACGTCCTTGAAGTCATCGCCCTCGACCCATGTATAGTTTCTAGAGTACTCGCTTGGCCAGTATCCGCTGGAGTATTGACGATTGCTGCTGACTTTGAAGTGGAAGTCTGAATTAGAAAAATTCCAGAAATGTCGACCTTCACCAAGCAACGCATCCCATACGCCTCCTACCTGAGCGACCATTGCATCCACACCACCGTAGATATCAGACATCTCAGCTCGGTTATGACTTGCTGCCATCTGATTTCCCGGCATTCCCTCCATGCCAAAGGCGATGTTTGGCGCAATGTCATTCATTTTACGGAGATCTTCTATCGTCACTTCTCCATCGCCTCCATTATGTCTGGACGGATGATTTGGCAATGCGAAGCTGTCAGGATAGTTGTCCTTCAGCCATTGAATAGCTTCAAAGGTTTTCTCCTTGTTTGGCTTCAACTCGTCCTTTGTCGGTCGAGCTCCCCATAATTCGGTTTCGTTTGCATGAAACCTATCCGCACTTGTATCATAGCTGTATTTCCATTCAAACTCATGAATCGCATCTATTGGGACAGAATCACTTTTGGAATCCATAATAGCGACAGAAGCATGATCCAATCCCATCATGTCCCACTCAAAACCAGGATAAATCAACTTGCCAGCGTATTTTCCAGATGCCTTTAGCTCGTCAATCTTAGCTTGCTGATCTTGAATAGCTTCCCACCGTGCGGTTGACTTGTCATTCCCATCTGGATCTCTTGGTGAATTTCGCAAATGATCCGTTAGGACAAGAAAATCAAATGGATCTCCGTAGGTCAAACTAGCTACAGATCCAGGAGGTAGTTGGTCAAGATTCTCGCGGAAGGCTGCATTCAGCACATTTTCCAGGTTCATGAAAGACTCTGACGCATCGTTGGACTGTACCGTATGGACATGATATTCGCCGGTCATCCATCTGCCATCGTCTCTTTTATGTTTATTTGGCTCTGCTGAAACGGCCATAATACTCTGTGATAGTGTGATTACAGCGAGCGAGCCACAAATTAAGGACTTCAGTTTATTCTTCATAGTTATAACCTCCTGTTTTTTTGAACAATTTATGGCATGTCTTTCTTTCGGACAATAATAATTATAATGGATATTTGTAAACGACATTATCTTATTCTGTTAATTAAGTGTAAATTTACCGCCAAATAAGAAATACAAGAAGATGATCCTTATGACAAAATCCGCATAGAAAGGGGGCAGACCCATTAGTTTTGGATTAATGTGGATAAACCTTAGCAGCAATATCTTTATAAAGCTCCTAGACTTTATTTGGTTTGATCTTAATCACCTCCAGAGCTCTTGTTTTAGTAGAATTGCAAAAACCCTTTATTACGTTAATAAAGGGTTTTAATAGGAATTATAAGATTTTATAAAAAGTGAATGAAAGAACAGCGTTTAATTACCAACAACCAGAGGTACGCCGCCTTCTTAAACTACCACAATGTTTAATTTATTCTTTTTCTAATTATCAGAATCAAATTCTTTTAAATGTTTAATTAGAGATTCAAAATTATATGATTTTAACACTAGACCATTTTTATCAAAAACAACAAATGCTGGCTCTTCTTTTAATTCTAATTTAGGATACGTATTATCTGCACCTTCAAGCGAACTTTCGTAAATAATTTTATAATTATCAGTATTTATCCCTTGGTTTGTTAGTTCTTCTGGATTAATTTTATAACCTACTGAATAAATTGAATAATCACTGTTTTCACTTGGCATTAAATGAGTGTAATTACGAGCGAATTCATCTTCTTCACTACACCCAAATAATAAAAGGCATCCTAGAATGAAAAATGAAAATAAAATTTTTCTAACGATAATCACTTCCTTTTTTTATCATTATAACAAAAATGTGGATCCGTATAGAAATTTGATAGATAGTAAACATTTTCTATTGAATTGATAAATAGAACGTCAATATTCTCTTCATTTAACCAATTCGTTAACATTGCTAAACGTTTATTCATGACTGAACACTCCTTCTGTTTTGTGGTACTACATTATTCACTTATATAGTTAGCGAATTAGTAGACTTGATAACTTTGCCCAGTCTGAGCGCCTTCAACGCTTTTTTGGAATGCTAGAACTACGCGCCTTGCTGGTACTGCTTCAAACCCTCTAAAGAATTCGCCATATTTTCCAAGTGACTCTTGCAATACATTAGGACTAACACTATTTATACGGATTCCCCTTGGCATTTCAATAGATGATGATTTTACAAATGCTCGAACAGCACCATTTGCCATCGCCGCTGATGCTCCTAGAGGGATAGGGTCATCCATCATAATTCCTGTTGTTAATGTAAAGCTTCCACCATCATTCACATAATTCATGCCTAAAAGTACCAAGTTGACTTGTCCTTTCAGTTTACTTTCAATCGCTATATCATTTAACTCTGGTGTTAATTCTGAAACAGAAGCAAAATGGGCACCGCCTGTTGCACTAATGACTGCATCTACTTTTCCAATCTGTTCATACATTTTTTTGATACTTTCAATCGACGTAATATCCACACTTACATCACGTCCATTTCTTCCTGCATGAATTATATCGTGTCTTTTTCCAAGCTCTTGCGCAACTGCTTGACCAATCACTCCACTTGCTCCAACAATTAATATTTTCATTTTAGCACCCTTTCTATCCAAAAATCTCTAGCAATCAAATATTTTAACATATGTCAGGGCAGGTAAGCTTGTATGCAGATTAGGTAATGTTTTATATACCAAATTTCGCTTGAGCAAGCAAAATAGGCACTAGTTGTACACAAAAATATCAATTATGTATAAACTGCTAACATACTTCCTTAGAGTTTAAGATGACTTGATTTTATAACGATTGGAAAGGAGCAATGCGAAGTGGCAACAAATTTTGGAATAGCTAATGACTTTAACATATTTGTGTTTGGAGATCATATACAGAATAATACTGATTCTGAGGGAAGAGTTGCTGTTGGAGGAAATGCAATTTATAGTAATTATGCTGTCAGTGCTTCATTACCTATTTCTACAATTCGGGCAGATTTAATTGTCGGGGGATCCATTGATATTACAGGAGGCCAAAATAATGGAAACACATTTATCAGCACTACCGGTACTGTTATTCAATATACCATGACGAATGTTAACGGTGTACCAGACCAGCCTCTTATTGGAGACCTTATTGATTTCGAAGCAGAAGAAGATTATTTAATTTGTGCTGCAACCGAATGGGGAGCGTTACCTCCGACAGGATCAGCTGAAGTTCAATTTGGTCAACTCGTTTTAACGGGTACTGATCCAAATTTAAACATTTTTACAATCGATGGAACAAATATTGCTGGTTCGGGATTAGCACTTAATGAGTTAAATGGTATTAATATTATTTCACCAGTAGGATCTACCATCTTAATAAATATTCTTGGTGATAACATTGGATTTGGTAGTTATTCTATTTTTAGAAATGGAGTAGCGGCAACTGGAGATGATGGTGAATTTATCGTTTGGAATTTTCCTGAAGCTACGAATCTATTTCAAGAAAATATTAGTGTGAAAGGTGCTATACTCGCTCCATTATCAAATTATAATGGCCTAGGTGGTAACATTGAAGGGAACATAATTTCGGATTCCTTCGAAGGGTCAACTGAAACGCACAATTTTCTATTTCAAGGTGAATTACCTGAAGTCTGTGATCCAACCACCACAACAACGACTACTACGACAACTACTACGACAACGACAACTTCTACATCAACTATGACTTTTACAACCAACTCTACAACCTCTACTTCTACTACTACAACAAATCCACCTTGTTTACCCTGTAATCCATGTTCATCTTCCGCTAATGATATTCAAGTCCAACTCGTTAATAACTTATTAAAAATTCAAAATAGTTCCGACGTAGCTTATCACGAATCCCGAAGAACAAATATACCAATTACAATCGACGGTAGACAGGTTATTTTACAACAGATACACGGCTTCTTTGAATGTTTGATCAACATTAGAATTAGTTCAAATAATCATGTATGTGTGAGTAATCCAATTCCTTGTAAAATCCCGCAGTCCTTTATCTTATGCGCGCCAGGTCATATACCGATTGATGTTAAAATTCCTTCTTTTTCTGGAGATGTTACACTCGGGTGCAATAATCAAGGAGATCTTGGATCAATTTCCGTACATTTATCTTTTTGTGCTGAGATTCAGTCCATAACAAGAGGCAATGTCACGATTGCAGGCTCTCCCTGTTTACCAAGAGAAGATTTTCCGACTTCTTGTTCATTAAACCGAGAACATTTACAAAGTATTGACGCAGACTCTTCCCTTCAGACCATGAATGAAGAGATGTTTTGCGTATCAACTGATATAGTGTATGATTATCTCTTACAAAACTTTACTTATGAGTTTAATATCCCAAGCTCTGATATAGAGTTTTGTACAGGAACATAAAGACTGAGTATAGGTGTCCATTATATTTGTATTCATGCGGCACCTTGCTTAGTTATCATTTTCGAAAATTATTGGTTCTAATTGGTTTTTCCAAATCCAATTAGGTGAATAATGTTGTTTAGTAATTGTTTTACTATACAATGTCTGATCTTCTGTCATTAATTGCAAAATATTTGAAGCATTTTCTTGGAAATAGGCTTCTTCTGTAGGATGATACGTTTCTTTTGTGTCAAAACCAAAGTTTCGTGCATCCCATCTTAAAAAATATGTTTTCAATTGTTCACCCAATTCCTTTAATGCAGGCACCGCTTCATTAACAACGATAAAATTCCCTCTACTAGCAGCTTCCAGGACGGTTAATCCAAATGATTCTGAATAGGACGGACAAATAAACAAGTTAGAGACAGTAAATAAATCCAAAACTCCTTTACGTGGAAAGCCTAATTCGTAACCTAAATCTGTTGTAAAGACTATATCACTTTTGTCCATCCCATTTTTCATACCATCTCGAATTATTTGTCTTTTATATCGAGTTGGTTGAATATCACTACTTGGAAAATCACAAAATATAAGTTTCAATTGTTTATTAGATATCGTTTTAATAACTCCACAAAGACTAGCTACTTTTTCAAATTTCTTACCTGTGGTCAGACGCGCAGGATAAATAACCAGAATCTCTGGTGAAAGCAGATCCACTGTCTGAGCTATTTTTTTAACAGATGGATCTAAAAAGTTCAATAAATCAAAGCTGTTATTAACAACCTTACAGATCCCTTCTGATATATCGTATTGCTTAGCTAAATGTGGAATACCTGATTGCGTGGGGTATACATATATTGTGTTAGGCATCTTCGTATATCTCGCTGAAAATGGCCATTCTAATTTAGTAGGACGATTTACTGGTGCTGAGTGAGTAAATGCAATAAACCTTAAGCCTGTTAATTTTTTTTGCACTTTTCGTATCGCCACATTATGAAGGAGATGCCAGCCTTGATAATGAATATCGTGCATGATACATACATCAAAACCTAGTAACTTTTCTTCTAAATCATCAGCTATTACATCTACCTCTTGATAGAAAGTGGAATGTACTTTACCAAAAGGCTTTGAATAGTCATACCATTTTATTTGTGTACCGTTGAGTTGGTTCACTATCTTTTTCCATTGTATTCTTTCATCAAGGAATATACCTGAACGATCACTATCTGGACAGTTTTCTGAAACAAATATCGTAAAGTCGATATTGGCTTCTAACATCATTTGTACCTGTTCAGCTACCACATTGACTAAAGAGTAAGTACTTGATAATCCATTAAACATTGTTAATATTGCAACTTTCACTAAACCACTCCCCCACTATAAATTGTATGGTCAAAATTGATGAATGATGACACACTTTTCTTTAAAAGAAGCCTAAAACAATTATGTATAACCTGAATCCGTGATAAGTTTCTAAATTGATATTTTTCTTACAATAGAAACAATATGCTTTAAAAATCGCTTTTAAGGCAAGCAAAATGTTGGTGTTAAGGTCCATTTTGTTATTTAAAGCAAACCTTAACAAAGCCTGTTGCGTTGTTGTTTTAAAACAGGCCTAAGGGTAAATTTTATAGGCTTTTTTTTAGGAGAAGGCATCATAAATTCGTTTAAAAGTAGGAAACCATGGACTGTTATTCCCAAACTTTAAGTACAGTTTTCGAGCATGCCTGACCATCTTTGAGGCAAGCGTAATGAGGTTCTGGATTACTGTCTTTACTCTTCTGCGAAATACTTTCTTATGTACTGGTGCATCGTTTCCTTTTAAGCTTTCTTGACCAATGATTCGTAAGATACAACCAAGGTACAAGATGAGATCATTGGTTGCGAATTTACCAGACGGGAAGCGCTCCAAATCTGAATCTGTTTTTAATTCACTATGAAACTGTTCGCAGGTTCCATGCGCATGATAAAGTTCTATGACTTCTTCTGGTTCGATGTCTAAACTCGTCCAGTAGCTTTCAAACTCGATCTCTAGTACCAATAGAAATTGTCCATGTTTATCGATGGTGCGTTCGACAACCCGATACACTTGGCGTAATGGTTTGTCCAACCCTTTAGGTGTAACGGAAATAGAGCCAATAAATACTCTTTTTCCTTCACGAGATGGTAGCTGCTTTCCTTGTTGTTCGGCAATCATTAAAACCACATTTCTGGCTCCTGGCTTTTCTCGTCTTGGATTACGCTTCACAATAAGGTCTGCGCCTTCCTTTTCACACACTTTTAAATTATAGATACTATCATTACCTGCATCCATTCGTATTAAAAGAGGAAGATCCGTAATCTGCTTGGAATAGTGAATAGCATCTCGAAGAAAGAGGTCGGTGTTTTTTGGGCATGTGTTTGTCCCTCTCTTAATTCAACATTGACAACATAACCTTCTTGACCTAGGTAACAAAAGTTTGGAGCATAGCCATCACACCCTTTATAAGTACGACCAATACCTTCTTTCTTTGTGTTTGAATTATCGAATGACGAAACATCTAAATCTAAAGGAACATAAGCATTTGTATCCTCTAGAATCATTGGTGTAACGGGTTGTTCAAATTGCTTAAGAAGGAAGGCGGACTCCTCCATTAAAATGGAATTCCAGCCTTCTACTTTGGCCATTTGGTCCATCCGTTGGCGTAAAGTGGCGCTGGATGGTACGGTTTTAATATCTAACGCTCGAGTAAAAAAACTGGTTTTGTTCAAGGTGGACGTAAAAAAGAATTGGTGAGTTTAATTGACTTTGCACCGACTTTATTAGATGCAGCTGGAATCACTGTACCTAATGAACTGTCGGGACAATCTTTTTTGCCTTTGGTAAATAATAAAGATACGGAGTGGAAGAATGAAGTGTTTATTCAAATCAGTGAATCACAAGTAGGTAGAGCTATTCGTACAAAGAGATGGAAGTACAGTGTCTCCAATTTGTCTATCGATCCTGTTGAACATGATAAGGCATCTATTTATCAAGAAGAATTTTTATACTATTTGGAAGCAGATCCTTATGAATTAACCAATTTAATTGAACTGAAATCTCACAGTAAGGTAAAAGAACATTTGCGTGAGAGTTTAGTAGACTACATTCTTAAGGTGGAGGGTGAAACGCTGGTAATCCAAAGCGTGACAGAAATGGAAAGTGGTCAAAGAAAAGTGTTATTTAAAGAAATAGATTATTAGTTGATATGTTATCAATATGAAGAATTGGTGCTTCTGGCTCCTTTTAGTGGCCAGAGGTTTAGTAATAATGGTTGAGAATATCCCATAAAGGAGAAGGAAATCCTGCAAATCGGCGTAGATATCCTTGTAAGAGAAAAACTTTAAACCTGGGTAGGACGAAGAGATGAAAACAAACATAGTAAGAACATCATAGGGACAACCCATATAAATTGGGTTAATTTTTTATAAAGAGTATTATATTTGTATATTCATTCATGTTAAAATTAAATTATTGATTGTGAAGAAATTGATTTAAAGAACGAGACAGGTTAATAAGAGAATTAAATAATAATCTAGTCATTTACAGGTTTTAAAATACAAGAATCAATGAAAGGTTGGGAAATAATTGCCAAGAGGTGAAAAAAAACTTCAAGAACTATATGGTACAACAAAAAGAGCTGCCTCATTTTATAAAAATCAACTGCTTCATTATTTAAATGAGGGAATGACCGAGTTTATATCAAAGCAAGGTATGGTATTTATAGCAACTGCTGATTCTGGCGGAAACTGTGACTCTTCTTTCAGAGCCGGACCAGCAGGTTTTATGCGAGTTATTGATGAGAAAACATTAATATATCCTGAATATAAGGGAAATGGTGTTATGGCAAGCTTAGGAAACATTTATGAAAATCCTCATATCGGATTAATGTTTATAGATTTTTTTGAGTATCATATTGGGTTACATGTCAATGGTAAAGCTTCTATCATAGATAATAATGAATTGAATTCATTAAAAATGACACAGAAGATGATTAATGATATAAAAGAAAATGAAGGAAATAGACCAGAACATTGGGTGATTATCAAAGTTGATGAAGCTTATATTCACTGTTCCAAGCATATTCCAAAACTACAACAATTCGACAAAAAAATTAGTAGAGGAACTGATGACGAAAACCAAAAAGGTGGAGATTTTTTTAAAGTAAAACAAACTAAAAAAGTTTAAAAGATAAAGATTTAGCTCCTAAATTAAGGCCAGCTGATTTCTTGTTAGATTGGGTGCTTTAAGATACTTAATCACATTTTGTCTATAATCATTTTCTTGTGCTGATGATTATACGCGTTTGTTTGTAAAGAAAATCAAGCTCTACGTCTCAAATCAAAAAACACCCAGTCCAATTTTATAAAACAAAATTCACCAAGGACTATCTGATTGAAACCCTTCAATTACATCTCCTCGAACAGGTTCTTCTCCATCTTTCAACTTAATTCTGATAGAAGTAGATGCTTCCAGATCAGCTCCGTCCGCCACATGAAAATGAATATGAGGTTCACTGGAATTACCTGAGTTTCCCACGCTTCCTAATAAATCACCGGCAGTAACCTGATCTCCTTGATCCACCTCAAGGGATCCTTGTTTGAAATGAGCAATAAAACTGTATTCATTATTTTCATGTTCTAGGATAACATGGTTTCCAAGTGGTTCTTCAGCATTTGTATCAACTGTTGGTGTATTGTCTGGTATGTCATTTTCTACTGAGACAACTGTTCCTTCTCTCGGTGCAACAACATCTTTTCCGAATGCATAATAGCTTTCATTCTTTGTTGGATCCCCTTCATAAGTGGAATCTTCCTCTAAAATAACCCAATCATACGCATATCTCTGACTTTCAACTGCATAATGATAATTAACAAGCTCATTCGTACCACCCCAAAAAGTGAACCATTCTCCAGTCATTGGTATCTGGTAAGTATTTTCGGTATAGACTTCATCACTTTCCGGATGACTAGTGACTGGTGTGAGTTGTATCGCTTCTATTGTTTGATCATCTGCAAAGTGACTTGAAATTCCTTTATCTCCTCCGTCACTGATCCATCGATATTCTGTTAGATCTTGAATAGGCATTTCGGATACGAGTTCATAGCTGTTAACCCCTTGGTTAAAGTCACTTCCAAGTTCTTTAAATTCTTCTACTGATACCATTTCTTGAAACGACTCACTTGTTTGGTTGTAAATGGTTTCGAAATTATTTGCTAAAAATTCATTTGCAAATTGATCAGCAGAGATAGTTTCTTCAGGAGTGTTATTTTCCTCATGTCCACTATCCTTATCGTTGCTGCAAGCAATCAGCATTATCCCTAATAATAATCCGATACTAGCTAATTTAAACTTCTTCATTTTTTATTCTCCTTGTTTAAGTTAATCTTGTTTCTACATAGTAAGTATAATCGTTTAATTGTATTTAGGAAACAGTTGATCCATGATTTAACAATTGAATAATCGAGCGTTTACATCCGGAGATTTCTGATAAGCCTTGCTGTCAAAAGATAATATTAGGAATTGCCCCTGCTGTATCTTTGATATAAATTGAATTGATAGAGACTTAATTGACAAGATGGAAAAGAAATAATTTGTTATAATTGTCTTGAAGTTTATATCAAAAAAGGAGATATATAATGTATACAATACTATTATTTTTGTTATTACTTACTATAGGGTTTATTTTTACCTCTTTGGACATTAGTGTATTTCTCCCATTAATTACCTTTAGTTTAATCTTAGCTTTACTGATTAGAAGTTTATATTTATTGCACAGTATACATAACAAATTAGTGAAAGAAAATAAAACATTAAGTGAAAGGATACTAGAAAAAAGAAAAAGGATTTAAGAGTACGTAGATAAAATTATTTCATTTTTTTCTATTTCATTCATATAATTTTATAGAAACCGATTTCATATTTAAAGAAAGAGTAGATAAAATGAAACAAAAATCAATTACAATATACGATATTGCAAAAGAAGCAGGAGTTTCTTCCGCTACAGTTTCGAGGGTGATAGCAAGAAATTATCCGGTGAGTGCAAAAACTAGAAAAAAAGTGCTTGATCTCATTGATAAATATGATTATCAGCCTAATGCGGTAGCGAGAAGTTTAACAAAGAAGGAAACAAAAATGATAGGATTCGTTTTGCCAGATATAACGAATCCTTTTTTTTCGCAAGTATTTATCGAAGCTGAGAAATATGCATTGACGAAGGGATATACGCTTATATTATGTAATTCGATGAACACTAGTGAAATGGAATCCAAATACTTAAAAATCCTTTCCGAACGCCAGGTAGAAGGTATTATTTTAATGGGTGGCAGAATTAATAAAAAACTTCCTGATGCAGTAGAGGTAAGTGAGGTATCGCAAGTTTTGGATAAATTGCCTGTTATGATGATTAACGGAAAAATTGATGGTCTTCATTGTCATAGTGTGCGAACGGATGAGGCAAAAGGGATGGAATTAGCGGTCAATCATTTAGTCCGCCAAGGTCATAAGAAAATCGGTCTTATCGGTGGTGTAAATGGAATCACAACTACGGATATTAAAGTCGAGGCTTATAGAAATCTCTTATTAAAATACGACTTAACATTCAGGGACAGCTGGCAAATCTATAGTGGATTTGATGTGCAAACAGGAGAAGAAGCGATAGATAAATTACTTATGTTAAACAAAGATAAATTACCGACAGCATTAATAGGAATAAATGATTTGGTTATCATGGGAGCGCTTAAAGCATGCAGACGGAAAAGAATAAAGCCATTTGATTTTGTCGGTTTCGATAATACAGATTTAGCAAAAAATTCAAGCCCTGAAATAACATCCGTAAGTCATCCCTATAGTCAACTTGGGGAAAAGGCAATTGATCTGCTAATAAATGCTAGTAAATCAAGTAATGAAAGTAAAGATATACTTCTTGACCCTTATTTAGAAGTAAGAGAATCCTGTAGCATAACTAAACTGTGAATTTATAATTTATCATGATACTAATCGTCTGTAAAATCCCTTCTGGTGGAAGTCTCACTTTATGTTAGAAGACACTCGTAAATACCATATTAATTTAAAATCGCACAGTGAATTCATCTATGAATTACTGTGCGATTGGGTGTGTGAATTATAATTTGTGTATCTCTAAATGAAACCCGTTAAATATATCCTCTAGTATAAAAGTGTGGAGACATATGCTGTTACTTAGCGACTAAGTAAGTTTTTCCATCACGTTGTTCAATTTTTCTTTCCTTCATTAATTTACCAAGTGCACGTTTGAATGCTGCTTTACTTATGTTAAATGTGCCGCGGATATCTTCTGGGTCACTTTTGTCGGAAAACGGAATAACGCCATTACTTTCTTCTAATCGTGCTAATATCGCGTCAGCATCTTCGCCCATACTGTGCTGTTTTAATGGTCTTAGTGATACATTTAATGTTCCGTCACGCTTCACTTCAATCACGCGACCTTCCACTAGTTCGCCTAACCGAGGTTCTTCTTTTCGTTCGGTATGATGGATAAACCCGCGATAGCCTTCTTCCGTTATACATGCAGAACCTTCTCTGTCTGTACGATAGATGCGACCACTGATGCGTGCGTTTAGTAGATCATCAGGTGCTAATTCGAATTCTCTTTCAAAAACTCCTTCTGTTGCAGGGAGTGCGAGAAGGCGTCCTTTCTGATCTTTTCCTAATGTAACATAAAGCTCATCACCTATCGCTGGCCATACGTCTTCAAACAATGGTAGATCATCTTTTGATACGAGGATTTCTTTTGATGTACCAATGTTAACAAATACACCTAAGTGCGGTAACACTTCAACCACTTCAGACCAACCATACGCATCGATTGGAATAGTTGGTAATTGTGTAGTTGCAACAGTTTGTCCTTTTTTATCTTGATAAAGAAAAACATCAACAAATTGTTCGGCTTCAAGTTCTGAGTCCGTTTCATTATGGTGTAGCAGTATGTCGTCTTCTAAAACATAACCAGTATCAATTTTCCGTAGTACCTCCAACGTTTGGATCGTACCTATTTGATTATTCATGTTAAGACCTTCTTTCTTCATTTATAAGTATTGGAAAAGGGGTACTCTTACTATAAGAGTACCCCTTTGATTCATAAAGCAACACATAAGATTTATTATTTTTTAATCCCTATAAATTAGGGTGGGAAATTTCATTATTTAGAATTTCTCTTTACCGCGGTACATGTTCCACTGGAATTTTCTAACTTAAGCAACGTAAGCCCTACCTGCTCTTACGTCCTTGCGACCCCTTAGTCGCGCCAGTGTGAATAAGCATTTTCAAAAAACTTTACGTAGAATGCCAGATACACTTATTTGTTACTTCACTTTTGTTAACTTAACTATATTCTCACAAATAAAGACAGATGTCAACTATTTTTTTAGAAGACAACTTGTATAGCGTGAAAAATACCGTATAGCATCAAACCAATTCGAAAAATAGTAACCGGTTTCTATTTTGTAGCATTTTATTTTATTTTTTAAATATATTATATAGTAACCGGTTACTTTGAAAAGGGGAGATTTTGTGTTCGATATATCTGATAAAGCACAAACAATAGAAGGATTTGGCGTTTCAGGAGCCTGGTGGTCACAGGCTGTTGGCGGGTGGACAAATGACAAACGCAACCAAATAATTAATTTATTATTTGATCAAGATGTTGGCATAGGATTGTCGATCTATCGTTACAATATTGGAGCTGGTTCTGGAGAAGAGATTAGTGATCCGTGGAGACGAACGGAATCTTTTGAAGTAGAAAAAGGTATCTATAATTGGAGTCATGATGGGAATGCGAAAAGAGTATTAAAAGAAATTCATCGTAAGGGTGTTCAGAATTTTGTAGCTTTTGCAAATAGTCCTACTGCAAGAATGACAAAGTCAGGTCTGGTCACAGGTGAGGAAAATGGCAAATCCAACTTAAAAGAAGATAGGTATGAAGATTTTGCAGTGTATCTTGTAGATGTTATTAATCATTTGATAAAAGATGAAGGAATTCCAATAACGTATTTAAGTCCGATAAATGAGCCCCAATGGGATTGGAGACGGGAAAAAGGTCAAGAAGGTTGTCATTATACTCCTGATGAATGTGTGAAGTTGCTGAAAACTTTGCAAAATAAAATAGAACAACAATCTGTTAAGGATGTAAAAGTATCTGCTATTGAGGCGGGAGAATGGAAAACAGCACAAGAATATATCGACCCTATTTTCACAGATAACAAATTAATGACAGCGCTTACTAATTTTGACGCCCATTCTTACTGGTCTGAACCAGGAGATAAAATAAAAATCGCTAATTATATGAACAAGAATTATCCGTCGATAAAGCTAAACATGAGTGAATGGACAGAAATGCAGCAGAAACGGGATTATGGTATGGACTCCGCTTTAGTGTTAGCCAATACTATTCATGATGATTTAACTTTAGCAAATGTCAGCTCATGGCAATATTGGATTGCTGTTTCAAAATATGATTTCCACGATGGACTCATCTACACCAATGAGGGAACAGAGGACGTAGAAGTAACGAAGCGATTATGGGCCATGGGCAATTACAGCAAATTTATTCGACCAGGTGCTAAGCGGATTAAGCTATCTGAAGAACCAGACTCTCTCAAAACCTCGTTATTTTACGATGAAACTATCCAGCAATTGATTTATGTTGTTATAAATAATGATGAAAATAAACTATGTGTACCAATAAAATTTAATCATTTCACCTATATGGAAGTGTTTGAAACATCTGAAAGTAATAACTTAACCAATGTTTATCAAGGAGAAATCAAAGAATATTTTAATGTGAAACCGGAAAGTGTTACAACATTTATCATGATGTTCGAGTAAATCAAAGAGATGGGGGTGAAGTCTCACTTTATCGTAAAGACAGCACATTGAATGTGTCTGTATCAATAAGGAGGTGATGCTGTCATTTTCATAAAAAACAAGTTTCATGTATTTATCAAATCTAATAATGGGGGAAACGTCAATGAAAAAAATAAGTTGGTTCATTTTTAGTTTGATGACAGTTTTATTAATACTTAGTGCTTGTAACTCTGATGAAGAAACAGAAGGTGACAGTGAAGAGGAAAATGACGATGTTGTTACACTGACATTTTGGAACAGATATCCAGAACTTAGAGGTGGATTTGAAGATTTAATTGAACAATTTGAAGCAGAACATCCAGGAATAAAAATTGAAAAACAAGAAGTTCCGGAACCAGAGACCCAACTTCGTACCGCTCTTTCAGAAGGAGATCTTCCTGATATGTGGACTAATATAGTGGAATTGGCTGAATTAATGGAGGTAGATGCGGTGAAAAATCTGGATGAAATATTTACCGATGATGTAAAAGATCAGTTCCAGGAAGGTACGTGGTTTGAAAATGGGACTACCGCTGACGGTTCCGTATACGGATTTCCATTGGCATCACCAAGAAGTAAAGCAATGATCATGTATTATAATAAAGATGTTTTTGACATGTTAGGTTTAACGGAAGATGATATTCCTGCGTCATGGGAAGAGTTTAAGGAGCTTGGTCAAAGGATTATAGATGAATCGAGTGGTGCTGTTTATCCAATCGTGTGGAATAATCCTGGTTGGGCGAATGAGCAGCTAGTATCGATGATGGGAACAGCAATTACACCGGAAGTACCTTGGCAAGAAAATTATAAAGAAGGTGTTCCGCAAGTATTGTCAGAAGGTAAAGTTGAAAGTGCAAAATTTTTAAAAGACTTGCTAGATGAAGGACTTATGGCGCCTCAAAGTGTTGAGATTGGCTTAGGTGAAGCAGAAGCAACTTTTTCAGTCGGTCAAAGTGCTTTTCTATGGAGTGGTGACTGGGTAGGAAGACAGCTATTTGTTGAATCAGAGTTTGAAAACTGGGGAGTAGCTCCACTTCCTACTAAGGATGGTAATCCATACTATTTCCATGCTGGATCAGAAGCGACCAGTATCCGAGTTGATAACGAAACAGAACATGAGGAAGAAGTGAAAACATTTTTAGAATACTCACTTGAACATCTTCACGAAGTCGTTTATGTGAATACAGGTGCGGGGCTACCAGCTAAAAAGGAAGTTGGTGGTGAGCCACCATTTGAACAATATAATGACATTATGGAATTAGAAAATGAACTGGCGATTCCGGTACCGAAACCAGCGGAATTTAACCCTGAAGTAGTTGAATTTAACAAGGCTTACAGAAATAAATTAGAAGTTGGCGGTATTGGTGATGTGGTAGTTGGCTATATTACAGGCAACATTAATGATCTGGAAGCTGAAATAGAAAAGATAGACCAAGATATGAAAGATGCTTTCTTAGAAACACTGGATGAATTTCCGGAAGTTTCTCAGGATGATTATATATATCCGAACTGGGAACCTTTAGCACCTTATACAATAGATAAATATGACGAGCTAAGGTAAGTACAACATAAATTACTATAGTCTAGTTTAGCGGACTATAGTAATTTATCCTTTTCTGTAAAAAAATGGTTATAAAGGGTGAGAAGATTTTGTCTAAAAATAATATTAATGGTAAGTCGGACTCAAATACAAAGCTAAAAACATTAAAAAAGAAAAAAGCAATGTGGGCATATATATTTCTTGTGCCGCAAATTATTGTGTTTTTTGTTTTCTCAGCATATCCAATCGTAATGAGTTATGTGTATTCCTTTTATGAATGGACTGGAATTGGACCATTGGATGATTTTGTTGGTTTAGGGAATTACCAGCAGCTATTAACTTCACCGAGGTTCTGGAATTCAGCTTTAGTCTCAATTTACTATATTTTAGGTACAACCATATTGGGAGTTGGTGGTGCGTTAATTCTAGCCATTATATTAAATGACCAAAAGCTGAACGGTAAAGGCTTTTATCGAGCGATATACTTCCTTCCGGTAGTTACGACTACGGCAATAGTCGGAATAATTATGGGGAATATCTTCGGAATTAATGGGTTTGTCAACCAGATTCTTTTAAATGTTAATTTGATCGATAAACCGATTCCTTGGTTAACAGACCCTTTCTTTGCTGTAATTATTCTTATTGTGATTGGATCATGGAAAGGTCTTGGGATTAACATGGTTTATTGGCTGGCAGGGTTGCAATCGATTCCTAATGAATTATATGAATCGGCACAACTTGATGGAGCAGGATTTTGGTCTACTTTAAGACACGTTACATTACCATTACTAAAACCAATGGCCGCGGTTATTATTCTGTTATCGCTAGTAAGTGGTATCAATGCATTTGACTTAGTTAAAACACTAACAAATGGTGGACCAAACTTTGCGACAGAAACGATGGATCTATTTATTTATAATTTTGCCTTTTCAAGCCAGCTTGGTGGTGGTCAGGTGCGAATGGGTTATGCTTCTGCGGCGGGTGTTTTATTAGGTTTATTTACCTTTGTTATAAGTATGATATTTGGTGCTGCTTCCTTTGGTAAACAGATCACTAACCTAAGAGGAAATAAAAGAAGGAAAGGTGGTGTGAAAGTATGATTTCAACCAAATCAGCACGCCTTGTTATACATGTATTATTAATTCTTTTCGGGATCGTTTGGATATATCCATTTGTATGGATGGTGTTTTCTTCATTAAAAACAAATCAGGAATTCCTGACCAGTGGTACGGCACTTATTCCGGAAGAATTTCAATGGGAAAATTACACAAATGCTTGGCATACAGCAAACTTTTCAGGATACTTCCTCAACACCATAATTTTCACAGTGGCAACAGTTGTGATTGTTATTTTTCTATCAGCACTAACGGGCTATGCATTAGGACGTATTGATTTCCCAGGGAAAAAGATAATTATGATATGTGTAGTAGCTATTATGTTTATACCTAAAGGCTACACGATCATACCATTATTCAAGTTAGTAAGTAACATGGGTCTGTCTGATTCAATTCTTGGTATCATTGTGGCAGAGGCTTCTGGTGCTCATGTTTTGTTTATTTTAATGTTTGCTTCTTTCTTTGCCAATTTGCCCAAATCGATTGAAGAAGCAGCCGAAATTGATGGTGCTGGGTTTTTAACAGTTTTCAGTAAAGTGATGTTACCGTTAAGTATGCCAATCGTCGCAACGACTGCGATTATGCAATTTATTTGGACGTGGAGTTCTTTCTTAGTACCTCTCGTATTAACGATTAGCAAACCTGAGTTGAGAACATTAGCAGTAGGGATGCAAAGCTTTGTTCAAACGTATGCAGTTGATTTCTCCGGTATGGCAGCAGGCGCAACTATATCCCTTTTACCAGTAATGATTATTTTCATCATCATGCAACGTTACTTTATTGAAGGGGTAGCAGGAGCTGTAAAAAGTTAAGGACGGACTAGAAGATCTTCCCACAGAAACATTAATTAACACTAGCAGAGATTCCTGTGGGACCTCTTTCTATATTGTAAAAAAGAAAGGTTGATAAATGGTGAATGCGTTTGGAAATACATTTATTTATAAATTTTCAGAGTGGGTCATGCGATTAAGTTTACTGAATTTACTATGGATTTTTTTTACTGTTATAGGAGCAGGTTTTGTAGGATTTTTTCCAGCAACAGTGGCAATGTTTAGTATGGTGAGGCATTGGATTAAAGGAAATGCAGATGAACAGATTTTTAAAACCTTTTTAGATTTATTCAAAAGACATTTATTAAAGGCAAATATCTTAGGGTATATAAGTGCCATAGGTGGAGTAATATTATATTTAGATTATATGTTAGTCAAAAATTCGAGTGGACCATTTCAAATGGTAATGTTGCTATTGTTAATACCCGTTTCATTTTACTATCTCATGGTGACATTTTTTGTTTTTCCCGTATATGTCCATTATGATATCAGGTTAATGGAATGTTTTAAATATGCCTTTATTATTGGAGCTTCTTATCCGGTTCGAACTATTTATATGGCGTTTGTGACTTTTGTTGTCTACTATGTAACTGTTTCATTTTCGATTCTCTTTTTATTTTTCTCGGGCAGTGTATTAAGTTTGCTGATTATGCGCTTTACATATGTTGCTTTTGAGAAAGTGGAAGTGAAAAACAATAGGATGGCTGAGCCAGCTTAATTTTTCGAACTTGTAACACTTTAATTATAGTAATTAAGCATACCTATTAAATAAAAGGTATGCTTTTTGTTGTATCAGATTATATACATCAAATCTAAGAAGAGTAAGCGAATATTTGTTGCATAAATCGATATAACTGACAAATCTAAAGGGAGAGGCTAAAGATTTGTCACAAAAATGAATATAACTGACAAATCTAAAGGGAGAGGCTAAAGATTTGTCACAAAAATGAATATAACTGACAAATCTAAAGGGAGAGGCTAAAGATTTGTCACAAAAATGAATATAACTGACAAATCTAAAACAAGTCGCTAAAGATTTGTCACAAAAATAAAGATAATCAACAAATCTAAAGGAATACACAATAGATTTGTTATATAAATGATAAGTCGTAGCCTGCGCAATGACTTTTAAAAAAATAAACAACAAATCCAGCAAATATGTGCTGTGATTTGTTGTTTATAAGTTAATTAGTGAACTGGAATGGAAATTTGAGTTGTATCTAAACCATCAGATTTTACGGTTACAAGAATGATTCCTTCTGCTGTTTTGGAACGAACAAATGCAACTAATTTTCCGTGGTAAGCATTTCTCCGATGCGTTTTATAGTTCTGCAGGTCTTGTGCATTCCCATTTTCCATTCCAATAATTTCCCCCGGACCATCAATAGAAAGCTCCATTCGGTTATCTGCGTGATAAACTGGATTTCCGTTCTCGTCTGTGATTTGCATTTCCACGTGTGTTATATCTTGGCCATCCGCTATTAATTCTGGATAGTCTATCACAATATTAAGTGTTTTAGGCTCTGAAGCAGTAACAAGTTGATGTGTATGTTCCTTGCCATTATGATCTTTGGCAACTACTTTTAATACACCATGTTGGAAAGCTACGTTCCAGCTCAGATAATGGCCAATGTCTGTTATTTTTTTCGTTCCTAACGAGATATCATTGATAAATAATTCTGCTTCTGGGCAATTGGTATAACAAAAGACCTCTAATTGCTCGTCATCTTGCCAGTTCCAATGTGGGTCACCCATCCATCTGGAATTTCGTTCTGCTTCTGCGTCGTTTTTCCGCTTTACTGCCAAGAATACCATTGATTCATTACTCCAGAGACTTTGACGATAATAGAAGCTTGATTTTTTGTTACCTGCAAGGTCTAAGAATCCAGCTTGAGCGGCTCTTACAGGCCACCCTTTTGCCTCTCCTAAATAATCGATACCAGTCCAGATAAACTGAGCACTGATTGCTTCGTTGTCTCTGACTTTTAACCAATCATCCAAACTAGGGCTGTTTTCACTACCATAAATCACATGGTCTGGGTATTGTTCAAGAACATCTTCATATAAATGTTCTTTATAATTGTAGCCGACGACGTCTAAGGCCTGAGCATAACCAGTCAGGTTAGACAGTTCGGGAAAGGCTAAAGCGGATGTAACAGGTCTTGTATTATCACATTCCTTTACATATTGAACTAGTCGTTTGGCGATGGTGGTGAGTCTTTCTGCATTCGGTTTATTAGGGTCATAGACTCTTTCAGCGGCAGGTTTATTTGCATCGTTATTGCCTGTCATTTCTTCAAAATAAGGATGACAATAAGGATCATTAGGATAATCTATTTCATTCCCGATACTCCATAAAATGATAGATGGGTGGTTTCTGTCTCTTAAAACCATTTCCTTCAAATCTGTCTCGCTCCATTGTGGGAAATCTTCATAGTATCCATAATGTTTAGGTGGATACACATTGTGCCCAGTAGACCATTTGTTTTTCACACCTTCCCATTCGTCAAATGCTTCATCAATCACCAGAAAGCCCATGCTGTCACATAAATCCAATAAGTTTGGTGCTGGCGGATTATGACTCATCCTAATCGCATTGCAACCCATGTTTTTTAAGGCTCTAAGTCTACGAACCCATACCTTTTGTGGTACGGCTGCTCCTAATCCGCCTGCATCATGATGCACACAAACGCCTTTTATTTTCATGTTTTCATTGTTTAGGAAGAAGCCTTTACTCGGATCAAAGGCAAAGGAGCGAATCCCAGTTATCGTTGTTACATTATCGATAACCTGATTGTTATGAATAATTTCGGTTAAGACAGTATAGAGATAAGGATGATCTGGTGACCATAAATGAGGTTCTATGACATTTATCGATTGATCCACATTTAAACCTGATTCTCCTGATATATCTTTTGTTTCAGAAGAGATACTGATCACATTTCTATCTTGGTCAAAGAGAGTATTTTTTATTTGAATATTCTCAAGTGTACTAGTTTCATTGGTTAGTTGGGTGTTAACTGCTACCGTAGCCTTGTCATCTGATACTTCTGGTGTTGTCACGAATACACCATATTGATTAATATGAATGGGATCGGTAATCGTAAGGTAAACATCACGATAAATTCCAGAACCAGTATACCATCGGGAATCAGCAACATCTTTATGATTAACTTTTACAGATATAACATTGTTTCCTTCAGAAGTGATGAAATCTGTGATGTCATATGTAAAGGTGCTATATCCATACGGTCTTTTTCCAATGTAGTAGCTATTGCACCAGACTTGGGAATGATTATAAATGCCTTCAAAGGTAATATATACTCTCTTTTCTTCTGATTCAGGGGAAAGTGTAAACCTTTTTCTATACCATCCTGTACCGCCAGCTACGTAACCGGACCCGCTGGAGTGCTCCTTCGAAAAAGGTTCTTCGACAGACCAATCATGAGGAAGAGTAATGTCCCGCCAGCCGGAATCGTCATGCCCTTTATACCATGCTTTCGGTTCATCTCCTCTGTGAAATTTCCAATTTAAATTAAGGTTTCGGACAATTCTAGTTTTATTGCTCATTTTGTTCTCCTCTCTTTGATTTAATTAGAAGAAATAAAAATATTGTACTTAGTATAGTATATAAATATAAAGAAAATTAATGAATGTAATATATTACTAGAAACATCTAGAAAATTGCTGAAAAGGTAATGGAATGAAGGTGGCAAAGGTATGAATATATTCTCTCACTTTTCCGATTCGCCTATTTTCGACAATTCATGGACAATCATGGATTCCAAACCTTTCATTCCCTCATAGAGTGTAAGAAAAGTAGAAATGAGGGGATAATTTGTTTGGGTATTCTATGATTCAGACGGTGCGTAACCATGCAAAGCAATTAGATCGACCTTTGCGTAATGAGTTAGTTAATCTTTATCATCCTTTTAAATATACACCGTGCTTTTTGCATCGATTATTTGAAAAAAGGTTAAAGCGTAAGAAAAAGTTGTCGGTTATTGTTCAGTTTCATCCTGATGCTTATGAGTCAGGGTGTTATCAAATAGGACAGATTACTAAAAAACATCGAAAGAATAAACTATACAACTATTACTCCAGAATTTCCTGTTGTTCAGCGGATATGACTCCTGACAGTTTAGATGAGATGTTATCAAATTGTAAGCATGTCAAGAAGGTCTATGGGAATAAAGAAATTCACGCGTTATTAGACGTTGCGGTTGAATCATCTAACGCGAAACAAGTGGTTCGAAATAATACGACGTTAACAGGACAGGGTACTAAAGTTGCGATTGTTGATACAGGTATCTATCCTCATCAGGATTTATCGGGAAGAATCACTGATTTTGTAGATTTTATTAATGGCCGGTCTGAACCTTATGATGATAATGGTCATGGGACGCATTGCGCCGGAGATGTAGCCGGAAATGGATCCGCTTCTTCCGGGAAGTACATGGGACCGGCTCCAGAAGCAAATGTGGCAGGCGTAAAAGTATTAAATAATATGGGATCGGGTTCCTTAGATACGATCATGCAAGGTGTTGAATGGTGTATTCAATATAATGAAGATAATCCGGATAGTCCGATTGACATTTTAAGTATGTCTCTGGGGACACAACCACAGGATTATGGAGAAGAAGATCAGGATCCATTGGTTCAAATCGCAGAAGAGGCTTGGAGAAGTGGTATTACCGTCTGTGTTGCAGCTGGTAATAGTGGACCTGACCCACAAACCATTTCAAGTCCAGCTCTCAGTGATCGAGTCATTACCGTGGGAGCATTAGATGATCGTGACACAGCCGATACGCGCAGTGATGATGACGTAGCAAGTTTCTCCAGTAGAGGACCAACGATTTACGGTGAAGTAAAACCAGATATTCTTGCACCTGGAGCAGATATTATATCCTTACGTTCACCGAATTCTTATATTGATAAACTGCAAAAACCCAATCGTGTCGAAGATTTTTACTTTACCATGTCGGGTACGTCAATGGCGACACCAATCTGTGCTGGGATAGTTAGTTTGATGAAACAACACAACCCGGATTTAACACCTGATGAGATAAAAGAGTTACTGAAAAACGGTGCGGATTTATGGGAAGACCGAGATAATAATATTTATGGTGCTGGTTATATTAACGCAGAAAACTCTATACCACAATAGGTGAAGATTTGATGGGTCAACCTCACGCTAAATTCTTCATCTGAAAAACTTTTCCTATAAACAAAAGGCTGCTATCTGAGATATCCTTTCATATCTTGGATGGCAGCCTTTAATTGTTTTGCTAAGATATTTTCAGATCAGTGTATCTGTTTCTCTGCCATAGCTGAACAAATATTGATTTATAACATATGATTTATCACGGTGAATAAAAACCCTAGCTGATGGATATTACATTTTTTTTGAGGGGCGTAAAGATGATTAGGAATGCGACGTATAAAGATGTACAGTTTATTTTATCAAAAGCGAAAGATGTAGCAAATGAAGCTACGTTATTAGAAGATACTATAAGTCAAGAACAGGCTGTGAAAATGGCCCTATTTACCATTGAACAAAACGGATATTACTTAGTATGTGAAAATGTAAATAAAGAAATTGCTGGTTGGATTTTGCTGGGAAAAAACATCGATTATATGACCAATCAAACACATGCATTTATTTACGAACTGTATGTTTTACCTAAATATCGGAATGTAGGCATAGCCAAGCAATTATTACAGGCTGCGATAACAGACAGTAAACTTTATGGTTTTAAAGAGATTAGGCTCAATGTGTTTGCCAATAACTTTGCAAAAGAAATATATAACCGAATTGGTTTTCAGGATTTGCAAACCATTATGTATAAAAAGTTGTAGTTTCTTGATATAAGATAACCTTCTCATAACTTTGGTTCGGCTCAAGAAGTGGAAATCAAATCAAACATATATGAAAGCAATCCCTGGGACTATTAAAGATCTTGTGGGCATCACGATTGAGGAATATACGTGTGATGATATTGAAATAATAGCAATTGATTTGAATATAAGTCACGCCTCAAGGTTTTACTGGAAATCTTAAGGCGTGGTTATTTTTGCAATCACGTAGCTTATCTTGCTACTAGACTGTCATAATAGTTTTTATTATCTTTAGAGCAAGACTAATAGAAAGGAGGCTTGATAAGATGTGGCGGGATAAACCGTATGAGTTACAATTGTATGATGCTTTAAATAGAAGAAAGTTGTTATCGAAAGAAGAAAGAAAAAAGTATAACAAGCTCCAAGTTGGGTATCAAGGCGAATTATTATTGGATGACTATGTTGGTAAAATACCTGATGAATGCATTATGTTACAAGACCTTTCCCTTTCCTTCAAAAATCGCTACTTCCAAATCGACAGTATCCTTATCATTAACAATCAACTCCATTTATTTGAAGTAAAAAACTATCAAGGCGAATACTATTATGAAAAGGACAAGCTCTACTTGGAACAAGGTGTTGAAGTCGATGATCCATTAACTCAATTGAAGAGATCTGAATCATTACTGCGTCAATTGGTATCGGGGTTAGGATTTCACATATCCATTCAAGCTCGAGTTGTCTTTGTTAATTCAGAATTTACGTTATACCTCGAATCACGCCATCCCAAAATTTTATTATCTACACAGTTGAATCGTTATTTCCGTCAATTTCAAAAGAATACACCAATTGATCCTATTTTTCATTCCTTAGCAATAGGTGTGGAGCAATCGCTTCTAAAGAGCGAATTCAATACGCATTAGCTAAAAATTTTGATAAAAAAGGAAACAAAAAAGGGACGTACTACACAAGGAGAAATAATCAAGACTCAGGTATATAAACAGAGCGAAACGTTAATAGGGATTCGTACACTTGAAAAGGAGAGTGAATCCCTTAAAAAAGCGTATAATCGTTATTCGAGCATTGGAAAAGGAGAGTGAATCCCTTTTAAAAATGCATAATCGGTATTCAGGCAATGAAAAGGCAGGATGAATACTTAAAATAGGGGATAAATATTTTTTTGCGGATGTGTTACATTTTTTCTTCTCCATTTTGATCCACTTTTCTTATTTCTTAACAAATTATAAGAAACATGTATTTATTTACCTGTTCATCTTAATCTAATATACTATTATAAATAATGTAACATTTTTAGGTTTAATCAGAAAAAAATGTAAATTAAGAAGAGTGGTGGATTATAATAAAAATACAAAATTCAACTCTTGTAACAATAGAAACATTACTCTATGATGCTATATTGTTAATTATTCTTGGAGTACTATTTTTATTTTTAAATACACTATTTGCGTTCGTTGGTATGTTTGGATTTAAAAATCCTTAAACTCTTACATGATAATTTAAATTTTAATGGGACCTTCAGATAAAGTTTAAAATACAGTTGCTGATGCTTTAACACCATATGTCTGGGACTGAAGGTTTGCTACTACTTGCTTTTATATTGCTCAAGGGATTGTATAATGAAGAAAGCAGAGGTTGATATTATTGAGCAAATTAGCTCTTTTGTGTTCGCTGGTTTTATCAATTGTTGTATCAGTAATTAATTTTATTAACGACAGTTACATAGATGGTGCTGTTATGGCTATTGTTGCAGTTTTAGTTCTTAGTGAGTTTATTAAACAATATAAGAATGAAAGTGAGTGACGAAAGAAGGGGGACAAAAAATAAACTTAATACTGAAAATCAGATTGAATACCGCCCTCGTGAATGTGAGGGTCTTTCTCATCTGCATAGGGGCAATGATCTATTTCTTGGACTTGTTGCTTCTTCCTTTGAATTCTTGTTCCCTTCCTTGGAAAAGTGCTCCGCTTCCTTGGAATTCTCTATCTCTTCCTTGGAAATACTCATTTTTCCAAGGAAGAATGATACTTTTCCAAGGAACAACAAACATGAACATCAAACTCGATATTCGTGTTTTGTCATATATTCGAATTTTTCTGTCCTAGCCATGTATATTAAGTGCGAGAGGTTCGCAACCTTCCTTATGCCCTTGGGCGAAAGTTATCATTACGTCACTTGTTCTCCGTGATTCTGAAGTACGTTTCTAGACAGGCGCACTAAGCTTTTCTTAGAAAGTATATTTATCACAGAACTTCATTGAATAGCAATATAGGAATATTATTCAACAATATTTCATTATTAGAAATCGACAAAATCATGCTATAATACAGTTAATGAAAACGTTTTCTTTTTATAAAAAGAAGGAGGTGTTAGAAAGATAAGGGAATGACTCATATATGAGAAAAACAAGTAGACAGGCCTCCGTTCATGATCAAACATAAGTGGGATAATAAAAGCCCATCAGAATTTCACTGGAGCATTGTTAAGAGATACATTTTAAACTTTATATTAACAGGAGGTAATGTTATGAATTGGAAAAAGACCACTATCTGGTTATTGGTTCTAGCCTTTTTTACATCATCATTATTATTGGGTGAAACGACAGTAACAAATGCAGCAGAAATCGATTCTATACCAAACACAGAAAGTAATATAAAGGACTACGATGATAGTTTTCTGTCCGTAACTGGTTATGCATCATTAGGAGTTAATGACCGAAGCAACTATATCGGAACTTCTTATTATCGCAAAGTTAAAACGGAACGAGAGTTTTTGCAGGCCATTTTGGATGCTGGAAATGGAAGTGTCAAAGTAATTGAAGTGGCGAGAGATCTAAATTTAGGATGGAAAGAATTAAATTTAAGTTCAGAAGAAGCTAGTAAGTATCGCTTTATCAGAGAATATCGAGATCCTATGAACGGATTTACTAATCCAAAATTAGCTGCTTCTGGTGTTTCACAATTAGATATAAATAATGTCGATGGATTAACTATTTTTTCGAAAAAAGGAAAAACAATTAGGCATGTAGAAATAAATTTACAAAGATCAACGAATGATATTGTCTTAAGGAATCTTAATTTTGATGGAATGTGGCAATGGGATGACACTGGAAGACATAAGGAAGTAGGTTGGACTTTTATTAAGGTGAATGGGGCAAATAATGTGTGGATCGATCATAGTAAATTTTCCATTGGTGCGGACGGATTGATTGATACGGAGAACGGTGGCTCCAATATTACTATTTCCTGGTCTGAATTTGGATTACCTGCAAATGAGAATCCGCCAGAGGATAGTGATATATATCAATCGATCCAGTATATGGAAGGGAAATATGATGCAAATGAACTGGATTCCGATAGCGTGTATTTTAACATGCGTAATGGCGGTGCGACCAAAGAGCAGATCATGGCATATGCAGCATACCACAGTAAGGTGCATTTAACAGGTTCTGGAGATAAGGACTATGTGGATTATGTGAGTAGTAGTGGAAAGAATTATAAAGATGGCAATCAAAGAATTCGATTAACCCTTGCCTACAACCGTTATACCAATATTGGACAGCGAGTTCCGATGATTCGTCAAGGTAGTGGTCATGCCTACAACCTGTATCTTGACAACTCGACTCATGAAGATGTTTTAGATAATGTAAGCGCTATTCATGAATACGGAAGAGATAAACTTTCACGAGCTCTTAATGCAAGGAATGGTGCTTCGATTGCAGCAGAGACCTCTGTATTTCATGACATCAACGAGCCAATTATAGGTGCTGAGATTCAAGGATTAGATACAAAAAACATGGATGCACAATGGGCTGAACTATTCCATGACGCTTATAACAGAAATTTAATTGTAAACTCCCGCATAACAAATAAATATGGAACTTATGAAGGAAGCAGTTGGGATAATAATGGTGAAAATCTATTTACCAAAGGATTTACATGGTATGACAAATCAACAATAGGAAATTGGGCATGGTCTTCTCATATCGTGGGAAGTGAGAATATGGATAAAATGAATCCACCGTCTGAACCATTTGCCTTCGAATATAATTTTAATGAGGAGCTACCTTATACTTATAATGTACTTCCATTAAATAGCGTTGTGGAAACTCTAAGTGAATACGCAGGAGTAAACAAAATTAATAATAATATTAAAGATTGGTTAAAAACGGAATAAAACCGGATATAAGTGTTAACTGTTCAGCAATCGGGCATAGGTCTGATTGCTGAACAAAAAAGTTAAAAATGTTTCTTAAAATAGACCATCTAACAGTAAAAGTTCCTCTTGATATACGCCACGTTACTTCCTCACATATTTTTTTGATCATTTTAAGTGATTAGAGTAGTTCTTTAAAAGTACAGTGGTTATCATCTATAGGAATGAAGAAAATGATATCAAACCAGATAGTAAAATGGCCGTGGAAAAAGTGTTTATGCGTTTTTATACAGAAGTAACCAGTAGAACGAATACGGAAGCAAGTGGGTTAGGCCTGTATCTGTCTAAAAAATTAGTTGAAAAGATGAATGGAAAAATGGATGCAGAGTTGGATGATAATTGGTTTATTGTTAACATCCACTTAAACATCCTGTATTCGAATAAATGACGAATACAGGATGTTACTGTTGGGGGAGGAATTTCAGATCATTTTTTCTTAACAATTTGATCGATGATCCCATACTCCATTGCTTCTTGTGCACTTAGAAAATAGTCGCGTTCTGTATCTTTTGCGACTTTTTCAACGGATTGACCTGTTCGCTCGGAAATTATTTCGTTAATGTGGCTTTTGAGTTTTAAGATTCTTCGAGCAGTAATTTCAATTTCTGTTGCCTGCCCTTTAGTTCCGCCGATAGGTTGGTGAAGCATAATTTCACTGTTGGGAAGAGCATATCTTTTTCCTTGTGTCCCCGCAAGAAGTAGCAATGCTCCAAAAGATGCGGCGATCCCGGTGCAAATAGTTCTAACATCTGGTTTAATAAGTTCCATCGTATCAAAAATGGAAAATCCTGCTGAAGTGGACCCACCTGGGCTATTAATATAAATGGAAATATCTTTTTCAGGATCATCAGCTTCTAAAAACAGTAATTGGGCTGTCACTATATTCGCTACCTGATCATTAATTTCATCACCAATGATAATAATTCGATCTTTTAACAAACGTGAGTAAATATCATAGGAACGTTCCCCGTGACTTGATTGTTCAATGACATATGGAATGGTAGTCATTACATTTCCTCCTTTTCTATGCGGCCATAGAATACATATTGAGAGGTGAACTTGCATGTTTTTGTTGCGTCAGCTTAGGAGTTTCTGCCAATGAAGGTATTTCTGAAATGCAATCAATTAATATAACCGGGTCTTCTGCCTGAAGGGAGTGGTATAGCAGTTCATATAATAATTTCTTTTCTTCTTCTCTCCAAAAGGAATCGACGGATTGAAGAGAGGACTCATTTTTAACTCTTTTTTTTGCTCTGTGCAGGGTAGATTTGACCGCCATTTCCGTTGTATTCAGTAAATCAGCAATTTCCTTTGCTTGGTAACTGAATGCTTCTTTCAGCATGAAAATGACTGCTTGCTTTGGAGTTAAATTATTCACTATATACTTCACCAAATCAATCAATCTGTCTGCCTTCCATGCATTGTCCTCTTGTGATTCATCATCCAAAGCTTTTATAATCTCATGCTTTCTTTTTTTTACTGTATCAATCCATTGATGGTAAGCAATCTTGTTTAACAGTGCTGGGCTTAGATCAGATGATTGATAATAATGCATGGCTTTTAGCATTGTATCCTGGATGAGATCTTCTGCATCCCATTTATTTTTGGTAAGAAAATACGAATACTTCTTAAGACCAGGATATAATTGGTTTATCTGTCTTTTTCCTTTCACATGATGACCTCCTTCATTGGCAGAAAAACGTTTGTTAACATTCAATGCATTCACTCCTTTGCAACCCCTCACTTATATAACTAATTGAGGGAATAAAAAGATACGGGCAAAATAAAATTTATATATATTCTATGCTCCGGTTATTATTTTCTAAAACTTCTTTGTGCTATATATACACAGTATACTTATTATATTATCCAAAAACTAATAAATTCCCTGTTAGAAATATGTTAATTCACTAAACATATACTATAATTAATCCGCATGCTAGAATGGAAAAGTGCAGTTTATGATAAACAGGAGGATTTAATATGAGAGAAAGAAATTTGGCTATTGCATACTTATTATGGTTTTTCTTCGGACAAATCGGTGTGCATCGCTTTTATACAGGTCGTGTTGGTAGTGGTATTGCCCAACTCTTACTTGGAATCGTAGGATGGAGTACAACATGGCTCTTAATTGGCTGGATTCCATTAGTCGTGCTATGGATTTGGTTATTTATAGATATATTCTTAATTCCGGGAATGTGCCGGAATCCTAGATAAAGAAAAAGCCTATTGTGTCACTTTATGTGATGCGATAGGCTTTTTAATATTCAACAGTTTCACATATCCCATTATATCCCGCTATAAATACCATTTTTTTCTTGACGAATATAAAAGGTGTATGTATAATTATAAATCGTAACCATTACGTTTTAAAAGGAGTGTAGCAAAGTGAAAATTTTATTTGTAAAAGGGTTAAGTGTATTAGCCATCAGTATTCTGCTACTAGCAGGGTGTCAGAATGAAGAGTCATCGCAAGACGAGTCTGATGCTGGTGAAACAGATTCATCTTCAGCAGCTGCCGAAACGGACAATTCTTCTGAAGAAGAGGAACAAACATCAGAGGGCGAAGATCACATACATGAAGATGAACACGAACATGATGAAGATGAACACAGTCACGATCATAGTCATGAACAAGATGAAGATATTTATGCCGGCTATTTTGAAGACAGCCAAGTAGAGGATCGCCCGCTTTCTGATTGGGAAGGAGACTGGCAATCTGTATATCCATATCTTCTGGATGGAACGCTTGATGAAGTATTTGAACACAAGGAAGAACATGATGGAGATAAGACAGCAGAAGAATATAAGGAATATTATGATGAGGGATACGAGACAGAGGTTGACCGAATCGTAATGGATGGAAATAAAGTAACATTCTATGAAGATGGAGAAGAGAATTCTGGAGAGTACAGCTATGATGGATATGAAATTTTAACATATGAAGCAGGAAATAGAGGTGTAAGATACATATTTGCACTAGAAGATGATGCTGAAGGACTTCCTCAGTACATTCAATTTAGTGATCATAGTATCTATCCGACTGAAGCTGATCATTATCACCTGTACTGGGGTGACGATCGTGAGGCTTTATTGGAGGAAGTTACAAACTGGCCTACCTACTATCCATCAGATATGGATGGACATGATATTGCTCATGAGATGATGGCACATTAAATAAAAAAAGCAATAAAGAGATAGTGTGAATGGATATTTCACGCTATCTTTTCATTTTAGTTAAAATTCTAACTATTTTACTTCACCTGTCGTAGTAATTGTGCTAAAATATAATTACTACGACAGATGAAGTAAATGGATCTTGAAGAAAGGAGGATCAGCTTTTTGATTAGTAGTGATGTTATTCGTGGATACAATGATACAATTATTCTATATTTATTGTTAGAAAAAGAGTCATATGGATATGAAATATCGAAAAGAATCAAAGAGCTATCCGATGAAAAGTACATCATCAAAGAAACTACTCTTTACTCTGCTTTCAACCGTCTATTGAAAAAAGGCTTTATTCAATCTTTTCATAAAGAACAAACCTTTGGGAAAAAACGAACGTATTATAAAATTACCGAAGCAGGATTGCTTTATTACAAAGAAAAATGTCGAGAGTGGGAGTTAACGAAAGAAGTCATTAATCGATTTATTAAGGAGTAATCGGGAGATATTTATACTTTATAGAGGGAGGAGTTTCTATAATGAATACCATTATTAATTACCTGGATAATATGTTTGCTTCATTACCTAAATCAGCTGAAATGAGGCACCTAAGAGATGAGCTGTTAGCTAATATGGAGGAGAAGTATCATGAATTAAAACAGGTTGGCAAAACGGAGAATGAAGCAGTTGGTATTGTTATTTCGGAATTCGGTAATATTGATGAAATTATTGAAGAATTTGGGGTTTCACTTGAGGAAGATAGAGTGACAAATCCATTACTAACAGAGGTAGAGGTGGAAGAATACCTCAACACCACTAGAAAATCTGGTAGATGGATCGGAATTGGTGTGACTTTGTGTATTTTAGGTGCTGCGATGCTTGTTCTTTTACTTGGTGTAATTGAAAATGGATACAATGAAATCTCCAGCGAAACCGGAACATATCTTGGATTAATTGTACTATTATTATTTGTAGCGATAGCAGTTGGTTTGTTTATTTATGCTGGGATGAAATTAGAAAAGTATAAATTTATCAGTTTCGAAGGGGATTTTGATTTGTCAATGGATCTTAAGAATAAGGTTAGAGCAAAGAAGGATGCTTTCCAGTCAACTTATATGATAGTAATGATTGTTGGTGTTATTCTTATTATTTTCTCACCGATTGTTCTCTTTACTATGATGGCTTTTAATGAAAACACAGCTAATTTTGGTGTGTGTATTATGTTAGTACTTGTCTCTATAGCAGTGTATTTATTTGTTTATTTTGGCAATGTATATGCTGCATACGAAAAACTATTAAGGGGTAAATCCAAAAGAACAAATGAAAGAGAAGAAGATCGTGTCATTGGTGCGGTGGCGTCAATTATTTGGCCGTTAGTTGTCATTATTTTCTTGATAAGCGGTCTAGTTTATGATCAATGGCATATTAATTGGATTGTATTTCCTGTTACAGGTTTGTTATTTGCCATGTTTAGTGGAGCTTATTCTATTTTAGTAAGAAAGGATTAATGAAAAACGAATCACTTCAGGAAATGTTATTTTAAATACCAATTAACAGCATTCTTATATAGAACCTTGTTAACTTGTTCATCCTCAAGAACTTTGTAAACCAGTTCTATATCTGAAACTTCAAAAGGTCTTTTGGCTCTTGTTGAAGGTAAGTCGGTTCCGAACATTAATGCATCTGGGTTTATAGAATGAATTTTTCGAATTGCTTCTCCTGGATCAAAATCAATTCTTCCAAAACCAGATGCTTTTACTTTTACACCTTTATCTACTAAAGATAAAAGGGTGGAAAACCCGTTTTTTGATAAACCCAGATGGTCTATTGAAACCGCTGGGAGCTTTTCGACTGTAGTTGCTATCTCCTTTAAAGAGTTAGAATTGATGTATAGCTCTGTATGCCAATTCACCAATTCATAAACTCTTCTCGCAAAGTAATCCAAACGCGATATGTCCTCAGAACCTCCACGATTCACATTAAATCGAAGGGCTCTCACCCCTAGTTTATTAAGCTTAATGATTTCGTCATCTGTTGTATCGTAAGGTAATTGAGTTACTCCAACAAAATTTTCACCTAGGGTTTGTAATGCATCGATTAAATATGTTTGATCAAACTCCTGAAAAGAGCCTGATACAACAGCTCCTCCAACTACATTTAAATTATTTACGCTGTCGAGGTAATCTTGACTGGTAAAAGCATCAGGGATATATCCTTTGTTTTCAATCAATGGAAACCTAGTATCAATAATATGTAAATGTGAATCAAAGATTTGCATTCCATTAACCTCCAATCAAACTAGCATACAGCAACAATTATGCAATAAATATTATAATCCTTTAACGAAGCACCTAAGATCATATTCCAAGGAATGTTGCATTATTTTTTCACAGTCCAATGACGTTTTATTTAACTTATTTGTCATCCTTTTCATTCTGTTTATCAAGTAATTCCTTAATCATTTGACTGGTTTGCGAACTATCAATTCCTCTTCTCACTGCTGTTTCAATAACTGCGTAAAAAATGATTAGAGAAACAACACAAAGGAATATAAATAAACCAATTGGCATTTCCATCATATCACTCCGTAATTATATAACTTAATTTAATTTAATATCCTAAATTTCTTTTCTGTAATCCTGTCAATAGCAGAATGACTTCATCCATCATTCTAACATAATATTCCAATAATTCATTTTAAATGTAAATCATGAAAAAAAGACGATATTTTATGATCGCCATGGTTAACTCTTGCACCAGTTAACTTAATAAGTCTCCAAAAAATATAACAAAAGTTAAAAACGCTGATAATCCCAATGTAAGAATTAAAGTAGTTACGCTTCTTGCCATCCCTTTCCAATCTTGGATACCAGAAAAACCCAATACCCCCAGAACAAAAGTAATCAATGTAATATATAAGACCAGATTTAAAGGGTGTGTGTCCATGAGTGAATAATCAATTAGACCTGAAAAAGAAATGATAAAAAACAATAAAATGCAAATTATGGATAAGATAAATGACCAAATGTTAATCTTTTTCTTCATTTTAGACCTCCTTTTTTTCTCCATTTTAACATGTAACTTCTTTCACTAAACTGTCAGTTATTTTAAGTATTATTTAGATGAAGGAGGTGTTGCAGTTTTCTTTTTGGGAAAAGTAATTTTCTGAAAAGCTCCCAGTATAATAGAATAGAAGTCACCGAATACTTTTTAAAAGGCTATTTTATCAAGGGTAGTTGCTTACCTCACGAACAGCCTTATACCTTTCACAGAAAAGGAGGTGTCCGTATGTTTGATAACTTACAAACTGTTGCTACAAGAAAACGACGGTTTATTGCTCTATTTATTGATTGGATATGCATCAGTGCCTATCTTATCCTGCTCTTAGGTATTATGCAGCTAGTTTATTTACTCGTCTTTAACGAAACTCCTACTTTTTCGAGTGGACAAACGCAACTTATATCTACCCTAACCTCTGTGATTCCAATCATTATCTTGTTTTCGCTTATGGAAGGATCAGCTCGTGCTTCCACTTTTGGTAAAAGAATCAAACGATTGAAAATAAGCTATCCAGATCATCCAAAAACAAGGAGTATAATACGCAATATAGTGAAGTTTCTGCCGTGGCAGCTAGGTCATATGGGAGTTATTCATGGGATGTATCATAATTTCAATTGGGTGGCGATGACGCTTCTAAGCACCTCAATGTTGTTAGCTTTTCTCTATATTATGATGGTTCTTGTACGTCGGGATTATCGCCATGTTGCAGATTTAATAGCTGGAACGATGGTAGTAAAAAATAACTCCTTACATCCTTAATGCGATGCTTGATGAATCATAGTATAATGAGAAAAAAAGGTGACCGTTATTTTCGAAGGAGTATTTCTATATGAAGAAAACGTATTTTATGTGGATAGCTATTCATTGCCTAGTATGGCCTTTAGCATTTCTTGGGTTGGATCCGTTATCTTTACCGAAGCTGGCGAGTTTCTGTTTATTTTTAATCATCTTGTTCATTATTCCACTTTTTTCAGAGAAACCGCTGATACAAACGATATTATGCAGCATACAGGCGTTGACACTATTGATTATTTTTTACCCTGCTGATCATGATTTAATTCAATTTTTGTTACTTGTACAAGCATTAGTAATAGCAGAAGCGATTTTCCGATTACCACTGATAAATAGTATGATCGTGATGGTGGTTCAGTTTGCAGGATTACTCTGGCTTCTAACGCAAACAGCTCTATCCACTTACCAATTAGCGTGGACGATCCTTTTTTACATTTTAGTCATTATCGGGCTGTCGTATTTTCAATTTGTAAAAAGACGTGAGGTAGAGGTACAGAAAAAGAATGATGTCTTACTAGATGAATACAGAAAGATGAAGAGACAACTGGTGACAGAGGAGGAGAACACTAGACAGGATGAACGGATGCTGATTGGGCATGAAATCCATGATTCTGTCGGGCATAAACTCACTGCGCTGTTAATGCAATTAGAGGCATTTCGCTTAACTGCGGATGAAAAAGATAAAAAAAAGGTCGAAAAACTAAAAGAGTTAGCAGAACAGAGCTTGGAGGAAACAAGGCGAGCCGTGAAATCCTTTAAACAAAATGAAGTTGGCGGATTGCAAGGTTTGATAAGATTAATTCGTAAATTAGAAATGGAAAAATTCATGAAAATCAACTTTTCCGTAAAGCATGGTGCATTCGCTGCATCATTGACGGGAGAACAGTCATTTGCGATTTACCGTGCTGTACAAGAGGCACTAACTAATATTATAAAGCATAGTTCTTCAAGAGAGGCTTACATTTCTTTCGAGGCTCCGGGTGGAAGCATTTTTCGCTTTGAAGTGATGAATCCTGCAAAAGCGAGTTCCTTTTTTCAAGAAGGTTATGGGTTAATAGCAATGCGAGAACGCTTGGAAAAGGTAGGCGGCTCTTTGGAAATACATCATGATGAGCGGCAATTTGCGATCAGAGGCAGTATTCGAATAACGGAACGGAGAGTGTAGAATGATTAAGGTATTGTTAGCAGAGGATCAAGTGATGGTACGCCAAGGTTTGAAGGCGATGATCGAAGTGGATGAGGAAATCGAAGTTACCGGGGAAGCGGATAACGGCAGGCAAGCAGTAGTATTATGTGAAAAACAATTATTCGATGTCGCCGTGTTAGATATTCGTATGCCTGAAATGGATGGTATTGAAGCGGCTAAGGTATTGCGATCCCGTTTCCCTCATCTAAAAATTTTAATGCTGACAACTTTTGATGATAATCAGTATGTGATGGATGCACTAAAACTGGGAGTAAGCGGTTATATGCTGAAAGACGGCGATACTGAATCACTGATCCGCTCGATCAAAAGTGCTTTAAAAGGAGGTCTCTCGCTTCAAGATCAAGTAGCGGCAAAAGTGATGCCAGCATTGCTGGAAAACGAAGAAAAAGTGACCATTGATCCGACGTTAACACCACGAGAAAGAGCTATCTTGAAGTGTATTGGGGAAGGATTGAGTAATAAAGAGATGGCAGAACGACTAGGACTGTCAGTCGGTACGGTTAAAAATCAAACCAGTCAAATATTAGATAAATTAGAATTACGAGACCGGACCCAATTAGCGATATATGCAATTCGTCACCGTTTAGTATAATTCAAAGAAAAAGTGACTAAAGTAATATTTGTAAGAAGATTAAATGACCAGAGTCAGTAGTGACTTTGGTTTTTTTGTTTTATGATGGATACATATGAAGGATGCAAGAGAAAAAAGGAGGCAATTACATGCTTGAAACAATACATTTAAGTAAGTCATTTAAGGGCAAAAAAGCGGTGCAGGACGTTAATTTATATCTCGATAACGGGGAGTCAGTAGGTTTGTTAGGTCCAAACGGTGCCGGCAAATCAACAACGATTTCGATGATATCCACTTTACTAAAGCCTACTTCTGGGGAAATAAAGTTGAACGGAATCAATACGGTAAATAAACCAGGGGAAATAAGAAAAATTTTAGGTGTGGTTCCACAGGAATTAGCGCTTTATCAAGAGCTTTCTGCTTATGAAAATCTAAAATTTTTCGGATCGATTTATAAAATGAAAGGTAAAGAATTGGAGAAAAGCATTCAACATGCTTTGGAAATTGTCGGATTGAAGGACCGCCAAAAGGATTTAGTGAAAACTTTTTCCGGAGGTATGAAGCGAAGAATCAATATAGCTGCGGCCTTGTTGCATCAACCGCAAATATTGATTCTCGATGAGCCGACAGTCGGTATTGATCCACAATCGAGGAATCATATTCTTGAAACCGTACGATTATTAAATGAAACGGAAGGCACGACAGTGTTATATACGAGTCATTATATGGAGGAAGTTGAGCAGCTATGTGACCGTGTATACATTATGGATGATAGCGAAGTGATTGCAGCAGGGAGTAAAGCGGAATTGCTCAGTATTTTATCGTCGGAAGATACGATCAAATTGGAATTAAGCAAGATTAATGAAGATTTTGTGGAAAAGCTGAAATCAATGGAAGGTGTTCGTAAGGTAGAATCGGCTAATTCGCAGTTAAAGATCATTGCAAAAAAAGGAAGTAATTTGATCAGTGAGCTTGTCCATCTAGCTGATAGATACCAAATTCAATTGCTCCATTATCAAACTGAGACACCAAGCTTGGAGGATGTATTTCTCCATTTAACAGGCCGGACGTTGAGAGATTAAGGAGGTGTAGGTATGGGTAGTTTTATCAAAAAGGATTTATTATTGTTTTTACGTGATCGTAAAGAAATCATTATTACACTAGCACTGCCTATTCTTATCATCGCTGTATTGAACTTTGCTTTTGCCGGATTGTTAGACAATGATGAGGAAACAACATTAGATTTACAATTGGCCTTGGTCAATCAGGATGATGATGAGAATATAGCAGAACAATTAGAGGACAAGTTGGTTGCAGAGGGTTCGGTTGACGAAGCAGAAGCAGCTATGATCGCAGAACGAGCAAGCTATAGTGATCCTGTGCAAGCTTTGTTTGATTTTCTTGAGAGTGAGGATCTGCAAGAGTGGATCACTGTACACGAACTAGATGAAGTAACAGCGGCAGAAAAAGTAGAGCAAGGTGAGATCGATGGTATGCTCGTGATTCCGAATGGCTTTACGGTGGAAAGTCTATATGCCGGCTTTACCGGTAAAGCACCAAATGTTTCGCTCGCCTACAAAATGGAAGAGGAAACGACAAACAATGGAACCTTATATGATATCATTCACGGGTTTATAGATAATCTCAATTATCAATTTGCCATCCAGCAAATTGGTGGTAGTAATGAAACTGAAATAGTTCAGCCACAAGGTGGTGTGGAACAATTAGGCGAAGGAGAAACTTTTACTTTGGCCCAGTATTTTACGCTCGCAATGGGGATTTTGTTTGCATTATTCTTAGCGATTACGGTAGCAGCTAAGACAGGTGAAGAAATCAGGCAGAAGGTTTTCAATCGGATTTTGGTGACCAATAGTCATCCTATGCTGTTTTTGATTGGGAAAATGGTATCAACATTTATTTTAGCATCGTTGCAAATGACTGTCGTCTTTATTTTAGCGCACTTTATATTAGATGTATTTCCTGGTCGTTCCGTCGACTTTTGGCTAGGAGTTGGGGTGATCATTTCACTGTTTTCTCTGGGAGTTGCCGGTTTATCAGCAGTGTTCACATCCATTTCTTTAAGAATGAAAGACATCGATGCTGCGAATGGTGTATTTTCAGCCGTTGTTATGGTATTAGGTGTACTTGGAGGGAATTTCGTTCCGATCTACGTTTTCCCTGACTGGATGCAGAAACTTGGTGAATGGACACCAAATGGCTTATCGCTTTCCGTGTTGATGGAATGGATTCAATACGAAGAAACATCTTCTTTAATGATGCCGAGTCTGATGCTGATAGGTTTCTTTATTTTATGTTTGGTGATCGGATTAGCAATGTATCCTAGAAGGGGGGAAGCATAATGAAGTCGGTAATATGGGCACAATTTTCTAAAGATAAACGTAATCCGATCCTTGTTCTCGCATTTATTATTGGAAGCATTCTGGCGACCCTCTTTTTTGCAGGTGGCATACAAACACCAACAAAAGTAGCTATTTTTAGTGAGGAAGTGAACGCTGAGGAGATTGAAGCAAAATGGGAAGAACTTTTAAATGCGGATGATTCCTTGAATTTTGTTGTAACAGACCCTGATGAAGCACGTGAGGAAGTGCGTGATGGCAATATAGATGTAGCTGTGCAATTAATGGAGATGGATTACAGACTTTTAGTTATTTCTGAGCTTCCGACTGTTTCTTTAGTCAGACAGCATGTGGATAAGGTGTTTCAACAGGAGGCTCAAATTAGCTCACTGATTCGCTCTACAGGGGATGAAAATGTCCGAGGTGAAGTCGAAAATTATTTGGCTGATGCACCTGTGCAAATGGAAGCTCAAGGATTAGATAGTGAAGAGGTGCCGAACTATAACATGAGTATTCAGTTAATGTTTGCTTTTACCTTTCTGATCTCGATGTTTCTTGTTGGATTTAAAGTCAATAATGTCACAAATGATAAAGCTTCCGGTGTATGGAATCGGATGATTCTATCTCCGATCAGTAAAACAAGTATGTATTTCGGCTATATTCTGTACAGTTTTTTAATTACAATGTTCCAAATTGTTGTTGTTCTGGTAGTCTTTAAGTATGTGATGGATTATGAACTGGGCGATAATTTGTGGATGCTTGTATTAATTTCAGCGTTTTTTACGTTCAGCATGATCAGTATTGCGATGCTTTTAACCGGAATCGTCAAGTCACCGGAGCAATTTTATGCCATCTATCCGTCTTTAATACCGCTAATACCATTAGTAAGTGGAGCATACATGATGCCGGGTACGATCACAAATCAAGTATTGTTGTTTATTGCAGACTTATTTCCTATGGCACATGCAATGGATGCACTTATGTCCGTTATCTTCTACGACGCCAACTTCAGTGACATCCTGATGCCTCTGTTATTCATGCTTCTGATTGGTGTTATAGCCATGGGCATCGGCATTAATCTTATCGAAAGACGTGGTTTGAATAAGGTAGCAAAGTGATCTTAGAAGAGGAAAGGAAAGTTTATGAAAAAGAAAATCATCATTAGTGCTAGTAAAAAGAAGCAGAAAGACGTGAAAACACATATGCTTGGATAAATGGTTTTCAACTGTATGAAGATTTCTCAAATCAAAATGAGGAAGATGATTACGGAGATCATCGTTGGATTGTTAGAAGAATTATAGTGGAGAAGAATAGAGAATCCCAGTGAATGAGGGGTTCTCTTTTTTGTGTACACCTATTTTTCTCGCTGATAAATCACTGTACATAAAATCAGACTGTCAACGATATATTGTATTAGGACTAGTACGTTTCAAAGGTGGTATCTGATTGAAGCTAAATAAAGAGGTTATTCGTGTAGGGCAGTTGGCGTCGGATTGGGAAGAAGCGGTGAAACAGTGTGGACAGTTATTGATAGAAAATGGAAATGTGGAAGCACGCTATGTCAGTGCAATGGTGGAGACGGTTCATACATTAGGTCCGTATATCGTCATTGCACCAGGAGTGGCATTACCGCATGCTAGGCCAGAGGATGGGGTTTTACAACAAGGGATAAGCGTTTATATTTTGCGAAAACCTGTTTCTTTTTCCTCAGATAAAGAAGCTATTGTCTTTATTGGTTTAGCTGCGCAAAATAAAGTAATGCATTTAAATTTAATGAAAGCGGTTGCGGAGGTGATAGGAGATAGTGAACAGCTAGTACAATTAAAAAAAGCAAGAACGGTACGTGAAGTACAACAGTTGTTTGATAAAGAAAGTGGGTGAAGTGATGAAAATATTAGCTGTTTGTGGAATGGGTTTTGGTTCCAGTATGATGCTGAAAATGACAGTGGAACAGGTGTTAAAAGAATTAAACCAAGTGGCAGATGTCGAGACCGCAGATTTTAGTACAGCAGCTAGTTTGCCAGCAGATCTTATCGTGACCAATGAAGAATTTGCTAAGCAGCTGGATGATGGATCAAAACCAGTAATAGCGATAGAAAATATAGCGGATAGCCAAGAGGTTAAAGAAAAATTGATTGTATATGTTGGATAGCACTGAAGACCGTTTTTGATAACCTAGGGGGTGGAGAAATGGGCTTTTTTGAATTTTTAATGAATGAAGTACTAAGTATTCCTGAGGTATTAGTTGGTCTGATGGTATTAATTGGACTTGTTGCTCAACGCGCAATTGTATCGAAGGTTCTAACGGGAACGTTAAAAAGTGTGATTGGGTTTGTCATATTAGGTGCTGGTGCAGGGGTTATTATTGGTTCGTTAGATTCGTTGGGTGGCATTATTGAAGAAGCATTCCATATTCAAGGGGTTGTACCCAATAATGAGGCAATAGTGGCATTGGCTCAGCAAACATTTGGTGCTGAGACTGCCTTAATTATGGGATTTGGATTTGTTGCAAACATCTTATTTGCACGGATTACCTCATGGAAATATATTTTTTTAACGGGACATCATACTTTATTTATGGCAGCCTTATTATCGGCTGTTCTTGGTACAGCAGGACTAAGCGGATTTTGGTTAGTGTTTATTGGTTCCTTGATATTAGGTTTTTTAATGGTAGTTATGCCGGCGTTAGGTCAGCCTTTTATGCGCCATATAACTGGTAATGATCAAGTAGCAATTGGTCATTTTGGTACATTTGGGTATATTTCTGCCGGGTTAGTTGGAAAATGGTTTGGCAATAAAGCAAAGTCAACTGAAGATATCAAAATCTCTGATCGATGGGCATTTATCAAAGATTCTTTAGTTTCTACTGCTTTAACGATGGTTGCTATTTTTATTATTATTGCTGTCCTAGCAGGTTCGGATGTTGTCTCTAATTACAGTGGAGACCAAAATTATTTAATGTATAGTATCATGCAAGGGATCACCTTTGCAGCAGGGCTTAGTATTATTTTATTAGGTGTACGAATGATACTAAATGAAATTATCCCTGCATTTAAAGGAATAGCAGATAAGATTGTCCCAGGTGCTAAACCTGCATTAGATGTGCCAATCGTTTTTCCGTATGCACCAACAGCGGTGATGATTGGTTTCTTGTTTAGTTTTGCGGGTGGATTAATTAGTATGGCGGTTTTAGGGGTGCTTGCTCTTCCGTTGATCATTCCGGGGTTAGTGCCACACTTTTTTACAGGAGCAGGTGCCGGTGTATTTGGAAATGCAACGGGTGGCCGCTTTGGTGCTGCTTTAGGTGGTTTTGTTAATGGGGTGCTCATAAGCTTTATTCCAGCTTTTTTGTTACCAGTGTTAGGTGATCTAGGATTTGCTAATACCACTTTTGGAGATACGGACTTTGGAATAGTTGGTATACTGATTGGTATTTTTGCATCTTTGTTTCAATAAATAGATAAAACCAGTCGTGACCATTTTCACGGCTGGTTTTTTAGATTATTTATCCTTTCACAGATCCCGCAGTCATCCCCTCAATTAACTTTTTCTGTGCAAAGAAGAACATGATACAGACAGGAATAATGGTAATGATGCCACCTGCCGTTAATAAATCCCACTGCACACCCAACTGACCAATTAAATTCTTTAATGTAACAGGTATCGTTCTGGTAGCTTCATTGGTAAAAAGTACGGCAAAGGTGTATTCATTCCATGATTGAATAAAGATATAGACCCCGGTTGCAACTATTGATGGCGTAAGGACTGGAAGGATTACCTTTATAAAAGCTATAGCGCGATTTGCACCATCAATCATGGCTGCTTCCTCTAATGCATTAGGCAAGTCTTTCAAATAGCCTGTAAGCATCCACACAGAGAAGGGAATCGTAAATGTAGCATAAGCCATCACTAGTGACATAGGTGTATATAGTAAATCAAAACTACGCATGATCGCAAACAAGGGAATAAGCAACAATACATTCGGAAACATATTATTCGTTAAAAATAAACCCATCAGGAGACCTTTCCCTTTGAATTCGTATCTGGTGAAAGAATAAGCTGCCAAAGTAGAGACAAAAAGTGTAACAAAGGTAGTGATCGTCGCCACTAAGAAACTATTCCACATCGGCAAAAGAAAATTAAATTCTCCAAATAATTTTTGATAAGAAGCTAGTGTTAACTCCTTTGGCCAGTAGGTGACGGTGGAACCATATAACTCATCTTCAGGTTTAATGGATGTGACAAATGTCCAATAAAATGGAAATAACAAAAATAATAGAATAGTACCCAATGGAAAATATAATGAAAAGATTTTCTTCCAACGCATTGATCATTACCTCTCCTTAAACGCATTTTTGAGATATGGAACAGCTACCATTGCTAACATGAACATTAAGAAAAGTGCCATACTGGAAGAATAGCCTAAGTCTAGAACTGTAGCTTTATTGAAAATATAAACACTCAAGGTTTGTGTAGAATATGACGGGCCACCACCAGTCATGTTGTGGATAATGTCAACAGAATTAGAAACCCAGATAATTCGAAGTAAAATGGTAATAATAATGACATTCTTTAATGATGGAATCGTGATATGGAACAACTTTTGCAGTTTGCTGGCACCGTCAATATCGGCAGCTTCATACATTTCTTGTGATATTACTTGTAGTCCAGCCAATATCATAATGGCAAAAAAGGGAATGCCCTGCCAAATGATCGTAACAATGACGGAACCAAAGGCGGTGGATGTCTGAGACAAGAAGGTAATGCCTTGATCAATCAGTCCTAGCTTGATTAACAAGTCGTTTAAAACCCCATAATTTCCATCGTAGATCCACTTCCACATCAGCCCGATTAATACACCAGGTGTAGCCCATGGGATAAGGCTAACCGCCCGAATCATCCCACGTCCCCGAAAGGATTGATTTAATAATAAAGCCAATATAAAACCGAATAAAAATTGCAGTCCAACACCAAAAACAACCCAAATAATCGTGTTTTTAAAGGCAAGCCAAAAGATTGGATCGGAAAACATCTCCGCAAAATTTTTAAAACCAAGATAAGCAATCTTATCAGGACGCCTTAAATCATAGCTTTGAAAACTCATGAAAATGGCCTCAATAACGGGTATAAAAACAACAAAGGTGACAATTAATAATGCCGGTAATACTAGGAGATAAGGCCATAAATTTATTTTTTTGCGTCGCACTTTTTTTCACCTCTGTTTCGTAGTAACTTGGTAGGAGGATTCATAACACAAATATTGATCAACTCTTTATTTGAATACGTTTACATTTTTGTTATTCTTCGTGTAGGCTTTCGTGTAATTGCTGCATAGCTTCTTCTGCTGTGATATCTCCTAATAAGGCAGAAGCGGTAGTGTTGGGCCAAACAGTACTGATCCATTCTGTAGTAGTATCTTTTATCGGCAAAATACCCGCGAAAGGCACTCCTTCAATTGAAGCTTTCATAAATTTATCGTTTTGAAAATGATCCATTTCCTGAACTCGAGTACTTACTGGTACATTACCTGTTGCAATTGTCCAATCTTCTTGACCTTTACCAGTAGCTAAATAGGAAACCCATTCGAATGCTGCTTCCTTGTGTTCGGTGGACTCGAAAATAACATTATTGGTATCTCCCATTGATGTCCATTGTCCGACACCTTCAGGGAAGGGAAATGCAGATACATCATCACCGAATGTTTCCACCATTTCAGCTGAAGAACCTGTGTGGTGAACGGTCATGGCAGTTCGTCCTGATTTGAAATTAGCAATTATTTCATTAAAGCCATCAGTAGTTGCAGATGGGGGAGCGTATCCATTTTCGTATATATCAATAAAGTCCTGCATACCTTGAATTGCTTCTTCACTGGTCATATTCTTAAAGTCCCCGCCACGGGCATGGATAAAACTTCCCCAAGGTTCCTGGCCACCAGTAGCGCCACGCATGCCGAAACCGTAAATATCGGTATTTCCATCACCATCGGTATCCATCGTTGTTTTTTCAATGGCGGTTAACAATTCTTCATAGGTGGTTGGGACATCGACACCAGCTTTTTCAAAAATCGAAGGACGATAATACATGTATAATATTTGTGTATTCCAGGGCATGACATATAAATTTTCTGTACCGCTTGCGCTTTTCATAATATCGTATAAATTCTCTTCAATATCGGCTTTATCTTTCCAATTATTTATATAGTCATCGAGATTCACCAGTAAATCATTTGCAGTGAAAAGCGGGGTGGAGGTTAGTTTAAAAGCAGCTACATCTGGCCCGCCACCACCAACTCCAGCAGTAAATAATGTTTCACTATAACCACCGCCATCCCATGGGTACTCTTCGCCGATAACTGTAATACCTTTATCATTTGTTTGATTAAACTCTGCAATAATATCTTGCATTAAGTTAGAGTATTCAGAGTTATCTGCCCAATACCAATAGGTGAGTTCAACCTCTTCTTCCTCATCTGACTGCGTTTCTTCTTGTTCCGTTTCGGTTGATGTGCCATCTTCAGAGTTGTCGGTATCTTGATTGGAAGTGGAGTTATGGTTAGAGACACAAGCAACTAAAAGGACAGATAAAGCTAATATGAACATCAATGCTATTAATTTCTTCATCATGTTCAACTCCTTACTCTTTTTAAATTTTGTTCTTTTTGTCCTAAAGCTTCCTTGCAAGCAGTGACAATTTTAGCAGCAGTTAACCCATACTTTTCGAGCAGTTCTTCAGGTGATGCGGATTCGCCAAATGTATCTTGAGTACCAACTTTATGCACTGGTACAGGGTGCTCTTCCGCTAAAAGTTCCGAAATAGCACCACCTAGCCCCCCGATAATGGAATGTTCTTCTGCTGTCACCACACAATCTGTGTGTTGCACTTCATTAATAATAGTTTCCTTATCCAGTGGTTTTATCGTATGGATGTTAATAACGGAAGCATTTATTCCTTCAGAAGCTAGTTGCTCTCTAGCTTGCAGTGCACGTTCTACCATGATTCCACATGCAAAAATAGATACATCTGTCCCATTTTTTAGTGTCCGGGCTTTACCAATTTGAAAGGGGGAAGTATCGTTTGTAACGATTGGAACCGGTGTGCGGCCTAATCTTAGGTAAATAGGTCCGATCCATTCAACGCTAGCTTTTGTGGCTTCGTATGCTTCGTTTTCATCTGCCGGAACAATGACAGTCATTTCAGGCATGACTCTCATCGATGCAATATCTTCTAAAGCTTGGTGGGTTGCTCCATCTTCTCCACATGTCAATCCTGCATGGCTGACGGCTATTTTAACGTTTGCCTGGTTGTAGCAAGCGGCTAGACGTATTTGTTCGTTTGCTCTTTGTGCAGCAAAAACAGCATAAGTTGTAGCGAAAGGAATGTAATTTGATAATGCTAAACCTGAAGCTGTTCCGATCATATCTTGCTCTGATATTCCAATTTGAAAGTATCTTTCGGGATATTTATTCGCAAAAGCTTCGACCCTGACAGATTCAGCCAAATCGGCACATAATGCGACGACATTTTGATTTTTTTCTCCCAGTTCCAATAACGCTTTTCCAAAACCATCACGACCACTTTTTGCCTTAGTCATCAGTATTCCTCCTTGGTAATTAAGTCAGTTCCAAAGCTACAGGTACCGATTTCTTCTAGTGCACGAGTGGCTTCTTCTGCTGAAGGAGCCTTGCCGTGCCAGATCGCTTCATCTTCCATAAAAGAAACGTCTTTTCCAATCACTGTTTTTGCAATAATGGCTGTTGGGGCACCAGTGTTTTGTTCAAATTGATCAAATGCATTTTTGATTTCATTTACTTTGTTTCCATCTATTTCGATAGTATGCCAGCCAAACGCTTTGAATTTCTCGGCGATTGGCTCAATATTCATCACATCCTTGACATGGCCGTCAATTTGAATGTCATTCCAGCTAACAATCAATGCGATTTGATCCAAATGGTGATGTGCCGCTGTCATTGCTGACTCCCACACTTGCCCTTCTTGAATTTCACCATCACCAACTAAGCAATAGATCTTCGCATCGCTGCCTCGAAGGCGATGGGCAAGTGCCATTCCATTCGCAATCGAAAGCCCTTGTCCCAGTGGGCCTGCTGAGGTTTCTAGTCCAGGTAAGTCAATACGTGATGGGTGTCCCTGTAATCTGGAATTTAGCTTTCGGAAAGTCCATAATTCCTCAATCGGGAAGTAACCACTTCTTGCCATCGCTGAATATAGCGCTGTACAAATATGCCCATTACTTAAAACAAATCGATCACGGTCTTCCCAGTCAGGGTGTGAAGGCCGGTGATGTAATCGATTGAAGTATAATTCGGCAATGATATCGGCAGCACCTATTGCACCTCCTGGATGGCCAGTATTTTTACTTGTTAATTGAATGACATCACGTTTTATTCTTTTTGCAATTTCTTTTACTTCTCTTGTATTTGCCATTAACTCTTCATCCTCCTTTGTAATAGGTTCTTAGTTTTGATTGCTCTTCATCATGTTTACAATTCGTTGTCTAACATCATGAAACTGCAATTTTAGTAATTTTTCTGCTTCTTCCGTATTTTCCGTAAGAATAGCTTGATATAATTGGTGATGAAGTTCAGCAGCTTGTGCTAAATTTGCGGAATGATGCAGTTCACTTTTTTGTTCGAACAATTCCCAAAATGCATGAAGTAACTGATCTAATACCAGGTTTTTTGTTCGTGAATAAAGAATACGGTGAAATAATTGATCCTCTTCTTTGAATAGTTGCTTTCTCTGTGCTTTTGCTTCCATCCGATTAACTAAATCTCTCATCATCTGTAAATCTTCTAAAGTTAATGCTTCAATGGCGGAAGGCAAAAACCCCCTTTCAAGGTTATAGCGAACTTCTAATAGTTCCAGTAAGGATGCAGGTCTAGCGCGAAGCAGGATGTTCCAACCACCCAATATAGAGTTGCTGACGTCGGGGAATTTCACTTCTCTTCCTCTTCCTTGTGTAGGTACAATAATTCCACTTGCCTCAAATTCACTTAACAATTCTCGTAAAACGGGTCTGCTGACACCAAGTCGTTCTGTTAATTCTTTTTCTGATGGTAGGTATTTCTTTGCTGATAGGCATTCTACGATGATGTCGATAATTTCACTCTTTTGTGCCACTTTTTTCTCAGCATTCTTTTTCATGATTTTCCTCCAACCAATAAGGACATCTTTTACTTGTTCAACAATTATTAGATTTGTATGACAAATGGATAATAAGTATGACAAAAATAAATGTAGGTGGTAGTTGATTGATAGAAAAGAAATTTTTTAGGAAGAAGAGAGATGATACTTAAGGGAGGATTAATAGATACTTAGAGCCAGGCTTATATATAAGCCTGGCTCCATTATTTTTATTCATAAATATAAGATATGACCTCAATTGCTTGATCAATAGATTCGACAGTGACATTCGCTTTATTAGACAATTCTTTTAAAGGGTGAATAAGTGAAGTGGGTCTGACAATAATGGTAGGTATATTCATTGCAATGGCAGTACTAGCATCCATTGCAGTATTCCATTGCTTAAATTTTTCCCCAAAAAGAGCAATGACGACATCCGATTTTTTCAGCAAAACCTGTGTTCTGAAATTGTTAATATCTGAAGCTGCATTGTCTTTATATAGATTACTAGGTTGTTCACCTAAGATGTTCTTCCCGACATTATCCGAACGTTCATGATTTGTTTGTGGTCCGACAAATAGTAACGGAAGGCTTTGCTCCTTTGATTTTGCTTCTACTTCTTTTCGCCAATCATCATGGATTTGTCCTGCTAAATAAACAGTCAATTGCATATGAAATCCCTTCTTTCATCATTATTACTTTCATCATATATAAAAAGACAACCTTTTTCAAAAATAGAATATTAATGGTAGGAGCTTTTAAGGGATGATGTTAACAATGGTAAGAGGATATGTTAACATTTTATTTAGGAAATAATTTACTTTTTCGGAGGGCTTGAAAATGAAAAGTAAGGTTCGAACAATCACTACAATTATATGTAGTTTTCTTATTTTTGCTGTTGGTGTACCACGGTGCTAACCGTCTGTAATCCCCCCATTTCAAGCTTCAAGTAACACATGGAAGCAAAGTGGGGGATAACAGACGCTAACACCCTGATAAGTTTCGCAAATGATCAGTGGGGAGTCAAAACCCCCCACTGATCATAGTCTCACTTTATTTAGAATACTAACTGAATCACTTACTTCAACACTTTTGTTTGTAGCATACATCTTTGTGTTTACTGGATTAATTGGAGTTGTGGCAAATGGTATCATGCTAAGCAAAATCCAAAGTGCTAAGTAAAGTTTTACAAGACACTAGTTTCTGTTCGCGAGATAACTCTCTCTATTCAGGAGATAAGTGTAATAGGAACATAAAGCTTTAAACTTGGAGGGTTGCTATTTGGAAATGATAATTAACGTAGTACTTGGAGTAGGATTTGTCCTTTTACTATTAGTATCGTTTATTTTATTTAATGGTTTTAAAAACAGAAAATGATTTATTTAAAAAGGGGATTTAAATGGCACCATACAAACCTTTTAATGATGTAATGAAGCATAAACAAAATATAGAGGGAGCTCCTACAAATAAAGGTGGCCGACTTCCACTTCCAATCAAAATAATTGGATATTTCCTGTTCGGTGGGATGATCCTAATGGGAATATTGGCTATGATTGCTAATTCTATGTTTTAATGAGGCGAATTTAATTATGTTTTGATTATAGAGGAGTGGAATTATGGCAATACCAAAACATATTGTTTCAGCTGCTACTTTTGTTTTAAACGAAAAGAATGAAGTTTTATTAATAAAAAGTCCTAGAAGAGGTTGGGAAATGCCTGGTGGCCAAGTAGAAGAAGGAGAGTCATTAAAGAGTGCTGCAATTAGGGAGACAAAGGAAGAGTCAGGTATTGATATTGAAATCGAAAAATTTTGTGGAATTTTTCAATATGTAAGTCGTTCCATTTGTAACACGTTGTTTGTGGGTAAGGCAATTGGTGGAAAACTAACTACTAGTCCTGAAAGTTTAGAAGTAGGTTTCTTTCCCATTCATCAAGCATTAGAAATGATTACTTGGGGCAATTTCAAGCAAAGAATGGAATATTGTTTAAATGATAGTCTTCATCCTTTCTATGTTGAATTTTATGAACAAGACAATCACTGAGCCACAGCTTATTTATGACAAGTAGTTGAAGGAGAAGTAAATATAAAGTGGAATTGTCTTCGGTTTACAATTAAAATAAAAACATATATAATGAAATTAAATTATATTGAAAGGGGTTTCATCTTCAAAAAATGGTTGACGATGAGAGAAGTGTCTCCAAATTGTATCGGAAGATTATGACTTCTAATGAAATAAAAGCGTTTCTTATTCTTGAAAAGTGTGATGATCAATTAATACAGAGACTTATGAAAAAATTAGAAAATAATGGTTCTGTAAAAGCAAAAGGTATGCTACAAAAATTACAGAAATATGTAATATAAAGGCTGGTCTCCAGTCTTTTTTTTAGTAAGGTAAGAAAGTATAAACGGAGATGTCTAGCTTCAAGCGCCCAGAAACTAGGCGACTTCACGAATCACCCTACGATAAGTCATCATCGGTTCGTAAACTCACCGTGATTCCTTTATCTCAGTTGATTCGCTCCAGCCGCTACGTTTCTAAGCGGGCGCTTTGCGCTTTTCTTAGTATAAACAAATGTATGGTTCAAATTGGCACATTATATTCATATAAATAAACATGTCTATAATCCAAGTGAAATTTGGAGATGATTGATATGTTTATAACTAAAAAAATTTATACGATAATTATTGGCAGTATCTTATTAGCGATTGGCGTAAACTTTTTCTTGATTCCTTTTAAATTGTTGGATGGAGGAATGATAGGATTAGGCTTAATTTTTAAATACTTAGCAGGTGTAAAAGCTGGTTTGGTCATCATCTTTCTAAGTGTGCCAATTTTTATATTAGCTTGGATGTATCAAAGGGAATACTTTTATAACAGTTTACACGGATTGCTGGTCTCATCTTTTGCTATTGATTACCTCGCTCCTTTACATTATTCTTACATAACTAAATTTCAATTGCCTTCTGTAGTTAGTTCAGTTCTTGGTGGGGTGCTAATCGGGATTGGAACTGGTATCATGCTTCGTTATAGGACAAGTACTGGTGGAACTGATCTATTGGCACAACTCCTTTCTAGAATAACTAGAATGAATGTTGGTATTATTATTTTTATAATTGATGCGTTAATTATAATGATTGGTGGAATAATTATTTCAACAGAAACCATGCTATTATCGACTATAACCATTATTTGTGTTGGTATTGTTACAAGCTTATGTACTTGGAATTTAAAAAGCGGTAGCTAGTGGTTGATTTGTGAAACTTTATCACGGTGCTAACCGTCTGTAAGACCCCCACTTCAAGCTTCAAGTAACACAAGGAAGCTAAGTGGAGGATAACAGACGCTAACACCCTGATGAGTTTCGCTAATGATCAGTTGGGGTCAAAACCCCCACTGATCATAGTCTCACTTTAATATTTATAGATCGTATAATATAGCATAAACATTATAATGGGGTGATGGTAATGGGGATAGGTTCATGGGTTGCCTTAGGGATTGCCGTAGCTGTTGCAATAGGTCTGTTTGGAAAGTCGAAAAAGAAATAATTGCTTCTTTAATATGCCAAGAATGGAATCAGGCGGTCATCATAATGATCGTCTTTTTGCATGGTTAAAAAAAAATATCTAAGTAAAAAACTTGTGATTTATGCCATTTTCGTTTAATATCAATTATAGACATAAAAGGTCTCTAATATATCTATGAGGTGAAAAGTAATGAAATATTCAAGAGCGACAAACTATGCTTTACACACAATGGCATATTTAACGTTAACACCAAAGGGAAAGTCTGTTGGAGTAGATCAATTAGCCACAATCCAAAATCTTTCTTCAACATACCTTTCGAAGATATTAACAAAACTTGTAAAAGCAGGACTAATTGAATCAACTCCTGGTGTCAAAGGAGGATATAGTATTGTAAAACATTCTCATGAAATTTCATTTTTAGATGTAATTCATGCTATTGAAGGAGAAACAACCTTATTTAGCTGTTCATTGGAACATGAAGAAAATAAAAATGGAGAATGTTTAATTGAAAATGTAATGATTGAAGCAGAAAGAAAAATGAAAGATGATTTAGACAAACAATACATTATTGATATTGCAGAACAAATCGACTTGGAAAAAAACATGAATAAACGATGAATAATCACATTATTTTTTTACCTCAATCATAGATATTAAGAGTCTCTAATGTACTTTATAAAAGGAGGAAGATAAAATGTTGTTAGATTGCGTAATTATTGGAGGAGGACCATCAGGCCTTAATGCTTCTCTTGTCCTTGCGAGAGCAAAAAAGAATGTCATCTTGTTTGACGATGATAAACCTAGAAATGCTGTAACCCACGAATCTCACGGATTTATAACAAGAGATGGTATCAAACCTTCAGAATTTAAAAGAATTGCTAAGCAAGATTTGAAGAAATACTCCAATCTTTCAATAGAAAATCAACGAGTGACTGATATCAAAAAAGAAAATGGATTCTTTATTATTCAAACAAGTGATGGGCATTATTATCGTTCTAGAAAGGTTATTGTAGCTACCGGTCTTCAAGATGTACTGCCTGATATAGAAGGAATTCATGATTTTTATGGTACGAGCTTATTCGTTTGTCCGTTTTGTGATGGATGGGAATTAAAAGATCGCCGGTTAGTTGTTATTTCAGAAAACGAGCGTGCGATGCATTTGACAAAAATGGTTTCTAATTGGAGCAATAACCTCGTTGTTTGTACAAATGGAAAAAATATATTTTCAAAAGAGGAGGAAGACTTATTAACTAAGAAAAATATCAAGGTTATGGTAGATGAAATAGAAAGTTTACAAGGAGATAATGGCAACTTGCAAAAGGTGAAGTTTAAGAATGGTAAAGAAATCGAAAGGGAAGGAGGTTTTGTCGCTGGTGAACTAAGGCAAGCATCATCTTTGGCTGAGACTTTAGGGTGTGTCATGAATAAGATGGGTGGAATAGAAACAGATGATTTGGGACTTACGAATATTGAAGGAATCTATGCCAGCGGAGATAGCACTTTCGCACTTCCTCAATTAATTGTTGCTGCAAGTGAAGGGAGCAAAGTTGCTAGTAGAGTAATAGGTGATTTAATAAATGAAGATTTTTAAAGGAACTTACTTCGTATTAATTAAAAAGGAGATTGATTTATATGGATAACAAAGAGTTTAGTCCCAAAGGAATGGCACATTTTGCAAAAAAAGTTGAATTCCTTGATAATCCTAAAAGAAGAGGAGATATACCGCCAGAACAGCTACTGCGAATGTTTCCTGTTAATAAAGATGATACTATCTTAGATTTAGGTGCAGGCACAGGATATATTTCAATCCCAGCTGCTAAAATCGTGGATGGGTTAGTGTATGCATTAGATATAGATACTAACATGTTAGACATTGTAAATGCCAAGGCAAACAAAGAAAATATAACAAATGTCCAAACATTGCAAGGTAGTATTGATAGCATCCCGTTAAATGATATGACTGTTGACATTGTATTAGCTTCCTTAGTCTTACATGAACTTATGGATTTACCTACTGCTTTAAAACAAATTAAACGTGTCCTTAAATCTAGTGGATATTTCGTATGTGTTGAATTTGAAAAGCAGGAAAACCATAATGCAAACCATCCTAGAATTACTTCATCAGTCATGGAACAAGAAATGAAGAATGCAGGACTCAGTGTAACACAGGTAGTGCATCCGACTGATTTTCTATACATTATTGTTGCAAAGAAAGAAGAGCATTAAAATCTAATTTCTGCTAAAAATCCTTATGTTTAAAAGGTATAATAAAAAAGCATAAGGTGGATGATGGAAATAAACGTGTTTGTCTGTGTATAAAAAGGGACAGAGGTATGCACCTCTGTCCCTTTGCTATATTTTATCACGGTGCTAAACGTCTGTAAGACCCCCACTGATCATAGTCTCACTTTATCGTTGTTCTAGTTTAGCAATGCGTTCTTCTAATGGTGGGTGTGACGAGAATAACGATATTTTGCTACCTTTTCCGCTGATTTTCATCGTTTGGATGGCAGAGTCGTCGGAACGATCTTTAATTGTTGCTCGATCGACATGCATTTTTAAGGAGCGTAATGCATGTGCCATTTTGTCGCGACCGGCCAGATCCGCTCCACCTCGGTCCGCATGATATTCTCGGTGTCGGGAGTAGGCACTGACGACAATACTTCCGAGAATAGAGAATAATATTTGAAAGACAATAATGGCTGCAAATCGTACGACCCATTGTATTTCTGAACGAACAAACCGCGATACGATAATGGCAGCAATTCGGGAGAAGAACACGACAAACGTGTTGACAATACCTTGTAAAAGCGTCATTGTAACCATATCACCATTAGCAACGTGTGCTACTTCGTGTGCGATAATACCTTCTATAGCATCGTCATCCATCGTTTCTAAAAGCCCTTGTGAAACAGCAACCAATGAACGTTTTTTCGTTGGTCCTGTAGCAAAAGCATTCACTTCTCTGGATTGATAAATCCCAACTTCCGGTGTGTGCACTAATCCGGCAGCACGGGATAATCGTTCTACTTTTTCATATACTGCACGTTCTTGAGCTGATCCTGGACGACTCGGATCAATTACTTTTACTTTCATCATCTTCTTCGCTATCCAACGAGACATAGCTAATGAGATGAAAGCTCCAGCAAAACCAACTATCATACTAAAGACCATGAGTGAAGTGTAACCAATAGAACCATCACTCTGAATGGTTCCACCAATATTTGTATATCTAGTGATAACTGACCATACGATAACAATCGTCGTCATCACTAAGATATTCGTTAATATAAACAATAACAAACGCTTTCCCATTTCCTAACCTCCAATTCGTTACATCTTCTCATTATATAATATCACAATTTTGCCTTTAGGAAATAATTTTACGATACTCTCCATATTATATCAAATATAATTAAGGCTTATCGCCACGTAAGAATAACGATAAGCCTTAATAAATTATTTCAGCAACGATTCTGCGCCGTCAATAAACAGCTCGGTGCCAGTTATATGACTGGATTGGTCGGAGGCAAGGAAGGTAACAAGATTGGCAACTTGCTCGGGCTTTCCTGGTTGATGTTCTAATGGTTTATCTCCTTCTGGATATTCAACAGGAATATCAATCTTATCTAATTCAGGTGTTTTCTCGGTGTTTTCCCCGATATTTGTGTTAATAGCACCAGGGCAAATAATATTGACTCTGATTTTATACTTGGCTAATTCTAATGCCGCCATTTTGCCAAAGGCCATCTGTCCTGCTTTGGATGTACTGTAAGCTGACATCCCGAAATTAGAAAAGATCCGGTTACCATTAACTGAACTTGTGATGATTACACTACCTCCTTTTTCTTTCAAATAAGGTATTGCATATTTAATTGTATGGAAGGTTCCCTTTAAATTAGTATTAATAGTGTTGTCCCAATCTTCGGTAGTTAGATCTTCTATTGGTGCAAGGACACCATTTATCCCGCCATTTGCAAAAACGATATCAATTCTTCCCCAGTTGTCGACTACTTCTTTCATTCCTTTTTCAACTCTTGCAGGGTCGGATAAATCAACATCGGTAATGAGAGCTTCCCCACCGTTATTTTCTATTTCTTTTTTCACCTTTTCTGCTTGTTCTTCTTTCAAATCCATTAAGCAAACTTTGGCACCTTCTTTTGCAAGTTGGATGGCAGAAGCGCGCCCAATACCTGAACTCCCACCGGTTACTACAGCTACTCTATCTTCAAATTGATGATTCAAGGGTGATACCTCCTTATTTCTTTTTGATAAACTTTCCCCATTTTTAATGTATTTACACATTAAGATGTACGGTAACGTTTGCATTCGCGATAAAGCGGTGGTACATTTTAAACAAAAGATAAAGAGGTGAAGGGAATGGAGTATACATATTTAGGTCGCTCAGGGCTACAAGTGAGCAAACTTTGTTTAGGGACAATGAATTTTGGAGTGGGTACGGAGGAAAAAGAAGCCTTTCGAATCATGGATGCAGCACTTGATGCCGGCATTAATTATTTTGACACCGCTAACAATTACGGATGGGGAGAGAATGCCGGTTTAACAGAAAAAATAATCGGCAAATGGTTTAGACAAGGTGGTAACCGCAGAGAAAAAGTAGTGTTAGCGACGAAGATGCATGAAAAGATGTTTGATCCCAATTACGGACCAAATGATGAACCTGGATTATCAGCTTACAAAATAAGACGTCATCTGGAGGACTCATTAAGAAGGTTACAAACAGATCATGTTGAAATCTACATGATGCACCATATTGACCGCCATACATCATGGGAAGAAATTTGGCCGGCATTTGAGAATGCGAATTATCAAGGAAAAATCGATTATGTTGGTTCCAGTAATTTTCCTGGATGGGCTTTAGCAGAAGCGCAGGCACATGCAAAATCGAGAAATTTTTTGGGAATAATTATGGAACAACATAAATATAACTTAAATTGCCGTTTACCTGAATTAGAAGTATTACCTGCTGCCAAAAGATATGGAGTTGGTGTCGTACCGTGGAGTCCGTTAGATGGAGGTTTATTAGGTGGAAATGCATTAAACCCAGCGAAGAATTCACGTAGCAGTGATAACAAAGAACGCGCAGAACAACAGCGCCATCAATTGGAGCAATTTAGTGACTTGTGTAAGGAAATTGGTGAGAGAGAGGATACGGTGGCATTAGCATGGTTATTAGCCAATCCGGCAGTTGTTGCACCGATTATTGGTGTGCGAACCGCAGAACAATTAGAGAAGTCTCTCCGTGCAGTTGAAGTGAAGTTGAATGATGAAATTCTTGATCGTTTAGATAACATTTTCCCTGGCCCAGGAGGACAGACACCAGAAGCATATGCTTGGTAATAAGAAATGCGCGTCAGACGAAAGGCCTGTCTGACGCTTTTAAATTCCATGGAGTGAAAATTCCAGTGCGTAGAAACGTCGAATTAGAACCCAATTTCTATGCAATAGCACTTACCTGTTTTATCACGGTGTTAACCCCGTCTGTAAGACCCCCACTGATCATAGTCTCACTTTATTGCGTTAAGTCATGGAAAGCTTGTTGTTGCTGTACTAACTCTTGTCGTACAAGGTTTAGTGCATTTTGATCATCGGTTACATTCTCTGCTTGAACCAGGGAACGCTCAGCCCTATCCATTGTATGCTTGATTTGCTCAAGAATTTCTTCATTCATATGACTTTGTGCCTGATTCATTGCTCGCTGCAAATGCAGGATGGACTGTTGAGCTTGCGCAAGCTGGTTTTGATCCTGCAAACTGGAGATATTGTTACCTTTTTTCAATGTTACTCCTCCTCTGTATATCATCACAGTAATAATGTGATGTAATATCACTGGAAATATACATAAGAAAAGCTCATGGAAAGGGGAGTGGGCAGTCGAAGCGGAGGGGTTGCTGTATAAACATGTCAATATTACTACATGGAGTTACCGTGATAAAAAAGTTGTGATACCAATGGTTATATACTTTCTTGTCTTATGAAAAAGGCGAGAGCAAATATACTCTCGCCTTAAAACGGATTACTGCTTATTTTTATCTGATCCAAACAATTCATCGCCTGTTTCAATGGTAGGTCGCGGTGGCTCATCCATGTCATAACCTAGGAAAAAGCCCGTATGTGGGGGCTGGTTATAAGCGACATTTTGCCATGCGATCGATAAACGGTAAACTGGATCATGCATTAATGTATGAATTTTCTCTTCTGTCTGATCAGTTGTCGTGTAAAGACGTAATTCTTCGCTATCAGCTGATGGCCAGATCACTTCCTCACGCCAGTCACCAACTAAATCTGCTTGTAAAGATGGATTACCTTTTGTCCAGTTACTAGTTCGTGTACCTTCTGGAGTTAACAAGTTAACTAGTTCTTCATTTTCATAATCCCATTTATCAATGCTGCCAACACCGTGTGGGTCATTGTTGGAATCAAAAGTATGATCAAGCAATTCACGGCCAAGATCGCCATCCCACCAAACAGCATGGTTAACAGATGGAGTATTTTGAGAAATCAGTTCCCCGTCTGCTGCGTGAAGGCCATTTCCTGTACTGCCATCCCAAGCACCAGATGCCCAGAATTCAACACCATCATAGCGTGGATCGATATCTGCAGCTAGTCCTCGACCGACATCTGTATTGAGATCTACACCAAACAATTTTTCACCGGTTGCAGCATCTCGAATACCGTAACCAATTGGAATTGATGTATTTTCGTGAACTTGAAAAATTTCCAGACCTGGACGATTTGGATTTAAATCACTAACGTGTTGTGCATCACCATGTCCCCAGCCAGTTGTATGAAGTCCGGTACCGTCGTCATCTACAACCGCTGCACCGTAGATGATTTCGTCCTTACCATCTTGATCAACATCGGCTACAGATAGACTATGATTTCCTTGTCCGGCATAGTCTTCATTACCTTCTTCATCACTATCAAATATCCATTCCTGTGTTAGTTCGCCATCACGCCAGTTGTAGGCAACAAGCACGGCGCGTGTATAGTAACCACGAGCCATCACAATACTTGGGCGTTCTCCATCAAGGTAGGCAACACCTGCTAAGAAGCGATCAGCACGATTGCCATAGTTATCTCCCCAATCATTGAGATTACCTCTAGAAGGAGCGTAGTCAGTTGTTGTCAACTCTTTGCCTGTTTCACCTTCAAACACAGTGAGGTATTCAGGACCTTCTAAAATATAACCACTGCTGTTTCGCCAATCAGCCTCTGGATCTCCAATCACATTACCTTCACCATCGACGGTTCCATCACCTGTTTTTAGGACAACCTCTGATTTGCCATTGCCGTCAAAGTCGTACACTAAGAATTGCGTATAATGAGCGCCGGCGCGAATATTTTTACCGAGATCTAGACGCCACATTTTCGTACCATCCAGTTTATAAGCATCAAGGTAGACGTTGCCTGTATAACCAGATCGGGAATTGTCTTTTGAATTAGACGGATCCCATTTTAATATGATTTCATATTCACCGTCTCCGTCAAGATCACCAACACTTGCGTCATTTGCACTATACGTATAGTCTACGCCATCTGGTGTTGTACCACCTTCAGGCTTATCTAATGCAATACTTAAGTAGTTTTCTGACCATACATCAACTTCTTTTGTTACTTTATCTCCACTGCCTTTAATAATTTTTACTTGATAGGTGGAATCAGTAGTTCCATCCTCATCGAAGAAGTTCGTGCTGTTTTCAATCGGTTTTTTGTTCACTTTTTCACCATCACGGAACAAATTAAATTTGACATCTTTCGGATCGGTGCCTAGCATCTTCCAGCCTACATACACACCTTCATCCGATTCAACTGCTACTAACGCACGATCAAGTTGCTCCATCTGGCGTTTTTGCACTTCGGTAACAGGAGATTCTGTTGTATTGGATGGATCCGAAATGCCACCTTCATTTACAGTGCGCACCTGATAATAGTAGTTGTTATAGGTTAAAATTGAATCATCGGTAAAACTAGTATCAGAAGTGGTATCGATTTTTTCAAATTCAACAGCTCCTTCTGGATAATCGTCCGGATTAAAATTAGCACGATAGACATAATACAGGCTAGCATTATCAACTGCATCCCAACTCAGCGTTACGTTATCAAGCTCAGCATTACTTAAGGACAATTCACTAGGCGGTTGAGGTTTTTCAGCTTCTTCATTGATGATAGAAGCGGATACTTCGTTACTTTTGTCTGATTCGATACCAGATGAATGCACAAGTGTTACCGCATACGTGTAAGAGTATCCTAATTCTACGCTAGTATCAGTATAATTCGCTTCCGTGGAGTCATCTATTTTTTTGAAGTCTTCGTCATTTTCTCCTTTACGATAGATATTATAATGACTGGCGTTTGGATCACTTTGCCAAGACAAAGTAACCTCACTGTCTGCTGAATACGAAATGGAGTCAACTGCCAAACTGTCAATTTGCTCCATTGGCACAATTTCCAGCCCGTTAATTCGCCCATTTTCTCCGATATCAATCATTAATTTTTCATCTGTAATAGCTATATCGGTTGTTAACTCAGCATATTCACCACCACTTGAGGTAATATTTCCATAATCCTCGCCATTGATGGCAAAACTTGAACGATTGAAGGCAATATCATCACCTGCAATAATACGTACGAAGTACTCTCCATTTGGTATATCAAGGTTGAAAGAATAATCAGATCCAATGATGAAATCACGTCGTAAGTCATCGGGATTACCGCGATCACGGTTATCGATTTCATCACTTAAACCATAACCTCTTTCCTCATCATAAAGTAAGGTATTGGACACTTGTGTGTAGCCATCAGCAACAGGACTATCTGCTGAGCCAAAGTCAAATAAATAACTGTTATCTGTTTCTGCTTGAATAGAATTTGATAGATTGGTGGGAAGTAGACTAACCACTAATACAGTAATCAGGACCAGGGAAATTTTCTTCATCAAAAGAAAAAACCTCCTATTTATTTTGGATTGTAATAGATTACTTTATGTGGGTTCTATGGTGTAATAATGGGGTTGAAGTGTGCATGTATCACCACCTTCCTAGGATATTAGTAGGTTCATAAGTCATAGGCCTAAATAGTGATAACGCTTACATTTAAAAAGAAGTACATATCTTCAATCAAGAATCCGGATTACTTGATTACAATATAGATTAGAGAAGTGAACTATATTAGTCAAGGTAATGTCTGTTTTTTATAAATAAATATCTATTTTTTGATGTTTGTTGTTAGAAAAATAAAAGATCCTTATTTAAAGTCGGTCGTATAATAGTTCTATAGGACTAGTGTTCTAGAAGTTTTAGAAAAAAAGATATTTTAAATATGCTAGCACTTAAAACTATTTAAACATGTGAAGTTAGTAATCAAGGTGGTAAGAGGTAATGAGTAAAGATTTAAGTGAATTTGCAATAATAAAACTCCAACATAAGCTTATATGCTGGAGTTTAATATTATCGAATAGATTCAATGAATTTCTGAAGCCTTGGTCCCATTCCATCACTGGCTCCTGCATCGTATTCGTATTGAATAACGAGTACATTTTCTTCGATTTGATAAAGATAATATCCTTGTGGTGTAGCGGAAACGCGTTGTGTTAACCCGGAATAAGGATTATCTCCATCTGTTGGTTCCGTGACTTCACTTACATTGTCAAACTCTTCACTGTATTTCTCTTGAAATTCTTTTGAAAGTTGTTCTATCGTTTCATTTTCCTCTACGGATAATCGAATCGATCCAACCATATCATCTTCACCGTGGTGTTTTACAGTATTTTCTTCGATTACATACTTATTTAATAATTCGGCAACTTGGTAATCAATTCCATATGGTTCGATCCGAAAGTTTACCACATTTATTTTTTCTTCTGTTCCTTCAGGGATAATGGTTTGTGTTTCGTTACCTAGCTTATCTACTTTAAATTCCTGTTGACTGACTTCTTCATTACCAGAATCTTCCTCTCCTGGTGTCGCTTGCTCGTCATTATCATCCGACTCTTCCATACCTAAACCTTCCATATCATTCGGTTCTTTTGGATCTCCCCCAGCATTACCAACTTCTTCAATTTGTTGATTGTCATCTGCAGGTAATGTGATTTGGTCTGTATTGATCAGAGTGTAAATAAGTCCCCCGCAAATCAAGATAGCTGCAGCAGTGGAAAACCAGATGAAACTATGTTTTGTCTTTGACTTTGCCCGTTTTTTCTTCGCATGTTGCTGGAGAACCATCTTCATCGATTCCTTTTTTTGTGGATCTAATTTGGCATTAGATTTCAAATTCTTTAGCTCCTTTATTAATTCGTCTTCGTTATGACTCATAATGGACCTCCTTCACTTGCAATTTCAAAACCTTCAAAGCACGATGAAATGTTACACGAACCTTTGAATCAGACCATTTTAAAATGTTTGCTGTTTCAGATACAGATAATTCCTCGATTCCACGAAGGATAACGACATCACGATAATCTTGCTTGAGTTTTGCTATTGCTTTGTGCAGCTCCAATTTTTTTTCATTTAAAAGGTGTTTATCTTCTGGAGATATGTCGACTTTGTCCTCATAGGTTTTAATCAGCTTGCGCCAGTCTTTCCGTTTTTGTTTTCTTGTTTCATCTATGGCCACATTTCGTGCTATCGAGATTAACCATGTCTTAGGACTGGAATCACCTTTGAAAGAATCATATCGATTGATTGCTTTAATGAATACCTCTTGTACTAGATCTTCGACATCGGATGTGGATGTGTAATAGACCAAAAAGCGGTATACATCATCAGCATAGGCATCAAACCAATCTGTAATTAACTCTTCATTCATTCCGTGACCTCCCTGTTTGTCTGTCTTTGGTTGTTCTTTACTTATAAGACGACGTTTATACGAAAACATTACACTTTTTGCATAAAAAAAGAAAGATTCTCATGAAAAAACCTTTATTGAAAAGTTTTGTTGTGTTTTGTCAATGACATAAACAAAGTGAAGTATATTGCTGAAGTGTATTCTAGCACTTTTGCCTCGCTTTTCTTCTTATGTGATATCATGATATGATACGTTAAGTGAAAATGGATAGAGTGGGAGCGTTTATGTTGGATAAACAAAAACTAGTTCAAACGTCGATGGAAACCATCCAGTGGTTTATATTTCTTTTAGCCAGTTCTGTTGCTTTACCTATTGTGGTAGGCGGCATTTTTGATATGAGCCTTGCTGAAATAGCTGGGCTGATGCAGCGGACTTTCTTTGTAGTAGGACTGGCTTCTTTTCTCCAAAGTATCATAGGGCACAGAATGCCGATTATGGAAGGGCCTGCCGGGATTTGGATCAGTATTTTTTCGGTGATGGCAGCAACAGGGTTGCAAAGTGGTACGTCACTTGATGGGACACTCCAATTATTACAAACAACGATGATATTGACGGGTGTATTTTTATTTATATTTGGTATCTTTAAAATTTCTCAATTTATTTTACCGATTTTTACACCACTTGTCACAGGGACTTTCTTCTTTCTGTTAACCGTACAGTTGAGCGGCACCTTTTTGGAAGGTATGCTAGGCCTGCAAGGTGAATCAAGTAATATTCAAGTTAAGGAAGCATTGATTGCTTCTTTTATCTTTTTAGTAGTATTAGGTTTATCCTTTTTTGCTAGAGGATGGATGAAAAGTTATTCGATGTTCATTGGGATTTTGATTGGCTGGATTATTTTTATTCTGGTCGAAGGAGAAGCGCCTGTTGTCGGGGATGTGAAGATATTTTCATTACCGGATATGTTTGCTTTTGGGATGCCAACCTTTAATATTAGTGTGATTCCGATTGCATTACTAATCGCAGTGATATTAATTTCTAATATGATTGCATCAGTTGTTGCAGTTGATCAAGTTTTAGGAAATGAGGGGAAAGACCGACATAAAGAAATTAATCACGGGACATCGGTTTTTGGAATTAACCATGGTTTAGCGGGGATATTTTCTTCTATTGCTAATGTACCATTGTCCACTTCAGCAGGATTTATAGGACTAACCGGTCAAAAGCGAAAAGCACCTTTTATCTATGCTTCCTTTTTGTTAATGCTGTTTGCCTTTTTTCCGCCGATTGTTTCGTTTATCTCTGGGATTCCAGCACCAATTGCAAATGCTGCATTAATGGCATCATTTGTACAGCTTGTTGGACTGGCGATACGAAACGTCACGGTACAGCCATTAGACAATAGACGAATGACTATTTTGGGAATTGCTTATCTGATCGGGATGGGGACTATGTTTCTACCAGCAGAAGTATTCTCGGAACTGCCACTAATTATTCAGAACATCATGAGCAATGGTCTCCTGGTGGGGACTGGATTGGTTATTATCCTTGAACAATTATGGCGTGAGTAAGAAATACAGGGATAGGGGCAATGACCCCTCTCCATTCTCTGTTAATCCGATTTTTTCTTTGAAGTCTTCTACCTTTTCATTTGAATAGACTTCTTTTCTTGGGATTTGGTAGATGTTTGTACCTGGCTGGACCGGTTTCTGGAACGACGGTAACTGCCATGTTGAAGCCTATTTCTTTAAATAGTTGAATATTGTCTTCGTCAAATGCTCCGTATGGGGAGGCGAAGATGCGTAATAAGTATGGCTTTCAAATTCCAATACATCACTCTTATTCTGTATATTTCGAATCATTTCTATTGAATTTTGCCTCTTCTGAAGTTTAGCCCGCATTTCAACCTTCCCATATCAAAAGTAGAAATTATCCTTGGAATGAATCGCAACTGATGCAAGACTAGGCACTAATAGAAAGAAGATATAAATTAAGACTTGTTTCATAGTATCACATCCATATTTTTGTACTATATAAAGAAATGTATTGTTCGTTTACTTTGAATATAATTCATTTTTGCTATATAGGATACTATCCCTGTCCATCTGTGGTATTTTTTGTGTAAAATAAGGGCAGATAACTTATTGATAAGGGAGAGTGTTGGTTTGTTTGCAGGTGTTCATCATATTGCAGTAATTTGTTCTGATTATCAAGTGTCGAAAGAGTTCTATGTTAATAAATTAGGATTGTCAATAATTAAAGAGGTATACCGTGAAGAACGTAATTCTTATAAGTTGGACTTGGCTTTACATGATAAATATGTCATCGAGCTCTTTTCCTTTCCAAATCCACCAGAACGACCAAGTTTTCCAGAAGCATGCGGATTAAGACATCTTGCCTTTTCAGTGGAAGACGTAGAGCAGACTGCAACAATTCTCGAAGATAAGGGGATTATGGTAGAAAAGATAAGAGTGGATTCGATGACGAATAAACGCTTTACCTTTTTTCAAGATCCTGATCAATTACCTATAGAACTTTATGAGGTATAATGAATAATGTATCTGGTAACTATTGAAACTGCATGATAAGGAGCGGTAAATATGAAGTTACTTACACGAATTTTTCGCAGGAAAAATTGTGGTATTTGTGGGAAAAAGCCAGTTAATCCAAGTTACTATTATAATGATAAGGATGAAAAAATCCCTGTTTGTTTTCAATGTGTACCATATGCAGAACGTAGAGCATATCGAAAAGTATAGAATTGGGCATGTTTATCCTACAAAATAATGTTATTAAAAATGTTGACTAGGAGGATGTAAATGAAAGGAATTATAGCGAAAGAACCAGGTGGAGCAGATCAATTAATATATACGGAAATGCCTGAACCGGAGTTAGAAGCTGGTGATTTACTCATTGAAGTGCATGCGACAGCAGTTAATCGCACAGATATTTTAAATCGAGAAGGTAAATTAGGTTATGTAAACAATCCGATTATTGGAGTAGAAGTAGCAGGTGTAGTAACAGATGCTAACGGCCATCATGCATTTAAACAAGGTGATCGTGTAATGGGATTAGTGAATGGCGGTGCATATGCTGAAAAAGCAGCTATGCCGGCAGAACGAGCGATGAAGATCCCTGATTCCTTAAGCTTTGCAGAAGCTGCAGCGATTCCGGAAGTATTTTTAACAGCATTTCAAACCTTATATTGGATTGGTCAATTGAAAGAGAACGAAACAATTCTGATTCATGCAGGTGCAAGTGGTGTAGGTACTGCTGCCATTCAATTAGCTAAAGTGATGTCCGATGCACAAGTAATCATAACGGCTGGTTCTGAAGAGAAACTGGACTATTGCCGTAAATTAGGTGCCGATACGGTGATTAATTATAAGGAACAGGATTTCGCTGAGGAAGTATTACAAGCAACTAACAAAAAAGGTGTCGATTTAATCCTCGATTTTGTTGGGGCAAGCTATTGGAAACAAAATTATAAGAGTATCGCAGTCGATGGCAGATGGGTATTGATCGGCGTGCTGGGTGGCAATACAGTAAATCAAGTTAACTTAATGGATTTAATGGCAAAACGAATTCAATTAACAGGAACACTGCTAACGCCAAGAAGTGACGAATATAAAGCTGAACTTAGCAAGGATTTCATTAACAAAACGATCGATCATTTTGAACAAGACACCATTAAACCGGTAATCGACATCACTTTCCCCATTACCGAAGCAGCGAACGCTCACAAACACATGGAAGCCAACAAAAATATTGGGAAAATTATTCTGACAGTCTAGGATTGAACAAGGCAATGAACAATAAGATGCAAATGAAATCACCTGTCGGAAATTAGCTTGTCCATTTCCCGGGAAATAAAGAAAGTTTTGCCGAATTGGGTTAAAGGATTAGGAAAGAGGTAGTAATAGAATCCTAAACAACAGTTCTAAGACATATGATAAAATGAAACCATAAAGGGGGAATTCGCAATGACAGATTACATGCTATGGAAAAATGAGATAGTGGAGCGTAAACCAGAAAATGCAATGGTTTCTTTTGAAGACCGTGGCTATCAATTTGGTGATGGTGTCTATGAAGTTATTCGTATATATGATGGAAAGCTTCACGTTTTGGATTGGCATTTAGACCGTTTATTTTATTCGATGGAACAGTTGGCGATTCGAGCTCCCTTTTCCCGATCCGAGATCAAGCAATTATTAAAACAACTTATCGAAAAAAATAAATTCACTATCGATGGAAAGATTTATTTACAAGTAACAAGAGGGATACAACCAAGGGATCATGTTTATATGGAAGATTTAGATGCGCTTTTCTATGCGACAGTGGACCGTTTTGACCAGCCAGTTGAAATGTGGGATAAAGGTGTGAAGGTCATGTTGCAAGAAGATATTCGCTGGCTTCGTTGTGATATTAAGTCATTAAATTTACTGGGGAATGTGATAGCGAGAACAAAAGCACAACGCAGCGGATATCATGAACCTCTTTTTCACCGTGAAGGTATTGTTAGGGAATGTGGTGCTTCCAACTTTTATATGATTAAAGATGGAGTGATACATACGCATCCAACTAATCACTATATTCTTGGTGGTATTACTAGAAAAAAAGTACTGTTATTTGCTAAAGAACTAGAAATTCCGGTCAAAGAAAGAGAAATAAAAGTAGAGGAATTACAGGATGCTGATGAATGTTTTCTTACGGCTACTCCTTTAGAAGTAGTTCCGATCATCCAAATAGATAAGAACCCTGTGAATAATAATGAAATAGGGGATATCACCAAAAGGTTGCAGCAATATTATCGAAAACGTATTTATGATTATCTTGAATAATGGGACAATTCACCTGTCCCACTGATCCAGGTGATGGAGGTTTGTAATGCATTGGTTTTTATTTATTTTCCTTGCGATTCTTTTTATTGTTTCCCCCTTTCAACAGGGGTTGTATTTTGATTCGGATTTTTATCTGATACATATTTTGATTTATTTGTTTGCATTTTTGTTGCTGATAAGGATATTATATTATAGGAAATTTACTGCTTGGAATGATCTGGTATTAAGCTTGTTTATTCCGATTTGTTACATCCTTTCATTGGTCCAGGCAAAGCATCCAAGTGGTGCGTTTGAAATGGTATTTCGTTGGACAACTTACATAAGTTTTTTTTATATATTGTATTGGAGTGTAAATAAACACCATAAAATAAGACAACTTGCTCCTTATATTTTTTATATTTCTGGTGTGCTGATTGCTTATCATATGTTACTCAATCAATTTGGCTTATTAAATTATCCAAGTGCATTTATAAAAGATCGGTTTGCTGGCGTCTTTCAATATCCGAATACGTTTGGTATGGTTATGATTGCTTTTTATATGTTCGGGTTAGTTATGCTTCTAGGTAAAAGGCAAGATTGGCGATATATATTCTTTTACTCCTTTCCCTTAACCGCTTTTATTGTAACTTTCCTTGAATCGTATTCAAGAGGTATGTATCTTATCTTTCCAATTGTTTGGGTGATTGGTGTATGCTTTTTCACCTTTCATTATCAATTACGTTATATGCTGTATTCTATGATTACCACGCTGAGCGGTTTTTCTGTATTTCTTATTTTACAAGCAGGAAATATGTTTTTGACAGGTATCAGCGCTGTTGTCATGTCTTTGCTATCCGTTTTGGTGATTTGGTGGATTTCCAGAGCTGATGCACTAGATAAAGAGGAACACATGAAAAAGTTTAAAATCCATCGTGTTGTGTTGCCAGCTATAATCGTTCTATTTGGATTGCTGTTATTACTAGATATAAGTAATCAAGGCTTGGTATACAAGCAACTGCCCACTCCATTACAAGAAAGAATTCTCAGTATTAGTGATAGTGAGACAGCAAGAGAAAGACTGCTCATTTTAGAAGATGCAATGGAAGCAAGTATGAATTCTCCTTTTATAGGATATGGGGGACAAGCTTGGGAATCGATATATCGTGATTACCAGCAGTTACCCTATCAAGCTAATAAAATTCATAATGAATATGCCGAAATGATAGTAGATATTGGTTATCTCGGTTTTTTAATCATGATTAGTATTTTGGTATATTTAATAGTCCGAATATGGAAAACTATGCGTCATGCAGAAGATAGGTCCTTATATATTGCGATTCTATTAAGTTTATCAACCATTTTTGTTCACAGCTTTATCGATTTTAACTTAGCATTCGGATTTGTTGTCTTTATGATTTTCTGGTTAATAGCAATCGGATTAAAACCATCTGTTGAACTAAATAAACCCCAAAAATGGCCTTTCTATACATTAGGAGTGTATGCAGTCATTTTATTATTTGCACTAATCTTTTCCTATCGATTTATGCAAGCAGATGTTGCCTATCATAAGGCGATGGATACTAATAATCTAGCAGAACGTGAACAGTATCTGATCAAGGCAACGAGCTACAATCAATTTGATACAGAATACTGGTATCAGTTAAGTGATACGTTAATAAATCAGTCAGATGAAAATAAAACAAGCGACTCTTCTATAAAAAATACAGCATATATAATGGCTGAGTTGGAACCGATGAATTCGCAAGTAATGTATCAATCGGGTGTATTACTGGCAAAAATCAATGAAAGGAAAGACGCGCTAAATCAATTTGAGCGCGCACTAGAACTAGATCCTTTTGATTCAAGAATTTATCAGGCAATCATCTCAATTTCTGTTGACTTGGCAAAGGAACAGAAATATTCATATACTAATATAGCGATGGAAACCTATAAAAAGCTGTTAAATGAATATGAACGATTTGAAATGAATCCGGTTGGTTCATATCACAATAGTCGTGAATTTGAGATAACGGATAAAATAGAGGAGGATATAGAGCAGATAAAATCTTTACGTCAATAGTAATTATAAAGCCTAATTTCCTCTATATTAATAGTAGGAGATTAGGCTATCTTTTTGTTTATCATGGTGCTAATTGCCACGAATGGAAGCTCCTTTATGCTTCTCTAACTTCATTTTTATTGGGTTTCATATACTTAGTAAATATAAAACGCACAAGTGGTCCCATAACAAATATTTGTAAAGGTAATGCCATAATAAAATTTTTACCAAACACTGATAGATAATCACCTATGATAAAGTTGGAGGTATATCCGTTGTGTAAAATGGTTGTAACTAACCCAAAAACAGACATGAATAACGCCATTCCTATAACCATGAAAGTTGAAAAAGTTAGTACAGTAAATAATTCACTTTTAGTGTTTGCAGTTAATTTCAATGCTAATTTTTTTGCGTTGGGACCAACGAGAAATAGGTCAAGTATTATTGCAATGATAAAAGCAATCAAGAAATCTGTTATTCCTTCATAAAAAGTCATTTTTCCAATCATTCCATTAAGATAATAGTTATACATCGTCATAACTAATACCATTCCAAAACACATTATTAAACCAAATTGTATACTTTCTTTTTTTGTTGTTGGCAAATTCATTCATCCTTTCATGACATATATTCGTAGTATAAAGATTTATTATAACTACTGTAAGTGACGATTTTGTGAACTTCTCGTAAATTGTACGATTCCTTGAATAAGCATGTAAAAGATGCTATTGTAATGATACTTTTATGTAACCGCTATCACAAGAAGGGAGTGTATTCACTTGAAACGATTATTTAGGGAAGTGGTTGCTTTTTTTGAAAAATTAAGTTTGAAAAGCAGGATCTCTTTAGTATTTGCTTTAAGTACTTTTTTACTTCTCATGTTTACGATTATGTTTTCCTATCAATCCATGTCGAATATTCTAACAAATAAATTACATGCTACCTTCAATAGCAATTTACAACAAATTCGGTTGTCTATGGAAAATACAATAGAAGATTTAAACTATGTTGCCCAACAAATTGCCTTTTCTGAGAATCTCACCTTTAAGCTTGATGATTATTTACATTCCTCTCCGTCCTACGATAGAGTCAAAGTTTATGAGGAAATAAAAAATGAATTAAATGTGATTACCTTTAGTAACCCTGGTATCGGTTTATCACTACTTTATTTGAAAGAAAATGATAAATATTTTTTTTATAATCATGGAGTCAAAGAAGAATTTTCATTAGACAATGATCCATTGTTGGATGAAGGATATAACATGCATACTTATGGTCCTCACATAAGCATGGAACAATACAAAGATAAATATGTACTGTCTGTCGCCAGAAAACTAGATGTTAACTATGCTGATGACATTTATATTTATTTAGAATCAAACCTTGATTTAACGAAGGATCTTTTAGAAGTAGACAATGTATTGAATCATGCAGACTACATAATTTCAGATGATACCAAACATATCATATATAGTGAAAATGCAACCTTTCCGGTAAATAGTTCCTTCGACAGTAATGACAAAGGTTATGGTAAAAATAATGGATTTTACTGGTTTGAAGAGCCTACGGACAAAGGATGGAGTATTATTGCGTTAATACCTATATCGGAGTACAACGAGGAAATGAATCAATGGGTTATTTTGATGATCTATATTGCGATTCTTTTTGTTTTTATCAGTCTCGTTGTTTCCTTGTTGTTATGGAAGACACTTTACAAGCCTTTAAATGAATTTCGTCATGAAATTAAATTAATGGGAAATAACAATTTTCATTCAGAAATTGTTCATACCAAAATACCTGAATTTGTTGATTTAATAGGTCGGTTTCGTAATATGAGAGTGCAAATAGTCAGTCTAATTCAGGAGATCGAACAGAAGGAAAGGAAACGAGCTGATTTAGAAGTAGAAAAGTTAAAACATCAAATCAATCCTCATTTTTTAATGAATACATTAGACACGGCAAAATGGTTGGCTATCTCCGGAGACAAGAAGGAACTTACTGGTCTATTAACCTCTTTAAATAAATTGCTCTATTACAACATGGGAAAACTGGGGATTCTATCAACACTTGAAGAAGAGATAGATTCGATGAAGCAATATTTAATGTTGCAGCAAATTCGGTATGATTTTGAATATGTCACAAATGTAAATGTACCAGAAAATGTCTTACTAGCTCCGATCCCAAGATTTATCCTGCAGCCACTAGTAGAGAACTCACTGTACCATGGGCTTGTGGATGAAGGAACAATTGATATAACCATCAACCTTGAAGGGGAAATGATTGTTATCGAAGTGCGTGATGATGGCAGAGGCATGACGAGAGAGAAAATGAACGAAATTTTAAATAATCAAGTCTTTAAGCAGACAAAGAATGGAATGGGCATTGGATTGAATTATGTTAAGAGAATGATGGAAAGAACGTATGGAAAGTATGCAGAAATTGAAATGGATAGCATGGTTGGGGAAGGGACGATTGTCCGGTTGCGAATACCATATATAAAGGGTGATATGAAATGATTAAAGTGTTAATAGTGGAAGATGACAAGTTAGTCAGAAAAAGTTTCATCTCTTCCTTTCAATGGGAACAATTTGACATGAAGATAGTTGGAGATGCGAAAAATGGGGAAAAAGCTTTGCAGTTTATCGAAGACAATCAGGTTGACTTGATCATTACCGATTTAGCGATGCCAATTATGTCAGGAATCGAACTTATTCGAATTGTCAAAGAAAAATATCCAGAAATCTTTATTGTCGTGCTTTCTTTGCATCAGGATTTTGAGTATATACAGGAAGCGATGCGCTTAGGAGCAATTGATTATATAGCAAAAATTGAGCTGGATGGTAATAACATGGATGATATTTTGGTTCGTATTCAGAACAGGATTGAAAAAGAATCAGAAAAGCAATCTTCTATGCCAACTGCCGAAGAAACTACATGGACTAATGGATACACATTGATATCAGAGGAAATTCTTACTGTTGAAAAGGCACTGAAAGAGTTTCTGGAGGTAAAAAATATCTGTAAATGGAATGATCATGCTGTTCTGATAAGAAGCGATACGTTCACCACTGAGGGTATCATACGGAAAATAGTAGATTCAAAGTATGATATCCGCCCATTGCTTCTAGTTTATCCAGAAACGGAAGATGATTTTAACGAAATAAAAGAATGGACACCTCTTTATCATCAACAGTTATTGTTTTATGAAATCAGCCAGGATAGGCAAATAGCTATAAAGGCGTTTCATGATCTGCATAAACCTTTACAGGAAACGAAGCACCAACTGGAAAAGTGGAAAAAAAGGTTAATTTTATCGGATTGGATAGCTAATAAACGAGAACTAACGGATATATTAGGTGATTTATATGAGACCGGTTTTTCAATTAGTCAATTAGAAGAACTGTTGTCCTGGCTGATTCATGAATATAAACGAATATATCGAGATATTCTTCCTCAGGAGGTTACATACCCTGTTCGAATGAATTATTGGAGTGACTTGGAACAATGGTTCAAACAATTTCAGCGAGTTATGTATACAACTGTATTCAGTCCAGCATACTCTCCTGAGACAAACCAATGCATCTTAAATGCTATATCTATTATTGAACGTGAGCTTTCGTCCCCGTTGACAGCTCAATATATTGCTCAACAAGTCAATATCAGTCGAAGTTATTTTTCTACTTGTTTTAAAGATATAGTTGGAGAAACATTTAATGAATATATCCGGATTGCGAGAATTAATAAAGCGAAAGATTATCTATTATATACGCGAGAAAAAATTGGTGTTATTTCTGAAAAAGTTGGTTATTCTGATGTTAAATATTTCAGTAAAATATTTCGCCAGACGACAGGACTCTTACCAAGTGAGTATCGAAAATTGAATAAAAAAGGGTCAAATGTTTCGATATTGTAAGGGAAATGTTGTTTCCTTTTTAGAAGGAGATTAGAAAGTACAATTCCCCCCTTTTTTTCGAAACAACCCTCTTATTGAATGCGCTTACAATTTTGTTATGATTAAATGGAAAAATAAAATCCAAGGAAAAGAGGGGAAATGGATGCTAAGAAAGTACTTATTTTTATTATTATTTGCGTTGGTGTTAGTCGCTTGTTCTGATGATAATGCAGGCTCTGAACCAAATGATGGAGATGAGACCGAAAATGGTGACACGGAAACATCTTCTGAGACCGCGGATCCATTTAGTGCATATGAAGAAAAGATTACGATTGCTATTGGTCAAGAAGTTGATCCTAGTGATACCAGTTTACAAGATGGAGATACGCCACTTGATAATCAGTACACAAGGCATGTTAACGAAAATTTGAACATTGAAGTGGAACATGCATTTACTGCTTCTCCTTCTAACTACGATCAAAAAGTAAGTCTGGCGATCGCTAGTAATGACTTGCCAGATGCGATGGTCGTAGGTCCTGTCGAGTTAAGGCAGCTCGTAGAAGCCGATCAAATTGCCGACATGACAGACATATATGAGAATTATGCATCTCCTGCAATTAAAGAAATTATCGATAGTTCAGAAGGAGTTGCACTTGAAAATGTTACGTTTGATGGAAAAATCATGGCAATACCTAACTCCCAAGCTAGTGCCGATGGTGTACACAATCTATGGATCAGAAAAGACTGGCTTGATAAGCTTGGACTTGAGCCACCAGAAACCATTGAAGATTTTAAAGAAGTAGCAAAAGCATTTGTAGAACAAGATCCTGATGGCAATGGGCAGGATGATACGATTGGTTTAGCTGGACCGGATACCACTAATAAATTGTATGCTAACTTCTTGGAATCCACGAACAATTTATATGGTTTTGATGGGATATTCTCAGCGTTGAACGCTTATCCAGGCTATTGGTTAGAAGGAGATGACGGACAGCCAGTCTACGGCTCAACCTTACCAGAAACGAAAGAGGCATTATCTGTTTTACGGGATATGTACAGTGAAGGATTAATTGATCCGGAAATGGGTGTGCGAGAGGATTCTGGTGAATCTGTTATTAGTGGGAATACAGGCATGTTCTTCGGACCGTTTTGGATGCCGTATGGTCCGATTACAGATGCTGTGACGAATAATCCAGAAGCAAACTGGCAATCTTACGGTCTTCCACTTAATGCAAATGGTGAATATACACCACACTTAAGTACTACAACAACTCAATTTGTAGTTGTTCGAAAAGGTTATGAACATCCAGAAGCTGCCATGAAGATCTTAAATAATTTATTAGCTAACGAATCAGAATTTGACCCTAGTATTGGTGGTCCAGGTTATTATCCATTACGTCTGGTTTATGCACCTGCAGATGAAATGGAAGTAACAACTGTAGCACTTCGAGAAGTGCTTGCAGGAACGAAAGAACCAGAAGATTTCTATGATATGCCAGCCTACAAATTGTTGAAATCTGATGTGGACAGCATTCATGAAATTAAATTAGAACCATATGACAATACGGATATTGAACATTGGGATCCAGAAGCAAATTTAGGACAATGGACCAGGGCTTATTCAGCTTTAGTCGGAACAGCTCCTTTAGTCGATAATGAAATAAATGGTGTCATGAGCTTAATTTATTCTCAAACAGAAACGATGGAAGACAGATGGGTGAATCTAAAAAAATTAGAGGACGAAACATTTTTAAAAATCATTATGGGTACAGAGCCGCTCGATTCCTTTGATCAATTTGTGGAAAATTGGAATAGCCAAGGTGGAGACCAGATTACCGAAGAAGTCGCAGAAGTTGTAAACAAATAAATAAACCAACAAGCGTCGAATGGATTTCGGCGCTTTTCTAAAAAATGAAATGTGCAAAGTCTAGAAAATGTAACGTTCGAGGATTTTGCCCGGTTTTCTTAATAATGAATAACAATTGTCGGAGAGGAGAGATTGTCGTGAGATCTAAGGGTTTTGCAAAACATTATTATGCGATGCTGATACCTGGATTCATTTGGTTAACCTTATTTAGTATTGTACCGATGTTTGGTATTATGATTGCCTTCCAAGACTACAACCCTGGGGCGGGTGTCTTTGGTTCAGAGTTTGTAGGACTGGAAACATTTCGGTATATGTTTGAATTGAGTGATACGGTTAACGTGTTTTTTAATACCATATTTATTGCAATCATGAAGATTATTGGGAACCTCATCGTTCCTCTGGTGTTTGCCTTAATGTTAAATGAAGTAAGATATATGCGCTTGAAAAGGTCGATCCAAACGATTGTTTATTTACCCCATTTTCTCTCGTGGGTTATTTTAGGCGGGGTATTACTCGATATTTTCGCTTATGGCGGTCCGATTAATCAATTATTAGAAGCATTTGGTATTAATCCTATTTTATTTTTTGGCCGTGCAGATCTGTTTCCTTTCCTTGTAGTAGGCAGTGATGTTTGGAAGGAATTCGGGTTTAATACGATTATATATTTAGCTGCATTAACTGGAATCAATCCGGCATTATATGAAGCTGCAGGTATTGATGGTGCTTCAAGACTCCGTATGCTATGGCATGTTACATTGCCTGGAATTCGAACTACGGCGGTTTTATTAGCTGTATTAAGTTTAGGAAATGTACTAAATGCAGGGTTTGATCAAATTTTCAACTTATATAACCCTCTCGTTTATTCAACAGGGGATATTATTGATACATGGGTTTATCGGGCAGGTTTATTAAATTTGCAGTATGAATTGGCGACGGCAGTCGGGTTATTAAAATCTGTTGCAGGCTTTATTCTAATTAGTCTGTCATACTACATGGCTTATCGGTTTACGAATTATCGAATCTTTTAAGAGAGGGGTCAAAAGCATATGTTAAGAAGTAAATCATTATCTTCCAAAATAGCGGATGCTGTTTTGATTAGTATATTAGTAGCGATTGCGCTTACTTGTGTCTTACCTTTATGGTATACGTTATCTTTATCTTTCAGCTCCAAAACAGCTGCAGCAGCTGGTGCTGTTGCCTTATGGCCAGTTGAATTTAATTTTAATTCCTATCAGCAGTTATTACAGGATAGTCAATTTTTTAAATCCTTTTGGATATCGATACAACGGGTTGTCTTAGGAGCAGGACTTAACTTTATAATCGTGCCTCTTATGGCTTATCCATTATCTAAGACCGTTAAAGATTTCAAAGGACGTAATGTATTAATGTGGACGTTGATTTTTACAATGTTATTTAATGGTGGATTGATCCCTCTCTATCTCACGGTGAAAGCCTATGGGTTAATGAATAGTGTATGGGCTTTAGTTTTAGTTGGTGGTGCCCAGACGATTGTGTTTAATATCATCCTCACCATTAACTTTTTTAGAAATCTTCCTTCTTCCTTAGAGGAGGCTGCTTTAGTAGATGGCGCAGGTCCATGGTATATTTTAACCAAATTATTTATTCCGTTATCTATTCCGGTTCTCGCGACAGTTTCGCTTTTCAGTATTGTCTATCATTGGAATGAGTTTTTGTATGGCCTTATTTTCATGACAAGAGAGGAATTTTATCCATTACAGACATATATTCAACAACTGGTTGTTTCGGTGGATCCTTCTACGATGACAGAGGATCAATATAAACGAATGAGTGAATTATCAAATAGAACGTTAGATGCTGCCAAAATCTTTATTGCGATGATTCCCGTATTAGTAGTGTATCCATTTTTACAAAAATACTTTATTCATGGAATCACATTAGGATCTGTAAAAGAGTAGGAAGGGGAGTGACGGGATTGAATATGACAGGAATGGAGCGGATGTACTATTTTGCTGAGTTTGTTTTAAGAGTGGTCTATTTAAATATGTTAGCTATAACCTTTAGCTTGCTGGGACTGATTTTTTTCGGGTTGTTTCCAGCCATGACAGCTACTTTTTATATTGTGAGAAAATGGTTAACAGGTTACAGTGATATTAAAATAACAAAAAATTTCTATACCGTTTTTAAACAGGAATTTTTTAAAAGTAATGGAGTTGGTTGGCTATTAACATTGATTGGTTTATTGTTATATATTAATTTAACGATTGCGGATGTGATCAATCATTCACTGGTGCAATTAAGCTATTTTCCTATTTTAACAATTTTTGTATTGTTCCTATTTCTATGTTTATTTATCATTCCTATATATATCCATTTTCGGTCTTCTTTCTTTTCTGTTTTAAAGCATGCATTTTTACTTTTATTTATTTCTCCGTTAAATACAGTATTAATGTTGATAACGGTTTCAATGTTTTGTATGATGATGAAGACGATACCAGGATTTATTCCAGTTTGCGGTCTAAGTGGTTTCGTGTTGATTGTCATGCATTTTAGTTTGAAAACGTTTGAAAAAGTTACCCTTATACAAGAAATAGAGCGAAAGGAAGTCACATTATGATACGTTTGTTTCAACACCATTATGTAAGAAAGTATCAGGAATTAGATGGCATATGGGATTTTCAGCCTATGGATGAGAACAGTAAAGTGGAGGACGTAGAGGGTTATGATTATCAATTGCCTGTTCCAGGTTGCTGGGAATCACACCCTTCCTTTGCCAATTATCGTGGCAAAGCAGTCTATCGTAAACAGATCATGATAAAAAATGAAACGCATTTACATCTGGTTTGTAAGGGAATTAGTCATACTGCTGAAATATATTTAGATGGAAGTTATGTTACGACTCACTATAATGCTTATACCCCTTTCTCTCATGTAATAAAAAATGTGAAAGCAGGCGAGCATGAGTTGGTCATCATGGTTGACAATCGTTTCACGGACCAATCATCATTGCATATTCCTAATGATTATTATACCTATGGTGGAATCATACGTCCTGTTGCGATCGAGTGGATTGACAATGTAATGGTAAATCAAGTAAAAAGTGTTCCTGTCAACGAAGGAGAGAGTTGGAAACTGGAGTTAGAGGTTGATATTGAATTATTGGAAAATTCCTCAGACAGTTACTATCTCAAGGGGAAGATTGCTAATCAATCATTTGCTACTGATATAAAGCAAAATGGCAAATCAAAACACTTAAAGGTTACTCATTCAATAGAAGATTTGGATGTGTCTGCATGGTCACCGGATAACCCTCATTTATATGAGTTAGAACTTCAAATTGTAAACAAAACAAATGAAATAGTTATTGACGATTATATAGAGCGGATTGGTTTTCGGGAAATTACAACGGAAAATGGAAAGATCCAAGTAAATGGTGAAAATGTTGTTTTACAAGGATTTAACCGTCATGAGGACCATGCAATTGTCGGTGCTTCTTTTCCGTTCAGTTTGATGGTTAAAGATTTAGAATTAATGAAGGATATTGGGGCAAATGCTGTTCGCACTAGTCATTATCCAAATGATGAGCTTTTTCTCGACATATGTGATGAGATGGGATTGCTTGTCTGGGAGGAAAATCATGCTCGTGGTTTAAGTTTAGAGCGAATGCAGCATCCACTTTTCCGTAAGCAGTGTGAACAGGTGAATCGAGAAATGGTAGAGAACCATTATAATCATCCATCTATTATTATGTGGGGAATTTTAAACGAATGTGCGAGTAATACCGAACAGGGACGTGAGATGTATCAGGAACAGTTGGAACAAATTCGTACTCTCGACCAGAGTCGTCCGCTAACTTTTGCCTCTCATCATCGAGCAGCGGAACTTTGTTTTGATTTGGTAGATATTGTCTCTTTTAATTTATATCCCCAATGGTATACAGATGAAGATCCTAGTGAGTTAGCTGATCAAGCAAGAAAGTGGGCAGATGAATTAGGTGGAAAAGGAAAGCCAATGATTATGAGTGAGTTTGGTGCGGATGGATTATATGGATATCGGTCCCCAACAGCAGTAAAAGGGACAGAAGAAAGACAGGCAATGGTTATTGAGGCGAATTTGGATGCTTATATGAAAAAAGATTACATCTCCGGTATGTTCATCTGGCAATTTGCCGACTGTCGAGTAACTGAAGAAGAATGGTTTATGACAAGAGCAGGAACTCAAAACAACAAAGGGATCGTTAACAGCTACCGTCAACCAAAACAAACCTATCAAAGTATCAAAAATAAATGGACCTAATTAGGGTAAGTGATAGGTTAGTGAGGATCTGTATATTCAGTTATCTAAGCCATTACTGTGAAAAGGAGGTAATAGACGTTGCCAATTAAAGTAGGAATCGTTGGACTCGGCCTACAAGGCTCCAAATATGCATCGCTAATTTATGATGGACAAGTAAAAGGTATGGAATTAACAGCAATTAGTTCACGTAGTTGTGATAAACGGGACTATGTACAAGAGCATTTTACAGAGGTGCTGTTTTATCAGGATTATCGAGATTTATTACAAGATGATGCTATCGATGCTGTTATCATTTGTGTACCGCATTTTCAGCATGTAGAAATGACCACTGAAGCACTATTGCATAACAAACATGTATTAGTTGAAAAACCGCTGAGTGTACATACAAAAGAGCTTGAACCACTAAGGCAATTAGCTGAAGATATACTTCGGACTCATCTTTAATCAACGGTCGAAGCCTGCTTATCAGAAGTTAAAGGATTTATTGGCGGATAATGCTATCGGTAAGATAAGAAATTGGCAATGGACTGCGGCAAAAACATGGCGTCCTCAGGCTTATTACGAACAGAATGATTGGCGTGCTACATGGAATGGGGAAGGTGGCGGTATATTAATCAATCAAGCTTCACACCATATTGATTTAATAGCCTGGTTATTTGGTATGCCCCAAAAAGTGTATGCTCATCTTAAATATGGGTCACAACGAAACATTACTGTAGATGATGATGTTACAGCTGTTCTTAGCTATGCTAACGGTATGTCAGGTGTTTTCACTACTCGAACCCATGACTTTTTTGGGACAGACCGACTGGAGATTCTTGGTGATAAAGGAAAGATCATTATAGAAAACGGTGATTCCATGAATATGAAGGTGTTTGAACAGGAGGAACAACTCTGGAGTAAGGATTTGGATATCTCAGCATTTAAGGCTATTGAGGAGAATGCTCCACGTTACCAGGAAAAGGTTTTTGAGTTTCATGATAGGGGACAAAATCCATATGTCAATATAATGAAAAATTTTAGTGAAAGCATAACAGAAAATGCTCCATTATATGCCACAAGAGAAGACGGCGAACGCAATGTAGAGCTGATTAATGCAATCTATTTATCAGATTGGTTGCAACGAGAAGTGGACATACCTTTTGACCAATCGCTTTATCTTGAAAAACTAAATAAAATAATGGAAAAAGAAAGAGAAGGCTAAGTAAAATGGCCTTCTTTTTCTCTTTGAAGCGATAGGAAAGCATTAAATTTCCACGAGGCAGAAAAAATTGTAAGGATGGAGTGAAATGAAGACATGCGATTATGGCTTTGACGGGATCATTATTCGAACATGAAGAAGGATAATGAATCTTCTATCTTTATGGGATAAAGGTGCTGTTCCGTGGATAAATATTTATCCAAGGAACAGCACTTCGTATCACACACTTTATTTTCACTTGCTTTTATGTTGTGGCAACGTGGTATTCGTCGCTAAGAAATTACGTTCTGTATTTGCCCTCACATTTTTAAGGTTATATTTCCTCTTTGGCATGGTTTTCAACTCCTTTGTATGGCTTGATTATCGCGGTAAGCCCCCACTACAAGACTTAGAAGAATCAAAAAAGTCTAAGTGAGGGATGAGAAAACCCCCACTAATCGACTGATGGAAGTTTCACTTTATAATATGTGCACATGAGAAATGTTTATGAATTTAAATAAAAAATGGGACGTTTTCCCTGTTCCGCTTACCTACCGAGCTCACATGGATTCATGTCCAAACTTATCCAATTTAAGCAATAACCTAAGAAATTTTATGTAAGCCCTTACTTTTCTTTATTCATTTGTGAAGGCTTACAATGTAAAATAAACGTATCTTAATGAAGAAAGGGGTTATTAGTGATGAAAAAGTGGTACTTATTTTTAGTTTTAGCATTTTTGACTGCTTTGGTTGTAGCCTGCAGTTCAGATTCTGCTAGTGAAGATGAAGAAGATACAGGATCTGAGGACACAACAGAGACAGAAAGTAATGATACAGAAAATGATGAAGAAGCTTCAGATAAAGAAGAAGTAACTTTACGAGTAGCATGGTGGGGTGGTCAGGAACGACATGACCGCACATTACAAGTAATTGAAATGTATGAGGAGGAAAACCCTCATGTAACGATTGAGGCAGAATATTCCGGTTTTGATGGTTATTTTGACAAATTAAATACACAATTGGCAGCAGGAAATGCTCCGGATGTTATTCAATTTGGCGGTAACTTAAATGACTTTGTTGCTCGCGACGTAATTTTACCATTAGACGATTATGTTGGAAATGAAATAGATACAAGTCTACATGGTGAAAGTATGTTAGAGTCTGCAACATTTAATGACCAATTATTTGGAATAACACTTGGCACAACGGCGTGGGGGTTATTATTAAATGAAACAGCCTTTGAAGAAGCTGGGATTTCGATGCCAAGTAAAGAGTGGACATGGGAAGATTTTAAAGAATTAACACCACAATTAACAGAGAATCTAGATGGAACATATGGTACAGGTGACTTTGGGGAAGATGGCTTCGGTGTATTCTTGTCACAAACAGACAAATTCACTTATTTAGATGGTGAAATTGGGTTTGAAGCAGAGGATGTCAAAGAATGGTTCAACTTATGGAAGGAGCTTCGTGAAAGCGGCGGAGCAGCAATTCCAGAAGTACAAGTATCTGCAACTCAAACACCGGAACAATCTTTAATTGTACAACGTGATGTTGCGATTGAGTCTGTTGCAAGTAATCAGTTAGGTGCATATACAGGTGCGACAGAGGATGAGTTTGAATTATATCCTTATCCTTCTAATACGGAGACTGGTAAAAATGGCGTTTCGCTAAGACCTAGTCAGTATTTCGCAGCGTATAAGGATACAGAGCATCCAGAAGAGGCAGCAAAATTTATGGATTACTTCGTGAATAACATCGAAGCAACTGAAGTATTAGGTAATGATCGAGGTGCACCTGTTAACTCAGATGTACGTAAAAACTTAATTGATCAGGCAACAGAATTAGATGAAGCTGTTTACTCTTACATTGATTTAGTAAGTGAAACATCAGATGCACCATATGTTCCAAACTTACCAGGTTACAACGAAAACACGCAATTATTCACTGAAACAGAACAAATCATTTACTATGAACAACAATCAGTAGACGAAGCTTCAGAAGAGTATTATGAGGAACTACTTTCCAATATTGAGAAATATGAAGTGGAAGAGGAATAATCAATAGTTGGATAACAAAGTGACTCCGTGTGAGTCACTTTGTTCCATCCATCTACATTTTGAAGTCTTGGTCTATATTTAATTTCAGGAAATCAACTGTTATTGGTTTGCTGAGATGAAGACTTCAATATCAGCGAAATTAGGAGGGGTGACAATTGAAAGGTTCAGAGGCTTTAGAAACAACAACTATAAAGAAAAAATCGAAAATAAACAAGGAAAGACGTAAGCAATATATAGCCGCCTATGTATTTCTATTACCATGGTTAATTGGTTTTCTAGGATTAATATTAGGACCGATGATCAGTTCGTTATATTTATCCTTTACACGTTTTGACTTATTAAGTACGCCAGAGTGGATAGGTCTTGCGAACTTTCAAGAGATGTTCCAAGATGATCGATGGATTGCTTCCGCAAAAGTTACCTTAACATTTGTGTTTGTTGCAGTACCAACACAATTGGTTGCAGCTTTATTAGTAGCAGTATTATTAAACAAAAAAATGATGGGAGTAGGTTTTTACCGTACAACATATTATCTGCCTTCGTTACTAGGTGGAAGTGTTGCGATTGCGATTCTATGGAAAAATTTATTCGAGATTGACGGGTTAATCAACCAAGTCTTAGCCTTTTTTAACATTCAGGGGCAAGGTTGGATTTCACATCCTGATTATGCATTAGGCACGATCATTATTTTAGCAACGTGGCAATTTGGTGCTTCGATGGTTATTTTCTTAGCAGGATTAAAACAAATACCGAAAGAATTGTATGAAGCGGCAGCAGTAGATGGAGGAACTAAACCTCAGGTATTCTTTCGAATCACATTGCCCTTATTATCACCAGTAATTTTCTTTAACTTAGTTATTGAATTAATTAAATCGATTCAAGTGTTTACCTCAGCCTTTATTATTAGTGAAGGTACAGGTGGACCGATTAACTCGACGTTATTCTATACCCTCTATCTATATCAAAAAGGTTTTACTCAATTTGAAATGGGTTATGCTTCTGCAATGGCATGGATATTAGTGTTTGTATTAGGTGTAATGACACTGCTTATATTCTTCTCATCAAAATATTGGGTGCACTATGAAGACGGGGGGAAATTGTAATGAATCAAAGTACCAATACAAGCAAAATTTTAACACACGTGTTCATTATCGTATTTGGGTTATTTATGTTATATCCGGTGGTATGGATGGTTACAAGTTCCTTTAAACCGGAAACACTTATCTTCTCATCTCCGAGTATTTTTTCTAAAGAGTGGACATTGGATAACTATACGAATGGTTGGAATGTAGTAAGAAATGTTAATTTTGGTCAGTTTTTTAAAAATTCTTTCATGATCAGTATCATTGCGGTACTTGCCAATCTTATCACTTGTTCCATGGCAGCATATGCCTTTGCTAGATTGAAATTTCCATTGAAAAAGCTGTGGTTTGCATGTATGCTAATGACTATTATGTTACCGGCACATGCGACACTCATTCCACAGTATACCATTTTCCATAACTTAGATTGGATTAATACTATTTTGCCATTAACCGTTCCAAAATTATTAGCTACGGATGCCTTTTTTATCTTTCTCATGGTACAATTCTTTAGAGGGATTCCACGAGAGTTAGATGAAAGTGCGATTATGGATGGTTGTGGAATTTTCCAGATTTATACGAGAATCATTATGCCATTGGCAGTACCTGTGTTAATTACAACAGCTATCTTTACGTTTATCTGGACATGGGATGATTTTTTTAGTCAAATTCTCTATTTAAATACTGTTGATACTTTTACGGTTCCATTAGGTTTACGTTTATTCCTTGACTCTCAAGGGGAGTCCTCATGGGGATCTGTTTTTGCAATGTCCGTGCTTTCCCTAATCCCGATTACAACTGTATTTTTCATTTTCCAACGATATATTGTGGAAGGTATAGCTACTACCGGTATTAAAGGGTAGTCATATTTTGCTAAGAAAGAGGGGATGCATGATTCGAAAATTAAAAACGATGATGGTTGTATGTTTCGTTTTCGTGAATGCTCTCTTTCTTGCAGGAGTCAGTTATTCTTCTTATCAATATTTTTTTAACTTTACTTCTGAAGAGATTAGTGAAGCAAAACTGACGCTATTAAATGAAAGCGCTAATAAATTATCAGGTGTGATCCAAAACATTCGTGAGGCAGGTACGTTTATTGCAATTGATCGTACGGTAGTTGATATTTTCAATAATACTGATATCAGTCCCTATGAAGCATTAGTTGAGCGCAATGAATTGAAAAATTTGGTTAATAATGTTGCCTCTCTAAAACAAGAGGTTTATTCCGTTGAAATATATACGGATCGTTATCAGGATCATGCCTATCTCTACGACTTTAACGTTCAACCTGAGTCCAACTTGACAGAGAAGGCTTGGTTTGAACCTTTTATTAAAAATGTCGATAATGGCTGGGTACCCAAACATACGGATGAACTGTTGGATCGGGAAATGATCAGTTATGTTCATCGGATTTTAAACCAGCGAAGTGAAACAGTTGGTTATATTAAAGTCAATGTACTGGCTGAAAACTTTCTGGAATATTTAGTTGATATGGATTTGTATGACGAAATTAATGAACCGTTTATTTTATTAAATACCGGTGGAAGAATTATTGCAGAAACACATTCCCGGGAAGAGTTTCCGATTTTACATGATATTACTGTGCCAGTTGAAGAAGAAATTTATGAACGGTTAATCCCGGAATATGACGAATTAACCGATCATCATCAATTAATAAAAAAAGATAATGAATATTATTTATTATTAATATCTCAGCCGAATTATGAACAGTGGCGTCTTGTTCAAGTCATTCCAGTAGATGATTTGTATGCTGAAACGAAAGAGCTAGGTATTAATGTGCTAGTGATTGGGCTAATTGCGATCCTTTTATCGATCCCGATTGTTTACGGTCTTGGCAAATGGATCACCAAACCAATCAGTCATATGGTAAAAGCGATGCGTAAAGTGGAAAAAGGACAGTTCGATGTGCAAGTAAAACGCCATTACGTCGAAGAGTACGATATATTAGGCAAGAATTTTAATCAAATGACAAATGAATTGTCAGAGTTACTTGAAAAGCTGGAAAAGGAAAACACCAATCGCCGTGAAGCAGAAATGCGTGCATTACAAAGTCAAATTATGCCTCATTTCCTTTATAACACGCTCGATATGATTAAGTGGAAATCACTTGATCATGACGCAGAAGATGTTGGAGATATGGTAAATAAACTAAGTAAAATGTTACGAATAGGCCTAAGCGGCGGCTTGAAGTTTATTCGCTTGCGTGATGAATTAGATCATGCCAAATGCTATATCGATATTCAAAAACAACGTCAGCCAGAAACAATCGATTATAAAGTTCGTGTGCCTGCATCGATGAAAGATTATTATGTTCCCAAAATTATTTTGCAGCCGTTTATTGAAAATAGTATCAAACACGGCTATCACAATGTAGAGTCACAAAAGATGGAGATTACCGTTCATGGCGAGATGTGTGGAAAGAATGACTGTATCAAATTAACAGTCAAGGATAATGGAACCGGATTACCGGATAATTGGAGCTTTTCTGATGCGAAAGGTATCGGTATTCAGAACGTAAGAGAGCGAATTTCCATGTATTGTGGAGAGCAGTTTGATGTAACTATCTATAATCATGAAAAAGGTGGCGTAATGGTCGAAATTCGGGTACCAATTTTTGAAGAGCAACCATTTACAGAGTTGGAAGGTTCGGGGGAATAGACAATGAAGTCAATGATCATTATAGATGATGAATTATCCGTACGAAAAGGTTTAACCAAGCATGTCAATTGGGAGAAATTACAGATACATGTACTAGGTACTGCAAGTGACGGGCAGCAAGCTTTTCAAATGATAGAAGAAGAAACACCGGATATTATGATTACCGATATTTATATGCCTGAAATGGATGGCTTGTCATTGATAAAAAAAGTAAGAGAAAGCTATCCGGCTATTCGGATTATTATTCATAGCGGTTATAATCATTTTGACAATGCGCGAAAGGCGATTCAATATGGTGTTAAGCACTTCTTTCTAAAGCCATCACCTGTTACCGAAATTGAGACGGTTATTCAGGAAGTGTTACAGGAGATGGAGTCAGAGGATAAACAACAGGCGATTCTTGAAACATACAAGGAACAACGTCCGGCCTATTTAGCTTATCGCAAGGATACCTTTATCCGTAACCTCCTGTTTAACCGTTACAAGTCAAAGGATTTATCAGTTGAAAGTAAAGACCTTTTAGGGGTGGAAGTTGATGCTTCACAAATTGTGACATCGATTATGATTAACCGTCCTCCCTATCTAACGAAAGTACATGAGCGTGATTGGCAGTTAATGAAGTTTAGTGTAGGCAATATACTATTGGAAACAATACGCCAATATTCCAAACAAAATGGGGTGGTTACACATCTTCTTGATTATTCTGATTCTACCTATGTAATGGTCGCCTTTTTGCCGGATAATGATATTTATTTGGAGCAATTAAATGATCAGCTCGTAAATAAGATGCTCAAGAATGTCCTCTATTATTTAAAGGTATCAGTTATGATTGGGGTCAGTAATGTCAGAAAAAGCTTGCACCAATTAACAGATGCTTATTCGGAAAGTATGCAAGCATTGGAAGTAGCTGAGTATGAAGAATGGAATAAAGTATATCATTATCAAGAAACGAAGATAAAAGGCTCAAGTGATACCTATGTGTATCCTTTTGAAACGATCAAGGAAATCCATACCAAAATTACGGAAAAGGATTACGAGGAGTTATTAGCAATATGGGAGCAATTTGTAAACGGTTTATCGGAAGAAGAATATTCTCCTTTTTATATGATTCAGACGATTTCAATCAATATTTTAAGTGCGTTAATGATGGAAGATCAGTCGATGGATCAAGTCGCACCGCATCCTGAAGAGAAATCTTCCTTGCTTATAGAAGTCTATAATCATCATACAACAAAAGATTTACTGGAATGGATGACAGAACAATTAAGAAAATGGGTGGAGCATTCCAGGGAAGTACTTGCAAGCAAAAAGACGAGTAAATTAGTAGAGCGCGTAAAGGAGCATGTGCACCATTATTATGATGAAGAAATCACGTTGGCTGAAATTGCCGATACGCTTTATGTGAATCGTAATTACTTGTCTCAATTGTTTAAAAAAGTAACCGGAGAGACGTTTGTGAATTTTTTAAATCAGTATCGGATAACGAAGGCGAAGGAATTATTGCGCGAAAAAAGGTACATGGTCTATGAAGTGAGTGAAATGGTAGGCTATCAGAATTCCACATATTTTAGCCAAGTGTTCAAAGCCATCACCGGCGTCAGTCCATCTGAATATTTTTAACATGAATTTGCTTTCTTCCATTCTGAATATTGATGAGTGTTCTCACACGCTGCGGCAGAATACTTCGCTTTCCATGGGCACGGCTTCAGCTTCCTCGGAAAGCAAATATCGCTTTCCTGCGGGATCTTCAGCTCGTGCTGTTCCCATAGGAGTCTTCGTATTCTGCCTCCGCTAAGCGTAGTGTTCTGATTATGGGAAGAAGAAAACTTATGGGATTTATATTCTATGGATTTCTTCTCACTTGAATAGAAAAGTAAACTAAGCTACGGAAAGCGGAGTATTCTGCCGGAGCGAAGAATAGCACCCATCTCAAATTAGAAGGAAAGGAAGACTAAAATAAAATAAATATTCACAAATTCGCAGTATGTATCTATTTCGAATTTGAATTCATAAGACTTAATCTTAAAAGTAAGGGAGAGGATTTAATGAAGGTTAATCAGGAAGTGCAAATTAGGGATCCGTTTGTTTTTGTGGATCGTGAAGAAGGGAAGTATTACTTATTTGGCAGTACCGATAAAAATATTTGGGGAAGAGGAACTGGCTTTGATGTCTGGGTAGGCGAGGATTTGGAACATTGGGAAGGACCATATCCAGTATTTCGACCAAATGTCGAGTTCTTCTCGGAGGAGAATTTCTGGGCACCGGAAGTACATGAATATCAGGGTTCTTATTATATGTTTGCGACCTTTTTGCTAAAGGATAGCGGCAAAAGAGGGACTGCAATCTTAAAATCTGATTCGTTAACAGGTCCATTTCATCCCCACAGTGACGGTGTTGTCACACCAAATGACTGGTTCTCGCTGGATGGTACGTTACACATTGATGAAGAAGGAAAGCCTTGGATGGTGTTCTGCCATGAATGGGTACAGGTAGGTGACGGGGAAATTTGTGCCGTTCGTTTAAGAGATGATTTAAAAGAAGCAGTTGGAGAACCGGTGCCCCTTTTTGCAGCATCAGAAGCTCCTTGGCCAACATCTTTTCATCATAAAACACGCAATACTCAAGAAAATTATGTGACAGATGGCCCCTACATATACCGTGCGGAAAATGGTGAACTATTGATGCTATGGGCCAGTTTTGTCGATAATGTCTATGCACAAGGGATTTCCCGCTCGACAACAGGCAAGGTGACAGGACCATGGGTGCATGAGGAAAAGCCGTTATTTGCGAGTGATGGTGGTCATGGGATGTTGTTTCATGATTTAGCAGGACAATTACATCTAACATTACATTCACCAAATAAAACGCCGAATGAACGACCGATTTTTATTAGTATGGAAGAGAATGCTGGTGTAATCAGGAGGGGTGAAAATGGATAGGAAAAAGATTGTCGATAGGCATTCCCCAATAGTTACGGGGATAGAACCACGGGCACCTTTATCGGTGGGGAATGGTGAATTTGGCATGTCAGTTGATTATACCGGGTTGCAAACATTGCCTGAAAAATATGTGACACCATTAAGTACGCAATCCAATTGGGGTTGGCATGCCACAGGCGGAAGCGATAGATTCAGCTTAAACGATGTCGAGATGCAACATTACCAAGGAGCACCATATCCGCTTTTTCCGGAAGATAAAGAGGAAGCTTATCACTGGCTGAGACAAAATCCACATCGGTTACAACTCGGTCAGATTGGTTTTCTTTTTTATGATGAAACTGGCGAATTACTTTCATTGGAGGCGGTTGAACCTGTAAAGCAGCAGTTACATTTATGGTCGGGTGTGATTGAAAGTGAATTTACCGTTGATGGCAAGAAGGTTACGGTCAAGACTGCTTGTGCACCAGATGATGATCTGATCGGAGTAACCGTATCTTCTTCTTTGCTGGAGTCTGGACGGTTAGTAGTGCAATTAGCTTTTCCAAGCCCGAATGTGTCTGATCAAAAATGGGAAAATACGTTAGCATTGAATTGGGAAGAAAATGGCCATCATACGGAAGTTGCTGAACAGTCTGATCAATCTGTCAAGTTGAAACGTGTAATGGATGATACGTCTTATATGGTAGGTTGGAGTTGGAATAACGGCGAAATTAAACAGGTTGCAGATCATCAACTGGTGTTAACAGCTAATGAGAAAACATTGGTATTTACATTGTCCTTTTCTGAAGAGAAGATAGTGGAGAAGCCGGTGAACGAGATTTTTGCTGAAGCAAGTGAGCATTGGGAATCATTCTGGTCTAATGGAGGCTTTATGTCTTTTGAAGGAAGTAAGGATTCTCGTGCTGATGAATTGGAACGTCGGGTGATCTTGTCACAATATCTCTTAGCTGTAAACAGTGGAGGCTCGGTTCCTCCACAGGAAACTGGCTATATGTATAACAGCTGGTTCGGGAAGTTTCATTTAGAAATGCACTGGTGGCATGCGGCTCATTTTCCATTATGGGGAAGAAGTTCTATCTTGGAAACAAGCATGGACTGGTATCTTGATATTTTGCCAAAAGCTTATCAATTGGCAGAATTCCAAGGTTATCAAGGTGCGCGCTGGCCGAAAATGGTTGGCATTGAAGGAGAGCAGACACCATCACCGATTGCCCCAGGATTAATTTGGCAGCAACCACATCCGATTTTCTTAGCAGAGCTGTGCTATCAGGCGGAAAAAGATAAGAGCATGTTGAAGAAATTAAGTGATGTTGTTTTTGCGTCGGCTGATTTTATGACATCTTTTGCAAGCTATAACAAATCAGAAGGTGTCTATCAACTTGGACCTGGTTTGATACCTGCACAAGAGAATCACCGGATGGAAGACAGTATTAATCCGCCATACGAATTAGAATATTGGCATTTCGGTTTAGGAATTGCGATTGAATGGTGTGAACGCTTAGGTAAAGACGTACCGGAAAAATGGATCGATGTCAGAGAAAATATGGCAAAACCACGAGTGAAAGATGGCGTATATTTAGCTCATCGGGACTGCGAGAACACCTTTACCGAAAAAAATCACGATCATCCATCCATGGTAGCGGCATTTGGTGTATTGCCCGGGGAATTAATCGATCAGGAAGTAATGCTACATACATTGCATCAAGTCAAAGAAGAATGGCAATGGGAAACGGCCTGGGGATGGGATTTTCCTATGTGTGCGATGACAGCTGCAAGATTGGGTGAACTGGAATTAGCTGTTGACTTTTTATTAATGGATCAAGTGAAAAATACTTACTCTAATAACGGCCATAATTATCAACATGATGCATTAACCGTCTACCTGCCTGGAAACGGAGCACTGCTGATTGCAATAGCCATGATGGCAACCAAAACAGGATTTCCTGAAGGCTGGGCGATTCAGCATGAAGGATTAAATGACATATACAGGTAATTAAGGCGTTGTGGATCAGAGGGGACAGCGGAGATATCCCATCATTTAAACGAATCATTAGAATAAAAGGGTCTGAACTTTCCGTAATTGTAACATCAATTCTTCCCCTACAACTAGTAGATATATTTCCAGATTAACGCAGCATTTCCGCCTCTGCCATCCCATTAAAAAAAGTCAGTGACAGATGCTTTGAAAATTGGTACACTATTTTAGTATCTATTTTCGGAGTAGGACAGTGATAGACTGTGTTCTGTTGCTGTTTTTTCTGTGTATAATTGGACAGGATAGTAATAGTGGAGGTTATGTTATGGAAGGTACTATATATTCGCTAATCCCGGCGATTTTGATGCTGGTTTTAGTATTGGTGACTCGGAGAGTGTTATTATCTTTAGGAACTGGCATCATTGTTGGGGCTTTGCTTATTCACGATTTTAATATAGTAGCAAGTCTTCAGCAAATTTGGTTCGTATTTCGTGATATTTTCTATACAACTGATGGTTGGAATCTGGGAAGTATTTATTTACTCGTCTTTTTGTTGTTATTAGGGATTATGACGGTAATAATGACGGCTTCAGGAGGTAGTAAGGCTTTTGGAGAATGGGCAATTAAAAAAGTTAAAACAAGGCGTGGTGCGCAACTTGTTCCATCATTTCTAGGCGTTCTCATATTTATTGATGATTATTTTAACAGTTTAGCGGTTGGACAAGTCTCCAGACCATTAACAGATCGCTATAAAATTTCCCGGGCAAAATTAGCCTATTTTATTGATTCTACTTCTGCGCCCATTACAGTGATTACACCGATTTCAAGTTGGGGAGCCTACATTATCGGGACGCTCGGTTCGATTTTCGCAGCAGCGGAAGTGACGGAATTCCAGCCGTTAGAAGCATTTATAAAAATGATTCCATTAAATATGTATGCTTTTGCGGCCATGCTTTTAGTTTTTTTAGTTGCAATTTTTAACATTGATATTGGTGCGATGCGAACACATGAAAAAAGAGCATTGGAAACAGGTCATGTGGTTGATCCTGCAAAGAAAATAATGTCAGCTGATATGAACGAAAATGCAGTTGTGAATCAAAACGGAAAGATCATGCATTTATTAATTCCAATTATCTTATTGGTAGTAGCTACCATTGCAATGATGCTTTACACAGGCTATCAAGCGACTGAAGGTAGTGCTACAATCTTAACGATGTTTGAAAACACAAATGTAAATCTGTCTCTTTTTATTGGTGGTCTATGTGCTGTAGTTATCGGGATAGTGATGTACCTTTTCTTAAAAGGGTCAAAACTATCTGTTATGAAAGTGATAAAAGATGGTTCACTATCAATGATGCCAGCGATTTATATATTAATTCTAGCCTGGATGATTGGATCCATTATAGAAATTGTAGATACGGGTGGTTATCTGGCTAATTTAGTAGATCAGGTTTCGTTTAATGTTAATTATCTAGCGCTGTTGTTGTTTGTGATTGCCGGATTTATGGCTTTAGCAACCGGCACTTCTTGGGGAACATTTGGTATCATGCTTCCGATTGCTGCACAAATCGCCATTGTATATGATGTTGATTTAGTACTTCCGGCAATGGCTGCGGTACTGGCAGGGTCTGTTTTTGGGGATCACTGTTCACCGATATCTGACACGTCGATTCTGTCTTCTACCGGTGCAGGGGCAAATCACATGGATCACGTCATTACCCAATTGCCGTATGCGTTTATCAGTGCTTTGGCAGCAGGAATCGGATATTTAATATTCGGCATAACAGGGCTAGTGTGGTTCTCACTAGCGATGACGCTACTATTTGTCATTATTATTGTTGTTTTATTTATTGTTGGAAAACGGAATAAATAGTTGTCAAAAAAGGGCCCCAGCTAAAGCTAGGTCCCTTTTTCCTGTTTAAACAGTTTTTTTCTTGCGATACCAGAATAAACTTCCGATACCAAATAATAGCGAGAACAAACCAATACCCATCGTATTAAATGAAGTTGTTGCGGTATCAGGTAACCGGTTGTTTTCGTTAGATTTCGATGCTATTTGTTGATCTGATGGAACTTCAGAGTCTGTATGGTTATCGTTATCAGCGGCAGTAGGCATTTCTTCCTCACTTGATTCATTCGTTTGATCTGTAGATTCACTTTCCTCCTTTTCCGTTGCTTCCTCTTCTTTGTCAGGTGATTTCTCCTCCTGTGTGCTGTCATTTTCTGTTTCTTCCTCCACTGGATCATCCTCCGTTGCCTCTTCTTCAACCGGTTCTGTTTCCTCTTCGACTAATGTAGTAATACTTTCCCTATCTTTTTCTATCGTATAATCAACTGTTTCGCCACTCCAGAAGTGGAAGGTAAGATCAACTTCTCCATCTTCTATTTCATTAAAGAAGGTATCTTTTAGTCCGATAAATCCTTCATCATAATTTGGAGTGAAGGCATAACCAAATTCTTTAAATCCTGTCCAATCCTGTGGACCTGCATTGGATCCATCTGGATAGTATGCTTCCATTGTCGCTAATTGATCACCATTAAAGTTTGTGGGAATTTGGAATTCAGAAGTTGTACCTTCCGTTTCTTCCAGCACAGGCGTTTGATAGACTCGTACATTAATATCCCAATCGACCCCATCACTAAATGTGACAGTTAATGTGGAGATGGTACCAAGATCATCTTCAGTAACCAAAGAACTCAATAATTTTTCAGAAAAAGTTATTGTATTTTCTTCGATTTGATAATCGCTGCCTTCTTCGAGCACTTGATCACCATGATATATTTTCTTAAAATCATTTCCGTGCAGTTCAAACGTTATTGGTTTATCTGTGACGGGTTCTGATTCCTTTAGGTAAATAAAATTATCACTTGGAACGGCAGATCTCGTATTCCAGCTCGTTTGTAAGATATTAAGAAATTCCTGATCTGACCATTCCAGGGTATTGCGATTTAAGTGTTGGCCATTGTCCCAAAGCATATGCACCAATTCTTTCTCTTGAGCATAATGAAGCATGTATTCAAAAAATTTCAGTTTTTCTCCTTGTTGAATAACACCTGTTTCTACGTCAAATCCGAGTAATCCATGTTCACCGATCACTGTTGGAATACCATTAGCCGTGAAAGTATCATGTACACGATCAAATACAGTATGGATATCATTTTTGGTATCCTGTTCAAATCGGGTATATCCGGCAACATTGACACTAAATGGCCAGAATCCATAATAATGAACCGTAGCGATAATATTAGGGTCCTCTAAGTCTTTAATGAAATCATATAAAGGATTAATTTTTTCTGGTTCTGATCCAGTATCAAGTGTAGGTAACACCAATGGTCGGGTATCGTTATTCCCACCGGATTCTCTAACAATCTGATGAAAATGAGTATTTAATTCGTCTAAGTATTGCTGGCTTTCTTCTTCCGTCCCCAAAAATCTCGGTTCATTAATGCTTTCAAACATTAATTTAATCGAATCATCTTTAAAACGTTCTGCCAATTTTATCCAGATCGCCTTAAATCGTTCCACTGTTTGTTCATGGTTATCTTGCATTCCAGATTCTATCCAAATCCATGAATCATGATGAATATTAATCATCACATATAAATCCTCTTCTAATGCCCATTGTACTGTTTGGTCAACACGATTTAAATAATCTTCATCAATTTCAAATTCGCCGCTTTCTTCCATTCGTTGATCAAATGTGATGGGAATGCGAATACTTTTGAAACCATCATCAGCAATTTTTTTAATTAAATCTTTTGTAACGAAAGGGTTTCCCCATGCTGTTTCGTCCTCTCCAACAGCGTCATAAGTATTGCCAAGGTTCCAACCCGGTTGCATGTTTTCTGCATATGTCTGGATATCAATTTCTTCTGTGGAGTCTTCTTCAGCAAAGGTTGAGATGGAAGTAATACTTAGTAGAAAAACTAAGATGAGCATGGTTAATGTGAACTTTTTCTTCAATATCAATCCCTCCAATAAAATAATAGAAAGCGCTTTCTTGTATATAAATCTACCATACTAATTCTTTAACGAATACACAAAAATCAAGTGGTATTTTCATGTAAAAAGAAGACATAAATGAATAAAAGTGGTTTGTCACAACAATAATTTTACAAACTATTAACATTATTAATATATTCAATTAATGATAAAAAAGTAGAATAGTAGGTGAATATGGAAAAAGGAGTGGAATAATGAAGAAATTTGTTGTTGCAATTTTATGTATACCTTTTCTTCTATCAGTAGAACCCATCATGATAAATGCATCTTCAGATGTAACATATTATTCAGATAGTGAAGACACATTGCCTGTAGAATGGCTAGGTCGCTATTCAAGCGAAGCACCAATTGATGATGGTGGCACAGAAATTGTGGCGTATGATCCGAATACATATTTAGCTTACTCTGTGAATGGATCGGAAGAAACATTAGATATCATGGATTTATCTGGATTGGCTGATGGCCAAACTGAAATCCCGTTGGTGAATAAAATTCATCTAAGTGATTTTGGTGTGGATGCCGGTGATCTAACAAGTGTAGCAATAGCACCAGATAGCAGCTTTATTACTGTGGCTGTACCGGCTGAAAATAAAGTCGAAAATGGTCATGTTGTTTTTATGTCTACAGAGGGAGATGTATTAACAACTGTTGAAGTTGGTGCTTTACCAGATATGGTTACCTTTACAGCTGATGGCAGTAAAGTATTGGTTGCGAATGAAGGAGAGCCTAATGAAGATTATTCGGTAAATCCAGAAGGCTCTGTATCGATAATTGATGTTTCTAATGGTGTGAGCGAAGGAGATACTTTAACTACGACTACAGCTACATTCTCAGATGAGATAGTAGAAGAAGATGTCAGAAAAGTACATCCTGACAGTACTTATCCGCAAGATTTAGAGCCGGAGTACATTGTCGTCGATGCTGCAAGTCAATATGGATACGTTGTCCTGCAGGAAGCAAATGCAATTGCCAAACTGGATATCCAATCAGGAGAATTTGTTACGGTAAAAAGTTTAGGGTATAAAGACTTTTCATTACCTGAAAACAAATTGGACGCATCAGATAAAGATGATGAGATCAATATCCGCAATTGGCCAGTGTTATCCATCTATCAACCGGATGGAATGGATTTAGTAGAAATTAATGGTAAAACATATTTGTTAACTGCAAATGAAGGAGATGCACAAGATTGGGATGGTTTCTCAGAAGAATCACGAGTGGAGGATCTTGTTGATAATTATCAATTAAACGCAGACCTTTACCAGGGATATAACCAGGATGAATTAGACGAATTAGTCGAGAATGGTCTTTTTGATGATGAACAATTAGGAAGACTGAAGACTTCGACTTCCCATCCAAAAAATGAAGATGGAAAATATGAAGCCATTTATGCATATGGTGGACGTTCCTTTTCTATATGGGATGCAGAAACATTAGAATTAGTTTATGACAGTGGCTCAGAGTTTGAAGAGAAGATTGCAGCATTTGATCCAGAGTACTTCCATAGCAATAATGATGAAGATACTTTTGAATCAAGAAGTGATGACAAGGGTGTAGAGCCCGAAAGTGTGACAACCGGGGAAGTAAATGGAACAAACTATGCCTTTACAGGATTAGAACGACAAGGTGGTATCATGGTTTATGATATTACGAATCCGACTTCACCTAGCTTTGACAATTATTTTTCTTCGAGAGTATTTCAAGGACTTGATCTAGATGTAACGCCAGCAAGCGGTGATGTAGCACCAGAAGGTTTAACTTTTATTCAAGCAGAGGATAGTCCAACCGGACAGCCGATTTTATTAGCAGCACATGAAGTAAGTGGAACAATTGCTGCATATGGATTAGGAGAATCCTCAGACTCGTCATTAAGTGAGTTAACAGTGAATCAAGGTGAGTTAAATCCAAGTTTTTCGCCAGAACAATTTGAATATGAGCTGGAAGTAGCGAATCACGTAGACGAAATACAAATTTCAGGAATGACACAATCACCTGATGCACATGTACTTGTCAACGGCAATGATCCATCTGAACCTGTTGCTATAGAGGAAGGCAATAATGAAATAAGTGTAGAAGTAGTTGCAGAAGATGGATCTGTTTCGAACTATACAGTTTATGTGAAAAGACTATATAGTAGTGCGAAGGAAGAACTACAACTATCTGATAACGGATTTATCGTTGAAACAGATATTGCTGAACTAGACCATAATGGAACATTAAACCTAATTGTGCCTGAGACAGACACAAAAATGAATGAGATTACCTTTACGCAGGAGCAAGTACAGCAATTACAGGATAAAGAGATGACGGTTACGGTAGAGCAATCAGATATTATTGTTACGTTTGATGTCACATCATTTACAGATGAAGCACCGGTTACCTTGTCGCTTCAAAAGTTAGATCAGGAACAATACGATTATAGTGAATTTACTCTAACAGAAATTTATCAGTTACAGTTTATGCAAGCTGATCAAGCTGTTACTAACTTTGAAACACCTGTCAAACTATCCTTTAAATTAGCGGAAACTAATGAAGCAGCTTCTATTTATCATTGGAATCAGGAAGACGATAAATGGAATCAAGTGGACAGCACATTGAACGATAATTGGATCTCAGCTGAGACAGATCATTTCAGTAGATTTACAGTATTGGATTCAGCGGCTATAGCTGAGGCTGAAAAGGAAAAAGAAGATCGGGATGAAAATAAAGATGAAGATGTAACAGGTGAGACCGGAGACACCGATGAAACAGGAGAAGATACTCATACTTCTACTGTTGAAGAAGATACTGATGACGAAGAAAAATCAACTACATCTCCAACAGAAAATAGCAATAATAGCTTACCAGATACTGCAACGAATATGTATACTCTCTTACTAATTGGCGGAAGCCTTTTATTGATAGGTATGGCCATTGTTGTTATCAGACAATATAGAAGAAAAATGTCCAATAATTAAATAAAAAAATCGTCATGATTTAAAGGATCATGACGATTTTTTTATCTGCATAAGGAGAACTGACATATATCTTCATTCACTTTCAATAACTGAAACGTTACTACTACAGAACGTATTAAACGAGTTGCCTTTTTTTATAAGCAAAGAAAGCATATAACCATTGGTATTATAAATTTTATAAGTGCGTGTTCAAAAGTCCAAATTAGAAGCAAGAAGATCGAGGCGGCGAAGTTTTGAGTAATTGAGATAACAGACAAATCTCATGAGAAAGGATAAAGATTTGTCACAAAAATTGAGATAACAGACAAATCTCATGAGAAAGAATAAGGATTTGTCACAAAAATTGAGATAACAGACAAATCTCATGAGAAAGGATAAAGATTTGTCACAAAAATTGAGATAACAGACAAATCTCATGAGAAAGAATAAAGATTTGTTACAAAAATTGAGGTGAACTACAAATCTAACCGTATTGAGTAGAGATTTGTTGAAAAAATCATGATAAAAAATCAAATTCGTGGCTAATATTTCTGATCTCCTATAATGAGATTATCTTTCTAAAACTAATCAAATGGACCTTTTCCTTATCTTTATTGCATATATTATATCACTCACTCTTCTTTATATTCCAATAAATCGCCTGGTTGACAATCCAGTGCTTTACACAAAGCATCTAACGTGCTGAAGCGAATTGCTTTGCCTTTTTCATTTTTTAGAATGGAAAGGTTAGCGGGGGTAATCCCCACTTTTTCTGATAATTCATTTAAAGACATTTTTCGTTCTGCCATAATGACATCTAATCTTATTCTAATCATTAAATCGCCCACTTTAAATTGTATATTTATTCTCTTCCACTGCTTTTACAGCAACCTTCAGTGCAGCTCCTATTAACAAACAGACAGCGCCACTTAGGATTGAATCAAGGTAAGAAAAATTCGAAAATTGAATGGAAGCATTCGTGATATGTAAAGCTTCAATGGTTTTATTAAATAGTAGACCATCAATATAACAGAAAATAGTTCCTAAGCTAAGAATTAATATTCCCATTTTATAAAAAAGGTTAACATTTTCCTCCATAAATAAACTATGCTTATACACATTTTGAAATAGCTTATCTAAAATTCGTAAAACAAATAAAGCAAGAATAAACAGTGAAACTGTCCCAATAAAAGATAATGTTCTTATTTCAGTTTTCATAAATAAATCAAGTTGCTTTTCAAATTCAATCGTTAAATAGCTGAAAATTGGTTCGAAATTGCCAAAGGATGCTGCGAAATTGGAATGCGGAAAAAATACATACGCAATATGATATAAAATGCCAAATAAAGCAATCGGAATAACCAGAATGAATAAAATCCGACATATCAAGTATGCCACTTTAAATAAAAGATTCATGATACTCACCTCAAATGATAGGATATAATATTATTTATTATACAACAAAATTTTATCGAAAAACAATAAATAATTATTGAAAGTATAAGAAAGATTGGTTATAGTTAAATGAGAAAATATGGATTAAAGGAATGATTAGTACTCAGAGAATTTCACTGATTGGTGCTATAAGAGGCTTTAGTTTTAGCCAATCTATTAATCTTTCAGTATGGCATATACGGAAAAGACGAAGCTTGCCTTATTATTAGGTATTGAGATTTTCGTATTGCAAGACTGATCTTTCCTTCATGTCAAAACCGAAAATGAAAGCAAAGGGTGTTGTATATGAGTGAACAAGTATTAGAATATCAATTATCTCCAAATTTTCCTAAAGTCCAAATAATCTCTGAAACGATTGGCAATGTGATTGGATTTATTGTTCTGGTAGTATTGTTTTGGTTGGATAACTATTTTGAGTGGCCAACATGGGCCTTTTGGATATTGTTTGGTCTTTTAGTATTTAATATTGTCGGAACCATTTGGGGCTTCATTGAACCTAAATATTTATATCGAAGTTGGCGTTATCAGATAGATAAGGAATTTCTTCAATTAAGCTATGGTGTGTTAAAAAAAGAATGGACTACCATTCCTATGTCAAAAATTCAATCTGTATCTACCAGCCAAGGGCCAATTATGCGAAAGTATCAGATCCGTTCGATAAAAGTAGAAACAATGGGATCTTCACATGTTATTCCTGGATTAGAAGAACAAATAGCTTCAGAATGGAGAGCGCAGATTGCTGAACTTGCTAAGTTAAAGGAAGTGGATGAATAATGAGATATCATCCGTTAACTTGTGTTTTTCGAATTTATCAACTAATAAGAAACAGCTTGTTTGTCGGGATTTTCTTATTTATCATTAAAAGGAATTCTGACTTTTGGTTGTTTGAATATGGCCGCTTTGTTTTTGTTGGTGCTATTTTGTTAAGGCTAATTTATATTATCGTCAGTTGGTTTGTGGAAACGTATGAATGGAAAGAGCGCGCTTTTCATATCAAAAAAGGTATTTTTGTCAAACATTCAAGCACGATTCCTTTTTCAAGGATTCAAAATGTAACAAGGCATACCACCCTTTTCCATAAAATATTTGGGCTGACTTCTATTACATTTGAAACAGCAATGGATGGTGAAGATGATGCGATTACATTTCACGTTGTATCGAAACAATATGCAGCCTTTTTACTAGATTTAGTCAAAGTAGAGGAAAGCCAAGTGCCAGAGGTGGAGGAAAAGAAAGAAACAGAACCGCAAGTGGAAGAAGTGAAGGAATCTGTTAATAGAGTGATAACGAATCGGAATATACATTTTGAGCCTTCTAAACGGGATCTGTTCAAAGCAAGTTTTACTTCCTTGAGTTTCTTAGCGATTATTCCCATTGTTACGGCTCTCTATGATTTATTCGGGCCTTTAATACCGGATTCAGAACAATATGAAGGAGTATTTTATCAGATCATGAATAACAGATGGGTGATTTTTTTGTTGAGTATAATAGCTGTTGTGATTGCGGTAATCATTGGTATTCTCAGAACATTTTCACGTTATGGGAGATATCGAATTTCATCCAATGATACCCATATTTATATTGATAGAGGGTTATTAGCTGAGACGCATTTTGCAATAGAAAAACAAAAAATTCAAGGGTTGGAAATCGAGCAAACGTTGATGAAACGCATTTTTGGATTAGCGGAAGTAAAACTAATCAGTTCCGCCAGTCCTCAATCAGAAGAACATACCGTTAGTATTAATTCCTTATATCCCTTTCTGCCTCTTAAACGAGCTTATCAATTGATCGAAGAATTATTACCGGACTACCATGTGTCTGAATCTATGAATCGGTTAACGAAGGTTTCTATGTATATCAAATTAATAAAACCGAGTTGGATTTGGATTATTGCAACACTTGGTCTGATCTATTTCAAACCAGCTATTTTTCAAATTGATGCAGCCTGGTGGTTATTGTCTCTGACTTTACTGGTGATCGTGATTGTGAATAGAATGTTGGATTATCTTCATACGAAATACTTAATATCTGATGACCAATTGCAATGGTGGCATGGTGGCTTAACTAGTCGAATGTTTATTACAAAAAGAAAACGAGTGGTTGAAATGAGTTATTCACAATCAATGCTACAGAAGTTCTTCGATCTCGTTTCTATCTCAACGATGAATCGGTCTACACCTACTCGCATCGAGACTATCGACGATGTACCATTAGATTTTGCCAAAACCTTTCAAGATTGGTACCTGCATAGGCAGAAAGACACTACATATCAACAGAATGGTTAGAAAGTATTTCTAGCCATTCTTTAAATAGCAATCTAGGAATATTATTTCAACAATATTTCGTTATTAGAGATGAGGAAAACTATGCTATAATACAAAATGAAAACGTTTTCTATTTTAGGAGGAGGTGACAGGGTGATAATAGAAAAACTAGTTTCTGAGAAAAAACAAGTGGAAGTGCCTGTATTCACCATCCAACATAAGATGGATAATAAAACACCAAAAGACTTTCACTCCCACCGAGGCTATGAAATGGTTTGGGTGAGAAGTGGGGAAGCACAGTTTATTTTTGAAGAAAAAGTGTTTCATCTAAAGAAAGGTCACGTGCTTTTGTTTAATAGCTCAGAGTTACATAAAGTGAGATTACCAGATAAGCAGACATATGATCGAGTGATGCTTATGTTCCATGATGATTTATTTAGCTATGAACAGCCTATTTTTCAAGAGTTTAAACGTCTATTAGATCAACAACCTACACCACATTTCTTTTTGCAAATAGAAGAACGAGGATATGAAAATTTTTATCATATTATTCGACAACTATTACAAGAAGATATGTCCCCGGATAAATGGCAACATCAACATGCATTAATCCTTTATGTATCGGAATTATTACTTTTTTTCAGTCGAGCAATACATACTTCAATGGATCACATTTTCCATATATCGAACTCTAACCCAGTTCGTACACAAGAAAGGATTTTAAAAGAAATTAATAGCCTTTGGAATACCAATTGGCAGTTAGAGGATCTTGCTGAAAAGTTGCACTTCAACAAGTATTATTTGTGTCATTTTTTTAAAAAAGAATTTGGTGTGACTATCCATCAGTACATTTTGCAAAGAAGAATGTATGAAGCAAAGAAATTACTAGTGGAAACGAGCATGCCTATTGCAGAAATAGCTTTCCGAATTGGTTTTTCAACAGCATCTAACTTTATTAGATGCTTTAAGAAATATCAACATGAAACTCCTAAGCAATACCGTAATCAAGCTTAATAGAGAAGGAGGGGATCGTTGTATTTCCTATACTGATTTTCATGTTAACTAATTAAGAGAAGGGAGATTAACTAATGAAGGGTAAACGAACAGTCAACGTAGTTCTCATTTTTATGTTAGTGTTCACTACTGTATTTTCTACGATGCCAGTTACAATGGTAAAAGCTGAGTCTGATTTTAACAACGTTGTTATTTTTGAGGAAGATTTTAATGAAGATGTAACAGGTGAAGCACCAGCAAATTTAGATGTGTCTGAAGATGGTGGAGAAGTAACTGTGGAAGAATTACCTGATGCAGATAATAAAAGTGTTTTTCTGAATGACACAAGTGACAGTGATGATGTATTAATCTCTAAATCAATGGAAGACTTGGAAAATCAGGTAACAATCGAAATGAAATTTATGCAACCAGAATATACAAGTTCAACAAAGGTCATGCGCCTCAAAGGTGATGGTACCTCTGTAATTATCGAAACCAATGATGGGTTTATCGGTTATCGAAACAGTGATGATTCTTATGAGAATTTAGTAGAAGTGCAAGAAGGTGAATGGTACGACATAAAAGTCGAAGTAGATTTAACAAACAATACAGTCGATGCCTATGTTAATGAAGAGTTAAAAGTTGAAGGGGAAGCATTTTACGAGGATGCATCGAAAATCAATTTTATGGAATCATTTACTCCTGGCAGTAAAGCGTTAGGACATTATATTGATGATCTTCGTATTTCACAGCTAGAGGAAGTGGAGCTTCCACCAGAAGAGCCGGAAGCTGATTTTGCTTTTGGAACAGATTTTAATGATGATGCTGTTGGAGAGGCACCATCAGATGTAACGGTATCAGAAAGTGGAGGAACCGCAACAATAGCAGATGTTCCCTCTGAAGAAAATAAAAGTGTATTTCTAGATGATGAGAGTGACGATACCAATGTACTGTTAAGCAAATCGGTGGATGACCTTTATGGTGTGGTAACGCTTGAAATGAACTTTATGCAGCCAAGCTACACTAGCTCAACGAAAGTCATGAGAATAAAGGGTGATAGTACACCGGTTATCATTGAAACCAATGATGGCTATATTTCTTACCGAACAGGCGGTGAATTTGAACCGTTAGTCGAAGTAGAAGAAGGAACATGGCATAAAGTGAAGGTTGAAATAGATCTTGATGCACAGCATGCGAATGTTTATATCAATGATGAGTTAGAGCTTGAAGAAGCGGAACTTAATCAACCTGCTGAAAAAGTTAACTTTGTGGAAAGTTTTACACCTAATAGTGGGCAAGATGGTCACTATGTTGATGACCTGAATATAACAGGTTTCTATCCTCAGGAGGATGTAGAAGAAGAGGAAGAAGCAACAGAAGAGTCATTTAGCTTTGAAGCAAATTTTAATGATGATGGTACAGGGGACGCTCCGGCAAATGTTGACGTATTAGAAGGTGGAGGAACTGTAACGGTAGCAGATCAACCTTCTGATGCTAATAAGAGCGCCTTTCTTGATGATACAAGTGATGAGACGAATGTCATTCTAAGTAAATCAGTGGAAGATTTAAGTGGTGTCGTAACGGTTGAAACGTTATTTATGCAGCCAAGCTATACGAGCTCGACGAAAGTTATGCGAGTTAAAGGTGACGGTACACCGGTCATTATTGAAACAAAAGATGGTTCTATTACCTACCGTACAGGTGATAATTACCATCCATTAGTCGAAGTAGAAGAAGGAACTTGGTATAAGGTAACAGTTGAAATTGATTTAGACGCGCAGCATGCCAATGTCTATATTGATGATGAGTTAGTTCATGAAGAAGCTGCTCTTAATGAATCGGCAACAAACGTTAATTTTGTGGAAAGTTTTACTCCTAATAGTGGAACAGACGGCCACTATATTGATGACCTGAAAATATCAGGTAATCTGTATCAAGAACCAGAGGAAGAAGAGCCAAATGAACCGGAAGAACCTGAAAAACCAGAAGAACCAGCAGGCGGAGATATTTATGAAGCAGAGGATGCAGAAATTAGCGATGCGATTATCGATAACAAGCATGCTGGATTTACCGGTACAGGTTTTGTTGATTATGCCCCTAATGCGCCAGGTGGCTGGATAGAATGGGTGGTGAATGTACCTGTAGATGGTGAGTATACGTTGGATTTCCGTTATGCTCATGGTGGTACGGATCGGCGCCCTGCCCAAATTGAAGTGAACGGTGAAGTAGAAGAAGAAGAATTATCTTTTGACCCGACTGGTGATTGGGCTGGATGGGAGTACACCGCAACCAAAGCACAATTATCAGCAGGTGAAAATGTTATTCGAGCCACCGGAGTTGGTTCGAGTGGTGGAGCGAACATTGACCACTTACAAGTTTTAATGGAATATGATGAAATATATGAAGCTGAAGATGCCGAATTAGAAGAAGATACGGTTATAATCGACAATAAACACACCGGATTTACTGGAGATGGTTTTATCGATTTCAGCCCTAACGCTCCTGGAAGCTGGGTGGAGTGGACTGTAGATGTTCCTGTGGGAGGAGAATATTTCTTAGACTTTCGATATGGGCATGGAGGTACAGATCAACGTCCAGCAGAAATTCAAGTCAATAATGAGATTGTAGAAGATGAGCTTGCTTTTGATTCAACCGGTGATTGGGCTAATTGGGAGTATACATCTACGAAAACAGTGCTTGAAGCTGGTGAAAATACAATACTAGCTACTGGAGTCGGATCAAGCGGTGGAGCAAACATTGACCATCTGCGTGTGCATAATAAATCTGAAGCTGGTAACGAAGGTCCAATTGATGTCGAAGCCACTGATATCGAAGAAGTGGTTAGTGGTGTCGAATTGAAAAAACTGAATGAATTAGGCATCGTGGTTAATGAACTTCCAGCGAATGACGAAGCAATTACTAGAATTGAGTTTTTCGCATTGGTCAATCAAGCTTTAGGCTATGTTCAAGAGGAACAGTTTAAAGGCTTGACCGATAAGGAAACTGTTTGGGAAACATCAACTGAAGAATGGTATTCTTATGTGCTTGAGGCTGCTCAAGAACTAGGGTATGCCGATCATTTAGTAAGTGATCATCATCTGAATCCGAACGAAACGATTACTGGTGAAGAAGCGGTACAAATTATAGAGTCAGCTTCTGATCAAACGGCTGAATCTTCAAGTGAACAATTAACTTGGAATGAAGCAAGAGAATTAATAGCATTACTAGAAGCAGAAAATGAAAGTGAGACAGTTGAAGTTGCTGGTGTACATGCTGTTTCAAATAATCTGCTTGCTGTAACATTAAACGGAAACTTTGAAGAATTTACACCTACTGACCTTGAGGTAGTAGTTCCCACAAGAAGATTGGAGCTATTATCACCAGGGTTTACGAGTTTAAATATTGATAAGGCAGCAAAAGGTACCAATAAATTTGGTCAAACCGTTATCGTGATGCACAGTTTAGATGAGTGGAATGAGTATGCTGAGTATCCAGTAGAATCTGAAGAAACAAGATTCTCCGGTGACTTGGATAATGCAATAGAAGAAGCAGATAATCTATTAACATGGCAAATGGATCACGGTGGATGGACGAAAAACTGGCCACATATTTATACTCGTCCTTGGGATGGTGAAGAATCACGATCTGAGTGGGTAGAAGATGGTGTTGAATTAGGTACGATTGACAATGATGCGACCATTTCAGAGCTTCAATTTTTAGCAGAGGTATATCAGGAAACGAAAGATCCAGCATATAAAGAAAGCATTGAAAAAGGATTGGACTTCCTATTTGATCTGCAGTATGAATCAGGAGGTTTTGCACAAGTTTATCCAGAGAGAGGCAACTATTCTGATTATGTAACCTTTAATGATGAAGCGATGGTTAATGTATTGGAACTATTGGATTTAGTTGCAGAACAACGTTATCCATTTAATTCTGATCTTCTTAGTGAAGAATATGTTGCGAAATCGCAAGAGTCAATTGATTTAGGAGTTGACTACATTTTAAATGCACAGATTGAAGTGGATGGTAAATTAACCGCTTGGTGTGCGCAACATGATCCCTATACGTATGAAGCAAGAGAAGCGCGTTCTTATGAGCATCCGTCTATTTCAGGATCAGAGTCAGTCGGGATTGTTCGTTATTTAATGACTCGTCCACAGACAGAGGAAATTAATCAAGCGGTATTGGCAGCGTTAGAATGGTTTGACGAAGCAAAATTGGAGAACACAAGATATGTTAGCGGTGATCCGAATAATGAATATTTTGTAGAAGATTCGAATTCAACTGCTTGGTATCGTTTCTATGAAATTGGTACGAATAAACCGATTTTCTCTGGCCGTGATGGTGTGATTAAACATGACATTATGGAGATAGAAGCAGAAAGAAGAGACGGCTATTCCTGGGGAGGTCACTGGGCAACTCAGCTGTTAGAAATCATGCAAACGACAGGTGATTATACGGACAAAGTATTTGTTAGAGTAACAGGTAACGATTCTGTTGATGTCAATGGTAAGACATTAGCGCAAGGTGATATCAAAGCGTTGGAAGGACAAACCAAGCAGATGGATGAGATCGAAAGTCATTTAGTTGTCGCACAGGATGGCTCCGGCGATTATGATACCGTTCAAGCCGCTATTGACGCTGTTCCTGATAATAACCGTAATCCTGTTACCATTTTTGTCAAAGATGGTACGTATAAAGAAGTTGTCACCATTCCAAACAATAAACCTTTTGTTACATTATTAGGTGAAAGTAAAACAGACACGATTATTACGTATGATAATTATGCCGGCCGTGATAATGGTGTAGGTGGAACGATGGGAACAAGTGGTAGTGCTAGTGTTTATTTACGAGCAGATGATCTTCGTATCGAAAATTTAACATTGGAAAATTCATTTGATGAAAGTGCTGATGTCGAAGGTCAACAAGCTGTAGCAGTATATGCTAGCGGTGATCGTCAATACTTCAATGATGTCCGTTTCATCGGTAATCAAGATACGCTATACACTCATTCAGGTACTCAATATTATGGTGATGTCTATATTGAAGGTGATGTAGATTTCATTTTTGGTGGAGCACGAGTTGTAATCGATGATGCCGTTATTCATTCGTTGGACCGAGGATCAGACTCTAACAATGGTTATGTGACGGCAGCAAGTACGTTACTTTCAGAAGAATACGGCATGTTATTTTTAGACAGTAAATTTACAAGTGATGCGCCTGCAGAAACAGTATATTTAGGAAGACCATGGCCTGCTGGCGGTAATTCGGAAGCAATTGGAAGTGTTGTAATTAAGGAAAGTAAACTTGGTGAGCATATCAAACCAGAAGGCTGGACATCGATGAGTGGCCTACAACCTGAAGATGCACGCTTATACGAATATAAAAATGAAGGGCCAGGGGCAGTAATCAATGAGTCTCGTCGCCAATTAACAGATGAAGAGGCTGCCGATTGGACCGTACAAAACGTATTAAAAGGCTGGGATCCATATGCGTTAGATCCAGTAGAGGAACCAGATGAAGATCCGGATGAGGATTCAGGAGAAGAAGAACCTGAAGAGGATCCAGGTGAAGAGCCAGAAGGAGAAAATCCAGGTAATGATAATGATGAAGATTCACCAGAAGAAGGGTCTGATGGAGAACAAGACAGTGATAAGCCAGAAACTGAGACCCCTGAAGGTGAAAATGAAGATGACAATGAGTCCGGTAATGAGACGCAGGAAATAGAAGTCGAATTAGGTGAAGAAACAGAAGTAGCTGCAGATTGGGTAATCACTATTGCTGATTCTCAAACTAAAGTGACTTTACCAAGTGATTTACCAGAGGGAACTTCTTTAGTTGTCGAAGAAGCACAGCCTCAAAACTTAGGGGAACTTAAAGTAGAAGGTGATGTATATACGTTTGAATTTACATTCCCTGAAGGTTTTGAAGACTATACTGGTGATTTTCAATTAACAATGGGTCATGAGGAAGATGCGGAAAATATAGCGATCTACTATTATAATGAAGCAAATAATAGTTGGGAGCTTATTGACAGTGAAGTAAGTGAAGGTGTTGTGACTGCAACAGTAAATCACTTCTCAACCTATGGTGTATTAGCTGCTGAAGAGGAACGAGAACAAGTTGCAACTGATAATGATGAATCAACAAACGGTGTTGGGTTACCAGACACTGCAACAAACATTTTTAATTGGTTGTTAGCAAGTGGACTACTGTTAATGTTAGGTGTCGGATTATTATGGTTTTCTAGAAAACGAAAGCAAAAAATGGTACAATAAGTAACAACGATATACGGTAACAGTTTTCTAGGGTTCCGCAACGCATGTTGGACTGGTCCGAGAGAAAACACACAGTAACTATTTGCTGTGACACGGAAGGATAAAAGCCTGGGAGATTCATTCTCCCAGGCTTTTTTTTCATTAATAGTTCCCACTTCAAGGTTCGAGTAAATCAAAGAAGCAAAGTGGGGGATGATATTAACATCCTGATAAGTTTCGCTCACCATTAATGTGGGCAAAAATGTCGAATAACGAAGTCCCGTTTTATAAAAATGTAACGTATGAAGGACAAAAATCTGGAATAAACGTTAGTTTTGTTTTTCATGAAAAAAGTAAGGAGGAAGTAGGTATGTGGAAGGAATGGCTAAAAGTCATCATCGCAACTGTTTTTGAAGTATTATGGGTAATTGGGTTAACGCACGCTGATCAAGTTTTAGAGTGGATCGGTACGATTATCGCTATTTTTATTAGTTTCTATTTTCTAATTATGGCTGGAGAAAAAATTGCGGTGGGGACGGTCTATGCTGTTTTCGTTGGTTTAGGTACTGTTGGTACGGTAGTATTTGGTGTTTTCTTTTTTAATGAAGAAATAAGTATAGCCAAAATAGCACTTATACTTCTGTTATTAACAGGAATCATTGGATTGAAATGGACATCGGAACCACCAAAGGAGGAAAGTAAGTAATGGCATGGATAGTTTTAATTGTTGCAGGATTATTTGAAATGTTGGCAGTGTTGATGATGAACCAGTGGCATCGACAAAAAACGAAGATGGCATTTAGTTCAATGATTATAAGTTTTGCTATAAGTTTTTTGTTTTTGTCAATTGCTTTAAAAGTCATTCCAATGAGTATGGGGTATGCCATATGGACAGGTATAGGGGCTGCAGGCGCAACTATTATTGGAATTCTATTTTACAATGAATCTAAAAGTGCGAAGAGAATATTCTTTTTATCATTAATTATATTATCAGTGATTGGATTAAAATTGCTAGGGTAACTCATTTTTCGACAAATTTAGATAAAATTCACCAATAAATGAGTAAAAAACACCTTCATATGATATAGTAAGTATATGGATACCGAACTAATATAAAGCAGGAGGATTGATATGCAATCCAATGAAATAGTAAAAAGTATCAACCATGCTACAACGAATCTTGACTTAGTGACATCCAGACATTATATAGAGGAAAACCTCGAATTATTAAAAGAGAAAAGCCATTTGTTAAACCATAATGCCCGAGAGCTCTTGAGTTTTATGATCAAATGTCAGGAATCGGGCTATAGAAGTTTAAACAAAAAAGAGTTAGCTTCGATTAGAACAGTCAATGACTACGCTGAACAATTTGACGTAAGAAGAATAAAGTTAATCGTTAAAGAAAAGCCTCATCTTTTTATGGAAAAGGAAGCGTTAAACTTCTTAAACAAAGATGCCAAAGTAATATTAGACGGAATCGGTGTTTTGAAAAAAGAGGCTTGATGAAACTGAGCGAAGATGTCGTTCAGTTTTTTTGTATCTTTTTTTGGCGTTTGCATAGCTATCGAACGACTAGAAATTCTTTCATAAAAAAAACCCCAGATTCTGAGGCTTCTTTTACTATCTAATTGGTAATACATATAACAAAACAGCGAAAAAGTGGGTAATTGATCCTGCTAAAACAAACAAATGCCACAATGCATGGTGGTAATTAAACCCACGCCATACATAAAAAATAGCACCAACTGTATATAATAGACCACCTATGACTAAAAGCAACATACCGTTTGGATGCATGTTATTAACAAGTGGTTGCCATGCAAATGTAATCATCCACCCCATTAATACATAAAGTATGGTGGAAAAGAATAAAAACTTTTTGACAAAAAAGGCTTTAAACACCGTTCCGCCAATGGCAAGTGTCCAGATAATACCGAATAATGTCCAGCCTTCCCATCCACGAACAACAACTAATAAAAATGGTGTATAGGATCCTGCAATAAAGAAATAGATGGATGAATGATCCAAAATTTCAAAAACGTTTTTTGCTTTACCTTTCGGAAGACTGTGCAACAGCGTAGAGGATGTGTAGAGGAGTACCATCGTAACACCAAATAAAGTAAAACTTACGATATGCCACACGGTGCCGTATAGTGATGAATAGACAATCAAAATAACTAAACCGGCAATACTTAACGCCATTCCTATTCCATGGGTAATGGAATTAGCAATTTCTTCTCTTACTGAAAATTCATGAGTAGACCCCATATTGACACGTTCCTTCCATATTCAAAAAATTTCTGTTATTATTATCTGCCTTTTGCTATCGAAATGCAAGTATTCGTGGTTAGCTATAAAAATCAGAAGAGACCGTCGAATAGAAGTGTTCTAAACACCGCGAGGAGCTGAAAATCAGAAGAAGTGCTCTGTTTTCGGGTGAAAAAGAAAAATAAGTGTAGTTGTCGATAGAACGGAAATAATAATTAAACAATAATCTAAATAGGAAAATTACCTTTTCATCACGGTGCTAATGGTCCAAAAACTACTACTGACGGAAAGCTCCCTTTATCCTATAGAGGGAAAGGGCCGTCATAAGCTATAACTTATTGGACCGCCCTATGGATCATCTTCATTGTTTATTGAACTTTTTTTCGCCTTGCCATCACCAACGTTACAATACCTGAAAGCGTAAGTAGTAAACCAGCTAGTAGCCAATTGGCGGTATGAGTTGCCGTATCTGGCAAGGATTGATCTTGATCAGAATTGCTGTCTGTGTTGTTAATTCCTAAATTATTTTTTGATTCATCCTTCTGACCTGCGCCCGTATTATCATGGTTAGCGGATTCATCAGATTCGTTACTATCTGGATCTTGCTCTGCCTCTTCTGATTGTTCTTCTTCCTTATACTCAAACGCACCATATATACTAAAGTGTGTCACGTCTGCACTCGCCCTTTTGGTTTCCTCATTCCAAACAGCTTGAAAGCGTTGTTCTGTCACAAGTTCACCATTTTCATCAACAAGAATGACCTGAAGTTTATTTGCATCGAATTCTTGATCAGCATCTAAAGTATAAGTAATGTTTATTGGCTGTTCGAATTCAGTTATTTCCTGTTCACCAGCAAATAATTGAAAATCAATAAGATCGCTTAATACGTCTTTGCGCTTTTCTTTGATATCTTCTGATACTTGATTAAAAGCGAAGGTGATGTTGTCATTATATGATTGTAAGAGTTGTACAGGAATAGTAACAGTTGTTTTTTTATAGTTTAATTGAACAGTAGCATCATGTTCTAATTGTGTGATTATATCTTTGGTTATTTCTACTTTTTTTGTAGTTAAATCAAATTGATAGCTGTTATCTTCTTTAGTAAATGTTTCTTTGTTGTCAATAGAATGGATATCTTCCGTTGGTTCTTCTTGCTCAGGATCAGGAGTTTCGCTACCATCTGTTAACAGGACATCATCCATTAAAATAGTAGCAGTTGTATCTCCTTCAACAGGGATCAGCTCCAGGCCAATTTCTCCCACATTGTCGAGACTTTCGATCGTTGTTAAATCTAATAAAAGTGTTGTCACGTCTCCACTATTTAAATCAATTACACCACCATCAGCCCAGGCCCAATCCTCGCCAGTTTTTACAAAGAATTTAGCTTGAGCCTGTCCTTCAGATAAGTGAACTTTAGCACTCAAGCTTTTTTCATTAGATAAATCTGTAATGCTTGTAGTAGAAATAGTCATACTATCATTTGATGTTAAATCTAATGTTGTCTTTAGACTGGATCCATTAATGCCATTTTCCACAATGGAAGGTTCTTCTGCAGTTCCGGAAGTAATATTCCAAGCTAATTCACCGTCTTCAAAATCGAATAATACTGGATTACGTTCTTCATCCTCTGGTGTTTCTACTGCCTCGGGTACTTCGGGCTGTGCTTCATCATATATTGCGCGCATATCATCAAAATAAAGTGTTCCTCTTCCTTCTTCACCGCCTGTGTAAATAGCAAATTGTGTGACATTTGTCAGTTTCTCCTTGTCCACTACAACATCGGGTTTATTTTCCCAAGCAGCAGGAGTGAATTTGGTAAAAGGGATAGTGATGATCCCTTCAGAAGGCTCGTCTAAATCATGATATGCTTCAAAACTTATGCCACCAATTTGGATTTGAATGGTTAAATCATTCGGATAGCTATCATTCTTTAACCAGAATTGGAAAGCATTTGTTTCTGACCAATCCACATTAGCTAATGATGTCTGACGACCAGCATAGCCCATTCCAGCAATCGTAAAGTTATACGCTAAACCGTATTCCCCTTCATTTTTGTTTTCAGAGGAATGATGGAGTGTTACTTTGTCCCCGTTACTGGAATAAGCGTTTTCTAATAAACTGTCGTCACCCAAGTAGCCTTCCAAATTGTCAACCAATAATGGATCAATTGGTGCTTCGACATAGGTATTGTTCAGTTTAATATGATCAATGTAGATAGCATCTGTCAGGTCAAGTTGATTGCCTACTAACGATATCGCAATCGTGCGTGCTTCTATCGTATCTGGCACATTGATGGATGTATGGTATTTTTTAAAAGTCTCCCCATTGATGGTTACTTCTTCTAAGTCGGATATATCTTTGGATGTTTCATTCATCCCATATTTGGTTTCCAAATCATCAGGAAGCATGGCTACAGCTTGAATCGATCCGTCACCAACAGAAACAGGTAGTAGAGCTTCTAATTCAACTTGGTTGATAGCCTGCAAATCATCTTCTGATAGATCTGTCAATTCTAACTTTAATTCTTGCCATGTTTCATTCGCATCCATGCCTTCAATTTGGAATTTTAATTTACCGTCATCAGCTAATGTTGCATGTTCAAATGTGATTGTGTTTGTTACTGGATGCGTTCCATTTGTTTTAATCCCGTCAATATTATCATCGAAAGTATATAATTTTGACGGTAAACTACTTGCTTTTACAAATACTTTAACCGTTTCTTCATAAATGGAACCATCTTGATGAACTACTTTGAATGTAATATTAGTAGCAGTTCCATTCATATCTGTAGTTGGCATCCAATCTGCTACATAATAATTGCTGTCTGCATCTAAGGTGAGCGAATGCGCTTGATCAGAACCTTCTATTGTGTAAGTAACTTGTTGTGGATTGTCGTGAAGTACGCGTACCCGGAACTTTGTCGAATTGTCTGTAATCGTTGTACCTGAAACAGGGGATGCGATATGTGCGGTTGGTCCTTCAGTTGCCACGGGACTATTTTTATGTTCTTCTGTATAGACTTTCTCTTGGATGTCTTCACGAAAAGCAGAATAATCACTTTCTTTAAACGCTTGGAAATCTGGTAATAATTCATGGTCACCGCCTAAATCATCGTGAATATCCTTATAAGGTACGAACATGTTATTTGGCCAACCAAAATTAGCCCATGTTTGCATATAGGCAATTTTGCTTGCTTTCGGATCATTTTGAATCGCATTTAAAACACGCGTGTACCAATCTAGTGTATTTTCTTTTTCATTGATGCCAGAAGCACTATAGCCATACTCTGTTAAGGCTGCAACTTTTCCTCGTTCCTCTGCTAGATCCACTAACATTGCTAAATCTTTTACGAGTCCATTTAACCAGCTTTCCGAACCTGCATTATTTTTATCATCATAATTATCGATACCAAGAATATCCACATACTCATCACCAGGATATGTTTCTAAATAACGGTCCAAATCACCAGCAGGACCGGCACCTGGTGAGAATGCATACAAAAAGTTATGGACTCCTTTTTCATCTCTTAAATACTCAACCGTATAACGGTAAAGAGCTTTATATTCTTCCGGAGTTGTCTGATGTGCTCCCCACCAGAACCAACCACCAGTTTGTTCATGAAATGGTCGGAAAATTATCGGAATTGGGTTATCATTCTCGTCTTTTACCGAATGAGCTAGTTTAGCAATATTATCTAACCATGCATTGAAATCATCATTATTGGGACCACCTGGTAGAATTTTTGGAACTGTATTGCCTGACGTATCATTGTATCGTCCACCTGTTGCAAAGTTTTTAGGGTGCATGCTCAGAGCAATTACTCCGCCAAGTTCGTCTGCTTTTTCCATTGATGCTACCAAGTTTTTAATACTTTGAGCAACATCACCCTCTACACCAGGTTTTTCATCACCAACAATACTTAACGTATCCCAACCGAAAATGGCGGGATAATCCCCCACAGCATGTAAAATTTCTGATTGCTCAGAAGCAGTACGTGGGGGATCGTTCGTTAATGTTAAGCCTTCATCAATCGCATGTTGCTGGCCAAAAAGAACATGTTCTCCATTAATACTTTGAAAATAAGAGAATAATGCTTTTGTCTGATCACTTATTTTGGGATCTACTAGATTAAGTGATTGTTCATTTGCAGAGACTTCAACATCCATTTTTGTATGGGATAGAATCAAAAGAATAAATGTAAACGTTATCAAAATATAAGCAGTCTTTTTTTTGATTTTCATACTTCTCCTCCTTTACAGTCATCTAACGTTTTCAGGATAAAAATGATCACCCCCAACAACGAGTGAAAACGCTATCTAATTAGTATTATAAATAATATTATTTATTTGTAAAGTAATTAAATATAAAAATTAAGTTATCGATATAGTAATAAAAAAGTTTGATATGCCATGTTTTTAGTGTGTTAATAAGGATTTTATATATAATAAAATATATAATTCAACTATGATAAACTTTAAAATATAATTAAACGTTTAAGTAATAAAAAATATTTAGCCAAGGAATAAACCTTTTTTGATATACTTATACAAAAATTGTGATAATTTGCTAAAAAATTCAAATAGTAGTTTTCTTTTCTTAGTCTAATTGTGCTATAATGATGGAAGATTATTCAGAAAAAATAAGATAGGATGTTGATTGAGCGTGGAAACAAGAACAAATAGAAGAAAATCAAAAAAATGGTGGATATTGACTCCACTCATTATTCTGTTGGTTATTATTTTAGCTGTAGGTGGTTACATATGGTCGATTGTGAATGATGTGGAAGATACATTCGATTCTAAAATGCATGATCCGGTAGAATCAATAGATACTGAAAAAGTAAAAGAGAAAACAGAAAATGCTGAACCATTAAATATATTGTTATTAGGTGTGGATCAACGTGCTAACGATTCAGGCCGGTCTGATGCTTTGATGGTATTGTCATTAAAACCGGAAAAAGATGAGATGCAGTTAGTTAGTATTCCGCGAGATACCCGTACAATGATCGTTGGCAGAGGTAGTGAGGATAAAATTAATCATGCCTATGCATTTGGTGGACCTGATATGGCTGTACAAACTGTTCAAAATTTCCTGGATATTGATATTGATTATTTCGTTCGCATCAACATGGAAGGCCTACAAGAGTTGGTGGATGAGGTGGGAACGATTACTGTTGATAATGAGATCGAGTGGAATGATGGCAAGTATCAGTTTACTAAAGGCCCAGTTGACATGGATGGAGAAAAAACTCTCGCATATGTGAGGATGAGAAAGAAAGATCCAGCTGGTGACTTTGGAAGAACAGATCGTCAACGAAAAGTAATTCAAGCGATTATTAATGAAGGTGCCAGCGTAGCAAATATTACCAAGGTGGATGAAGTAATTGATATCATGGGTAATAATATGTCTACCAGTCTGGACTTTGATGCCATGAAGTCGTTACTAAATGGGTATAGGAATACAAGAAAAAATGTGACAAGTTATCGAATGAAAGGATCAGGGACAACTATAGGTGGAACTTATTATTATATAGTCCCCGACGAAGAAGTAACAAATGTAAGAGACATGATCAATAATAGCTAAGGCCTCCATGGGGCTTTAGCTTTTTTTGTGGCCTGAATCTTACGAATAACAAACAAAAAAAGTGTCCGCAAGAATATAACGTTCTTGCAGACACTTGGCTGATCCAGTGTTTCATTTGTTAATTGAAAGTCATGCTTAAATATTTTGCCCAGCAAGCGAGACCGGCACCATGACGAAAATTACCTTGTTCAATCAGTTTGCAAAAATCTTTTATACTAACTTCTTCTACTTCAATGTTTTCAAGCTCATCTAAGAATTGATCAGCCACTTTTATTGCCTTTGATGCCAGATAAAGATGAATTTTTTCGGTTGTGGAACCAGGAGACGGGTAGAAATAATCAAGAGAATGCCAGTCTTCTGCGTGGTATCCTGTTTCTTCTAATAATTCCCGTTTTGCTGCGTGCAGAGGTTCTTCGTCTTCTTCTATCATGCCCGCAGGAAATTCACGCTCTGTAGAATGTAACGGATGGCGATATTGCTTTAGCATTACTATTTGATTATCTTCCGTAATTGCTAAAACACATACCCCGTCATGAAAATCAATATACGAAAAATTTTGTGTCTGCTCATTTGCAAGTAATACTTCATCAATCGTTATTTTAAAACGATCTATTTGTGTTGTTGAACTATGGTTTATTTTCCATTCACTATTTGCCAAAGAAACTCCCTCACTTCCTTTTTTTCGGGTAAATCAAAATCATCTGATACATGAGTATATATAACAACATTAAACCAACCAAAAAAGCATAAGAAGTCGGTAATGGTGTGAAAAATAACAGATGATACAATATTAATGGCCACAGTAACGCAAAGGAAGTCATTTTCCATAGTTGCTGATACGCTAATTTTCGTTGCAGGGACCATTTAAGTATCCATGAACCGATTGCCAATATTGAAATACCTGTAACAACTACAAACATCATAAAGAAGGGATAGAAGATAATAATTTGTAGTAAAAATTGACTGAATGAAATATGTGATTGATCTTGTTCAAAGTTTGCTATAATTAAGATTACATTTGGTAAGAAACTGATAAAGAATAATAGAAAAAGATAAGCGAGTGTATCCCTCATACTTACTCGATTAAGCCAAAACAAAGCTTCTTTTTTAGGTAATATAGCACTTTTTCGTAAGATTGCAAGAATTGCCATGACCTTCCTCCGTACCTTCTCTATTCGTCTGAGATTCTTTTGTAAGCACTGTTGTAATAAAGAATTGGATTACCTTCGTCTAATTTGATTTCGTCTACTTCAGCAATAATCAACAAGTGATCACCAGCTTCCACTGTATTAACAACAGTACATGCCAGTGTAGTGAGTGCATGATTAATGACGGGGATACCGTCTAATGTTGTAAAATCTTTGAATTCTTTATCCATTTGTTTAGCGAAAATCATTGATACTTCTTGCTGCTCTTCCCGGAGTATACTGACACCAAATCGTTTAATTTTATCGGCATTTTGATGAAAATTCGTTTTGGAATCTAGTGATATAGTGATTAATTGTGGGTCTAGAGAAACAGACATAAATGCATTGACCGTCATCCCTTGTATATTATTCTCAAATTCCGATGTAACGACAGTAATTCCTGTTGCGAATTTGCTCATCGCTTTGCGGAAATCTTGTTTGCTCATTGAATAAAGCCTCCTTCATAGATCGTATATCCTGACTTTCAATACTTACTATTAAGTTTGCTTTTATTTTAACATAAGTTCTTACTATTTCGTTGTAATAGCGTTTAAGAAGTGGGAGGTTTGGATAAAGAAAAAGAGTGAGGCTATCCCTCACTCTTTCTTAATGAATTTCTTCATAATCATATGCAACTTCATCTAATTTATCATCATATTCGACGATTAAGTTATAACCTTCAAAATACCATGCATCTGTATCATCAATAAAAAAAGTAATGCCATTTTTTTCTGTTGTTGTAATGGTTTCCCCCATTGGTTCATTTAGTGCAAAGGCTAGTGAAAAACCTTCATGTATCGGACTATAGCCACCGTATTTAGCTTGAAATTTAATGGTATTTCCATCGCTTACTTCTACGTCATCTTTAAACCATTGTAAAGCTTGATCTGATACTTTGATTTCCATGCATATGCACTCCTTTATTTACACAAAAGTAACTCCCTTTAAACTATTCCCAATATTTATCCTTCTTACACTATATTATCATAATCCAAAGAAACAATTTCCGAAATAAATGTAAAAAAACTTAGGAATCTATTATAAAGGGAAAGGTCTGCTCATAATTTGGTTAGATAACCCAAAAAGTTACCTAACACACTTATGGCATCTTGCTCCTTTCAAAATCCCTCGATAACGTTACTTCATTCGTTTGTTGAATAATATTACCTAGATAGTGGGGGCATCTACTCATTTCGATGATATCCCAATAAGTAAGTTGGGGAGGACTGTGCTTTGGCATCAGCCAACACATTTTTCTGCAATGAAGGAAATGCATTTTTTCAAAGTTTCACTTTACTCTGATTTTTGTTATACTAATGAAAGTAAATTCTTGAAATTATGTAGTGGCTATGAAACTAAAGGTGGTGTAAAGATGGCAGTGCAATATACGAACTTTCGCGGAGATGAGTATTTTTTACATGTAAGAAAAACAAACAAAGGTAATCCAACTTATTATTTTAAAAAAGATGATCCTGATACTTCGATTGATAGTATTCCAGAAGGTTATGAAATATATGAACACCCGAATGGAAGAGTGTTCTTAACGAAACAATCAAAACGGAAAATAACCAGTGAAGAAGTGCAGCTAATTAAAGAGAGTATGGAAATCAATAGCCCGATCAAGGATTATAAGTTAGATATCAGACAAAAGAGCATTTATTTGTATACGTATGAAAATCCGGTCCCGTTTGATGAAAATCCTGTAATTGTTGAGGCGTTATCAGATCCAAAATATAAAACATATGATGCGCAGTTATGTTTTACATTGCTAGATAAAAACACAAGAGCATTTCAAGTAGAGCGGAAATCTTATACTGGTGAAAGAGACGATCAGTGGCTCTTTTTAGAAGAATCGGCGGATTTAAAAGAGTTGGTGGATAAATATGTGCAACACCTTGGACAAGAAAGTTATTTCGAATTATTTTAATAAGAAAAAGCTTGGTTGAATTATACTAATACCAAGCTTTTTCTTACGTGAATAAAGCATTTCTTAATCAAATATATTATCCATTATTTGTATTAGATTATGAAAGTGTGGTTTGATGATAAAGTCCTTGGCCCCATGATGCAATGCTCTCGTTACGTTATCATGAGTGGCGAGGGAAGAGACCATAATGACATTTGCGCATGGATCTAATCCTTTGATTTTCTTTAAAGCATCTAATCCATTTGATTTTGGCATGATGATATCTAAAATGATAATATCAGGTTTGTGTTGTTGATATGCTTTGATCGATTCTAATCCAGTTGAAGCTTCAGCAATAACTAGATAATGGTGTTTTTCAATTGTCTGTTTAAGCCAATGTCTCATAAACCGCGAATCATCTGCAATGATAACTGTTTTTTTCATGGCTGTTCCCTCATTTTCTAAATCATTTCATAATTCGACATTCTTCTACTTTTATTTTAAATGAAGTATTAGCGAATGTGAAGTTGTTTGTTTTGTATCAATGGACACACATTAGTTTATCTTCAAAGCAAAAAAAACCGTTTCAATAAAATTTTATTGAAACGGGTTCATCTCTTTTTTCTTTTATGAGACAGCCTTAACTATTATATATAATATAATTTAAAATTAATATCTTGATCATGGTTTCCGAATTCTCTTCCGAACAGTGTGGCACCACCGACATGCTCTGCATCTTCTTTTACTTCCACTCTAAATTTCCATCCATCTACAGAAGTGTTTAAATCATTAATGGTTACATCTGACATAGGTTCCCCGTCCATATAAGTACCATGTGATGTTATACGAATTGTTTTTAATAACCCGTATTGATTAATATTATGTGGCCACCAGTCAGGGGTATACTTCCCTCTGGTATCCGCAAAATCACCAGGGCTTTGCCATACCCCTAATTCAACATTGTCTAGAGTAAAAGTGATATCAGACGGCCATACTTCGTTTGAGAATGGGAACTCTGATGAGATTTCAAAGCTGATATCCATCTGTTGTAATTGATCTTCTTCTTGCAAAAAATTAGGGGTTTTATATTCAATAAATCCTTGTGTAAACCATAATATTCGTGCATCCATCCGTTTAGGATCCATAAAATATTTCGTTTGGTCTACTGGACCAACAAAGTCTTTACTAGTCGCTAAGCCGCATGTAGGTACAACTTGATAGTCTGTGTAATGGCCAACAGGTACCGAAGTTTCATATGTGGCAAACGAATGATATATTTTTTTAGGAAAGTTCACTTCAATGTGGTCAACTTTCAGTATGGAAATTCGTTGTAAGCCAGATTTTCCTGGAATTTTCTCCGTCCGAATAATACCAGCCTTTTCTAATTTCTCAATATGTTTTGTCACAATTGGACTACTGATCCCCAAAACACTGGATAGTTCCTTAATATTCATTTTATTCTTGGATAATAATTGGATAATTTCTAACCTGACGTGGCTTGCTAATGCTTCATATACCGATAAGGAAGATTTATCTATTTCTAATTGCATAATTCTCACCAACTACTTTCTGAGTACTAATTAAATTATTTTTATTATCACATATTAAGCATGAATTTTCTAACATAATCTATTATGCCATAATTTGTAACAGGTTTCATCCGAATTAGACATTTTAATCATTTATTATCGGGAAAAATTGTCTTGTTACAGTTTAATTTGGGTATAACAATGATAAGACTAGTAAAAAGTAGGTGGTATTTTGATTTTATCTTTCATTATTCTTTTATTACTAATAGTAATAAATGCGTTTTTTGCTGCTTCTGAGATCTCGTTAGTAGCTTTAAATGACAATAAAATAAAGAAACGAGCGGAACAAGGTGATAAGAAATCGATAAAATTACAAGCTTTATTATTAGAACCTGGCCGTTTTTTAGCAACAATTCAAATTGGAATTACTCTGGCAGGCTTTTTGGCCAGTGCATTTGCTGCCGATCGTTTTGCAGAACCTTTAGCAGAATGGTTAGTGGCTATCGGTGTACCGATTGCTTTATCATTACTGAAAACAATCGCTGTTATTACCATCACGATACTGCTCTCTTACTTTACATTGGTAATTGGAGAATTGGTTCCGAAGCAATTAGCCTTGCAAAGGGCAGAAACAATAGCATATAAAACAGTTAGCACTTTATCGATTTTATTTAAAGTAAGTTATCCATTTGTTAAAATTTTGAATATTTCGACGAACTTAATCGTAAAATTATTTGGGGTAGATCCTCATGCAAAACAAGAGGAGGCAAATGAAGAAGAAATAAGAATGCTGGTGGATATTGGTGGCGAAAGAGGAACGATTGAAAATGACGAAAAACGGATGATTCATAACATATTTGAATTTAATGATAAAACTGTCTCCGATATAATGACACATCGAACGGATATTACAGCGATTGATATCAATTTAAGTAGCGACGAAATATTAGACGTCATCAATGACAAGCGCTTTACTCGTTTTCCTGTTTATGAGGAGGATATTGATCATATTGTTGGTACATTACATATGAAAGACATGTTTGCTTATTTAAAAAAGAATGGTCAGACGTGGAATCATCTCTTGCGTAAACCTTATTATGTGATGGAGTCCCAGCCAATTGATGTAGCCTTTCGAGATATGAAAAAGCATAACCTCCATATCGCAATGGTAGTCGATGAGTATGGTGGTATTGATGGCCTTATTACTATGGAAGATATAATTGAGGAAATAGTCGGGGAAATATTAAGCGAACATCATTTACCCGGTGAAGATGAAGCAAGTAGCTTGAAAAAGGTAAACACGAATCAATTTGAAGTAGAAGGTACGACTCATCTCTATTTATTAGAGCAAGCTTTTCAAATAGAGTTACCTTCTGATGATTTCGATACAGTGAATGGATTTATTGTTCATCAATTGGGATATATTCCAAAGAATTCAGAACGCCCAGCAATATCATATAAAAATTTAACGTTTGAAGCAGTAGAAATGTCCGATTATCGTATCGAAAAAGTACTAATTACGATCGAATCAGGAGGAGATAAATCTTGAGTAGTTACCAAAAAACGAAGCAAGAAGTTTTAGATAAATGGGAAGTAACGAAATTAGAAGGTCTTGCAGGTAATGAAGCGAACAACCGACTCGAACAGGAAGGGTATAACGAAATCGCTGATAAAGAAAAAGTACCCACATGGAAGCTATTTATGGATACATTCAAAGATGCAATGGTCGTTGTGCTTTTGGTGGCGGCAATTGTGCAATTAGTACTGGGTGAATTAATAGAATCCATCATTATATTTATCGTTATTTTGTTAAATTCAATTATCAGTGTTGTGCAAACGAAGAAGGCGGAAAGCTCATTGGATGCACTACGGGATATGTCTGCACCGGAAGCAAAAGTAATTCGGGATGGTACAAGTCAGACGATTATGGCACGCGAATTAGTACCCGGTGATATTGTCTTACTAGAAGCAGGGGATTACATACCCGCAGATGGTCGTTTATTAGACGCTGAATCATTAAAAATTAATGAAGGCATGCTGACAGGTGAGTCTGATGCGGTAGAAAAAGTCACGGATCCTATTCAAGAGGAAGTATCGATCGGGGATCAGTTAAATATGGTATTCTCCAGCTCCTTAGTGGTCAATGGTCGCGGTACTTTTGTGGTGACAGCAACTGGTGAAAAAGCTGAGATTGGGAAAATTGCTGAAATGATTGAAACAGCGGAAGCAAAACAAACACCCCTGCAACGAAAGCTAGATTCCTTCAGTAAGAAACTAGGTATTGCGATTTTACTCATTTGTATGGTTATTTTTGCTGTGCAGGTAGGTCGTATCTGGTTGGGGGATGCCGATGTTGATATGACAAAAGCGGTATTAGATGCCTTAATGTTCTCAGTTGCGATTGCGGTTGCAGCTATTCCAGAGGCATTACAGTCGATTGTGACGATTGTTTTATCTGTTGGTACCAATAAAATGGCAAAACAACATGCGATTATCCGCCGTTTACCAGCCGTAGAGACACTAGGTTCTACCAGTGTAATTTGCACTGATAAAACAGGAACACTAACCCAAAATCAAATGACAGTAACAGAAGCTTATTTGCCGGAAGTAGAGGATCCATTCAGTAATGAAAAATGGACGAAAGCTGAACGGTTATTAATTCAGACGGCAGCACTTTGTAATGACTCTTATATTAATGAAGATAACAAGGAGATTGGAGATCCGACGGAAATTGCGCTAATTCGTTTAGCAGATAAGCAAAAGCAACCATATAAAGAGTTGCGAAATAAATATAAGCGAGAAGCAGAATTGCCTTTTGATTCAGAACGAAAGATGATGTCGACAGTCTATACGATTGGTGATGAACGATTGATGTTGATCAAAGGCGGACCAGATGTGATGGTAGATCGAGCAAGCACTATTTTGGTTAACGGCGAGGAACAAGAACTAACATCCGATTGGCTCAATATACTGGATAATCAAAATGAGAGTTATTCTAAGCAAGCTTTGCGTGTATTAGCTTTTGCGTATAAAAAAATGGAGCCAGATCATCAGGTTACATTAGATGATGAACGAGACTTCACATTAATAGGCTTTACAGCTATGATGGATCCACCAAGAGATGCTGTTTATGGCTCGATTGAAGAGTCGAAAAAAGCAGGAATAAAGCCAGTGATGATCACTGGAGACCATAAAACAACCGCAGAAGCGATCGGTAAGGAAATTGGATTAATGGCAGAAGATGATATGGCTGTAACCGGTAAAGAATTAGATGATATGTCCGATCAAGAATTAGATAAGAAACTAGCGCGTATTTCTGTTTATGCACGTGTTTCTCCTGAGAATAAAATCCGAATTGTAAAAGCTTGGCAACGCAAAAATCAAGTAACTGCCATGACAGGTGATGGTGTTAATGATGCACCTGCATTGAAACAAGCAGATATAGGGATCGGAATGGGAAGTGGAACTGATGTGGCGAAGGATTCTGCTGCGATGATATTAACAGATGATAATTTTGTATCAATTGTTAAAGCAGTAAGTGTTGGGCGAACCGTTTTTGATAATATCAAAAAGTCAATTGCTTATTTATTTGCTGGTAACTTAGGTGCGATTATAGCGATTCTGTTTGCGGTAATAATGAACTGGGCCAATCCGTTTACAGCATTGCAATTATTATTTATCAACCTTGTCAATGATTCCTTGCCAGCAATTGCATTAGGTATGGAGAAATCAGAACCAAATGTTATGAAGCGGAAACCGCGCAAAATAGATGAAGGAATTTTTGCTGGTGGAACATTACGATCGGTAATTATTCGTGGTCTATTAATTGGTGTGGCAGTTATTGTGTCTCATTATATCGGATTACAGCACTCAGAAGGAATGGGTGTAGCAATGGCTTTCACCACCTTGATTCTATCAAGAACATTACAAACCTTCCCGGCAAGATCGAATGTTCAAACTGCTTTTGGAGCAGGTTTTTTTCAGAATAAATATGTGTTAGGTGCTGTTGTGATTGGATTTGTCTTATATTCGATTATCATCATGCCTTTTGCTAGAGCAGTATTCCGCATCCCGGATGAATTTGGCTGGAATCAAGGTTTGATCGCATTCTCTTTAGCACTGATGAGTGTTGTGTTAATGGAGGTTTTAAAGGTATTAAGGACCAAAAAAGAATAAAGAGCGCTAACAGACAATTTCTACGTTTTGAAATTGTCTGTTTTTAAGTATGTGTATTATGCAAAAGTACGCATAACCACACAAACCATCCGACTATAATTAGTAGTTTTTTACCAAATCGAAGCAAATTTATGATAAGATTATTGTAAGGGTTTACAAAAGTGATGAATGAGGTGAAATGATGAAAGTTTTAGTTACAGGAGCTAATAGAGGATTAGGTTTAGCCTTGGTTCACAGTGGTCTGAAAAAAGGCAATATTATTTTTGCTGCTGTTCGCTCTGTAGCGGATAAACATATAAAAGAATTGCAAAACTTAAAAGAATCTTATGAAGGACAACTTCGGATTATACATATGGACGTAACTAATGAAAAATCAGTCAAACAAGCTGCTGAAGCAGTTAAACTGACCGATCAGTATTTAGATGTGATTATAAATAATGCAGCTATTTTAAATGAACGGGAGAAAACGATAGAAGAAGTGGATTTGAATGCAGTACTTCAAGCATTTGATGTAAACACTGTAGGGCCTATGCGGATCGTGAAACATTTCTTACCTGTTTTGCGAATAGGTCTTAGACAACAAGTAGCAGAAACACAAGCTATTATTAATATCAGTTCGGAAGCAGCGAGTCTAACCAATGCATATAGTGGTGACTATCCTTATGGTATGACAAAAGTAGCATTAAATATGCTGACTGAAAAATTAAGCGTATATTTGCAGGGAGAGCCGGTAGAAGTTGTATCTGTTCATCCTGGATGGATGAAAACAGCTATGGGTGGAGATAAAGCACCAAAAGATCCGAATGACACGGCTGATAATATATACCGATTAATAGAAAATGGCTGGAAATCAAGTCAGTTCGCATTTGTTGATGATACTGGACATTATATGGATATTTAATTGATTAGTATCATGGGGTACCAGATAAAAAGTAGAAATTATCATTAGTTTCGAGCGATTAATAGGGTCAATTAGCAAAAGCGTAAGGAGGAACTTATTTAAGCCGTTTCAACCTAAATATTAAAAATCCCGAAAAAAGGAAGAAAACCTTTTTTCGGGACCATTTGTAATCTCTGCGCTGTTAAATTAAACCTGTGCTTGCCCGCCATCTACGAACAATTCAACACCAGTCAAGTAGCTGCTTTCGTCTGAAGCAAGGAAAGATACAACGTTTGCTACTTCTTCAGGTGTCCCAACTTTTTCGGCTGGAACAGTATTTCTTGTATTTTCAAGTACTTCTTCAAGTGCATCACCAAAAAGCTCATTGTAGGCAGGCGTATGAATAGTTCCTGGGCTAACCACATTTACACGGATGCCAGTTCCTTTTAGGTCAAGAATCCAGTCGCGAACTAAAGTTCTTAGTGCTGCTTTAGATGCTCCATATACACTAAATGCTGGGTTGCCAATTGATCCAGCAGTAGATCCCGTTACAATAATGGAACCTCTTTTGTTCGGGAATAATGATAATGCTTTTTGAACAGTAAATATCGTTCCTTTAACGTTAATGTCGAACGTTCTATCAACCTGCTCTTCAGTAATTTCACCTAATGGAAGAAGGCTGCCGACGCCTGCATTAGCAAAAAGTATATCCAACTTACCTTTTTCCTGCTTTATAATGTCATATAGTTTGTCTAAGTCCTCAAGCTTAGAAATATCCCCTTGAACACCGGTTACGTTCTTGCCAATTTGGTTAACAGCTTTATCAAGTTCATTTTGTCTGCGTCCTATGATATAAACATATGCACCTTCGCTTACAAACTTTTGTGCTGTAGCAAGACCAATGCCACTTGTTCCGCCCGTTACAAGCGCTATTTTACCTTCAAACTTACCCATACTTAACACTCCTTTAGAGTTAATTTTGTTTTATGTCTAGTACCTTTAAGTACGTGAAAAACACCTTACAACATATAGTATCCATCAGTATCCATGTTTTTGGAAGTACCCACTTTTTTGTGATATAGTAACTAAAAAGTAATAAATTTGGAATGGAGAGGTCTAGACATGAAAAAATTTAGTTGTGGTTTTGAAATGACAATGGAAGTTATTGGCGGGAAATGGAAGGGCCTTGTATTATACTTTTTAATGAATGGACCAAAGAGAACGAGTGAATTAAAGCGCATTATCCCAAATATAACTCAGAAAATGCTGATTCAAACACTTAGAGAGCTTGAAGCCAGTGGACTTGTGAGCAGAAAGATGTATAATCAAGTACCTCCGAAGGTTGAATATTCACCCACTGAACTTGGAGAATCTCTTAAACCTATCTTGCATGAGCTCTGTCAATGGGGCAGCCATTATGCGGAGCAAGAGTATGCAGAAGGTGAATTCGAAATCGTACCACCAGATGAGGTTTCTTAAGAAGTAAATTCATAATGTGGATTTATTCTTTGTTTTTATTACGGTCTGTGTTATTTGTTCCTAATCGTATTCTTCTTATTTCTTTATTAATCTCTTTGGATATGTTATCACTAATGTTTTCTATAAAATCCTGTTCTCTATTCTCCAAAGAAGTCATTTCTTTGTGATCTTCAATGATATTGTTTATAATTCTGTTATCCTGAGGAATGTAATGTTTTTGGGCATATTCTTGCATGTATTCATAAGATTCCTTTGATATACGTAAACGTTTTGCAAAATATTCACTCATAATGATCTACCCCTGAGTGATTGATTTCTCCTGTTTTCCTCGTATTTTTCACAAAAAAATAAAGCTCATACATATGAGCTTTACTGATTGTGTTTCTTTAAAATTGCTTGTTCTTCTTCATCTGTTAATAATCGGGTTGCTCTACCTACATTCCCGTTTTGTAATCTCCATATTTTATTATGATCTTGCACTGCTTGGGAGAAATCTCCTTCTTTCCATCTTGTCAAAATCTCTTTATATACATCTTCATGTTCATATGTTTTAATCTCTAACACTTCAAACAGAAAATTAATTCTGTCTGGTGTGATCTCATAGAATCCCCACATATGATCAGCATATACTTTTTGATGGGCCATATAATTCATATATATTTTAAACACTTCTTCCTTAACTTCCTCTTTCTTCTTTGGGTCTCCAAATGTATTTAAATAGCCTTTTTCTTTGTTTTCCTCCGCTTTATCTTCAGATAGCTCAGTTAACTCTAATTCTTCATCATTATCTGTTTTTTCTTCCTCTGGTTCTTCTACTTCACTTTTAAATACAGGATTTTTTTCTGGTTGATTTTCCAAACCTGCAAATATATTAATACTTATATAAGAAATTAAAATTATAAATGCAATGATAATAATACTTAAAACCCACTTATACACCTTTTCAACCTCCTTATTTCTTCCTATTATAGATAATTGTACCTTTTAATGATTAGGTAATTCAAGTTTACGAGGAAAAACTGAGCAAAAACCCGCTCAGTCCTTATGACTAAAAGCTAAAGATTTACCATTTCTCAAGCATCTATTATGAAATACTTGAACAGCTTGACCACCTCTCCGGCTGCCCACTCCCCTTTCCGTGGGGTTTGTCCTTCAGCTAACTTCTTCGAGCAAAACCCGCTCGAAAAAGTGGATCTTCAGGCCCAACAATTCCCACAGGAGTTGAAGTGGGCGGCCTACGTTTATGCATGCGCGACAACATTTGTCAGACCAGGCAACTTGAGTTATTATACTGGTGAAAGTGTAGGGTAGGGCATGGGAAATCACTAATAGAGGTTATAAAACCCAATATGCTTTTTCTACTATTCGTTGTAGAAAAAAGGAAAGCGAAACAGTCAGCCGTAGCGGTTGACTTGCACTAGCTAGCTTTCAAAATGACAACTCCATCTGTATAACTATTCTTGCTTCTGAAAATAAACGTGTTGAATCACCTTTTCCTATCATACTTGCTTATAAAAGTTGTGACATCAATGGTTATATACTTTCCCTTATAAAAAAATAAAGCCCATATTAATGGACCTCATCACTTTAGTCATGGACCCGTTCTTTGAAATCTGCTCGCTTTTCTTCTAATATTGAATCTAAACATTATCAACAAGGAACTCACGCTACAAATGATATACTTTTATTTCATTGTAAGATAATAGTATAATGGTGCTAAGCATAGAAAGGGGCAATCATGATGATGAATCCATTGGTATTACAATCAGATTTCGGACTAGAAGATGGAGCTGTAAGTGCAATGAAAGGTGTTGCACATAGTGTAAGTAAAGTTGTTTCAATATTCGATAATACCCATGATATACCACCATTTGATATTTGGACAGGTTCTTATCGTCTACTTCAAACAGTGTCCTATTGGCCGGAGAATACTGTTTTTGTATCTGTAGTAGATCCAGGAGTAGGTTCAGGAAGAAAAAGTGTGGTTGTTCAAACGGAGAATAATCAATATATTGTTACACCAAATAATGGTACGCTAACACATATTTATTACAAAATAGGTATCAAGCAAATCCGTGAAATTGATGAAGAAGTCAATCGATTACCAATGTCAGGCGCTTCTCATACCTTTCATGGACGTGATATTTATGCATATACAGGTGCCAGAATAGCAGCTGGGGTGATTTCTTTTGATAACGTTGGGCCAGAATTAGCTATTGAGGATATTGTACGCCTGCCATTTTATGAGCCGAAGCTTGAGGAACAATCGATAAGCGGGACAATTGATATATTAGATGTTCGTTTTGGTAATTTGTGGACCAATATTAGTAGAGAACTTTTTCTTCAATTAAATATTGATTACGGGGAAGCAGTAGAAATAGAAATTCTCCATGATACGAGAAGAGTGTATCATAATAAAGTGACATTTGGTCGTTCTTTCGCGACCATTCAAATAGGAGAGCCAGTATTATATGTGAATTCCTTGGATAACTTAGCAGTGGCGATCAATCAGGGTTCATTTGCTAAAGCTCACAACATTGGAACAGGTTCAAGCTGGCATATTTATATAAAGTGAAACTCCCATCAGTAGGGGTTTTGCGGACGGTTAGCACCGTGATAAAGAAGATTTAAGGAGTTCATGGAATGGTTAATGTGTTGACAGAGTTAAAATATTTATTTAAAAGGTTTGTCTTAATAGCTAACGTGCTGCCTGGTTTACTTGGATTTATTATGGCAGCACGTTATTATAATCGTTCATTTGAGGACATTTGGGTAGATTTTATTTTGTTCTTAGTTGGAAGTGCGGTGCTAGTAGCTGGAGCTTTAACGTTAAATAACTGGCTGGAAGCAGATGTTGACAAATTAATGGAACGCACCAAACAACGCCCGTCTGTCACGGGTTCTATATCATTACGAGCGATTCTAATATTAGGAATATCACTGAGTCTGGTGGGTCAACTTCTATTATTATTAATTAATATGGAAGTGGCTATTTTTGGTTTTATTGGATGGTATACCTATGTTGTGGTTTATACTGTGTGGACCAAGCGAAGAGTGACATGGAATACACATGTTGGCAGTTTATCTGGTGCAGTCACGCCAATGATGGGATGGGCAGTGATAGGTTCGGTTTTTCATCCGATTCCACTGACACTTTTTGCAATTATGTTCCTATGGCAAATGCCACATACATATGCAATTGCCATACGCAAATATGAGGATTATGCTCGTTCAGGATTGAAAATGTTACCAGTTGTGCGTGGTTACCAGGTTACCATTCGTCGGACTGTTGTTTATATGGCGTTATTATTAATTATACCTTTGTTTCTAACTGGATTTAGCAACTTGTTTTATATCCTCATTTCATTGTTGAATCTCGGTTGGTTAGCAATTGGTATCGCAGGATTTAAAGCCCACTCTATTAAGAAATGGGCAAATCATTTATTTGCAAGCTCATTGATTTACTTGTTAGTTGTTTATTTATTATATATTGTTTTTCTTCCATAAAAATGAGACTTACTTGGATTAATGTCTTTCATCACGCATGAAGGACATTATTTACTCATCATCGAGGTCATCTTTTGAAATGGAGATAATGGAACCAGTGTATCCATCAATTTCCAAATCAACTTCATGCGTGTCTGTTCTTACTTCGATTTCGTATAGGTATGTTCCGTCATCTTCATCCTGCTCAAAATCTGTAATTGTACCTGGATATTGATCTGTAGCAATAGCTCGTGCTTCCTCCGCTGAAATTAATGTGTTATTTGAGTTATTGGATTGTTGCTTCGTTTCTTCATTCTGCTCGTCTTTAATGTCCGTTTCATTTTCATTTTCTTGAGCAGTATTATCGTGATCATCAGGAGTTTTTTCTTTTGTTGTTGAGTTGTCTTTTAGAGTATCGGTTTTCTCGTTTAATAATAAAATTTCCCCTGTTTCTGCATCGATTTTCAATTCATAATCGCGATCTGTCCCTTTGATTTCCACCTCATATACTTTTCGATTATTTTCTTCATCTAATTCTAATTCCATGATCTCGCCTGAGAATTGATTGGAGACTTTTTCCTTAGCCTCTTCTTCTGATAAATAGGCACTGGCAGGATTAGAAGAGAAGTTGTAAATAGCCACTACACCACCAATGACGATGATAACAGTTAATATAATAATAAATCGTTTGTTTTTCATTCATGATCACTCCTTGTTTCTTGTTACTTACAGTCTAATCAATCATAATGAGTAGACCATGAGAGAAAAATGAGAATTTGATGAGAAATGGAAGCCTTCATTCTCACATTGGTAATGTTAGTGTAAAGGTTGATCCTTGATTGACTTGACTTGTGATTTCAATTTCGCCTCCATGTGCCTGAATTATCTGATGACAGATAGCAAGGCCAAGACCGGTTCCGCCGGCTTTTCGGCTACGAGACTTATCAACACGGTAAAAACGGTCAAAAATATGTTCCTGCTCATTTTTCGATAAGCCTTCTCCATTATCGCTAACAGCAATCGTTAACTGTTGATGATTTTCCTGTATCTGCACAACCACGATATCCTCACTATATTTACATGCATTATCAACTAAAATATAGATAGCCTGTTGAATCTTATTACGGTCTGCACTAACGGTGATATCGTGATCTGTGTCATGATAAAATTTAATTTCACGTTGATAAGCAGTAGATAACGATCGAATGACATCACGGGCAATCTGACTAATATTGACTTGTTCGAATTTGATGTTTTCCTGGTCTTCTTTTTTTGCTAAGACCAGCATTTGCTCGGTTAAATGTTGCATTCGATCTGATTCTGAGAGTATGGCATCTGTGGCTTCATCAAAAATTTCCGGTTTATCTTTTCCACGTCTTTTTAACAGTTCTGCATAGCTCTTAATAACCGAGATAGGGGTTCGAAGTTCGTGGGAAGCATCGGATACGAAACGTTCTTGCTTCTGTCTATTCTCCTCAACCCGCTCAATCATAGCATTGTAGGCTTGCTGCATTTCACTGATTTCATCTTTATTTTTTTTATTAATGGTAAGTTTCTCCCATTTACCGTTCTTCGGGTTTTCTTTCATTTCTAATGTTAATGACTGTATTTGTTTTGTAATATACCGGGATAAAAAATATCCAGCAAACAATGCTGGGAATAGCATTACTCCTGCGGTAAGGAATAATACTAGCCGAAGTGTACTTAATGAATCCTCCATTGAGTACAGTGCTTCGCTGACCTGTAATGTTACAATGGAGCCATCTTCCCAAATAATCGGTATGGATACCTGAGCATAAGGTGTCTTATTTTCATCTCTTGCAATCCTGGTTTGTTCGTATGTCAAATAGGAGAATGGCCACTGTGTAAACTGTTCTTCTGTGTAAACTTCGTGCAATGGATCTTGTTCTTCCATATCCTCTTCTATAATCCGTATAATGGCATTTGCAGGAAGGAATGCCTTTAGTAGATTATTATTCTCAACGTCGACAGTAGAATTTTCTGCGATAGCCTCCATAACGTTTTCTGCATCTGCTTTAACTCGGTTTAACTCATTTTCACTAACCCGCTCTTCATATAAAAGATAAACAGCACTGTTGATGACAAGAATAACCAGGATCATAAAGCCACTCAAGAAAATTTGTACTTTTGATCGTAATTTCATTGTTTTACATCCTTTATCGTGTAACCTACACCTCGAACAGTTTGAAGAGTTACCTTCTGGAATGGTTTATCAATTTTATTGCGAATATAGCGGATATAGACGTCAACAACATTGGTATCCCCGGCATAATCAAAACCCCAGACCTTATCTAATAATTGATCACGACTGAAGACTTGGTTCTTATTTTGTAATAAGAAGGTAAGCAGATCATATTCACGAGGGGTAAGATCAATTATTTCACCGTTTCTTGTGACATCTCGTGATTGGAGATCGATGGTTAAATCTTGATAGGACAGTTGGTCTTGCTGAGAATTAGCAGGTCCTGTCTGACGGAGTTGTGCCCGGACTCTTGCTAATAATTCTTCGATTTGAAATGGTTTTGTTATATAATCATTGGCTCCTAAGTCAAGACCTGAAACTTTATCGTGAACTTCATCACGAGCAGTTAATAAAAGGATTGGTGTTGCTGTATTTGTTTTTCGATAGCGCCTGAGAATTTCAAGGCCGCTGATCCCAGGCAGCATAATATCTAATAAAACGAGGTCATACTGATTTTCTTGTAAAAGTTGAAAAGCTCTCTGCCCATCTGTAGCGATAGTAGTTTGGTAGTCTTCATATCCTAATTCTAATTCCAATACACGAGCTAATTTTTCTTCATCTTCAACGATTAGAATCTGTGTCATGCGATCCTCTCCTTTGCAATAAATATAGCACAAATTTGGAAAGGAAGCAGTAGAGATGAAAATAGAGTAAGCTCAATTAATGTACTTACAGGACAATGGCAGTATAAAAAAAGGATAGATAGAGCATAATTTATTCTGCTCTATCTATCCTTTTCAATGTTGTTGATTTTTTTAAGCTTTATCTTAGCTTTTTATAAAATTTCTCATTCCTCTAAATCTTAAAATTGTTTTTTTAATGTCTCTGAACCTTCTACTACATCATCTAATAATGCAACGAGCTCTTGGTTGCTTTCTGTTAAGATGGTAATCGTTGAACTCATTTCTTCTAGACTAGCTGAAGTCTCTTCGATAATCGCTGCTAAATCATTAGTGGACTCGTCTACACCGTTTGATTGTTCCTGTACTTCCTTAGCTAATTGGGAAAAGTTCTGTAACGCATCATTTAATGTTCCCATCGTTGTAGTTAGTCTTTCAAAATAACCAGTTACTTGCTCAGACGTTTGCATACCGTCGACAAAGTTTTGCATACTTTTATCCATTTGAGAAACGGCGGATTCATTTGTTTCATTTAAAGCGGATAAATTGCTTGTGATTTTTTCAGTTGTTTCTCCTGTTAAGTCAGCCAGCTTTCTTATTTCATCTGCCACAACTGCAAATCCTTTCCCTGCTTCTCCTGCACGTGCCGCTTCAATGGATGCATTTAAAGCAAGTAAATTGGTTTGTTCGGTAATTTCTTTAATGTTATCGGCAAACCCATTTGTTTCTTTAATTTTATTGGTTAATTCAGCAAAGGTTCTACTTAAATCACCAATTGTCTGTTCTAGGACACGGTTATTTTCATTTAATGTATCCATTTTTTCTTTTCCAGACAATGTTAATTCGGTAGCTTGTGAAGCTTCGTCATAAAGGTGCTGAGAAGTCTGTTCGACAACATCAATATTTTGCCGAGTATCATTAGTGGCATTGGAAATATCAGAAATTTGCTCTGATTGTGATTGACTAGCTTGAGAGATTTCATGAATAGTAGCATTCAGGTCATTTTGTGTTTTGACATTGTCTTGTAATTTGTCATTGACCTGTGCAATTTTTTTCAAGATGTTTGTGACCGATTTTTCGACGACTTGTCCTTGTTGTTCTTTTGTATGACTATCTAATTCAGATGTTTGTAACAAGTCAGCAAGTTGTTTCATTTGGTTATTCGCCATTTTAATAATGAAGTGAAAAATAATCCCCGTTAGCAAATAAGTGAGTGACGTGTATAGAAAAATATCTACCATTAATTCATTTGTTTTATCCATTTCATAGTAATTATAAGCTATGACAAATAGTCCGATAACAAATCCTGTATAAAACACTTTCTTATTCATTTGAATGCCTGAAAATAAGCTAAGAAAAAGTACAATAATAAAAATTGTTGCACTTGCACCTTGAAGTGCTATAAAAATAAAGATAAGACTGAAGTACATAATAACGAGTAAAAAAAGGTATTATATGAGGTTTATTGAACCTTTTTTGCAATATAAAAAATAGTACCAAGGCAATTAGAAGCTCACTTGCATAAAAGATTGCTGATAGAGTTTGATTCGTCAGGAACGATAATATAAGTCCTGCACTCATCATAATCGCTAGGATGCTTATCATTAAAATATTCTTATGCTTGGTATCATTGTGTTTCATTGTTTGAATAAGGTCCATGTCTATAGTCTCCCTTTTCTACATATGTAATGATGATCTATTACTTTTAGTATAAATAAATAAGTAAATAGTTACAATGTATTTTTGTGATTATAGGAATATGGACACATTTATTTTTTATCGTGGAAGTTCTTTATCATACTTTTTTCTTAAATGGGATAAGTGCTCCAATCTTTTAATATTATCTGCGTGCTCTTTTACACTTAATCCTAGTATCAGGTTTTCTACTAAAATAGTTGGTGCCACCATGGAATGGAATTCGTTAGCATCCCCTCTACTTGCAAATAAGGTAATAGTGGACATAGAAGTGAAATCTGCTACTAATTGATCGGTAATCATGATCGTTTGAAAATGAATTTTTCGTTGGTAGTCCAATATGACTTTTGCCTCTGGTAATAATCTTCCGAATGCAAATACGATGACGACATCCTCTCTTTGAAAATGGATAAGCTCTTCTAAGAGTTCATTTCCCTGGTGTTCAATTAATTGAACGAATATGCCAAAACGGCGCATTCGATAATGTAGTAATTCCCCTAATCCTTTCGAAGGACCACTGGCAAATATGTAGACATGTTGGGCACGATAGAGCATATCGAGTGATTGTTGAAAACGTGACTGATCCAGATTATCAAATGTTTCTTGTAATAGTGAAAGGCTTTTTTCTAATGTTAGATAATGAGATGGGTGCGTTGGAACTCTTTTAATCTTGCCGGCAGGAGATACTTCTAACGTCTTTTTCATCTGTTTTTTAAAATCTTTTAAATTATGATAGCCGATCATAGACCAAAAGCGGGAAACAGTGGCAATACTTACTCCAACTTCTTGCGCAATTTCTTGCTCTGTTGATAGTAATACTTGTTGGAGATGTTTAGAAATGTAATTAGCTATTTTTATTTGGTTTGGCGTTAATCGTTCTTTTTCAATGGAAAATGGTAGCATCTTATCCCTCCTTTGTTTGTATTCTAGCAAATGAATTCCAGCTATGTTTGAATATGATAAAAAATTTACATTATGAAAATAAAAGTTAACAAATTTACACTCTCTTAACCTCAGTTGAAAAATAGATTAATACTACTACTTTACAATGAAGGTAACAAAATAAAGGAGGTAAAAAAATGACTACAGTAAACAAACGCTATACATTAACTCAGTCACAAAAAATGATGGTTTTTATTTTGTCGATGTCGTTGTATGGTCTGTCGAATATGATTACAGAATTGGTACCAAGTGTAAACCTTGGCCCAATCGAATTGTCGATTGAGTACTTTGCATTTATTCCTTTAACATTATGTATTTTGTTTCATCCATTGTATGCCGCGATTGGTGCATCATTAGGGGAAATAATCTTCGGAGAACTTATGCTCGGTCAATTCGGCGGTTTTGGTGAATTAGAGAAATTTATCGCCTTTTCACTAGCGATGTATGTGGCAGGGACATTTGTTCGTGACCCTAGAAACAAAATGCAAGTAGGAATCGCTGCTATGTTAGGTGTGATCATTCACCAATTGATTAGTGTAACGGTTGATATATTAAAAGTTTGGGTCGGTGTGGAAGAACTGGAGGCTGTACCAGGTCTAGCAGAAAGTGTTGTGGTGGTTGAAGGGTTCTCGTTTCTGAATGATGTCTTATTCTCAGGTATCCTTTTTGCACTGTTACCAACTTTATATTTAGTACCACGATTATATGGAAAAATTGAACCGCTATTAGGTATGAAGCCAAGGGACCGTAATGATCGTTATTCATTAGCAGAAATCATTGGACCGCGATTAATCGTGATAGGTTTTTTATTAGCGGCTGCCGCATTCATATTTGAGTATCTTTCAGAAGCCGGTTTCAATGTTGAATGGGAAGCAGATTTCCTTGATATGTTCGGTGATTGGTTTATCTGGGTAAGTATCGGTGTTGCCTTACTGGTCGTCATTACCACCATTATTGTTATGGTTAAGAAGAAATCTAAAACTGATGTTACCAAGAAACAGGAGGACAAGATTCCGTCATGACAGCACACATAGAAATAAAAAATGTCACCTTTCAATACCCGGGTGCAGAACAACCGGTGTTAAATAATGTGAATTTATCGATGGAAAAAGGGGATTTTATTGCAATTTTAGGTGGAAATGGCAGCGGGAAATCAACTTTGTGTAAATTATTAAATGGCTTGATACCACATTATTATGTTGGTGACTTTTCTGGAGAAGTGACCGTTAATGGTTATAATACTTACGAGCATAAAGTTGCAGATTTATCAAAGCATGTTGGTTATGTGTATCAAGACTTTGAAAACCAGATTGTCAGTCCAAGAGTGTTAGAGGATGCATCTTTTGCTCCTCTGCACTATGGGTTTGCAGATTTTCATGAAAGAGGCCTCAAGGCATTAAAGCTAGTCGGTTTGGAAGAACAGCAAGACGCATTTATTTGGCAGCTTAGTGGTGGTCAAAAGCATCTATTGGCGCTAGCAAGTGTGCTTTCATTGAATCCGGACATTATTATAATGGATGAACCGGTTGCACAACTGGATCCTCATCATGCGAAAGATATTTACGATATTTTGACAGAATTAAATCAAGTACATGGTAAGACAATTATTGTCATTGAACATCATACTGAATTTGTTGCCTCTTATGCGAAGAAAGTGGTATTGATGGAGCAAGGCAATATCCATTTTTCCTTACCAGTTGCAGAAGCTTTAAATCAGGTTGATACGTTACACAGACACCATATTTATCCGCCCCAGGTGACACAAGCAGCACGAGAAAAGGGAGTAGAAGGAAGGTTGCCAATTACGTTAGAAGAAGGGTATTCTCTCTTTTCCAACGCTGAACCGAAAGAAGTAACAGATATTCCATTTGGGGAGCAAAAGGAAGCCATTGTTTCATTCGAAAATGTTAACTTTGCATATAAAACAATCACAAGAGAAAAGAGACAAGTATTACATGAAATAGATTGTACGATTCATGAGGGAGACTATATCGCTTTGGTCGGTAACAACGGTGCGGGAAAATCTTCCTTTATGCGCCTTATGACAGGATTAGTTAAAGCTTCGGTTGGAGAAGTTTTGGTAGATGGAGAGAATACAAAAGATGTACCTCCAGAATATTTAGCGGAAAAGGTAACGTATATTCATCAAAATCCTGATCAAATGTTTATTGAAGATTGTGTCGAGAAAGATGTAGCTTTTTTTATGAAGTCTCGAAAAATCAAAGACTATCAATCGAAAGTGGAAACGTTGCTTGAACAATTTGAGTTAACTGATTTAGCAGATCGTGATAGTCGATTATTGAGCGGTGGTCAGCAACGGAGAGCATCACTTGCGATTGGAGTAGGAATGAATCCAGAGATCATGTTGTTAGATGAACCTACCGCTAATTTGGACATCGCAACGAGAAAGCATATTACTAGAATACTAGACGGCCTGAAGAATCAATTAAAAACAGTTGTGATCGCGACGCATGATATGCAGTTAGCCTGTGAATTTGCTAACCGGATTATCGTCATGCATGAAGGAAGGATGATTCATGACGGTGATCGTGCCTCGGTATTTCAAAATTATCGATTATTGGAAAAAGCCGGACTTGTTCCTCCGCAAATTTTTTCTCTTACTAAATCACTGGGATGGAAAGAGCCAGCATATACAGTAAATGAATTTATCGAGCGCTATCAAAGAGAGGAAGTCGATAATGGAGTATACGCGTAAACTTGCAGATAAGTTATCGGTAGAACAAGTAAAAATTGAATTACTCAATACGGCATATGGTAACGGGGATACGTTCTTAGCAAAGCTGGATCCGAGAACATTATTTCTATGGTACTTGTTTTTTGGTATCGTTCCTTGGTTTGTTCATGATACGGGTGTATTGATTGGTATGTGTTTGTTTATGGTTATCACGACTTATATGGCTAAAATCAGTCCATTGATTATTTTCATCTTATGTTTAGGTTTATTAGGGCAAGGTGGCTACCTATTGGTTGTTTCCTTACTTTTTGGTGGAGATTGGTCAACCATGCTGCCATTGCTTGTCTTAACCGTAAAATTATCCACTATTTCTCTAGCAAGTATTACGGTTTTTTGTTCGATGAATCCTGATAAATTAAGTGATGGTTTACTAAAAATTAAAGTTCCGGGTCAAGTTTCCTTCAGTATTGCATATGGGTACCGGATGTTACCAACATTGTTAGAGGAATACCATCATGTTTTTCAGTCATTTCGGTTGCGTGGGAAAGCCCCTGAAAAACATGGTTTCTTATATATTCGTTCGATTGCTTATTTTGTCAAAATTGCGATGCTCTCGTTTTATCCATTACTGTTATCAACGGCTAAAAGAGCACGAACAACAGTGGAGGCATTAGAAACAAAAGGAAGTATGTATGGTTTTAATCACCCAGAAGTTAAGAAATTGAAATTAGCATCATTAAGCATGAAACGGCAGGATTATTTATTTTTAATTGGTTCAGCTGTTTATGTAACAGGATTATTTATATTGATATAGGAAGGTGTTTCGATGATTATAGATTTTCACAGTCATGTTAAAATATCAAAAAAATCTCGTTTTATGCCCGATTATTTCCATGAGATGATGGAAGAGGCGAAACAAAATGGCTTAACGGCTTTAGCACTAACCGAGCATTTTAATACCATTCGTTTTTTTGATATTTATGCATTTTTAGATGAGCAATATACGTATGTGGACGGATTTTATGATGTAGATGGGTTGAAATTATTCCCTGGGATTGAAGTGGACGTTCAGGAAGTGGGACATATTTTGTTAATTGGTGATCGAAAGGAAGTGTGTTCTCTTCGCGAGCAATTAGCATCCCATCTTGAAGAAGAACATTTTATTCATTTTGATCTGTTGATGGATCTTGCTGAACAGTATTCGCTGCTTAAAATTGGCGCGCATCCCTACCGTGACAGCACTCCATTAGCACGAAATGTTTCGAAAACACAGTTAAAAAGGCTAGATGCGTTGGATTTGAATGGTAAGGATTTATATGCAAAAGGCGTGGAGGCTTGTCAGCAAGAATTAACGACATTAGCGGATGAAATCGGCTTACCAATTGTAGGTGGAAGTGATACACATCAATTTTTGCAGTACGGCAGTATCGTTAATGAGTTTGAGCATGATTGTCATAACAGTGATGAGCTGAAACAAGCTATTTTACAGAAAAAATATCAACTGAAGATTACAGATCAGTTATCATTAAAAGTAAAATCCGCTACATTAGTGAAAAAATATATGAAAAAATATTTACAGGAAGTAGATACAGTGTTCCTTTAACATTTGATTAACTTTTTGTTGCAAAGAACTATAGATAGAAATGAAGTAGGGATATCACGAAAAAATCGTGATATCCCATTTTACAAGTAAAGAAAGTATATAACCATCGGTATCCAAGCAAGATTGATGCAAAACATGTCATGAAAAAAGTAAGGATAGATAGTCAGATGGAGTAGGATGTGTACTTATCTCCTGTTTGTCATTCTGAAAGATAGCTTGTGCAAGCCAACCGCTGCGGCTGACCGTTTCGCTTTCCTAGGGGCATGTTCTTCAGCTAACTTTTGCAGGAGGAGTTCGCTCCTGCAAAAGTGGATCTTCAGATCATGCTAATCCCTCAGGAGTCGAAACGGTCTGCCTCCGCTATATCTTTTTCTACAACGAATATCAGAAAAAGCATATTGGTTTTATAACCATTATTAGTGATTTTCAACACCATAGCTTTGCACTTCCACAGAGATAATAAGCCAAGATTCTAGGTCTGGCACATGTTGTAGAGCATGATTCAGTGCAGGCCGCCTAAGCGTGTGAATTACTGTATAAAGTAAGACTATGATCAGTGGGGTGGGTCTTACAGTCGGTTAGCACCGTGATAAACATGTCAACATTACTACATGGAGTTAGCACACACCATCTGAAATAAAGGGTGGGGGCCACCACTTACTCTAGATAGTTTCGAGCACGTTTTAAAGTGTGATGAATATCTGAAATTTTTTAGCCTACTTCTCATGTGATACAATGTGAAAAAAGGCTAAAGAGGCGATGTAAAATGAAAGCGGTTAAAAGGTTGTTGGAAAATGACGAAAGTAGAATTAACGCGGTGATTGAATTTTGCGATAATGTTTTAAAAAATGGGCGTGATCACTATAGAGAGAATCCATCTCCATTATTTTGTGATGGACTTAATATCGATACTTTAGAGCAAGTAAAGTGGCGTTTCTCTGATGCAGGTGAAGTTGTTATTTCTAATTTAGCTACTCAGCAAAATTTGTTTCGAACGTTAACTTCCTTAAGTCATGTGATCAATGAGCCTAAGTACAAAGCTGCTGCTATAGATGCTATTCGATTTCATTTCGACCATTTAATTGATGAGAGTGGTTTATTACAATGGGGAGGACATAAATTTATTGATCTTAAGACTTTGGAACCGGTCGGAGCGGCAGAGAAGAATTATGTGCATGAATTAAAGAATTGTTTTCCTTTTTATGATTTGATGTATGAAGTGAACCCTAAGTCTACAGAAAAGTTTATAAAAGCTTTTTGGAATGCGCATGTTTATGATTGGGAGGAACTGGATGTTGGAAGACATGGGGCATATGGTCTTGCATTAGGAACGGTGTGGAAGCATGAATTAGTTCAACGTCCATCATTTCGCGAATCTCTTGGTCTTTCTTTTATCAATACAGGGAATGATCTTATCTATGCTGGGGCAAGTCTTTATAGATTAAATGGTGACAAGGATGCTCTAAGGTGGGCAAAACATCTTGCTTATCAATTCGTCTCGGCTCGAGATAAAAACACAGGTCTTGGAGCCTATCAATTTACTCAACCGAAGAAAACCGAAGAGACAGATGACGATAAGATAACTTTAAGTAAATTCGGGGATAGAGCAAAAAGGCAATTTGGACCTGAATTCGGTGAGGTAGCCCTAGAAGCAAAGGTTCTTCGTGAAGGTGGGAGTAATTCCATCTATGGAAAGAATGCACTGATGCAACAACAAATTGCTGAAGAGATCGGTGAAGGTGCTAACGATATGTTAGATTGGACGTATGATGGATTAAGGAGTTTTGCAACATATGCCTACATACCTGAAAGCAATTCTTTCCGAACCATGTTCACAGACGGAACCGACCTTACTGGATATGTCTTAAAAAGAAATGGTTATTACGGAAAAGCTGGAAGTATGTTGGAAAGTTATTTTGCTCATTGTGGTTTTTTATTATCTTATTCCAGAGCATTCTTAGCTACTGGGGATATTGAATTCTGGCATATGTCACGAAGTATTGCAAAAGGAAATGGTCTTGGTGAAATAGGAGATCAACCAGGAAGGGAAGTAAATATTAATCTGGATACCGAATGTTCAGATCCCATTGCCTTATTTGCCATTATTGACCTTTATAAAGCAACTACATGTGAGGACTATTTGAACTTAGGGAGAGCCATTGGTGATAATATTGTAAAACGAAGTTATCATAAAGGTTACTTTACAAAAGATTCAACAAGAATTCATGCTAAATTCGATACGCTGGAACCTTTTGCATTAGTTTCTTTACAAGCTGCTATTGAGGATAAACTTGAAGCTATTCCGAGTTTTATCAATGGGGCAGGGTTTATATCAGGTGATTACCAATTTCCGGATGGTACTACTGAAACAGTTTATGATTGGGAATTATTTAATTTAAAAAGAGGAGAGGATATAACGGTTTTAATCAAGGGAAGTGGTTCCCCCTGAAAGGAATTAACTTATCTTCAATTAGCAACAAATCGATCGAAAGATATTATCATTCCAGACTTATTAATATGATATAATGGTCAGAGGAATGGAGGGATTGAATGAGTACGAATGATTCGCCAAAATTATTACATATACTCCATATGCATCATTCATCTTTCTTAAAAAGTCAGGTAGCGCACGCCATTGGGATGGAAATGTATATCCGATCCAAGCAAATTAATTCAAAGGAAGATCTCGCTTCCTTTTGCCATAGTTATATAGGAAGCTATTTGATATATAATGATGCGATCATGATTAAAGAATTATTTTTAAAACTCAAGAAAAATGACTGGGATCAAGTCTTGTATTTAGCTGAAATATATAATGCTAGAAAAAATGTACTGGAATTAAAAAAGACCAGCCGTCAAGCAGGAAATCGTTTCTTGGATCGGTTATTGTCGATTGAGGAATCACCTATCCTTTCCAAATGGTCAGAAGAAATAAAGGATAGAGATTCACTTAATCATTATGTTATCGTATATAGTCTTTATGCATTTGAAAAAGGATTTGATTTGTTTTCAACGATACAAACCTATTTATATTTCTCCTTAACAAATCTTGTCCAGCATGCGGTGAGGGCGATACCCTTAGCACCAAAAGACGCAGAACAAGTCACATTAGAAGCGTTAGCAGAAGTGGATCAAGCAACTGAATTGGCAATGACACTACATTTTAAAGATATGCAGAATAGTGCGATCGGATTGGAAATATCCGCTATGCAACATAAATATCTTTTATCCAAATTATTTATATCTTAATGGAGGTAAAGATGGAATCGAATAAGCAGTTACAAGCACGGTTTCAGAAAGTGAATCTTCTAGATTATAAGGGAGATCAACCACTGAAAATCGCCAAAGCAGATCAAAGCCATCGAGTATTTACGACCTATAACATCGATGGGCTGAATCAAACAGAAGATCCCATATCGATTGATTTTACGGTAAAAAAAGCATCTAATATTAAATTGTTGGATAAGGAGAAGGATCAACCTGCACAGCATAAACGCTCCCTGCAATTTAACTGTAATATCGAAGAAGAAGCGTTATTATTTTTTGACAAAAGGGAAATAATCCCAAGCGATAATAGTAACATCAATCAGCATATAAAAGTGAATGTCACAGAAGATGCGGAGTTTATCTGGTCGGAAATCGTTCATTTAGATGAAGTGTCCGATTATCATTACTATTCGTTAATGGAGATCTGGGCTGAAGAGCAATGCCTAGCCTATGATCCGGTTCAATTTGATGGAAGTGAGGAGATGCTTGCTCACCACGGGATGACGGAATCATATCCATATGTTGCCTCCATATGGTATATCTCACCGGATCCACCCTTTGATGAGTGGGATGTGCAGCAACGGTTATCACAGGCGAAAAATCACCGAGCAGGGATGACAGATATCGATGGTAAAGGAATTCTTATCCGTTGGCTTTCAACAGATTTAACGTTATTGAAACAAGAGATGGATGATGTGCTCGCCTTTTTTGACGAAAAAATCACAGAATTACGTAAATGGAGAGTTTAAAAAGTTAGGAGGATGTCTTCTAGCTTTTTTTGATCGGAAGGAGGGAAGGGAATGCAACAATTTCCAAAAGCTGTTGCCTATTATTATAAGCGTTGGCACGAGTTTGAAATGGATTTGCATCATCATCCTGCGATGGAGATTATGTATGTGATTGATGGTAAATGCCAAATTGAAATCGATGACCGCGTTGTTGATATGCGAAAGGGGCAGTATATTTTTATTCAGAGCAATGTGAAACATCGTTTAATCATTGATAAGAATCACCCTTGCCGGATGTTAAATATCGAATTTATCCTTCATAGCAATAAATCTGCCCACTACATGTCAATCGATCAACTTTTTCAAACACAGCCATCATTACAAACTTTATTTGACCCGCATCAACGATATTTCTTATTAAAAGATGATGAAGTGGTGTATTTTACATTACGCCACCTTGTCCTTGAACTGGATCATCAGTCAGCAAACAATCAGTTGTTGATCGATAACTTAATGGTTCAATTAATACTATGGATTGATCGAAACCGACGTGAATATAATGAACAAACAAATAACCAGCATATGAAGAAAGCATTGACCTATATTCATGAACATTATGACACCGAGATCAGGGTAGAAATTCTTGCGTGTATCACTCACCTTCATCCAAGTTATTTACATAAAATATTTAGGCGTTCACTGGGAATGACAATTAATCAATATATTACCCAAGTGCGGTTAGATAAAGCCAAAATGTTGCTGATAAATACGGAAATTCCAGTTACTGAAATCTCCAATTATGTTGGGGTAAACACCAGTCAGTATTTCAGCAATTTGTTTAAAAAGGAAACAGCCTTATCACCATCGGAATATCGAGAACATTTTCGTGAAATATAAAAAGGTTAGGATTTTACACATATTCACAAGAAGTGTCGATAATATTTAAATCGCTTACACTCCTTTCGTGTTAAGATGCAATCAGAGACGAAAAGGAGGCTGAAACGTGTCATTTAAAATTGCTTTTATAGGTGCAGGTAGTATTGGTTTTACGAGAGGATTGCTTCGTGACATTTTGTCGGTACCAGAGTTTCAAGGGATAGAGGTAGCTTTCACCGATATAAATGAGAAAAATTTAGATATGGTAACCCAGTTGTGCCAGCGAGATATCCAAGAAAATGGACTGGATATGACGATTAAGGCAACAACAGACAGAAAAGCTGCCTTAACAGATGCGAAATATATTTTTAATGTTGTTCGTATTGGTGGATTGGAAGCTTTTAAACATGATGTGGAAATTCCGTTGAAATATGGTGTTGATCAATGTGTAGGTGATACATTAAGTGCAGGCGGGATTATGTACGGACAAAGAGGCATTGTCGAGATGTTAGAAATTTGTAAAGATATTCGCGAAGTAGCGGATCCTGATGTGTTGCTGTTAAATTATGCGAACCCAATGGCAATGTTAACATGGGCCTGCAATAAATATGGTGATGTCAATACAATAGGTCTTTGCCATGGTGTGCAAAATGGACATAAACAAATCGCGGAAGTATTAGGGAAGGAAAAAGAAGAAGTCGATATTATTTGTGCCGGGATTAATCATCAGACTTGGTATATCGAAGTGAAAACAAATGGTCTAGATCGAACCGGAGACTTATTGGAAGCATTTGAAAATCATCCCGAATACAAAGATACTGAAAAAGTGCGAATTGATATGCTTCGACGCTTCGGTTATTTCAGCACAGAGTCAAACGGACATTTGAGTGAATATGTGCCTTGGTATCGTAAGCGTCCGGAAGAAATTAATGAGTGGATTGATTTAAACAGTTGGATAAACGGGGAAACAGGTGGTTATTTACGCGTTTGCACGGAGGGCCGTAATTGGTTTGAGACTGATTTTCCAAATTGGTTAAAGGAACCAGCGTTTGAATATAAAGAGGAAAACCGTGGTGAAGAACATGGCTCCTATATTCTAGAGGGCTTAGAGACAGGCCGGGTATACCGTGGACATTTTAACCGGGTGAATAATGGCATTATTTCGAATGTACCAGATGATGCAATCATTGAAGCACCAGGTTATGTCGATCGCAATGGAATCAATATGCCATATGTGGGTGATTTACCACTTGGCACAGCTGCAGTTTGTAATGTCAGCATTTCCGTTCAGCGCTTAGCGGTAGAAGCTGCAGTCCATGGAGATGACTATTTATTACGTCAAGCAATGATGATGGACCCATTAGTAGGTGCTGTTTGTAACCCGAAGGAAATTTGGCAGATGACAGATGAAATGTTAGTTGCTCAACAAGAATGGTTACCGCAATACAAAGAACAGATAGTTGAGGCTGAAAAAAGATTGGTAGAAGAAGAACAGATACCAACCAAAGATTATCAGGGAGCAGCAAGATTAAAAGTAAAATCAGTTACAGAAATGGCCAAAGACCGAGAAGCAGCCGTAAAAAATGCCGGTGAAGCAGATAAAGGGAATTTTTGATTAATGAGATAAATATTAGTATAGTAAAGCCACTAGGGATTTCTGGTGGCTTTTTTGCATGTTTGAATGAGGAATTGAGATAAGAAGATATTAAGAAGTGCAATAAAGGACAAAAAAGAGTGAACTCAAAAAATGTTGTCCATCATCAAGGTAATGAAGGACAAAAGATAGTGAATTCCAAAAATATTGTCCATCATCAAGGTAATGAAGGACAAAAGATAGTGAACTCCAAAAATATTGTCCATCATCAGGGTAATGAAGGACAAAAGATAGTGAATTTCAAGAATGTTGTCCATCATCAGGGTAATGAAGGACAAAAGATAGTGAATTCCAAAAATATTGTCCATCATCAAGGTAATGGTGGCTATGTCTGATAAAGAATCATAAGGAGCTGTGATAAAATGAAAATTATCCCGCTTGGTATCTGGGGAGGATATCCTAAAGCAAATAGTGCCACATCATCGTTTTTAATTGAAGAAGATGGTTTTCATCTTTTGTTTGATTGTGGTAGTGGTGTGCTTGCTTCCTTACAAAATCATATATCCATTCAGCAATTAGATGCGGTGATCATCACTCACTATCATCATGATCATATAGCAGATGTTGGTGCGCTTCATTATGCAAAATTAATTCAAAATCAATTAGCTGAACAACCTAAGACACTGCCAATATATGCACATGATCTGGACGAACAGTATCACTCTCTATCCTACAAAGAACATATGAAAGCATATAGTTTAACGAAAACAACAGAAATAGGTCCTTTTACAATCGAAACAACAAAAACGGATCATCCTGTGTTCTGCTTAGCCGTACGTTTAGCGGCAAAAGGAAAAAGTGTCGCATTTACGGCAGATACAGGCTGGCAGGAGTCGCTTGTCCCATTTGCTAAGCATGCTGATTTATTAGTTTCGGAAGCAAATCTTTATCAGGAGTATGAAGGACAAATTTCGGGTCATATGAGTGGTCGGCAAGCGGGGATTCTAGCAGAAAAAGCAGCAGTGAAGCAACTAATGCTGACTCATTTACCACACTTTGGCACCTTAAATAACCTTGTTGAGGAAGCGAAACAAACATATAGCAATCAAACAACCATAGCTGCTGTCGGAAAATCGTATATCATTTAAAAAGGTATACCCGTGTTTGTTGGGTATACCTTTAAGACAGTTATTCAACCGGTTCAGACGTGATCGATCTTGTTGATTGTCTAAATTTAATTTCATAAGGAACAATAATCCGTTTTGCCGGCTCATCTTTGTCTTTTGCCTTTTCAATTAAGCACCGAGCGGATTGCACACCTAACTGATAGATTTGAATATCAACAGTTGTTAAAGGTGGTGTTGTGATTTCCGATAGGTAAAGGTTGTTAAATGACGTTAAAGAAACGTCTTGCGGACAGCTGAGTCCGATTTCCTCTAATGTATTAATAACACCTAATGTCATTAAGTCATCAGCCACAACTAAACCTGTTGGTGGTTGGTCTAATGCAAATAGTTGCTCCACCGCATCGCGTCCACCCGATTTGAGAAATTCGGCATGGACGGTATATTCGTTTGGTAACGGTAAATCTGCTTCTTCTATAGCAGATTTATAGCCATTGAAACGGTCAACGGTCACTGTTAATTCCGTTGAACCACCAATAAAAGCGATATGGCGATGGCCGATGTCTATCAAATGATTGGTTAAATCTTTGCTGGCTTTAAAGTTATTATTATCGACATACGTAATTTCACTTTCTTGTTCAGAAGGTTTCCCGACAATAACAAAGGGGAATTTTTTCTCTGTTAAAAATTGTTGTACAGGATCAGCAATTCGTGAGTATAGTAAGATAATACCGTCAACTCGGTTACCATTTACCATTCGTTGTACTTCTTCAAATACTTCTTGATCATTACCACCAGTTGATACGTATAAAGAATATTCTGTTTCATGGGCAAAAGAGCCAATTCCCCGTAATACTTCAGGAAAGAATGGATTCTGTAATGCTTTATCAGCAGATGACGGCATAATTACACCAATTGCTTGTGAAGAGCGTACCGCTAGATTGCGTGCGTTTATGTTTGGATGGTAACCCAAGTCTTTCATCGCTTTTCTAACACGTTTCTTTGTATCCAAACTGATTCTAGGATTGTCAGCTATTACTCTAGAAACAGTAGAGGGTGCTACTCCTGCTTTTTTTGCTACGTCTTTTATTGTTACTGCCATAATTTCTCACCCTTTAGTTTAGTAAAAATGCATCGCTGTCTGAAATTACTGTATTTCTATTATATGTGATCAAGTACTAATATCACAATATATATCGTTTAACCTTTTGTTCCTCCAGCCGTTAGTCCAGAAATTAAGTAGCGTTGCAAGAATAGATAAATCGTTGCAACAGGAACAGCGATTAAAATAGAACCAGCAGCAAATCTAGTAAAATTATTAGCAAAACGATCATTAATAAAATTAAATAGTCCTACAGCCAGTGTATAGTTATCTTGACTTGATAGTACGATAGATGGTAATAAGAAATCAAAAAGCGGCATCATAAAATTAAATAACGCAACTACCGCTAAAATAGGTTTAGCTAGTGGAAGTATTACACTCCAAAACACTCTTAAATGTCCAGCACCGTCAATTTTTGCTGCTTCGTCCAGTTCCCGAGGAATAGTGTCGAAATAGCCTTTAACTAACCATGCATTAAATGGTATTTGACCACCAAGATAAACCAAAATTAGCCCAGTTAATGTATCCAGCATGCCAATCATATTAAGGAAAATATATAATGCTACCATTGCCATCATAACAGGAAACATTTGAAGTAACAGGAAGATATATAAGGCATTCTTTTTACCCTTAAATTGAAAACGAGAAAATGCGTAGGCTACCAAGGATGTTATGATAACACTTCCTGCAGCTACTGCTACGGATACAATCAATGAATTTTTATACCATAATATATAGTCGCTGTCCTCACTAAAAAGCCATTTATAATGTTCCAATGAAAAATTTTCTGGAATCAGAGAAGATGAATATAAACTTGTACCTTGGTTCAACGACATTCCTACTGTCCAAACTAATGGATAAAAAATAATAATGGAAGTAATAAGAATTACAAGATACATAAGGGTTACTTCGATTTTTGATTTTTGTTTTTGATTCATTATAATTCACCTTCTTCCTTAAATGATTTCGTTTGCCTAAATTGATAAAAGGCGAAACCAGAAATAATAAGTCCCATGATTAGAGAGATAACTGCCGCCATTGCATAGTTATTCGTTTCAAAGGTTAACTTATATACCCAGGAAATTAAAATGTCAGTACCACCAGCATTCTGATTCCTTACTGGAGGGCCACCTTCATTAAATAAGTAAATAATATTAAAGTTATTGAAATTTTGCGCATATTGCATAATTAATAATGGTGCAGTTGCAAACATTACATGCGGAAAAGTTATAAATCGAAATTTTTGAAAACGGGATCCGCCATCTACATCTGCTGCTTCATACCAGTCTTTAGAAATGCTTTGTAAGACACCTGTAAACAAGGCAAATATAAATGGAAAGCCTAACCATGTTTGAATTAAAATGATGGCTGTCCTTGCATAGAAAGGTTCACTGAGCCATGATATACCTTCTCCGCCAAATAGTGGAATAATAATATCACGGTTAATCGCACCAAAGTCATCATTAAACATGGCAGAGAAAATTAAGATCGTAACAAATGCTGGAACAGCCCAAGGTAAAATGAGTATTGTACGAATTAATTTCTTGAATCGGATTCTTGGATCATTTACGATTAACGCTAAAAATAAACCTATAGCAATTTGCAGTGTTGTTGCAAGAACTGTCCATACAACTGTCCACGCTAAAACACTGACAAAAGTATCCTGCCAGATTGGCACAGTAATAAGTTCTGTAAAGTTTTCAAATCCTACCCAATCCACAAGGTTCCTTGGTGGAGAGTTGTACAAATTATAATTGGTGAATGCTAGCAATACCGAAAATAAAAGTGGAAATATTACTACAAAAATCATCAGTAATAATCCAGGAACAGTCATTAAATATGGAAATGCCGTATCGTAAAAATCAATTATTGTGGCTTTAAACCCTTTTGGTGTCCATCCATCTCTTATTTTTTTGGCTTGGTTACGTGCGTCCATCACATTAAATATATATAATGCGATCAAAATAACAGTTGCAATTAATGCTAAAACACCAAAGACTAATAACCGGATAGAGTGATCTGTACCAGGAATTGTACCTAATGTACGTAATCCCCAAAGGCCGAAATTGATCGAATCTAAAAAGGGCACTAATAAGGCAAGTTCTAATAGAATAAAAATAGTACCTTTTAAATATCTACGGTTATAGAGTTGTCCTAACCCTGCAAAGATAATCGATAGTACAGTAGCAACATTAGGATTATGGTTTTTAAAGTTTTTATTGGAATTTTGGTTCAATTTGATTCCCCCCATCGATAGTACGGTGAAAAATGAGAGGGAAGAAAAATAATTTCTTCCCCGTGCATGTTTTATTGAGCGCCACTAGCGTCAATGTTTGTTTTAATTTGTTCCACTGCTTCTGGTAGTACAGAAGAAGGGTCTTCACCTTCAGCTAAAAACTGTAGTGCATTATTCATGGGCTCCCAAACTTGAGACATTTGTGGTGTGCTTGGCATCGGGACGCCATTTTCAATTTGTTTACTGAATGTACTAAAAATTGGATCATCAATAGATTCAAGTGCATTTGTATTAGTAGGCAATTCGCCTGCAACGTCAAAGTAATGTTTCTGGTTTTCTTCATTTGTCATAAATAAAGCAAGATCTGTAGCCCATTTTGTATTGTCAGAAAAGTACGATACCATCCATGCTTTCACACCAACCAATGATTGAGCTCCTTGACCATTGATTTCAGGGAAAGGTGCAAATCCAAGACTGTCACCTAAAGCTTCCTTATAACTTGGTATACTCCAAGGTCCGTTAATAACAGCACCAACTTTTCCTTCTGTAAACAATCCATCTATCACATCAGTTGTAGTGGAAGGAGGAATTTTTCCTTCTCCGAAGAATGACTGAAATAATTCTCCACCCTCAATAGCACCTTCATTTGCCAATCCGATATTAGTTGTATCATATGTGCCATTCTCTCCACCGAAAATATAAGCACCATTAGTTTTAAAGAATGGATAAGAAAAATATAAATCGTTTGGCTTCATTAAAAATCCAAATTTATCTTCTGAAGCATCTGTGTTTTCTTCTAATGCAGTGATTAAGTCATCAATGCTTTGGGGCTCATCGATTATATCTTTATTATAAAAAATTCCATATGTTTCGATTACAGCAGGAATACCATACATATCCTTCGAACCTTCAAATTCATATTGTACAGATGCTATAGAAGCATCACTGTACCCAACTAAATCCTCTTCTGAAATATCAAGCGGATGTGCTAAACCTTGTGCAACAATATCCCCTGTTCGATCGTGTGGTTGAAAGAATAAATCCGGTCCTCGGCCTTCAGGTCCTGCTAATGCTAGTTCATCTAATTGATCTAACATAGTTTTAGATACGACATTAATGGTAATCCCATTTTGTTCCTCATAATCTGCTGCTATTTTTTCAATAGCTTCTAACTGTTTTTCTTCATCATTTGCCCAAACTGTTAATTCTTCAGGCTTATCAGCATCTGCAGAACCTTCAGATTCTTCTGATGTGTTCCCCTCATTATTATCTGAATTTGTTTCTTCTTCTCTGTCTGGAGCACATGCGGAGATGATAACGATTGCAAATAATGCTATTAGAGCTAAAAAATACTTTGTGTTTCTCATCTAATTTCTCCCCTTTTTAATTATTTGCGCAATCGATTGCGCTTTGTTGGATTTAATTATACATAGGATAAATTATTTAAGCAAGCGTTTTCTAAAAAATGTTTTCAATAAATTTTTTCTACATTATATGTGCTTTTTGGCATATATAAATGTATTGACAGATCGTTTAGTTTGCTGTAATAATGTAATTAACAACTGTGATATACACTATTATACAAATTGAGGGCACTGCTTTTGTATTTAGTACAAACAACCCCGGCTTTTATCAAAGTCGGGGGTTGTTTGTTTTGGGAAAGGAGGAAAGATGTAATAGTATAAAAAGGGGAAAGGATGACGTACTTTGTTTGATTCTTTAAAAATTATAACGAAAACGATTGCGCTTATTATGGTTGTGTTGGTGATGATGTATTCTTCATCATCAGTAATGAAGGCTACTTCAGATGTAAATAAGGTGAATTATTCCCAAGATACGATTTATCAAATTGTAACGGATCGCTTTCATGATGGGGATCCTTCCAATAACCCGGAGGGACAACTGTATAGTCAAACAGATTTGCACAAATATATGGGTGGCGATTGGAAAGGTATTATTGAAAAAATTAATGATGGGTATTTTACCGACCTAGGCATTACGGCATTATGGATTTCTCAACCTGTTGAAAACATTTATAACGTACATCCTGAAGGTTATACTTCTTATCATGGCTATTGGGCAAGAGATTATAAAAAAACTAATCCATTTTATGGGGATTTTGAGGATTTTGATGAGCTAATTAATGTCGCACATAGTAATGGAATAAAGATTATTATGGATTTTACACCCAATCATTCATCTCCAGCTTTGGAAACGGACACAAGTTATGTAGAGAATGGGGCTATTTATGATGAAGGGAGCTTAATCAGTAATTATTCAAATGATACCCATGGCATATTCCATCATAATGAGGGTACTGATTTTTCTTCGTATGAAGATGGTATATATAAGAATCTTTATGACTTGGCCGATTATGATCTGCAAAATGAAGTATTAGATCAATATTTAAAGGATTCCATAGAATTATGGTTAGATAAAGGAATTGATGGCATTAGAGTAGATGCGGTGAAACATATGTCCCAAGGGTGGCAAGAAACTCTTGTGAATCATATCTATTCATATCAACCAGTGTTTACATTTGGAGAATGGTTTTTGGGACAAGGTGAAGTAGATACTAAAAATCATGACTTTGCAAATGAAAGTGGTATGAGTCTTTTGGATTTCCAATATGGTCAACAAATAAGAGCTGTATTAATGTCTGAGGAAGAAAATTGGTTGGATTATCAGGATATGATTGAGGAAACGTCCATTAGTTATCAAGAAGTGAATGATCAGGTAACATTTATTGATAACCATGATATGAGCAGATTTCAAAAAGAATCTGCTTCTAACTTGAATACAGAGATGGCATTAGCAGTTTTACTAACTTCCCGTGGAGTACCTACTATCTACTATGGTACAGAGCAGTATTTAACTGGGGAATCAGATCCAGAAAACAGAAAACCTATGCCAGGTTTCGATAAAACGACAAAAGCATACCAGATTATTAGTAAACTTGCTCATTTAAGGAAAAGTAATTTAGCATTAGGTTATGGAAAGACAACCGAACGTTGGGTGAACGAGGATGTTTATATTTATGAGAGAAAATTTGAAGATCATATAGTCGTAACGGCAATAAATAGTGGGGAAAACAGTTATACGATAACAAATATGAATACGGATCTTCCAGAGGGCACTTATTCTGATGTGTTGGATGGCTTGTTAAATGGCAATTCGTTAAATGTAGATGGTGATGGTACCGTAAGCGAATTTGAGCTGCAGGCAAATGAAGTAGCAGTTTGGGAGATAACGGTAGCAAATGATGATCCAAAGATAGGTCATGTCGGTCCAATGGCAGGACAACCTGGTAATGAGATAACAGTGAATGGAGAAGGTTTTGGAGATACTCCGGGAGATGTTTTATTTGATGACAATGGTGCATCCATTACAACGTGGAGTGATTCAGAAATCGTTTTAACTGTTCCTGAAGTTTCAGGAGGACTTTACGATGTGAAAGTGGTGACAGCAGATAGTGTGGAAAGTAACGCATATTTAAATGTTGAAGTTTTAACAAACCATTTACTACCCGTAAGAATTGTAGTTGAACAGGCATCTACTAATTACGGAGAAGATATATATGTAGTTGGAAATACACAGGAATTGGGAAATTGGGATACCGACAAAGCTATAGGTCCATTCTTTAATCAAGTGATGTATTCTTATCCAACATGGTATTATGATGTGAGTGTACCTGCAGATTATCCATTAGAGTATAAATTTATTAAAAAAGATACAGAAGGTAATGTGATTTGGGAAAGCGGAACAAATCATACGTATACAGTACCAAGTGAAGGTACTGATGTCATAACTTCAATATGGCGTGATTAACCTATCATAAACGGGCAATGCTTTTCTACAACCCCATTAATATTAATGGGGTTGTTAATATATAGAAAGGGGTATGTTAAATGTTTATTGAAGCTATAAAACACAGAGCAATTAATCCATATATTTACGCAAGAGATAAAGAAACAATTAATATTATGTTAGAAACGAAAAAAGGTGATGTAGAAACAGTCGAATTAATTTTTGCGGATCCCTACGATTTTAAAGGTGATCAATGGCAGTATAAAACAGAACAAATGATCAAAACAGGTTCTACTCATTTAACAGACTATTGGAAGATATCTATTAAACCTACATACAGAAGATTACGCTATGGCTTTCAATGTATGGACAATCAAAAGGAGAAGGTTATTGTAACGGAAAGGGGTTTTTATAAGACGATCCCTTCTGAAATAGGTAATTACTTCTGTTTACCATATTTACATGAGATCGATATATTTCAAGCACCTGACTGGGTGAAGGATACTGTTTGGTATCAGATTTTCCCTGAACGATTTGCGAATGGGGATTCCTCTTTAAATCCAGAAGGTACATTACCTTGGGGCAGTGAAGAACCAAGCCCGACCAATTTTTTCGGAGGCGATTTTCAAGGTGTCATGGATCATCTGGATTATTTAGTGGATTTAGGTATTAATGGCATTTACTTTACTCCTATTTTTAAAGCATATTCGAATCACAAATATGACACGATTGATTATTTCGAAATTGATCCACAATTTGGGGATAAAGAGACATTTCGCAAGTTAGTGAAAGAATGTCATAAGCGTGGAATCAAAGTAATGTTGGATGCAGTGTTCAATCACAGTGGCTATTATTTTCAGCCATTTCAAGATGTATTAAAGAATCAAAATCATTCTCGTTATAAAGATTGGTTTCATATATGGGAGTTCCCAGTTAAAGCAGATGGTTATCCCAATTATGATGCGTTTGGGTTTGTAGCATCCATGCCGAAGTTAGATACTGCCCATCCACAAGTGAAAGAATATCTGCTTGATGTCGCTCGATTTTGGATAGAGGAGTTCGATATTGACGGTTGGCGTTTAGATGTAGCAAATGAGGTAGACCATGCCTTTTGGCGTGATTTTCGAAAAGTAGTCAAGGATGCTAAGCCTGAAGCCTATATTCTAGGAGAGATTTGGCATGATTCCATGCCTTGGTTACAGGGGGATCAATTTGATGCCGTGATGAATTATCCTTTTACCAATAGCTCGGTTGAATTTTTCGCTACGCAGCAGATGGACAGTCAAACATTTGCAGATAGTATCACTGATGTATTGCATATGTATCCGCAAAATGTTAATGAAGCGGCATTTAATTTGCTGGACAGTCATGATACGGCAAGAATTTTAACAATGGCGGAAGGTAATAAAGACCAGATTAAACTGCTTTACCTATTCCAACTGTCCTTCATTGGATCACCATGCATTTACTATGGTGACGAGATTGGCATAACAGGTGGAGGTGATCCAGGCTGCCGTAAATGCATGGAATGGAATGAGTCAAAGCAAGATCGGGAATTATTCCACTTTATACAAAAGCTTATAAAGATGCGGCAAGAAGTATCTGCATTTGGAAACTGCGCAGAATTCAGGTTTCTTACGGTCGATGAAGATGTAGTTGTCTATCAAAAACAAGTAGAAGAAGCAGAGCTTATTTTTGTTTTAAATAACAGTGACCAGACGAAAATTATTGAAATAGAAGGACTAACAAATAGAAAGGCAATAGAATTATTCTCAAACCAAGAGGTAGTAGTAGAAGAAACAACAGTAACAATGGAAGCGTATGGGTATAAATGTTTTCAGTTACATCATTAATAAGAAAAAGGCTTGCTTTCGTTAAGAGCAAGCCTTTCGTTTAATGTTTCGCTTCGTATCCTGCAGCGAAGATAGCTACTATAAATGCCACAATAACACCGATGATTAATGCGATATTCATGAGGATCCTCCTTTTTTATAAAAACCTCGATCACTTATGTACTTTATTCTTTCTCTATTATAGCGAAGACTATACGATTTGTGAAGAGATATATTACTTCATTTGTTTTCACTATTCCTCTGATTGGTTTCATATAATTGGATCGCTTTTTTTACGTGATTATTTGCTCTGATTAGATAGTTATTTGCTTCCTGTATGGTGCAACCTGTTTTGGATATAATTAGGGAAAGCTTTACATCGTTGTTTGTTTCGTTCATTAATGCTTTTGCTTCTTCTTCATTAAGAGTTGTCAATTGCATCAACATCGTTTCGGCTCGTTTTACTAATTTATGATTAATGAGCTGCATATCTACCATCTCATTCTGATACACTTTTCCCAGTTTAATCATGGTAGCAGTTGAAATCATATTGATGGCTATTTTTTGGGCGGTACCGGCTTTTAATCTTGTTGATCCTCTGATTACTTCAGGACCTACTATCAATTCGATGGCGACATCACTTAATTCACTTGACATTGTTTGATGATTACAGCTGATCGAGATCGAGGAAGCCTGTTTTTCTTTTGCATAGGTAAGAGCAGCTAACGAATAGGGAGTAGTGCCGCTCGCACTAATAGCAATCAGTACATCGTTTTCATTAAAATTGCATGACTGTAATTCCTGGACAATATCGGATGCGCTATCTTCATGTTGCTCAAGCGGTTCCCACATCGCGTTTTTTCCACCAGCAACAAACGCGATCCAACGGTCAGGGTCGATCGAAAATGTTGGCCCAAGCTCAACTGCGTCTAATACACCGATACGTCCACTTGTTCCAGCGCCAACAACAAAGACACGAGCATCATGTTGCCACTTGTCTACAATCAGCTCAACTGATTCTGCAATCGCCGTTAATGATTTTTGAATTCCTTCTTGAATATGGCGATCTTCTTCCAGCATTAAAGAAACGATATCGATAGCGTCCATTTCATCAATTGAAAGTGATTTTTGATTTGTCGCTTCTGTAACTGTTTTGACCATAATACGTCGCTCCTTATTAACGTTCTAGATCAAGCATAAATTTGTAGCGATCTGCACGGTAAGAGGATTTAACCACTTCAAATGTAGTGCCATTTTCTAGTTGTGTTGTTCTTTTCATAAAGAGGACCGGTGATTGCTCTGGTATCTCCAAATATTCAATCTCTTCCTCATTTGCAATAGTAGCTTCAAATATTTGACTTGCTTTTCCTATCTTCAAACCCATTTCATTCTCGATATATTGGTAAATCGAGTTTTGGACAATGTTATCGGTCAAACCTTTAATCAAATTTGCAGATATGTAAGTACGTTCCAGAGCCATGGGAATATTCTCTGCTAATCGTATTCGTTTTATCTCATAAATTGGCGCGTGTTCTGGTATATCAAGCTGCTCAGCTAAACTCTGGTTGGCAGGAATCATTTCAAAGTTTATTAATTTGTTGCTTGGATCCATCCCGCGTGCTTTCATGTCTTCTGTAAAGCTTGTAAGTCCGTTTAAGTTTTGTTCTAATTTTTGCTCTGTTATGAACGTTCCTTTACCTTTTACACGATGTAAATAACGTTCATTTACTAAATTAGTGATTGCTTGCCGTACTGTCATTCTGCTGATGTTCAGTTGCTCAGCATATTCTCTCTCGGATGGTAATGCGTCACCTGGGTTGTAATCACCATTTTCTATTTTGGATTTAATTTGTTCCTCTAACTGATGATAAATAGGGATTGGTGATTGCTTATCTATCATTGGACTATCTCCTTTCAGTATTTGCTCTTATTGCTAATATATGAAGTGGATTTTCACGGTGCTAACTCCGCTGATGGAAGTTCACCCACTTATCTAGCGTTAGATTTATATTGTGAAAAAGGGATTTTTTCGGGCAATATCACTGGCTTTTACATGATGCTTTATTAAATATTAGTATCCATTATAGCATCTTCATCTGCAATGATGGTAACATTTTCATGCCTGTTTAGGATAGATGCTGGAAATTGTTCGTCTATTTGACCATGTATGAGTTTATTAAGTGCTTGATTCTTTTCTTTTCCAGAGACCAAGAGCAATATTTCTTTGCTTTCCATGATTGAACCAATTCCCATTGTGATGGAATGTCTAGGAACATGCTCGATTGAGTCAAAAAAGCGGGCATTAGCCTGAATCGTTGATTGAGTTAATGATACGATGTGTGTATGTTGATCAAATGATGTTCCAGGTTCATTAAACCCTATGTGTCCATTTTTACCTAATCCCAATAGTTGTAGATCAATCCCGTTGTGTTGTTTTATCATTTCTTCGTATGCTTGGCATTCTGCTTCCAAATCTTGCGCAAGTCCATTTGGAATGAAAGTTTGATCCTGAGGAAGATTTACTTTGCTGAAAAAATGCTTATACATATAATAGTGGTAACTGTTAGGATCCTCTTCGGGAAGTCCAATATACTCATCTAAATTAAATGTGCTGACATGTTGATAGGAAGTTTGGTTTTCCTGATAATCTTGCGCTAAATGGGCATATGTTTGAATGGGGGTCCCACCAGTAGCTAATCCCAATGTGATATGTGAACTTGATTTAATTCTATCTAAGATAATATTTGCTGCAATTTTACTCATTTCTAGATGATTAGTTGTGCGAATTAATTTCATCTTTTGTTACATCCTTTCGTAAGCAATTTCTCCGCGGCATAGTGTAAGAAGGATATCATTGTTATCATCTAATAAAACGATATCGGCATCTTTTTTTTCAGCAATTGTACCTTTTCTGTTTATCATGCCCAATTCTTTTGCAGCATTTGCAGATGTCATGGCGATCGCCTCCTCGAAAGTACAACCACTAAAATGGATGATATTTTTCATTGCATCTCCCAATTTCAAAGTGCTACCTGCTAGTGTACCGTCATCTAGTCTTGCTTTTTGTTCTACGACATTAACCTTTTGGCCGCCTAAATCATAATGACCATCATGCAGACACTTTGCTCTCATTGCATCTGTTATTAAGAGTAATCTGTCTTTCCCTTTGAGCTCAAAAGCTGTCTGGATCGCTTCAGGGGTAGAGTGAACACCGTCAGCTATCATTTCTACCATCAACTCCTTCTGAAGCCATGCTGCACCTACTACACCTGGTTCCCGATGATGAAAGCCGCGCATTTGGTTATACAAATGTGTAATATGGGATAAGCCATATTTGATAGCTGTCTTAATTTGTTCGGCTGTGGCATCGGTATGTCCTGCTGATGCAATAATGCCTTGACTTTTTAAATGTTGAATAAATTCCATTCCACCATTTACTTCCGGCGCAAGTGTGACAAGTTTTATTTGTTTGTTCGCTAATTGCTGCCATTTTTGAAAGAGTGTAATATCAGGTTCTTTTATATGTGCTTCGGATTGTGCTCCTTTTCGCTTTATGTTGATGAATGGCCCTTCTAAATGAATCCCGATAATCTCAGCTTCTCCTGAATGTTGCTGGTCCATGTAGGAAACGGCATTTTTAATCGCTTTTTCGATATCGTCGTTACTTTGGGTCATAGTAGTTGCTAAAAAAGAAGTCGTTCCTTCTTTCGGTAATGTATCAGCCATTGTTTGCAATGCCTGTTTCGTACCATCCATTACATCAGCTCCGTTTGCGCCGTGTATATGAACGTCGATTAATCCAGGAATCGCTTTTACATGTTTATCTGAAAAATCAAGGATTCGGTATCCCTCTTCTGTTGTTAAGTGGTCTAATGTACCAATTTCTTCGATGATATGATCCTTGATTTTAATGAATCCGTTATGAAGTTTCTTGTTTTCTGCATATATTTTCATATTTTTAATCAAAAGCTTTTGTCTATCCAATTATGATCACACCTTTAGAGAATAAGTTGTTAATTATAGAATATCAGTTTAAAGTATGGTTGTCTATACCTAATGAAAAGATATGGTTTATTTTTTGTGAAAAGTGTGTGAACAGTTATGACAAAAAGGTTGTAAATGGTATATACATGTGTAGTGATTTTTATCCAAAACAACAGATCTTTTAAATGAGGAAGGATTTAAGCAATAGTATGATCGAAAAATAGTATGGTATTAATGAGAAATATACTACTATTATAGATTGATTTATTAAGGTTTCTAACCGGTTTATTGAGATGATGGTTGAATATGGAAGAATTATAGAAAAGGTATTGACATTTCAACCCCCTAAAGCTATATTAGGTATAGACAACTGTACATAGGTTGTTGATAAACTTTAAAGAAAAGGGGTAGTTAGGTTGAAGCAATTTAAATGGAGTCTGTTGTTAGTTCTTTTGTTTGTTTTAATAGGTTTAGTAGCATGTTCAAATGATGAAAGCGGTTCAACTCCGGTAGACAGTGATGACAATTCTGACAGTGCTGAAGAGACAGACGCAGATACAGAAGAAGCATCTGGAGAAGTTGATCTTCGAGTGGTAACGACTATGGCGGGTACGGATCCCGCAGGTGAAGTATTCCAAGAAGTATTAGATGAATTTGTGAGCGAAAATCCGCATGTAACTATTGAAAATGACTCACAATCAGCAGATGCCGGTACAATTCGTACTAAAGTAAATACAGATTTCTCTTCTGATAACGAACCTGATATTATGTTCTATTTTAATACAATAGATGCAGAAGGGATTATCGAAGAAGGTAAGGTTGTGAACTTAGAGGAAGCTGAAGACATAGACTTATCTGGATTTAACTCCATGCTTGAACAACAAAGACATAGCGACGGTAACATTTATGCTGCACCACAATCAGGTTTCTATGAAGGATTATTCGTTAATGAAAAATTATTTGAAGAACAAGGTATTGAACTACCTACCACTTGGGAGAAATATGAAGCAGCAATTAAAGCGTTTGCTGAAACAGATATTGTTCCAATTGCAGCGTCAACAGAGGACTCTTATTATGTAGTAGAACACTATGCACTTGCTGCAGGTGGGATGGAAAATTACTCAGCAGAATTAGCAGACCAAAATCCAGCGTGGGCTGAAGGTTTAGATAATATAAAGAAACATGCTGATATGGGAGCATTTACTCCTGATGCAGCTACGATAGATCTAGCTATGGCTCAAGAATTATTTAAACAGGAACAAGCAGCAATGATTTTCGAAGGTTCCTGGTTATGGGGGCAGTTGGAAGAAGCGGAAATGGGCGAAGATGTAACCGTTTTACCGATGCCGGTTTATGCTGATGGAGGCGAAACTGGTGAAATTGTTGGTGGTGCATCTCAAGGATGGTTTATCAGTACCAAATCTTATGAAGATGAAGCGAGGCACGATGCAGTGGTAGATCTATTTAACTATTTAACCTCTGAAGAAGTAATAGTTCGGATTGCGGGAGCAACAGGTCAACCACCAGCAAAAGGTGCATTAGAAGGTTTGCCAGCATATTTAGAGGGTGGTCATCAATTAATAAGTGATGCACCAGCAGTAGCATTACCGATTAATGACCGCATTTATCCAGAAGCGTTTACCCATATGCGTACGAGTGTACCGGAAATTGTGAGTGGAAATAAAACTGGTGAGCAAGTATTACAGGAAGCAGTTGAAATGGAAGAGTAATAGATAACTAGAGAGCAAATAGGAGGTTGTCGCTGTATCAGTGTCAGCCTCGTTGCTCATCTGGAAGGGAGGATATCATGAAGGGTGATAAACTGTATGTTTTTCTCTTTCTCACGCCTGCTTTTATCATAACAGGCATCTTTTTGTATTATCCGTTTGTGGAAAATATTCTGCAGAGCTTTTATAAAACGGATGGATTCTTTAATTCTACGTTTATTGGACTAGATAACTACGTTCGGTTATGGAATGATGAGATTGCTAGAGAAGCATTATTCAATTCCTTGGAGTTAATGTTATACGTGACGATTTTTCAAGTTGGGATCGCACTTATTCTTGCGATAATGGTCAATGCGATTACGAAAGGTACCGGGTTTTACCGTACTACATTTTTCTTTCCGATCGTCATTTCCGGGGCAGCAATCGGGTTATTATTTACGCTGATCTACAATTACAGAAATGGTTTGCTGAATGAGATTTTAGTTAATCTTGGTTTAGAAAGAGTGTTATGGCTCACCGAGCAATCGTCCTTATACATGGTAGCTATCCCAACGATATGGAATTATGTTGGTTTTTACTTTGTGATATTGCTAACGGCTATTCAAAAAATCCCAGATGACTTTTATGAAGCAGCTGCTTTAGAAGGGATTACCGGTGTACAAAAGATGTTTAAACTGACGATTCCGTTAATAGTGAGTGATTTGAAAACATGTATTGTTCTTGCTATTACCGGTACGTTAAAGATATTTGAACTGGTATACATTATTACCAGAGGTGGTCCTGGAAGTTCCTCGGAAGTATTAGGAACCTATATGTATCAGAAGGCATTTGAAGATACGGCAATGGGATATGGTGCTACTATCGCAGTATTAATCGTTGTTTTAGGTTTAACTTTAGCGTTTATTACGAACAAATTATTGCAAAAAGAAGAAGTAACATACTAAAAGGAAGAGAGGTGTTTGCCATTGCATACTTATACTAAGGACCGTTTAACATTTTGGGAAAGGTTTCAAGAAAGATATTTTTCTCAGTCAAAAGTAGGGAAAATATTTATTTACGTCGTACTTACTTTATGGTCAATGACTACCATTTTTCCTTTAGCATGGGTATTTTTGAATTCTTTTAAGGACTCACGTGAGATTATTACGGATACATTTAAAATGCCAACTGACCCAACGATGCAAAATTATGTCAATGCGTTTGAAACGGTTAACATAGGAAAGAGTTATATGAATAGTTTTATTATATCTGGATCTGTTGTACTACTTGTATTGTTTATTGGTGGGTTAGCAGCTTTTGCAATGGCACGGATGCAATTTAAGTTAAGAGGGTTATTACAAGCTTTGTTAATTGCGAGTTTGCTAATTCCGGCTTTTGCTACCATTGTTCCTGTATACCGGATGATGATTCAAATGGACCTTGTCAATACATACCTTGCGCTGATTATTCCTCATACTGCGGGTAATCTGCCTTTTGCTATTTTGGTTATCAGTGGTTATATGGCGACCATCCCAAAAGAATTGGAAGAGGCATCTGTAATGGATGGCTGCGGTCGCTTCAAAATGTTTACTAGAATATTCTTACCGATATCATTACCTTCTTTCGCAACAGTGGGTATATTTGTATTCCTTTGGTCATATAACGATTTATTTTCCTCATTAGTATTAGTCTCACACGAAAAAGTAGCACCAATCGTAGTGTTATTATCTAATGTTAGTTCACAATATGGTACCGATTACGGTTTAATGACTGCAGCGATTGCGATGACAGTAATTCCTGTACTGATTTTCTATCTAGTAGTTCAGAAGACATTTGAAAAAGGAGCAACATCCGGAGCGGTCAAAGGTTAACGATTGAAAGACAATCATAAAAGAAAAGGTGATCAATTTGTATATTTTATTACAAGGAGAATTTCACGCATTTTTACCTGGTATTGAAGAGTTGCAGAAGGAAATTAATTTCACCCTCCGTGAAGACGGAATTCCATTAACAATAGAGAAGAGCGATAGTAAGGATACAGTTGTTGAGTTCAGAAATGGTGAAGGGTTTATCTCTTATGGTCAAGCCTATCATGTCTATAGAGCGATTGGTTTATTTATCCAACACAGTGAAGAACAAGCAACGTTTATGATTAAAGAAATTCCACAATTTCAGACAATTGGTCCGATGTTTGACCTGTCTAGAAATGCTGTGATGCGTGTAGATCAATTTAAATATATGCTTCGAAAAATGGCATTAATGGGATTTAATTCTGCAATGCTTTACATGGAAGATACGTATGAAGTTAAAGATTTCCCTTACTTTGGATATATGCGGGGACGTTATTCACAGCAAGAATTAAAGGAACTTGATGATTATGCTTTGCAATTTAGTATCGAGTTGATTCCATGTATTCAAACACTTGCACACTTAGAAGAGTTTTTAAAGTGGGATGCATCAGCTCACCTTAAAGATACAAGAGGTGTCTTGTTAGTGGAACAAGATGCTACTTATGAATTCCTGCAAAAAATGATTACTGCTGCTACTAAACCTTTTCGAAGTAACCGTGTTCATATTGGAATGGATGAAGCGGAGGAATTAGGCAGAGGCATCTACTTAAATAGATTTGGATATAAAGATCGACTGGATTTAATGACAGATCATTTACGAAAGGTAAAAGAAATAACAGATGAACTCGAACTCGATGTCATGATGTGGAGTGATATGTTTCTAAAACTTGTTTCTGATTCTGGGGATGATCAGTATGATATGTCAACGGAAATTTCGAATGATATGCAAAATAAAATTCCCGAAAATGTCCAATTAATGTATTGGGATTATTTCCATACGAAACAAGAAGATTATCAGGCACTGATTACTAAACATAAACAATTAGGGCAAACACCTGCATTTGCGGGTGGTATTTGGGTATGGAATACATTTGCAACAAATTATGGACTATCGTTACAAACGAGTGAAGCGGCTCTGACGATGTGTAAGCAGGAAGGCGTAGAAGACGTGTTTGTCACTTTGTGGGGAGACGATGGTTACGAAAATAACTTTTACTCAGCGTTGTTAGGCTTACAATTGTATGCAGAACATCAATATCAAAAGACTGTTGATAAGGAACAATGGTATGCCCGTACGAGATTTTGTACCGGTTTAGATGCGGAGAGCTTTTTACAGTTAAATGATCTAGATGCGATTCCAGGAGTGGCAAATGGAAACTTGGATCAAACAAATCCATCGAAATTTTTGCTATGGCAAGATGTACTTCTCGGCTTATTTGATAAACATATAGAAGGGGTAGAACATGACGTTTCTGCTCATTATCAACAATTGGAAAAAAAGATTAAACAGTCACGCCATCAAAGTGTAGAGCTTAACTTTATTTTTGAAGTGCCAGAGAAATTGTCAAGGGTGTTAGCACAAAAGGCTTCTATCGGAATAACGTTAAAAACTGCTTATGATAATAAACAGTTTGAGACATTACGGCAAATTACTGATCAGGAAATACCTGAAATTATTGATAAAGTCAAGGTTTTACGAGATGCGCATAAAAAGCAATGGTTAACCATTAATAAACCTTTTGGCTGGGAAGTTATCGATATTCGTTATGGTGGACTTATTGCTCGTTTAGAAACCGCGATAGAACGAATTACTGATTATTTGAATGGTGAGATGGAGAGGATTGAAGAACTGGAACAAGAGCGTCTGCCGTTTAATGCTAATCTGGATAAAACAACTGGTTTAGGCTGGTCCAGTTACTATTATCGTATGGCATCACCGAATGTGTTTTTTCATGTATTACCGATCTATTAAAGGAAAAATATTTGGAAGGAATGAGAAACATTCAAATGAGTAGCTATAAAATGTTTGTTGGAGGATATGGGCAAGAAGAGGATGAAGCGATACAAGTCATAACATACGATTTTAAAAAGCAGTCATTTAAAAAGCTGTTGGCTGTAAAGGGGATTCAATCCCCTTCTTTTTTAGCGATTCACCCTTATTTAGATACCATTTATGCTGTCAGTGAGGTAGATAACGGAGAAGTAGCAGGGTTTCAGCTTGATTCGCAGTTCATTGAAGTTGGGAGACAGTCTACAAAAGGATCAGGCCCTTGTTATGTCCATGCCGATGAAGAAGGAGAATTTTTGTTAATCGCGAACTATGGCGAAGGGAACATTTCGTTACATCCACTTCAAGAAGATGGTTCAGTAGAAACATGTAGCGACGTAGTTACACTGCCTATTGTTCATCAAGAAAAGAATTCACACCCACATACTTGTTATCCGTTAGGTGATCAGGATACTTTTTTAGTCACAGATTTAGGACAGGACTCTTTATCATTGTTTCGATTAGATCGTAATCAACAAAGGTTAATACATGTTCATTCATTTGAATTAGGAATGGATAAGGGGGCACGGCATATAGTTGTTTACCAGAATAGAAAGTTCATTTATATTGCAAATGAATTCAGTTCTACTGTTTCGGTCTATCGTTTTAATCAAGAAAAGTTAGAGATTGAGCTTATTCAGGAGATTTCTACTATTCCTCAAGATGTAGTGATAGATAACTATTGTGCAGATATTCACTTTTCTCCAGACGAGCATTTCCTATATGTATCCAATAGGGGAAGAGATTCTATTACCGTTTTTCAGGTGTTTACCGATGGCATGCTAACCTTTCATGATGAAGTATCAACTTTAGGGCGCTGGCCGCGAAATTTTGCCGTTACGCCAGATGGTGCATTTATTTTGGTTGCTAATGAGCATAGTGACATGATTACAGTGCTGAAAATTACCTCAGACGGTACATTACAACAGCTACCTGATAAATATGAAATGATTAAACCGACTTGTTTAAAGTTTTTAGGGGGGAAATGATAATGACAGATATGTTAGTCAATTTATATTCATTATCGGAAGATTCACTTGATAGCACGCAAAGCTATCAAATACGACATGTTTTACCACCAGAAAAGCATAAAGTGCTTGATTGGGTCCGAGAGCATTTTTCTGAAAACTGGGTAAGTGAATGTGAAGTCGCTTGCGCAAAGATACCGGCTAATTGTCTAATCGCAGTCCAAGATAAAGACATATTAGGTTTTGCCTGTTATGATACGACATTTCGAAACTTTTTTGGTCCTACCGGAGTGAAGGAAAGTGCAAGAGGGCAAGGAATTGGTTATCAGTTGTTGTTGGCCAGTTTGTTTCAATTAAGAGTTAAAGGTTATGCATATGCGATCATTGGTGATGCAGGACCTGTGGAGTTTTATAAGAAAACAATTGGAGCGGTACCGATTGATGGTGTGCCTGCATTGAGACAAATGAATGTACTGTAAGCAGTTCAGTGAAGGAGTACAACCGAACAATATGTACTCCATACTGAACTATTTTTTACTGTTTAGTTGCAGTAATACGAATTATACTAACAGTAAAAGCCCCTGTTTCATATTTTTGAAACAGGGGTAATTGTATTTAACCTTGGAGATTTTGTTATTTTATTTAATGTATTTTCAGATCTAGTTGACGACAACCCATACGTTACTTGTATCTGGTGTTTCACTTAGTGTCCACCAGAGTGCTTCGTATAGGACACCTTGATACGTAACACGATCTCCACTATTATATGCAGTGGTGCTGGACCATTCTGGAGCTTCAGGCTGTTCAGGCGCGTCCCCGCTTATCAATTCCCAAACGTCTGATTCACCAGGAGTATCCCCTTGTGTCCACCACTTCGCTTGATAAGCGCTTTCATTATAAGAAACTTGATCACCATTTAAATAGGCAGCGTTTGGATCCCATTCTGGTATGTCACCAGGATCTCCGGGTTCCTCAGGATCTCCAGGTTCAAATTCCCCGTCAAAGTTAGCGTCAATTACTTGATAGAAACCATTTGCTGTATCAGCTACTTCCCAATAAGCAAAAATAACATGATATCCTGACCGTTGAGGAATTTCACAATCATGTGTTGTTGTGAAATCAGGGCGTTGTCCATTATCATTATGCGTACAGAATAATTCAAAATCTGATCGTTCTAACGGAGAATTAGGATCCCATCCTTCCTTTGTAATATAGTAATCCCAGTTGTAAGAAGCGTGTGCAGCAGTTAATGTCCATTCAAAGGTGAAGGCTCCACTTGACATGGGAACTTTCGCCCAACGATTTTCAGATTGTTCGTCTAATTTAGGAAAGACGCCTCCTGCACTGGCAATCTGTCCATCTTCTACCCCAGCCTCAGGAAAATTACCAGGTCCTTCAAGACTATGTGGTTCATATACAGCAGCTCCACAATCAACATTAACACCATCTGCGCATAACAGCGCTCTGCTATCAGGGTTACTAACATATCCGTGAGCAGAAACCATCGTGGTGAAAGCTAAAGACACACAACATAATCCTACAACCATCAATACGACCTTTAGAAAACTAAGTTTACTAACTTCTACACTCATTACTTTCCCTCCTTGATTATAATACTAGATGTCTATACCTGAAGAAGTAAAAAATAATAGTAAGAGCTCCAATTTGTGATCTCACCTCCATTTTTGCAACGGAAAAATAGACTCTTACACTTCTACAGTTTAGATAAATTAGGTTGTAAATTCAATAGGTATTATGATAAATACTCAGAAATGGTATATTTGTCCTATAAAAATAGGAGATGATTAATCGTTGTTGTTATTTTTTACAAAAACTTTAAAAAGGGATTGCAATTCGTTATTTTAATTGGTATAGTTATCTTATCCAATAATAAAAGCTTGATTATCTTTTACTCAACATGGAGAACATAAACATCTTAGAGCGTCTGGGATGTTTATGTTTTTTTATGGTTTTGACTCAAAAAGGGGGTAATGCTAAATGGGAGTGAAATCAGAGATCATCACAAGTGATATAAAAGCTAATAAAAAGAAAAGTTTTATCAAAAGATACTTTGGCCAATTTGACTTGCAAATGATGGTGATACCGGGATTATTATTTATTTTTATTTTTAACTATATACCAATGTATGGCGTGATAATGGCTTTTCAGGATTATGACATTTTTGAGGGGATGATGGGAAGTTCATGGGCTGGACTAGAGCATTTTAAAATGTTTTTTTCTGATCCAAGGTTTCTGGAAATAATGCGTAATACCTTTGTTATTAGTGGATTGAAGATTTTAATATGTTTTCCTGCACCAATCATGCTTGCTCTTATGTTAAATGAAGTAAAAAACATGGCCTTCAAAAGAACGGTACAAACCATCACTTATTTACCACATTTTTTATCTTGGGTGATCGTTGCTGGATTTACGATGTCGATATTATCGACAGACAATGGCAGTTTAAATATTGTATTAGAAAAAATAGGGTTGATTGATGGATCGATTAGTTTTCTAGCAATCCCTGAATATTTTTGGACGATTATCGTTTCTACTAATCTATGGAAATCGATTGGTTTCGCTTCGATTGTTTATATTGCAGCAATTGCAGGAGTGGATCAACAGCTTTATGAAGCAGCAGCATTAGATGGGGCAAGTCGATTTAAGCAAATATTTTTAATAACGATTCCTTCCATTATGCCTATCATTGTTATCTTTTTTATTTTAGAAGTTGGAAATTTATTAAACGCTGGTTTTGAAGATTTATTAATTTTAGGAGATTCGGCAATATTACGATCTGTTTCCGATGTTATTGATACGTATGTTTACCGGGTAGGTATTGGAAGTGGAAGGTATTCCTATGCAACAGCAATTGGTCTATTTAAAGCGCTTATAAGTGTAGGTTTGTTAACATTGGCCAATTATATCGCTCGCAGGAATGGCAATAGTCTTTGGTAAAGAAAGAGAAGAGGTGAAGAACAAATGATAAAACCGACATTTCGTGATCGGATCATGATAGTTTGCATATATATTTTTCTGATTTTATTAGGTTTCGTGACGTTCTATCCATTTTGGAATTCGTTAGTGATTTCCTTTAATAGTGGGCAGGACACGATGCTTGGCGGTGTAACCTTTTGGCCACGGGATTTCACATTGGAAAATTATCAAATCGTTTTTCAGGATAAACGATTATTGAATGCCTTTTTGATCTCCGTGTTAAGGACGGTAATTGGTACTTTTCTATCTGTTCTAGTCACAGCATTATTGGCATACGGCTTATCGAAAAAAGAATTAATTGGTAGAAAGTTTTTTATGATTTTCTGTTTATTAACGATGTTTTTTAGCGGTGGCTTAATTCCAACTTTTCTACTTGTTAGAGGAATAGGGCTGATGGATTCATTTTGGGCGATGATTATCCCAACACTTGTATTAGTGTGGAATATGATTATTTTCCGTACCTTCTTTCAACAATTGCCTAAAGGGTTGGAGGAATCAGCTAAGATAGATGGATGTGGGAACTGGCAAATTTTCTTCCGAATTGTGCTGCCTTTGTCAGGACCTGTTATCGCTACATTATCCTTGTTTACCGCTGTGTTCCATTGGAATGATTGGTTTTTTCCTAGTATTTATATCTCTTCAGAAAACTTGATACCAATCCAGACTTTACTTCGACAAGTATTGAATTCTAATACCGTAACATCACAAATGAGTCAGCTCGATGCGGGAGCTTTAGCGCATATGTCCAATGTAGCGAAAGTTACCGGAAAATCTTTATCAATGGCCACGATGATGGTAGCGACAATTCCGATTATATTAGTTTATCCATTTGTTCAAAAACACTTTGTTAAAGGGGTACTAATCGGATCACTGAAAGAGTAGTGCAATAAAATTGGTTTAAGGCTACATGCTTAAATAATAATTTATTGAAAAAGGGGTTGAGTGCAATGAGGAAAAAGAGTATTCATTGGTATCTGTTACTTGTATTTCTATTAACTGTTGGAATTGTTGCTGGATGTTCTGATAGTGATACCACTGAAAGTGTAGAAGAAGAGAAAAATGATTCCGAAACAAATGATGAAGCAGGTGAAGAGGATGAATTATTTGTTTTCGGTGAAGAGACTCTGGAAATTTCAATGTTTGGCAATTATGACTGGTACACCATGCCTGGATGGGGGGACGATGTAGCGACAGCTTGGATCAAAGAGAATAAAAAAGTAGATATAACCGCGATTGACGGAGGTGGTAATGCTGAACAAAAATTAACCACCATGATTGCAGGAGATGAGTTGCCTGATTTTATTTGGACAGATCGTGGGGCATCTGTTGAAAGATTACGGGAAGGTGGAGCACTTGTACCATTAGATCCTTATCTTGATAAATATACGAATTTAAGAGACTGGTTTGGTGAAGAAGGTATTAATATGCTTCGTTCGGATGATGGCAAGTTATATCAATTTCCGAACTGGTATAATTCCAGTCCATTCGGTAATGCAGGGTATGTAGTAAATAAAGGAATTTATGAAGATTTAGGATCCCCACCTTTAGAGACAACAGAAGATTTATATGAATACTTACAATTAGTGAAAGAGAATTACCCGGATGTTATTCCGTTTGAAACAGGGATAGATGGTCAAGGTATTAATGTTTTATACTCTGCTTTTGCCGAGGGAGAATCTCCAGCTAACATTAACAATGTAGCTGTACCGAACGGAGATCAGTTAACGTCCATTTTTATGGATGAGAATTATACCGAATCATTACAATATGTTAGTAAATTGTTCCGTGAAGGACTGATTACACAAGATGCATTGACACAAGACCAGGATATGGTTATAGAAAAAGTAACAGCAGGTAACATAGCTGTTTTCGCATCTGCAAGTCCGACTGATCATGCTAGAACAGGTCATTATGATTTATTGGAAGAAGATCCTGATGGAGGCTATTTTATGATTCATCCGATTCATAAAGAAGGATTAGATCCAAATGAAGTTTACCCTGGTTCTTATAATATGATGGGGTGGAATGTAAGTGTTATTACTAAAGGTGCGGAAGATCCCGAGAAAGTGTTTGCTTTCTTAGATTGGTTAACTGGACCTGAAGGGCAGTCTTCACTCATATTTGGCCCTGAGGGAGAGTATTGGGATGGATTTGATGAAGAAGGATTTCCGCAATTCACGGAAAAATACTATGAGGATCCTGAAGGTTTAGCTAAAGTAGAAGAAGATACAGCGAATTTTCAATGGAATGGGAATTCCAATTTCTTAGATACAGCGAAAGCTAATTTTGAAGAAAGTTTACCTGAAGAACATCGTAACTGGACGACTCACTGGCAAAATACGATTACATGGGATACTCAATATGATGCAACACAATACTTAAATATTAGTCCGATCCCTGAAAGTGAGGAAGGGATTATTCAGCAACGTGTAGGAGAAGTTTTTGAGGAGGCTCGTGCCAAAGCAGTTTATGCACAAAGTGATGAAGAAGTCGAACAAATTATGGAAGAAGCTGAAACAGCGGCTCAAGACGTAGGTTATCAACAACTCCTTGAATTTCAAACTGAAAAATGGCAAGAGAATCTAGCAATCGTAGCTGGAGAATAATTCATTTCACGGAAGGGAAGTGATGAGCATGGAATCAATGGGAATGATCGATAAGTTTTATCAAATTTCGTATGGGTTGATGAAATTATTACTGGTAAATATGTTATGGCTACTTTTCAATTTTCCAATCGTTTATATAGTATTGGTTACATTAACGGTAAAAAGTATGAATGAATTATATTTGCTTATCATGATCATCATGCTATTACTTCCCTTCATTTTCTTTCCTGCCACTACTGCAATGTTTGCGGTGATTAGAAGAGGGACTTTGTATAAGAAAGATGATAGATTACTATCTTATTTCTGGAAGGCATATAAACAAAACTATCGGCGAAGCCTTGTAGGAGGGATTATGATAACCGTTATTTGGATTGTTTGGATATACAACTATCATTTATCAGGGATTGAGATAGGGTCTGCGTTATCTTATATTTATCTCGCTTTTACTGTGTTTTTATTAGCTTTTACGAATTATTTCTTTGCGGACAGTGTACATTATCATCTGCCATTTATCGTATCAATCAAAAAGTCTATCATGATGAGTATTGGTTTTCCGCATTATACCATTTCTATTATTGGTGTATCAGGTGTTTGTCTATATAGTTTATATGTACTACACCCAATATTTCTTGTGTTGTATGGTGGAATTTTACCTGCAATAATCTGTTTTCTAGGCTATTATTTTATTTACCTAAGAGCGAAAAAATCAAAAGAAATGACGGAAGATAAAAAACAATGGAACCCCCTAAAAGCATAAGCGACCAGATCATTGGTCGCTTATGCTTTTGAATTTCACCATATTGCGTATTGATAAATATGTCTATCTTATTACATCACACAGGACCATTCCGCCGATTCTCCCGATAAATATCGGTACTAATCGAAAAAGGATAGATTTGGTGCTTTTTTGCGTACTCTGCAACTTTAAAGGAAAAACTAGCACTGCCGTGAACAATATCTAACAGCATCCCTCGGTGAATCGCATGTAGCAGCTCCTTCAGTGGTTTCCCATCCTGATCAAATAATTAATTGCTTTCCCATAACCGAAGATACATCATCCTATTTTTTTATAGATATTGACAAAAGTTTCTAAATTTAATAATCTTGTATAGAGGTATAGTCATCTTATCTATTGTTCCTAAAATAGATTGTGTTTACATCAATATGTATTCTATTAATCTACTTAAAGGAGTGGTGGAAAGAATGATAATGAACGGAAAATGTCAACAGGTTGTGAAGTGGTTTGTGTTAGGTTGTGTCAGCATTGTATTAGTTGCTGTTGGTTTATTTCTAGCAACAGAAGAAATGATTGCATCAGAATCAGAAGATGAATATCGAGTTGTCGGTTATTATACGCAATGGTCAACATATGGGAGAGATTATCAAGCAGTAGATATTGATGCAAGTAAATTAACGCATATTGTTTATGCATTTGCGGATTATTGTTGGGAAGGAGAAGGTCATGCAGATACTACAGATTGTGAAGGGGTTACAAACGGCACAGTAGTGTCCGCAGACCCATGGGCTGATTATCAAAATCCTAATGTATTGGGACTTACTGAAGAGGAGTTGGAAGATTGGGATCGAGATTTTTTTGGAAACTTAGGTGGTTTAGCTATATTAAAGGATGAAAACCCTGGATTACGTACCCTATTATCTATTGGGGGATGGACATTCTCGAAAAATTTCTCCAATATAGCTGCATCAGAAGAAACTAGGGAAACCTTTGCAAAATCAGCAGTTGCTTTTATGAGAAAGTATGAAATGGATGGTGTAGATATAGATTGGGAATACCCTGTTAGTGGTGGAAAGGAAGGAAATATTCACCGCCTGGAAGATAAACAAAATCACACCTTATTATTACAAGCAATACGAGATCAATTAGACAAAGCAGAGGAAGAAGACGGAAAGGAATATGAATTAGCGATTGCGTCAAGCGCTAACCCGTCTTATCTAGACAATAATGAAATGGAAAAAATTGCAGGAATAGTTGATTTTATTGACATTATGACATACGACTTTAATGGAAGCTGGCAATCTACTAGTGCGCATAATGCCCCATTATTTGAAGATCCGGCTGCAAGGGAAGCAGGGGTTCCTGATACAGATGTATTCAATGTAGAAGCAGCGATCGAAGGACATTTAAATGCAGGCGTACCTGCCAATAAATTAGTGATGGGATTACCTTTTTATGGTCGTTCATGGGCTGGCTGTGATAACCCAGAGACTAACCCGGGTGGTGGTTATTATCAAAACTGTCAAGGTGCGGGAGAAGGTACATGGGAACCAGGGGTCTATGATTATGAAGATATTATTTCCAATAAATTAACAGATAAGCAATATACTGCTTATTGGAATGATGTTTCCAAGGTACCATATTTATTTAATGAAGAAACAGGCGAGTTTATTACGTATGATGATGAACGTTCGATAGCGGATAAAATCGCTTATCTGGAAAACCGTCAGCTTGGTGGAGCGATGATTTGGGAATTAAGTGCAGATCGAGGAAGTAAGCTATTATCAGTTATGCATAATGAATTCACAAATGACACTACACCCCTCTACCTACACCACCTGATGATGGTACGGTTAAGGATATGGATGAACTAGAGGTCAACAATAATCATTATATTTATACTAATTCCAATAATGCAGAAAGTGTCGTTTTTAATGCATCCCTTTTAGAGAAATTACAAGAGAACTATGGATTAGTGATTCATTATAAAGACATTGTCATGGAAGTACCGGTTGACTTACTAAAGACGGAGAAACATATTACTTTCCAATTTGCTGAAGCTGCAGAGGATATAATCAGTAAGCATAATAATCATGTTAGTTCTATATATGATTTAACTATATTATTTGGAGATGAAGTGTTTTCTGATTTTGGCGAGCATCGAGTTACATTGACTTTCACAGTGAATGAGGACAAGATAGAAAATGGCAATGAACTAGCTGTTTATTTACTGGATGAGAATGGTGAAAAACAGCAAGAAATAGATGTGGAGTATGATAAGGAACAACAAATAGTCATAGCAGATGTTGCTCATTTCAGTTTATACGGAGTATTTGAGAACACTACTCCTAATGAAGAACAAACAGAGGATGAAAAAGAAGATAATGAGCCTGAAACTGACCACGGTGATGAAAATCCGAATGAAAAAATACCTGAAGAAGAATCTACTACTAATAATACGGATAAAGACAACACGAGCAATGAGAAAAACGAAAAAAGTGTTCAAGAAAAAGAGAGTCCTAGATCTTCCCAAAGTCAATATGAAGAAACAGAAGGTCAGCCTCTTCCGGATACTGCTACAAACCAATTTAATTATATATTAATCGGCTTATTAGTTATAACTGGAGGCTGCATCCTATTTTTTATAACAAGAGTACGAAAATATAAATAATGCACATTAGGTATAGACAACTACACCTACTTGTGTTAATCTATATGTAATTGGAATTGTCTAATTAAATGATGACTCACATGTTACTAATGAAATTAGGCATGGAGAAAATATAAAGGCTGGTATATCAGTTTTAATATTTCTTCATGCTTTTTTTTATTAGGAAAGAAAGTATAGAAATTAGGTCCCTGTCTAGCTTTGAGCGTTCTGCGCTTATGTTTGCAGAGTATGTACAGAAAATCATGCCAAAAGGAGAATAAATGATGTTTAAGAACTTATTAAAAAAATCTTCTACCCCTATACAATTAAAAGCACCTATTACTGGTGAAATAGTACCGCTTGAAAAAGTACCCGATCCTGTTTTTAGTCAAAAGATGATGGGAGAAGGAATCGCGATCATTCCAAAAGAAGAAAATGTTGTCGCACCAGCTGATGGTACGATTATTCAAATTGCACCAAGTAAGCATGCAATAGGATTAAAGACAAATGATGATATGGAGATACTTATTCATGTTGGATTAGAGACAGTTTCCTTAGATGGCGAGGGATTTAATGTCTTAGTCGAAGAGGGGGACCATGTTTCAGTTGGTGATAAGTTGATGATAGTAGATTTTGAGCTTGTTCGTAATAAAGTGCCACATATTATTACGCCGATGGTAATTACAAATAGTGAGCAAAGTAACAAGGAGTATAACCTAACAGCAGAAACGGAGTGTAAGGCTGGACAGACATCTGTTTTAACCATTAATGGATAGTGTAAAGCATGACCGATTTCTTAAAAGAAGGGAGATGATGGAATGAGATTGAAGAAAATCTTGAACAATAACGCTGTACTTGTAATGGATCAGCAAGAAGAAAAAGTTGCTATTGGTACAGGTGTTGCATTTGGCAAAAAAAAGAATGATATCATTAATCCAAATAAAGTGGAGCAACTTTTTGTAATGAAGGAAAATGAGAAATTACAGCAGCTGTTAAATCGAATTCCAGCGGAACACTTTTTTATTTCAGAAGAAATTATCTCCTATGCCGAAAAGTATCTTGGCTCTAAGTTAAGTGAACACATCCATATCGCTTTGACAGATCATGTTTCGTTTACAATTGAGCGGATACAAGATGGCATTCACCTCCAAAATAAGCTTTTAAATGAAATAAAAATATTGTATCGCAATGAATTTGAAATCGGTTTATGGGCAGTGCAGCGAATGCGTGAAAAATATGCTATAGAAGTTCCTATTGATGAAGCAGCTCATATTGCCCTGCATATCCATACAATGAAACTTCAGGGAGGTGATTACGGCCAGACGATTAAGCATACAGCCATCGTGAGAGAAATGATTCAGCTCATTTTAAAGAAGATGGAAATAACCATCAAAGAAGATGATATTTCCTATCAAAGGCTAGTGACACATTTGCATTTTGCTTTATCTCGAGTTAGTCATTACGAGTTACATGAACTGGACGAGGAAATGTTACGAATGATTCAAAAGAAATTTGCTGATTCATATCAGTGTACGAAGGAAGTAACAGCAATTATCCAACATAAATATGATATTTATTTTCCTGAATCAGAGCTCGGATATATTACGATTCACATTAATAGACTTAAAAAGTAGTTTTAACTTTTACAAATTAGGAGGAACTAATTATGATCATGAAATATCTGCAAAATATTGGTCGATCATTAATGTTGCCGGTTGCAGTTTTACCAGCAGCAGCGATATTAATGGGGCTCGGTTATTGGATGGATCCAGAAGGTTGGGGGGAAGCGAATGTAGTAGCGGCCTTTTTAATTAAAGCTGGTGAATCAATTATTTCTACTGAGAGTATGTCCATCTTGTTCGCCGTCGGTATTGCCTTTGGAATGTCAAAAGATAAAGATGGTTCTGCCGCGCTAAGTGGTTTAGTATCCTATCTCGTCATTACGACGTTGTTAACAACAGATTCTGTGGCTTTGTTGCAAAGTGTGGAGCCAGAAAATGTGAATAAAGCTTTTGCTAATATAGAAAATCAATTTATAGGTATTATCTCAGGTATCGTAGCTTCTATTATGTATAATCGGTTTAGCCATGTAAAACTACCGGATGCTTTTGCATTTTTTAGTGGTAAGCGTCTAGTACCAATCATGACAGCGGTAAGCAGTTTACTTATAGCTGCCATTCTATTCTTTGTATGGCCAGTTGTCTATTCTGGATTAGTTTCATTTGGTAAAGCTATTCTTGATTTAGACGCAATTGGTGCAGGTTTATATGGCTTCTTTAATCGTTTATTAATACCGATAGGACTTCACCATGCATTAAACTCTGTGTTCTGGTTTGATGTCGCAGGTATTAATGATATAGAGAATTTTTGGTCTGGAAAAGGGGAAAAAGGTGTTACAGGTATGTATATGGCAGGGTTCTTCCCGGTTATGATGTTTGGTTTACCGGCAGCAGCATTAGCAATGTATCATACAGCTAAAACAAATCGAAAGAAAACAGCAGCATCATTACTGTTAGCGGCAGGTTTTGCATCATTCTTTACGGGGGTAACAGAACCACTAGAATTTTCTTTTATGTTTTTAGCACCGGCATTATATGTTGTCCATGCAGCGTTAACAGGTATATCCATGGCTGTAGCAGCCGCCTTTGATTGGACAGCTGGTTTTGGATTTAGTGCTGGTTTTGTCGATTTCTTTTTAAGCTCCCGATTACCATTAGCCAATCAACCGTTTATGTTAATTGTTCAAGGGTTAGTCATAGGGGTCATTTATTACGTATTATTCCGATTCTTAATCACGAAATTTAATTTCAAAACACCAGGTCGTGAGGATGACGTAGAGCAGGTGGAAAATGCAAGTGAAGAATCTTCTTCTAATAATGATATAGCTACAATGGCAAAAGAAATTTATGCTGGATTAGGTGGAGACGAAAATGTTGTCACGCTAGATAATTGTGTAACAAGATTAAGACTCGATGTAAGTGATATGGATGCAGTTGATCAACAACGAATAAAAAATACTGGTGTTCCAGGAATAAATATTGTAGGTAAAAATAGTATCCAAGTCATTGTGGGAACACAGGTGCAATTTGTAGCAGAAGAAATTAAAAAAATACGTAAATAATTGAGTGAATGAGTTAAGCTAAATAGCAGACACAAAAAGCATGGAGATCCATTTCTCCATGCTTTTTTTACGAATAACTCTCATTCTTTTCCCGAGTGAAACATCCTCCACAAGATTCTGGTTTCTCATGGAGAAAGCAGATTGTTTTTGCGAATAGATATGCCATCTTATCCATAGTCCATTCATTTTTTAACGGTTTCCTACATACATATAGATAAAGCAACTACCGAAATAATTTCATCATGCTTTTATAGCATAGCGAGGTTTACATTATTGGGAGGTCGTTCTATGGATATCTTAAGAAGGGTGCAAGAATATCGTCAAACACAAGATGCCTTAAAATGGGAAGGTACATTTGCAGAGTATCTTGAACTGTTAAAAGAAAAACCATATCTTGCACAATCTGCTCATTCCCGAATATACCAGATGATACAAGAAGAAGGGATAGAAGAAGAAAACGGTGTACGAAAATATAACTTTTTCAGCGAGCAATTATTTGGGCTGGAAGAAGCATTAGAAAAGCTAGTTGAAGAATATTTTCACCCATCTGCTAAAAGATTAGATGTTAAAAAGCGGATTTTATTATTAATGGGACCAGTAAGTGGTGGGAAATCCACTTTAGTAACTTTATTAAAAAGAGGTTTAGAGCAATATACGTTGACTGATCGAGGTGCGGTGTATGCTATTAAAGATTGTCCTATGCATGAAAGCCCACTGCATCTTATTCCGGAACATTTGAGAGCTGATTTTGAAAAAGAGTATGGAATTAAAATTGAAGGAAGTTTATCTCCATTAAACAGGCTGCGACTGGAGGAGGAATACGGCGGCAAAATTGAAGACGTGAAAGTAGAGCGGATTTTTTTCTCAGAAGATAACCGGGTAGGGATTGGTACGTTTAGTCCATCTGATCCGAAATCACAGGATATTGCTGATCTGACTGGATCGATTGATTTTTCCACGATTGCCACGTATGGGTCAGAGTCAGACCCCCGAGCGTACCGCTTTGATGGAGAATTAAATAAGGCCAACCGTGGTTTGATGGAATTTCAGGAAATGCTCAAGTGTGATGAGAAATTTCTTTGGCATTTGCTCTCGCTAACACAGGAAGGCAACTTTAAAGCTGGTCGGTTTGCCTTGATTTCAGCGGATGAAATGATTGTTGCTCACACGAACGAATCAGAATACCGTTCTTTTATTTCCAACAAAAAGAATGAAGCATTGCACTCTAGAATGATCGTGATGCCCATTCCTTATAATTTAAAATTAGATCAAGAAGAACGAATATATCGAAAAATGATTGAAGAAAGTGATATTGAGGACTTTCACATCGCACCACATACATTGAAAGTAGCAGCGATGTTTACCATTCTAACAAGGTTAAAAGAATCCAAACAGAGCAATATCAGCATGCTGAAAAAACTTTATTTATATAATGATCAAGATGTCGAAGGATTTAGTGACCAAGATGTAAATGCGTTGAAGAAAGAATATGCTGATGAAGGCATGACAGGGATTGATCCTCGCTATGTTATCAATCGCATCTCATCGACCATTATTCGTAAAGAAATGCAAGCGATCAATGCACTTGATGTATTAAGATCATTAAAGGATGGTTTAGATGATCATCCTTCGATTACCAAAGAGCAGAAAGAAGACTATTTGGATTTTATATCAATTGCTCGTAAAGAATATGATGAACTGGCCAAAAAAGAAGTACAGAAAGCCTTTGTTTATTCCTATGAAGAGTCTGCCAAAACACTGATGGATAATTATTTAGATAATGTCGAAGCGTTCTGTAATAAAGCAAAATTACAGGATCCATTAACAGGAGAAGAAATGCATCCTGATGAAAAATTAATGCGCTCGATTGAAGAACAGATTGGTATTTCTGAAAACGCAAAGAAAGCATTCCGTGAAGAAATCTTAATCCGAATTTCAGCTTATGCAAGAAAAGGCAAAAAATTTGATTATCAATCACATGAACGCCTGCGTGAGGCAATTCAAAAGAAATTGTTTGCTGATCTGAAGGACATTGTCAAAATTACTACTTCCACCAAAACACCAGATGAGCAGCAGTTGAAGAAAATGAACGAAGTGGTGGCGACACTTGTGGAAGAGTATGGATATAATACACAGTCTGCTAATGATTTGTTGCGGTATGTTGGTAGTTTGTTAAATAGATAACAAGAAAATGACCTCCTACGTTTGGAGGTCATTTTTCCATTTTATAGGACGACTTTCGAAAGTGTCCAGATAAATTACACTATACTTTTTTTAAGCTCAAACTAACCCCGACGTATGCTATAAGAGAAATCCCTATCGATGACACCACTGCATGCATGCCAAAAGGTTCTGGATAAAATGCTTGAAACAAAATGTAAGAGCTAAAACCGGTGATAATCGCTGCGATTGCTCCATACTTGTTCCCTCTCTTCCAATAGATCCCCATAACAACTGGCCAGATAAAGGCTGCTTCCAACCCGCCAATTGTATACAAGTTAAGCCAAATAATTAAATCAGGCGGATGTATCGCGATTAAGTAAACAATGATCCCAAGAATAGCAGTTATGGTCATACTTAACTTGCGCACTTTTTTCCTAGGTGCATGTGGTTGTATATAATTGATATAGACGTCTTTAACAATGGTTGAGCTTACTAATAATAGTAAGGAGTCGACCGTCGACATGATTGCTGCGAGGGGTGCTGCTAACACAATTCCTGCTAACCAAGCCGGTAATACTTCTAAAGCAATTAGTGGTATCACCGTGTCAGCAACTTCTATGCCAGGCAAAATCGGACGAGCGAATACTCCGATTAAGTGCATGTTCAACATAATGATCCCAACAACGATAGTACCAATGATAAGTGCACGATGAAAAGATCTTGTGTTTTTATAGGACATTGCCCGGATCACAATTTGCGGTAAAGCTACGACCCCAACCCCAACCAATATCCAAAATGATGATACATATTGCGGTGATAAAGTTCCATCTGCCCCGTATGGTGTAATTAGATTTGGGTTCTCTGTACTAAGGTCAGTCATGATGGATGAAATTCCGCCTCCTGCAATAATAATGGATGTAAGCAGGATGACAGTTCCGATAAGCATAATCGTTCCTTGAATGGAATCTGTTAATGTTACGGCACGAAATCCACCGAATGTGACATAAACGAGTACGGTTAATACAAAAATAAGTAATGCAGAATGATAGGATAACCCGGTGATAGATTCGATTAATCGGCCTCCACCGATCCATTGAGCAGCCATGGCAGAAAATAAAAAGACAATAATACTAAATGAAGACAATAATACGACCCATTTGGATTGGTATCGTTCTTTTAAGAAGTCAACCATCGTGATTGCTTTATATTTTTTTGCTACAATGGCAAATCTTTTTCCGAGAATCATTAAGGTGAAATAACCTGTTGATACTTGGATAACGGATAATAACACCCAACCTAATCCTTCGTTGTATGCTACCCCAGGCCCGCCGATAAAACTGCTGGCGCTTCCGTATGTAGCAGTCATTGTCATCGCTAAGACGAAGCCGCCTAAACTGCGCCCCCCTAGGTAATAATCTTCCATAAAGGAAGCACTTGTATTGTTCGTTCTGCTTGCAAGTAAACCGATTAAAAAAATGATGGCAACGGAACTGAATAATGTGATTGTTGCTACTAAATTCATGATTGCTCGAACTCCTCATCATCAAATGGTATGTCAGTGAAAAAGAATTTCACGATAATAAATACCAGAATAGACATAATGATGATACCTGCAATGCAGCTGTAGAAAAACCATGCAGGAAATCCTAAAATATATTGATAATCAGCTGGATCCTTTTTCCCTAAGCCATACGCAAAGGCGAACCACCAGGTAAAATGAAATATTACTAAAATTACTCCGATAAGGGCTTCACGGTTGGCAATTTTAAAAGGATTTTTATCTAGTTCTTTCATTTAACATTCTCCTCCTAAAAATATTTCCTGTCTTAAAAGTAAATCATATCAGAGCTTTGGTGGCAACTTGGATTATTGTGAATCTAACAATTTTTATTATTACACCTACTTTTATCCAAAAAGAAATAAAGTGCGTTATAATCAAAATGGATAAAAGTTATTAGCAGAATGATGGGGGAATGTCATTGAAAACAAATCGGAAATACTTATTACAAATTTTTCTATCTTTTTTTAAAATAGGTCCGGTCACTTTTGGTGGCGGTTATGCCATGATTCCAATCATGGAAAAGGAAGTAGTAGAGAAAAGAAATTGGATCGATACCAAAGATATTTCAGAAATATTAGCCATTGCCCAGTCTGTACCAGGAGCAATAGCTATTAATTCTGCAACATTTATCGGATATCGTTTAGCCGGGACATTAGGTGCAATTATTGCGATGACAGCTGTTTTGCTACCAACATTCCTTATTGTTGTGGCGTTAAGTATACTTTTCATTTTTGTTCAGGATAATCCTTATGTGGAATCCGCATTCGTTGGAATTAGAGCAGCGATTGTAGGGATTATTGCGTTTGCTGCTTATAAAATAGGGATCACTGCCATTTATGACAAAACAACTCTTAGCATTATGATTATATCTACGGCCTTGTTGTTTTTTTTAGATATTCATCCTGTGCTAATTATCATAGTTGGAATAGGGATGAGCATACTCATTGTGAAAGTGAAAAGACTGTTAGGTTATACAATAAAATTAGAAAGAAATGATAAATAGGAGTGAATAACGTGGTACTTTTAGATTTGTTCTGGACTTTTTTATTGATTGGATCTGTTTCGTTTGGAGGCGGGTATGCGATGATTCCTGTAATAGAGATGGAAGTATCTCAACATGGATGGATGACAACACAAGAATTCACGGATGTTATTGCAGTCGCAGGAATGTCGCCCGGACCAATTGCTACAAATAGTGCCATTTTTGTCGGTTATCAAACAGCTGGTTTATCAGGTGCGATGGTATCAGCATTAGGTATGGTTATTCCCTCTCTGTTAATCATATTGGTTATTGCAGCATTCTTTTTTAAATTTAATGAGTTATATATTGTAAAATCAGCATTTTATGGCTTACGTCCTATTATTACAGGGTTAATTTTATATGCCGCTTTAACTTTTGCGATTACGAATAATGTGATCGGAGAATTATCCTGGCACACAGTTAGTTTGTTAATCATTTGCGGCTTTTCATTCTTTGCATTAATGAAATTACGTCTGCACCCAATTTTTGTGATTGTTTTAGCGGGCGTATGTGGAATCGTGTTATACTAAGATTAATTTTTAGGAAAGTGAGGGCTATCTATGGAAGATAAAAAACCAAGTTGTTGTCAAGTAAGTAGAGCAGACTTTATGTCATTTGGTAATAAAGAGGAAGGTCAAACCATCAACAAAAAAGATTCCAGTTTTGACCACAATATGGTTTTATTAGATGGTGGCGAGTTTTTGATGGGTACTGATGATGAAGAGGGTTTTCAAACAGATGGAGAAGGCCCCGTCCAAAAAGTAAAGATATCTCCTTTTTATATAGATGTTCATGCCGTGACAAATAAACAATTCAAAGAGTTTATTGATGATACGGGATATAAAACAGAAGCAGAGCAATATGGTTGGTCTTTTGTATTTTATCAATTTATCTCCAAGGAATTTCCGGGCAAATTACAACAAGTCCCACAAACACCATGGTGGTTTGCAACAGAACAAGCATATTGGTTCCAACCAGAAGGAATCGGATCCACTATCAAAGACCGTATGGATCATCCTGTCATACATGTGTCTTGGACCGATGCTGTGGCATATTGTAAGTGGGCAGGGAAAAGGCTGCCGACAGAAAAAGAATGGGAGTATGCGGCAAGAGGTGGTTTAGAACAGAAGACATTCCCTTGGGGGGATGAATTAACACCTAATGGGGAGCACTACTGTAATATATGGCAGGGTGAGTTTCCGCGTCATAATACAAAAGACGATGGATATATTGGTACAGCACCTGCAAAATCGTTTCCACCCAATGGATATGGATTACATAATGTTTCCGGCAACGTATGGGAATGGTGTGCAGATAGTTTCGAAGTCGACCGAAATGGGAAAATAGACCAGGATTTTGTGAATGGTAATATGTCCAAAGTCATGCGGGGTGGCTCGTATTTATGTCATAAATCTTATTGCAACCGGTACAGAGTGGCAGCTAGAAGCTCCAATACAGTCGATAGCTCTTCAGGTAACATTGGTTTTCGATGTGTGCAGGATTTAAGTGAAAATACATTTATCAGAACTTAAAAATCAAATTCCAGAACAAATCGATCTAACTGTTAGAGGTGGATCTAGATTAACGAAATGAATCAGGTTTGACAACTATTGATATTAAAATGGGTGAACTCTGAACTCCTTTTCCAAAATATCAACAAACCTATAGCAAAAGTAAAGGAGCGAAATTCGTGTTAAAGTACTGTTTAGAACAAACTTCAACCAAGTATATGGGAATGAAACAAGTCTATCAATATATCCACGAGAACGGACCTATTACAAAGGCTCAGTTAGTTGACAAAATGCAGATGAAGCAAACTACAGTAAATCGATATTTAGAGAATTTATTATCTGACAATATTATTAAAATTAGTCACTATCAAGAATCTTCTGGCGGTAGGCCACCAGCTTTATTTGAAATGGAGCCAAATGCGGGTTATATCATAGGTGTAGAATTATCTCGAATTGAATCATCTATTACATTAGTGAATATGTCATTTGAGATCATCGAAAGTTATACCTTTGTAATGACAGAGAGGCATACGCCTTCCTATACTATTCCGATTATAATAAAGAAAATCGAACACTTTATTGAAAAATATAACATATCTGATGATTTTCTCCTCGGTATAGGCATTGGCACGGTAGGACCCTTAGACCGAGAAAATGGGGTTATCCTTGATCCGAATGCATTTATTGCAAAAGGGTGGAAAGATATCTCTATCATAGAAGAGTTAAAAAAAATAAAAACAGATAAAATTTTGCTAGAAAATGGTGCAAATGTTGCTACATTGCATTCAGCTATAAAAGATAATACGAAAGATAAAACGATTCTTTATTGTATAAGTGGTCGAGGTTTGAGGTGTGGTGTACTGGCAGATGGGCATATTTTGAAGAATAAAACAGGTGATGCAAGTTCTTTTGGTGAAATGATCATTGATGTGAAAAATCAAAGATCACTTACTTCGTGTATATCTTATGACTACTTGTTAAAAGAAGTAAATAAGCGTTATCTTGATAACGAACTTTCTGAGTATTTTGATGTGGATGGTAACCAAAGGGAATTAATGGATCAATTAATGGATTCATTAGCAAATGAAAACAAAATAGTACGAGAGGTTGTGCTGGAATCAGCTCAAATGTATGGAGTTGGCATTGCAAATATCATCAATATATTGCATCCAGATCAAGTCGTTTTAAGTAGTGAACTCGTGAAAGCTTATCCACCCTATTATGAAAAAATAGTAGAATCAGCAAAAGAATATATCTATCGAATGGATCGAGAACCTATCCATTTTTTAAAAGAAAGTAGAAGTGAACGTACCATATCTATAGGTGCTGCTGTGTTAATTTTTCAATCCTATTTTTAACATTAAAATATTAGTAGTGTCTATTTGATGTAAGCATTCTCATCAACGATCGTAGTGTGCCTTTTAACGCATAAACACTAGCTTTTTTAAGCTTTTTTGATATGAATGAAACTTTTCCGAAAAATCGTCACTTATATGTTGTTTCCCTAGGTAAAATAGGTTATATTTATTGATGTAATGTTTTACTCATTACAACATTTGGATGGGAGTTTAGTTTAGCAGGAGAAAGTGACTTCTAATGGGGGTATAAGACGTGACACAGCAGGAATCCAGTGAGAGATTCTGGAAAAAATTTTACGGTCCTAATATGGGCTATGTACAAGAGCAGTATGAACTTTATTTGGAAAACAGAGACTCTGTCGATCCATCCCTGAAAGAAATGTTCGACCAGTACGGAGCTCCAAAAGAATTAATTGAAGGACAGCAAGCAGAGGTAGCAAGTAGTAAAGGCTTATCATCTGATATAAGTGCGAAACAATTAACCTCAGCAATTAAGCTTGTTGAGGCTATTCGTCGTTATGGTCATTTGAAAGCTGAAATTTACTCTGTAGGATCAGGTATATCGAGTGACACCACTCTTGTTGATCCAAGTTATTACAACCTTAGTAAAGACATTTTGGAAGCGATTCCGGCTGAGTGGGTTTGGGATACCACTGTTCAAGGGGTTAACAACGCGCAAGAAGTCGTTGATTATTTGTTAGCTCAGTATGCAGGAACGATTTCATTTGAGTACGATCATGTACACAATGACAAAGAACGCTTGTGGTTTCAGGAAAATATTGAGTCAGGTAAGTATCGTTTTCCTTTCTCAAAAAATGAAAAAAAAGAACTACTTGGAAAGATAGTTGATGTAGAAGGTTTTGAAAATTTCTTAGCTAAAACATTTGTAGCTCAGAAACGTTTTTCTATTGAAGGTTTGGAAATGATGGTTCCTGTTTTAGATCGTATGGTTCAAAATTCCTTCTATGATGAAACAGAAGAAATACTGATGGGAATGGCTCACCGAGGTAGATTGAGTGTACTAACCAATATTTTGGGTAAGCCATTTGATAAATTATTTTCTGAGTTTCATCCGTCAGCAGATAAGGAATTAGTACCATCCTCACCAGGTTCCAGAGCCATTACTTATGGATGGACTGGGGATGTGAAATATCACTTTGGTGCAAAACGAGATCTCGGGGAAGAAAAACCATCACCAACAAAGATTACTTTAGCACACAACCCTTCACACTTGGAGTTTGTTAACCCGGTTGTAGAAGGTTTTACAAGAGCAGCACAAGATTTTCGTTTCCAAAAAGGTAGTCCGGAACTAAATGTGAACAAAGCGTTTAGTATTTTGATTCACGGTGATGCTGCGTTTATTGGTGAGGGTGTCGTAGCAGAGACCTTTAACTTAAGTGCTTTAGAAGGTTACCGAACAGGTGGAACAATGCATATTATTGCCAATAACCTGGTTGGTTTTACAACGGGCCAACGACAAGGACGTTCTACCAGATATGCAAGTGACTTAGCTAAAGGTTTTGAAGTACCCATTATCCATGTAAATGCAGATGATCCTGAAGCTTGTATTTCAGCAGCAACATTAGCATATGATTATCGGAAAAAATTCCAAAAGGATGTCTTAATTGATTTAGTTGGTTATCGCCGTTATGGTCATAATGAAATGGATGAACCACGAGCAACACAACCTAAACTGTACAATTCAATCGATCAACATCCTTCTTGTGCTCATGTTTATGCTAAACGACTACAAGAAGAAGGAATTTTAGCAGAAAATACTTTTGAAGAAATGAAAGATGCTGTTTTTAATAAATTACAAGGCATTTATGATGATATGACAGAAAGTGTTAATGAAAATCCGGAAGCATTGCCGGTACCACAGGCACTGCGTAACGGGTTGAGTGACATCGAAACATCAGTACCGAAGGATGTATTGCTTTCTCTTAATAAAGGTCTATTAAAACGACCAGAAGGTTTCCAATCCTATAAGAAGCTCGAAAAGATATTATCAAAGCGTCATAACACTTTTGAAAAAGAAGAAAAAGCCGATTGGGCAGTTGCAGAAGCACTAGCATATGCTTCGATTTTACAAGATGGTATTCCAATTCGTATGACAGGACAGGATACAGAGCGTGGAACATTTGCACATCGCCACTTAATGTTACACGATGTGGAATCAAGTGATACGTATTGTCCGATGCATGGATTGGATGAAGCAAAAGCAACATTTGATATTCACAACAGTCCATTATCAGAAATTGCTGTGCTTGGATTTGAATACGGTTATAGTGTAAAAGCACCAAAAACGCTTGTTATTTGGGAGGCACAATTCGGTGACTTTGCCAACGCAGGTCAGGTAATTTTTGATCAATTTATCTCGTCTGGCCGTGCGAAGTGGGATGAACGTTCTAATATGGTTATGTTATTACCACATGGTTATGAAGGGCAAGGACCGGAACACTCTAGTGGAAGAGCGGAGAGATTCTTAACCATGGCAGCAGAAAATAACTGGATTGTAGCTAATGTTACAACCAGTGCACAATTCTTCCATTTATTAAGACGTCAAGCAGCGTTAGTGGATAGTGAAGCAGCTCGTCCGTTAATTGTTTTAACACCGAAGAGCTTGCTACGCAGTCCGCGAGTAGTATCAACAATAGATGAGTTTACGAATGATAAATTTCATACATTAATTCCACAACCAGGCTTGGATTTAACATCCAAAAAAGCTAAGCGCCTATTAATTGGTACAGGGAAAGTAATGGTAGATATTCAAGAGAAAATGAGCGAAAGCCCAGAAAAATATGAAGATATTCATATTGTTCGCTTAGAGCAAATCTATCCATTCCCTGAAAAGAAAATTCAAGAGGTCATGGATGGAAGTCCTAAATTGGAAGAAGTGGTATGGGTACAAGAAGAACCACGAAATATGGGTGCATGGAATTTTGTGAAAGAACTACTTTACAAAATGCTTGAAGATACGAAATTAGAATTACACTATATTGGACGTCCAGAACGTTCGTCACCATCCGTAGGGGACCCACACATTCATAAAGCAGAACAAAGACGCATAGTAAAAAAAGCATTAGAGCTGTCTGAAGGAGGAGAAACCAATGAAGGAAATTAAAGTCCCAGAATTAGCAGAATCTATTACGGAAGGTACAATAGCAGAGTGGCTAGTTAGTGAGGGTGATTCCGTCGAGAAAGGTGATCCGATCTGTGAACTAGAAACTGATAAAGTTAATGTAGAAGTTAACGCTGATAATTCAGGTGTAATTGCTGAATTTGCAAAAAATGAAGGCGATGATGTAGAAGTTGGAGAAGTTATTGCGAAGATAGATGAGAATGGTGAAGCTGGTGGAGGTTCTGCAGAAAGCTCTGACGATAAAGAAGAATCAAAAGAAGAAGAGAAAAAAGAAGAGCCGAAGAAAGAAGAACCAGCTAGTAAAGAAGCGACTGAACCGAAAAAAGCAGGAAAAGAACAAAAAGTTGTCGCATCCCCAGCAGCTAGAAAACGCGCTCGTGAATTAGGCATTGATCTGAACGATATTACATCGACAGATCCGTTGGGTCGCATTCGCCCTGAAGATGTGGAGAACTCAGCTAAACCTGCAAAAGCAGAAAAGAAACCTAATGATGAAAACAAAGATAAGTCTTCTAACTCACAACAAGCGTTTGATAAACCGGTAGAGCGTGAAAAAATGACTCGCCGTCGTCAAACGATTGCGAAGCACCTTGTGGATGCACAACAAACAGCAGCAATGCTTACAACGTTTAACGAAGTAGATATGACAGCAGTTATGAAACTACGTAGTGAACGTAAAGAGAAGTTTTTAGAAAAACACGGCATTAAACTGGGCTTTATGTCATTCTTTACCAAAGCAGTAGTTAGTGCATTGAAAGAGTTCCCTTATCTAAATGCTGAGATTCAGGGAAAAGAAATTATTAAGAAGAAATTCTATGATATCGGTATTGCTGTATCAACAGATGATGGTTTAGTTGTTCCAGTAGTACGTGATGCAGATCGTTTAGACTTTGCAGGTATTGAATCTGATATTGCTGATTTAGGTACCAAAGCCAAAAATAAGGAACTGCAAATTGGTGACTTACAGGGTGGCTCCTTTACGATTACAAACGGTGGTATTTTTGGATCACTATTATCTACACCAATTCTAAACTCACCACAAGTTGGTATTTTAGGAATGCACACGATTCAAAAACGTCCGATAGTAATGCCGGATGATTCAATTGAGGTTCGTCCGATAATGAATATCGCACTATCTTACGACCACCGTATCGTGGACGGAAAAGATGCAGTAAAATTCCTTGTACGTGTAAAACAACTACTAGAAGATCCATATGACCTATTATTAGAAGGTTAAAATCAAAAGCACTCATCATTTTAAAATGGTGGGTGCTTTTAACGTAGAGCACGTAAAACATAAACTGCGCAGTAACTTATTGTGTGGATTTACTTTCTTCCACCTTTTTGATGGTGAGTGCAGGGATACGCTTCAGCAGAATACTTCGCTTTCCACGGGCACGGCCTTAGCCTCCTCAGAAAACCAAGTACGTTTTCTTGCGGGGTCTTCGGCTCGCGCTGTTCCCGTAGGAGTCTACGTATCTTGCCTCCGCTTTGCGTAGTGTTCTGATTATCGAAAGAAGAGAACTATGGAATGATATTCTATGGATTTCTTCTTGCATGATACGAAATGCACACTAAGCTGCGGAAAAACACTCCCTTTCACCAAGGGCACAAGTGGCAACATCTACTCAAGCAAAAATCGCTTTCATAGTGTCTTCTATGCCGTCGGGGAACGCTTCAGCCAGGGGACTACTTGAATAAATTCTTTGTTCCCTTGCGCCAAGGAAGCATACTACGAAGCGTTGCTAGAAGACACAGGCGCATCATGGGGGTCTTCAGACTATTCCTTTCCCACAGGATTGTCGTATTTTTCCGCAGCTTCGTATGGTTTTCTGATTAAGTGAGAAAAGATCCACGAGATGGATTTTACCCTTTCAATCATCAGAAAATCATTATCAGCGTAGGCAGAATACGGAGACTCCTGTGGGAACAGCGCGAGCTGAAGATCCACTTGGTAAAGTGATTTTCTTTACCAAGTTAGCTGAAGCCGTGCCCGCGGAAAGCGAAGTGTTCTGCCGTAGCGTATCCATGTACATATCTTTAATCAGAATGGAAGGAAACTTTAATACAGACATTTTCACTGTTGCGCAGTTTGTATCTACTAGGGTAAGTTTCTTTATGCACCATTGGTAAAGTAGTTATATTTTAAATGATTTAATTTCTGCCAAAAATACTTAATCATTCTCTCTTTCGTTGCATACAATAAAATAATACAAGCGAAGGAGGGGAATTGATGACTGATGTTAACTTTGTGATCGCAGAGGAAGATTGGTCCCTCCATCGAAAAGGGTTTGATGATCAAAAACGACATCAAGACAAAATAAAGGAAGTAATTAAAAAGAAACTACCTGACATTGTTAGTGAAGAAAGTATTATTATGTCTCGGGGAAAAGAAATTATTCGGATCCCGATACGCTCCTTAGACGAATATAAAATACGCTACAGTCAATCTAAAAACAAACATGTAGGGCAAGGAAACGGAGAAAGTGAGGTAGGGGATGTCGTTGCTCAAGACCCACAACAACAAGCCAAAAAGGGGCAAAAAGGTGAGAAAGCGGGAAATCAACCTGGAGTAGACTATTATGAGGCTGAAGTAGATTTTGAGGAAGTAGAGGAAGCATTCTTTTCACAGCTTGAATTGCCCAATTTGATGGAGAAAGAACAAGATAATATTACGATTACTGACGTGGAATTTCGTGATATACGTAAAAAGGGTTTAATAGGAAACATTGATAAGAAAAGAACGATGCTGGCATCTTACCGAAGAAATGCATTAGAAGGAACTCCTTCTTTTGCCCCCATTTATCCAGATGATTTACGTTACAAAACATGGGATAATATTGAAAAACCAGAATCAAAAGCAGTTGTGTTAGCAATGATGGATACTAGCGGATCGATGGGGCAATTCGAAAAATATGTTGCCCGCAGTTTTTACTTTTGGATGGTACGTTTTTTACGAAAAAAATATGAAACAGTCGATGTTGAATTTATCGCCCACCACACAGAAGCAAAGGTTGTAGATGAAGAATCCTTTTTTACCAAAGGAGAAAGTGGCGGAACAATCTGTTCTTCCGCATACCGCAAAGCGTTGGAACTGGTGAATGAGAAATATCCAGCGAGTCGTTATAATATTTACCCTTTTCATTTTTCAGATGGTGATAATTTAACTTCTGATAACCGGAGATCATTACAAGCTGTTAATGAATTGTTAGAGAGTGCAAGTATGTTTTGTTATGGAGAGGTCAATCAATACAATCGGTATTCCACATTAACGCAAGCGTTCAAAGAGGTTGATCATCCACGTTTCAAACAATTTGTTTTGAAAAATAGAGAAGATGTTTTTTACGCCATGAAGCACTTCTTCCATAAAAGTAACGTCGATGCTAAATAGTATCGGCGTTTTTTTACTTGGAGGAAAAATTGTTACGTATCAACAATTTTTTAGGTAAATATGACTGGAAATGTTATAATAAGTGCGATAAGTTAACAAATTATTAAGATGTTTACATTATTGAAACTTATTACTCTTAAAAATCGTCTAATAGTATACGAATTAATTTATGGAGGCAGACAAGTATGAAGTTTTTTCAGCACGTAATAACAGCAAGTATAATACTTTTCTTCTTAATAGGATGCAATACACAATCCGCTATACCAGAGGGCTTTTATTCCTATGAAAAAGGGAAAGTGGAAAAAGCTATGGAGAACTTAGATTTTAGCGCAGAATTGCCATCTTATGTTCCAATTGCTGCTGAGATACTTGTCACCGATCGTTTTAATTTGAATGAACTTAATAATGAAGCATTTGATATTACCATGTTCACTGAAGATAACGACATCTTTACGATACAATTGATTAACGGAGAATTAGACCAAGATAAAAGTGATTTTGAAACAATTTCTTTAGGTAATTCATTGGAAGGTTATTATCAAGATCAACCATATTCTCAAACTTTGTATTGGGAAAAAGCTGGCATTACCTATCAAATTATTTATCGACCAAATGAAGAGTCGCTTTCAGAAAAAGAATTAGTACAAGTAGCGAAATCTTTTCAATCTTCTTAATTTTTAGACTTTTATTAATACTCCCACAAGAAACCATTTTCATGCTAAAATAAAGTGTAATTCTACAGGTGATTGGGTATGGTAGAAATAATAGTGTATTTTAAGAAGGAGGAAAACTTGTGGGAATTTTATTAGGACTTTTAGCAATCATTATTGTACTAGCTATCGCGTATGCGATGTCAAATGATCGTAAAAATGTCAATTTTGTAGGAATCGGACTTATGCTTTTAGCACAAGTTCTAACTACTTGGTTTATGTTTATGACACCAATAGGTGAGAAAATTATTAATTTTATTGCAGACGTTTTCAATAAATTAATTGAATTTGCTAACGAAGGTGTTGCCTTTGTATTAGGTGGAGTCGCTATTGAAGAAGGTGGATCTGTATTCTTTTTCAATGTGTTATTGATTATTATTTTCTTTTCAACTTTATTATCCGTACTTACTTATTTGAAAATCCTACCATTAATTATTAAATATATTGGCTGGGCAATTTCGAAAATTACTGGATTACCGAAAGTAGAATCCTTTAATGCTGTAAACAGTATGTTTTTTGGTCAATCTGAAGCAATTATTGCGATTAAATCTCAGTTTCACCATTTGAATAATAATCGTCTTTATATTGTAAGTGCTTCAGCAATGGGGTCTGTATCAGCATCCATTATTGGTGCTTACATGCAAATGCTTCCTGCACAATTTGTGTTAGTGGCTATTCCATTGAATATGTTCAGTTCACTCATTATCGCTTCTCTTATTGCACCAGTAAAAGTGGACGATGAGAACGATGAAGTGGATGTTAAGAACGTTTCTGATTCCAAAAGCTTTTTTGAAGCAATGGGGAATGGTGCGTTAGATGGTGGTAAAATAGCACTAATCGTAGCAGCTATGTTAATTGCCTTTATTGCAGCATTGGAATTAGTAAACTGGGTCATTGCAGCTGCTTTCGCAGGTATAACTTTACAGGAAATTTTAGGTTATGTACTTGCTCCAATCGGTTTCTTGATGGGTATCGCACCTGGTGAAGTAATTCAAGCAGGTGGTATTATGGGGACGAAGATCATTACAAACGAATTCGTAGCCATGCTAGAATTAGAACCATTAATTGGTGAATTATCAGAAAAAACAGTAGGTGTTGTTTCTGTATTCCTTACAAGTTTTGCTAACTTCTCCTCTATTGGTATAATCGCAGGTACTGTACAAGGGATTAATCGTGAGAAAGGTGCAACCGTATCTAAGTTTGGTATGAAGCTTTTGATTGGTGCAACTTTAGGTTCTATCCTATCCGCAACCATAGCAGGTCTATTCTTATAGGATGAAAAAAGTCAGGTATATTGCCTGACTTTTTTTATGAAGCAAGAAAGTATGTCAGTCCGCACAAATAATAAAATACGTAGTAATCTTAGCGAAATTTTGCTTCGTTCATAGAGTACCGATCGGCAGAATACTTCGCTTTCACCTAAGGGACAGGGGAGTTACTAAAGCCTGAATTCATTCAAGTTCTCATCAAAAAATATTTATAAAAACTTAGTTTATCCATTATACTTTGTGTGGGTTTTATGCTATACTATTCATTGTGAAATAATCAAGCGTTTACAAAACAAAGCAGGGGTGAAATAATGGCTACAATTCAAAATCCAATTTTAACAGGTTTTAATCCAGATCCAAGTATGTGTAGGGTGGGGGAAGACTATTATATCGCTGTTTCTACATTCGAATGGTTTCCTGGAGTAGGTATTTACCATTCTAAAGATCTAAAAAACTGGCGCTTAGCATCAAGACCACTTAATAGACTTAGTCAATTAAATATGAAGGGTAACCCTAACTCTGGTGGTATTTGGGCACCACAGATATCGTATCATGATGGTCAATTCTATTTAATTTACACGGATGTCAAAGTTGTAAACGGTAACTGGAAGGATTCTCACAACTATTTAGCAACATGTGCCACGATTGATGGTGAATGGTCAGATCCAATTTACTTAAACAGTTCAGGCTTTGACCCATCACTATTCCATGATGATGATGGAAAAAAATATTTGGTAAACATGAAGTGGGATCACCGTGTTGGACACCATAACTTTTATGGGATCGTTTTACAGGAATATGATCACGGACAACAAAAGCTCGTTGGTAAATCGCAAGTCATTTTTAAAGGGACTGATATTAAACTAACAGAGGCACCACACTTATATAAATGGAATGGCTACTATTATCTATTAACAGCTGAGGGTGGTACAAAATTCGATCATTGTGCAACCATCGCACGTTCGAAAGAGCTTACCGGACCATATGAAGTCCATCCGGACAATCCACTTATCACATCTTGGCCATATCCGAGAAATCCGTTACAAAAAGCAGGACATGCGTCGATTGTTCAGACACATACTGATGAATGGTTTCTTGTACATTTAACTGGTCGTGTTTTACCGAAGGATGGACAACCATTATTAGATCCACGCGGGTTTTGTCCATTAGGTCGTGAAACCGCAATTCAACGAATAGAGTGGAAGGATGATTGGCCGTATGTTGTTGGTGGAAACCAACCTTCATTAGAAATCGAAGGACCAAAAATCGAGGAAGTAAAATGGGATCCTGATTATCCGACAAAAGATGATTTTGACGTAGATGAATTAAACCTTCATTTCCAAAGCTTACGTATTCCATTAGGAGAAGATATAGTCTCCTTGAAAGATAATCCTAGTCATTTACGCTTATATGGTAGAGAATCACTTACTTCGTTATTTACACAATCTTTTATCGCAAGACGTTGGCAACACTTTAACTTCAGAGCGGAAACAAAAGTAGCTTTCCAACCGGAAGACTTCCAACATTCGGCAGGTCTGGTGAATTACTATAATACTGAAAATTGGACTTCTTTCCAAATCACATGGCATGAAGAAAAAGGCCGTATCCTGGAATTAGCGACTTGCGATAATACGACTTTCGGACAGCCAATTAATGGAAACGAAATTGAAGTTCCAGAGGATGTAGAATATGTGTACCTACGTGTGGACGTAAAAACTTCTATTTATACGTATGCTTATTCATTCGATGGAGACACGTGGCATACAGTGCCGGTTGAATTCGAATCATACAAACTATCAGACGATTATATCCAAGGCGGTGGATTCTTTACAGGTGCATTTGTAGGTATGCAATGTCAGGATACATCTGGCCAAAATAAACACGCAGATTTCGATTATTTTATATATGATCCACAAGAATAAAAAAAGTCTCTATCTTAAAAATAATTCAGTTTTTGTAAAGAAACAATAAAAATAAACTTCTAAGACCGAATCGTACAGTGATTTGGTCTTTTATTTTTTTGTATTTCAAAAATAAGAACGGATGAATGCAGCAATCAAAAAGAAATCAAAGCAGAATTAAAATGGTAGAATAAATAAAAATAAAATAAATTAGGAGGAATCACAATGACAAAGACAAATCAAAATATTGTTCCACATTTATGGTATGACAAGGAGGCGAATGAAGCAGCTGAGTTTTATGCTTCCATTTTCCCTGACTCAAATATTACGAATAAAACAACACTCAACGACACACCATCAGGCGACGCTGATTTAGTCTCTTTTGAGTTGTGGGGACAGAAATTCATGGCAATCAACGCAGGACCTTTTTTCAGATTCAATCCGTCTGTGTCGTTCATGGTTAATTTTGACCCATCACGAGAAAAAGACGCGAGTGAAAAAATAAATGAGGTTTGGAATAGATTGTCCGAAGGTGGCAAAGTATTAATGCCACTTGATACGTATCCGTTTAGTGAGAAGTATGGCTGGATTCAAGATAAGTATGGTTTGTCGTGGCAGTTAATTCTTACCGATCCAGAAGGTGAAGAGCGGCCAACGATAGTGCCGTCACTAATGTTTGTCGGTGATAAATGTGGCAAAGCGGAAGAGGCGATTAATTTTTATTTATCTGTATTTACGAACTCAAGACAAGGCCTAATTGCCCGTTACCCTCAAGGAATGGAACCTGACAAAGAAGGAACCATCATGTTTTCTGATTTTATGCTTGAGAATCAGTGGTTTGCTGCAATGGATAGCGCACAAGATCATCAATTTAATTTCAATGAATCAGTCTCATTTATGGTATATTGTGACACGCAAGACGAGATTGATTACTACTGGGATAAGCTGTCAGCGGTTCCTGAATCCGAGCAATGCGGTTGGCTGAAAGATAAGTATGGAGTGTCCTGGCAGATTGTGCCGAGAGAAATGGACGAGATGATGAGCAATGGCACACCGGAACAAATTGCGCGTGTTAATCAGGCAACTCTTAAAATGAAGAAACTTGATCTTACAAAGCTACAACAAGTATACAAGGGATAATGAAAATACAAGCTGCTGCTTGATTTAACGTTTAAAATAGTAAGAAAGTGGAATACCAATCATAAGAAAAACAGAATATCTACTTTATGCATTCTAATAGTGAAAATCTAAAAAACAGAGGTGTTAACCAATGCAGCAGTTTCAACTTTTTATTGGTGGAAAATGGGTAGATACAAAGGAAACTTTGGATGTATTAGATAAATACTCACAAGAAGTATATGCACGAGTTGCCAAAGCAGATAAAGATGCAGTGGATCAAGCAATTAATAGTGCATCGAATGCCTTTGAACAAGAGCAACTGTCTCCGTATGAACGCTATCAAATTTTACACAAGGCTTCTCAACTTATTTCAGATCAACAAGAAGAGTTGGCAATGATTATTACCAGAGAAGCAGGCAAGCCGTTAAAACAAGCACGATCTGAAATTGACCGTTCTGCTCAAACCTTCTTAATAGCAGCAGAAGAGGCAAAACGAATCCATGGTGAAGGTGTTCCAGTTGAGGCAGCACCTGGATCGGAAAATAGGATGGCTTTTACCATTAAAGTACCGGTAGGAGTTGTCGGTGCGATCAGTCCTTTTAATTTTCCGCTTAACCTTGTATCACATAAGGTAGCACCAGCCCTAGCAGCCGGTAATGCGGTTGTCTTGAAACCAGCCAGTAAAACACCGATCTCATCATTAAAGCTAGCAGAAATCCTTGATCAGGCAGGTTTGCCGAAAGGATTATTACAAGTTATAGTTGGATCTGGATCAACAGTCGGTAATCAAATGATGAAGGATGAGCGAATTGCACTTTACACCTTTACAGGTAGTGCAAAAGTAGGTTTGAAATTAAAACAGGAAACAGGACTGAATTGCTTAATTTTAGAATTAGGAAATAATTCACCAGTGATTGTCGATAAAGAAGCAGATCTTGATTTAGCTGCCAAAACACTTGCAGCACAGTCATTTGCTTTTGCCGGTCAAGTATGTATTTCCGTACAACGAATTTATGTTCATGAAGAAGTTCAGGAATTCTTTTTAGAAAAACTGAAAGGGCATATGGCTGAACTGAAAATAGGAGATCCAACCGATCCAGAAACAGATGTAGGTCCAATGATTGCACAAAAAGAGGCTGAACGTGCAGAAGAATGGATTCAGGAAGCAGTAAAAAAAGGTGCTAATATCTTCATCGGTGGTGAAAGAAAAGGAGCACTACTGAAACCAACTATTTTGACTGATGTTAAACCAGAAATGCGTGTGGTGTGTGAAGAAATATTTGCACCAGTAGCAAGTGTCATTCCTTTTTCAGATATGAAGCAGTGTATTCATGAAATGAATCAATCTGATTATGGCTTGCAAGGAGGCATTTTCACACAGAATATTGATACTGCTTATTACGCAGCAAAACATGTTGAAGTTGGCGGATTTATGATTAATGACGGCTCACAATATCGTGTGGATTTAATGCCATATGGTGGTGTGAAAGATAGTGGTAATGGAAAAGAAGGACCAAAATATTCAATTGAGGAAATGACAGAAGAGAAATTAATTGTAATGAATTTAAAGGTGTAGCATGTGATAAGCTACACCTTTTTTTTACGAGTGTCCAGATAATCGGGGAAAGTGTCCAGAAAAAATTACATCTGTTTGGCTAATTTGTTTTGCAGGTAATACATCCGTCCAAATAAGGTGATTGCTCCAGCTGAAAGCCCAACGATTAACCCTAGCCAATAACCAAACGCATCCAAATTTGTATAATTCGCAAATAGCCAACCGCTTGGTAATCCGATTAACCAGTAGGAAACAAGTGACATCCAAAAGGTAATGTTCACATCTTTATACCCACGTAAAATTCCTTGAACTGGTGCACCAACTGCATCAGCGAATTGGAAAAATATTGCATAATAAAGGAAGTGTTTTGTTAGCTCAATTACTTCTTGGTGATCACTATAAAGATGAGCCACCTGATCGTCCAACAGATAAATGATACCACCAGCTAAGAAGGCGATTATTACACCTGATATAATGCCCATATAGGAATAGGTTTTCGCATCCTGAATCCGTTTTGCACCGATTTCAAAGCCGACTGCAATTGTTAGTGACATGGCAATGCTTAATGGTATCATATATAAAAAGGAAGCGAAATTAATTGCTGCCTGGTGTGCGGCGATCGTATTGGTGCTATAAACACTTAGCATGAATGTCACCGCAGAAAAAATACTTACTTCAAAAAAGATCGAAAAGCCAATCGGAAGACCTAGTCGTAATTGGCTGAACCATTCCTTCAAGGAAGGTTTTACGAACTTGTGGAAAATTTTATGACCGCGAAATGGCCGTACATAATGGACAATTAAAATGGATAAGATTAAATTGACAAGAAACGTTAATCCTGATGCAATTCCGGCACCAATCCCTCCAAAGGCTGGCAAACCTAATTTGCCAAAGATAAATATGTAATTAAATACAATATTTAATGGAAGCGAAATTAAAATAATCGCCATCGAAATTCTTGTATGTCCAAGACCATCGATATAGGACCGTAATAAATTATATATGAAGTGAGGAATCATTCCTAATCCAATCGTAATAATGTAATACTTGGCAACGTGTTGTACTCTGTCTTCCAAATCCATCAATCCTAAAATCGGATCGATCAGGAAAGTGCCAATCAATGTAACGACAACCCCTAATCCAATCGATACATAAATACCTTGTTGTACGGTAAAAGGTATTTTCTCCTCTTCATTAGCACCTGTCAGTTGAGCAACAATCGGGGACATTGCCATCAGAATACCGACGACCGCCATTTGTACCGGCACCCATAAACTAGAGCCAATCGCTACTCCGGCTAAATCGGCAGCGCCTGCCCTGCCTGACATAATCGTGTCAAAAAAATTCATCGCATACATACTTACTTGCGTGATTAGAATGGGTATCAGTATAATCATAAAGAGTCTTATTTTTTCTCGTAAGGTTTTTGTTTTGTACATAATCATTCTTCCTTTTTCTACGCTAGTAGGAGGATTATAACATATTTTGTTAAAAGAGAGGACGGTTTTATTTATGACCACTAAACAAATCATTTTCACAGGTGGTGGCACAGCAGGACACGTAATGGTCAACTTAGCCATTATTCCTGCCTTCTTAAAAGACGGTTGGACAGTTGATTATATTGGATCGAAAGATGGTATCGAAAAAGATTTAATGGAACCATTAGAAGGGGTGACATACCACCCGATTTCAACTGGAAAACTTAGACGCTATTTTTCCAAGGAAAATTTTAAAGACCCTTTCAAAGTATTAAAAGGAACTTGGCAAGCACATCGAATTATTGGTAAAAAAAAGCCTGCTGTTATTTTCTCGAAAGGTGGATTTGTCTCTGTTCCCGTATTGGTGGCTGCACGCATGAAAGGTGTACCGGCCGTCATTCATGAATCCGATTTTACACCAGGACTTGCCAATAAATTAGCAATCCCTTTTGCCAAAAAAGTGTTGGCAACCTTTCCTGAGACGGTAAAATATTTACCTGAACAAAAGGCTGAATGGATCGGCGCGGTTGTTCGTGAGGAGCTTTTCACAGGAAACAGGGAAAAAGGTTTTGCCATGACTGCCTTTACCAGCCAGAAGAATGTTTTATTAATTATGGGTGGGAGTGCCGGTTCTCAAAAGATTAACCAGGCAGTTCGCGAAGGATTAGAAGACCTGTTAAATCAATTTCAAGTTATTCATATTTGTGGAAAAGACAATATTGATGAGACATATGCTCAAGAAGGTTATGTTCAATATGAATATGTCCAGGATGAATTAAAAGATTTACTAGCGATCACAGACTTGGTTTGTTCACGTGCAGGTGCTAACGCGATTTTCGAATTTTTAGCATTAAATAAACCAATGCTACTTATTCCATTATCACGTCAAGCAAGCCGTGGAGACCAGATTGTCAATGCTCAATCTTTCGAAAAACAAGGATATGCAAAAGTATTGGAGGAAGAAAATTTGTCGACAGAGTCATTAGTAGCTTCTCTGCTTGAATTGAAAAAAGATAAATTTGAGATAAAAGATAAAATGAATCAATACCGTTCCAGTGAAGCAAAGCAAAAGGTTATTGAAATTATTAAAAAGCAAGCAAATTAAGCAGTTTATTTTGGAAAAATCCAACAGAATACTAAAATAGAAAGTGAATGGTTAATTAAAAAGGAGGCGTTTCTAAGAATGAGCTTAACGACAACATTAAAACTGAACAATGGAACAGAAATTCCTGCGGTAGGACTTGGCGTATACAAAGCGGAACCAGGTGATGAGGTTTACCATGCGGTACGTTCAGCATTAGAATTAGGCTATCGTCATATTGATACGGCATCCCTTTATGCAAATGAAGAGGGGGTAGGTCAAGCAATTATCGACAGTGGTATTCCTCGTGATGACATCTTTGTGACAACAAAAGTATGGAATGACGAACAAGGGTATGAAGAAACGAAAGCAGCATTTAAGAGCAGTTTAGAACGTCTGCAAATGGATTATGTTGATTTATACTTAGTACACTGGCCGGTACCAGGTACATTCACCGAAACCTACAAAGCTCTGGAAGAAATATATCGGGACGGGAAAGCAAAAGCGATCGGAGTTAGTAATTTTGAGCCTCATCATGTAGAGGAATTGTTAAAAGAGGCAGAGATTACGCCAGTAGTTAACCAAGTAGAATTACACCCACAATTACAACAGCAAGCTGTCAGGGATTTTTGCGAAAAGCACGATATTAAAGTGGAAGCATGGGCTCCATTAGGTAAAGCACGCTATTTCGATCATCCAGTCTTACAAGATTTAGCTGTGAAACATAATAAAAAGCCTGCACAAATTATTGTGCGTTGGCAATATCAATCTGGTATTATTACGATTCCAAAGTCTGTTCATAAGGAACGTCAACAGGAAAATGTTAATATCTTTGATTTTGAATTATCGAAGGAAGATATTGAAAAAATCAAAGGTATGGATGCAGACAAACGGTTAGGCGCTCATCCTGATGAGTTTGATTATGGAGTTTAGAGTGTGAAATGATAGATGAAAGGCAAAAGGAAAAGGCTTGGTACAAACCAAGCCTTTTCTTTTTAAAAGAGTCTAATATCCTTTTTTAACTAAATCTAATTTTCCTGTAGCAGGATCAATGATTAGTCCGTGTACGGGTATTTCTTCCGGTAACAATGGATGGTTATCGATAATACGCACTGATTGTTCAACAGATGCAGTAACATCGTCAAAACCGGTTAACCACTCTTTGGGCTCTTTATCAAGACTATCAATTGCTATTTGTTTAATACCTTTCTCCTTCATTAAATCAACGAAACTATCCGTATTGAAACCATTCATTCCGCAACCATGATGTGCGATCACAAATACCTCATCTGCTTGTAAGGCATGGATTGCTACTAATATACTTTTCATTGTACTGTCATACGGATCATTCAAAATAGCACCAGCATTTTTAACCATCTTCACATCGCCATTATGTAAATTTAAAGCTTTTGGTAATAATTCGACTAGGCGAGTATCCATGCATGTGAAAATTACTGCTCTTTTATTTGGGAATTTATCCGTTTCATATACCTCATAGCCTTTCTCTTCGACAAATTGTTTATTGTAGTCAAGAATTTCATCTAATAACATCATGACACTCCTTTCTCTATTAACTTATAATATAAAACAAGATAGCAATTCAATCAATCAAAATGATATAATGAAGTCAACAGATCGTTTTTGGATGAGGTGTAGTATGAAACATTCGGATGACAAAAAACGGGATATTATTGATGAAGATTTATATGAAGAAATAGATCCGGAAGAAATGTATGAACTGGTCCAAGAAGAACGACGCAAATTAGAAGAGAATGAACGAACAGAAGCAGAAGATAGTAAAAAGAGAGTATTTCCTAAATGGGCGGTGTGGTCGATTGCTATTGCGATGTTTATTCAAGTGATTGCCATTCTGCCACAAACTTTTTCGATTCCAGCAATTGAATTTATTCAAACTTCTGGAAGGTTAATGCAGGATGAAACAGTACAACAGTATCGCGATGCAGTTGTTGTCATTGAAGGCGAGGACAATAAAGGTACCGGCTTTGCTATCTCAACAGATGGTTATATCATCACCAACTATCATGTGATTGAGGATCAACCAAGGATCACTGTCGCTTTCCAGGAGGAAGGCCTGTATAATGGTGAAGTAGTGGAAACCTATCCAGAAATAGACCTTGCTGTATTAGATATAGAGGCAGAAAATCTTCCATATTTAGCACTAAGCGATAAAAATAGCGAAGAACAGCTTGAAGATGTTCTTTTTATTGGAAATCCTCTACGTTTTAATGGCATTGCCAACGAGGGAGATTTAATTGGAAAGACACAATTATCTTCCTGGGAGAAACCAGTCTATATGTTAGATGCGCCAGTTTATCGAGGAAACAGTGGCAGTCCGGTCTTGAATGAGCAAGGTGATGTCATTGCAGTTGTTTTTGCGACACAAAAAAATGAGGAACACGGCAGAGTAGGCTTAGCCGTGCCTATAGAATATCTAAATATAAATAAACAATGATTCATGTAAACTCTCAGTATTGTTTTTACTGAGAGTTAGTTTATTATCTCAAAAAAGAGGGCGATTATATACTTTAACATTAAAGAATAGGTTCCAAAGGACTATTCGTTACTGCCTTATTTCTGTGAGTATTTAATCATAATGAGTCAATATATCTATTGATTGAAAATAAAACTTAATGAATTGTAATTGAATTATGGTAGATAGAAACAAGATTTTCTTTTATTCTGTATAAAGTGACAAAAAAAACTGGTGAAAATAGACTTAATTTTTATTAATAACAGACAAAAAAACACTAATACAATACGAATTTTATAAAGGACTGGTGGTGCCGAATATGATAGAAAGCCAGTTAACCGATAAAGAATATAGATTAGAAGATCAAATTGAGTTGATACAGCGAGGTGATGACTACTTACGTAATGATATAATTAAAGCATATCAACCATTTATTGCAAAATGTGTTTCGGATGTGTGTAAAAGATATATCAAACATGAACATGATGAATTTAGCGTCGGTATGATTGCTTTTAATGAGGCAATAGAGTTGTATTCACGGGAGAAAGGCTCATCATTTCTTGCCTTTGCTCAAGTCATAATTAAACGCAAAGTAATTGACTATATCCGGAAAGAACAGAGACAATATATGTATCCAGCTCTGAATATGAATGACGAGGAAGAAATAGAAGAAAGTCCGTTACAGATATCACAAGCTAAAAAAATATTTCAACTGGAACAAGAATCATGGAATCGCAGACAAGAAATTTTGGAGTTATCTGAACAATTGAAACAGTTTAAAATTTCATTTAGAGAGCTTACAGAAATTTCACCAAAACACCAAGATGCGCGTGAATCTGCAGTTTATGCTGCGAAACAGTTAATAAATGACTCAGAATTAAAAGATTATGTACTACTTAAAAAAAGAGTACCTATTAAAAAATTATTGAAGGTCGTACCTGTTAGTAAAAAAACGTTAGAGAGAAATCGAAAATATATATTAACGGTATTTATTATCCTTACAGGTGATTATGTATATTTAAAAGAATACCTCGAGGGGGTAGATCTGTGAAAAAAGGAATAATTGTGGAACATACATCACGATACACAATCGTGATGGATAAGAATGGTGTGTTCCACAGAGCGGTACCAATGAAGGAAAAAGAAATTGGTACGGAAACCTTTTATCAACAAAAAAAATCCGTCTTGCAATCGTTTTTTAATTTTTTCAAAGGATCAATAACGTGGAAGCTAGTTCCTATGGTCTTAATATGTTTACTGCTATTAAGTCCATTATACATATGGTTAGCAGGTAATAAAGCTTATGCAGTAGTTAGTATTGACATTAATCCAAGCTTAAATATTACCATTGATGAACAATATCAAGTACTTGACGTTGAACCGATGAATGACGATGCTGAACAGTTGATGGATAATTTAGAGGTTAAAAATCGTACCATAACATCGTTGACAGATGAAATTATTGACAAAGTAACAGTTAACACAGAAGCTGAAGCAGATCGTCCGGTTTTAATGGCGGTAAGCTACTACGATGAGAACAACCAGGATCATCATTTTGAAGATGAATTAGGTAGTTATTATCAACAACTTGGATATCAAGTGGCCATTTATGAAGTGTCGAAAGAACTTAGAGCACAGGCTGAAACAGATCATGTCTCGATGAATGAGTTAACAGCACAGTCGTTAGAGGAAAGCCTTGGATCAGAAGTAAAACAAATATCAACCGAAAATGATACGCTTGAAACTTCCTTAGATACAGAAGAAAGAGAACTAATTGAAAATTTTTATAATCATAATGAGCAAGAACAAGAGGAAGAGGTCAATCAGGAAGAGATTGAAATCGATGAAACAGAACAGGAAGAGAATCTAGAAGATATCGAGGAAAACAATCAAGGCGAATCGAAAAAAGAGACAAATGATCCTGCTATTTTACCTGCTAATGCAAGTGAACGTGCCAAAGAACAAAAATCAGTAAATAATGGTAAGAAACAAGATAATCACGGTCAAAAAGTGGGCGATGAGGCAAAAACAAAGACCGACAATCAAGATCAAAAAGCGAACAAAAAGACAAAAGAGCAGACTCAGAAAAAAACAAAAGAGAAAAACAATAAGAAAAAAAAACAGGATAATAAAAATAAAAAATCAAAAACTAACAAAAACAAGAAATCGGATGATAAAAAGTCAACATCTAAGCAGAATAACAAACCTAAAAAGAAAGATAAACCGCAAAAACAGCATCCAGGTAAAGGACATAACAAATAAAGTTTAAACTGTTATCTCAGTATGAAGAGATTCCAGTTTTTTTTTGGTAATAACTAGAGTTTTTTTGTAGCGAGTTTTGTGTAAATAATGACAATAGCGTGTTAGACGATGTCATTAAGTTGAAGGGTTAGTGTTAAACTAACCCTTATTTAAATCAGCTGAGGAAAGTTAAAGCAGTTGAGGAGACAAATACAGAACCGACGAACTAGGAACTGATGATAATCTTTCCTCAGCATCTTTTTATTGTGAAGTAAGGCTCATTTGATTGACTAAAGCATGGTCGATATAATGCATAAGTTGTTCATGCGAACTCATTAGATAATCCTGTGAGCTTGGATAATGATAGGCATGTAAAAATTGTTCGATTTTTTTGGACAGTAAGTCATCATTTGTTCGGACCATTAATACTAGCAAGTCATCCCATTGCCCCCATAACGTATAATACATTGCTTTATCGTAGTCAATATTCAACGAATAATCCCCCTTTTCTTAAATTGTTGTATACATTTTAGTTGGGGAATCCTTATTAGTGTGTGCGGTTTACAATGAAAAAGTCGAAAGAACTGTTGGTCTCGTTACCAAATATTAATCAACATAAGTCATTCTGTTTCCATCCATACTATTGATGATATTAAAAAAAGGAGGGAAACAGATGAAATTATCAAAGCCGGCTTTAGCAATGACTTTTGCTGCAACATTAACACTGACAGCATGTGGCGGAAATGAATATGGTCAAGAAAATGGAGAATATAATGGTAATCCGGCACAACCGATAGGATACAATCAGACATCTAACGATCCAGCCAATGATCGTGCTAACAATAGAAATCAAACTACAGATCCATCCCGCGGACAAGATAATATGAACCGTGAAACTCGTAGAAATGACAACAATCAATTTATGTTTGATGGCAACACAAACAGAGATGCCGATAATATGACTAACTCTAGACGTAATGGTGCAAACTATAATGTTGGAGAAGAAGCGGCTGAAAAAATCCAGTCTGAAGTTCCGGAAATTGACCGTGTATATGTAGTAACAACTGACAATAATGCATATGTAGCGGCATCATGGGATAAAGAAACAGATAATGAAAGTCCTAATCGAAACAATGAAGAATTAAGTGAAGAAACAAAAGAAAAAATTACGAAAACAGTTAAATCTGTGAATGATGATATCGATAATGTTTATGTTTCGACAAACCCGGATTTCTTTGATTTAGCAGGTCAATATGCCAATGATGTAGAAGGTGGCGAACCGGTAGAAGGCTTTTTCAAACGTATGGGAAATATGATTGAAAGAGTTTTCCCGAATGATGAAGAATAATTAGAATGAGCAAGTATCTTCGGATACTTGCTCATTTTAATATGGGGCGTAAATTTGCTTTGGTACATACTGCGCAGTCTTTCTTTTCATTCATTAGATAAAAGGTGCCAGACAGAAGGTTTTATGCCCAAGTTCCATTTTTGCATATCGGCTATTTTTGTGCTATATTAGTGTCAATTCCGATAAAACAGAGTAAAATAGTATGGATTAACATAGATGGAGGAGTTTACCATGGGCAGAGAGTTTTTGGAAGTGTTTGAAGAGTGGGCTTCCACTTATGATGAGGCTGTCACCGGACATGATCCTCAGTATAGAGATGTGTTCGAAGGATATGATACAATATTAGATGAAGTTGCTCAGCTAACTGAAGGTACAGTGATGGAGTTCGGCGTAGGCACCGGCAATTTAACGGAAAAAGTTCTAGCTAAAGATTTAAAAGTTATTGGGGTTGAACCGTCAGAGCCGATGAGAGAGGTAGCTAAAAAGAAATTACCTGAATTAGATCTGCATGAAGGGGATTTTCTTGCATTTCCATTACCTGATAAACCAGTAGATACAATTGTTAGTACGTATGCTTTTCACCATTTAACTAAAGAAGAAAAGAACAAAGCGATTGCTGAGTTTTATTTCTTGTTAGCCGATGGCGGTCGTGTGGTATTTGCAGATACGGTTTATAAAAATAGTCAGGATGAACAGCAGATCAAACAAGAAGCACATGAGTTGGGCTATTATGATTTACTAGAAGATTTGAACAGAGAATACTATCCTCAATTAGAGGACGTACGCCAACTTTTTGAAGCAAATGGTTTTCATTTTGAAGCTAAACAGCGAAATAAATTTGTTTGGTTATTTGTAGCGGAAAAAAAAGAAGAGGAGTGAATGGAAGATGACTAAAAAAATGAATGTTGAGAGCTTTAATTTAGATCATACTAAAGTAAAAGCACCATATGTACGACTTGTAGGAGTTACTACAGGAGGAAATGGTGATAAAGTTTATAAATACGATATCCGTTTTTGTCAACCGAATAAAGACCATATGGATATGGCAGGACTCCATTCGATTGAACACTTAATGGCAGAAAATATTCGAAATCACATTGACAATGTTTTGGATATTGGTCCAATGGGATGCCAAACAGGTTTTTATTTTGCTATCCTAAACAATGACAATTATGATGATGTGGTAGAAGCGTTGGAGAAGACATTGCAAGATGTTTTAGAAGCAACAGAAGTACCAGCATGTAATGAAGTCCAATGCGGTTGGGCAGCTAACCATAGCTTGGAAGGTGCCAAAGACATCGCAAGAAATATGTTAGCTGGTAAAGACGAATGGCACATTGTGTTTGCTGAATAAAAAGAGGGATTAGATTGGCACTTTATAAGAATATACAACAATTAATTGGAGGTACACCGTTAATGGAGTTATCGAATTTCGAACTTCCAAACGGTGTACGACTTTTTGCGAAATTAGAATTTTTTAATCCGGGTGGCAGTATTAAAGATCGTTTAGGCATAAATTTGATCGAAACAGCAATGGAAACTGGTGCATTGAAACCAGGTGGAACGCTTATCGAACCGACCGCTGGTAACACCGGGATCGGAATTGCATTAGCGGCTATTAATAAAGGATTTCATGTTATTTTTGTTGTTCCTGAACAATTTAGTCAGGAAAAACAATTATTAATGAAAGCTTTAGGTGCAGAAATTGTTCATACGCCAAGCGCTGAAGGGATGCGTGGAGCGATCGATAAAACCAAACAGTTACTATCAGAAATTCCGAACAGTTATGCTCCGCAACAATTTGAAAATCAAGCAAATCCAGAGACTTATTATAAGACATTAGCACCAGAAATTGTGAAGGACTTACATGGTGATGAGGTATCTGTTTTTGTTGCAGGCGCAGGAACAGGTGGCACTTTTATGGGAGCTGCCCGTTATTTCAAAGATAGAAATTCGAATACGAAAACAGTAATTGTTGAACCGACAGGATCGATTATTGCTGGTGGTGATATAGGATCACACCGTACGGAAGGAATCGGTATGGAATTTTTACCTGATTATATGGATCGGGCATTGTTTGATGAAATCCATACGATCGATGATGATATGGCCTTTGATATGGTGCGGCAACTGGCAGAAAAAGAAGGACTGCTGGTAGGAAGTTCATCAGGTGCAGCAATGGTTGCTGCTTTAAGAGAAGCGAAGAATGCAAAACCTGGTAGCAACATCGTTACCATTTTTCCAGATAGCAGTGAACGATATTTAAGTAAAGATATTTATACGTTTGATTCGTAGGAGGAATAGTTATGAAACGTAAAACAAAAATGGTACATGGCGGTATCACAGGGGATGAAAGAACAGGCGCTGTATCTGTACCAATTTATCAAGTAAGTACCTACAGACAACCAGAAGCCGGAAAACATACTGGTTACGAATATTCAAGAACAGGTAACCCAACACGTCATGCACTAGAAACAGTTACCGCTGAATTAGAGAATGGAAAAGCAGGGTTTGCTTTTGCTTCAGGAATGGCGGCAATTACAACTGTCATGATGCTACTCAAATCGGGTGATCATGTCGTATTAACAGATGATGTATACGGTGGAACCTATCGCTTAACAACTAAAGTGTTAAATCGTATTGAATTGGGACACACGTTTGTTGATACTAGTGATATCACTGAAATAGAAGCAGCGATTAAGCCAAATACAAAAATGCTATATATTGAAACACCGACGAATCCACTTTTAAAAGTAACTGATTTGAAAAAAATGAAAGAAATTGCTGATAAGCATAATCTTTTATTAGTAGTTGATAATACATTTGCGACACCATACTTGCAAAATCCATTAGATTTCGGTGCAGATATTGTCTTACACAGTGCAACCAAATATATCGGCGGGCACAGTGACGTTGTATCAGGGCTTGCGGCTGTAAATGATGAAAAACTGGCTGAAGAAATCCACTTTATTCAAAACTCGGTCGGTGCTATTTTAGGACCACAGGATTCATGGTTATTAATGCGAGGTATTAAGACATTAGGCTTGCGTATGGAAGCAATCGAAAAAAATGCAAACAAAATTGCAGCTTATCTTGAACAGCATCCACATGTCGAGAAGGTCTATTATCCAGGCTTATCATCACATGCAGGACATGATGTTACCAAACAGCAGGCAGAAGGTTTTGGTGGTATGATCGCATTTGACGTCGGTAGCGGAGAAAAAGCGGATCAAGTATTGAGTAAGGTCGATTATTTCACCTTAGCGGAAAGTCTTGGTGCAGTGGAAAGTTTAATTTCCATTCCGGCACGTATGACACACGCATCGATTCCAAAAGACCGCCGCGAAGAGTTAGGTATAACCGACGGCCTTATTCGCCTATCAATCGGAATCGAGGACGTTGATGACTTAATTGAAGACTTGGCAAAAGGGTTAGACTAAGAGCAATAAAATACACTTGCCTATTTGGGAGTAACGGGTTACTTCAAAGGTGCAAACAATCGAATCTCAAAGAAAACGCACTGGATTTCACACTGAAATTCATGTGCGTTTTTGTTGTTTATTATGAATGTAATCATGTGCAAGGAAATCGCTTCGGCTGCCCACTTCCCTTTCCACGGGGTTTTCTCCGAAGCTAAAGCAAAAACCGCTCGAAAAACTAATGATTTGTTTGTTGAATTACCAAAATATCTGAGTAATTTTTGCTAGTAAGGATGTTAAAGTGTTGGTATGGGGCTTAGCTCTATGCATTTTTAATTTGAATTGGTGGAGATGATATGTATTTTTATCTTTTACGCTAAAATGAAAGACAAAAGATCAGGAAATCGAAGTAAAATGTCCTTCATAAGCTTGATGAAGGACAAAACAAGCAGAAAAATAAGAAAAGTGTCCATCATAAGCTCAATGAAGGACAAAATAAGCAGAAGACTAGAAAAAATGTCCATCATCAGCCAAATTTCAAAGCACCATCTTAACATTCAAGAAAAAGCAGTTCCTAAAACTTTTTGGGTGAATGATTTAGCAATTCCATGTTAAACTATGGAAGGAATGAAGCGAAAGGAACGTGATCACAATGAAAGAAGTTATTGAATATCTTGAAAAATATAAAGATCAACACATGGAAGACCTTAAAAGCTTTTTACATATACCAAGTGTCAGCACAGATTCAAACCATAAAGAAGATGTAAAGAAAGCAGCCGAGTTTGTAGGCGACTATTTAACTAACGCTGGATTTGAAACCGTGGAAGTCCAAGAAACAAAAGGTCATCCACTTGTATACGCTGAATGGATGAATGCTGGTGAAGATGCACCAACTGTTTTATTTTATGGCCATTATGATGTACAGCCACCAGACCCACTCGACCAGTGGAAAAGTGACCCATTTCAAGCAGAAGTTAGAGATGGAAGAATCTATGCCCGTGGTGCCAGTGATGACAAAGGGCAAGTCTTTATGCACCTCGTTGTATTAAAAGCTTTCCTGCAATCGACAGGCTCATTACCAATCAATGTGAAAGTCTGTGTCGAAGGGGAAGAAGAGATCGGTAGTGCCAATCTTTATGATATCCTTCATGAACAAAAGGAAAAATTCCAAGCTGATTTTGCAGTCATATCTGATTCGGGAATGGTAGCCAAGGATCAGCCGACCATTCTTTATGGTTTAAAAGGATTTACCGGATTGGAATTTACTTTGAAAGGGCCTGACAATGATTTGCATTCAGGTCTGTACGGTGGTGCGGTGAAAAACCCCGCAATGGCTATGGCACAGCTTTTAGCAACAATGAAAAATGAAGAAGAAGTTGTTCAAGTTGCTCATTTTTATGATAATGTTGAACCTTTATCCACTGAAGAACGCGCTTTAATTAAAGATGCACCAAGTGAAGATTACCAAGAGACTACGGGAGTAAAAGAAACGGTTTCTGAAAAAGGCTATACTGCAAAAGAACATACTATGGCTAGACCAACTCTAGAAGTCAATGGTTTATTCAGCGGTTATCAAGGAGAGGGAACGAAAACCATTATCCCGTCTACTGCAACAGCGAAACTAACATGTCGTCTAGTACCAGGCCAGGATCCGCAAGAAATTCAGGATTTATTAGTAAAACATTTAGAACAACACGTGCCAAAAGGTGTGGAACTAACTATAAAGCGTGAACCATTATCAGCAAAAGCTTATAAAGTGGATCCAGATCACCCGTTGATTACCAAAGCAGCAGAGAGTTTAACAGATACCTTTGAAAAAGAAGCAGTATATGTTCGAATGGGTGGCTCTATACCAGTGGTGGAATGGATTGACTCGATCTATCAAATACCTGTTGTATTGCTTGGGTTCGGAACACCAGATGACCGATTGCATTCTCCTAATGAAAGCTTCCCGATTGCTCATTTTGATAAAGGAATGAAGACAATTGTCCATTATTGGGAGAAAGTTAAAAATCTTAAACAATAAACTGTGATGAAAGCAAAAGGTTGACAATATACTGTAACGGTGTAAAGATATTTGTGAGCCATTTATCATAGGTAATGGAGGATAACTTAATATGTCAATCTTTTGGATTGTTTTATTGTTGATCATCGTATTTTTAAGCCATTTACTATATACACGTTATGTACCTGTTAAAGGGATACCATGTGTGGAATTTGATAAAAATCGCAATCGGGAGAAATTAACCCTGGATATTCGTGATTATCAAGAAGCAGATAATGATAAAGTAGAAGAAGCGCTTGTGATTCCCATTCCATATCTACGAAGATATTATCACGAAATTCCTTCCAGGTTCGTTCACATTGTTGCTTCGAATCATGTGGAAAAGAATTTAGCGATTCGCTTTTTGAAAAATAAAGGGTTTGAAATAACAGGTTATACCCTTACGGAATGTAAATGTAAAAAAAAGATAGGAAAACTAGCATAATGCAGGAAATAAACCTTGTCTAAGTAGGCAAGGTTTATTTTTTGCATTAAAATAAAACCAACAAAGTGGAAACTTAATTGGGTATAATTTGGCCTCTAATTTCACCGGATGGATTTTGTTCAGTATGAGCATTAACATAAGTTGATTTTTGTTCCATGAATTGTAATAATTCTTCTACAGTTTCTATACCTACGTCATTTTCTATAATATCGTCATCCGTAATAGTTCCAGTAACAACGCCTCTACCTGTCGATATACCATTTTGTTCCTCAAGCGTTTCTAAGTCAGCACCAAAAAGAAACACTACTACAGGTCCATTTTCACCTCGTCTACCAAAGTGGATGTGCGCTTGAACCAAGTTTTCAATGTTGTTAACTTCTAGTCTAAACTTTATCTTAGTTCTGTTTTTATTAACTAAAAATTTTGCCAAACCAAAAGCATTAGTTTTAACAGGAGGGACTTCATTTTTACCTTTTAATCGAGCGATAAAGAGTTTCCGCATGTTAATCACCTCTCTTTCATTCAACAGTACAGTTTATGAAGGTGATTTTTATTAGTATAGGTTAGGTAACTAAAGAATCATTATTTAATGTGGTTTAGGACACCCATTAATCTTATAAAGTGTGTCCTATTTTCAAACACCTCTCATATATTATAGTGGAGGTGTTTTGTTTGAAAGCAGAAGATAAAAAGAATTTAGAAAAGGCAATTCACGAAATCACTGAGATCGCAGAAGGATTTGGCTTAGATTCTTATCCGATGCGATATGAAATTTGTCCGCCTGAAATATTATATACATTTGGTGCATATGGGATGCCGACAAGGTTCTCGCATTGGAGCTTTGGTAAACAATTTCACCGAATGAAACTGCAATATGATCTCGGGTTAAGTAGAATATATGAATTGGTGATCAATTCTAACCCTTGTTATGCTTTTTTATTACATTCCAATAGTTTGATTCAAAATAAATTAATTGTTGCCCATGTATTAGCACATTGTGACTTTTTTAAAAATAATGTACGATTTCAAAATACGAAGCGTGATATGGTAGAAAGTATGGCAGCGACAGCTGAGCGTGTAGCGAAATATGAGAAACAACATGGAATTAAAGAAGTAGAAGAATTCCTAGATGCGGTACTCTCTATTCAAGAGCACATTGATCCCACCTTATTAAAGGCACAATTAGATTGGCAAAAAAATGATGAGGAAGAAGAACTGCAACGTACAAGAACAGAATACGATGATTTATGGGACTTAGACCAGTCATCGTCTGCAGGTACACAACGATCAACTAAAAGTAAAAAATCCTTTCCACCTCATCCGGAAAAAGATATTTTATTATTTATTGAAGAGCATAGTAGAGAGTTAGAGGATTGGCAGCGGGACATCTTAACGATGATGCGAGAAGAAATGCTTTATTTTTGGCCACAATTGGAAACTAAAATTATGAATGAAGGCTGGGCAACGTACTGGCATCAACGGATTGTCAGAGCGTTAGATTTAACCAGTGATGAAACAGTTGAATTTGCATCACTGAATGCCAGTGTTGTTCAACCATCGACAACACAGATTAATCCTTATTATCTTGGAGTGAAAATGTTTGAAGATATTGAGGAACGATACAACAATCCTTCTGATGAAATGAAGCGATTTGGTGCAGAATCCGGGACAGGGAGAGAAAAGATTTTCGAGGTTCGTGAAATAGAATCAGATATCTCTTTTATGCGCAATTATCTAACCAAAGATCTTGTTGAAAAGGAAGACTTATACCTTTTTCAAAAACAAGGACCAGAATATAAAATTGTCGATAAAAAATGGGAAGATGTACGTGATCAGCTAATTTCGAGCAGATTAAATGGAGGATTTCCTTATTTGACGGTTGTTGATGGTGACTATATGCGCAATGGTGAGTTATATATCCGACATCATTATGAGGGTGTAGAGCTTGATGTACGTTATTTAGAGAAAACATTGCCATACATTTTTCGATTATGGGGAAGAGACGTCCATATTGAAACATTAATGGAAGGTAAAGAATGCTTATTTTCTTGTGATGGTACAAAAGTGATGAAAAAATATATCTCATAAAGTAGAAAATGTTACCTATCAAGTAGAATGTAGAATCAGTATATAATACTGGTTCTTTTTTGTTGATTAAAAAAATAGACTTGTTCACAAAAAACGCCTAATTTTAATATGGACAAAATACCCAACCTCATGCCTAACATATAATGTTAGTGACAGGAGGTTAATCATCATGGAACAATACTATCCATCACATCAATATATGTATGATCAATATGGAAATGTGTATCCAGTCAATGGTCAATTCTCGCCATTATCTCAACGAGGTTATCCAGGTACGCCAGGTACGGGGCAAGGAGGCGGCCCATCGACTCCGCCACCATTTGGGCCACCAGGTGCAGGACAGGGGCCACAAGGTATGGCGCCAACAGGTCCACCACCTGCTCAAATACCACAGCCTTCCCAACAGCTAGGAGACGGACCACAATTATATGCAGTTGATCCCGGTTCGATGAGAGGTTGTTTATATCGTTTTACGTATGTCTGGCTCAGTCGCTTTAATTCATTCTGGTTTTATCCAACCTATATAGGCAGACGCTCTGTAGCTGGCTACCGGTGGACAGGGTTTAACTGGGTATATTTCGGTATAGATACCGAAAGAATTCAATCTTTTACATGTGTCTAAAACAACAACAACACATGCGTTTTCCCCTAAGGTAAATGCATGTGTTGTTGTATTTACATAACGTCTGAGCGACTTTTAATGATGTGTTGCATGGTCAATCGATTGCTGCAATATTTTCATCACATGCTCATCGTCCTGGGAATAATAAATTGTCTTACCATCACGCCTGTATTTCACTAGTCGTAAATTTTTTAAAAACCGTAATTGATGGGAGACATTTGATTGATTGAGATCAAGTTGTTCTGCAATGTTGGAAACAGACAACTCACGATTAAACAATAGATGCAAGATACGTATTCTTGTCGGATCAGCTAACGCTTTAAAAGTTTGAGATATTAAAAAAAGTGTTTCTTCATCTAATGACTGATAGTTTTCGTCTGACATCATGTATCCCTCCTGTGATCAATTACAATTGTTTTCATTATGTTCCATATCTGCATGTGGACCTTCTATTTGAATGGTTGTATGATGAATCGCAAATTCATCATGCAAAACATTAACTGCTTTTTTTAATAGTAGATCCCGATCCAGATTTTCTTCTACTACCATATGACAGCTTAACGCTGGAAAATCTGAAGTGATGGTCCAGACGTGTAAATCATGAATATTAATGACACCGTCTAATTGGACCAACTTATTTTCAATGTCCTCATATGATAAATAATTAGGAGTACCTTCCATTAATATATGAAAGGACTCACGAGTGACCCGGTAGCCGCTAATCAAAATGAGAGCAGCGACAATAATACTTGCGATTGGATCTGCCATATTCCAATTAAAAAACATAATGAGTAGACCAGCTATAATCGCGCCAATTGATCCAAGTAAATCACCGAATACATGAAGTAATGCACTGCGCATATTTAGGTTATCTTTCGTATCTCCACCGTACATTAATATAAATGCGACGACAATGTTAATGATAAGTCCTGTAATCGCAATCCAAATCATCATAGGACTTACATTAGGAGGGTCTAAAAAACGGTGAAAGGCTTCATAAAAAATATAAATAGAAATGGCCAGAAGTGTGACACCATTGATAAATGCTGCTAAAATTTCAAAGCGTTTGTAGCCATAAGTATTCTGAGAGTTGGCTGCTTTTTCGCTTAATTTAAATGCAAACAAGCTTAGTGCTAAAGCGAACGCATCACTTAGCATGTGACCAGCGTCAGATAATAACGCTAGACTATTTGTTAGAATACCACCAATAACTTCGATAACCATAAACGTGGAAATAAATATAAAACTGATCAGCAATGCTTTTTTATTGCTAGTATGATCATGACTATGACCATGACCATGTCCGTGATGATGTCCCATACATATCCTCCTCAATACAATACATGAACACATATTCATATTATAAAATGAGTATCAAAAATGTGCAAGTAAAATGGAAAGTGTCCAGAAAAAAGGCAAAACTGTCCAGAAAGTAATCGATACTGTCCAGATATGGAGAAAAACTGTCCAGAAAAATAGTGACCGGATTTCCCGATCACTAAAAAGGTAAGTATGGTAATAAGATGCCACCAATCAATCCAATTATAACAACAACCCAGGATGGCAACTTCCAAAATGCTAATAAACAAAAAAGAATTGCAGCTAAGATAAAATCCTTCGTTTCTATAATCGTACTTGTCCAAATTGGTTGATAAAAAGCAGCGATTAACAAACCAACAACGGCTGCATTGACACTAAGTAAGGCACCACGTACAGAGGAAATGTGGCGTAACGCATGCCAAAAAGGTAAACTACCAATAATAAGTAAAAAGGCCGGTAGAAAGATAGCAACTGTAGCGAGTAAACCACCAGGAATACCGCCGATTACAGTTCCAAGGTATGCTGCAAAAGTAAAGAGCGGACCAGGTACTGCTTGTGCAGCCCCATAACCAGCTAAAAATTCTTGTTCCGTTACCCAACCAGTTGGTACAAATTCTTGCTCTAATAATGGTAAAACAACATGTCCACCGCCAAATACAAGAGCACCAGAACGGTAAAAGCTGTCAAACATCGCAAGCCATTGCCAGTTTGTGATCTGACTTGCAATTGGAAGCACGCCTAATAAGATAAAAAATAAAGTAATACTAATAATGGCTGTTTTCTTGGATAAAGATAAACGTAGCCGTGCAGGTTGGTCTTGTCTTTCTTGTTTCTGGAAAAAGAAAATACCGATTGCCGCTGCGACCAAGATGATTATCACTTGTGTAATCGTTGTTTGCCATGCAAGCATGACAGCTAAAGCGATTATAGCTATCGCTTTTCGTGGTAAATCAGGAGTTAATTTAGCACCCATTCCCATAATTGCATGGGCGACAACGGCCACAGCAACAATTTTTAAACCATGGATAAAGCTTGCATCATAAAAGGAAAACTGGTGAAGCGCTAATGCAAATAAGATAAGGATGATAACCGATGGTAAGGTGAAGCCAAGAAATGCTAGAATACCACCTAATACACCGCCACGAATGATTCCGACACCAATGCCGACTTGACTGCTCGCAGGGCCAGGTAGGAATTGGCACAATGCTACTAAATCTGCATAAGCTTTTTCATCGAGCCATTTTTTTCGGCGTACGTATTCCTCATGAAAATAGCCGAGGTGTGCGACAGGGCCACCGAATGAGGTGAATCCTAATCGAGTTGCAATCCACAAAATGACCAGTAAATCACGAAAAGTGTTTTTTTCTGTAGTCATAAAAACCTCCCTGTTCAAAATTTCTTTGTAAGTATAGCAATCCCGTCACACATCGACAAGTAAAGTTTTTGTTAAAAGTGCAAACGTTTAAAATCTCTATTTTACCCCGGGGCGGAACATACCGGGCATATGGCAGAACTCAACAAACTGAGAAAGAGGTGAATTTAAATTGCATTGCGTCCCAGTTAGTATCTGATAAGTTAAACGAAGTGAGTTTTGACCACTTTTTTTAAAATTGAATAATAATAATCATCACAGCTAAAATAATAATGACGCTACTGACAAATAAGAGAGAATAGGTTTTTGACGTTTGGGCAACTTGAATTTCGCTCCATTTAACCGGTTCTATGCCACTTGTCCAAAAAACAAGTATTGCTGAGAAAAGAATGGCGCTTATATTTACCATTAAGAGAATCAACGGAGTTAGTGCCTGCTGAAATTCAAAAGCTCCTAGCATCATTCCTAGTACGACTGCAGGTGGTAATAATGCGACTGACACCATCACCCCAACAAGTGCTTCGGATACCCGTTTAGCAAATGACATCGCACCTGCTGTACCAGCCGCAAGTGCTACGACAATATCCATCAATCCAATGTTTGTCCTTGCTAAAAATTCATCACTATTAATCGGCAAATTAAAGATTAATCCAAAAATAATCGCTATTACTATAGGTATCACTAAACCATATAAACATGTTAAAACAGACCTTTTCATCAAATTATAATCACCTAGCGTTGCAGCAAAAGCAAGTGCAGTAAAAGGACCGATTAAGGGTGCAATTACCATGGCTCCAATAACAATAGCAGCACTATCTTTGACAATGCCAGCTGTTGCAACTACAGAAGATAATAGCAACATCCAAATATAATTCACATTTGAAGTACTGGATGATTGTACAACATTATATAATTCATGTCGGCTGGCACGAGTAATTTCTTTTTGTTTTTCTTCAGGATCTTCTTCTTCTTGATCTTCTTCCTCTTCAACTTCTATTCTTGGTATATATGTCGAAATATTATAGAGTAGAGCTCGTATATCTTCCTGGCCACGGTCATTTACTTCGAGAAAATCTAAGATCTCTTCTGCATATTTTTTTTCGATTAATATTTTGACTAATTGCTCTTCTTCCGATATTTGCGTATACCATTTTTCTATCACATGGTATTCTTCGACTTCTCTTAGAAATCGTTCAAATCGATGGACAGGGATATAGACTTCGATTAGTTGCAGTTCCATGATGGTCGTCCTTTCCATTAATGTTCGTATTTATCACTTTATTTTGATGTCGTATGCTGGGAATTCTCCTCTTTCGGAAAGCGTAATGTGATCGTTGTTCCTTTATTTAATTCACTATCGACATCGATGTCTCCTTCATGCATTTCAACTAAATTTTTTACAATTGCTAAGCCTAATCCAGTTCCTCCATTTGCGCGGGATCTAGATTTATCAACTCGATAGAAACGCTCGAAAAGGTATGGTATAGCTTCTGTTTTAATACCAATACCTGTATCTTTTACCCGAATGATTATTTGATTACGTTCTTCTTTTACTTGCAAGGTAATACTGCCTTTTTCTGTGTATCGAACGGCATTTTCGACTAGATTTGTTAATACTTGATCAAGTCTGTTTTTGTCTGCGAATAAAAAGACGGTATTGTCCGGTACATCTAAATTCATTTTTAGTCCTTTTTCCGAAGCTCTGAACTGTGATCGTCTTATCATTTCCTCCGTTAAGTTATTTATATTGATATCTTCTTTATTTAAATCGATCTTTCCTTCTTCAATTTTGGATATGTCTGTGAGATCATCCATTAAGTTACTGATATGATCCGCTTCATTCTCGATAATTTCGAGGAATTCCTCACGTTCTTCTTTACTTTGATACATCTCGTGACGTACGGCGTTGGCATACCCTTTTACATAAGTTAACGGGGTTTTTAGTTCATGTGTGATATTCGAGAAAAATTCATTCCGGTTTGTCTGATAACGCTCCAATGTTTCGGATAGATGGTTAATTGCATGTGCCAGAGAACCAATTTCGTCATTCGCTTTATAATCAACACGTAAAGAGAAGTTCTTTTTTTCCGCTATTTGTTTAGCGACTTTCTCCATAGCGATTAATGGTGCACCTAATTTTTTTGAAATGAAAAAGGTGAATCCGATTGCTAATGCAACTGCTCCTAAACTTGCAAAAATCACAAGAAAAATAATATTATGAATCGAATTGCTGATAAGTCCGAATGAAGAGAATAAAACAACACTACCTTGTATACGATCCTGATTCGTGATCGGCTGTGCTACTTTTAAATAAGTTGTACTGTTAAATGTGTACTCTTCCACAATCGTTTCCCCGTGTTCTAATTGCCTGATTTGTGGATTAGCGAGCACTTCATCGGTGATATCTTCATGCCAATTTGATTGTAAAACGGTTTCGCCATTTTGATCCAGAATGACCGCACTTGTATCTGTCATATTTGCTAGGTGTTCCAACAGTTGTAGATTTTCTGGATCATCTATATTGTTTACTTGTGTTGCATATTTTTCTGACAGCTGTACAAGCTGCTGCTCCGTCTGGTTCATGGAGTAGTTTAAAATGAGTTGTAAAATAATATACCCAAGTGGAATTAAAATAATGAGTTGTAAAAATAAGATGGTGGCTCCAAGCTTAAAAACAACACTATTAAGTTTCATGGTTATCCTCCCAATCAAATTTGTATCCAACACCCCAAACGGTTACTATTGGCTGATGGGATACGCTAGCTTTCTTCAATTTATCACGCACGTATCGAACATGTGAATCTACTGTTCTGATATCGACAATATCATCCAATCCCCATATTAAATCTAATAGCTGTTCTCTGGTGTATACCCGGTTTGGATGGGATGCCATCAAATAGAGTAAATCAAATTCTTTGGGACTGTATTTGACTTCTTTTCCATGAACCGTAACGGTATGGGATAGAGGATCAATTTTTAATTCATTGAACTGTATGTTTTTTGTCTGTTCTCTCTCCTTGTGAAAATGCCTGAGTTGTACTTGAATCCGTGCTAATAATTCTTTCGGCTCAAAAGGTTTAACTACATAATCGTCTGCTCCAATTGTTAGTCCTTCTACTTTTTGAGAGGTTTCGTTTAAGGCGGTAAGTAAGATGATTGGAACATCCGGTTTGATCGTTTTCATTTGCTTACACGCTTCTATACCGTCTAAATCAGGCATCATTATATCTAACAATACAAGGTCAATCTCGTTTTGTTTTAATAAATGGATTGCTTCGTTGCCATTTTTAGCTTCTATTAAATTAAAATCATTTCTTAAATATAAGGTTAACATCGTTCTCATTTGTTGTTCATCATCGACAATTAATATCGTCTTCATTGTTATCCCTCTCAAACTTCAATTTTGTCTCTACTCAAATAGTATAGAAAAATACGTTATTAGTAAAATGGATGGCGTTATTTTGAACAAATTATGACATTTATGACTTCATCATACTTTCATCACATTTACCTGTCACAATGTAACACAGATGTAATTTTACTTAGTAAACAAAAGGGTATGTAAAGTAATAGAAATGTTTTTAACGAAAGGAGAAACACCATGAAAGCAATGAAGAAGCTCATATATGCTCTCACTTTATTGTTCATTCCTGTTTTACTTGCAGGCTGTGAATCAAAACTGCTCGTATTTGATCCTAAAGGGCCTGTCGCAAGAAGTTTAACAGATTTAATTGTATATTCGATTATTTTAATGTTAGTCGTCGTAGTCATTATTTTTGTGTTATTCACCTACATTGTTTGGAAATATCGAGCGCGAAAAGATGACGGTGATTTCGAACCAAAAGAGGAAAAAGGAAATCATCTTCTGGAAATAACTTGGTTTACGATTCCGATTATTATCGTTATTGCCTTGATGATTCCCACGATGAAAACCATTTATGAGGTCGAGGATATTCCTAAAGGTTATAAAGATGAAGAACCGCTTGTTATCAATGTAACATCAGCGGATTGGAAATGGATTTTCAGTTATCCGGAACAAGATATTGAAACAGTGAATTATATTAATATTCCGGCAGATCATCCCGTTCAATTCAAATTAACATCTGCAGGAACGATGCAATCATTTTGGGTACCTCAATTAGGTGGGCAAAAATATACAATGGCCAATATGCAAACCAATCTATACTTAGTAGCAGACAAACCAGGTTCATTTTATGGTAGAAACACAAACTTTAATGGTCAAGGATATGCTCACATGGAGTTTGAAGTGCAAGCACAAACAGAAGAAGATTTTAATAAATGGGTACATGAAGTGCATAACACAGCGATAGATTTATCTGAAGAAAAATACAGTGAAATCCTCAAGCCAGGTGTTTTGGGACGTATGACATTTAACGGAACACATTTAGAGTGGATTGATCATGCTCATGGTGGTTCAGAAAAATATATTGATTCAGAACTATATCGAATTGACCACGGAGATGACGAGGAAGATCAAGAAGAAGATCATGAAGAAGATCATGAAGATGTCCAGGAAGAAAACGAAAATCAAGATACAGAAGAAACAAGTGACTCTGCTACGACAGATCACTCACATCATTAAAAGAGGTGGTGAACGACATGTCATGGGATGAATTTTTTGTTACAGGTGATCCATTAATCTTGGCATCACAAATTGGAATTGGTCTGACAATGGTTGGTCTGATTGCTTTAATTACGTATTTAAAAAGATGGAAATGGTTGTGGAGTGAATGGTTCACAACGGTTGATCATAAAAAAATAGGGATTATGTATGTTTTAGCTGGGGTGCTCATGTTCTTTAGAGGTGGGGTGGATGGCCTTTTAATGAAGGCACAAACATCTAGACCAGAATTGGATATATTAGATGCACAGCATTATGATGAAATATTTACAACTCATGGTGTTATCATGATTTTGTTTATGGCGATGCCCCTGTTGATTGGTATTATGAACGTCGTTATTCCGTTACAAATTGGAGCACGGGATGTGGCGTTTCCGAAGTTGAATGCTTTCAGCTTTTGGATATTCTTTGCTGGGGCCATGTTATTTAACCTTTCATTTGTTATCGGCGGTTCACCTGACGCAGGATGGACCTCTTACTTTCCTTTAGCAGGCAAAGAATTTACACCAGGTGTCGGGAATAACTATTACGCCCTTTCCTTACAAATAGCTGGTATCGGTACATTAGCGACGGGAATTAACTTTGTCGTAACGATTATTAAAATGCGTGCACCAGGTATGTCTTGGATGAAGTTGCCAATCTTCACGTGGTCAGCATTTATCACAAACATCATTATCGTTGCTGCATTCCCGATCCTAACCGTAGCATTGCTTTTCATGACGTTAGATCGTTTATTTGGCACACACTTTTTCACGGTGGCAGCTGGCGGCGACCCCATGTTATGGCTGAATTTGTTCTGGTTATGGGGACATCCGGAAGTGTATATTGTTGTATTACCAGCGTTCGGTATGTTCTCAGAGGTCATTGCAACCTTCGCACGCAAAAATTTATACGGGTATAAATCAATGGTATATGCCATTGCCGGTATTGCGTTTTTAAGTATGTTAGTTTGGGTACACCACTTCTATACCATGGGAAACAGTGCAGCGGTGAACTCGATCTTCTCACTAACAACGATGATGATTGCAATTCCGACCGGCGTAAAAATCTTTAACTGGTTATTTACGTTACGTAAGGGTCGGATTCAATTTACTACGTCCATGTTATGGTCATTAGCATTTATTCCATGTTTTACAATAGGTGGAGTAACAGGTGTTATGCTTGCGATGGCAGCAGCGGACTATCAATACCATAATACGATGTTCTTAGTGGCACACTTCCACTATGTATTAATACCTGGTGTGGTATTTGCGGTATTTGCTGCTCTTTATTACTGGTGGCCAAAAATGTTTGGTTTCAAACTGAACGAAAAAATCGGTAAATGGCATTTCTGGTTATTTGTGATTGGCTTCAATTTAACATTTATGCCGATGTTCTTTGTTGGACTGGACGGCATGTCACGCCGTATGTACACTTATGCGGAAAGTACCGGATGGGGTGCTTGGCTAGGATTCTCAGCAATCGGATCACTTGTGATGGCAGCAGGATTTGCAGCATTATGCTATAACATTTACTGGAGCTTCCGTTATGCATCTAGAGATGTCGGGAATGATCCGTGGAATGCCCGTACGCTAGAGTGGAGCACAGCTTCTCCAGCACCACATTATAATTTTGCGGTAGTTCCAGAAGTGGAGACCTTAGACGACTTCTGGTATAAGAAGAAAAAAGGTGAAACAGGTTTGAAGAAAGCAGATTTAAAACCTGTTCATATGCCAAGTAATTCATGGACACCGATCGTTTTAGCAGGAGCATTTGGTCTAGTCGGATTTTTCCTAGTCTTTGAATGGATTCCGCTAGCAATTATCGCAGCGGTTGGTATTGTGATTGGTTTAGTTGCCAACACATTTGATTATGACGATGGTTATCACATTCCGGTGGATGAATTAGAAGAGGAAGAAAGAGAGTGGAGAGGTGATTTAGAATGACATCCCATACTACTACACCGTTAGAATATAATACAGAGCAAAGTCAGATGAATATTTTAGGTTTTTGGGTCTTTCTGGGTGCGGAAATAGTACTTTTCTCCACATTGTTTGCTTCTTATTTTGTATTAGAGCATAACACAGCTGATGGACCAGCGGGTCAAGACATCTTTATTCTAAAAGATGTCTTGATCGAGACCTTTATTTTGTTAACAAGTAGTTTTACGAGTGGGTTAGCAATTCATTCCATGCGTAATCATGATAAAAAAGGATTACTTATCTGGATGATCGTGACCTTGTTACTGGGAGCAGGCTTCTTGTACATGGAAATTAATGAGTTTATCCATTATGTTCATGAAGGTGCAACAATTCAAACTAGTGGTTTTACAGCTGCTTTTTTCACATTGCTAGGAACACACGGTGCACACGTAACTTTCGGGATTATCTGGATTAGCTTATTACTTGTACAGGTTTATCGTCGCGGAATTACTGAAAAAACATCCAGTAAATTATTTATATCAAGTCTATATTGGCACTTTTTAGATGTAGTATGGATTTTTATCTTTACATTCGTCTACCTGAAAGGAATGGTGATGTAAATGAGTGCAAAGTCTCATGGTTTTCCATGGAATCTTTTAGTCGGATATATTCTGTCGATTGTACTAACATTACTAGCTGTTTTTATAGCATTCAACACTGATTTCTCCAACAACATTATTATATGGGTTATCGGAATATTAGCGCTATTTCAAGCGATTATTCAACTGTTTATGTTTATGCACGTGACAGAAGGAAAAGAAGGTATCATTAATGTGATAAACATGGTCAACAGTCTTATCCTAGCATTAATCATTATCTTCGGTTCGATTTGGGTATTAACATCAGGACACGCATCCATGCATTAAACAATTTAAAGGGCTGCTGGAACCTTTGCGGTTTTCGTGCAGCCCTTTTTGTTTAAAAATTGAAAGATCCAAAACAATAGAGTTGACCTTACCCACGGACGAATTGGTCGACTTTTGAAATCCATTCATGATCTGGATCAGCGTGAATCGTTTGCCAGCCCAGGTCAATAGCAGGGATCAGGTTTTCTAGTTTATTATCAACAAATAAAATGGGACGATCGGGATCTGTTTGTTTATTGCAAATCTTATAGATAATCGGATCAGGCTTAGCTACACCAACCTCGGCAGATATGGTCATACTAGTTAAAAAAGGTCGAAGTCGATCCATAACTGGTTGGAGCCATTCTGAGCGATGGTTACTCAATATATGTATGTCACTGATAGTACTCCATTTTTCTACATGATGGATGCCTTCCAATTCAACTAAGCTTTTCTGGATAACTGCTTGTAAATATTCTAATTTGATTCCAGGAAAAGTATCATCGAGCCATAGCCAAAAATCACACTCTGAAATATCGCCTTGCCAAAGTTGTTCGCGAATTTCTGTTTTATCACGGTGCTAACCGTCTGTAAGCTCCCCACTTCAAGCTTCAAGTAACACAAGGGAGCTAAGTGGGGGATAACAGACGTTAACACCCTGATAAGTTTCGCTAATGATCAGTGGGGTCAAAACCCCCATTGATCATAGTCTCACTTTATAAATGGCTCGGATTTTATCATAAGGAAGACCTGCCTGATTGACGAGTTCATCCCAAAATAGATCTAAGTCAGTCGCCAGAACTCCACCTACATCTAAAATGAGTTGGGGGTTTTTCCATCATTACATCTATTCCTTTCTTTAAGGGCATTCATAAATATTCTCGTGATATCTTGAAATATGGTACAGCACTTGCTTTCATTATTCAACTGATATCAGGAGCTATGTTTGCCCCAAAGTTTGAAATAACTGATTTTTGGCAAATAATAATAATGGTCTGGGGACTTCCTTTCTTATATTTTGGTAGAGAATTAAATCATTGAATGTACCTGGTTATTATCGTTGGTTACCTATTAGTTGTTAACCTTTATAATAATTTATTACTGCTTTGCGTAATTTGTCGATTTACTTGACATCTTATATCAAGTAAAATAGTTGCTATAACTATTGCACACGGTGTGTGAGAAAAGGGGCGAGTATCTTGAAGAAAATAGCATGGATTACCGACAGCTCATGTGGCTTAGATAAAGAATATGCGGAACAACATGATATTTTTATCCTTCCTTTAAGTGTCATCATTAACGGGAAAACATATAAAGAAGAAGTGGATTTAACAAAAGAAGAGTTTTATCAAATGTTAAAAGAGCACGGTGATGGCGCGAAAACGAGTCAACCTGCCTATGGTGACTTCATTACGTTATATGAGCGTTTAAAAGAGGAGTACGATTGCGGCATTGCCATTCACGCTTCAAGCCAGCTTACAGGGACTTACCAAAGTTCGATTTCCGCATCTGAAATGGTCGATTTTGATGTGGAAGTGATTGATTCAAAAATTGGTGATTTTGCTTTAGGAAAAATGATTCAAAATGGTGTGCAGATGGTTAAGGAAGAATATAGCATGACTGATATTGTAGCAAAACTAAGATCCTATCCGGAGCTTGCACAGATGTATTTAATGCCTCAAAGTTTTGAACAACTAAGAAAAAGCGGTAGAGTAAGTGCGGCACAATCTATTTTTGCATCATTATTAAATATTCATTTAATACTTGGCTTTGACGATGGAAAGGTTGTTGTGAAAGATAAGGTGCGCATTAAAAAGAGAGCAAAACGAAAAATGTTTCAATTATTAGATGATGCAATGGATATATATCATTTAAAGGAAATTTGTATATTACACGCAGGTGTTAAAGATCAAGCTCATAAATGGAAAGATGAAATCGAAAAACTACATGCGGAGCTAAAAGTTAACATTCAAACCCTCGTACCAGTAGCTGGTGTGCACACTGGACATGGTACAATTTGTTTGGCGTGGTTAAGAGACTAAACGGAAATTAAATTTTTTCTCAGAAATATAAAAAATGATACACAAAAACCATAAACTGCGCAGTAACTCTATAAAGAACTTACTTCCTTCCATTCTGCATTTTGATGATTGCTGCAATACGCTACGGCAAGATACTTCGCTTTCCACGGGCACGGCCTTAGCCTCCTCAGAAAACAAAGAACGTTTTCTTGCGGGGTCTTCGGCTCGCGCTGTTCCCGTAGGAGTCTACGTATCTTGCCTCCGCTTTGCGTAGTGTTCTGGTTTTAAAAAGAAGTAATACATGGGAATTAGCTTCCGAGTATTTTCACTTTTAAAAAGATAGAATCATGTTATTAGCGGAGGCAGAATACGGAGACTCCTGTGGGTACAGCACGGGCTGAAGATCCACTTGGTAAAGTGCTTTTCTTTACCAAGTTAGCTGAAGCCGTGCCCATGGAAAGCGCAGTGTTCTGCCGTAGCGTATCCATGTACATATCTTTAATCAGAATGGATGGAAACTTTAATACAGACATTTTCACTGTTGCGCAGTTTGTATCTACTATGAATCAAGTGAGATTAGATAGGTCAAGTTTTTCTTATTGGAAAAACTTGATTTTTACGTTAAAGTAGTATTATTAGAATAGAAGTCAGAATGTTTAGATAGAGAGGGCGAGCAACAATGGGACAAGGATTTGACACGAAATCTGTGCACGTAACAATGAAAAGAAATGAAGGTGTACCGACAAAAGTTACACCAATTCATCAAACATCAGCTTTTACCTTTGACAACTTAGAAGATATTGAGAATTTCTTCAATGGTGAGCGAGAATATCTATATTCAAGAGTTGGGAACCCTAATACAGATGAACTAGGTCAAGCTGTAGCAAATTTAGAAGCGGCACCTGTAGGAATTGCGACTTCTTCGGGACTTTCAGCTATCATGGTTGGGATTCTTTCGGTAGCACAAGCGGGAGACCATATCGTAGCTTCAGAAGATTTATATGGTGGAACCTATGAATTGTTAGCAAACGAACTAACTGCATTTGGGATAGAAGTAAGTTTTGTTTCCTTTGAGAACGATCTGGAAACGGCCATTCGAGAAAATACAGTATTAGTTTATACAGAATCAATTACGAATCCTCTGTTACGAGTAGAGAATCTAAAAAATATAGTCGAAATTGCAAACAAGCATAACATCAGGACAATGGTGGATAATACATTTGCTACTCCCTATTTGGTACAACCTTATAGCTTAGGAGTTAACCTTGTAGTACATAGTGCAACGAAATATTTAGGTGGTCACAGTGACATTACTGCGGGTGTTTTAGCAGGAGAGGAAGAATTGATTGCGAAAGCAAAAACAAAAACTGTCAATTTAGGCTCTAATTTAAGTCCGTTTGAGGCATGGTTAACGGTAAGAGGTATTAAAACATTAAGTGTTCGCATGGAACGTCATGTTAATAATGCAGCCAGATTGGCAGATGCACTAGCAGAACATCCAGCAGTAGATAAAGTCTATTATCCGACAAATGTATCGGAAAAAGGCAATGGAGCGATTGTGACGATTGATATTACCAATAAAGGCGATATTGCCACCTTTTTTGAATCATTGGATTGGATCAAAATTGTGGCGACATTAGCAGGAGTAGAAACAACAGTATCTTATCCTATCGCTACTTCTCATCGAAGCTTACCAGAATCGTCCCAACAAGCATTAGGAATTACAAAAGGTTTAGTAAGAATTTCTGTTGGGATTGAAGATGCAGATGATATTATTTCTACGATGAAACAAGCATTAGATCAATCCAAAAAATGAGGTGATCATTTGAAATATGCAGTTGTTACAGGAACGTCGAAAGGACTAGGTGCATCCATAGCAAAACTGTTAATGGAAGCATCTGTTAACGTGATCGGACTTGCCAGAGGAAAAAATCAGGAACTAGAAAACGCTAATTTACCAGGTAGCTACAAACATTACCAAGTTGATTTAGTCGATATGGAACAAACAGAAAAAACATTTGAAAATATCATTTCTTTTTTGAAGGAGCAACCACTAGAATCTTTGCAATTAGTTCAGAATGCAGCATTAGTTACCCCGATTGAACAAGTAGGGAAACAAGACATAGCAAAGTTAACCGCTCATGTCCACGTAAATTTATTAGCCCCAATGGTGGTGAGCAATTTATGGTTAGATGCTTGGCGCGATTCAAATTTGTCACTAGTGATCGCTAATATAACATCTGGTGCAGCCAATCGATCAGTATATGGCTGGAATGCGTATGGAAGTACAAAAGCTGGTCTTGATCGATATACGGATACAGTAGCAGTGGAACAAGAAAAACTTGAGACTGGTAATAAAATAATTTTATTTGATCCAAGTATTATGGATACCGATATGCAGGGTGAAATCCGCTCAGCAGATCCTAGTCAATTTGTAGATGTCGATCAATTCAAAAATTATAAAACGGAAGATAAACTTCGTGATACAGATGTAGTCGCAAAAGTATTAGTGGAGCGTCTATTAGATGAATCATCCATTCAAAATGGTGAATATTATAGTGTGAAAGATGTATTTTAATAACTAAATGGCATTCAAAGCCTTGTAATTATAATGGGGGGACTTTTATTTTGTCCCCACCCACTATTTTTGCTTTTTTAAATCATTTGCTGTTATGAATTTATCTTTTGATTTCTTAATGATATCAAATTAATTATCATTAAATTTCTTATTCCATGGCGACCTAACTATTTTGTAGGTCGCCATAAATATGGGTTATTACTATTGATTTTGATTTCCAATATTCGTTACATTAGAAAGTAATTCTTGCATCTGATTTCCTTGACCTTGATTGTTCATCATATTATAAGCGGCAATACCTACTCCTACTGATCCTAGTAGAGATAACCATTGAATATTTCTCATAAAAACACCTCCCAAGAAAATTAGCTTTTCAGCCTTTAATATGTTGTGGAAAATGAATTAGAACATGCGTGGCAATCTTTTCTTTCCAATTTTGAAATACAAATCGATTTAAGTACGTACTTAAAAATGAGTAAAATATCAAAAAATGAACAAGATACAAATGTGGCAATCTAAAAAAGCTATATGGAGGTTAAGTTATGAAAAGAATAATCACTCTAATAATATCTGTGGCTATATCAATTGGTGCTCTAACAGCATGTGCTACTGGTGACGACAATAATATGAATGAGCAACCAGAAGATGTAAATTATGAGCCCACTCAATTTAATGATGGGGATAACAATAACAGAGGTCCAGATATTGATACGGATCCACGCGATAGAAAGCAACCAAATGAGGCCGATACCCCGAATAACATGGATGAAGAAGAACCAGATCCAGATGAGGAGCCTTCAGAAGAGAGAAGAGGTCACTAAGTATTCAATTTATGCTTTAATGCCCAATAAGGGAAAGTACTTCAAAAAAGCGCTTCTTCCTTATTGGGGAAACGCATTCTAAGAAAAAAAGAAAAACGGAGTTAATTTCATCCTAGGATTGATATTTGGAAGAAAAGAACTCAAATGTTTTATAGTAAACAGAAACAGAATTCCCTTTATTTTGAAAAAGAAGAGGTAATAGGAGAACAAGACTATCATTAATTTGGTGGTCTTTTCTTTTTGCGGAAGAATTGATGGAATATTATGTTAAAATTAAAACGAAGCAGGATAGTTAAATAGTTATAAAGGGGCGTGTTCCTATTGCGAGTATTTTGGTGTTGTGCAACTTTTGTAATCTTTACCTTTTTTCTAGTTTCTTGTTCTTTACAGAATAAAGTAACAATATTCGAAATGGAAAGTTTTGAAAAAATTAAAGTAGATACAGCGCTTGATATAACTGATGAAGAAGAAATTAAAGTTTTCGACAAGGCAGTTAAAAGTGCGAATAGAGAGCCGGGTGTTGTTGATGTGTCGGACCCAGATTACAAATTCGAATATGGTAAAAAAAGCTATTTTCTTTGGATAAGTGCTGGTTCAGGTTCCGTAATGAAAACTAGCAACACAAATACTATTTATACTTTAGAAAAAGATTCAGCAAAGCAAGTTTTTGATATAACAGATAATTATGGTGAATAACTAAATATGGATCTCAACGAATGATCGCCTTTTTCATGACTTAAAATTTAAATGAAGTGTTGGAATATTATGTTGAATTGATAAAAGAAGACATTGTGCTATAAGCCAGGAATGTTTGAAAAGCTATGGAAACCTATAAAAGCTTAAGGATGTATGGAATAAGAACAGCAATACTTCAGGGGGGCTTTATAATGATGCACTATTATTATCCAATATCATTTGGAACAAAGACTAAGATATTGGGGGTTAAAGCAGGTGCTAATAAAATTGGTGAAATAAAAGGGTATTATGATAAGCTTCTTAAAAGAATTATAGATAACATTGGTAATAGCTCTGGTTTTCTTAAATATCAAATTAAAGATAATGATAACATATTCGCTTATTTTCAAAAAATGGTGGTACATTGAAGAGAAAAGTATATATTACTTATTTTGAGAATAATGGTAGAGGACATGAAATAACAATGGTTGATATTAAGCATTTTGATGGTTTTGGTGAAAAAGGAATTCATTTTAAATATAAAGAAAAAGATTTTTTGCTATCGCAACCCCTTTTTGAACAGGCTAAACTATATATGCAAGACTCATTGATAGCTGTTTGGAAAATACAGATTACTGCACGACGAGTTGAAGTGAAAATATATGATGATGACTTTATAGAAGATAAATATTTAGTTATAGGTCTTTTTCATACTTGGTTCTACTAACAACGATAATATTATTACATTAAAAGTAACTGGTGCAATAGTTAAACATGACGATTCTCAAATGATCGTCTTTTTTATGTCCTAAAATTAAAATGATGCAAGTAGATATTGTGCTAACTGAATGTTTAATAAAAGAAGAGTTTTTATATTATAAAAGTTTATGATATAAAATGCTATAGTAGAGAGCCGTCTTGAGACGCTCTTTTTTGTGTTGACAGCATCTTTGTTTTATTATAAAAAAATTGAAACTTTTTAATAATAAAATCGCTCTAATAAGCAGAAAGGAGGTCAAATTGATGAAAGAACTCAAACTTATTAAAAAGGCGATTAAGGGAAATAAGGAGTGTCTGGAGGAACTTCTTGTTATACATGGCGATCAATTATACCGTACTGCTTACATATATGTCCGGAATCGGGAAGATGCTTTGGATATTGTTCAAGAAACATCTTTTAAAGCTTTTTTATCAATAGGTCAATTGAAAAATGAAAAATTCTTTTTAACTTGGCTAACAAAAATACTTATAAACTGTTCGTATGATTTATTAAAAAAGAGCAAGAAAGAATTACCTTGGAACAATATAACTGAACTTACTGCGGATAAAAAGGAAAACATAGAGGAGTACTTAGACCTATTAGAAGCAATTAATAGGCTAGATGAAAAACACAAAAATGCCATTATTCTTTTTTACTTTCAGGATCTCCCTATAAGTGAAATAGCTAAAGTGTTGAACATACCTGAAAATACAGTGAAAACTTATTTAAGTAGAGGGAAACGTCGACTAAAAAAAATGTTAGGAGGAGTGAACCATAATGGAGAAAAAATCACTTCGAGAATTATATGAGAAGATTGAAGTACCTAAAGATGGTGTTTTAGATGCAATAAAGTCTGGAAAGGAACGTGCTAGTCATAATGCACCTAAAAATAAAAAAATTGCAAGTAAAATTGTATGGTCTACAGTTGCGGCTGCAACTTTATTTATTTCTTCCAGTTTCATTTCTCCTTCTCTATCTCACGTAATGGCGGAAGTACCATTGCTTGGAAATGTGTATACTGCTTTTAATGATGCTGTGGGTCGAAGTTTACAATCTCAAAATTTAATAACAGAATTGAATCAATCCTCTAATTATAAAGGTGTAGATGTATCTATTACAAATGCTTATTATGATGGAGTTGTCGTAGGAGTTACATTTTTTGTTGAAGGAAAAGTAAGTACAGAAGAAGATGGCAGTGTTCAAGGGTTCTATGAAATATTTGGTGGTATGAGTAGCATTGCAGATAGTAAAGAACTAGTATATATGGAGCCATCGGAGAATGGCTATATAGGCCATATACAATTAAACTATCCCAAAACAGAATTACCTTCAGAAACTTCTTTCTCACTTGAATTTAAGAGAATAGGTGGAAAGGAAGGGAGTTGGCAGTTCGACGTTCCGATAAACCAATTGCCATATGAAACAGTAAATGTTGACAAAGGAACTAACGAAAAAGATGCAGAGGTAAATGTTCATTTCAATTCAATTATTGAAGGAAAGGCTTCAACTGCTATTAATTATACAGCCGCTTTTCCAATTGAAGGAAAACATGATCAAGTACAACTAGAGGTTTATGATGATCAAGGTAAAGAAATCAATATCTCCACAGATGGCATCGACCTAGAAACTGCCAAAGAGAACAATAGAATTATTGTTAAAGGCAGAAGTATTATTTCAAAGTCAATAAAGGGAGAGACTAGTTACATAGAGGTGCTTCCTAAAGTGGCATTAAGTGAACCTGATCAATTTGTTAAATTAGATGAGACTCCTGTCGAGATTAATGCTGAAAGGCAAGATTTAGCTGTTGAAATAGATGATATTACTGTTAAGGATAAGAGCATTACTTTTGATTTTCAAATAAATGGTAATAACATGAATCGACGCTTTTCGTTTTTTAGTGATTTTGCCCGCAATGATGTCACTTTGGTTAAAGAATCAGAAAAGGATATTTATGAGAAGCCAATTAAACACTCAGTTGAAGTAATTAACAAAGATAACTTAACTTTTACAAGCACGTTTGACATTAGTGAAATTAGTAATTTTAACCTCAAAGACTATGTAATAAAAGTTAATATGGGATCATTAAGTTCCAATATTCCTGTTGAGTTAACGAAAGTTAAAGTTGATTTAAACTAAATGACATGCATTAAAAAGCCAACCTTGTTTAACCTAGGTTGGCTTTTCTGATTTTAAATCAGCTGCAAAAGTAATTATTTCGATTTGTTTGAAATACTAATGTTCTTCATCTATGCATGATTATGCAAGTGTTTTTTGAATAGGTGAACACCCATTTTAGTGAATAACACTGACCATTTCCATTCCCTTTACATACTTTATAACTGTAAGTATTTTAAGGAGGGATATAGATGGGTGCACAACAATATGGTCAGGGTTCAGGTTTTGCGCTAATCGTCGTGTTGTTTATTCTCTTAATCATCATTGGTGCTTCTTGGGGATTCGGCGGCTATTAATCAAAAAAGAATATAAGCTGTCTCAAAAGATAGCTTGACAAGAAATGAACCCGTTTCATACTGATGAAACGGGTATTACATATTATTTTTGAAATGTTTTCTAAATAAGTGCTTCACAAAATACTGCAGGAATCTCGTTTTTTGCGAGGTTTCTGCAGTTCTTTATACTGCTAATATATCCCATCACTCTTCTATATCATGATTGAAAAATGTTAACTATTCAAAATAAAAATACTACTCTTTTGTTACATGAATAACCACTTTGTACAGAGAGTATTTTCTTACACACCTTTTCAGCAAAATATGATAAACTTTATAGAGATGAAAAAAGGTAAGGGCTTTAGAAAGGAAGATTTAGATGATTACGAGAAAAAGCAAACGTGAAATAGAAATGATGCAGGAAGCTGGTGAATTACTGGCACGTTGTCATACAGAAATTGCGAAACGAATTAAACCTGGGATGACAACCAAAGAAATTGATGCATTTGTTGAATCCTTTTTGGCAGAAAATGGAGCAACACCAGAACAAAAAGGTTACAATGACTATCCATATGCTACTTGTGCTTCTGTAAACGATGAAATCTGTCACGGCTTTCCACGTGATGAAAAGCTCACGAATGGTGATATCGTCACAGTTGATATGGTTGTTAATCTTAATGGCGGACTAGCAGATTCTGCATGGACGTATGTTGTCGGGCAACCCGATGAAAAGACTGAAAAATTATTAGAAGTGACAAAAACTTCTCTTTATAAAGGTATAGAACAAGCAATGCCGGGAAATCGGATCGGTGACATTGGTCATGCTATTCAACAATATGCAGAAGCAGAAGGCTTTTCCGTTGTTCGTGAGTTTACAGGGCATGGTATTGGTCCAACGATTCATGAAGATCCAAAAATTCCTCATTTCGGTTTAGCAGGTAAAGGTCCACGTCTTAAAGAAGGCACGGTCATAACGATCGAGCCAATGATTAATGAAGGCGCGTGGCAAAGTAAAATGGATGATAACAATTGGACTGCACGTACAGTCGACGGAAAGCGATCTGCCCAATTTGAGCATACATTAGTGATTTCTAAAGAAGGACCGATTATCTTAACAGATCAAGACAATATTGAAGACTAAGATAAAGGAGAAACAGTTGCAATGGGCCTAGAGGAGAAACAATGGATAAAAATGCAGATAAGAGATGGGTTCATTGCTGGTTCACCAATTTTTGTAGGCTATTTGCCAATAGCGATTGCTTATGGTGTTTTAGCAAAGCAGGCCGGCATGACATTGCTGGAGCTTACTGGCATGAGTCTGCTTGTCTATGCTGGTGCAGCACAATTTATGGGCGCAGGAATGATCGGAATTGGAGTCAGCGCCTTGGAGATTATTATTGCTACTTTCGTGTTAAATTTCCGTCATTTTGTCATGAGCTTGTCCTTTATTAATCAAGTGAAGCATTATGCAATGAAATGGAAATTTGGTTTATCCTTAGGTTTAACAGATGAAACCTTTTCTGTTTCATCGATTTATAAAAAACAGGGTGATCAGACGTATGGGTACTTTTTCTACGGAACGATTATGCTTTCTTCCTACATTTCATGGGTATTTGGCTCGTTCCTTGGCGGAGTATTAGGTGATATTATTCCTCAAAACTTAAGTCAGAGCATGGGTGTAGCGTTATATGCTATGTTTATTGGATTGTTGATTCCATCCATACGAAAATATAAAAGGATCGCTGTTATCAGTATTGCTGCAATGCTTATTAATTATTTAGTTAGCCCATGGATAGGAGAAGGCTGGGGAATTGTCGTAGGTACCGTCTTTGGAGCATTTATCGGTATTTTCGTATTAGAGGAGGAAAAATTATGATTTGGGTCATTATTATTGGAATGGCGCTTGTCACTGTAATTCCCCGAATAATCCCCGCTTTTATCGTTGATTTAATTCAATTTCCAGATTGGGTGAATAAGTGGTTACAAGCCATTCCGTATGCAGCATTAGGTGCGCTGGTTTTTCCAGGAATTATGACAGTGGTACCAGAAAAACCATACATCGGGGTGATAGCAGGTGTAGTGGCAATTTTGCTGGCCTGGCTCCAAATCCATGTTATTTTAGTTGTATTAAGTGCAATTTTAACAGTGTTTCTTTTAACTATCTAAATGTTAGGGTGTTAACCATGTATCATATTAGAAAAGCACGTATCGAAGACGCACAAGCTATTGCAGAAGTTCATGTACATAGCTGGAAAGCAACTTATCAGAATTTAATTAACGAACTCGATTTATCGAATACAACAGTAGAACATCGGCAAATATATTGGGAAACAATACTTAAGTTGCCACGACAGCAACAGCCGGTGACAGTGATTGAAGAAGCGGGTGAAATTGTCGGGTTTATTTCTGGTGGTAAAGAAAGAACCGATCGGTTTGGTTACGACGGGGAAATTTTTGCGATTTATTTATTACCAACCCATCAAAGCAAGGGTTTAGGTAAGCGCTTACTAAAAGCGTTCGCAGAAGAAATGAAAGAACTAGGCTACCGATCATTATTAATTTGGGTGTTAACAAACAATCCAACTCATCAGTTTTATCTGCATTTTGGAGCAGAGAAAATTGAGCAAGAGCAAACAACGATTGGTCACGGAACTTATCAGGAGACAGCTTACGGTTTTGTAACAATCGACCTACTGTTAGATAAATTACTCGCGAAAGGACTGTAGCCTGGGCTACAGTCCTTTTTGCAAGACTCGAAAAATCATAAACGACAATGTAAACTTCTCGAGGAGTTATTTTTCTTCATCTTCTTTGTAATGTGCCTTCTGACAACCTACTGTGGTAAGCAGCTTCACTTAAGAGGAAATTTCTTCGCTGCAGGGTATGATTTGTTCAGAAAACCATATAAATTATTGTTCCCCTTCAAATGGTTCAATATGGATATGGGCATGAGGTACGTCGTGTTTTTCTTTTAAATTTTCTTCAATACGATCAGTAATTTCATGACTTTCTTCCACTGTCATTAAAGGATCTACGTAAATAGTTGCTTCGATCAAGGATTGATTTCCATGCAACCGTCCTTTGACATCTTTAATGTATAATACATCTGGATGAGTATCAATACTTTCTTTAATTAGATCCAGTTCCTTTGGGTGAAATCCATCTGTTAGTGTATGTGTAGCTTCTCTAAATATATCCCAAGCAGTCTTACAAATAATCAAACCTACAATGGCTCCGGCTAAAGGGTCTAACCAATATAATTGAAATTGAGCTCCTGTAATTCCGACAAATGCTCCGATACTAACCAATGCATCTGATTTATTATCTTGAGCGGCTGCTTGTAGTGCAGTACTATTGATTTTTTTCCCTAAACGTAAATTATAAAGATATACGATAAACATGATAATCGCAGCACCTAACGCTGTCCAAGCTGTCAACATATCTGGTTGCGAAAAATCGCCTTTAATAATAGATTGTCCTGTATCAAATAGCACTTGGATACCAACTGTCATCATAATAAAGGCAGCTATTAGTGAAGCTATCATTTCTGCACGGAAGTGACCGTAATGGTGGTCTTCATCTGGTGGTTTTCTAGATATCTTTAAACCGACTAAAATAGCGATTGATGCAACAACATCAGTGGCGTTATTTAAACCATCGGCTCGTAAAGCGGAGGAATTACCAATGCTTGCAATGGCTAATTTAACAGTAGCAAGTAGAATATATGTAAAGATACTTAGCCATGCACCTTTTTCTCCTTCTTTATATTTGCGATATTGATCCATAAGCGTCCTCCGGTGTTTCTCGTAGTAAGATAAGCTTATCAAATGAAAGTGTTTTACGTCTACTTATAGTGTTTCCTTATAACTAAAAAAATTGTTTAAACACATCATATTACGTTTAAGATATCCAATTTAAAGGAATATGTATAATACCATTAACAAAAAATGTTTTTCAACATAAAATGGTATTTAAATAGAGTATAGAAAGGGAGGCGTGCTTCATGAAAAAACATAAGGTGAGTTATAAACTGAAAGTGTTCAATATGAATCAAAAATCGGTACTTAAGGCCAAAAGAGAAATTCCGTATGAAATTCGATTAGCGTCACAACTTGTATTGGACGATCTTTGTTTTACTTGGAATAAGGCACGCTTGGAAGAGGAAATTAATCAATCTATAGATGACAACAATAAAGAGGCATTTAATGCATTGAGCAAAACATATAACAGTTATATATGGGAGTCATAAGCTTATACCTCGTCCAATATAGTGACGGGGTTTTCTATTTCTCAAAAAACATAAACTGCGAAATAACTCTATAAAGGACTTGCTTCCTTCTCTTCTTTTTTGTAGAGATTGTTTCACCGCTCCGGCAGAATACTGCGCTTTCCGTGGGCACGGCTTCAGCTAACTTGGTAAAGAAAATCACTTTACCAAGTGGATCTTCAGACCGTGCTGTTCCCACAGGAGTCTCCGTATTCTGCCTACGCTAGTAAGGATTCACTGATGATTGAAAGGATCAAATCCATGGAATATACATTTTTGGGATTTATTCTAACTTTATTAGAAAACCTACTCTAAGCGTGTTCCCCGCCGACATAGAAAACACTGCGATAGCGACCTTTGCTTGAGTAGATGTTGCGCTTGTGCCCTTGGGTGAAAGCGAGTGTTTTTCCGCAGCTGGCGAATTAGCACTCAACCATAATTAGAACGGAAGAAAGCAAATCTTAATTTTCACTGTTACGCCGTTTGTATCTATTTTGAATCAGAATGGGTTTGGAGCTTTTTTCTTATTTTTCTTACCCTTTAGTCCTATTTTTAGTTCTCTTCATCTATATGTATCAAGGTGAGAATATGTTATAGTAATTAGGGTGTAGAATGTTTAGATGTAATGAAGGAAGGTTTTTTTAAATGAAAAAAGCAGCGATTTTTATCATGTTGACTGTCTTCTTAATTGGATGTCAGCAAGAGAATTATTTAGCACAACAATCAGACAAAAGAAATGCTCAGCAAGATTATAAGGAAGAACCAGTAACATTTGTCCAAGAGAATGAAGAAGAAGAGGAAAAAGAAGAAGAGCAAGAAGAAAAGCAACAAGAAAAAGAGCAAGAAAATGAACAGACTAATGAAAATACAGATGATTCACTGACGGTGATAGATGATTCGGAGAGTGTCTCACTAGTTGTCAATAAACAGCGGAAATTACCAGACGGTTTTGAACCTGATGACTTAGAAGAGGCGAATGTTCCTTACCATGCAGCAGAAGGAGACCCTAAGCGTTTATTACAAAAAGTAGCAGCAGATGCATTGGAGGGACTTTTTGCAGATGCTAAGGAAGATGGTTTAGAACTAGTAGCTGTTTCCGGTTATCGCTCCTATGATCGCCAGAAACAAATATATGAAAATAATGTTGCTACGAATGGTCAGCAGCATGCAGATAAATTTTCTGCAAAACCTGGAACAAGTGAGCACCAGACAGGGTTAGCAATGGATGTTGCCTCAGCAGCATTAGTGGCAGTCTTGGAACAAAGCTTCATTGAAACAAATGAAGGGCAATGGCTAGAGGATCATGCACATGAACATGGATTTATTATTCGTTATCCAGAAGGAAAAGAAGAAATTACTGGATACAGTTACGAACCATGGCATTTACGTTATGTTGGAAAAGAAATAGCAACAGAAATTTATCAAGCGCAAATCACACTAGAAGAATATTTCGGTCTTTACCCATAAACCAAGAAGTTTTAAGCTTCTTGGTTTTTTAGTAAATCAAATTATGCACAATATCTGGAGAGTTCTTTCTCAATTGGTCAGACAACTGTACTAAGCTGTAAAAAAATGCGAGACTCCTAGGGTGAACTCACGCAAGCAGGTGATGTTGCACTTGTGCTTTGGGTGAAAGGGAGGATTTTACGAGGCTTTCCTTGATGTTGTTATCCATATTTATAGTTATTCACTAAAAACGTTAGCTTTACATAGCCTATAGTAGCAAGCTCATTATGGGGTGATTTGGTGAAGCTGATGACAGGAATGCTTGTGACAAGATATTCTTACAAACATGATATCGTTTTTCGCATCAAAAATATAAATGGCGATAAAGTATTACTACATGGTGAAGATTTACGTCTTGAAGCAGACGCTACTACCGATGATGTTCGCATTTTACCGGAGGATGATATCAGAAAAAGACAAGATGAAATACAAGAAAAAGAAGAATATTCATATCGTCTTTTTCGTCAAGATTATCAATTAATGAAAGAAAAAAAAGATTATGAACATAAAAAAATAGAACCACGTAATATTCAACGATTTCAATTACCAGTAAAAGTATTACACATTGATGGTGATCGATTGTATTTAAAAAAATGCATTGAATTATATCAGCGACTAGGATTACAAGTTCATGGTGTGTATGTGCAAGAAAAAGAATTACCTTTTGAAATGGAAGAACTAGTTAGAAAAGTGCAGCCTGAGATTATTGTTATTACGGGTCACGATGCTTATTCAGAATCAAAGGGCGATAAAAAAAACTTGTCTGCCTATCGTAATACACGTTTTTTTGTGGAAGCTGTACGTCAGGCTAGAGCATGGTCTCCTAATCTGGATCAATTGACTATTTTTGCAGGTGCATGTCAATCACACTTTGAATCACTTATTCGCGCAGGGGCTAATTTTGCAAGCTCACCAGATCGCGTCAATATTCATGCGTTAGATCCCGTCTATGTTGTAGCGAAAGTAGCCTACACACCTTTTATGGATAAAGTGAATGTTTATGATGTGCTAAAAAACACACTTACTGGTGAAAGAGGGCTAGGAGGAATGGAAACAAGGGGGCTTTACCGTACTGGTATACCATATGTAGAGACAAAATAGCTTTTGTCTCTATTTTTTTTTTGTTTTTTGATACAATATAGAAGAAGATTACATAAGGGGGAAAATAGTATAATGGATTATCGTATTGAACGTGATACTATCGGTGAAATCAAGGTTGCAAGTGATAAGTACTGGGGAGCACAAACACAGCGAAGCAAAGAAAACTTTCCAATCGGTATTGAAACCATGCCAAAAGAAATTATTGAAGGTTTTGCTATTTTAAAAAGAAGTGCTGCTATTGTAAATAGTGAATTAGGTTTAATGGAACAAGTGAAAGCGGATGCGATTAAGCATGCTGCAGACCGTATTTTAGCTGGGGAATTATATGAGCACTTCCCGTTAGTAGTATGGCAAACTGGTAGTGGCACACAATCTAATATGAACGTCAATGAAGTGATTGCTTATGTAGGAAATCAGTGGTTAAAGAATCAAAATAGTGATGTGACCTTACATCCCAATGATGATGTTAATAAATCGCAAAGTTCCAATGACACATATCCAACTGCCTTACATATTGCCGCAGTCCGTAAATTAGAGGATGTTGTTTTACCGGCATTAGCAACATTAAAAGCGACCATAAAAGAAAAGATGGAAGCGTTTGACGATGTGGTAAAAATCGGCCGTACTCATTTGCAAGACGCTACGCCATTAACATTAGGACAAGAAATTAGTGGTTGGCACCGCATGCTAGAAAAAACGGAATCCATGATTAAAGACAGTATTCCATATGTGAAAGAATTGGCTATTGGTGGTACTGCTGTTGGTACAGGATTGAATGCACATCCGGAATTTTCAGAGCGTGTAACTTCGAAAATCAGTGATTATACTGAAAAGAATTTTGTTTCTGCAGCGAATAAGTTCCATGCACTTACAAGTCATGATGAATTAGTATATGCACATGGAGCATTAAAAGGATTAGCAGCAGATTTAATGAAAATCGGTAACGATGTACGCTGGTTAGCAAGTGGTCCTCGTTGCGGTATCGGTGAGATTACGATTCCAGCTAATGAACCGGGAAGCTCTATTATGCCAGGTAAAGTCAATCCTACGCAAAGTGAAGCAATTACGATGGTTGCAACACAAGTGATGGGGAATGATGCAACGATTGGTATCGCAGCAAGTCAAGGTAATTTTGAATTAAATGTTTTTAAACCAGTTATTGCGTATAACTTCATACAATCCGCACAAATTTTAGCAGATAGTATGTTAACGTTTAATGATCGTTGTGCTGTAGGCATAGAGCCAAATTATGAACAAATTGAGAAAAACTTAAACGATTCGCTCATGTTAGTTACAGCACTTAATCCGCATATCGGATATGAAAATGCAGCGAAAATTGCCAAGCAAGCCTTTGCTGATAATACCACATTAAAAGAAGCGGCAGTCAAATCAGGATTATTAACAGCAGAACAATTTGATGAATGGATTAAACCGGAAGAAATGACCTATCCAAAATAATCTGACTGGAATTGTTGTTAGAAATTGCTAATAAAATAAAAGCATATTGATCGCCGTTTTGTTCACAATATGGTGTACAGGAGGTGATCAAAGATGGCGACTAACAATTCAAATCAATTAGTTGTTCCTGGAGTAGATCAAGCACTAGGTCAAATGAAATATGAGATTGCACAAGAATTTGGTGTAAACTTAGGTGCAGATTCTACTTCTCGTGCTAACGGTTCTGTTGGTGGAGAAATCACAAAACGTTTAGTAACAATGGCTGAACAACAATTTGGTGGAAACCAACAACAATAATTGAATAAATGATAAAAAGGAGACGCTTTTTTAAGTGTCTCCTTTTTACACATTAGGAAAATATAAAGTGAGACTTCCATCAGATTAGCTCCGTTATAAAACAATGAATAAACGAATTGGTAAGTGTAAAATATAAGCAAAACTAAGATTTCGCCAAAAAGACTTGGGCGATATGCGATTGCGGAGGATATGGATGTATATTTGTTATCTATGTAATGGCTTAGAGAAAATGGAGCATAGATGTCCTGAATGTGATGCACATATGTTAGATGGAGGAAAGGTTGTTGATTACTATGATGACTATGCGCCGTATATTGAAATTAATGATGCGCAACTGATTGATGGTATACCTAATTCCAGTGCTTCACATCAATGTGTACATGTTGGCGTTTGTTCAGCTTGTAATTATACGAAAGAGTTTATGATTAGAGAACAAGAGTTGTCTTAATAATGTCCGTATTGTCGAATGAATAAAAAATTACTTCAAGAATAAACAAAAACCCGTTTCGAAATGATTATCGAAACGGGTTTTTACAAACTATATTATTGAATGCGTGTTTCGTTATCTGTATCGAAGAAGTGGCATTTGTGCATATCAAATGCAAGGTCGATTTTTTCGCCACCGTGGATGTCTGTACGAGAATCAACACGTGCAACAAATTCTTGACCATTAAGTTCAGAGTATAGGTAAGACTCAGAACCCATTAGCTCAGATACTTCGATTGTCGCCAAAATTTTCTTGCCTGGGTTGGCATCTAAGAAGACAGGCTCATCATGGATATCTTCCGGACGTACACCCAGTACTACTTCTTTACCGATATAACCTTGCTCACGAAGAATTTTCATTTTTCCTTCTGGTACTTCAACTTTTGTATCACCAAGTGTAATTGTACCTTCTTCTAATGTACCATTAAAGAAGTTCATTGCTGGTGAACCGATAAAACCACCAACGAAGATGTTATTTGGTCTGTCATACACTTCTTTAGGAGCACCAACTTGTTGGATAAGACCATCTTTTAATACAACAAGACGAGTTGCCATTGTCATCGCTTCTGTTTGATCGTGTGTAACGTAAATAGTAGTTGTTTGTAAACGGTGGTGTAGTTTTTGGATTTCCGCACGCATTTGCACACGAAGTTTCGCATCCAAGTTGGATAAAGGCTCATCCATCAAGAACACTTTAGCATCACGTACGATTGCACGACCTAATGCAACACGTTGACGCTGACCACCGGAAAGTGCTTTTGGTTTACGATCTAAGTAAGCTTCCAGTCCAAGAATACGAGCTGCTTCGTTTACACGACGCTGGATTTCGTCTTTTTTGAATTTACGAAGTTTTAGACCGAATGCCATATTGTCATATACATTCATGTGTGGATATAATGCATAGTTTTGGAATACCATCGCAATATCACGGTCTTTAGGAGCAACTTCATTCATCAATTTGTCATCGATGTAGAACTCTCCACTAGAAATTTCTTCAAGACCTGCAATCATACGAAGTGTCGTTGATTTACCACAACCGGATGGACCTACGAATACGATAAATTCTTTGTCTTTAATTTCAAGGTTGAAGTTGTCAACTGCTTTCTCATCACCTTTAGTATAAACTTTGTCAATGTTGCTTAATGTTAATTCTGCCATTGTATTCCCTCCTAATATGTTGAAAGCGTTTCATCTATGTCTATTAGTTTACTAATAAAACGCTCACACGTAAATAGAAAGCGTGCACAAAAAAACTCATCCCATTTGTGCACGGTTACAAAAGCTAGTCCATAAAAAGAAACAACCATCCTATTTCACCACTTTGTACGCATCAAAAGGCATAAATAAACAGCGATAGCGCCATCAAATTGTTTCACATCAATGCCTGTTTTTTCAATGAATTTGTCCACACGATATTGTAAACTGTTACGGTGCATGTACATTTTTTTGGCAGCTAAGGTGGTATTCGAATTTGATTCCAGAAAGACCTGAACCGTTTTTAATAATTCTTCATCATTTTTTACATCGTTAAGGATTGAATTAGTAATTAATTGTTGTTCTTTGTCACTGATGTCATGTAAAAATAGGTAAGGAATCGCTTCAATATAATGCAAAGCATCATAGTTTTGCCGTCTAGTTAAGTGATAACATTTTTTGATCCATCTGTAGAAACCAGGTGCTTGTTGAATATGGTGTAATGTTGGTCCGACAAAAAGCTTTATATTCATATAAAAATCAGTTGTCAGTACTTCGATGATTTCTGAGTAGGATACAAAGTCCTCCATTGTTTGTGCTTCTTCTTGAATGATCACTCCCTCATGGTTGTTTTCCCAAAGGATCGATGTTTTTTGCGGGAACAAACCATGAATCGCTTCCCGAAATGATTCAGGATCGATCGACTCATCAGACAAGGAAAAATAAACAAAATGAAAAGCAGACAAATTGTCTTCTATCATTTTTTTAGGGATTTCCTGTTGAAATAAAATATCCATCCATAATTTCTCGCGTTCGGTAGTAGGTGGTTGGCTAGCTTTATACGGCGTAAGTAATATTTCTAAAATTTTAGTTTCTCTTTCCGTTAATTCATCCTTTGGTACACCGATAATGTCATTTTCTTTTGTGACGTACCATTTATACGTAATCTTGTCCATTTTTGTCTCGTTGCTATTCGAAATTAAATTTGGAAACATTTGTCGAAGTTGTTCTAACATGTTTAAGCCTCTTTCATTGAAAATCATTTACATCTATTATAACAAAGAATGAGTGTTATGAACTTTATCTCTATAAAAATACACACACTTTTTAAAGAGTGTGTGTGATCATTTAGTCATCATCAGTTTCGGCAGGAAAAGGTTCTTTTTCTTTTGGCAATTTTCTTACTTGTTCTATTTGCATCCGGCCATGTATAGAATAAGTCGTACCGCCAGCCATACCTTCATTAATCATACGATCAACATCGACTTCATATTTTTCGCGGGAGTCTGTCTCCTTTTTTGACGAAGGTTTCGCCATGATTATCCCTCCTCAATCATAGCTTCAACTAAAAGATGAAAATCATTCAGAATGGATAATCGAGGCTAACGAGAATTCAAATAAAGAAGTAAAATATGCTTGTGTTTGAGCTGAATAAGAGGGATGATAAAACACTTGCCAACTTGGCTTTGCATGGACTTCTAATAACCAGAGTCTTTGCTCTCGATCAATACCGATATCAAAACCTATCTCACCAATGGTGCCAGTTGACATATTTTCTATCTCCTTGCTTAATACTAAAGCTAATTCCTGTACTTTTTTTATGATATTTCTTCGTTTATTTCGTGCAAAAATTTCATCCGTATCAAATATTTTATTTCCCGTATACTCTCTCCCGTACAAAAAGGACACATGCCAACGCTTTGTTTTGTTCGTATGCACTCTTAAATAAAAAGGTTCTCCTTGGTACTGGATTAAATCTATCGCATCCTGCAACACATATTGTCGGAAGCCATTAGGAAAGTAAGTCTGCTTAAACTGTTCGAGATTTTTATAATATTGCCGGTTTTTATGATTGTATGTGACAAACATAAGGTCATCCACTTGTTCTAAATAGAAATGATTCGTGTCATCACCTTTTAGTGATATAAGGTTAATCGGGTGTTGAGAGAGTTTATGTTGAATTGTTTGTATGGAAGGGTGAAAAGTGGTATCAGGTAGAAGATAATTAACTCTCTCATGATTCATTAAATCATCGTATACTTGCCATTTGTTAAAAAAATCAGGATTAAATATAATAGAATTTGTGGTTAAAAATTGTTTTGTTTTTTGGATGCTTTTGTGTGACTCGATTTTGCGATTAGGTATTCGGTTGTAGATTATAAAAGGTATATCTGTTTCAATCGTTTTCCATTGTTGTTCTTGCCAAACAATTCCTGTTAAACTATTTCTTTGAGGATAGACGTGACGATGGGAGAAAAAAATCGTTTCAAATCCTCTTTGTTGACCGATGTTAGCCATTTCTTGATATAGTCGTTCATAGGATGTTTGATGTGGTGAACGATGGGTAAAAACACCAAAGGGATAACTAATCTGGCAAGTGTGTGCTGCAGTATCCAAAATAATTTGTGCATGATTTATTAAATGAAGTTGATTCATAATCGAAGAAGAAAGATAAATAGTGTCAGTATTTTTGTGATGGCTTAAGATGTCACAGGAAAGGCTTTGTAAGCCATGCTGAATAACAGATATATGTTGTAAATGATAGTAAGCCTTGATAGGTATAATCATTCTGTTTTTGCCATTAGGGTAGGCTGTTATTTTGAATGTCTGTCGCATGTTGACACCTGCTTTCTTCGTCTAGGCTAATTCATTATATGCAGCCAAAATGTGTACTATACTTTTGCAAAGCGGAAAGGTGGAAAGAAAGGGTGGAAATCTTTATTAAAATACTGATCTTGGTGGTGTTTGGCAGTTTTATTGGTGGATTAACGAATTCGATAGCCATTAAGATGCTGTTTCGACCTTATGAGGCAAAATATATCGGCAAATGGAAAGTCCCATTTACGCCAGGAGTTATTCCGAAAAGGCGTGATCAATTAGCCATACAACTCGGTCAGTTGGTTGTCAATCACTTATTAACGATAGAAAGTATTCAATTAAAATTGCAAGATCAAGGGTTAAAGCAACAAGTACAACAAAAGGTTAATAAAGAGTGGGAGACTTTTTTGGCACAATCAACCACCATCAGTCAACTATCAAAAACGTTTCAATTGGACCTTAAACCGGATCATTTTAAAAGAATGATTGCAGATAAGATCATGGAACAACTTCGAAACTTTCTGCAAAAGAATCAACAAAAACCGATCAATCATTGGCTCGGTCAGACGGTAACAGAGACAGAGTTAGAAAAAGTGTCCATCTTTTTACAAAACAAAGGGATCGATTTAGTAAATAATGAAGAAACTCGTCAAAAGATAGAAGTTGTGATTAAACAATATGCTGAGTCTAAAGGCTTTTTGGGGAATATGGTGTTATCGATGTTCAGCAGCGATGAATTAGCACTGAAAGTCCAACGATTAGTCATTGATTATTTACGTTCAGAAGACGGTAATAGCTGGATTCATCAAGCTGTCAAAAAAGAGTGGACAAACCTTCTGCAACAGGAAGTACAGTTTATTGAACCATTGTTTGAAAAAAAAGAAACACAACAGCTGTTGCTTCATTTAATTGAAGAAAATATGCCAGTGGAAGAATGGCTAAACAAACCGATTCAAGAGATGGTTACTCCTTTTACCAACCAAATCAAAGAAAAGGTGCTTCCGTTTTTAGTGGAACAGCTATTTGCTAAATTGTTAGATAGTGTACCAAATATGCTACAGCAATTAGAGGTGGAGAAAATGGTGGAAAAACAGGTAGCATCATTCCCAACCTCCCGGATAGAAGATATCATTTTATCCATTTCTCGAAAGGAATTTAAGTTGATCACCTATTTAGGTGCTTTATTAGGTGGAGTTATTGGGTTAATTCAGGCGATTCTCTTTATCGTCGTTTGAATCTTTGTTATAGTGGTAAAGTACATGTAAGAACATATACATGATATATTAGCAACTTATGAATGAACGTAACTATTTAGGAGGATTTAATTTTATGTCAAAGGTTTATGACAGTGCAAATGAGCTTGAAAAAGCAATACAGGAAAGCGAAGAATTTGTGGATTTAAAAGCTGCTTACGATAAAGTAATGGCTGATCCGAATTCTAAGGAAATGTTCGATAATTTCCGTAACACGCAGTTAGAATTGCAACAAAAACAAATGCAAGGTGAGGAAATTTCGGAAGAGGAAGTAGAAAAAGCGAAACAAGTTGTCGAGGTTGTACAACAACATGAAGAAATTTCTAAATTAATGGAACAAGAACAACGTGTTAACGTTTTGATTAATGATATTAGTCGTATCATTACAAAACCATTAGAAGAATTATATGGTGCACAACAACAATAATAATTTTAGACATCATGAGTTACAGTTTTTTTGCTGTAGCTCATTTTTATATGAAACTTTTTATGTGTAGGAACCGTAATTATAATGGAGAGGAGTGAAGAATGTGACGTTAAAATTAGATAATGTTACGAAAAGATTTGGCTCGTTTACAGCTGTTGATGGTTTATCGTTAGAGATTCCCGAAAAGAATATATTTGGATTTCTAGGTGCAAATGGTGCAGGTAAAACAACAACATTTCGGATGATCCTCAATTTATTAGATCAATCATCAGGATCTATTACTTGGAATGGAGAAAAAATTGATTACAGTAAAAGTGATGAAATTGGCTATTTACCAGAAGAAAGAGGATTATATCCAAAATTAAAAGTTCGTGACCAATTAATTTATTTAGGAAAGCTACGTGGGATGCAAAAGAAAGAAATAGTGGATGAGTTGTCAAACTGGCTAGATTATTTAAAAGTTCCTCAATACATGGATAAAAAGATTGAAGAATTATCAAAAGGGAATCAGCAAAAAATCCAATTTATTTCTGCTGTCATACATAAACCAAAACTGTTAATTTTGGATGAACCTTTTTCAGGATTGGATCCCGTTAATGTGGAATTGTTAAAAAAATCAGTAGTCGAATTAAAAAACTCAGGCACATCGATTGTTTTTTCCTCACACCGTATGGAGCATGTTGAAGAATTATGTCAGTATTTATGCATGATGCAGCATGGAAAACCCATTTTACATGGTGATCTTAGGGAAATTAAACGTTCATTCGGTAAGAAGAATTTATCGATACAAGCAGATTTCGATTTATCATTTTTAGAAAACATTCCTGGGATTGTTAAAGTGAAATATTTTGGTGATGGTGTCCTTTGTCAAATCGAAAATGAAGATGTCTCCCAAAGGGTATTAGAAGAAATATCAGGAAAAGGCTTTATCCGGAGATTTGAATTGGATGAACCAAGCCTTAATGATATCTTTATTGAGAAAGCTGGTGAATCTTATGAGTAAATTTTGGACCGTATTCTCTCATACCTATTTATCAAAAGTAAAATCAAAATCGTTTATAATCACCACTGCTATCATTCTAGCGTTAATTGTTTTAATGTCTAATATTCAATCGATTATAGATATATTTGACTCAGGTGAAGCAGATCAGCTTGCGGTTGTAACAGAACAAGAAGAAATTTATTCACAATTGGAATCAAGGCTGGAAGCAGATTTTGAATTGGAACATTTTGATGGGACCTTAGAGGAAGCACAGGATGCAGTTGGGAATGAAGAATATATTGCCGTATTAGATATTAGGGAATCTGAAGAAGGATTACCTGAAGCTACTTATTATAGTAGAGATTATACAAATGAAACTGCACAGAATTTATTGGAAAGCCAACTACAACAAGTAAAAGTGGAGATTGCAACTAATCAATCAGGTATCGATCCTGCTGTGATTGCCTCGATCTATGAACCAGTTTCTTTTGAAAATGAATTAATTGCAACAGGTGATCGAGAGGTAAGTGAGGTAAAAACAGAAGAAGAATTAAATGGAGCACGTGGCCTCGTTTATGTGATTTTATTTCTACTATATATGGCGGTAATTATGTATGGAAACATGATTGCGATGGATATTGCCAATGAAAAAACTTCTAGAGTAATGGAAATTTTAATTTCAAGTTCCTCGCCAGTCAGTCAAATGTTTGCGAAGATCTTTGGAATAGGTTTGGTAGGATTAACCCAAATGGTTCTCCTGTTAGGAACAGGTTACTTCGTTATTACACAGAAACAAGATGAATTAGTTGGTGGGGTCTTTGATTTCTTCGGACTGTCTGATATCAGTTTTTCCACCTTTGCATATGCGGTCATCTTTTTCCTATTAGGGTATTTCTTATATGCAACCTTATCAGCCATGTTGGGATCATTAGTAAGTAGAACAGAAGATGTACAGCAGTTGATGACACCTGTCACATTTTTAATTATTGCTGCATTTATGATCTCAATGGTCGGTTTAGGTATGCCGGAGTCAACCTTTGTCGTAATTTCATCATACATTCCATTCTTCTCTCCAATGGTAATGTTCTTACGTGTGGGATTACTGGATATTCCATTCTGGGAAGTGGGATTAAGTATTCTGCTTCTAATCGCTACGATTGTTGTATTTGCAATTATTGGAGCGAAGATTTATCGAGGCGGCGTGCTCATGTACGGTACATCCACCTCATTAAAAGACTTCAAAAAAGCATTACAATTGTCGAAAAAAGAATAAGCAAAGGGGAAGCTATTTCGCATGGAGCGAAATAGCTTTTTTTCTATAGATAGAAGGTAGTTGCCAGTAAACCAACCAAAGTTGCCAGAGAAGTCTCGGTAGTTGCCAGTAAACTAACCAAAGTTGCCAGTAAATACAAAGGGCCTTTAATCCAATAGTTTAGATAGATCATATTTTCGATCTCGATAGCTTCCGACTGATGGACAGTTTAATTGTTTTAATAATCTTTTCGTCAGGTCTATTGATATGCCATCTAAAAACCATCGAGCCTGTTTATTAGTTATAACTGGACCGAAGATTAATACCCAATTTCTAAGCGTTTGGACATGCATCATTTTATCTTTACGACCACACTTAGGACATTGCCATGTTCCATAAACTCTATGTGCTTTAACATTTTGACATGATGGACAAAACACACCTCGTATTGTTTTTCGAAGCTCTATTTTAAATTGGTCCAGTACATTTACTTTTCGTTCTTGGTGATGGGATGAAATGAAATTAATGAGGTGTCTGCGCTCAGTATAGTTAAAATCTTGATTAATTGTTTGTTCTTGGAGGAGGATTTTAATTCTGACAGGCAATTGCTGAACGGGTATCATATCAGGGTGATGAAAGTTAAGATTTGCACTAGAGTGAGTAAATACAACAATCGGATGAATTGGGGGAAAGGAGAAGCCGTGTAAATGAAGTAGTGCCTCCAGTTTTTCTTGTTGGAATTTAGCCTGTAAAAGTGGATTATCATAAATCTCGATTTTTCCATCATCATGTTCCTGCACTAATTGGTTAGCTTCATTAATGGATAATCTACCCTTCAGGTTTTTGACTTCACAAATGACGATCTTTTTTTGAAAAATGGATAGATTGTCTATTTGGAAAAAGTGTTTTTGCCAAGGTAATCGGACGCCGTACAACAGCATTTTTTCCTTTTGTACCATATGTAAATAATACGGTAATTTCTTTTCACCGGTATAACCTGATAATTCTCGACCATAAGCTTTTTCCAAATTTTCTGTCATGTCGCGAGGTGAGAGGTGATCGAATAGCGCTTCCAACTGCCTCAAATAAAAAGATTTTCTTACAAAATCGTTAATCAAGCACGAAACCTCCTTTACTATTTTTACCATCATAGCACACCGGACTAAGAATAAAAATATTCACGACCTAGTTTCTCCGTTGGTTGACGAAAAATCATATTTCTTCTATAATCTTAAGGGTTTGCTATCAAAAAATACAATATTAAGAATACAAAGCAAGTTGATGCAAACACTATATGTACATAACAGAATAGGTGGTGATTTTGATGGAACAGGAAACTATTAATGCAGCAACATGGGGGTGGTTATTAATTCCAATGTTATCAGTTGTTCTCCTATCGTTAATCACCTTATTTACAGAAAGAGAGAGTGAATGATGGATTTTGTTACTATAGTTACGTTTATTATCTACTTAGTCGCGATGTTAGTTATCGGAATTATTGCTTTTCGATTAACCAATAACCTCTCTGATTATGTTTTAGGTGGCCGAAATTTAGGTGGAAGTGTAGCAGCTTTAAGTGCTGGAGCATCTGATATGAGTAGCTGGCTTTTGCTTGGGTTGCCAGGTGCTATGTATGCTGGAGGAATGAATCAAATTTGGATTGCTATCGGTTTAGCAGTAGGGGCATATTTAAATTGGCAATTTGTTGCTAAACGGTTAAGAACCTACACAGAAGTTGCTCAGGATTCGATTACTATTCCAGACTTCTTAGAAAATCGATTTCGTGACTCATCGCGGATTCTACGCGTTGTATCTGCTTTTGTTATTTTGATCTTCTTTACATTTTATACATCAGCAGGTCTTGTAGGAGGAGCGATTTTATTTGAACAATCCTTTGGTATAGACTATCAAACTGCGTTATGGATTGGTGCAATCGTCATTATATCGTATACATTTTTAGGAGGATTTTTAGCAGTAAGTTGGACGGATTTTTTCCAAGGAATCTTAATGTTCTTAGCGTTAATTATTGTACCGATTGTTGCCATCAATGCTTTGGGTGGATGGAATGAAGCCGTTACTAAGGTTGGAAACATAGATCCAGCTTATCTAAACGCGTTTACAGATACAACAGCCATAGGTATTATTTCATTATTAGCATGGGGATTAGGTTACTTTGGACAACCCCATATTATTACTCGATTTATGGCTATCAAATCTACAAAAGAAATTCCAAAGGCTAGGTTTGTGGGAATGTCTTGGATGGTATTCGCTTTATATGGTTCTATTTTTACAGGTTTTGCAGGTATTGCCTATTTTGCAGGTACGCCTTTAGACAACCCGGAAACAGTATTTATAGCTTTTACACAAGAACTTTTTAATCCGTGGATTGCAGGTATTTTATTAGCCGCGATTTTATCAGCTATTATGAGTACGATTGATTCTCAATTGCTTGTATCCTCTAGTGCAGTTGCAGAGGATTTTTACAAAGGAATTCTTCGAAAAAATGCAGGTCAAAAAGAATTGGTATGGGTTGGACGGATTGCAGTGATTATCATCGCGATTATTGCGGTTCTAATTGCTCAAAACCCAGAAAGCAAAGTGCTGGATTTAGTCGGATATGCATGGGCAGGATTTGGAGCAGCATTTGGTCCAGTCATCATTTTGAGCTTGTTTTGGAAGAGAACAACTAGAAAAGGAGCAATTGCTGGAATTGTGGTAGGGGCTTTAACGGTAATCATTTGGTCGCAGCTTGAAGGCGGAATATATGAATTATATGAAATTGTACCAGGCTTTATTTTCGGTGCAGTTGCAATCATTATCGTCAGTTATATTTTTGGATCCCCAACGAATCCATCAAAAGTTGTGAAAGCAGAATTTAAAGAAGCCACTGAAGAAAATACTGAAGTAAACCCTTGAGGGTAAACGGATAATAGAAGCAAGGGCTCATATCTGAAAAAAGATGGGTTCCTTGCTTCTTTATTCATCAAATTTTATGTTGTAACGTTCATTAGATATTCCCACTATAATTCAATCCAAAATCTTTTCACAACAGTACCGTCATCCTCTACAAATTCCTGATCTTCTATTCCTTTATTGTGTAAAATAGCTTTTTGCGAACCAATATTGTCAGAATCGCAAGTAACAAGCGCTTTATTAATATCCAATTTATTTGCTTCCAGTAGTGCCAGCTCAAGAATTTTGGTGCCGTAACCTTTTCTTCTCTCACTTGGACGTATACCATAACCGATATGACCACCGATAGAAAGGAGCATTTCGGTTAATTGATGTCTAATATTTACGACACCGATAATCAATCTGTCCTTTACCAACCAAAAAGTAGAATCAGGAACCCATCCATCTGGGAGATTTACTCCTTTTTCATTATCATCAATAAATTGTAGAAAACGGTCGATATCATCAGGGAACTTTTTGATTATCCAAGGCATTAGTTTTTCTCCACTTCTTTTCCATTCCAGATAGAACGCCTGATATTCTTTTTCTAACACTTTTGTAGGCTTGATTAGTTGAATAGTCATCTTATCATCCTTCAATTATTTATTCCATAACAGCGCCGTCAAAACTACTTTATTATGAGGTGTATTTTCATCATGTTTTCGAACCTGATTCAAAAAAGGAAAATCTTCAGGTGTTACGTTGATCTTCGCCAATGGTTTCACCTTTTCGGGGCAAATCCATTCTTCTTTTGAACCGCCTTGTATAAAAGAATCCTTTGGCAGGATATACATCGTACCATTACGCCAATACTCACCTTGGAAATCCTGATTTACGGAAAAATAATAAAATCGCTTCACTTCCTTTTTAGTCGGAATCGAAAAACATAAATTTTTCAATGACCCTTGATATCCTGATTTATTAATAATAGCAAAATAAAAAGACCAAATAGTATCAGATGCTGCAAAAACTGCTTTTACTGGTTTGTTATTGGCTAATGTCTGGTTTCTAGGTTCAAATATCTCAATATCAGGGTTGTTAGACCCATGAACTAATACTTCTTTATGATTGATTAAATACTGTAAAAATAAGTGTTTTGGAAAATCCACATCATATTCAATTAATGAACCATCACCTTCTGCAATATATTGCTTATGAATCGTATCGAACTGTTTAATTAACTCTTGACAAAGTGGTGTATCATTAGATTTTAAAAAGTGTAATTGATTAAATATTAAAATTTTTAACCTATTTATCAAGATTTCGTCTCCTTTAACCGTTTTTTATAGGTCATAATAAATAAAAAATTCGATCACTTCACCCCTTACCTCCACATCACTATTTTAACATAAAATTCCAACGAAACGAATAATCGAACGTGCATTCTAATTTATGCTCTGCTACAATAGAGAAAGAAAGAAGGTGAAGAAAATGACAAGGGATATTTCTTTTATTCATTGTGCGGATTTACATTTAGACAGTCCTTTTAAAGGCCTGAAAAACATTCCGACTGATCTATTAACAGACATTAGAAATAGTACGTTTCTAGCTTTAGATAATCTCACTGAACAAGCAATACAGCATCAAGTAGATTTTGTTTTATTGGTTGGGGATATTTTTGATCAGGAAGAACAAAGCATGCAAGCACATATGGCATTGAGGAAAGCTTTTCAAAGATTAGAAGAACACCAGATTAAGGTGTACCTCTCTTTTGGTAATCATGATTACTTGAACAGCCAGTTATTCCCGCGCAACTATCCTGACAATGTGTTTGTCTTTGATAAAGAAGCAGTCACTTCCTTGCCGTTTATTAAAAATGATCAAGTCCAGGCGAGAATCTATGGATTCAGTTATGAAAATCGAGCGGTATTTGAAAATAAAGCAAAAGAGTATCATAAAACAGACGATCATTGCTTTCATATTGCGACTTTACATGGAAGTATTGGGAATGAAAACATACAAGAACATGCAGCCTATGCTCCATTTCAATTAACAGAATTAAAACAAGCTGGATTTGATTATTGGGCATTAGGGCATATCCATAAACGAGAAATAGTAGCGGAAAATCCACCCGTAGTTTATCCAGGTAATATTCAAGGACGCTCCACGAAGGAAACGGGGGAGAAGGGATGTTATCTTGTCACCTTATCTGAGAATAAATCGGAATTAGAGTTCCTGCCTTTATCATCCATTATATTTAAAAAAATACAAGTGGACGCTAGTGAATGGACAGATATCATAAGTCTAACTGAGCAGCTGACAGAAGTTACAAACAGGATTACAACAGGAAAAACGTTAATCCAGCTTGTATTTTATCAAGTAGCAGAAGAAAAGGAATTCTGGTTCACAAATGGTCAGTTAAAAGAAGTAATTGACTATTTGAATCAGGAATCAATGCATAGCTATGTTATCGGTTATAAATGGGCGAAAGCAGCCAAACGATCTGAATGGCAACACGGCGGCCATTTTTTAGAAGAGCTGACTACAGCATTTCAAGAAACGGACCTGGAAAAGTCGCTCAAGCCATTATGGCAGCATATGGGAGGTAGAAAATGGTTATCGAAATTGGATGAGGATGATCGAATCGAGATACAACAAGAAGCTGAATATCTATTAGATCAACTACTGCATGAAAAGGAGGGATAGGAGTTGCGATTAGAAAGCATACATATATATGGTTTTGGAAAATGGATCGATCAGCATTTTTCTTTTCAGCAGGATGGTCATATTGAAATTGCTGGAGATAATGAATCTGGCAAAACAACATTACAGCAATTTATTTTATTCATGTTGTTTGGCTTGAAATCGAAACAGGTAGAGCGGTTCACACCGAAACAGGGCTCGACTGTGGGCGGAAGGTTAACTATTTCCGGACTTACCGATCATACCGTTACGATAGAACGGGTACATGGCAAGCATAAAAACCAGGCGATTATATATGGTGAGACTGGAGCACAAATGGATGATGAATGGTTACAAACTGCTTTACAAGGGATTGATCGTAAAGAATTTCAGTCGATCTATTCATTTGATGCCCATGATTTAAAGCAAATTCAAGATCTCGATAATGAATCTTTGCATGAAGTATTATTAGCGGTTGGTATGACAGGAACAGATCGGATCTACCATACAGAAAAAACAGTAGAGAAAAAGCTGGCGGATTTGTTTAAACCGTATGGAAAAAAGCCTGAGATTAATCAACTTTTTCAAGAGTTAGCGGACCTGAAAAAACAGTTAACCGAGGCCAAGGAAAAGGAAAGCCAGTATCAACGACGATTAGCGGAAATCGAACAAGTAGAAGAGCATTTATTCCAATGGGAGCAAGAAAAAAACAGTACCCAGAAACGACAAGAGCAAGTCGAAAAACGGTTAACACACTATGCTTTAATACAGGAGTATTATTTCACCACTGCTCAATTGAAAAGACAGAATCAAAACATTCCGTTCCCGGTAGAAGGTTTAAAACGGCTAAACGAATGGAAGGATTCGATACTACCTTTGAAAAGTGAAGAACAAGTGCTTCGCAATAATTTAGCGGAAATCGAGCAACGAATAACCAGCTTGGATCTATTGCCTGATGAAAAGTTAGAGACAATCGAGCTTGGTTTAAAGTTACATAAGGAAATCGATCAAATCGAAACAGATAGCCAACAAATTAGAAAACGCATTACTGCAATTGAAGAAGAAATCATCACGAAACTACAAAATATGCAGATTAATGTGACAATCGATCAATTACGTGAGGCAGAACTTCCTTTTTATTTAGAGGAAGCATGGGCAGATTTAGCCAGTCAACGTGAGAAATTAATCTTAGAAAAACAGTATGCCGAAAATGATAGGTCATCAACGACCAAAATCACACAGGAATTGATGGAAGAAAAAGAACAATTGCAACAATCACTGTTAGAACGTGAACAGGTAAAGCAATATAAAGATGAGCTAGCACAAGTGAATCAAGCAGAACAACAGACACAACAACAAGCGCAATTCCATAAATGGATACAGACGTATCAGAAGCAATTGAAAATATCCAGTTTCGTTATGCTTATTGGTTTTTTAATAGGAGCAGGACTTTTCTTCGTAACAGATTTAGTATGGTCCATTGTTACAGTTGTTCTTGCCATTGGTCAGAACATCGCAATTAGATTATATGGACAAGCATTCAAACAATGGTTACAGCCAGATCAGAAACAGTTAAAAACTATGAATCAAACGGAAATTATGAAGCGAGAGCGTATTATTCAGCAGCAATCTGAGCTCCAGCATTCATTAGCGGAAATCGAAAAAGATATGCAGAAATATCAAAACGAACGTTTAAAGCAAGAAGAGCGGCTCTCTTTTTTAAAGGAACGTATGAGCCAAATTGAACAAAAAATTACTGATCAGCAAAAGCAATATCCTTTTTTGGCCAATGTTGAATTGACTTATTGGCCAAGGCTTTATCAACAAGTGATCACACAAATAGAGAAGCTCTTAGAGATTAAACAATTAGAAACGGAAGTAAATAACCTTGAAGAGGATAAAAGGGAACAGCAACAAACCTTTGATGAACTGGCACTAGCTATGAATGATTTGGAATCAACTATTCAAAAGGAACAAGCAAAAAGAAATGAGCATACGCAACTACAAGCGAGAAGTACAGAAGTGCAGACACAACTAGCTGCTATTGTAGAGAAACAAAAACCGTATCAACAAGAAGTCAATCAATTATTACAAAAGGCAGAAGTGGAGACAGAGGAAGCGTTTATCGAAAAGGGTGAGCAAAAGGAAGAACTGCAGGCATTACAACAGAAACACAATCAGTTATATGATAGCTTAGCTGTGATATTCTCAGAAGAAGAGATTAAGCAAATTGCAGATGGGGATTTTGACGATGAAAAAACATTACAAATCATACTTGATGAGTGCAAACAAGCAATCAATGAAACTACTGAAAAAACAAAAGAAAAACAATCTTTATTAAGTGATCAAAAAGCAAGTGTGGCTATGTTAGAGGCAAATGAAGATGTTTCCATTCTTAAGCATCAATTAGCTTTAAAACAAGAAGAATTACAAGAGGTAGCTAAACAATGGTCCATTTATCAAGTGGCATTAACAAACTTAATGGAAGCAAAATCAATGTATTCACATAAATATATGCCGCAAGTGTTTGGACAGGCAAGTCATTATTTTAACAAGCTGACATTAGGCAGATATCAGCACATATATATAGAAGATAATGAAAAGATCATTGTAGAAGACAGGGATGGTTTTGTTTTTCATGTGATCGAATTATCACAGGCAACCAAGGATCAATTATACATAGCTATTCGTTTTGCTTTAAGTCATGTCATAGCCAACCGGTTAGCACTACCGTTTTTGATTGATGATGGTTTCGTACATTTTGATTCTAATCGGAAAGAAAAAATATTAGAGATTGTCGAAGAATTAAGCAAAGATCATCAAGTACTCTATTTCACTGCTAATCCAACAGCAAAAGCAAGTATTATATTATAATGGGGGAATGTACGATGGATAATATTATGTATAAAAGTGATATCACAATAACACCTAGGGATTTATCAGAAATTTTTCGTGTTTCTGGTATTAAACGACCTTACGAAAATTTAGGTCGCCTACAGCAAATGTTAGACCATGCCAATGTACTAGTAACCGCTTGGGATCAGGAAAAGATAGTTGGGGTGGCAAGAGGACTGACCGATTTCAGTTACTGCTGTTATTTGTCCGATTTAGCTGTTGATCAAGCGTATCAGCATCAGGGAATCGGTAAACAATTAATTGAACAGGTAAAGAAAGAGCTAAATGAACATGTTGCTCTGATTTTACTGTCAGCACCAGACGCCATGGATTATTACCCAAAAGTGGGCTTTGACAAAATAGAAAATGGTTATATTATTAAAAGGGAAAAATAAGCGAAAAAGTGAACGTAGAAAGAATTTTAATAAGTGGATGCTGTACGAGAATTCTTTTCAAGTACTTGCTATATATGAAGCAGGTTTCTTTTGGCTGTTAGTCTGTACTTATTGTATTGGACAGTGGTTATGCCTGCAGACTAAAGAAGTGAGTTTAGCGAAGAAACAGCTGTAATATCTATCAAGCCATCTTCCATCAAAAGGGGATGGCTTTGATTTATCACGATGCTAACCGTCCACTGATCATAGTCTCACTTTATTTTCTTCTTCGTAATACACGAATAAGAAAGAATAAGGCACCAAGGCAAATGAGTAGATAGAAAAAGTTAGAATAAATATCTAAATAACGGACAATATCTTCCCATGATTCTCCTACATAAGCTCCTAATAGAACTAAGACAGTGTTCCAAATTAATGTTCCTAAGGTTGTAAATAATAAAAATAGGGTAACATTCATTTGTGACATCCCTGCTGGTATCGAAATAAGACTGCGAACTATGGGAATAAACCGACAAAAGAAAATTGTCCAATAGCCATATTTATCAAACCATTCATCTGCTTTATGGATGTCCTCTTTTTTTAGGCGAAGAATGTATCCCCATTTTTCAACGATTTTTTCTAATCGTTGAATGTTAAGTAGCATGCCAATCAGATATAATACTATCGCTCCTAGAACAGAGCCGGCAGTTGACGAAAGAATCACACCAACGATGTGTAATGAAGATACGGTAGTGAAAAATCCGCCAAAAGTTAATACTACTTCAGATGGGATTGGTGGAAAGATATTTTCCAATGCAATTAAAAACATAATACCAAGATAACCAAATTCATTCATTACCGTGAAGAACCAGTCTTGCATGTTCACCATTCATCCTTTACAAGTTTTTGTACCATACTCGGCCGTTCTGTAAAGTTAAATGCCTCATAAAATGGTTGAGCATCCTTAGTGGCTAAAGCAAATTTTGTATTTTTAAGTGCAGGGTGTTCTAAAATGCATTGCATAAGAAAGGAACCAACTCCACGTCCCTGATATTCGGGATCAATTACTACGTCTAATATCCAGGAGAATACTGCCTGATCGGTGACTACTCGAGCAAATCCCATTTGTTTATCATCAATATAAACGCCAAATGAAAATGAATTTTCTATACTTTGCTTTATTGTCTCTTTGCTGCGATCATTCGCCCAATAAGTTGGCTTTAGAAGGTTATAGATTATATCCAGATCGAGTAATTCTTTATCATCACTCACCACAAAGTTGTTGTGATACCACTCCATAATGAAAATTCCCCATTTCTTCTATTTATCACGGTGCTAACTGTCTGTAATACCCCCACTTCAAGTAACACAAGGAAGCAAAGTGGGGGATAACAGACGCTACCACCTTAACACCCTAATCATAGTCTCACTTTATCACGTATTTCTCTTAAGATCTCGATGATTTCCTCATTCTGTTCCTTGATTTGGTCATGCTGTTTTCGAATGTTCGATAGGTCAAATGCTAGAATAATAAGTATGAGAAGGGCAATAATTATTATCATTTCAATACCTCGCTTTATACATCAATATTATTATAGTATCATATTATTATTCACAAATGTATAAAATGGATATTGTTATGATGTATGAAAAGGTGAAGTTATGCTCTATTTAATGATTTTTTCTATTATTGGTCTGCTATTAATATGTATTATCTCGATCCTGTTTATTATTGATATTGTTCTAAAGAAAAAGCATCCGTTCTCATTGTTCATATTGGTCATGTTATTTCTAATTCTTTTTATCATTTTCAGTGAATTTGTTTGATAAAAAAATAACTTGAATTATATCAAGTTATTTTTGCGGCGATATTTATCACGGTGCTAACCGTCTGTAAGACCCCACTGATCATAGTCTCTCTTTTCATGTTGAACGATCGTCTTATATAATGAAAGTGTCACTTATTTCTCCTCATCTGCTTCTGTATTCTCATAACGACTATCCAGGTAATCGACAATATGAATAATATAGCCTTCTAGATTACTAGGTTTACGAACAGCGCTGCCCCATTCAGGTAGTCCATGGTGACAAAGGATGCAGTGAGACATCAAGTGAATATCCTCCATTGTGACAGAAATGTTATGTTGCTCCATTACTTTAGATAATAACATTACACCATACGGAATATGACCAATGTTTACACCTAATGGATCCATCGCAATGCCAGCCTGTTTGCGATTTGGATCCTTAAATTCCCCTGTAGGAAAGAGAAAGTGGAAAATGTCAAATGATCTACCGGCATAATCATACTCTGCCAGTTTACCGATATCATGGAACAAAATACTTGTTAACAGTGCGTCATAGTTAATGCTATCATATTTGAACTCAGTCATTCCATGTACCATATGATAGAGATGATCAATACTGTCTTTCCATACGTATGTCGGTCTGCCATCATCTTCTTTTAATGAGTTCCAAATTTCCAGTTTATACTCCGTTTCTACTTTGTTGATTAATTGCATCACGGCACGGAAGGGATTGTCAGATTGAATGGTTATGTATCTGCAAAAACGCATCAGACCAACTGTGTGCTTGAGTAATCCCCCTAAATAATTATGATGAAATCCCTTCGCGGCAGGACTGATACGAAATCCTTCCCATAGTTGTTCCATCGCTTTGATAGCAATATCCTGATATGGTTGTTGTAATTCATATAGGTAGCCAAATAGTTCATCTCGCAATGCTGTTATATCTTGTTGTGTATAAGCCAATAAAGTAAAAGGATTGATGTCGTCCTTGCATGGTGTCATTTCATATACAGTAACACTCTTAAATCCGTTAAATTCATCAACTTGACCACGGATATCAAAGACACCTTTCTGTTCTAATAGAGGAAGCATGGTATCCACTTCACCGTTGTTATCCCACATTTTGGCGGAAATGTTTCCTGATTGATCGCTTAGCATAATTTTCAAAAAGGATTTATTTGTTTTTGTTTTTTTAACTTCGAAATCATTTAATAAAACTCGAGCTGTGACTGGTGTACCTTTTGTTAAAGTATTCAAATGAAGTCCCTTTATGGCTTCTGGTAAAGAAGGAACGGGGAAATTAGTTGAAAGAGACTGTTTTTGTTGATCTGTCAATTGATAATCAATTGTAATCATGTCATAAAAATAGTTCTCGGAATTCATCATTATCACTTCCTAATCTGGTTTTAAATGCAAACATTTGCTTATTATTAGAATAACATAAAAACCCCTATCTTCTCAGATGATAGAAGATAGGGGCATGTGTTGTATTATTTAGTTTATTCTTCAGAAGACTCTTCGCTATCTGTAGATTCCTCTTCAGAAGATTCACCTTCAGACGACTCTTGGTTATCCGTAGATTCCTCCCCAGCAGGCTCTTCAGTAGCAGGCTCTTCAAATGTGAATAAATCTTGGAATTCTTCGATTTGAACATCGATATCAGCATCTTTCATTAGACCTTGAATTTTTGTTTGCATAGCTGCTTGGTCAACTTTAGTGGATGCAATTTCTCTTCTTAATTGATCTTCTACATCTTCTAATGGTTCTACATCTTCTACTTCCACACGATCTGTAACTTTAATGACATGGAAGCCATTTGATGATTGGACAGGCTCACTGATTTCGTCAATTTCAAGATTATATGCTGCATCTTCAAATTCAGGAACCATTTGACCTGTTCCAAACTCACCTAAATCGCCACCATTATCTTTACTACCAGGGTCTGTGGAATATTCTCCTGCTAAGTCTGCAAAATCTTCACCATCATTTAACTTGTCAATGACCTCATTGGCGGTTGCTTCATCAGCTACAAGAATATGGCTGGCAACTAGATTTGTTTGCATTCTTTCATAGCGATTTTGAATTTCTTCATCAGTAACTTCTATATCTTCTGTTGCTGCTTTTTCTTGAAGCAAGTTGACACGTAAATCCTCGCGGAATGCATCTTCATCTTCATAACCATTTTGAGTTAAGACCATTTCCCATTGCTCGCCATATTCGCTTTTAAGAGTTTCAATTTCTTTATCTACTTCTTCATCTGATACCTCATATGTATCTTTGAGAATTGTCTCGAGCACTAACTGCTGAAGAACTTGATCACCAGCGGATGCTTTCAATTCTTCATAAAATGCATCCTTTGTAACATCACCTGAACTTGTTTCCACAACTGTTTCAGAATCATCTGAAGAACATGCGGAAAGTCCGATAACACTTGCTGCGATTGTTGCAGTGATTGCTAATTTTTTCATTATACCTACACTCCTACTATTTTTTTGAGCTATTTTTTACTCTTGCAATAATATAACACATTTTTTATTTTTAAAAACAATAAAAAATGATATTACATTATTTTTACTCATTTTTTATTAGGTATATATCACTTCGATATATGATGATACAAGTAAAATGGTAATTAGAATATTAATAGTTCGGAAAACATTGGGTTGTTTTTCCTGTGACATTTCAGTTTGTAAACAAAGTCTCATGGTTAGAGAATTGAATATAAATAATATAAATAAAGCAAAGGTGACAAAAACAAAAAGCATCAAGCTTACCTCCTTATTCTCATGACATTACTTTAACAAAAAATTAAAGATTTGAACAGTATGTCTCATTTATTAATTGAAAAGTATGTATGTAATCATTATATCATGCTTGTTAAGTAATCAAAAAAGAAGAAAAACATTACTTCTTCAATTTTCTGATACTACGCGCGTATGTTTACATCTGAAAACATACAAAAACCCGCTTCAAAAGTATCGAAACGGGTTTAACGTGGAATTAAAATATCATATCCTTGTTCTTCATTTGATATTAGGCATTTTTTCGGTGCTTTCCATAGATGGCGAATATATAGAAAATCAATATAAGATAAACTTAAATTAATAGCACCAACTAGTAGGAAATATGGATAATAAGATGGAACAAAATAACTGCTAACAATACAAGGTATGGTTATAACTATTGTCGGTGTCAATAAAGCGAAAAATAAAGTCGGTTTACTTGTTTTTGAATGATTACCTACATGAAAATTAGGGATGAATTTCTTCTCTAAAGTCCATTTTATTCGTAAGTGTTTATTGGTGACTTTTAAAGGCAAAATTCGTAATGCCTTGTGCAACAATGGTAATATTGCTACTCCTAGTATCACAGGGATTAGCCCATGGTCCTTTACTATGATATCTTTATGAATCAATGTAAATGGTAAATACAAAAAGATAAATGATAATAGTCCAAATAATGAAGATAAAATCAGGCTTCGATAAAATCCGAGTTGCTTTGTTACATTGATGGAATCCCAACAATTCACTAGGATCACCTCTTTTTCTATAGTCGATTTGTTTAATTAATACTACATGACTATAGTATGTTTCGTATGAAAAATCAATAGGTTTTATGTAATTTTTTTGACGGCCGCTTATATATTATGGTATGGACGTAAAAAAGAGTTGGCACTGAGCCAACTCTTCCTTGTTAGTTTCCTGACTGGGTGTTTGTTTTGTCTTCCAGTTCTTTTAAACTTTCTTCAATTTGAGTTAAATATTTTTGAATATTTTTTTGATGCGGTTCGACCGTTTTCTTCCAAGATTCAATGGATTCTTTCACATCTTCGGAAAGGTCCTTAACTAAAGCTGCACCTTCTTTTGATGTTTTCGTAATTTGTTCTTTTAGGTCGACACCTTCAGTTCTTAAATGGTTAATATAGCGAATAGCTTCATCGCTCTTTCCTTTAACATCAGTTCGTAATTCTTTTCCTGCTTTAGGTGTACTTAAAAGTGTAGCAGCAGCACTTACTAATCCTCCAGCTAAAAAGCCGATTAATAATGACTTGCTGTTAATCATTCCGAACACTCCTTTCATATTTATAACATTCTCTTTTTCAATGATAATCAAACCATAATTTTTAAAAAAGTTAAAGGTTTGTTGATATTGTAGAGGACATATCAGCTAAATCATATTTATCTTCATGTGTGATCCAATTAGGCTTGAAACCGTCTGTTTCATCATAACGAGGGATTAGATGAATATGTAAATGGAATACAGATTGCCCGGCAGCTTCCTCGTTATTATTAAGTATATTGATTCCAGTTGGTTGAAATGATTCTTTTAGCGCATTTGCAATTTTCGGTACACGTGCAAACAGTTTGGCAGCAAGTGCATCATCAGTTTCATATATGTTTTTGGTATGATTTTTAGGTATGACTAAGGTATGACCCTTTGTCACTTGACTAATGTCAAGAAATGCGTAAACATCTTCGTCTTCATAAACCTTTGCAGACGGGATGTCACCTGCTACAATTTTGCAAAAAATACAATCTTCATGTGTTTCCATATCGTTCGCTCCTTCTATTTAAAAGTCTTATTATGCAATAATTTCAGGTCATGAGGTATGCTATTTTCCATTTCTTCTATTATACATTATTTTTATTCTTCTTTAAAACGCTAAGAGGTAAAAAAATAGCAGGAGTGCTACAAAACGATATATCGCGTTTCGTAACACATCCTGCATGAAGGGGAGAAGATTTTTACTTTATCCTCAAACCGGGGAAGATTATATTGGATAAAGAAAGTGATTTCAAGTTAGAAAGCAATATTTATCACGGTGCCTCATTGCTTTATCACTAGATGAAAGGATCGATATAACACTTTACTTTACCCCTTCATCAAATAGTTTGCGCCATAATTTTTTCTTTATGCAAATAAAATTTGGTATAATGAATAGGACATGGTAATACGTATAATGAAATGATAAATAGAAGGGGTGGTAAATGATGGAACCTTTATTACATATTAAAGATCTCGAAGGTGGTTATACACATAAAAATGTACTGCATGGTATTTCATTTGATGTGAAGCCGAATGAAATAGTGGGATTAATCGGTTTAAACGGTGCGGGAAAAAGTACGACGATTAAACACGTGATCGGATTAATGCAAGCCAAAAAAGGAACTGTCTCAATCAAAGGGAAGACGTTCCAGGAAGCACCTGAAAGTTACAGGCAACATTTTTCTTATATTCCGGAAATGCCTGTTTTATATGATGAATTAACATTAGAAGAGCATTTACGGTTAACCGCTATGGCTTACGAATTACCGGAAGAAGTGTATCAGGCACGTGTTACCCCTTTGTTAAAAGAATTTCGATTGGACAAGAAATTAAAATGGTTTCCAATCCATTTTTCCAAAGGGATGAGACAAAAGGTGATGATCATGTGTTCGTTTCTGGTGGAGCCTGATTTATATATTGTGGACGAGCCTTTTGTCGGATTAGATCCACTTGGTATTCAATCTTATCTGCAATGGATGAATCAAATGAAAGACCAAGGTGCGGGTGTATTAATGTCGACACATATTTTAGCAACGGCAGAGCGTTATTGTGATCGCTTTGTTATTCTGCATGATGGCTTAATTCGTGCAAAAGGTTCATTGGAAGAATTAAGAGCAGCTTTTGACCGGCCACAAGCAACATTAGATGATCTTTATATCCAATTAACGAAAGAAGCCGATCAATATGCTTAATGCGCATCGCTTGTTTGTTGAACGTTTAGCTGCACATATGAAAGAACTAAGTCGTTATTTACGCTATATTATAACAGGGCATATCGTGATTGCTATGATGTTTATTGTCTCAGCAATGTCTGTTTATTATCAGCAGTTTTTAGAGGATATTCCTGACTATTTTCCGTCAGCCTGGGTGATCGCGATCGTATTAGGTGTGGTAACCGCACACAGCCCGATTCAAACTTTGTTAAAGAGGGCGGATATTGTATTTCTGATTCCGGCTGAGCCTCAACTTTCCGGATATTTTGTTCGAGCTTTATTCTACAGTTTTGTAACCCAACTTTACTTATTTGTATTAGCAATGGCTGCCGTTGCACCGTTGTATATGGCCGTTTTTCCTGGGAATTCAACTTATGGCTTATTATTTGTCGTATTGTTCATTATTAAAGGATGGAGTTTAGTTGCGAATTGGTGGATGTTACGTGTTAGGGATAAAAATATCAGAGTAATGGATAAAATGGTCCGTTTTTCCTTAATTGTGACATTGGTTTATTTTTTTCTTGTTCAGGAGCTGATCTTTTTAGCGGTGATTACTGTTTTACTCATTGTTCTTTTTGCCACTAATTATCAGACAGCAAGAAAACATAAGGCGTTAAATTGGGATTTGTTAATTGAAAGTGATTATTTGCGAATGCGATCCTTTTACCGTTTAGCCAATATGTTCACAGATGTACCACATATGGAAACACAGATAAAAAAGCGTCACTGGCTGGCACGCTTGTTAACTGGATCAATCCCTTTTCAACAGAAGCAGACCTATCCTTATATGTATCGTTTAACAACAGTTAGAAGCGGAGAATATTTAGGTATATATGTCAGGTTGCTTATCATTGGTGGGTTATTGATTTATTTCGTTCCCAATCCATGGCTAAAGCTTATTTTTGCCCTGTTATTTATGTATATGATCTTTTTGCAAGTGATTCCGTTATGGAAACACCATGCAACCTTAGTATGGTTAGACCTTTATCCGATTGCAAATCAAGTACGAGAGCAGGCTTTTATTAAATGGATGCAGCAGTTAATTATGTTCGTAGGTGTATTACTTGTGCTATTCCTTTTTGTGATAGGGGAATGGTTAATGGGGCTTATAATGGCAATCGCTGCTTTATTATTTATTGTTATAGTGATTCCGAACTATTTAAATAAAAAGATATACCAGTGAAATATCTTTTTACATGTTTGAATACATGAATGGAATATAGTTATAGAAAAAGAGCATCAAATTACAACTTGATGCTCTCATTTTTTGAAATAGCTCCAAAAAATAAACAATACCCATTTATTAGTAGAAAATTAATGTAATGTCATTTATACTACGTGTATTAAAATAAGACTATCCAGGTGTATGTAGTGAACAAGATTTGTTATGTTTTGCATACATACTCCAATATTGTAGAAGAGAAAGGTGAGATTTCATTTGCAATACATGATAAAGGTAGCATCTTTACTAAGTTTTACGCTGTTGCTTATCAGTTGTAGTCAAGAAGAAACGATTAACTTTGAAGACGCCAACTTGGAAGCTGCGATTGAATCAGAGTTAGGCGAGTCCTTCACAGAAGAGGAAGTAGAAGAAATTACGGCATTGAATTTGGCTGATGACAATATTTCTGATTTAGAAGGATTGCAACATTTTTCTTCGTTAGAAACTGTGTCATTGCAAGATAATCAGGTGAAAGATTTTTCGGAATTGCAAGAATTGGAACAGTTAGAATCAGTGAATGTGGTTGGTAATCCTTTGGAGGAAAGTCAGGAACAATTGGATCAACTCTCGGAAAAAGGGATTAACGTTATTCAATCTGTGGGCAGATCAGATGGGCCAGGCGGATTTTTGTGGAAAGTAGAAGATGAAAATACGGAAGTTTATTTACAAGGAACGATACATGCAGGGGTGGAAGATTTTTATCCGTTGCATGAAGAGATAGAAAAGGCCTATTTAAAAGCAGATGTGGTCGTTCCTGAGGTGGATATTACGAATGTTGATCAATCGGAAATGCAACAAATAAATATGGAGTTAGGCACTTATCAAGATGGTTCAACGGTAAAAGATCATATTTCGGAAGATGTCTTTTCAGAACTTGAAGATACACTTAGTCAATTTGGCATTCCACTAGAAGCGGTCGAAATGTACAAACCATGGTTATTGGCAAATACTGTTCAACAGTTAATGACACAACAGTTAGGGTACACTTCAGGGGTAGATCAATATTTTCTTAATAAAGCATCGGAGGATGGCAAAGAAGTTATTGATTTGGAAACCGCAGAAGAGCAACTAGAAATCTTTGCCGATACTTCAGAGGAATATCAAGAGTCCATGTTAGAATCTTCCTTAATGAATGTGCTGGCATTTGAGCAGCAAATGCAGGAATTGTTTGAAACTTATGAGCAAGGTGATGAAGATAAATTGCTTGAAGTGCTGTCAGAAGAAGAAATTGGTTCATCGGAAAAGAAGGAAGAAAACGAAGCTTTTTTACAAGCAATAAATGGTGACAGGAATCATAATATGGCTGACCAAATTATCCGCTTTTTAGAAGAGGATGAAGCAGATACTTACTTTGTTATGGTAGGTAGTCTACATTTGTTGGAAGATCCTCATATTCGATCCATTCTTGAAGAAGAAGGATATCAAGCAGAGCGTATTCACTAAGGAAACACGTGTTAAAAGGCTAGCATTATTTCACTGCTAGCCTTTATCACGGTGGTAATCTCCGTAAAACACCCCACTGCTAAAGCCTATTATACAATCTATCCATTTACATTTAACGTAGCGGCTATTAATGTTTTAGCTGCTATTTTCATGGCACGTTCATCGAAATCAAACATCGGGTGATGGTGTGGCACGAAGCCATTTTCAATTTGAGCACCCGTAAAGAAATAGGCACCAGGTTTTTCTTCCAAATAGTATGCAAAATCTTCGCCTGTCATACTCGGTGCAATCATTTCAGCCTTCTCTACTTCTTTCACCTGTTTGGCAGCAGTTAATACCTTTTCAGCATGCTCGGCATGATTGACTACTGGTCGGTATCCGTAGGAAAAATTAAAATCATATGATACGTCATACCCAATGCATGTGCCTTTGATCACTTTTTCGATTTCCTCTTCAATAAAATGTTGAACTTCCGGATTAAACGTGCGTACCGTACCATCAATTGTCGCTATATCGGGAATAACATTGTACGCATTACCTGCATGGAATTGTCCGATTGACAAGACGGCGGTTTCCAAAGGATCGATACGTCTGCTGACGATTTGCTGCAGGTTCGTTACTAATTGTGAACCAACCACAATTGGATCTTTTGTCTGATGCGGGATTGCACCGTGACCACCTTTTCCTTTTATATGAACTGTGAAACGGTCCGCTGCTGCCATGAAATTACCTTTTGACGTTTGAACCAGTCCGTATGGTGTACTGGTCCATAGGTGTGTTCCATAGATCACATCGACATTTTCTAATACGCCCGCTTCAATCATTGGCTTGGCACCACCTGGGGCTAGCTCTTCTGCGTGCTGATGGATAAAAACAACTGTACCGGCTAGATCTTCCTGATGTTTTTTCAAGACTTTGGCAACGGCAAGTAATGTTGTTGTATGCCCATCGTGCCCACAAGCATGCATAACTCCATCATTTTTTGATTTATAGGGCAGGTCTTTTTCATCTTGAATTGGTAGTGCATCAAAGTCAGCACGTAATGCTACGGTTTTACCAGGCTTAGCCCCTGTTAAAGTGGCTACAATACCGTTTCCTCCAACATTTGCTTGATACGGAATATCTAGTAATTTATATTGTTCTTGAATGAATGCTGCTGTTTTATATTCCTGAAAGGAAAGCTCCGGATATTGGTGTAAAAACCTGCGCATTTCCACCATTTCATCATATAAAGCATCTATTTCCGCAAATAAAGTATCCTTCATGTTCTCACCCCACCGAAGATTTTCTTTTTATCACGATGCTAATCGTCCGTAAATCCCTACTTAAGGTTCGAGTTAATCAAAGAAGCATAACGGACGCTAACACCTGATAAGTTTCGCTAACCATCAGTGGGAGTCAAAAACCCCCACTGATGGAAGTCTTACTTTATTATATCATAGATTTCTAGACTTTCCTTTTTGTGAGAACGCGGAATGTATTATAAGATAAAACTAATAAAAAACAACCTCCAAGTCAATGGAAGTTGTTTTCTTCTATATTAAAAAGGGGGGGTTAACGAGTTATTGAAAGCTCTTGTCTGACAAAAGTCGTTCTGTTTCTTCCTTGTGACTTGTTTCATCTGAAATAATATCTTCTAATTTAACAACAAGTTCTGTTAAGCCAAGCTCACTTGCTTGTTGTTTTCTTGTTTCATAGCGTTCAATGGTGTCTTTTTCAGCTTGATACGTAGCTTCTAACAAATCTTTGACATCTGTTAGCTGTTCGACTTTCGCTGGTGTTGTAGTAGGTGTACCACCTAGTGTTTTGATTTTATCGGACAAGTATAAAGCGTGACCGATTTCATCATTTATTTCATCTTCGAAAAATGGTTTCAAGAAGGAACGATATAATCCAGAAACAACGGATGCATGGTACGTATACATGATCGTTGCTGCATATTCATTTGCTAAATCCTCATTTAATCCATTAATTAAAGTTTGTAATTTTTCTTGATCTTTGGCCATTTACTTCAACATCCTTTCATTTTATTATCTCTACTATATATCTACCCTTATCGAGAATTTATTAAACATATAAATCAATAAATTTTTGTGTTGGCGAATATTTAATCCTATGTTATCCTTTTCCTATAAGAGGATGTTCAAAAAGGCACCAAATGATAAGCGGCGAATCTCTTTGTTGACTTGTTTTTCCGTTCCTTGGAAAAGAAAAGCACTTTTCCTGCGTGCGATGTAGATTCTATGGAGCTTTCCTTTGTGCTCACGTATCTAAAAGCATACGTTCCGCTACTCAAAACTTCGCCGCCTCGATCTTCTTGCTTCTAATTTGGCACCTTTTTGAACACGAACTATAAAAAAATACGTTAGAACACTAGGGGAGCCAATTGGCTGAGACGAATCTTCGGACCCTTTGAACCTGAACTGGTTAACACCAGCGGAGGGAAGTGGTAGGAAAATCGATTATAATCAAACTTTCGATAAAAACCACTCGTCCACGCTGGATGGGTGGTTTTTTTAATCCAAGGAAGAAAGCATAAACGGAGATGTCTAGTTCCATGCGCCAAAAACTAGGCGACTTCCCGAAAGCGCCCTACGATAAGTCATCATCGGTTCGCATGCTCACCGTGATTCCTTTATCTCAGTTGCTTCGGTCCAGTCGCTACGTTTTTAAGCGGGCGCTTTGCGCTTTTCTTAATTCCCTCTAGAGTAAAGGAGTAGGACCAATGCGGGGCATTCACCTTATTTCAAATGGCAGATTGACAGAGCAAGATTTGCAGCTAGTTCCAGAGATTATCGAACACATTGATTTTATTCATCTTCGAGAAAAGACCAAAACAGCGAAAGAAATACTACAAATGATTGATTTTTTGTTGGATACAGGTGTACCAGCTGATCGGATTATCATCAATGACCGTGCAGATGTTGCATGGGTGAAAAAATGCAGGGGAGTACAGCTTGCATTTCATAGTATCCCGGTTGCAGATGTGAAACACTCCTTCCCAAAGATCAGTATCGGGAAGTCAGTACATTCCATGGATGAAGCAATTGCTGCAGAACAAAATGGTGCAGACTTTCTATTATATGGTCATATTTTTTCAAGTAACTCTAAACTAGGTGTCACACCAAGAGGTATACCTGCGTTAAAGAATGTCACCGAAAATGTTTCACTTCCTGTCATCGCCATTGGCGGGATTACCGAACAAAATAGTAGCGAAGTAATTGGCGCTGGGGCAAGTGGTGTAGCAATTATGTCAGGAGTATGGGATGCCGAAGATCCAACCGTAGCATTAAAGCGCTACCGTAAAGTGTTCGACAAGAGGAAGGAGGAACATCTTGACTAACCATTTTGATCAAATCATTGTTGGCGGTGGAGTCATGGGAGCATCAACTGCCTATGAATTAAGTAAAAGGGGCAACCAGGTTCTACTGTTAGAAGAGAATACAATTGCAGCTGAGGCATCTAGTGCAGCTGCTGGTATGTTAGGTGTGCAAATGGAGTTCGAACAAGACTCATCATTATTTCAATTTGCCAAAGAAAGCAGAGAATTATTTCCTAAATTAGCTAAAGAACTACTTCAGGATAGCGGAATTGACATACAGTTAATCGAGAAAGGAGCATTGAAACTTGTTTATCACCAAGATGATATCGATGCTCTAAAAAGAATCGCAACCTTCCAGACCCAACAAGGAGCAGAGGCAAAAGTGATATCTCCAGTAACTATAGTGGAAAAAGAACTGGCTACTGATTTTCATGCTGCCCTTTATTGTCCGACAGAAGGTCAAGTATCAGCACCACATCTAACGAAGGCATTCGCAAAAGCTGCAGAACATCATGGTGCTGTGATCATGGAACAGACAAGGGTACAAGATATCATCATCGAAAAAGGAAAAGTGACAGGCGTGAAAACCGATGGGAAAACGTATAGCGCTGATCGTGTCATCATGACATGTGGGTTTAAGAGCTCTCATTTTTCCCGATACGTTAAACAACTTACACCTGTGAAAGGGGAATGTCTTTCCGTTGTGACGGAAAAGCCACTGATTCAATCGACCATCTTTACAGAGGGTTGCTACCTCGTCCCTAAAGGAGGTAATCGAATCATTATTGGAGCAACATCAATGCCAAATCAAACGAATAAAGATGTGAAGGTAGCTAGTGTGTTGCATTTGTTATCGCGAGCCAAACAGATACTACCGGCATTAAACCAGGCAACCATTGAAAAGACTTGGGCAGGTGTACGTCCACTAACAAAAGATGGTCTGCCCTATTTAGGAGAAGTACCAGATGTCTCAGGATTATATGTAGCAACAGGACATTATCGCAATGGCATATTACTGGCACCGAGAACCTCAACATTTTTGGCAGATATTGTCGAAGGAAAACAAGTTAATCAAACTTACTTGGATGCGTTTTCGTTAAAAAGAGAAAGTCTCATTTCTGTTTAAAAGGAGGGTTGATCTTGGAGATTACCGTAAATGGCGACGTGTTAACAGTAAAGGAAGATATCACAAATATTGAAGAATTAGTTCAGGAATTGCATCTGGAGAAGAAATCACTAATTGTTGAGCATAACCAAACCATTTTAAAAAAAGACAAACATAAAGAAACGGCAATTTCAGAAGGTGACAAATTGGAAATTGTCCATTTTGTAGGAGGAGGATGATCGACAATGCTTAAAGTAGGTAATTATACATTTAATTCAAGATTATTTTTAGGAACAGGGAAATATCCAAACTATGATATGCAAAAACAAGCGGTAGATGTATCAGAAACAGAAGTCCTGACTTTTTCGGTACGCCGGATGAATATTTTTGATGCGGATCAACCGAATTTTTTGGAAAAAATAGATTTGGAGAAGTATCGTTTTCTACCAAATACAGCTGGTGCCAAAAATGCAGAAGAAGCAGTAAGAATCGCTAAATTAGCGGATGCATCAGGACTTTGTGACATGGTAAAAGTAGAAGTGATCGGTTGTGATAAAACATTACTTCCAGATCCTGTAGAAACGTTAAAAGCGACAGAGACATTACTTGCGGAAGGGTTCACCGTATTGCCATACACGTCTGACGATGTTGTACTTGCTAGAAAACTAGAAGAATTAGGTGCGCATGCCATTATGCCGGGAGCTTCACCAATTGGTTCTGGGCAAGGCATTATTAATCCATTAAACTTGCAATTTATTATGGATCAAGCTAATGTTCCTGTGATTGTAGATGCCGGAATTGGTTCGCCTAAAGATGCTGCTTATGCAATGGAATTAGGTGCAGATGGTGTTCTTCTTAATACGGCTGTTTCCGGTGCACATGATCCTGTCAAGATGGCGCATGCGATGAAGTTGGCAGTGGAAGCGGGCCAATTAGGATTTGAAGCAGGGCGGATAGCGAAGAAAGAATATGCGGTGGCAAGTAGTCCTAAGGAAGGGATAAGTCTTGGTAAATAATCGTTATCATCGGCAAATGCTCTTCGAACCAATTGGAGAAACAGGGCAAAAAAGATTACAGGAAAGTCATGTGGTGATTGTTGGTGTAGGTGCACTTGGTTCAAGCAGTGCAGAAATGCTGGCAAGAGCAGGAGTTGGAACGTTAACCTTAATTGACCGTGATTATGTGGAAGAAACCAATTTGCAACGACAACAGCTTTTTTCAGAAGAAGATGTTCGCAGGCAAACACCTAAAGTGATTGCCGCTAAAAAACGGTTGGAAGTAATTAATCACTTTACCACCATCCATGCTGAAGTGATTGATGCTGGGGTGGATGAACTAGAATTAATTGTGCCGAAAGCGGATGTGGTGATCGATGCCACTGACAATTTTGATACACGATTAATTATTAACGATATTTGTCAAAAACATCAGAAACCATGGATTTATGGGGCTTGTGTCGCCAGTTACGGTGTGACATTCACGGTTTTACCAGAGGAAACACCATGTTTGCAATGTTTGATGGATCATATACCAAGTGATGGGGCAACGTGTGATACAGTAGGGATCATTAGTCCAGCGGTACAAATGGTTGTATCCCATCAAGTTACAGAGGTGCTGAAAATAATAACTGGGAATCTTGATACACTTTCTGGTAAATTAATCGCTTTTGATATATGGAAAAATCAACAAATGGAATTGAAAGTAGCGAGTTTAAAAGATGACAAGTGTCCATCATGTGTAAAAAAACAATATCCACATTTAACTTATCAATCTCAACTGAAAACTGCGGTATTATGTGGCAGAAATACGGTTCAAATAAGAACAAGTGCAGAAAAAATCATTCACTTTGATGAGATGAAACAACACTTGGAACGTAATAAACAGATCAAATTATTTACCAATCCTTATTTGTTATCGTTTGAGGTAGACAAATATCGAGTTGTCGTATTTCGGGATGGGCGAACGCTTATACATGGAACGAAAAATGTGCAAGAAGCAAAAAAAGTATATTATCAATATGTAGGTTGAAGCAACTTTTTTCGGAGTTGCTTCTTTTTTCACAAATCATTCATTTGTTTTTCAGATGCTTGTATGTATAATTAATGTGAGAGGAGAATGTGGACGAAATGGACAAGAAGAAAGAAACATTGTTATTTATTGTTTGGGCCGGGAGCCTTATCGCAACACTGGGAAGTTTGTTTTATTCCGAAATTATGAAATTCATACCTTGTGAATTGTGCTGGTATCAACGGATTTTAATGTATCCACTCGTTGTCATTTATGGATATGCCGTCTACAAAAAAGATATCCGATTCGCTTTTCCAGGGCTTATTTTAAGTGGAATAGGAATATTTGTTTCTAGCTATCATTATCTGATTCAAAAAGTTCCTGCCTTGCAAGAGTCTGGTGATGGATGTGGGATAATTCCATGTACGACGACTAATGTGAATTATTTAGGTTTTGCATCGATTCCTTTCCAAGCATTGATCGCCTTTCTTGTTATCTTTGTTATTCACATTTCTTTAATTGTTCAACAAAGGAGAGTATAAAGTGAAGAAAATGGTCATATTTGTATTATTGCTCGTGGTAATTTTTGGAGCATTAATCTTTGTCGTACAATATCAAAATTCAAAACAGCTTGATGGTGCAGACAATCCTTATAATAAAACAGATCTAAATCAGGCAACAATGGATCAATTGGATGATCCAATGTATCAAAATCAAATACTACCTGATGAGTTAGCTAGCAAATTAGACAGTGGTGAAGATGTGACGGTCTACTTTTACAGTCCAACTTGTATCCATTGTCAAAGAACTACACCTGAATTAGTACCAATCGCAGAAGAATATGGTGTGGATTTAGTGAAATTGAATTTGTTAGAGTTTGAAAATGCGTGGGCAGAATTTAATATTGAAAGCACACCTACGATGGTACATTATGAAGGCGGAGAAGAAACTGCAAGAATAGTTGGTGAACAACCACAAACCAATTTTGAAAACTTCTTCGAGCAAGAAGTACTAGCTGGAGAATAACCAAAAGGCTGATTACTATTAAAAGTGATCAGCCTTTTTGCTTGATTGTTCTGTAAACGAGATATATGTTACTTATCACACATACAAAATCCACCGAATAAACTTTTATTCATCTTCTTCTGCTCCAACTTGGAAGGTTTCTGTATAAACAGATCCGCTTATATAGGAATTTTCTTTTTTATTGGGCAGAGGATTTGATTGTTTCCATGCTTGATAGTCTTTCGGATCATTCCATTCCATAAGTAAAATATAAGAGTTGCCATGTAGAGAGCGTAATAACCTGGCAGCAGTCGCTCCATTTATATCATTCACTTTCTGCTTATAATCCATTTCGAATATCGGACGCCCTTCTTCGGTAACAGGAAGGTGTGACAGACTGATAAATCCGATCTCTGCTAGTTTACCAACTTGTTCCAATACACGATAATCTCTACCAGTTTCAAAAATAGATGAATTGGTATCCTCATAATAGGCAACAGCTTTTACTTCGTTGTGCATAAGAATAAATGGAGAGATAGTATGCTTATTTTTCAGTTTCTCCAAATATTGATAGGTACCATTTGTCATATAACCATTCATTTTTATTGCCTCCTCTTTTTTCTATTATAACATTCGTCGCATGCACATATTTTGTGATAAAATAAAACTATTGTCGAAATTTAAGAGAAAGGTGGTGTAACAGTTTGGATAAGGAGAAAATAAAACAGCAGTTACAATCGATCTGGTCTTGGATCAAACGATATAAATGGCTCTCTATTATTGTTGCGTCCATGTTTTTATTATCTGTATTAGGTTATCTTTTTATTATATTTGGTGGACGATTTGTTTTTGACGAGAGAGCAGTTATTTTGCCGACTGCTTCGAAAGTGGTTGCTGAAGATGGTACGGTATTAGGGAAATTATACAGCGAAAATAGAGATTTTGTCACATTAGACCAAATTCCGGACCATGTAGAGGAAGCATTTATCGCGATGGAAGATCAGCGTTTTTATGAACATGCTGGTATCTCTTTACCTGCTGTTACACGTGCCATTTACCGTGATATATTAGCGATGAGCAAGGTGGAAGGTGGTAGTACGATCACACAGCAATTGGCTAAAAACCTATTTTTAGTCAATGATAAAACCTGGATGAGAAAAACAAAGGAAGTCATGGCATCAGTTTATCTGGAACGAAATTATACCAAATCTCAAATTTTGGAGCTTTATCTAAATCAAATATATATGGCACATGGCTTACACGGAGTTGGTACAGCTGCTGATTACTTTTTTGGAAAAGATATAGAGGATTTATCCATTGAAGAAGGAGCTGTATTTGCAGCAATGGTCAAAGCGCCAAATGCTTATTCCCCTCACAATGATATAGAAGCGGCGAAACAGCGAAGAGATCTAGTGTTACAGCAAATGGCGAACGAAGGAAATATTTCAACTGAACAAATGCTGAAACTACAAGCCACAGAAATTAAAATGAACAGTCAGGAAGAGGAAAGAGACCCATGGCTCGATGATTATTTTGCTTATGTGTTAGAAGAAGTGGAAGCTACATATGGTTTAAGCCGTGATGCCTTAAAGCGCGGTGGTTACACTGTGGAAGTACATATGGATCCTGACATACAAAAAATCGCCTATGATCAAATGCAAGATAGTGATTTTTATCACGGATCAAATGATGCAGTAGATGGTAGTTTTGTATTAATGGAACAAGAAACGGGTCAATTAAAAGCATTAATTGCAGGACGGGACTTTCAATTAAATGATACCAATCATCTTTTAACGAAAAAACAACCAGGTTCTGTGATGAAGCCACTGGCAGTTTATGGGCCAGCGATGCAATTAGGCAATTACCAACCATACGATATGATTCCAGACATGGATATCGATTATGATGGATATCGTGTTCAAAATGTGGATGGACAATTTGATGGAGAAGTAAGCATGTTTCAAGCAGTAGTCGAATCAAAGAATGCTCCTGCTGTTTGGTTACTCGATCAAATTGGCATCAGTTATAGTAAATCAATATTGAAAAAAATGAACATCACTATTAATGACCAAGGATTGGCTATTGCTCTAGGCGGTTTAGAAACAGGGATTACACCGGTTCAGACAGCAGAGGGTTACCGCACCTTCATGAGTGGAGGAGAATGGCTGGAAGCAAGAAGTGTTCGAGCTGTTTATAACAAAGACCAAGAGCAATTACAAACTGAAGAACAGGAAAAGGAAAATGTGTTCAACTCACAAACTGCTTGGAATATGCTGCGTATGTTAGAAGCAGTAACAAAGGAAGGGACCGGTACAGCTGGTGAATACGCCAAAGCATTGGCAGGTAAAACGGGATCAACCCAACATCCAGAAAGAGCTGGAGCGGTTAAGGATGCATGGTTTACGGGGATTACTCCTGAATATGTGACATCAGCATGGATCGGATATGAAAATGCAACAGCAGAAAATTATTTAACAACAGGTTCCGAAGCAGCAACAAGATTAACGAAAGCAATTTTAACCGAACTTGATAAAAGGGTGTCGTTAACGGAAAACTTTGAACAGCCAGATGATGTAGAAGATTTACCAGAACCGATACAATTACCAGAGATAAACGATCTGACATCATCGATTCAATTTGGTGGTTTTACATTACTACAGGGTGAATTAGATTGGTCACCGGCAGAAGATAAGCGTATTGTCTATCGCATCTATGAACGTGGTGAAGATGAGGACCACTTAATTGACGAAGTGGAAGGTCAAGGTCATTACACCATTGACCGGATCAATGTGTTCCGTACGGGTGAATATTACGTTGTACCATATAACCCGTTAACAGAACAAACAGGCGAGCCATCCAATCTAACATCTTTAGAGTTTGACTTTTAAACTCAAACTAATTACAATTACTTTTTAGTTATAATAATTACAATTTAGTGAACGTTTCTTGAAAATACTATACAGGATCGATCAAACCTTCTATAGTAGAATAGAATGGGAAAAAAGGGTGAAATAGATGACGAAATTTAACGATACAATATTAAAAGCGTTTAGAGGAGAAGAAACAGATTACACGCCTGTCTGGTACATGAGGCAAGCGGGCAGATCACAAAAAGAATACCGTGAATTAAAAAAGAAATATTCTTTATTTGAAATTACTCATCAACCAGAACTTTGTGCCTACGTGACAAGGTTACCGGTAGAAATGTATAATGTCGATGCAGCGGTATTATATAAAGATATCATGTCGCCTTTACCTGCAATTGGTGTAGATGTGGATATTAAATCAGGCATAGGTCCTGTTATTGATAATCCGATTGTATCATTACGTGATATTGAAAAACTAGGAACGATCGATCCAGAGAGTGATGTTCCTTATGTATTAGATACGATTCGTTTATTAACCAAAGAGCAGTTAAATGTTCCATTGATTGGCTTCAGTGGTGCACCTTTTACTATAGCAAGTTATATGATTGAAGGCGGTCCATCCAAAAATTATCATAAAACAAAAGCACTAATGTACAGTGATAGGAAGGCATGGTTTGCATTAATGGATAAGTTAGCAGACATGACCATTACCTACGCCAAGGCGCAAGTCAATGCTGGTGCACAAGCGATTCAAATATTTGATTCATGGGTTGGTGCATTAAATGTAACAGATTATCGCACTTATATTAAACCGGTGATGAATCGCATTTTTAGTGAATTACGTGAAACCAATGTACCACTGATTATTTTTGGTGTAGGTGCAAGCCATTTAATAACGGAATGGAATGACTTGCCTGTTGATGTAATTGGTCTCGATTGGCGGATGTCGATCAAAGAAGCACGCGATTTAGACGTAACAAAAGCATTGCAGGGAAACCTTGATCCAGCCTTTATGTTAGCGGATTGGGAAGTAGTGGAAGAAAAAGCAAAACAAATTATCGATGAAGGAAAAGCACACCCAAGTCATATTTTTAATTTAGGACATGGTGTCACTCCTGAAATTAGTCCAGATCGATTAAAAAAATTAACTACATTCATACATGAATACTCGAGAAGATAAGAAAGGATGTCTCATCATGGCAAAGAAAAAGGTAGGATTACTTGTAATGGCATATGGTACGCCATATAAAGAAGCAGATATTGAACGTTATTACACAGACATTCGCCACGGACGAAAACCAACCCAGGAAATGCTAGATGATTTAACGGAGCGTTATCAGGCAATAGGTGGTATTTCGCCGCTTGCACGCATTACAACAGAACAAGCTCAAAACTTACAAACACGTGCAAACGAAATCCAGGACGATGTTGAATTTGTTTACTATTTAGGGTTAAAACATATCGAACCTTTTATTGAAGATGCAGTACAACAAATGGCAGAAGACGGTATTAAAGAAACAATCTCGCTTGTACTTGCGCCACATTATTCTACATTTAGTGTCAAAGCATACAATGGCAGAGCCCAAGAAGAAGCAGACAAACATGGAATTACCATTAAATCAGTAGAAAGCTGGTATGATGCAGAAGGGTTTATTAACTACTGGGCAGATGCAATTACAAAAGAATATCAAAAAATCGAAAACAAAGATAAAGCAGTACTAGTTGTTTCTGCACATAGTTTACCAGAGAAAATTTTACAAAATGGTGATCCGTACCCACAACAGTTAGAACGTACAGCAGAATTAATTCAAGAAAAAACGGGTATTCCAAATGTTGAAATAGGCTGGCAAAGCGAAGGTAACACGCCAGACCCTTGGTTAGGACCAGATGTACAAGATTTAACGCGTGATTTGTTTGAACATAAAGGGTACGAATCCTTTATCTATGCTCCGGTTGGTTTTGTTGCTGATCATCTAGAGGTATTGTATGACAATGATTATGAATGTAAAGTGGTTTGTGATGAAATTGGCACAGCTTATTATCGTCCACCAATGCCAAACGTAAATCCAGCGTTTATCGATACACTAGCAGGAATTGTAGTAGATAAATTCCAGAGTGATGGCGAGTCATGAAGAAGATAACGGTGATAGGCGGCGGTATAGCGGGGCTTACTGCCGCTTATTATTTAGACCAGAAGATTAAAGATCAGAACTTAGACTATAAGGTACAACTTTTAGAAGCAAGCAACCGTTTAGGCGGCAAAATCAATACAGAAAGACGTGACGGTTACACGATTGAACGAGGACCAGATTCCTTTTTAATTCGTAAACAATCTGCAGAACGCCTTGCGCGCAACGTTGGTATTGGTGATAAGTTAGTCAAGAATGGAACAGGGAAATCATATATTTTAGTTGGCGATCAACTGCATAGCATGCCCCAAGGCTCTTTTATGGGAATTCCGACACAAATCCGTCCATTCTTAGCATCGAGTTTATTTAGTGTGACAGGTAAATTACGAGCTGGTATGGATTTTGTGTTGCCTAAGGGTGAAGCTCGAGACGATCAGTCACTCGGAAAGTTTTTCAGGCATCGCTTAGGTGATGAAGTCGTTGAGAATGTAATTGAACCATTATTATCAGGAATTTATGCTGGTGATTTGGATGATTTAAGTCTGATGGCGACCTTTCCGAACTTTTACCAATTGGAACAACAATATGGCAGTATCATTCGCGGTTTGCATAAGACAAAGCAGGCACCAAACCAACCAACCGGTAAGAAAAAAAGTATGTTTTACAGTGTTGAAGGTGGATTGGAAACACTAGTGGAAGCTATCGAATCATCATTATCAGAAGGCATTGTTCAAAAAGGAAAAGCGGTTAACAAGATCACTACATCAGAAAACGGTTATCAATTAGAGCTAAAAGGTGGATCAAAGATTACATCGGATGTCATTTTAATCGCTACACCTTATCCTGTTATGAAACAGATGCTCAAACCTTATGATGTTGTCGCAGATCTGGATAATATGAAAGCTACTTCTGTTGCCAATGTTGCTTTAGCGTTTGATCAATCTGCCATTAAGGAAGATATTGATGGTACTGGATTTGTGGTATCACGTAACAGTAATTATCGTATTACTGCTTGTACATGGACACATAAAAAATGGCCAGATACCGCAGCACCAGAAGGAAAAGCACTACTTCGCTGCTATGTTGGGCGCCCGGGTGATGAAGAAGTCGTTGAGCTATCAGATGAAACATTAGAAGAAATTGTTTTACATGATTTGAATAAAATTATGAAAATAGAAGGTGAACCATTATTCTCGGTTGTATCTCGTTGGAAAGATGCGATGCCGCAATATAGCATTGGTCATAAGCAATTAGTCGAGAAATTGGAAAGTGGTCTCGCTTCCGAGCTTCCCGGCGTATTCATTGCCGGCAGCCCATACCGAGGCATCGGAATCCCTGACTGTATCGATCAAGGAGAAGCAGCCGTCGAAAAAATAATAGATTATTTAGCAGAGTAACTTTAACAAGTACTCTGCTTTTTAATACGCTTTACACATAAACTGCGCAGTAACTCTATAAAGAACTTACTTCCTTCCATTCTGCATTTTGATGATTGCTGCAATACGCTACGGCAAGATACTTCGCTTTCCACGGGCACGGCCTTAGCCTCCTCAGAAAACAAAGAACGTTTTCTTGCGGGGTCTTCGGCTCGCGCTGTTCCCGTAGGAGTCTACGTATCTTGCCTCCGCTTTTGTGTAGTGTTCTGATTATCGAAAGAAGAGAACTTATGGAATGATATTCTATGGATTTCTTCTTGCATGATAAGAAATTACACACTAAGCTGCGGAAAAATGCGACACTCCTGTGGGAACAGCGCGAGCTGAAGATCCCGCAGCGAACGTATGTGAGCGAGGAAGCTGAAGCCGTGCCCACGGAAAGGGAGTATTTTTCCGCAGCGATGTCTAGCACTCCATTTCCGAAAGAAAGGAGCTTACCAAAGAAAATTTTCACTAGTGCGCAGTTTGTATCTACTGTGTCATTGCAAGCATAAAAAAAGCAGCTAATTTAATAGCTGCAGGTGTTTGTCTTTTACATATATCTTGATTAATTGGATGGGAATGTTCATCATCCTCGTTCAGCAGGATAAGAAGGATGAAAGAAACGAAAGATATGGGTGTAAAAGACGTAACAGGTTAGATGGCGGGATGACTGCAGTTGTCACAGATGTTATGATAACAATCTGCTTGTTCTACAATATCATTTCCGCACTTACTACACTTTTTTCTGGGAATGTTGCGAAAGAATTCAACGATGCTCTTCATAACGTACCCTCCCAAAAGCGTGTCGTGTTATTATTGTATTATAACAAAAACAAAAAATCAACCATTTGTATTAGTACAATTTCGAAAAAATTGTTTTCTCCATGTACTTCTTTTATACTAGTAGTGACAAACAGTAACTAAAGGAGTGCCATAAAACATGAAATTTATAGATAATAAAGGAATTACTGATCCATATATTAATTTAGCCATTGAAGAGTATATACTTAAAAACTTTGGTGAAGAAGATACATACATATTATTTTACATAAATGGACCATCGATCATTATCGGAAAAAACCAGAACACAATCGAAGAAATCAATACGGATTATGTCGACGAAAATGGCATCAAAGTTGTTCGCCGCTTATCTGGTGGTGGAGCCGTATATCATGATGAAGGTAACTTGAACTTCAGTTTTATCACAAAAGATGATGGTGACAGTTTCCACAATTTCGCCAAATTCACAGAACCAGTCGTGGAAGCTTTGAAAAAAATAGGTGTCCCGGCAGAACTAAAAGGCCGAAACGATCTAGTTGCAGAAGGACGTAAAATTTCGGGTAATGCACAATTTACGACAAAGGGACGTATGTTCAGTCATGGGACATTAATGTATGATTCAGAAATTGAAAATGTTGTGCGTGCGCTTAATGTGAAAACAGAAAAAATAAAATCAAAAGGTATTAAATCAATCCGAAGCCGTGTTGCCAACATCTCTGAATTTATGGATGAGAAATTATCCATGGAAGATTTGAAAGCACATATCCTTACACACGTTTTTGACGTAGAGAAAGTGAATGATGTTCCACAATACGTGTTAACAGCCGAAGATTGGGATAACATCCATCAATTATCAAAAGAACGTTATCAACAATGGGAATGGAATTATGGTAAATCACCGAAATTTAATATTCAGCACTCGCATAAATTTGATGGGGGTCTTGTTGATGTTCGTCTCGATGTTCATAAAGGCAGTATTGAGCAATGCACCATTTTTGGCGATTTCTTCGGTGTCGGTGATGTCAAAGAATTAGAAGATAAGTTAAATGGTGTTCGCTATGAACGTCAGGCAATTGATGAAGCTCTAAGTGATTTAGATGTATCCCATTATTTAGGTAAAATTACAAAAGAAGACTTCATAGGATTAATCTATTAAGTAATTGAAATAAGCTAATCAAATATAAACATGTAACCCCGTTTCATGCCAACTGAAACGGGGTTAAGCTTATTGCAGACTGTCGATTATAAAAAACGATGAAAATTGATTAGAATTAACTGGTTTTAGTATATAATGGTAATAACCTTGCTAACAATGGGAGCCGACGTTATGAAAAAAATCATGATAGGATACATCATTTATATACTGAGCCTATTTTTATACTTCTATTTTCTTTATCCGCTCACATCATTCAGTGACACCCGTTATGGGGCATTGGCTCATGCCTTTTTCTTCGCGATGTGGCCATTGCAGCTATTGATGTTATACCTCCTGATAAAGAAAACAAATATTATGGAACAACTGGAACAAATTCGATCAGAAATTAAAAAAGTGCTGTTATATGTCACCTTGCTGACGATTTTAGATTATCTGATCCATTTTCCCTTTCGTTTCGTCTGGTATAGGATAACGGTAGAAGAGGGAGTGAGGACACAAGGATTTCTTTCATGGTTTGCTGAGCATTTGCTAAGTAAAGGAATGTTTTGGCTATCCCTTTTTTTAATCATCCTTATAACACGAGCAGTTATGAAAAAATGGCCAAAAATATGGGGAGTGATTCTCTGGTTCCTTGCGATTCCAGTGGTCCTGTTTGTCGTATTTGTGCAGCCAATTTGGATTGATCCACTTTTTGATGATTTTTCCCTACTGGAAGAGGGAGAGTTGCGAAAAGAAATCGAAACCTTAACTGCAGGTGCTGGAATTAGTGATGCCACCCTGCTTGTGGTGAACAAAAGTGAAAAGGTGTCTACCTATAACGCCTATGTGACAGGTATATTTGATCATGCCCGTATTGTATTATGGGATACAACGATTGCTGGAATGGAGCAAAGTGAAATTTTATTTATTATGGCACATGAAATCGCTCATTACATTTTTCATCATGTCTACTGGGGAATTGGTTTATATCTCTTCTTAACACTTCTTGTATTGCTGGTGTTACAAAGATGGACCCGTGCATGGAAAAATATCCATTCGTTTCCGTCTTTAACAAAATTATTATTGACGACAGTAGCAATACTCATACTTATGCAGCCCCTGTCACTTTGGGTTTCAAGACAGATGGAAAGACAGGCAGACCAATATGCAATTAACCAAACGGAAGACCTACATCCAGCACTGACAAGCTACCAGTTATTAGCTGAACAATCGAAAGCTGATATTTCACCGGCTCCATGGATCGGTTGGTTCCGCTCCAGTCACCCATCGATAGCGGATCGTATCGAGCGAATCGAGGAGGAAATACAAAATCGTGAAACGAACCCATAACTTGATTCGTATATAGACTAGAGGTGGTTGAATTGGATACTTATTATCAAAAAATTGTAAAAGCTCAAGAAAATAAGCGTAAATTATACCGATTAAAACACGAGCGAAAAGAATTAGCAGTTGAATTAGAAAAGCTGGAGAAACAAAAACAGCAATCCTATCAACAACTACAAGATGAAAAAGTAGATGTCGAAAAACTGGAATCCTTCAGTGTTGCTAACCTTTTTTATTCGATTACCGGACAAAAGTTAGAAAAACTGGATGAAGAGAAACAGGAAGTCGCAAGAGCACAATTACGCTACCAGGAAGCAAAAGCGTCTGTTATGGATTTGCAAGAGGATATCGCAGCATTAGATCAGCAAATTCGCGAATTGGGAGAGCCAGATGTCCGTTATCAGAATTTATTAGAAGAGAAATATCATCACTTGTTGGATACCAATCATGAGAGTGGACAACAAGCACTTGAAGTATTAGAAGAATTGGGAAACATGCAAGATGAGAAATCTGAAATTGCCGAAGCGATTGATGCAGGAGAAAAAGTAAAAAGAGCTCTGTCATCGGCTCGTTCGTCATTAGATAGTGCAAAGAATTGGGGAACGGCCGATATGTTTGGCGGTGGCTTAATTTCCACTTCCTTAAAACATAGTCATATTGATGATGCCAAACAGGCAACTCATGATGCTCAGCGATTATTACGTAAGTTTTCACATGAATTAAATGATATTGGCAAATCATTTCAGGCAAATATCGAGATTTCTGGTGGTTTAACCTTTGCCGACTACTTTTTCGACGGTCTGATTATGGACTGGTTTGTACAAGATAAAATTAACCAATCAGAACAACAAGTAAGTGAGATGTACGAGAAAGTAGAGGAGACGATTTCACAATTAAAGCGTCTCAACCAGGATGTTAATAGCACCATTGATCAGGCAAACCATACATGGGAACAAATTATATATCATGCATCTTAAAGAGACCCCTCGATTTCTATATCGAGGGTTTTTGTACAATTGATCATAGAATTAACTTACTGGGGTTTTCAAGGTGATTTATCCCACAAACTAAAAAATAAGTTTTTGAGATTATTAGGTTCATAATAGGAATCCGACACTTATGTGCACGGAAAGTCGGAAGTGCTTCTCCTTTTCCTGCTATTCTTTAATCAAGGGAGGTCATTTTGATGAATGGATTAAGAGAAATGAACAAGGCTTTGGAATATATAGAGGAGAATTTAGCCCATGGGATTGATTACCCAAAACTAGCGTGCATTGCTTATTGTTCCGAATATCATTTCAAGCGAATGTTTTCTTTTCTAGCAGGTATTACATTATCGGAATATATTCGCCGCAGACGTTTAACTGTCGCAGCATTCGAACTGCAAAATAGCAATGATAGAGTAATTGATATCGCAATTAAATATGGTTATCAATCTCCTGATTCCTTTACGAGGGCTTTTCAAGGCATGCATGGTATTACTCCATCAGAAGCGAAACAACAAGGTTCGTCGCTGAAAGCTTTTCCGAAAATGACCTTCCAATTATCGATTGAAGGAGGAAATGAAATGAACTATCGTATCGAAGAAAAGGAACCCTTCCGAATTGTTGGGATTCAAAAACGCGTGCCCATTATTTTTGAAGGAGCGAATCCAGAGATCACAGCAATGTGGAAATCATTAAACAAGGAGAAAATAGAGCATTTGAAAGAACTCTCTAACACAGAACCTTATGGATTAATTCAAGCATCGACTAATTTTTCAGAAGAGCGTATGGAGGAAAAAGGAGGACTCGATCATTATATTGGGGTTGCGACTACGAAAGAATGTCCGGAACAATGGACTGAATTAGAGGTTCCTGCTTTCACATGGGCAGTATTTGAATCAATCGGTTCATTCCCAGAACATCTGCAGACCACATGGGGAACAATCTACTCCGAATGGTTTCCGTCGTCTAATTATCAACAAATAAGAGGTCCAGAAATTCTTTGGAATGAAAATAGTGATTTTGATTCGGCAACTTTCAAAAGCGAAATTTGGATACCGGTTGAGAAAAAATAAAGGGTTATTCTAAAAGGCTCTTAAAAGTAAAAATGCTCAGAGTTTTTTCTCTGGGCATTTTTCTTAGCTATGAAGGACAGAATAGAGGGCATTTCATCATTTTTGTCCATCATCACGCTAATGAAGGACAGAATTTAAGGACTCCTATTATTTTTGTCCATCATCACGCTAATGAAGGACAAAATTCAGGAAATTCTATTATTTTTGTCCGTCATCACGCTAATGAAGGACAGAATTTAAGAAACCCTATTATTTTTGTCCGTCATCATGCTAATAAAGGACAAAATTCAGGAAATTCTATCATTTTTGTCTTTACCCTTATTTCACCTGGGCAATGGTAATACCATCACCAATTGGGACTAGTATTGATTCTAATTGCGGATGGTTTGCTACCGATTGATTAAATTCTTTCATTAGTGTTGTATAACCTTTAGGTTCTACCTCATCATCAGCGACACTGCCTCTTGCCAACACATTATCGATAGCAATCACGGCATTAGGTTCTGCCAGTTTGATGCATTGCTCTAGATAATTCGAATAGTTTCCTTTATCGGCATCAATAAAGAAAAAATCAAACCGTTTATTTTCTGCTTCCAGTTTTTGAAGACTTTCTAAAGCAGGACCAGTTAAGTATGTTATCTGGTCTTTGAAACCGGCTTTAGTAAGATTATTTTCTGCAAGTTTTGCATATTTTTCTTCTAATTCCAAAGAGGTAAGCGAGCCGTTCTGTCCAAAACCTCTTGCAATACAAATGCCGCTATAACCGCCAAGGGCACCGATTTCCAACGCGTTTTTGGCGCCTGAAATGGAGACTAACATAGTTAAAAATTTTCCGGATGAAGGTGATACGGAGATGTTAGGCATCCCATTTTCCTTGATGGAAGTAATTACTTCTTCCAGTAAACTATCTTGCGGGTCAAATACAGAATCCACGTATTGATTAATTTTCTTCATTCTGTTCTTCACATCCCTTTTGGTTGTTGGTATCCGTTTCTTGTAATTCAAACAGTTGTTTAAATTCCTCCATCATCATATCAATTGCTTTTAGTTCACCAATCAATATTTGTTGGATTGATTGAAATTCTGGTTGATCTAATTGTTGTTGAATAGTTGAGCGCTTTAGCTTCAAGCGTTCTAAGAAAGCGAGAGCCTTCCCACGACGAAATGTCTTGGCACCCCGTTTTTTATGATGGACATGGTGTTGAGTCCCATCCCGTTTGTCACTGTTCATTTGTCATCTCCTATTCTTTTCGTTCATTGTATACATTCGTATACAAAATGTCAACTAAACCATATTCCATTATTTAGAAATTGATGCTGAATTAATTGGTACTAACCATCAAAATTGGATTGTCTTATTGAGAAATAGCAAAACTGTCCGTGAGTGAAGTCTCACTTTATATGTTAGTTTATTAAGACCTAAATTAAAGGACATTATATGACTAATATATAATGTCCTTTCTTAGTTCAACTACTGCGATAGTTTGAAAAACCGAACTTCAAAAGTCAATCTTTAATTTTTAATCCCATTAAGGATGCAAATTGGATTGCTTGAATGGTCGATACCTTACAACCTTTCAAATTATCAATTGAAACAATTAAAGATTCAAAGTTTGATGAACTTATATCTATTCCCTTTAATGATGTTTCTTCAAAACTTACTCCATTAATATTGCAATAAAGGAATTCAACTTTTTTGAATTTACAATCATAAAAGTCGGCACTTTCTAATGAAATATCTTCGAATGTCACTTTCTCTAACTTTGAATTCCCAAACATCGCCATGTTTAAAATCGATTTCTCAAACTTAACATTGCCAATATACGATTCGGTTAGGTCGCTCCCGAGAAGTTTACAGTTATAGAATACGACTCGATTCATGGAAGCATTGCGTAAATTAGTATTGGATAGATCACAATTCTCAAAGCGCACATCGGTAATATCAATTTTACTGAAATCGGTATTTATGAATTTACAATTTTTAATTACAGTATTGTATAGACGTACTCGATCAAGGACTTCATTGACAAACTCAGAGTCTGTAATGATACTCATCTCAAATTCTGGATCTTCTTCATAATAAATGTCCGTAAAATTCCTTGCCGTTAAATTTTTAGCTATTTTAGGTGCATCAATTTTCATTTCTATACCTTCTTTCGGGAGTCAATAATAAGTTAGCAACTTTTGATGAATCTTTTAGTCTATATTCGTTATCATGTAGAAGACACTTCTTCTGTATGATATGTGATTCTCAGCAAATCAACTATATCAAACGTTAGGATGTTTTTCATGTCTATGCACTTGTCAATGACGATATTTTAACTTTACTAGATTACGTTTTTCTAGGTGCGAAAGTTGAGTAATATATAAGAAAGAGGATATATGCTCATATATCCTCTTATTAGTATAGTCTATAATGGTAATAACTTTGGTTACAAAAGCAGCTATGATTCCAACAATTGCTACTAGAAAAGCAGGAAGATAGATTTTTAAAAATGTGATGTAACCAATTATACCAAGTAAAATGGATATGATAGGGAATATGAAAATGATCAGTGGAATAGTATGGATCTCAATTCCTCCTTAAGATACAATCAATCTTCGTCATATAGTGTACCATCTACTTTTTTGTTCCTTCTACAGCCTTGTGATTGTGCATCTTTTCTGATCCATTCCTTATAGTCCTTAATGGCTTTTTTAAGCATATCTTTCTCTATCAGTTTATCTTGAAGCATTTGTTCTCCCTTGGTTTCAGCGACATCTGCCCAGATTGAAACTGCAGTCTCAAAGCTTTCCTGTCCATGGTTTACTTCCTCATGCTGTGATGTTACCTGTATCTGATTTAATCTACTTTTCTCAAACATTTCCCTTAAATGATCAGCTATTGCATTGTCCATATCCGCATCTCTCCGCCATCTCAAAAAAGCATCATAGAAATATTTCATCGATTCTGGAACTTCTGGATACCATTTTAATTTTTCGTGATTGTAATCAAGCACTACTACTTTTCCGCCTGGTTTTACTGATTTCACAAGATTATTTAATGCTTGTTGAGGTTGATCCAGCCACTGTAACACAAGGGAAGTAGTGACGATATCGAATTGATTTTCGAACGGAAGGTTGTAAATATCCGCAATCTCAAAAATAATATTGGGATAACGTTTACGAGCTGTGTCAAGCAATGTTGGGTTGTTATCTATACCTACTACCTTTCCGTTTGCACCAACGGCTTCGGCAATACCAGATGTAATCGCTCCTGTACCACAACCAACATCTAGGACTGTCATTCCAGGTTCTAATAGTTCAGCTAATCTTTTATGAGATTGTGACAAACTGCGAGCATCAATTACTGATGAGTTATTTAATGTTGCTCGTTGCTTTGCTTTACTATTTGCTTTTGTCATGGACATTCACCCTTTATTTCGGTTTTATCGTCGTGACTAATTGTTCCTGATCTGTGATATAAAAATCCATTTCCAGTCGTTCTTTGATTAAGTTAAGCTGTTCTAATTTGAAAAAACTTACTTTACGATAAGGATCATAATCAATTATCGGTAATTCCTTCTTTTGTGCGATATATTGATCAACTGCCCGCTGTACTTGATCCAATGCTTGGGCAATATGTTTATCTTTATCCTCGAATAAGTCATAGGTCTCTTTTGACATATAATATTTTTTTGCTGGAATCGCCTTTAAAATAGGAGCAAGTAATGTATAGTCTAACGATAAATCGTCTTTGATCAATATTTTTAGTGGAATATTTGGTGGTAAATCTTTGCTGTATTCATGAATAGCGGAACGTACTTCTTCTAATGATATGTCCTTTGTTGGGAATTTTTCGGCTTCTTTTTTCTTTTTTTTAAACCACAATTATATCACCTCAATTTTTTTCGAAAATTTTATAAAAAAAGGCCACTCAGTTGCTTCTTCTAAGAAAATTATAGCAAATTTCTCCTGAATTGATAGTCCAACTAGCAAATTCGGGCTAATTTCTGTTGTTTTATATCCATTTTTATCAAAAATTGCTACATTATAGTGGAATACTTTGAAGGAGGAATAAGAAATGGAAATTTTGATGGAAAAGATTAAAGAAATCAGTCCGACCACATTGGCAATTGTCGGTTATGAAGCGGAGGAGGGGTTTTTAACACGAGTGATTGAGTATGAAGAAGCAGATGATTATGAAACAACCTTTAGTACGCAACAAGTTATGGGTATGACGTGTAAAGCGTTTGGTATTAGCTTAAAAGGGTTAATTGAAGGGGCGAGAATGTTAAGTGGAATCACGCACAAACCACCAATTGCAGTTGATAGGATAAGCGGAATGTACTTTTTTCTGTCCAAAAAAGGTTTGAAGCCTGCTATATAAACGTTTTAAATAAGTGTGATACTGTATATGATACTATTTTATCAATTTTATAGCATCTGCGGGCTTAAAATCATTGTTCATATGGTCGATTGCTTCTTCTTCTTTATTAGGATATAAATGGGCATATTTATCGTAAGTCGTGGATATTTTAGCATGCCCTAGACGCTTGGAAACGATTTGTATGTCATAACCATTATTAATCAAATATGATGCGTGTGAGTGTCTAAAATCGTGTAATCTGATCGGTTTCAAATTTGTACTATTTTTATAATTTAAAAAACGTCCTTTGATAGTGGCGAAAGGGTAAGGACTGTAAAATTTACCGAATGCATAATAGTCATTTTTAGGAGCCTGCTGTAATTTTAGTTGTTTTAACATGTTCATCGTGTGGGTAGGCATTTTTATTTTTCTGATGGACGACTTTGTTTTCGGAGTTGTCACTATGTCATCTTTGTAAAATGTTTTATTGATATCGATCGTATTGCTGTCAAAATCAATATCTTTCCAGGTCAGCGCAGTTAATTCTCCAATCCTCGCCCCGCTATAAAAAAGAAACATATATAAAGTTTTATCTCTGAAATCATCTACCACTTTTAAAAATTCTTTAAATTCCTCAAGTGTCCAGTATTCCATTTTCTTATTATTGCTTGCTTGTATATTGCCTACTTCCCTAGCTATATTCAAATTAACGTATTCCATTTTTATAGAATAATTAAATATAGCAGATAAATACCCGTGTACGTTTTTTGATGTCGTGATTGACAATCTATCCAACAAAAAATCATGAAATTTCATAATGTCGCGTTTTTTAATATCTTGGATGTGTTTTCTGCCGAAAAAAGGATTGATGTAAAGACGACATTCTTTTTTCAAACGATGCAATGATGACTCTTTTCTTCTTTTTTCGTACCAAGAGATGTATTCATCTACCACATCAGTAAAAAATGGATTATCAGGGTTATCGATGGCAGCATTAAACACAATTTCAGACTCTGCTTTTTTTGCTTCTTTCTTCGTTTTAAATCCTCGTTTTAATACACGTTTACGATCTCCGTTTTTTAAATCAACATAGGTACTTACATAATACGTTCCTCGTTTTTTATCTTTGTAAATAGCCACTGTTATCCCTCCTTAATAGAATATACGTTCTGTTTTAGGCTTAAAAATTTTTTTGGAACCATTTAATAACGCCTAGAGGTTCAAAGTAAATTGTATGCTCATCTAAATCAACTGCTACACCATATCTCTCTTTATACCTGGTAAGTGCTTCTTCTAAAAAATTTTCAGTAACTCCTAAAAACTCAGATAATTCAAATCTGTTTTTTATGTTTTCTCGGTGGGCTTGTACAAATTTATGTAATGGTATTGTACGTTCATACGCCCAAGAACGTGCTACTTGTTCTTGTTTTCTATTGGTTAGTTTGGTTTGGTCTTGTATATTACCTACTGTTTTATGGTAGTGACCGAGTTCTTCTGCTAGAATGCAATACTTATCAGTGTAGGTGGGAAGAAATTTATTAATCCATATAACATTATTGCCGTATAGACCTTGAATTTTACCTTTTAAGGGCTCTTCATAGACGTCTATCCCTGAATATGTAGCTTCTTTTAGTAAAGATTCGTATTTCATGCGCAACGCCCCTATTTTTGTCTTTTGTTTTTTAGAAACTCTTTAAAACGCTCTATCTCCTCTAACTCTTCCTGGGTCCAGTCGCCTCCATCATGATGCGCGGCTATTGTATCCTCATCATCATTCTCGTCTATTTGATTTTGTCGTTGTTCATCCGAGATACGTTCTCTGCTGATGTCGTATCCCATTAGCCACGCTTCACTAACATTTAAAGCTTCAGCTAAGATATACAGTTTATCTTGTCTTGGTTCTGTTTTACCGTTCACATACTGACTTAGATCAGTTTTAGATATTTTCACACCATCTTTTGAATATTTTTGAGCAAGATTAAGGATATCTACTTGCTTTATATTCCTTTCTCTCATTAATTGCTTTAACCGTTGTCCGGTTGTTTCTTTCATTATAGTTACCTCCTGCCAAATAATTACATTCTCAATAGCATAGTTCAATTATATAGTAGATTGAACTTTTGTTCAATACTTTTATTCAATTTTATTGAACTTTTGTGTTGACGTTTAAATATTATGATGTTAAGATGTATTTAAGTTCAAATTAATTGAACTTAAACAGGAGGTGATCACATGACTTTTGACTACTCTAGTTTGAACGGGCGGATCATCGAAAGGTTCGGTAGCCAGTACAATTTCGCAAAGGAAATGGGGCTTTCGGAGCGTTCCGTATCCTTAAAACTCAATGGCAAAGTAGGTTGGAAACAAGTTGAAATTGCAAAAGCGGTGGAAATACTATCGATAGATTCGACGGATATTCCTCGTTATTTTTTTAATCTTAAAGTTCAAAAAAATTGAACAAATAAAGGAGTGAAAGTATGAAAGCTAAAAGAGGCGAATTAGCATGATTCCTCAAGTCTTAATTAAACGAAAGGAAAACAAACTTAAACAATGTGATGTAGCTAAAATATTGCACATCGATAAGCAAACTTACTACTTGAAAGAAAATGGTAAGAGTGAATTTACGATTACTGAAGCCAAGAAGCTAGCGATTTATTACGGCTGCACGTTGGATGAATTATTTAACTAAAAGGAGCGTGAATTAAATGACAGGAATACCAACTGCATTACATCTAACTGAAAGTGAACTGAAGATGTTTATGAACACATACAAGCAACACATGAGCGCAATAGGAACTGAAGAGTGTGACCAATACGCCATACGCAACATCACAAAAGTAAAACGAAATATCCCAGAACGATGTTTCGAGGTTTATTTCAAAAACGGAGAATGGTTTAAATATTACACAAATGGAACTTTGGGGTGAAGCAAATGCGGATTGGATACATGATCGATCTCATTCATCGTTTCAACAGCATCAAACGCAGTAGCGTCAATCAGTTAGAAAAGATCGATTCATTAAATAGATTAATTTCTGACATGGAAGAGGCATTCGAAATACCGACTGATGACTCTTACGCAATGCGGGAGTTTAAAAAGAATAATGAGTTCTTATTTAACTTCTATATGGAGGTCAAAGACCAAAGGGAGGTAACAGCAGATGCAATGGTTACTTATTAGTTTCATAGTTTTGGCTTTACTAGTTGGATTATATAACCTTGCGATTGGAAAATTGCAGTCTGAAATCGCTGAGAGATCGGAGGATAAGGAATGAGAGAGATTAAGGTTCGCGGATATGCAATTGAAGAAATGATCGGAAGTCAGTGGATGTATGGTACAGGAATTTTCGTGAGGACATTCACTGATGAATTTGCAAAGTTAGCTGGAAAGAAACATGAGTATTTCATATTTATGGATTCCGGTTGGATGGAAGTTCATGGCGAATCAATCGGTCAATATACAGGATTAACCGACAAGAACGGAAAAGAGATTTATGAAGGGGATTTCGTCATCGTAGATAATACTTGGGGGGATGTAGTCAGATATCACCAAGGATGCTTTATGGTTGATGATGATGTTCTTGGAGCGATCCATTCATTTTCGGAGGTTCAGAGGAACATATACGAAAATCCCAAGTTATTGGAGTATGAGTAACATGCCATTCACTGATCAATTTCTAAAAAAGGATAGAGCCTTATCATTACTTTATCGAGCGGAAATGGACAAGTACTTTAAGTTATCGATGGAGTGCTTAGATAAAGGTGAATTCACTAAATCAGAAATGCATTTTAATCATTTACAGTCACTCAGAAGAGAACTGATAAGAATGCATAGAGACAAAATGGCAGTTGATGCAGCACAAGACGGATTATATCGCCAATTGTCAGATAGAGAGTTAAACGCCAGACGAAATTGGTTTTGAAAGAAATGGCATGGACAGGCTCTATATGGTAGTCCTGTCTTGATGGCCATAAACAGCACACACAGATTAGCCTCTTCATTTAACCCTTATTCTCTGTTTGTGGTCATCAAGATGCGACTAGCATCAAATACAAATACATAATGAATCGAGGTGAAATCAAATGGCTCAAAAAGATTTAATTGTTGATCTTAATGATCTTGCTAATGGAGCGGTTGCTGAACATTTCAATTATGAACTTCAAAAGCTACTGGAGAACATAGCGGATCCTAACACTGATCATAAAGTGAAGCGGAAGTTACAAATGAACCTAACTCTAGAAACAAATGAGGAAAGAGAATTAGCAAATTGTACAATCCAGGTTAAATCAACACCCGCTCCACGTAAAAATGTGGGGTCAGTTATTATCATTGATCGAGATGAAAAAGGCAAAACAGTAGGTGCTGAATTGAAATCAGGTATTAAAGGTCAAACATACTTTGATACTGATGATACAGAACTAAGAGAAGATACCGGAAATGTGATTGATTATCGCGCTCAAAAAGAGGGAGGAAACAATAAATGATTAGAGAAGCAATTGAATATATTGTCGGACTAGGAAACAGAGAAACATTTAGTGAAAATGGACAAACTTATGTAACTGGAGATGTCCGCTTGTTAAAAGAACCGCTACCAGCAGAAATTGAAGTAAGTACTTTATCTGCACTTGTGCATTATGCGAAATCACAATTTGACGGAGAAGAAAATTTTTTAATTCATGTTGTGAGTCCGGCTAAGGTCCGCTTAATGTCATCACTAAATCTAGATGCAGAAAGATCGGTTTGGGTAGAAGCAAATGCCCTATTACCTAAAATTAGTTACGGTAGTTTCTATGATGTTGAAAGATTTAACATCTTATTGCAATCATGTTTTGTGAAAAATGAGGATAAAGACATTCTTTTAAAAGTGGTCGGAAACATCAAAGAGGAAGCTGTTAACAATGTTGGAGATGACGGTATTTCACAGACTGTTACAGCAAGAGCAGGTGTAGCAAATATAGCGGAAGTAGCGGTTCCTAATCCTGCCCTATTAGCACCATATAGAACATTTGTTGATGTCGAACAACCGGAGAGTAGTTTTGTTTTCCGTATGCAGTCAGGTGGTCCTGCTTGCGGATTATTCGAAGCGGATGGCGGCGCATGGAGAAATGAAGCTATGGATAATATAAGAGACTATTTAACTGAAAATCTAGCAGAAGAAATCGAATCAGGGAACATACACATTTTATCATAATGGGATAGCGGTTGTACCGTTATCCTCTCTGAGGAGGGTGATTGGTCAATGAATGAATTAACTAAAATATTTGAAGGTCAACAACTAAGAATTATCGATCAAAATAACGAAACTTGGTTTGTTGCTAAAGATGCTTGTGAAATTTTAGAAATAAAAAATCCTACTCAAGCATTACAAAGATTAGATGATGATGAACGGTCTATGTTCAATATAGGTCGTCAAGGAAACGTCAACGTTGTAAATGAATTCGGACTTTACAATCTCGTACTAGGTAGTCGGAAAGCAGAAGCCAAAAGATTCAAACGATGGGTAACTCACGATGTAATACCATCAATTCGACAAACAGGTAAATATGAAATGGGAAATGCTTCTTACACTATAGAAGATCCAATTAAGAGAGCTGAACGTTGGATTGAGGAACAGAAAGAAAAGTTGATGTTGGAGCAACGTGTGAAAGAATACGAACCAAAAGTCAGTTATGTAGATAAGATCTTAGAATCTAAGGATTCAGTCAATATTACGCAAATAGCGAAAGATTATGGTCTTAGTGGTCAGAAGCTGAATCAGATACTACATGAGGATAAGGTCCAGTACAAAATGAATGGTCAATGGTTGCTATATGGCAAACATCAACAAGAAGGTTATACCAAATCAAAAACAACGGAATACAAAAAGCACGATGGATCCACCGGTACCAAATTGCATACCAGGTGGACCCAAAAAGGACGTTTATTCATTCATGAGATTCTTAAAAAGAGAGGGATTTATCCTCTTTTAGAAAGAAATCAAATGAATCATGTAGGGTGATGTTACAGCATCCCCTACTCATTGATTATACACTAAAGATCTCAAAACGAACAAGAGAGGGATAAAAATGGCTAAATTTAGAATGGTACACACTGAATTCTGGAACGATCCAAAAGTAGTTGAAGAATTTTCTCCCGAAGATAAATTTTTCTATTTATATTTACTAACAAACTCCAAAACAACACAAATTGGTATATATCAAATTACTAAAAAGCAAATAGCATTTGATACTGGTTATTCCTTCGAGAGTATAAATGCCATAATGGATCGATTTATTAATCATCATCAATTAATTAAATATAATGTTGAAACAAGAGAAGTTGCAATTAAAAACTGGGGCAAATATAACCTTAATCGTGGAGGAAAACCTGTTATCGACTGTGTGAAGTCTGAATTAAATGAAGTGAAAGATACAGATCTAATACGATTTGTTGGGGAACGCATTGATAAAAAAGAAATAAAAATACTCTTCATACCTTGTGACGAATCGGGGAACGACACGCAAGACGACTCGTCAAACGAATCGACTAACGACTCGTCAGCGACAGGTGGACAAGAAAAAGAAGAAGAAAAAGAAGAACAACAAGAAAAAGAAGAACAACAACAACAAGAAGATCTTAGTGGTGGTGGTCGTGATTCTGATTTTGAGGAAGTTATTCTTTTCTATCGAGATAATTTGCAAAAAGGGATAACGGAAACAACTTTCAATATCGAATTGATTACTCAGTTTTTTGATGAATGGGGAAAAGAACTACTCTTAGCTGCCTTGAAACTATCCGCTCAAAAAGAAGCGAAAGGAACCGCTTTTGTAGAAGCTGTTTTAAAGAACTGGAAAGAGTACGGTGTCAAAAATCTTGATGATGCACGAAGGTTTCAAAATCAACTTAAACAGAGATCTGGTTCCTATAACAACAAACCGCAAAAAGATATTGTTCCAGATTGGTATGAAAAACAAAAACAGGAACGATCACAAGGAAAGCAATCTCAGATCACAGACGAAGAAAAACAAAGAAATGCTGCAGAAGCGGATCAACTCCTAGAAGATTATTTAGCAAAAACAAACTAGCGCTTTAACTGGAGAGGTGATCAATTGGGAAATTTAGCGGATGTTGAACAAACAGCAAGTATTATAAATAACGCAATTCGAGATCTGCCAGATACATTTAACAAAAATAAAAATGAAGTCAGTCAATTAGAAAATGAAATACAGGACTTGCTTCATGTGATTGAGTTTTCTAGCTTCAATGCACATGAAGGTTGGAAATTATCAAAACAATTAAAAAAGGCTAGAACAAAGAGAAGAACGCTCAAGAATGAAAATGAACAAATTGAACCGCTTCTCTCATTCTGTAAGAAGACTAGAAATTACTTAGGCGAACTAGATGATGTGATTCAAGATATTCATCAAGTTAAAAAGAATCAGAAAAACAGAACATATCGTTGCAGAGTACTAGAGGATTTACAAAATAAATTCTAAGGATGTGCTGCAGTTGAAATGTGTGGAATGCAAAGAAAAACAGGCGATATTTTGGGGAGATAAACTGTGCTGGAACTGTTACGAAAAATTGTACAAGCAAGGTGATTGTAATGATGAAACTGGGAGAAATTTCACCATATTCAAAAGAGCAGCAACTAGGCAAAAAAATCAAAAAAAGCAAAGACTTCAGTCCAAAAGTAAAAAAACAAATATTCGAGCGTGATCAATGGCGTTGTGTTAGATGTGGATCTTATTACTTGGAAAGAGTACCGCATCACATTATCTATAAATCGGACGGTGGAACTGGTGAGAAAAGAAATGGTGCATCTGTTTGTATAAGTTGTCATCGATTAGCTCATAGAAAAGATGAAATTCGAAGATGGTTTGAAAAATGGAGAGATAAATACTTAGATCACAACGGTGATTTATTGTAGGTGATCGTAATGAATAAAGAATATTATAAGTGGTTGCAAATTGCGAAAGACAACGGAATACATTCCAATCTATATTGGCGAAGAGTAAAAGAGCAAGGATGGAGTTACAAAAAGGCAGCAACTCAAAACGTGAGAAAATGTCAAAATAAAATCGAGCGTGATGTTGCTATATACAAAGGAGACACTTTTATTGTCTTTGGTAGTAAATCATTTGTTGCGAAATACCTTGGAAAAAGCACTCAAGAGATAACGCAATTATGTACTCCATCTATCCGTGAAATAGCGGAAAAAAGTTCAAGAATGTACGGTATTTATTTAGAAAATTAGGTGGTGAGACGTTGAAAAGAATATTGAACTATCCAGGCAGTAAATGGGGTATGGCTCGGTGGATTATTGATCATATGCCAAAACATGAAGTATACCTGGAACCATTCTTCGGGAGCGGAGCAGTATTTTTTAATAAAGCATCAGTGAAGATTGAAACAATAAATGACATAGATGGCCGTGTGGTGAATCTATTCAGAGTAATACGTGACTATCCTGAAGAGCTTGCTAGGTTAATAGCCTTTACTCCGCTATCAAGACAAGAATATAAAGAAAGCTATTTGGTGCATCCGGATCCGCTCGAAGATGCTAGACGATTCTTAATAAGATGTTGGCAAGCAATAGGAGCCAAAACATCAGACATAACCGGTTGGCGTTCTTCCATATCAGTTAACAGTCCCAAGAACGCAAAACAATGGGACGCGATACCTACCGTAATTACCGAAGTTGCTACCAGGTTAAAAAATGCTCAAATCGAAAATCAGGGAGCTTTACAACTTATCCAAAGATATAACAGGCAAAACGTATTAGTCTATGCCGATCCACCTTATATCATTTCAACAAGATCTAATAGGCATTATGCGCACGAAATGAAAGATCAGGACCATGTAGATCTACTCGAGGTATTAACAGATCATGAGGGACCAGTACTTCTTTCAGGTTATAAAAATGAATTATATCAAGATTTCTTAAAAGATTGGCATATTGAAGAAAAACAAGTTTTAGCGGAAGCTGGAGCGAAAAAGTCAGAAATACTTTGGATGAACCCTATTGCTGCAGAGCAAATGAGACAGTTTAATTTGTTTGAGTTAGATAATAACATATGAGGTGATCTCATATGAAATTAGGAAAAACCTATTACATGTACTTGAGTTGGGCCAAGCAAAGAGGAATACCAACAAGTGAATTTTATTCAAGAGTGAAATATCGAGGATGGAAAGTGGAAGATGCTGCTAAACTTCCACCTGGTAGCAGAAAGCCTAGGTATAAAGAGGAGTGATCACATGAACATAGAAGAAGTTAAAGAGCATATCAAAGATAAAATCGAAAACTTTAAATCAATGCACAGGATTATGCAAGACGATTACGGTAAAGGTGCTATTGAAGCTTTAGAAGGTTTATTACATGAAATTGAAATGATGGAAGAACAGGAGTGATCAAATGAACGATCAAGAACGGTTGGACAAAATCATGGAAGAAGTAGAAATAAATGTTGACGGTATTACTGAAGAAATAAGAAGTTATGAATTAACCCCAACACAATATGAATGGTTCCTTGTGAAAATGGGAGAAAAGCAAGAGTTAGAAATGCTAAGAAAACATGACGCTAAAGATTATGCACAGTTACATTATTTTCTTAATGGCAGGACTAACAGGTTGGGTGAAAGTGTTGTAAATATTATTATTGATCTCGTTAAAGAATTAGAACAACAAAACAAACGGTATGAAGAGTGGCTAGAATATATATCTAAAATTGAACAACCAGACGGTGGATATGTTTCTGGAATCGAAGTTGCCGTTACAGCTGCTAATAATGCATTACAAAACAAATAGTGAGGTGAATAACTTGAAAAAACAAAAAGTAGTAAGGACATATCCGAAGAATTTTATAAATCCAACAATGGCATTAAATAAAGCTTTGAATGATGGATGGGTAGTCGTGACGTCAAATCCATTTAATTGCGGGAACGGACAAGAAGGAACGGAGTACATTCTCGAAAAGGAAGCGTAATTTCGTATTAAAAAACAAATAAGAGAGGTAGGCAAACTGATGCTAAACAGAGTAGTACTAGTAGGAAGATTAACCAAAGATCCAGACTTAAGATATACACCAAATGGAATAGCGGTTGCTAAATTCACCGTAGCTTGTAATAGACCATTCTCCAATCAGCAAGGACAACGAGAAGCAGACTTCATTAATTGTGTAACCTGGAGAAAGCAAGCTGAGAATCTAGCAAACTATATGAGTAAAGGAAGTTTAATTGGTTTAGATGGTCGTATTCAAACGCGTAACTTTGATAACCAAGATGGTCAGCGAATATTCATGACAGAAGTAGTAGCAGATTCAATTCAGTTTTTAGAAACAAAGAGCGGATCTAATAACGGTCAAGGAAACAGCAATTCAACTCAAGAAAATAATCAAAATCAACCGAATCAAAATACAAATCAGAGCAATCAAGGAAATACCAGTGATAACAACACATTCCAAGACAGCGGAGAACCAATGGATATTTCTGATGATGATTTGCCCTTTTGACCAGGTGATCTTATGATTATATGTAGTGGAGAGAGAAGAGAAAAACAGTGACGGTGAAGAATTAAAGATAATAAATACATTTGATAGTAAACCGCGTAAGTTTAGCTACATTATTTTTGTGAAGTAATATGAATTTGACGAAAAAAACGAAGTAGGAAGGGGAATGAAATTGATACCTAAAACTAAAGAAGAAAGACTTCAAGTAATAAATAAAATAATTCGTGAAATTGCTTCGAGAGGACGTAAATTTTTCTACAATGAAGACAAAAATAGATACGCTGAAATGGTTATCGAAAAGAGTAAAGTTTATTTTATTGATGATTACACAGGTGAACGTGTTTATGCTTACAACACTGTGCAAAACGAACATAGAGGTTTTTCGCATGGTGGAACTATGTGGGGATTAGTCAATGATTTTAGAGAGTTTATAGTTAAGGGTGAATATACAAATCACAACAATGGGTACGGCGGTCTGTACTGTCCTCATTGGGGATATCCAGAAGAGGATATGCAAGCAATTATTTATGTCGCTAAGGATCTAGGTTACTTAGAAAATTAATATGTAGTTCGTTTATAAAGGGAGATAGGGAGCGTTTCAAAATTGACGAAGTATGAAAAAACAAAACAATTTTACTTAGATATAAAGAAATCAAACAGTAAAGTAATAGCTAAAGATGCAGTAACACATCATATGGCCAACTTAATTACAAGAGTAACGGAACTTGAAAGGAAAATGAATAAATAGTTACTACCCTGTCTCTAACCAAGAAACTAGTATTATAAATTCGTTGAGACAGGATAGAACCAACAAAGAACAAATGTTCCTCTTCGAGATTCATTATAGCATCTTGAAAGGGGAAAAGAAATGAATATTGAGAAAAACACTATTTATAACATGGAATGCATTCAAGGAATGAAGTGTATTCCGGATAAATCAATAGATATGATTCTATGTGATTTACCATACGGTACTACTAATTGTCGGTGGGATGAAATTATTCCTTTTGATGTACTATGGGAACAGTATAAGCGGATTATTAAAGATCACGGAGCAATTGTACTAACCGCAAGTCAGCCATTCACTTCTAAGTTAATTGCAAGTAATATGAGTTGGTTCAGGTATGAATGGATATGGAAAAAGGGGAAACATACAACCGGTTTTCAGAATGCTAAAAAGATGCCTTTAAAAAATCATGAAAACATCTGTGTATTTTATAAAAAGCTACCAACTTATCATCCGCAAGGTATTGTTCCACTTCTTAAAGTGAGAAAAAGTAGAAGGAAACGTGTAGGTGGTATTTTTAAAGAAGATGATACAAGTCTCATGAAAGAATATACGACCACACATACAAATTACCCTAAATCAATTTTAGATTTTGCAAGAGACAGTAAAACTTTTCATCCAACCCAGAAGCCTTTCACATTATTTGAGTATCTTATAAAGACATATACAAACAAAGGTGATGTAGTTTTGGATAATTGCATGGGAAGTTTTACAACCGCTGTTGCATGTGATAATACACAACGAAATTGGATTGGATTTGAGCTTGAAAATGAATACTGTGAATATGGCATAGAGCGAATCAATAAAAATAGGGAAGTTCTTAGAATGAAAGAATTACAGGGAATTAGGAGTTGTTAGGATGACTGAAAGTAAACGAGAGTCCATAATTCAACAATTATCTTTAGTTAGCGGATATAGTGAACAGTACTTTCGTAAATTAACCGATCGTCATTTACGGAAAGAAATGGAGCGCTATCATGGGAAGGACAATTGATGAGAAGATCGATGAAAATTTACGTGAATTCAAACGGTACCAGGTAAAGTTAAGACAAATAGCGGATGATGATATTGTCACTAGAATAAATGTACTTGCTGAGCAACTGGTTTTTATCGGTCGCTTGGCAAGTATCTTCTCCGAACTAAACAAACAATTATATGCTTATCGCAAACAAGTACATACGGAAGCATATTTAGCAGCTAAAAAACACAAGAATGCTATGGCTGAAAAAGCAGTTATTCAAATAAGACATGAAGAAGCGGAAGCATACGGTAACGCAAGAAAATGGAATACAGCATTTATCACTACAAGAGAAGAAATAAATGCGCTTAAGTATAAATTTAAGATCAACGAAGCGGATGGTAGCAACTATACGAATTACTAGATTGTGAGGGATTAAATTGCAAGAACTACAAATTACAAAATCCACATTTAAAAAAGTTGAAGCAGAATGGTTTAATTATCATAAGACATTGAAAGAAATTAAATTATTAGAAGATTCCATTCTACATCCATTTGAAGAGGACCCAGATGACCCGACTATTGTCAAAGGTACTAACTCTGTAAGAATGCCTGGTAATCCTACAGAAAGAACCGCTACGAGATTAACAACACATAAGCAATTGAGTTACCTTCGAGAGGTTACTAGTGCGATTGAAACTGTTTATAATGAATCTCCAGATAATTATAAAGATTTAATCCGGTTAAGATACTGGAAAAGAAATAATAAGTTAACATGGATCGGAATAGCTTTTCAACTGAATATTAGCGAACGACAAGCAAGAAGATGGAGGAATGAAATTGTACAAGCTACTATAGAGATTTTAGGATGGAGATAGATTGTCCGAATAATGTCCGTTTTATAGGGGTAAATCTGTGTATTGTGCTAGTATAGGGAAATAGTAAAAGACACTCGCTACAGATTGATTGTGGGTGTCTTTTTTATGTTTATAAACATAATAATTATGTAGATACTATTTATGAGGTGATACAATGTGCTGGCATGGTACTTACAAAAAAGTAAAAGTCATAAATCCAGATCAAAGTGAAAATGTCGTGGCAGTAGATGCATGTATTGCTGATGAGATCCAATTGTTGAATAAGAACAGAATTATAACTTTAGGTTGTTGTTGTGGCCATGGGAAAGCTGGTCAAATTGTTGAATACAAAAATGCATTTGGTAATTGGAAAACCTATCATTCCCCACCTATAACTCTAATAAAGGAAGAAAGTGTGGAAAAATCAAAAAAGGCGGGATACAAACCTTACCCTTATCATTACGTTGATGGTAAACAAAACGGAGTATGGCAGATGCAACTTAAAACAGGGTGTGTTACATTTCAAGAATGTGAAGAGTGGCATCGATTAAATGAAATAGATAACTAAAAAAAGAAGAGGTATTGGACCTCCTCTTCCTTTTTTCTAATTATCCAGTGTGTTGACTACGATAACACCAATAGCAACCGTTATAACTTTTTTGTAAAAGTCTATAAACATAGTTATAATCATCTGTTCCTTCTTTGTTGATTATTTCATCAAGTTGACAATTAGCTGTGCGGTAATCACGACGATGAATTTCTTTACCTGAACCATGATTAATAATATATTTTTTCACACTCTCACCTCCTTTACTAGTACATTCGACATATTAATTATAAATCCCTGCAAAATAAGCAGGAATAATTACCTTTTGTGTCGAATAAAGTTCATAGAAAGAAAGGGTGTGTTATTGTGGAAACTTCAGATTATTTAAATATGAGTATAAATATCATATTGGTACTAATAACCCTAGGAACTGTTATATACGCTAAAAAAAATGTAATAGCTACAGACTCACCCAGAGTCATAATTACCAATTATAAAGAAACTTATTCTCATAAGGATGAAAATTTTTTTAAGGTAGGAGTAAGTGTGAAAAATTTTGGTAATGGAGTGGCTATAAAGACGTTTTTATTATTAATAGTTGTTGATAAACAAAAACGAAAACATTACTTTTTATCAAAACCAATTTCAGGTCTAGAAAGTAAAATGATTAGGGAAACAGAGATTGAATTAACTAGAGAACAGATTAGTAATGAAATGATCACTTCAATGGAAAGTCCCAAAAAATATGTTGGTGCATTTGTGATATCGCAAGACTTTTTTAATAATCTATATTGGTCACCAATAACATTTACTAAAAATGAAATACATCTACAGGATTTCGTAATACCAATCAATCGTATTTCTAAGTTAAGTTTAAAATACAGAATAGTTAAGAGACAAATTAAGAAAACTAAAAAGCAAAAAAACACTTACGTTGATCGTATATCAAATAATGGTATTGTAATAGAAAATATAGATCAAAAATTTATAAAGAAATAAAAAGACATCTCATAACAAGGTGTCTATTTTTAGTGCGAAAAGGCATTCACTGCTTATTCGGTCGGTGCCTTTTTATTATGGAAAAACAAACCAACTAGTGATAAAATCCTAGGTAGTACATACTTAGGAGTGGTGGGTTTGAAAAAGTTATTATTTGTTTTAATAAGTGTTTTATTTTTAACTGCTTGTGGTTTTGAGGTTGAGGAAAATGAAGAAGAAGGAACAGAGGAAATAGAGAGTAAAACAGAAGAAGTCGAAGGTGAACCATTAGAAGGCTTTGACATTACTGAAGAAGCAATCCGAGAACGAGATGAGTTTATTGCAGCTTTTAATGATTATGCAGATAGCACAGAGTTTGGGGTGCCTGAGATATCTCATAGTGATATACAAGAAATTCGCAATGAGGAAGATAGCTATAAGCAACTAATCCATGACGAAGAGGAAGAGATAAACGTTAAGTATAATGAAAACGGAGAGTTAATTGGATATGAAATAGCGTTCCATAATGATTCAGAAGACAGTGTTGTTTACGCTTCTCTGATCCCTAAAGCGCTAGACCTTGATATGTTTAATTTAACAGAACGAATAAGTGAGACGTTTGAGACAGATGAAGAAGTATATTCTGATAAATATACAGAAAATGAATATGAAGTATCTTTAGTATATGCCACATCACTTGGTTACTACATAATAAATTTTAATAAAAACAATTAAGACATCTCAACACGAGGTGTCTTTTTTATTATATAAAAAGGAGAGTGTAGATCATGGCAGACAATAAGTCGTGCGAAGGTAAATTAACTACATTAGAGTGCTTTTCTTGCGGTTTTAGAGAAGTATTCACCGAACGACAGTTTAATTTTACAGATGGTCTTTCATGTTATCTGTGCAACGGACCAGTTAGTCCTTCGATAACTAAGTCAGGTGAAACTGTTAGAAACAGGAGAATGAAGAAAGTGAAAGACTATCAAGGTGTCGACTGGGCATCTGGTAAAGATCATACAGCAATTAACATTAGAGTCGATTGCGAGGATGCACTCAAAGGATTAAAAGCAGTCCAACGTGAAGCTAAGAAAACTACTGCAGTGTTGAAAGAGTTGGAAGAACAACAGAAGAAACATAACACCGACGTGATAATTAAAACCTTATCCGATCTTCATAATATCCCTGAAGACGAAATAAGAAAGAGCGATATGAAAGTTGTGATCAATAAAGATTGTGGTGGTGATCAATCATGAAACTAAGCTGTGACAACTGCAATAATACTTTTAATGTAGATCAGATCAAAGACATCAAGCAAGATAAGATAAAGGATGACATCGAAAGGCATTATATTGCATGTCCAAACTGCCAACATAAATATACAACGCATTATGAAAATGATGCCATAAAAAATATCACGGCAGAAATTAGCACTCTGCAGAAAAAGGCACCCTTAAAAATCAAGCAGAAAAACAGGCTAGATAAATTAAGAACCAAGGTGCGGTTTATGTCTCAGACATTGAAAGCTGATGTGGAGAAACATGGTTAACAAACCACTGAAACCTTGTGGAGAAATCAGCTGTGGAATACTGACCAGGGAAACGTACTGTGAAATCCATAAGAAAAGCGCACAGGAAATATCACAGAAAATTTATAGAAAATCTAGAGACAAAAATATTGATGGATTCTATAAATCGTATCAATGGCAGAGACTAAGGGCTGTAGCATATGAAAGAGACAAAGGGCTATGTCAACGATGCTTAAAGCGAGGTACATTGAAGCGTGCTGACGTGGTCCATCACATCGTTGAAGTACTTGTTGATTGGTCAAGACGTTTCGATCTCGGTAACTTGGAGTCAGTTTGTCACGCTTGTCACAACCGCGAACATAAGACAGGCCCCCGGGGTTAATTTTTTATGAATCGGTTTTTCTAGAGCGACTCGCCCTCAAACGCTCACAAAAATCCGTTTTTGAATATTTTTTGAAGGAGGTGTAATTGATGGCTGGAAGAAATAAACAACCATTATCCGTAATCCAGGGCAAAGGAAAATCAAATCACTTAACAAAAGACGAAATTAAGAAGCGGCAAGAGCAGGAAAATCAGGTGAAGGGCTACACCGATAATATTGAAGCTCCGAGGTACCTAACCAAAAAGCAACGAGAGGAATTTGATCGTATCGCCTACGAACTTTTGCGACTCGATATTTTTTCAAATTTAGATGTCGATAGTTTAGCCAGGTACATCGACTCGAAAACCCAATACCTTGACTTGATCAGGCACATAAAGAAAATAAAACCAACTGAAATCGTCGAGATGAACGGCAAGAAGAAGGCTTTTGCTAATGAGGATTATCCAAAGTTAATGCGAGTAAAAAATACGCTCTTCAACGAATGTCGTGCTGCCGCCAGTGATCTTGGTCTGACAATTACATCTCGCTTAAAATTGGTTATTCCAAAAACGGAAAATAAAAAGACTGAATCAGAGTTTGAAAAGAAGTTCGGTGATGTATAAATGCATAACGTTGCTGCAGAACCTGGACTTAGAGTACGACTAATAAAATATAGCGAAGAGGTATTAAGCGGTGAAGTGATTGCTTGTGAAAAACACAGGTGGGCATGTCAGCGTTTTTTATATGACATCGAAAGAGAAGGAACTGAAGACTTCCCTTATATTTTTGAAGAAGATCGCGGTGAATTATTTCTTGATTGGATGAGATTATTCAAACATCGGAAAGGCGTTTTAGCGGGTCAGTACATTGAACCTCACATCATACAAGAATTTAACTTCGGCAATATTTATGGATGGGTTCATGAAGATACTGAGTTAAGACGATTCAATAAAGGGTACTGGCAAGTAGGTAGAAAGAATGCTAAATCACAATCATTAGGTGCTTCTGGTAGCTATGAAGCATCAGCATTTGGTGAGCCTTCTGCAGAAGTCTATTGTGCTGCAACTAAAAAAGACCAGTCTAAAATTGTTTGGGAAGAAATAGAAGCTATGATCATGGGCAATCCAGACTTGCGTGAACGTTTTAAAGTTGCTTATGGCACTATTACACATTTGAAAAGCGGATCCATCATAAAGCCATTAAGTAAAGAGGATAGAAAAACCGGTGACGGTACAAACCCAAGCGCATTCTTTATCGATGAATACCATGCGCATGAAACAATGGAGATATACGATATAGGTGATTCCGGTATGGGTGCAAGGCTACAACCGTTACTCATGATTATTACTACTGCAGGGTTCGACTTAAATAAACCTTGTTATCGTGTCGAGTATCAATATGTTTCAAGAATATTAGATCCCAACGATCCGATTGAAAATGATAACTACTTTGTGATGATTAATGAATTGGATAAAGATGATGACATAAAAAATGAAGAAAACTGGCCAAAAGCCAATCCTATTTTATGTTCTTATGAAAATGGCATTGAATATATACGTAAGCAATTAAAAGTAGCGTTGGATGTCCCAGAAAAAATGAAAAACTTTTTAACGAAAAACATGAATATCTGGGTTGATGCAAAAGAAGATGGATATATGGAAATGTCTAAATGGAAAAAATGCGAGTCTGAAGAAATTGATTTAAAGCAATATCCAGTTTGGGTTGGTATTGATTTATCTACTACAACAGACTTATCAAGTGTTGGTTTAGTGTTCCGATTACCAGATAACAAATTTGCGGTAAGGCAACATTCTTTTATGCCAGAGGATAAATTACAGGAGCGAATTAATAGCGATCGAGTTCCTTTTGACTTATGGGAAAAACAAGAATTTTTAACTACTACACCAGGCAGTGTAGTTGATTATAGTTATATCGAACAGTATATATTAAATTTACGTGATGAAGGCTATGATATCCAAGAAATCAATTACGATAAATGGAACGCAACTCATTTTGCTCAAATGATGGAAATGCAAGGTTTTGAGATGGTGGAGATTCCACAAATGCTAAGACATTTATCAGGTCCAACAAAAGATTTTCGTAAATTTGTTTATAGTAATAACATAATCCATTTCAATGACCCGTTGCTATCTTGGGCAGTAAGTAACGCCATCCAAAAGCAGGATGCTCAAGAAAATATTATGCTGGATAAGTCAAAATCAAGAGAGCGAATTGACCCAATTGCAGCTGTTATAAATGCATTTTCACGATCTATGAGTAACGAATCAAATGATATCAGTAACCATTTCTTAAATAACTGGACCATGTAGGAGGTAATAATCATCGCAAAAACAATTGCTAATTTCATAACAAGTTTTCTTACAGTGTTCTTCGCCAAATGGTTGGAGGATTTTTTAATTTTAACAGGAGTCGCTCTTGCAGTGATTAACACGTACTTAATTTCTGTTATCGACACTAACATTTTAGCTGGTAACTATGTACTTGCAGCTGTACTTATCTTAATTGGCATAATCATTGCAAGGAGGTGAAGGAGGTGATAGACATTGATATTTAAACAAGCCCTGTCCCCAAAAGGGGAAACTACAGACTTAAAAAATCCAGCTCCATGGTTTATGAAGATGTTTGGTCATGAGTCAGCAAGCGGTGAAAAAGTAACCGTGAATTCAGCTTTAGCAATTCCTACCGTTTATCGATGCGTGAACATCAAATCAAATGCGATTGCGATGTTGCCTTTTCAGATGTATAAGCGGACAAGCAAAGGTAGGGAACGTGAAAAAAATCATATTGTATCGAAGTTATTGGAGAATAGACCGAACCCTTATCAAAGTCCTTTTAAATTCAAGCATTTAACCGAAACGCATCGTAATACCTGGGGTAATGCGTACATCAATATTAACTGGGGAGCGGACGGCAGACCGAAAGAGTTATGGCTATTAAACCCAGCAAATACCGATCCGGTTGTAGATGTGAAAACAAATGAATTATGGTACTACACCACTTTACCAAACGGTGAATATGTAAGGATTGGCCATGGAGATATTATTCATCTCACTACTTTATCTACTGACGGTTTGAAAGGTAAGCCGCCTATTCAAGTTGCTAGAGAGTCAATAGGGAGTAGTCAAGCGGCTCAGAAATTTAAGGGTAAATTTTATAGACACGGTGCATCTAATAGTGGCGTGTTGAAAGTGCCTGGCATGTTAAATCCAGAAGCTAAAGATGTAGTTCGCAGTGAGTGGGAAAAAGCAAACACTGGATTAAACAATGCTCAACGTATTGCTATTTTAGATGCTGGATTGGAATTCCAAAGTATATCGATGCCGTTAAAAGATGCTCAATTTGTAGAAAGCATGAAGTTTGACAAAAGTGAAATTGCTACTATGTTTGATATTCCACTTCACATGGTTAACGAATTGGATCGAGCAACCCACTCGAACATTGAGCATGAGAATTTATCTCTAATCATGTTTACGTTGAGTCCAAACCTAAAACAATATGAAGAAGAGTTTTCGTATGTTTGTTTTTCTGAACGTGAACAAAAAAGGTATTATTTGAAATTCAACCTTGAAAGCTTATTAAGAGCAGATAAGAAAACGCAAGCGGAGTATTATCAAATAATGCTTGATAAAGGTGTATACAACATCAACGAAGTACGTGAACTGGAGGATAAGAATGCAATAGAAGGCGGAGATAAACACAGGGTAGATCTTAATCATGTATCACTTGATATTGCAGATGATTATCAATTAGGAAAAGCAGGCTTGAAAGGGGGTGAGGGAAATGAAGAAGACTAGACATTATCCTATTTTCATGAGTGCAGGTACTCAAAGCACAAATCAATTAATGACGGTTAAGAACCTCACCGAAACATCTGCAGACCTTTATATCTATGGTGAGATCATCGATAACACCGATTTTAAGTGGGATGAAGCAGATGTGATGCCAGAGGATGTATTAAATGCATTGAAACAGGTAGATGGACTAGATAATTTAAACATATTTATTAATAGTCCGGGCGGGTCCGTTTTTGCGGGGTTAGCCATTTACAATATGCTGAGTCGCAATAAAGCGAAAAAGACAGTTCATGTAGATGGCGTAGCTGCATCGATGGCTTCAGTTATTGCAATGGTCGGTGATACCATTCATATTCCGGCAAATGCTTTTCTTATGATCCACAATCCTTGGACGATTGCTGTTGGAAATGCCAATGATTTTCGAAAACTAGCGGATGATTTAGATACGATTTCAAGCGGAGCATTGAATGTCTACAAGGGAAATTTAAAAGAAGGCATCACGGAAGAAACGATACAAGAATTGTTGGACAACGAAACCTGGTTAAATGGTGAGGAGGCTGCCAAGTATTTTAATGTTGAAGTGGCAGATGCGAAAAATTACGCTGCATGTGCTAGTGATGTCTTAAACAGATACGATAAGACACCACAGAAGTTACTAGCAGATAAACAAAATAATGAACCACCAACCGTTACCCAAGAAAATGAAGAAGTAGAAAAAATCAAATTACAAAATGAGCTGGACCTACTAAGTATATAGAGGTCTATTTTTTATGCTCAAAAGGAGGAAAAGGAATTGAAAACACTAATTACTAATGCACTAACCAGTGCAATGTTTAGCTTATCAACAAATAAAAATGTTCTTTCGGTGAAAATGGATGGCGCCATTGGTATGACCAAGCGCGAGCAAGAGTTACGTCAAAGTGTAGCGGATCTTAAAGACGAAGCACAAGCGCTTCAGGATGATGGGAAGTATGAAGAAGCAAAAGCAAAATTAGAAAAAGCAAAGGCAGCTAAAAATGATCTTGATAATTTCTTGGCACTACAACAAGATTTCCAAGGATTAGCCGTTCCGGAACCACAAGCACGAGGTGGCCAGTTGCCCGGTGATCCGAAACAAAATAAAGACAAAGAATACCGTGCACTATTTTTTAAAGCCTTACGAGGTCATAAATTATCAGATGACGAAACGGAGGTTATGGAGAAATTCTATGCTCGTCTTACTGCGGAAAATGGTGAAGACGGCGGGTATATTATTCCCGAGGATATTTCTACTCAAATTAATGAGTTGGCGCAAACAACAGATGATTTACGTCAATACGTAACGGTGGAGCCTGTTACTACAAACAAAGGATCCCGTACACTTGAAAGACGTGCCGATCATACTCCTTTATCACCATTGTCCGAATACGGAGATCCGAACGCTATGGAAGAGGTAAATTCGCCTAAGTTTGATCGTTTATCTTATAGCATCGAAGATTATGCAGGTTTCTTGCCTGTTGCCAATACTGTTTTAGCTGATACAGATCAAGCTTTACGGGCTTATCTAGTGAATTGGATTGCTAAAAAATCACGAGCAACAAGTAACCATCTTATTTTGCAACAATTAAACACTTTGGATAAAACAAATTTGGATGATTACAAAGGGATTAAAACTACCCTCAACGTTACATTAGATCCTGCATTTGCAGAAGGCGCATTAGTTTTCACGAACCAAGATGGGTTTAACTATCTAGATCAATTAGAAGATAAAAATGGCCGTCCATTGTTACAACCAGACCCAACTCAAGCAACACGTAAATTGCTCTTCGGAACGCATCCGATTGTTAAGTTATCTAATAAAACAATTGCCACCCAAGCAGGTATGGCGCCGTTTATTATTGGGGATTTGAAAGAAGCGATCGTGTACTGGGATCGTCAACAAATGCTTTTAGATATGACTAAAGAAGGCGGGAATGCTTGGAGAAGTAACACTACTGAATTCCGCGTAATTGAGCGTGAAGACGTTACGAAGTGGGATGAGGAAGCAGTTATATTTGGCCAAATTGATATCACAGTAGTACCGGAAACTGAACCAACACCAGAAGTTTAATTTAAAAATAATATTTAGGAGGTAGTTAATTATGAAAGCTAAAGTTCTTAAGCGTTTTAGAGATAAAGAGACAAAGCAGGTTTATGCCCCGAAAGGTAAAACTAATTCTGTTTATGAAGGATCCGAGGAAAGAGTAAAGGAGATTGCGTCGAAAGGATATGTGGAAATTGAAGTCCACGACGACCATTCATCTATTCTTGATGGTAACGTAGAAGAAGTTAAAAAGAATGCAGACGGTCTAACAGTAAAAGAAGCGAAAGAATTATTAGAAGCTGAAAAATCTGATAAAAATCGAAGTGGAGTCGTTAACCATTTTGAATCTTTAATTGAAGCAGCTGAAGGAAAACCACCAGAAGAGGGCGAATAATATCGCTCTCTTTTCTTTAGGAAGAAGGTGATTAGATGGTTCTTACCGTAGACGAACTAGCTAGATTGAAAAAGTATCTACGAATTGATGAAGATGAAGAAGACGATCTACTAGAGACATTTTACCGTCAGGCAAAGGCTGGTATTAGAAGCAAAATAGGTCAAATAAACTTATCTTCAGAATATGCCCAGGAACAATATGATCAAGCTCTAGCTTTATTGGTCCAACACTGGAATGATAACCGTGAAGCTTTTCGGATTGGCAATAACTCTTATGAAATTCCTCATTCGTTGGATAGTATATTGAGAGAACTACGCTACTGCTATCCTCCGGTAGAGGAGGGAGAGGTATGAGTATTAATCCAGGAGATTTAAAACAGCGATTAATATTCAAACAGAACAATGCAGTAGATGATGATGGATATCCAATACCTGGTGGATTAGTCTATGCGAAAGCATGGGGGAGTTTAAAAACGTTAAAAGGTAACACTAAATTTATAGCAGCTCAATCACAAATGGAGCATAACCGAGAGTTTACTATTCGCTATCAGAAAAAATTGCTAGAGACTGAGAGACCTAAAGGCTTGATTGTCTTATGGAGAAAAAAAGAACACGAAATAGAATCTATAGAAGACGAAGACGGTTTAAAAATTGAAATGCTTGTGATCTTAAAGGCAGTGACGTAAATGGAAATGCAATTAGAAGGACTTCAAGAGTTAAACAGACAGATGCAACAAATGGAGCGAAACGTAGAAAAAGACAAAGGAAAAGCATTGACGGCTGGTGCTAAAGTGATGCAAAAAGGTGCACAGTCATTAGTTAAAGTGAAAACAGGAAATTTAAAAGAGCATATTGAGATATCGGAAATCGAAAACGGTGAGATAGAAGTGTATGTGGATAATCAAGGGATAGCTTACTACGGATACATGTTAGAAATAGGAACTTCCAGAATGCCAGCACAACCTTTCATGGGTCCTGCTTTTATGCAAAAAAAATTATTAATAGAACAAGCAATGGCTAATAGCTTACGTCAGAGTTTGGGGTCATCATTATGAACAAATTAATAATCGATACATTAGAATCAACAGGAATACCAGTTGCATACGAGAAATACAGAGGAAGCGAATCTGAGTACATTCGCTTTTTTTATTTGCCGCAAGTAGATTTCCAAGCGGATGACGACGAAACATATGAAACGGTCTATATCCAAGTTGATATATTTACTCCTGGTAATCCAAAGAATTATGCGAAACAAGTAAAACAATTGCTGAAAGAAGTAGGATTCAAAAAGAACTTTGAACATGAAACGTATGAAGAAGATACGAAGCTTTTTCATTATGTTTTACGGTTTTACACAATAGAGGAGGAATACTAATGGCAACAGTAGGTTTAAGAGATTTACACTTTTTCCCCATTACTAAAGATGATGAAGAGGGAACAACGTATGAAGAACCGGTACGTATTGGATTAGCTATGACAGCTAATGTCCAGCCTCAATTTAACTCTGCTGATTTAAGAGCAGAGGATGGTGTTGCAGAAACCGCAGAAGCACGAGGAGCAACTACCGTAACAGTCCAGACAGAAGATATTACCAAGCAGGCACAATCAAAAATACTAGATAAAAAAATTAACAGCGATGGCGTACTCATGGATAGTGAAGATGATAGACCGCCATACGGAGCGCTTGCTTTTCGCTCAGAAAAAGCGAATGGTAAATATCGTTATGTCGTGCTGTATAAAGGTAAATTCACTCCACCAGAATCCAATTACGAAACAAAACAGGAGACACCAGCATTTCAGACACCAACAATTAATGGCCGTTTTATCAGACGTCATTCTGATAATATGCACGGGGCACAGGTTGATGAGGACGACGAAGGCATGGAACAGTCCATTATTGATAATTGGTTTTCTGATGTATATGAAGAAACACCAGAATTGTAGGAGGAATTACACATGCAGATCATTTTAAAGGAAAAGAATCAGGACGGCGAAAGACAAGAGAAGATATATACAACAGGACATGTAAGCGGCTTTTATTTCCGTAAAGTGAATGAATTTGATGAAACAATTGATTACTCAGATATCGATGTGGAACAGATGGATACGCTAGTAGGATTTGTATGCGATGTATTCGATAACCAATTTGACACCAATCAATTTTATGACGGCATCCCATCACATGAAGTTATCTCAAGTATTACAGACGTATTTGTCTATGTTCGTACCGGTAAAACACCAAAAGAATTAGATAAAGAAAAACAGGAAGCTGAAGAGGGAAACGAAACGGGGAAGCAATGACGCCTGAAGAGGTGAAAGCTTCCCTTGTTAGAAAAGCGAAAGAAACAAAAGAGAAGGTTATTAAACCTTTATATAAACAATTATTAAAGAATGGGTGGACGCTCGGTCAAATTGACGAGATGGACATCCATTTTTATTTGGAATTGCATCAACCGGAAAAAACATACATTGATCAACTTAAATTGTTCTAGGAGGTGATCGCATTGGCAAACGTAGGATCATTAAGAACCACCATAAGTTTAGACTCAGCACAATTTAACCAATCTATGTCAGGTGTTAACAGACAATTGAAAAGTCTGCAGCAAGAGCAAAAAGCGGTCACCTCAACTGGAACTGGCTTCGCTCGTGGAGTAGATGAATTAAGAAAGAAATCGGATGTGCTAGGCAGAACTTTTGAACTGCAACAGAAGAAAGTTAGAGAACTTAGAAAACGGTACGAAGAAAGCAAAAAAGCAACCGGAGAAAACTCAAAAGAAACACAAAAAGCCATGACTGCTTATCAAAAAGCACAAGCGGAAATGAACAAAACAGAAAATGCTCTTAAAGGCGTAACGGAAGAAATAAAACGTCAAAGCAACCCATGGCTAAACCTGGAGAAAAACCTTACCAATACTGGAGAAAAATTAACGGCTGCCGGTGATAAAATGACCACTTTCGGCAGAAATATGAGTATGAAAGTAACTGCTCCTATTGTCGGTTTAGGTGGAGCTATGTTGAAAACAGGTATTGAATTTGAATCGTCAATGTCCAATGTACAGGCAGTTAGTGGTGCTACTGGATCAGACCTTGAAAAATTAGAAGGTAGCGCACGTGAACTTGGCGCCACGACTTCCAAGAGTGCAAGTGAAGCAGCAGATGCGCTAGGTTATATGGCACTCGCTGGTTGGGATACCACTCAGATGATGGATGGCTTGGAACCTGTTCTTCGTTTATCTGAAGCTGGTAATATTGATCTAGCGCGTGCATCTGATTTAGCCACAGACTCCATGTCTGCTTTGCAAATCGGGGTACAGGACTTGCCAAAATACTTAGATAACGTAGCCGAAGCGTCAAGAAGCTCTAATACGAGTATCGATCAACTGATGCAAGCTTATGTTACAGCAGGCGGTAATTTAGCGCAGTTTAACGTACCACTCGAAGAATCCACTGCTATGCTTGGTTTATTAGCAAATAGAGGTTTAAAAGGTAGTGAAGCTGGTCGATCGCTTAATGCTATCATGGTTAACCTTACAAGCGGAGCTGGTCGAGCAGGAACGGCATTGGAAGAATTAGAAATAAGCGCTTTTGATGCAGATGGCCAGTTTATCGGAATGGAAGAAACGTTGCGACTTGTAAAAGATCGTACCAAGGATATGACAGATGAACAAAAAGCAAATTACATTTCTATGATAGCTGGTAAAGAGCATCTTAAATCATTCCAAGGTCTACTTGCAGGAATCGATGATGAATACGGTGATTTAAAAGGAAGCGTGTCAGAAGCAGATGGCGCTTTAGATAACATGGCAAAAACAATGCAAGATAACGCTCAAGGAAATATTAATCGTTTAAAATCTTCTTTCGAAGAATTATCAATCCAATTTACAGAACACATGTTACCTGCATTTACGAGAGGTGTGGAAGGTTTAACAGACCTGGTAGATTGGTTTGGTAGCCTCGATAAATCAACTCAGGATAACATTATTAAAATGGGTGCATTTGCAGCTGCTATCGGACCAGCATCTTTAATGTTAGGTGGTATTACTAAGACTGCTGGAGGAACGTTTACCACACTGGGAAAATTAGCAGGTGTCATCGGTAGGTCTGGAAAAGGCGGCGGTGCGGCAGGAAAAGCAACACTTGCTGGCGGCTTAGGATTACTTGGCGCAGGTGGTGGACCTGTTGCATTAGCTACATTAGCCATAGCTGGTTTAACTGCAGGAGGTATTGCTCTCCATAGTCACATGAAAAAAGACGTTATACCGGAAATAGATTTGTTTGGTGATTCCGTTTCTGATTCGACAGAAAAAGCTGTTGGCGGTTTTATGGAATTAAATGATGAAGCTACTGTGCAATTGAATGAATTGGCGTGGAGTGGTAAAGAAGTATCTGAAGAAATGGCAGAATCATTAACCGGCACCTTTGATCAGATGGGCCAACAAATTGTAGATGGTTTAGAGCAAAGAAAAGATGAAAGTCTATCTGCTATCCAAGAAATGTTTGATGGCGCTAAAGATATTAGTGATGAGGAACAAACTGAAATATTAAATAGTGCAACCGAAAGTTTCGAAGAGCGAATTAAAGCAACTGAAGAAGCGACAGCAAGAATTGATGAAATATATAAAACTGCAGCAGAAGAAAATCGAAAAACCACTACAGAAGAGAAACAAGAAGTTAACCGAATCCAAGAAGAAATGAAAAATAATGCAATTGAAGTACTATCTGAAAACGAGCAAGAACAACAGGTTATTTTGGAAAGAATGAAAGATCAAGCAGAAGATATAGGAAAAAGACAGATGGCTGATACGATCAAGAATTCAATTGAAACAAAAGAAGGGGTCATTGCTGAAGCAGAGAATCAGTATTATTTACAAAAAACGACCTATGAAAACATGCGAGATGAGTTAGAAGGAATTGAAGAAGGTTTGACAGATCAATTGATAAAAGATGCTGAACGTCGCAAAAATGAAACGGTCAAAGAAGCCGAAAATAGGCATCAAGGTGTAATTGATGAAGCGAAAGAACAAAATCCTAAATTAATTGAACAAGTTAATCTTACGACAGGTGAGATCTTAAGTAAATGGGAAAAGCTAGGCGCTAATTCTGCGATAGAGTTTGCTAAAATCTATTCAAAAGGCAAAGGTATTTACGGTGATATTAAAGATGTTTTCAAACAGGCCATTACAATGCCTTCCCCAAACTTAGGGTCAACTAGCTCATTATTTAATTCAGCAAGGGCTGCGTGGAAAAATGTAAGAGATATTTTTACTCAGAAAATATCTATGTCAGCTCCGACTGCACGGACTCCGTCCTTACAACACAAAACTATGCCAACTAATAGATTTAACTATGATGGTAATGATTCTTTTGAAGGTGGTTTAACCTGGATAGGCGAAAAAGGATTTGAATTAGCGAGACACGGAGATCAATGGGGGATGTTTGATTTTGGCTTAGCAAATCTACCTCAAGGTACACAAATATTCACGCATGATGAATCAAAGAAAATACTAAGCTCATTAAATAATATACCTGGCTATGCTACGGGCGTAAGTCCAACGGGTGAAGCTGATCGGATTGCTAATAGATTAAACCAACCACAACAATCACAAGGTGAAGCAGTAATCTACACCACTGTGATTAATCAAATGGATGGTAGAGAAATTGGAAGGTACACTTATAAAAGTGTGACAGAATTCCAAGAACGCGATAAAAAAGTAAAAGAAAAGTTCAGGGGGTGAATAATATGAAATCACTAACATTCAACGGCGAAAGAAAACCGTGGATTTATCTATTGGAAGGCAGACAAAAAGCCCCCTTTGCTCCGAGAAATAATAACTTGTTAAGAGTTCCAGGTATGCCTGGTGCTTATTTAAAAAATGAAACGATAGATGTTCTTTACATTACACAACCAGTTGGCTTTGTTGTGGAAGATGATGCAGATGCTTTGACTAAAAAAGATGAATTAGCGGAATGGCTGCTAACTGGTAAAACAGTAGAGTTGAAATTAGACGATGAACCAGGGCGAACATATTTTGCTAAGTTAGAAGGAACAATAGAAGATTATCAAAAGTTTGTAGATCAGCGTAGAGGCACGCTGACTTTTTTATGTCCTGATCCTTACAGCTACGGTCCGGAACTAGAATTCATTGCATCATCCGGTTATTTCAGTATTACCAACACAGGAACTGCGGAAGCAGAACCAATATTTGAATTTGAAGTAACTGCTCCTGTTACCTTTTTGATGATTCAAAATCAACTAAATGAGTATATGATGATAGGTGAACCGGCTGACGATGATGTGCAAGTAGTAGATAGCCGAGAACTTATTTTTTCAGAAGATGGGAACATGGACGGCTGGATGACAAACGGAACTGAAATCGATCCGATCAGCGGAGCTATCAGCAACGGAACCATGACACATGATGGAACAGGTATTATAGCAGATGACTACGGTAGTCCTGTTAGTGGTAATGACGGATATGGTCCTGCGATCATTAAAGAACTTCCAGAAGCTATTGAGGATTTTGAAATATCAACCATCATCGACACTCGAACAAATGATTTAAATCAAAATTTCCGAGTCGAGCTTTATGCGTTTGACGAAGGAATGAACATGTTAGGTAAAATTGGGATACATGACGGGAATCGAAACTTCCATGAACGTAACGGATTAGCTAGGGTTGGTGAGTATGTTGATAGCACCACACGCTATTTTATACACTCCGGTAATTTTCAGTTCCGAAATAGTGGTCCTGCATTGACGTTTTTCATCAAATGGAAACGTGAAGGAATTAACTTTGAATTTAATATTTACCGGATTGTAAACGGGGAATTAAGAAATTGGACTCGAAGACGTTTCAAAGATAGATCTGGTCAATGGCTAGGAAGATTAAAGTATATTCAAGCGTACATCCGAACATACAGAGGTCGGACGAACCCAAATATAGCACGAGTCAATCAATTAAAAGTAGAGAAATTACTTCAAGTTACGGAAGATCAAACGCCATACATTGCTTATCCAGGCGATATTATCACGTTTAATCATACCAATAACGGCCAAGTATACATCAATGGAGAAGTGTATGAGGAAAACATGCTAGGGGTGGATTATTTCACCTTGAAAAAGGGAGATAATGAAATTGCAGCATTACCAAGCGATAGCTTTAATATTAGCGGCAGATATCGAAGGAGGTACTCATAAAAGGATGTCACAACTCAGAATTGAGGTGAAAAAATGTCACAAGTATTTGTAGCAGATGGTAATAATTATGAAGCATTATCACATATAAGGTATCGAAACGTCATCTCCAATAGCCATAAGAAATCGCTTGAAGATGGTAGTGAGACGTTTGATTTTACTACACATGCTGATAAACCCTATTCATCATTTATTGGAGGAAATAACCGGATCATCATTCCTGGAGAGGATGGTGATTTTTTAGAATTTATTATTTATGAAGTACAGGAAGATCGTATTGAAAGAGAATTGGAAGTATATAGCTATGCTAGTTATGCGGAACTAAGAACAGCAAAAGTCATACCTGAACATACCACTTCATCATTAACAGTTGGACAACATGCAGGAATTGCATTAGATAGTACTGAATGGAGAGTAGGAGTCATTGAAAGTGATGCAGTACGGACTATCCAATTTGAAAGCCGTACACACCCTTATGGATATTTAAAACGACTCGCATCTGTCTTTAATTTAGAGCTACATTTCCGAATTGAACATCACAACGGAAAAAGAACTGGAAGATATGTTGACTTATTAGAGCGTGTTGGTGAATGGCGTGGTAGACGTGTAGAGTTTGGTAAAGACTTATTAGGTTTACGACGTGTAGAAAATACAGAAGAAATTGTAACTGCGCTAAACGTCATTGGTCCAGCTGACGAAAACGGTGATCGTTTGGAAGTGGTTGTCGAAGATGAAGAAGCTTTCCAACGGTGGTCACGTAACGGCAACCATATTATTAAAGATTATGAACCTCAATTTGAAATGGAAGAGAATGCAACCGAAGAAAGGCTAATCGAACTTGGTGAAGCGGAGTTGGCTAAGCGTGTGAACGCTATTGTTTCATATGAGGGGACTATTGCCGATTTGGAAAAGGTACCAGGATTAGAGCACAAAAAATTTCGCTTTGGTGATACCATTCAAATAAGAGATACCAGTTATGAACCGGCTCTTTATTTAGACGCACGTATCTTTTTCCAAGATCGAGATATTAAAGATCAAGCGGAAAAGCAAGTGCGATTAGGCGATTTCACAGAATACACCGAAGAAGAAGTCAACGCAATATGGAAGTCATTGCAAGCACAAATCCAACAAAAAATTAGCATGTCGGAATTGACGGAAGCTACTTATACTAAACCGGAAATAGACGAGAAAGACAAACCTGGTAATGATGCAGCAGACAAAATCGAAACAGATGTAGGCTGGACAGAAGTAATTGAGTCGGAACAGGGCGCGCAAGATAAAGCTGACCAGGCAGAAGACGATGCGAATTGGTACACGGATCAAATCAAGATAGAGGTTGATAATGAGCTGCTTGATAAAGCCGATCTAGAATACGTGGACGGACAACTGCAATACAAAGCCGATGCAGAGGTAGTAAACGAGCTAAACGACACGGTGTCCGGGTTACAGGACAGCACGAACAGCTTACTTGTAGATGTCGCTAACAATGCGGAAGAATTAGAAGCCCAGGGCGGGAGAATTACAACCGTTCGAAATGAGTTTGATGAGGTGGCAGGTCAGCTTGATATAGCCATCCAGGACATAGGCACCTTAGACAATGCAGTAAGCACACAAGGCACGCAAATAAGCGCCAATTCGGAGGCTATAAGTTTTAAAGCTGATTCGGTTGTCGTCGAAGGGTTGCAAGACGAGTTTGACAACCTAAGCTATGAAAACCGAAATCTTGTCATAAGAACGAACGAAATAGAGGGCAGTCACATAAACCAGGATGGAGAAATAACAGGAAACGCAGGAAACAGCGTTATGAGAGACTATATAAAAGTCACACCAGGAGAGGTACTAACATTCACGAAAAGAGACGACGGCGATAATTATTGGCGTTGGAAATGGCTAGATGAAAATGAGGAGTATATGGATAGAAGGCCCGCAAACGCACATACATTCCATTGGACGGTGCCGGACGGAGCGCACTTCATCCAGGTGTCATACCCTGTTAACTCGTACCCAAAAGTGGAAAGAGGCAACAAAGCGACTGAATGGAAACTTGCACCGGAAGACATTGACGCCGATATATCTGCTGTAGGCGTAAAGATCATAGAGATAAACACAAGCCTCGAAATTATGGAAGGCAACATAGAAGCCAAAGCAGAACGTTCAGTCGTTGAAAACCTCTCAAGTGATGTAACTACCATAAGCAACGAAGTCGGCAATCTGTCGGTGGCTTATGACGAAATAACGGCAGAGGTCTCTAGGGTTGAATCAAAGACAGATGACAACATATCAGAGATCGGCAGCATAAACACGGAGCTAGGTATTCAAGCCGGGCAGATCCAATCAAAAGTAGATGAAACGTATGTTACCGGCGCTATTGCTGATATCGAGGTCAGCGGAAGGAATCTCGCGAGAGGGACCTCGGACGTGTACCAAACACGTGAGATGAATAACACCTGGAGAATAACCACTTTTCGGGAAGATTTAGACGTCCTCGGATTAAATGCAGGTGACGAGGTAGTATATCGAGTGTATTTAAACCCCCTGAACGGATACGGCGGGAATGCAAGAATAGATTTTTACGACGAGAACAACGATTATACTTCGAAATCGGGGCCGAAAATAACTGCCGACACAGGAGCGGGGTATTCCAGTGTCAAATGGGTTGTTCCGAGCGGATACAATGAAGTGAGGCTGACAATAGGAAACGAAGAATCGGGATCTGATTTAAGGTATTCGTTTGAATTGAAGGAGCTAAAATTTGAGAAAGGTAACATAGCTACCGGATGGACGCCGGCGCCGGAAGACGTACAAAGCGAGATCGATTCTGTTTACGAATATGCTGAATCGCAAGTAACACAACTAGCAGGAAGAATCGACTCAAAAGCAGAGGCATCAGTCGTAACAGACATTGAGACAAGAACGTCCTCCGCAGAGCAAAGTATCGACGCTTTAGAAGGTCAAATCACGAGTAAAGTTGAACAGTCTGTATACAACACGCTTGAGGACAGAGTTGACACGGCGGAGTCGACCATCACGCAACAGAGTAATCAGATCCAATCAAAAGTAGAAGAAAACGACGTGAGATCCATATTCACGCAAGAAGCTGACTCGTTTACCTTTGATGCAAGTCAAATTAATTTCACAGGCCATATATTTGGTGGAGACGCTACTTTCAATGGGTTCATAGAATCAACGAGCACCATCGACAATCAAGTTTACAACTCTCGATTCAACGGGGAGGAATTCCGATTTGTAAGATTCAAGTCCGGCATATCCAACCCTAATACCGAAAATGTCGATCTGTCCCAGGTGGATAATTTAGCCAGGATATATCATGACGGTGTGGCATTTGCAGACGATACCGATGCTGCCGGCTTTGGGATGTCCGGAATTGCACACAGTGGCACGCTTAACTATTACGTCGATCAAATGGTTGTGGATGCTCCGAGCGGATCGACTTTCATGAACGATGTTAATTTTTGGGGCAATGTTCAAGTTGACGGGGATCAAGAAATAAACGGAAATTTAACAGTGCCTAACGGCAGCATAGTGATTAACGCCTCCGGTAAGTCACCTAGAATCGACTTAGATAACGGTAACGGTAACTATATCTCAACGTACAACAACAGGCTTACGTTTTACTCCTACCCTGGTGACGGTGTGGGATCGGGCGGCGTTCAAATCAGACAAGTAGCCGGATCAACGGGAACCCGCTACCCCATGCAGTGGCGAGAAAACGGAACTTGGAGAGTCGACAGAGACAATCTTACCACCACTTCCGGATCGGCTAATATGCGTATATTTACAAGCGATAACGGCGGATATTCAAGGATAGCGATATCAAGCTCAAGACGAGCTATAAAAGAGGATATCCAGGACGTAGAGTTCACACTTGATCAGATTCAATCACTACAGCCTGTAACCTTCCAAGATAAAGCAGAATACGAGGAGGAAGGGAGCGCTCAAGCAAGGTATTATGTCGGTTTAGTTGCGGAAGATGTGGCGGCTTCCGACATTCCCTTACTCGCAGAAAGAGACACAGAAGGAAACCCGGCAAGTGTTTCTTATGACCGTGTGGGCGTTGTAGCCTTATCGGGTGTACAGAGTCTCATTCCACGGTGGGGAGTGCTAGAGGTTTACCGAAACGAACATGAACGACGGATCGACATGCTAGAAATGGAAGTTTTTCATTTAACAGAAGAAAACAGTCAGCTGATTAGCAGATTGTCTAAATTAGAGGAGGCAGTTTAAGATGCAAGTAACAGTAAAAGAAGTGTTTAATTTGAATGAAGGCCTTAATCATATCGTTAACAAAGAGCTACCCGTTGGGGTGGCTTTTAAATTGCAAAGAATTACAAGAGTTGTGAATGAAGAATATAAGACAGCTCAAAACATGCGTTCAAAACTGGTTACTAAATACAAGGAGAAAGACCTGGATAACGGTAGAGTTCAACTGAAAGAAGACGAGCTAGAGGATTTTAATAGAGAACTAGAAGAGCTCCTAGGGCAAGAAGTGAAAATTAACGTAGAAAAGATCGAAATTAGCGAGCTAGGCAGCATCCAAGCAACCCCTAAAACGTTAGGGTTAATCCATACTATTTTAATAGAATCAAACGAAGGAGGAGAATAAATAATGAACTTTGAAATCAGAGCAGTAAACACTAAGTACGATAATGGCGAGGTTACAGGCGTGAAAATATCCTATTCAGCTAAAAACGAGACAAGAAGCGTGAATGTAAGCGGAGTGTTTGAATTGACTGCGGCAGAATACAACGATAACAGTTCTATTGGTGCACTGGAAACAAAAGCACAACAACATTTATTGGATGAGATTAACGCCGATTAGGGCGTATGTTATCCCTTGCTTTATCCCTATTTTTATAGTAGATTGTATAATTGTGTGATTTATTAAAGCAAAGGGATGTAGAAAAAAATGAGTGGATTAAAACATTTAAGTAATGATTTATTGATTGATTCTTATTTTCAAGCAGTAAAAATGGATTTAGAAAGTGATTTCATTGGATTACTATTGGATGAGATCAGGAGTAGAGGGATAGAATCGAGAATTAATCTGAACCTTGTACCTTAGAAGCAAGCCATCTAAGAAAATCTTTTTCTTTGGTACTCAGCTTTCGATTTAAAGAAGTTTCAAAATGTTTTTTTAAATTCAGGTAAGTGTCAGATTTAGTAGTTTTCAAATCAAATTACTCCTTTTTAATCTGGGATATTCTTATAGTATCTATATAATTGTAATGCATGTGTAATAATTTGTAAAAAATAAACCTTTAAATTATCTATTTTACGAACAGGTCATTTGTGACTGTTTTTATTTTGCGTTGTGCGTTGTATATAAAGTGTAAAGCAACGAATGAGTCTAGTGAAAGCACCTATTCTAAGGCGTATTTTTTATGCAGGAATTTCCTCCTTTTTGTCGAATATTGATAGGGAGGAGGGATATGAATGAGTTTTAGATATGACATGAGAGGTAAATCAAGCCAACAACAAGCGATAGTCAGTCAGCGTGATCGTGAGGAACAGAGGAGAAAAGAAGAGTCCGAAAAACAAAGGAAAGAAATAGAGATAAATAATCAAATATATGAATTTGATTATGAAAGTGTTAAAAGTGAATTAAATGAAAAAGAACTATCTTACTTCACGGATTATTTACAGACATACAAAGAGACCATAATTAAAGAAGTTTTAAGTAGAGAAAAGTTAAACTTTAGTGACTTGGAGACACAATTAGGAACAGGTGATATTGAGTTATATAATAATCAATCGGAGACGTTATATAAAACATTCCAGTTTATTAAAACAAAAGATAATGTTATTAAGGTAGTTAAATCTACTTAAAAAAAGCATCTCTAATGAGGTGCTTTTTTTATACCCAATAACAGATAGAAGGGGAGTCTTACAAATGAAAAATGAGGAGATGAAAAATAGATGGGTGGTTTTAACTTGGAACATTTAGAAGCAGCAAAAATGTATTTGTTTGGTGACGTTAAGTTTCTTCATTTGTTGTTATTGTTGATGGCATTGGATGTTGTAACTGGGATATTCAAAGCGATTAAAAATGGAAAGCTGTGGTCCAGAAAGTCATTGTTTGGTTATGCTAGAAAATTACTCGTACTTGCAGTAATTATTTTGGCCAATGTGGTAGATCAAATATTAGGTTTAAATGGTGCAGTCACTTATGCGACTGTGCTTTTTTATATTGCCAATGAAGGTTTAAGCATTATTGAAAACTTGGCTGAGGTTGGTGTTTTAGTACCTAAAGGTTTAGCAGACAAGTTAAGAGCGATTGATAAAGAAAATAGTACAGGAATTAGCCAAGAGATTAGATCAGAGTTTAACGATAATGAGGAGGAAAAATAGATGGTGAACATAAAAAAATGGATTGTGCCTAATGGTATTGCCAACAAAGTAACATACGAAAATAACAACGGAAAAAAGACAGTAACTATCCACCAAACAGGCAATACCGACAAAGGTGCAAATGCTGTAGCGCATGCCAAGATACAATTAAACGGTAACCCTCGTGAAGCATCCTGGCATTATCAAGCGGACGATACTCAAGTTATCCAATCATTTGAAGATGATGCGCAATGTTGGCATGCAACAGATGGACGTGGACCAGGTAATCTTGACTCAATCGCAATTGAGTTATGTATCAATTCAGATGGTGATTATAAAAAGACATTAGAAAATGGTGCTGAGTTAGTAAAGCATTTATTGGACAAGCACAACCTATCCATTAATGATGTTAAGCAACACCATAACTGGTATCCAAAAAATTGCCCTGCACAATTGCGAGCAGGTAAGGGAAGTATTAGTTGGAATGACTTCTTAAGTATGGTTAAAGGTAAAGCTATCGAAGCGCCGGACTCAAAAGTGAAATCAGCTACGACAGAAAATAAAGCCAATCTAAAAGTAGATGGAAAATGGGGTAATTCAACTACAAGAGCATTGCAACAATATCTTGATACTGTAGTAGATGGTATTATAAGCGATCAAGTACGTAATAACGTGACAAATGCTTTTTATGGTACGACTATTGACTTTGGCAGTGGTAAAAAAGGCAGCATGGCAGTGAAAGATTTACAGAGCAAGATCGGTGCTAAAGTAGATGGATTGCTAGGCCCCGAAACAATCGGACTTCTACAGAAGTATTTAGGCACAACTTACGATAAGAAATTAAGTAGGCCATCAATTGTAGTCAAAGAGTTACAACGTCGATTGAATGAAGGGACGTTCTAACTAGTTAATAAAAGGAGCGCAGTGGAAAAGCGCTCCTTATACTTCAACTAACTGGGCGTTAGTTGAAGAAGTTTTTAAAACATAATATAATTTTCTTAATCAACTTTAGTGGAGGAACTTATTATGAGCCATACGAAAACATGGATGATTAATATGAAAATTATAGATTACTTAGGGAAGGGAGTTGATAATTCAAAATAAAAGGAGAGATATTCATGTTTTATAGAAAAGCTAATAAGAAAGATTATAATGAAATTTTAACTATATGGGAAGCATCAGTTTTAGCTACTCATGATTTTTTAAAGGATAAAGATAGAGAAGAAATTAAACGAGAAATACCTTCGTATTTTGATTACCTTGCTATCCAATTGTGGTATGAAAAGGATGAATTACTTGGCTTCTCTGGAATAAACGAACATCACTTGGAGATGTTATTTTTAAAACCAGATAAAATAGGTAAAGGATACGGTCAGGCTATCATTAGTTCTTTAATTAAAGACTTTAATATTAAGACAGTCGATGTAAATAAAGACAATGAAAATGCAACTAAATTCTATATAAAGAATGGATTTCATATATTAAACCAATCAGAGATAGACTCTTCCGGTCGTCCATATCCCATACTACATCTAAAGCTAAAATAATCTGTTTGAGTACACATTTTCACAATTAATAGCAATTGTAGCACAAATTCGTAAACCTCAATGTAGTTAACAAAAGCCCAGACGTGGAAACCTGGGCTTAAAATTTTAGTAATATTTATATTGTCCACTTCAACAAACGGCCTAGTTAATTTAAGTGCATCTTTACACATTTAAAAACCTGACTCAATTTTTGCTGTAGATGACCTTATTTTACCTAAGGTTCTTACCTAGTATGAACAATTAACCAATTTTATCCTGGAAATGAATCTTGTGAAAATAATACATGGTCAATTAGATATAAATTACGAAAAGCTTTCATTTATCAATGTTTTTTTCATACAATACGTTGAGAGGTGATAATAGTGACGAGAGTGGCTTATACCCAAAGTGATATTGATTTAATTGCAAGGATGATGAGGGCAGAAGCTGAGGGTGAAGGAAGGTTAGGGATGCTTATGGTTGGAAACGTCATTATAAATCGAGCAAAAGCTGATTGTTTAGATTTTAAGGATGTACGGTCCATACGAGATGTAATCTTTCAAGTTCAAGGTGGAAATTATGCTTTTGAAGCAGTACAAAAAGGTAATTTATTTTATCGCCCTGCAAGGGGGATAGAGAAAAAATTAGCACGACAAGTTGTGAAATATTGGAGAGAACATCCTTCTAAGTATTCTCTTTGGTATTTCAATCCGTATGGCGAATGTCCTCCTACATGGTATGATCAACCATTTGCAGGGCCATATAAACAACATTGTTATTATGAACCAATAGCTAACACATGTGAAAGTGCTTATAGATATTAACAAACAAAATCCCCCACAATTGAGGTGACACCCGGTGCTTTAAGTACATAAATTCACGATCAATAATAAGTGTAGCACATATATTAATAAGTCTACATGATATGTAAAAAGCACCGGCGTGGAAAACCTGGGCTTAGAATTTTAATTTATACTGTACAATTATTGTTACCTAATGTCACCCAGTTAAAATATCTTCTGAAGGATATCTGATTTTTTCTTCTTTTGGTTGTGCCAATGAAAAAGCAAGTGTAAGTGGTCCGAGTTTTCCGACAAACATGATGATCACTATTGCAAGTTTTCCTATAACAGTTAAAGAACCAGTTATACCCATTGATAATCCCACAGTCCCAAATGCAGAAACAACCTCAAACAGTATAGTAATGAAAGGCTGTTCCTCTGTGATGCTTAATATAAAGATACCTAAAAAAATAAAAAAGAGGGCCATGCTTGATATGGCTAAGGACTTTAAAATAAACGATTGATTAATAGACCTTCTAGCAATGGTAATATCTTTTTTTCTCCTTAAAAAGCTATTTACGGCCATGATAATGACAAGGAAAGTAGTTAATTTGATACCTCCTCCAGTTGAAGCACTACCTGCGCCAATAAACATTAATATAAGAAGGAAAAATATAGTTGCTTCCTCTAAATTTCCAATATCTATAGTGTTAAATCCAGCAGTCCTTGGAGTGATACCTTGAAAGTAAGAAGCCCAAAGTTTATCACCCAATGAATGCAAGCTTCCAAGTGTATGAGGGTTGCCGTATTCTAAAGTGAAAATAGTAATTATTGCAATGATATTTATAAAAAATGTACCGACGATCATCATTTTAGAATGTAGAGACAGTGTTTTAAATCGCCTTTTATACCATAAGTCCGATAAAACGGTAAAGCCGATACCACCAATAATAAATAAAAATGAAATAACAATGTTAATGATTGGATCTCCAACAAAACCTGTTAAACTATCCGACCATAAAGAAAACCCCGCATTATTAAAAGCAGAAATGGAGTGAAAAAAACTAAAATATAAACCTTTTATCCAACCCATCTCCGGGACCCATCGTATTGAAATAAAAAGCATGGCTATAATTTCTATTGTTAATGAAAAGAAAAATAGGTTTCTTACTAATTTTATCACGCCGCCAATAGACGTTTGATTTAAGGCTTGTTGAACCAGTAATCTTTCTTTTATTCCAATTCTTTTACCCAGCATTATGTAGATCAGGACCGCAAAGGACATGATTCCTAAACCGCCTAATTGTATGAGCGATACAATTACGATTTGGCCAAAAAGCGTAAAAGCCGACCCCGTATCTACTACAACTAATCCGGTGACCGTCATAGCAGATGTTGCAGTGAATAATGCATCTACCCACCGTATTGATTCGGTAGTGGCTAAGGGTAATTTAAGTAACAATGTTCCTATTGATATGGATATAATAAATACTAAAAGAAGTAATTGAGATGGGTTAAGCTTTATATATTTCTTCAGCATCAGCTTATACCCCTACTTTTTCAAAACGATGAATATCAGCATTATGACCCATCACAATTAAAATATCATCCTTTAATACTTTTTCTTCAGCATCTGGACTTACGAGCATTTTTTTATCTCTTTGGATACCTACTATCGTACATCCATATTTTTCTCTAACACTTAATTCAGCTAATGACTTATTATGTAATTTTTGTGTGGCGACAATTTCCACCATACTATAATCTTCGGATAGCTCTACATAATCAATAATATTATCAGATACAGTATGATGAGCAATACGTTTTGCCATTTCTCGTTCTGGATGGATAACTCTGTCGACTCCAATCTTGCTTAATACTTTATGATGGTATTCATTTTGTGCTTTCGACCATACCCTTGGTACTCCAAGGTCCTTTAATAATAATGATGTTAATATACTAGATTCAATATTTTCTCCGAAAGAGACAAAAGCATGGTCAAAATTTCTTATGCCTATCTCTATTAAAGAATCTTCATCCACTCCGTTTGCGTGGACGGCATGTGTTGCAATTTTTGAGTATTCTTTTACTTTGTTTGGATTAGCATCAATAGCCATTACATCTTCACCTAATTTAGCAAACGATTTAACTAAACTTCCGCCAAATTGACCTAATCCAAATACTGCGTATTGTTTCTTCATTATTTATCTTCCTTTCTAAACAGAAAAAGACCACTCTTAATAAGAATGGTCAATGGTTTCATTAACCCTTCTCTCACAAGTGCTTACGAGGTTAGCTGTCGGATTAGGGAATGAGAGTATCCCTTCTTAACATAGTTTGTTAAGATTCACCCCAAGATAAACATGGTTTATCAAAAATGGTTCCCCCGCTTATATTACATAATTAAGCTTAAAAGGTAGTTTTATGAAATTGATAACTATACATTACTCCTATAGATGTCGATAGTCAATATGAAATTTGTAAAGATTTATAGTCTTTTTTGAACTATTTAAAAATTGATACTTAATGATGATGTTTAAGTGCAATTAAAACTAACCAGTCTTAGAGCCTTAGCTGCTCACTTTCATCTTAACCGATTCAAACAATTCTTCAATAATCAACAGAACCTTCTTCCTTATAGCCGGATTAAAATAATTCCGTTTTTCTTCTTTACGTTTAGCGTAATACGTATATTCCGTAAATTGATCTGACTTATCGGTTAGTAATACACTTAACCTATTCTTATGCATCTGCTGCTTAAGCTCTCGTCTTTCTTCAATAGCTTTCATTTCAACAGCTTCTAAAAAATGAATGTATGGTTCGCTTATTTTAAAAATATTATTGGTTCGAACAGTATTCAAATCCTTTTGGATCACTTCAATGGCCATACTTAAAAACAAATATCGGTTTGCAATTTTGAATTCTTCATCAGTTATATTCCTCATCAGATCCACCCCTATCAATAAGAACGCTTGTTCCTATTGTATACCCTGACATTAAAAATAAGCAATAGAAAAAGACAGCCAACATTTGACTGTCTCATTTAAACTTCATACAAAAGAGAAAAATAGAAACTAATGGATGGTATTAGATATGTCCTCACCGAATGCTTTTGTAAAAACAATTTCCAAACTTTTTAATATTAAATAAAAAATTATGCTAGCACCTGGAAAGATAATATAAATACCGTTCTGCTTACTTTGTTCTATTTTACTTTTTCTATTTTTCTAAATATATTTGAATAAGCTCTTTTAATATTGGAAGCATTCTTAGTATCATTATATAATCCAATTCCCCATGTATCATATTTCATATTCCCTATATTCTTAATACCAACTGCATACATTTGATCTTCAAATGTTGGAGCATCTGAATATTTAAGATCTTTATCTATAAAAGGAACAAAGGATTTTTCGGATTCTATGAACACTATAGGAATTTCTGTTTCACTAAAAAAAGCCACATATTCTTCTTGACTTACTTCCTCAAAATATTTTTTTATTATAAAAATACCATCTATATGATTTAATTCTGGTGTAGAGTTGTTTATAAGATGGTCTAGTGATATGTTGTGAAAAGTGACATTCTCTTCTCTAATTGGGGGAGTTTCACCCAAAACACCTATAGTAAGGTGTTCACCTTGATAAATATTTGTTTCAGGCTCGACTGGACCTTTTTCCTCACATCCAATTAGTAAAGCAAATAGAATAATACTAAAAAAATAGACCTTTTTTACAAGCACTATAACTACCCCTTTCAAAAATTTTTATTTTCTATAATATTAAGGCTATTTTCACATAATTACCCTTGCCAGCACAAGAATACCTGACTAACTCTAATTTAAAAATCCCCCTGGATTAACTTCCATAGGGGGATTTAAATGCTTGCTTATTTTTTAGTAAGGGTATTAAATAGTTCTCTTATCTATACTCAAAAGTATCTGATGTATACACGTATTCATAGTGATCAGATGCATGAGAAATATTAAACTCTACAGTTGCAGCCTTGCCTACACCAATACTTACTCCACCATCAACTACTGTTGTGCCATAATTATAAAAATCACCGTTAACAATAAAGTGAATAGTATGCTTATCTTCTAAATTAGTATATACAGTTCCATTGAATTTCTTTGAATAACCACTGTCATCTCGATTCATACCAACATTAAGAATTTCCTCAATCTCAGCAAACTGCCCAAAAGGCACGTTAACTCGTACATAAAATTTAACGGAAGGTTTATAAATACTATTTACTCTAAATTCTTTTGTGATTGTTCTGTAAGAAGCAGCCCTAGCCTCTATTTCTGCTTCTCTAGACTGTTGAAGTAATTTAGTTGAAGAACTGGAACCGATAATTCGTTGTTCGGCTTTCTCTATAGAAATATCCTCATCTTTTGCTAACTTTTGAACAACTTCGTCAAATGTTAAGACCTCACTCAATTCAGTGTCCTCATCGTTAACTTGCACATCCACCTCTTCACTTCTACTTTCAGCAGAAACTATTGAACCGAAAACAAGAGACCCAATAATTCCTACAATAAGAAATAATAATAGTTTTTTCATTCTTATGACCTCCTTTTATTGTTAATGATAGTTTACCAGATTTAAGAATAAATTACAAATATACCATAATTTTAAAATTGTTTATTAATCTACCAATCAGGATTGCTAGAAGAGCTGTAGTAATATTTAAAATTTTTTGTCAACTACAACACTGGATTGCAGGCTTATCCAATTACATCAAGGCTTACCTGTCTATTTCAGTGTGCGAAAGTTGATATTGGGCATATCAATCACTCCTTTCAATCTCTTCATTTCTTAGTAATTATAAAATTTGGTTTAATTGTAGTTAAAAACATTAAGTTTATGCAAATCGTAAATTAAATGGGGGGATATTCACTATTTATGTCGAAATTATAGATTAAAAGATCCAAGGGAGACGGAATAACTATGCTGGATAGTTAGAAGAAAGACCGTTTTAAAATCCATACAGTTTACGAGGAAGAAATGCAGCAAAGATCTATGCATATATTAGATAGAGAAATTGGACAGAGTTTCGTTTATTATGAGGATGAAATAGAGGACTTAACCAACAGAGACTTGCACCCACTTAAACATCATTTACGTAAAAGGATGCATCTCATTCAACATGGAGCATATGACAAAGCACCTACCGAATAAGTAGGTGCTTTAATTATGTGATACTGTAAATGATACAGTTTTAACCTAAAAATAGTTTTATTCTAATTTTCACCAAACACCTTAAATACTGTTATATAGGCGTTTTATTATATTTTTATAATTATGTTTTTAGCAAGTGCGGAATGTACTTTTTTCCAGTGGAATCCCCCTTGCGAAAAACTTGTACGTGGATTGCCCATTCACATGTTCTCGAAATAGAAAAAATAGAACAACACTTAACACGGGTCGTTTTTAAAAATGGCCGTGATTTAGTGTTAGAAGTATCTTATGCTACGATGATTAATCAATTGTATCGCACTGCTCAATACCGCTACCTACTCAGTAATAAAATGCAAGACATTCTTGAGACTTCCCAGCATATAGCAGAATCGAAATGGCATAAAAAGAGATAAGATATGGTGGTAGAATAAAACCAATAAGGCACTTGTCTTATTGGTTTTATTCATTTTTAAAAAAATCACAGTTTCACTTCTTCTTTTGAAGAAGGGGCTGAATCAAGGGCATGTGTAAGTAATTCCTCAAAAATCAACTCGACTTTTTTACGAATGGCTGGATTAAAGTAATTGCGCTTTTCTTCTTTACCTTTGCAGAGGAATAAGTAAGAAGTGAACGAATCATTTTTCTCTGCTGCGACGACTTTAATTTTCTCCTGATGCATTTGTTTTCGTAACTGTCTTCGCTCTTCTGTTGCATTTTTCTCCATCTTCTCTAATAACGCAATATATGGCTCATTTATTTTAAATGGGGATAGTTGCTGCATTTTTTGTAAATCATGTTTAATAACCGTTAGGGACATTGATAAAAATAGAAAACGTGATGCTAATTTCCACTCTTGCTCGTTTAAATATCTCATTTTCCATTTCCTCCTTTTCAAGGAACGTTTGTTCTATTGTATGCTTAATTCTCAAAAAATACAACAAAATTGTAAAAAAGTTAGATAGAAAATCATGGATTTATGTAAAAGATTAGGCAAACAGCGAAAAAAATATTAAAATAAAAATAACTCATGTTTTTTAGTCAGTTGAAGGAGTTAAACGAGGTATGATTACATATAATATAAGTAACTTAGAGAATATTGATGTAGAAGAGATTAAAGAATTAGTTGAAGCAAATGAATTTGGACAGTTAATGAACTTCTTATTGCAAAGCTATGAAAGCTTAGGTCCCATTCCAGGCTTTTTACTTCCTTTTATTGAAGCGTTTCTTCCTTTTTTGCCAGTTATCGTATTTGTGATGACAAATGCAGCGGCATATGGTTTATTGGAAGGATTTATTTTGTCCTGGACAGGAGCGAGCTCCGGAGCAATTGCAGTGTTTATGTTGGTTCGTCGTTTCAAGCATATCCGGCTACTGCAATGGATTAGCAGGAATAAACAGGTGAGAAAGGTAACCAATTGGTTAGAGCGTCATGGGTTTGGACCCTTATTCCTTTTGCTGTGTTTTCCATTTTCCCCTTCTGCAGTGATTAATTTGGTGGCTGCTATTTCAGGGGTAGGCTTTTACCAATTTGTATTAGCTGTATTATTAGGAAAAGGCGTAATGATCTTAACTTTGTCCTTCATTGGAGATAGTATTGTCTCCTTTGCACAAAACCCTGTTAAAACCATAGTATTAGCAATAGGAATCTCCATTCTCTGGATAGTAGGAAAATATTTAGAGAAGCGCCTGCAAAAAAGAGATGAGGAAAAAAATGGAGGTAAAAAGGATTAAAATTTTCCAAATGGGGTAAATTAGTTAATAAAGAGAGTCCCTTTGGAGGGAAAGTCTATGGATAAGAAGCGTATTTGGTCAATTGTGCGAATTGTTGTTTTTGCGTTGGTGTTGGCTATGTTTTTTCGATCTTATTTATTTGCGAGTTATGTAGTGAATGGTAAGTCGATGGAGCCAACACTACACGATGGAAATTTATTAATGGTTAATAAAATGGTATATGATTTAATGGATATCAATCGTTTTGATGTGATTGTGTTTCATGCGAATAAGAATGAAGATTATGTAAAGAGAGTAATTGGAAAACCAGGGGATCATATTGAGTACCGAGATGATATGTTGTATATCAATGGAGAAGCGATTGATGAGCCATATTTGGATCGATATCGGGAACCAAATGAGATACTCACAGATGACTTTACATTAGAAGAAATAACTGGTGAAGAAGTCATACCAGAAGGAAAACTGTTTGTATTAGGTGACAACCGGACGAAAAGCTATGACAGTAGAGCCATTGGTTTCGTAGAAGAGGAAAAAGTGGTAGGAAAAGTCGATATCCGTTACTGGCCAATGTCAGAGCTTAACTTTCAATTTATACAATAAAATAAGGTAAGCGCTTTAATTAGAAACCCAATCCACTAATGTTTATGATGGATTGGGATTTTTAAATGAAGCAAGAAAGCATAAACGGAGATGTCTAGCTCCAAGCGCCAAAAACTAGGCGACTTCACGAATAGCTCTACGATAAAGAAGACTTGCCGATTGGTGAAACCAGAGGCTTAGTCGCACTTATGCCTTTAGGTGAAAGTTATCATCGAGTCACTTACTCCCCGTGATTCCTTTATCTCAGTTGATTCGCTCCAGTCGCACTTGTTTTATACGGGCGCACTAATCTTTATAGCTCTCCTCGTCGTTTAGACAGGTTCTATTCGACGGGAGCCGCCATTTTATAGCTCTTCCCGTCGTTTAGACCGGATCAATTCACCAGGAGTCACTATTTTAATGAAATTTTATGGTGTAATATAGATAATCAAAGAGGGAAATGTGGAAAGAGGGGAGAAAAATATGTCGCAACGTACAGTTGGCATTTTGCTATTTAACGAAGTAGAGGTATTGGATTTTGCAGGGCCATTTGAAGTTTTTTCATTAACATCGAAACCGGATTTAAAAACAAAGGCTTTTAACGTGATCACTATTTCAGAAGATGGAGAGATGATTAAAGCCAGAAATGGTCTGAAGGTGGTACCCGATTATAATTTTTATGATCATCCTGCATTAGATATTCTTGTTGTTCCGGGAGGTTATGGTGCAGAAGAAATCGAAATGAATAATTCTGACCTGATTGAGTGGATTAAGCAGCAAAATTCACAAGTCGAATATATGACATCTGTATGTACAGGGGCATTACTCTTGGCAAAAGCAGGATTATTAAATGGGAGGAATGCAACCACACATTGGATGGATCAAGACAGATTGGAAAAGGAGTTTCCATTGGTAGTTGTTCAGCGTAATGTAAAGTTTGTAGATGAGGGTACTGTTATAACCTCTGGAGGCATATCAGCAGGAATTGATATGTCTTTTCATCTTATCTCTCGTATTTATGGAAAAAAAGTTGCAGAAGAAACTGCGAAGCGGATGGAATATGATTTCTTTTCCCAAGATAGATCTTAGTGAATCTTATCATTAATCATATAAAATATCCCAATAGTAGCTTAACCCACTACTATTGGGATATTTTTCTTATTTCTCGATCTGTTCTTCTTCCGGTCCTTCTGTTTCCGGACTTAATTCCTCTTCGATTTCCTCAGGTGCTTCATTTCCCTCAGGAGTGTCAAACGATCCAGGATCAGCGTCTTCATTATTGCTTACGTGAATTTCTACTGTGTAATCCATGGAAACGAAGGAATTAAAGTTGCTCATCCCGACAACTGTACCCTTCACTTCAGAAGCATCAACATATTTAACAATGTAGGAGATATCTGCTCCTTTTGATTGATAGTCTTCATAGAACAAACGTGGTAGATCACCTTCTAATTGTCCACGGTAATCTCTTAAATAAGGTTCGCCCTCTGAGTAAGTGATTGTGATGCTTTTGTTATCTTGATCAGTTAATTCTGTTCCTGGTTCAATAGATTGAGCGATCATATTTCCATACTTTACGTTATTATGGAATCGCTGTCTAACTGTTACGGTTAAACCTTCATAGCTTGCGGCTTCTTCCATCGAAAAAGAAGCAAAATTTGGTACTTCGACAGCTTTTCCAAGTGACATAGTGATTTCCATCTCATCGTTTTTTGCAATCATAGATTCAGGATCAATGTTTTGCTTGCTAACCAATCCTGCTTCAATATCATTTGCAGCTTCTTCTTTGTAAGATATTTCAATTTCATTGGTTTCGGCCCATTGTTCTACTTCTTCTTTGTTTTTATTAACAAAATCAGGGACTTCTATATCTTCTTCAAAAACTTCTTCCCCTTTTGAAAAATATACATTAGCGTTATCCTGGCGTTTATACTCTTCTTTACTTATTTCCTCATCACTCATGACAAAGCGTGTGAATTGCCCTTCTTCGACCTCGTCGCTAAATTCTGTAACAATTTGTAAGTTCTCTGCTTTGTTTTCATTCTTCCAGACCTCGGCTTCGCTTGCAGTCAGCTCCGAAAAATCAGGTAATTCAATAGGTTCTTCAGGATCTGGCCCTATACTACTGGTCAGGTTAATTGTCGATCCTTTTTTGACGTTTTTTCCTTGCTCTATATCTTGTTCCATAATTTGATTTGCATCGTATTCCATACTGTGTTCTTGCAAGAGTTCTATCTCCATATTGTTCTCATTTGCCCATGTTCTTGCATCTGCAACTGGTTCGCCAACAAAATTCTCCATATCCACATAGCGAATGCTGTAATATAAGAATACAATTAACAATAATGCAACGATAGAAAGGGCAATATAAATAATTAATTTTTTGCGTTTTTTTCGTTGGTAATTTGGATCAATTTCAATATGTTCATTGCTGTCACTAGGGACTTTTTTCTCGCTTTTTGGCTCCGGAGAAAAAGATTCCTTAGGTGGTTGTTCCTGACTAGATGTTTGATTACTAGTTACTGATTCTTTTTCGTCTTTAGGCTGTTTGTCGTAATTATCTTTGTTAAAATTGGAAAGAAAATCACTCATTCGTATTCAAGACGCCTTTCTTTAAATAAAATGTTTGCTCAGACTGCATTGCAATATCATTGGAATGGGTAACCATAATCACACATTTGTTGTGTTCGTGTGCTAATTTTTTGAAGATATCAATGATTTCCTGCTCCATTCCCTCATCCAAATTTCCAGTAGGCTCATCGGCAAGAATCAGTTCAACGTTGGTAGATAAGGCACGCGCAATTGCCACACGTTGTTGCTCTCCCCCTGATAGTTTATTAACCGTACGATTTGCTTTGTCTTGGGAAATGCCAATATAATCTAACAAATTATAAGCAACAGTTTTATGATCATCAGGTAATTCATTTTCTGTAATGGACATAGAAACCAGTACATTTTCAACTGCTGTAAAAGTTGGTATCAGGTTATAGCTTTGAAAAATAATTCCAACTTTATTTCTACGATAATTATCATGGCCTATCTCTAGGATGTTTTTCCCGTCGAAAACAACTTCTCCGTTGTGTGGTGTATCCATTGCACTAAGCAAGGACAACAAAGTCGTTTTTCCAGACCCTGATTGTCCTAAAATCGTATAAAATTTCCCTTTATCAAAGGAAACATTGGTATCCTTTAAGACAAAGCGACGACTTTCCCCATCTTGATAATAATAATTCAACTCTTTAGTTTCTAAGATCATACGTTTAACCTCCTCTTACATCATAATTTTTTTTGGGTTTAATCGAATAATATAAATTAAAGGAATTAATGTTGAGAGTAGGATAGTGATAATTCCCACAGCATAAAATAGTAAAATGAACTCTCCAGTTAAGTTCACTTCATAAGCTTCTAATACGTCATCTGTTGTTAGATCTGTTTGCATTTCTGAGTAATACATCTGTTCTTCTCTCTGATTATTATTGTCATTATCAATCATAGAATCAGAGACTGTTTGGGCTAATAAATTTCCGGTAAATAAAGATAATGTCATCCCAATAATAGAAACTATTAAAACTTCTGTTACGATTTGTCCAATCACTCGAATACGAGATTCACCTAGGGATAGATAAATACCTAATTCATGTTTTCGATCTCTAAGGAATAATAAGACAACTAAACCAATAATAAGGATTGTTGTAATAATCGAAACAATAAGTACATATTTAGATAGAGTGGACATTGACTCGATCGGTGCAGCAATAGATTCATAGGAATCAGTTGCATGGCGAACAATAAATAGTTCAGGTAGTAATGGAGTTACTTCTTCTTCAAATGCTTCTGCATCTTCTGGCTTATTTAATACAAAGGCTGGGATAAAATAATCCTCGTATTCTGCTTGATCGCCTACAGAATATTTAATTTCTTGCGAAACGATTTCGTTTGCTACATAGATCGTATTTTGTAACTCCATATCCATGAAGTCAGCTTGTTCTTGGTTTTCAGAATCGGTATTTACAGTTTGCGGTTCAAAAATACCAACCACTTCTAGTGGTACATCCCGAGAATCTGTAATTTCTTCCTCGCCAGATTCACTAAATTCATATATTTGGTTCATTAATGAAAGTGTATCTCCAACCTGGATGTTATTTTTTTCAGCTAGTTTCTTAGAAATAATCGCTACAGGAGTTCCGTTTTCGATCTCTTCCTCGGTGAAAACACGCCCCTCAACTAGATTACTTTTACCTTCTTCAATATCAAGTACTGGAGCATAATTTACTCCTTTGAGTTGGAACTCCATACCCATGCCTTGCTCTATGTATTCTCCGTCTTCTTCTTCCATTCCATTGTAGCTATCGATTTCTTCGGAAGCTAGGTAGGTCGTAGTATTATAATCATAATATTTTACATAAGGAAGCTCACCAATTTGGTTAATTAATTCTTCATCTAAATTTTGAATCTCAAAATTCATCATTTCAGATTCATCCATACTTTCAAGTTCTTCATAATCTAACTCGACGGTTGCAGCCGTTCCGAGTTTATCTTTAATTGATTCTTCCACGTTAGCTGTCGCCTGTGAAATAGAGATGGCACCAGCAATTACATTCCCTAAGATAAATAGGACAGCAAGTAAAATTAGAGATTTTCCTTTTCTTCTGGTAATACTTAATAAACCACGTTTTAAAAAATTCATTTCGTTCCCCCTGTTCTTGTATTTTTTAAAATGATGAAGAAAATTGCCAATAAAAAACGGAAGCATAGATTTCTATTGGTGATTTTTAAACAGACGCCTCCTTTATATTTAACGTATGGAATTTGTAAAAAGTTTCAATAAATAACAAAAAAATTAATATTTTTTTAAGGAGAGTTGTGATAACAGGAATGAAGTGAAAACTTATCAGTTCAGTAGATCTAGTTTCCAATTATTAGGAAGGGTGATATACTAGATGTTACTATAAGAGAGGTAAAACTAGAAGTATAAGAGGTTAGGAACTATTTCTAGGAATGGAATCAGTAATGGTAGTAGAAGGATGATTGATATGAATTGGAAAGACGAAATACAAATAGCTAGAAAAATGGTTGCTGCTTCCATTTCGGGATCAATATATGCGATCATTCTAACCATATTTGTACCTACTCCTCTTGGTGGTAACATTCAAACTGTTGGAGATTATGTTGAAGCTCTTATTGGTATTGTACCAATTTATTTGATGTACAGCTTTCCAATAATTCTAGTCTATGGCACGATTACATCAATCATAAGTGATATAGTCGCTAGTTTGATAGCGAAATATACTAGAGAACATTTTAAACTTTATTTCTCATTTGTTTTACACATTCTTTTTGGTTTAATCTTACTTTGGTATAGTTTATTGGTAGCTGTTTTATTTTTTATAGTTGATTATGTATTACGAAAAAAGAACATTAATCAATGGAATGTTGCGATAAAAAGCTTAGGAATACCCATTTTAGTTTGGATAGTATTTATGGGATTAGAAAATATTATAGAGTTGTTTAAATGATCTAGATAACTATGGAGGAGGAATTAATATGATTTTAGGTTTACATCATGCTCAAATAACGATTCCAAAGGGTGCAGAAGATGAGGGAAGAAAATTTTACTGTGATGTACTAGGATTACCTGAAATGGAAAAGCCTGAAACATTAAAAGGCCGTGGAGGGTTTTGGTTACGTGTTGGTGATAGAGATGTACATGTAGGAACTGAAGATGGTATTGATAGAACAAAAACAAAAGCACACATAGCTTACCAAGTGGAAGATATAGATTATTGGAGGGAAGTATTGGAACAAAATCATATTGAAATATTTGATTCCGTACCAATACCCAACTTCAAACGTTTTGAGTTCAGGGATCCTTTTGGTAATCGGGTAGAGATGATACAAGAAATATGACGTAGATTTGATTTTATAAGTATTAAACAGTATCAATCGTAGGAGGATTTTAATGAAAATAGTATTCAGAACTTATGATAGTTCTTATTATGACATGGTTTGTTATTTTTTGATTAATTTATCAAAAGATAATCGCACACATATAAACTGGAACTGGGCAAGATGGGAATGGATGGTATTTCATCCTGAGTTTCAAAATAATTTAGCTGATAGAATAGGTTTATGGTTTAGTAGTACTAGTAATGAATTAGTAGGTATGACGACCTTTGATCATTATTTCGGAGAGGCGTTTTATGCTGTCAAGAAAGGCTATGAAGAACTTGAAAAAGAAATATTAGGATATGCACTTAACAATTTCAGTAATGAGACTGGACTTGGCATTGCAGTTAATGATTATGATAGTCACACCATAGACTTTTTAGTTAGTAATGGATTTGTAATGAATGACAATGCTGAAAACATCTTAGAAAGTAATTTAGAGAGTAATAGTTTTGATTATTCCCTTCCTAAAGGAATTCGAACGAAAAGTCTTAATACTAAAACCGATTTATATAAGCATCAAAAAGTATTATGGGAAGGGTTTGAAAATGATGGAGATCTACCGGATGATGAAAAAACGATAAATGAACAAAAAAGAATGCTTTCTGCACCTCATTTAAATTCATATATACATATCGTTGCAGAAAAAGAAGATGGTGAGTATGTGGCCTACTGTGGGTGCTGGTTTAATTCAAATACCGATTATGCTTATGTAGAACCGGTTTGTACAATTCCTGGATATCGTAAAAAGGGTATTGGTCAAGCGGTGTTATTAGAGGCGTTAAAAAGGTGTTATACCTTAGGTGCCAAAAAGGCGTATGTTATTGCTGATCAATCCTTTTATAAATCATTAGGCTTTGTCGACCATTCACACTTTCATTTTTACTGGCATTACTAATCCTTTTGATAATGAAGGATTTCTATTAAAAAACCTAATCGGTAATCCTCCAAGTTTACTCCTCCTAAACAACAATCATAAAAAAATCTCTAATAGCAATATCGGTAAACTTTTTTAACAATGATAGTTAATGGCATACATATAAGAATGTGGTACAATCTTGTTGGAAGCGCTTACCAAAACGAGTCTATATCACTGGTATAGATAGAATAATTAACGATAATTGAGTGTAACAGAAAGTGTTTATCGTTCAAGGTTCCATTATCAGAGCATTATTATTTTGAGGAGGAGTTCAGAATGAATAAATATCATTTTTTGTTAACTGGTCTGTTTGGTTTGCTTTTAATACTAGGTGTTGCTTGTTCAAGCAGTTCGAGTACTGGTGGTGGATCGGAAGAAATTACTATTATGGCAAATTTAACATCAGCTCAAACACCAGCATCTGATAATCCTATTATAGAAAAAATAGAAGAATCAACAAATACGACATTAGACATCACATGGGTAATGGATGAAGTATATGACGAGAAAATGAATGCTGTTATCGCAACTGATACTGCCCCACAAGCTCTATTTGTTAAAAATCAGGATTCCTTTAAAAAGATGAAAGATTCGATTAATGAAGAACAATACTGGAACATTGAGCCATACCTCAAAGATTACGAATATTTAAGTAATCTCAATCCAGATGTACTGAATAATACGAAAGTAAACGATAAGTTATATTCTTTATATTCTGGACGCCCCGCATCTCGTTGGGGCTTAATTTACCGGAAGGATTGGGCAGAAAACCTCGGTTTAGAAGCTCCAACAAATACGGAAGAATTGTTTGAAATGTTTAGAGCTTTTACCGAAGATGATCCAAATGAAAGTGGAGATGATGATACAATCGGGGTAGCGGCCGCCTCAGATCTAGTGTATGGTGGGTTTAAATTTACTAGCTCTTATTTTGTAACACCGAATAACTGGGGAGAGAAAGATGGCGAATTATTACCTGAATTCATGTTTGACGGTTACACCGACACAATGAATTTCTTTAAAAAATTAAGGGAGAATGGCTATGTTAACTTAGACTTCCCTGCTACTAGTCAAAGCGATCAAAATGATATGTTACTCACGGGTAAAGCAGGGGCATTGATTAGTTGTATTTGTAGTGCAGGAGGTATGCAAGATCAATTACAAAGAAATAATCCAGATGCAACATTAGATGTACAAAACCGTATTTCAGGACCTAATAATGGCCCTGGTAATTGGTCTAATTCAGGATACGGTGCTGTTGTGTTATTTCCGAAATCTTCTAATGAAACGGAAGAAGATTTGAGAAAAGTATTAGCCTTTTTCAATGAATTAATGAAACCAGAAAATTATAATTTGTTAACTTATGGGATAGAAGGAACACACTATGAAGTAGTGGAGGGAAAAGCAAAGGTTATAGAATCTGCATCTGATCTTTCTCAACGTGAAGTTCGTCCAGTGCTTGGCCTTGTTATTGGCGATGAATCAACTGTTGATGCCCTTCAGCCATATCCGAAAAACGAACTATATGCTAAGCAATATGAGCAAATCATGGATAATAATAATATTTTAATCAATGATCCAACCGCTCCGCTAGATTCAGAGACTTTTGGTGATAGGGGTGGAGCACTTCAACAAATCATTGATGATGCCACAGTTAACTATATGCTTGGTGATCTTGACTTAGATGGCTACCACGAAGAAATAGAAAGGTGGAAAGAAGACGGAGGAGAGCAAGTCATAGAAGAATATAATGCAGCATACCAACAATAGTGTTTCCTACTGTTCAAGCTGCTTTAGACAGTATGGAAGGGGAATCTGGCACTGTTTTTATTGCAAATGGAACCTATTACGAAAAGCTAGAAGTTGAGTGGCCAGCTATTACCTTCATTGGAGAAGATAGAGATCATACTGTCATCACTTATAATGCAGCTAGTGGAACAAAGAAGAATGATGGCACAACATACGGTACTTTTGATAGTGCAAGTGTTATTGTCAGAAATGCTAATTTCACAGCTGTTAATATGACATTTGAGAACGGTTTTGACTATATGACTGAACACAAGAAGGATGAGGATGATCTCACTAGAATGAAGAACATCCAAGCTGTTGCCTTTCGTACTGCTGACGACAGTGATCAGACTAGAATAGAAAACTGTCGCTTCATAGGTTATCAAGACACGTTGCTTGTAGATAAAGGGACACATTATTTTAAAGACTGCATAATCGAAGGGGCAGTTGACTTCATCTTTGGTGCAGGTCAAGCCGTTTTTGAAGCGTGTGATATTATTTCATTAGATAGAGGTGACACTTTTAATAATGGCTTTATCACAGCAGCAAGTACGTCAATACACACACCATATGGTTATCTATTCGAAGCTTGTAACTTATTGAAAGAAGTAGATGACATGAAAAATGAAACCGTTTATTTGGGTAGACCATGGCATCCTGGAGGAGATCCAAATGCAGTGGCAAGTGTACTATTTGATCAATGTAAAATGGGTGCACATATTAAACCTGAAGCCTGGACAGAAATGGGCGGTTTTTCACCAATGGATGCAAGGTTATATGAATATTGCAATCAAGGTGTTGGTGCAATCGTTCATGATACCAGAAGAGAATTATCAACAGTAGAAGCAGAAGCGTTTCGTAACTATATGAGAAACTGTTGTGTAAGATAGTAAAGGAAGGGGGGGTGATCTTCCATGAAAGAAATGAATCATCAAGTAGCATTTCAAGATGAACATGTACCAGGTTTTTTAATTCATTATAAGAAAGATCACTCACCGATGCCCATTTTTCATCGGCACTTAGGCTATGAGATTGTTTGGTTAAAGGAAGGAGAAGCATTGTATGTTTTTGAAGAGAAGGTATATCGATTAAGAAAAAACTCGCTACTTCTTTTTAAAAGTTCAGAATTTCATCGAGTTAGTTTAAGAGAAGAGGCAGCTTATGAGCGAATAGTTGTTATGTTTACAGAAGATTTTCTTCCTTTTGATCATCCTATTTCAAAGACGTTTTATGATTTTCTAGATCAATTACTTTTCCCGCATTTTATGTTAGATTTATTTGTGTGGCAAACAGATAAACTGCAAACGATTATGGATCACTTACTGCTTGAAGATCAAAGTGAAGACAATTGGCAACAAAAAGGAGCATTAGAGATATATCTGTTAGAATTGTTGTTATTTATCTGTCGAGAAATGAAGGATGAAAATTGAGGACATCATTTAACGATTGAACAGCAGCAAACAAAGCCAGTAGTGGTTCATGATAAAATCATTAAAGAAATTAATGAGGTATGGAATAAAGGTTGGAGTCTAGAAAACATCGCCAAAAGATTACATATGAATAAGTATTATTTATCGCACTTTTTTAAAAAGGAATTCGGTGTGACTATTCAAGAATATATATTGCAAAGGAGATTATTTGAAGCTAATAAACTACTGTCAGATACGGAAATGCCGATTCATCAAATTGCGGAATATGTTGGTTTTATGTCGGCATCCAGTTTCAATAGGAGGTACAAAGAGAGGACAGGAATAACTCCGAACCAATATAGAAAAAATAACAAAGAATTTCGTCGTATTATACAATGAAAAGAGAGAGAAATGATTAAAGAAAAGTATATTCCTAATTAATGGGTACACTTTTCTTTTTTATGTCTCACTTACATAAAAACGTATCGTCGGAACATCTAGCTTTACCACAGAACATTCGTTTGCTATAATGTATGATAAAATAGACGTGAAGATAGAGAAAGTAGGTGTTTTCTTTGTTGCGATTTTTAACTGGAAGTGCAACGGTGAATAAAAGCGAGCAATGCTTGCAAGAGATAAGACAAGAACTACAACAAAATCCTCAAGGGCCTCCGATTATATATTTAGTTCCAGATCAAATGACCTTCCAACAAGAATATGCGTTATTAAATGACCCTGATATCAATGGTTCGATTCGTGGACAAGTCTACAGTTTTTCCCGGTTAGCGTGGCGTGTGATGCAGCTGACAGGCGGGGCAACAAAGAAACACATTACATCGACAGGGATGCAAATGATGCTTCGCAAAATCGTCGAAGAGAAAACCGATGAGTGGAAGGTATTCCAGAAAGCAGTCGAAAAGCAAGGATTTATCGAACAACTGGAGGAAATGATCACAGAATTCAAACGCTATTGTGTCACACCGGAATTGATTAACACACAGCTTGAAGAAATGAATCGATTCCAGCACAAAACCATTAGCGAAGTAGCGTTACAAAGTAAATTAGATGATTTAGTCTATATTTATCAACAGCTAACAAGTAGCTTAGAAGGTCACTATATGGATAGCGAGGATCAATTACAGCAGTTAGTGGAAAAATTAGAAATGTCTAACTTTTTAGAAGACACAACGGTTTACATAGATGGCTTTCACCAATTCACACCACAGGAATTGTTAGTCATCGGTGCTATGCTGAAAAAAGCAAAAAATGTAACAGTGACACTAACAATTGATGATGTATATGATCCTGAGGTTGTACCGTTAGATCTGTTCTATCAAACAAAGGAAACCTATTATCAATTAAAGCAATTAGCAGAACAGACGATGATTAAAACAGAAATCAATCAAATAACAGCAAACGAAAATACGATAGCACCCTTTGTTCATTTAGATCAGCATTTTGACAGTCGCCCTGTTCAAAGCTTTCCGGAACAAGCTCCGATTCGCATTGCAGAAGCGGTGCACCCACGTGCGGAGGTCGAAGGAACAGCACAGGAGATTGTTCGTTTAGTAAGAGATAAAGGGTATCGCTATCGGGATCTCGCTATTCTTATTCGTGAACAGGATGTCTATCACGATTTGATTACAACTGTTTTTGATGATTATCATATTCCAACATTTGTTGACGAAAAAAGAACCATGTTAAACCATCCATTGATTGAAACGATAAGGTCACTGCTGGATGTCCTCGAAGGGAACTGGCGTTATGATGCAGTCTTTCGCTTGTTGAAGGCAGGCTTTATTCCTAAAGGGGAAGGAAAGCATCGCTTAGATCAAGAGGCAATCGATGAGTTAGAAAATTATGTTTTAGAATATGGAGTGCGTGGCAGAAGTAGATGGTTAAGCGATAAGCCTTGGATATTTCAACGCTTTAAAGGCTTTGATCAGTCGGCACAAACCGATCGTGAACTAGGAACACAAGAGCGGATTAATGCTTATCGGAAAAAAGTAACAGCAGCACTTGCAGATATTGATCAACAACTGCGGGAATTACCGACGATTAAAGAAAAAGCAATTGCCCTGTTTGAATGGCTAGAGGCAATTGGAGCACCTGGACGATTGGAACAAATGAGGGAACTATATGATGAAGAAGGACGAGTCGAAAAAGGACGTGAGCAAGACCAGGTGTGGGATGCGGTCATTCAATTGTTAGAAGAGATTACGGAAGTTGCTGGCGAAGAAAGGATGGACCTGAAGACATTCCGTAATGTGTTGGAGTCTGGCTTTGATTCACTAAGATTTTCACACGTCCCGCCAAGTATTGACCATGTTGTCGTTGGTTCCATCGATCGTTCACGGATGCATGGTATTAAGGCTGCCTTTTTGTTAGGGGTGAATGAAGGAACTTGGCCGATGAAGCCTGGTGGAGATGGCTTGATCTCAGAAGAAGAACGTTCCCTATTGCAAACACATGGTTTGCAATTAGCTGAGGGAAGTAAACGTCAGTTACTGGATGACTGGTTTTATGTGTATTTAGCTTTTACGCTGCCGTCTGATTATTTATGGGTGAGCTATCCGATCAGTAATGAGGAAGGAAAACAAAAAGTTGCTTCCCCTTTAATCAAAAGGATGGAAGAAATCTTTCCGATGCAGGAAGAGAGCTTGTTTTTACAAGACCCGGAAGAAATGACAGAGGCGAGCCGTTTTGTGACGACTCCGAATAAGACAAGAGGTGCATTAACAGCACAATTAGCACGAAAGTTAAGAGGTTATCCAATCGATGATATGTGGGAATATGTATTAAACTGGTATATTGAAAAATCCGATCATCAACAGATTAACCAACGTGTATTAAAGAGTCTCTTTTATCAAAATAAGCCGACAGACTTAGCAAATGAGACGGTCGATGAGTTATATCAGAAAGAAATCCAAGCCAGTGTTTCAAGGCTGGAAATGTATCATCGCTGCTCGTATCAGCATTTTGCCAAATATAGCTTAGGGCTACAGGATCGACCGACCTATAAACTCGATGCACCAGATATCGGCCAGTTGTTCCACGAGGCGTTAAAGCAAATTACCGAATGGATTCAAAAAGACGGTCGTGGGTTTGCTGATATTTATGATCAAGAAGCGAAGAAGTATGCCCATCGTGCTGTAGGAGAGTTAGCACCAGTATTACAGCATCAAATTTTGCATAGTTCCAATCGTTATCAATACATTCAACGAAAGTTGGAACATGTCATTGCAAGGGCGACGTATGTTTTAAGTGAACAGGCACGAAAAACACATTTTGCGCCTGTCGGTTTAGAAGTTGGATTTGGCTATCCGGATCAATTAGAATCATTGAAAGTCCATTTACCAAATGATTATACATTATTGTTAAGAGGACGGATTGACCGTGTCGATCAGGCAATCGAAAACGAGCAATTATATTTACGAATTATTGATTATAAATCGAGCTCAAAAGGATTGAACTTGACAGAGGTTTATTATGGACTGGCACTTCAAATGCTAGCTTACTTAGATGTAGTCCTGCAAAATGCGGAAAACTGGCTCGGGCAGCAGGCATCACCCGCTGGCGTTCTATATTTCCACGTCCATAATCCAATGGTCTCAGCGAGTGACTTTCTAACAGAAGATAAAATTGAACAGGAAATATTTAAAAAGTTCAAAATGAAAGGCCTACTTGTTGATCAAGAAGAGGTAGTCCAGATGATGGATACCTCGTTGGAGTCGGGAAGAAGTGACATCATTCCAGCAGGATTTAGCAAAAGTGGTTCCTTCTATAAAGGCTCCAATGTTGCCGAGCGTGAAATTTTTGACCAGCTGCAAGGATATATCCATCAATTAATGGAAAACGCAGGGTTAGCAATAACAGAAGGAAAAGTAGATCTCAATCCATTTCAGCAACAACAGTCAACTGCTTGTACATTCTGTGAATTCCGTTCGGTCTGTCAATTTGATCCAACGTTGGCGGAAAATAATTATCGCAGACTGAAAGAGATGAAAGATGAAGAAGTAATCGAAGCAATCAAGCGGGGTGAAGGATAATGCCGCAATGGACAAAAGAACAGGAAGAAGCGATCTATCAATCAGGTCAAAATATACTAGTTGCAGCAGCGGCAGGATCAGGTAAAACTGCTGTCCTTGTCGAACGAATCATTCAAAAATTATTAAATAAAGAACAGCCAATCGATATCGACAGCTTGCTTGTCGTAACCTTTACCAATGCAGCGGCACAGGAAATGCGAAATCGGGTTGGAGCAGCAATTGAAACGGCATTAGAGAATAATCCAACCTCTAATCACCTGAAAAAGCAATTGTCATTATTACAAAATGCGTCGATTTCCACTCTCCACGCATTTTGTATGGAATTAGTACGCAAATATGCTTATCAAATCGATATTGATCCGAATTTCCGGATCGCAGACAGTATTGAAGCGGATTTAATTCGCCAAGATGTGTTAGAGCAATTGTTTGAAGTATGGTATGGAGATGAGAACGAAACAGAGCAGGAAGCTTTTTTCGCTGTTGTCGATCGTTTCAGTAATGATCGTAATGATTTAGAAGTAGAATCTTTAATCTTAAAAATGTATGAATTCGCCATACAGCACCCGAATCCCGATTATTGGCTCGATCAGATGGCTACGATCTACCAAGTGGATAAAGAAATGGCGGAGGATGAGATTCCGTGGCTACAGTTATTGAGACAGGAAGTAATCGATCAACTGGAAGTGATGGAAACATTAGCAGAAGAAGCACTTGATGTAACTAGGGAAAGTGATGGCCCTTATCATTATGCAGAAGCGATCGACATTGATAAGGAAATGATCCAGCAGGCAAAAGGAGCCATTCAAATATCCTGGGAAGAAGCACGTACCGTTTTTGCGGAAGGGAAATTTAAAGCATTATCTCGTAAAAAAGTAGAATGTGCAGAAGATAAAAAAGATAAGGTCAAAGCAATACGTGATCAAATCAAGAAAAGGTGGGGCAATATTGCGAAGGATTGGTTTACGAGAAGTTTAGCCGACCATATTCGTGATATGCAAGAGATTCATCCAACCATCGTCCAATTAACTAACATGATTAAGCAATTTAAAGTGGCTTTTCAGGAAGCGAAGAAAGAAAAAGGTCTTGTCGATTTTGCTGACTTAGAACATTTTGTCTTAGATATTTTGTTAGACAATAAAGAAAGCGGATCGCCATCGTCCATTGCGTTAGACATGCAGCGGAGATTCACTGAGGTAATGATAGATGAGTACCAAGATACCAATATTGTGCAGGAAACGATTTTATCACTGGTGTCGAACCAACAGGACGGTGGCAATATGTTTATGGTTGGCGACGTGAAACAAAGTATTTACCGCTTCCGTCATGCTGAACCAACCCTCTTTATTGAAAAATATAAGCGATTTGCTGCAAAGGACGATCCTGGTTACCGAATTGACCTGGCGCGAAATTTCCGTAGTCGTGAACAGGTACTAACGGCAGCGAACTATATTTTTAGACAGTTATTTGATCAAAAAGTCGGAGATATTGACTATGATGAGGATGCAGAATTAATCTATGGAAACAAAGATTATGAAAATGTTCCTTTCCCTGACGTTGATACCGAACTGCTCATCATCGATCAGGAAACCAATCAAAATGACCAGTCAGATGAAGACATCGAGAATGAGGAAGATTTGGAGAAAGCTCAACTTGAAGCTCGTGCATATGCGACAAAAATCAAGCAGTGGATTGGTTTAGGTGACGATGAGCCTACAGAAATTATGGATAAAAAAACAGGTCAGCCCCGTAAAGTGGAATATCGAGATATTGTCATTCTTTTAAGGTCGATGACTTGGGCACCAACCATTATGGAAGAGTTTAAGAAGCAGGGGATACCAGTTTATGCAGAGCTTTCAACAGGTTACCTGGCCGCAATTGAAATCCAAGTGATGACCAGCTTGCTCAAGGTAATCGATAATCCAAGGCAAGATATTCCGCTTGCTTCGGTATTAAAATCCCCAATTGTCGGATTAAACGAAGATCAACTAGCAAAAATCCGTCTAGCTAAAAAAGGGGCAACCTATTATGAGGCCCTAAAAGAATATGTTAAAACAACGGATAATGAGACACTCGATCACTTTATGAAACAATTGAAACTATGGCGGAGAGAAGCCAGACAAGGTGCGTTATCTCATTTGATCTGGGATATTTATCAGGAGACAGGATATTATGACTTTGTGGGTGGTATTCCTGGTGGTCGCCAACGTCAAGCGAATTTAAGAGCGTTATATGATCGTGCTAAAAGCTATGAGTCAACTTCTTTCCGAGGGCTATTCCGTTTCTTGCGTTTTATTGAGCGTATGGAAGAGAAAGGTGATGATCTAGGTGCGGCGAAAGCATTAGGAGAGCAGGAAGATGTTGTCCGGATCATGACGATTCATAAGAGTAAGGGGCTGGAATTCCCATTAGTGATTGTAGGTGCGATGAATAAGCAATTTAACCAACAAGATTTACGGGCAAAATATTTGTTGCACAAAGAATTAGGCTTTGCTACCAAATATATTGATCCTGTCAAACGTATCATGTACCCAACGTTAATTTATCACGGTATTAAGAAAGAAATGCAACGGGAAATGCTGGCAGAAGAGATGCGAGTTCTTTATGTTGCGTTAACGAGAGCGAAAGAAAAAGTTGTTTTAATTGGTACGGTAGGATCTTTAGAAAAGAAGAAAAAGAAATGGGCAAGTATTATTACCCATCAAGATTGGGTTCTTCCTTCTTATTATCGATTAGAATCTTTATCTTATTTAGACTGGGTTGGTGCCAGTTTAGTTCGTCATCAAAAAGGTGAGATTCTAAGAGAGGAAGATCAACCGTTAACTACCCCAATTGAAATAGCAGAAGATGTTTCCGTCTGGAAGGTGGATCGCGTCCATCAAAGTGAATACCAAACCATTGATGAAAGTAATCGTGAACAGATAGAAGCATTAGAAACAGCTATTTATCAGTGGGAAGGTATAGAGCTGGAGGATAAAGTCTTAAAAGAAAAAGTAGCCGATCAATTAGAATATCAATATCCATACCAAGATTCGATTTTTTACCGAGCGAAACAAACCGTTACCGAAATGAAACGGCAGCATGAAGTGAAAGATAGTTATAGTGATCAGCAAATCATTGAACCCTTTCGTGCACCCATTCGAAAAAGACCTCGTTTTATGCAAACAGATCAAAAACTGACACGTGCCGAGATTGGTACGGCGATGCATACGGTCATGCAGCATTTACCGCTGACAAGTGATTGGCATGAAGCAGCGTTACTAGAATTTATCGCCAAATTAGAAGCAGAAGAAATGATCACAGCTGACGAAGCAAATGTGATTGATATACAGGCGATATTATCCTTTTTTGAAACGAATTTCGGTAGGCGGTTAGTCGAAGCAGAACAAGTAGAACGGGAAATTCCGTTTAGTTTAACCTTGCCGGCACAGGAAGTATATCCAAAGTGGCAGGAAGATCATCAGGAACGAATCTTCTTGCAGGGTGTCATTGACTGTGTCATCAAAACGGATCAAGGTGTGGTGTTATTGGATTATAAAACGGATCAGATCGAAGAAGAAGTAAGTCAGGAAGCAGAGGAAAAGTTAAAAAACCGATATCAGGTCCAAATGGATCTCTATGCTAAAGCATTAGAACAAATTTGGAAGCAACCGGTCATGGAAAAATATTTATATTTCTTTGATAAAAGTTTACTTGTGAAGGTGTAGCATAAGGAGTGGAATACTCCTTATGCATTTCCACCTACAACTTGATCTACAGCGTCCGGGTCAACTGAATTGGTAATATTAAAGCCGGTATTGGTATTTGAGAAATCCCCATTATTATTGGCACCTGCACCAGATGCAGATTTAGAAGCACTTTTTGGTGATAAATAAAAGCTGTCACCAAAGTTGATTACTCCACCACCAACACTGTTGATTTTGATTGGACCTACAATCGAAGGCAAAACTATCACAACCTTTCTGTTTAGTGCTGTATTCTTTAGTTGATGAAATACAGCTATCTATTGTCTTCCTCTTCATCTTTTAATATCCGAATATGTTTTTGGCGAGCAAGCGAGTCAATTTTTTTATTGCAACCTAATTGAACAACAGACGATGTAGATACTGCCATGATATCAATTGTAGATACAGAGATATTTTTTTCATGGTGGCAATGCTCACCCACTACAACTTCGGTATCAGGAATGGTTTGAATTGTTCTATTGAAGATTGGATATTGATTTAATTCAAATCCTTTGTCAGAGGAGATACCACCCTCCTTTTGCACCGCAAGAACATCTGCGTTAGGTTCTATTTCATTTGCATCGCCAATTTGAAATAAGGAACTATAGGATAAACTGTCCATTTTTATTTGCTTCACTCTAGTCGTTCTGGGAGTCATGATCGATCAGCTCATCATTTCTGTAGGTACTGTTTTCACCAACAATATAAGATTCAGGTGGTGTATCAAATAATGAAGATAATCGTATTTCATGACTATCTCCGACAATAAAAAGAGAGGAACTTGAAACAGCGGCAATTGAAATGTTTCCAACGCCTAAATTCCAATTATTTACTTTATAATGCATGACATTTTACTCCTTTTGCTGTTTTTCGAACCATTTTTGAAGACCTATCTGTAATTCTTTTTTTACATTAGACAGGATATGCTGATTCATTTGTTCAGGTGGAATATTGGCTTGTTGATAGTGAGCAATTCTACTTGGAAGTTGTTGTTTGACATCATCTAATAATGTTTGTCGGTAACCTGGATCTAGTGGGAAACGATACTGCTGTTCTAAGGATTCTACATAGCCGGGTAATTCTTGATCAACATACTGTCCTAATGCTTGATGTACAGGAGGTAACGGTCCGCCGTTTTGATCAGGTATAGAAAATTCATCCATCGTTTGCAAATCCTCGGGTGTAACCCCGATATGAAGCGTTCCATCTAATCGTTGAATTTTTAATTGATCAAAATGATACTCTAAACTTTCAATCGTTGTTTTAGGTGCATGTTGTTGTTGCTCTAGTTGCTGAATACGATTCTCTAAGGAGTTGATTTGATTATATAGTTGTTGGACTTGCTGTTGTAATTGGGTAATATAATAAACCATCATCTGATAATCCATCAAAACTCACTCCTTATGAGAATGTTAAAACGGTGATAAAGGAACTAATGGTTCTGGTCCGCCTTGTGGTGTGGCTTCTTCTGCTGGGGCTTCATACTCCCCTGTATTATACAATTGAGAGACTGCCTGCATTTTCCCTGTACTGCCAATTTGTAAAACGGACGAATTCGAGATACCTCCGACTTTTAAAAAATGAATGTAGATCGATTGATTAATTGTTACATTCACACTATCACCTACTATATACCAGTTAAATTTTGATCAAACTCGTCATTGTCGACCATTGTTGTCTGCGCATTTTCCAGGTGTACACGTATTCCATCCCCTGTATTAAAGGAACCGCCACCAGCGAAAGTTTTAGCTTGCGTATATGGCTGTATTTTGTAGACATCACCAATATGAAAAACGCTGGAGGAACCAATGTTGATTACTTTTACAGCACCAACCATTGCTGGCATAGACATCATCCTTACGTTGATACATCATTCCATATTTATTTTATGAATTCATCATAAGTTTGTGAAAATAGCGTGCTGAGTTTTCCTAATCATACTAGTTTCCACCAACTAAATAAGATAAAATGAAGGCAGATAAAGATTAGGGAGAGTGAAAAACTGTGAATAATCCTTCACCATTAGCAGATTCAAAAAGATTACCATGGATTGATACCGCACGAGGATTTGCGATTTTTGGAATTTTTATGGTGAATTTACTGTCATTACATGGGCCATATTTTATGTATGGTAATGGTACCAACTTTTGGGGGACAGGAGAACCAGGATTTTGGCAAGTGATCATTGATATTTTTTTTCAAGCTAGTTTTTATTCGTTATTTTCTTTTTTATTTGGATTCGGGATGCAAATTATTTATAAAAATTTACTCACTAAAAATGTGGAAGCCCCTCGTAAATGGATGGTGCGACGATTATGGGTTTTGCTTGGTTTTGGACTAATTCACGCTTTTTTGATTTGGCATGGTGATATTCTCATTACATATGCAGTTATTGGATTTTTGTTACTGTTATTTTTAAATCGTAACAATGTCACATTAGTTGTTTGGAGTATCTGTATTTTACTAATACCAACTCTTTTGTATTCAGGAGTACTATTTATAATTAGAGATGATATTAGCAATCTAGCGAATAGGACTGCTATTGAAAATGCCAATCAGCACTATGGGGCGGGTAGTTGGGGTGATATCCTATCTCAAAATGCCAATGACTGGTTAAACAGTAATCAATTGATTAACTTCGTCTTTACAACCTTTAATATCTTGCCAATATTTTTAATTGGTTTACTTTTTGCCAAAAATAAATGGCTACATGACTTACAATTACACAAAAAAACTTTGCAGAAGTGGTGGGTTGGATCACTTATTTTGTTTGTGCTATTTAAGGCAGGACCCTATGCTTTTGGTAATCCAATTTGGTTTTCAAACTTACAAGATGCTGTTGGCGGTATTTCGTCTGCCATTTTTTATACGATAACCATTGCCTTTCTTTATGGTAAAGGGAAGCAATTATTCAGACTTATTGGTTATGTCGGCAAAATGGCACTATCTAATTATATTTTGCAGTCGATTATCGGTGTCACGATATTCTATTCGATCGGGTTTGGATTATATGGTAAGTTGACGCCTTTTCAAATAATGTTAGTTGGACTGATCGTATATCCAGTGCAAATTTTTCTCAGTTATTTGTGGCTAAAAAAATATAAACGTGGACCTATAGAATGGCTATGGAGAAGTCTTCTCTATAAAAAGAAACTGACAAACAGACGGAGCGAGTAGGAAAATCGTATAACGTAAGAAATAGATAAAAAATGAAATCTATCATAATCCATGATATGATTAATTTAAAACAATTGGGGGTGCACAAAAGATGACTCATTTACACATAACAGCATGGGTAGTGGGATTAATTCTACTATTTGTATCGTATGCGATGTACAAAAACGGAAGTAAAGCAGGTAAAATCGTACATATGATTTTACGATTAGACTACTTATTTATTATTATCACGGGTGTCATTCTCTTTATAAACAATTTGGCTGCTTACACAAACTCAGGTGGAGGCACACTTGGAGAAGTAATCGTGAAAATGATTGCAGGGTTCTGGGTAGTTGGAGCAATGGAAATGTTGCTAGGAAAAACAAGCAAATCCAAGCCAGCCAAAGGTGCTTGGACACAACTCATCATCGCCTTGCTAATCGCACTAGTTCTAGGACTTGGAAGACTACCAATCGGATTTCAATTTTTCGGCTAAAAAAATGGGTCACGGGCAAATGTTCCGTGTCCTTTTTTTTATGGTACTAACCGTTTGTAAGATCCCCACTGATCATAGTCTCACTTTATCTCTAAAATAACGATCACTTCTATAAAACCCAATCACTTGTTCATTTTCGCACTACTGCTGCATATATTAATAAAAGCTACTATGATAGGGAAAGGTGTGTCAATACAGTATGTGTGGGATTACAGGTTGGATCGACTTTACCCGAAATATTGAGAATGAGCGAGAACAAGTACAGCGTATGGCAAATAAGATTAGCCATCGGGGACCAGATGAAACTGATTTTTATTTTGAGACACATGTCGGCTTCGGTCATCAGCGTCTAATCGTCGTTGACCCAGCTGGTGGCAAGCAACCAATGATCCATACAGAAGACCAACATCGATACGTATTAGTGTATAATGGTGAACTTTATAATACAGAAGATATTCGCAGTGAATTGCTGACACGAGGATGGCGATTCAATTCTCACTCGGATACGGAAGTCCTGTTAAAAAGCTATATCGAGTGGGGAGAGGCGCATGTTGAGAAATTAAACGGAATTTTTGCATATGCTATATGGGATCAATCAAAGCAGCAATTATTTCTCGCTCGCGACCGTCTCGGTGTGAAACCTTTATTTTATAAGGAACATCAAAATGGACTACTGTTTGGCTCTGAGATAAAAGCTCTTCTTGCACATGATGCTGTAGATCCTGTTATTAAAGAAGAAGGTTTATCCGAAATTTTTGCGCTTGGTCCATCACGTACTCCAGGGCATGGTGTATTTGATGGAATGAAGGAACTACGTGCAGCACATGTTGGCATATTCAATCGCTATGGTTGGAAAACAAGACGTTATTGGAATGTGGAAAGTAAACCACACGAAGATTCTGTAGAGGAAACCGCTGAAAAAGTTCGCAACCTATTAGTGGATGCCGTAGAGAGACAGCTTGTATCTGATGTTCCATTGGGCACTTTTTTATCAGGGGGAGTAGATTCTAGTGCAATCACGGCTATAGCAGCAAAATATCTAGAAAACAATCAAAAGGATGCTCTTCAAACCTTTTCTATCGATTATGAGGATAACGACAAATATTTTAAGAAAAGCAGCTTCCAGCCCAATCAGGACAAAACATACATTGAAAAAATGGTTCAGACACTGGACACTCAGCATCACACATATGTGATTGATAATCATACATTAGTAGATTTGTTAAAAGATGCAGTACGATACCGTGATCTGCCAGGAATGGCCGATGTCGATTCTTCTTTGTTATGGTTTTGTGAACAGACAAAAAAACAAGTGACGGTAGCACTGTCCGGTGAATGTGCTGATGAAATTTTTGGTGGTTATCCTTGGTTTTATCGTGAGGATGATCTTAATCGTGAAGGTTTTCCGTGGATTCGTTCTTCAGAAGTTAGACAAAATCTATTACGGTCAGATGTCAGCCAACAATTAAATTTGGAAGCATATACGAAAAAAAGATATGAAGATACCATAAAGGAAGCTCCTATATTAGATGGCGAAGGAGAAGAAGCAAAAGCAAGAAGACAAATGTTTTATCTGAATATGCAGTGGTTTATGCCTACATTGTTAGACCGTAAAGATCGCATGAGTATGGGTGCAAGCTTTGAAGCACGTGTACCATTCAGTGATCATCATCTTGTTGAGTATGTATGGAATATTCCCTGGGAAATAAAAACATATGGCGATCATGAGAAAGGTATTCTAAGAAAAGCGTTAGAAGGAATCCTGCCAGAAGAAATTCTTTACCGCAAGAAAAGTCCGTATCCAAAAACACACCACCCGGCTTATACGCAAGCAGTAATCAATTGGATGAATGAGATTATAAATGACAAGGATGCGCGCATATTTGAAGTATTAGATCGCACAAAAGTAAAAGAACTGGTCGACCAAAAGGCGGCAAATATTAGTACACCATGGTTTGGTCAATTAATGACAGGACCACAGTTGTTGGCTCATATTGCACAAATTGAATACTGGCTACAAGAAAATAATGTGATTATTGATATATGATGCTATAGTATCGAAAATGAATGAAAGTAGTGACGGTTATGAAGAAAATATGTATCAGTATGTTGCTTCTTTTTCTTATTCCTACCACATTAGATGCACTCTCTGAGGTGTACCCGTTTGTTGGATTAGATGGCCGTGTATATGAGGTAACCGATCAGCAAATCGACTCATCTCATATCGGACAATCGGTTGGAAAAGTAACCACTCAGGCAGAAGACCATACCGGCATGTATTATGGCAATGCATCGAATCATTATCCTGTAGGCACAGAGTATTTTAAAATGGAAGACACAGACATTGGTGATGCAATTGCAGTGGAAGAACAAGGTGTTTATGTTAAAGCAGAATTTACCCACCGTGTTCCTCTTCACTGGCGCAACATTATCTATTATCTGACACCAATCCTATTTTTAACTGGACTAATTATCATTTATCGTATACGAGAAAAAGTGAAGAAAAACTATCAAACCTCTCTATCAAGATAAGATAGAGAGTTTTTTATCGTTAGTAGGAAACTTTTTTGCGATTTGTTTTCTTCCATTCTGCATTTTGATGAGTGTTTGGAAACGCTACGGCAAGATACTGCGCTTTCCTCGGGCACGGCCTTAGCTTCCTCAGAAAACAAAGTGCGTTTTCTTGCGGGATCTTCGGCTCGCGCTGTTCCCGTAGGAGTCTACGTATCTTGCCTACGCTAAGCGCAGTGTTCTGATTATCGAAAGAAGAGAACTTATGGGAATTATGTTCAATGTATTTTTTCTTGCTTGATAAGAAATACACACTAAGCTGCAGAAAAATGCGAAACTCATGGGGGGACTTACGCGAAAGGGAGTATATATCCGTAGCGACTAATTACCACTCAACTTGATTACAGCCACTGAAATGTACCACCTTTGCCATTTGTGAGAAAGAAACACAGACATATCTATACCAATTTCACCGAGAATCGCAATAGCCGTAACGTACTGTCCCCAAAAGCTAGACTAAAAATTTAACTTTTGGGGGGTAATATAGCTTAGATTAGTTATTATTTGGTGAAAGACAGTCAGTTGGACAGCCTATATGTTCGAAAGCCTGGCGAGCTGATGCATCGACAGGTAAGTAAACCACGATTTCAGGGTACTTACGATTACTTACAGCAATATGAATTTCTCGATAACGAATAGGAAATAGACCCCTTGATGTTCCGGTGTTTGCTAAAATTTGTCTTGTTTTAATAGCTTTGTTGTCCAAGTCTTTTGTAGACATTTTCCAATATTTATTCACATCATAATTTTGCCGAAAATCTTGAGTTAAGGACTGATACCAGTCGTCATTGTGAAATAGCATATTATTTATTTTAAATGCTTGTATACCAGATATAGCATGTAACTCCCATTGATGATAGGATATTGTATCAAAAGCAGATCGGGATCGTATAGGTAGTTCTTGATTGAAATGTAAGTCTACCATATTTATCTTGCTGTTAATATTAATGTCTAGAGGGATGTCAAATAAATAGTGAAATGGCCTATTCATTGCTTTAACTTCCAAGTCGTAATTTACGATCATCCCCGGAAAAGGAATAGTATTCATGATTTCACGAGCTTGATCTAATGCAAAATCATGCGTTTGTTCTCCTAGGTGATTTTGAACTGGTAGGTAAGCCGCGGTAATAAGGAGATCATTACGCTCAACATTAGTACATTCTAGATAGTCAGCAATATTTATTAGGGCCTGACGATTAGGCATTCTCGAGGAACGTCCGACCAGTAAATTTTTATATGTCGTATAAGCCACATCGTTAAGCTCCTGTTGGGTAAACCGTTTTATTAACGGGTGAGTTTGTGGATTAGAATATTCTTGCTGACGCTTTATCCGAATCGTTTCGATTTCAACTAATAATTTTTTTAATTTGTAATGTTGAACATTTAATTCTTCTTGCATGGAATCCTCCTTCTGACCTTTATTCAGTGATTAGGTGTAGTTATACACTTGGTTAAAGTATTATCAACAAGTATACTACTTTAGGAAACATCACTTCATTTATTATCATAGCTAAAATAAAGCTAAGGGGGTATTAATATGATTCGTGCAGTTGTAACAGATAAATTTGCTTCAGGACACTTAACAATACAGAAGGTTGTTGCACCTCAAGCCAAACTATGGGAAGCGATTGTTGAAGTTAGAGCATTTTCTCTTAATCGAGGAGAAATTACCAATGCGAAGACTCAGGAAGAACAAATTAGACCTGGATGGGATTTTACCGGTATTGTTATCGAACAAGCAAGAAATGGAGAAGGCCCACGAAAAGGAAGTCGAGTTGTTGGACTTTTACCATCAGGCGCGTGGGCAGAGAAAGTTGCTGTCCCTGTAAGCTTCATAGCTGAAATTCCTGATACAGTGTCCTATGCTCAAGCTGCAACTTTGCCAGTAGCAGGCTTGTCAGCCCTTTATACACTTAGAAAAGGTGGAATGCTTCTAGGTAAACGAATACTTATAACCGGTTCGACTGGTGGGGTTGGACTTTTTGCTCATCAACTTGCATCCCTGAGTGGGGCATTCAATGTTGGTATAGCACGAACTGAAGAGAAAGCTAACATGGTAATAGAGGCAGGGGCCAATGAGGTAATTATAGGTGAATCCATTACGAAACCGGTGGAAAAATTTGGTCCGTATCATCTCGTAGTAGATTCGGTAGGTGGTGAAACATTGCCACCTCTACTATCTCAACTGATACCAGGAGGGGTAATTGTGTCTGTAGGTTATTCTGCATCACCAATTGCTACCTTTGATCTTTCTAAGCTTGCATATGTAGGTGGAGTAAGCTTGTATAGGTTTTTTCTAGGAGAAGAGGTCAATCGTTTTTCACCAAAAGAAGGTCTGAAGATTTTAGGAGACTTGGTTGCAAAGGGTCAGTTGAAACCTCGTATAGCAGTAGAAGCACCATGGGAGAATATCGGAACGATCGCCCAACAATTAATAGAGCGGAAGTTTTCAGGAAAGGCTGTACTTTTGATCAATGGAGGATAACTATATTAGGGCGTTAAACTAACAGAAGCTCTCGTTGAGATCTTTTTTAATCATATGAGGGTTGCTTCCCAAAAACGATTATACGTAAATTTGGTCAACCATCTACCATTCGTGATCATATGCCTGATAATCATAAGTTGTTTGTGGAACAAACATTCCGAAGGGACAAGAAAAATAATCATGGATTACTATAACAACAATTCAACTAACTAATAATTAAAAAAGAGTCCTACAGTTTATGAAACTAGTAATCTGTAGGTTTTTTGCGTTCATTGGTAAATGGTTTAACGTGCGGTAAAATCCTTGGCGATCACTGGTAAATAACATGGCAAGGGTGGTGAAATCTTAAGGCCGTAATCACTCAACTTCAGAAAAATGGAAGAAAGCTACACTAAACAGTATTTTCATTGGTTCGCAGTTTTTACTTACTTAGCATCAGATAATAAATAAGGCGATTGTTTGTTTTTTTAGTCACAAAAGTTTCATCTTATTTTCTATTTAGGGATTTGACTTTCTATAATTGTCTAGGATAATAGGTGATGAAGTAATTTAAAGAAAAGGGGACCATTATGCACTACATAAGAAAAGTATTATTAATTATGGTTCTATTCCTATGTTTATTCCCGACCTTAACCGTAATGGCAGAAGAACAAACAGGAGAGAGAATCTATTATATTTTAGTAGACAGATTTGTAAATGGTGACAGTAGCAATGATTTAGAGATTAATATTGATGATCCTTCGGCATATCATGGTGGCGACTTGCAAGGCATTATCGATAAAATTCCTCAGTTAAGTAAATTAGGGATAACCACGCTCAATTTAAGCCCAGTCATGACGGCGGCTTCCTATCATGGATTTGATCTTTTAGATGCTCAAAGTGTTGATCCACACTTTGGGGATATAGCTGAATTGCAAAATCTAGTAGCTGAAGCAGATGATAATGATATGAATGTTATTTTAGATTTTGCACTAACACATGTTGGGAAGGATCATAATTGGGTAAATGAACAGTCTGATTGGGTTTCTGAACCTTCTGTGAATCAATTAAACGAAGAGTTGCCAACAGTCAATTTGGAAAATGAAGACGTACAGCAATATTTTCTAGAAACAGCGGTTTATTGGATGAAGACCGCGGGAATTGATGGATTTCATGTTTATGTAGATGAACAAGTACCTTCTTCGTTTATCGAAGAGCTACGGCAACGTATACAAGGCGAGAAGGAAGATGCGTTTTTAATAGTGGATGGAATAGAAGACGAGAATTCAATGGATCACGACTTTCAGAGTGAAGCGGTTGATATCCTGAAACAAACTGGAGAGTCTCTTGAACCACTATTAACACAAGAGATGAGTGGCGTACATTACTTAGAATCTGCTCTCACTCTACGCTTTACGCATGCAACAGTGAAGGAAGGATTTCATCCTGTCACAAGATGGAAACTAGCATCTACATTACTTTATACACTACCAGGATCTTCTTTTGTTTATCAGGGAGTAGAAGTTCCAATGGATAATGGTATAGATGAACCAGATCACAATATGGCTGAATTAAATAAAGAGGACGAAGAAATTACTCAGCATTTGGAAAAACTAGCAACTATCCGTCAAGATTCAACTGCATTAAAGCAGGGAGATATGGAATTAGTTTCTCAGACAGGTGCTATGTCTGTTTATAAAAGAAGTGATCAAAATCAAACAATGTATATTGCAATTAATAATGACAGTGAAACACAGGTTGCCTCGCTGGAAGGAATTAGTGAGGATATGCAACTGAATGGATTGCTGGAAGATAACATTGTTAGAAAACAAGATGATGGTACACATAAAGTAATTTTAGAACGTGAAACCAGCAATATTTTTATCTTAGAAGAAGACAGTGGATTTAACTGGATCTTTATTACCATGATTGTCGTAATTATTGGTGGTTTCATAGCGTTTATTGTGGCAAATGGTGTGAAGAATCGTAAAATGCGTCAGCAAGCATAATGAAAAGTGTATAGCCGAGCGGAACTATATGGTGGACAAACCTTGTAATCATATAGCAAATGTAATGCGATATAATTGCGTAGACTAGTCGTTAAAGAAGTGTAAAAATGAACCATGCTTATGAAGCATGGTTCATTGTATATTATAACTTATTCATCCAATATATTATAGCGGTATTCAATACCCTTTAAAAAGGCCCAAGGCCCTATATGAATAAAACGAGAGAAATTCCATGGCAATCAATATTAAAAAATTGGATGAAGAAGCCGCGATCTATTGTGTACTCTCGATATTTTCCTTATCTTCCTGGTAGAATCGCCCATTACTTGCATATTGAATCATTGAAGTTAAGAAAAGAACGTGTTCAATGGTTAATAAACCTCATTATAAAGTATGATATCCAGGAAATAGATGAACGGTTTTATGAATTATTACCGATGGAGAAAGCCGAAAGAGAATCATTTCAAACACCCCTATGATGTAAATTGGAACATCTACGACTCGCTTCAGCCTTTAAAAGCTTCCCCAGTAAAGGAGGAAGTGTAAAATGTCTAATTTAATCAAAGAAAAATGTAAATCGCTACGTTTAGCATATGTCGCTGATATTTACGAAAAGATTCCTTTTGAGAACCCGGAGCAATATGTAACGGAATTATTCCGACAGGAATTGGAGCTTAGAGAGGCTGCAAAAGGAGAACGGTTGATGAAGAAAGCTGAATTTATGAATGAAAAAAAACTTACCAATTATCACTGGAGTGACCATATACGATTTCCTCCACAACTTGATAGGCAAGGGCTCGAATCTCTTCATTTTATAGAAAAGAAAGAGAATGTCACTTTGACAGGAGCTCCTGGTACCGGTAAATCGCATCTCGTAACCTGATTAGGTAGAAAAGCTTGTCGAAATGGATATGAAGTCCGTTTCTACCGGGGGCTGATTTAGTAGATTTACTTGAAAAATCGTGGAGGGAAGGACGCTTTAAACCATTACGCAACAAGTTTAAGAAGGTAGATATGATTATCCTAGATGAAATGGGGTATGTGCCTTTTAGCAAGGATGGAGCAGAACTATTGTTTCAACTGATTTCTGATTGGTATGAACAGTGTAGCCTCATGATCACTTCTAATTTAGAGTTTAGTCAATGGAACCGTATATTTGAAGATGCACGGCTAACAGCCGCCTTAGTGGACCGTGTGATTCATCACACCCATATCTTGAGTTTTACTGGAGACTGTTACCGTGTGAAACATGCACTATCAAATCAGCAATCATAAAGCAAAATAGGGCTGGCAAAGTTCTAAACTTTTCTTTGCATTCTTCTCAACTTTTCACTTGCAAAATACAAAGATTAAATATTGTCGGTGTTACGTGCTTTTTTGTATAGATGGAATCATCTATTAGTTTAGTATTACGTTACAATTACGAACATATATTAGATTTTATTCTTTGTATAAATAAATATACAGTAGTGAAGGGAAACTAATTCTAGTTACCTTAATTACAGAAAATCTAATTATTACTTATTTCTATCCCAACTTCAAATTTCATCTCTTTTCCTCTAATATCAAATTGAAGTTTTGCTCTGTTTTTCCGTTTATCCACCTTTCTTATTAAATGTTCCATACCAAATAGTGGACCGGATATAACATCTACTATGGAGTTATTTATGCAAACTTGTGAATATTCTATTATTCCATCCTCATTTAAAAGTTCTGAAATAAAATTTATTTCATTATCTTCTAGTTTAGTAATATAAAACCCTTGTTGAGTAGAATAAGTAACTCCAGTATTTAATACTCGATGTATTTTTGGTATGTTACGGATCTTATTATATGTATATCTGTCCATATTAGTTTGAATGAGGATATAACCAGGAAATAACTTCTTTTTAACATGTTTTATAACTCCACCTTTTTTTTCAGGAACCTTTCTTTTAGGTATTATTGACAATAAATTAGATTTTTTAAAGTTAAGCTCTAAATATGTTTGTACTAATTCTTCTTTACCACTTTCTACAAAAAGTGCATGCCAAGTCATTAATTAAAACCACCCTTTTTTACAAATTAATTTATATTTTGGTAATAAGTGATGTTTCACATGCTAAATTATTACATTTTTTTAAAGGATAGTAAAATATTTAAAAAACTTGCTTTTCAAAAAAAATCATATTACAATAATTAACATAGTAAAAATATTCTAAAATCATGCACCAAATATACTTAATCGTTGTTTCGGCACGTTAAGTTAGATTTTGGGAACATATTAATATGTTAGAAACATATTAAACTCTGCTTCTATTGAAGGAGAGTATAGAGTGATGCATTTTATATGGAAGATTATATGGTTAAGAATAAATAAAAAAATTAGTTTAGTAAGGATGGTTTAGATGAATGAATTACTAGAATTTATCGTGGTTGTTAATAATGAAGAACAATATTCAATTTGGCCGATTAATAGGGAAATTCCAGTAGGTTGGAAAAGTGCTAGTTTTACTGGAAATAAAGCCGATTGCTTAGATTATATTGAAGAGCAATGGGTTGATATGCGCCCCAAGAGCATTAGGTAAAATTAATTAACAATATTAAAAACTAAACCTCTTCTTAAAGATTGGTATTATCCCCTTTAAGTAGACTGATAAAAAAAGAGAACGTGCTATGATGTTCTTAACAGTCTTACTTGGAGGGGATTTTTCTATGGCAAAAAAAGGGCTACATTTTACACAATACACACCTGAACTAAAACGGGAAGTTGTTCGGTTGGAAACTGGAAGAAGGTTGATCATATAGTCAACTTTGAGAAAGATTCGGCGTGAAAAGCGATGCACAAATTGCGGAGTGGATTAAAAAAGCGCAATCGGGAGTTTCATTCGAGGATCAGCGAGGGCACTGGAATCGAAAGAAATTCTCCAGTCTGGAAGAAGAAAACGCGTATTTGACAGCGCAGGTGGATTATCTAAAACAGCAAAATCCAAATCTTCACGGGAAGGAGAAGTCGTAAAGACCAAAAGGTTCGAATTAATCCATCAAATCCGTTCCAAACATCCATTAAAATTGCTGTTTAAAATAGCGGAAGTATCGAAAGCTGGTTACTATAAATGGATTCTGTGCCGTCCACCACAGGTGCAGCGCCAGGAAGAAGCGCTCTTCAAAGAACATATTCTGGCAATTCATAAGGAGCGCCCGTATTATGGGTACAAGCGTGTCACACGAGTTTTGCGCAAAGAAGGGCTACTTGTGAATCATAAGCGTACAAGAAGACTGATGCGAGATTTGGGGATTCGTTCTGTCATTCGTAAGAAACGTCCTTTCTACGGCAGAAGAGGATCTGTACTTTTCAAAAACGTACTGAAACAGAATTTCTACGTAGAAAAAATATATCAGAAGCTTGTGACCGCTATTACGTATGTTCGCATAAATGACCGGTTTGTCTATCTTTCTGCAGTTTTGGACCTGCATAATAATGAAATTGTGGCCTGGCAGCTTTCAGAACGGAACGACCTGAATTTAGTGCTGGATACATTGGCAAACTTGGCGTCTCAACCGCTTTACAAGGGGACCCTGTTTCACTCTGACCAGGGATTTCAATACACTTCAAACGCTTATGCGAAACGTTTGAAGAGAATGCGTTTGAACGGAAGCCATTCCAGACGAGGCAACTGTTACGACAATGCATGCATAGAGAGCTTCTTTTCTCATTTGAAAACGGAGAAGCTGTATTTGGAGCACCCAAAAACATATGAGCAAGCCGAACGAATGATTAAAAAATACATCAATTTTTATAACACCGAAAGGTTACAGGAAAAACATAGCGATCTTTCCCCGACAGAATATCGGGAAAAAGCCGCAGCATAAATTACTTTTTTTAGTTGTCTACTTACAGGGGGCGGTGCAGATTAAAACTGTGATTATTTCTTTAGCTATTAATAAAGGTTAGTTTTTTAAAAAAATTATCACTAGTTTTTCCTAAAACGCTTCGTGTGTAGTTTTTCAATTTAAACATTTTTTGGTCTATTGTTAATTAAATGATTGAGCTTCTTCTAACTCACCATTTCCTGAATCCGTTTTCTAAGGAAAGATTTTTTAAAAATGTCATTCTCATTCTCGTTGCTACAACGTTGACAAGAAGAATAAGGGTTCATAAAATACACGTTGCTGTCAGTATTTTGGTATCTTGCTTAATAAGCGTTTTGATAGCATGTTCCATGGAGCTAGCGGTTCGCTCTAGCGTCTTTTGTGCTCTTTCCAATGTGAAAAGATGACTATAATTCATACCCGTTCTCTGTGTAGTGTTTATATGGTTATCTACAATTTATACTATGTCGTTAAAGGCTATTTAGGAAAATTTCAGGTGTGTACTTAATATTATAATTCGTCATGCTATATAAAGTAATGTAAGTATATGATGTTATGCATTTTGTTAATACTAAATAATTTAAAGAGAGTGATTTCAATGGAAAATATGTCAACGGTTTTAAAATCTGGTTTAAAGTTAATGGAGGATTATGATCCTGAACTTGCTAGTGCTCTTCTTAATGAACAAAATAGACAAAAAGAACAACTTGTACTAGTAGCATCATCCAGTGTCGCTAATCCTAATGTGTTGTTTAGTCAATGTACAGCAGCTATTAACACAACTGCCGAAGGCTATCCAGGAGCGAGATATCATGCTGGATGTATCAACGTCGATAAAATTGAAAGAATTGCTATTGAAAGAGCAAAATCTGTATTCAATGCAACTTTTGCAAATGTTCAAGCACATGCTGCATCAACTGCTAATCTTAGCCTAATTAGTGCTATTCTGCAGCCTGGAGATACATTGTTAGGTATGGATTTAAGCAGTGGTGGCCATCTTACTCATGGAGCTCCAGCTTCATTTTCAGGAAAGGGCTATAACTCCATTTCTTATCATACTAATGCAGATGGAATAATTGACTATGAAGAAGTTTTTTCCTTAGCGAGAAAACATAAACCGAAATTAATTATTTGTGGAACTACCGCTTATGCGCGTCAAGTTAATTTTGAGAAATTTAATGAGATTGCGATGGAAGTAGGAGCATATTTATTGGCGGATATTTCACATATTGCAGGTCTTATTATTGCTGGAAAACATCCAAGTCCAATTGATTTGGCACATTTCACAACTACTTGTACTCATAAACAATTATATGGACCACGTGGGGCACTTATTTTAGGAGGTAAGTTGACAGAGGCTGCTAAATCACCAAACGGCGACATGTCATTAGAAAGGTTAATACAAAGGGCAATTTTTCCTCACTTCCAAGGTGCTCCAGTCATGAATAGAATTTCAGCATTGGCACATTCTTTAAAGTTTAATAGTACAGAAGAATTCAAAAATTTAGCTACAAATATTCAAAGAAATGCAAGAACTCTAGCTGATGGTTTGAAGAAAAAAGGATATAAAGTTGTATCTGATGGTACCGATACACATATTGTTTTAATCGATTTAATTAATAAAAAGATGTCAGGATATGTAACTGAAAAAGCTCTTGAAAGGTGTGACATTATAGTTAATAAAAATAGAGTGCCAGGTGATACTACAGCAGCATTTGTATCAAGGGGAATAAGATTAGGAACTAATACTATTTCATATAGACAATTTACTGAACATAACATTGAAAAAATTATTGATATTTTTGATAGAGTAATCAATGAAATTATTCCGGTTTCAGAAAAAGAGTTCTCTATTTCAGAGAGTTTTGTTCAATCCATTAAAAAAGAAGTAAGAGAATTGACTGCTCAACATCCTATACCAGGGTACTAAGGGAGGGATTTTTATGTCTAATAGTATTGTATCTAATAAGGGGTTATCAAGTGCAAAGGAGGCATTGTTGAAGAAACTATCAGCTAGAAATAACAATGTTTCTAATGATATCCAACCCCAAAATTTAAGTGAAGGAATTTTATCCTCAACACAGCAAAGATTATATTATATGCAAAAGCTTAATCCTAATAGTGGTTTTTATAATGTTCCTACTGCGATAGAAATTAATGCTAAGATTGATCCGCAAAGATTTGAAGCATGCTTACATTTGCTGATTAACAAACATAAAATACTACGTACTTCTTATCACGAAACACAAGACTCAAAACTAATTCAAAGAATTAATAAGTCAACTGAAATTGACTACAAGTATGTGGATTTTAACAAAGATACAAATATGCATGACGTTGATAATAGGATAATTAATTTTATACTTGAAGAGACTCATAAGCCTCTAGAACTAGAGAAGCCACCAGTTCGTTTTTTTCTTCTGAAGAGTGGTGAGGATAAACATGTTTTTCTTTTTATTTCGCATCATATTATGATTGACGGAAGAACGACTGAAATACTAATTAATGATTTGAAAAACCTTTACGAAATGAAATCTAATGAGTACACTCTGGAAACTGCTGATGAATATAACTATATTGATTTCGCTATTTGGGAGACAGATTATTTTGCTTCTGAAGAATATAAAAATTCACTCAACTATTGGAGACAACAATTGGAAGGTGAGATAGACCCTATCGATTTACCTAAAGATTACGCTAGAAAGAACGAGAGTAATCGTATAGGAGATAGGGTTTTAAAGACTATTCCATCAGAAAGTCTTAAAGGTATTAATAACATTGCTCGTGATTTTAAAACTACAAAATTTGCGGTTTTATATACTTGTTTGAATTTGTTGCTTCATAAATTGACTGGCAATAGTGAAATTATTATTGGCACTCAAGTTGGAAATAGAAAACTTAGTGTTTTTGATGAGATTGCTGGATATTTTGCAAATACGGTAGTGTTAAAAACTCCAATTAAAGAGAATGATTCTTTTAGTGAGTTAGTACAAAGAAGTAGTGAGACAGTTCTTGATGCATTTACTCATCAAAATGTACCTTTTGAAAAAATAGTAGAGATGAAAGGACTTAAAAGAAATCTTAGTCTGAATCCGCTCTTTCAAGTTATGTTAGTTTATCAAGTTTCTAATTTTGAAGCATTACAATTTGGAGATGGTGAGATAACACCTCTTGAATTCCACAATGGAACCTCCAAATTTGATTTAGACATCTCTATTGTTGAATCGCAGGATGAGTTAATTATTTCTTTTGAATATGATACTGAGCTATTTAAAAAAGAAACAATTAAGAATTTCCTTAACTGTTATTTAAATGTCATTACAGAAGAAAACTTACTAAATAAGAAAGTAAGTAATATTGATATCCTTGAGCAAGAAGAAAGAACAAAAATTACTACTCTTTGGAATACAACAGAAGTTGACTTTTCTAAGTCAGAATGGCCAATTCATAAATTTATAGAGAAATGGGTAAAGAAAGATCCAAACGCTGATGCGATTTTACTTAGTAACGGAAAAGTTTCTCGTGCAGAGCTTTTGAAAAAAGCAAATCAAATTGCTTGGTGGTTAATAGATATGCATTTATCTAGAAAACCAATAGGAGTCTGTTTAAATCGATCCGTTAATTTGGTTAGTTCTTTACTAGGTATAGTAAAATCTGGATCTGCTTACCTACCCATTGATCCTATTTTGCCAGATGACAGGATAGATTATATGATCAATGATTCTCAAGTGCCAGTTGTCATTACCTCTACGGAGTATTTAGAGAAATTTAAGAATACAAATGCTCAAATATTAAATATAGATGAGTTTGCCTGGGAATTATCTACTGAAAATCCAGTTATAGATGTTTCTCCAGATGATTTATTTTATGTGATATATACATCAGGTACTTCAGGTAAACCAAAAGGAGTTATTTTAAATCATAGAGGAAGAATTAATAATTTTTTCGATTTTATTAATCAATTTAATATTGGCGAAAATGATAAACTCCTTTCCATTTCTGCTCTTAGCTTTGATATGACAGCATTTGATATATTTGGAGTCCTAGCTGCTGGTTCTGCAATCGTACTCCCAAGTAAGAGTGAGGAAAGAAATCCAGAAATTTGGCTTGACCTCATCGAGAAATATAATATTTCTATATGGCATTCTGCCCCAGCGTTACTTAAACTGTTAATAGAAAAATTAGAATCAAGTGGCGATAATATCCATTTAAATATGAGATTAATCCTACTAGGCGGAGATTGGATTCCATTAGATTTACAAGAAAGATTAAGTAAATTTAATAAGGAGATGCAATATATTAGTTTAGGCGGAGCTACTGAAGTTTCTATGGATTCCACTATTTACGAAGTAGAGAAAACAGAAAGTCATTGGAATAGTATTCCTTATGGAAAACCAATGGCAAATCAAAGAGCATATATTATAGACGATTATGGATTTCCTGTACCAGTTGGAGTTTCAGGAGAACTTTGCCTCGGAGGAATAGGAGTTGGATATGGGTATTTAAACCAACCCGCTTTAACGGCAGATAAATTTATTCCAGATCCTTATTGGATTCCTGGAGCTCGCATGTATAGAACAGGTGATTTAGCTCGTTTTAATTCAGACGGTACTCTTGAATTATTAGGCAGAATGGATTTTCAAATTAAGATTGATGGATATAGAATCGAATCTGGTGAGATTGAATCTTTAATAAAGCAATTTTCAGGGATAGATGCAGCAGTCGTTTCTGTCTATAAAGAACCAAACGGAAAACAAAAGCTTGTAGCATATTACACGAAATCCTCAGAATCTGATATTAATAATAATGAATTAAGAAGATATTTAGCAGATAAGTTACCATATTATATGGTGCCAATGTACTTTGTTGAGCTAGAACAAATGCCATTATCTCCAAATGGCAAAGTTAATAGAAAAGGTCTACCTACATTAGTAGTGAATAAGGAAGAGAATAAAGAACTAAGCATTCCACCAAAAACAAAAAATGAGTTTTTACTTTGTGATGTATGGTCTGAAGTATTGGATTGTAACGTTGCAGAAGTTAATAAAAGCTTCTTTGAATTGGGTGGAGATTCTATCAAGGCCATTCAAGTTGTTAATGAACTTAGGAGATCAAGATTTGTAATAGAATTAAAAGATATTATTAAGTATCCCACAATTAATGAATTAGCTAAGGTAATTGTAGATAATAGTAATGTGAATTCCGTATCATTTACGGGAGAACAATTATATTTACTAGCAACCAATCAATGGAATTCAACAAACACTATTGAGGTTCCATTAGCATCTTCTATGAGTCAAGATAAAATGAAGAAGATATTAAATGAAATCATTTCAAAAGTGGATGTATTTAAGTTATTTATAATAAGGAAAGATAACTTTTTTGCGCAGTACTATCATGAGACCTCTGCAGAGTTGGTTTTTTCTGAACAAGCTTCCTTACCAGAAAAAGAACAATTCCAACATATAAAAGACTTAATGAATTTAAATAAGCCATTTCCAGTACATGCATTATATGTCGGCTCTAAGAACAACAATGAAGAAAGTAAGCTATATATAACTATATCGCAAATGGTAGCCGATCGAACTTCTATGTTTACTATGAAGAAATTGATAGAAGGTTATATAAGTAACACTCTTGTACTAGAGAATAGCGAAAGGGTCTTTGCTAATTGGGCAAGTTATATAAAATCTCCCGATGAGAAGGAGACATTTAGTTACTTTAAGCGGGGAATAAAATTTGAACAAGAAACAAAGCTACCTGTTAATAAGATAAGTAAATTCTTTAATGATACTAATCTACCTTGGAATATATCTTTTTTAGATAGAACAAGTAATAAAAACGACAAAACATTAAAAATAGGGTGCCGTGGGCAGTTTGAACAATTAAATAAAGAAGAGAAGCCTGAACTATTTGTAATATTAAATGCTGATGATCTTTCATCAACATTAAGTTTCTATGTTTTAGATGAAGATAAAAATGAAAAATTAGTAGCAGATATTTTGAATAGTCTAGCTACCTTTAATGAGCCACTAACTGATATTGAATATCCTGTACTACCAATGCAAAATCACATAATTAAACAATTGGAAGAGCAACCTTTAAATGGGTTATATAATATCCAATCGGGGTTCTTTATTCCAGGATATTTTAACAAAGAAGCTTTTATTAAATCATATGCATATCTCATAGATAAATATGAAATTTTAAGAGCATATTTCAACACTAAGAATAAAAATAATATAAAAATATCCTTCCGCTCTGAAATAGAACTGCCCCTATCTGAGTTAGATTGGAGTAATTACTCTGAGCACAGAATTAGATTAGAAATAAATAAATTGTCTCAAGAGATCAGGCATTCAAAGATGGATCTAAGTAAAGCACCGATTTGGAGAATTTTCCTAATAGAAATCAGCGAAGAACTTACATTATTTTTACACTTTAATTGTTATGCTTTGTTAGATGGATGGTCTATGAATATAATCAGACGTGAACTTTTTAGAGCATATCAAAGTTTTAGCGAAGGTAGCCCACTGTCTGTTAAATGCCAAGATTTAAGTTTCTCAGATTGCTGCCAAATTATTAACGATTTAGATAAAGATAAGAAAATAAATTACTGGGAAGAGAAAATTAAAACTACTGTTGGAAAGAACACTTTTAATGAGGAAAAGTCATTAAAAGTATCATCTAAAGTAAGTTTTAAACAAGAATCTTTTCAGTTGGATAAATCTATAAATGAAAAACTAACCGAACTCTCTCGTAAAGAAGGTATAACGAAAACAGAACTAATTTCATTTGCATGGGGAAAAACAATGCAAGACATCTATAAAGAAGATAAAGTGATGTTTGGTGTAACAATGTCAGGAAGGTCCCTTGGGCTAGCTGATCTAGAAAACGTACCAGGGCAGTTTATTAACACATTACCTATTTATATGGACTTATCTCTAGAGAGAACTACAGAGGAGATATTTTATAGCCTACGTAATGATTTAACAGAATCAGATGGAAGAGAACAGGTAGGTTTAGATCAGATAAAACGAATGATAGGTAGAGAGAATAAAGAGGACTTGTATGATACGATACTCGTATTTGATAATTACCCAGTAGGTGTTAACCTTATGAATGATAATAATTTCATAAGTTCCAATCCATTTGCGGACATGAATTTAAGCATAGCTCAGACTGAATTCCCGCTTCGTGTAGATATTTGGTTAGATGGTAATACTCAAATAATAATGTCTTGGTATGAAAATAAATTATCAGAAAATACTATACGCCAAGTATTTGAGCAGTTTTCTCAATCCCTTAACAAGTGCTTAACTACTTTGACTAATTAATAGAGAGTGAGCTCCTATTAGAAATAAAAATCACACCTACAATTTGTAGGTGTGGTTTTTATATTGTACATTTTTACTTTATGAAAAAAACTAAGTTCTTATAGACAAGTAAGGAAAGGGAAATAGTAGTGTTTTTTTTACATGATTTGTTTTATGGAAAGGGTGTGTAAACATATGAAGATGAGCGAAAAGTACAAAATGCCAGCATCTCGAGAACAAATGGGATTATGGCTAATACATCAAATGAAACAAGAATCAAATGCATATAATATAGCAGGAGTACTAGAATTTGATGGTAATTTAGATGTAACGATTCTAGAAGAAAGTGTACAGGCAATTATAAAGAAACATGAGTCTCTAAGAACTAATCTTAATTTTATTGAGGGATCCATTCAACAAATTATTCGTTCTGAACTTAAGGTTCCTATAAACTTTGTCAATGTAGAAATGAACAAACCGGCAGAGAAAGAATGGGACAAGTTAGTTCATCAAGAATCAATAAAGGTATTCGATTTAGAAAATGAACCTCTCATACATTTTACTTTAGTCAAATTTAGTAATAACCATCATCGATTAATTATAGTTATGCACCATATTATTGCAGATGGTTGGTCAGTAAAAGTACTAATTGATGATCTGACAAAGGCCTATAATTCTTTACTTACTGAAGGCAAGAGTAACCTTGATGAATTAGATATTCAATTTGCAGATTATGCAGCATGGCAAGATCAAAATTTCCATAAAAATAAGTTTGATCAAGCTATTTCTTATTGGAAGGGAAAGTTTAATGCGCCAATTGAGCGACTTGATCTACCAAAAGATTATAAAACAGACGCAATTAACCCAGATGAATCTGGAAATTTGACTTCTATTATTGATAGGCAATTGTATAATAACATAAGGATTTTTTGTGAAAAACACCAAATTACACCTTACATGTTTTTAATGTCAGCTTTTGCATTTCTTATAAATAAATTTTCAAGAAAAAGTAATATTATTATAGGAACACCAGTTGCAAATAGACCTTTTAAAGAACTTGAAGGTGTTATTGGAAATTTTGTGAATACACTTCCAATAGTGTTCAACATAGATTCAAATTCAAGTGTATCTAATTATATAAATGAAGCTAAAGATGAAATCTCATTAAGTTTCACTAATCAAAATTTACCTTTTAGTGAAATAGTTAAAGCAATAGCTCCAGAACGAACATACGAAGCCAATCCACTAACTAACATTATGTTTGTTATGCAAAATATGCCAAAAAGTTCACTTAGTTTGAACGATCTGAAAATAAATGCCTCAGAAATTAATGCAAAGCAAGCCAAATTTGATATGACTATGTTTATTTCTGAGGAGAATGATATTCTTAATATTAATTTTGAATATAAGAAAAACCTATGGCATGTTGAAACAGTTTCTAGTTTGATTTACGCATACACAAAAATTTTGTGTGAGTTTATTAAGAACCCTGAAAACCTCTTGTCTGATATTAATATATTCGATAGTAATTTTCACACGAACCATAGTATTGGTAAGGAACAAAATAATATCGAATACCCAATGGAATCAATAATAAAGCGATTTGAACAAAATGTTATACAAAATCCTAGTAAACCCTGTATAGAAGATGGAGAGATAACTTTAGATTATCTAACTGTAAGTAATAAAGTTAATCAATCGACAATCCATTTACTAAATAAGGGAGTAAAAGAAGGAGATTTTGTAGGAATATATATGTCTAGATCTTCTGAATTTATCATCCAATTTCTTTCTGTAATTAAGGCTGGAGCTTGTGCAATTTTACTTGATAAAAGTCTACCAAAACAAAGAGTTGAGTCAATGTTAAAGAGAGATAATGTAAGCTATTTAATTACAGAAGAAATCCTAGATTTTGATTTTAAAGGTAAAATAATTATTACTTCTGGTATAAAAGAAATGGAGTATGATGAATCTCTAATTCCAAAAGAGAATATTAATAATCCTCTTTATATGATATATACATCTGGATCTACAGGGTTACCAAAAGGTGTTATTGTCAACCAAAGGCAGTTTTTAAACTATCTTAATTTTGCGGAAAACACATATATAATTCCTTTTGAAGGGGAATATGCTTTATTACATTCTTCTATTTCTTTTGATTTAACACTTACTAGCGTGTTTTTACCACTTTTCTCTAACCTTACTATATTAATTAAGAAAGATGACGAGATAAATGAATTAAATAGAGTTATTTGTTCAAAGAATAAATTTCGATTCATTAAGCTGACTCCTTCACATTTAGACATAATAAATCAGGATTTAAATTCTTGGTATAATCATGTTTCTTGCTTAATTGTAGGCGGAGAACAACTTTATAATCATCATATTCAAAAGATAGAAAATCAGGATATGGTTATATTCAATGAGTATGGTCCTACAGAGAGTACAGTAGGTTGTTCAATTGAGGAGATACGGTACCCTTTTAATAAAAAAAATATAACCATAGGCAGAGAAATTCCTAATGTTTCGTTGTATATACTCGATGAAAACTTAAATGTCTTACCGCCAGGGTTCCCAGGTGAATTGTATATTGGAGGAGATAGCGTTTCTAACGGTTATCATCAAAATCCTAAAACCACTTCTCAGTTGTTTATTCCTGACCACTTATCTGACATTCCATCAAAACGCCTTTATCGTTCGGGGGATATATGCCGATTAAATTACGATGGAAAAATTGAGTATATTGGCAGAAAAGATGAGCAGGTAAAAATTAGAGGATACAGAATAGAAACTGGAGAAGTTGAAAACACAGTAAAAATCCAATTTAAAGAAGTAAAAAGGGTTGCAGTGATTGCTTCAAAAGATCACAACCAATTACTCTGCTATTACACTTCGGATTCTGAGTTAAGTTCTGAAAAAATATATAAAAAACTTTTGAATGTTTTACCTAAATATATGATTCCTAATTTATTTATAAAACTTGATAGTATTCCTCTTACTTCGAATGGCAAATTAGATAAAAAGAAGTTACCTTATCCTGATTTTAATCAGGAAATTTTAGAGGACGATTCTTATCCAAAAACTGAAACAGAAAAAAAGCTATTAAATATTTTCTGCGATGTCTTAAATATTAATAAAATTAATGTAGAAAAAAGTTTTTTCCATTATGGTGGTCATTCACTAATGGTAATGAGTGTTATAAGTAGAATAAAAGAATCTTTCTCTATAGATCTTTCACTAAAAGCATTTCTTAAGTCTCCTACTATTAGAGATATAGCTGAGACAATTGATTCATTAGAGCCTACTGCTAATAGCAAGTTAATATCAAAAATTAGTGATAATCCCGCAGTAGCTTCTTTTGGTCAAGATCAAATACTTTTAATTAATGAAATAAATCCAGAATCTCATGGATACAATATACCCGGTGGTTTTGAATTTATAGGAGATATTAACCTTCTTGCAATGAAAAGAGCATGGGAACAAGTAATACTTAGACATGAAATTCTAAGAACTCAGTTTATAAAGGAAGATAACTCTGCTTATCAATTAATTTCGGATGATATTGAGTTGCCGTTTACGTATATTGACCTATCTCAAGATGAAAATCCCCTCAAGGGCTGGGAAGAAATATGTAAGACTGAAACACATAGAATATTCAATTTAGAAACTGCACCTTTATTTCATATTTCGTTAGTGAAGTTAAATAAAAATAAACATAGATTGCTCTTTGTCATTCACCATATTATTTTCGATGGCTGGTCGGTTCACCTATTAATTAAAGATTTTCTTGAATATTATCAGCAGTATGATGAAAAAAGCTACAAAAATAGTCTTGCACCTTTGGATATTCAATATCGAGACTATGCTGCATGGCAAAAGAAACAAGAAAGCAGTGAACTATTCAATAATCAAATAAAATACTGGGTGAATAAATTTAAAAAAGCATCAAAAACACTGGAGTTACCTACTGATTATCCTAGAGGGTTTAGTAGAGATAGAAAGGGATTACATCATATAACTGCCTTACATCAAGATACTGTTACCAAATTGAAAGACTATGCATTTAAATCAGAATCATCCATGTTTTCTTTATTGATATCCTGTTTTGGGCTAATGTTACAGCGATACTCAGGGAATGAAAAAATTATAGTTGGGACTCCTGTTGCTAATAGAAATGCATCTACACTTGAAGATTTAATTGGGTATTTTGTAAATACCATTTCTATCTCTTTAGATGGTTCAAATAACCCAACTTTTAATGAGTATTTAGAAAAAAATAAACAAGATATTAGCGAAAGTATGTCTAATCAAGAGGTTCCTTTTGAGAAAGTAGTTCAAGCAATTAATCCCGAGAGAAATATCAATAATAGTAGTTTATTTCAGGTAATGTTTGTCCTACAAAATACACCAACTAAAGAAGTAGAATTACCAAATATATTGGTTAAATCTTTAGATATAGAAAGTTATTCTACTAAGTTTGATTTAATGGTTATTGTAGAAGAACAAGCAAATGGAAACTTAATTGCAAACTTTGAATATGATACAAATTTATTTAAAACAGAAACCATCGTATCAATGTCTGAGGTTTTTGAGCAAATCATTAATTCGTGTATATCAGAACCACATAATCAGCTTAATACCATATCAGTCATTCCTGAAAAACAGAAATCATACCTGTTACAGGAAAGTTTCACAAGACTAGATAGTATCCCTTTAGATCAAACATTTTCTCAGTTGTTCTACAAAAAAACCAATATTCATGCAGATAAAATGGCAGTTGAAGATGATGAAAGAATATTAACATATACAGACTTATGGAATGAGTCTGCAAAAGTGTCAAAATATCTTTTAGATAATGATCTAAAACAAGGCGATATATTACCCATTATTATGGATAGGTCAAGTCGCTTTTTAAGTTCAATAATAGGTACTTTCAATATACGTGGAGCATACGTCCCAATTGATCCTTACTATCCTATAAGTAGAATAAACAATATATTAAGTCAGATTAAATGCAAAGTTGTACTTTCTGAAAGAAAGTTTTCGGATATTTTCAAACAAGTTGATTCTGATATTAAAGTAATTTACTATGAAGATCTTCCAACACCCGATGGGTTATTTGATCTAGAGATTTTACAGTTTATTAAGGAAGGAAAACCCAGGGATTTAAGCTATATTATATTTACTTCTGGTTCAACAGGAACACCAAAAGGAGCTATGGTGGAGCAAAAAGGCATGATAAATCATCTTTATTCTAAGATTGAAGATTTAGAATTAAAAGACGATAAAATTATACAAAATGCTTCCCAAAGTTTTGATATCTCTGTATGGCAGAATTTAGTTTCTCTTTTGACAGGAGGAAGCGTATACATTACTAATCAAGAGGTATCTACAAACCCAATCAAATTGTTTCAATATCAAGCTGATAAAGAGATCGATATTTTAGAAGTTGTACCTTCTTTTCTAAGAGTAGCATTAGATATGGATATTAGTATTAATACTAATGCATTAAAGTATCTCCTTGTAACAGGAGAGGTATTGCCTGTTAACTTAGCTAATAGATTTTATCGAAAATTCCCTGATGTTAAATTGGTAAATGCTTATGGTCCAACGGAATGTTCTGATGATGTTACTCATTATTTTGTCCCTGTAAATCAATCAGAGAACTTAATTTCAGTTCCTATTGGTAAAAAAATAATAAATACTAATATATATATATTGGATAAACATCTTAATTTGGTTCCTGATGGGGTTCCTGGAGAACTTTATATTAGTGGTGAGGGAGTAGGTAGGGGATATTATAATAATCCTAAACAGACTGCAATTAGTTTTATTCCAAACTCATATTCTGATGGACTCGCTTCGAGATTATACAAAACAGGAGATTTGTGTCGTCATATTGGAAACGGTGTTTATCAATTTATTAATCGAAAAGATAGGCAAGTGAAGGTTCGTGGTTTTCGAATTGAGTTAGGTGAGGTTGAGCAGGCAATTATGCAAATGGAAGAGATAAATGATTGCGTAGTTTGGACATATGAACAAGAGTCTCATACAAGACTAGTTGCTTATTATCTATCAAAAAATGAGGTAGATATAGATTATTTCAAAGCAATCCTAAGTGACAAAATACCAGGTTATATGGTTCCTTCAAATTTCATAAAAATAGATAAGATACCTTTGTCTTTAAATGGGAAAATAGACTACAAGCTGTTGCCTTATCCAAAAACAACTATTCACACAGCAGATAAATATGTCGCTCCTACTACACCATTAGAGATAGAGATTTCTAAAATTATAAGTGAAGTGCTTAATATTGATAATATAAGTACTACATCTAATTTCTTTGAAATAGGGGGCTATTCGCTAACTGCAACTCAAGTAATAAATAAAATTAATCAATGTAAAAATCTTTCTGTTCCAATTCGTATTATATTTGAGAAACCTACGATTAAAGATTTAGCAAAAAGTATAAAAAATGAATATAGTACTAGTTCCCAGGTTAAAATTAGTAAGGTTAATAGGAACGTGAGAATTCCAGCATCCTATGGACAACAGCAACTATTACTTATAAATAAAATCATGCCAGATGATTATTCTTATAATGTTTCTGGTGCTATGGAGTTTATCGGAAACATAAACATTGAGGCATTTCAAAGTGCTATATCTCAAATCATAACGAGACATGAAGTACTTAGAACCGTTTTCTATGAAGAAGAAGGAGAATTCTATCAAAAGGTACTTAATTCAGTACCTACCCCTTTAGAAATTGTAGAGAATAAATCGTGGTCTGATATAGTGCTAGAAGAAGGAAGAAGGCGTTTTAATTTTGATAAAGGGCCTTTATTTAAGTTAACTTTATTAGAAGTGGCAGATAATCATTACAAGTTAATGGTTGTTATGCACCATATTATCTCAGATGAATGGTCTATTAAAATTTTGATGGAAGAAGTATCTTACTATTATAAATCATTTAAGACTCAGGATGCTCTTCCAAAATTAGAGTTCCAATTTGCTGATTATGCCAATTGGCATAAACGGTTACTTGGTTCAGGGGTGCTTAACAACCAGTTAACTTATTGGAAAGAAAAACTAGAGGACTTTAATGAGACTCTAGAAATTCCAAGTGATTTCCCAAGAAAGCTTGATTGGTCAAATATAGGGAAGAATATTTCTTATAAAATGACTGAGATTTCTAAGGATACTATTAAAGAAATTTGTAAAGAAAATAGTGTGACACCATATGTATTTCTGTTAAGTGCCTTTGGTGTTTTACTTCAAAAGTATTCAGGAATGAAAGCTGTAACAGTGGGTTCACCGGTATTAGGAAGAAAGAATGCTGCTATCGAAGAATTAATTGGTTATTTTGTTAATACGGTGGTTATGAAACTAGATGGCAGAGATAACCCAAGTTTTAAAGAGTTTTTGAGAAGAGTAAAAGAAGATACTGTAGATTCATTAAATAATCAAGACGTACCGTTTGAAAAGGTTGTTGAAGCATTACACCCAGTTAGAAATATGGAGCAAAACCCTTTATTTCAGGTTATGTTTGTTCTCAATAATATGAATATGAAAGAAATTGACTTACCTGATGTGGAAGTAAGGACTCTGCCTATTCATAACAATACAGCCAAATTTGATTTGATGTTTGTATTAGAAGAACGAGATGATGGTTATGTTGTAAATATTGAATTTGATAGCAGTCTATATAAAGAAAGTACAATAAATAACCTTTTCAACAGTTACAAAAAAGTTATAGAAGACATTACTTACGATCAAAATTTATTATTATCTGAAATAGACGTGTTGGATAGAAACTCCTATGCAAAGGTAGTGACGAATTGGAATCAAACGGAAGATAAATTCCCTACAGACAAAACATACTCGCAACTTCTTAAAAACGCAGCTATTAAACATTCAGAAAAAATTTGCGCGTCCGATCACGAAAAAAGTCTAACTTATAGTGAAGTTTGGAATCGCTCATGTATAGTAGCTGCTGAGTTGATAGCAAATAACATTAATGTTGGAAGCCATGTATCTTTATATTTAGAGCGCTCTACAAATTTCTTAGTGTCTATGATTGGTGTCTTTCATTCAAGAGCAGCTTATGTACCAATAGATCCTAACTATCTTAAGGCTAGAGCTTCTCAGATTTTAGATCAAAGTAAATCTGACATTATTATTGCAGAAAAATCTCTAGCTAAAGATGTTGAAAAAATTAGTAATGGAATACCTATACTTTATATTGAGGATTTGTTAGAAACTAAATGTATTGATACATCATTAGTTGAACAAAGAATCCATCTAGGTAAAGAATCAGACTTATCTTATGTTATATTTACTTCAGGTTCTACTGGCCAACCAAAAGGAGTTATGATTGAGCAAAAGGGTATGATAAATCATCTATTTGCTAAAATTAGAGACCTAAATATTGAAAAGGATACAATCATTCAAAATTCGTCGCAATCTTTTGATATTTCTGTTTGGCAAAATCTTATTTGTCTTTTAACAGGTGGAAACGTTCATATAGTAAACCAAGATGTGGCAATGAACCCATTAACTTTATTCTCTGAAGCAAATAAAGTTAATGCTACCATTTTAGAAGTGGTTCCCTCTTTGTTAAGAGCTGTGTTGGATTTAAATGAGTCTGTTTTGATTTCAAATTTAAGATTTTTAATAGTTACTGGGGAAGCCTTGCCTAACGATATTTGTGAAAAATGGTATAAGAATTTTCCTCATATACCTATTATTAACGCATATGGGCCAACAGAGTGTTCAGATGATGTTACACATTATTTTGTTCCAACAAGGATAGATCAAGAACCTATTCCATTGCCAATAGGATTTCGCTTATCAAATATAAAAATTTATATTCTTGATGATTTTCTAAGACCTGTACCAATCGGAGTAAAAGGTGAATTGTTTATAGGTGGTATAAGTGTTGGCAGAGGATACATTGATAATCCGCGAGAAACAGCAAAGTCATTTATACCAGATCCTTTCTCTAGTGAAAAAGGAGGTAGGCTTTATAAATCTGGTGACTTATGTAGATATTTACCTGATGGAAGCATACAGTTCCTTGGTAGACTGGATCATCAAGTTAAAATAAGAGGATTTAGAATAGAAATTTCAGAAATTGAGTTTGCAATACGAAAACATAAAAACATTAGTGATTGTGTGGTGGTTCCTAACAACCATAATAATCAAGATCGTTTGGTATGTTACTATGTAAGCGAAGAAAAAATGGAAAACATTCAATTTAAAGATTATCTTATGAAACTGTTACCTAGTTATATGGTTCCATCATTTTTTATAAGGATGGATAAACTACCTCTTACTCCAAATGGTAAAATTAATCGTGCAGCATTACCTAAACCAAATGATAGTATAGATAATTTAAATCAGGATTTAGAATATGTAGCACCTAAAACTGATATTGAAAAACAAGTATCTACTATCATGGGTAAACTGTTAGAGGTATCCAAAGTTGGATTGAATAATAACTTTTTTGATATAGGTGGCCATTCTTTACTTGTTAATAAATTAATTATTGAAATTGAGAGAGAATTTAGTTACACATTAGGATTTAGAGACTTTTTTGAGAATCCAACAGTTGAGTCAGTAGCTAGGTTTATTATGAAAGATATTGAAGCAAAGGATAATTTAATAGCTGCTATTGAATTGTTAGACGAAAATGAAGCTATTGAATTATTAAATAGGATGGAAAAGGGAGAAAGTGCTGAGAGTATATTAAAAAGACTGAAATTATAAGCAAGTTATATGTGAGGTCGTTTCTTATATAGAGATAGCCTTACCTTATTCATGTTTTAAGTATTGCTCATTATTTATTTATAAATATAAAGTGGAGGTTAGTATACTATGCAAACAAATGAAGTAAAAGGGATTCTTAATGCTACGGGAGCTAATATTTATTTTCACTCAAAAGGTACTGGTGAAAATTTATTATTACTTCATGCTGGAATTGCAGATTCACGTATGTGGGATAAAGAATTTCACTTATTATCAGAAAAATATCGGGTAGTTAGGCTTGATCTTCCTGGCTATGGATCAAGTGATTTCACTGGAGTAAATTACTCTTATAGTAATATTATTAATGAACTTCTTACACACCTAGACATTAACCATACTCATATTTTAGCAGCTTCATTTGGTGGGAAAATAGCTATTGATTTTTATCTAGAGAACCCAGAAAAATGTCTGAGTTTAGCACTTTTGTCTCCAGCTTTAAGTGGATGGGAAGACTCGTCTTACCTCCAAGAATATGAAGAAGGAGAAGAAAAATTATTACAAGAAGGTAAAATAGAAGAAACAGCACAGTTTAACTATGAAACATGGATACTAAGAAATAGGGACCCTGAACTTATCAATTCAGATGTGAAACAATTAGTTATTGATATGCAGATAAAATCTTTAACTAAGCCTGAACCAGATCATCCTTGCGAAGAAATAGAAACGGAAGATAACATCTTACAGATAAAAGATATTCGAGTCCCTGTACTAATTATTAATGGTAAGTATGATGTTCAAGATTTTCATGATATATCTGAGCTAATGAGTAAAGAACTTCCTTCTGTTAAAAGGATTACAATACCTGATGCTGCACATTTAGCTAACCTGGAATCTCCAGAGCTTTTTTTTAAAATGATTTCGGAATTCTTTTTCGATAACTCAAAAAATTCATAAAAATGTTATTCAATAGCATTATGGATATATACTTAGTCAAAATCACCAGTTTAGCTGATGGGGAACTTTCAAATCTTTATCCACTAATGGACTCTGAAAAAAGTAAAAGAGTTCAAAGGTTTATTAAATCTGAGGACAAATTACGTACAACAGTTGGAGAAGTTCTCATCAGGTATCTTATCATGGGAAAAATAGGGATAGAAAATAAAGAAATTTATTTTGAAAAAAATCTGTATGGAAAGCCTTCTCTTAAGGGCTTTCCTTCTTTTCATTTTAATATCTCCCATTCCGGGAATTATGTAATGTGCGCAATTAATGATAATGATGTTGGTTGTGATATTGAGGAGATTAAACCTTTAAATGTTGAAGAAATATCAACTGCCTTTTTTACAAATGAAGAATGTAAGTATATTAATAGTGATTCAAATAATAGATTAGATAAATTTTATGAAATATGGACTTTGAAGGAGAGTTATATTAAATGTTGCGGGTTAGGATTATCGCTCTCCTTAAAAGATTTCTCTATAAATATATCTTTAGAAGGCAATATTTCTGTAGTTAATGGGAACTACCAGAATGACTACTACAAAAGTCTGTTTCAATATAATGTAATACCTGGATATAAAATTGCTGTTTGTTCTGGAAAGGATATTGTAAAACCAAATATTATAACAGTTGATCAAAAAGAATTAATTAGCCATTTTAATAATATTTATTTACAACAGGAGAAGGGGTAATAATCTTGAGATTATTTTGTTTACCATATGCCGGAGGAAGCGCCTCAGCTTATTATAAATGGAAAAATTATTTAAGTGATAAGATTGTTTTAGAGCCTATAGAATTAAAAGGGAGAGGAAAACGATTCAATGAGCCTTTCTATTCTAATTTTGAAGAAGTAATCGAGGATGTTTATGGCTATATATCGGATAACACTGATAGTGATTATGCCATTTTTGGACATAGCATGGGAAGTCTGATTGCCTATGAACTCTATTACAAAATTCAAGAGTCAAACATGAAAAAACCTAAACACCTCTTTTTCTCAAGTTATAAAGCACCTCATAATAAAAGGAATAATCTTATAAAGAAGTTAACTGACCAGGACTTAATAAATAGGATTAGAAACCTTGGGGGGACTCAAGAAGAGCTTTTACAAAATGAGGAGTTTTTAGACATCTATTTACCGATTATAAGAAATGATTTTGAGCTAATAAATTCTTATACTTATAGCAAAAAGGCTAACCAAATTTTATGTGATATAACTCTTCTATATGGTAATGAAGAGGTGTTGAAATTTGAAGATATGCTAGATTGGCAATCACATTCCCAAGGTAAATCAACCGTGTATGAATTAGAAGGAAATCATTTCTATATTAACGATAATATAGAACAAATTTCTGATATCTTAAATAGAACATTATTAGAATAAATGATGTTAGAAAGGATGATTATTATGGGAGAAGAGCAGAATAAATATTACAGATTAACACATCCACAGAAAAGGATTGGATACATTGATAAGATTTACACTGATTCTCCATTACATACTATTGGAGGTACATTAAATTTTAAAGGTCCAATTGAGGTTGAAAAATTAGAAAGAGCTATTAATATTACCATTCAAAATAATGAGGGACTTCGATTAAATTTCCGTGAAATGGAAGGGGATCTCTATCAGTTCATCAGGAATTATGATTACGAGGATATAGACTTTTTTGATTTCACCACAATAAAACATTCAGAAAATGAATTGCGCACTTGGGTAAAAGAGATATTTAAAAAAAGATTTGAACTGGAAGATAATAAACTATATTATTTTGCTATATATAAAAAGAGTAATAATGAATACGGCTTTGTATTAGCTATTCATCATATAATTGCCGATGGGTGGTCTATAGCTCTTATTGAAAGACAAATATGTGAAAATTATCACAAGTTGATTCGATCGGATAAACCAATAACTTCGAAGTCTTCCTATTTAGATTTTATAAAAAGTGAAGATGAATATATAAACTCGGAAAGATATTCTAAAAATAAAACATATTGGAATCACAAATTTAGTGATTTAAATACGGAGTTTTTGTATAAGTCTTCAGAAAAACTCGAGGGAAATAGGAAAAATTTTATTGCTGAACAAAACATCTCAATTCAACTTAAAAAATATTTAAAAGATAATAATTATACTTTAAATGATTTTATCTTAACATGTGCACTTATTTATTTAGGTAAAACCAGCAATCAGGATGATATTACTATTGGTACTCCTATATTTAATCGTTTAGGAAAGGCTGAAAAAAGTTTAGTTGGCATGTTTACTAGTACCATGCCCTTTAGGTTTACAGTAAATAATGAGAGTCCATTTACTGAATTATTAATAGCCGTTAAGAAGGAAATGAAAAACTGTTACAGAAATCAGAGATATCCGTATGATTTACTTATAAAGGACTTAGAATTAAACAAAAGAGGGTTTGATAGTTTGTTTACTATGTCTGTTAACTGCTATAATTCTGAATTTACCTCCAATATAGAAGGAATCGAATTGGAGATTGAAGAGTATTATAGTGGGCACCAGAATTATCCCTTACAACTAGTAATTAAAGAAGAGAAAAATGACATTATATTTTCCTTTGATTATAAGCTGAGTGAGTATTTAGAAGAAGATATTATTAATATGTATGAATGTATACAAAATATTATTAGACAAGTTATCGACTCACCGAACACTCATTTTAAAGATATACACTTACTAGATGATAACGAACGTTTCCAAAAGATATTCACCTTTAATTCGACTAACTATACTTATCCAAGTAGTAGCACGGTCCAAGAAATTTTTGAATTGCAAGTGAAAAGTAATCCCGAGAAAATAGCCTTATATTTAGAGAATGAATATTTAACATATCGACAGTTGAATGAGAAGTCTAACCAACTGGCCAATTATCTTAAAGAAGTCGGTGTAAATAAAGGTTCAAATGTTGCAATTATGACAGCGCATTCTTTTGAACTAATTATAGGTATACTAGGTATACTAAAATCAGGAGGAACGTATGTACCGATTGATCCAAGTTATCCTAGTGGAAGAATAGAATATATACTGAATGATTCCAATAGTGGAATTCTATTAGCAGATATTGATGTTATTACAAATGTCGATTTTGAAGGATCAATAGTAAATTTAAAAGGAATGACATTAGAGTCATATTCCAAAAACAACTTAAACGAGCTGGAGAGTCCAGAAGATATTGCTTATATAATCTATACATCCGGATCCACTGGAAAGCCTAAGGGTGTTTTGGTCGAACAAAAGGGATTAATGAACTATTTATCCTGGGCTAAGAGAAAATATGTGAAAGATGATAAGGAAATTTTTGCATTGTATTCTTCCATATCATTTGATTTAACTATTACTTCAATCTTTACACCTTTAATTTCTAGCACTTCCATTAGAATTTATCATAATGGAGACAATGAATTTATTCTTTATAAGGTTCTTAAAGAAAATAAATCTACTTTAATTAAACTAACACCATCCCATCTATCCTTATTAAAAGACCTGAATTATGAGAATAGTTCTGTTAGAACATTTGTAGTAGGTGGAGAAGATTTAAAGACTACTTTGGCATCCGAAATATATGAAAGCTTTAATAAGAATATTGATATATATAATGAATATGGACCAACCGAGACTGTTGTTGGTTGTATGTGGTATAAGTATAAGCCTGTAGAATATTTAAGGAAATCAGTGCCAATAGGATATCCGGCTGACAATGTTCAGATATATATTCTAAATAAAGATTTAGATGTCTTGCCTAATGGTATACCAGGAGAAATCTATATTTCTGGAGATGGAGTATCAAAAGGTTACTTAAATCAAGAAGAGTTAACTAAGGAGAGATTTTTAACTAATCCCTTTATAAATGGACAACGAATGTACAAAACAGGTGATATCGGAACGTACCTAGCTGATGGAAATATCGAATATTTAGGTAGAGCAGATAGTCAGGTGAAAATACGTGGACATCGAATTGAAATCGCGGAAATTGAGAGTTGCATCTTAGAAAATAAGTATGTCAAAGATGTTGTTGTACTTAATAATAATCCTAATATTCTTACAGCATATATAATCGCAGAAAAACAATTTGAAAATTTAGAGATAAAAAAATGGCTATCTCAATTTCTGCCTCAATTTATGATACCTAATAATTATATATGTATAGATGAATTCCCTCTTACAAGTAATGGGAAAATTGATTTTTCCCTATTACCTAAAGTTAATCTTAATGAAAATTATGTAGATGGGGTTACGGACTTAGAAAAGGAATTACTCAAAGTAATAGGGGATGTATTGAACCTAAAGAAAGTTAGTATGAACGATAACTTTTTTCAATTAGGCGGTGACTCTATAAAAGCTATACAGATAGTTGGAAAATTGAGAAGCCTTGATATGGAACTTAAGGTAAATAATATTCTTTTAAGTGATAAATTAGCAGATATTCCCAAATATATAATTAAAAAACAAAAAAGCAACCTAATTAATAAAGACGAATATGCTGGAAAGATCACTAATACTCCTATTACCAATTGGTTTTTTAATCAAAATTTTAAGAATGATAATCATTACAATCAATATGTATTACTGGAAATTTCAAAAGCATTAAATTTAGACAAAATTAAAGAAACAGTAAATCACCTAATTGAATACCATGATATGTTACGTGTTAACTATGACAGAGAAAAAGCAACCTTATATTATAAGGATTTAAATTTAGTAGATATTGATGTAGTTGATTATTTAGATTTAAGTGAAAGAAATCAAGTTACTCAAGATGAAGTAATATCAAATAGTTTAGAAACAGATTTTAATTTAGAAAATAACCTTAATTTTAGAGTGAAGGTATTTGATTTAGGCGAAAGAGGCCAAGCTTTATTATTTATTGCTCATCATTTAATGGTTGATGGTTTCTCGTGGCGCATTCTCATAGAAGACTTTTTTGCAGTGATCGATGGTATTAATAATAATGAAAGTATCATTCCATATTTAAAAACAAATTCTTATAAGAAATGGGCGAACCACTTAGTAGAGTATAGTAAACAAGAGTTTAAAGAGGAAAAAGATTATTGGACATCAATCTTGAACAAGGACTTAGATACTCTAGTTCTTTCTGCTGAAAAAGAAAATAGTACAAATGCCAATTCTATTACCATAAAAACAAGTATGGATAGAACAAGAATTATTGATCCCATACAAAAGGCAAATGATATATATAATATCGATGTAAATGAATTATTGGTAATAGGACTTGTATTGACGTTAAATAAATTTAGTGATAGCAATGAGGTCATCATAGAGTTGGAAAGACATGGGCGTGAGAATTTCCTTGAATCATTGGATGTATCAAGGACTGTTGGTTGGTTTACTAGCATATTCCCTGCATATTTTACTGTTGATCAGAATTCACTAGAAAGTAAGATGATGTCTATCAAAGAACAGTTAAGACAAGTACCTAATAAAGGATTTAACTATAGTATTCTTAGATATTTAAAAAATGAAATAGATGGTGACTTTAAAAAATATATACGATTTAACTATATTGGTGATTTTAATGATTTTCTAAAAGATAAAGAAAATAATATTTCTAATGTTAAATTCGGTCTAGATAGTGATGAAAGCAACGAAATGACTGCTCTTTTAGACGTAATGGCAATTCTAGTTGACGAAAAGCTAGAACTATCCTTTACCTATAATCAACATACTCTAAAAAAAGAGAAAGCAGAATACCTTATTAATAAATATATTACTGTTTTATTAGAGATTTTCGATCACTGTCTTACTAAGCTGGAAAGAGAATATACCCCTTCAGATTTCAGAGTAAATGGTATGACTCAGGAGGACTTGGATATTATGTTCAATTAGTCACAATCATTATAGGGTCTGGATGAAAAATCTTTTAAATTGAAGGGGGATTATTATGCAAATCAAGATAATATTCACATTTATTATGTTTATGAGTTTGTTGTTAAGCTCTTCTTTAGAAATAAGTGCTGCAACTAGCGAGGTGAATGTGTCCAATGAAAACATAAAGAAAATAGAAGAATTTATAGAAAAGCAAATGGAAAAAGGGGATATACCAGGTTTATCTGTAACTATTGTAAATGAAGATAAAACAGTTTATAAGAGCGGATTTGGTTATGCAGATATTGATAACGGTAAGGAAGTAACGTCTGATACTTTGTTTGAATTAGGATCTACAAGTAAGGCTTTTACGGCCTTAGGAGTTCTTACTTTAGTCGACAACGGCACTGTAGATATTAATGCTCCAATAACAGACTATATACCATGGTTAAGTATGACGTATAAAGGAGAAAAAGCTACCGTTACAGTAAGAGATATACTTTATCACACCAGTGGCGTTCCATTTAATACTATAAGTGAAATTCCTATTTCTAATGGAGAAAAAGCTATAGAAGCTACTGTAAGGACGCTAGTCGGAGTGGAATTAGATAGCACTCCAGGAGAGAAATTTCAATACGCCACTATCAATTATGATATTTTAGGCTTATTAATTGAAAAGACAACTGGTATTAAATATGAAGAGTTTATCAAAAGAAATATATTAGAACCAATGGGATTAAATAATACCTATATGTATGATAATGAGTTTGAAAAAGATAGAATGGCTCAAGGTTATAAACAGTTATTTACGGAGCCTCGATTGTATAATGCTCCTAGTTATGAGGGGAATAAGCCAGCAGGATATATCATTACTAATTCTAATGATATGGAAAAATGGTTAAAAATTCAACTTGGCGTCTTAAAGGAATCGAAATTTAACAATAATTTAATTGAAAAGTCACATATAGCAAATCGTAGAGTTGAACAACTACAAGATGGATCTTCCTACGCAAGTGGATGGTTTGTATACCAAAAGGGAGGCGGGGAAATATCCCATGGAGGAAATAACCCTAACTATTCATCTTTTATCCTCTTTAGACCAGAAGAAAAGATTGGTATTGCAGTTTTAAGTAATATTAACTCAGCTTATGTTGAGAATATTGGTAATGAGATTAATAAGATCCTATTAGACGAAGGTAATGTTAGCAATATAAAAGATTTGAATATGATAACGGACTATATAGCCGTAGCAATCATTTGTGTTTCTATAATAATTATTGCTACAAGTTTAGGGTTTATTATAAAGGTATTAAAAGAGTTAAAAGCTAAAAGAAGGTATGTAGATAAGAAAGGTAAAAGGGGTATATTAAAGATTTTAGCTTCCTTAATCATTATGATGATTTTATCATATTGCATATACTTAATTCCTTACATTTTTTACGATGGAGTAGATTGGAAATTCACTTTTATATGGTTACCTTCTAGTATAAAATGGGCGCTTTATTTGGGATATGCTTGTCTTTGGTTAGTGTACGCTTACTCTCTGCTAATTAGTTTTGTAAAAAAGAAAGATGATAAATCACTGTTGATGCTATCGTTAGTTAGTATTGCAAGCGGGTTAGGGAATGCGCTCATTATTTTGACCATTAACTTAGCTATAAATAGTGATGAGAAAACAAAAATAAATTTAATCGTTTATTTCGTTTTAGGTATCATTATCTACGTATATGGGCAAAAAATTGTGAGAGCAAAAGTAATAAGTATTACAAATGAAATAGTTTATTTCAAGAGGATGCAGATAGTTAAGAAGTTGTTAAGTACTCCCTATGAGCATTTTGAAAATATCGAAAAGGGAACGATTGAGTCTACTTTAAATAACGATACAGAAACAATTAGCAATGCCACAAATATAATAGTAGGTGGAATTACTAGTGCTATCACTTTAATATGTTGCTTTGCATACTTGAGTTTTATAAATTTTTATGTGCTCCTACTATCTCTAGGAATAATTTTATTTATTGCCAGTATTTATTATCTAGCTGGCAGATATGCAAATAGAATTGGTGAAGAGTCGAGAGATCTAGAAAATATATTTTTTAAGTACATTTTTAGTCTTGTCTCTGGCTTTAAAGAGTTAACTCTTAGTAGGAAAAAAAAGCAGGAGTTTCAAAATGATTTAGAAGAAAGTTCAGATAGATATAAAGATACAAAAAAGAAATCTGCTTTAGCATTTGCTAATATGTTTGTAATGGGTGAATTGTTATTTACACTTGCTATCGGATGTATAGCACTAGTTTTTCCAGTTGTATTGAATAATCTTGAAACAGCAAATATAACTAGTTATGTATTTATCTTATTGTATATGATTGGTCCTATTCACGCTATATTAGACACAATCCCAAATATTATTGAGATAAAAATAAGCCTAAATAGGATTACAACGTTAATCGATAAACTAACTTCGAAGGTTAACTCAGTTACTTCTCAACAAGTTCAACATTATGCAGAAGTTCAACTACAATTGAAGGATGTTGCGTACGAATATAATCAAGGGGAAGAAACTAAATTCAAGGTAGGCCCGATTAACTATCAGTTTAATTCTGGTGAAATTATTTTTATCACTGGAGGTAATGGAAGCGGAAAATCTACTTTTGCCAAGCTTATAACGGGATTATATACTCCGACAAGCGGAAATTTAATACTGAACGGTAATACGGTTTCCCCAAACATTCTAAATGAATACTATTCAGCAATATTTAATGATTTTTTCTTATTTGAAAAGCTTTATGGCATTGATTATACGGATAAGGAAAATGAAATTAAAAATTATCTAAAGATATTACAATTAGATAAAAAAGTGGAAATAATTAATGGGAAATTTAGTACCACTAAGTTATCTACTGGTCAAAAGAAGAGATTAGCTTTATTAGTTTCTTACTTAGATGATAGACCAATATATGTGTTTGATGAATGGACCGCTGATCAAGATCCAGAGTTTAGACTGTTTTTCTATAGCAACCTATTACCTGATCTTCAGAAAAAAGGAAAATGTATAATTGCAGTTACACATGATGATAGATATTTTTCTTATGCGGATAAAGTTATTAAAATGGACATGGGAAAAATGATTAGTTTAGACAATCAGAGTATGGTATTGAATTGATCTGTTTACTTTATTCTAAATATTCATATAAAAAAATAATTACCAACAGTATGATCAAGGAGGAAAAGATTTGCATACAACAATAGAAAAAAATAATGTAGAAAGAATTCTCGAATTGACACCTATGCAAAAGGGATTGTTATATCACTACTTACAAGATAGTGAAAGTGAACAGTATTTTGAACAAGTATCTCTAAATATTACTGGGAATATAGAAAACTCTATATTTAAAAGTACGTGGGAATCAGTGGTGAGGTCGAACGAAATTTTACGAAGCGTTTTTAGATGGGAAAAACTTTCCCAACCGGTATGCGTAGTTTTAAAAGATGCGGTTGTCCCAATTATACATTATGATTTTACTCAACTTGATAAAGAAATTTCACTTGCTGAACTAGAAAAACTTAAGCAACAAGATAGGATGAAAAAAATAGATATTTCTTCAGAACCGTTCCGAATTCATTTGATTAAACTTTCTAGTAATGAGTTTGAAGTTGTCTTGTCTCATCACCATATATTATTTGATGGATGGAGCAGCGGGATAATACTAAAAGAATTTATTGAATTCTATAATAATTTATCTAAAAATAAGGAAATAAGTTTGAATAAAAAAGGTAAGTTTAGCGAGTTTATTGAGGTATGCAATAAAGTAGATGAAACACAGGCCCAGACTTATTGGAAATCATATTTAAAGGGATTTGAGTCAGCCACTGAGCTACCTACTTACAGGAAAAATAAAGGAAATGCTTCAAAAAATAATATAGCAAGTTTAAACCGTCTATTACCTATTGAATTAGAGTCTAAACTTAGGGCCTTTACTAGAACAAATAAGTTTACTATTGCTACAGTGATGTATACTGCATGGTCACTGTTACTCCATAAGTATAGTTCGTCAAAAGATATTCTTTTCGGCACAACAGTCTCAGGAAGAAATGTTGATATAGATAATATTGAGAATACGGTAGGGTTATTTATCAATACCTTGCCTTTACGAGTAAAAATTTCAGGAAAAGAGACGATAGAAAACATTCTAATGGACGTTAATCAAATGTTACTAGAGAGAGACGTATACAATCATACACCACTTTATGAAATAAAAAACCATAGTGAAAAAATAGGTAATGAAGATATTTTTAATTCTATTGTAGTAATAGAGAATTACCCATTAAACCTAAACTATGATGGTAATGATAAGAGTTCCCTTAAAATAAATAATTACTCTAATTTTGAAATGACTAATTATGATTTAACTTTTTCTGTTGAAGACTTTAATCAAATAAAAACAAACTTTATATATGATGTTCATTCTTTTGATCCTCAGGTTATCAATAATATGAGTATTCATTTTAATACAATATTAGATAATCTTGTTAATAATAAATTAAAAATGATTGATGAAGTAGATATTCTTTCTAAGGAAGAAAGGTATGAGATAGTTCATGAATTCAATAACACCAAAGCTAGTTCAGTCGAGAAAACGGTAAAACAGCTGTTTGAGGAACAAGTAGATGCCCACAAAGATAATACTGCAATAGTATTTGAGGGCAACGAATTTAGTTATAAAGAATTGAATGAAAAATCGAATCAGTTGGCCCACTATATAAGAAAAAAAGGCGTGAAAACAAATGATATAGTGGGGTTACTAGTTAATCCGTCTGTTGAAATGATTGTTGGTATTTTGGGGATCATTAAAGCAGGAGCTGCATATTTACCTTTAGATCCTAAGAGTCCAGTTGATAGACTGGTGAATATTTTAGAGGATTCTAAAAGCTATGCTCTTATAACCGAGTCAGAGTTATTACCATCATTTAATAGTGCATTGAATCCTAATATTTATAAGATCTGTTTGGATATTGATGAACAACAAATCAATAAACAAGAAACGGTTAACCTGGAAGACACGAATCTACCAGATGATTTAATTTATACAATATATACATCTGGGTCGACTGGAAGACCGAAGGGGACACTTACAAGTCATCGTAATGTTATTAGAACAGTTAAAGATACTAATTATATAGAAATTACTCATAATGATACACTTTTACAATTATCAAATTATACTTTTGATGGTTCTGCATTTGATATATTTGGATCACTATTAAATGGAGCTAAATTAGTATTAGTAGATAAAGAGACATCATTTAATATTGTCAAATTAGCAAACATCATTGAGAAGGAAGAAATTACTGTATTTTTTATAACGACAGTATTATTTAATACATTAGTGGATTTAAATGTTAATTGTCTTAAGAATATCAAAAAGGTTTTAACAGGTGGAGAAAGAGTATCTTACAATCATATGGAGAAGGCATTAAATACTTTGGGAAAAGGTAAGATACTTCATGTGTATGGTCCTACTGAGAATACTATTTTCACAACATTTTATAAGTTGGATTGTATGGATGAAAATCTCAAAACAGTTCCTATTGGAAGACCAATCTCTAATACAAGCATATTTATACTAAATAATAATAAGCAAATAGTTCCCATTGGTGTTCCTGGATATATATATGTATCAGGTGCTGGACTTATTAAAGGTTACTTAAACAGACCAGACTTGACTAAAAAGAGTTTTAAAGTGGCTGAAAATTTATTTAATAAAAACCAATTCAAAGATATTGATATGTCCAACTTTGGTTCCTCGAATATTGTCTATAAAACAGGAGATTATGGAAGATGGTTGCCAAATGGGAATATAGAATTTCTTGACAGAGAAGATAAACAGGTAAAGGTAAGAGGTTTTAGAATTGAACTAGGAGAAATTGAACAGGAGCTTTTGAGCTTTCAAAGAGTTAAAAATGCCTTTGTTACAACCGTAATTAGTGACAATGGTGATAAAAAGTTGTGTGCATATTTGGTTACAAAACATGCCATTGATGTAGAGGAATTACACAAAGACTTACAAATGAAAATGCCATATTATATGATGCCTCAATCATATGTAACACTAGAAAAGTTTCCGTTAAACAAAAACGGTAAAATTGACGTTAATGCACTTCCCGAACCACAATTTTACGACTTAAGAGCAGAGTATGAAGCGCCTAATAATGAGATTGAAAGTAAGCTCCAGGTTATTTGGCGGAACGTTCTTGAAAGAGATATGATCGGTGTGAATGACAATTTCTATACTTTAGGTGGGCACTCCATTAAAGCTACAACGATTGCATCAAACATATATAAGGAATTCGGCGTACAAATTCCTTTAGGAGAGCTTTTCAATTTACCAACAATAAGGCTTTTAGCAGATTATATAAGTAAAGACAAAAAAAATAACGATATTTTAGTTCCTGATAATATTAAGAGAGTAAAAAGAAATACTTTTAACGCTAACTAGCCTAAATTAACATAATATTAAGATAAAAAAGAGGTGCATATAAATGAGAGTATATAATAACGTTTTGGAAAGCGTAGGAGCTACTCCTATGGTTCGAATAAAGGACGATAAGTTGAAAAATATTAATTTATTTGCAAAATTAGAAGGATATAACCCTACAGGAAGTGTTAAGGATAGGGCTGCCAGTGAAATGATCAAACATCTATTGAATAGTGGGAACATAAATGAATCAACAACAATTATTGAATCGTCGTCTGGAAATTTTGGTGTAGCACTAGCAAATTATTGTAGCTATTATGGGTTAAAATTCATCTGTGTAGTAGATCCCAAAATATTACCGATCAATGAATTTATTATAAAGTCCGTTGGTGGTGAGATAGTAAAGGTTGATAAAGCAGACGAATCAGGAGGGTATTTAATCTCAAGAATTGATAAGGTAAAAGAATTAGTTCAAGAGATTGAGAATAGCTATTGGATTAACCAATATGAGAATCCAGAAAATGCAAATGCATATGGGAGGACTGTTGGAAAAGAAATATGTGATCAGGTTGAACTTGATTATATATTTCTGGGAGTTAGTTCAGGGGGGACAATTACTGGTATTTCTCGATATGTAAAAGAACGTTTTCCAAATTCTAAAATTATTGCAGTCGATGTTAAAGGTTCTATTATCTTTGGAGAGAAACCTAGCTTTAGATCTATACCAGGAATAGGGTCTAGTATTATTCCACCAATTTTAGCAGAAGCTTATATTGATGATGTCGTTATAGTGAGTGAAGAAGAAAGTGTTGAAATGTGTAAAGACCTTTTATGGAAACATAATATTTTTGCTGGAGGATCTTCAGGGTCAGTATTTGCAGGGGTGAAAAAATATTTTCTTAACAAAAAAATTGGGTTTAAGCCAAATGTAGTAACCCTGTTTGCAGATAGAGGGGAACGATATTTTGAAAGTTTGTATAGTGAATATATGAGCAAAATTATTACTTCTGTAAATCAATAACTTTTCCATAAAACTATTATAACCAACTGAAGGAGACTTAAAATGAAATATTTATCTGATAATGAATTTAGACAAATGGACACTAATTGGAATGAAACTATTAGCTGTATTGAAACAGCAGTACAAGCATTAGATGTGGATGATTATGCTCAACCTGTAAAACCGTATTTAAGGTATAACAATATGAAGAACCGCATAATAGCTATGCCTGCATACGTAGGCCAAGATATTCACTCTGCTGGAATTAAGTGGATTGCGAGTTTTCCAGATAACATTAAAAAAAATATTCCAAGAGCAAATTGTGTAGTCGTAATTAATAATGCAGATACAGGCGAAGTAAAATCAATCATTAATACTCCTTTAATAAGTATTATTAGAACAGCATCAGTTTCCGGGTTGATAATGAAGCATTATTTAAAACAAAAAGATGACACTAATCTTAACATTGGTATTATTGGCTGGGGTCCTATAGGGCAACAACATTATCAAATGGTAACAGCGTTACTTGGTGATAAAATCAAGAAGATTTATATCTATGATTTAAAAGAAATTCATAAAGAAAACCTTAAAAAGGATAATAGATTTATTGTTTGTAATAATTGGAAAGAGGCTTATTTAAACAGTGATATAGTTATGACTTGTACGGTTTCAGATAAACCATATATCAATGAAAAACCAAAAGCAGGAGCACTTTTATTAAATGTATCTCTAAGGGATTATACTAGCGAAGTTTATGAGTATGTTAAAGATACCATCATTGTAGATAATTGGAAGGAAGTTTGCAGGGAGGATACGGATGTTGAGAGATTCTCTCTAGAAAAAGGCCTTGAAGAAAATATGGTTAAAACGATCACCGATATAGTTTGTAGGGAAGGGTTTAAAGATTACAATCAAAATAATAATGTAATGTTTAATCCCATGGGAATGGCTGTTTTTGATATAGCCTTAGCAGAGTACTATTATAAAAAATCAAAAGAACTTAACGTAGGTCAAGAGCTATAAGCAAATAGGCACGAGTAGTAATAAACAAACTCTATTTTGCTTTTTCTTAAAATTAATTAAATCTAACTGTTTATATAAGGAGAAGTTATGAATTATATACAAAAAAAGAATCAGATTACTAACTCCATTGATAATATAAAATTTGTAAAACCGGAAGCTTTATATCCCCACGAACAAGTTACAAAAAATATAAATAATATACTGAAAGATATACAGCAAACCGGTTTTATTAATAATCCTATTAATTGTTTAAACCTTAATAACAGACTGATTGTTTTGGATGGTCACCATAGACTCAAATCACTAATTGATTTAAATTGCAAATTAGTACCTATTCAAATCGTAGGTAAGTCTGAAATAAAGTTAGACTACTGGTATCATGCATTGGACAATGCTAATTTTGAGAAAATATTGAATTACATTAATAAGCATAATCGTAGTACAACCGCTCAAAGATCTGGAATTAGTATTGGGATAGGCAATTCGAGAAAGCAAATTACCGTAGACAAATCACAATTTTTCTCATTCGTATTAACCATTTTTAATATGTATAAGGAAAGCGAATTTCATAGAGAAGATCTTATTAAAGATAAAACGCAATGGATTTGTTATGAAGGCATTACACTGGATGACATTTATATAAATTCAATAAATCATCAATTGTTCCCTTCTAATGTAACTAAATTTGGAGGATTTAATAAAATGGAAGGTTTAAAGATTCCTTTATCTATTTTACAAAGGCCTTCTGATTTAGAGATTAGAGAATTTTTAGATGAATTAGAACTATAATAGAGAAAATAACTATAATTTTGTATATTTAATCTCTAGAGATTGATCGTCGACTATCTAGGATATGAAGAAAAAAACATCTATACAGGAAAACATTAATAAATAAAAACACACTGATCGTAGAATCTATGATCGTTTAGTCGATGAATATGGATTCACAGGTGGGGAATCTACGATACGACAGGTAGTGGCATTTCTTCGACAAAAACGAGCGAAGGTATTTGTTCCTCTGAGTTATGAACCTGGTGAAGCAGGACAAATAGATTGGGGAGAAGCAACGATGTATCTTCGTGGGAAAAAAGTTAAAATCAATTTGTTTTGTATGCGGCAATGTTTATAGTGTCGATATATTTGTAAAAGGATTTCACAGACAAAACGAGGAAAGCTTCTTGGAAGGTAATGTTAATGGATTTGAACATTGCCCCTTCAAGAGTAATCTTTGATAACGCTTAGGTCGCAGTAAAAGAAGGATTTGGAACGCACGCTAAAGTACAAGAACGTTACAAAACATTAGCTGCACACTATGTATTTAAAACAGAATTCTGTAATATTGCTGCTGGACATGAAAAAGGATTTGTTGGCTGGATAAGACGAAACGTACTGGTGCCAATACCTAAAGTTGACAGCCTTGATGAATTAAATAAAATCCTCCCTTGAAAGATGCTTGAAGTATCGAAAACACAAAATTGCCCGAAGGGATCGTACTTGTAGGAGAAATGGCAGGTCACGAAAAGATTGCATTTACTGCTTTACCTTCTTATCAATTTGACACAAGCAAGAGTACTACCTATAAAGTGGACAGCTTCTCGACGATTAAATTTGACTATAATTACTACTCTGTTCCAATGGATTATGTTGATAAGGACGTTAGTATAAAAGGGTTTGGGAATAAAGTTATTATTGTCTATAAATTAAAACAAATAGCAAACTACCCTCGCTGCTATGGACGTGGAGAAACCAAATACTCGCGTGAACATTACATAGACCACGTAGTGCCTTTAATGCAAAACCAGTTAAAAGCAATGTATCCACTCAACTGATAAGGATAGGGAAACAACTCTCAGGACCTCTCCTTAGATTTAATACAGCATCTACTTGTACCAATTACTCATGTAGAACCGATTCCAATTAACGATGAAGTGAAGGTTAAAACTCCAGAGTTAAGCCAATACGACAAGTTAATGAAAGAAGGAGTTGTCATATGAGTTCAAGTAAAATTAATCCAACTAAAGAATCTATTAAACTATTTGCTAAACAGATAAGAACTCCCTCTTTGGTGGAATATGAGGACATTATTCGTCAGTTGGATAAGGAACAAAGCTATGAACATTTTCTGATGGAATTGATGAAAAGGGAAGTATCTTAAAGACAAGAAAACCAACAAAAAAGAAAAATTAAAGCTGCTAAATTTCCTCATCCAAAAACGTTAGATGAGTTTGATTTTAGTCGTTTGGTAAACGTCTCCAGTGCAACTATGTGGGAATTAGCAAGCTGTGACTTTATCAATAATAAACAAAACATTGTAATGATTGGAAATCCACGTTCTGGGAAGACCCACACCTCTATAGGAATTGGAATGAAGGCGTGTCAAGCAGGATATAAAGTGAAATTTTATACGGCTGCTAATCTCGCTAATGAACTTGCGGAAGCCCAACAATATAATAGTCTTTCAAAAATAGAAAAGAGCTTGGCCAAAATTGATCTATTAATCTTAGATGAATTATCCTATCTGACATTTAATCGTCACCAATCAGAAATGCTGTTCCAAGTCATTTCTGAACGATCTGAACGTGCAAGTATTATTGTAACAACAAATCTTGAATTCTCTAAATGGACCGAGTTATTTGAAAATGAAATTATGGTTGCATCTCTAATTGATCGAATTACTTTTCGTTCACATATTCTAGACATGAATGTTGATGACTCTTTTCGGTTAATACAGACGAAAAAGGGAAAGTGATTGAATGGCATCTGCTAGGTTCGTAAGAACCGTGTAGGTGCCTATATTTTGGAGGAAGTGGCCTACTATTTTCTTGACATTCGCAGATAACTGATACCAAGTGGGTTCACCCTGCCAGCTGAAGCTTTTCCAACAGGAGGAGCTCCCATCTGTTTATATGAATATCCATTTTCAGAAATTCTCGCTCTAAAAAATTTACTACCTTTTTTTAAAGGTCTTTCCAGATAAGAACAAAGAATCTCTAAAACATTAGTAATAATATAATTAGTGTGAAAACGATTCTTTGTTTTTATTTCTATAACAAAGTCTTCCCATTTATAAGTTTTAAGGACTGAGTTGTGATATTCATCATGTATCTCTAAGATACCTATAGGTTCATTAAATAATTCGGGAGATTCTTCATATTTTTCATTGCAAATATTAATAATTTAATTATATATTTGTTCGCTACTTATGTTGAAAATGTTCCATTTATCATGTGAAATATCTTTAAGAAGGCTTAACCTTTCTTTGGGGAAATCATCAGGAAGACTATCTCGTGGTGTATAAATACTTAGTAATTTTATAAAGCTTTCTACTAAATCACTACCTTTTTCAGTGTCGTATATTTGAACATTAACTCTATGACAAGTTCCACAATTCCCTTCTTGCTTTAAACATTTAATAATACCTTTTATTTCAGGATCCTTAAAGCATTTTTCGCAGCATATCATTGCGTTTTCTCCTCGAGAAATTTGCTAACTAATTCAACGTGATGCATAATTGAAAGATTCTTTACAGTACCTAAACCAGGATATGTACCTTTTTCAAAATGTTTTACAAACTCTTTCATGCCTAACGTATCAATATTTTGATTTTTTTGCCAATCTATCATTTTTTTAAAACTTCATCAAATTTTTCGCCAGGATCTGATATAACATGATAGGTTCTTTACGTGTCCTTATTGTATTTCTTTTTGTCAAGACACATATCCCCACTTTAGAGTCTTTTAACTTCTTTTCAGCTTTTTTATATTGTGATTCAGAAGTAACAACACATACATGATCAAAAGCTCTGAAATAGTCATTTATTTGTGAATTCAAACGTTCAAAAGTATCTAATTCTGTTTTGATTTCATAAACTACCGCTTTCCCATTAATTAATATAAAATCTGCTTTTGATTTACTTATCGGAATTTCTGTTAAAGCAGTAGTTGTATTAATACTATGTCTGATGCTTTGAGTTTGTGGTTGCTTTATATTTCTTCACTGTTTTGGATCGAATGTTGTTTTCTTTCATAATCCGTGTTACCGTCTTCTGAGATACGTTAACACCCTGTCCGTTCAATATCTTAGTAATTTTAGGACTGCCATAGATTTTTCTGGATTCTAAGTAAATACGTTTAATACGTGCTGTAAGGCGCTCTCGCCTCTTTTTCTGTTCACTTTTTGGTCGGTTAAGCCAAGCATAATAGCCACTTTTGGAAACACCTAATACTTCACACATCTTCGCTACACGAAATTCGTGTCGGTGCTTGTAAATGAAGTCACAGATTACTTCTGGTCTTTTGCGAAGATGCCCATAGCCTTTTTTAAGATAGCATTTTCCTCTTCTAGATCACGTATTTGTTTTTGTAGGTCCTTTTCCACCTTTTTCTCAGGTTGTACGTTCCCGTTACCAACAAAAGCAGTTTCTTTGCCTTTATTGTATTTCTTAATCCAGTTATGAAGCGTTTGTTCAGCTAAATCTAGTTCCCGTGCAACTTCCGCAATTCTCTTGCCGTCCTCCTTCACCATGCGGACTGCTTGTAATTTGAATTCTTTATCGTATGTTTTTCTCATTCTTTGGACACTCCTGTAAAATGGTTAGTTTAGTTTCATTATACTTCAATTCCTCCCCATTTACCGTGTCCAATTTTTAGACTAACATCATGCTTATATAAAAAAGATAAAAATCTAATTAAAGTTAAAGAGGAGATAACTATGAAAAAGGTACAATTAAAAGTAATCGAAGAAATAGTTGACTTTACTTCAGAAGATCTAAATGAATCCACAAAAGAACTCGCGAATTTTGACTTTACATCTGATAATCGTATTGAAGATGAAATTGAGGATTTTTTTACAAAAATTTTTTTAAAAAAGGGGGATTGGGCCTCTTTTGATATACATTTAAATGAAAATATAATTTATATAGAAATAACCCTAATATTTACAAATCCAGAATTATTAACAGAGGATTTCGCTGTACAAAAAACTGTATTAAATGAGTGTAGTAAATATGTAGAAGAGAATTCAAAGTCTATTATTGAAAATCAAAAATTCACCTCGACTGATCTTGATGGCTATCTTATTTCAATTAACCAACCTGGGATATCTACACTAAATTATATTAATTTGAAACAAGCCTTTGATAAAGAAAATATAAACTATAAAATTGAATCAAAATTCACTAATCAAACTGAAGTAGGAGCGGGTGGGGGAGAAAGTGATATTATTTTGTTTATAGCTAATACTGTCGCTTCAGGAGTTAGCTGGGATGTTGTAAAATCAATTATTACCACAAATATTGATTATTTTAGTCACAAAGGTTTTCTTTCGAATGTTATAGAGAAACGTAAATTTAAAAAAGTTAGAAAAATTGTAGCTGATAAAGCAAGAGTAGATGAGGAAAATCTGATTTTACATGAGTTTGTGAATGAAGTTGAGAATGTTAAAATGGTTTTTAAATCTCCAAATGGTTATATTTATATATGTTGCGATAGTGAAAAGGATATTAGAAAATATAAACTATCTAATAAAAAAACAATTTTTCAATTGTTTAGATCAGAGACAACGGAAAAAAATTAAATTAGTTTAGATAATTATTGGCTTTAATATGTAAATTTTTTGAATATATTTAAATACATGATAATTTAGTATATAAGATATTCACTAATTGGTCAGTTCGAATTTATATCATGCCTCAAATGTAATGCAAAAATTTGGTATAAAAGGCTCTTTCAAGCTAGTAAAGTGGCGAGAGCTTAAAATGAAACCAGTTATTCTTCATATGGATTAACTGGTTTTCCTGTTTGTAAAAATTTCAATTGTATGAATCAAGGATTGAAGTTGTTCTGAAAAATTTGAAACAGCCACCCTCTAGAAATAAATTCTTCTAAATATTGGTGTAAATATTGCAACACATCGTCGCTTCTGCTATGATTTTAATAACTTAAAGGAACGGAGGGTTGCTTAAAAATGGGTATCTGCTATATTAGAATCCGATTTTAATCTTTATGCTACTAATTCTAAAGTGTTTAAAGGGCTCTACTTGTGTGTAGAGTAATCGGATAGTTTTGCCTATTTTTAAGTAATCATCATAAAACTATAAATTATATATTCAAATAATTGAATGTATGATTCGTAACGAGTAAACAGGGAACCTTTGATTAGTAAATGGTTTGCTTGTTATGTTTTTATGGATGATTTTATAACTCACAATAGCGATAATCCGATTATTCAGCACAGGGTAGTAGACCTGTGTTTTTTTATTGAAAAAAATAATGAGGATGTGATGTTAAGTGAGTAAAACAATAAAAGATGTGATGAATATAACCAGGAAACATGATCTTCAATTACAAGAAGATACCTTACAATATAATGAGTCAGGGTTAGATTTTCAGGTTGTCTTTGCAAAAGATCAAGAAGGAAGTGAGTGGACGTTACGTATCCCAAGAAGACCGGATGTGATGCCACGAACGAAAGTAGAGAAAAAAGCTTTAGATGTAGTCAACGAACAGGTATCTACTTTTCAGGCTCCAAATTGGTCGATATATGCAGAGGATCTAATTGCGTATAAGAAATTAAATGGAATACCAGCAGGAACAATCGATCATGACATTCAAAACTATGTTTGGGAAATTGATATTAACGATGTACCAGCCAATTTTTATCATACGTTAGCAATTGCGCTGGCAGACCTTCATCGTATTCCACCAGAGATAGCAGCAAAAGCAGACTTGACTGTACACAGTCCAAAAGATGCGAGACAATCGATGATCGAGAGAATGGAAGCTGTCAAGGAAAAATTCGGTGGGGGAGAAGCTTTATGGAATCGGTGGCAAGCATGGGTAAATAATGATGAAATGTGGCCAAAACAAACAGGATTAATTCACGGAGATATTCATGCAGGTCACCTGTTAATTGATAAGAATGCCAACGTAACAGGAATAATTGATTGGACAGAAGTGAAGGTAACAGATATATCCAATGACTTTGTGGGATACTATCAACTTTTTGGTGAAGATGGTCTTGTATCTCTGATCGATGCTTACAAGGAAGCGGGAGGATATAGCTGGCCCTTGATGAAAGAGCATATTATTGAACTGAGTGCTGCATACCCAGTAGCTATCGCTGAATTTGCCCTAGTTTCTGGCATGGAAGAATATGTACAAATGGCGAAACAAGCATTAGAAGTTAATGAAAAATAGCAGTCTTGTTTCCGAAAAGAAAGTACTAAATAACTCATATCTATAGAAAATAAGCATACCAGTAACTAAGTGTACTGGTATGCTATTTGACTTATCCATCCGTTGCGGCTTCTGGTTCTTTTTTGACAAATGCTTTCTTAACCCAAACTCGAGATCGCCATCTACCCAGCATTAACACTCCTCTTAGCCATTCATCAGCAATAAAGGCAATCCAAACGCCTATCAACCCTAATTCTAAGAAGATACCAAAGAACCATGCTAAAGTAACACTGACACCCCACATCGAGGCAATTCCAATTACCACGGGAAACTTAACATCTCCAGTAGCTCTTAACGAGTTAATGACAACAAGGTTAAACGCCCGACCTGGTTCAAGAATGATCGTTACGAGTAAAAGGAACATACCTTTTTCAATAATAGTTTCTTCATTAGTGAAAATGCCAAGTAATGTCGAACTGAAACTATAGAAAAAAATTGCCATTAAGGTACCGATCACAATCGCTATTTTTAAGCTTTTGATACAACGTTTATATGCGTTTTCGACATCTCCTGCACCTATCATGTGACCGATCAGAATTTGTGTACCCTGACCAATAGCGATGGAGAACAGGAGAATAAACATCATTAAATTTTGCACATATACTTTTGTTGTAATAGCAACCGTTCCCATCTGTGCAATGAAATAGGTGATCGCCATCTGACTCGCATTATATGATAACTGTTCTCCTGCAGAAGGTATGCCAATTTGTAATAAGTCTTTGACGTGCCTCTTTTCATAACGGAAAAAGGATGAGAATGGAAGCTGTCGTTCACTGCGCCATGCCAAGATAAATAATAAGATAATAAATCCGATAAAACGACTAAGCATCGTGACATAGGCAACCCCTTCGACACCAAGTACTGGAAAACCAAATGGACCGAAAATAACAAAATAGTTACCAATCACATTTAAAATATTCATCCCAATCGTGACAAACATGGTATCTTTCGTAAAACCATAGCTTCGTAAAATAGCCGAAACTGTCATAATCAATGCTTGAACAAAGATAAAACCGCCAACGATGTTCATATAAGTAGAGGCTTCATTCATTAGTTCTGCAGGCAAGTCCATCAGACCTAAAATAAAGTCACTGAAAGCAAACAAAATAATACTTAATCCTAATGAAAACCATAAATTTAAACTAATCGATGTTACGGCAATCTTTCCTGCTGTTTTTGGCTGGTCTGCCCCGAGATTTTGCGCAACAAGTATCGATGCCCCAGCAGCAACAAAGCCAAACATAACAATCACAACAGATAATATTTGATTGGATACACCAACTGCAGCAACCGAATGATCGGAGTACTGACTTAACATCAACGTATCTGCATTACCCATTAGCATATGTAACAAAATTTCAATGAAAATTGGCCATGTTAAGGCAAATAAACTTAATTTTTTCGTCTCTGTCTGATTCATCTAGTTCCTTCTTTCACTTTAATTTGTATCTTGAGAATATACTTTACACTAAATAGTGGAAAAAGGAAACGGTTAAATCTTTAATAATTTATGAAAAAATAATGAAACTTGGATACACTTGATTCGTAAATCTACTATAAAGGATGGGAGTTGTTCTTATATGTATTATAAAGGAGTAAAAGAGTGCCCAAAATGTGGTGAAACGGAATTGGGACTTGGTAAGCATAGTGGATATGCAGTAATGCAACCTGTAAACAAAATGAGTCTCGGTTCAGAAATGGAATATATTCTTTGTACGGATTGCGGTTATATAATTGAAAGTTATGTAAAAAAACCGGAGAAATTTAAAGGAACGATTATTTAATCTTAGAGGAAGATGCCCTTAGAGCAGGAATATGGAAAAAGTCGTCGAATATTTTAGTAAATGCATTAATTGAATTTCCTCAAAACAAGGAGTGGTCTCATGACAAATAATCAAATGATAAAAATGTACGATTACCATGTTTGGGCGAACAATCAAGTGTTCCAGCACTTAAAGCAGTTACCTGACGGATTTTTTAACGGGACGGTTAAAAGTGTTTTTTCTTCCATCTCAGAAGTACTGATTCACCTTTATGCCGCAGATATCATTTGGCTGGAGACCATGAAAGAAAGCAGCTTTGATGACACAATTAAAAAAGTTGAGCATCGAAAATCCAAAGCTGCAGGGACTTCGATAGATAATCTAGAAGCGTTGTATGAAGAACTTTCAACCGAGTATTACAACTTTCTTAGTAATCAGAGTAATCCCGAGTACATCATTTCTGCTGAGCATCCTCAATTTGGGCTTTGTGAGTTCACACTTGTTGATTTAGTTCATCATGTCGTTAACCATGGAACATATCATCGTGGAAATATATCAGCGATGCTTCATCAACAAGGTGAACGAGGTGTACCAACAGATTATGCGTTTTTTATTCTAAAATAAAATAAGTTTGTGTTAAAGTCGATTAACAGTTTTAAATAATTTGCCCACCATTAACATGAATCGTCTGACCTGTTATATAGCTTGCATCATTACTTGCTAGATAGACATATGCTGGTGCAACTTCAGATGATTCACCTGGTCGACCCATTTCAGAATCCGATCCAAAGGTTGCCACTTGATTCTCGTCGAAGGTTGCAGGAATTAGAGGTGTCCAGATTGGTCCAGGTGCTATACTATTCACGCGAATGCCTTGTGAGACGAGAGATTTTGCTAGTGATTTCGTGAATGTCGTAATCGCTCCCTTGGTACTGGAGTAATCAATTAACGTTTCATTACCTTGAAAAGCGGTAATGGAGGAGGTATTAATGATTGCACATCCTTGTTTTAAATGAGGGAGTGCCGCTCTGGTTAAATAAAAATAGCCAAAAATGTTCACTCGAAAAGTTTTTTCTAATTGATCATCTGTAATATGGAGAAAATCCTGTTGCGGGTATTGAACTGCAGCATTATTCACTACAATATCTATTTTACCGTGTTCCTCGATCACTTTTTTGACGACATCCTTACTAAAGTCGCTATGAGAGATATCCCCACGGAATAAGCTACATGCGCTACCTTCTTGTTCGACCATTTTTTTCGTATCATTGGCATCTTGATCTTCATCAAAATAGATAATGGCAACATCTGCTCCTTCTTTTGCGAAATGAATCGCAACAGAACGGCCAATGCCACTATCACCACCAGAAATGATTGCAACTTTACCTTTTAATTTATTACTTCCTTGATAATTTTCATTTGAGCTTACAGGAAGGGGAGTCATCTTATATTCAAAACCAGGTTGTCGATCTTGATGCTGCTTAGGTAAAACTTCTTTCTTCTGATTGGTTGACATTAAATACACTCCTAAACACTTTTTCTCCTAGTATGGCAAAAATAGAGAACTACATACGTGAAAAATCCCTGCTTCGATTTGAAGTAGGGATTTTTAAACATGTCCAGTAAAAATTAACAGTATTTTTTATTTTGGTGTATCATTTAAGAAAAATAGAGCGATTGTACCTGGTCCGGAATGGGCACCGATAGAAGAACCGACCATGTTAATTTTAATATCTTTGACATTCCATTTTTCGCGGATCATGCTTGCGATATGTTCTGCTGTATCAAGTGCATCGCCATGGCTGATCGCCACTAATTGGTTTTCGAGATCTTTACCACGTTCTTCCATCACTTCTATCATGCGTTTATACACTTTTTTGGAACCTCGGACCTTTTCTAATGGTATTAGCTTTCCATCTTCCATGTGTAACAAAGGTTTTACTTTTAATAATGTACCGACAAAAGCTGCTGTTTTACTGACTCTGCCTCCACGGTACAGATATTCTAAGTCATCAACGGTGAAAATATGTTCCATATGTTCATAGCGATGCTTACTCACTTCGAGTATTTCATCTAAGTTTGCTCCTTTTTTAGCTAACTCAGCAGCTCTAAGAACAACAAGTCCATAGCCTAATGACGCACACTTTGTATCGACAACGTGTAATTCAAAATCAGGATACGTATCTTTCACTTCTTGTTCCATTAATTTTGCACCTTGATATGTACCAGACAGTTCGGATGATAAAGTTAAATATAAGACCTGGTTTCCTGCCTTGGCGTGTTTTTCGAAAGTATCTTTGAAAACTTGTTGACTGACTTGTGCGGTTTTGGGAGATTTGCCTTCTCGCATTGCATCGTATACTTTTTTAGATGAAATTGAAACACCATCTTCATAATCTTCACCATCTAATTGGACTGTCAGCGGCAACGCTTCGATATTAAATTGTTGTAAATCTTCAGATGAAAGATCACAAGCAGAATCTGCAAGTATTTTTACAGTCAATGTAACCCCTCCTTTTTTCCTTTTGATCATGTATGATGATTGAGTTTTAGCTTATTATAAGTGTAAGCCTAACGGACAGCTACGTCAAAACAAATTTACAATATTTTTACCTGAAAATACTTGGTTTCCAGGGTAGATTCTAGTATAGTTTATTCTTGTGCAAAACAGATTAATTAATCAAATAAAAGGGTATGGAATCATGTGGGTTCCGTTAATAGGAGGGATGAGCGGCATGTTTTTTATGGAAGCAAAACGAATAGCCATTGTGATAATAGGTGCGATACTCAACGCAATTGGACTTAATTTTTTCTTAATCGGTGCTAATGTATATGCTAGTGGCTTTACTGGTATTTCACAAATATTAGCTACTGTTTTTTCTGATTACTTAGGAATAGATATTGCAAGTACCGGTATTATTCTATTTATTTTAAATATACCAGTAGCTATTGTTGGTTGGTTAATGGTAGGAAGAGGATTTACGATCTACAGTTTCCTTTCCGTTATTGCTACATCTTTTTTTCTGGAAGTCTTGCCAATAGTTAATTTATCTAATGATATTTTGCTTAATGCGGTATTTGGTGGAGTTATTGCTGGTATCGGTGTGGGGATTACCTTGAAATGGGGTGCTTCCACTGGTGGATCTGATATTATCGCAATGGTTTTATCTCGGATGAAGGACAAGCCTATTGGTAGTTATTTAATGGCAATTAATGGGATGATTATTGTGATAGCGGGTATTTTAAATGAACCGGAGAACGCACTTTATACTTTAGTAGGATTATATGTAACAACTCGTGTTATCGATGGTATACATACTCGTCACGAAAAAGTAACAGCCATGATTGTAACCAAAAAAACAGAAGAACTGCAAAAGGCAATTCATGACACGATGATCCGTGGAATTACAATATTGCCGGTTAAAGGTGCTTATACAAAAGAGGATAAGTATATGTTATATTTAGTTATAACCAGATACGAGTTATATGATTTAGAACGAATTATCCATGAAGTAGACGAGAATGCCTTTACTAATGTCATTCAGACGGCAGGTGTATATGGATTCTTTAGAAGAAATGATTGAAACCTTTTTTCGCATCTGACGTCTAATCTTTTAAAGGAGGTAGTAGAAATATGAAAAAGTATTTCTCTCTCATATCTATTATATTGATGTTTTTGTTAATGGCTTGTGGAACAGCTGATGTTAATCAGGAAGAAACGACAGGTTCTGAACCAGAAGATACTCCTGTCGATTCAACAGAGGAAGAATCATCTGAAACGGAGGATCTTTCAGCTATTATGGAAAATTTAGATTTACAGGTTGCTGCAGAACAACAGGGGACAAGTATTGATTTTACATTTCAGTTGATCAACCAAAACGAGGATACCGTTGATTTTATGTTTACTTCCAGTCAGCAATTTGAAATTAAGTTGTTTCAAGAAGATGAATTAATTTATCAATATTCTGATGGAAAAATGTTTACCCAAGCTTTAGCAGAAGAATCGTTAGCACCTGGTGAAGCCAAAAATTGGACAGAATCTTGGGAAAGCTCAGAACCATTGGAGCCTGGAGAGTATGAAGTGGAAATGACCCTCATACCAGCTGAGATAAATGGACAGGAAATTGATGGTGAGCCATTGCAACAAACAATTACAATCACGTTAGAAGAAATGGAATCTGATAACAGTACAGAAGGACCGTTTCGTTCAGTTGAATCTGAAGGGAAAAATGGTGAATATATCGTTACAGGTGAGGTCGATACCAGTGTAGGTGTAACTTATTACGAGGTAGAGGATGGCCATAATTACTTAATCGAACAGACTGAAATTCCTGTTGAAGGTGATGGATGGCAGGAATTTGAGATAAATGTATCGATTGCAGAGGACTTGTTACCACAAAATGGAGCAGTTGTTATGTTACTGTATACAGAAGAGCGATCTGAACAAATGCCAGTACAATTAGAAGTAACACCATAGGAAAAAGAGAAGGTCACTGAACTGACCTTCTCTTTTTTTATAAGCAAGGAAAGTATAAAAGCGTTGATATTACAACGTTTTGGTAACCAATTCCTATTAAAAGGTGAAATAAACAAAGATTTTGTTGAATGGTTATGGAGTTCTTGTGTGCAAGGCAATCGCTACGGCTGGCCACTTCCCTTTCCGTGGGGTTTTCCTCTCAGCTAACTTTTCCAAGCAAGAACCGCTTGGAAAAGTGGATCTTCGAGTAAAACAGTTCCCACTGGAGTAGAAGCGTCCGGCCTTCGCTAGATAGTGATGCTACAAGGTTAGGTACACGGAACATGTCGAGTTTTCTTAAAACATAGAATTGCAGTCGTCATCACTACTTACACGCAATGTCGAGCATTATTTAGCGTAGGCGGCCATTTCGACTCCTGGGTGATCAGCGTGATCGGAAGATCCACTTTGTAAAGTGATCTTCTTTGAAAAGTTAGCTGACGAGCATGCCACCCGGAAAGCGAAATGGACAAGCCGAAGCGGGTATTATCTCAACCTAATAAACGTATGTGAGCAAAGTAAACGATCAGATATCCCCCTAATGATTTAAACAACAAATCAGAGTAAACGTACCAAAGATTTGTTGTATAAATTAAAATAATCAACAAATCCAGGCAAAATAAGCCGAGGTTTGTTGATTATAATCACATTATCTCTAATTTAGTTTCAGGTTTGTTTAATACCCATACTCACTAATAACTTCTTCTACTTTACCGGTGAGCTCGTCCCATTCGACGTTCATTTTTTTGTTGACAGTGATAAAGTGTTGGAAGCCAAATACATTATCAACTTCATCTAGCTCCATTAGTTTATTTAAAATATCATGTTCGCTCGTTTGACCTGGCATAACAGAAATGCTACTGTTGCCATCAAAAATCATTTTGTCGCTAGTGAATTTCATTGCATTTGGATTTGGTGTTGCTTCTACATGAATACTCATAGTCTTTCCTCCTATAAATCGTACTTTATCATAATGATAACAAAATGTAGATGATTATGAAAGGAATTAAAGAATATACAAATTTCGAACGGAAATTATAAATGGAATAAGAAAAGAAGGTATACATGGATCGTATACCTTCTTTAAACAGAGGAGCTTACTTTAATTCGTTCTGTTGCTTTAATTGGTTCTCTAAATTGCGAAGTTCTTGTTGTTCTTCTGCTGTTGCATTTGTATAGGCAGACTGAATCGCATTTTGAGCTGCTTGCTTATCCTGCTCATTAAAGTTCCCGTTCGCGCGATTCATTAAGCTATTGACGGCATTTCTTGCTTGCTGAAACAATTGGTTTTGCATAATAATAAATCCTCCTGTCTATTGAATCACTAGGCTTATCAACTGGATTACCATCATGATCCTTTTTGAATGGTGGTACGAAAACAACTAGAAGCTTTCCTTGTTGCTTTATGATAAACCACCACCGAAACAGATCTTAAGGAAAAAGCATGAACACCAATTTGATGTTCATGCTTATTATGGATTAATCACGCATTTCTATTCAGATAGATCTTTGCCAACCTTAACGTTTACTTCCAGTTTCAAATAGTCAATAAGGAAATTGCCAATTCCGTCCTCTTCGTTAGTTTTTGCTTGATAATTAGCAATTTGTTTTAACTCATGAATACCATTTCCCATCGCAACACCAACACCCGCGTAATCAATCATTTCGAGGTCGTTATCTTCATCGCCAAAAGCGATAATATTATTGTTTGGAATGTGAAAATAGTGTGCGATTTTTTTCAAACCAACAGCCTTATTTATACCTTTTCGTACAATTTCAATTATATTCCAAGGTACACCCCATTTTCTGTGCTCAATAATGGATGCATGTTTATCATCTAAGTATTGACGTAATTCATCTAAATGTTCGTCCTTAGGATGTATTAATAACGATGTGGGGTCTTCTTTTAAGTGGTTTTTTAAGCTACCGATAGTAATTAAATCCTGTTGATTTGGTTCTGAAAACATATCAATAATTCTTTGATCAAATTGATCTAAATACATTTTGTCTCGAATTTCAGCAAAAATATTATCAACTTGAAAATCATAACAGGTTTGAATGATTTTTTTTGCAGTTCGATTTGGAAGTGGTGTGTGTAATACATCCCATTTATGATCGGTTGGATGATGGATAAATGCACCGTTAAAGTTAACCATCGGAGTCTGCAAACCAAGTTCATGATAATACATAATACTGGCACGATGTGGTCGGCCTGTGGCGATCACAACAATATGACCTTCTTCGATTACTTGTTGTACCACCGATTTTGTAAAAGGACTAATTTTCTTTTGATCAGTTAAGAGCGTTCCGTCTAAATCTAATGCAATTAAGTGTTTATTTGTTTGCATACATTCACCTCACTATTGTAATTATATTTTATAGATCTTTCTTTAAGGTGTAAAGTTCTTGTATATTTTCATTTCTTTATTTTGCATGTTCGATTAAGAAGTTATATCATGAAAGTGAGAAAAGATACGAGAAAGGAATATACTGATGATAGCAATAAATAAAGAATACTGGAACGAAATTCCACTATTACACGTCGTAGACCAAGAAAATAAAGAGAAACCATTACCAACGTTAACGTACATACATGGCTTTACAAGTGCCAAAGAGCATAACTTACCATTAGCTTACTTATTAGCAGAAAAAGGATACCGTGTACTATTACCTGATTCCATGTTACATGGTGACAGAGCAACCGAAATTTCAGATGTGGATAGAGAGCTACGTTTTTTCGATATTGTTAAGGAAAATTTGGATGATATTGAAAGCATTTATCAAGAATTAGTTGCTAAGCAATTACTGGAAGGAAATCGTTTTGGATTAGCAGGTACAAGCATGGGAGGAATCACGACTGCTGCTGCTTTAACACAATTTTCATGGGTCAAGACAGCCGGTGTGTTAATGGGCTCTCCGAAAATTACCGCATATGCAGAGCAATTAATTGGCTATATGAAAGCCCAACAACAAGAACTTCCAATTTCTGATGATCAACTTAACTTATTAATAAATGAATTAAAAGAAATTGATTTATCGTTCCAAATCGAAAAATTATTTGGCAGACCGTTATTCTTCTGGCATGGGGAAGAGGATAGTGTGGTTCCGTTTGATCATGCATATAGTTTTTATGAAGAAGCGATTGAACACTATAAAAATCCTGAAAATATCCGTTTCTTAAAAGAAATGGGTCGCGGACATAAAGTTAGTCGCTTTGCGATTTTAGAATTTGTAAAATGGTTAGAATATCAATTATGATGATTAAAATCATTTAAAAAGTATCTGATTTGTTTTATAATAAATAGAAGAGTTTTGAAGGAGGGATAGAGATGGATCAAGCATTAGAAGAGAATTTAATGGGAGCATTGGAAAATGTGATTGACCCAGAGCTAGGTATAGATATCGTTAATTTAGGTCTTGTGTATGGTGTAGAACTGGATGATGAAGGTATTGCTACTGTCACAATGACACTTACTGCGATGGGATGTCCTCTTGCCGGTCACATTGAACAAGATGTAAAACGTGTAATGGAAGACATTCCGAATGTAAAGGATACTGAAGTGAATATCGTTTGGAATCCGCCATGGTCAAAAGAACGTATGTCAAGATATGCAAAAATCGCACTTGGTATTCCGGATTAATAAGAAAAAAGCGCCCTTCTAGTAAGGCGCTTTTTTAGATTGCTGCTTTTATCGTGTGTCACTTATTATAGAAGGATAAAGGCAATAATACCTACAATAAAGCAATAGAAGGCGAAATATTTCAAATTACCTTTAACCATAACATTCATAAACCAGCGTAAGGAATAATAAGTAGCGATGATGGCTGCGATAAAGGCAATCATATATGGAATCCAAAGTGTATTAAAATTTGGATCATTCACCACTTCATCAACAGACAATATCATGGTACCAACACTTACAGGTATAAATAGCAAGAATGAAAAACGTAAAGCTGTTTCCTGTTTCATTCCTAATAACATTGCAGCTACAATGGTTGCACCAGAACGGCTAATCCCAGGTAATAAAGCAACAGATTGAGCCAACCCTACGATAATCGCATCTTTCATTGTCAAAGCACCATCATTTTTGTTTCCACGTAAGTTTCGAATAATCCATAGGGCAATACCGGTAACAATCAAAGTAATCCCAACCATTTTTGCTCTGCCGACAAAGGTTGCTTCAATATAGTCTTCAAACAGCAATCCGATTACTGCCGCAGGGATAGTGGCGACAACCAGATAAATGATAAACATAAAATCATTATGATAGGTTTTATCTTTGGTAATGATGTAGTTAATCCCGTTTTTAGCTATATGGACAATATCCTTCCAGTAAATCATTAGTACAGCGATTAAGGAACCAAAATTGACTAAAACTTCAAACGATAAGTTTTCAATTCCTACATTGAATATATCCTGTAATAATAATAAGTGCCCACTAGATGAAATGGGAATTGGCTCTGTGAAACCTTGTACTAATCCGAGAAACAAATATTTGATTAATGTCAATATATCTCCCATTTTATGTATCCCCCCTAATCTGTCTTCCATAAAGATAACCCCTGTCACTTTTTGTTGACAAGGGTTATCGGTTAAAACGGAAGTGATTTCTTCTATGTTATTCTCCTTCTTCTTTTAAGATGCCATCACCTAGAATGATTGCACCGATACTAAAAATAGCTGCAATGGAAATCGCAGAAGCAAAATTAAAATCTTGACCACCCATACTTGTTAATACGTATGATACAACGGTTAATATAATGATTGCCCAAAAAATAGTTGCGAAATATTTCATCGTTTCACCTCTCTATCTATTATGTCTGCCATACAATTTATTATGAATTATGTATACTTTTTTCAACATATATAGTTTATCAAATTTTATTTATAAAATAAACAAAAATCTTGTGCAAAAGAAAATTTGTGATCGTTTTGTGAATCCTAATTTGTGAGGGTTTCTGCACAATTGTAATCTATTTGTAATGTTTTCTTAGTTTACGGAATGACAAGTTAACGATAAAATAGTCCTAAGGAAGTCTGTTCGTCTATGCCATTCTTTAAGGAGTGCGGATATTGAAAAAATATATTATCTTGCTCATTTTTACTTTTATAATAATTATTCCCGTATTATCCGCCTGTAACTACAACGCAAGTGGTGAAAAAATAGAACGTGTTGGGATGTTAATTGAAAACACGATCCATGATCAAAATTGGGGCAATAAAGGATATAAGGGATTACTGGAAATACAAGAGGAATTTAATATGGATATTTATTTCCGTGAAGGAGTCCAGACGCAACAGCAAGTAAATATGGCCGTTGAGAAATTTGCAAATGAAGGAGTACAGGTTATTATCGGCCATAGCAGTAGCTTTGGTGATTTTTTTAATCAGCTTCAATCTTCTTATCCTGATATCCAATTTATATATGTAAATGGTGGCTATTCAGCTGATAATTTAATTAGTTTAAATTTTAACTCGTTAGCAATGGGATTTTTTGCAGGGATGGTAGCAGGTAAAATGACCGAAACAAATCATGTAGGTATCATTGCCGCCTATGAATGGCAGCCAGAGGTAGAGGGTTTTAATGAGGGCGTTCTCTATCAAAATGATGAGGTGGACATTGATATACAGTATGTTTACGATTGGGATGAAAAGGATCTGGCAGTGGAGTATTATCAAAAAATGCTCGATCAAAATATGGATGTCATTTATCCAGCTGGCGATGCTTATAGTGTTCCGATTATTGAGTCTGCTATGAATGAAGGTATCTATTCGATTGGGTATGTTAATGATCAGCAAACTATTGGTGGACAGTCTGTATTAACAAGTACGGTCCAACATATAGATAAATTATATGTGTATGCAATTGAGCAATTGCAAGAAGGGGAACTAGAAGGCGGAATTTACAACTTCGGTTTTGCAGAAGATGTTATTACAATGGGACCGTATAGTGAGCATTTATCAGAGAATTTTACTGATCATCTGAATGAACTGGTTGAAGAGTATAAGGAAACAGGTTTATTACCTCATCAAACTAAAAAATAGCTGTCGTATAAAATGACAGCTATTTTTTTATGTTTTTAAAAATATTTTTAAGCGGAGATAATTTCTGATAGGTGTCATTTAATAATTCTACTGTTTGAAATAAATCAAATGAATTCTCGGCTTTTTCTTCTGTTTCTTCCGGCTCTGCCTCTTGCTTCTTACCCAACATTAACTCATCAAATCGATTTTGCTTTTCCATATCTATCCCTCCTAAAGTATCTTATGGGAAAATCCACTAGAATGTTTGGGTTCATTTCTTTTTTAAAAGTATATAAAAATGGATGGATCAAGCTATATATTCTATTATCATAGGGAGCGAGTATTTTTCCTTTGGGTGGACAGACTTTAAATAAACTTGAAAAAAATGAGCGCATGCTATAAAATTAGTACCAAGTCTTAATAATTGATAATAATTCCTTTGAGAGGAAGGATAAACATGCAAGCAGGCATCATAGGCACAGGACATTACGTGCCAGAAAAAGTGTTAACAAACAAAGATATGGAACAAATTGTTGAAACAAGTGACGAATGGATTCGTACAAGAACAGGAATTGAAGAGCGAAGAATTGCTCATGACAAAGAAGATACGTCTGATTTAGCATATAAAGCAGCAGAACAAGCGTTAGAAGAAGCAGGAATTGGAGGAGAAGATCTGGATTTAATTCTTATCGCAACAGTTACACCAGATCAACCTTTTCCAACAGTATCTTGCAAATTGCAAGATCAATTAGGCGCAAAGAAGGCTGCAGCAATGGATATTAGTGCGGCATGTGCAGGTTTCATGTATGGTGTGATCACCGCAAAGCAATTTATCGAAACAGGAGCATATAAGCATATCTTAATAGTAGGTGCTGAGAAACTATCAAAAATCACTGATTGGACTGATCGTAATACATGTGTCCTATTCGGTGACGGTGCAGGTGCAGCAGTAATGGGACCTGTAAGTGAAGATAAAGGGGTACTATCCTTCGAGTTAGGTGCAGATGGCAGCGGTGGACAGCATTTAGCACAAAACGATGATTATATTTATATGAATGGAAGAGAAGTATTTAAGTTTGCTGTACGACAAATGCCGGAATCATCAGTTCATGTCGTGGAAAAAGCGGGTTATGATAAAGAAGATGTTGATTATTTAATTCCACATCAAGCAAATATTCGTATTATGGAAGCTGCTAGACAGCGATTAGGTATTGGAGAAGATCGCATGGCTGTTAACGTTAATAAATATGGTAATACGTCTGCAGCATCAATACCTATTGCTTTATCTGAAGGAGTAAAAAACGGTAAAATACAGGAAAATAATTTAGTTGTCTTGGTTGGTTTCGGTGGAGGCTTAACCTGGGGCGCTGTTGCATTAAAATGGGGAAAATAGAAAAAAGGGAGGAATCGATATGAGTAAAAATCGAGTGGTTATTACTGGTATGGGCGCCGTGACACCGTTGGGAAATACTATCGCTCAATTTTGGGATCATCTAAAATCTGGTACTTCAGGAATCGACTATGTGACAAAGGTCAATAAAGACGATTTTCCTGCTAAAGTGGCTGCGGAAGTAAAAGATTGGGATCCAACAGAATACATGGAGAAAAAAGAAAGTAAACGAATGGATTTATTTACACAATACGCAGTAGGTGCTGCTAAAATGGCGGTAGAAGACGCCAACCTTGACATAACGGATGAAATTGCAAGTCGTGTTGGAGTATGGATTGGCTCTGGTATTGGTGGTATGGCGACATATGATCAACAATTTAGAAAATTTATGGATAAAGGATATCGTCGTGTTAGTCCGTTTTTCGTACCGATGCTAATTCCGGATATGGCAGCTGGTCAGGTATCGATTCAACTAGGTGCTAAAGGGATTAATAACTGTTCTGTAACTGCCTGTGCATCAGGGGCAAACTCAATCGGAGATGCTTATAAAGTAATCGAACGTGGAGATGCTGATTACATGATTACAGGTGGAGCAGAGGCACCATTAACACCTATGGCTTTTGCAGGTTTCTCGTCAGCAAAAGCATTGTCTTTTAATGATGAACCAAACATAGCTAGTAGACCTTTCGATAAAAACCGTGATGGATTTGTTATGGGGGAAGGCGCAGGCATTTTAATCCTAGAATCATTAGAATCCGCTCAAAAACGTGGTGCTACGATTTATGCTGAAATTGTTGGATATGGAGCGTCAGGAGATGCTTATCATATTACGTCTCCAGCACCAGAAGGAGAAGGAGCAGCACGTGCAATGCAGCAAGCACTTGATACTGCTGAACTATCTCCAGAAGATGTAGATTATGTAAATGCACATGGGACGAGTACCGAGTACAATGATTCCTATGAAACACAAGCGATTAAAACAGTTTTCAAAGACCATGCTTATAAGATGAATATTTCCTCAACGAAATCAATGACAGGACATTTATTAGGAGCAGCTGGTGCCATTGAGTCGATCGCATGTATCAAAGCAATTCAGGATGGTATTTTACCACCAACGATCAACTATGAAACTCCAGACGAAGTATGTGATCTCAACTACGTACCAAATGAAGCAATTGATCAAGGTACCAATATCGCAATCAGTAACTCACTAGGCTTCGGTGGTCATAACGTCACACTCGCATTCAAAAAATATCAATAATATCAATCAAGAGGACAGAGCCACTGTCCTCTTTTTTAAATAAAGAATATATATCATTGTGCAGAAGCGTCTTTTTCTTGTGTGGAGGCTGAAGTATTTTCTATGCAGTTGGGTGAAAGGGAGTATTTTTCCGCAGCGATGTAGTAGCACTTATCATTAATCAGAATGGGAGGAAGCCTCATTTTTCTAAACTTTCACTGGTTCGCAGTTTGTTTCTAGTGTATATGTACCGGGCGGTTTATGCCCGGTTTTTTGTATTTGCGAAGAATCAACTATTTCACTTACAGTCAGTCAATAAACGTGCTATTGTCATAGATTAGAGGCTTGTACATATAATGAGTATAAAGTGGTTAAGGGGCGGGTTGTGGTGATTTATTTGTTGCTTTTTTTGATTGGGTTTGGGTTGTCTATTTCGGGTGGCGTCTCGATTATTCTTTATTTAAATTTTATACCAGCTGGATTGTCTTTCTTTGATTATCTTGTCATTGTACAAACGAAAATGGAATGTTATTTTTTCCTCCTTGGCCTTATTTTTATGGGAATATCTGTTCAAAAGATGACACTTTTCTCTGTTAAATAATAGCAATAAAAGAATAAATTATCTTGTATTGGTCATACTGTTTGATAAACAGATTAGTCAAAGTGAGGGTTCGTCATATGCTGTATTTACATGATGTATGGGTCAATTGGTTTGAAGGAGAAGAAAACGGCTATAATGTAAGTCCTTTCCATGAATGGAGAAAGTCAGATGGTATTGAAATTCTAGATCAAGCACCGATACTCTTCATCGATGACAAAACCTTTCAATACATTGAAAATGATTTGCAAGACATACCTCAAACTATGTTAGATCAGATTTATCAACGTGCCTATATTCGAAAAAATCAAGAACGGCAACAGCTCGATTATGCTTGTGTCATCACGAACGGTTCATCGATATTAACATTTGATACGATGGGATATCATATACCAATTCGAAAAAGCAGGTTAATCCCTCGTCAAGAGCGGTTAGTATTAGATCTGATTGAGGGACGAGCTGCCAAGACATATCCAATACCTGCCCATTCGGATAAAGAATTTCACATTTTATCATTACCACCAGAATATATGGTCGGCCTAACGAGAAGAGAGCGACAATTAAAACAATTACTAATGATTGCTTTGGATCAATTAGAAGTCGCTAGCTGTTCTGAAGAAGTTAGATACTGGTTAACAGAATGGGCACCAGAGCAATATCATTTGATTAAAAAAATGACATTCAGTGAGGCATGGGAAAAGTTATACCGGGATTTAGTGACTGGTTGGAGTATTAAACATGAGATTTTTTGTAAACAAATTATTAAAGGGCAAGCTTTTTATGAAGATATATGGGAACGAGAACACGAACCTTACTCAACCAAATCATTACGATTTTAAAAAGCAAAAACCTTGGAGTATTATTACCTCCAAGGTTTTTTGTTAGCATAAAATTCACGTGGGTGTCTAGCCTGCGAATGCGCGAAACTAGGTGACTAACGAATCGCCCTTATCCTTTGGGCGTAAGTTATCATCGCGTCACATGCTCACTGTGATTCCTTTATCTCAGTTGATTCTGAAGCCGCTACGTTTCTAAGTGGGCGCTTTGCGCTTTTCTTATTATTTTTTCTTTTTCTTCACTCGTCCAAGCCCCATTGCTTTTTTCGCTTTACGTAACATTTTAGTAGCAGTGAAGTTGGCTTTATCAGCACCTTGATCAAGCAGATCATCTAATTCATCTGATTCAATTAGTTCGTAATAACGTTCTTGGATCGGACGTAATGCCTCAATTACTGCATTTGCGGTGTCTTGTTTAAATTCGCCATAGCCTTTGCCTTCATATTTTTGTACCAATTCATCAATTGATTCTCCTGTACAACTCGCATAAATGGTTAATAAATTACTGATCCCTGGTTTATTTTCTTTATCATATGTGACAATACCATCAGAGTCTGTCACGGCACTTTTAATTTTCTTTTCCATTTGTTTTTCCGTATCTAGCATAAAAATAGAAGCTTTCTGGTTATCATCTGACTTGCTCATTTTTTTCGTTGGCTCTTGTAATGACATAATACGTGCACCGACTTTTGGTATGCTAATTTCCGGAACCGTAAAAATGTCATTATAGCGATGATTAAACCGTTGAGCTAAGTCACGTGTCAATTCCAAGTGTTGCTTTTGGTCTTCTCCAACAGGGACAACATCGGTATTATAGAGCAAAATATCAGCTGCCATGAGCGGTGGATAAGTTAATAAACCAGCAGATACTGCTTCTTTACCCTTGGATTTATCTTTGAATTGGGTCATCCGTTCGAGTTCCCCTATGTAACTAATCGTTTGTAACATCCAACCCACTTGTGTATGTGCTGGCACCTCTGATTGTATAAAAAGCACAGATTTTTCCGGATCAATTCCGGAAGCTATGTACAACGCTGCAAGCGACTTAATGTTTTCGCGTAATTTTAATCTGTCTTGTGGTACGGTAATCGCATGTTGGTCTACTACACAGAAATAACACTGACTATCTTCTTGTAATGTCACAAAATGCTTCATCGCACCTAAATAATTCCCTAATGTTAAACTACCGCTTGGTTGAATACCTGAAAAAATTGTTTTCACTTTTCTTCACCTCAATAAATCTATATGTATATTTTTTTACTATAAAAAAGCAATTCTATTTCTGAAATTATTCTTTGCATCATCAGCAAATATTACGTTATTTTGACTTAACTTAATTGATTCTATCACATGTTGTTCATAATTTCTCACATTAACGTATATCCTTTTTACCGTGCAGTTTGATATTAGAATGACGTACTAGGTTTATTTTTCCCTATAATAATAACATTTGTAGGGAAAAGTTGAAAGATTGCTCTGAGTTAAATTTCTATGCATTATCCTATCAAATGAAGGGTATAGTAAAATAAGAATTTCACTAGAAAGGATGAAGCATTCTATGTCTGAAAGCCTGATTAAAATAGAGGCCATTATAAATGGGGAAAAGTATAAGGCTGAGAAACAAGCACCACGTGAAAATCCTACACATCCGGATGAAATTGTTGGGTATGCACCAGTTAATACAGTGGAAGATACAATCAGGGCGATTGACGTAGCACACGATACCTTTACTACTTGGAGAGAAACGCCTATTGAAGAGCGGATTAAACGTATGAGAAGTGCCATTCAGAAAATTAAAGATAACACGCCTGAGATTGCGGAATTGTTATCACGTGAGCATGGAAAAGCACTTTATGATTCAGAAGGTGAAATTGGTGTTTCGTTAATGTGGATGGAATATGCATGTGATAACGTAACGGAAGTTTTAAAAAATGAGGTACAAGCGCACGATAATGGGAAGACGATTATTGCAAAAGATGCGATCGGTGTTGTATCTGCTATCACACCTTGGAATTATCCTATTTCACTTTCCACTATTAAGGTGGCACCAGCATTGTTGACAGGAAACACGATGGTTTTGAAACCAAGTCCTTTAGCACCACTTGCTGTTAGTAAAGTCATTGAAATAATTGCAGATGAATTTCCACCTGGAGTATTAAACATGGTCCATGGGGAAGCAGAAGTTGGTGTTGAATTAACATCCAATCCTAAAGTAGCCAAGATAGCCTTTACAGGTGGGACGGACACAGCGAAACATATCATGAAGGCGGCAGCAGATACCATCAAACATATGACATTAGAATTAGGCGGAAACGATGCAGCTATTGTTTTACGTGATTTTGATGTAAATGATGAAAAGGCAATGAGACGCTTGGTTATTTCTAATTTTCTTACGGCTGGACAAATATGTATGATTGCCAAAAGAATTTATGTGGATAAATCCATTTATGATCAGTTTGTCGAAAAGTATATGGAGGCAGCTAACAAGTGGATTAGGGTTGGAGATCCTTTTGATGAAAATGTTACGGTTGGTCCTGTTAATAATCAGAAACAAGCAAAGTATGTGCAGAGTTTAGTCGATGACGCTGAAGGTAAGGGTGCTAAAGTAGTTAAATTAGGTAAGATACTTGATCAAGATTTATTTGAAGAAGGTTATTTCATGCAGCCTACAGTCGTTTTAGGAGCAGATCAGAATGACCCAATTGTTGTGAAAGAACAGTTTGGACCAACAGTCCCTATTTTACCTTTTGAGAATGATCAACACGCCATTGAACTTGCCAATGACAGCATTTTTGGCCTAACTAGTTCTGTATGGGGAAAAGAAGAGCATGCCATAGAGATCGCGAAGCATATACAGGCTGGTACTACCATGATTAATACAGCTGCCATTCAAGGACTTGACGTACGTTTCCCATTTGGTGGTGTGAAACAATCTGGAGTGGGGCGTGAATACGGCAAGGAAGGAATTCTTGCTTACACCGATACCCATGTAATTAACGTTCCTGAAAATCTAGATTTACCTTATATTCCTGAATAAACGGTTATGTATCATTTTGTTTAATAAAAGAAGGAAGCTTCAGCTATAACACTAATAGAAAAGGCCTTGGATTAAATCCAAGGCCTTTTCTATACTATGATTTAATAGAATATAACATACTTTTTTAAGTCTAATAATATAATATTAACAATATAAACATAATCGCAAGAAGAGCCCCTCCTTGAATAGAAAAGAAATTAACCCAATTAGTATTAACTCTATCAGAAGGTAATTGGTATTCTTCAAAGTTACTCTGCCATTTTTTCTGCTTGTTTACTTTTGCAAACACTTTTCTAAAGCTTAGAGCTGTTATATCAAAGAATTTTTTAGATATGACGTAAAGTAAGAGTCCTATCGTTAAATAAAATGCCCCCATATAAAAAGTGATATTGATATAATCAAGTAATGACGCATTTTTTGTAAATAATAAGTTAAATAGTAGAAAGACTAAGCAATGTACAATAATTAAGGCTAAATGAATGGTCCATTTTATCATTATTTTGTTACTCCTTTCTTTGCTATTATGAAATAATCATACTATAATAGCAATTGTCAGAACTATCCGAATTTACAGAAAATACCCAATATTCAGAATAAGCAAAAAGGAATAGGGATAAAGAATCAATTTAATGCTAAGGATTACTGTAAATATAGCTTATTGTAGAAATATGACGAAAAATTTAGTGAATTGTGTGAAAATTATATGTATAATACCTAATATAAGTTTTGTCTTTATTTCGAAATAAAAATAACAGGGGGTATCATTAAATGAGACATAACAAATGGTTATTGTTAGTAGTAGCGATATTTTTAGGTTTAGTTTTAGCAGCATGCTCTAGTGGAAGCGATAGCACAGAAGCAGAAGATGAGGAAAAGATTTTAAATATAGCGGAAAGATCAGATATTCCGACAATGGATCCAATCATGACAGAAGATAATGTATCGACACAATGGATTGATACTGTCTATGAAGGATTATATCGTCAAGCACCGGGAGGAGAAATTGTTTCTGGTATTGCAAAAATGGAAGAAACTGAAGTGAGTGAAGATGGTTTAACATATACATTCCATTTACGCGAAGATGCGGAATGGGAGAATGGTGATCCAGTAACTGCACAAGATTTTGTTTATGGTTGGCAACGTGCAAATAATCCAGATAATGGTTCATTCTATGGTAATTATTTAATGAGCGGAAAAATTAAACATTCAGAGGAAATTTTTGCTGGAGAGATGGAACCGGAAGAGTTAGGAGTAAGTGCACAAGATGATCACACATTTGTGGTAGAACTTGAAACACCGATTGCATATTTTGATTCTTATGTAACAAATGCAAACTTCTTACCTGCCCATCAAGAGTTTGTGGAAGAACAAGGCGATGATTTTTCTTTATCACCTGATAACATTATGTCAAATGGTCCATTTACAATGACAGAATGGAACACAGAAGAAGGTTGGACAGTTGAGAAAAATGAAAGTTATTGGGATGCGGAAAATGTAGCATTAGATGGTATTTCTGTTAAAGTTATCAAAGACGCAGATACACGGCTTTCTAACTATGATGTCGGGGAATTAGACCGAGTTTTATTATCCGGTTCACAAGTAAGTGATAATCAAACAAGCCCGGATTATCATTCATTAACGGAGTCAAGTATATTCTGGTTGAAAATGAATCAGGAATCTGTTGAAAACAGTGAATACATGCAAAATGAAAACTTCAGAAAAGCGTTAGCAAAAGCATTTGATAAACAATCATATGTAGATGTAAACTATGGTAACGACTCTGTACCAGTAGATTTCTTTGTTCCAGCAAATTTTGCAGAGCATCCTGAAACAGGTGAAGACTTCCAAACAGGAAGTGATGTATTAAGTTATGATGTGGAAGCAGCACAAGAATATTGGGCAACTGCAAAAGAAGAGTTAGATTTTGACGAAATTACATTAACTTTCTTAAGTAAAGATGATGATGTCGCGAAAAATATTAGTGAATTCATGAAAACAGAACTTGAAACTAATTTAGAAGGTTTAACGATTGAAGCAAACAATGTACCATGGTCACGTCAGTTGGAACTTATGCGTGATAAAGAATATGATTTAGCTGTATCTGGCTGGGGTCCTGATTATATTGATCCTATCTCATTCGTTGACCTATGGATAACAGATGGAGAAAACAATGATGTTGGCTACTCCAGCGAAGAATATGACGAAATTGTAGAATCTGTTAAAGGTGAATTGGCTAATGATCCTGTTGCCAGATTTGAAGCGATGCGAGAAGCTGAAGAAATTGCACTAGAAGACGCAGTGATTTCTCCAATTATGCAACGTAAAACGTCCGTATTATTTAAGGGAAATGTGAAAGGTTTAGATCAATTTAACCCTTATGGAAATAACTACAGTTACAAATATGTTGATATTGAATAGAACATTATAACTGTATAGGCGAGAGGGGAGTATAGTTATCGATGGGGATAATCGCTATACTCTCTTTTCGCTTTATATAAATAAATGTATATAGGAGGTGGAAGATATGGTTAAATATATTTTTCAACGTATTATTTATATGGTAATTACATTGTTTATTATAGCAACTGCTACTTTTTTTCTTATGAAATTGTTACCAGGTTCTCCATTCAACGACCTTGGTGGCAAAATGACAGAAGCTCAAGAACAACTATTAATGGAGAAATATGGCCTGGATGAACCAGTACCTGTTCAGTATGCGAAGTATATGGCTGGGATGGTCCAAGGAGATTTAGGCGTGTCTTTTCAATATGATAATAGAAATGTAACAGACATTATACTTACTAGATTGGGTCCATCGGCTCATTTAGGTGCACAAGCGCTGATTATAGGTTCTATTTTGGGGATTATTTTAGGTATGACGGCAGCAATTAGACATAATACTTGGTGGGACTATACTTCAAACGTGTTAGCTGTAATTGGTATATCAATTCCATCTTTTGTGTTTGCAGGTCTACTTCAATATTATTTTGCAGTGCAATGGAGGCTATTTCCAGTATCTTTCTGGGAGGGGCCAATTTATACCGTATTACCAACTATTGCATTAATGATTTTCCCAATGGCAATCTGTGCACGTTTTATGCGATCAGAAATGCTCGAAGTATTAGGGTCTGATTATATTGAATTGGCACGAGCGAAAGGTGTTTCAAACAATACGATAATGTTCAAACATGCTTTACGAAATGCAGTGATTCCCGTCATTACAGTTTTAGGTCCAATGACTGTTAGTTTAATGACTGGTACGTTAGTAATTGAACAAATTTTCGCCGTACCGGGAATTGGGGAACAATTTGTCCGTTCGATAAATACGAATGATTACCCTGTTATCATGGGAACATCGATGCTTTTTTCAGTAATGTTCATCGTTATCATTTTAATTGTTGATTTATTATACGGTTTAATTGATCCAAGAATTCGAATAACGGGAGGGAAGGACTAATGGACGATAAGAATAAACAATACGATCCAGAAAAATTTAAGCAAGTCCATTTAAAAGGTGATGATAGCGAAAAACTGTCACGTCCTCAACTCTCTTATTGGAAGGATGCATGGTTACGACTCGGTAAAAATAAAGGGGCTATTTCTGGATTAGTCGTTTTAGCTTTTATTATTCTCATTGCATTCCTCGGTCCGTTATTAAATGATTACACATTCGATGACGCAGATTATGACGCCGCTTATTTACCACCTAAGGTGCAAGGTATGGAATGGCTGGGATTAGATGGCATGCAAACCTATGAGGTAGAAGGTAGTTCTGAACAAGATGCAATAGATCGAGGTTTAGAAGGCTATGAAATTGAAGAACAATATATTCAAAACACGGAAGTTGTTTTAACTCCTGATGAAAGTGAAAATGGTTATTATACAGTAGCTATGGAAGTAGATGTATATGCTGCAAAAGGATATGATAATGAACACTTCTGGTTTGGTACAGATAGCATGGGGCGAGATCTATGGACTAGAATCTGGAAAGGTACACAGATTTCATTATATATAGGTTTTCTCGCGGCTATGATTGATATGGTTATCGGTGTATTATATGGTGGAATTTCAGGTTATTACGGTGGCCGTACAGATAATATTATGCAACGAATTATTGAAGTATTATCCGGTATTCCAAATTTAGTAGTAGTTATATTAATGATTATGTTGTTAAACCCAGGAATCATAGCTATCACGATAGCACTAACTATTACAGGCTGGATTGGCATGGCTAGAATAGTACGTGGACAGGTGTTGAAGTTAAAAAATCAAGAATTTATATTGGCTGCTCGATCGTTAGGTTCAAGTGATAAGCGAATTTTGATGAAACATCTAATTCCAAATGTTACTAGTGTGATTATTATAAATACCATGTTTACGATACCCAGTGCGATTTTCTTTGAAGCATTTTTAAGTTTTATTGGTCTTGGTTTACAACCACCATATGCTTCTTTAGGTACATTAATTGATACAGCTTTTGATGATTATAGGGTGTACCCTTATATGTTACTTTTCCCTGCTGTAATTATTTCCTTATTAATGATTGGCTTTAATATATTAGCGGACGGATTACGAGACGCATTAGATCCGAAGATGAGAAAGTGAGGTGGAGGAAGATGGATCCAATTTTAGATGTTCGTAATTTACATGTATCGTTTGATACGTATGGAGGTACTGTTCAAGCGGTAAGAGGAGTGGATTTCGCACTGAAAAAAGGAGAAACACTAGCAATTGTTGGGGAATCCGGTTCCGGTAAATCCGTAACAACTAAAGCGTTGATGGGGCTTGTTGCGAAACCAGCAGGTCACATTCCCAAAGGTGAAATTCTTTTCGATGGAAAAGATCTAACAAAGCTTTCCAATAAAGAAATGCAAAAAATACGTGGTAAGGACATGTCGATGATCTTCCAAGATCCGATGACATCCTTAAATCCAACGATGAAAATTGGAAAACAGATTATGGAAGGTTTAATATTACATCAGAAATTATCAAAAAAAGAGGCTCGCAATCGTGCCATTGAACTGCTGGACTTAGTAGGTATTCCTGACTCTACCAAAAGAATTGATCAATATCCCCACCAATTTTCTGGTGGTATGAGACAACGTGTTGTTGTTGCCATTGCACTTGCTTGTAATCCGAAAGTGTTGATTGCGGATGAACCGACAACAGCACTTGATGTAACTATTCAAGCGCAAATTTTAGAATTAATGAAGGATATTCAAAAGAAAATGGATACATCGATCATTTTTATTACGCATGATTTAGGAGTAGTAGCTAACGTAGCGGATCGTGTAGCGGTGATGTATGCTGGTAAAATAGTTGAGGTTGGTACAGTGGATGATATTTTCTATAATCCGAAACATCCTTATACATGGGGATTACTTGGCTCTATGCCAACAGTAGATGGTAATGATGAAAAATTAATTGCAATACCTGGTACGCCACCTGATTTAATGAATCCTCCAAAAGGAGACGCATTCGCTGCCCGTAATGAATATGCCATGCAAATTGACTTAGAAGAAGAGCCGCCATTGTTTAAGGTTTCGGATACGCATTATGCTGCAACATGGTTATTACATGATGATGCACCTAAAGTGGAACCACCAGAAGCGGTGAAGAAGCGAATGAAAGGTAATATCTCTGCTGGGGAGGAGAACCGATCATGAATAAAGAAAAAATATTAGAAGTCAAAAATTTAAAACAGCATTTCCAGACAGGGAGAAAGAGTGTTGTTAAAGCAGTAGATGGTATCAGCTTTGACATTTATCGTGGTGAAACGTTTGGTTTAGTTGGTGAGTCCGGATGTGGAAAATCGACGACTGGAAGAACGATCATACGTTTATATGATGCGACGAGTGGTGAAGTGACATTTAATGGTATCGATGTTCACGGAACTAAGTCCAAAAAAGATTTAAAAAAATTCAACCGCCAAATGCAGATGATTTTCCAAGATCCATATGCATCGTTAAATCCAAGGATGACGGTAAAAGAGATCATTCTAGAGGGTATACAGATTCATGGATTGATTAAGAGTGAAACGGAAAAAATGGAACGAGTGGAAGCACTATTAGAAACAGTTGGTTTAAATAAAGAGCATGCGACTCGCTATCCACATGAATTTAGTGGTGGTCAACGTCAACGTATTGGTATTGCGAGAGCATTAGCAGTTGATCCGGAGTTTATTATTGCCGACGAACCGATTTCTGCTTTGGATGTATCTATTCAAGCACAGGTAGTCAACTTAATGAAAGAACTACAAGAAGAGCATGGGTTGACATATCTTTTCATTGCGCACGATCTTTCGATGGTGAAATATATTAGTGATCGTATTGCGGTCATGTATTTTGGAAAGATAGTAGAACTTGCGGATAGTGAGGAGTTATACAAAAATCCATTACACCCTTATACAAACTCTCTCTTATCAGCAATCCCGTTACCTGATCCGGATTTTGAGCGTACCCGTGAGCGAACAATATATGATCCAACACAACATGATACGGAGGACGCAGAATTTAGAGAAGTAAAACCAGGACACTGGGTATTATGTACTGAAGAAGAATATAAAGCATATCAAGATAAATAGAAAAAAACTCTTATCCTTTTGGGTAAGAGTTTTTATTATTAGGTAAGAAAGAAAATCAGGGGATTTGTTATAAAACCAGATATAACTGACAAATCTTAAGAGAAAGGCTAAAGATTTGTCACAAAACCAGATATAACTGACAAATCCCAAGAGAAAGGTTAAAGATTTGTCACAAAACCAGATATAACTGACAAATCTTAAGAGAAGGCTAGAGATTTGTCACAAAAATCATGATAAAAATCAAATCCGTTTAATGGAGAATGAGAAACACCAGAAATGGTTAGATCAAGTGATGAGTGAAGATTTATTTAATGATCGAAGACGAACTGGATTTAGATACTCGTTCTATGTTGGCAGTATACAAGGAGAGCTCTCAGATAAGGGTGTTCTTGTAGAATTTTTTTGTGTGATTGCTAGTCCATAATAAACACCATAGCGGTGAGTAAATATCAGTATATAGATGGATGAGTTTAGGTATTTACACCTGCAAATTAAAGAGAACGTTCGAATAAATGAGATGAATGAACTAATTTTCCATTTTTTAAAAAAATTTCAACGAATATTAACAAAAACGGACAGAAATTCTATATAATAGGTTTATACATAATTTTAGTTGTAGGAGTTTGATGGTATATGCGTACGTACATAAAATGGTCAGTCAGCATGATGATTGCAATGCTTATGTTAGTTGCAATCACAACAACAGTAAGCGCTGAGGAAGAGAAAGAAGCAGTGCTCCATGCGCAAGTCCATGAAAAGAAGGAAGCAGATTTGTTAATACATGAATTACCTGAAGCATTAGCGCGATTTTCGTTTGTATCTGATTTACAATTTGAATATCCAGATGCTGTACGGGGAATATATGTAACCGGCCATTCTGCTGGAGGTAGCCGTTTCGAAACATTATTGGATCTTATGGATTCAACAGATTTGAATTCAATGGTAATCGATATTAAAGATGATAATGGACATCTTACGTATGAGCCTGAGGAAGAGTTACCATATGAAGGCGTTGCTCAAAATTTCATGAAAGATCCAAAAAAAGTGTTGAAAAAACTTGAAGAAAAGGGAGTTTATCCAATAGCTCGTATTGTTGTTTTTAAAGATACGGCCTTAGCTGAAGCTAGACCAGACTTATCTTTCACAAAAGATGGTAAAGTTTGGACAAATGGTAAAGGTGAATCCTTTGTAAGTCCATTCCAAAAAGAAGTATGGGAATATAACCTTGATATCGCCAAAAGGGCAGCAGAGCTTGGTTTTAAAGAAATTCAATTTGATTATGTTCGTTTTCCAGAAGGGTTTGAAAAACGTGATAAAGAATTAGAATATGATCTAGGTGACTATGAAGATGTTGAACTGAATGACATTAAAAAAAGAGTAAAAGCTGTGACAGATTTCGTTGCTTATGGAAGGGAAGAGTTAGCACATTATAATGTAGATGTGTCAGTAGATATTTTCGGCTATGCAGCAACACTTGAAGAAACACCAGGTATTGGACAAAACTTTTCAAAAATTGCAGATAATGTCGATGTCATTTCATCGATGATTTATCCTAGTCATTGGACACCATATTTCGACATTGATTTTCCTGATAAAGAACCTTATCGGTTAGTAGATGAATATGCCAAAGTGGAAAATGAAGTATTAGGTGCATTAGACAATCCACCAGTATCCAGACCATGGATCCAAGATTTCGAAGCACCGTGGCTCTATAGTGGTTCAACATTCCAGTATGGGGTAGAAGAAGTGGAAGCACAGATAAAAGCTTTAAATGAAAATGGTATCGACGAATTTCTAATTTGGAATGCTGGAAACTCATATACTGAAGGTGTAGATTATACACCATTAGATTAGCAGCGCGAATGTGAGGTCTTTTTTGTTGAATAGTAAATGAAGAGTATTTCCAACAAAAAAGGGTATAATGAGAGTGATTCTACGTAAACTGGAATGATCTTTATAAAAGGGGAGATTAGATATGAACTGGTTCGAGAAATTAAATCAATATTTCCCTGTAGAGGAAATGAAATCCAAACAACATATGGAATTACTATTAAAAGAAAAAGGAGATGTTTATTATAAAGATGAAGGACCTCATCACGTATTAATGTATGCTGAGTTCCCTACTTTTCTTTTTATTGATTATGTCTATGTATCGACCCAAGCACGGGGACAGGGAATCGGTCATCAGCTTATGGAAAAGCTCAAGACCAAAAATAAGCCCATTATTTTGGAAGTCGAACCATATGATTACCAAGATAGTGATTCAACAAAGAGATTACGCTTCTACCAGCGCGAAGGTTTTAAACATGCGGTTTCCATTGGTTATACAAGAAAGTCTTTAGCAACAGATGAAACTAATTCATTAGAAATTTTGTATTGGTCACCAACCGGAGAAAATGAAGAAGAGATTTATAAGCAAATGAAATGGATGTATGAAGATATTCATACGTATAAGGATGAAGAGATTTATGGAAAAGCCTATCAGCCTGTCGATGAAGTGTTAACCTATAACGATGATCGAGAAGCAGATGATATTTTTGAAGCTTTGGATAAACAACATGAGGAAAAAAATAAATAAAGTTTTGAAACGGTGTTTAGGGATGAATTGGAAGGGAATACTCTTGATAAGACAAAGTTATGTAAAAAGTGAAGAAAAAAACATAACCCCCTATCATTCCACTACAAGATATAGTATACTTTGTACATAGATGATAGATTAAACTCATTTTAAAGTAATAAAAGGTGTAAGTGAAAAGCATCTAAAAAATAATAAATTAATTCATTTTGAGGAGTGAAGTTACATGGTAACACTTTATACCTCGCCAAGTTGTACATCATGTCGTAAAGCGAAAGCATGGTTAGAGGAACACGATATTCCATTTACAGAGCGCAATATTTTCTCGGAACCATTAACGCTTGATGAAATTAAAGAAATTTTAAGAATGACGGAAGACGGAACAGATGAGATCATTTCAACTCGTTCAAAAGTATTCCAGAAATTAAATGTAAACTTGGATCAGCTGCCGTTGAAAGATTTATTTCAATTGATTCAAGATAATCCTGGTTTATTGAGAAGACCAATTATTCTAGATGAGAAAAGACTACAAGTTGGTTACAACGAAGATGAAATTCGTCGCTTTTTGCCACGTACAGTTCGTACTTTCCAACTAAGAGAAGCACAAAGAATGGTAAACTAAAAGGAAAAGCAGATCTTATTTTGAGATCTGCTTTTTTGTTAAAAAGACAAGAAAGTATAAAAGTTGCTCGGTTGTCTAGCTCTGAACGTCAGAAACTAGACGACTTCACGAATCGCCCTACGTTAAAGTAGACATGCTGACTGGTGAAAACAGAGGCCTAGTCGCCCTTATGCTCTAGGGCGAGAGTCATTATCGGCTCGTTAGCTCACCGCGTGCTTTTTTATCTCAGTTGATTCGCTCCAGTTTCTAAACGGGCGCACTAAGCTTTTCTTAAAAAGAGGTATCATTTCATTCAATTAGTAATATGTATGATTTTAATGGAGTTGTGAAGAAATTGTAATCTGCTTTTTCACAAATTGAAGCAATTAACTAGTGACAAATAGGGTATAATAAGCTACAATCTATAGTTAATACAGAGTTATCAAGTCCAATTTATTTTTTTTAGGTTTTTATGTTTTCAAATAAGTAGTAATTATCATACAATAGAGGTAACATCCTTTTAAGTTAGATAGGATGACCAAAGGGTATATGTATTAATAAGGGTTTAGATAGATGAACACATTGATCCCTTCCAACCCAATCACTTATCAAGAAGGGAGAGTTACAGGATGGAAATAGAAAGAATTAACGAAAATACAATAAAATTTTACATCTCTTATATGGACATCGAAGACCGTGGCTTTGATCGAGAAGAAATTTGGTATAATCGTGAAAAGAGTGAACAACTTTTTTGGCAAGTAATGGATGAAGTCAATTATAACGAAGAAGACTTCCAAATTGATGGCCCATTATGGATTCAAGTGCAAGCTCTCGAAAAAGGTTTGGAAATTGTGGTAACAAAAGCACAGATTTCTAAAGATGGTCAAAACTTGCAATTGCCAACAGAGTCTGGGAAAACAATTGATATGCCAGTTGATGATAAGATTGAATCACTTCTAGAGGAGAAATTCGGCCCAACAGACAAAGAAATGCCGGAAATGGAACAACAATATGGTCAGGATTTTGTTGTGGTGGTAACCTTTAAAGAATTAGAAGATATTATTCAATTAAGTCATGTTTTTGAACCGTCCACAGGAATGAGAGATGAGTTATATTACTACGACAATCAATACATGTTAATTACTCGATTTGATGAAGATTATTTGACGGATGATGAGCAAGAAGATTTAATTAGTCAAATTTTAGAATTTGGTCAGGAATCGACGCTAACTGTGTTTGTAGTAGAAGAATACGGTAAAGCAATCTTTGAAGAAGATGCACTGGAACAAGTTTGTGAACATTTTACACGTTAGCTAAGTGTCTGTCATGATGCTTAGTTTTTTCTTTTGTTTAGTTCAACTACTAAAAAATAAACCTACAATTAGCTGTGGAAAGAGAGTATCTTTTCGCAGTTTTATTATGCCCGTATTCTGGAAAAGTTTTCATGCGACATGAAAATATATAATGAGTTATTCCGTACATAATAAGAAACGTATTGTTAAATGTCTAAGACTAGTGAGTAAAATGGAATAAAAACTTTTTAAAAAAAGTTGCATTTATTTCGTATACCGAAATAAATTATGTTATGATATACCCTGTTATCTTAAAAAATAGAAAGAAGGAAGAGTATGAACAACGATATAGAGATAAAACGTACACCCTTAATGATTATTTTAATGTCCGGTGCATTTGTCGCAATTTTAAATCAAACATTACTAGGAACAGCATTACCTCATATTATGAAAGATTTAGAAATCGATGCGGCTACTGCACAGTGGTTACAATCGATTTTTATGCTTGTGAACGGGATTATGATCCCTGTAACAGCATTTTTGATTGAACGCTTTACAACAAGAGCGTTATTTTTAACAGCGATGGGAAGTTTCGCTGTTGGTACCTTGATAGCTGCAGTTGCTCCAGGCTTTTCTGTGTTAATGGCAGGGAGAGTTTTACAAGCTGCTGGTGCGGGTATTATGATGCCGTTAATGCAGACAATTATGTTTTTGATATTTCCAGTTGAAAAGCGTGGAACGGCAATGGGTCTATTTGGAATGGTCATTGCATTTGCCCCGGCAATTGGACCAACATTATCAGGTTGGTTAGTTGAAACTTTTCCATGGAGAAGTTTGTTCTATGTCGTTTTACCAATAGCTATTATTGATTTGATCGTTGCAAATAAGATTTTAGTCAATGTAACAAAGCAGACTTTCCCGAAAGTAGATACGATCTCCATTATTTTGTCAACGTTAGGTTTCGGTGGTATTCTATATGGATTTAGTATGGCCGGGGATGTTAATCATGGCTGGTTAAGTGGAATGGTACTAATTCCATTAATTGTAGGTGCAGTAACTTTATATCTCTTTATTCGTCGTCAGTTCCAATTGGAAAAACCAATTCTGGAATTCCGTATATTTAAGTATAGTATGTTTAGTTTGACCACAGTTATCGGAATGATATCCTTTTTAGCAATGATTGGTGGAGCAATTATTTTACCGATCATGATGCAGGATTATCTAGGATTTACTGCTTTGGAATCAGGTTTAGCACTATTACCTGGTGCCGTTTTAATGGGAATAATGAATCCAATTACTGGACGCTTATTCGACCGTTTTGGTGGAAAATGGCTAGCCGTATTTGGATTAGGAATATTATCGGTCACAACTTTCTTACTGGCTATTCTCACAACAGAGACAACCTTTACTTACATTGCAACTGTGAATGCAGCCAGAATGTTTAGTATTTCGATGGTGATGATGCCAGTAACTACTGCCGGATTGAATCAATTGCCAAACGATGTTATCCCTCATGGAACAGCTATGAATAATACAATGCGTCAAATGGCAGGCGCACTTGGTACGGCATTACTTGTTTCTGTTATGATGAACCAAGCAATCCCGACAGATGGGTTGGCAGGGATGATCCATGGTGCCAATGTTTCGTTTATGGTTGCTGGTATTATTTCAATAGGAGGCTTTATTTTAGCTTTCTTCATCAAAAATTCTATACCAAAAAAAGTTGTAGAATAATGCAGGAAAAATCACCTCTTTGTAGAATTATAATTACATGGAGGTGATTTTTATGTTACAAGCAGTAAATCAAGTAGGAGAGCTTGTCCCTATTTGGAAAATGAATCGTGACGAAATTAAGCAAAAGAGAAAAGAAAGATTTTTCTGCCCAGACTGTAGTGAGCCATTAATGATCAAAGCAGGGATGAAAAACACACCGCATTTTGCTCACCACAGCAAAAGTAATTGCACTCTATCCGGTGAAGGCAGCTATCATGAAAATGGAAAAAAGGATATTTATTTATGGTTACATGAACAAGGTTATCAAGTAGCATTAGAGCATTATTTTCCCGATATTAGGCAAAGAGCCGATGTTTACTTAGAGCTAAAAAAGAAAAGAATTGCAATTGAATATCAATGTGCTGCTATTTCTATACAGGAAATTTGTCAGAGAACTGCAGGATACCGTTCCATAGGTGTTATTCCAATTTGGATACTTGGAGCTAACAAATTACAGAGACGAGGCACACATTCCCTCAATATTCCTTCTAATGATCATGCTTTCCTGCATCAATTCCATCCATCATTACCAACAAGCATATTTTATTATTGTTCCAATACGAAACGTTTGATTATCTATCAAGATTTGATCTTTTTATCGAAAACTAAGGTATTTGGAGCATTGCATATATCTCCGTTAACATCACTGGTATGGTCAGATCTATTTCGACCAAGATATTGCAATAAAAAATTATTCAACAAATATTGGAATAAACAAAAAGAAAAGTGGCGTAATCGTCCGGTTCCTTATTATCAGCGAGAAGAGACTAAATGGCGACAATGGCTATACCTTCATCAATTAAATATACTATCTTTACCTTCCTTCATTTATCTTCCCATCACTACGCAATATCTGATGAAGAGCCCACCATGGATATGGCAATCCAGACTCTACGTTGATCTCATTTTAATAAAAGAATTTTTCACAATCAGCCAAGCGATGCATCTTCTTCGTGATCATTACCATCCTGCAGATAATTTTTCTTTAATTCAGACTACAAATCACCCAGTTAGTGAATATTTACAACTATTAGTGCGTATAGGTATTTTAAAGGGGGTCTCTGAAGCTAATTATCAAGTAAATCGAACTACTGTATGAATAATAGGCAAATAAGTTATAATAAGATCATAGTAACAATGAAGGAGGAATTCACATGGCCAAAGCTCAGAAATCACTACCGAACCGCGAAGAAATACCTGAAAAGCTAACATGGAAATTAGAGGATATTTTTGCGACAAATGAAGAGTGGGACAAAGAATGGGAAGAAACAAAAGCATTATTACCTAAATTTGAGGAATTTCAAGGGAAATTGGAGGATGGTGCAGAGAAAGTATATCAATTATTACAATTACAAGATGAAGTATCGGATCGTCTAAGTAAACTCTATACATACGCGCATATGCGTTATGATCAGGATACGACAAACTCTTTCTATCAAGCAATGAATGGTAAGGCGGAGAATTTGATTACACAAGCTTCCAGTAAGATGAGTTTCATAACGCCAGAGATCTTAAAATTGGACGAGCAAACGTTAACACAATATTTAGAGGGTCATGAAGACTTACGGTTATATAAACATACATTAGATGAAATTAATCGTCAGCGTCCGCATGTTCTAACAGAAAAAGAAGAAATCCTATTAGCCGAAGCATCAGAAGTAACGGATAACCCGTCACAAACTTTCAGTATGCTTAACAATGCTGATTTAACCTTTCCATCTGTAAAAAATGAACAAGGAGATGAAGTGGATTTAACACATGGCCGCTTTATTAATTTCCTTGAATCCAATGAGCAGCGCGTGCGCCGTGATGCTTTCAAAGCAATGTATGAAACATATGGCAGTTTAAAGAATACATTTGCTTCAACATTACAAGGTGTTGTTAAAAAAGATAATTTCTATGCCAAAATCCGTAACTATGATTCTTCAAGACAAGCCGCTTTGAATAAAAATAATATCCCCGAGAAAGTATATGATAATTTGGTTGAAGCAATTCACGAAGGGTTGCCATTACTACAGCGATATATAGCTTTAAGAAAAAAGGTGTTAGACATAAAAGAATTGCACATGTATGATCTGTATACACCATTAGTGAAAGATGTTGATATGTCATTCACTTTTGAAGAAGCGCAAAAAACAGTGACAGAGGCGTTAAAACCTTTAGGAGAAGATTACTTAAACGTCATGCAAAGGGCATTCAATGAACGCTGGATTGATGTGGAGGAGAACAAAGGTAAGCGTAGTGGTGCATATTCTTCTGGTGCCTATAGTACAAACCCCTACATTCTCATGAATTGGCAGGACAACTTAAATAACTTATTTACGCTAGCACATGAGTTAGGCCACTCCATGCATAGTTATTACACACATAAACACCAGCCATACCGTTATGGGAACTATTCGATTTTTGTAGCAGAAGTAGCTTCTACTTGTAATGAAGCGTTACTGAATAATTATTTAGTAGAAAAAACAAATGATCCAAAAGAAAAATTATTCTTGCTTAATCACTTTTTAGAAGGATTCCGTGGAACTGTATTCAGACAGACCATGTTTGCCGAATTCGAGCATATGATTCATGTATTGTCACAGGACGGGGAAGCACTAACAGCCGATCGCTTAACGGAACTGTACTATGAATTGAACAAAAAGTACTTTGGGGATGACCTGATAGTAGACGAAGAAATCGGATTAGAATGGTCACGTATCCCACACTTTTACTACAATTATTATGTCTATCAATATGCGACAGGCTATGCAGCAGCTCAGTCATTAGCCGCTCAAATTTTAGAAGAAAAAGAACCAGCAGTAGAACGTTATCTTGGTTACTTACAAGCAGGAAGCAGTGACGATCCTATCGAAGTGTTGAAAAAAGCAGGTGTTGACATGACCGAAAAAACCCCTGTGACCAATGCATTAAAAGTATTTGAAGACAAGCTTGATGAGATGGAAAAATTATTAGATCAAGTTAACTAAGCAAAACTTTGTATACCCATTTAGTGGAGCTAGGTAAACTAAGAAAAAAGGCCACCTTATCTGGTGGCCTTTTGAAATCCTTTAAATTGTTTTTTGTCACGCCAAAAGTATACAGTCATGTAAATTGTGACAAATAATAGTGGTACGGTAAAATAGATCGGAATCATTCGCATTAATCCAAAAATATTAAGTATAAACGCAAAAACAGGCAGTATGAATAGTATTACTTTCATTTATGAAACCACCTCCAAAATAGAGTTATCAGAGATTATGGAAAGGTAACTGATAAATCAACTATACTCTATCATATTCATTACTTTGTAGTGTAGAAGTGTGAAAATTTTGTGAATTTATGCACAAAACTATTGTCAGCCGCCTTCAACGCTTGGTATAGTAAAGGTAAGGTAAACAAAAAACCCCTTTGTTTGACCTGTAACTTTCTCCCATCCCTTATCTAGTAATAGGTAAAGCAAAAGAGGATATGTCACGTAAACATGTCCTCTTTGCTAAAGTTATAAAGGAAGTATAAGCTTAGATGTCTACCTCATATCTCACCTCTACGTTACTATGAGAAGATTAAGCTTTTCTTATTTAGCATATTTCCAGAAGTAACCAAACTTCACCGGTACCTTTTCAACTAGCTGTTTAAGCTGTAACTTTTTCATTTCTTTTTCTGCTTTTTCCATCGACCAATCATAGACAACTGCTATTTCTTTTGTTCCAACAAAATCATAATGAGATAAGAACTCCAATAATTTAGGCTTCTTTGCTGGAAGTGGTTCTTTTTGCAACATTTGCTTCAGAACTTTGACATAAATTTCATAAGGATAAATACCAGAAATTTTTAAGCCTGCATCGTCTTCAGACTCATTAAAGAAAACCATGGTTGGAATATATTCAACGTCCATTTCTTTAGTAATTTTCAAATCACATTGCAAAGCTTTTTTGGACGATTTTGAATAAAGATCTTCACGAAATTCATCAATATCCAGATGTACCTTTCTAGCACAACCCAATAATACTTCTTCTTGTGAAATATCTTGTTTATCTAAAAAGGCAAGCTCCTGTAATTTGCGTAAAAATCGTTTACCGTTCTTTTTCCCTTGTAATTCTGCCGCTTTTATTGCAATGGAAGCAAGCCATGGATAATGAATAGGGTTTTCAATCCAGAGATCGCCATCACAACTCATGCCAGTTCGACTAGCGGTTTTTTCCCATATATCCTTTAATCTTCTCGGCTTCTCAAATTTATCTTTATGCAAGTTCGTTAATTGACCGCTTAGAACCGTTCTTATCGTAAAAAACCGTCCGTACTCAATCGAAAGTTTCTTTAAATATGGTTCCAGAGACCAACATTCAGGACAGAGTGGATCAATAAATACATATATTTCAATTGGTTTCTTTAATACATCGATAAAGTGATAATGCGCTGTTTGGTTTCGATCTTGAGGTTGCCAAGATCCGGCAGAATTCCAATTCACAATGATTCTCCTTTCTCTTCAGGCGTATTCATCATGTGATTGGCCGTAAGGGTAAGCCGATCAAACATAGCACTTCGAAATGGTTCCTCAATATTTGCTTCTTCTAGTGCATCCTCCATGCAGGAAAGCCAAGCGTCTCTCCTAGTTGGAGTAATTGGAAAGCGTAAATGACGCTTTCTTAGCATAGGATGCCCATGTTCTTGTATATATAACGGTGGACCACCAAAAAATTGAGTTAAAAATTGCTTTTGTTTCCGTGCCACTTCAGTAAAATCCTCTGGGAAGATTGGAATTAGATCAGGATGTTTAGACACTCGTGCGTAAAAAGCCTCAACTAATTCCTCAATTTTTTCCTGTCCACCAATCGCTTCATAAATGGAGCCCGCTTCTTCTCTCATATTCCTCCAAACCTTTCATTTCATGTTACTAACTATTTCTCTCTTTATGTTACTATATTGTAACAGTGTTTACATAGAACTAGCAACTTATGTGTTTTAGTAGTTTAACCCTTTAAGCTGTAAGCATTCAACTGTTATTGAACAGTTCAGTAGTAAAACATTATCAGGGTGCTATTTGTCCATAAAACCCCGACTGGTGGAAGTCTCACTTAATCGTCTGTAAGACTCCCACTTCAAGCTTCAAGTAACACAAGGAAGCTAAGTGGGGGATAACAGACGCTAACACCCTGATAAGTTTCGCTAATGATCATAGTCTCACTTTATAGTTTGAAATTTACATCTTTAATGTTTGATAAAATCGTTCAATTTTATTTGCGGTTTTCCGTTTTGGAATTTGATGAGAAGATAAAAGCTCCTTGAAAACTGTCATTCCATGTTGTTCATCTTCCGCTTCTAATTCTAATTCATAGTCCGTATGATCGTTATAATGACTTTTGTCGAGGACAATAGTTGTGCTATCATACGTACATTCCAAACGATACGTTTCCAACATTCCACCGTATTTTAAATTCTGCATGTTAATACTTATAGCACTAAGAGCTTTCGCTATTTCATCTTTTAAAATAATATGCCCGTTGATCCATTGTTGAGCTTCATCTGTTGTTATATCACAATGCGTTTCTAATAAACCGGCACCATTTGGGTTTGGCTGTTTTAGTGTTAATTGAAATTTTTCCTTTTTTTCTCTGATGCGAAGTGCTGCATGGTGCTGCTTTAATTGGAAGTCTGGTGTTTCAAAGTAGTAATTTTTTTGTTCTATCTCCGTCAGTTCATATGAACGAAAATGTGTAACTAATTGCTGATATTCATCTTTCGTTAAAAGGTTTTTAAATTCAATCTCAATTTCTTGTGACATACACTTCACCCTTTCTTGCTATTATATTCTGAAGTATTTCAGACAAAAAAGCAAAAATAACGAAAATGGTAAAGATTACTTCTTTAGCAGGATATATGATAAAATAAATGCAGATAATGTTAACATAGGTGGTGCAAGACATGAATTGGAGAAACTTCTTGGCACCTTACGCACAGGTGGTTGAAGAATTAAAGGTTAAACTGAAAGGAATGCGAACTCAATTTGAATTTGAGTCCAGTCACTCACCGATTGAATTTGTGACAGCCAGAGTTAAACCGGTATCAAGTATTAAAGATAAGATGAAACGTAAACACATACATATTGATAATATAGAAGAGGAACTACAGGATATAGCAGGAGTTCGTGTTGTTTGTCAATTTGTCGACGATATATATGATATCGTGGAACGCTTGAAATATCGGAATGATTTTGAGGTAATAGAAGAGAGAGATTATATTAACCATAAGAAGGAAAGTGGTTACCGTTCTTATCACTTAATTATCTCTTATCCAGTGGAAACGATTCATGGAGAGCGAAAAATTATTGCTGAAATTCAAATTCGCACGTTAGCAATGAATTTTTGGGCGACAAATGAGCATTCTCTTAATTATAAATACGATGGTCGAATTCCTGAAAAGGTTAGGACAAGGCTAAAGCGTGCGGCTGAGGCTGCATTTAAATTAGATGAGGAAATGTCAAAGGTAAAAGATGAAATTCAAGAAGCACAACGAATTTTCAAAACCAACAAGGAGAGCGATGACAAGTAATGGAGGGGAATAACATGCGCTTTGCAATTCTGTCAAGAAGTGATCATAAATCAGAAGCGATTAAATCAAGAGTGAAGCAATATCTAGCAGATTTTTCACTTATATATGATGAAGAGGAGCCAGAAGTTGTTATTTCCGTCGGCGGGGATGGCACGTTTCTGGAAGCTTTCCATACCTATAAACACCGATTAAAGGATACTGCCTTTATTGGGGTTCACACAGGTCATTTAGGCTTTTATGCAGATTGGGTACCGGAGGATGTAGAGAAATTAATTATTGAAATCGCGAAGAAACCTTTTGAAGTGGTGGAATACCCACTGTTAGACATAAAAATTCATCCGGTTGATAATGATCAATATAAGCAATTCGTGGCATTAAATGAAGCTTCGGTAAAATCAGCAGAAGGAACCGTAGCAATGGATGTTCATATTAAAGGAGCTCATTTTGAACGTTTCCGTGGTGATGGATTGTGTATATCTACACCATCAGGAAGTACTGCATATAATAAGGCGTTAGGTGGAGCAATCCTTCATCCTTCGCTTAATGCTTTACAAATAACAGAGATGGCGTCAATTAATAATCGTGTCTATCGTACAATCGGTTCTCCATTAATTTTACCGAAACATCATGTATGTGAACTGTTACCTTTATATCATGACAGAAGGTTTTTAATTACAGTGGACCACTATACCGAAATGTACGACAATATTGACCGAATTGAGTGTCGTGTCTCGGATGAAAAAATCCGTTTTGCCAGGTTTAGATCCTTTCCTTTTTGGAAAAGAGTACACGACTCCTTCATTTCTGATGAAAGAACATAATAAAATGTAGGTGGATAATTTGAAGTGGAAAATAAGTAAGCAGTACGAGGGCTTATTGTTAAGGGAATATCTATTACAAGTTAGAGGCATATCACGCAGAATTTTAACTGCAATTAAATTTGAGGGCGGTAGACTGTTAGTCAATAACAGTGATGTAAATGTCCGTCATCAACTTTTAGACAGTGATGTGGTTGAGGTTATTTTTCCGCCAGAGAAAAGAAGTGAGTTATTAGTACCAGAACCAATACCGCTTGATATTGTATACGAAGATGACGATGTGCTGGTGTTGAATAAAGCGCCGCATATGGCAACTATTCCGTCTTCTCATCATCTAAGTCATACGCTTGCGAATGGAATTATTCATCACTATAATCTGCAGCAAATTCCTTACACAGTGCACGTGGTAACAAGATTAGATCGTGATACGTCTGGTTTATTATTAATTGCCAAACATCGTTACAGTCATTCGATCCTATTCAGTGAGCAGCACGAAGCAAAAGTAAATAGACACTATCAAGCGATCATTGCTGGTCAGCTTACCGAGAAAGAAGGGGTGCTGGATTATCCAATTGATAGAGCGCCGGATTCGATTATCGAACGATTGGTTGCTTCTACCGGAAAAAGAGCTGTTACACACTATCAAGTAAAAGAAGAGTTGGCGGATATTTCGTTGCTGGATATTCAATTAGAAACGGGTAGAACCCATCAAATCCGTGTTCATTTCTCTTCGATTAGCCATCCTTTGATCGGTGATAGTTTATATGGTGGGGATACTACTAAACTTCAACGACAAGCCTTACATTGTCATAAGCTGGCGTTTAACCACCCACTCACAAAGAAACGAATGGAATTTGAAATTCCACTTGCAAATGATTTAGAACTATTCTTGCAAGAGTTTAAAGAAGAAGTCACTACTAAACCTCTGGAATAGTAGTGACTTTTTCTTATCATCTTAAGTCAGGAGAAACAAACCATTACGTAAAATCAGACCAAAATCAATAAATACCAACCAGATGAATGTTACTGATTTACTTAGGAGGAACTGCTCCAAATATATATAGACACTTTAATACCTGAATTTCTCTTCTACAAATGGCAGCGAGGATTTGACACTGACTATTTCTTTTTCCGGTAAGCGGAAGGCTGTCAGTTTATTACCAAATACACAACCAGTATCAATGTTTACTGTTTGATTCACAAATCTAGGTTCTAAAACAGGGGTATGCCCGTAAACAATCCACCTGTTCCCATGATAGTCTTGTGCCCAATCTTTGCGAACCGGTCTGCCATCAGCAAGTTTCTCCCCAGTAATATCTCCGTAAAGGACAAATGTTTTTACCTTCTTACCGTGTAGGCCGATATATTTTTCAGGAATCCCTGCATGTGCTATTACGGTTTGTAACTCATTAATCACATGATATAAGGGTGCATTCTCATAAAGTGTTATCATCATGTGTTTTACTTCGTCTTTTTCTTGTTTAGTCAGTTGTTTATATTCTGCTACTGTCGTTTCCAAACCATGTTGTTGTTTCACATTATTTCCGAGAAAGAAACGATATAATTTATCACAGTGATTACCTGGAACATAATAGCCATTTTTTTGTTCAACAACCATTTGATAGACAAACCGAATCACTTCGAGGGAGCGAGGCCCTCGATCTGTTAAATCTCCTACAAAAGCGAGCGTTCTATCTTCTGGATGATGGAATTGATCGTTTTCCCATTTATACCCTAATTCCTTAAGTAGAGTTTGTAGCTCCTGATAGCATCCGTGAATATCACCTATAATATCTAATTTCATCGAATTAACTCCTATCCGTTTAGTCTACTTCTATGATTCGTCAAACATATAGGTTTTTATACGATAAAAGACACTCAAGACGATTCCGATAGCAATCATATAAGTAAGTGTCGAACTACCACCATAACTGATAAATGGTAATGGTAATCCAGTCACAGGGAGCAATTGAAGTGACATTCCGATGTTTTGAAATACTTGATAGGTAAACATACCGATAATTCCGGTTACCATATAGCTGGCAAACGGTTCTTTACACTTTAGAGCGACATTAACTAACCGGTAAATTAATAAAAAGAAAATTAATATAACGACACTGGAACCAAAGAAACCAAATTGTTCTGAAATGGATGTAAAAATATAATCTGTATGGTTTTCTGGGACATATTGTGTCTTTTCAAACTGGCCAATACCTTTACCGAAAAATTGCCCGGAACCGATAGCCAGCATTGCTTGTGATGTTTGATAAGCCCCTTCACTACTGTATTCTTCTGGAAACAGCCAGCCTTGAAATCGTTGAACAACGTGATCAAGTCCATTGTCATATAAAAGTTGATTCATTTTATCTGTATAAGTAAAGTACAGGTAAATAAATGTACTGAGACCGATAATAAATGTGGAAAATAACGTTAGAATAATACGCCATTTTATTCCTGATACCAACACCATGAAGGCGGTAATGGCGATTAGTACTAAAACACCACCAAGATCTGGCTGTTCAATAAGTAATACAATAGGGATCGAAGCAATGATTCCCATTTTACAAAGTAGCCAGAGATCCATTGAAACGGTATGTTCTGGATTTTTTTCATTATGGGCTACCATGACATGAGCCATGAAAATAATCAAGAATACTTTCATGAATTCTGCCGGTTGAATTGTCCCTAGTACTGGAAATTCAAACCATCCCCAAGCCCCTTTAACTTCTTTAGCTATGCCAGGTGGAAAATGAAAATAAAGCATGAGTAGAGATAGAACCCCAATTCCATACAGGAGCCAGGACACTTGTCGAAAACGATCATAATCAAACATCATAATAACGGCCACGGCCATTGATCCGGCAATATACCAGACGACTTGTTTTAAGTACATATTTTGATACAAAGAGTTTTGGCTTAAATATGGATCCAATGTATATAAAGTAAAAACACTAATTATTGCAAGTAAAATAATAATTAATAGTAACGAGTAATCAAGTTTTGCATTCGAATTTTTTTCCGACATAATGTATTGACCTTTCTTTCTTGAAAATTATAGTCTATTCCTAGTATAGTGTATAAATGGTTTTTTGAGAATAAAAACAATTATTTCCCTTCATTATTGTAACATCTTCTTTTGATAAGAATGTGTAAAATTAGCGTTTTTTTTTGCAAGTTATGTTATTCTTTTAACATCCCAAATGTAATGAATAAGTCAAGCGAGAGATAGGGGGCGAAATAATGGAACATTTAGAACAGCATGAACGAATGGAAATGTGGGAAAAAATACAGAAAGCATTAATCGATGAACAAATCGACCAATTTCGAGCGGAATTTTTAGAATTACATCCATATGATCAAGCAAGGATTTTCGAAGAACAAGATGAGGAGATCCGCTTTTTAATTTATACCTACCTATCCCCGGAAGAAATGGCTGAAGTAATTGAACAGGTTGATCGAGACTTTGTTGAAGAATTCATCATTGAAATGGTTCCAGCATTCGCAACAAAAATATTGGAATATATGTCAACGGATGATGCGGTAGATATTCTAAATGAATTAGATAAAAATAAAGTGGCAAGTTTTTTAACGATAATGGACAAAAAGTCATCGGAAGAAATTAAAGAATTGCTGCATTATGAAGAGAAAACAGCCGGTAGTATAATGACAACAGAATTTGTTGTCATTAATACCGAAATGACAGTCAAAGAAGCGATGCGGCATTTAAGAAAAGAAGCGCCTGCTGCTGAGACGATTTATTATATTTATGTTGTTGATTCCTTTAAAAAACTTGTCGGTGTTATTTCGTTAAGAGACTTAATTATAGCAGAAGGAGATTGGCTCATTCAAGATGTAATGGGTGAGCGTGTTGTCTCTGTCCCTGTCGGAGAAGATCAGGAAGATATCGCACAAATGATGCGTGATTATGACTTTTTAGCCCTTCCAGTTGTCGATTTTCAAGATCATTTGCTTGGAATTATCACAGTTGATGATATTATGGACGTTATGGAGGAAGAAGCAAGTGATGACTACTCCAAATTAGCTGGTATATCCGAAGTCGAAAAAAGTGGAGATACTGCCATTTCATCCGCTAAAAAAAGGTTGCCATGGCTTATTATTCTTTTATTCTTAGGTATGTTAACAGCCACGGTTATCGGCAGATTTGAAGCTACTCTGGAGCAAGTAGCCATTTTAGCTATTTTTATTCCATTAATTGCAGGTATGGCAGGTAACACCGGTACACAGGCACTTGCTGTAGCTGTTAGAAGTATTTCAACAGGTGAAATGGAGAAGAAGGGTAAAGCCTCCGTCATCTGGCAAGAAGCGAAAACAGGTTTAATTACAGGTGTTTCATGTGGTGTTATTATTACATTACTTGTTGCAGTTTGGTACCAAAATTTATTCTTAGGGATACTTGTAGGTATTTCGATTATGGCAACTTTACTTGTCGCAACTATATCAGGTGCTTTCGTACCACTTGTTATGCACCGTTTTAATATTGACCCAGCTGTTGCATCCGGTCCGTTTATCACAACACTAAATGACTTGATTTCAATATTTATCTATTTCGGATTAGCAACAGCATTTATGAGCTTTTTAGTTTAGAGGGAAAGGAGTGCTGTAATATGGAGCACGGTGAATCTGTCAGTTCACTAGTTATAGTCATTCTCGCAGCATTTTTAACGCCGATTCTGTTACACAGATTCCGGTTAAAAATGATTCCTGTGGTCGTGGCAGAGATTATTGTTGGTTTAATCATTGGAAATAGTGGATTTAACCTTGTTGAAGAGAGTAATTGGTTGAAAACATTATCTACATTAGGCTTTATTTTCTTGATGTTTTTAAGCGGTTTAGAAATAGATTTCTCGATTTTTTCCAGTAAGAAACAGCGTAAAAATCAAAAAAATATGACTAAAAAAATGCCCAATCCAGTCTTGTTAGCAAGTATGGTGTTTGGTGGCATTTTGATTTTGTCGTTCTTATTATCCTTTATGTTTGTCTTGTTTGGATTTATCGATAATGTTTACTTTATGACGTTAATCATTTCTACGATTTCATTAGGGGTTGTTGTTCCTACATTAAAAGAAGCACAAGCGATGCAGACAACTGTAGGACAAACAATATTATTAATTGCCGTTATTGCCGACCTGGTTACGATGATATTGTTAGCTGTATTTGTTTCTTTCTATGGTGAAGAATCCGGGAATATGTGGTTATTATTGATCTTATTTGGTGTCGGTGTACTGTTGTATTTCGTCGGCAAGTATTTTCGGAATCAGTCCTTTATCGAAACAATGTCAAAAGGTACGATTCAAATAGGGACAAGGGCAGTGTTTACGTTAATTATTTTCCTTGTGGCCTTATCAGAATCGGTAGGAGCGGAAAATATTCTTGGGGCCTTTTTAGCTGGTGCGTTAGTATCGTTATTAGCACCAAATCAGGAATTAGTACAAAAACTAGACAGCTTTGGCTATGGCTTTCTAATTCCGATTTTCTTTGTAATGGTTGGGGTAGATTTGGATTTATGGGCATTGTTTGATGAACCCAAAGTATTAGCCTTGATCCCATTATTATTTATCGCTCTGCTGATTTCAAAAGTCATTCCAGTGGCTATTTTGAAAAAATGGTATGATACCAAAACAGTGGTGGCCGCAAGCATGCTATTGACTTCTACATTGTCATTAGTCATTGCTGCAGCAACGATTGGAGAACGACTAGAGATCTTTTCAAGTGAAATGCACGGAGCTTTAGTGTTAGTGGCAGTGTTATCCTGTATCATTACACCGTCATTTTTTAAAAAATATTATGAGAATCAAGAAGAAGCAGACTATCAGCAGACAGTTTCTTTCATTGGTACCAATCAGGCAACCATTCCGGTAGTACGTGAATTGGATCCAAAAGAATACGAGACACACTTGTTCCATACGAAACAGGAAAAATTCGATGTTAAAAATGGTCGCTCCATTTTCGATATTAATGAACTTGATAATTATGATCTGGCAACATTGGAAGAAGCAGGTGTATTTGAGCATGATATAGTGGTGGTCTCGACCGGGGATGAATACAAAAATGAAGAAATTGCTACCTATGCTAAAGAGCAGGGTGTTGAAAGAATTATTGCTCGTATTGAAATTCCAGCTATCGAAAAAAGGCTACAGGAAATTGGTATCGATGTTTTCTCGGTATTGCTATCTTCAAAAACAGTGTTGAAGGCATTAATTGAATCGCCAAATGTTGTGAACATCTTTACACAACAGGACAGTGCATTGTACGAGATTAACATGAATAATGCCAATTACGATAGTACGCTTTTACGAGAGTTTCCATTTACGGGTGATGTAATCATGGTACGTATTTTCCGTGGCAAGGATTCCATTGTTCCACATGGGGACACAGAATTAAGGTTGGATGATCGATTAGTCGTAACAGGATCAACAGAATATGTAGAAGAACTACAACAATTATTAGAATATGTTTAGAATCTTTATAGTCAATAATGTTTAAACCCGTTTCTTTAAAGAAACGGGTTTAAATTTGGCTTAGACTAAATGTAATGGTGCTACCAATCGAGCAAACCAAGATTTATTGATCATCAATTCTTATCTCCCATTCGTTTATGAGTGATTTTTCTATTAGGGAGAACTGTTGTACTAAGCAGTACCTTTTGTATTTATATAGTAAAATCTGATATATTTTACACAAGAGGTGCTATATATGCAAAGAATTATTTTATTTGATGGGGTCTGTAATTTCTGCAGTAGCAGTGTGCAGTTTATTATCAAGAGAGACCCCGTACACAAGTTCCAATTCGCATCGTTACAAAGTGACGTAGGCCAACAATTATTAACAAAATATCAAGTTTCACAGGACATGGACAGCATGGTACTTATTGAAAAAGACCGTGTTTATACAAAATCCACGGCAGCTTTACGTATTGCTAAAGAACTTAAAGGAGCTTATCAACTCTTATCGATATTCCTTATTATACCAAAACCGATTCGTGATATATTCTATAACATCCTTGCCAATAATCGCTATCGTTGGTTTGGTAAAAAAAATCAATGTATGCTTCCAAAACCCGAAGACAGACAACGCTTTTTGGACACATAAAAGGCTATCTCACAAAGGAGATAGCCTTTCTCTTTACCTTTTTCCTTCTCTTTTTCTTCTTTTCAATGTATAAAGTCGTGCTTCCTCTTTAAAGGCTTTAAATAGCGAGTAAGTAACCATAATCAAGATGATGGCAAACGGGAATGCTGCTATGATCGAGGCAGTTTGTAATGCTCCTAAACCACCTTGCCACAATAATACAGCAGCTGTACCTGATTGAACAATACCCCATGCAACTTTAACCGAGATATCCGGATTTAATTCACCGTTAGTAGTTTGCATACCAAGAACAAAAGTTGCTGAGTCAGCTGATGTAATAAAGAATGTACTGATCAGTAACACGGCTAGCACCGACATAAATGTGCTTAGAGGAAAGTTTTCTAAAACGGTAAACAATGCCGCTTCAGAGCCGGACTCATTTATGATATTAAAAATATCTATATTTTGGTTCATTTCTAAGTGAATTGCTGATCCACCAAATACACTAAACCATAGCGCACCAAAAATGGTAGGCACTAACAAGACACCAACAACGAACTCTCTAACCGTACGTCCACGGGATACACGTGCGATAAACATACCGACGAATGGAGCCCATGCAATCCACCATGCCCAGTAGAAAATCGTCCAATCTTCTAACCAGTGCGCATTTTCTTCATTGAATGGTGCCATACGAAAGCTCATTTCAGGTAGATTAGAAATATAAGAACCTAAAGTTGTTGTGAAGAAATTCATAATGAAATTCGTCGGTCCAGTAAATAGTAAGAATAACATTAATAGAATCGCAACAATAATATTAGTTGTACTTAAAATTTTAATACCTTTATTCAAGCCAGTTAATGCTGACAACATATATAAGACTGTTACGGCTGCAATAATAATGAGTTGTGTATTAATGGTATTAGAAATATTATCTGAGATAAATTCTAAACCACTACCTATTTGTTGTGCACCAAGACCGAGTGAGGTAGCAACACCAAAAACAGTAGCAAATACAGCAATAACGTTTATTAATGTACCATAACCCCCATTCATTTTGTCACCATATAGTGGTTTCAATGTACTACTAATTAAACCGGGCTCGTCCTTTCTGAATTGAAAGTAAGCTAGCGCTAATGCTAGTGTGGCATAAACCGCCCATGGATGAAAGCCCCAGTGGAAGAAACTATGTTGCATTGCAACACGTGCTGCCGCTGCTTCAGTCCCTGTTGGATATGGTGGCTCGTGCAGGTGCCTGATTGGTTCTGCTGCACCCCAGAATACAAGTCCGATCCCCATACCGGCACTAAATAACATACCGAACCAAGTTAAGTAATTATATTCAGGCTTGTCTTCATCTTTTCCAAGCACAATGTTTCCATATTTAGAGACAATTAAAAATATCGCAAAAATTAAAAAAGCAGTTGTAACTAATAAATAGAACCAACCAAAGCGTGTCACTAGAAAACCTTGAATAAGAGAAGTGACATGATCGAGGTTCCATTCAGGTAATGCATCTTTAGGAATTAACCCCCAAATAATAAATAACACTGAAATAGCAAGAGAAATATAAAATACCTTTGTAACCTTTTTCATTCTAACATCCTTTCCAAAAAATGTGTTTTGTGTATTAGTGCACAATATACTTTACCCTATTTTTCGCGAAATATTCATCTTTTTTTACACAACGTGTCGGAGTTTATCAGATATTAGCGGAAAAATTCAAGTAATATGGTACAAAAATCAAAAAAACTCTTCCAGCTTTTTTCGCTGGAAGAGGGTCGAACGGATTATTAAAGTACAGAAACAGCAGGTAAGCAAGTAATAGCACAGAAGCAATTTAAGTCTACTGTAATACAAATACCAGTACGCTCTAATTCATCAACTTTCTCGTTATCCAATTGCTCACAAGGATCGCCGCAAGTTTTCTCATCGTTGTCAAACACTAATAGTTCCAATACTGCACAGCACTCATCATCATCCACTTCTGTTACGCGGAAAATAAAACTGCTGAAGCAATCGAATCGAGCAGGTCCACCGTTTGCATCAACTTCAGCTCCAAATCCTTTGAACGGCTTACCTTTTTTATCATATAAAATAAATGGTACTGTATCTAAGCCATTACCTCTTACTGGTGATACTAAATCTTGGATTGAACGTGAACAGCTAACATCACACTGTTGGTCTACAACGTTATCTTGTGCATCAGCAATCGCGCGGACAACGTCACAAACACAGTCTTTGCCATTACTAATTCCTGCTACATTATCATCATTACATCCGGAATTTCTTCCCATTACACTACACTCCTCTTTTGAAAAGATTTCGTTAACACTAATTAATCTATGAAAGAGTTGGCTATTCGTATAGACGGAAGCCTTGTTTTCCGTAAATAGGTGTTGATTTTTTTTCACAAGACCTAGACGGTTGTCATATATATAACTATGCAGTGTTATAGGGAGGTAGTGAAGATGGACTCCATCAGTGAAAAGCGCGAATTACCAAAGTTATATATTACGCAACCGGATTTGGCAGAACCGAAGCGAAGCATGCAGTCACATTATCATTCTGTCAGTGCCTATGATAAGCCACAGCAGTCTCAAGATATTCCGAGTCAGTATATCTCAAAGAAACAATTGGAGAATAAAAAATTTAAAGAGATGACCATACTGGAAAAAGTGATCTATTTTGCTTCTATGCCTTTCCATGTCCCAAGAGTTAAATGTGAAATAATCACAGAACGAAAAAAATATGTAGGATTGATTGAAGATTACCAAAATGAAATGGTAATCATCAAAGTGGCAAGTAAACCGAGACCTGTATCAGTTCCTATGAAACAAATTGAAGAAATCAACATGGTCGGCTTTTAGTATAGAGAGTAGGCATTATTCTTTACCTGTCGCATAAGATGTAATGATATTTGAACCTAGTCCAAGTTGATATAAAAGAAAGAAGGAGTGAAGAACGTGTCAGAAAAGAAGAAAGTGATTTATGTGAAAGATCTAGTTATCAAAGCAGATAATGTTCGAATTGAACCAACTCGCCGTCAAGATCCTTTCTTTGGTCCACGCGAAGTGGAAGGAGAAGAAGAGGAACGATTCGAAAAAGATGATGTTGAAGAGCTAGAAGACGAACAAGACGATGATGATAAAGATAAAAACGAACGCCCACCATTTTCATGGTTCTAAAAATGTAACAGATAGCTTTTACGTGAGAAGCTATCTGTTTTATTTTTGTAGCAATAACTCTTTTGTGATTTGCTGTCTTGTAAAGAGTGTTATGTCACCGCTCAGGCAGAATACTTCGCTTTTCTTAGTTTGACGGTCAAAAGTATGATTCATTTTCCGAAAATATGGGTATAGAATAATATATAAGCATGAAAGGGGATGGACGATAATGGGATATATTATACCGGTTGAGAATTATCAATATCAACAATATCATAACCGTGACACACGTAGAGAACGTGACCCATTTCCTATTGAAAAGCTATACCCAATCCAATTTGGCATGCATTATAAACAGGAACGAACAAGAGAAGAGCCTAAAAAAGTAGTGATTCCTCAACAAAAGAAGAGAGTTCACCAACAAATAACGGAAAAAGAAAGTCAGACAAAACACCATACGATCTATGCAGAAGTCACCGGAAAAGGTGGGAATTTTGAAGCAAACGTATAGCGAATTAATGGGGGATCAAATGCAGTATAATTTGATCCTGTTATTTTTTTGTTTATCATGGTGGTAAGCATAGATGAACGCTTCATTAACTGCTTTGTTAAATAAAAAAGTAGTCCACTTTGAAGTACTTTTAACTCCAAATTGAACTACTTACTTTAGCTACTAATATCCTTGAACATACAAATTCTTGCCTTTTTCATATTCAGCATAAAACACATCTTTAACAGAATAGATCTCTTGTTTTTTTAATTCCTCTTTTATCCAGTTTTCATCTTTCCCTATTTCACGAAGGCTATCCCAAATAATTTCACCATCATTAATGAGCATAAAGGACAATACGATTTGTTCCGGGGGAAGGTTTAAGTCATTACGTGTAGGAAGTTGGTGAGCAGTTTTTTTCAATACAGAAACTGTACCATCTGTTTCCAGAAGGGCATAATCCACTTCTCGAATGGAAAAGACATCTTTAGATCGTAATAAGTGTAAAAGCTGATTCATATCAAGCTTTCCTTTTTTCATCTCTTCGCGTTGTAATTTCCCTTTGTGGATGACAATCGACGGCCGACCTTCCAGTATCCCTCTCGATTTCTTATACCGTTGTGTAATGATCTCAGTCAAATATAATAACCCTCCCCACAAGAGTACAGCAAAACCAATATCCCTAATGCCTACTTCGTCATCATAGAGTGCATTCCCTACTAATTCCCCAAGAATAAGTGCAGAGATAAAATCAAATGCTGTGAGCTGCCTAATTTGTGTTTTTCCAAGCACCTTAGCTAAGATAAACAACATGACAAAACCAAACAATGTCTCGACAAAAATTGAACCGTAATGCATTGTTGTTTCTCCTATCTTTATCGTATTTTTTATTAGGGTACACTAAAACCTCAAAGTGCATACATAAGGGAACAACAATTCTTAACAAAAAAAGCTAAAATGCGTATCACATTTTAGCTTAAACAGTTGCCGTAAAACCTCCATTGATGGATGTCTCACTTTATAATGATTTTGTCATCGTTACATGGGGGATGCCGGCATCCATAAATTCACCAGAAATCGTTTCGTAACCGAGCGATTGATAAAATTTCTCTGCTTGTGTTTGGGCATTTAGTTTTGATTTTTTTATGCCTTTTTCTTTTGCTTTGTCTTCCATAAATAACAGAATATCTTTGCCAAAGCTTTTACCTCGCTGTGATTTTAATACACAAATACGCTCCATCTTAGCGTAACCACCAACGAACCGCATTCTGCTGGCTGCTACCGAATCACCATTATCATACCCGATAAAATGAATGGCTTCCTTTTCTAACTCATCAATTTCTAGTTCTTCAGGTACACCTTGTTCTTCCACAAAAACAACGGAACGAACTTTATAGGCATCCTGTAATTCTTCTTCTGATTTGACTACTTTTACTTCCATTTTCTATCTCCTTATCCTAACATCTTAATTAATATATTCTTTAAATCTTTTTGCCAATATTTCCACGTATGATTACCGTTAAACTCATCATAATGATATAACTGTAGTTTATCTTTTAATTCATTACGTAAAGTACGATTTGGTGTTAAAAAGTCAGCAATTTCTCCATTTGTCATGTGTACTTCGGTTTCTTCTTTTCCAATCGAATGATATACTTCGATTTGAGAAAATTCAGACGCAATGGTCATCCTTTCCAATACATCCTTATCAACATAAGGTGATTGCATAATAACGGTATCAAACGAATGTGGAAATTGAGTTGCTATCATGAATGCTAATGTCCCAGCTAGCGAATCTCCCATTAAAATGCGCTTTACCGGTGTAATATGTAAATGATTCTCGACATAAGGAATCGCTTCTTTTACGAGAAAAGCAATATAGGCGTCCTGTTGTTTACCACTTGGATGATATTTTTCCCGTCGGTCATTCTTATCTTGATAATGAACACCAACAAAGATAGTTGCTTCTATCTCCATATCTTCATGTAATTGATCGCTTAATGTTGCAACTCGTCCCATTCTGAAATAATCATCACCATCATTCATGATACATAATTGGTAATCTTTAAAAGCTGTAAATCCTTCTGGAAGGTACCACTTTATCTGGATTTCTTCATTCAAATGTACGCTTTGAATGGTCGCATCTTCCATTGTGCCATTACGCCCCACATAAACTCCCCCTTATGATAAAATATTTTAACAGGATTTTTTGTTATATGCATTATTTTAACAACCATCGTGAGATCGGTGCCATACTGAGACTTTGAATCGTTAGTGACAATAGAATAACGGTAAAACTAACACCAACCATCCATTCACTGTTAATACCACTGGCATTTTTTGCGTGCAATGTTAGGATTAAAAAGACAGACATAGACCCTTTTAATCCAGCCCATGATATTAACAGGTTGTAACGCCAGGAAAGGGAATGAATCACCTTTGTCACCGCGTAGGTAGTGATAAACCGTACCAAAATCATGAACAGAAATATGATGAAGGCATAGAGCCAGTAATTAATTGCTAAGTACTCAGTAATTTCAATACCTATAACTAAAAATAAGATTGCAAGTAAACTGTTTTCAACAATTTCCCAAAATCCGTCCAATGATTCGCGAAAATGGTCTTCTTTCATTGCACGGCCATATTCCAATGAAATCATCATGCCGCTTGCAACGGTCGCTAAGACACCAGAAACTTGTACTGCCTCAGCAATTAAGAAAGAGCCGTATGCCAAGATAATACTGAGCATAATTTGATAATTACGTAAATGAGAATAGTGGACAATTTTGCTAACTAAATAACCACAGACAAGGCCTATCGCAATTCCACCTAAAGAAACGAGCAGAAAGTCACCAAGAAACGCAGAAAAAGAGAAGCCTTTTTCACGCGTGGCTAGAGCAATTAAAGTTGTAAAAAGTACAATACTAGTCCCGTCATTTAACATGGATTCCCCTTCGACTGTACTAGCGACCTGTTTATTTCCGGTTGCTTTTTTGATAATGGAAACAACTGAAACGGGATCAGTAGGTGTCAGTATTGCAGCAATAACAAAAGCACCGGCTAAGTTAAGAGGTGAAATAACAGCGATCAGATAGCCTAATATTACTACATTCAAAATAACCCCAATAGTTGCAAGAGAAATAATTAAGTTTGCATTTTGACGGAAATCCTTTATTGGAAATTGATAAGCGGATACAAAAAGTAAGGCAGGCAGAAATATATGATAAATGGTATGATCCGTTAGTTTTACCGATTCGAAAAACGGAATAAAAGCTAACCCAATCCCAAGTAATATTAATAAGGTAGGGACAGGAAAGTTTTCTTTCTTTGTATCAATCGCAAAAATTATGTAGCCAATAAAAAGTAAGACCACAATGTGTTCAATCGACATTTTCTTCACCACCTATGTTGTAGTTATTCCCATATTTTTTCAACAAAAACACATGTATGTTTACCCTTATTTTAGGTAAGCTAAGCAAAAAAGGATGTGTGCTTAGATGAAAAAGATCTGTTTATTCTTATTGCTTTTCACGACGATGACTACAACAGTATTTGCGAATAATCAAACAGCTTTGGTAACAGATGAGCTATATAAAGATATGGAGGCATTAAAATATCCTCTAGTTTCAGAAGTTGAAAAACCGGAGATGGAAGATAAGATCAATAAAACGTTTCAGAAGTATATTAAAGAATCGTATAAAGAACTGAAGGAAAATGAAAAGCAAGGAGAAAAACACGATTTCCACACGGAATATCAAACAGATTATGAAGTGAAATTTAACCAATCTTCTAAATTGAGTATTCTTACGAGTAATTATATCTTCAGTGGAGGAGCTCATGGTAACACTATTGTTGAATCCTTTAACTATGATATTGAAAAAGGAAAACGTGTATATTTAACCAATATTCTTACAAAAGAAGCACAAATTGAAGCCGTTAGTGATTATGTATGGGAGTATGCCACTGAACGTCCCGACGTATTTTATCCAGATTTAAAAAAGGAAGATATTAAGTTAACGAAGGATACTGCTTTTTATTTTACAGATGACGGGATTACCTTAGTGTTCCAGCAATATGAGATTGCGCCATATGTTGCAGGGAACCAAGAAATTCATATACCGGCAGAAGTATATATGAAAAATGATAAAAAATGAAGTCTTACAGACGGTTAGCACTGTGATAAATTAAATACTCTTTCTGATTTGAACAGACTTCTTTGTGCTTGTTATTTCTTCCTTGGAATTCTAGTTCTCTTCCTTGGAAAAGTGTTCCGCTTCCTTGGAATTCTCTTTCTCTTCCTTGGAAAAGTGCTGCTCTTCCTTGGAAATATTCATTTTTCCAAGGAAGAATGATACTTTTCCAAGGAACAATAAACACGCACATCAGATGTACGTGTTTTGTCATAATTCGAGTACTTTGTCTCAGCTTCATTTTGCAAAAACATGATAACCCCAAAAACAGTAGTTTCGCGATCAAAATCCAATCGCTTACTGCTGTTTTTTGGTTGTAAAATTAAATCGAATCTTTACCTTGTCCATGAAAAGGCAATGGCTTCTTTTACGGTATGTTTAGCTCCTTTTTATTTCACCATTTGAAGATAAATTCGGATTGACAATAAGTACAAGTTCTTATATATTTAAATGTAAATATTTAAAAGCTCAGTTGGGAACGTGCGCTAACTTAACAGGAAAAGACTTAAATATTACGATCTGATAGTTCAGCGGGAGAATGCTTGCTTGACAGGCAAGAGGTCGGGGGTTCAAATCCCTCTCAGATCATAACTTCAAGTACACATGCCATAGCTTTGGGTGTGTCTTTTTGTATTTAATTTTTGTGGCTTATAATCTTGATTTATTTAAGATATCAGTTCAACGATTGGATCCTATACTTTAGAAAGATATTAGCTCCTGTAATCAGAATTAGAACGCAAGAAAAGATAAGAATTTAACTCCTTTCCAGTGGTAAAGTTTTACTGAAAGAAGGGATATTTAATGGAAAAGCGTTCTATTGGTTTATATGAAGGCATAGCGTTGTATATTGCTGCAATACTGGGTTCGGGTGTTCTTTTTATATCAGCAGTTACTGCTTCTATAGCAGGTCCTGCATCTATCTTGTCTTGGGTAATTGTTATTCTTATTAATTTTCCGCTGGCCTACGCATTTGCTTGTCTTGCACGTGAATATCCAGATGCCGGAGGAGCTACAACTTTTGTACGGCGATCATTTGGGTTTCATTTCGGGAATATGGTAGGTTGGTTTTACTTTGTCACTGCAGCAATTGGACAAACAGTTGTTTCTTTAACGGGAGCATTTTATGTAAGTCAAGCTTTTGGTTTTTCTGATTTCACAAGAATTTGGATTGCGTTCATTATTCTAATTTTTGCAGGGATAGCTAATTATAATGGGGTCAAGGTGAGTGGTAAAGTTGCATTAATCTTAAGTGGTTGTTTACTCTTATTACTTACAATTACAGTCCTGATTTCAATACCGAGTATAGATATTGGTAATTTTACGCCCTTTGTATCAAATGGATGGTACTCAACAGGAACAGCAATAACAGCAATATTTTGGGCTTTTTTTGGATGGGAAGCTATTTGTAATCTTGCTAATCATTTTAAAACCCCCGATAAAAATATAGTTAAAAGTACGATCATTAGCGTAATAATCATAGGAGTATTGTTCTTAGCACTAAGTTTTGTAACGCTCGGAACCGGAACATATGGAAGTATAGAGAATGATCTTTCACCAATTGGTGCTATAATGGGAGAAACACTAGGCTTAGGTGCGGAAATTGTGACCGCCATATTGGCATTTTTTATATGTATAGGAACTTCAAATGCATTTGTAGCAAGTCTGACGCAACTCGGATATTCGTTGAGCAGAGACGGTGCATTTCCAAAACAATTATCACATTTACATCCAATTAAACAAATTCCGAGACGTATGGTGGTTTTTGTAATTGGTTTCGCAGGCATCGGTGTCATTATTACAGAGTTTCTTACAATGGCATTTAATGAAATTTTATTTATACCGACTTCGTTAGGAGTATTTGTATATATTTTTTCTATGGCTGCTGGTGTTAAACTATTTAAAAATAAAACCTTACCCTGGTGGTCGTCTTTTTTATCACTAATCTTTTGTATTCTTGTACTACCATTTTTTCAATTATACATTTTTGTCCCGGTAATCGTTGTCGCTTTTTATATTAGCTATATGATATTTCAAAAATGGTTTCTTCCTTTTAAAAAAGAGCACAGTTAGAAAAAATGCAGGGTTTAACATAAATTTATTGGCTTTAGCGTAGGAAAGCCAAGATGTTGGTAGATTCTTTTATTGATGGGAATGATTTTATGAAATCAAATACTCAACTTTCTATCGAGTTAATGTATAAGACATTAGCAAAATGTGATAAAAGATATGATGGAATGTTTATTTATGCAGTAAAAACAACTGGTATTTTTTGTCGACCATCTTGTAAATCTAAAACTCCCAACCTCGAGAATATATATTTTTTTGAAAATGCTGTGGATGCTAAACAGCTAGGATTTCGACCATGTAAAAGATGTCAACCTGATCTATATGTTGACATTTATGATCCTCAGCAAGAAATAGTGGAGGAAGTATTCAACTTTTTATTACAGCACTATCAAGAAAAAATCACTTTAACCACTCTTGCTGTCAAAATTGGTGTAAGCCAGTATTATTTAAGTCGAATTTTTAAAGAAAAATTGGGCGTCACTCCGCACCAATACCTTGAAATTATAAGAATTCACAAAGCCCAGAATTTGTTATTGAATACAGTTCATAATAGCACGGAAATATGTTTTCAAGTAGGATACAACAATTTTTCTAGTTTCTACAAACAATTTAGAAAAATATGCGGTTGTTCACCATCCCAATTTAGAATTAAAAATGAGAGGGGAGTTTAGGCAGTGAAGCAAACGAAACATTATTGGAGTTTGTTTACTCTCGATCAATGGAAAGTGTACCTCATTGCTACAAATAAGGGGCTTTGCTATATAGGTACTCAGGATAAGAAATTTAAAGAAGTAACAAATTATTTTAATTCAAAATTTTCGGATTATCATTTAGAACGAAATAACGAAAAGTTACAGCCTTATTTAGCTGAGTTAAATACATATTTTCAACAGCAAAGCACTTTTTTTACTTTTCCACTTGATATAAATGGAACTGAGTTTCAATTAACCGTATGGAATGAATTAAGAAAAATTCCATATGGGCGAACCCTTTCCTACTCACAAATTGCATCTAATCTTGGAAGTCCTAATTCTGCACGTGCTGTTGCAAAAGCCATTAGTGCTAATCCGATGTTAGTCGTAATTCCTTGTCACAGAGTTATAGGTAAGAACGGAGATTTAGTTGGTTACCGTGGAGGCATAGAAATGAAGAAACAACTACTGGAGCTAGAAGTTAGAAAATTTTATAGTGATTCGATAAGTTATTGAATTTAAATTACTTATAAAAAGGAGGGAATTCAATGAAAATTAGAATATTAAATAAAAATGAAAAAGCTCCTATAGAATTATTGTTACTGGCTGATCCTTCCCGAAATTTGATAGAGGAATATCTGAAACGAGGGGAGTGTTATATAGCTGAGAAGGATAATAAAATAATTGGTGTATATATCCTGCTCCCTATATCTACCAAACAAGATACAATAGAATTAGTTAATATTGCTGTTTCTGAGCACGAACAAGGAAAAGGTGTTGGAAAACAATTAATCAGGGATGCGATTCAAAAATCAGCAGCAAAAGGTTATAAAACTATCGAAGTAGGAACAGGCAATTCAAGTATTGGACAGTTAGCTCTGTATCAAAAATGTGGCTTCAGGATGACAAGTGTAGATCGTGATTTTTTTGTAATACACTATGAGGAGGACATTATGGAGAACGGGATTTGGTGTAGGGACATGATACGATTATCGCAAGATTTGAAATGCTGAAGCAATGTTAAATTCCTAAAAAAAGGGGGATAACTTTTGAGAAAAGTTGACGTGTGTCCTTATAATAAGGAGTGGGTATCAATGTTTAAGATAGAGGTGGAAAAGCTCCAAACCATTTTTGGTAAAGAAATTGAAGACATCCACCATATCGGTAGCACATCTGTTCCAGGTATAAAAGCGAAACCAATCATAGATATTATGCCTATAGTTAGAGACATTAGAAACGTTGATAAATACAATAAAGCAATGCAGGAGTTAGGCTATAATCCTAAAGGCGAAAACGGAATATCTGGACGAAGGTATTTCCAAAAAGGTGGGGATAATCGTACTCACCATGTTCATATTTATCAGCTGGGAAGTAGTGAAATTAAGCGGCACTTAGCTTTTCGAGGTTATTTAATTAGCCATCCTGATGAAAAGCAGAGATATGGTGATTTAAAATCGAAGTTGGCACAACAATTTCCCTATGATATGGAGTCATACATAAATGGAAAGGAATCAATGGCTACAGAAATAGAAAGTAGAGCGCTTGAATGGTATAAAGGAAGAGATCGCTTGTTGTAAAGCTGTTTTGGAGTTATGGTTATATATGGTAAAATAAAAATTGATCAATGGTTATGTTTATGAAGAGTAACTAAAATATTAAGTGTACAGCTATAGCAAAACTATTTACTGCATATATATAAATAAAAAACGGGAGAGAGGAGCTAACTTATGCAAGCTATTATAGCAACCTTCATTATTATTTTAGCTATCCTTGCTGACTACTTTTGGCTTGATGCTACTAAAAAAAGGTGGGGCTGGATGCGAGATTGGTCTACACTTAGTAAAGTTTTTTTCTTTTCCGGCTTTATCACGGTGCTAACCGTCTGTAAGCCCCCACTTCAAGCTTCGTAACACAAGGAAGCTAAGTGGGGGATAACAGACGCTAACACCCTGATAAGTTTCGCTAATGATCAGTGGGGTTAAAATTCCCACTGATCATAGTCTCGCTTTATTATTGTATCTGGATTAGTTTATCTTGGTTTAAGTACAGAATATTTCAGTTAGATCATTAAGAAAAAAGAGATAGAGAGACTTCGATCGGTGGGGGTTTTACGGACGGATTCACACCGTGATTAAAAGCCTTGTTGTTAAGTGACGCGTAAACAACAAGGCTTTTTTGTATTGTATATGAGCATTTTAAAATTAATCGTTATTCAGCTTCGGTATTCTGATCTTGATTAGCAGAATTATCCACTTTATTATCTTGTGTTAATTCTAGTTCCTGTTTCAATTGTTGAGATGCTGTATTTATTGCCCCTTCTGAAGGAACAAAATAGTAAATTCCACCTACTTTTTGATTTCCACCTTCAATTTCATAGGTTTCAATGTTAGAAGAATCCATTGAGGAGTATGCGTTTTGCAAACTAAAAATCTCTGATGGGCTTAAGCTTGTCGTTACATTTTCGCCTAAAATATCTGTAATTTCTCCCACTTTAAAAAGAGTATTTGCTGAAATAGCTTCATCAATGGATGCCTGAATAAATTGACGCTGTCTTTCATCACGAGAATAGATGCTGTTTACTTCACGCTTTCTCATTCGAACAAATGCCAAGGCTTCTTTACCATTTAATTTGCTTTCACCTTTTTCAAAGTAGATCTTGTCTTCACCTTCATAGAAGTTCTTTTCCCAGAACGGTTCTTTGATATCAACATTAACACCACCAAGTGCATTGACAATATCTCTAAACCCGTCAAAATTGACGGTGACATATTCATCAATAGGGATATCCAACAATTCCTCTACTTTTTCAACAGTAAGTTTATCTTCACCATAGCCGCTTATGGAGCCATAAGTGTACGATGCATTTATTTTATGAAAACCTGCATATTGTTGTCCAGCCTCTTCTGCTGAATATTCAATCCTTGTGTCACGTGGAACGGATGTCATGGTCAGTTTATTTGTATTGGGGTTAACTGTCACCACAATTTGTGTATCTGCACGACCATTTTCACCGTCTGTTTCGTAATCTTCCACACCAATTAATAAAATGGAGAATGGATCATCACCAATCTTAACATCATTTTCTCTGAGTTCTGATTTACCCTCTGGACGATCTATTTCTACATGGGAGTCTTTAGATGCATCATAAACGTTCACAAATAAGTAAATACCATAGGCTATTACGGAGATAAAGATCAATACAATAATCCATAATATTCGCTTTTTCCATTTGTTTGTTTTTTTTCTATTCTTTCGATCTGTTCTAAGTTCACTCAAAGTAAATACCTCACCTTTATTGTCTATTATTCTATTAGAATTTTTTGTCGATAAAAAGCATCTCACTCTTATATGACGAATTACCAATATAAAAGTTACAGGTATTTCTTCATTTAGTCAAATAATAACGGATTATTTTGAATATCACCAGTTACGAATTAGGTAATATAATATATAACTATTTCGAAAGTCTGTTTATCAAGTGAATGAGCCGCTCACCAGAAGGATTTTCATGGATATAACTTTTGGATAGAAATTCAGCAACTGTTTTGGTTGTATATAAATGTAAATCTTCATTTTTATAAAAATCAGAGACTAATGTAGATAATTGCTTAGGATCAGATTGTACAAGTTTTCCCAGCTTATCATAATAATCCGTGTGACCAGGAAAAGATTCATTTAAAATGAATACTGGTTTTTTTGCTAGAATAGCCTCTAAAGCTACTGTGGAAGCATAAGAAACAACCAGATCTGATATGCTAAAGAGATCATAGTGGTGATACCCTTTAGAAGCATAGACAAATGAATGGGTGTCTAGAAGAGGATGCCCCTTTTTATATTTAAAGTCCTTGATGATCACATTTACTTCATCCTTAATAGTTAAATGGTCAAGGAATGTTGCCCATTCTTTAAAGAGAAGTTGACCTCGAATAATCAGTAAAATGGTTTTCTTAGTTGGATCAATTCCAAGGTTTTGTTTTATTTCTTCTTGTCCTTCCTTTGGTGCTTGGTTGATCATATCAAATCTAGGATGCCCAATGATTTCTAAACCATCTTTATTTACGCCGTTCTTTTGATACCAATCCATTTCAAACGGTCCATAAACGGCATCGATGTCTGCAATTTTTGGTATATAACCGAATTCACTGGAGATGATACCATGCTGCATACAAATAGTCGGAATACCATATCCAGCTGCAACAAAAACTAATGTACGACTTTGTGGATAATGAGTGGAAGGGACAATGACAGTGGAGATTGGCACTTTCCTAAATAAATTCCCTGCTTCTTCAATACGGTTGACTGTCGTGGCTATTTGCATCAATACCCTTTTTCTAAAGGTGCTATCATGATAGACCAGATGGTTAGGATACTTGGATAAAATTTTCTGTGTTCTCTTCTTCAGTTTATCTATTGGCTCCGTCAAATCTCTTTTATATCTGTTAAAGTTTTGTATTGAATAGCCTTTTAAATCAACAAGATATTGTTTTCCCTTCTTTTGACTACTAGTATCTTGCATGATCAGTGTTTTGTGTTTATCAAAATAATGATAAAAGATGTGATTGGGAAATCGCAAAAGGTCATATACATCATGTAAGAGTATTTTACCACTATCATTTTTCTTTAAAGGTCTTTGTATAGTGGCTTTTTCCATATAGAATTTCTGCTGAATATCTGATAAGTCGATTAACTTATTCTTATGAGATGCAGGGTCATGTAAGGACTTGATCAATTGTTTATTTTCTCTGATTAAACTGTCATAGTGGAAAAGATAAGCTAAATGGTACCCTTTGTATTCTAATTCTGCAAAGTCATCAAGAAAGTCGCAGTAAACAGACCAGTAGTTTTTTTCATAAATATTCATTCTTAAACTCCTTCATTAATACCATGATATTTACTTCTATTTATATTCGGAAAAATAAATGCAGTGAGAAATGAGTTTTCAGTATCTAATGTTTTTTCTAGTAAGAATAACTATACAAATTCCTGGTTACCATAAGATTAGTATCAAAGTAGTACTTTCAATCGGAGGGATTCAAATGTCTAAACAGCGAAAAGAAAAACCTAATTATGCTCCTACAAATCCAGATAAGAAAATACCTGATGAACAAAAAAGAGGGAAAGCCAAATCTCCTTCGCGAGGCAATTCTTTGTAAAGTAGAATGTATAATAACTTTAATGAAATGTTAATTTAAAAAACAGGTTATAGTTCGAAGAAAAACACACCATCGTATGTTTAGTGTGTTTTTTCTCTGTTCCATTCAAATAGAATGTTAGCTTTTATTTAAAACAAGATGTTTGTAGTACTTTATAAAACCAACAAACATAAAAATAGAGCCAATAATGTTATAGGCTACACGGAATCCGTGAACAATTAAGAATTCTCGTGCTGTTTGTATAAGGAAGTCAATAGAATGAACTGCTGTTCCCTCCATAAACATGATTTCGTTACGTGGCCATTCGAAAATCATGGAAGTTGCTCCTTCCAAAACAATCATTAGCATGCTTAACAATATCCAATAACGAGCTGGTTTAACTTTCCATGACAAGATGACAGCCAATATTCCAGTGGAAATACTAGCCATTCCTAAAGGGGGAAAATAAGTGTGCGGACTAGCTACTGCCATGAATTCCATACTTACCTCCAATGATTCAGGAATATTATAGAAGATATTTGGATAGACCATGAAGGTGTCCAGTAAGATACTCCCCAACATAATCCATTGAATCCACAGGTGTGCAAGTATAGCTATAAAGGCTATCTTTTTCATCATAATTAAAACTCCTTCTATTTAAATTTCAACTCAGCATCAAGTGTATTTTGATTCTGAAACTATTATATTTAGAGAATCTTAATTCCCTATTAGGTAATTCTTAACTAGTTCTTAAATGTTTTAGGGAATAAGATTTCTATTAAATACACTGATAAAAAGAATAAACACTAAATAATAAGTTGTAGAGGCTGAAAGCAAGATACTTGAAATATAGGGAACGTTTGTTCTATGATGTATTTATGATAGAACTTCTTATCAAAATATGGATGGTGGAGGTATTATACATGTATGTAACGATTGCCGACTTTATTAAAGAATGGAAACGGGAAGCAATGCTTACTCAAAAGGTTTTGGATGGATTGACGGATGAGTCGCTAAAACAACAAATTTATCCAGAAGGTCGTACATTGGGAAGAATTACATGGCATTTAACAATAACTATTCCAGACTATTTAGCTAATTTCGGGTTAGAGATAGACAAAGTAGAAAAGGCAGAAAGTGTCCCAACTTCAGCCAAGGAAATAGTTGAAACCTTCCAAACTGTAAGTTCTTATGCATCTCAAGTCATCGAACAACAATGGACAGATGAATCTTTAGAGAAAGTGCAAGATGCATTTGGAAGAGAAGAAACAAATGCTCAAATTCTAATGGGACTAATCAAACACATTGCACATCATCGTGGACAAGCAACAGTTCTTATGCGTCAAGCAGGAATAAAACCTTTTGGAGTATATGGACCACCGAAAGAAGATTGGATTGATTTAGGCGTGGAAAATCCACCGCTTTAATTTTATGTTAAGTTGGCGTTCATTAATGAATAAAGGGAACATCGCTATTGCTTTCCCGTTATTTTTTTAGCAAAATTAGATAGGTAGCACCTCCGCTAAAGCCCATTTCACTTAAACATCCACCCACATATTGTTTTGGTGAATATGATGTAAGAGGGCGTGAGGTGATTATTTTGAACAAATTGTACAACAAAGATCTAGCGAAGCAAAACTCGCTTGATCACTGGAAACAAACAATCCTTGAACAATTTAAAGAAAAAATGTCAAATAAAGAACAATCATTTCCCTGTATTCCAGCAACAATAGGCTATGCTTTAAATCAACTGCGTTTTGGATTTGTGGGCGATCCAACAGAAGAAAAAACGATTCAAGAGCTTGCTGAATTGTTAAATATTTATTCGGAACACTCAAGGCAACTTGGAAAGTACACGTCATTGATCGTATTTTATAAAATACCAGAGGATATGATGGAAACATATACAGTTGAACAATATGAACAGTTATTTTGGGAGCAACTTAGTAATCTGAAGGCTTATGATAATGAAGAATGGTCAAGTGAAATTCCGACAGATCCACATCATCACATGTGGGAATTTAGTTTTCATGGTGAAAGGTACTTTATGTATTGTGCAACCCCGTCCCATCTAAAACGAAACAGTAGATCTTTTCCTACATTTATGTTAGCCATTACTCCTAGGTGGGTGTTTCAAAATTTTAACGATTCTAGTCACGCAGAAAAAATAAAACAGCAAGTGAGAAAAAGAATAGAAAATTATGATTCGGTCACTATTCACCCAGAACTAAAACGATATGGAGCAGACGATAATTTTGAGTGGAAGCAATATTTTTTGCGGGATGATAATCAAACTTTATCTAAATGTCCATTTCATTCTAAAAAGTAAATGCTTAGATTTTATCTTCGCATTTACTTTTTTTGTTTGGAATCATTATAATTCTGGCTAACTTGACAAATAAAAGGATGCATGTAAAGTAACTATTATATATAAAACTATCATGATGTAGGTTAAGCATAATTATTCGATATAAGGAAATGAGGAATTTAAAGTGAACAGACCAACAAAAAATGAATATGCCGACAAATATGCATCTTATGTGGAAATGGTTCCAGAAGGCCAAATTATGGATATATTAGAGAAGCAAAGAAAGGATATATTACAGCGACTGAGCAATTTAACAGAAGCACAGGCTGAATTTCGCTATGCACCTGGAAAATGGAGTATTAAAGAAGTAATCGGACATTTAGCTGATACAGAGCGTTATATGACTTACCGCCTTTTTTGTATAGCACGTGGGGAAAAAGCACAGTTGCCTGGTCATGATCAGGATGAATTTGTCAAAGAAGCCATGTTTGAAAGTTATCCTGTTATAACTCTTATAGAAGATTATGTATCCGTTCGAAACTCTACCGTTCAATTACTAAAAAACTTACGAAATGATGTCTGGATTAATTGGGGGGATGCCAACGGTTGCCCGGTAACCGTACGAGCACTGGCATTTATTATTGCAGGTCATGAACTTCACCATGTAAAAATTCTAACAGAGCGCTATTTTCAAGATAATGATTTTCCTGCTTAAAAAGCGGAGGATAAAAAAACTATCCATTTATAAATAAATGGATAGTTTTCCTGTTTTTTCATTCACTCCATTTTCTTGGACTCCAAATTGTTCCTTCCATTTCGCCTTCCATTTGTTCGATTCGTTTTGCTTGCTCTTTAATGATATCCTGAGTAGCTTTCATCAAAGTACGTTGATTGTAATGATCGCTTTTGTCCAATATATGTTGTAATTGTTGAATGATCCATTCATTTTCTTCCATCACTTTTTATCCTCCTATTCAGAAAATTACTCTAGAAACATATCGTCTAACACCATTTTTAGTTCGTCTATTTGATCTCGATTTTCTTGAACTCGCTCAATTGCAAACTTAATAATTTCACTATCGGCAGTTTCCAGGTTAGATTGTGAAACTTGCCGCAGTTGATCTATCAGCCAATTTTCCCTGTTAGCTAAACTAATATCTCTTTCCATTTTGAGCATCTGCCAATACCTGATTAAGGTATCCATTTTCTGTTTTTCTTCCATATAAAAAAATTGGAATACGGATAGTGGCCTAAGATAAATCATTCCTAGTTTATTAGCCATTGCTTGAAATGGCTTGGTGAGTTCACTAATCGTAAATAGTTCCTCACCCCCAGCTTGGTATTCCCTTTCAGCTACTCCTATCATCAAAACTAAGCCAAATTCCTTTCCAGCAAGTGGCTTCCTTCTTGTTCCATACGCAAAACCTTCACCCAAAACTTCATCTTGCCATTTCTTTATAAGGGGTGTTGTACTATACCAATAAAAAGGAAACTGGAAAATAATCCGATCGTGTTGTCTTAATAATTCCTGTTCCTTCGCTACATTTATATGGCTATCTGGGTACAGATTTTCTAAATGGTGAATGGTTATATCGTCTTGATTTTTAATGGAACTTAAAAAATACTGTTGACTGCTGGACTCGATCATGTCGGGATGAGATATGATTAATAATGTTGTCACTTGTACTCTCCTTTCTATATCCATAATCTACTTTACTTATGTATTCTTTTATCACGGTGCTAACCGTCTGTAAAGCCCCCACCTAACACCCTAATAAGATCAGTGGAGGCTAAAACTCCTACTGATCATAGTCTCACTTTATTATCCAAAAACATTCATCTACTTAATGATTTACAAAATTATCCGATAATAATAGTGTAGGAGTATAAAGGAGGAATAAAATGGAAGTAAACATAGAACAGTATCATCCGATATTACAAGCGTTTATCAGAGTAGGTCCTTTTCTGCAAACACTCATAAATGACGATATAACTATAGGGATTTATGATGCAGAAAAGTTAATTATTAACTATCCTGCTCAAAATTTTTCTCTCAATGTTCAACCAGGTGATCCATTAATGGATGGCGACATTGTGACACAAGCTATTAGAGAGAATAAAAATCAAGCAGCTGCTGTTCCACCTGAATTATTTGGTGTTCATTTAATTGCTAGGGCAATCCCTTTACGTGATGAAGAAGGTAATGTAATTGGTGGGATCGGAGTTGGACAAAGTATTGCGGATGCACAAAAATTAAATGAAACATCAAGTAATCTATCGACAGTGATGGATGAGGTGACAAATACAGTGGAAGATATGGCAGAAGCAATTAATACACTTTCCACTGATATTCATCAGGTTTCCGACAGAGCCAATACTGTAAGTAATAGTGCAGAAACAATTGAAAAGATGTCCAATGTTGTGAAAGAAATTGCAGAGCAAAGTAACTTATTAGGACTTAATGCAGCTATAGAGTCTGCTCGTGCTGGTGAGCATGGTAAAGGCTTTGCAGTGGTGGCAGATGAAATTAGAAAAATGGCAAATAACTCGAAAGAACAAGTGAATGAAATTCAATCGATAACGAACGAGATAAAAGATGCTATAGGTAATCTAAATGAACGTATTCAAAATGTAAATGAGCAATCTGATTCACAAGCAGCTTCTATTCAAGAACTAACCGCAACAATGGAGGAAGTTAATTCCAATGTTCAAGTATTGGCAAATCTTGCAGAAAAGAACGTAGCAGTAAAAGCAAACTAGGAGGCTTTATTGTGTTTAATTTTCAAAACTTACATAGTCAATATATCGATGGTATTTGGAGAGAAGGAGATAGCAGCCTTCAGATGGAAAATAAAAACCCTTTTAATGGGGAAACCTTGGCAAGCTATCAAGCAGCGAACATAAAAGATATTGATAGAGCATATCAAGCAACTAAGAAAGCACAAAAAGACTGGGAAGTAATAAGCCCAACTGTGCAACGTGAAATTTTAGAAAAAGTGGTTTATGTTATAGAAGAAAATCATGAAGCAATCGCTCAAATTATTACCAAAGAAATTGGTGGCACTCGATTAAAAGCTGAATTTGAAATAGGACTAGTGAAGAATATGTTGAAAGAAGTGGCAACTTTTCCATTACGGATGGAAGGGAAAATTCTCCCATCCGTTACTGAAGGTAAGGAAAATAGAGTGTACCGTGTGCCAGTAGGCGTTGTTGGTGTCATCAGCCCATTCAATTTTCCATTCTTTTTATCTATGAAATCTGTTGCTCCAGCTTTAGCAGCAGGAAATGGAGTGGTACTGAAACCACATGAACATACCGTAATTACTGGAGGGACGATGATCGCGAAAATCTTTGAAGAAGCAGGATTACCTAAAGGATTATTAAATGTGGTAACGACAGAGATATCAGAAATCGGTGATGCATTTGTGGAACATCCTATTCCCAAATCAATCTCCTTTACTGGTTCTACCCAAGTTGGTCGTCATATAGGTAGTGTTGCTGGTAGACATTTGAAAGAAGTACATTTGGAATTAGGTGGTAATAGTGCTTTAATCGTACTTGATGACGCAGATATCGATTTAGCGGTTAGTGCTGCGGTATTTAGCCGTTTTACACATCAAGGACAAATCTGCATGTCAGCTAATCGCATTATTATCCATGAAACGATTTATGATAACTTTGTGGAGAAATTCTTAGCAAAGGTTTCTGAGTTAACATGTGGAGATCCGAGTGATGAAAAGACAATTATCGGACCACTTATTAACGAAAAGCAAGTCGAAACTACTTCTAAATTAATTGAAGCTGGTATCAATGAGGGTGCTAATCCTTTAATTAAAGGAGAAATTCGAGGCAATGTTGTAGAACCGGTTGTTTTCGGTAATGTTACAAAAAACATGAAAATTGCCAAAGAAGAGATATTTGCACCAGTTGTTAGTTTAATAAAAGCGGCTAGTGATCAAGAAATAATTGAAATCGTTAATGACACGACATATGGGTTAAGTGGTGCAGTCCACACAGAAAACATCGAAAGAGGAGCACAACTTGCCAAACAAATGGAAACAGGCATGATTCACATTAATGATGGTACGATTAATGATGAACCAAACGTAGCTTTCGGAGGTATGAAAAACTCAGGTGTTGGACGATTAAATGGTGAATGGAGTTTAGACGCTTTTACGACAACAAAGTGGATTTCGATTCAACATAATCGAAAACAGTTTCCTTATTCTTAGCAAGAAGTAAAAGATCGGGCAGGTTTTGCCCGGTCTTTTAACATGTTTTGTTAGTGTGAAATTATTTTTCGGGTTGAAGAATCGTTCTTTGTAATGGTACCCCACCCATGCTGACATTTCTTTCTATGAACATGTATTTTTTTCCATCGATAATAAACCTTCTATCACCTTTGTATTCAACATCTTTACCTTCACTTTCTAGCTTTTTTTGAATAGCTGATATATATTCACTGTAATTGATGTAACGATCATCCAAATCAATGATGATGTTTCCTTTTTTATAGCCCATTAACCAATTAAATAAGAGAAAAAGCCCTATGATCATTATTATTGGAATAATATAATAAAAGTACATGGAACCCCTCCTAGTATTGCTTACGAAAACCTTAAGGTATTGGTTTCATGATTTCTAAATCTAATGAAAAACATGGAAGTAACTATGAAAAAAGCCGTGAAAAATGGCAAGATAGTAATGTATTCTTTGTCTTTAACAGTATCGAAAACAAATTAGTCGAGCCATTTTCTAACATCTTACCAAGATCTGAATTTACCGCGACCGAACGAACATCAAACCGATTGAGCCAAAACGTTTTGCTATTACCAAGAAGCAAGTGTTTCTTCATCAAAAATGATAATTATATAAAGCTATGAAAAAGCCCCGTTAATGACATGTTAAGCGGGGCTTACTTTATTAAACAAAACTATGACGTTACTTGCTTATATTGCTGGAACTTTGTTGCTAGCTCCTTGCTGCATTTTATACATTTGATGATAGCTGCCACGTTGCTGAAGAAGTTCGTGGTGTGTTCCTTTTTCAATGATTTTTCCTCGTTCAAGCACAATGATCTGGTTTGCGTGTTGAATAGTAGATAACCGGTGTGCGATTACTAGCATTGTACGTCCTTTTGCTAGAACTTTCATTGCCTCTTGGATTAGCACTTCTGTTTCGGTGTCGATATTAGCAGTAGCTTCATCTAATATTAAGATCGCAGGATCAAATGCTAATGCTCTGGCAAACGATAGTAACTGGCGTTGCCCAGTTGAAAATTGACTGCCATTTTCCCCAACAGGTTCATCGTATTGTTTGGGTAACTTTTCAATGAATCGATCGGCGCCTACTGCTTTTAGTGCAACTATTGCTTTTTCTCTCGAAATAGCAGGGTCGTTCAACGTAATATTGGAAAGTACTGTTCCAGTAAAAATAAAAGGATCCTGCAGTACAATACCGATATGATGGCGAACCTGTTGTCGACTAAGTGTCGATGTTTCAATCTCGTCGATTTTGATCGTACCTTTTTGGGGATCATAGAATCTAAATAATAAATTCATGACGGAACTTTTACCTGAACCGGTATGACCGACAAATGCAGCGGTTTGACCTCGTTTCACACGAAAGCTGACATTGTTTAAAATATAGTCATCATCTTGATAAGCAAAGCTTACATTGTCAAAAAGCACGTCACCTTGAATTCTTTTCATCTCCAGTTTTTCGATCTTTTCACCTTCCTCATCTAGCAATTCAAAAACTCTGGCACCAGCCACTCTTGCTTGCTCTAATTGTGGCAACTGATTCACGATTTGTGATACGGGTTCAAATAAGCGGGTGAGATAATCAACGAATGCATATAAAACACCAGCTGTTATCATACTTTCTCCTGATAAAGCATTAGAACCAAAAAACCAGATAAAACCGACAAAAGCAACTCCGCGTAGTGCATTAACTAGATTGAAAGAAGTTAATGCAGATAGAACAATCATTTTCTTTTGGTAAATATAATGACGTGTATTTAATTGTTCAAATTCTCCCTGTGTTTCCTTTGTTCTACGGAAGGCTTGGATAATAGGCATTCCTTGAATGGATTCATTGATCGATGCATTAATCTCACTATTGGTGGAGCGAATAACTCGATTATACTTTCCGGCATATTTCTTAAAAAGTTTCATCCATACAAACAAAAGCGGTACCAGGATTAAACAGATGGTGGCTAAGGTTGCATTCAATAAGAAGAGAGCGACAAAGATACCTGTCATATATATAAAACCATTTACGAAGGTTTCGAGCACCTTTACATATAATTCTTTGATCGCTTCTGTATCATTAGTAATCCTTGCTACAATCTTTCCGGCAGGTCTTTTAACAAAATAATTGATCGGCAGTTCTTCCACTCGTTCAAATACATCATTTCGCATCCGCTGAATAATTTTATTGGCAGATACTTGCAATAAATAAGTTTTTAAATATTGAAAGACCGAAGCAATCAGTATTAGTGCTAAGTATAATCCGAGTAATAAGGCGATTGGATGGATTTCAGGCTGAAAAAAAACATAAAGGTCACCAACATTCAATTGCTCACCGTACACTTGCTCGGTTGTATTGTTATAACTAATCTTGATAGAATCACCATTTATAGATTGGACCGAACTATTGGGAGGGACTTCCTTATTAATCAAATAATAATTTTTCTCTGATTGCAAAAGGGTATGATGACCGATGATGCGATCTTCTTCTGTCATGCGATCCGCTCGTTTCAGATAGGTCCCATTTAATTCCACTGTATCTGCATCATTTTTATCTTCTACTTGGGCCCAATTAGTCTGGATACCAACAATATGATTATCAATTACCCTTTTGGCGATAAAAGGTCCGGTAAGCTCTAATCCAACTGCAACGATCAAACAAAGCAACCCAATGATAATAAATTTCTTACTTGTTAACGCATATTGAAATAGTCTCTTTTCTGTAGAAGGTTTCATTACTTCACCTCACTTTCCATTTGCTGAATGTTGAATTGTTCTTTATACCATCCATTATGGTGCATTAATTCTTCATGTGTACCACGCTCTACTATCTGTCCATCTTCTAAGACAATAATTTGATCTGCATGTTTAACTGCTGAGAGTCTGTGAGCAGCTATTAAAGTTGTTTTTCCTTGGCGTTCTTTTCTTAAGTGAGTAATGATGTTTGCTTCCGTTTTGCCATCTACAGCGGATAATGAATCGTCTAAAATTAAAATTTCAGGATCCATTAGTAACGCTCTGGCTAAAGATACTCTCTGTTTTTGCCCACCAGATAATGTAACACCACTTTCGCCAACTAATGTTTCTAATCCCTTCGGAAGAGATTCAATATCCTCTTTTAAAGATGCAGATTCTAAGATATGATTGATTTCTTCCATTGATATCTCGCCACACCCAAATAAGAGGTTCTCTTTTACTGTTTTTGAGAAAAGTACATGCTCTTGTGGTACATATCCAATCCAGCTTCTTGTGGTATTCAATGTAAAACGATCGATCGGAATATCACTAATGGTGAGCTTTCCTTCTGGTGGCACATACTCTCTGAGTAATTGTTTGAAAAGTGTAGTTTTTCCTGCACCTGTCCTGCCAACAATACCGATTGTTTCCCCCCTGTGTATTGAGAGATCAATGGCTTTTAGTTGTTTTCCAACAGCTTCAGGATACGTGAATTCCACATTTTGGAATCGAATGTGCTCAGGTTGTTTAACGAAATCCGGTTTTGTTGGGTCTTCAACATCGGGTTGTTGTGTGAGTACATTATCAACACGATCAATCGAAGCATTACCACGCTGCATCACATTGATTAATTCACCAATTGCAAACATTGGCCAAATCAGCATTCCTAAATACACATTAAAAGCTACAAGATCTCCAAGTGAAATCCGATTTTCAAACACCATTATTGCCCCGTAACCTAAGCCAATCGTATAGGAAATTCCCACTAACACTTTGATGGTAGGTTCAAAGTATGCTTCCATTTTGGCAACTGCTTTATTTTTTTGAAACACTTCTTCTGTCATTCCAGAAAATCGCCCGAGATCCTGATTTTCCTGTACAAAAGCACGTGTTACACGGACTCCACGTACGGATTCTAACGTATAATTGTTAAGTTCACTAAAGGCAGATTGTGCTGCAGCAAAACGTGCATGAATTATGTTTCCGTACTTATGAACGATAAATGCCATAATCGGCATGGGAATCAAAGCAGCAAGCGTTAGTTGCCAGCTGATCGTAAAGCCCATCATCAGGATAATGAATAACATAAAAACGGTAGAATCCACTAAAGTAAGAATACCGAAACCGGCGGTCATCATAATTGCCTTTAAATCATTGGTTGAACGTGCCATTAAGTCTCCTGTGCGATTGTTACTATAAAATCTGGGACTCATCTTGAGAAAATGACTCATTAAATTGGAACGCATTTTTCTTTCCAACAATAAGGAACCGCTAAATAGGTTGTAATCCCAAAGAAACATAATCGCATAACTGATGATAATTAAAATTATAAAAATAACAATAATCTCAGTTAATCGTGCTGCTGACAGTTCATTATATTGAATGGCATCAATTGTCATCCCTACTAGTTTTGGTGGGATTAAGTCAATAAAATTGACGATTATTAATGCAGTAATTGCAATAGTATATCGCATCCATTGTTCTTTAAAGAACCAAGATAATTTGTTAAAAACGGAAAACATTTTTTAATCCCCTTTCTACATATCTCTTTTTTAAGGCGCTATCCGCCATTCATCCTTTTTATTTTTTTTGCTGATCGCTGAACCTTCATTTTTATCATTATTTTTCCTCCTTTGTATTATTTTGCATTGAATTAAGATACAAAAAAAGCGTATACGTTCATGACGTATACGCTAAAAAAGAATACACTTTTAGCAAGTTATGCTGCCATCTTAAAATAATAGCAACAAAAAAGATCACGAACGAATCCGTGATCCTTCCATTATTTATTGAATTGTGGCAATAAACGTTACATAATAGTAGCTTTCGATTCGAAGGAAGGCACGGCATTATCATTATTCAATTGTTGTAAGATAACTAGGTTAATGTTCATATGTTTACTGTTCATTTGTGCCGCACCTCCTTTTATTGTAATTTTTTTCAATGCTCAATAATTATATATTCAAAAAATTCAGACGTCAATAGAAATTACGAAATTTTTCCAGTTTAAAGAAAAAATAATATAATCAAAACTATATAGTTGCAAAACACAACTAATTATCATATACTGCAAACAGGTGATGAAAATGGATAAAAGTAGTAACAGAAAACAAGATATTCAAGAAATGCGTCATTTGTTTGTGATTCTTTCACGACAGTTCGGTATATTGCAAAAAGAAAGTTCCCAATGTTGTGGGGTCACAACGGTCCAAAGTCATATTCTTTATGAAATTAAGCATGGTTATCATATGACATTAAATGAATTAGCTCAAAGGCTCTGTTTGGACAACAGCACTACAAGTCGTCATGTCCATGGATTGGTGGAAAAAGAATATGTAGTCCGCTTACCACATCCTGAAGATCGGCGTTATGTCACGTTGGAATTATCAGAAAAGGGTAAGGTGTTAGAGGAAGAGATCACCGAAATGATGACAACAAGTATTATGGATATGTTCAAACAGTTACCAGAGAACAGAATGACTAGTATGAGCACGGAGATTAAAGAGCTAACAGAGATTATGCGGAAAAGTGATATGTGTTGTAATCCTCCATTCTAAAGGATGGAGGATATAAAAAAGATAATAATTGTAAAATACAATAGTTGCATTTACTGTTTGTTTATAAAATAAAGGTTGGTGGGAAAAATGGATAATTTTATATCATTTATTCAACAGTTCATTATTTTATTTTTAGAATTGACTTTATTGTTTATTGTGATCAGCTTTGTTGTGAGCTTGATTCAACAGAAAGTGACAGAAGAACAAATTAAGAATATTCTTCATCGACCAAATAAGTGGAGTGGCTACCTATATGGTACTGGTTTAGGAGCATTAACACCTTTTTGTTCTTGTTCGACAATTCCTATATTGGCAGGTTTATTATCTTCTAAGGCACCTTTTGGACCATCAATGTCGTTTTTAGTAGCATCACCATTGTTAAATCCGATGATCATCATCTTGTTGTGGTCATTTCTGGGGTGGAAAATAACGTTGTATTATTTTGTTATTGTCTGGATTTTTGCCATGGTACTTGGGTTTGTTTGGGAGAAATTAGGATTTTGGGCATTTGTTAAAGATGTTCGTGTAAGAAGGAAAGAATCGACAGAGAGTAAAACTTCTGTTTCGATATGGAGGCTGGCCCTACAGGATGCGTGGTCATTCTTTGTTCCAGTATTCCCGTTTCTTGTTTTAGGTGTATTTATTGGTGCTTTTATTTATAACTTTGTTCCCGAAACGTTCATTATCCAGATTGCTGGCAGTGACAAACCATGGACCATACCAGTCGCCTCTGTTATTGGTATCCCGATGTATATTCGTGCGGAAGTTATGCTACCAATCGGTGATGCGTTAATTAACAAAGGGATGGGAGTAGGAGCGGTGATTGCATTACTAATTGGAGGAGCCGGAGCAAGCTTGCCAGAGGTGGTCTTACTGAGTAAACTATTTAAACGTAAGTTAGTTATGGCATTTATGTTATCTGTTTTATTTGTTGCCATCTTAACTGGCTTTATCATTCAACTTATGCTTTAAGAGGATGTTCAAAGAGTCATCAAATGATAAGCGGCGAATCTCTTCGTTGACTTGTTTCTCATTCAGTAACTTTTTGAACACGTACTTCAAAGGAGGTGATAAAATGGCTGCAAAAAAGGGATTTAAAAATATATTTTCTTCATCCTCAGATGACTCATGCTGTGGTGTAGAGTTTGAGGAAGTTAAGCCTAGTCAGGATCAAGAGCAAAAAGAACAGAACCAAGACAATGCAAAGTCCGAAAATCAAAGTTGTTGTTAATTTGAAAAGGACAGTAAGACATCCAACTTTTTAACATGGATGAGAGAAGCCTATCATTACCCTTTTTTATAATGGGAGTGGTAGGCTTACTATCGTTCAATGATAGTATCGCATCCTTTATATTTCTATTAACCATAGCAAGATCAAAACTGTTACCTGTTATTCCGTATTGTTGATAGTGTTCCCTTATCAAAGCAACATCTAATAATAAAAACACCAAAGATTGAAGTGGAATCTTTGGTGTTTTTATTTGAATTAGAATAGTACATAATCGAGCAATACATAAGAAATTTTCATTTTGTAAATTTGATAGAATTGAGGAAAAATAGAAAAGGAGATTTATGATGAGAAAAGTAATCTATTCGCAAATGGTGTCTGTGGACGGTTTTATCGAAGATTCTAATGGAAGTATTGATTGGAGTAAACCAGATGAGGAAGTGTTTCAACATATTATCAACCAGGAAAAATCGTTTGATACACATCTTTATGGTCGTAAAACATATGAAAATATGGCTAGTCATTGGCCCTATGTGAGAGCTAATCCAGATAGTACTTCCTTGGACAAAAATTGGGCACGAATTTGGTTAGATAAGAAAAAGATCGTTTTCTCCAAAACGCTTGATAAAGCGGAATGGAACAGTAAAATAGTAAAAGATAACATCAAAGAGGAGATGGTTAAAGAAAAAGCATTGCCCGGTAAAAACTTGTCTCTTGGAGGGGCAACCATAGCACAAACTTTAATGGGATTGGATGTTATCGATGAATATTGGCTGTATGTTCACCCAGTTACCCTTGGATGTGGAAAGCCCATGTTTCAACAGCATATGACATTACAATTATCAGAAGCACGTTCTTTTCGCTCTGGAATCGTTTTATTGCGATACCAAAGGGGAGCAGAAATAAGATGAGGAAAATAATAAGTCAGATGATGATCACGGTTAATGGCTTGGTCGAGGGACCTAACCATGAGTTAGACTGGCATATAGTGGATGATGAATATGAACAGTACAATGATGAACTTTTTAGAAAAGTAGATACGTTATTATTTGGCAGAGTCACCTATCAGCATATGGAATCATTTTGGCAAACTTCTATTGCTTATGAGAAGTTTCCAGTCACAGCTGAAAGGACGAATCAATATGATAAAATTGTTTTCTCTAAAACGTTAGATCAAGTCAGCTGGCCAAATACCAGGTTGATTACTGGAAACGATTTTGAAAAACAGGTGAAGTTATTAAAACAACAAAACGGAAAAGATATGTTAGTGTTGGGCAGTTCAGAATTGGCAGCATCTTTAACGGAGTATGGACTTGTCGATGAATATCATCTGATCGTTAACCCGGTGGTATTGGATGGTGGTAAGAGGTTATGGCAAGGATTAAAGGGTTCCGTCACATTACACCTCATAGATAGCAAAGTATTCCAGTCGGGCAATGTGTTGTTACGTTATCATAATCCAAATGCTACAGTTTAATTACGAATGTTCTATTGAAATAAAAAGAAATAGTTCGTTATCTAACGGAGGATTCTTGAAAAACATCTTGAAAACAAGTTATAACATGTTACAATATAAAAATAATAATTTTATAATATTCACTCGTATAATAGTAGGGATAAGGCCTACAAGTTTCTACCAGATTACCGTAAATAATCTGACTATGAGTGAGCAATGACCGTTATGACTATTGAAAAATATTCCAATGACGAATAATACCCAAAGATCATTGCTCATCTCATCAGGTGAGTATCGATCTTTGGGTTTTTTATTGGGTTTATTTTAAAAAAGGGGTGACGATCATGGAAAAACTACAACAGACAATAATCGAAGAAGGGGTAGCTCTTTCAGATACGGTGTTAAAAGTGGATAAATTTCTTAATCATCAAATTGATCCACAATTAATGCAAGAGATTGGCAAAGAATTTGTGAAACGATTTAAAAATAAAAAAATCACAAAAATCGTTACACTAGAATCATCCGGTATAGCTCCTGCTGTCATGGCGGGATTAATCCTAGATGTTCCGGTTGTTTTTGCTCGAAAGAAAAAATCTTTAACTTTAAAGGACGGCCTCATCACTTCTACGGTTTATTCTTATACAAAACAGGAAACCAACGACATATCGATTTCGAAAAAATTTCTAAGTGAAGATGATCATGTATTAATTATTGATGATTTTCTTGCTAACGGACAAGCAGCATTAGCTCTAATTGATATCGTAGAAAAAACAAATGCAAAGGTAACAGGTATTGGAATTGTGATTGAAAAGGCATTTCAAGACGGTGGAGACATTTTACGAAGCAAAGGTTACCAGATAGAGTCGCTAGCACGCATAAAATCTCTGGAAAATGAAACGATTGAATTTATCAACGAGAAGGAGTATGCAAAATGAAAATAACAAAAGGAAAACTAGCATCATTAGGTTTACAGCATGTGTTAGCGATGTATGCAGGTGCGGTAATTGTCCCACTGATTGTAGGAGCGAGCATAGGTCTTACCAATGATCAGCTCACTTACTTGATTTCAATTGATATCTTAATGTGTGGGGTAGCTAGTATCCTGCAGGTTTGGAAGAATAGAATTACAGGGATTGGCTTACCAGTTGTTTTAGGGTGTACCTTTACAGCAGTTGGTCCGATCATTGCAATTGGGAATCAATATGGCATTACGTCTATTTACGGATCGATTCTCGTATCAGGTTTAGTTGTCGTATTAATCGCGAAATTCTTTAGTAAACTGATCAAGTTCTTTCCACCAGTCGTTACCGGTTCTGTGGTTACGATTATTGGGATCACCTTAATTCCAGTAGCAATGAATGATTTGGCTGGTGGAGAGGGAAGTGCTAATTTTGGAAGTTACACGAATTTAGGATTAGGTTTTGGAACATTGCTTGTCATTTTGTTAATCTTTCGTTTTGGTAAAGGCTTTGTTCAGGCTATTGCTATTTTACTTGGTATCTTATTAGGAACTGTAACGGCCTACTTTATGGGAATGGTTGATTTAAGCCCCGTAGCGGAAAGCACATGGCTGCATTTGCCAACTCCATTCCATTTTGGAACACCTGAATTTCATTTAACACCTATTTTGACAATGACGCTAGTAGCAATTGTAAGTCTAGTTGAATCAACTGGCGTATATTTTGCCCTAGGAGATATTTGTGATAAGAAATTAGAAGATAAAGATTTGGAAAAAGGTTATCGTGCAGAAGGTGTCGCAATTATTCTCGGTGGTATATTCAACTCTTTTCCTTATACTACCTTCTCACAAAATGTCGGCCTGATTCAATTATCAGGGGTGCGAACGAATAATGTTATTTACACGGCTGGAGTTATGTTAGTTTTACTTGGACTTGTACCAAAAATCGGTGCGTTAACGTTGGTTATCCCGAGTGCAGTTTTAGGAGGAGCAATGGTTGCCATGTTTGGTATGGTAATTGCTTATGGAATCAAAATGTTAAGTAATGTAGATTTCGCATCACAAGAAAATCTATTAATTGTTGCATGTTCTGTAGGAATGGGACTAGGTGTAACGGTAGTGCCAGAAATTTTTGCAGAATTGCCTGAAGGAATAACGATATTAACCGAAAGCGGAATTGTAATTGGGAGCTTAACAGCAATTTGTTTAAATATTATCTTTAATTTTAAAAAGACAGATAAAACTAATATGAACGACTCAGAAAAAGCAGCATAATGAAAGGCCAGCATACAAGTATTGGAATGCTGGCTTTTTATATATTATCAAAAAGTATTACTATAGTATTTTGAACTGTGGGCTTATTGCTTTAGTGAAGAAAATAAATTTAGGAGCGAGCAAGATTTGTTGAATAAATTAAGAAACAATAAATCTCCTAAGAACGAGCAAAGTTCTAACTCGACCATATTAACAGGCCGTGGTTTTTTTGCCCATTTATTGCTTTAAGAAATAACTTTTCCAGGTGAAGGAGATGTTGGGTGTGGCGGTACAAAATTTTTGGATATATAATCATGAATTGCTTGTGCAACGGTCATTTTTTGTTTTACCAAACCTTGATTTCCAAACAATACATTAAATTCCAAAATATAATATTTCCCATCACTTACTAGAATATCAAATCCAGCGTGATTAATGTTTAATAGATTGGCAACTTTTGAGACTAAGTCCAATGCTTTTTCCGGTATAAATTGATGACTAACCTCTCCGCCTTTTGCCACATTGTGAAGAAATTCTCCTTGCTGCCCAATACGCCAATAAGCGTCATAGATTTTATCACCAACAACACAAACGCGTAAATCCTTCCCGTCATTCGGCAAATATTCTTGGACATAGATTACCTCGTTGTTACGAGCATAATCTATAAATTGTGCATTATTTTCGATAAGGAATACCCCTTTACCCATCGAACTTTTTGCTTCTTTCGCAACAAAAGGGAAAGGGAAGGTCTCTAACACGTCTGCGATATTTCTATCAGTACTAGCCAAAATTTCTGTATAAGGAACATTCTCTTTCACAACAGCCCATAATGCACGGGTCATCTCTATTTTATTAGCACCGATTTGCATCGTTTCAATATTCGGGAAAATTTGCTTTTTCAACCCATAAACAAGGGTTGCCACTTGCCATGTTTCCGGAAACAGAATAATATCTGCTTCTTTAATGATATTGATCTCATTAAACATATGCTCTGGCTTAATATAGCGTACTCCCGGTATTCCAATCGTTCGAAAAGCATTAAAAGATACTAGTTTCATTTTTCATTTCTCCATATTTAGTTTTTCATTATTAATATTAGCATGAATTTTTTAAAAAGCTAGAGTTTTTTGGAATGACTAGATGATTCAGATCTTGGCATTAAAAGAGTTGAAAAGTTAGTATGGTACTTAAGAACTCGAATTTCTTTAAAGGAGTGAAATAATGCTGAGTAGAGGACAGAGTGTTTTGTTACTTATTCTATTTTTCGCCACTGCCTGCTCCACAGATGAACAACCAAAATCAATAGACGAACAGCCAAGCAACTCTAGTGAACTAGGAAATAAAGACCAATCAGAAATTATTGATGCTTCAGAAGAGCAGGAAGTGATTGCGGAAGACCTCAACGTTCCATGGGCCATTGAAAAAATAGAGGATACTTTTTATCTGACGGAAAGACCGGGAAATATTGTGAAGATTGAAAATGGAGAAGTAGAAAGACAATCTGTTGAGCTTGAAAAGGAGCTTGCCACAGCTGCAGAAGCGGGTCTGTTAGGTTTTGCACTTGATCAGGATTTCTCTGAATCCAATCTAGCATACGCTTATTATACATATCGTGATGATACAGGGCAATTTAATCGGATTGTAACACTTCGTTTAGATGGTAATATATGGACGGAGGAAGAATTGCTTCTCGATAAAATTCCAAGTGGTTCTTATCATCATGGCGGTAGATTAAAGATCGGTCCTGATGATAAACTTTATGCCACAGCTGGAGATGCATCTGATGCTGATATTGCACAGAATAATGAATCATTAGGTGGCAAAATTCTAAGAATGAACCTCGATGGTTCGATCCCTTCCGATAATCCTTTTGAAGATTCTTATGTTTATAGCCTTGGTCATCGTAATCCTCAAGGCATAACCTGGGCGGAAGATGGAACATTATATGCAAGTGAACATGGGAATAGTGCGAATGATGAAGTAAATCAAATCGAAGCTGGTCAGAACTATGGTTGGCCGATCATTGAAGGGAAGAAAGAGCAAGAAGGTATGATCACACCACTATTTACCTCAGGAGCAGATACAACGTGGGCACCATCTGGCATCGATTATCATAGGAGTAAATTATACGTAGCAGCTTTGAGAGGGACAGCATTACTAGAATTCGACCTTGAAACAGGGGACCAAAGCGAGGTTATTTCAGATCTTGGCAGAATACGGGATGTAGTAATCGATGAGGAAATTTTATATTTTATTACGAATAATACCGATGGACGCGGTAATCCGGAAGATGCTGATGACAAACTTTATAAAATTTCACTTTCGGATCTAAACTGAAAATATACTTTTAAAAAAAGCGCTATTGAATTGGTACAATAGCGCTTTTGTGTATTATTCTGAACTCAATTGCCAGTGGATCCCAAACTTGTCCGTTAATTTTGCATAATTTTCCGACCAGAAAGTTTTCTGCATTTCCATTTCCAATTTACCGTCTTCCTGTAAGATCTTATATGCGTTTTTTAGCAACTCAACATTATCAGATACAACAGTAAGATTAACATTATTTCCTTCTTTGTATTCCATATCTGGCGTCACATCGGAAAACATAATCGGTGTTCCGTCAATAAAAATTCTTCCATGTACGACTAATGACTTCATTTCTTCTGGTGTTTCATTTTCTGGTCCTGGAATGTCCCCATAAGTCATAATTTCTGCAGGTTCTGTTTGAAAAGCTTTTTCATAAAATTCGATTACTTCACGAGCATTTCCATTAAGCATTAAGTAAGGATTGACCGGCATTAGTAATACCTCCCATTTTCATTTATTTCTTCTTTTTACTTTATCATATACTTTCTAGAAGGGGGTGAAAAGCCTGACTATATGTCGATAGTTCTTCAGGTTTTACCCAGAATGAGACAGAATATTGATAGTTGTCGGTCAGGTTATTTGGTAATAACACACCAAATTCACCATTAAAATAGATTGCGGTCAAAATTAATTATTCCAAAACTAATATATTAACTGAATGAGGTTCAACTTCCACAGCAGTCTCATATCCATTAACTTTTACCGTATCCTGTATTGTTTTACAGTTGTCTGGCTGATCGACGTCATTGTAAGCATCCTTAGAAGATCCTACAATAGAATAGAGATTGCCATTTTCAAAACGGATGTTGTTTCTTATATTAACGATTCTTTTTTCATCTGGGTGCCTATTAATAATCGCAATGCTTAAGTTTTCAGATCCTACTTTTGTTGTAGCGATAACATCTATGGATGGTACTTGATACGTTTTCCCTCCATTATTCACTTCAAAAGAATCATTTTGTGCAGTCCAAGTATCAACAATTTCATCTCCCATATATTTCGTGTATAGCTCAAATACATAGTAAGAAGAACGTAATACAATTCCATCTTCATGTGTGAAAATAGCACCGCGAGTGTTAATTATAGGTGCGAAATTTGCCATTCCGATAACATCACTATGTTTTAAACAAATATTTAAGAAACATGCATTGAAAACAGTGTCAGCCATTGTATAGGTGGAGTTAATATCATTTCGATCTCTAGATGTGATAATATCATCAGCCAACCAATCGCCTCTATGGACATTGGGGTGATGCCATCCACGTAAATTCCATTCGTCAAAAGCAATCTTTATTTTGTTTAGATAACCAAGTGAACCCAGAATATATTTTGTTTTTAAAATTTGTTCCTCGATTTCTAACGTATGGACCATGCAAGTTTCATAAGGGGAGGGGTTGTCCACTTCATGAAGTCGATCCCAATAACCGTGAATGGAAATCCAATCCAGAAAGTCTCCAGCTTCTTTTAAAAGATTGATATTCCAGTCCAGGTCAGAAATGCTGGCTGCAAGTAATTCAATTGTGGGATCCACCCGTTTCATCATTTTAGCGGATTCTAATACTAACCGTCCCCATTCGTTTTGGTCTTTTGCTCCCATTTCCCAATTACCATAGTTTTCATTACCGATACTCCAATATTTCACGTTAAATGGCTCTTGTGGCCATTTTCTTGTCTCATTTTTGCGTATTTTCCTTCATCTTTAAGATTACAATATTCTATCCAATTACTCATCTCTTCTGCAGTACCTGTTCCTGCATTTGTACAAATATATGGCTCTGCACCGATTGAACGGCAGAAGGCAACAAATTCATCTGTACCAAACAGGTTTGGTTCTTCTACTCTCCAGGCTTTATCAAAAAAGGGCACGCGTTTTCCAACACCATCTTCCCAATGATAGTTGGAAACAAAACAACCACCTGGCCATCTGACAATAGGAGTACAAATGTTTTTTAATGCATCTAGTACGTCCTTACGAAACCCTTGCTCATCTGAAGAGGAGAAGCGGGATCGAAAATGCCTCCATATATTTGGCGATGAAAGTGTTCGATAAAATGACCATAAATCATAGAGTTGCTAGTACTTAAAATTCGTCTCGTATTCACTTCAATCTTTGTTTCTTTTGCCATCTATTCCACCTCATTTTTTCTGAAAATAAATGAATTAAGGTAATGTAATACAAAGAACTGAATACTTTTACTATACATGTTTAGCGCTATTTTATAAAGCGTTTACAAAAAGTAGACTTCTTTTTGGTATTTGTTAAATTTTAACTTTTGTATTATAATATGGAAGGGTAGGAGGGTGCTAAGTGATAGCCACAATGTATAAACGGAGAGAAAGATTAGCAGTTCTTTTATTAGGTATTATATTTTTGGTTACTGCTACTTACTTGATCATCGATACTCCAACCACAACTAATGAGTGGCTGGAAGCAGGTTCGTTACTACTACCTTTTTCTTTTCTAATCATAGTTGCTGTCATGAGCAGGTATAAGTATCAGAAAGTAAAAGAAGTAGATATTCCTTTATCTGAGCGAACCATAGAAGATATAGATCATGTCGTGGTAAAAAAAGATGCCACATTTATAACACAATTGCTGGTATTCGAACAAACTGGATGTTTTATGGGTACCTACAGGCTCACTTCTTTATCATGGTGGCATTATCCTATAGTTATTTTTATGAGTTCATTTTTAATGTTCTTGCCATTTAATGTTAGTTATTTTTCGCATCAGGGAGAGAAGCTTTTTAGCTTTAAAAGAAGAGGGATTAAAAAGACTGTTTTGGACGTATATGATCAGAATGATAATTTTATTGGCCAATATGAGCAAGAGGATTTCAAAAGTTTAGTTAAGATCAAAGGGAAACTATTGGATCGGAATAGTCAATTAATTCTTCCTGTAAAAGCGAGTGCTAGTACTGGTGATTTTGATATTCGCGATAAGGCTGGGCATCGTTGGGCTTATTTCTATGATGGTCGGTTTCCACATGAGTACACAGAAGTTTTTAACGAAATTGATAACGATATTGTGGAAATGTCAGATTATATTTCTCGTGAAAAGAAGATTTTGTTGTTGGCGATGATCGGACATATGTTTTTGGTTCGTAGCAAATAGGATACATAACTTAAAATACCTTTAAAACAATACACCCCCGTTTCAGCGACAATGAAACGGGGGTGTATTGTTTTCTTATTTGTGCCGGTACCAGGTGATTAATTTTTAAGTCTCTTCATGTTCATTATTATCTTCATCCGATTTGTTATTTTCATCTTTTTTATCCGTTTCATTATCAGACTCCGGTTGATCTGTCTGGTCTTGTTCCGAATCGTCTTCTTCTTTTTCTTCTTTTGGATTATCCATGCTTTCTTCCTGATTGGCATTTTGCTCAGAGTCATTGTTAGCATCCTGATCCGTTTTTTTATCTTCTTTTTTATCATGGTCGGAAGAATTATTTTGATTGGATTCCTGTTTTTCTTTCTTGTCATTGGATTCTTTATCTTTCGCTTTCTTCTTTTTTTGTTGTTCTTTTTTCTCTTCCTTTTGTTCCTTTTCTTTGTCTTTCTTTTCTTTTTTGTCCTCTTTCTTTGAATTATTATTTGTTTTCTTCTTTTGTATAGGTTTAAACTCTGGTGGTATCGTCGTTCCTTCCACAAATAGTTCGGTTACAATACTACTGGAAGGTGTGTAATCAGATGCGACTTTGCCATTACGTATGTCAATTTTAACTTCTTCTACGCTGGAAGGTTTTGTGAAATCTGCTGTTTCGATATCTTTTGAAGCATTTGACATAATTTCCTTAAATATTAATCGGGAAATACGCGCATCTTCTTTGCTGACAAATTGCTCTGTAGAAGTGGTTTCATAACCGGTCCAAACAGCGGCAGTATATTCTGTTGTATATCCTACAAACCATGAATCGGTAGAACCATCTGTAATACCTTCTGGAGGATTTGTGGTTCCTGTTTTACCAGCTAAAGGCAAATTATCAATTTTGGCAAGCGTACCAGTACCTTCTTCGACAACATCTTTCAGCATATCTGTAATCATATAGGCAGTATAGTCATTCATTGCTTTTTTACCTTTTGATTGCAATTGTCTTACTTGACCTGTTGGATATTCCACTTTCGTAACAGCGTATGGTTCGTGATATTGTCCATTATTTCCAAATGTTGCATAAGCACCTGCCATATCTAGTGGAGAGACACCATCTTCATTTCCGAAACCACCAATTGCATAGGAAGGATAAGCGTGTTCCAAGTCAATCCCTAGCTTAGCGGCAAACTGCTTGACTTGAGTTTTTTCTAATTCTAAAAATGTTTTGATCGCTGGAATGTTATAAGAGTTTACTAGTGCCTCTCTCATCGATACTATACCATGGAACCTGTCATCATAATTTTTGAATTCTTTTCCATCTATTTCGAGTTTTTCATCTTTGATCTGATGATACGTAGACCATTCGTTATATTCGATCACTGGTCCATAGTCTAAAATTGGCTTTATCGTTGAACCTGGTTGGCGTTGTATATCCGTTGCAAAATTGAATCCGCGTTGTACACTTTCACTTTCAGGATTACGATCACCACCGATCGCACGGATGGCACCTGTTTTAGTATCCATTAATATTACTCCTGCTTTAAAAGCCTCATCAGGAAAAGTAATTGGATCTGTCCCTGTCAATACTTCATTAGTAAAGGTTTGTGCTTCTCTATCAAGTGTAGTATAAATCTTCAAGCCACCATTATAAAGTTGATTTTCCTCAAATCCTTTTTCAATCAATTCTTTTATGACATAATCAATAAAATCTTGATAGGAATTGTCTTTTTGTTCTTGAAAAAGCATGCCTTCTATTTCTTTATTCTTTGCTTCTTCTACTATTTCTGAGGATATGAAATTATGTTTTTTCATCGCCGATAATACAATATCTCTTCTACCTGCTGCTTCTTCAGGATACTTAAAAGGGTCATAACCACTTGGTCGTTGCGGAAGTCCGGCAAGTAAAGTAGCTTCTGAAACAGTAAGTTCACTGGCATCTTTGTTAAAGTAAACTTCAGCAGCTGCACCAAGGCCATATGCGCCATGACCGAAATAGATTGTATTAATATACATTTCTAAAATTTGATCCTTTGTATATTTTCTCTCCATTTTAATGGCAAGGTAGGCTTCCTGTACTTTTCTCTTTAATGTTTTTTCTGAAGAAAGGTATGTATTCTTCACTACCTGCTGGGTGATCGTACTTCCACCCTCAGCTCCCCATCCTTCTTTTATATTTGCCAATAATGCTCCAGCAATACGCTTCACATCAATTCCGGAGTGCTCTCGGTATCGAGCATCCTCTATTGCGATAAAAGCGTTCTGAACCTGGAGTGGTACATCATCGAGTTTTACAGGTAAACGATGCTCACTACCGGCAATATTAGCAACCTTATTCCCGTTTTTATCATAGATGACAGAAGTACTTGGATTTTGTAATTGCTCATCCGATAGTTCCGGTGTATCTTGAATAAGGGCGAAAAGAGAGATACCTCCTATAATTAACAGCGATAAACAAATGAGAAAGGTTGCAATGATGATTTTGATGAATCTCTTTTGTTTTCTTCTGATGTTCCTTGTCTTTGTCATATTATTCAACCTCTCCGGCTTCGTTCTTTTGGTTGAAAAATACCCATTTTTTTCAACCTGTAAACCATATGTAATAGAAAGCTTGTTATATACATGCATATTTAGTAAGTGAGTATTTTTGGGGGGGATGAAAAATTTGTAAATTGTCTTGATCATGTTAAGATTATATGTTGTATTGATATCATTAGTTCTAATCCCTATTCAGTATTTTTATTTAGTTGCTTTAGAAGAAGAATAAATAAGATATGGGCAGAATCAGTGGAACAGATCCTGCATGCCTATACTCAAGGTAATCCTTTATTTATACTAGCTAATGTTATCGCATATATCATTTATAAATTTAAACAGAAGTAAATGAAAGTAATGTCGGAGGACAATGTACATATATGTATGGATAAGTCTAGTACTTTTTGATCTCAATCTTTGATGATAGAGTAGAAAAGAAGTACTAGGTTTTTTTTGCTTTATTGGAATTAACTCACACAAAAAAGTATTATTTTATTTAAAATGCTAGTAATATCAATGGATCAGTATTTTGCAAAAAAATGATATAGCCAGGAAAAATAAAGATTGCTAGGCTTGATGTAGAGATTATGTTTCACACTAAAATAATGTATGCGCTTTCCTTTTTGGGTTGAAAGGGGGGAGGATGGAGCATTGCAGTGTGCAAGTAATCTCCTATTGCGAAAACTTTTTAAAGGAGTTGAAGTGAATAGTGCTTGCTAAAAGTCGACTAAAAAAACAGTTTATTTTGATGACGATCGTAATCTTGGTTTTATCTTCTTTTTCTATTGTTCCAACTGTTTTTGCAAATGATGATTATCAAACAGTTTATACGACAGATTTTGGTGATGCTGAGCCATTAGAATTAGAAAATTGGGGTTTCTCTACCTTTGCTGCAACTGTATCTGTTAATGAAGAAGATATCGCTGGGAATGATACAGCAAAGCTAGATTTTAGCGTTGTCGACCAATCTGGTGGCCGTGTCGCTACAAAGGATTTTGACAGTGCAGTCAATGGTGCTCAAATTCAAGTGAAGTTAGATTGGTATCCCGGTAAAAACAATGATAAAGGAGCCCATTCTAATGAAAATGGTGGAGAACTTCGTATAGAAGATGAGGCAGGAAACACGGTATTTACAATCAATAATACCAATAATGCACCTTTAACTTTCTTTGCCGGTAGTCAAGAGCCAACCGAGACAAACATTACAAATCCTGAAACTTGGTATCAAGTAGCAATGACCTTTAACTTAATAGACAATGAAATTCTATTATCGATAGGTGATGAAAGTCATACCGTGTCTTTAGATGATGTCCAGTTTGATGGTTCAGTTGATAAGTTGAAGTTAGTCGGCATGCGGACATCTGGCAATAATCATACATGGACAACGTATCTAGATAATATTGAATTGAGTCATATTCCTATTCAAGACAATGTGATCACTTCTGTTGAAACATTACCTTATAAAAGAGTGTATGTTGGAGATACAACATCAGATATTAATTCCATTGGCTTGCCAGAAACGGTTCCAGTAACGCTAGCAGATAATACTACAGCTGAAGTTGCAGTTGAGAACTGGCAGGAAGTTGGACAAGCATGGAATCCAGATGAGTCTGCAATATATAAGTTTGAAGGGGTTTTGGCAGCATCAGAAGAAGTAGAGAATTCTTTCGAACGAACGGCAACCATTTATGTCTATAATCGATTAACACCACCTAAAACAAATCGTGATACGGAATGGCTAGATCGTGGTGTTATTGCCTTACCATCAGAAGACGGTATTTTCGTATCATGGCGCTTATTAGCCGATGAATATGATCAAGATGTTACGTTTAATGTAATCCGTAATGGCGAAAAAATAAATGAACAACCACTAGAAGTAACAAACTTATTAGATGAAGATGGCAATAATGGAGATGCGTATCAGATTGAAACGATAGTAAATGGTAATGTGACGGAAACAAATGAAGTCGACAGCTTAGATAAGGACTATTTATCAATCCCGCTTCAAAAACCTGAAGGTGGCACAACTGCAACAGGAGATTACACCTATTCTGCTAATGATGCCAGTGTTGGCGATCTTGATGGTGATGGAGAATATGAAATTATATTAAAATGGCGTCCATCTAATGCAATGACGGCACTTCAGGATGTTATAACTGGCCCTACTATTTTTGATGCTTATAAGTTGGATGGGACTCCATTATGGCGAATGAATATGGGGATGAACTTAACATCGGGTCCAGCATATCATCAATTCGTAGTCGGTGACATGAATGGTAATGGCAATTCAGAATTTTTAATTAAAACAGCTGATGCTACAACTGTTTATGGTGTAACAGATGGTGTTTTTGATGAAAATAAAGTCATTAGTGTGATTGGAAATCCAGAAGATGATGGTAAATGGATTAATGAAGGCGGACATGTTGTTACAGGTCCTGAATATGTATCGGTTTTCGATGGTGAGACAGGGGAAGACATTGATACGATTGACTTTGCTTTCCCAGTTGAAAAAGAAGAAGGAGATCAGGGTGCTTCATGGGGGGATAATTTCTATAATCGTTCTGACCGCTTCTTGTCTGGGTTAGCATATGTTAATGGAAAAACACCAAGTGCAATTTATGGCCGCGGGTATTATGAAAGAACAACTTTCGTTTCCTATAGCTTACAGAACGGCGCGCTCGTAGAAGATTGGACATTTGATACAGATGAAGCAGGACGCGGTGAAGGCTTGGGTAACCATAATTTAGCTACAGGTGATGTAGATAATGATGGATATGATGAAATTATTGCAGGTTCCTTAACACTTGATCATGATGGTTCCATTTTATACGCAATGGATGGGGAAATGGAACGTGTTAAAGGTTCCCATGGAGATGCCCTTCATGTCGGTGCTTTTGATCCGGATCGTGAAGGTCTTCATGTTTTCGGTGTACGTGAAGATTCAGAAGTTGCTTCATTAGAATATCATGATGGGGCTACTGGAGAAACGTTACAATCATTCTTTGCATATAAAGATGCAGGTCGTGGTGTAGCAGCTAATATTACATCGAAACCAGGATATGAATTCTGGGGTACTGGCGGAGCATCTGTTGAAGATGGTGGCGGTGTGTATAATGTACAAGGAGATGTAGTGGAGGAAAGTTTCCGCGATACTGCACTTCCTGTTAATTTTGTCACTTATTGGGATGGTGACTTATTACATGAAATGCTTGATCATACTTCGATTACAAAATACGATGAAGCAACTGGTGAAGCAAATGTCATCGAGGAATTTGAAGAAGTAGTAAGTAATAATGGAACGAAAGCAAATCCAAGTTTACAGGCAGATATTTTAGGTGATTGGCGGGAAGAAGTTATTCTCCCAACAGAAGATGGTTCTGAATTAAGGATTTTCAGTACAACAATACCTACTGATTATCGTTTGCCAACTTTAATGCATGATTCCGTTTATCGGATGGGTATAGCTTGGCAAAATACAACCTATAACCAGCCACCACATATTAGCTATTATTTAGGTGAAGATGTTCGTGATCAAGTGCTAGCAGGAGAATTAGATTTCCCTACTGTTGATTACACACCATCTTTAGCCGCTTTGAAGCACCAATTGAATCTGGAAGTAACAGCAGCAAATGATCAAGTCTTATTAAACAAAGTAAAACAAGCAGAACATCATTTAGAACTAGATCAGACAAAACAAGCAGGAAAGCAAATTGAAGATTTCCTAAAACATCTAAATCGAAGTGATTTGGCAAATGATGTAAAGGAAAGACTAATAAATGATGCTGAAACAGTAATGGATAGCTGGTCATAATGAATCAAAACCCGGAGAATCTCTTCACTCCGGGTTTTGAATTTGCACTTTTCTTAGTTGACCGATCCTATTCCTTTGTTGGTAAACTGGCTAATAAGTTCAGCCATTTGTTTAGGTGATTGTTTTTGGTCGTTGAATAACCAGTCCTTGATAACATTGATTGCTCCTGAAACCATAAATGTGCTTAAGTAGGATGCGGCATCTATGTTAGCTGTCAGGGCCCTATTCATTACACAGCGCCTTGCTATATCCATCACTCTTTTTTCGAAGCTGGTCCCCGTATTATTTTCGAGTAATGCCTCAAAAATTTCTTTTCTTTCCTTGATATATTCCAATAATTTTTCTGTCATCTGAATGGATTCTTCTTCTTTGGCAAAATTAAAAGCATTCAATGATTTATTCATCTCTTCAATAATTTCTGCTTCTATAGAATAAAGTAAATCCAGAACATCGGTAAAATGTGTGTAAAAAGTAGAACGGTTAATATCCGCACGAGAGCAGACTTCTTTTACGGTTATCGATGAAAAAGTTTTCTCGTTCATCAACTGGATTAGGCTATCTTTCAAGACCATTCGAGTGTATTTTTTTCGGCGGTCTAATTTGTCACTCATGAAAACACTCCTTAATTTGTGAACTTTTTGTTAATTTCCAACAAAAAAATATAATATGTTGGGAAACAAACGTAATATCCAAAACTGTTTGTTGAATATCCAACACACTGTCTATATAATATTAAAGTGGATTAAGAAATTTTGCAAGAGAGGATGAACAACGATTGACCTTTCAACAAAAATAATTAAACATAAAAAATCAATTGTAATCACATTTATTGTGGTTGCATTATTAAGTGTTATCACGCAATTTGCGGTATCAGTTAATTATAATATGGTAGATTATTTACCAGACGATGCGCCGTCTACAAATGCGATGGATACAATGGAAGATGAATTTGAAGCATCTGTCGCCAATTCACGGGTCTTGATTCATGATGTAACCGTACAGGAAGCATTAGGATATAAAGAACAAATCGCAGCGATTGATGGGGTTAGTGATGTTACATGGCTGGATGATGCCATTGATATCAAAAAGCCGATTGAAATAGCTAATAAGGATACGATTGAAACTTACTATAAAGATGATAAAGCTTTGTTTTCATTCCATATTCGTGAAGGCGATGAAGTGGAAGTTACCGATAAAATTTATGATTTGATTGGTGAAGAAAATGCACTGTCTGGAGAAGCGGTAGATACCGCTTCATCACAGAAAATGGCGGGATCAGAATCAGCTTATGCTGCATTACTGTTAGTTCCCATTATCATTATTATTTTGATACTGTCGACGAACTCTTGGTTAGAGCCAGTTTTTTTCCTTACGGCGATCGGGGTATCGGTGCTGATTAACCTCGGTACCAATATATTTTTGGGAGAAGTATCTTTTGTCACCCAATCAGTTGCACCAATACTTCAATTAGCAGTGTCGCTTGACTATGCAATCTTTTTGTTACATAGCTTTTCTGACTTTCGTAACAAAGGGGAAGATCCGACCAATGCAATGCATCTAGCAATGAAGCGGTCATTCCCGGCTATCGCAGCAAGTGCATCTACGACCTTTTTCGGTTTTATGGCACTTACATTTATGAATTTTGAAATTGGTGCTGATCTAGGAATTAATTTAGTAAAAGGTATCGTGCTGAGCTTTATTAGCGTAATGGTCTTCTTACCAGCATTAACGCTTACCTTTTACAAATGGATGGATAAATCGAAGCATAAACAGCTTATACCAAATTTTAAAAATATCGGCAAACGTGTTGTGAAACTCAGAATACCCAGCTTAATTCTTGTACTGTTAATGATTGTGCCTGCCTTCTTGGCGCAGAGTAATACCAACTTTATTTATGGAGTTGGGGAACATCCGGATTCTACACGTATCGGTGTTGATGAACAAACGGTTGAAGATGCATTTGGCAAATATACACCCATGGTTTTACTTGTGCCTAAAGGAGATATCGTAAAAGAAGAAGAACTGGTACAGGATCTAGAAAAAATCGATCATGTATCCAGTGTGTTAGCTTATGTGAATACAGTCAGTACAGCGATTCCTCCTGAGTATTTAGATGAATCAGTAACGGAACAATTTTACTCCGAAAATTATTCGCGTATTATTTTGCATACAAATGCGAATGCAGAAGGTGATACTGCTTTTGACTTAATTGATGAAGCAAAAGGAATGGCTGAAAGTTATTATGGTGAAGACGTTCATGCTTTAGGTGAAAGTGTGACGCTTTATGATATTAAGAACATTGTGGAAAAAGATAATATAGTAGTGAATATACTAACTATCGTTGCGATTGCGGTTGTGTTATTGATCACTTTCCGTTCCATTTCCATGCCGATTGTGTTGCTGTTAACGATACAAGCAGCAGTGTGGGTTAACCTATCCGTCCCATACTTTATGGATTCATCGCTTGTTTATGTAGGTTATCTGATTATAAGTACGGTTCAGTTAGCAGCAACAGTAGATTATGCCATTCTTTTATCAGAAGCATATCATGTAAATCGAAAACAGATGCCAGCGCTACAAGCCATTAAGAAAACAATTGATGAGAAACTCTTTTCTATTTTAATATCTGCTTCGATTTTATCAAGTGTTGGGTTTATATTATGGATGACTTCTACTAATCCAATTGTAGGATCGATCGGTTTATTACTTGGCAGGGGAGCATTACTGGCATTTATCTTGGTTGTATTTTTCTTACCAGCAATGCTGTTAGTGTTTGATAAAGTGATTGAAAAGACAACATGGAAAGCAAATTTTTACAAGGGGAAAGGATAATTATGAGTATAAAACGATTTTCATTATTGTTGATAGTAAGTGTACTTGTATTCTCTCCAATTAACGTAACAGCAGCTAGTTCTACTGCAGCAAAGGATGAGGTGATATATTCAACATTACAACCAAATGGTGAAGAGTTGGATATGTATGTCGTAAACAGCTTTGAAGTGGAAGAACCAGGTGAATACGTTGATTATGGGGATTATACAAATGTTAAAAACCTGACAGATCTAACTGAGATAACAAAAGAGAGTGATGAAATGTCGTTCACTGTTTCGGAGGAATCCTTTTATTACCAAGGTGACTTGGAAGGGAAACCACTACCGTGGGAATTTGACATAAGTTATCAACTCGATGGTGAAGAAATGAATCCAGAAGAAATGTTGGGACAGGATGGTCATCTTCAAATTGAAATGGAAACTTCTGCAAACGAAAATGTAAATCAAATCTTTTTTGAAAATTATTTATTACAAATCTCGCTTACATTAGATGGTGAACGATATCAGGAAATTTCTGCGGAAGAAGGAACAATCGCAAACGCCGGCAAAAATAAGCAAGTGACATTCACGGTGATGCCCGAGCAAGAGGGAAATTTCCTAGTGGAAGCAGATGTGACAGATTTTGAACTAGAAGGAATCGAAATAAGTGCTATACCGTCCTCCATGTCAATGGATTCACCTGAAATAGATGAAATGACAGAGGATTTCGAAACATTATCAGATGCAACGTCTGAGATTGATAATGGAGTAGGTGATTTAGCTGATGGAATTTCAGAATTGAATAGCGGTGTATCGAGCCTAGAAGATGGTTCAGGCGATTATCGAGATGGTATCGCAAAAGTCAGTAAGGGATCAACAGATCTGATCAATGGTAGTGAATCTATTGATCAAGCTCTGATCACGATGAAAAATTCGATGGATCAAGAAGTTGAAACTGGCGATTTTAGTGCAATGCAGGATGGGCTAATGCAAATTGCAACTGGCTTAAAAGAAGCAAGCACTGGGTTGACGACACTGCAAGAAAATTATTCACAAGCTTATCAAGCGTTGGATAAATCGATAAATGCTATTCCGACAAATGTTTCAGAGGAAGAGATTAAAAAACTGGATCTAAGCGAAGCCGATCAAAAAGTAGTAGATAAATTAGTTGAAACGTATGAGGCAGCTCGTACAGCAAAAGGTACCTATGAACAAGTCAGCGAAGCTTTTGCAGCAGTTGAGCCAACTCTTAATGAAGTAAGCAGTTCACAAACGGACATGGCAAATTTATTGGAAACTATGGCTGAACAAATCGCAGCAGCAAGTGAAGGAATGGATATTCAGGAAAGCTTAAAAGAATTACAAGACGGCTTAGCTACTCTATCTGATAATTATAAAGATTTTCATGCTGGACTTGAAGAATATACGAATGGTGTTGATGAATTGTCCAATACCTATCAGGACCTTCATAATGGAATTGTAGAATTGGATGATGGTACTAATTCATTGGAAAATGGTGTAAACGAATTACATGATGGTACAACTGAATTAGCTGATTCAACAAGTGATTTACCAGAACAAATGCAAGATGAAGTAGACAAGATGATCAATGAATATGATAAGTCAGATTTTGATGCTGAATCATTTGTGTCAGACAAAAACGAAAATGTGCAGTCTGTTCAATTTGTAATCAAAACTGAAGGTATTACGAAAGGTGAACAAGAAGATGAGAAAGAAGAGCCAGAAGAAGAAAAGAACTTTTGGGATCGTTTATTAGATCTATTTAGATAAATAATTTTGATGGCATACCTGTCTTTTGGTATGCTATCTTTTTTGTACTTACCATGTTTGAAAAGTGCAAGGACAATTAATTAAAATGATGTCATTTTTTTAGTCAAATGCCTAAATAAGAGTGTTTTTCAAGAAAATAAGAGATTAAATGTCCGCGAAAGGAAATGCTTTTTTGTATTCAAAAGGCAGTAAAAAAATTACACTAAAAGAAAGGAGCGAAGTATGATGAAATTAAGTGTATTAGATCAAGCACCAATTTCTAGAGGCGACACACCAGAGCAGACACTGGCAAATACACTAGAACTGGCTAAATGCACAGAGGAATTCGGTTATCACCGTTATTGGGTAGCAGAGCATCATAATACTAATGGGCTGGCAAGCTCATCACCTGAAATTATGATGACGAGGATAGCTTCTGTGACCAATGATATCCGCATTGGATCCGGTGGTGTTTTATTACCACAGTATAGTCCTTATAAAATAGCAGAAGACTTTAAAACGTTAGCAGGATATTTTCCTGAGCGGATTGATCTGGGAGTTGGCCGTTCTCCAGGTGGATCACAATTAACACGCTCTGCACTAACAGATAATCAAAATAAAAGCTTGCGTGAATTTCCTAGACAACTCGCTGATTTGCAGGGATTTTTACATAACACAATACCAAGAGAGCATGAATTTCGTTTGGTGAAAGCAGGTCCGCGAATTGAAAGGGTGCCACCTATTTGGGTATTGGGATTATCAGAGCGTGGAGCAACAAATGCAGCAGAGCTCGGACTCGGATTTGTTTTTGGTCATTTTATAAATCCTGCCCATGGAGAAAAAGCAATACAGACATATCGGGAACAATTCGAGCCTTCTGTTACGATGGACCATCCTGAAACCATGGTATGTATTTTCGTAATATGTGCTGATACAGAAGAGGAAGCAGAGGAATTGGCATTAACACAAGATAAATGGCTACTTAGTGTAGGAAAAGGGGCAGATACCAAGGTACCCTCCATAGTAGAAGTCCGAAAAAAAACGTTTACACAAGAAGAACTAGATATCATGAAGAAAAACAGAGAGCGTTGTATTATCGGGACACCTGACACAATAAAACAAGAGTTAACTTGCTTGCAAAACCTTTATCAAACAGATGAATTTATGCTCATCACCAATATTCACGACTTTGAAGCAAAAAAAAAGTCTTATCAGCTAATAGCAGAAGAAATACTGTAGAATAAAGAAGAGAAAGTGATGCCATGCATCACTTTCTCTTCTTTATGCTTTAACAAAATTAGGGTCTTCATAGCTTGGATTAGGATATTTATAGAAACCTTCACCGGTAGCTGTTCCTAATTTGTTCATATCAATATATTCTGTTTTTAATAGCTCTGCTAATTTTGCAGCATTTTGATCACCGGTTTTTGCAGCTTTTTGTTTCACAATGTGATAGGCAGTATTAATTCCTACCACATCAAGGATGGCAAAAGGTCCTTTCGGTGCTCCGGTCGCAGCCATCCAAGTCTTATCAATTGTTTGGGGATCTGCTACACCTTTAATAAATAGATCTTGAGCGGCATCTAATAGTGGTACTAATAATGAATTAAGAATATATCCAGGTTGCTCTTTATGTAGCGGTAGAGCTATCATTCCAATTTGTTTAGCAAATTCAACAATATCTTCGAATACTTGTTCATCAGTATGTTCATGTTTCATAATTTCAGCTGTATTATTCAGCCATATTTCATTAGCAAAATGAAGTGCCAGGAATTTTTCGGGTCTACCAGTAACATCAGCAAATTGACTTGGTAATAGTGTCGAAGTGTTTGTAACAAAAATGGTGTTATCAGGCGCAACTTGTCCCAGTTCTTGATAAAATTCATTCTTAATATCTATTACTTCCGGGATTGCTTCAATGACAAGGTCAGCTTCTGACACTGCCTGCTTCAAATCTGATTGAAAATCCATACGATTAAAGGCAGCATCTACTTGTGCTTGTGTAGCATTTAGGTCTTTCTGATAGCGGTCTTTTAGTTTAGTAATACGATCTTTTGCTTGGTTCACCGCATCATTATTAATATCATAAACAATCACATTAAATCCTTTGAAGGCAGTTTGATAAGCGATTTGACTTCCTAAAACACCGCCACCAGCAACTGTAACTTTTTGATATTGTACCATACCTGTTCATCCCTTCTTATATTTCTAGTAGAACACTACTATATTATGACTCAATCCTACTTAATCATTCAAAGATCGGGTACTTAGTCTTAATTTTGATTAATTAGGGCAAAATCAAATAATTTTCCTTCGTATATTAATTCCATCCTGTCATTCTTTCTGAAATCATCTGGTGTTACCATCGCGGGTAGTTTATCCCATAATTTAATACCAGATCTATAAAGAATATCTGCCACAAATTGTGAACAAAAATAAGAATTACTGAATTCAACTGGTTCTTTTAATGAAACCCCAATCACGCCCAGAATATTGTAGAGAAACTTATCATTATTATTAATAAATACTTCCAATATACGTTTCATTTTTTCTATTTCACGTTCGGTTACTTGTAGTCGGAAGATGACACAAGTTGTATTACGGTATTTGCTATACGTACCGGTTAAGATATCTTCTTTCACAAATCCACCGTTTAAAGGGTTTTTTGGATTTTTTCTGCCAAAGCTGTACATCTCTTTTAGTTCCGGGTCAAAGGCAAGAGAAGCATGGTTATATGGTGCCTTTGTATATGTTTTGATAACATTAGTAAATAAAGTACCAGTATCGGATAACATTATATAAACATATTTTTCTTCCATCATATTCATCACCAACCACAAATAATTCTTCTCTTTTCATTATAACGCATTTACTGTAAAATGAATGCAGTTTTTAAAAAGATTGGGTGAGAATCATGAGAGAAACGATTTGGACTTTATCTATTATCTTTTTTATTTTGCTAATCGTATCCATAGTTTTTAAGATTATAACAAGACTACAACCAAAAAAGGATTTTACGACGATTCAACTGCGTGTGAAGACTTGGTGGGGGATGTTCACCATCTTCTGTTTTGCGACTTTATTCAATACGACCGTTTCTTTAATTGCCATCATGGTATTATGTTTTTTTGCGTTAAGGGAGTATTTCTCCATGATGAAAACAAGAAAGTCAGATAGACGGATCTTCTTATGGTCTTATTTAATGATTCCGTTACAATTTTACTGGATTTATATTGGCTGGTATGGCATGTTCATTGTGTTTATTCCTGTCTATGTTTTTTTGTTTTTACCACTTCCACGAATTATTGGACAAGGTACAGTAGGCTTTCTGCGATCGGTTAGCTTTACCCAGTGGGGGTTAATGTTGATGGTATTTGGTATAAGTCATTTAGCTTACTTTCCGGTAGCGAATACGGAATTCGGAGCGAACCTCGTCTTGTATTTAATTATTTTGACGCAGGTTAATGATGTCAGCCAATATTTAATCTCACTTTATTTTGGGAAACGAAAAGTTGCGCCAACTGCAAATCCGTATATTACATGGGAAGGGTTTATCGGAGCTGTTGTTACGACAACTGTCATATCCTATTTCATTTATCCTTTATTGACACCATTAGATATGACATTTGGTATTGCGTCAGGTATTTTAATTAGTGTGGCGGGATACTTTGGAAGTTTGACGATATCAGTGTTAAAGCGGGATCTTTTAATAGGAAACAAAGAAACATTGGAGCGCTTAAAGAATCGGTATCTTAATCGGATTGACAGTTTGACCTACACGGCACCGGTCTTTTTTCACGTAATCCGTTATTTTTTTGATTTTATGTAAAAATCACATTGGTGAAAGACCATGGAGGAAGGGGAATTTTTCCATGGTTTTTTTGTGTGTAAAGCCAGCAGCTGGTTAATGCTTCACGATAAATATCTTGATACATTTTTTTGCGTACCATCCTTCTTTTTAATATTAGTTACCTGTTACACGAGTATCAATGGGTGAAACGTTTCCATGAATAAGTGTTAATGACAAATATTACAAAAGATCTATGTTAGGTGAATGTCAATTACTATAACTCCTTCATAAATTCTTATATAATAAATGATAGGGAGGGTTTATCATCGAACAGAAATTACATAATCCAACAGGAAAACAACGAACCGGCTTAGCATTTTTGCTTGCAATGCTAGCGATGTTAGGGCCGTTCAATATTGATATGTATTTGCCAAGTTTCCCTCAAATAGCAGATGACTTAGATGCACGTGCTTCGCTTGTTCAATTAAGTTTAACTGCTTGTTTATTGGGGTTAGCCTTCGGGCAATTAGTAATTGGATCAATCAGTGATGCCATTGGAAGAAGAAAACCGATTTTAATTTTCATTTCGCTATTTGCGTTCTTTTCATTGGTTTGTGCATTAGCACCTAATATCATAATTTTAGTTTTGGCCAGATTTTTACAAGGGTTTACAGCTGCAGCTGGTGTTGTGCTATCTCGAGCGGTAGTACGAGATGTATTTGATGGAAAAGCATTAACCAAATTTTTTGCTTTGTTAATGGTTATTAATGCTACAGCACCAATGATTGCTCCAATATCGGGTGGGGCCGTATTATTACTACCTTTTGCAACATGGCATACTATCTTTATCTTTTTATTTCTATTAGGTATTGTTATGGTGACGATTAGTGCGTTTAAATTGCCGGAAACTTTACCAGAACAAAATCGCACACCAAGTTCTATTAAGAATTCATTAAAAACGATGGCTTATTTGTTGAAAGACCGGTCATTTATAGGGTATGCAGTTGTTGTTTGTTTTGTACAAGGTGGAACATTTGCTTATGTAGCGGCGACACCATTCGTGTATCAAGAGTTATATCAAGTCTCGCCTCAAGTATTCAGCATTCTTTTTGGAATTAATGGCTTGGCGATTATTTTTGGTAGTTTTCTTGTCGGTCGATTGAGTAGCTATTTTCCGGAAAGAAGTCTGCTCAGAACTGGTGTTATTATGTCTCTAACAGCTAACACCGTATTATTATTAGCGACAATTTTCCACTGGCCGCTCTATATGTTAGTTATTCCGTTATTTATTCACTTAAATGCAGTCGGGATTATATTAACTAGCAGTTTTTCACTTGCAATGGAAAAACAAAAAGAACGTGCAGGAACAGCAAGTGCATTACTTGGTATGTTGCCTTTAATAATGGGTGCAATTGTTTCTCCAATTGTAGGTTTAGATGAAACAACAGCCATACCAATGGGAGTAGTACTATTTACTAACTCTTTCATCGGTGCCATTATTTTCTTTACATGTACCAAACAAAAAGGATGAGTTGTAAGATTCAACTCATCCTTTTTTTCTAGTATTCCACTTTATCTGTTGTCGCTTGCCATAATTGGAAAGGTAATTTATCACTATTAAAATCCAGTTTCTTCATTATTAACTTTCTTGCTTCGACATTCAACGCAATTTGATCATATATGTATTGATCATCGAATCCGATTTTGGCTGCTTCTTCTCTTGTATTGAAATAATAAACCGCTTTAGGACGAGCCCAATAAATTGCACCCAGACACATCGGACATGGTTCACAACTTGTATAAATCTCACAATTTGTTAATTGATAATCGTTAAGGTTCTTGCAAGCATCTCTTATCGCACTGATTTCAGCATGTGCCGATGGGTCATTAGTCGTTGTAACGACATTTGTCCCTTTACCTACAACCTTATCGTCTTTAACAACCACAGCACCAAATGGGCCACCATTTGTCTTTTCTATATTCTCGTAAGCAATTTTTAAAGCATATTTCATAAATTCTTCCTTCATTTTGCTTCCTCCTTCCATTCTATTAATCATTTTATAGTAATATCCAAAGGAATATGATTCGTTTGTCATATTTTTTAACATGCAATGATGGTCATCTCTTTTTTTGGTATTACTATAGTAATATGAAGAAATACTTAGTTACTTTATGGATTTATTTACAGGTCTCGACATACAGCTTATACTTTAAATAGAATATGTAAATTTATTTAAAATAACACAGGAAAATTGTAGAAATATTGTTTTTGGTATAGTATAATATGATTAGAAAGGGTTTAGCAATGAAAAATACATATAGGTACTCGAATCTACTAAATGAAGAAAAAAGAACAACTGTATGGTTTTTGTGGTTGGTTTACGTTATTTACTTTGCTTACGAAATAATTTATTATGTGTTAATTCCAGCAATACCATGGGAAGCAGAACCTGGTTTAGATAAGGATGGCCTTTCTTACATCAAGTATTTTGTCATATTTGGACTTCTTCCTATTAGCTACTATTATCTAAAAAAAAGGAACCCATCTCCTGTAAAATATATATTTTTTATAGTATTAACATTTTCAGATCTTATTTTAGATACTTTCACTTACTATGGAACTAATCAAACATATGCAACTGGAAATATAATTGAACTAGTAATAATCATGTTTTCACCGATATTTGTGAATAAACGTTTTTTTTACTTAGTCTTGTTAGGAACTGCTTTTAAATATTTAATATTGGGGATAATTTTGACAGACTCAGTTGTTGCAATACCCTTGTTTCTAGTTATAATATTTTCAATTGTTGCTTGGATTCTTTTGTATCGTTTTATTGGCTATGTCAATGCTATTCAACGTTCTTACGATAAGCAAATGGAAGGAATTGTGAAAGGTGTTATTACAACATTAGAATTAAAGGATCCTTATACACGAGGTCATAGTGAAAGAGTTGCAGAGTATGCCCTAACATTAGCTAAGGCCACAGGAGAATTTGCTGATGAAGAGTTAAAAACTTTCTATTATTCTTGTTTATTACATGATATTGGAAAAGTTAATATACCAGATTCGATTTTAACCAAACCTGATAAATTAACAGATCAAGAATTTGAGATAATTAAAACACATCCTACGGTAGGTGCACAAGCGATCAAAGAAGTTGAAGGAATGGCCGAAAACATTAATGTGATAAAGCATCACCACGAAAGATGGGATGGTAAGGGTTACCCTGATGGTCTAACAGGAAATCAAATTGATTATTTGGCAAGAGTAGTATCGATTGCAGATGCTTTTGATGCAATGACTTCTTCAAGGTCGTATCGTGCTGCACTACCTATAGAAATGGCTTATCAAAATTTGCTGAATGGAAGTGGAACCCAATTTGATCCTGAGCTAATTACCATTTTCCAAGAGGTTTATCCTAATTGGGTAGAATATCATAATAATTACCATGAATTATTAAATAAATACTACTAATGAAGGGAGGTTTAAATAATGAAGGTAAAAAAATTAAACAAATTACGTGCTACTGATCATTGTTGGTGGTGCATTTTTATGTAATTTTCGTCTGTTGGATGCTAGTTTAATAGCATCCTTTTCTTTTAGGACTAAGTACAGGGGGGGACAATAATGAAAATAAGCTTAGAATCTCAAATAAGCTTACAACCTCTAAAAATTAGAAAAGATAGGAATCATTTTATAGTAGAAAACCCTAATTCTGGTGAATTTTTTGAAATGCCCGAAATTTGCATAGAGGCAATAGAGAAAATTAATAATCATGAATCGTTGGCAACTATTGAAGAACAATTGATTGAAAATTACAAAGAAGAAGAGGTTGATTTATTAGATTTTCTACAGCAGTTAATCGATTTAGGTCTTGTGAAAGAGGTCAACGGTAAGGAAATAATCACTCGTACAAAAGATCAGTCAGCAACAGGTTTTACAAGCATTTCATCTACTTTTGCCGCATTATTTTTTAATCGACTTACTGTCCACGTATTTATTATACTTATTGTATTCAATCTTAGTATCTTTGCTATCTACACCGAATTGCTACCTACTTATACAGACATATTTTTATTCGATTCTATGGTATTAAACATCTTGACTTATATGCTGTTATCATTAATTTTAATCACTTTGCATGAATTTGGTCATATCTTAGCTATAAGATCCTATGACTTACCGGCAAATGTTCAAATAGGTAATCGTTTGTTTTTAATAGTTGTAGAAACAGACCTAACGGCAGCTTGGAAACTTCCCTCTAAACAAAGGAATCTATTATTTTTAGGTGGTATGTTCATAGATCAAGTGATCTTAACTATAGTTTTATTAATTAAACTGATAGTACCTATTGATCAGTTCATTATTAACGGAATATTATCCTTAGTGGTTCTTGATATATTAATCAAAACCATTTATCAGTGCTGTTTTTATATGAAGACAGATTTATATTACCTAGTAGAAAATGTAACAGGTTGCTATAATTTAATGGAAAACGGAAAAAATTACTTGGCAAAGTGGGTACCATTTGTCAAAGTAGATAAAACTACCACTACTTTTGAAGGGGAAGAAAAAATAGTTAAATTGTATGGTGTATTTACCTTCATCGGGGTTTTATTAACAATGAGTTTATTTATAATTTATTTCATTCCGCAAATGATTTATTTAATGGTTAATACATTACCACACTTAATGAACCCGGTTGGGAATCCATTCTTCTGGGATGCACTGGTAATCGTTGCTCAATTTATTCTAATGATAAGTTTATTGATTTATTCCATTAGAAAAAAGAAAAAATCTGCTTCAACTTAAGTTTTACAAGATATAAAAAAACGAGCTTACGAGCTCGATTTTTTAGCTGAAGACAGCCTCATTGATTACCTTCATTTTCTCTTGTTCTAACATGTTCTTAGGAATCACTTTAGTTATTTCTTTATTCATATTACCAGATAAATCTTCCGCTTCTTCCTTATGACCAACTATAATAATTTTTTTCCATTCTTTATTTTTAGCTAATTTGTCAATTGTCGTAGCGATACTTTTATACCAACGATAGCGGTTTGCTTCAAAACGTGCTTCGAATTGTTCTTGTTTTGTATTCTTTCCACCAGAGCCCATCGATGGCTGAGCTCGATGTGGTCCTGTATGTTCCCTCCAATCTTCCGTATCAAGGTCTAATTCATAAAATCTAGAATCTTTTAAGGTCCCTAGTTCAGTGTCCAATATTTTTATTGATTCTTTCTGAGTAAGGATGATACCTGTTTCCGGAAACTGATGGATCATTTCTTTAATCTGGTCTAATTTTGGTGTTTCTTCCCAACAGAATTCTGTTTCAACAGGCATTTGAAATTTTTCAGCAAACCAAATTGATTTATCACCTGTTGCGAAAATCACAACACTTTTTGCCAAGTTGTGTTCATTATCATGCATATATTTCTCAACCATTTCTTTCACTGCCCAATAATTTCGTTTTTCTTCACTATCACCATCTTTTTGCAGATAATTTTCAAAACTATTCAATCCGTTTTTTACATGCAGTTTCCATTTGCTACCTTGTTGTTCAGGATCAGATTGATCAGTGTTTAAGTACATACTAAATACGCGTTGAGGTTTTTCTAAATTAACACTTTCTAATTTTTTAATCTCTTTATTGATATCCATAAAGTGTTACACGCTCCTTTTTTAGTATAATCATTTCTAGTTAACCTCTTACCGTTATGAGTGTGATTAAACATTGATTATACTTTTTGAGTACTAATACCTATTAATGCTCAAGGAGCTTATAAAGAATGGAAAAAATAGTATACTAATTATAAGCATATTTCCTGGGAAATGCCGAAATAACGAATATGAACAGGAGAAATGCCCTATTTTCTAATATGAGGTGATCAAATTGTGTGGTAGATTTACCTTAGATACATCGATAGAAGTGTTGGAAAGTGAATTAGGTATTGCATTAACAGAATTTGAACCGAGTTATAATATAGCTCCAACGCAACAAGTGCTATCTATTGTAGGTACAAAAGAAGGAAGAAAATCTGGATATTTACAATGGGGACTAGTGCCAAGCTGGGCCAAAGACTTAAAAATTGGAAGCAAGATGATTAATGCAAGAAGTGAAACAGTTGATGAAAAGCCTTCTTTCAAACGATTATTATCACGTAGACGCTGTTTAATTGTGGCAGATAGTTTTTATGAATGGAAAAGAAAAGAGAAGGATAAGCAACCATATCGAATTACCGTTAACGATGGTCGTTTGTTTACTTTTGCGGGATTATGGGATCGATGGATAAAGAGAGACCAAGAACTGGTCACTTGTACGATTTTAACAACAAAACCAAATCACCTAATGCAATCGATACATGACAGGATGCCTGTTATTTTACAAGAAAAGAACCAAAATAATTGGATTGATCCCACCATCACTGATAAAACTTTCTTAAAGAGTCTCCTGGTACCGCTCGATTCTTCTATAATGAAAGCCTACCCTGTTTCCAAAAAAGTAAATAATCCGAGTAATAATGATAAATCAATAATAGACCCTGTTTAGGATGTACAAAATAATGTATATTCATTTTTTAAAACATATAAGTTGACTTATTATACCTAAGGGGGGTATAGTATAGTTAGAGATAAGGAAGGGATGTGATGAATGTGAATGAATCCTTGCACCAACACCCAAGTAAACCGAGATCGAAAGATGAAATTCAAACTACCGTTAATCGTTTAAAACGAATAGAGGGTCAGGTTCGTGGTATACAAAAAATGATTGAAGAAGATCGTTATTGTGTAGACGTCCTTGTACAAATAAGTGCGATTAATGCTGCACTAAAAAAAGTAGGCTATTCCATCACGGAAAGACATATCAAACATTGTGTCAGTGACGCTATTCTTTCTGGGGATGGTGATGAAACGATTGAAGAGTTGATGGAAGTAATGAAACAATTCTCCAAATAAAGGAGGTCAGTTTATGAGTGACGAAAAAAAAATAACTTTAGGCATAACGGGAATGACATGTGCTGCCTGTTCGAATCGCATTGAAAAAGTGCTGAACAAAACGGAAGGTTTAGATGCACAAGTTAACTTAACAACAGAAAAAGCTAGTGTAACTTATGATCCAGAAAATGTGAAAATGGAAGACATCCAAGCAAAAATTGAAAAGCTCGGGTATTGGGTTCAGGCAGAACGAATCGATTTTGATGTATATGGCATGACATGTGCCGCTTGCTCTAATCGTATTGAAAAAGTATTAAACAAACAAGCAGGCATTCAAGAAGCGACGGTTAATCTGGCGACAGAAAGTGCCTCTGTTGAATACAATCCTTCTTTTATTGAAGAAGCAGATATGATCAGTCGGATTCAGAAACTAGGGTACGATGCACAACGAAAGGCAGATAATCAGGAACAAGATTCACAAAAAGAAAAACAACGTCAAAAAATGAAGCAAAAGCTAATTATTTCTGTCATATTGACCTTACCGCTTTTTGCAACAATGCTTATTCACTTATTTAACATACGTATACCTAGTATATTCATGAATCCTTGGTTCCAATTTGTATTAGCTACACCTGTTCAATTTATTATTGGTTGGCAATTCTATCGAGGTGCTTATAAAAACTTACGAAACAAAACGGCAAATATGGATGTATTAGTTGCTTTAGGCACTAGTGCAGCTTATTTTTATAGTGTATATGAAATGCTGATGAGCAGTACACCTCATCTTTATTTTGAAACAAGTGCAGTTATCATTACACTTATCCTTTTCGGAAAATATTTAGAAGTTGCTGCCAAAAGTAAAACAACGATGGCGATTTCGAAATTACTTCATTTACAAGCAAAAGAAGCAAGAGTGTTTCGTGACAACAAGGAAGTAATGATTCCAATTGAACAAGTAAAAGTTGGTGAACAACTAATTGTTAAACCTGGTGAAAAAATACCTGTTGATGGTATCGTTATGGATGGTCAGACTGCAGTAGACGAATCAATGATAACAGGGGAATCCATTCCGATTGAGAAAACAACCGACGATACGGTTATCGGTTCAACAATGAATAAGAACGGATCGATAACAATGGAAGCAACTAAGGTAGGTAAAGATACTGCATTAGCTTCGATTATTAAAGCTGTAGAGGATGCACAAGGATCCAAAGCACCAATCCAACGTCTGGCAGATGTGATTTCAGGTTATTTCGTGCAGATAGTGGTAGGCATTGCGGTCATCACTTTTCTTATCTGGATAACACTTGTATCTCCAGGAAATATAGAGGCATCGCTAGTAGCTACAATTGCTGTGCTAGTAATTGCTTGTCCATGTGCATTAGGTCTTGCTACACCGACATCGATTATGGTTGGTACAGGAAAAGCAGCAGAATCAGGTATCCTTTTTAAAGGTGGGGAACACCTGGAGAAAACTCATCAGCTGGATGCAATTATCTTTGATAAAACGGGTACATTAACGAAAGGAAATCCGGAAGTGACCGATTTTACCGGAGATGAAAATTCGTTGCAATTACTTGCCAGTGCTGAAAAGGGTTCCGAGCATCCGTTAGCAGAAGCTATAGTCACGTATGCTGAAGTGAAACAACTTCAATTAGATAAAGCTGATTCATTTGAAACAATACCCGGGCATGGTATAAAAGCAAAAGTGAACAAAAAAGCCATTGTAGTTGGTAATCGAAAATTACTCCAAGATAATGGTATCGAAACGAAAGAAGAGGAAGAGACATTAAAAAGTTATGAAGAACATGGTAAAACTGCAATGTTAATTGCTGTAGATGGAGAGCTTACGGGTGTGATAGCTGTTGCAGATACAATAAAACCTACTGCTATTGAAGCAATCCAGCAATTGAAAGCACAAGACTTAGAAGTAATCATGTTAACTGGTGATAATGAAACCACTGCTCAAGCAATCGCAAAGCAGGTTGATATTGACCAGGTGTTTGCGGAAGTATTGCCAGAACAAAAAGCGGATAAAGTAAAAGAAGTTCAATTACAAGGTAAAACCGTGGCGATGGTAGGTGATGGTATTAATGATGCACCCGCATTAGCGATTTCAGATATCGGAATTGCAATTGGAACTGGTACAGAAGTGGCAATCGAAGCAGCTGATGTTACCATTTTAGGTGGCGAATTATTATTGATACCAAAAGCTATTAAATTAAGTCATGCAACGATTCGTAATATTCGTCAAAACTTATTTTGGGCATTTGCTTATAATAGTGTTGGTATTCCGATTGCAGCAGCTGGTTTATTAGCACCATGGATTGCCGGTGCAGCAATGGCATTTAGTTCTGTAAGTGTTGTAACAAATGCTCTACGATTGAAAAGAGTGAAAATATAAACGCAATAAAACTGAAAAGGAGAGATATAAATGGCACAAACAACATTAAAAGTACAAGGGATGACATGTGGTCATTGTAAAGTATCTGTAGAGGGAGCATTACAAGAATTAGCAGGTGTATCCAACGCAGAAGTAAATCTAGAAGAAGGTACAGTGAATATATCTTATGAAGAAGCAAATGTAACGATTGAAGCAATGCAAGAAGCAGTAGAGGGGCAAGGCTATGATATTGTATAAGTAGAAATAATGGGGGGAGTTGCCATTCTCAAGTGGTAACTCCTCTTTTTGACTAATTTCAACGTACTCCATACCTAATTGATTTTTTCTTCTTTTCCATCATCACTTTATTTAATACTTTAGTGATACGAATTTTTTCTTTCTCTGTCATGTTTTCAAATAGAACGCCGTACGCTATTTGTTTATTTTGTCTATGTTCCTCTTTTCGAATAATTTCTCCTTTTAAAGTGAAATGGTACGATTTGACTGAAATATTTAATTTGATCATGACTCGATCTTTTACTGGAAAATTAAAATTACATAGAAACTTTAAACCACTAGTACTGACATTATCCACATAGCCATAAAATTGTTTGTTTTTTAGTTGTGAGAGATGAGGATTTTCCAAGTGTATGAGAGTAATTAAACAGGGTTGTTGATATAGAGTGATTCGAAAATGATCTCGTGCGTTAGGCTCAGATTTTTCAGAATCAGTAGAAGTACGAGAAATCCTTTTAGACTCCTTCCGTTTTAAATACCTATAATAAAATGCAAAGATAACAATAAGAGCAATTACAGATGTGATAATTTGAGAAATGACAATCAGTTCAATAGTAAACACCTCCATTTCATCTAAAGTTTAATGCAGGATAATTCTAAATAACTATAAAATAATTGTTTAATTGTTACTTTTTACTTATTTATATTTATAATTCGTCATCTTAATGGTGATATCCTTCAATTTATTTAAAAAAATAGGCAAATATAACTATTCGGTGTTGGAAAACACTTCCGTTTTTAATTATTAATTGAACAGTGGTTAAAATGGGGTTAAGAGATTCTTGACATTACTCGCTTTTTAGATACCAGTTGTAGTTTGCAAAAGTGGGAAGTTTCATCGTACATTTGGGTGGGGATATTACTTTTTTCATGATCTTCAAAAGTAAAAGAGATTTTAGATTCTGCAGCAATTCTTCAGTAAAAAAGAAGCACACCTTAGTTACAGGTGTGCTTGCTTATTAATCCCCATTAAAAATAGAGTTTTTTACTACCACATAATCCACAGTACGGATACCGTTTAATGTTTTTCCACCTGCGTAGGAAATAGATGATTGCAGGTCTTGCTCCATTTCTGTCAATGTATCTTGGAGTTCGCCTTTATACTCTACATACATTTTTTTGCCTTCCACATTTTTCTTTTCACCTTTTTGATATTCAGATGCGGAGCCAAAGTATTCTTTGTACAGCTTGCCATCTTCTTCTACCGTCGTACCTGGTGATTCCTCATGACCGGCAAAAAGAGAACCGATCATTACCATGGATGCGCCAAAACGGATCGATTTGGCGATATCTCCATGTGTACGAATACCACCATCTGCAATGATTGGTTTCGTTGCTGCTTTCGCACACCATCTTAATGCAGCTAGTTGCCATCCACCAGTACCAAAGCCTGTTTTAACTTTAGTGATACAAACTTTTCCGGGACCGATTCCTACTTTGGTAGCATCAGCACCTGCATTTTCCAATTCGCGGACAGCTTCTGGAGTACCAACATTACCTGCAATCACAAAACTGTCAGGTAAATGTTTTTTAATATGTTCAATCATTTCAATCACTGCATTTGAATGTCCGTGTGCAATGTCAATGGTTATATAGTCTGGTACGAGTGCTTGATTCGCAAGTTCTTCGATAAAACTATATTCCTCATCTTTTACACCAACACTAATGGAAGCGATTAATTTCTTTTCCTTCATAGATATAATAAAATCTTTTCTTGTTTCTGGCTCAAAGCGGTGCATCACATAAAAATAATGACGTTCTGCTAAAAAAGTAGCAATTTTTTCATCAATAATTGTCTGCATATTAGCAGGAACAACCGGAATACGGAATGTGTGCTTTCCGAACTGAATCGATGTATCACATTCATTACGGCTATTTACGATGCATTTCGCGGGAATTAATTGAATATCTTCGTAATCAAATACATTTTCCATTTATATCACTCCTGAAGACGAATGTTTTTGTAGTGGTTGTTCATAAATATTCGCCTTAGGTAATATAATATAGAAAAAGAAAAATGTCAATGGAAACGTCATTTTTAACAAGCTAGTAATATCTTGAAGGGCCATTTGAAATAACAGAAAGTGATGATGGTATAGAAATCCTATTAGGAGAACCATTCCAGTTTGATCAGGATAATATCGATGAGTGGAAAGATATATATTAAAGAATCGGAAACCTCAAAATACTTTGGGGTTTCTTCTTTTTTATTGGTAAGGAATGAAGTACATCAAGCTCTTTGCCTATGTTCATTCTATCTTTTCTCGTGACCGATGATAGTTACACTAGATTCCCTCATGTAATTTTAGTAAAATGGTAGAAAATAGTCATGAGGTGTTTTTATGGTTCATAACTTTCCTGAAATTGAAGCTGCTATAACATACATCAAGTTGAATTTACATGAAGAGATCACACTCCATCAAGTAGCAAACCATGTAGCTTACAGTCCCTATCACTTTTCAAGAATATTCAAAGATCAAATCGGTATACCGCCACACTACTATTTAGCTGCACTCCGCTTACAAAGAGCGAAAGAATTATTGATTCAAACTAATTTACCCATACGTGATATAGGAATGGAAATTGGTCAACAGAGCCTGGGCACCTTCACTACTCGTTTCACGCAAAAAGTAGGCGTGTCGCCGTCTGTCTTTCGTCACTCCACAACTGATGTCACGCAACATCTGCAACAAATTCAATGTAAAAATGATATAACGTTGAATGCATGTAATAGAAATACCATTCAAGCGGTTAGAGGCAAGATTACCTCGCCTTATCCGATTAATGGCATTATACTAGTAGGTTTATTTTCAAAACCTATCCCTGAAGGATTACCCTTGTATGGAACCATACTTGAATCAGAAGGGGAATTTGTATTTAAAAATGTGAAAGCAGGGACATATTATTTACTTGCTACTACTGTTAATATGGGGATGAATAGTTCCGAAATATTATTAACAGAATCAACACTTAGAGCGAAATTGAAGCAGCCTATCATTGTCCAGCCTCATCAAGAATCTCCACAACTAAACGTCACATTACGGCCGCCACTAATAGATGACCCACCAGTCTTGATTTCAATTGCTGTATTAATGCAGCAATATTTATCATCCAACATAGAAGATGACAATTTAGAAGAAATTTCCGATTAAATCGGTTGAAAATAATAGAGTTAACAAAATAGGAGAGGAAAATATGATTAAGAATATCTATGTTTATATGGTGACGAATTGGAGATGGACAAGAGGCAGTTAAGTTTTATCAAGAAGCAATAGATGCCGAATTATTAAGTATACAGATCTTGTAAAAAAGTGCGTTTAACTAGTAAGAGTACTAGTTAAACGCATTTTGTTCACTTAAAATTCGTAGTTATTACTTTCAGAGATATTTTGGACGTTGTACCACTTTGTGCCAACGTCAGAATATCTAGTATTAGTCATGGTTACTTCACTTGAACTACTATCTGTTCTGAAGATGGCTTCATTCATATCGGTGATAACACTTCCTTCGATAAAGATACTTGTTTTAAAGGTTGTACCACCATTTTGGCGAATCATCTTACCGGCATTTCTTGCAGTGAAGTTAATAATTTCAAAAGTGGAAGGTGCATTAACTTGAAAGACTTTGTCATCACCGTTTTGAGCCAAACCACCACGAATGGTTACATGTCCTTCATCTTTTATGGTTAAAGCATCTTCACCAATGTCCTCCCAAACTACATTTTCTACTAAGACATCACCATAGGTATGGACGCCATCTGCTGCCGGATATCCCAATACAACATTTTTAAGAGTGGCACCGTTCTCCAATCTAAAGACTGATTGTTGATTTTCCGATTGGCTTCCATCACCTAATGTATCTGGATTGGCTACATATCTGTTGCCTTGTCCATCAAAAGTATCTCCTTCTGACACGACAATTGTTTCATTCACTGTAATAGTGTCCGTTGGTGGAACCTCTATGATTTGCCATTGTTGGTTTTCTCCTCCTGTATCATCCCACTGGACAACGTTTGCGCCGTTCTCATTGGATCGCTCAAATACTTCCAATGCATTACCACTATATCTGTTTAATATTTTATAGTAGCCATTGCCAAGATCTACGATATCCCATTGCTGACTTGTCCCATTCCAATCAGTCCATTGAGCTACGTTAGCACCATTACTTGTAGACCAATCGTATATTTCGAGTGCCTTTCCACTATGGATGTTAACGATTTTTTGATAACCTTCTCCAACATCAATAATTCTCCACTGTTGATTCATTCCTCCGAGGTCATCATATTGCACCACATTGCCACCGTCCGAAGTAGACCACTCGTAAACCTCTAATGCTTTACCACTAAACCTATTAATAATCTTGTAACTTTTACTAGCGTCCAGGCTGGCAGCTTCTACATTTTCCGTAAGACAAATACCGACAAACAACAAGGTAAGCGCTACCAAAAATAAGAATTTGTTTTTCAATTTTTACATCCTTTCATTATTTTTAGAATGTGTTGAAAACTACTCAAGGTTGCCCGCTTGTAATAATTGGCCAATATATTACATTACCATTATATATTGGCTTGATTATACTTTACAAGAAATAAATGTAAATTATATTAAAGGGATTTTGACTTCCTTTTATGCAGGTGAATATGCTATACTACACATTGTGCTTAAATTACATACAAGTCTGCTAATCAAGCAGGAGAGGTTCTAGCTACACCCTCTATAAAAAACTAAGGATAATCATGCCGAGCCTTAGGTATGATTTTTTTGTTTTTGGGTGTATAGAATTCTCTTTTTTCAGTGTGAAAGGGGATTTTTTTATGGATAAAAATAAACGAGCAGTAGTCGTATTTAGTGGTGGTCAGGATAGTACCACATGTCTTTTTTGGGCGTTAGAAAAATTTGATCATGTTGAATTAGTAACATTTGATTATAATCAGCGTCATCAGCAAGAAATTGAGGTAGCAACAGAAATTGCAGCAGAACAAGGTCTCAAACATCATATTTTGGATATGTCATTGTTAAATCAATTAGCGCCAAATGCGTTGACAAGAGATGATATTGAAGTAGCGGATGGGGAAGATGGCGAACTTCCCAACACATTTGTTCCGGGAAGAAATCTATTATTCTTGTCATTCGCAACTATTCTAGCCAAACAGATTGATGCCAAACATATTATCACAGGTGTTTGTGAAACAGATTTTAGTGGTTATCCAGATTGTCGTGATATCTTTATTAAATCATTAAACGTTACCTTGAATTTATCAATGGATGATGACTTTGTGGTGCATACGCCTTTGATGTGGATGGATAAAGCAGAAACATGGGAATTGGCAGATCAATTAGATGCTTTTGATTATATAAGAGAAAAAACATTAACCTGTTATAACGGTGTTCGAGGAACAGGTTGTGGTGAATGTCCAGCATGTCACTTAAGACAAAATGGGTTAGACACCTATTTAGCCAAGCGTAATGGAGTGAATAATTAATGTACGGCTTTCAAATTGTTGAGAATTTACAAAAGATAGATCAGGATATTAAACGGCATCAATTAAAATATCATCAAAAACGTGTGATGGTAAGTAAGGAATTTACCTTTGATGCAGCACACCACCTGCATTGTTATGAAGGAAAATGTAAAAATCTGCATGGACACACATATAAAGTTGTATTTGGTATCAGTGGATTGGTTGATGAAATTGGTATAGTAATTGATTTTGGCGATATCAAACAAATCTGGAAGGAAGAAATTGAAATCCATCTCGATCATCGTTATTTAAACGAAACATTACCAAAGATGAATACAACGGCAGAGAACATGGTCGTTTGGATTTTTGAAAAGATGGAAGAAGCTTTACATGACTTGCTGAATCAATGCCGAGTAGAGTTTGTCCGTTTATTCGAAACACCAACAAGCTATGCGGAAGCAAGACGGGAGTGGATGATCAGTGAATAAGCTCCCTATCTTAGAAATATTTGGTCCAACTATTCAAGGGGAAGGCATGGTAATCGGCCGTAAAACGATGTTCGTTCGTACTGCTGGTTGCGATTATAGCTGTGCATGGTGCGATTCTTCCTTTACTTGGGATGGTAGTGCTAAAGAAGATATTGTAAAAATGACAAGTGTAGAAATTTTTGAACGGTTAAAAGAAGCGGGTGGTGACAAATTTGATCATGTGACGATCTCTGGTGGGAACCCAGCACTTCTCAAACATATAGGTGAGTTAATAGACATATTGCATTCAAATGATATGGAAGTAGCACTGGAAACACAAGGAAGTCGTTGGCAGGATTGGTTTTTAGAAGTAGACGATTTAACGATCTCACCTAAACCTCCAAGCTCCAAGATGAAAACAAATTGGATGATGCTTGATGATATCATAGCACAATTAGAGAAGCATGGTCGTCTCACACAGACAAGTTTGAAAGTCGTTATTTTTGATGACCATGACTTGGATTATGCAAAAAACGTTCATCAAAGGTATCCGGGGGTTCCTTTTTTCTTACAAGTAGGTAATGATGATTTGGAAGAAGTAGCACCAAACGAATTAGCCAGTCATTTATTAACTAAATATGAGTGGTTAATTGATCAGGTGATGAACTCTAGTGCTTTAAATGATGTGCGTGTGCTTCCGCAGATTCATACATTGGTATGGGGTAATAAAAGAGGCGTGTGAAAAAAGAAAAATAAATTACCTTACTCAGTTTAGACCAAATCGCTAGAAGATTTGGTCTTTTGGTGTCTACACAGGAGAAGATGAAAAATTAGACAGGTAAACTAGAAAAAAAGTGATTTTGAATTTAAAGTTATTTCAATGCGTTAAAGTTCATAGAGTATTTTATGGATGATGAAAATCTGTGATAAATCTACATCCCCCAGATTTATCCATATTGGAAAGGAGTAATTAGATGAATAGTCCAATTTAATCTCCAGCTAAAATTCAAATTCAATTGAAATGTTGGGGGATATATATGAAATTGAATAAAAACTTTTCTTTATTATTGTTTGGTCAGTCTCTCGCTAATATGGGCGATGTATTATATGTGGTAAGCGTTATCAGTACAATTTTCGTTTTGACAGGTTCCGCAACGGTTACATCCTTTGTTGCATTTACTATTACTTCATCTATGTTTTTCAGTAGCCTATTAACACCACTTCTAATTGGGAAAGTAAATTTAAAGTGGTTATTGGCTGGGTCCCAAATTGGAAAAACTATTTTGCTTGTATTTCTGGGGTTTATATTGATTGGTATAACAGTAACTAACTACTATTTGATTTTTATCATTATAGGATTGATTGCTTTCCTTGACGGCTGTGCAAATCCGATAAGACAGACGTTGATTCCGCATTATGTCGAACCAGAACAGTTATTATATGCTAATGGAATTGCTGAAACAGTTACTCAAATTATTCAAGCAGTCATGTGGTTTGTAGGTAGTTTATTGTTAATCATTTTAAGTTCATATATAATTATTTGGTTAGTTGGATGTTTATTTGTTTTCTCAAGTATCTTGTTATGTCTTTTAGAAAACGTAAGTCACCAAACAACTGAGCCGAAAGGGAAATTAGATCAGATTAAAGAAGGATGGAATACTTTATCTAGTACTCCAGTTTTGAAAAGGATTGCTTGGATAGACTTTTTCGAAACCATTGCAGGAACGGTGTGGATCGCTGCTATTTTGTATGTGTTTGTTAGTGATGCTTTAAATGTGGATGAAAAATGGTGGGGTTTTATCAATGGTGCTTTCTTTTTAGGCTTGATTTTAGGAAGTATTTATTGTATCAAATACGTCTCTTATATTGAAAGGAAACTAGATTCTTTCATTCTTGTGGGTTCATTTGTAAGTTTCGTTATCACAATATTGTTTAGCCTAAACAGTATTGCAATCTTTGCCTTACTTTTATCACTCTGTGTGGGCTTGTTTGGACAAATAAAAAACATTCCGCAACAAACGGTTATTCAAACCAGTGTATCAAAAGAACAATTGTCAACTGTTTATACCTCTTTAGATGCTATTGGAACGGGAATGTTTGGCGTTGGTTCTCTGATGATGGGAATATTAGCAGACCTGTTAGGGATTAGAGTTGTATTTATTGTTTCAGGACTATTGCTCGCAATTGTAAGTACAATCGTTTATAAAAATAAGCAATTGTTTATTAGAAATGTTACCGGATAAAAACTAGAATGAAGGGTTTTGTTAACTCCAGAACCCTTCATTTTTTTAATTTGATAGTTAAGTGCTGGGTAGTTCAGGATTAGATATGGTAAAATTAAGTAAAAAACAAAGTGGGGGTTGAAAGTGGAAATACGTACTGTGACAAGCTCTGATTATAACGTTATATCTCCTTTAATAAACGAATGGTGGGGCGGTAGACAAATGTCTGATATGTTGCCGAAATTATTTTTTATTCATTTCAATAACACAAGTTTTATTGTTGAGAAAAATGGTGAGATAGTCGGTTTTTTAATTGGCTTTCTATCCCAATCCCATTGTGATGAAGCATATATTCATTTCGTTGGTGTACATCCTGATTACAGGAAGGCTGGTATTGGAAAACAACTTTATCATGAATTCTTTAAAGTAGTTAAAGAATTTGATAGAAATATTGTTCGTGCAGTTACATCACCGGTTAATAAAGTATCAATGGCCTATCATAGCAACATTGGATTTGAAATTGAGAAAGGCGATATAGAAGTGAATGGTGTTTCAATTCACAGCAATTATGACGGAACCAATCAAGGAAGAGTTTTATTTAAGAAACATTTAGGGGGGTAAATTATCTGTTTGTTGTACGAAAGGAGCCTGTCATTCTTTAATCACAATTGAATAAAATTCCATTTCGTTGTATAATTATACAAAATTAAAGGGGGATGGATTAGATGAAATTAATACCGGAATCTTATAGCATGAAAGAGTATCTAGAAGAGTTAGATGTTGTTGATTATTCACATGCTGTAATTCAAGAACAAGTAAATGAATTATTCTACACAGACCAGACAGAAATTGAAAAGGTTAAAAAAGCTTTTCAATTTGTAAGGGATGAAGTTTCTCATTCTTGGGATATTCAAGGCACAAAGGTTACTTGTAAAGCGTCAGATGTTCTTCAATTAAAAGAAGGTATTTGTTATGCAAAATCTAATTTATTAGCTGCAATATTACGAGCTGAAGGAATTCCTACCGGCTTCTGTTATCAAAGGCTAATGATATTTGATACACCAGATAAGGGTTACTCATTACATGCACTAAATGGAGTTTTTCTCAGTTCATTGAATCGTTGGATAAGGATAGATGCTCGGGGAAATAAACCAGGAGTACAAGCAGAATTTTCTTTAGATGAAGAAAAATTAGCATTTTCAGTTCGTGAAGAGTGCGATGAGAAAGATTACACTACTATTTATACGAAACCAAATGGCAATACAATTGCTACTTTACAAGCAAATACAAATGTTATAGAAATGTATAAACATCAGCTGCCTGATTACTTATAAATATACGATGTAAAGTTAAGAGAGAAGGAGAAATTCATGAAAATAATTGAAACAGAGAGACTTTACTTAAGGGAATTAGTATTTGACGATACAGAAAGGTTATCAAAGGTCTTAACTGATCCAGAATCAATGCAATACTATCCAAAACCGCTTAATGTAAAAGAGGTGGAAAGGTGGATTCAATGGAATATTGATAACTATAAAAAATATAATCATGGATTATGGGCAGTAGTTTTAAAAAATGAAGAGATATTCATTGGAGATTGTGGAATTACAATGCAAATAATTGATGAAGAAACAGTACCAGAGATCGGCTTTCATATTATTAAGGACCATTGGAATAAAGGATATGCAACAGAAGCTGCAATTGCCTGTAAGGAACATGCATTCAAGGTTTTAAATTACCCCAAGGTATTTTCATACACGACAATTAAAAATATCCCGTCACAAAAGGTGGCAGAGAAAATAGGAATGCAGAAATATAAAGTATTTGAGAAAAATGGGGAACAACAAATAGTTCAAGTAGCATTGAATGATAAAGCATAGTTTTAAGTCGACGGGAGAGTGGATATTTTAAGGTGGGTCGTTGTTTAGATGCAATCTATTCGACGGGAGAACAGAATTTTTCAGGTTCGTCATTTTCATAATAATCTAATTCGGGTTTGATGTTTTCAACTAAATCATATGTTAACCATGCAAAATATTAGGATATATTAGTGAACATGTATTGGCTAAAGAAGGATTATCGGAGAGAGTAGAGCATTAAATAATAGGTTTAAAAAATGAATTTTTATTTTAAGGTGGTTGTCCGATGAATAATATCAAGTTTGATTTCCCGGTAGCTGAAAGAACTTATAAAATGATACAGGATAGAAATTTAATATTGTACATATTTGAACCGAAAACACACCAAGAAAACAGGCCAGCTATATTATTTTTTAATGGAGGTAGCTTTACAAAGGATCCCAAGTCCCCAGCACAGTTCCAACATCAAGCAAAATATTTTTCATCTAAAGGCATGGTGGCAATATGTGTTGATTACAGAAATGGATCTGATGAAGGTTTTTTACCACCTCAAGCAATATGTGATGTTAAATCCGCTGTCCGGTGGATAAGGAGAAATTCCTCTGAGTTGGGAGTCGATCCTAATAAAATAGTAGTATGTGGTTCATCATCAGGCGGATACATTACCGTTTCTTCGATTATGTTTAAGGAAATAAATGATGATCCTGAGTATGATGTTGAAAGTGTCGACCATATACCCAATTTCTTAATTGTTTTTGCTGCTGGAATGGATGGTATTGACATCATGAGAAGGCGATACCCGCTATTACTCGAAGAAGCTACTCGATTTTCACCCATTCATAACGTTAAAAAATGCTTGCCCTCTACATTATGGATTTGCGGAACAACTGACGATCTGTTTGAACAAAATGACCAATTTATTAAGCAAATGAAAGAAAAGGGAAATGATATAATTTTTAAAACAGTTGAAGGTATGGAACATGGCTATTTTAACTATGGCAGACATAATAACAAGTATTTTCATAAAACAAGGCATGAGATGGAAAAATATTTACACTCGTTGGATTTTATTTAGTTCTTCACTAGGTGTTTTTTACAGTTGTGTTTGTCCGGCAAAAGCTTAAATTAACCCTTTTTCTGTGATATAGCGGAACGAATGTCCGCTTATAGCACTACTCCGGATCAAACTGTGTAAAAATCGTCTCTCTTTTTTCTTCATAAATGGTTTCTCCGGCAATTTCGTTAATAATTTGGATATTGCGATCTACTGCCAATCCTAAATTCGTTGCTCCTGTTCCATGTGAATGTTCCAAATTAGTTAAAGTATAAAAGTGATGATCTCTATGCCCATTTTTAAAAACAAGCCTGAAATTTCCATCTACTTTAAACCGCTTGTCATCCTCCCATTCAATTTTGTCCTCAAAACGTTGGTAAAACCAGTCTGGAATGTTTGGTTTATATCCTGTACCAAGTATAATTTTTTCCGTTTCAAAAGAAACATCTTCGTCTTTTTGCCATTGTCTTGCCTTGACTTTTAAGCGCGAGCCGTTCTTCACAACTTTTTGAATCTCTGTTAAGGGTTGAATGGTTACTGGCAGTTTTTTATTATCAACTGAACGATGGTAAAGCAGTTCATGAATGCTATGTATTGTGTTACGGTCAATCCCTTTTCGTAGCTGCCCAAGGTGATCAAGAGAATCTTGTCGTTCTTGAAATGATAACGAATGGAAATAATCTACATAATCTGGTGTAAATACTTCTTGGCCTAATTTACTGTTATCTAACTGCAAGAATCCAGGAGACCTTGTATACCAGGACAAGTGATAATTGAAATGCTCTTGAAGCTTGAATAAGTCATAGAAAATTTCTGAAGCGCTTTGTCCTGATCCGACAATTGTAATATGATCCGCTTTGATTGTCCGATCCTTAAGATACACATATTGACTGGAATGATGGGCATGTTCTGAACCGATGTTATCTAATTCGAATGGAATCATCGGAGTACTCCCGGTGCCAAGTACGACATGCTTTGTGAAATAAGAGCGCTCTTTTTGTTCGCCCCAGTGATTGACAACTACTTCGTAATGATCATCATGATCAATCACATCTTTGACTTCTGATTTAAAGTGACAATTTGGCAGTTGCTCGACGACCCATTTTAAATAAGATGCATACTCCGCTCGAGGCATTTCGAATTTATGAAAAAAGAAAAATTTATATAGGCGATTATGTTCATGTAAATAATTTAAGAACGTATACTTACTAGTGGGATTCGCGAATGTCACAAGATCTGCCAGAAAAGAAACTTGCAGATCTGTTCCTTCAATTAACATTCCTGGGTGCCAGGCAAATTGTCCATTTTGATCAAAAAAGATTGTTTTTAAATTAGATTTTTCAGTCGTTAAAGTTGCAAGTCCCAGGTTATAAGGACCAATCCCTAGCCCAATAACATCATATTGTTCCATAGATTTCCCTCTTTTTCAGTCATTTTCTATTATTATATACGTTCCACGAAAAAATATCTATTTAATAACTTGAACTGACTATATATGGTACAATATCGAGAGGAGGTGCAAAATATGTCTAATAATGATGAACGTTTATTTGCCATGTTAATTTATTTAGTAAGCTTTTTTACTGCTATTATCGGTCCACTAATTATTTGGATGATCAAACGTGAGGAGTCTGCATTTATTGACTATCACGGAAAAGAGTACTTCAATTTCTTTATATCATTTACGATTTATGCCATTGTGAGTGGGATTTTGGTAGTAGTGTTAATCGGTTTGCTACTATTGCCAATAGTTGGTATTGTGGCATTTATATTAACCCTTATCGCCTTGTTTAAAGCATTCAATGGAGAAGAATATCGAATCCCTCTTGTTATCCGTTTTATAAAATAGTTCATCGGTGTTTTTATTTAGATCTTAAAGCAGATAAGATGTGTCTGAAACGGTTAAAAAATGGCTGAATGAAGTGCAAAATAAAAAGTATACACACACACGTCTTCCAGACAGTATGGAACGTGTGTATACTTTTAAAATTGCCTTTAAGGACAAAGTATTTTATTTGCTGACTTCAAAATGGAACTCTTCATGTTCATGTAATTCGGTATCGTCTGTAACATGGACAACCATTTCCGCTTGTCCAGCTTCTTTAAATGAATAGGAATTCACGTATTCACCAGGTTCGACTTCTTCTGTCTCGATCCAGTCATGTTTCTCACCGTTTTTCGGTATTATTTCATAGCGTACTCTTGCGTTCTCATATGGTTCCTGATCCATTGAAAGCTCAACAGTTATGTCTACTTCCTGGCTAACAGTTATATTTTCTAATGGATTCAACTTTATTTCAAATCCATGCTGATGCTCATGTTCAGCATCTTCCGTTTCTTCATGAGATTCATGATTCTGATTTTCTTGTTGCTCACCAGTGATGGTAATTGCCTTTTTAGGCATTATATGCATGGCTTTTGCAGTCGTATGAGCATAAATTTCGTAAGTGCCAGGTTCTTCAAAAGTTACTTCAGTCGAATAAGTACCATCTTCTTGATTCGTAGCTTCCACAGTAACAGAATTGTCTTCATCTTCTACGTTCCAATACTCGAACTTCATTTCTTCGGCATCTGTAACCAGTTCATCTTCCCCATAGGTTATGGTAGTTTGTAACGGAACGGACTCACCAACTTCTGCTTCCTTAGGAAGCTCAAAATCTACATGAATTCCTTTAACTTCCTCTTCACTGGAACAAGCTGCAAGTGCTATGGTAAATAGAATGATTAATATATATCGTTTTTTCATTTGTATCCTCCGTCTCATACTATTATTTAATGATACTATACTCTTTGCTGCAATGATAAGCAATGAACAATGTATGACATTTTGGGGACTTCTAAATAGGGTGAGTATTTATTGTAACGCAAGAAACACACTGTAACATAGGGCATGTTCTTTATCCTGGTTTCTATAACTTGCTTAAGGTAAACAACTAAACAAAAAATAAATCGTAACAATTACTATTTACATTTTACAGATAATCGTCTATAATACTATTAAATCGTATTGATTACGGTTTGTTTTTTATGTTGAATCGTAATCATTATTATTTCTATACATAGAATTGAAGGGAGTTAATTTTTACATGAAAAAAGTAAGTTTAGCAATTTTATCTATATTTTTTCTGTTAATTGGTTGTAATGCTGAGGAAGATACGCAAGCAAATCAACAAGAATCAGAGCATGATACACTTCAAATATATGCAACGTTGTATCCTTTAGCTTATTTTACAGAAGAAATTGGTGGGGAGTCTGTAGAGGTAGAAACAATTTTGCCACCTGGTTCTGATCCACATAATTTTGAACCCACTTCTAAAATGATGGTAGATATCGCAGAAGCGAATATGTTTTTATATAATGGTGCTAATCTCGAAACATATGCAGGAACTATAGAAGAAGCACTTGTAGATGAGGATGTATTAATGGTAGAAGCAGCAGATGGGGTTTCACTAGAAGAGCATGTGCACGAACATGAAGAAGAACATGCACACGAAGAAGAAGAACATGCACATGAAGAGGAAGAACATGCACATGAAGAGGAACACGACCACGACCATGGTGATGCCGATCCACACCTTTGGTTAGATCCTATCCGTTCCATTGATCTAGCGCGTAATATCAAGGATGCCTTAATTGAATTAAATCCGGAACAACAAGAAGTCTTTGAAACTAATTTCAGTGATCTAGAAGATCGATTGATTGCTTTAGATGATGAATTTCATGAGCAATTAGAAACTGCAGCAAATAATGAAATTCTTGTTACACATGCTGCATATGGCTATTGGGAACAAAGCTACGGTATTGAACAAATTGCGTTGGCTGGTTTGTCATCATCGGAGGAGCCTTCTCAGAAAGAGTTAGAGAGAATTCTGGATCATGTGGAAGATACCAATATTCAATATTTATTATTTGAACAAAATGTAGAACCGAAAGTAGCAGAGGTTATTCAAGCAGAAACAAACGTTGAATCATTGGACTTACACAATTTATCTATTTTAACTGAAGAAGATATCGAAAATAAAGAAACATATTTTAGCTTAATGGAGCGTAACTTAGAAGTATTGGCGAAAGCCTTGGATTATTAAGCTAAAAAGCGCATGAGGCCACGTCGCTTTTGATATATATATAGTTTTTTAAAAGGAAGAAGCGATTTAGCTTCTTCCTTTTATTAATTTTTTGTAAAGATAATTTTGATGTATTGAATATATAAGTATATTGTTATATGGTTATATATAAAGAAGGAGGATGGCAATGATTACTAAAACGGAATTTCAGATAGAAAAAGCAGCACCAATCTTTAAAGTGTTAGGTGACAAAACGAGACTTACGATGATGAAATTAATGGAAAATCAAACCTGTTGTGTATGCGAATTTGTGGAAATATTTCAAATGAGTCAACCATCCATCAGCCAGCATTTGCGTAAACTTAGAGATGCCGGACTGATCAAAGAAGAACGGAAAGGACAATGGGTATTTTATTCCTTACATCAGGAAAGTGAATGGCATGCACTAATTGAGTCTATCTTAGAGCAATTACCTAGTCAGGAAGACAAATTAATAGAATTAGAGAAAAATGGAACAAGAATTACTTGTTGTTAGTAGGGGGACAATATTTTGTTTGATGTTATATTGGCTATTATAATTTTTTTAGCAACGTTAGTACTTGTGATCTGGCAGCCTAAAAATTTATCGATTGGCTGGTCTGCGATCGGTGGTGCAGTAGTAGCACTGCTAGTAGATGTTGTTGGATTTCAGGATGTATTAGAAGTAACTGGAATTGTTTGGAATGCAACACTGGCCTTTGTGGCAATTATTATTATTTCCTTAATCTTAGATGAAATAGGTTTTTTTGAGTGGGCCGCCTTACATATGGCACGCCTAGCCAAAGGTCATGGTATCAAAATGTTCATTTATGTCAGTTTATTAGGTGCCTTAGTGGCAGCTTTTTTCGCAAATGATGGAGCAGCTTTGATCTTAACACCGATTGTTCTGGCAATGGTTCGTAATCTGCAATTTAGTGAAAAAATGGTCTTTCCTTTTATCATAGCGAGTGGATTTATTGCTGATACAACTTCACTGCCATTGATCGTCAGTAACTTGGTGAACATTGTTTCGGCAGACTTTTTTGAGATTGGTTTTGTCGAGTATGCATCTAGAATGATCATACCTAACTTATTCTCAATCATAGCCACAATTGCGGTATTGTATTTGTACTTCAGAAAAAATATTCCGAAAAACTATCAGATGGATCATTTAAAAAAGCCTGCTGAGGCGTTAAAAGATATTAAAATGTTCCACCTATCATGGTATGTTCTTGCGATATTATTAGTTGGCTATTTTGTAAGTGAGTTTATCGCAGTTCCAGTGTCGATTATTGCAGGAATAATTGCTATCTTTTTTCTAATCATGGCACGGAACAGCAGAGCAGTTAACACAACAGCAGTGGTCAAAGGGGCACCATGGGAAATTGTATTCTTTTCAATAGGTATGTATGTGGTCGTGTATGGTCTGCGTAACGCTGGACTTACCGACGTATTGGCTGGACTGATTCAATGGAGTGCAGAGCAAGGTTTGTTCAGTGCCACTGTTGCCATGGGCTTTATAGCGGCTATTCTCTCATCTGTTATGAATAATATGCCGACCGTGATGATTGATGCACTGGCGATTGCTGAGACAAATACATCCGGTGTCGTACGCGAAGCATTGATTTATGCTAATGTTATCGGTTCTGACTTAGGTCCGAAAATCACACCGATCGGTTCGTTAGCAACCCTTTTATGGCTACATGTCTTATCACAAAAAGGTGTAAAAATCTCCTGGGGTACTTATTTCAAGACAGGGATTATTCTCACCATACCAATTTTGATTATTACGTTAGTGGGCTTATATCTGACATTATTACTATTCTAATTAAGGGGGAATTTCGAATGACGAAAAAAACAATTTACTTTTTATGTACAGGTAATTCTTGTCGCAGTCAAATAGCAGAAGGCTGGGGAAAAGAATATTTAGGTGATGATTGGAATGTCTACAGTGCTGGAATAGAAACGCATGGCTTAAATCCAAATGCAGTCCAAGCGATGAAAGAAGTAGATATCGATATTTCTAACCAAACTTCCGATAAAATTGACTTGGAAATTCTGCGAAATGCTAATATGGTTGTTACATTATGTGGAGATGCACGTGATAAGTGTCCTGTGATCCCATTTGGTATACGAAATGAACATTGGGGATTTGATGACCCGGCAAAAGCAGAAGGAACAGACGAAGAGAAATGGGCTGTTTTCCAACGAGTACGTGATGAAATTGGAGGACGTATTAAGCGTTTTGCTGAAACAGGTGAATAAGAGAAGGAAAAGAATGGGCATTTGTTGGTCCATTCTTTTTTGTTCATCGCCAAAGTGTAACCTTTTTATGAGAACAACGACAAATAGAAAAAGGGAGGCGATGGTGTTGAAATATTTTCTCTGTTTTATCATGATATTGTTCGTAACTGCTTGTGGTACAACTTCTGAAAACGGGAATAAAACGCAAAGTGATTCCAGTAAGAATGCACAAAATGTAATGGAAGGTTATGTAGCAAATGTACAAGACAATAGTGTATTAGTTGTCGAGAATCGATTAGATCCAACTGTAACTGAATTCGACCCACAGCAACATGACGAGGCAGGAAATGCGATTTATTTTAGTCTCGAAGATATAGAAGATAGTATGGCTAATTCACTAGTCAGAGGTGAAAAAATTCAAGTTACCCATGGTGCAGTGGCGGAATCCTATCCTGGGCAAAGTAGTGCCGTTGCCATAAAAAGAATAGTTGACGAAGAACATGATATGGTCATACCGCTTGATGAAACAATAAATGTTGTCACTCTGGAACAATTTATACAACAAGTAGAAAAAAATGAAGATGCCATCATGCGAGTGGTAAACTATACAGTAGAAGGCGATCCGGTATTTAACAATTATATTTTTCGCAATGGCGAACATACCGTAAAAGTGGATGCAACCCAAGATGATTTTGTCGAAACTAAAACAGTAAAAGAATTTGCCTGTCAACAATTAGAATATTATTTAACAGATGATCAAAACATCATGTTTGAACTAACAGATTGCGACATGGATGGTGGCACATTAGCAATAGCAAGTCTACCTTTTGCAAATATCATTGTTCCTGAGGATACATATCACCGTATCGAAGTGATTGTGAATGATGAAGTTATAATGGATATAACAGAGGAAAGCGAAAAAGAGGAGATAATCACAAAAATACGTGAAGGTACACCACATTCCGTGATGACGATGACCATGAAGGCACCAGAAGGCGAAATTATTTTGTATGGTAAACAAGCAACCATTCATTTTGATTATCAAGAAGCAGGGAACGTGATCCGCTATAATACTTTTGTTGAGGCTGGTTTAACATTTAATTAAACATGGAGTAACGCTCCGTGTTTTTTATTAGGCATATATCTTGAATTCGAGGTAATTACATGGTAAATTTAAATATCTCACTTTCGAGATAAATGTATACATTATATCTAACTGGGTAAATCTAAAATATCTAATAAGCAAAGGAGTTTTATCAATATGGTAAAAGTAGCAGTAGTTTATTATAGTTCTACAGGTATAAACTATCAATTAGCGAATTGGGCAGCAGAATCAGTAAAAGAAGCAGGAGCGGAAGTAAAAGTAGTACGTGTTGCCGAGACTGCACCGGAAGAAGCAATCGCACAAAATCCAGGCTGGAAAAAACACGTAGAAGAAACAAAAGATGTCCCTGTGGCAACAACAGAAGACTTGGAATGGGCAGATGCAATTATTTTCAGTACCCCAACCCGTTTTGGAAATGTTGCATCCCAAATGAAACAATTCATAGATACACAAGGTGGTTTATGGGCATCCGGCAAGACTGTAAACAAAGTAGTAAGTGCAATGACTTCTGCTTCCAATCCGCATGGTGGACAGGAAGCAACGATTTTAAGTCTTTATACATCCATGATGCATTGGGGTACAATCATCGTTCCACCAGGGTATTCCGATGATTCACTATTTGCAGCTGGTGGTAATCCTTATGGTACAAGTGTTACGCAAAGCCAGGAAGATGGCTCTATGATAGAGGATGGTCAAGCTGCCGTGAAACATCAGGCAAAACGTGTCGTTGAAGTAGCAAGTAAAATTCATGGTTAATAAAAAACGAATCTCTGTGATCAGAGGTTCGTTTTTTAAAGGCCAAAACTTGAACAAAACCGCAAATTATGGCAAAGTGGAAGTTAGTAATTAAATAGTTAATGTAGGGGGACCGGTGTTGCCGGTTGAGACTGTATCCGTAAGATGCTGACCCTTAGAACCTGATCTGGTTAGCACCAGCGTAGGGAACATATGAGATCAAAGTATCTATATGCGCCCTGGGCTATAAGTCTAGGGCGCTTTCTTATATGTTCCTCTATAAAAGATAAATAATAGGGGGTTTCATCATGAAAAAATTTTTATTTGTAATAATAGCTATGTTTATACTAGCAGGATGTGGGAATGAAGAAAACACAGAAGAGGAATTAGAGGAAGTTACATTAGTATTAGATTGGACGCCAAACACTAATCATACCGGACTTTATGTAGCTGAATCAAAAGAATATTTTGAAGAAGAAGGTTTAGACGTAGAAATAGTAATGCCGGGTGAAGCGGGAGCAGATCAGACGGTAGCTTCCGGTCAGGCGGAATTTGGAATTAGTTATCAAGAACAAGTAACAGAAGCACGAACTCAAGATATCCCACTCGTATCGATTGCAGCAGTAATCCAGCACAATACTTCCGGATTTGCCGCACCGGTGGAAAAAGAAATCACATCACCAGCTGATTTTGCCGGAAAAACCTATGGCGGCTGGGGTGCTCCTGTTGAATCTGCCGTTATCGACGCGTTAATGAAACAACAGGATACGTCAGTAGAGGATGTCGAGATCGTGAATATGGGAAATACTGATTTTTTTACAGCAGTAAAACGTGATGTGGATTTTGCTTGGATTTATTATGGCTGGACAGGAATCGAAGCAGAACTGCGTGGGACAGAAATTGATATGATCTATCTCACGGACTATTCAGAAAAACTGGATTATTATACACCAGTTATCACAACGAATGAAACCATGACCGAAGAAAATCCGGAAACCATTAAGAAATTTATGGCTGCGGTAAGTCGCGGATATCAGGATGCAATAGACAACCCTAGTGAAGCTGCAGATATTTTAGCTGAAGCTGTACCTGATTTAGATGAAGAATTAGTCCATGCAAGCCAGAAGTGGGTGTCACCAAAATATCAAGATGATGCGGATAGATGGGGCGAACAATCAACAGAAGTTTGGAGTAATTACGCTGAATTCATGTTTGAAAATGACTTATTAGAGCGTGAACTAGACGTCGAAGCAGCATTTACCAACGAATTTTTACCAGAGTAATGGAGGAATATAAATGGCTGAAGCATTAGTTAGTGTACAAATCATTCCCAAGACAGCAAATGGAGAAGACTCGATCCCTTTTGTCGATGAAGCGATCAAGATTATCGAGCAAGCGGGCGTAAAATATCAGGTTAATCCATTAGAGACAACATTGGAAGGTGATCTCGCAGAATTATTATCTGTTATCGAAAAAATGAATCAACGTATGCATGAGTTAGAATGCCCAAGTGTCATATCACAGGTGAAGATTTATTCTCGTAAAGATCATGAAGCTTCGATGGGTGAACTAACAAAAAAATATCGTTAAATTTGCGAAGTGGCCAGCAAATGCTTAAAAGTGGCCAGCAAACGGAAAAAAGTGGCCAGCAACTCATCAAAAGTGGCCAGAAAGTGACGAAAAGTGGCCACTAAATAATAAAAAGTGGCCAGTAAATAGGAGCATGCTCTATGTTTAGAAAGTCGATTTTACCAATCAGCGTGATGATCATTATTTTAATAATTTGGGAAGTGTCCACTCGCTTTTTTGATATTCCGACATGGGTTCTTCCTGCACCCACTGTCATTATTCAGGAAGCTATTAGCGGCTGGGACAATTACCAGCATCATATATTATCGACTGTGACGTTGATTGTAAGTGGATTTGCAATCGGTATAAGTGTAGGACTGATTATTGCGATTGTCCTTCACATCTTACCGAAAATTCGTGAAGCACTATACCCCTTGCTTATTATGTCGCAAAATATTCCGATTATTGTGCTTGCGCCACTGCTTGTAATTTGGTTCGGATTTGGTGTCACACCGAAATTATTAATTATTACTTTAGTATGTTTTTTCCCAATCGCAGTATCTACTATTGATGGATTAAGGCATACAAATCCTGAATTAATTCATTATATGAAAATGGCAGGTGCATCGAAAAGGCAAATTTTCACAAAACTAGAATTGCCTTATGCAGTACCACAAATGTTTTCTGGATTAAAAATTTCGGCTACCTATAGTGTAATGGGGGCTGTGATTTCGGAGTGGTTAGGTGCTAATCAAGGAATTGGTGTTTACATGACCTTAGCTTCTTCATCGTTCAGAACGGACAGGGTATTTGTGGCCATCTTATTTATTATGATTTTATGTCTGATTTTTTTCGCGATTATCATTGCTGCTGAAAAAATCATCTTAAAATGGCATCCGAGTAAGGAGGATCAGTGATGAGTACACTAGTACTTGAGAATATTACCAAAAGATTCGGTGAACAAATGATTCTGGATAAATTGGATTTGCAAGTGAATGATGGCGAATTCGTCTCCTTACTTGGACCGTCTGGAAGTGGAAAAAGTACGATATTTCATCTGATTGGTGGGCTCTATCAAGCCGATCAAGGAATGATTAGATTAGATAATGAAACAATTAATGGAAAAAAAGGCTCCATCAGTTATATGCCGCAAACACCTTCGCTTTTTCCGTGGCGCACGGTTTTAGAAAATGTCATATTAAATGTGGAACTATATCAAAAACCTGATAAGCAAAAAGCACTTGAAATGTTGGAAAGAGCGGGCTTGAAGGATTATGCCAACGCCTATCCACATGAATTATCAGGTGGTATGCGCCAGCGAGTTGCCTTTGTACGCAGCTTATTAAGTCCACAATCTTTTATATGTTTAGATGAACCTTTTTCTTCATTAGATGAGTTCACAAGGTTAGAAATGCAAAAATGGTTATTATCGATCTGGGAGCAAGAACGGCCATCCGTCTTATTTGTGACACATAACATTGAGGAAGCGATTTTTTTATCGGATCGAATTCTTGTTTTAGGCTCGAAACCAGCCAATGTCATCAAGGAATTTAGCATTGATTTCGAACGACCGAGAAATGAGAAATTAACCTTGTCGACAGCATTTCTTGAAACGAAAAAAGAAATCTACCAAACATTACGAGGTGTATTAGATGTTTGATGCACATATTCATTTGGATTGGTATAAGCAAAAGGAACAAGAAAAGATAATAGATACGTTAGAAGTTGATGGGATGATTGCAGTATCAAGTGATCTGAAAAGCTGTGAAAAAGTCTGGCAATTAGCCAAGCAGCATCCAACCGTTTTTCCGACATTTGGCTGGCATCCGGAACAGTCGCTTCCAACTGATCAAGAAATAGCGCAAATCGAAATATTGATTCATGAGCGGCATGAGCACATAGTTGCCATCGGTGAAGTAGGATTACCATTTTACATGAGAAAAGAGGATCCTGGTCTTAACCTTCAAGCCTATATCGAAATACTAGAACAATTTATGGCTTTAGCTGTGCAATATGATTTGCCGATTGTATTGCATGCTGTATATGACGATGCGGAGATCGTTTGTGATTTATTAGCAAAACATGGCGTAAAACGTGCTCATTTTCATTGGTTTAAAGGAGATGCTGCAACGGTTCAGAGAATGATCGAATCAAACTATATGATTTCCGTGACACCAGATTGTGTTTATGAAAAGGAGATTCAGCATTTAATCAAAAATTATCCGATTGAATTGATGATGGCTGAAACCGATGGTCCATGGCCGTTTGAAGGTTCCTTTCAAGGAAAAATGACACATCCGAATATGATAAAAGATGTGATCAAACAAATAACAGATATTAAGAATTTACCTATGCAGCAAGTAGTAGACCAAGTGGAACAGAATACGAAATTATTTTATCGATTCGAGAATTAGATATATAAATAAGCCCGAAAGATTTTTTCGGGCATTGCTAATTTTATTAGAAGTGTCCAGTAAATGCTAGAAAGTGTCCAGATAATTAAAACAAGTGTCTAGAATCGTCAGATAAAACTAAAATCCTTAATTATTCACATGCTATTCCGTCACCATCGCGGTCCATATCACTGTTATATCCAGGGTCCCCTTCATATAGAGGGGTTACTCCTGCATCGCGTGCTTCTGTACAATTAGCATAATGAATATCTTCGTCCGGGTCATCCTCCACATCTTCATGATTAAATCCATCTTCTGTTACATATCCATCGATACTCCAGATTCCAATCCCTGCTTCACGTGCTTGTTGTTCGGCTTGTTTCATTTCGTCTTGATGGGTGTATGGAGGATCATAGACATAAGCATAACGTGCTAAGCCTTTTTCTACTAATAGTTGATTAAAATTGTCCCCGTCCACCCAAATATAGCCAAGCAGACGATCATAGTTATCTCGTTCCGGTCCATCGAATTCGATTTGAATGTCTTTGCCTGTCAGTTTTTCCACTGCAAAATCAGAGGCTTCCTGACCGAAAGGCTGAACAGGAAGTTTGGGATGTTTCGTTTCAGGTGTATCAACTAATAAAAGTCTTACTGTTTCTTCTTGACCATCTAATTCAATATTGACCGTGTCACCATCGACTACGCGACTGACTGTTGCTGTGGAAAAATTTCCATCTTCTTGAGTTTCTGCAGGTTTCTCGTTTTCCTGTGGCATAGTTTTTTCGGAAGCATTGTCCGCAGATGGCGCATCGGTTAGTTCATCTTCGACTGTTACAGTGCCACACCCAGCTAGTACAGTAAACACGATAAGTAAACTGATCAGCCATTTTTCAATAAACATGATGTTTCCTCCTGTTGTGTTAGTAAACTTTGAAAGTCAGTTTACTATAAAGAGGTATAGTTTTAAAGATCTTTTTCGTTTAAGATAGATGGGGAAAGGAGTATTCTATGAAAAAGATAGTAATCATACTGATTGGACTAGCATTCACCTTTTTCATCATACATACGATTATTATCACCATTGATGGATTAACTGATGAAAAAGAACATTCAGAGATTGGTGTTGTTTTTGGTAATAAAGTCAATGAAGATGGCACACCCTCAGACAGACTGCAAGCACGACTTGATAAAGCGGTCAGTTTGTATTTGGATAACAAACTGGAAAAGATTATTGTTAGTGGTGGTGTCGGCATTGAGGGGTTTGATGAAGCGGAAGTAATGAAAGATTATGTAATCGAAAAAGGAGTGCCTGAAGCAACGATCGTGACGGATAGCAATGGCTATAATACTGAAATGACGGCAGAGAACACTTTGGAGATCGCACATCAAAAAAATCTGTCGACAGAGAGTATCACCGTTATTACGCAATTTTTTCATATTACTAGAACTAAGTTAGCGATGAAGCAGCAAGGTTTTACGGAAGTATACGGGGCACATGCAGAGTATTTTGAATGGCGAGATATTTACTCTACGATTCGTGAGTTCCCGGCATTTTATAAATATTTGATCTTCTAGGATTTCTTAATGCCTATAAAGATATTTTTTGCTGCTCATGTCAATAAATATGAATGTTATGTGAAGAATGTACGTAAAAGTAGATTAACCAAGAAACCAATTGTTATAATGAAGAAGTGATCCTATAAATGGCGAACGTATTTCGATGTAAGAGATTAATATACTTAACGGAACAGAAAGGGGATAAGATAAACATGAAAAAAATACTTTTTGGAATGATGACATTATCATTAGCACTAGTGTTAGCAGCTTGTGGTGGCAGTGATGATGAAGGAAGTTCAAATAATGATGGAGAAACTGCAAGCGGAGATGGTGAAACAGTAGACGTTACTGCTTCTAACTGGCAATTTGATCAAGAAGAATATACTGTACCAGCAGGTGAAGTTACAGTAAATCTTACAAATGAAGAAGGTTTCCACGGTATAGAAATAGAAGGAACTGATATTGCATTGGATGAAGAAGGTTCCGCAACTGCAACACTTGAAGCAGGGGAATATACAATCAGGTGTTCAGTTATGTGTGGAGCTGGTCACGATGATATGGTGGCAACATTAATTGTAGAATAATAAAGCATAAAGGTCTCCTAGTCTTTAGGAGATCTTTTTTATGTTAGAATAACATAGAAAATGAAATGCAAATTATGAATAAATGCTTGCTGTTAAGCAAGAGGACTATCTACTTACAAAGGGGTTTCTTATGAGTATCCGTGTGTTATATGAAGACAATCACTTATTGATGGTGGAAAAACCGGTCAATGTACCGGTGCAAAAAGATCAAAGCAATGATGAGGATTTGCTCACTATTTTGAAAGAAGATATCAAAATTCGCTATCAGAAGCCTGGCAATGTTTATTTAGGTTTAGTCCATCGCTTAGATCGACCGGTTGGTGGAGTAATGGTATTTGCGAAAACGTCAAAAGCTGCATCACGATTATCAGATTCGATCAGGAAAAATGAATTAGGCAAAACATATTTAGCTGTAGTCAGAGGGGTTCCAGAACTAACAGGAGATTGGGTGGATTTTTTATGGAAAGACCGAAGTCAAAATGTGGTCACGGTCTCATCAAAAAATAATGCGCAAGCAAAAAAGGCTGTCCTTGATTATCAGCTGTTAGCAAGTGATAAAGGCTTAAGTTTAGTGAAAATTAATTTACGTACCGGCCGCCCCCATCAAATTCGGGTTCAGTTTGCTTCGCGTGGATATCCGCTATATGGTGATCAGAAATATGGGACAAAAGTGAACAAGCCTGGCCAGCAAATTGCGCTATGGTCGCACGAATTACGATTTACCCATCCGGTTCGTAAAGAGGAAGTCAGTGCAGTATCATTTCCACCTGATCAATTTCCGTGGTCTAAATGGGAAGCATTACTTATGAAATAGAGAGAGGAAGAACATCATGGAGTTTGGGGTTTACAGCTTATCCGAAATCTTAGAAAATCCAAAAACAAAACAAACCATTACAACCAAAGAACGATTGGAAATGTTAGTGGAAATGGCTCGATATGCAGATCGGTCAGGATTAGACCTTTTTGGTGTGGGAGAGCATCATCGCCTAGATTATGCAGTTTCCTCACCACAAATGCTGCTTTCTGCGATTTCTCAGCAAACAAGTAAGATCAAATTAACAGCATTAACGACCTTATTAAATACCGCAGATCCAGTCCGCTTATTTGAGGATTTTGCGACGCTTGATTTATTATCAGGTGGACGGGTTGAGTTTACAGCAGGTAGAGGAGCCTTTGTTGAATCTTTTCCTTTGTTTGGCTATAACGAGAGGGATTATGACCAACTTTTTGAAGAGCATTTGCAACTGTTTTTACAAATGAACAAAGAGGAAAAAGTCACATGGAACGGCAAGTATCGTTCAGCATTAGCTGAAGCAGAAATTGCGCCACGACCTTTGCAAGACAGATTACCCATTTCGATAGGTGTTGGTGGGACGATCGAAAGTGCGGAGCGTGCTGGATACAATGGATGTGGTTTAACAGTGGTGATGATTGGTGGTATTTCCAAAAAATATCAGCCATTAGTACAACGATATCGTGAGGTTTACCAAGGAGATAAACCACAAGTTGCTATCGCGGGTCATACCTTTATTCGCGAAACGGAGACAGAACTGGAGCGAGATTTTTATCTGTATTACGCAAATTACTGGGAACACTTAACGAAGCAAGGGATTGGTGGTGCGATGGGAGCAGCCAGAACCGATTTAGCGTTTATTACAAGTAAAGAATCTACGCTCTTTGTTGGGACACCAGAACAAATTGTTGAAAAAATCCTTTATCAATATCAATTATTTGCCCATAATCGTTTTTATGCACAAGCAGATTTTGGTGGACAACCAATAGAGTCAATAAAAGAAACGATTGACTTGTTAGCGGACAAAGTGATACCGGAAGTAAATAGAAGAATCAGCACTCAATTCTAAATTGGTTTATTTCAGTTCGTGACATGCTTTTTTTACCGGCTTATGGTAGGATTAATTAATGGAAGCGGTTAAAAGGGGGATACCATGAACTATAATAAAATTCGTATACCGTTGCTAACAGTACTGGTAATTATGATGATCTTAGACTTAACAGGTGTTATTCAAGTTCCAGCGATTGTTATTTTAATTATTGTGCTTGGGTTATTGTGGTATAACATTTATATTCGCAGAAATGTATCGAATCAAGATAATAAAAATAAGAAAAAGTAAGAAGAGGACAATGAAATAATTGTTCTCTTTTTTGTTTTTTTTTGCCGATTATGGGTAAGTTAAAAATACTATTGAATGAGAGGATGTGAAGACGATGAGGCAGCGACAAATTGATTGGCCGACTTTTATTGGAGCGTTTTTACTGTTACTAGCAGTAACTTTACCTCTCATTTTATTTCCGGAAGAAGGAAAAGAAATTGTCGGTAAGGCTAATACTTTTATGACTACTAATTTTGGTGTGTTGTATTTAGCGATGGGTCTCATTGTATTTGCTTTTCTTTTATATGTTGCATTTAGTAAGAATGGCCATGTGAAGTTAGGTGATGAGGGTCAAAAACCAGAATTTAATTCTTTTTCATGGGCTGCGATGTTATTTGCTGCAGGTATTGGTTCCAGTATTTTGTACTGGTCAGTTATTGAGTGGGTATACTACTATCAAGGTCCGCCATTCGGTTTGGCAGGAGAATCAACAGAAGCGATACAGTGGGCAACTGCCTATGGTATTTTTCACTGGGGACCAATAGCTTGGTCGATTTATACCTTACCGGCATTGCCAATTGCGTACTTTTTTTATGTTCGTAAGAGACCTGTACTAAAAGTAAGTGAAGCAATTAGACCGGTTTTGGGTGGCTTGATCGATGGTCCATTAGGAAAAATCATTGATATTTTATTTATTTTTGGATTGTTAGGTGGTGCAGGGACTACATTAGCTTTGGGAACACCAATGATTGCACAAGGGGTTACCTATTTAACAGGATGGCCTGTTACCTTATGGCTGCAAGCAGTTATTATGCTTGTCTGCACGGCCATTTTTGCGGTGAGTTCATATTCCGGTTTGCGTCGAGGCATTAAACTTTTAAGTGATATAAACTTATGGTTAGCACTTTTTATTTTAGCATTTATTCTAGTATTTGGTCCTACTCGTTTCATTTTGGAAACAACATTCAACTCCTTAGGTATTTTGTTAGACAATTTCTTTAAAATGGCAACATGGGTAGAACCATTCGGAGATATTGGCGAGTTTACGCAAACTGGATTCCCGGAAGCATGGACTGTCTTTTATTGGGCATGGTGGCTAGTATATGCACCATTTGTTGGTTTGTTTGTTGCTCGTATTTCAAGAGGTCGTACGATTCGTGAAATGATTTTTGGCACAATGATATATGGTACGCTTGGGTGTGTACTTTTCTTCGGGATTATGGGAAACTACGGGCTGCACTTACAGTTGACAGGTCAATTTGATGCGATGAGTCATATTAATGAGTTTGGGGCACCTGCAACGATTATCGCGATTATCAGTCAACTTCCATTCCCTGGATTAATGGTTGGTGCTTTTACCATTTTGGCGATAATCTTTTTAGCAACGACATTTGATTCATCCTCATTTATCTTAGCATCCGTTGCCCAAAAAGAAGTTGAAAATGAACCATTAAGATGGAATCGTTTATTCTGGGCATTTACATTAAGTATAATGCCACTTGCATTAATGTTTCTGGGTGGTTTGGATACCTTACAGACAGCTAGTATTGTGGGCGGTTTTCCATTAATTTTTATCATGTTCCTGTTAGCATGGTCGTTTATGCGGGCGTCCAACCATGATATCAACGCATCGGATAATTATGAATCGCCTACTATTTATATTAAACGCGGGAAAAAGAAAAAGAAGAAACGTTCCCCCTTAGAAGTATTAAAAGACCAAAATCCAGATCCACCGGATGATTAAAAGTTACGATCAGCTATTGATGCTGATCGTATTTTTTACAAGTAAAAAAAGTATATAACCATTGGTATCACAAATTTTATCACGGTGTTTGTACGACCCCACTTAAAGCTTCAAGTAACACAAGGAAGCTAAGTGTGGGAATAACAGACACTAACATCCTGATAAGTTTCGCTAATGATCAGTGGGGATCAAAACCCCCACTGATCATAGTCTCACTTTATAGGCAAATAAGATAGGTAAAGCTTGATGCAAAACATGTTATGAAAAAAAGTAGATGGAGTAAGATGTGTACTTCGCCTGTTTGTCATTTTGAAAGATAGTTTGTGCAAGCCGACCGCTGCGGCTGACCTTTTCGCTTTCCTAGGGGCATGTTCTTCAGCTAACTTTTGCAGGAGGAAGTCGCTCCTGCAAAAGTGGATCTTCAGATCATGCTAATCCCTCAGGAGTCGAAACGGTCGGCCTCCACTATAGCTTTTTCTACAACGAATATCAGAAAAAGCATATTGTTTTTATAACCATTATTAGTGATTTTCAACGCCATAGCTTTGCACTTCCACAGGGATAATAACCCAAGCTTCTAGGTCTCACACATGTTGTAGAGCATGATTCAGCGTAGGCCGCCCACTTCAACTCCAGTGGGACTCGTTTTTCCTGAAGATCCACTTTTCGAGCGGTTTTGGGCGCGAAAAAGTTAGCTGCGGGAAAAATCCCACGGAAAGGGGGAGTGGGCAGCCGAAGCGGGGTTAGCACCGTGATAAACATGTCAACATCACTACATGGAGTTAGCGCACACCATCTGGTTAAAGATAAGGACCGGATGGGCTTTCCCATTTTTCTTATAAGTAAGATAGTGGCATTACATATCTGATGATTAACAGGTGTCTTTACAGATGTATGATTATCTGTATAATAAGAATCATGACATGAAAGGATAGGTGAGAGAAGTGAATCAAAAAGAAAAATTTTGGGGACTTATTATTTTAATCATTGTTATTCTCGGTTATGTGATTCCTTACGCATTCCTCAGCGATGTAACCAAATGGTATGGCAGCTTTTTGATCTGGTCGATATTAGCTATCATTACCTTTGTGGCGAATTTCTTTTTAACGACTGATTGGAGTGATGAGGAATGAGTACAACGTTAGTTTGGTCAACCATCGCTATCTATATTGTTATTGCTCTAATAATTGCTTATTTATCAAGAAATGGCAGACAAAACAGTATGTCTGGATATTTTTTAGGTGAAAGAAAATTAAATGGTTTTGTATCTGCTTTAAGTTATAGTGCCACAACCTATAGTGCTTTTATGTTAGTCGGACTAGCCGGACTTACGTACAATGGCGGTGTCGGTGCATTAGGATTTGAAATTATTTATTTTATGGGGGTTTCCCTTGTTGCGATATTTGGTCCGCGCTTTTGGTTAGTTGGTAAGAAGTATGGTTACGTTACACCTTCGGAAATGTTAGGTGATCGCTATCAAAATAAAGGAGTGGCAGTAGTTGCGGCAGTTGCAAGTAGTTTATTTTTAATTCCGTACAGTGCTGTTCAGTTAACAGGAATAGGATATTTGCTTCAGGGAGTTACGAATGATGCGATCCCATATACAACAGGTGTTATTATTGCAACAGTATTAGCACTTATCTTCTCTTACATTGCCGGGATTCGTTCAGTGGTATGGACTGATTCCTTACAATCACTAATCATGATCATTACCTCTACAATAGTCGTGATTCTGATTGTTAATAGTCTAGGTGGGGTGAGTGGTTTTTTTGCATCAATTGAAGCAAATGATCCACAGGCTTTAGCAGTGCCAGGTAACGGATTTTTTAATTTCTGGACATTTTTAGGATTGACGATACCATGGTTTTTCTTCAGTATTTCCAATCCACAAGTAAGCCAGCGACTATTTATGCCTGCTTCGTTAAAAAGTCTGCGTCATATGTTATTAGGTTTTTTAGTTTTTGGTCTTATTTATACAGTCGTATCTGTTGTATGGGGTTTTTCAGCATCAATTTTGTTTCCAGGCTTAGAAAATGCTGATTTAGCAACTCCGATGTTATTATCTTCTGATGTCGTTCCACCGATTTTAGGTGTGATTGTTATGGTAGGGATAATGGCCGCTGCCATTTCAACGATTGACTCGATTTTATTAACATTATCATCCTTATTTTCACGAGATGTGTATCGTCATGTAAAAGGGGGAGCGGACGATCGCAAGCAATTATTAATCGGTAAAATTGTTATCCCGGTAATTGCCGTATTAGCATTTTTATTTGCTCAATTAGAGCTCGACTTAATTGCTGTACTTTCTGTTGCTTCTTCTGCCGGATTAATTGTAGTCGTTCCGGCTATAATTGGGACATTCTTCTGGAAGAGAGGTACAGCAGCTGGAGTAATCATTAGTGTTACAACCAGTAGTATTCTAGTGATTTACATTGAAGCAACAGGTGGATTATTACTTGGTTTGAAGTCCGGTATATGGGGGATTGTAGTGTCTACTGCTCTATTTATCGTGGTTAGTGTAACAACTCAACCACCTGAACAAAAAGCAAATGAATTCATTGATTATGTAAAAGAACGCATGAAACACAAGAAGTAGTCGGTTACCGGCTGCTTCTTTACTTTTGCTTGAAAATACACTACAATTGTATAGTTGTTTATTTACCTAGGTAAATAATATTCGGAAGGGAGTAAGAGCATGGATACCAGTCATTTGCTGCACTTATATAATCAAAAATTACGGTTGTTTCAAAATGAATTAAATATAACATTAAAAAAGTTTGGACTGTTTCATTCCCAATGGACAATCCTCTACACCCTTTATCAAAAAGGAAAAATGACACAAACCGAAATATGGCAATATCTTAAGGTTGAAGCACCGACTATTACCAGAACATTAGTGAGATTGGAAAAAAACGGATGGATTGAAAGGAAAGTAGGAACGGACAAACGAGAACGAGTTGTCACATTAACTGAAAAAGCGGAATCAACCTATCTGGATATTATCGAGGCGGTGAAACAAACAGAAGAAATGTTTCTCAATCAACTTTCGAAACAGGAAAAAATAGCTTTACAACAACTTTTAGAAAAACTATCAATAGAAAGAGATGAATAAATATGTCAGAGTCAAAAATATGGACGAGGAATTTTATCAGTATAGCAGTAGTCAATTTATTTGTTTTCATCAGTTTTTATACATTATTAACGACATTACCATTGTACGTAATAGATGAGTGGGGTGGATCTGAAGCTCAAGGTGGTCTAGTCGTTACAGTCATGTTATTAGCCGCGATATTATTAAGACCATTTGCAGGTAATATTCTTACTAGATATGGAAAACGTAATGTGCTATTAATCAGTAGTATTCTTTTTGCGATTACCATGATTTTTTATTTATTTATCGATTCCTATCTCGCAATGCTACTACTTCGTTTTATACATGGTTTTTCTTTTGCGATTTTAACAACAGCGACAAATGCGATGGCAGCTGATATCATACCGGCTAAAAAGAGAGGTGAAGGACTTGGCTACTTTACCATGTCCATGAATTTAGCAATTGTATTAGGACCTTTTTTAGGATTAAGTATTATTCAGTTCACTTCCTATACGAACTTGTTTATCATTCTTAATCTGTTTACCATTTTAAGTGTGGTCTCTATCTTTTTTGTTCAAACAAAGGATGTAAAGAATACTGATAAATCAAAAGGATCTCCATTTAAGTGGAAAGAATTGCTGGAGAAAGAAGTATTATCGATTTCATTCATTGGATTATTAGTTGCATTTGCTTATTCCAGTATTGTCTCGTTTATTTCCGTATATGCGAACGCAAGGGGACTTGATCATGTGTCAGGATATTTCTTTGTGGTGTTTGCTGTAACAATGCTTATTTCAAGGCCATTTTTAGGCAAACAATTTGATCTTAGAGGGGCAAAACCCGTAATTATTCCATGTATGATTTTATTTTCTCTCGGATTAGTGATATTAAGCTTTTCTAGCCATGCAGTAGCCTTTTTAATTGCTGCCGGTGTGATTGGAGTCGGCTATGGGTCATTATTACCATTTTTCTTATCATTAGCAGTTTCAAAAGTAAAAATGAATCGTAGCGGACATGCTACCGCAACATTTTATACGTTATATGATACTGGTATTGCTTTAGGTTCACTTATTTTAGGTATGATAATTAAGTATATAGGTTTTTCACAAATGTTTACATTGCTTTCCATTTTTGTGCTTCTAATTTTATTTATATTTATCTATTTAAATAAAAAGTTATAAAATAATTATCCTTTGTTGTTTTTTTATCTTTTTCTTTCTTTATTGAAATTTTTAAAATTTTGTCGATATAAGGGAGGGAAGGGGAGAACAACTTGAAGAAAACTCAGAGTATATCATTTAAGTTAATTGCATTGATTACAATAATTACAGCTGTTACGGGTATTATAATTGGTATTTTTAGTTATGAAGTAGCAAAAGGTCAGCTGTTAGAGTCAGGGGAAAGTGAATTACAAAAAATTACAGATGGAGCTTACACTGTTCTGGAATTATTGGAAGAAGAAGTGGAAGCAGGTATTTTAACAGAGGAAGAAGCAAAAAATAGAGCAAGAGAAATATTAAACGGCCCTGTTGAAAATAATGAGTATGATTACACACAGACAAATTTTGTTTATAAAGATCATGGATATGTACTTGCTTATGATCAAGATTTAATCTTGCAGCTTCACCCGACCAAAATTGGTGGTGAGCCGGCTGATGAGTTAAACAGAAATAATCGTACACGCTTGGTAGAAGCGGGAACAGAAGCAGATCCATCTGATAGATTTGCCGAATATAGTGATGAGCAATCAGATGGCAACTATCGTGATAAAACAGCCTATATGAGATATTTTGAACCATGGGATTGGACAGTTGGTATTACAGTATTTCAAGATGAACTTTATGAAAATTTACATGTATTACAAATTGTTATTTTTGTCATTACAATCTTAATTATAATAGTAAGTTCCATATTGTTTTATGTTTTAACTCGAAAGAAATTAAAATTATTAAAAGATGTTGCAAATCAAGCGACCAATATATCAAATGGGAATATTACTGAATCCTATTTACCAGAATCAAGCGATGAAATTGGTATACTAGCTCATTCCTTTAATAAAATGTCTAAAGAATTACGTAATCTTGTTACAAGTGTGCAGCAATCTAGTGATCACTTATTAGATTCCGCAACAGATCTATCAGCGATTTCGGAGGAAACATCAGCTAGCAGTGAAGAAGTTGGCAATGCTATGAATGAAATCTCAAAAGGTACACAAGAGCAAGCAAATGATTTAGAGGATATCCATTATCGTGTGGAAAAGTTAACAGAAGCTATTCATCAGATGAGAGAACAAACAGATAAAATGGACCAAATCACGCATCAATCTGAATCATTATCAAATGAAGGGATTGAGATTGTATCAAAACTTCAACAGTCAAACCAAAATTCCGTTAAAAGAGCTAATGAAATATCAAATGATATTCGTCACCTTCATCATAAAGTACAAGATATTACGGCAGTCATGGATACGATTGAGCATATTGCAGAAGAAACTAATCTTCTAGCATTAAATGCAAGTATTGAAGCAGCAAGAGCAGGTGAATATGGAAAAGGTTTTGCTGTTGTAGCAGATGAAATTCGTAAGCTTGCGGAACAGTCAAAAGAAGCTACACATCAAGTGCAAAATGTTGTGTCAACGATTGTCTCGGAAACAGACAAAACCGTACAAGCTGTCGAAGAGAATCGTACGTCATCTGAAGGTTTAGATCATGATGTAAGACAAACAGAAACGAAATTCATGGATATGAAAAGTGCTGTAGAAGAAGTTGTTACGGCTATTACAGTAGTGAAAACAGAAATAGGTGGAATTACAACAGAAGCGGAAAAAATGAATGAAAATGTAGAAAGTATTTCAAGCGTTTCGGAGGAAACAGCTGCTTCCATTGAAGAAATCACTTCTTCCCTTGATGAACAGATTAATGCCGTTAGTAATGTGGCAAGTTCAGCAGAAGCTTTAACAAGATTGAATCAAGACTTAAGTGATTTGTTAGAAAAATATAAACTATCATAATGGCTTAATTTCACAAAAACATTGAATCCCTCAGTTTCTTCACATAAAATAGGTGTAGAAGAAACTGAGGGATATTTTTAGAGTGACCAATTTTTGGGTAGTTATTTACATGATTTTTTAGCAAAGAAAACTACTAGCATTTGAAAAAATCCATATGTTATTAATTTATCAAGACTGACAACTAATCTTCGTAGTGGAATATGGAGAATAAGAGTAGGAGGAATTGACATGGCAGGTATTAAATATGAGATCATTGAACAAGTGGCCGTCCTGTCTGAATCACCAAAAGGATGGAAAAAAGAAGTAAATCTTATTAGTTGGAATGACCGTGAACCAAAATACGATATTCGTGACTGGGCACCAGATCACGAAAAAATGGGAAAAGGGGTCACCCTTACTTCAGAGGAATGGCAAGCATTAAAAACATTTACCAAACAACCATAACCATTAAACCCGGTATCCTTAGATAGGAACCGGGATTTTTTGTAAGGGAGTCAGAGAAATATGTCGTTTCTACTACATTTTTAAATTTTTTTATTCATATTCAAGTAGTCCTTTATCGCGATTTGACGGTTATTTGGAGCAATTATAGCTGGGTAGAAAGCACAAAAAGTTTGTCAGATTTTCTTACAAAAGTCATGACGTTATCTTTCAGACTATTGTAGCATTGTTAATAACAATAGATGTTAAATAAAGTTACATGGAAAAGGGGAAATGAAAAATGGCAACAATTGCTCCAGAGAAAACAGTGGACACTGTATCACAATTAGAAACGATTAAAGAGGAAATCAAAACAAAACATGTGGAATTACTACATTTACAATTTGTTGATATCGAAGGTACATTAAAACAGGTAACAGTAACAGCAGAACAATTAGATGATGTTGTAGAAGGTGAAACAATGTTCGATGGTTCATCCATTACAGGTTTTACACCGATTAATAAATCAGACTTATACTTATTACCAGATCTAAACTCATTTGCAGTTTTACCTTGGACAGAAGAAGAAGATTACTCAGAAGCACGCTTTTTATGTAGCGTAACAAACCCTGATGGATCATTATTCGAGGGAGACCCGCGAAACATTCTAAAAAAAACAGTAGATGAAGCGAAAGAAAAAGGTTTTTCCATAAATGTAGGGCCAGAGTTAGAATTCTTTTTATTTGAAGCAGATGAAAATGGCCAACCTACTCAGCAAGTACATGACAAAGGTGGTTATTTCGAACCTGCACCATACGATTTAGGTGAGCGCATTCGTCTAGAAGTTTATAAAACATTGAAAAAAATGGGCTTTACCATTGAAGCATCTCACCACGAGGTTGCGGAAGGGCAACATGAAATCAACTTCAAATTCGGTGATGCACTAACAACTGCAGATAACGCAACTACATTTAAATGGGTTGTTAAAACAGTTGCACAGCAATTCGGTTTACGCGCAACATTCATGCCTAAACCAGTATTTGGAGAGAATGGTAACGGAATGCACGTTAACATGTCTTTATTTGATGAAAAAGCAGGGAAAAATGCATTCTATGATGAATCTGATTCTCGTGAGTTATCAGAAACAGCGTACTCGTTTATCGCTGGTTTGTTACACCATGTACCATCGTTTGTTGCGTTTACTAATCCATTAGTAAACTCTTATAAGCGTCTAGTTCCAGGTTATGAAGCACCTTGTTACATCGCATGGTCTGCTTCAAACCGTTCCGCACTAGTTCGTATACCGGCAACTCGTGGAGCAGGGACTCGTGTTGAAATCCGTTGTCCAGATCCAAGTGCTAACCCATACTATGCCTTTGCTAGTATTGCAGCGGCTGGTATTGATGGAGTGGAAAAATCTCTACAAGCACCTAAAGAAACAGTTGATGATATTTTCAGCATGAGTGATGAAGAGTTAGAAGATCATGGTATTGAAAACTTACCAACTACATTAGGTGAATCCATTCAAGCATTAGAAGCTGGTGAAATTGGTAAGAAAGTTCTTGGGGATTATGCGTTAAATGAATACTTATCATTGAAACAAGATGAGTGGAACAGTTATCGTATAGCCGTTACAGGATGGGAATTAGATCGATATCAAGCGAAGTTCTAATTGAAGTATAAAATAGTCTGAATTCCAATCGGATTCAGACTATTTTTTTGATTAAACGATTATGGACAGTTACAATTAATGAAAGAGAGGGGAATCAAGATGGATCCTTTAGATGTAATGATGCATGCAGATAAAGTGAAGCCCTATTTTCAGGCGATATATAGTGCCGATAGCCATGAAGTAACCGGTTATGAAGTTTTAGGTAGGTTGGAAATAGATGACAAAGTTATTCATTTAGGTTCATTTTTTCATGATACGAATGTGCCGGATGATTTTAAAATGGAAATTGATCAAAAGATACAAGACATGGCATTAAAGCAGTATATCGAGCAAGAAATGGATGAGCATTTGTATTTGAATGTACACGCTAATTACTTTGCCTTAGACAAGGAAGATCTATTTCTTAATCATCTGCTGAAGTATCAGGAAAAAGGTCTTGATCTTTCTAAAATTGTAATCGAAATTACCGAGCATCATTTTCGCGGAGATATTGAACTAGTGACACATACATTTAAATACTTAAAAACACTGGGAGTTAAAGTAGCCATTGATGATCTAGGAACAGGAACGAGTAATTTAGATCGGATTAGCCTCATGGAACCTGATATTTTAAAAGTAGACTTGCAATCACTTCAAAGTGAATCGAATTCTAATGGTTTTCACGGCATTATTTATTCCTTAGCGTTGTTTGCACGTAAACTTGGAGCAGAATTATTATTTGATGGTATTTCATCTAATTATCACTTTCATTATGCATGGAGGAACAATGGCCGATTTTATCAAGGAAGTTTTTTGACAGAAACTTCTGATGCTTTTTTGGCAAAAGATGTACTGAAAGAACGTTTTCGCCAGAATATTCAACAATTTATTAAGGTAGAAAGAGCCAAACTGTCTACTAAATTTGAGCTGACAGCTACATTAAATCAACAGGTTCAGGAACACTGGAAGCTAGTGAAGAAGAATAAGAGTTTAGATGAACAGGTTGATAGTCTAGCAAAGCAGATGGAACACATTTTTTTCCGAATTTATGTAACAGATGAAGATGGGTTTCAAAAAACCGTTAACTTTATTCATCTAGAGCAGGAATGGGTATGGGATGAGACAATAAAAGGGAAAAACTGGAGTTGGCGACCATACTTTATTGAAAATGTGATTCGTATGAAAGAAGAACAGTCTGGAATTCTTTCTGATCTATACAACGATATTGAAACAGGTGATAGGATTCGTACTTTTTCCTATCCATTAGCTGACTCTTTATATTTATTTATGGACGTTTCATCAATGTATATGGATGAGAATGAAGATTTATTATGGTGAACCTGATTGATGAGATAGGACAAAAATTCTAATAATAAAGCGCATGAAATCTGAACTGCCCCCTGTCAAGTAGACAGTGGAAATAATAAAAAATGTTTATTAGGCGGCCTTAGCCCTATACTCCATGGGGCTTAGGCCATTTAGTCGTTTTTGGTATCGTTCGTAATTATAAAATTGAATATATTCTTCAATGGCTTCAACCAACGCTTCGTACGTGTGATAGTCTTTTTGATGTAAATAATACTTTTCGCATTTCAATGTCCCCCAAAACGACTCCATTGGACCATTATCAATGCACCTTCCCACTCTCGACATACTATGCTTCACCCCAGCATTATCAATGATATATTTAAAGCCAGGTGAGGTATATTGATAACCACGATCACTATGGATTAAAGGTTTCGCATCTGATGACGTCTCTAAAGCTTGTTTCAACGTGTCAAAGACCAATTGATTATTGTTAGAAGTACAGATTTTATAGCTTATAATGGATCCATCATACAAGTCTAGAATGGCACTTAAATAAGCTTTTTTGGACATGCTATATTTGAATTCCGTAACATCTGTAACCCATTTTTCGTTTGGTTTTGACGCTGTGAAGTCTCGATTCAATAGATTGTCTGCAACATGTTGTGGTGTGGACTTTGAATAACGCTTTTTCTTTCGGCGAATGACAGCCTGTATCCCTGCTATATTCATGAGACGATAAATACGTTTGTGATTAAACGGGCGGTCAAATTGACGTTCCATATTCATGGTCATACGACGGTATCCATAAATCCCATTCACTTTTTGATGAAGATTTTCCATCTCCTCTAATAAAGTTTCATTTAGTTTATCCTCATCTGTTGGTGTTCGATTCAACCATTTATAATAGGAGGCACGTGCCACCTTTGCTATTTCGCATAATAACAGAATAGAAAAATTTTCTTCCTCGTAAAGTTGTTGAATCGCTAAATAGCGATTTTCTAAACGAACACGGGTTATGACCGCCCCCTTTCGATCTCCTCTAACTTTTTTAAAAAGGCATTCTCCGCTCGCAACCGTTCATTCTCTTTTTCCATCCGACGTATCTCTAACTTCATTTTTTCTTCCGGTTATAATTCTTCCTCTGTTTTAGAACGACCACGTCGGTCTTTTAACGCATCCCATCCACCAGCTTCATATTTTCCACCCATTGATAGACTTGTTGGTAAGATACTTGATTTGCTACCGCCGTTTTATGATAATCCTATGATTGGCTAAAGCGTCTTGTACAATCTCAATACGTTTCTGCCACGTGGTTTTTCTCCCTTTAGTCATAGAGCGACTCATTCCTTCCGGTTGTCCTTTTATTTCTCTATGACCATTATAATCTTTCATCCATTTTCTTAAAACAGATGTGCTGGAAATCCCATGCTTTTCTATGACATCTCTTTGTGAATAGTTACCTGACAGGTAATCTGATATGGCAACTAATTTCATTTCTTTTGTGTAGGTTTTATTGTGGGAAGTCCCCTTTAAACCTTCCACACCGTATTTGTCCACCATTTTCATCCAATGCACAAGGGTGGTATTATGTACACCGTACTTTCGCTGGATCTCACTTAAGCTATCCCTGATTTTCATAGGCATCCAATACTGTCCGTTTAAATTCAGCAGTATGACCTTTTCTGGACATAAAAATATCTCCCCCCAAGTAGCAGATTTTTATTTTTTAATCTGTCTACTTAGAAGGGAGCTTATCACAGTTCTTCATTATGAGTTTTTACTTCATCTAGTTCTGCATAAACAGTTGAATCATCCACTATAACCGCGAGGACAAACAAACTTATTCCTCCCAATAATGATAAGTAGAAGATTTTCTTAGATAGTACTCTTTCTTTGTTTGTTATTTTCTTAATAAAATGAAAGCTAAGATAAGTAATAGAAAAAATAATAGCAAATAAACCAACTAACTCTAAAATGGCCATCATAAAAAAACACCTCCTTTCCATATGTTGAGAGCAAATGAAGAAGAAGGTGGAGTAAACATGTTGATCATTCTATTTTCTTCTTTAATGAAGTTCGCTACATTTTATGTACTCATTTATTAGAGAAGGGTTTATTTTTTTAGATAATTTTGTCTATCTAAGACCCATTCAAAATGGCTTACTACTTCTTTTAGGTTATCATCAGTCAGTGAGTCCCAATGTTCTGATAGATGGATTGACGCTTTTTGAGCGCCTATTCGGTCTAATATCGGTAAAAGGTCATTTAAATGATCCTTTCTGTTGTAGCTAAACTCTTTACCACGTAACAAATAATCCAAGGAAACATTAAATAAATCAGCTATTTTTATAAGTGTATGGTAATCAGGAGTACGAACTCCTCTGACATAATGTCCAAAAGTATTTTCTGAATAACCAAGTTTTTTACTTATTGTTTTGTAGTCATAATTAAATTGTTCACAAAGATTTTCTAATCGTAACCCTAGTTTGTTTTCCAAAAACATCACATCCTGTTTGAGAAAAAATTACCATAATAAAGGGTGAATGTTAGGGAAACAAACTATATATGTTCTAATTTAGTTAAAACACACTAAGTGTTTGCGGTATTTGAGTTTTCACTATTAATAAATAACTCAAAGATTCCCTATCATTTGGAAAATGTAATAATCTTGATATGGTAAATATGTTATAATGAAGAATGGTATTTAGCTTCAAATTATATAATTTATGTGTGGAAAAGAAGTTTAAAGTCATGAGTAATCCATGTAAATGGGGTATTTAAAATGCAGGAGCTTTTTGAGACATTTAAACAAATATACAGTGAAAACCCAGCCTATCTTGTACGTTCACCACTTCGTATTTGTCCATTAGGTGCACATGTAGATCACCAAGATGGATTGGTTACAGGTATGGCACTTGATGCAAATGTCGAAATGGTGTTTGCTCCTTCAGATGACGGCTATATTAGGGTTAGCAGTATGGACTTTCCTGATGAAGAATATTTCCATATTGATCAAGTTCCTATGATGCTACCTCACTTTTGGGGGAACTATATTCGGGGAGCAGTGTTGTCATTACACCGAGACCATAAACTGCAAAATGGATTTCGTGCGGTTATTAGCGGGAAATTACCAATAGGCGGACTAAGTTCTTCTGCTGCCGTAACAACTGCTTATTTGATGGCTTTATGTAAAGCTAATAAACTTACTATTACTAAGGAAGCTTTGATTTCCTACAGTCACTGGGTAGAAACCGAATTTATCGGCTTAAAGAACGGTATTCTTGATCAATCGGCTAACATATTAAGCAAAGATAATCATTTACTTGTGATGGATTGCCATACAGAAGAACACCGATTAGTAGAGAAAGCTACTACTATGCCGGAAGTTGAAGTAGTGATCGTATATTCAGGTGTAAGTAAAGCATTGATCGGTACAGATTATAATAATAGAGTGGATGAATGTAAGGTGGCAGGCTGGATTGTGGAAGAATTAGCTGGTCTTGAACGAACCGCCTTGCAGGATGTGAAACTAAGGGATATTTCAGAAGAACATTATCGTAAGTATCGTGACCACGTACCAGGCAAATTCCGTAAGCGACTCAATCACTTTTTTACTGAACAGGACCGTGTACGGCAAGGAATTGAAGCATGGGAACAAGGGGATATTGAACAGTTCGGCAAATTGATGTTTGAATCAGGTGAAAGCTCGATTCATCAATATGAATCAGGCTGCCCAGAATTGATCACTATATATGAAGTATTGAAAGAAACAGTAGGTGTATATGGAGCCCGTTTTAGTGGGGCAGGTTACAGAGGCTGTTGTATTGGGTTAATTGATCCAGCATATAAAGAACAAATCAAAGCAAACATGGACGCTATTTATCCGGCCCAACACCCAGCATACAAAGACGTCTACAAAGTCCACTTCTGTAAAACCAACAATGGAGCCCACCTCGTGGATCAAGAGGACAAGGGAACTATCCTTAAATAAGAATCGGCCTGGCCATTTCTATAAATAGTACTTAATGATAGTTGTCCCAAGATGAAATGTATCTTGGGATTATTTTTTTGCGATAATTATCCTTATCAATCTTTCTCTTCAGACTGTAAAATCAATTATTTCCCGAATATCTTGAATGTCAAGTGCTTCAGCAATTTTCTCAATATGTTGAAAGTTAATATTCTGTCGTTTTTGATTAGATAGTTCACTAAGTGTCGCATGTCTGATATCAGTTCTTCGGGTAAGCTCTCTTAACGAAATATCGTGTTTATTTAAAATACTATTAATTTTTACAATCACTTTTTTATGAATCCATCCTTCCAAATCCACTAAGCGACATTAACAAAAAAGCAATCGTCAAAACTCAGATGGTGATTACAGACAACACAAAGAAAACATCATTATTTGGTACTAAATAACGTACCACTTACATGTTAATACTATGGTATATTCAATTTAAAGTTAACTAACTTATGTTTAAGGGTGTATTATTGTGCTTGTAGATAAAGGGGATTCAAAATATGGGCAATAGGGAAATCGATGTAGAATTATTATTAGAACGAATTGAGGTTATGCGAAGAGAATTATTGGATAAGGGATTTCGAGATGGTTTAACCGCACCCTCTACTTTAGAATATAGTGAATTATTAGATGAGTATATTAAAGTTTATCAAAAATTGAAAAAAGATACATAATTTGTTTATAGAGCCTAATACGAAACTAATGATTGATAATACTCTTCCTCTTGTTCAATCATGTTTGATTGATATTGAAGCATTATAATAATTGATCAAACACTACCTTACACATTCCGGTTCGATCATATTGTTCTTTTATAGTATATATGGAAATATCCAAGGTCAGTAATTTCCCGTTAATTAAAAGAACAACTGTATTTGTGATATTGTTTTTCGTCTCGGTGAAGATATCTTTCACTCCATGGAAAAACAGCCAACAACAATTATCATTTTGTGGTGATTCGGTAGGGAAGGTATAAATTGCTTTGGATGCAACAATAGGAATGGGTGTTTTTTGGTGGAAATCTAAGTGGTGTTGTACGGATTTTTTACGCCCATCATATGCAGCGCCGTAATGCATACAGTTTTCTTTTATGATTTGTAGTGGAGGAGAAGAATGGTGAATTTCCTTCTCCATTTCAACTATTTTAGACTGATGAAATATATCTTTGTTTGATATAATGGCTAAGGTTTTTCTTGTTATCCGATAATCTTTCATCATCTCTTTTTCTTTTCCTTTCGATTTGTTACTTCTTTTACTTGCTCTTGAAAGGACTGGTAGCCATATGCTTTGAACTGTTCTTCTACAAAGGAATAGGGAACGTTTAATAACTCTGTTAATTCTACAAAGCGGGATATTGCTAGATTAAGCTCACCCTTCTCAAATTGCTGAATGGAACGAACGCTCATATGTAAAGTCTCGGCTACTTCACTTTGGGTCCAGCCTATGGTAATACGCTGTTTCTTATAATATTCTCCTAATACGTATAGAAAATTATCTTTTTCCAATTCATTCATAATAATTCAACCTCTTAACTATTCTCCTAAAATAAAAAAGAGGTTGGAACGAAATATATTTCGTGTTTAAGTAAATTATGTAATTTAAGAATAGCATCACCATAATGGTCGGAAGGTGGATCAAAGAGAATATGGTTAAGGTCACTTGTTAATTTTTCAGAAAACAAATTTATTGAAATATAAATACCATCATATTTTCATCGAGTTATTAGATAATCTGTTTTTAACGATATAAAATAACTAAACAACCATAACTTTTTTTATTTTCATATGTTAATTAAAAAATATCTTCATATGACATCTATCTCGAACTTTTATATGATCACTTTACCGCGGAATACGAACGGCAAGTGCTTGTCATATAGGAGTCACCTAGTGATGAGATTTGAAGATGTTTTAAAGGATTCTGAAAAAATGATTTATCACATCATGCACAAATATCAAATTCGAGATGTGGAAGGGGAATTTTATCAAGAAGGATTAATTGCTTTATGGCATGCATTTCAAAATTATGATCCATCGAAATCCAAATTTTCTACCTATGCTTATTATTGTATTACAAGAAGGTTCATTAATAAGATTCGTAAAGAAAATCGTGAACGAGATCAATTTCAGAATTGGTTGGATCAAGTAACAATAGAAGATTTGCTAATAGAGGATGAGTTGCATATAGATACAAAGTTACTATTAGATATTCAAAGTCAGTTGTCAGATAAACAGTGGCATTGGTTCTTTAAATTTGTGTTGAAAGACCAGTCAGTTAGAACCATTGCGAAAGAAGAAGGTGTAACGGAAAATGCAGTGAAAAACTGGGGAAAGCTTGCTAGAAAGAAAATTCAAAAGGTGTTGGTGGAAAAAGGATACTTTTAACTAATAAAGGCACACTACCTATTTTTTTACTATAGTAACGCAAGATAACCCAGTGAAAATCTGTTATAATTGTAAATGTTGTAAGAAATCTATTTAAAAATTCTACAAAGTTCAGTTCTGTAAAACTAATAATGTTGCCCACCTCATGGATCAAGAGGACAGCGGGAACTTGTCCTTATCATTATTTTGGAGGGAAGAAGATGAAATGTATTATACTAGCTGCCGGCTATGCGACCAGATTATATCCCTTAACCAAGAATAAAGCGAAACCTTTATTGGAAGTAGCAGGGAAACCGATTCTGAATCATATCATCGAAAAGGTCGAAAAAGTCGATTCAATAGACGAAGTATATATTGTTACCAATGAGAAGTTCACGCCAAGTTTTCAAGAGTGGGCAGTAAACTATCAAGGAACTAAGAAAATAAGTGTTGTTAACGACCACACAACAACCAATGACAATCGATTAGGTGCAATTGCTGATATCCAACATGTATTGGATCAGCATGAGGTGGACGAAGACATTATGGTCTTAGCTGGTGATAATCTCTTTGATTTTGAATTGGTTGATTTTGTTCACTTTTATCAAGAAGTGAATGCAGACAGTATTACGACACATGAATTAGATGACCCTGAAGAAATGAAACGTACTGGTATAGTTGAAGTGAACGAAGATGGTGTTGTCACATCTTTTGAAGAGAAACCAGAAGAACCGAAATCGAACTTAGCTGTACCACCTTTTTATCTATACAAGGCGGAGACTTTACCATTATTTAAGCAATATTTGGCAGAAGGAAATAATCCTGATGCACCGGGTTATTTTATTCCATGGCTGATTCAGCAAAGAGAAGTATATGCTTTTACATTTGAAGGCTTACGACATGATATTGGTACGATTGACAGTTATAATAAAGTACAAGAATTATATTAGAGGTGAATAGAAAAAATGAAAATAACAGTAGCGGGGACAGGCTATGTCGGACTATCGAATGCCGTGTTATTAGCACAGCATAATGAAGTGATTGCAGTTGACATTATGGAAGAGAAAGTCAACATGATTAATAACAAGCAGTCACCGATTGTCGATGAAGAGATTCAAACGTATTTAGAAACGAAAGATTTGCATTTGGTAGCTACAACAGATGTACGTAGAGCATATGAGAACGCTGAGTATGTGATTATATCTACACCAACGAACTATGATCCGGAACGTAATTATTTTGATACCAGTACGGTCGAGAATGTTATTGAGACCGTTTTGGATAGTAACCCAGAGGCAGTTATGATCATTAAATCAACGATTCCAGTTGGTTACACATTAGAATTGCGAGAAAAGTATAATACAGACAATATCATTTTCTCACCAGAGTTTCTACGTGAAGGACAAGCACTATATGATAACTTGTATCCATCACGAATTGTAGTTGGAGAAAGATCAGAGCGTGCTAGTACGTTTGCTAATCTTCTAGCAGAAGGTGCGATCAAAGAGGATATTGAGATTCTTTATACAGACTCCACTGAAGCAGAGGCGATCAAGTTATTCGCGAATACCTATCTTGCTATGCGTGTTTCCTTCTTCAATGAATTGGACACTTATTCGGAAGTTCGTGGATTAAATGCGAAACAGATTATTGAAGGAGTCGGCTTGGACCCGCGTATTGGCGACCACTATAATAATCCATCCTTTGGTTATGGTGGTTATTGCTTACCGAAAGATACGAAGCAATTACTTGCCAATTATGAGGATGTACCGAATAATATTATCGGAGCGATTGTCGATGCTAATAGGACACGTAAGGATCATGTTGCGGACAGTATCCTAGCGAAGAATCCATCTGTTGTCGGTATCTACCGTTTAACAATGAAAACAGACTCTGATAACTTCAGACAATCTGCCATTCAAGGTATTATGAAACGAATCAAGGCAAAAGGTATAGACATTGTTGTCTATGAACCAGTATTGGAAGAAGAAGAGTTTTATGGTTCACGAGTGGTCAACGATTTTAACGAATTTAAAGAAATATCAGATGTTATTGTTGCGAACAGATTGACAGATGAAATTAAAGATGTAGCGGATAAGGTTTATACGAGGGACTTGTTTAGTAGAGATTAATATATGGATTGCCCCCTGGTTGCTTTTTGAGTGGTCAGGGGGTTTTTTTGGTAAGGTAACTTCTATTGTTTGGGGAGTCTTGCGAACAGTGTGAGCTACTGTTTGCATAGTCCGTCATTGACTCGGAAAGAATGGCTATTCACTTTATCTAAACCAAAACCGTTCTTAGCTTCCTTGATGTAGTTCTCCATCGCACCTCTTTTTTATGAAATAGGACAATACACTCAGGATAAAAGAGTCGACTAAATGAATCACTAGGAAAGTATGTTTATACAACAATTCGCCTGCGGGACGTACGGATTTTATAATCACTTTTCTAGGTATCAACCAATATTTTGCTTGATAAACAGTGTATGCGCAACCAAAGAGGAGGTCATATTTAACTTGAGAGGAGGATTTATTATAGTTGTTCAGAAAAAGTTTGGAACTTTTTTGGAGCTAGTATTATAGGTGCTACATGCAACTACTTGGAGGTGTTTACACCTCTGTGTATTATCGTTTGTAAACAAAAAGGAATGAAATAATGTTGATAAAGTTAAATACTGGAAAGAGGTGGGCTATCATAATTGTATGCTTACCACGACAAATAAATTAAAGTGAAAGCACTTGCATTTCAGAAAAAATCTGTTACTATTAAGTTAGTTAGATTTTAAAACAAACTAACTTATGAAGTTTTAGTTAGGAGTAATTATATGGAAAACAATTCTGTAAGTAAATTTGATGTGATTAAAAAGATTAATCGTTCTTTAGTTCTAGATAGAATAAAATCAACAGAAATGATTAGTCGTACAGAAATTGCAAAAGATTTGAAATTGAGTAAGGCTACTGTGTCTGCAGTTGTAGAAGAACTATTAGCTAGACAACTTGTAGAAGAAGTAGGAAAGGGTGAATCTACTCAACGTGGTGGGAAAAGAAGATCTATGCTTCGATTTAATCCAAAGTCCAAAATTGGGATTGGTGTAGATATAGGTGGTACGAAAATTCAAATCATAATGACAGATTTAATTGGTGATCAAGTATATGAAAAAAGAGTTGAAGCAACAAATAATTTTGAAGAAATAATTGAGCTTATTGAATTAGCTATTATCGAATCTAAAGTAGACAGAGAACAAATCATTGCTTTAGGAGCAGGGATACCAGGTTTCACCAATCCTGAAACTGGTATTGTGTTTGATGCACCAGCGTTACAATGGAATGATATAAATGTTCGAGAGTCCTTGCAAAACGCTTTTCCTTTTCCGGTATTTATAAATAATGATGTGAATTGTGCTGCACTTGGAGAAAGATGGTTAGGATCTGGTGATAAAAGTGATGATATGTTTTTCATCGCTATTGGAACAGGTATAGGGAGTGCTATTATTTCAAATGGAAAACTAGTTTATGGAACAGATTATAAAAGCGGCGAGATCGGTTATCAAATTTCAAAAAAGGATATTCGATCCGGCTACAAAAGTAAACCTGGTATGTTTGGTTTGTTCGAGCAAAAAGCCTCTGGTGAAGGATTAAGATCAGCAAACTACACAGCAAAAGAATTATTTAGAGAATACGAGAATCAACATTCACAAGCAGTTGAGATCATTAATAACTTTATCGATGAACTAGTTGTTGTAATTGTAAATAGCATTAACTTATTAAATCCCGAAAAAGTTATTATAGGAGGTGGTGTATCGGAATCTATGGGAACTGTTTTACCTCATATTCAAAGTTTGGTCAATCAACTAACACCAATTAAAAGCAAAATTGAATTAGCAAGTTTGAGTAGTATGGCAGGGGCGATCGGGGCAGTCAATTATGCTTATCAAGAATTAGAGGAAAATAACCTTTTGTAAAAGGAATGTAATAAGTATGTTCAAATACTTATTACGCCTTGCAAGAAATGAAAACGATTAATTATTGACGATTAATAGGAGGAATAAAAAAATGAAAAATAAAATCTATTTATTGTCTATGGTTCTTGGACTATTTATCTTACTATCCGCATGCTCTGATAATAGTGATAGTACTTCTTCAGATGGAGAAGGTGAAGACGAAGTTACTTTGGATGTTATCTGGTTTAGCGATGGTAATGAGGGAGAAGTGTTTAAAGAAATAACAGACAAATATACAGAAGAGAACCCCAATATTAAGTTTAACATCATTGACACACCGTATGACGATCTAATGACGAGAATTAGAACAAGGGTCTCAGGGGGAGATGCGCCTGACCTGGCAAGAATTTCAGGTGTCAATCATGTCCAAGAGGCCTTGCTAGATTTGTCACCTTATTTAGAAGATAAACAGGCTTTTTTGGATGAATTTGTGGATGTTGCGATACCAACGGTTGAAAGAGGCGATAAAATTATCGGTATACCAACTGATGTAACAGCTCATGGATTATTTTATAATAAAGAACACTTTGAACAAGCAGGAGTAGAGGTTCCACAATCTACTGAAGACGTATGGAATTGGGAGGAATTTAAGCAGGCTTTGACTCAAGTGAAAGAAAATAGTGATGCCCGTTTTGCTTTAGCATATGACTTGTCACCTTCCAGATACTCTACATTAATCTATCAAAATGGTGGAAGTATATTTTCCGACGATCAACAATCATTAGTAATTAACAACTCGGAATCAGTTGAGGCGCTGGAATATTTTAAAGATCTACATGATCAAGAGTTAATTCCTAGTTCTATTTGGTTGGGTGGAGAAAATCCAAATTCATTGTTTAGATCAGGCCAAGCAGCAATGCATTTCTCTGGTAATTGGAATATCCAAAGCTATGAAGAAAATGCCGACTTTGAGTGGGGTGTTACCTATATGCCGGAAGGTTCGCAACGGTCTTCAGTAGCTGGTGGTAAACAAATAGTAGGATTTAATGATTCAGAACATAAAGATGCAGTTGCCGACTTTTTATTATATTTTTCATCACAAGAAGTAAATGCTGAATTTGTGAAAGAATCCTCTTTCCTAAGTACGCGTGCAGACAACGCGGAATTAGACTACGAGGTTAGAAGTGAGGAAATGAAAGTTTTTGCAGATGAGTTAGCAGTTACTTCTGAACTTCCCACACTTGATTGGGAGAACCCTAATATGCCGTCAGTAGAGACTTTGATTACAGAAAATGTTCAAAAAGTTTTATCAGGAGATATAGAACCACAAGAAGCGATGGATGAATTGGTAGATAATGTAGAACTAGAAAATTAGTAGCAAGATGTAACGGTTAAGAAATATGCTTTTGCTGATAGAAGCAAAAGCATATTTCTAAATACTAGCTGAGATAGCAAGCGTTAGGAGATGAGATTTATGAAAACACGCTCGTGGGTTCCATATGCATTTCTTCTACCAAATATGCTGATCTTTGGTATATTTGTTGGTTTACCTGCCATATACGGAGTGTACTATTCATTCACAGAATGGGATGGTATCTCAAGTCCTGTATTTATCGGATTGGAAAACTTTCGTCACATTCTGACGGATCCAAACTTTTTGGATATGCTAAAACGTACATTTATTTATGTCGTCTTAGTTGTTCCTTTTACAGTAATTAGTGCCCTTGGGTTAGCGTGGCTATTGACAAGGAAGATTAAATTTGCCAATTTTTTTAGAACCATTTTTTATTTACCTGTCATGATTTCTTTCATTGTAATAGGGCTAATGTGGAACTGGATATTACAAGTAGACACTGGATTAATTAATTATCTTCTTTCCCTGATATCCATTGATCCTATTAATTGGTTATTAGACCCAGTCATGGCGAATATATCCGTAATCATTGTCACGATATGGGCACGTGTAGGTTTCTTTATGGTTATTTTTATAGCGGGTTTACAAAATATTTCACCAACCCTTTATGAAGCAGCTGATATTGATGGTGCAAGCGACAGGGTAAAATTCTTTAAGATAACTTTCCCCATGCTGAAGCCCATCACATTGCTAGTTATTATTCTTAGCTTTATTGAATTCTTTAAGACGTTTGCGTTAGTTGTTTCCTTAACGGGAGGCGGTCCAATTAATTCTACCAAGTATTACGTGCAATATACGTATGATGTAGGTTTCAACCAAGGTGAATTCGGAGTTGGTAGTGCACTTTCATTGATATTGTTTATCATCATGGCAGTTATTACTTTAATACAATGGAAGATCAGTGATGGGGGGCGTGTATAACAATGACACAAAATAAAAAATCCCAATGGCTCATTTATACCATATTAATTATATTGTCCGTGTTCATGCTTTTTCCAGTTTTATGGGTGTTAAGTTCCTCTCTCAAGTCTGGTACAGAGTTGTTTTCTTGGCCACCAACTATTTTTCCGAATGATATTACATTTGATAATTACATTAGTGCTTTCAAAGAGGCGAATTTCGGTCGTTACTTGTTTAATACAGTATTTGTAACGATAGTGGCTACCGCTCTTACACTAATCATTAACACTATGTCTGGCTATGCTTTAGCAAAGTTCCGGTTTAAAGGGAGTACAGTCATACTGATTTTATTTTTATCTACATTAATGATTCCATTAGAGGCACTAATGATTCCTATGTTTGTCGTTCTAAAAACATTAGGATTGTATAATTCGATTTGGGGGATTATTATACCACCAGCAGCAACACCAACTGGCGTGTTTCTGATTAGACAATATATTCTTTCATTACCTGATGAAATGATTGAAGCAGCAAAAATGGACGGAGCCAATGAATGGCAAGTTTTTATGAAAGTAATTATTCCTCTATCTGCTCCTGTTATTGCAACGCTCACCATTTTCTCTGTAATGTGGCGTTGGCAAGATTATATATGGCCATTAATTGCTATTTCGGATACACGCTTGTATACGTTAGAGCTAGCAATTGCTAACTTCGTTGGAGAATATTCGGTTGATTGGGGGCCACTTTTAGCAATGGCAGTTGTCACAATGGTACCTATGATAATCGTTTTCTTATTTTTTCAACGTTTCTTTGTGCAAGGAATTATGGCTACAGGTGTAAAAGAATAGGGGGTTATGATGAATAAATTAACATATTCTTTAAAGCAAGGTGAGTCATTAAATCGATGGTTGATCCTTGAAATGCTAGAAACCAAGAAGCAATTTGACAAGTCAACCCAAGAGGGAAATATTAATGATTGGTTGTTGAAGGGACACGCCATTCATGAATTTCCAGGCAAAAAACAATTTTTGAAAGAGAGGAGTTCTCAAGAACCACTTGTAACAGATTCATCTAATATATTTCCAGGAGCAGTGCAAAAAATTAAAGATGTTCCTAAACAGTGGTTGATTTACATGCCATTTGACAATTCGGTGGTGGAAAAAGAAGGTTTTTGGAATGTCCCTACCCACCTTGAATCAAGGGCATATACAGAAATTTATTGTGAAGTAGAAGGTGATTATCACTTTTCATTGGCTACATGTGGCGGGTTGAAAATATGGTTGAATAACCATCCAGAAGTTCATTTTGAACCTTTTGCACGTAATCAATTAACTTATACTTCCATCCATTTGCCATTGAAAAAAGGTAACAATAAAATAGAAGTGTATTTTGATGACCTTGCAGAACGAGATACAAAATTCTCATTTAGGTTGGATTATTTGGGTAAAGATGAGTTAGAAATTCAACTACCAATTGGAAATTACTCTGCTAATGAAATTATCCATTTAGAACAATTGTTGGACGGAGCTTATTTTCCAGTTGATACTTTCAAACGTGGTAATGTTGTGTTGCAATTTGATCGTATCGTTGAAATAAACTTTTCGTCGCGAGCTACTATGCAAGTGGAAAGGTGTGTAAAGCAAATTGTTCAATGTGATGTGAAGCAGGGAAGTACAGAGGTAGTACTGGGGAATATTCATGATTTTCAAATAGGTTATACAGCGATAGAAATGGAGATTATGGTTGGCGATATTTGCATAACAAAACATTTTGGAATCGAAATATATCCAGAAGTTTATTTGAAATTACAAACAGATCATATAGAGGATAGAAAAAGAATGGCTTTAGATTTTACCTCTATACACGGTGAACCAAATATGCATAAACTGCTTTCTATTTTGTATTGTAGTGAGGACATTGGCTCATATGAGTTAGATCCGCAAATGTTTCACGATATATTGGAAGATGAAATGAAGAAAATTAATGAACGTAATGATTGTAGTGATTTTAGCTTAATTATGTTTTTTAGATTACTACATGATTACCACAAGAGTGATATCGTCACAGCTAAAACAATTGATCGAATCAAGCAAATGATCCTTCATTTTAGATATTGGATGGATGAGCCGGGTAATGATGTAATGTGGTTTTTTAGTGAAAATCATGCACTTATGTTCCATACATGTGAAATACTAGCAGGTCAAATGTATCCAGATGAACATTTCACAAATGCTGGAATTTCAGGGAGGGAGCATTATCAAAGAGGCGAGGCAAGATTGAATGCATGGTTCGAACGTTTTTTTGATGAAGGATTATCCGAATGGAACTCAGCTCCTTATATACCTATTAATGTTATCGGATTAACTATCCTTTATGATCTCACAGATTCCAATATATTGAAAGTTCATGCAAAAAGAGCATTGGATCAAATTTTTAAATGGCTTGCGATTAACAGTTACCATGGATATTTAACATGTTCACAGGGACGTGTATATGAAAAAGAGTTAAAAGGAAATTACAATACCCAAACTACTAGTCTGGCTTGGATTGCTTGGGGAGAAGGAGCTCTTAATTATTCAACGTTTGGTTCTGTTGCTTTATCTCTTTCTGATTACATTCCACCTGCGAAATATTCAAAATTTTTGTCTGTTTCCAATGGCAATGCTCTTTCCTATCTTCATAAACAAGGTCCAGACGATTTTGCTAATCTGTCCACCTATAAAACATCCGCATACATGCTTTCTTCTGCTTTACAGTTTAAACCAGGAGAAAAGGGTTATCAGGAGCATGTATTACAAGCGAGTATTGGTCCAGAAGCGAATGTATGGGTCAATCATCCAGGAGAAAAATCGGTTCAAAGTAGTGGCAGACCTAGTTACTGGGCAGGGAATGGATATTTGCCTAAAGTAGCTCAATATAAATCCATAGCATTTGCCATATTTAATATCGAAGAGGAACATGATGTAGATTTTACACATGCGTATACCCCTTTATTTGCTTTTGACCACTCTCTGATCGCTGATGATTGGATATTTTTACAAAAAGGTGATGGTTATATTGGTTTATTCGCTCAGAATGGCATACAACTTGTTGAGGATGGTATAAATAAAAAACGAGAGGTTATTTCTTCAGGTAGAAATAATGTGTGGATAGTACGGATGGGCTCTAGCGAAGAATTTGGTAGCTTTGATGCTTTTCAGCAAATGATGATCGAAGCACAGATGAAGGTAAGCAATTCGCAAAAGATTCTTTGGAAGGATCCTCATATCGGAACATGTTCATTTAGTTGGCATGATGATTTAAAAGTAAATGACACACAGATGACAGTACAAAACAGAACGATTGAGGGCGATATTAACTTTTATAAATAAGAGGGGGGTCTTTTTTGCAAAGTAGAACTACCGTATTGAATGTTATGAAAGATTATGATGAAATGTCTCAATTAGCAGCAAATGTGCTAGTGGAGCAAATCGCTAAAAAACCAAATTCCGTATTGTGTATTGCTGGTGGTGATACACCGAGAGGAATGTTGAATTATTTATCACATTTAACAGAACAAATAAAAATAGATTTATCAAGATGTCACTTTTTTTTACTAGATGAATGGGTAGGTTTAGATCGAGTGGATAAAGGTAGTTGTCAGTCTTTTCTTTATGAAAACTTATTTGAACCATTATCTATTACCGAAGATCAAATCCATGGCTTCGATGCTACCTCAGAAGATTTAACAGGGGAATGCAATAGAATTAATGAGGAGCTTGAAGCAATAGGAGGTCTAGATCTAGCTATTTTAGGTGTTGGTGTTAATGGACATATTGGTTTTAATGAGCCAGGTGTAGATTTTTCTAGTAATGCACATGTGATTCATCTAGATGAGGTCACGCAGAAGGTAGGAGAGAAATATTTCACAGAGAAACAAAAAACCCCTCATATGGGAATCACTTTAGGTATTAATCAAATTATGAAATCACAAAAAGTAATGGTGATTGCTAACGGTAGAAGAAAAAGAGGTGCTGTAGAATCTTTACTCTATAAAGAGGTATCCTCTCAATGCCCTGCGAGTATATTGCGAAAGCATACTGATTTTCAATTAGTTGTGGACGAAGATGCATTTCTGGAGTGATTTTTTCAAAGTCATAACTAAGCTCGATTAACGTAAATCAATGTAATATGTATGAAAACTCTTTCTAATTCCCCTCTCGTTATTTGTGATAATGATATTATAGTCCCTGTATAAGAAATACGGGAGGGGAAAAATGAAAGGGTATGTCAACACTAAACTGAACAAGTTTTTAAAGGAATATAAACTTGCTTGTAGCGTTCTAAATTATAGTACTATAATCAAAGAAATGAATAAATTTATATATTAGTAAATGAAACGAGGGGAGGTTGTTTCAAACTAGTAGAGAAATCTTTATATTATAATGTGAGTATAAAAATAAAAATCTGTGGCTTATCTCCATTAGCGAGGCGGGCCAGAGATTTTTATTTTTTAGTAATGAAATTATCAGTGAAATTTTGATACGAGACGCTATCATTAAAAAGAGTAAACTTTTATTACCGTGTTACACTTCTGTAAACACCCCACTTCAAACTTCAAGTAATACAAGGAAGCAACTGCTCCTCTATAACCTAAATTCATATCTCAATGGCTGGTTCACTCTACTTGAATTTTTGACTTCGCTTTTCCAGATAAATAAACGCCCACTAAAATGAATAATAGTCCAAAGAATAAATTGGCCGATAAGGTTTCATTTAGAATCCAATAGCCCCATAACATTGCTGTTAATGGGATAAGGTAATAAACGGATGTGGCGAACTCTGCACTTTTTTCTTTGACCATGTAGAAAAACAGCAAATTTGAGATTCCTGATCCAAAAATACCGAGTCCGATAATTGCAATAATAGGTGTAAAAGACGAAAAGATGCCAGATGGGTAAGAGGATGTGATCATCATTCCGATAAACCCAGAAATCGTTCCAATCGTTAATGTAGCTATTGCGACCACTAGTACAGAAACTTGATTCAAGTGTTTTTTTGCATGCTGTGACGCAATTCCATAGGAAATGGTAGCTATAATCATTGTACCAATTCCAATAAAATCATCACCAAATAGTTGAACAATTTTAAAATCTAGTAAAATCAAAACCCCAACGAATCCGATAAAAATACCTATCCATTGTTTTTTTGATAAAAGGATGGAAAAAAATAAAAATCCAATGAAGCTTGTCATAATCGGTGTCATTGCATTAAGGATTGCTGCTGTACTACTTGAAATTTTCATTTCGCTCAATCCAATTAGTGCCCACGGGATGCTTACATTTAAGATACCTACAATGAGAAGCGATTTCCATGGTAGCTTTTTCGTTATCTCTGTCCTTTTTTTCAATAGTAAAATTAAATATAAAGGTAATACTCCAAAGAAACAACGTAGAAATACAATTCCCCAAGGTCCTGTATATGGAAGTAGTAGTTTTATAAATAAAAATGACATTCCCCATATAATACTTAGTGTCAATAAAGCTGCGTAATGTTTCAAAAATAATCCCCCGATTTATTACTAATTGGTATATTTCCAATGTTTTAATTATAAGGAATGTAATGGAGAGTTTCAATTTACCAGTGATGGCCATAAGACTTACCACTTTTTCCCACTGTATTTATCAATGGAGTAATATTTTAAAAACAAAGGAAAAAAACTGATTCCTTAAAGAACAGTAGAATCAACGTTCATATAAGTTAAGCCCGCAATAATGGATAAAATTATTGGTAACAAAATGCCTAAACTACTACAAATTATCCCTGATACTGCCCTCTTTCTGCCCTCTTGGTCTGAACGTTTAATTTCTTTCAACCCAATAATTCCAAGTATTAAACCAACCACACCAAGTACTAGTCCACCTAATGGGATTAGAGATAATACAATCGAGAAAACTCCAAGGATTAAAGAAGCAGTAGCTTTACCGTTTGTAACACCACCCCTTGAAACTTGAGGATTACTCATTTTAGACTCCCCCTTATTTATGCTGCAATATGGCCCTTTTCTTCCATATCGGGCGCTGATGATCTTTTGTTCCAGAATTGTGCCTGTTAGTTGTATTGATACTTTAGACAAAACTTACGATTTACTAGCGTTTAAATCACCGTATACTTTATAAACAATACTGCCAAATGTAAACTTAACAGGGTATAACGAGAGAATAATAGCAATTATTTGACCAAATGTCTTGATGACTCCTGTCAGATGTAACTTATCGTTAATCACGTAATTCGCTAATTGAATTAAACCAAACACGATACCCACCGATACCGCCAACGCAAATAAGATCAAAAAGACTTGTGATATCGACAGTCTTCGTAATTTTTTAAAGCTGCCATCATTAATTGAAAAGCAGATATAAGATAGTGGGAGTAACAACAAGTGCCAACTGGAATAGCCAAATACAATCCAAGAACCCCCCATTACTATAAGTAACATCCAACCGATTATGTTAAATGCTTTTTTGTTCACTTTTCCTTTCACCCTTCCTTAAGAATCGAGGTATTCTGTTACCTTCTCCTCTTAAATACGGATTAATCTTTGCTTCCGTTTCACCCTTGTGTAATCTGGCCTAATTTAAGAAGCATCTCCTAAAATTATAAAGACTTTTCTGCTACAATTAAAGTTAAACGAGGAGGTTTTACTAGTGAATGTTTCAGAGTTTCAATCATGGATTCAAGAGTATTATCAAGAAAGAGGTTGGTCCGAATTAGATATTTTCATACGCATTGGTTTCCTAGCTGAAGAAACAGGAGAAGTAGCGAGAGCTATAAGAGCCTTAGAAATTGGTCGTGATAGACCTGATGAATATACCGGGACATCTGATGAGCAAAGACAAGAGCTAATAGAAGAATTAGGGGATGTTTTAGGTAATGTTATAGTTATTGCCAATAAATATGACATTGCTCTTGAAGATGTTTTTCGAGCCCACCGTGAAAAGCTCCAAAAACGATATATCAAAAATTGATGCGGGTGCCTTTCACTTTCCGGCCTTTGTCGAGCAGACAAGAACCGGGGAGTTTTTTTAGGTGTTGGTGAAGATGATTTTACAATATCGGGCTCGTAAGGATGTAAGTTTAGCAAAGAATTTCATTAAAATGTTAAAAGCATATAAAATGATTATGACTATCATTTTATTATTAGAAGACTCTTTTGAGTCATATGTCTCTGCCATGAATAATGTAGGTGAATGGGAGAAGACTGTCTATTGAAAACATCTCATATCAGAGGTTTGGTATTATCGTGTAATATAACTTCAGTAGAGCATAAAAAACAAGTATATTGAAAAGTAGTTTGAACTGTAGCATGCTATAAATAGATCAACAAATGGAGGGACAATAGATGAAAATACTATTGATTGGTGCGTCGGGAACGATTGGATCGGTAGTTCTAGAAGAAATGAAAAAAGATGCTGAGATTATTACTGCTGGGATTGAAAACTCAGATATCACAGTTGACACGACTTCTCCAGAGAGTATTAAGCAAATGTATGAACAAGTGGGTACAGTGGATGCAATTGTAAATACGGCAGGGATAGAGCATTATGGATTTTTAAAAGAGATGACCCCTGAGCAAAATCAAATCGCTGTTCAAAGTAAGCTTTCAGGACAAGTAAATTTAGTATTATTGGGGATGGATGCTTTATCAGATAATGGCAGTTTTACTCTGACAACTGGTATTTTAATGGATGATCCGATTGTCAAAGGGGCTTCCGCAGCAATGGCTAATGGTGGTGTTCGAGCTTTTGTGAAATCAGCAGCGATTGAAATGCCGCGAGGTCTACGAATCAATCATGTTAGTCCAACAATATTGGAGGTATCGGTAGAAAAAAATGGTCACTTATTCGAAGGGTTCGAACCGGTTTCGTCCCGAAGAATCGGTTTGGCTTATCGAAAGAGCATCTTAGGCGCGCAGACAGGCGAAGGTATTTATGTGTATTAAATGGAGAGGCAATAAAACATATACTGATTGAATGGGTTCTAAAAATATGAATTGAAAAATAACAAGTTTGAGATTGCTCAAATAAAGTGGTTCTAAATCAGCGAATTCAATTATTGATTAGAACCATTTTTTTTACCCCAAATAGCCGTTAATGGCTCATTACACCTTCTTGGTGTCCTTATATCCCATTTTTTTAGTTGGAAATTTTATGCTACCATCTTCACCGCTAATTGTTTGTTAAAGAATGCAGAAGTGATCAACCACAAATAAAAGTGTTATTTTTTAAAAATAGTAATCCTCTCCTTGTTTTCAAAGTTTTGTTATCCTTTCCGTTTTTTGTTATATTAAACTGTGAAAATTGCTAATTAGATGGATGTTTAATATGAATTTTGGAGGTCTGCGTATCATGATGAACAAAATCAGTATTGTTACAAGTATTATTACAATGATAGGATCAGTAATACTAGGTACTCTGAGTTTTAATAACACTGGGTTCGGTTTAATTACACTAGCATTCATTTTGTTTTTTATCTCTTCAACTCGTTCATTAATTCTAGACTTGAAAGACGAAAAAACAAAAATTAATAATAATTGATAGATTTTCCCTTATAACAAATATAAACAAAATAAAAATAGTCTTTCTTACATAAAATGTACCGGATGCAGAGCTTTATATTGTCGGACACTCTTTAGGTGGTAGATTAACGCAAGATGTATTATACACAACGTATAATGATAATGATGGTACATTTGGATTCTTTGAAAAGGGTATTCGTACTCCTAAACATTCAGCAACTTTCAATGCAATAGGATTCGACCATCTAATCTTTGATACACTAAAAATAGTATTGTAGACGATATAGAGCCTTATTTGGCCAATTCTTTGGCGCAAGTGCTAGTAATGCATTCCTTGGTCTGCCAACAGGTTATCAAAGGTTAGGAACGGATATTGGTCCATGGATTGCAAAAGATGAGAATCAAGTGGAAATTCTGGTATCAGGCAAATATTCCATCACGATCCAAACCTACAAGTTCCGAATATATACGTATTGGATTAACGTTGAATTAAAGGAAGGTTATTATGAGAGAGTATATTACATGTTTCTTTCACATACATTCAAAGCATTGGTATCTTTATTTGGGTTTACTAGTGTTGACACCAATAGCGTTTTTCATCACGCTAATTTTAAGTGTGTATATAGTAGCGAATCTGGAATCAAATGAAGCGGCCCATTTTGTTAGTGCTTTGCTATTTACAACGATTACTAGTTGTTTATTTCTGATACCAAATTATAAAGTGGCGAAAAAAACGATTAAAAATAAGAATATTATCCTGATAATTACCGCTACCTTATGGAGTCAACTTATGTTAATGCTACCGATATTTATCGCGATATATCTATTCTTAGGATATTTCATCTCTGAATTTAACACCTGAATATAGTGAAAGGGGACAGACACTAAGTCTGTTCTCTTAGTACCCATAATAATTGTAATTATAATTTAACTATATGATATAATATAACTTAAAGTAGGTGTTGAATATGAATGAATTTCAACGGATTGATAAATTAAAAAATACCTTAGATCAACAAAAACCACTACCACCAGAAGTTGTAAACAATCTCAAAGATGTTTACAAAGTAGAATGGACATATCATTCCAATGCAATTGAAGGCAATACGTTGTCACTAATGGAAACCAAAATGGTGTTAGAAGAAGGTTTAACGATTGGTGGTAAGCAATTAAGAGAGCATTTTGAAGCCATTAATCATGCCGAAGCTATTGATTATATTGATGAAAACGTCAGTGGTCAGAGTCATTTAGATGAACCGTTACTAAAAAGTATACATGCTCTTATTCTCAAAAATATTGACGATAAGAATGCTGGTGTTTACCGATCCATTAACGTAAAAATATCTGGAAGTGAGCATATGCCTCCGCATTTCCTTCAAGTAGAGCAGAAGATAAAAAATCTTTTCGAATGGTATAAACATGCAAAAAACAAACTACATCCCGTTGAGTTAGCTGCATTATTTCATTTTAAGTTTGTTTATATTCACCCATTTGTTGACGGAAACGGAAGAACCGCAAGACTTTTGATGAATTTTATATTGATGCAAGCAGGCTATCCACCAGCTATTGTAAAAGCAGAAAATGAACAACGTCTTAACACTATAAAACTCTAGAAGTGGCAAGTATTCAACAAAATGTCGATCCTTTTGTAGGTCTGATAGCAGAGTGTGTAGAAAATAGTCTTCAACAGTATCTAAACGCTATAATATAGGGTACTTGTCTCCCCTTGAACCTAGTCATGAGTAGTGAACGAATTTAAAGAAATATCAGATGTCATTGTGGCGAACAGATTGACAGATGTTATTAAAGATGTAGCGGATAAGGTTTATACTAGGGATTTGTTTAGCCGAGATTAACGTTGATTTAACTGCTTCTTACTAAATCGTTGTAAATGAACTAAGATTAATAGGCTCATCTCCATTAAAGGAGGTGGGCCATTTTTTGTGTTTTACCGAATGTTGTTAAGGTTTATCATTAGAGCGATTAAAAACATAATGTAGTCACCTATCCATTTTCAAAATAAGTACCAAAATAGCTTCTACATATCATGTTTTTGGTACTTAAATTAGCTTTAAGTACCATTTTTCTTTTATCAAAGTTTGATTTGGTACTAAAAACTGCTTTAAGTACCAAATTAGGTTACTAAAACGTAAATTTGGTACTAATTTAGGAATTGTGATGTTAAGTTATTGTTTGAAAAGAGCGCAGGGAAGGAATAATCATTCCAACTCTGCGCTCTTAATTCATTTATTAGTCACCATCAACCACTTTTTTTAATATTTGATAAGATTTTTTTGTTTCTCTGTACCATATATATAAGAAATGGCCATTAGTTCATCTACTTGGTATTTCTCTTGGAAATTTGTTAATTGTTCGCGAATCGACTCTTTACTACCTTGCAGTACGGCACTTGCCATAGAGGAAACGACGTTCTTCTCTATTTCAACCAGATGCAGGGCAAGTAACCGCATTTTGTGCTTTAGCAATTATCTTGTGGAAAAATATTGGTAATAGTTCGTTAAAGTTAATTATGCTAACATTCACAACCGCAGTGGTAATTTTGTCTTGGATATTTCTTGATGATTTAGCCGCAATTCGTTATGTGGAACACATTATATTTTTGGTTGCAGATATGGGGGAGGCATGGTTTATCTTAGTAGGGATTCTTTCTCTCATATTATTATTGTTTCCATTCCTTTTTTAGCAAAGCAACTAGCGCCTCTCTCTTATATTTTCATACCAAGAATAATTTTTAATACACCTTGACAAATGATAAAAATATAATTAAAATACAAATCAGTGTAAGCGTTATATAAAAATGAGGAACGATCCTCATATTGCTGAATGAATAGTTTAATAAGGAATATGGTGAAATATGATGAAAGTAACAGCAAAATCAATAGCAAAAGAATTGAATCTATCCCATGCTACCGTTGACAGGGTATTACATAATAGAGGTGGAGTAAGCCCTAAAACAATTAAGAAAGTTATGGAAAAGGCGAAGGAGTTAAATTATACTCCCAACAAATCTGCCAGCTTTCTGGCGAAGAAAAAGCAAGTAAACGTCGCATTTGTATTTCCAAAATATCCAGAATATTTTTGGCGCGAAATTGAAATGGGGATAAAGAAAGCACTTGATGATTTACAGGATTATGGTTTTCATATTGAAGTATTGAAGCCACCTCACACAATTGAAAAGCAATTAGAAGTTGTTCAAGAGGTTATTCAGTCAGAAAAATTTGACGGGTTAGTGATTTGCCCTACAGATGGTATCCCTTTAACAAATATTATAGAAACAGGGATTAAAGAAGAATTTCCTATCTTTACTTTTAACAATGATTCCCCAACAAGCAAAAGGATTTCGTATGTGGGAGCAAACTATTATGATGCAGGGAGATTAGCAGGAGAGTTATTAGTTAAATTCACGAATAATTCCAAGAAGTTCGCCGTCATAACTGATGAGCAAGATACATTTCAAATGAAACAAAAGCGAAGCGGATTTGAGGAATATGCTCTTGAAAATAAGAGTATTGATTTTGTGAAAATACTTAAATATGACAATCGGAATGCGGAAGAATCGTTAGCCAACATTAAGTCAAACATCAATGACGTGGATGGAATTTATGTAGCTTGTGGTGCGTTAGCGGAAATGTCAGGTTTAATAGAGAATTCAGGAGACACACGTCCTATTTTAATTGGACATGATATGAGTAAAACAATTTATCAATATTTAGAGAAAGATATTGTATCAGCTGCTATATGCCAAGATCCCTTTTACCAGGGAAGTATGGCATTACGTCTCGCTTTTGATTATTTAATGCTCGATAAAGAACCAGAACGCAAGGAACATATTGTAAAATTAGAAATTGTTACGACAGGAAACGCCAAGTATTATGTACAATAATCCAAGTTAATAGAACTATTGCTGTTCTATTAACTTGGGAATACTTATCTGTTTTTTTCACCAAAAATGAGGAACGCTCCTCATTTCATTGAAGGGAGGAATGACAAAAGAATTTTAATTAAATGTAATAATAATAACCAAAATGAAAGCGCATTTAAAAAGGAGTGTTTTTAATGAAAAAAAAGTTCATGTTAACTATAAGTATAGTATGTATTCTGGTAATGGTTGCCTGTGGAAATAATGAGGATCAATCAAACTCTGAAAATAGTAGCGGGAAACAAGAACTATTACTGTGGCATTATTATACAGGGTCTGAAGACGCATTAAATGAAATACTAGCAGATTATAATGATTCTCAAGAGAACTATGAAGTAGTTGCAGAATATGTTCCCTTTGATGAAATGAATAGACAATTATCAGTGGGCACCGCAGGGGATACGCTACCGGATATAGTCATTTCCGATACAGTAAATAATGTATCAATGGCTTCGATGGGGATTCTAGCAGATATTACAGATAAGCTTGATGAATGGGGAAACAAAGATAAATTTCTTGATGGACCAATGGATTCAACCGTTTATCAAGACAAAAATTATGGCTTACCTTTAACGACCAACGCATTAGGACTTTTTTATAATAAACAGCTACTAGAGGAAAGCGGAATCGAAGAGCCACCAACAACTTGGGAAGAATTAGAGGAGGTGGCTGCTAGTTTAACGACAGATAATGTAAAAGGATTTGGTATGTCTGCTGTCCGTTCAGAAGAAGCAACATTTCAGATGTATCCGTTCCTCTTATCAGCTGGTGCAACTTACGAGAATTTAGATTCACCAGAAGCGATGGAAGCTTTTTCTCTCATTCACAACCTGCTAGATAAAGGTTATATGGGTCAGGACGTGCTGACATCAACACAAGATGATTTAACGAGAATGTTTACAGAAGGTAACCTGGCCATGATGATCAATGGTCCCTGGATGATTGATCGAATCCAAGAAAATGAAAATATTGATTTCGGTATTACATACATTCCGAAAAGCAACGAATTTAAGTCGACTACAGGTGGGGACAATATTGCCATTACAAAAAGTGGAGAGGTTGATCAAGCATGGGACTTCATTACATGGTTATTTGAACCAGAACAAAATGAGCGCTTTGCTATGGAAACAGGATATTATCCAACAAGGTCCGATGTACTAAATGAAGCTGAATACTGGCAAAATCAAGAGCATGTGAAGGATTTTGTTCCTATCATGGAAATTGCTGAGCCACGAGGACCTTCTTCGGATTGGCCTAGTGTGTCAGAAGCCATTCAGTTAGCAATTCAAAAAGCAATGACAAACGATTCAACAATAGAAGAAGCTCTCGAAGAAGCTTCTACTAAAATTGAAGAAATTCAGGAGTCTGAGTAAGTGTTTATTTACTATGTGGCAGTTTACAAGGAGACTTAACTGCCACACAACAAGAATGTAACAGAAACAGAGTGGAGGAGTTGACACAATGAAAAGTGTTTTTGAAAAAGACGGCAATCGTTTAGTACGTCAATATGATGGTGAGAAATTATGGATTGAACCATGGGGAGAGGACAGTTTACGTATTCGTTCTACTCATTTAGAAACTATTATAGATAAAGATTGGGCGCTTTTGCCTCAAGAAGATATCAAAACCACAATTAATATAGAAGAAGGACAAGCAACCATTGAAAACGGCAAAATAAAAGCAGTTGTGTCAGCGGCAGCAGCGGGAAAAATTATTTTTTATAATCAAAAAGGAGAAATTTTACTAGAAGAGTATGTGCGTAATCGTAAAAACTTAAAAGAATTCACAAGTGCTTTAAAAATTGATGCGCGTGAGTTTAAGGCGAATCTAGGTGGAGATTTTCAATTAACATACCGATTTGAATCCAATCCAGATGAAAAAATCTTCGGGATGGGACAATATCAACAACCATATCTAGACATGAAAAACTGTACGCTAGAGTTAGCTCATAGAAACTCACAAGCTAGTGTGCCTTTTGCACTTTCAAGTCTCGGTTATGGCTTTCTTTGGAATAATCCTGCTATCGGTCAAGTTACCTTTGGAAAGAATGTAACCGAATGGGTTGCAAAGTCTACTAAACAACTTGATTTTTGGATAACAGCGGGTGACTCTCCAGCTGAAATAGAAGAATCTTATGCTAATGTAACGGGCACAGTTCCGGAAATGCCAGAGTATGGTTTAGGCTTTTGGCAATGTAAACTTCGTTATCAAACACAGGATGAGCTTTTAGAAGTTGCCAGAGAATACAAAAAGAGAAACTTACCAATTGATGTAATTGTAGTAGATTACTTCCATTGGCCAATGCAAGGTGATTGGAAGTTTGATAAAGATTATTGGCCAGACCCTGAAGGAATGGTACGTGAATTAAAAGAAATGGGAATAGAATTAATGGTTTCTATTTGGCCAACTGTGGATAAAAAAAGTGAAAATTATGATGAGATGCTGCAAAAAGGATACTTAACACGCACTGAAAAAGGCATACGCATTACGCATGACTTTTTAGGAAATACCGTTTATTTTGATACCACACATCCAGGTGCCAGAGAATTTGTTTGGGAAAAAGCAAAGAAAAACTATTATGATATGGGAATTAAACTATTTTGGTTAGATGAAGCAGAGCCAGAATATAATGTGTATGATTTTGAGAATTACCGTTACCATGTTGGATCCAATGCACAAGTAGGAAATATTTATCCAGCCATGTTTTCCAAAGCATTTTATGATGGAATGAAAAAAGAAGGCCATGAAAATATAGTAAACCTTGTTCGTAGTGCATGGGCAGGCAGTCAGCGTTATGGAGCCCTTGTGTGGTCTGGAGATATTGACTCCAGTTTTGAATCATTGCGAAACCAATTTAATACTGGATTGAACATGGGACTAGCAGGTTTACCTTGGTGGACAACAGATATTGGTGGATTCCAAGGCGCGCATACTGATGATCCGGACTTTAAAGAAGTAATGATACGCTGGTTCCAATACGGAGCATTTTGTCCGGTTTTCCGTCTTCATGGTGATCGTGAGCCACACTCTAAGCCATTAGGAACAAGTGGTGGCGGTTTATGCCCAAGTGGGGCGCCGAATGAAGTATGGAGTTATGGTGAAGAAGCATACGAAATCTTCAAAAAATATATGCAGATGCGTGAACGCTTAAGACCATATATTAGGGAGTTAATGCAGGAAGCACACGAAAAAGGTACGCCTCTTATGCGTCCATTGTTCTATGATTTCCCACAAGATAAACAAGCTTGGAATATAGAAGATGCATATATGTTCGGACCAGATCTACTTGTAGCACCAGTTTTACATGAAGGACAACGGAGTCGTGAGGTCTATTTGCCAGAGGGTGCAAAATGGACAGATACTAATACAAGTAAAGTTTATCAAGGTGGCACTAGTGTGGAAGTGAAGGCAGATTTAGACACTATTCCATTGTTCTTGAAAGATGATGCTCAATTACCTATAAACAACTAATCCTTATTTTGAAGCAATAAAGATAATGAAAGGAATGAGGTGCTTCTAGTGCGGAAGAAATTTGGTGATAAAATAGAGGGATATATATTTGTTTTACCAGCAGTAATTTTTATGTTATTACTGATTGGTTATCCTCTGATATACAATATTGTGCTTAGCTTTCAAAATGTTGATCTAAGTAATCTAGGTGGAGGCGATAAATCATTTGTAGGGTTTGATAATTACCGGAATGTTTCTGGAGAAGAAGCTTTTGGTATCTCCATTAAAAATACACTTATTTACACGTTCGCAAGTGTAATCTTTCAAGTGATTATTGGCTTTTTCCTGGCAACCTTCTTCAGTATGAAATTCCGATTGGCAGGATTTCTGAGAGGGATTATGATGATTAGCTGGCTGATACCAATGACAGTAACAGCCCTATTATTTAAGTTTATCATGGGATCTAGTGATGGGATTTTCAACCAAATGTTGCTTTCCTTCAATATAATCAATGAACCAATTGGTTGGTTATCTAGCCCAGATGTAGCGTTGTGGAGTGTTATTATAGCAAATATTTGGGTCGGAATACCGTTTAACATGTTGTTATTGTCGACTGGCTTAAGTGGTTTGCCACAGGATGTATATGAAAGTGCAAGTTTAGATGGAGCAAGTTGGTGGCAGAAGCTAGTTCATATCACAATTCCATTGTTACGCCCAGTAATTATGGTAGTACTAATGCTAGGTTTCATTTATACATTTAAGGTGTTTGATATTGTCTATGTCATGACAGGTGGAGGGCCTATCAATTCGACGGAGGTCTTGTCGACTTTAGCTTTCCGATATTCATTCACGGATTTTGACTTTAGTTTAGGTGCTGCTGTTGCCAATGTATTATTCTTAATTCTCTTCGCTATTAGTTTAGTTTACTTGAGAATGATCAAGAAAGATGAGGCGATTTAAGATGAGTAATCGGAAAAACTGGATTTTAAGTATTATTGGAGTTGTCATTGTGGGAGCATTCTTGTTTCCTGTTTATTGGATGATTATTACAGCTTTTAAAACACAAACAGAGATATTTCAAACTCCACCAACTTTTTTCCCTAAGGAGTTTCAACTAGATAGTTTTATTACGGTAATTCAAGGAGATGTTGGTCAGTACTTTTTAAATAGTGTGATTATTTCTTCCCTGGCAACTATTCTAGTTTTAGTACTTTCGGTTCCTTCGGCATACGGTTTAGCAAGATTTCGCATTAAAGGTGTACAATCCATGCTTTTGGTATACTTAGTTACGCAAATGTTACCAGCAACAGTCGTGTTAACACCTTTGTTTATTGTATTTAACAATTTAGGGTTATTAAACACATATATTGCGCCAGTATTGGCAACTGCCACATTAGGGGTTCCTTTTTCTGTATTATTATTAAGAACTTTCTTTATTGGAATACCTAAAGAATTGGAAGAGGCTGCTAAAATAGATGGTTGTGGTCGTTTACGGGCGTTCTTGCAAGTAATTGTTCCTATTTCTCTACCAAGTATTGTAGTGTGTGGTGCTATTTCATTCTTCTTCGCATGGGGTGATTTGATTTTCAGTATTACATTCAACCGTAATCAAGACTTATGGCCATTAACAGCTGGGATCTTTAATGCTGTAGGTCGTTATGGTATAGAATGGAATAATTTAATGGCATTCACTACGATTTCTGTCCTACCAGTTATTATTATCTTTGTGCTACTACAGAAGCATTTAGTGGAAGGCTTAGTTAGCGGATCGGTGAAATAAAATTTTGCGACAATCATAAACGATGGAGAAGATGTTTATCTCCTCCATCATTTTTAGCGTCAAATACTCATTAGGAATATTCTAGTTTACAAGTATCTCTTTAATATTATAGAATTGATGATCATAATCGTAGTGAGGTGCAATGACTAAAGAAGTGGAGAATCATGTACAGAATTATGAAGACTTATTAAGAACATCGAGTCAAATGTCTGAGCTCACATTCGAAAGCGCAACTAATTTAAACAGGTTGATTCTATCCAATGAAGAGATAAGAAATGAACTATTATTTGTATCAACTGGCTCTACTGAATATTATAAAACTGCAATTATTCTCCATGATATTCTTTCAACATATTCGTTAAACACCAAATATATTGAGTCTGTTTGCCTTTTTGATATTGAAGATAATTCGTATTGTTATGGCATTTCTAAGAGAGGAACATATTTTTTTAATAATATACAAGACCTAAAGACAAAGGAGTGGTATCAACAGGCTAAATTGGCTGGAGGTAAGGAAATTTTGCTTGGAAGTAATATATTAAATGGAAGTAATGATAGTTTCTCCACTGTAAAGTTTTTAAGGTAGGCATGCCTCAGAGATGGGGCATGTTTTTTATTGTTTAGGAAATTACATTAGCGTTGCATAATTAAAATAAACCTTTAAAGTGAAATCCATTGTCAAGACAGTACTTTTAAAAAATCTAAAGTGGGGCATCACTCTTGTCCCTTGACCAAAGACAATACCACAAAGATGGAAAGAAATAATGATTCATTCTTTATAAGCCGTTGCTGGCGTTTCACATGCCGTGAGATAGACTTCTTCATATTTAAGATTGCGCCAAAAACGCTCAGTAATGATGTTATCAAGCGCTCGTCCTTTTCTGTCCATGCTTATTCGAACGGTATGATCTTTCAGTCTTTGGATGTATTGGGTACTCGTAAAATGACTACGTTGATCACTGTTGAAAATAATTGGTCTAGTTTGAGAAAATGCCTGATTCACTGCTTGGTTTGATCCAATGTCCAACTGATTACAAAGCGTGAGTGCCAATCGATGTTAGCGGTTAAGATTGCCTTGAAGCCGAACTGGCACTTTTATGTAATACATATAAATGACTAATAAATGAAAAAATAAATAAAAATGATGAATTTATGAGTAAGTTTTGATAATATGAATGTAATCACTTGTTGATTTGGAAAGGAAGAATTCTATGATGAAAACAAAACGCATCACTTCGATACTAGATTATGTTCAAGAGAAACACTCTGTTTCATTAGATGATTTAGTGAAAGAGTTTAACGTGTCAAAGAACACAATTAGGAGAGATGTGCAAGAATTAGTTGATCAAAAAAAACTGCAAAAAGTTTACGGTGGTGTTTCTGTTCCTAAGCCTTTAACTGTACCATATCATGACAGAAAAATTCGAAATTTCAAAGAAAAAGCATTAATAGCGGAATTAGCAGCAGATTATATTGAAGATGGTGATATCGTTTTTTTGGATTCGGGTACAACGACAGGAGCCATTCTCGAATTCATTAAAAATAAAAGCCTTACGATCGTTACCAATAATATGGATTTCACATTAGATGCTACACCTTATCCCCAACTCCAAATTTATGGGACAGGTGGGGTCTTTGAACGGTCAACTCGCTCCTATGTTGGTATGGATAGTGCTGAAACAATAGCGAAGTATAACTTTAATAAAGCGATAATGGCCACAACAGGATTATCAATTGATAAAGGCTTTACTAATTCATCACCACTAGAAACTCAGATTAAAAGAAAAGCAATGGAAAAAAGCGAAACCATCTTTGTACTAGCAGACAACAGCAAATTTGATCGATACTCGATAACAACTTATGGATATTTTGATGAAATTGATTATATTATTACAGATCAAGAGCCTCCAAAGAATTATTTAGATACCACATCAGAAATTAAAAAACAGATTATTTACCCCATGTGAAACAAATATATAAGTTTTTAATGGTCATCTTTTTGTTAACTTTTTATCATGTTTTTATTAACTTATGAAAGTATTTGTGATATACTATCGTTTAAGATATAGAATCAAAATCCTACAACTTTTTTTGAATGCTTGTAGTGGAGCAAATAGGAGGATGAAAAATGGCCAGAAAACTTAAAAATTTTATTAATGGTGAGTGGGTTGAAAGTAAGACAGAAACGTATGAAAAAGTATACAATCCTGCAACGAAAGAAGTTATAGCAGAGGTGCCTATTTCGACAAGTGAAGATTTTGAAGAAGCATCGCAATCTGCACAAAAAGCATATGAGCAATGGAAAAAGGTACCCGTTTCGAAACGGGCTCGTATTCTATTTAAATATCAAAATATTTTACTAGATCATACAGAAGAGTTAGCAGAGTTAATTACCAAAGAGAATGGTAAAAGTAAAAAAGAAGCACTTGGAGAAGTACAACGTGGAATTGAAAATGTAGAATTTGCTAGTGGTGCTCCAACGTTAATCATGGGCGATTCTCTTGCTTCAATTGCAACTGATATTGAAGCTGCTAATTACCGCTATCCGATTGGTGTTGTCGGTGGGATCTCACCATTTAACTTTCCGATGATGGTGCCATGCTGGATGTATCCAATGGCAATAGCAGTAGGGAATGCTTTTATTTTAAAACCATCAGAAAAGGCTCCTCTTTTAGCAGAGAAATTAGCGGAATTATTACATGAAGCAGGTCTACCGAAAGGTGTATTCAATATTGTCCACGGTGCTCATGATGTGGTAAATGGGATTTTAAATCACCCAATAGTGAAAGCAGTTTCATTTGTAGGATCTAGGTCAGTAGGGGAATACGTATATAAACGAGGAAGTGAGAATCTCAAGAGAGTACAAGCACTAACAGGTGCAAAAAACCATACAACGGTTCTCAAAGACGCTGATTTAGATCTTGCTGCTAGAGATGTTATCAGTGCAGCATTTGGTTCAGCGGGTGAGCGGTGTATGGCATGTGCAGTTGTAACGGTTGAAGATGATATAGCGGATGCATTTGTAGCAAAATTAAAAGAGTCTGCTGACAGTATTAAAATGGGAAATGGTCTTGATGACGGTGTGTTTTTAGGTCCAGTGATACGAGAAGAAGCGAAAGAGCGAACATTAAAGTATATTGAAAAAGGCTTAGAAGAAGGGGCGACATTAATTCGCGATGGTCGACAAGAACAGCCGGATGATGGCTTTTTCGTAGGACCTACTATTTTTGAGAATGTAAAAACAGATATGACGATATGGAAAGATGAAATTTTTGCTCCCGTTTTATCAGTAATCAGAGTGAAAAATTTAAAAGAAGCCGTGGAAACAGCTAACCAATCAGAATTTGCTAATGGTGCTTGTATCTTTACGACAAGTGCACTATCTGTTCGTTATTTCCGTGAGAATATTGATGCTGGGATGATTGGTGTAAATTTGGGAGTGCCAGCACCAATGGCATTTTTCCCATTCTCAGGGTGGAAGTCTTCTTTCTTTGGTACATTGCATGCTAATGGGAAAGACAGTATTGATTTTTATACGCGTAAAAAAGTAGTGACTGCGCGTTATCCTGAACCAGAATTCGAGTAAATATATAGTAGCTTGCACAGATTGTAATGATCTGATGCAAGCTCATTCCACATATGGAGGTTTTAGTATGTCAGAGTTACTAAGAAAGCCAAATGATAAAACTTTAGATAACGGTGTTACACTTCTTCATGATGTAACAAAAGCAAATTCTAATCTTCAATATGTATCATTTAAGACAGTTGAACTGAAGTCTGGTGCCAGTATTAATGAGTGTCTTACCGATCTAGAATGCTGCATAGTTGCCTTAACTGGTAAGGTTACAGTTTCTGATGGAGAACAAAGGTTTGAAGGAATCGGAAGAAGAGAAAGTGTTTTTGAAAAGACCCCAACAGATAGTGTGTACATCTCAAATGATAAAAAGATGGAGATTCAAGCTGATACAGATGCTAGAGTCGCTTTGTGTTATGCACCTTCAGAAAATCCGTTACCAACGCGTTTGATTAAAGCAGAAGATAACCAGATAGAGAAGCGTGGTAAATACAATAATCAGCGTCTTGTTCATAATATCTTACCTGACTCTGATCCAACTGCAAATAGTGTTCTAGTAGTAGAGGTCTTCACGGCATCAGGAAATTGGTCCAGTTATCCTCCACACAAGCATGATCAAGATAACCTTCCAAATGAATCAATGCTAGAAGAAACGTATTATCATGAAATGAATCCAGCCCAAGGATTTGTTTTCCAAAGAGTTTATACAGAAGACAGAAGTATTGATGAAACAATGGCTGTTGAAAATAAAAATGTTGTACTCGTACCTTCTGGTTATCATCCTGTCGGGGTTCCAGATGGTTATACATCCTATTATTTGAACGTGATGGCGGGCCCAAAACGAGTTTGGAAATTTCATAATGAAGCAGATCATGAATGGATTATAGATAGACAATAATAATAAAAGGAGACAATAATGATGGCGATTACATTTAATACTGATAAAAAGTACGACATTATTGCAATAGGTCGTGCTTGTATCGATCTAAATGCGAATGAATACCACCGACCGATGGAAAAAACGATGACATTTACCAAATATGTCGGCGGATCTCCTGCTAATATAGCGATCGGAAGTGCGAAATTAGGACTGAAAACAGGCTTTATTGGAAAGATTCCTGAAGATCAACATGGGAATTTTATTAAACAATATATGTCGGAAAAAGGTGTCGATACCTCAAATATGGTATTTGACACAGAAGGACGTAAGGCAGGCCTTGCTTTTACCGAGATCTTAAGTCCTGAAGAGTGTAGTATCTTAATGTACCGTGATAATGTAGCAGATTTATATTTAGACCCAACAGAAGTTGATGAGAGCTATATTAAGCAATCTAAGGTACTGCTTGTGTCAGGTACAGCATTGGCTAAAAGTCCTTCACGGGAAGCAGTTTTTAAAGCGGTAAGTCTTGCTCGCAAAAATGATGTAAAAGTTATCTTTGAACTGGATTATCGTCCATATACATGGAAATCACAAGAAGAAGTCTCGATTTATTATTCTGCTATTGCAGAGCAGGCGGATATAGTAATTGCGACAAGAGATGAGTACGATGTTATGGAAAACAGACAAACAGAAGGTGACAATCAAGAAACCGTCAACAACCTGTTCCAGTACGAGGCAGAACTTGTTGTTATTAAACACGGAGTAGACGGATCTTATGCCTATGAAAAAACAGGTAGTATCCACCATGGCAAGGCATATAAAACACAGGTTTTGAAAACGTTTGGCGCAGGTGATTCCTATGCTTCCGCTTTCTTATATGCTCTTATGAATGGCAAGGATATCGAAACAGCGCTTAAATTTGGAGGTGCATCGGCAGCAATTGTCGTGAGTAAACATAGCTCTTCTGAAGCAATGCCAACTGTATCTGAAATTGAACAATTAATCAAAGATCAATCGGTTGATTAATGTAGAAAGGAAGTAGTGTAATGGGTAAAACAATTCGACTAACGACTGCACAAGCCTTAGTACGTTTTTTGAATAATCAATATATTCATGTAGATGGTGAAGAATTTCCGTTTGTCGAAGGAGTCTTTACTATTTTTGGACACGGTAATGTACTAGGTATCGGTCAGGCACTGGAACAAGAGAGTAATCAATTAAACATATATCAAGGTAAAAATGAACAAGGGATGGCACATGCTGCTATTGCTTATAGTAAACAGAAATTACGTCAAAAGATATTTGCGGTTACAACGTCGATCGGTCCCGGTTCAGCAAATTTAACAGCAGCAGCTGGTACCGCTTTAGCGAATAATATTCCAGTATTATTTTTGCCTGGTGATACTTTTGCCTCCAAACAACCTGATCCTGTGCTGCAGCAAGTGGAGCATGAAACTAGTTCCAACATTACTACAAATGATGCTTTAAAAGCAGTCTCTCGTTATTGGGATCGTGTTGTTCGTCCAGAGCAATTAATGTCTAGTATGATTCGTGCCTTTGACGTACTGACAGACCCTGCAAAAGCAGGCCCTGTCACCATTTCGATCGCTCAAGATGTTGAAGGAGAAGCCTATGACTATGATGGTTCCTTTTTTGAAAAAAGAGTGCATTATCTTGATCGAAAAGAACCTACATCGCGCGAGTTAGAAGGTGCTATATCTCTGATAAAATCCAGCAAAAAGCCTTTAATTTTAATTGGCGGTGGTGCTAAATATTCTCAAGCGAGAGAGTCCCTAATCCAGCTCTCTGAGCAATACGATATTCCACTAGTCGAAACACAAGCAGGAAAAGCAACAGTAGAATCGACCTTTGATAATAATTTAGGAGGTCTTGGCGTGACGGGTACGCTTGCTGCCAATAAAGCAGCTAAGCAAGCCGATTTAATTATCGGTGTCGGAACAAGGTATACAGATTTCTCTACTTCATCTAAAACCGCTTTTAATTTAGAAGAGGCAAAGTTTTTAAATATCAATGTTAGTAGAATGCATGCTTATAAGTTAGATGGTTTCCAAGTAGTGGCAGATGCCAAGGCCACACTCGAAAAAATTTTGCTTGGATTAGATGACTATCAATCTGAATTTGGAGAACAAATAAAAGATTGGAAAACACAGTGGAACCAAGAGCTAGCTCGTTTAGGAAATATTGCATTTAATAAGACCACTTTTGATCCAGAAGTGAAGGATCATTTTAATCAAGAAATATTAAATGAATATGCGGAAGCCTTTCAATCAAATTTGACCCAAACAGCTGCGTTAGCAACAATTAACCATACGATAGATCCTGAAAGTGTAGTGGTTACTTCCTCTGGGTCACTACCAGGAGACATGCAGCGAATGTGGAAAGCTAAGACTCCTAATACGTATAATGTCGAATATGGATATTCCTGTATGGGGTATGAAGTTTCAGGTGCCTTAGGAGCCAAGATAGCAGAACCATACAAAGAGGTCTATTCCATGGTTGGTGATGGCAGTTTTCTTTTATTACATTCTGAATTCGTAACAGCCATTCAATACAACCAAAAAATAAATATCATGCTTTTTGATAATGCAGGGTTTGGCTGTATCAATAATTTACAGATGTCAAATGGCAGTGGCAGTTACCAAACCGAATTCCGCGACGTCAATAATGAAATTTTAAACATCGATTATGCAAAAATAGGTGAAGCATACGGTGCAAAAGTATATCGTGCTCACTCTATAGAAGAATTAAAAGAAGCAATTATCGATGCAAAACGTCAACCTCATTCAACACTGATCGAGATGAAAATTCTGCCGAAAACAATGACAGATGGATATGAGAGCTGGTGGAATGTTGGTGTTGCAGAAGTAGCTAATGATGTTAAGGTCACAAAGGCATCTGAGGAACGTGCGAAAGTTCTTAATCAACATGCTAAACAATATTAAATATTGATTATATGTAAACGATAGAAAAGAGTTGTTATAATATGCTTGTCTCGATGAAAGACATGATAGTAGAAGCCAAAAAAAACCACTATGCGGTAGGACAATTTAATATTAACAGCTTTCAGTGGGTCACAGCTATACTTCAAGCAGCGGAAAAAGAGAGGTCACCTGTTATTATAGCATCGACTGATAGAATTGTAGATTATCTTGGTGGTCTAAAGCTTATAGCCAGTACAACCAGAACAATAGTGGAAGAAATGCAAATTACTGTTCCAGTGGCTCTCCATTTAGACCATGGCTTTACGGTAGAACAATGTAAAAGAGCAATTGATGCTGGTTACAGTTCTGTGATGATAGATGGTTCTAAATATCCTATAGAAGAAAATATTAAAATGACGCAAGAAGTAGTCGAATATGCCAGAAAATTTGGTGTATCAGTGGAAGCGGAAATAGGATCAGTTGGTGGAACAGAAGATGGAGTTGTAGGTGGCATCAAATATGCAGATCCTAGTGAATGTTTTCGAATAGTAGAAGAAACTAAAGTGGATGCTTTGGCTGCAGCGTTAGGATCCGTACACGGCGAATATAAAGGAGAACCGAAATTTGCTTTTGATTTGATGAAGGAAATATCGGAAGGGATAGATATTCCTCTAGCCTTACACGGTGGATCAGGCATACCAGATCACCAAATCATTCAAGCAATTGAGTATGGACACGCTAAGATAAATGTGAATACAGAATCTAATAAAACATGGGCAGAAACTGTAAGAAACATCTTAACAAATGATACCAAACTATTCAGTCCGCCCGATATATTAGGACCTGGTATGGATGCGATAACACAAGTAGTTCAAGAGAAAATGAGGTTATTTGGATCTGCTAACAGAGTCTAATTAATCAAAAGGAACAGTATCATATAGATGCTGTTCTTTTTTTATGTTAGCAAAGTATAAAATACTAGCGATGGAGTAACTCGACGAAGTGAAATTTTGAATGTACAAAGTATAAGTAAAACTTCGGCACTAGCTAAAAGACAAGACTTTTATAAGATGCAAAAAAATATGTTCAGTGGTGTTCTGATAAAGATAGTCCTTTTAATTTTTTGTGTATTATTTCACTTTAATTCATTGACTAGACGAACAAAAGGTATTATCATTAAGTTAAGCGCTTTCTCAATAATAAAAATGTTTGCAATTTAATATAGAGTAAAGTAAAGGAGTATGCATATGCAGAACGCTAAGGTTGGAATCATTGGAGCAGGAAGAATTGGACAATTACATGCGAATAATATCCTACGCTCCTCTCAAATTGAATTAAAAGGTATTTGTGATATAAATGTTACACACTTAAAAGGAACTAATTTAGAAAAATATGTACCCGTTATAACAGAGGATGTATCTGTTTTATTAAATAATGCAGAGATCGATGCTATCTTTATTTGTTCGTCTACGGATACTCATTGTCACTATATTTCACAATGTGCAGAAGCGGGTAAGCATATCTTTTGTGAAAAACCGATAAGCTTTAGCCTGGAAGAAACAGAACAAGCATTAAGTAAGGTAAAAGAAGCGGGCGTGAAGCTGCAGATCGGTTTTAATCGTCGGTTTGATACACATTTCAGTAAAATCCATCAACTCATAAATGATGGAAAAATCGGAAATACACATATGATAAAAATTACTTCACGGGATCCAGAACCGCCAAATGAAGCCTATATTAAGTCTTCTGGTGGTATGTTTTTTGATATGACGATTCACGACTTTGACATGGTGCGGTATTTGTCCAATAGTGAAGTGAAATCTGTTTCGGTTGTAGCGAGTAACTTAGTTGATCCTGTATTTGAAAAATATAATGATGTGGATACGGCTATTATTACACTTACATTCGAAGATGGTACTTTGGCAACGATTGATAATAGTAGAAAAGCAGTATATGGCTATGACCAGAGAATAGAAGTTTTCGGTGAAGATGGTGTAATGCTTGCAGAAAATGAGCGGAAGTCTAATGTGAAAATAGCAACAAATGAAGCGGTTACCATAGACCATCCAAAGTATTTCTTTTTAGACAGATATAAAATTGCTTTTGAGAAAGAGATTGAAGAGTTCGCACAATCAATACTAGATAATACGTCACTATCCTGTACAGGCGAAGATGGATTACAGGCTCAGAAATTGGCAATTGCTGCAAAAAAAGCATGGGTAGAGAAACGCACGGTTGAAATGCATGAGATATAAGTAGAATAGGATAACTAACTATATTTGAAAAAAGTGTGTACAATCAAATAGTAATAGAAAAGGAGTGAGCGTATGCTATCGAAAGAAAATATTCAATTAGGTATTGCGCCAATTGGATGGACAAATGATGATATGCCGGAATTGGGTGGTGAAATAACATTTGAACAATGCATAAGTGAAATGGCACTTTCAGGTTTTTCAGGAACAGAAGTCGGTAATAAATATCCGAACAATGTCGAAGATTTGAAAAAGGCATTGCAATTAAGAAAGTTATCCATAGCAAGTGCATGGTTTAGTGCATTTTTAACTACTCAACCGTATGAAGAAACAGCAATTGCATTCATCAAGCATCGTGACTTCCTATCTGAAATGGGTGCAAAGGTTATTGTTGTGTCAGAACAAGGAAAGAGCATTCAGGGCAATATTGACGAGCCGTTATTTAAACATAAACCAGAATTTAATGAGGAAGAATGGGTAAAATTATCGAAAGGGTTAAATAAACTAGGTGAATTAGCGAAAGAAAAAGATATGAAATTGGTGTATCATCACCATATGGGTACAGGTGTACAAACTGCCGAAGAAATTGATAGGTTAATGGCAAATACAGATGAACAATTGGTTTATCTGCTGTTTGACACGGGACACCTCTACTTTTCTGGAGAGGATCCTGTCTTTGTTTTAAAAAAATATATAGATCGTATTAAACATGTTCATTTAAAAGATGTCCGAGATACGGTAGCCGAAATGGTAAGAAAAGATCAATTAAGTTTTTTACAGGCTGTCAAAGCAGGGGTTTTTACAGTCCCTGGTGATGGGTCCTATGATTTTAAGTCTATTTTTAGTGTGCTTTCTGACAGCGATTACAAAGGTTGGTTTATCGTGGAAGCAGAACAAGACCCTGCGAAGGCAAATCCTTTAGAATATGCAATTATTGCTAGGAATTATATACAAGAAAAGGCAGGAATATAAGCAAATAATATACACAACAAAGATGTATGAGGATTTACAGCATGATTTTATTTCATTATATTGATAAAATCATGTTGTAAATTTATTTAGATATAGTTTGCTTATCCGATATACATCTTAAGAGAGTAGGTGGAGTATGAAAGTTACCATATATGATGTCGCGGAAAAAGCTGGGGTCTCCATTGCAACGGTATCAAAGGTGATAAACAGTACCGGTAATATGCGCCAAGCAACTAGAGAACGAGTGCTCTCAGTTATGGAAGAACTTAATTATTATCCGAGTATGATGGCATCAGCGTTAACCGGGAAAAAAACCGAGACTTTAGGATTATTGGTTCCGGATATTTCTAATCCTTTTTTTTCTGAAATAGCAAGGACAATAGAAGATCGTGCACATGAAAAAGGATTAAGTGTGATTATGTGCAGTACAGATGAAAGTCTCGAAAAAGAAAAGAAGTATTTAGAATTATTGAGGAGAAAACAAGTAGATGGCTTTATCATTGCTTCCTCATTTAATGATAAAAACTTATTAAAAGGTATTAAAAGTGCTAGTATCCCTTTAGTAATGTTAACACAGGAAGCAGGTATGGCAGGAGTAACCTCTGTAGCTGTTGATGATTTTTCGGGTGGTTATGATGCCGCTAATCATTTGTTGGAATTGGGTCACCAAAAGATTGCACTTATTAATGAGAATAGATTGAGTAGTAAGATGCGTGTCTATGGGTTTCGAGAAGCATATGAATCACATGGTTACACTTTTACAGACGATATGGTTATAACTACAAATGCTTCATTAGCGAATGGGAAAAAGGTTTTACAAACCATTATTAATAATGGAAATTTGCCGTCCGCTATTTTTGCTTGTAATGATTTATTAGCAATTGGTGTCCTGCAAGGTGCCAGAGAGCGAGGTATAAATATTCCGGAAGACCTTTCATTAATGGGTTTTGACAATACGATATTAGCAACTACTTCTGTACCAGGCTTAACAACGATTGCACAACCTATTGAAGAGATGGGGAAGAAGGTTGTAGACGTCATAATTGACTCCATTAATAATAAGTATTCAGGTTCAGAACGGATTTTGTATAACCCTGAATTAATGCAACGGGATACCACTAGGGTCTTAAGTGAGGAACGAGTCTGATATTATTTTGTAAAACTATTACCCAACGTACAATAAATAAAATGCTTGAGTATCTCCATTCAAGCATTTTATTTTTGTATAAAAATAAGCAAATAATGAAGCGCTTAATCTAAAAATTGGTTAATAAGTACTGCAGATCCCGTTTTTATCAAGAGGAATCTGTAAAAAAGAGTGTGTTTTATAAAAAATGATGAAAAACACTTGAAATACACTGGTTAAGTTGATATTATAATTAAAGAAAGCGCTTAACTATTTTGTGTTTGAAATATTGATTGGAGGGATTAAAACCCTTTTATTTTAGAAAAAAATGATAACCCTTACAAAAAGATTAAAAAAGGAGAGGTTAATTGTGAAAAAGCTTTTATTTATACTTATCGCTATCTTATTTGCCACTTTAGTTGCTTGTTCAGGAAGTGAAAGCGGTTCCGGTAGCGGCGATTCTGCTGAAGGTAATGATTCGGGTTCTGGGTCCTCAGGGGAAAAAATGCAATTTTATGTTTCAGGCGACAAAGTGGAAGGAGCTGCATTAACAACAATGGCAGAAAAATATACAGAGGAAACCGGAACAGAAATAGAAGTTGTAGATGTCCCTTATGATGATATGGTTACTAAAATAACAAATATGATGAGAGCTGAAGAACCTCCAGCTCTAGCACGTATCACTGGTTTTAATCCTGCATGGCAAGGTAAATTAATGGATCTAACGGATGTTGCGGAAGCAAATAATGTACGAGCTGAAATGGGTATCACTGTAGAAGATGAATTAGTAGCGCCACCACTAGATTTAACTGCTGTCGGAATGTTTATTAATAAAGACTTGTTTGAAGAAGCTGGAGTTGAGTATCCAACTAGTGAAGATAATATTTGGACATGGGAAGAATTTGTCAATGCAATCGAAACGGTTACTAAAAATACGGATGCTCAATATGGAATGGTAATGGATAATTCTGAACACAGATTAAACGCTTTCTTGTATCAGCATGGAAGTAAGGGCTTTTACCAAGAAGGTGACGAGTATACTACAAATGAAGAAACAACAGAAGCTTTGCAACGTTTTGTAGAATTAAATGATAACACCATCATGCCAAAAGCGGTTTGGACGGCAGGAGAAGATGCTTCTTCTATGTTCAAGAGTGGAAGAGTAGCAGCTTATATGTCAGGTTCATGGCAGATTTCAGATTTTGCAACCAATATTACTGATTTTGAATGGCAATCCGTTTATATGCCTTATGAAGAAGTTCGTGCAACAAATCTTGGAGGTAACTATTTAGTTGGGTTTGAAGGGTCTGGTCAAGAAGAGCAAGCTAAAGAATTTATCGATTGGTTATACCAAAAAGAAAATTACGAAGAACTTGCAACTCATGGCGGGTATTTACCTGTAACAACAGATGCAGAAGTGGAGTATGAAAAAGCACCAGAAGCATATGAAATTTATCAAGATGAAATTGCAGCAACGGATCCAATTGCTAGTCAACAGAGAAACGAATTAGTAAGAAAGCAATTAGTTTCTCAAAGAGCTTTAGGTAGTGTATTAGCTGAAGAAATGATTAATGCACTGAATGATGAACAAGCTGTTGAGCAAGCTGTCGAGAATGTAAAATCACAGATGACAGAAGCATATATAGAATAATTTTCTATAGGAATAGCGACCATTTGTTCACGGCGTAACCGTCCATAATATCCCCACTTCAATATTTTGGCATAAGCAAAGAAGTTAGGTGGGGGTAAACGAACAGTAGCATCCTGTTAATGGAAGTCTCACTTTATATGGTCGCTATTCCAAAAAAACAATACAATAAAATTTTCTGCGAGTAGGAGGGGGAATTCTAAATGAAAGATACAAATAAAAAATGGGCTTTTATTTTTGTAGCAGCAAACTTAGTTTTGTTTTTGTTATTTTTTGCTTGGCCTGCTTTATTGGGTGTTTATTACTCATTAACAGAATACAACGGAAATGTTGCTACATTTATCGGACTAGAGAATTACATTAACCTTTTTCAGGATCCAAGCTTCTACAAAGCGATGTCTAGAACATTTTTATACACATTGATAGGCGTACCACTTGTGTACATTACTTCTTTATTTGTGTCAGTGATGTTAACTAGTAATCATACAAAAGGAAAAAATATTGCGAAAATAATATTCTTTTTCCCATGGTTAGTTTCACCAATTGTTGTTGGTGTGTTGTGGAGATGGATGTTTGGAGAAAGCTTTGGATTTGTGAATTTTGTCATCCAGGCAATTGGTGGCAACCCAATACCGTGGTCGTCAAATGGTGATTTTGCATTTATAGTGGTTCTTTTTGCTACCGCTTGGGCGGGAACAGCTTTTAATATGCTCATTTTTATAGGTGCTATTATTAGTATCCCTAGATCACTCTACGAAGCAGCAGATGTAGATGGGGGATCAGGTTGGCAAAAATTTTGGCATGTTACATTGCCGTCGATTCGCTCAACATCATTTTTAGTTATATTATTGGCGGTATTTAATTTAATGAAAGAGTTTCCAATGGTTCAATCACTAACTAATGGTGGACCAGGTACAGATACTACTTTTATCGTGCAATATATTTATGAAACCGGCTTTGACCAGATGAGAGTAGGATACGCTAGTGCTGCTTCCATGGTTCTATTTGTAATACTATTAGTATTCTCTTTGTTACAGTTCCGTTTTGCGAAGGGTGGTAAGGCAAATGAATAGTAAGTTAAATGATAAATTTGCAACAACTATGTTAACCGCTGCATTATTTATAATAGCTCTTATGTATTTGTTTCCGATTGTATGGCTTTTATTAAGTTCATTAAAACCAGGAAATGAGTTGTTCTCCTATCCATTAAAAATTTTTCCTGATAACCCAACATTAGACGGGTATGCTTATTCATGGCAAACGATGGAATTCATTAAGTATTTCATCAATACGTTGATTGTTGCTGTGGTGACAACCGTTTTGACAGTATTAGCGAGCGCTTCATGTGGCTTTGCATTAGCGAAATATAATTATAAATGGCTTAATGCCTTTCTGATCTGTATGTTAGCAACAACTATGTTACCGACAGAAGTTATTATGAATCCAACTTTTTCTGTAATTCTTAATCTGAACCTTTATGATAGTTTAGCAGGTTTAGTCATACCATCCATTAGTACGGCTACGGGTATCTTTATGTTTAGACAATATTTCATGACCGTTCCGAATGACTTGCTTGAATCTGCTCGAATTGATGGGGCGAATGAAGGGAAAATTTTCTTTCAGTTAATGCTTCCGATTGCGAAGCCTGTGGCTATTACCTTGGCTATTTTCTCTTTTCAATGGAGATGGAATGACTATATTTGGCCATTGATTGTTTTAAGTGATCCTAATAAGTATACAGTGCAAATTGCCTTGCGAAGCATCGTAGGGGCGGATAATATTGATTGGGTATTACTGCTATCATCTTCTATTATTTCCTTAGTACCTATGATTATTATCTTTATCGTTTTCCAAAGATATATTATGGATACAGGTGCTACTTCTGGGATTAAAGGATAATAGCACCTCATTGGTTTACAAAAGGAGGTAGAAATAAATTGGAGAAAATTATTTATATAAATGATAAAGCAACAGACTACTTTTGGAAACAGCAAATTTTGGATCAAGAAAGCAGATATTTTGGAGGTATTATTGATCAAAAAACAGGAATACCAACTCCTACTCATACTGGCACAGGGAGCGTAATAGCGACTTGGGTCTGTTCGTATCTAAACAGTCGCTCGAAGTATTTTAAAAATGCTGAACTCGAAGATAAAATACATTTCGCATTAAATTATATGCTTGATCAACAGCATGAAGATGGAACAATATCACCTGGCTGGACGAACTATCATTCACCTCCTGATACCGCCTTTTTAGTAACTGGTTTAAGTCAAGTTTATAAGTTTCTTAAATCGAAAGAAGAAAAAGCAATGTCAGACAAAGTGGAATTTTTTTTAAAACGAACGATTCCCGCTATGTTAACAGGTGGTTGCCATACACCAAATCACAGATGGGTACTAACGTCTGCTTTAGCACAACTTTATACTGTTTTTAAAGAAAAAGCCTTGATAGACAGAGCGGAAGCATGGTTACGAGAAGGTATTGATATTACGGAAGATGGTGAGTGGACAGAAAGAAGTAACGGAATCTACAATACGGTCAGTAATATCTGTTTGTATCATACTGCGACTATATTAGATAAACCATATATTCTGGAGTACGTCCGGAAAAATTTAGATATGATGCTATATCTTGTTCAACCAAATGGGGAGATAGTAACGGATTATTCGGGACGACAAGATTTAGCGAATACATATGATTTATCGCCTTACCATTTAATTTATAGATTAATGGCGCTTAAAGATGATAATGGCTTGTACATGGCTATGGCAGATCTTTCATTAGAAAGTATGGAAGATCTTGGACCAGTCAACAACCATGTCATGCTCGGTTATTTAATGTACCCGGAAATTCAGAATATCAATATAAAATCACAACCATTACCAACCACATATGAAAGATTCATTAATGGAAATTATCCATTACAGAACAATTTGGAGAAGATGAAGAGCGTTGGACACCATTCCAAAATTGAACATAGTAGTATGCATACTTCTTTTGGTGCACCTGTTGTCAGGTATCGCAATCATGATGTGAGTGCCACAATTATGGGAGGGAATACTTCTTTATTTTCTTTGCACAACGGTGATGTCAAACTTTTGGGAGTGAAAATTTCCTCCAGTTTTTCACCTGGGATTATTGAGTTTTACTCTCTTGAAAAAAGAGATAACAGTTATTATTTAAAGCAAGAGTTAGAAAAAGGATATACAGGACCATTGCCTAGTACAGATGTACCTGATCAAGGAGAAACAAGTGTTTGGTATTTATTACCTCATCAAAATAGGAAAGTCACCCATAATCAAAAACATCATGTAGAAGTGAAGGTGAACCACTATGATGAAAATTGGGAATTGCAACTTTGTACAGATCAATTAAAAGACGTTTTTTATCAAGTAGAATTTATTTTTAGTGCTGAGGCAAAATTGAGTGGTGATGGAATGGAAAATATGGATGATCACCATTATTTTTGGAAAGACGGTATTCTCGAGATTTCACAAGGCAAGAACACGATGCAAATTGAATCAGGAGGACATGAACATTGGCAGTCTCAATTGGCTAAGAGTGAATTTAATAATCAAATGAAAGTTGTTAAAGTGAACCTGGTGTCACCTATAGATCGTACATTTGTGATTAAAAATCTATGAAAGGTGTAATGCAATAGCCATGACTCAAGAGCATACTTTTAAAGCAGCAGAACTAAGTATAATAGCATAAAATGATGCGTTAGTAATAGAATAAATAATGAGTAGGTCGATAAATAATGTATACAATAGGTTTGGATATAGGTGGTACAAAAATTTATGGAATCATATCAGATCTGTCTGGCAAGATCGTTTATGAAAGAAAAGTTAATACATACTCTGAAATAGATGACTTGATCGAGTGGATTTGTACTTTTATAGATAAATCTCCTGTCTCTTTACATGAAATTACCGGAATGGGGGTTGGCGTTCCCAGTATTGTAGATCGTGAAAACGGCTTGGTCTTAGATGCGTATTCCTTAACATGGACAAATGTTCCTTTAAAAGAAATTTTAGCTACGACATTCGAATTTCCTATTTGGGTAGACAATGATGTGAATTTTGCAGCTTTAGGGGAAAGTACTGCTCTTGATAAGAAAAGTAATAATATCCTGTTTATCGCAATCGGAACAGGTCTAGGTTGTGGGATTATAATAAATGGTCATCTTGTTACAGGTGCAAAAGGCTTTGCAGGTGAGGTAGGATTTAATATTTCATCATTGTCTGATAGCCGAAATACAAATGGTTTTGGTGCTCTAGAAGATCAATTATCTGGTACAGCGTTAAGTAAGTACGGTGATCCATATCATTTGTTTCAGCACTATTGGAATAGGAAAGAGCCTGGTTTTACTGTTATTAATCAATTTATCAATTTATTGACGGTGCAAATTGTAAATATGGTGAATTTATTAAATCCAGAATACGTTATTATAGGTGGTGGCGTCTCAGAATCTATGGAACCATTTATAAAGAATATTACCAAAAATGTCAACGACAAAGCAGCATCACAAACAAAGATAAAACTGGCACAATTGAAAAATAAAGCAGGAGCAATAGGCGCTGCTTATATTGCTAGGAGACAATTAGATTAATTTAATTGATTTAAATTGTTGCCTCTTTCGCTTAATGAACGATCGATTCCAAACGTTTCTAATGCCTGATCAATAAGTTGGTTCTTAAACTCACTTCCTCTATCCGTGTGAAACAATTCAAGATGATGAAGATTGTAAGGGACGGATGCAAAGGCACTTGAACTAAAACAAGAGAACCGTCCCTTTGTTGCATAGCTAGTCCCTGTCTTTCATATCTATATGTAAGGAGGGGGCATTTTGAATGGGAATATTTCAAGAGTTTCGGCAGTTTATGATGCGGGGTAGTGCGATTGATATGGGGATTGGTGTGGTACTGGGTGCTGCTTTAAGTAGCTTTGTAGATTCTTTGGTTCGAGATATTCTGCTTCCGCCTATCGGGCTGGTGTATTCCAGGATGAATATAGAAAACTTACATATAAGTCTTAGTGGAAGAACGTATTCTTCTTTAGCAGAGGCAAAGGAAGCTGGGGCAATAACGATTAATTATGGATTGTTTATCTCGACATCGATACGGTTTCTTATCATTTTATTTGTCGTTTTTCTAGTAGTGAGGCAAATGAATCGCTGGAAGAAACCACATCAACATCCATCAGACTCGATGACTAATAAAGAATGCCCGTATTGCTGCTTGTCCATTCCTAATAGAGCTGTCATTTGTCCCAATTGTTCCTCATCACTTGAGAAGAAACAATCCGCAGAAAGAACCACGTACCCACGTTTGAAGATAAAATAATTCACCCCACCTTTACGTACTGTTCAACCAACAATCATTAAAAAGTGAAATGATGACTTTTATTGAGCAAGATCTAGAAAACAACCAAATATGAGAAAGCTATAAACTTTGATCTTGGAGAATTTCTAGGACCCCTCGCAAAAGGGACTGTAGAGATTTTGAAATCTCCTTTTAGGGGTCATTAATAAATCATGATCACCCATCGAAGGGATGATTTACACAATAAATGAAAGTCTCATTGACTTTGCCACTTTTGCATGCTCCTTCATATTCTTTCATGCTTAATTTAACTTTCTTTTAATCATTTATATATTTTTCACTTGTTACTTCATTTAATCCTACGATTATCAATAAATTTAACTAACTAAATTATAATTAGCTTATTATTTTAATATCTTCAACACTATTTTTTATGATACTTTTCAAGTATGGGTTTTCTGTTTATGATGAAAAATGGTTGGAGGTGCCTGAAAACGAAACAGCAGGAAGTTAGGATTAATAATCACTAAAAATAGGAGTTATCACATCATTCAAAAAAACCATATGCCTGATAGTCGAAAGTTATGGGGAAGGATGACAATAATGGAACAGTATGGTGTAGGGATTTTTAGTCAGGATCATGAGGATGAAAGTGACCGTCTCAAAAGTATATCTGAAACCTTCGATCATGTAAGCTTTACCTACCTTAAAACTCGAGGATTGATAGAAGGCGGACGTTATTTAGATGTAGGTGCAGGTAACGGCAGTATAGCAAAATGGCTTGCAGAACAACCAGAGTTGAGAAATGGAGAAGTTGTAGCAGTTGACCGAGATATACGTGAACTTCAAACGCAATCGCTTAGTCAAAGGTATGAGAACCTACGCATAGCTGAGTATGATGTTACGCAGAATGAAGAAGGTTATCCATTTGGTATGTTTGACATGATCCATGCTAGATTGGTCCTTATGCATTTAAGAAACCGTGCTGAAGTTCTTAAAAAGCTTACTTCATGGGTTAAGCCTGGTGGATGGATAATTTTGTCTGATAGTTTGGATTTAACGACACAGAATTCTAATCATGAGCCTTATCGAAAATTAATGTCTGTAATGTGGCCTAAATTAAAAGAGGTAATTGGTAGTGACATAGAATGGGCTCCTACGGTACCGCAACGATTACGTGATACAGGCTTTCATAACATTGGCATGGAAGCGTACTTACCTTCTTTAGACAACCAGTCTCCTTCATCCGTTTTTTGGAAAAAGACATGGTATCAATTTCGTGATGAGTTATTGAAGGATCCGAGTATTAATATGGATACCTTGAAAAGAGCTGAGGAAATACTGTCTAATAAAGATTTTACAGAACTTTCCCCTGGTATTTTAACGGTTTGGGGAAAGAGACCTTAAGTGTGATCTTTTTTTTATACTTACGGGCCAATAAAAACAGCAACATGTAGAAATGATAAGCTTCTAATTACAAACCATCAATATTAGTATTCTTCTAGTCTGTTGTCGGTATTACCGTCTCAGACTCTGATAACTTTAGACAATCTGTCATTCAAGGTGTTATGAAACGAATCAAGGCAAAAGGTGTAGATGTTGTTGTCTATGAACCATTATTGGATGAAGAAGAGTTTTATGGTTCACGAGTGGGTGAACGATTTTAACGAGTGTAAAAAGATATCAGATGTCATTGTTGTGAATCGATTGACAGATGATTTAAGGATGTAGCGGATAAGACTTTTACTAGGGATTTGTTTAGTAGAGATTAAGATAGAAAATAAAGGAAGCCAATCACATTCGTTTTGTGATTGGCTTCCTTTTTTGTATTTATGTAAGGAGATGGATTTATTATTACATAAAGAAAGCGCAGGGGAGGGAGTATCATTCCGACTGCGCTTGTTAATGAAGATTAGATCTTATTATGTATCAATCAACCACTTCTTTTAATATTTGATAAGAATTTTTTTGTTTCTCTGTATCATATATATAAGAAATGGCCATTAGTTCATCTACTTGGTATTTCTCTTGGAAATTCGTTAATTGTTCGCGAATCGATTCTTTACTACCTAGCAGTACGGCAATTGCCATAGAGGAAACGACGCTCTTCTCTTGCATGGTCCATAACTCATCCATATCTTTCACTGTTGTTTCTGCTGCAATCACGTTCACACAAACCATCATATATGGTTTATTTAAATATTGGGATGCTTGAAACTCTTTCCGATAAATAGAAATAGCCCCCGCTATTGGCTAAATGGTCCTCATAAATTAAAGCAGGCAGTTCCAAATGAGGGTAAAAATAAACTTCAAAGAATCAAAAAATAGAAAGAAAGCGTTGACAATAGCAAGAAGATATAGTAAATTAATAGACATTAAGAATTGCTAAAACGATATAGCAAAATGAATTAATAGGAGTTATAATTATGGCAACTATTCGTGATATAGCTAAAAGAGCTGAGGTTTCACCTGGTACCGTTTCTTTTGTGCTAAATGGTAAAGGTGACCATATGAGAATTGCAGCTAAAACACAAGAAAAAATACTAAAAATCGCTAAAGAATTAGGTTATCTCCCAAGTATATCAGCAAGGCGTTTGAGAAATAGTGAATCAAAGAATGTTCCTGTCATAGCTATTTTATGGACATTAGATACAAGAGCATCACTAATAAGTAGGTTCCTTAAAGGAATCCAAAATAAGTCATTATTTAAAGAAAATCTTTTTGAAATTTTAATACAACCATATGAGAATGGGAAACTAAGTGAAGTAGAGAGCCTACACACAGGAAATAAGTATAATGGAGCAATTATTGCTAATGCATCTGATGAAGACTTGAGATATATAGAAGATTCTAATCTTAAAGTGCCAATTGTCTTGTATCAGAGAAAATCAGATAAATACAGTACCGTTAATGTAGACGGAAAGAAAACTGGTTTAGATGTTGCTGAATTTTTATACGAGAAAAATCAAAAGAATGTAGGTATAGTTGTTCCAAATCTATCATCACAAGCAGTTTCTCTAAGACAGGATGGGTTTTTAGAAGGTGTAAATACCTTGGGGATGAATAATTTATGTGTTAAGTATGGCGATTTTAGTGAGAAGGGTGGTTATGATGCAATGGAATCATTAATTAAACAAACCAACTCATTACCAGAAGCACTTTTCTTTCTAAGTGATCCAATGGCAGTAGGTGCTCTTAGTGCATGTCATGAATATGGAATACGCATACCAGAAGATTTGAAGATAATAGGTCATGATAATGATGAGCAAACCTCATACACTGCACCATCCTTAACTACAGTACATCTACCAGTAGAAGTAATGGCGGGTGCCTGCGTTAATCAGTTGATAGGTCAGATAAACCAAACGATTGAGACAGCTACTAAAGAACAATATGAAACAAATATAATCGTACGGAAAAGTTGCTGAGTGCTAGCATATAGCATTTTTATATCTAAAGCTATAACGTTTTAGCAAAATCGTTTTATATTTTATAATAGGGGGTGATAGTGTTTTTGAGAAGAAATAATATTTTATAAAGAACAATGAGAAACTTTAACAATAATAGAGGAGATTTTTATAATGAAAAAAAAGTTATATGGTGTAACAACTGCAATGGTCACTCCATTCAACAAAGATGGAAGCGTTAACTTAAATAAAGTGGCGAACTTAACAGAATTTTTAATTGAAAAAGGTGTTCACTGTTTATATCCACTTGGAACAACAGGAGAAATGATTAAATTATCTGTAGATCAAAGGAAAACTATAGCAGAAACAGTTGTAAAAACCGCTAACAATAGAGTTACTGTTTATATCCATGTTGGGGATGTTAATTTTGAGAATACATTAGAATTAGCACAACATGCACATGAAATAGGAGCAGATGGTATTGGTGTCGTAACACCCATCTATTTTGGTGTGAATGATCAAGAAATGGAGCAATTTTATGTGAAGATTTCGCGGAGTTTACCAGAAGACTTCCCGATTTACTTATATAGTATTCCTCAATGTGCTGCAAATGAGCTAAACATTGAAGTAACGAAAAAGATTGCTGCACAGTGTAAGAACATTGTTGGAATTAAATTCAGCTATCCGGATTTTACTTTGACAAGTAAATATTTAGAAGTAAACAAAGGTAATTTTGACGTAGTATTTGGTCCAGATCACTTGTTCTTGCCAGCTCTATCATTAGGATGTGAAGGTACCGTTTCAGGGATTTCTGGTGTTTATCCGGAACCGTTTGTAGCGATATATAATGCATTCAAAGCGGGAGATCTCCAAAAAGCAAAAACATTACAAAGAATTGCAACTAAATATTGTAATGCATTAAAGAATGGTAGCAATATGTCATATTTCAAAGAGGGTCTTCGATTACGTGGGGTTGATGCAGGTGAAATGAAAACACCTCATATCAATATTGATGATAAAGAAATTGAAAAATTAAAAATACAACTTGAGCAAATTGATAATGAGTTTTTTCTTAATATAAATAAAAAATGAAAAGAGGGCTAAAAATGAAAAAAATAATTCAAGGTGTCTTATTTATCACACTAATTTTGTTCGTTGTTGGATGTGGAGCAAATGATTCAAGTGGTGCGGCTGGAGATAATGATCAAGAAGGTCAAGAACAGTATACAGTACGAATTGCTGGAGGAGCAGTAGGCCCTGAACACTCTTTGACAAAAACCTTTAACTTTCTAAAAGAGGAATTGGAAGAAAAATCTGATGGTCGATTCAAAGTAGACTTAAATGTAGCTGGAGAGCTTGGTGAAGATAGAGAAATTATCGAAGCGATACAGATGGGAGAAGTACATTTAGCTTCCCCTTCTCCTGCAGCATTAGGTGGATTTAATGATTCTGTTGCGATTTTGGATATGCCTTTCCTTTTTACTAATCGCGAAACTGCATATGAAGTGTTAGATGGAGAGCCAGGTCAAATGATTTTAGATTTATTAGAAGAGTCTGGCATTAAGGGTCTTGGATATTTTGAAAACGGATTCCGAAACGTAACTAACAATCTTCAACCAATAGAATCTGTTGAAGATTTTAATGATTTATCCATTAGAACAATGCAAAATCAAACACACATTAGTGCATGGGAATTATTGGGTGCCAATCCAACACCGCTAGCATTTGGAGAGTTATATTCTGCCCTCCAACAAGGTACAGTGGATGGTCAAGAAAATCCATTCGGATTAATTCTAGCTAATAAATTTTATGAAGTACAAAAGTATTTAACCGTAACCAACCATGTTTATGCACCTAATGTCGTCATTACAAATAATGAATTCTATGATTCTTTACCTGATGACCTGCAAACTATCTTCGATGATGCGATAAGTGCAGCCATCGATACTAATAGAGAACTAGCTCAAGAAGAAGAAGTGACTGCTAGACAAGCATTGGAAGATGAAGGTATGGAAGTCTATGAGTTCACACCAGAACAGCTTGAGGAAATGCAAGAAATTACATTGCCTGTATATGAAGAATTCAAAGACCAAATTGGCGCAGATATTGTAGATAAATTCTTAGCAGCTTCTCGTGAATAATAGATAAAAAAGAAGAATGGGAAGTATTATGATCTTCCTATTCTTCTTTCTTAAAATATGTTGTAGGAAGAACGAAGACTTACAAATGATTCAAAGCATGATTGAGTAGGAGGTCTAAAAATGACCATTATAAAGAAATTGAACCAACATATTGAAGAATGGATTCTAGTTACGTTACTTATCATTTCATTGACTTCCATTACCTTACAAATATGTATGCGATTTATCTTTGATAATTCATTGGCATGGTCTGAGGAATTAGCTAGATATTGTTTTGTTTGGCTTATCTATATAGGTATCGCATATGGTGTTAAAAAATCGAGGCATATTTGTTTAGATATTGTATATGACCTAGTGCCTGTTCCCGTTAAGAAAATAATGATTATCCTTTCCTATATCCTGATTGGTCTATTTGCTGTTGTCGTTATTTACTATAGCTACTTTATGATCGAACAAATAGCCAACTTCGGGCAAAAAAGTGCAGCAATGAGAATTAATATGATATACGTATATTTGTCAGTCCCAGTTGGTATGGTTTTAACGTTAATACGAGTTACTCAAAATATTATTCGTGTCATCAAAGATGGAGACATTACAGAATTACAAGAGGACGAATTGCTATAAAAAAGGGGGGGTTAAAGTGACTGCATTATTGTTATTTGTTTCATTTATCATTTTTATGCTTGTTAGAGTTCCGATTGGTTTTTCACTTGGTCTGGCTTGTCTAGTAACTATTTTTTACACGGGTTCTGTATCACCTCAATATTTAGTGCAAGGTTTAGTAACATCAGCTGATTCCTTTCCATTAATGGCTATACCGTTTTATATATTGGCTGGCGAAGTAATGGCGCAGGGTGGTATATCAAAGCGATTGTTCGGATTTGCCAAAATATTTGTTGGTAATATTACCGGTGGACTAGCTATTGCTACTGTCATTACATGTATCTTTTTTGCTGCTATTTCTGGTTCTGGTCCAGCTACGGTTGCAGCAATTGGGGGCATGGTTATTCCACTAATGGTTAAGCACGGCTATGATAAGAAGTTTGCTACCGCAATTATTGTAGCAGCAGGTACGATCGGGGTTATCATCCCGCCAAGTATTCCAATGGTTATTTACGGTGTATCAGCTTCAGCATCTATCGGAGATATGTTTTTGTCCGGTATTATTCCCGGTTTAATTGTTGGATTACTGTTAATTCTTTATAGCTACTTTTATTCAAAACTTCATAATTATGAAAAAGACGTAGAAACTTTTTCTTTTAAACGGTTAGGGAACGAGTTTAAAGAAGCAGCATGGTCATTGGCTATGCCTGTTATCATCCTTGGTGGTATTTATGGTGGGGTTTTTACTCCAACAGAAGCTGCCGTAGTGGCAACAGTGTATGGTTTGATCATTGGTGTCTTTGTATATCGAGAGTTAAATTTATCAAAATTGTACAATGTTTTTAAAGTATCGTCATTAACAACAGCAGTTATTTTAATCATTACTGGTACCGCAACTTTCTTTGGTAGAATCCTTTCTATCGAAAATATACCTGAAATGGTAGCAACAGCACTAACAAGTCTTTCAGATAATCGAACCGTTTTATTATTGTTAATCATCCTATTTCTATTGTTTGTTGGAACATTTATGGATGTTATTGCATCTATCATTATTCTTACCCCTATCTTATTACCGGTTGCAACGGAAATCGGAATCGATCCAATTCACTTCGGGATCATTCTTGTTGTAAGCTTAGCGATTGCATTGATTACACCGCCAATCGGGGGAAGCTTGTTCGTTGGAATAGGAATCTCGAGATTATCTATCTGGGAGTTGAGTAAGGCCATTGTACCAATGTTTTTCTTAATGATATTAGCACTTGTGATCGTAGCTTTCTTACCACAGGTCAATCTATTATTACCATAATTAATTGGAGGAATGAAAATGAAGGTCTTAGTAACAGCAACGAATTATTCGACATTATGTGCCGAAGCTAAACAATTACTGGAACAAAACGGATGTGAAGTAGTAGAAAATCCACATGATCGTCCGATGACATTTAATGAACTGCAAGAAGTAGTATCTGATATTGATGCTGTCGTAGCAGGAGTAGATACTTGGAATGAAGAGGTGTTTCGGTTAGCTCCGCGGTTAAAAGTTATCTCCAGATTTGGTGTAGGCGTTGACAATATTGATCTTGAGAAAGCGAAGGAGTTTGGCATCCAAGTAACAAATGCACCAAGGTTAAATTCCAACGCTGTAGCGGAACTTACTATTAATTTAATTTTAAACGCATTACGAAATACATCAAATTTGCACGTTTCTACTAGACAAGGAAATTGGGAACGTTTTGTGGGAACGGAGCTGCAAAATAGAAGTGTCGGTTTATTAGGATTTGGCAATATTGCCCAAAATATAGCGGGAAAATTACAAGGGTTTGATGTAAATATTTATGCCTATGATAAATTTCCAAATGAAGATGTTGCCAAAAAGTTGAATGTACAATTTATCGATTACGAAGAGATATTAAATAAATGTGATGTTGTCAGCATGCATTTACCATTATTAAATGATACACACCATTTTATGGATGATGATAAATTTAGTCAGATGAAACCAGAAGCTTACTTTGTAAATACGTCACGGGGCCCTTTAGTAGACGAAAAAGCATTATATCGTGCGTTGAATGAAGGGAAGTTAGCCGCAGCAGCTATCGATGTTTATGAGGAAGAGCCAACAAGTAAGGATAATCCTTTATTTACGTTGGACAATGTAATCACAACTCCACACACTGCTGCAGAAACTTATGAAGTATATCACAACGTTAGTCTGATGACAGCAAAAGCAATTTTGGAAGTAAAAGCAGGAAATAAACCAAGAAATTCACTCAATGAGTAAGGTAAAGGATAAGTGGAAAGTTGGAGGTCTTATGGCAAAAGAGCCTGTACTCTCTACTACCGTAGATGGCATTCCTGTTGTAAATAAAATTACAGCAGGGGATGAATAGGAAAAGAGTTAAACGATGTTTCCTGGGATTATTTCTGGAGATTATTCTGTATAAAAGAAGGAATATTAAGTGCTGAAGAAATAGAAGAGCATATTTCTCACATTATCCCTGAAGTGAGAAGTAAATAAAAAAATTTTTTATCATAGGCGAGGGGCTGTTTAGCTATGAATAAGGGTGAACGAGATGATATTAATTTAAAATTGCTCTCAGAACGAATAGAACAGATGCGAGATGAATTGGTAAATATAGGATTTTTAGATGGTTTAACAGCTCCGACTACTATAAAATATAGTAAACTACTAGACGAAAAAATAGAAACTTTTCAGAAGATTATTAAGGAAAAATAGAAGTTAACTCACTCTTCCTATCTTTACCGCTAATTGTTGAAGAATGCAGAAGTGATCAGCTACAAATAAAAGTGTTATTTTTTGAAAAATAGTAATCCTCTCCTTACTTTCAAAGTTTTGTTATCCTTTTCATTTTTTGTTATATTAAACTGTGAAAGTTGCTAATTAGATTGATGTTTAATATGAGTTTCGGAGGACTTGCGTATCATGATGAACAAAGTCAGTATTGTTACAAGTATTATTACAATGATAGGATCAGTAATACTAGGTACTCTGAGTTTTAATAACACTGGGTTCGGGTTACTTACAATAGCATTCATTTTGTTTTTTATCTCTTCAACTCGTTCATTAATTCAAGACTTGAAAGACGAAAAAACAAAAATTACTAATAATTAAGAATGAAAATAAAGGATACCAATCACTTTGGTTTTGTGGTTGGTATCTTTTTTTGAATGCATCAAAAGAGAATAAATGAATAATTCTATTGAAAAAGAAAGCGCAGGCTGAAAATTCAATTTCAATTCTGCGCTCTCATAGCAATTAAGTCCAAAAGTCATCTCAAGCAAGAAGAACAAAATTTTGTGAAGTTTCAAATATTATATTGAGATGATTTCTACCTTTATTTTAAGTATTCTTTGATTCCATCATTAATAGCTTCTGCCACAGATTGTTGAAAATCTTCTGTTAGCAATATTTTTTCCTCTTCTGGGTTCGTTAAATAACCTATTTCAAGTAAAACTGCAGGCATAGAAGTATCTTTTAACACAAAAAAATTTTCTTTCTTCACACCACGATTCTGAAAACCTGTTGTTTCTGAAACATGTCTGTGTATTATATTCGCCAATCGTTTCGAATTTTTATGGTAATAAAATGATTCAGTACCAGAAACAGAAGGGTCTGTAAACGTATTTCCATGTAATGATATATATATATCGGCACCTATGTCATTGGCAAAATTAGGCCTTTCCCGAGCTTCTGCTGATAGAAAAACATCTTCTTCTCTCGTCACGTATGCCTCAAGTTGTGGTTCATCTTCCAATAAAAATGAGATCTTTTTAGCTAGACTTAATGTAAAATCTTTTTCGTATGAACCACTAGCACCGATAGCACCAGGATCTTCACCGCCATGTCCAGGGTCAATGACAACTTTATATTTTTCTCCTTTTGAGGAAATCTTAGGAGTTTCTGTCTCATTGGATGTTTCAGGTTCTAGTTTGTCGGTTAGGGTAAAATACAATATACCTACAAATAAACATAATATAAAAATTCGAATCCATTTTTTCATTTAATACTCGCTCCTTGTTTGTAATTTTAATTTTGTGATGAGTTCAGTGAATGACAACGGTCATAACAGCTAAAGTTATATGGTTCGATGTTTTCACCGATTTTCTTTGTTTGAAATCCGTTTTCAGATAAATAGGTTAATAGCAATGACAAGTGGTTCGCAGTCTCTTCTTGATCATGCATCAGAACAATCGAGGTTTCCTCTGCACTAGCTAAATTTTCAATTTGATTCACAATGGAATCTATATATTTATCCCCCGATAATGACCAATCACTACTGTCAACATTCCAATCCCATAAATGAAATCCATTGCTATCTAAAACTTCTCGATAAGATTCTGTTAAATAAGGGATACTTCCATAAGGTGTTCGGATCAATTTGGAACGAACGTCGGTAATATCTTGAAGGGTTTCCTGAGCAGTGATCATTTCTTCGAGAGCAGATTGTTCCGAAGTATAAAATTGATTTACGTCATGCGTAACACCGTGTATTCCCAAACCATGACCGTCTTCTGCGATTCGTTTAACTACATCTGGATACTTCCTCATTGCAGGCTCTAACATAAAAAACGTTGCCTTGGCGTTAAATTGACTGAGTGTGTCCAAAATATTCTTAGTTACAGAAGTAGGTCCATCATCAAAGGTTAGGTAAACACCTTTTCCTGTATCTTCTGAATTCAATTGTTGTTTACCTGCTGATGATATTATTTCGTTATTCTCTTTAAGTTCGATTTGATACGTAACTTCTTCACTTTGACAGGCAGAAATAATAATTAGAAAAGCGAAGTAGATAATAATACTAATCTTCTTCATATAAAAACCCTCAATTCTATGTTGTTTATCTTCTGTTGATAGATTAGTATAGTAAAATAAAGATCAGATAAAGATAAAATGTATTTAAGCTAAAGATTGAATCAAACTAAAAAAAACATTCCCTTAATACTTCAAAAGGTATTAAAGGAATGGTTTATCCACAAAAAGATTATTATTTTTTATTTAAGTAAAAGTAAAAACAGACTCCTTTTTTTGTATTAATTACGCCAAAAGGAACATGATGCAACTTTAATATATTTTTAGAAATGGCAAGCCCTAAACCTGTACCTTGTTTTGAACGTTGAGATTTTTCGCCTTGATAAAAACGATCCCAAATTTTTTCTAGTTGTTCTTCTTCGATATGACTTCCTTCGTTTTCAACAGTGATCTTAACCTTATCTTCTTCGCTAAGCGTTGTAACTACTATTTTCCCTTTGTCAGGTGTATGTTGAATCGCATTGGAAAGAAAATTTGTAATAACCTGTTCCACTCGATCTTGATTAGCAATTACTTCTACCGAATGAAGATTTAGATTTACGTCAATTTGTTGATCGATTACTTTTAATGATAGTTGATTGTAGACCGAACGAATTAACTCATCAATGAAAAAGGCATTCATTTCGATCTTATATGTTCCTGATTCGTATTTTGCTAATTCGAGCATGTCTGCAATCAGCCGATCCATGCGGTTCACTTCATTTTCCATCGCGTTAAAATAATGGTCTTTCTTCTCTGTTGCAACACCGTCTTGAAGAATTGCCATACAGCTTTTCATAATACTTAATGGTGTTTTCAATTCATGTGATACACCTGCAATGAAATCCTTCCGTGTTTGTTCCAACTGTCTTTCTATCTCAACATCTTGTTGCAGCTGATCAATATAGGACTGCAATGTTGTTGAGAGAAAATTAATATTGTTTGAAAGTTCTCCAATTTCATCTTTTGATTGAACGGTAATTCTCTCGGTGAAGTCCAAATTTCTCATGCTTTTCGTAGCATCATTTATACGTAATAAAGGTCTTGCTATCCCTTTCGAATAGTAAAACGCAGCTAACAAAACTAACGCTACAGCAAACAGAACAATATAAATATAGTACTCTTTAATCATTTGTACGGCTTCATTTACTGGTTGTAAGGAAGCTAACGTATAGAAATAAATCGTTTCACCATTGCTATTTTTTGCTGGATTGACGAGTAACTTATATTGAATATTATCTTGCTCAAAATCCTGTACTTCTGTCTCTACGTTATTATCTAACAAAAGGTTAATCTGAAATTCCTTTAGCTTGTCGGTCAATATTGGATTGGAAAGTATACTATGTGTTACATCTGGTATATGAATATCTTTGACGTGACCATATATCGAAAGAGGAGCTTCATCAAACTCTTCAGCTTCTTGTAAGAGTTGCTTATTTTCCCATAGTGTATAAGAATAGGAGCCTTGCCTATCAAAAAAGCTGTCAATAGTATCATCAGATCTCCAAAACAATTGAAAAGGGTAAATTACATCTTCTTTCTTTACGCCCTGAACTTCAACAGTTGGATATTCATTGAGAATATTCTCTTGATCAATAAGCTCCTCCTGATTGATTAAATAATAAATAGGAATGTTGATCGGTTCATCTTCAATATATTTTCTTTCGGTATTTCTTTTGCTTGTATCTGTAAATATAAATGCTCTGTCTAGTTCAATAAAATAGTCTTCTGTGCCTTTTATGTTGCCATTTTCATCTAACACTACAATCCAAGCATTGTGCTCCTGGTAAAAGTCTTGTTCCAATTGTCGCAACCTATCCTCCTCATCAATGTTTAGATATTCTTGACGAAAAGATGCAATAGCTTCGGTTAACTGGTCGACTTTTTTCTCGGCATAAAATCGTTCAAAAAATAAAGTTTGACCGATAAATATAGCTAGTATGATAAACAAACATAATCCTGATGTTAAAAGGAATAACTTCATTACTATTCGATTTTTCATGATTTTTCCTCAAATTTATAGCCAGCTCGTACCATTGTTTTAATTTGCTTTGCACTTGTCCCAAGTTTATTTCTTAAATTTCGCATGTGTGTATTGATTGTTCGATCATCTCCATCATACTCATATCCCCATACTTGATTGATTAATTGTTCCCTAGTTATAACAATATTTTTATTCATCATTAAATACGTTAATATTTCAAATTCAGTATGTGTTAATGCTATTTGTTTTCCATCAACTTTTACTGAATGAGATTGAAGATTTACTTCAATATGTTGACTAGTCAATGTATGCTCGTTTTTGTTTGGAGTGGGAGAATGAGATGTCAGTAATCGTTTGGCTCTTGCCAATAATACACGTGGGCTATAAGGTTTTGTGACATAGTCATCTGCACCTAATTCAAAACCTAATAATGTATCTTCTTCATCTGATCGAGCTGTCAATATAATGATAGGAACAACAGACTTTTCACGGATTCTTTTACAGACTGACCATCCATCTAACTTAGGCATCATAATGTCTAAAATAATTAAGTCAACGCTGAAGTTTTCAAATAAATCTATTGCCTCTGTACCATCCCTTGCTTCCAAAACATCACACCCAGCATCTAAGAAATAATCTTTACTTATTTCCCGTAAAATATGTTCATCTTCAACTATTAAAATTGTTTTTTTCATTTGAAATGTCTCCTATAGATATTTTGCTTTTATCCGTATTTTAAGTGCTTTAATTCTAACAAATAGTAACAAAAAAATGTAAAGATAAAATAAAGATTAATGGCAATGGATAGGGGAAATTGCATTAAAATCGGAAAAAGGGGGGATAAAATGAGTTTCTCTCGTTTTATGTATAAGTATTCAACGCAATAATGGTTCGGTAATGGTTCTGTTTTTATTGGTTCTAGTAGTGAGGCAAATGAATCGCTGGAAGAAACCACATCAGCATCCATAAGACTCGATGATTAATAAAGAATGCCCGTATTGCTGCTTATCCATTCCAAATCGAGCTGTCATTTGTCCCAATTGTTCCTCATCGCGTGAGAAGAAACAATCCGCAGAAAGAACCACGTACCCACGTTTGAAGATAAAGTAATTCACCTCACCATGTTGAATTATACTTTCAATTTTTTATTTGGCTCAGGTGCGATTAAAGAGAATATTGAGCTTCTTTATTAGGACTTCACTGAAATGATTTTATTGCTTGTAATCACCTATTCATTTTTTATATAAGTACCAAAATAGCCTCTACATTCCATGTTTTTAGTACTTAAAATAGCTTTAAGTACCATTTTTCCTCTATCAAAATTTAATTTGGTACTAAATACTGTGTTAAGTACCAAATTAGGTTACCAAAACGTAAATTTGGTACTTATTTAGGAATTGTGATGTTAAGTTATTGTTTAAAAAGAGCGCAGGGAAGGAATTATCATTCCAACTCTGCGCCTGTTAATGAAGATTAGATTTTATTAGTTACCATCAACCACTTCTTTTAATATTTGATAAGATTTTTTTTGTTTTTCTGTATCATATATATAAGAAATGGCCATTAGTTCATCTACTTGGTATTTCTCTTGGAAATTTGTTAATTGTTCGCGAATCGATTCTTTACTACCTTGCAGTACGGCACTTGCCATAGAGGAAACAACGTTCTTCTCTTGCATGGTCCATAACTCATCCATATTTTTCACTGGAGGGCTTAATGGAGTTTTTGCTCCTTGAACCACATTTAAGAAAAATTGTTGCATGGTAGTTGATTCAAATTGTGCTTCCTCATCTGTTTCTGCTGCAATCACGTTCAGACAAACCATCATATATGGTTTATTTAAATATTGGGATGCTTGAAACTCTTTCCGATAAATAGAAATAGCCTCTTCCATGTGTCTTGGTGCAAAATGAGAGGCAAACACATAAGGTAAGCCCAGTTTTGCTGCTAAATGAGCAGAATCAGGTGATGAACCAAGAATATAAATCGGAATATTTGTGTTAATGCCAGGAAATGCTTTGACATATCCTTGTTGTTCTTCTGCACCAAAATAGGTTAATAATGATTGTACATCTTTTGGAAACGTATTGACTGGATCCTCTTTAGACCTTCTTAAGGCACTTGCCGTTAACTGGTCTGTTCCCGGAGCTCTACCTAATCCTAAATCTAAACGATCTGGATATATCGTTGCCATAGTACCAAATTGCTCGGCAACTGTTAATGGTGCGTGATTTGGAAGCATTACACCACCTGAACCAACTCGAATCTTCTTAGTATTGTCAAGTGTATGTTTCATTAAAATGGTTGTCGCTGAACTAACTAATGTTGTTGTATTATGATGCTCGGCTATCCAATATCTTTCATAGCCCATTTCATCAACAGCTTGTGCTAGTTCTACCATTTGGTCAATTGCTTCTTTCGGTCCATTTCCCTTGCGAATCGGGACTAGGTTAAGGACAGAAACAGGTATATTTATATTTGTCATACTTCATTTCCTTTCTTCAGTAACTTACCGTTCTATCGTAACAATAACCGTTATAGAAGAGTATTAATTTGCTTGGAGATCAAGTTTAACAAGCTCTAAGTTAACCTATCGGAACACGGGAACATATGAGGACAACCCACAGACCATGCAAAAATAGAAGAATTGTTAATGCAATAATAAATTTGGTAGTAGCTCTGCTGTCACCAATTTATCTCGGTGCTAATTGTCTTTAACGTGGCCTCAGCTTATAATTAATAGAGGCATAAAATTGAAATACTTTTCTCAGCATCTCGCTTTGATTCTTGTTGGTTCATGAGTTTAAAGTACCCTTACGATGCGAATCTACGTTATAGTAATATTAAAAATACATTAGACTGAAGGAGTTCTATGATTGGGAGTCTATATAAAATTTTACATTATAACTCATGTTAGATACTGGTATATTTATGTAGCAAATCTACTAGTCATGTTGTTTGCGTTTATTGCGTCGCTTCTGGCAACTAGATATCTTGATGCGTTAACAGGTGATTTGAACATAATGAAATTTCTATCAGTATTAGTTTTTGCTGTAATTTCAAGTTTATTAATGTGGATTCCGAACATTACAGCAGCCCGTAAATATGAAGGTCCTGTTGTACTATTGGCTATCATGAATCAACTTTTTTCATTTGCTATATTTTATTTCATAGGATACATACTTTATTTTGGGTGAATGAAAACCTTGCAGGGGATTTTCTATGCAAGGTTAGAAAAAGGGGAACAAAAACGAACATCAAACTTAATGTCCTTGTTTTGTCATAAATCGCGAGTAGCGTTCTCTTTTGGAAACGCTTTTTCGTTGTCATTTCAAGGCTGTTTGATTAGTGTGATTATGATAGAATTAGTTTATTGACGGTACGTGGTGCAACTCTGATAGTAAAAGCGGGGAGAGTCAGTTGAAGTTTAAACATAAGCTATACTTATTAGTTTTTATCGTTACCTTATTCATGATATTGGTGATAGATGATAGCAGTATTTTCGCGGAACAGATAGATTCATCGCGGGCAATTGATTTTAGTAATGAGTTTCACACGGATGAATTTTATACAGATCTAGATGGAGAATGGAGTTTCTTTGAAAAAAAATTGCTAACTCCTGGTGAAGTGAAAGAACAATTAATAAATGGAAATGGAAGAGCAGTTACACTTCCAGATTCATTTGAGACACAAACGGGGGAAGTTAATTCATTTGGCACATATAGCACAACAATCAAAATCCCTGAAGAATATGTGGGGGAAACATTAGCTATCTATATTCCCTATCAATACAGTGCTTATACACTTTATATTGATCAAACAGAGATTTCTGAAAATGGTGTGGTGGGAGAGAATTCAGCCTCACATACTGCTGAAATGGCTCCGGAAACAGGTTATTTTATTGCGCAATCGGATGAAGTATTACTTACGATGCAAGTTTCTAGCTTTGATCATATTCGAGGTGGATTTGAGAACTCGATTTATTTAGGGGAAGCCTCGGTTGTTGCTCAAAAATTTAATACGAAGATGATCGTCACGCTTTTTATTAATGGCAGTATATTTATCATAGGTTTGTTTATGGTTTTATTTGCTTGGTATCGCAGACAGGAGCATTTGTTTCTTATATTCGGCTTGTTTGCTATGCTCATATCAGTTCGTGCTTTATTTTCTGTTCCGTTTTATTATACGTTGATATTTTTAGACATGCCTTGGCTCTGGGGGACTAGGTTAGAATATATTTTAACAGAGGCGACTTCGATGTTTTATGTTATTTTATTATGGAAATGGCATGAAAAGGAGTTTTCTAAGAAAATAATGTACGGGCTAGTTGCTGTACATGTATCGCTTATTGTTATCACCTTATTTACACAACCTGTATTTTTTCAAACTCTATTTTTCAATGTGTTTTATCTAACCATCCCTACTTTTTTCTATGTGATTTATGTTATATCTAAGAGTATTCGCAATAACAACCGCTATGCAAAAATAAATCTAATCGGAATGGGGCTCATATTTCTAGCGTTTTTTAATGACTTTGCGATAGGGCAGAATTGGTATCAGTCATTCCCATTGATGTTGCCAGCGGTTGGTGCCTATGTAATGATTCATGTTATTTTGATGAGTAAAGGCTTTGCAGATTCGGTTCGGAAGACAGAGCAGCAAAACAAGCAACTTATCGATCTAAATGCTTCAAATGAAGATCTTGCTGTTGAACTTCAAAAAGAAATTAAGCAAAAGGATGATTTTCTTGCCAATACATCCCATGAACTGCGGAATCCATTGCATGGCATTATTAACATCGCGCAATCTATTTTGCACAACAGACCTGAACAGATGGATGAAAAAACGCAAAGTGATTTGAAACTTCAACTGACAATTGGACATCATATGTCACGGACTTTGGAAGATTTATTAGACATTACCCGCTTGAAAGAACATAGGATTCACCTGCAAAAAGAGCGTCTGGACCTTCAAAGTATCACTAACGTTGTTGTAGATATGCTCAAAGTTCTTATTGGAAAGAAAAATATCCAAATGGAGGTCCGAATACCGAGCGATTTTCCAGGTGTAGCAGCGGATAAAAACCGGCTGATTCAAATTTTGTTTAATCTTCTTCATAATGCGGTGAAATTTACCGATGAAGGCATCATTACCATCGAAGCTGAGATACACGAGGGAAAAGCCCAAATTCATATTACTGATCAAGGCATCGGAATGGATAAAAAAACACTACGTACGATTTTTGAAGCCTATAAACAAGGTGATTCCAGTATAACAGCAATTGGAGGTGGCCATGGTCTCGGCCTCAACATTTGCAGGCAGTTAGTGGAAATGCATGGTGGGAAAATAAATGCAAGTTCTGTCTTGGGTGAAGGTTCCGTATTTACGTTTACCTTACCTCTAGCGGAAGGCTCTTTTGAAGAGAGCGAAGAAAAAACAACAATTACACCAATGGATATGAGCGAATTTCCTATTAAAGAAACACCAATTGCTATGAATCATGCAATGATAAAAGCATTTATTAAGAACACTCCCGTCTCTTACAGACCAAGAATTTTGGCTGTCGATGATGATCCAGTGAATTTACAAGTGTTAACGAACATTCTTTCGAAAGATCAATATATGGTAGAGACCGTTACTAGTGGAAAAGAAGCATTAAAACAATTAGAAGGGCAGGAATGGGATTTAATTATTTCGGATGTGATGATGCCGAACATGTCTGGGTATGATTTAACTGGTTCTATTCGGGAGAAATTCTCCATATCTGAACTGCCTATTCTTCTTTTAACCGCACGAAGTAACCAAGAGGATGTCTATACTGGGTTTTTATCAGGTGCAAATGATTACGTCACCAAACCAGTCGATGCAGTGGAGTTAAATGTTCGGGTTCAAGCTTTAACGAATTTACAAGCATCCGTCAATGAACGGATAGAGATGGAAGCGGCATGGCTTCAAGCACAAATTCGTCCTCACTTTTTGTTTAATACACTGAATGCGATTGTTTCATTGAGTGAGATAGATACGTCGAGAATGACCCGTCTTCTTGAAAATTTCACACATTTTTTACAGAGTAGTTTCTATCTAAAAAACGTAGACAAGGTCTTTCCTCTTAAAGATGAACTAGATTTGGTTGAGTCTTATTTATATATTGAAAAAGAACGATTTAAAGATCGACTCCGTATAAATTGGGAGGTAGATGAAGTGGAAGATGTTATGATTCCGCCTTTAACTATCCAAACATTGGTAGAAAATGCTGTAAATCACGGTGTGTTAAAGCGATCCGGTGGAGGTCTCATAACAATACGTATCCTTAAAGGAGACGGTTATACGGAAATTTCCGTGGCCGATGACGGTGTTGGTATGGACGAAGAAAAGATTAATGAAATCTTCAACATTCAACCTGATCGAAAAAAAGGTATTGGACTAGTCAATACCGAGCAACGTTTAAAGGGGCTATATGGCAAAGGCCTGCATGTTAATAGCACACCAGGTTTGGGAACAACCATGATATTTACTGTGCCAGAAACTTCGGATCGGACATGACCTCCTTTCGCACGTAGTTTGAAAATTTACCATAATAGAGCGTATAGTAATTAGTATTAAGACGGACATTGATTTTGGACATCTGTTCTTCTGTTTAGCAAAATAGAAGTTGATTTCTTAGGATTTTAAGGAAATAATCAACTAGATGTCCCCCTGATTTAAAGGGATTGTCGCATCTTCTTTTTGTTAATTTGTTATAATAAGTGAATAAGTAAGAGTAAGGAATCCTCTGGTTAGTAATTTATAAAAGAATTATATAGAAGTAACAATAGTTATGGTAGAAAACAATGGATGGAAGCAGGTGATTTAATTGGAAGAAAAGGTAGTTCAGGATCTACTAGAGTTAGTCAATCAATCATTTGAAGATAAAAAACTTTATCTAGGTAAAACAACAGACGAAACATTTTCGATAGTGAAAATGTTAGGAAACGATGGTAGCCAACAAGAAGCGTTTAGGAATTTTACTATGGATCTTAAAGAATCCTTTTGTCAGCTTATCTATCTTGGTGAACAAAAATCATTAATAATTAATGATATAAGTAAACATCCTGTTACGAGTGAGTTGGCTTTGACAGCTAAAGCAAATGTAGGCTCTTATATGGGTGTACCTGTTTTTTATAAAGATGGGGAAATGTTTGGGACTCTTTGTGTAGTAGGCGCAGAAACGGGATCCTTTTCAGAGAGGGATAAAGAGACGCTTGAAAAATTCTCTCGTCTATTTTCCTATGTACTAGAGCTTGAAAGATTAGCAAGTATTGATAGTTTAACAAACTTGCATAATAGACATTATTTGTATGAAAATTTCCCGAAAATGAAAAATAAAAAAGCAGTCATGTTACTGGACTTAGATAATTTTAAAGAAGTTAATGACACATATGGTCATGATGTGGGCGATTTGGTGTTAAAAGAAGTTGCCAGTCGAATTAATAAGCAAATTGAAAGTAATGATATATTAGCTCGAGTTGGCGGGGATGAGTTTGCCATTGTGATTACGAAGGAAAATAACAAAACTTTGGAAGATATTGCTAACGACATAATTGATGTTTTATCGGAATGGAGCAATTTCCCTGTTACTGTGTTGATTTCTGCAAGTATCGGAATATGTATGATCAATGAAGATAATGCGACAAATATCCACATAGCATTAAAAAAGGCCGACACTGCTATGTATGAAGCGAAAAGGAAAGGGAAGTCTACTTTTATTTTTGGCACTGATTAAAGATGGAACCAATGCTCTTTTTCGTGGGCTTGTTGCTTCTTCCTTGGAATTCTAGTTCTCTTCCTTGGAAAAATGCACCGCTTCCTGGGAATTCTCTTTCTCTTCCTGGGAAAAGTGCTGCTGTTCCTTGGAAATATTCATTATTCCAAGGAAGAATGACACTTTTCCCAGGAACAAAAACACGAACATCAAGTTGATGTTCGTGTTTTGTCATAATTCGAGTACTTCTGTTCTGGTCTCTATCTAAAAACAATTTTCCATCTAACCTTTTGTTGAACCAGCAGTAAGGCCACTCACTAAATATTTTTGAATAAAGGTAAAAACTATGGCAATCGGTATAATAATTAATATAGCAGCTGCCATTAAACGACCCCAGTCTACAATCCATAAGCCCATAAAATTAAATACACCAGTTGATAAAGTCCTCATTGAATCGTCTGACACAAATGTGAACGTTAGTACAAATTCACTCCATGCGTGAACTAGTGCGTAAATACCAGCAGAAACAATTGCAGGGACAGATAAAGGTAACATGATGCGAACAATTAAATAAAATTTATTACATCCATCCAACATGGCAGACTCTTCGATTTCAATTGGTATAGTATCAAAAAAGCCTTTTAACATCCATGTAATAATAGGTACAGCAAAAACTGTATATGATATTATTAAGCCTGTGTATGAGTCTAGTAAACCCAAATTCATCATGATTCGGTATAAAGGGATCATTAATAATACTACAGGTACCATTTGTGCTAATAGCATACCAACTCCGAGTGTTTTGACACCTGGAGATTTGCTTAGTCGGCTCAGAGCATATGCCGCTAGCACTCCGATAAAAATCGACAATAATACACTTCCTACCGAAACAATGACACTATTTAAAAAATAACGAGGAAATTGAGTCTCAAATAAAACAGATCGGAAATTTTCCAATGTTGGATTTGCTGTAAACAGTGTTGGAGTAGGAGATCTCACCTCGTCAGCCGGCTTGATCGCTGTTAAAAAAGCCCAAAATATTGGAAATAAGCTATAAATACTGGCAATTAACAGAAAAAAGTAAGTTACCGTACTCAATAATCTCTTCTTTGTTTTTCTTGATAAATGCATTAATTATCACCCTTTGCTTCTTGCTTATTTTGTAACCAGAAATAAAGTGCCATCATCCCAATTAAAATGACAACCATTAGCACGGAAATAGCTGAGGCAGTTCCATAATGATATTTCATGAAAGCTTCTTTATAAGTCGCAATAGCTAAAGTTTCAGTAGCATTTAATGGGCCACCCTCCGTGAGGATCCAAATGAAATCGAAATTATTAAATGTCCAGATTAAATGTAATACTATTAAAATAATAGAGATACCCTTTAATTTAGGGAATGTAATATTCCAAAATTTTTGAAACATGTTGGCTCCATCTATTTCTGCTGCTTCTAGTTCATTTTTATTGATGGTTTGTAATACAGCTAAAAAAGAAATAGTATAGAAGGGGAAGCTCCTCCACACATTGACCCAAATTACAGAAAACATGGCCGTTGTTTCACTTCCTAACCAATTAATGCTTTGATCAAGAATTCCTATATTCATTAATAAAACATTAATAATTCCATAGTCTGGATTTAACATCCATCTCCAAGTCATACCTGCAACGACGATTGGTACCACCCAAGGAATAATCATAGCTCCTCTGAAAAATGCTCTTCCTTTAATATTCTGATTTAATAATATTGCTGTCCCTAAACCTACAACATATTCTCCACCAACCGATCCAAAGGTATAGACAATACTATTTTTTACGTTTGTCCAGAAGAGAGGGTCTTGCATAACATTGATAAAGTTCTGTAGTCCAATAAAGAGATCGTCCCCAACAATGAGTAAATTGGATTCATAAAAACTCTTAATAAATACATTGATAATGGGCACTAATAGTAAAAGAATTAAAAAGACAACAGCTGGCAACATAAAAACATAAGCTATTGTATGTTTTTTTAAAAAACTGATCATTATAACACTCCTTCATAGTAGTGAAATGATAGAATTCAGTTAAGTTTGATAACTGAATTCTATCTGTCATGTTATTCGCTTAGCAGATTATTTTCTTCAAGCGATTGGTTAATTTGATCAGATAGCCATATAGCTGTTTCTTCTGGTGTAGTGTCACCTAATAAAACTTTTTGAATAGATTCTGTCATGGCATCAATGATACCTCCCATTGGTACAGCTGGCCATGATCTTCCATGTTCAGCGATTTCTGTGAAGGCAACATTCCATTCACCTTCTGAATCCATATCGTTGCGAATTGTTCGGTTCCCCTTAGCATAGATGCTTTGCCCTTCTTTAGAACCCATCCATTTTAAAAATTCTAAAGCGGCTTCTTTTTGATCAGAATCTTCGAAAACATACCATTGTGCAACCTCCAGGAATGTAGCAGGAGTTTCATTGTATGGAGGTACACCATCAACCCTAACATCCTCCATGCCTTCAGGTTGCTCTTCTTCATATCCTTGAATCCAAGGACCATTTTGCGTAATGGCCACTCTTCCTTGTGCAAAGTTTTGATCTAGTTCTTGATAACCCCAACTAGTTTGATTTTGTGAGATGATACCTTGTTCAAGCATATCTTTATAGAATTGGAAAACTTCTGTTGCTCTTTCTAATTGGCTTTCGTCTTCTTGCCAAGTGTTCTGGTATGCTCCGTCACTAATCTCCTCTGCAATTTCAAGGTTGTTTGACCACATATAAACTGCTAGTTCTTGAGGTGCTCGTGCTGAAGTAGCACTAATTCCGAACGGATTCTCTATCCCAGCTTCTTTTAATTCCTTACCAACAGTTAAAAGGTCCTCCCAAGTTTCAGGTAACGCAACATCAGCTTCATTGATAATATCTTCATGATACATTCTGGCTCTTGTTCCAATATAACTAGGAAAAGCGACAATTTCTTCATTCATTGTTACACTATCCCACACTGCTTGAGGTACACTATCTTTTTCGTCCCATTCATTAACAAAATCCGTTAAATGATGTAGTGTGCCCATGGAATTAAGATCTGCCATCCATTCGGCTAATCCTTGAGCGATATCTGGCGGATTGCCATTTGCTGATGATGTAGTTAATTTTTGTTTTAGCTGTTCATATGGTAGTACTTGTACATTAATATTCACTTCTTGGTTTAGTTCTTGATATTTTTCAATTGCATCGTAATAGCCGCTACGATCTTCACCTTGATCAACATTCCACCAGACTTCTAAGGTTGTTCCGTCACCATTATCGCTTGATCCATTAGACTCGCTACTTGAACTATCATTTGATGAGCAACCAACTGATATGAAAATAATCAATAATAACAAAAGATATTTTTTCATTTTCGCACCTCCACTTTATTTTAGAAATCACCATGCCGGATGTCTTTACAAATTTCTAACTTAGTTTATTGTCTATTCGTAAAGATTACTGCGATATTCGGAAATTCTTGGACGGATTCTATGTCACTTATTAACCCCTTGTAAAATCAACACTGTTTTCCTGATAAGGGGAATTTTGAAATTGATGGTAAATCCCTCCCTGCTATGTGTTTAACCTAAATATAACACCGATTAAATAATAGCGCTTTCATTTTTCTGACAATTAAAATGGAGAGTTGTATAAAATTCTAACTTTTTAAATCTTGAAAGTACTCTCTATATTTAGAAGGGGATAAACCAGTGAATTTTTTGAATATATTGCTGAAATATTGACTAGTATTAATCCCCACATAGTTTGATATTTCCGTTACTGGTATCTCTGTATTTACCAACAGCATCTTTGCTTTTTCAATCCGTAGCTTTGTTATATATTCGGTAATGGTTATTTTCATAGATTGCTTAAAGATACGGTGCAAGTAGCTCGGGTGCAAATGTACGACTTTTGCTAAATCTTGTACTTTTATTTCATAATCATAATTTTCATGGATGTAAGCAAGTACTTGATTAATGAAATACTCATTTGCTGCATTTATATGTTCCTTTTGATCTGTTCTATTTTTGGCCACGGAGGTTAATAATTGAATAAATAAAATATCTATAATTAACTCATTTCCGGGTATTTTATGGTCCAGTTCTAAAACAAGTGAGCGTAAATGATTGTAAACATAATCGACATCTTTTAAAACAAAATACTTTTCATCATCCAAAAACATCTCCATTAATCTTTCATCATGCTTCATTAAAGTATTAATATTTGTAAAATGATTTCTATCTTTTCTCCACTCAAATTCTACATTCAACATTCGACAGGGATGTTTTTTTTCTACAATTAACCGGTGTGGGACATTACTATGGATAAATATATATTGATTTTTACGTAGTTCAACAATTTTATTATCTATCTCCACCTTACACTTTCCTTTGATTACATACATAATTTCGATCGCACGATGTTCATGTAAATTCATGTTGTATTCTTGCCATTCCTTGTAATAATAATAAACTGATTCTGGAAAAGTTTTTAATTTCACGTTAAACACCACCTGTATATGGGATTGGTAGGAAATAGTGATAGTAATTCCTGAATCCATTATACAATGTTATATGAATTGGTGGAGGTGTTAGACAAGTGATAACGCTATGTAAGGTGAATAATATGGGTGAAGTTAGAAGAATTTGTTCGTGTAGAACTAGAAGTAATTCAATAAAATAACGAAGAAGGGAAACTATCGAATTTCATCGTGCTCTGATGTGTTTGGGTAGTTTTTGTAACGTATAAATGAATATATGAAAATTTCTTAACAATTCCTCAATCTGGTCAGTTATAAGACAGAGTTGGGGAACGTTAGTCATGTCAAAGTTATACACTATTTACCAATGGTCTTATTTAATCATTTTACAATTAATCCCACCTATTTTACGCTACCAAAAAACTAGATAAAAACCTAAAATTTTACAACAAAACACAAAAAGATAACGTTTTCACCAGAACTATGGAACTATTTGTCATATATTGTTAAGAAATAGTTTAGTTATAAGGAATAATATTGGAAGTGCAAAACTATAATCTTTTTACTGCGAAGGAGGATAGTTAAATAGAATGTTTGCGCAGGGGGAACCATTGTTTCAACTATAATAGAGTACAGGAACTTTTCATCAAAATCAACTAAAGTGATTAGTTCTGTAACAACTAGGAGGGTTACTCTTTGAAAAAATTCTGTTTGCTGATGATGACTTTTGTCCTTGTATTCACACAATGGGGACAAACAATCCTTCTTGGAAATTCATCAGGCTCAAGTACACAAGGTATTGAAGTAACGCTAGATCCAGATTCCACTACTGAACAAGCAACGTTTAACATTATCAATGAAAATACCGAATCAGAAGTAATCACATTCGTTTTACCAGAGGAATCCTCATACGAGGAAAAGCTCACAAATGAACAGAATGATGAAAGCGTTGACTTCACGTATTCTAAAGAAGATAATACTATATTAATTGAACGAGACATAGAAGAGGAACCAATTACAACTAATTTCGATGTAGTGTTATCTCAATTACCTAATCAAACTTCCATTAAAGTGGGAGAGAGTGATGATAGTCTTGAAGAGTTTCATTTTACTATTAATGACCCAGAAAGTAATGAGATAAAAGAAACAAATGATGAACAAGTAGACGAGCAAGTTGAAGAATCAGAAATAAATCAAGAAGAGACAAAAAATCTTGAGGAACAAGAAAGTTCGACTCAAGAAGAAGGAACAGAAGAAAATAATGATACAGAGATTCAACAAAATTCCACCGAACCATCGGGTATTATTACACCCATGGCTGGTAATTTAAATGCTGATATTGATATTTCTCCTGTTCGAAGTACCACTTTATCTGGTAATGAAGCCAGTTATAATTTGGTATTAAAATTAACTGGTTCTACCACTAATTATACTAATGCTGAAATAAAAGTAGATTTACCTATTACGTCTTATACGGAATTCACACAAAATGTAGATGAACTTACAATTAGTGGTGTAACGCCAGTTTATGATGAAGAAGAACATACATTAACATACCAATTTGATTCTCTTCAGACTGGGAGAACATATGAAACAGAAATAGAAGTGGATACATTAAATGGCATATCACCGGATGGTGCTGAATTAACTGCTAATGCGGCGTTTGAGGCAGATCAACAAGCAAATATTTCAGATGATGCAATGGTTGCTATCAATACTTCTAGTCCTATGGATATTTCTAAAAACTTTAAAGAAGTAGTTGATAGTGATTTGAATTTAGCTTATCCAGGTTCAACTACGTTATGGGAAATCAAATTAGATATACCTAAAAATTCCACTGGACAAATGTATTTAGATGAAAATGGCGAAATTAGCATTACCGATACATTACCTGATGGTCTAAGCTATGATTCTACTATAACTGGACCAGAGCCACAAGAAGACGGTAATAGCTTAACTTGGACATTTGATGTATCAACATTAAACGAACAAGAGCAAGCTGATTCAGAATTGTTTGCTACAACAATCGAAGTATTATTAACGGTAGATGAAGGGACCGAAGATACTACACAACAAAATGATGTCAGCGCTGATATTCCGTTTATTGATGATTCAACGGAAACGATTGAAGCCTTTGACTTTATTGATATTGTAGATTCTGACTCAGCTTCTGGTGATATTGAGGGGAATTGGTATGTACCGAATCACATCGGACCATCAGATGGTCAGGGTAATTTTGGAAATAATCAGACGAAAAACCCGAATCCTGTTGTATATGATGATGCGTTATTAGGTTTTCGACATGGTATTGCCCCGTTACCTGAAAGTGAGTATGGAGATTTCGAGCAGTATACTACTTCATACGATATTGATCCTAATTTGCTTTTTAAAGAATTAAAAACGCCTGGTGGTTTTATTTATAGACCAAATGCAGATCATCCAAAAGATGTTCCGTTAGAAAATGATCCGGTATTTAATATTTTAGCGGTTGTGAACGGAACGGAAGAGCTATTGGTTGAAGATGCAGATATCGACACAATCTATACAAGATCAGATCTAGGATTAGCGGAAGATGATGAAGTGAGTATGATTAAATATGATTTTACTTATGCTCCTTCAGGAATGTTGAATGTCGGGAACCCACAATATTTCTTTGAAGTTGTCTCTGGTTACACTGGTGAAGTAAGAAACGAATTCAATGTTTTTGGTGTAGATGGTAATGGCGATAGTTTTGATCACCATTATGATGAAGAAGATTTAAATCATATTGCTGGTCCTAGAACAGCTCAAATTACGGATACACCAACTTCTCCTCCACCAACAGCATATGTTGGTATCGAATTATTAGAACACCATGGAGGCGAAGTTACTTCTGGCGATAATCGGATGAGAATCAATTTAAATAATATTGATAGTTCGAGTAGAGCAATGGATGGACCTTTAGAGACAGCTGTATTATTACCTGCAGGTGTTACATTAAAGGATGATTCAAATCCGGATTATATTGACGGTGATGGACGTTCAAGCATAGAAACTTCCTCTGCTCAAGGAGGAAACTATGAAATTCTCAGTGATGATTATAATAACAGTGGGCGTCAATTAGTAAAAGTAACCTGGAACGATGACTTATTACGAGTTGGGAACGGTTTATATGCAGAATTAGATGTGAATATTTCAGAAGCAGCGCCTAATACATTATTATTTGATGTTTATGGGTTTTCTGGAGAAAGTGACTTGCTTGTTCCTGACAGTACTGGTTCTGCGATCACCGATACAACCTTGCAAACAGATGAAGAAGACTTGAATCAAAACGGTGATACAGAGGAGCCGAGATTAAAATCTGGTAATGTTTATTCCATTCGTGGCGAGTACAATTTGGAAACGGAAAAATTAGTAAAAGGTGAGCTAGATGAAGAATTTACTTATTTCGGCCAAACTATTCCCGGTGGTCAAATTGATTATCAGTTAAAATTCACGAACACGACTGGTGATGACATTTCCCAAATGACCTTAATGGATGTGTTACCATCAGTTGGTGATTTAGGTATTACAGATAATGTGAATAGAGGTAGTATGTTTACACCTATCATGACGGACTCTATCGTGTTACCTGCAGAGTGGCAGGATAAAGTAGATGTGTTTTATAGCACTGCTAAAAATCCTGAAAGAGATGACTTGATAAGACATACGGACTATCCAGATACGACAACACAACTTTCCAATCCACCCGGTGCAGAAGCGCCTGATTGGATGACTGAGGCAGAAGTAACGGATTGGTCTTCTATTCATTCTTTTAAAATTGAAATGAAAGAAGATGTAGATTGGTTGGAAGGCCAAGATTTGATGATTGAATTTACAATGCAGGCTCCTGAAGCATCTGAGGTTGACATGGAAGTATTAGATTCTACCATAGATCCTGAGCAACGAGCAGCATGGAATTCATTTGCAATGGCTACTGATCATGGACAACCAGTCGAACCACTTCGAGTAGGCGTATATATGGATTTAAATAACTCTGTACAGTTAACGAAGATAGGGGAAGAAGGTGAAACTTTACAAGGAGCACAGTTTACCCTATTAAATGAAGCAGGTCTAGAAATAGAAACGGGATTAACTACTGATGAAAATGGCATTCTTCTTGTAGAGGATCTTCTGCCAGGAACTTATGAATTTGTAGAAACGCAAGCACCTGAAGGTTACCAATTGGATGAGACACCTATTCCGTTTGAGATAGAGTTTGCTCAACAAGAACAAATCGAATTAACGAAGGAAAATGAATATGTTACTGGTTCTGTTGAATTAACGAAAACAGGTGAAGATGGTAACAACTTAGAAGGTGTGGTCTTTGAACTACAAGATGCTGAAGGAGAAACGCTTCAGGAAAATTTAGCTACCGATGAAAATGGTGTTCTTCTCATAGAAGATCTGAAACCAGGTAACTATCAGCTAGTTGAAACAGAAACAATTGCGGGTTATGAGTTAGACAATACACCAATAGAATTTGAAATTGAATTCGGTCCAACAGAAGTGACAGAAGTTAGTTTTGAGAATCCATTAAGTACAGGTTCTGTAGAATTAACCAAAGTAGGTGAAGAAGGAGAAACCCTTGAAGGTGCCGTATTCACCTTAGTTGATGGGGAGGGCGAAGAACTAGAAACAGGCCTTACCACCAACGAAGAGGGAATACTAGTTGTCGAGGATTTGAAACCAGGGAATTACGCATTCATCGAAACGGAAGCTCCTTTTGGTTATCAGTTAGATGCGACACCTATTGAATTTGAAATAGCATTTGATCAACAAGAAATGCTTTCAATGGAGGTAGAAAATAGCCTAACAACCGGTTCTGTTGAATTAACGAAAATAGGTGAAGATGGCAACAACTTAGAAGGTGTGGTCTTTGAGCTACAAAATGCCGAGGGAGAAACGCTTCAGGAAAATCTCGTAACCGATGAAAATGGTATTCTATTGATAGAGGATCTCAAACCAGGTAATTATCAGTTGGTTGAGACAGAAACAATTGCTGGCTATGAATTAGATAGTTCACCAATACCGTTTGAAATTGA